>NZ_PVTV01000011.1 GCF_003003055.1 Jezberella montanilacus
CAGTGAACGCAAGACGGACGGCTTGAGGGCTTAGCCCAGACATGGATCCCCAGCTTGCGATCCACGCGTTGGACGGCTAAACCAGGTAGACCTAGGATAGAATCGACTTGGGACATCGGTATGACCTCTATTAAAAATGTTTCTTCGCAAAAACAAGTTTAATAAATACCGTTGTCCCCCGTTAATGATGTAGAGCCAGCGTTAAAATTTAAGCCCCAAAAAATGGGGCTTTTTTTATTCCTGACAGATCACTTGATCAGAAAGCTATACATCGTAAGCAATTACCTTGGGATTGCTCTGTGACCCGAGCTTCTTGTTGCACACGTCAGCCATAATCTTGGCCACTTGGTCCTGGTACTGATCAGCAATGATGCTGTATTCTTCAGAAGCTTTTGTGTAGTTGCCACTCACATAATATCCAAAGGCTCGTTGCGTATCCTGACAAAGCTCGATCTGAGTTTTGGACGGTGCAGTTTCGGGATCTTCGTCACGGGTTCCGATGAGCTCATAAATGATAATTTCACCTTTTCGCCCCTTGACAGTAATTTGATCAATGGGTCGAACCCAGAGCTTTTCGCCGGTTTCTTTGTACACCGAGTGACTGACACAAATCTGCGTGCCGTAGTCCTTATTCACGCCTTCAAGGCGGGCAGCAACGTTGACGCCATCGCCCATGACTGTGTAACTCAAACGTTCAGTCGACCCGATATTACCAACCAACACCGCATCAGTGTGAATGCCGATACGCGCTCTTAACTTGGGCTTACCTTCGCTTACAAGCAGATCGTTGAGTTCATCCATTCTCTTTTGACCTTTTAGCGCAGCTTTACACGCGTGAAAGGCATGATCGTGGTCAGGTAGTGGGGCGCCCCAAAACGCCATAACAGAATCACCGATGAATTTATCGACAGTGCCGGATTCTTCCTTAATTGCGTAGGTAAACAGCTTGAGGTATGCAGATACTCGGGTCAGTAATTCTCGTGCAGGCGTCTGCTCAGAAAGACCTGAAAAATTTTCAAGATCAGAAAATAAAATCGTTAGGTAGCGACTTTCACCGCCGATCTCGATAGGCTTACCTGACCTCAGTAAATCGTTGACCAAATCCCTTGGCACATAAGAGGTAAAAGCGTCGATGGTGCTCTTCAGTTTGCGAATTGCGTCTGATAGAACTTGTATCTCGTACAGATTGGATTTGACTTCGACAAACTTGTGGGCTGCATTAAAGTCAAGGAGTTGTTTAATATCAGTCGTCAAAGTTTCAATCGGTTGGGACAATATTTTGGAAAGTTTGAATCCGACTAAAACCATGAGTGCCACAGCAAGAAGTGAAAAGAGCATCAAGTTCAGATTTACTTTGTTCAACGCCACCAGGAAATCATTTTGGGGCGCGATAGTCAGCAGATCCCACTTTCGATTTGCCCGCTGTTTCTCAAAGGGATTCAACAGAGCAAGGTATTTAGTGTCATGCTCACCGTACTTAAACTCAACGACTTGATTTCCCATCCTCTCTTTTTCTTGACCAACAAATTCCAGCGGTGATCCACGTCGGTCATTGATATTAATTAGTTCGAGATTGCCGTTAGTGACTTTGTAATCACCGATTCCAACGCCGCTTATTAGGATGTCCCCTTTTTCGTCGAGCACATAAGTTTGGCTATCTTTACTAACTTGTATCGACTGTAAAAATTTTGTCAACGTTGATAATTCAAACGATTCCCCCACCATGCCTATCATCTCCCCGTTAATAGCGATGGGAGTAGCTAGTGTGAGCGTTGGTGCATTGGTGCTTCGAGAGAGATACGGCGGATCAATTTGAGTGAAGTTACCGCTCGGGTCCTTAGCCAAATCTGCTAGAGCGAGTTTATAAAACGGCCTTGTCCTGGGGTCGTAATCATCTTTGATAGTAAAAGAGTCAATTTTTTTATAAGTCGCATCGAAAAAATCAAAACGGGAAAATGAATCACCAGCTTTGTTTTTTTCGAAGGACCAAATATTGAATGTCGCGTTTTTAGGGGCAACCCGTCCGGCGACGATTGAATTTGGATTAAGACGCTGTACTTGCCTAAAATTGCCGGCATTCGAAGCAATAAATATTGACACTAATTCAGGATTATTGGTCAGATGCAAGCGTAAAACATTGTTCATTTTCTCGCTTGAAACCAAACTTGTGTCTTCAACTATTTGTAATTTCAAATAGCTTAGCGAATCTGAAATGGCATCTAACTGTTTAGAAATTTCAGTCTCGACCTGACGATGATGCCTTTGGATGAGGCTCTTTGCGTTGTCGGTATAAATATTGAAGTTATAAAAATATGAATAGAGAATAAACGCGATAAAAAACGGAATCCCCAACACTACGAAAGCAGTGCTTAATGTCACTCTCAGTTTAAATCGGCTTAGCAACATTATTTTGATATTTTCTCTGTTCGGGTGTTAGAGGTTCAGGTATTTTTATTTGATTGAATTAACTTCAACACTTCATCTGCCGCCAGTTTTGCCGCGGCATAAGAAGTGATTTTATGCATATCCACCACTGATGAATCTGGAGGAATTGCGATCTTGCCAGACAGCTTAATAAGTGGTCCTGTGTCAAAATTCTCGTCCACTGCATGGAAAGCCACACAAGTATAGGTTTTACCATCTGCTTGCAATGCATTAAATGGGTTCCCGCCTACGTACTTTGAAGGCCACTTATCGTCAATGCATGGGTGCAAGTTGTAAAAACCGAATTCAGGGTATTGGATAAGCCGCTTGCCAATACGTTGGCCAAACGTTGCCATCAAGCATAGCTCTGGCTGCCACTGCTTTTCAAACAGTTCGTAAAACGGGTCACTATTTACTCTGTCTTTGTAGACCTCAATACTGTGCTGGTGCGCCAGCGTCTCGACCATTTGGACCTCTGACACGGTATGAGGATAACGCCAGACACGCTTATCGGGACTGATAAAGGTGTTTTTAGGGTCGTCTGTTGCGACGCCCACTACTTCGACGTACTCGGCAATATCGCCATACAAAAGCTCATTTAGCATGTAAAAGCCTCTGTAAAAACTGCCTAACATGGCAACACGTACTCGTTTGTTGATCAGTTCATTTTTCATGTTGCTGCGAGTCACAAGCCTTCGTATTGTTGCCAAGTTTCAAAATAATAGAAATAACGTTAGGGTACTGACTACAAATGGCGCATTTGTGGTTTATTTTAGCCTCTCAAGAGCATTCCAACAATCGTCGCAAAGCACGTCACCCATCTACCGAGCCTCACTGCGCGAGCCTGGCTTTAACCTTCTGCCTTAGACGCCCTAACGATCCACCTTTCATAACAGAACCAGGCAATGGATGTCCAACAATCTCTTCCGCCAGCAAGGCAGACTCAATCATTTTCTCAAGATTGATGCCTGTTTCTATGCTCATCTCGTCGCACATAAAAACAAGATCTTCGGTGCATACGTTACCTGAAGCGCCTGAATGTGAGGCAAACGGACAGCCGCCTAAGCCAGCCACCGCCGCATCAAACGTCTTGACCCCCATTTGTAACCCGGCAAAGGCATTGGCAATACCCATACCACGCGTGTCGTGAAGATGCAGAGATAGCTCAAGGCCAGGGTATCGATTGCGAACAGCACCCACAACTTTGTGGATGCTTGCCGGCGTTGCCCAGGCCATCGTATCGGCTAGTGAGATCAGCTCTAGCGTCACACCGCCTTCGAGGGCTAAATCGAGCAGTTGTTGAACCAGGTCTAGGACCTTGGTCACCGACACATCACCCTCAAAATTGCAACCAAACGCCGCCATGATACTTGCCCGATTGACGGGCACCTTGTGATACTTGTACGTGCCTAGCATGGACTTGACAGCCGCTACATTCTCATCGTGAGTGCGATTTTGATTACGTTTTAAAAATGTCTCTGAGGCGGTCAGTGATAAAGAACCCCTGATATCCAGTCGTTCGGTTGCAATGGCGCGCTCGAGGCCCTTGTCGTTTAGCCATAGGGCGGTATAACGCACGCCTGGTTTGCGAGAAAAACCCTTGGCGACTTCTACTGCATCAGCCATGTTCGGGACTGCTTTAGGGCTAACAAAAGAGGTGATCTGTATCTGTTCAACGCCAGTCTCCGACAAACTGTCGATCAACTCGATTTTTCGGCGAGTCGGGATAGCGCCTTTTTCAATTTGAAAACCTTCGCGTGGGCCTTCTTCTAAAATTCTGACTCGACTGGGTAAATCAGACATGCTTTGCCCCTCGTTATTAAGCCGTGTACTCGGGAAACCACTGTTTCTTGGTTTGATCGAAATGCAGGATGATGTTTCTGCCAATCGGTGCATACGCCTGAAAAATATCAGGATGAACAATGTGCCGGGCTTGCTTGACTTGGTAGTCAGTCAGCCCTTGAGGCAGATGAGCGGGATGGGCAAAAACCAGCGCATTCATGCGATACCACGGTTCAATCGCTTCGTCGGTCCAGATTGCGTCACGAAAATCCAGACAAACATAACCGTGTTGTTGAAACAAGTCGAACCAGTACTGCGGACTTTGTTCGTTGAGATGATGGATACCGCCTTGTCCTGGTATGGCAGCAGAAAAAAGGACAACAGGCGCGGCATTAACCAAAGAGCTAACAAGTGTGGCAGCGGCACTTTGAGGCAAGTGTTCTGCGACTTCAAGGCACATCGCGAGGTCGTATCTTCTCGCTAGAGTAATGTTTTGCGTCAGGTTTACATATTGCACAGGGATATCTGGTGCAAAACCTTCGAGAGCAAACGTATCCAGCCCTAATACGTCCGAGGCGCCGAGTTGCCTCGCCGCCCGAAGCCAATCCCCGCGGCCACAACCGAAATCGACGATTGATTGATCTTTAATACCGAGCCATGGCAGGATTTTAATTGCTGAACTGATTACCCAGCCTGAATAGTCGAGCATGACTTTCTGCAAGGCAGAGTAGTCTTCATTTATACCCACAACGACACCATTTGGTTGAGAGGCTAAGCCAGTGACTGCGCGCCGTCCACAGAGATATTTTGACCAGTAACCCATGAGGCGAGGTCGCTAGCCAGAAACGCTGCCACGTTGGCAACTTCTTCTGGGGTACCGAAGCGCCCGGCCGGGATACCCTGTTTAATGCTCTCATAGAGAGCAGGGTTGTTCTGACGTGCGTTATCCCACACCCCGCCGTCAAAATAGATTGATCCGGGCGATATACAGTTCACCCGGATTTTTTGAGGGGCCAACGCTAATGCTTGCGTACGCGTGTAGTGAATGGTGGCCGCTTTGGCTGCCCCATAAGGCGGGGTCCGCGTGCTCGCACTCAAACCGGAAATCGACGCAATGTGGATGATGCTTCCGCCGCCATCCAACAGATAAGGCATTGCAGCTGCACAACAGCGAACGCCAGACATGACGTCAATTTGCAGGCTGAGTGCCCAACCAGCCTCATCGTCGGAGCGACCAAAGCCAGAGGCGTTATTCACCAAAATATCGACGCCGCCCAAATCTGTTGCCGCCTGTTCAACCCAATGCTTGATGGCATGCTCGTCGCTTAAATCACACGCGTGAGCACTGACTTTATGCCCGTAGCCACGAAGAGCAAGTGCAGCCTCATCCAGCGAGGGGACACTGCGCGCACAGATGGCGACATCTGCACCAGCGGCAGCAAAGGCCTTTGCAATCGATAAACCAATCCCCCGACTGCCCCCAGCAACCAGTGCACGCTTACCTTTTAAATCAATCTGCATCATTAGTCTTCCGTATTTTTTTGTTTGGTGAGCTTGAATCTAACGTTGTTAGGATTGGCGAACTGCAGCCACGGCTGATTTACAAGCGGCCGATAACAAGCCGATGTCATTACCAGCCGTTACAAAATTAAAGCCTTTTTTTGCACTGCCAGCAGCAGAGACGCCTGAGGTACCGTGCATCCCAGCAAACTTGCCGTGCGCATGTGCGCGATCGCAGATGTGTTGAACCATATCCAGCACTTCCTTATCGGTAGGCTCAGTTTTTGGCATGTAACCCATCGCAAGCGATAAATCGTTAGGGCCAATGTAAACGCCGTCGAGACCTTCGACTTGCAGGATTTTGTCAAGATTATCCAGCCCTGCGAGCGTTTCAATCATGGCAAACTTAAGAATCTGATTGTCAACCTCGGGATAGTAATTCTCTGCACCGGCATACATGATGGCCCGTGCCGGACCATATGACCGTGTCCCGCGTGGCGGGTATAAACAAGCCGAAACCAATGTTGCTGCGTCATCAACGGTCGAGATCAACGGACTGATGATCCCGTAGGCACCGGAGTCGAGCAATCGCATAATTTGAGCAGGGTCATTCCACATCGGCCGCGCGATCGGAATGGTGTTGCCGATTGACAGCGCCTGAAACAGAGGCAGTGCTGTGTCGATGCCTATTAATCCATGTTGCAAGTCAACGGTGACGCAATCAAAGCCGACCAAGCCCATTGCTTCCGCAGTAAATGAAGACGCGCTTGATAGCCAACCATTGATCGCAGTTTCTCCATTGCGAAGCTTGGTTAAGAGTGTGTTTTCTTTCATGTTGCCTTTGTCTTAGTTGATGTTATTTGAATAACTTATCGTACGCTGCCAGCAAGCCCTGATGCATCTCGCTGAATTCAAAATTAGGACCCAGATCTGTCAAACCGAAAAAGACGTTTATCTTACCTAGTGCGTTTTGCGCAGTGTGCACCGTAGCCTGACCGTACATGAGCTCTAATGCGGCCAAGTAGGGGGCCGTGTCTTCTAGCTTAATGATATTTTCGAGACATTGATAGACCGCCAGCCTCGCTGGGTTCATCTGTTGATACATGCGCAACCATTGGCAGCCATCTAAAACCGCATCCAGATCGCCTAAGGCCAGGGCCACGAGTGTCTTAATTTCACCCATACGAAGTTCTTTCCAGGCGGTACCCGCCGGGATAGCGAGACCGAGGATCTCCCACAGAGGCCGCTCGTCCGAGGCGTTGATAGATGCCAGGTCCTCGTTAAGCTCGGCTAACTCAGCTTGGCTCAACTGAGACAAACGAGACATCGCCGGCCGAATCAGATTGCCAGCACTATTATTTTCGAACTCTAAATCGTCAACGGGATAGATCTCTGACATGCCCGGCACGATAATGCGACAGGCATACGCGCCTTGTTCAGCAAAATCAGAAACATAAATATCGAAACGATCTTTGGCGATCCGATTACATAACCAGTCGTAGTCTTCTTGCGTGGTGGTGCTGAAATCCCAATCATGAAAATCGTAATCTGGCTTATCACACAAGAAATTCCACGAAATCACACCGCTTGAATCGACAAAATGAATTTCAAGGTTAGCGACTGAATTGATTTCGTCCATGTCAAAGCCCGGCTCGGGGAAGCCTTCTAAGGAATCAAGAGAGCGCCCTTGCAGTAGCTCGGTTAACGCACGCTCTAGTGCAATCTCGAAGCGAGGGTGTGCACCAAAACTAGCAAAACAGCCCTGATCTTTCGGGTGTAGCAAGGTGACGTTCATGACGGGGTACTCGCCACCTAACGATGCGTCTTTCACCAAAATGCCAAAGCCCGCGTCCCTTAGCCCTTTAACACCCGCCGCAATCTTCGGATAGCGCGCGATCACTGCGTCTGGAACATCAGGCAAGCATAAGCCCTCGCTGATAATTCGGTACTTGATGTGACGTTCGAAAATTTCGGATAGAGCTTGACTGCGGGCTTCCATCATTGTGTTGCCAGCTGCCATGCCGTTACTAACATAGAGATTACCAATGATATTCACCGGGAACCATGTCAGTGCGCCATCTGAGAGCCGGGTATATGGCAAAGCGCACACGCCTCGGTCTACGTTGCCCGAGTTCAAATCGACCAGTACCTCAGTCTCGATCTCACCTTCGGGGTCATAAAACGCTCGAAGGGAAGGATTAAGGAGTTCGTCGGGCCACTTACCGTCAGGCGCGTGTGCGAACCACTTTTCTTGAGGGTAATGAACAAAAGGTCGATTGGCGCGCGCTTCTCCTAAGTAAAAGTGCGTCCAAAAGTAATGGGTCCCCAGTCGCTCAAAAAACTCACCCATGGCGCTCGCGCGAGCAGCCAATTCAGTTGCACCCTTACCATTTGCAAACAGCATGGGGCACTCGTTGTCCTTCACGTGAACGGACCAAATACCGTCAACCGGATGCAGCAGTGAGGACTCGTTAAGCTGAAAACCACGCGAGGCAAGCTTGGCCTGCATCGTTTGGATGGTGGACTCTAACGAGGCGTCCTTGCCTGGGATGTAGGTTTCATTTGTCATGCCTAATCTTAGTCGATGGCCTTGGTGACCAGTGAAAAAAACTGGTCTGCCTTTGCTGAATCAATCCATCTCACCACGACAACCATTTGCTTCTCTGGCTCTATCCAGGTGTAAGAGGTGCCAGCACCAATAGCGAAAAAGCTGCTTTCTGAAACGCTAGGAAAAACACGACGATTTGCGTTCAGGCAGACCAGGTAACCATAGTTTGGCGCAACAGGGCAGGGTGTGCGCATACGCTGAATCCACTCATTGGAGATCACTTGCTTACCCTGCGCCTGACCGCCAGCCAAAATCATTTGACCAATTTTTGCCTGATCCTCGCTACAAATAGACAAGCCACCTCCCCAATGCGTGCCGCCTGGTACCGATTGAACCGGTTTGCCTGCAATGGTCACCCACGAATTGTCATAGCCGACCCACTGCCAGTTTTGACTTGCGCCAACAGGCTCCATAATGGCTTCGCGAAAAACCTCAGGCAGTGGGCGCTGAAACAGATGTAATAAGGCCAGCGATAGCTGGTTAATTCTTACATCGTTGTATTCCCAATAAGTGCCGGGGCGATTGCGCGGCCGCAAGTCACCCTTCTTGCCATTGGGTGCGGGGGCAAAGTTCACGTGCCGATAGTGATCAACCTGATCGGGAATACCAAAGCATTCACCCTCCCATTCGCTGGTCTGTTGCAACATTTGAGCCCAAGTGATGTCGGCATTCTGGCCGAAATCAAAGCCGACGCCAGTTACCCGCTTAGAGATTGGCTCATCTACGTCGGGTAGGAATCCCCGATCGTGTGCCACGCCCGCTAGCAGTGCAAGGTAGGTTTTGGCAATGCTGAAAGTCAGATCAGCACGGTGTGGTTCACCCCAGGAAGTGAGATGCTTGCCGCCCACGTAGATGGTGCCCGACACTGAGCCACGGTCGTGAACCGGCCCAAACAAACGATTCCAGGGAGGCGGATCAGTGGGATGTACGCCAAAGACACCGCCAACGTGCCTATCCCAGGGGGTTTCATGATCAATAGAAAATTGAACGGCTGTTTGAAGCGCATCTTGTTTCAACAATTTCTCCTTTAGGGCTCGCCGAGCGGTTCTTGATTGCCGCAGGCTTCGCGCACATTCTATACTTGCAGCCAGGTTATCCGTAGATGTGTCGCAGATCGCATTTGTGTGCGGCCATTAAGTGTTGTTTATCTGATTGGTTAATTTCTTATGACCCGAGATCAAGCTATTGCCCGTGCACACGAATCTTTTGATTCTGGCGACTTCTTCGCAACCATTTCGCGTCGAGTCGCCATTCCGACAGAGAGCCAAAACCCCGATCGCGCAGACGTTTTAAAGCATTACCTAACCGGTGAAATGGTCCCAGCCTTCGAGGCAATGGGTTTTACCTGTCAATTGATTCACCATCCCAAAGCACGTGCTCCGTTTTTGTTTGCTGAACGTATTGAAGACAGTGCCTTGCCAACAGTGCTCGGTTACGGTCACGGAGACGTCATTCGCGGGCTCGAGCCAGAGTGGAAACCCAATCTTTCTCCTTGGACGCTCACTGACGTTGACGGCGTATGGTTTGGCCGTGGCATCGCTGACAACAAGGGGCAGCATACGATCAACATGGAGGCTGTCAAACATGTGCTCGCCACTCGTGGTCGTCTAGGCTTCAACGCTAAATATCTCATTGAGATGGGTGAAGAGACTGGATCCCCAGGTCTCAGAGAGGTGTGTGAAGACTACAGGGCCTTACTAGCAGCGGACCTGTTAGTTGCGTCCGACGGCCCACGTCTACAACCCGAGCGCCCAACAGTATTTCTGGGATCACGAGGCGGTGCCAATTTTGACCTGACCATTGAAGCAAGAGTAGGGGGGCATCACTCGGGTAATTGGGGAGGTTTGATCTCAAATCCCGGCATACAGCTTGCCCACGCCCTTGCCACGATCACTTCACCGACTGGACAAATTAAGATAAAAGAGTGGACCCCGGAAGCGATTCCCGCATCAGTGCGACGTGCACTGGCGGATTGCGAAGTCAGCGGTGGCGATGACGGGCCTGTCATTGAACCCACTTGGGGCGAGCCCGAGCTGTCACCAGCTGAACAAGTTTATGGCTGGTGTTCGTTTGAAGTATTGGCGTTTAAAACCGGAAATCCCGACACCCCTGTCAACGCCATTCCACCAAGAGCCTGGGCACGTTGTCAGCTTAGATTTGTCGTGGGCATTGACCCTCACGATATCCTCCCAGCGCTTGAAAGGCATCTGGCTAAGCACGGCTTTGATATGGTGAAGGTGACCAACGCACGTGAGTCCTTTTTTAACGCGTCTCGTACGGACCCAGACAATCCGTGGGTTCAATGGGCGGCAAAATCTCTGAGCGACACTACACAGAAAAAAACTGCAATTCTGCCTAATATCGGCGGAGGCCTGCCTAATGATATTTTTATGGAAGTGCTCGACTTACCTACCGTTTGGATACCCCATTCGTTTGCGGGCTGCTCTCAACACGCACCGAATGAACACCTACCAAGCGAGCTACTCAGAGAGGGTCTTGGCATCATGACCGGACTGTATTGGGACTTGGGTAGTGGTAACACCCCGTCTGTCGTGCGCGATGATAAAATCGCGGGCTAATCCTCTCATAAATATCCTTCACGAATGATCGCAATTACCCTGCCAGATGGTTCCCAGCGCCAATACCCCGGCCCAGTCACGGTTGCGGAGGTCGCACAGTCAATCGGCGCAGGTTTGGCCCGTGTCGCTTTGGGTGGCCGTGTCAGCATGGACGGCGAGATTAATGTTGTTGACACCTCTTATCAAATTACCCAAGACGCAAACCTGGCAATTCTGACACCAAAAGATGCCGATGGCTTAGATCTGATTCGACATTCGACGGCTCATCTGCTCGCCTATGCTGTGAAATCTTTGTTTCCCGATGCCCAGGTCACCATTGGCCCAGTCATTGAGAACGGCTTTTATTATGACTTCTCTTACAAAAGACCCTTTACGCCAGAGGATCTAGTTGCCATAGAGAAAAAAATGGCTGAGTTGGTCAAAAAAGATGAAATCGTCACCCGCGAAGAATGGGCGCGAGATGACGCCGTCAAATTCTTCAAAGATATGGGTGAGCATTACAAAGCTGAAATCATTGCCGCGATACCTGGCAATCAAACAATCAGCTTGTATCGCGAAGGCGACTTCATCGACTTATGCCGCGGGCCACACGTACCCAACACAGGCAAACTCAAAGTATTCAAGTTGATGAAGGTGGCTGGTGCCTACTGGCGAGGCGACAGCAACAATGAAATGCTCACCCGTATTTACGGCACCGCTTGGGCGACTAAAGAAGAGCAAGATGCTTATCTTCATATGCTCGAAGAGGCTGAACGTCGCGATCATCGCAAGATTGGTAAAGACCTTGATCTCTTCCATTTTCAGGAAGAAGGCCCAGGTTTGATTTTTTGGCATCCAAAGGGATGGGCGATCTGGCAGCAAGTCGAGCAGTATATGCGTGCCGTCTATCGCGACAATGGCTACCAAGAAGTTAAAGCCCCTCAGATTCTTGACCTCTCACTTTGGAAAAAAACCGGACACTGGGATAACTATCGTGAAAACATGTTCACGACTGAGTCCGAGAACCGAGTGTACGGACTGAAACCAATGAATTGTCCGGGTCACGTGCAAATTTTTAATTCGGGCCTGCGATCCTACCGGGACTTGCCTCTGCGTTATGGTGAATTTGGTCAATGCCATCGTAACGAGCCCTCAGGTTCTTTGCATGGCATGATGCGGGTGCGAGGCTTTACTCAAGACGACGGACATATCTTCTGTACTGAAGATCAGATGTTGAAAGAGTGCACTGCTTACACCTTATTGCTGCAAAGCGTATACGCCGATTTCGGTTTTACCGAAGTACTTTATAAAGTCGCGACACGTCCCGAGAAGCGTATTGGTAGCGACGCGGTATGGGATAAGGCAGAGGCCGCTCTGATTGAAAGCCTGCAACGTACCGGCTGTGAATTTGAAATTTCACCCGGTGAGGGCGCTTTTTATGGGCCAAAAATTGAATACACCCTGAAAGATGCGATTGGTCGTCACTGGCAGTGTGGCACGATGCAAGTCGATTTCTCAATGCCTGTTCGCCTGGGTGCAGAATTTGTCGACTCATCCGATCAACGGGTTGCACCCGTCATGCTTCATCGAGCGATTCTCGGATCGCTAGAGCGCTTCATCGGCATGTTGATCGAAAACTATTCAGGGGCCTTACCGGTGTGGCTGGCACCCGTGCAGGCAGTGGTGTGTTGCATTTCCGATCCATCTGCTGAATATGCAGCACAAATAACACAAACCCTGATAAAACAAGGCTTTAGAGTAGAATCTGATTTACGCAGTGAAAAGATCACGCGTAAAATTCGCGAACACAGCATGCAGAAGGTACCCTACATGCTCGTGGTCGGTGAAAAAGAGCGCGAAGCAGGCACGGTTGCCGTTCGTGCTCGGGGGGGCGTTGAGGTAGGCGTCATGCCGATCGCAGACTTTTCCACACTTATTTCAGAAGACGTGGCTTCCCGCCGCAATTCAGGCTCGTTTGCGCCTCAAGCAGATTAACCACTAGGAGTTGTCAACATCGCAACAGAAAAAACCCATCGCATCAACGGCGATATCCGTATACCTGAAGTTCGTTTAATCGGTCTTGAAGGTGAGCAACTCGGCGTAGTGAAGACATTCGATGCGATTCGAATGGCCGAGGAAGCTGAAGTGGATCTTGTAGAAATTGCCCCCAACGCAGAGCCGCCCGTTTGTCGCTTGATGGACTACGGCAAATTCAAATACCAAGAACAAAAGCGTGCTGCAGAAGCAAAGTCCAAGCAAAAAATCATCCAGGTAAAAGAGGTCAAATTCCGGCCTGCTACGGATGAAGGTGACTATCAAGTCAAACTGCGTAATTTGAAACGATTTTTGGACGAAGGCGATAAAGCCAAAGTGACCTTGCGTTTTCGTGGGCGTGAAATGGCTCACCAAGAACTTGGCATGAGAGTGCTTGAACGCGTTCGCGATGACCTCACTGATATGGCCGTCGTTGAAGCCATGCCAAAACTTGAGGGTCGACAAATGGTGATGGTGTTGGCCCCACGCAAAAAAGCAGTAGGCAAATCCGACGCTGTTGCATAAGACGTGAGGCTGTTATGAATGTGCTCTTCGTGCTTGATCCCCTTGACGATCTGAAGGCTTACAAGGACAGTTCTGTTGCAATGATGTTTGCGCTGAATAAGCGCGGACATCAGATCACTGTCGCCATGCAGGGTGATTTATTCATCCTGACTGGCCGAGTGCACTCAGTTACCCAGCCGATCAATCTACATCCGGCTGCTGATCTTCATGGCCAAGGCTGGTATTCGATTACCGAAGCTACCGCAGAGCGCGATTTGAGTGATTTCGACGCAGTCATCATGCGGAAGGATCCGCCATTTGACATGGAATACGTCTATACGACGCACATGCTTGAGTATGCAGAGCTCCAAGGTGCGCGCGTTTTTAATCGTGGCGATGCAATTCGGAATCACCCTGAGAAGCTGGCAATTACCGAAGTCCCTGAATTCACCACCCCCACGCTAGTCACACGCGACATGGCCCGAATCAAGGCTTTTCGCGACCTACACAAAGATGTCATCGTTAAACCACTGGATGGCATGGGCGGCACAGGCATTTTCAGGTTATCTGAAAATGAGCCAAACTTAAATGCGATCCTCGAATCACTGACTCACGACGGCACTCGCAGCATCATGGCGCAGCGCTACATCCCTGAAATAAAAGACGGGGATAAGCGCATTCTGCTAATTGGGGGCGAACCTGTTCCTTTTTGTTTGGCCCGCATCCCACTGGCTGGCGAAACCAGAGGTAATCTGGCTGCGGGTGGCCGGGGCGTAGCACAGCCACTTACTGACAAGGACTGGCAGATCGCGAAAGCAATCGGTCCGAGACTTGCCGCTAGGGGATTATTACTAGTGGGTCTCGATGTCATTGGTGAGTACGTGACTGAAATAAACGTGACAAGTCCAACATGTTTCGTTGAAATTACTGAACAAACGGGCTTTGACGTCGCGGCTCGCTTTGTGGATGCACTCGAAGCTGTACTCAGTTAAGGTTGCGTTGAATGATTGCAATCATGATTGTTGCGCACGTACCGCTGGCTTCAGCCTTAGTTGATTGTGCGAGGCATGTCATTGGTCATGACCCAGAGGTCATCTCAGTTGATGTTTTTCCCGATGAATGCGCGGCGGACTCTGCACCGTTTCTATCCAAACGAATCATTGCGGCCGATCAAGGACATGGCGTGTTGGTTTTGACTGATTTGCCTGGCGCCACCCCCTCAAATATCTCTGTTACGGCTAGTCACTTAGCCCAAGAGGCCGGCGTGCCATGCTGCGTGTTGGGCGGGGTGAATGCATCTATGCTCATTCGCGCCATCAACTACAGACAAAGCAACTTGGAGGATGTGGCCACCGGCGCATTAGCTGGTGCCACACAGACCTTGAGACGTGTAGACTAACGATAATTGAGTTTGGCTTACTATTCGCACTCGAACCCATAAAAATTTAATCATGCCACAAGTTGATATCGTTATTTCAAATAAGCTTGGTTTGCACGCGCGCGCAGCAGCAAAGTTGACACAGCTAGCAAGCCCGTTTTCTGGCGAGGTTTTCATTACCAAAGGCGCGCAGCGCGTCAATGCAAAAAGCATCATGGGTGTCATGATGTTGGCTGCTGGGGTAGGCACGACCGTGACTATTGAAGCGACGGGTGGTGACGCAGATCGCATATTGATCGATATCAAGGCCCTATTTGATGACAAGTTTGGCGAAGGACAATAGTTCGTCAATACCGCAAGCACGGCAAGCCATGATGTGCTTGTACGGGAAAGGTGTGGCCCGAGGCTATGCAATTGGACGTGCTGTGGTTTTGGGCGCTACCGCCCTCGAAGTGGCTCACTACCGTATTAGTCCAGACGCCGTGGTCAGCGAGAAAGCTCGGCTAACGACGGCGTTAAAAGCAGCTCAAGATGAGATGCGAGAGTTGGCCACAACGTTGCCCGATGATGCTCCGCGCGAACTGGCCGCGCTTCTAGATGTACACAGTATGCTTTTGGCGGATCCTTTGCTGGCGAACGAGGCGTTACTGCTGATTGAGGCGCGTCATTACAACGCAGAATGGGCTCTGACTGCACAAGGTCAGATTCTCGGTGAGCAGTTCGCAGCAATGGAAGACGAATACCTTCGTGAACGCGGTTCAGATGTTCGACAGGTGATCGAACGGGTCATAGACGCCATGTCTGGCTCCAAGTCTTCGCGATCGCTAGACAAAATCCAGAAAACCGACGAATCGCTGATTGTCGTTGCCCACGATATTTCGCCCGCTGACATGGTTAGGCTAAGAGGGGCGAGCTTTGCTGGTTTTGCGACTGACCTCGGTGGGCCAACGTCTCACACTGCAATCGTTGCGCGAAGCATGGCTGTCCCCGCGGTGGTTGGACTTGGGCATGTACGCTCCCTCGTTTCAGACGGAGACGTTGTCGTCCTGGACGGGGCCTCTGGCACTGTGATCGTTAATCCGCCAGCTTTTGCACTGCAAGAATACCGGCAAATGCAACAGGATTTCATTGCCTATCGTGAAGAATTGGCGCTACTGAAAAACGTTGAATCAGTCACCCTCGATGGCATTCGAATTGGTATGTTGGCAAACATAGAGCTACCCGAAGAGGCGGAGCTTGCCATTGAAAACGGAGCTGATGGGATAGGCTTGTTTCGCAGTGAATTTCTGTTTATTGGTCAAACAGACCTGCCCGACGAGGACCAGCAGTACCAAGCGTATTCGAAAGTGGTTAAGACAATGGCTGGCAGGCCAGTGACGATAAGAACCCTGGATATTGGTGCAGATAAGACAATGGACGGTGAGCTAGCCGTCACAATGAACCCGGCGCTGGGGCAGCGAGCAATTCGTTATTGTCTGGCAAGGCCAGAGTTGTTTGCGACTCAATTGCGCGCGATTTTGCGCGCGTCAGCGCATGGCAAAGTAAAAATTCTGATCCCCATGATCGCTCACATGCACGAGATCCAGTCAACTAAACTCGCCCTGGCTTCGGCAATGAGAGATCTCGACGAACGAGGTGATGAGTACGATGCCGCGGTTGAGCTGGGAGCGATGGTTGAAGTCCCAGCAACAGCCATTGCAATTGAGCCATTTGCGCAGCTTTTAGATTTTTTATCGATCGGTACCAATGACCTCATTCAATACACTTTAGCGATCGATCGAGCTGACTCAGAGGTTGCTAATCTTTATGATCCACTACACCCTGCCGTGCTGCGTCTGATTGCAAACACAATCAACGCCGGCGAAAGGGCGGGCAAACCTGTGTCGGTATGCGGAGAAATGGCAGGCGACCCCAAACTGACACGCTTGCTATTAGGATTAGGCTTAACAGAATTTTCTATGCATCCGCAACAACTGCTGGACGTAAAACGAGAGATTCGCAGAGCCCACTCGAATGCATTGCGCACCCAGGTGGCAACAATCCTGAACCGGGGCCAGCCTATCGACCCCGACTTACTTAATGCACAAAATTAAAGTGCCGATTCGCCCGTCTCGCCAGTTCTGATACGAACAACTTGTTCAAGCGGTGCAACAAAAATCTTGCCATCACCAATCTTGCCTGTTCTGGCAGCCTGCTCAATTGTTTCGATTGCTTGATCAACTAAATTGTCCGCAACGGCGGCTTCGACACGCAGTTTGGGCAAAAAGTCGACAGCATACTCAGCGCCACGGTAGAGCTCTGTATGTCCCTTTTGTCGGCCAAAGCCTTTTACCTCAGTAACAGTCAAACCTTGTACACCTAACGTGGATAAAGCAACGCGAACTTCGTCTAACTTGAATGGCTTGATAATTGCAATGATCAGCTTCATGGATCTGTCCCTAAGTCAATTGTTGTGACGTAGTTTGCTAAGCAAAAGCCGTGCCAACACTTGACACATTATTGAAATGCACCCGTCTAGATCGCTTCATCAAGTTGTCTTTTTTATTGCAACGCGATGACAAATCTTCTTGCATGCTTTATTTTGGTGCATTGACAGGTGAACACGCTATTATTTAGGGCGAAGCAAACCCGAACACTCCGCTATGCTTACAAACAAGGTTTGTATTAGCTAGTAGGTTTTTCGCACAGTCCGGTAAACTAGGCGTCTGCCGATTGTGGATGTGCAACTTTGTAAGGTCGCTCAATGAAATCTAACGCGTGGTTTGAACAGCTCCAACAAAATGTATCCAACCTAGTTGCCAAGAGCCCGGCGGCGGACGTCGAACGTAATGTACGCGCGATGATGGGGAGTGCATTTAACAAGATGGATCTCGTCACTCGCGAGGATTTCGACCAGCAGATCGCTGTGTTGCGCAAAACAACAGAACGGGTTTCCGCGCTCGAAACACAAATACGTGCTCTCGAAACTCGGATCGCTGAGCTTGAATCTAAGCCTTAACTGCGTTGTGACAATTCGGTCCGTATCACCTTTTAATCGAGCCTGAACAACCGCATACTTGGTCCCTTTTGAAGGGTGAAGTATGACACTCGCCATTTTGCACAGCAGGGCTCTGATCGGCATGGTTGCCCTACCGGTTAAGGTAGAAGTTCACCTTGGATCAGGACTACCCAGCTTCACAGTCGTCGGCCTGGCTGATGCTGAAGTAAAAGAGAGCCGTGAGCGGGTTAGGGCAGCTATTCAGAGCAGTGGGTTTGATTTTCCGAATGGAAGGCTCACCGTTAATTTGGCGCCTGCCGATCTGCCCAAAGAGTCAGGTAGATTCGATCTACCTATCGCCTTAGGTGTCCTGCTTGTATCTGGGCAAATTGATTTACCCGAGCTATCGCTAAAAAAAACAAATGAAGCCTGGGTCCCCACACTGAAAAAATACGTGTTTGCTGGCGAGCTTTCCCTGACCGGATCCTTAGTTCCAATACGGGGAGCAATCGCGATTGCCATAGAAGTAGTGCACGACAGACAAATCCTGGGTCTGGTGTTGCCAAGGCAGAGCGCTTTACAAGCAGCAGAAGTACCGAATGCAAAGATACTCGCGGCAGACTCGCTGAAGCAGGTCGTGGATTTTTTAAGCGGTCATCTGCTGCTTGGCTCGGTTAAACCAGCAACTGACACGCACGAAGAAGGTATGCATCCATGCATGAGTGATGTGCAAGGCCAGGAAACTGCGCGCAGAGCACTTGAAGTCGCAGCAACTGGTTCGCACAGCATATTGTTGATTGGCCCGCCAGGTATCGGGAAGAGCATGCTCGCGCATCGATTACCTGGTATATCCCCACGTATGACGCAAACTGAGCGGATGCAGGTCACGGCGATTGCATCGTACCTGGACTCGGCTAACGCCAAGATTCATAGCCGACCTTTCCGAGCTCCTCATCACAGCGCATCATCTGCCGCAGTCGTGGGCGGAGGCAAAATGCCTCGGCCAGGGGAGATCACACTCGCTCATCAAGGCATTTTGTTTTTAGACGAAATCCCTGAGTTTGACCGGCGGACACTTGAAGCCCTGCGAGAGCCGCTTGAGCACCGTCAAATTTCGATCGCCAGGGTAAATCACAAAGTGATTTACCCTGCTGACTTTCAGCTTGTCGCTGCAATGAATCCTTGCCCCTGCGGATACGGTGGTGATGGTCTGGGGCGTTGCCGCTGCACGGCTGAGCAGATCAGGCGCTACCAAGGGAAACTATCTGGTCCCTTGCTTGACCGGATTGACATGGTTATTTGGTTGAATCGATCTGGGGTGCCAGATACTGACGCAAAAAAACCTGAACCATCGGTGGTGATCAGAAGTCGTGTGGATCTAGCCAGTCGCGTTGCGTTGGATCGCCAGGGCTGCCGTAACGCACACTTGGAAGGTCAGCGTCTTGAAGCTGTCTGTCAATTAGACCAAGGTGCCCAACAACTAATGTGTGAGTTAAGTCGCCGCTATCGTTTATCCAAACGCTCGTTCGTTAAATTGCAGAGGCTTGCCCGAACCAGTGCCGATTTAGACAACAAAACAGACATTTCGAGCGTTCATATCGCAGAAGCTTTCAGATATCGAGTAGAGAATTTAACTTGCTTCACGACTTGACTTGCGTAAAATCGAAAATTCGCCTTATAATCAAAGGCTTTCCTTCATATTTGTTCTTAAACAAAACTGTTGTGGGATAGAAATCCAAGTGCGCTTCAGGTTACCAAGATTTGCATCAGGCAAAGCACCTGCAAGACACAAGTGTAAAAGTAAGGATTGTTCATCATGCCTAAGATGAAAACCAAGAAAAGCGCTGCAAAGCGCTTTCAGGTCCGCGGTAGCGGATCTATCAAGCGGGGTCACGCGTTCAAACGCCATATCCTGACCAAAAAGACCACTAAGACTAAGCGCCAGTTGCGCGGTTCTGCAGCGGTTCATGAAACTAACATGGCTTCAGTCAAAGCCATGATGCCTTTCGCTTGACAGGAGACTAGAACATGCCTCGCGTAAAACGTGGTGTAACGGCACGGGCCCGTCACAAAAAAATCATTTCGAAAGCTAAAGGTTACCGCGGTCGCCGTGGCAATGTCTTTCGTATCGCCAAACAAGCGGTTATGCGTGCTGGTCAGTATGCTTACCGCGATCGTCGCAACAAAAAGCGCACGTTCCGCGCGTTGTGGATTGCCCGTATTAACGCAGCAGTGCGTGAACATGGCGTGACTTACAGTGTATTCGTCGCTGGCCTCAAAAAGGCAGCGATTGAGCTTGATCGAAAAGTACTGGCCGATATGGCTGTGCGTGACAAAGCTGGTTTTGCAGCTGTTGTCAATCAAGTCAAATCGGTACTGGCTGCTTAAGCAGTCGAAGCTGTGATTGCAAAACGGGGCCCGTGGGCTCCGTTTGCATTTCAGGCAGTGCACTACATGTCGTTTAAGGATGCTTTGGATACGATGACTGATACCGCCAACGATTTAATCGAGCGCGCTCGCTCCGAGTTCGCCAAAGCTGGGGATGCTGCGTCACTGGAGAACGCTAAGGCGATTTTCTTGGGCAAACAGGGTTTGCTCACAGAGATGTTAAAGAGCTTGGCTAAGCTTGACGCCGAGCACAAGCGCAGCGAGGGCGCACGCATTAATGTCCTTAAACAAGAAGTAGAAGCGCTGCTGAATGGACGCCGTCACGAGCTGGCTCAAGCTCAGCTGGCTGCTCGTTTGGCACTTGAAACGATCGATGTGACATTGCCCGGAAGAGGGCGTGGCATTGGTGGTATTCATCCCGTTGCGCGTACCTGGGAACGCGTCGAAAGCATTTTCAAATCCATCGGATTCGATGTGGCCGATGGTCCTGAAATCGAAAATGACTGGACCAATTTCACGGCATTGAATAATCCCGAAAACCATCCCGCCCGATCGATGCAAGATACGTTTTACGTTGATATGAATGGCACGGATGGCCTGCCTTTGCTATTGCGTACGCATACTAGCCCGATGCAAGTGCGTTACGCCAAGATGCACCAACCACCCATCAAAGTGATTGCGCCCGGGCGAACTTATCGCGTGGACAGTGATGCCACGCACTCACCGATGTTTCATCAGGTTGAAGGGTTATGGATCGACGAGAATATCTCTTTCGCAGACCTCAAAGGTGTTTACACAGATTTTCTGCGCTGTTTCTTTGAGACTGAAGATCTGGAGCTGCGCTTCAGACCATCTTTCTTTCCCTTTACCGAACCTTCGGCAGAAATAGATATGATGTTTACGTCGGGGCCAAATAAAGGACGCTGGCTTGAGATATCTGGATCGGGGCAAGTTCATCCCGATGTGATCCGCAACTTTGGACTGGACCCCGAGCGTTATATCGGTTTTGCTTTTGGCTCAGGCCTTGAGCGTCTGACGATGCTGCGGTATGGCGTCAACGACTTGCGGCAGTTTTTCGAAGGCGACCTGCGTTTCTTGCGTCAGTTCAACAATTAATCAGACTTAGAGCTCAAACGGTTAACTATGCAATTTCCTGAATCGTGGTTACGCACCCTGGTTGACCCTGAAATTTCAACTCAGGCACTATCGCATAAATTGACGATGGCAGGCCTTGAGGTTGAAGAAGAAAATCCCGTGGCTCCGATGTTTTCTGGCATTATCGTTGGCCGTATTGAAAGTACTGAACAACATCCCAATGCAGACAAATTAAAAGTCTGCGCGGTGGATGATGGTAGCGGCCAGTTACTGCAAATCGTTTGTGGTGCACCAAACGCTGCCGCAGGACTCAAGGTACCGCTAGCAACGGTCGGTGCGCACATGCCCGACGGTATGAAAATCGGTGTCGCAAAAATGCGAGGGGTCGAATCATCTGGCATGTTGTGTTCGGCGCGCGAGCTCGGTTTGTCTCAGGATCACGCTGGTTTGTTAGTGTTGCCAGACGACGCACCCGTCGGGCAAGATATCCGCCAAGCCTTAAGGCTTAACGACGTGCTATTCACGCTCAAACTGACCCCTAATCGCGCTGATTGCTTATCGATCCTCGGTGTGGCGCGCGAAGTTGCTGCGCTGACTGGCGCGAAGCTTACGCCCCCAAGTGCCGAGCCTGTTGCGGTAACGCTGAGCGATATTGTGCCCACTAGAATTGAGGCCACAGATTTGTGCGGTCGCTTTGTTGGCCGCGTTATACGAGGTGTCAACGCTTACTCCAAGACACCAGCTTGGATGGTTGAACGCCTGGAGCGAGCAGGACAAAGGTCTGTCAGCGCCTTGGTCGATATTTCAAACTACGTGATGCTCGAGTGTGGACGACCTACCCATGTATTTGATCTCGATAAGATGCATGGTGATTCTCTGACAGTGCGCTGGGCACGCAGCGGCGAGTCCTTGAAACTACTTAATGGCAAAACCATTGATCTCGACCCAAGCATGGGTGTGATCGTATCGGGTGGTCACGTTGAGAGTTTGGCAGGCATTATGGGTGGTGATTCGACAGCTGTGAGTTTGGATACGAAAAATATCTATCTAGAAGCAGCTTTCTGGTGGCCAGATGCAATCGCCGGGCGAGCACGTAAGCTGAAACTGACCTCCGAAGCCAGCCATCGATTCGAGCGAGGAGTTGACTTCTCAACCAATCGCGAGGATCTAGAGTTAATTTCACGTTTGATCATGGATGTCTGCGGTGGCGAGGCGGGTCCTCTTGATGATCAAATCGTCAACGTACCCAAGCGCCAGCCCGTAACGATGCGGTTAACTCGCTGCCGTCGCGTGCTGGGGGTTGACGTTAGTGCTGAGACTGCAGACGCTGTGTTTAAAAGCCTTGGGTTTGCATTTACTCAGCATGACGATAGTTTTGTGGTTACGCCTCCTTCCTACCGCTTTGATATCCGAATTGAAGAAGATTTGATCGAAGAAATTGCTCGCATTATTGGCTTCGAGAATATCCCTGCAGTACCGCCGCTCGCTAGGGCAAAAATGCGCATTGCTCCCGAAATTTCAAGAGGTACACATCAGCTCAGACACGAAGTCGCCGCGCTCGACTATCAGGAAGTCATTAATTTTTCATTTGTCGATGAGACCTGGGAAACTGACATGATCGGCCAGTCCGATCCAATCAAGTTACTCAACCCCATCGCCAGTCAACTTGCAGTCATGCGCTCGAGCTTGATCCCCGGTTTGATTGCAAATATTAAGTACAACGTTAACCGTAAGCAAAGTCGCGTGCGCGTGTTTGAACTCGGTCGAGTGTTCATGCGTGACGCTGCCGCCACGGATGGTCCCTTGTCGGTTGCGTTAGTAAGTCAACCTCAGAGGCTGGCAGGTGCTGCCTGGGGTGGGGTGCTTGATACCCAATGGGGTGTATCCGATCGGCAGGTGGATTTTTTCGATGTAAAAAGTGATATCGAATCGTTATTCGGCCAATTAGCAAACCGGTTGAAGTTCGTTCCGGACTCGCATGCTGCCCTGCATCCTGGCCGAAGCGCCAGGATTGAGTTCGATGGTCAATTCGCAGGCTGGCTAGGCGAGTTGCATCCACAATGGGTGCAAGAACAAGAGCTATCGACCGCCCCCGTGGTCTTCGAACTCACACTTGACAGTCTTTCTATCCTTGCTATGCCTCACCCTCAGGAGCTTTCTCGTCAGCCCGTGGTTCAACGTGATCTGGCTGTCTGGGTTGACAACAATACGGCTGTTGGCAGTTTGCTTGATATGATCAAGTCTATGACTCTTGAGTACAGTGAACTCTCTATTGTCAAACAGGTTAATCTATTCGATGTCTGGAAAGACAAGGCAGTTGAGAACTCGACAGAGAAAAGCCTGGCGTTCAGGTTCTTCCTTCAAGATGCTGAGGCGACCTTAGATGATGGGCGGGTTGATGCCTGCATGCTGAAAATACGCGATGCACTCGCTTCGCATTATGGCGCACGTCAACGTTAAAGGGACCGAGACCATGACTGATAGCCGTACCCTAACCAAAGCCGAGATGGCTGATCTGCTTTTTGAACGTGTTGGTCTGAACAAAAGAGAAGCTAAAGACATCGTTGACACGTTCTTTGAAGAGATTCGGGATGCATTGGCTAACGGTGATGCTGTCAAGCTATCAGGCTTTGGCAACTTCCAAGTTAGAAAAAAGCCAGCTCGCCCCGGTAGAAATCCTAAGACAGGTGAGACGATTCCGATTGCAGCGCGCCGCGTCGTGACGTTTCATGCCAGCCAGAAGCTTAAAGCAGAAGTTGAAGCTGTGATTATTAAGTCTTGATAACGTTGAGTTTCGATCTAGATAATCTACCATTGCCTATATCGTTGACTATGTGTAACCTATACGCAGTTTGATAAAAATATGACAGTTCGACATTCCAGCACATGATTACGTCAGACAAGTCTGTTAGTTTGCCAGCAATACCCGCCAAACGATACTTCACCATTGGTGAAGTAAGCGATTTGTGCGGTGTGAAGCCGCATGTCCTGCGCTACTGGGAGCAAGAGTTTACCCAGCTCAAACCTGTCAAGCGCCGAGGTAACCGGCGTTACTATCAACACCACGAAGTGCTCTTGATTCGAAAAATTCGCGAGCTTTTGTATGAGCAGGGTTTCACCATATCAGGTGCTCGTAACAAATTGGGTGAAGGCAAAGCTGCTGCGACGGTCGACCCTGACGCGGCAGTTCGTTTAAGTGGCCAAGAGCTGCAAGCATTGCGTCAAGAGTTAACCGATATCTCTGATTTGTTGAGCAGTGCCCTTGGCAATGAATCAAGCAAAGGCCAGCTCGATTTGCATTGAGCCGTCCAGCTGAAGACTGGTCAAGCTCTGCTATACTCCTTGTCTTTCGGGGCGTAGCGCAGCCTGGTAGCGCACTTGCATGGGGTGCAAGGGGTCGAAGGTTCGAATCCTTCCGTTCCGACCATATATATCAAAGGGTTAGTGTTCACAAGACACTAACCCTTTTTCGTTGCTCTCTGCCCCGAAATGGATCAACTCGCTGCTTGACTCGCGAGAAACTGCTTAGCGACACCCGCGTCAAGCAAGGGATATACCTCAAAGTGCGCCGGGATAATATCCGCCCATTCATTCATCAAACGGTGCAAGGTCTCGTTCGAATCAACATTAAAGGTGACCGCAACGCCGCGACCAACACGAGGGTAGGCTGACTTAGCCACCCCTGAAGCAAGCAGCGGGTTCATCCAGTCCCAATATTTCATTCTATCGTTTGTCAACGACGTCGGTTTATCAGGGCGAGGTGTACTGATGACTAGAAATAACATTGTCTATCCCTTTTTAGAACCTGACAAACGAGTCAGGGGATCCTTGAGCCTAAGACGTGGGCAACAAGATCGTGACGCAAAGCCCCGGATTGGCGGCAGTTAAGCTTAAAGAGCCTCGGTGTAACTCGGTGATTGCAGCGACGATTGATAGACCAAGACCACTACCTTTTGTTGCGCGATCAATCCGTTGAAACGGTAATAACACTCTTGCATATTCTGCGACAGGCACGCCTGGCCCATCGTCCTGGACAATCAACGCTATCCCTTGATCGATGGCTTTTGCAGTCACTCGAATCGTGACGGCGTGCCCACCGTACTTCAAAGCATTATCTAAAAGATTCGCAAGCATCGTTGAAATCAGATCTTTATCGCCGTGAGCTTTTAAATCGCCATCTATCGAAAGTATGATTTGCGCCTCTTGAGCTTCAGCGAACGCGTCGTAGAGTTCAGTCAAGTCAGTCAACAGCTCTTCTATGTCGACTGCCGCAAAAGGCAGACGTTTTGTGCCGGACTCTGTTTCGGCTAGTTGCAAGAGTTTCTCTAAAATAATAATAAGGCTATCAATCTCTTCAATCGCGAATTGTGCTGAATCGCTCAACGTTTGGTCAGCATTGTGTGCTGCCAGCGCTTGCTCGAGTCTCCCGCGGATTAAACCCAGCGGTGTACGCAAATTATGAGCAATGGTGTTGGACACATGCTTGACGCCGTTCATCAAGTTTTGAGTCGTATCCAGCATACGATTGATGTCTGCACCGAGTCTTCCAAATTCGTCAGG
Organism: Jezberella montanilacus; assembly: GCF_003003055.1. Classification (GTDB taxonomy): domain Bacteria; phylum Pseudomonadota; class Gammaproteobacteria; order Burkholderiales; family Burkholderiaceae_B; genus Zwartia; species Zwartia montanilacus. The sequence continues at coordinate 25,809 of NZ_PVTV01000011.1, forward strand.
GTTATCCGATACCTCGATTCGTCTGCTCAGGTTACCGGATTCAATGTCAGCCGTCGCCATCCGTATCGCACCGATGCGCCGCTCAATCTCACGGCGAAACAGAAGGGTACCCAAGATGGCCAGCAAAATAGACAGCGCGCCCCCGGCGGCAACGGCGCGGCCAATTAGTTCGCGTATCGCAACAAGATCCTTCATGTCCCGCCCAATGACTAACAACGATCCGTCTTGAAACCGATTGATCAGTACCCGACTATCGGAAGGCTGGCCATTTCGGACGATTTGCAAGTCTAAGATACGGTCTAAGGGTAACGTTGGATTTGACCAACCATTCAAATTCCCAGCGATTTTTTTTCGATCTGGTCCAAGCAATAAAAAAATCTCAGTGTCTGAGTCGACACCATCAGTTAGAGACTGTTGTATACGATTTGCTAAAAAAAACAGCCCCCGCTCGTTAACGTCTTTTTCAAAGCGCCCTTGGATTTCGAATAAACGGGAGTCGACGTTTTGTGCCATCACGAGCACTGTCCCGACATAAAAAGTGGCGCAGAGCAGCAAAACTGATGCAACGACTAAACCACCACAAATAAGCGCCAGACGAAAAGCGATCGAGTACCTGATACTACTCATTGATGCCGAACCGATAACCCGCACCGCGCACTGTGTGTAAAAGTGGGGGACTAAATCCCCGGTCAAGCTTGTTACGTAAGCGACTTATTTGCACGTCAATGACATTCGTTCCTGGATCAAAGTTGATATCCCAGACCGCTCGCAACAACATCGTGCGGGTCACAATCTTGTCCTGATTCTTAAAAAAATAAGACAGTAGTCGAAACTCTCTCGGCTGCAAAACAATGCTTTGACCACTTCGCTTCGCTTCGCGGGTTCTTAAGTCAAGGGTGAGATCTGCCAGTTTCATCAGCTGGGACTCTTCGGAGGCAGTTGCCCGGCGAATCAATGCGTCGACCCTGGCCAGTAACTCAGGCATGGCGAAAGGTTTAGTCAGATAATCATCGCAGCCATCTCGCAAACCACGGACCTTTTCACCAAGACTCGCCAGCGCGCTCAGGGCGAGTACGGGGGTGGTCAGCCCGGCTTTTCTCATTGCCGTGACAATCGACAAGCCTTCGAACTCATTGGGGAGCATCCGATCAATAATGATCAAATCCCACTGTCCGGTCAAAGCTGCGTTCAAGCCAGCGCTGCCGTCTGACAAATGAGTCGGCGCGTAGCCAGCAGCCGAAAGACCTGCTTTAAGGTAATCAGCCAACTCGATTTCGTCTTCAACGATGAGAACGTTATGCATGAGCCAAGTGTAATGCGTTTGCCGTGAGCAATAAAAAAGGATCGGGCCAAAGACCAGATCCTTTTTACTACTGGGCAGTTGAAAAGACCTTAAATTGGCTTAAACATCGGTACAGGTGCACCCTCGGCCGTCGTTGGCTTGAAAACAACCGACACCTTCTGACCAATTTTTACCGTCGCCAGATCACAATCTGCGATCTGCGTCATCATTGTCACGCCCTCGTCGAGCGTGACATAGGCAATGCAATAAGGATTAGGCGTTGCCTTGGGCATAAAGCTGAAAGAATAGATTGTGCCTGTGCCTTTTGCTTGTTTCCATTCTGTTTCGCCGAAGCAGAAAGGGCAGAGCGTACGAGGATAAAAATGAGGCTTACTGCAGGACTTGCAGTATTTGACCATCAGCTTACCTTCTCGGGCAGCATCAAAATATGGCTCGGTGCCTGGCTCAATGACTGGGGCTGGTAAGGGGTTAGCTTGAAACATTGTTGACATGATTATTCTCGCTCAAGAATCAAAGTTGCGCTGCCATGACGCGAGCCGAGGAGGCCGCCGGTACCATGGGCCAGAGCGATGTCACAGTTTTTAACCTGGACAGCTGGGTGGGCTTCACCACGTAATTGACGCACGGCCTCAATCACCTTAGTGATACCGCCGCGATTAGCTGGATGATTGTTGCAAAGACCGCCGCCGTCAGTATTGAAGGGCAGTTTGCCAACACCCGAAATCAGGTTGCCATCGGCAACAAACTTGCCGCCTTCACCTTTTTTACAGAAACCGAGGTCTTCGAGCTGCATCAAAACAGTGATGGTAAAGCTGTCGTAAATCGAGGCGTACTTGATATCTTGGTGTGATACTTTAGCCTCGGCAAAAGCATCTGCGCCTGACTTACGTGCACCTGAATAGGTCAAATCAATATTGCCACCAAGCTGGCCTTTTACTGACTCGCCAGCACCGCGCAATTTGACGAGAGGGCGCTTCAATTGCTTGGCGATCTCAGGACGAGCAACAATTAGTGCACCACCACCGTCGCTCACAACACAGCAATCGAGACGATGAAGTGGGGTAGCGACATAGGGTGAATTCAACACATCTTCAACAGTAACGACGTCACGCAACATAGCGTGGGGGTTATGTTGCGCATGATGAGAAGCGGCGACTTTGATCCACGCAAGCTGTTCGGCGGTCGTGCCGTATTCATACATGTGTCGTGCAGCGACCATTGCATAGCTGTTAACAGTGACAGGGCCAAACGGTGCCTCAAAAGGTACGTCAGGAATATCGGCACCCCAATTACGAGGCTGTAAACCTGAAGCGCCAGCAGAGCGAGGGCGACCTGCCAGGGTGATCAAAGCAATGTCGCACTTACCCGCTGCAATGGCCTGCGCGGCATGTGAGACGTGGATCAAGTAGGAACAACCACCTGTCTCAGTTGAATCAACATGGCGCAGGTTGGTCAGGCCCATGTAGTCAGCCATTGAAATCATTCCCAGGCCAGGCGCATCGCCCGCACAGAAATACCCATCGATGTCTGATAATTTCAGACCCGCATCCTCTAGTGCACCTTTGGCTGATTCGGCATGTAATTGCGCGACAGACTTATCTGGTGCTTTGCGGGTGGGGTGCTCGTAGGCACCCACGATATATGCTTTGTCTCGTATCGTCATTTGATTAAGCTAGTTAAGGGTGAATAAAAAACTATCTCGGGTATTTTGCCACGGTGCACAACCCTAGTGTTAACCAAGCAACCATCAACAAAATACCGCCCGTAGGTGCCAATTTGCCTAGATCGTTGAAGTGCAGCAAATACTTGCACTCAATGCTACCGCAAAACAGGACTATACCGACAGCAAAACAACGACAACTTATCCAGGCGAGCCGGCCCTGAAATAGACTTGCCACGATCAACGCGAAGGCGTGGATGAGTTGATAGTTAGCAGCCCGTTCGATAGTCATCTTAATGTTGGGATCATCAATGCCATGAGCCGCATAAGCATCTAACATAACTGCGGTCACAGCGAACAAAGCGCCAGCGAGTCGCCAATAGTTCAATTCTTTAAACATGCTCTTAAAACCTGGGGTCGTTTCTTTAACAGTGTCAGCGTATCATGCCGACAATCAGAAAAATCAATGCTCTGGGATGAACGAGACTCATGCAATACAAACCTGAATCCATCTTAACTTTTTGGTTTGACGAGATCACACCTAAGCAGTGGTGGAGCAAATCCAGCGAGTTTGATCTAGCAATCACCAGTCGCTTTGGAGCTGTCCACGCAGCGGCAGCGCGCTGCGAGCTTTTTACCTGGCGCGAGACGCCCGAAGGACGTCTTGCTGAAATCATTGTGCTCGATCAGTTTTCGCGCAACATTTACCGAGATCAGGCGCAGGCATTTGACTCTGACTCACTTGCTTTGGCGTTAGCACGACAGGCGATTGCCGTAAAAGCGGATCAAGCATTGACACCGACCTGTCGAGCCTTCCTCTATATGCCTTTCATGCATAGCGAGTCGCCGCTGATCCATCAGGAGGCAATGACGTTATTCGGCTCGCCGGGCTTAGAGGAGAGCCTGAAGTCGGAGCTAAAACACAAAGTAATTATTGATCGATTTGGCCGATATCCGCATCGGAATGTATTAATTGGCAGATTGTCTACGGAGGAAGAATTGGCTTTTTTGCAGACGCCTGGATCGTCTTTTTAACTGACAACCAATGGCTTAACCCAGAGTTGGATCAAGTGGTCGCAACGACGTCACGAAACATCATCACGACGTCTGTCTTGGTGATGTAGCCAATCAGCATTGCATTCGAATTAAGCACAGGGAGCCGCTCGCCCGGATGTCTGGCAAAGACTTCCATAAGCGTCCAGATGGGTGCCTGTTCAGTAACATGAGGGTATGTTTTTATGAGTAAATCAGAGGGCCAAGGGGCGTCGAGATCAGACACATTTTTAAATGCAGCTGAAAAATCATGTAACGAGACAGCTCCAAGAAACCCATTTTTTTCGTCCGTGACATAGATATGCTGCCAACGCCATTTAACAAACTGGGCGTCTAATTCTCTCGTGCTTAGGGCGATCGACACGGTCGGTGGATCTTTGTGCAATAAATCCCTCGCAATTGTCAACGCTGCGGACTGTTGAGTGCCTGTATGAATAACTGGGTAGATCGAGCTCACGTGCAGGGACCGCGAGATGGAATACGCGACAATACACGCAGCCATCAAGGGCACGACAACGCCATAGTTACCGGTCATTTCGAACAACATTAAGACTGACATCAAAGGCGCGTGGGTACACGCAGAGAGAAAAGCCCCCATCCCGACCGCGATGGCCGCTGGTATCAGGATTAGTTCTGGCCAGAGGAGGTGGCTTAAACCGCCGCACAAAGCACCAATAATGGCACCTACGAACAGAGTCGGAGTGAAAATACCACCGACAGCGCCAGAACCAGTCGTTGCTGCGACGGCTAGCAGTTTCATCGCGAGTATGGCCAACAGGCTTTGCCATAGCCAGTTACCTTGCAAAATAGAATTGACAACGCTGTAGCCATTGCCCCAGACGCCCGGCTCTAAAATTGAAATTGCACCGACAATTAAGCCGCCTAAACCAAGCTTGACCCAAAGTGGGGTACGCAAATGTTTGAAGCCTTCGCGGGATCGATCCAACACAAATAAATAGGCGGGTGCCACAAGCCCAGCAAAAATGCCTATTGTGGCGAGCACGACACTCGAACCGCCCGAGCTCAAGGCAAAGACTGGCATATCGTAAACCGGGGCATAGCCAAAAATCTCTGTCACCACGATATTTGACACAAACGCGGCGACTAGCAAGGGGCCCAGGGTTTCAATAAGCAAAGAGCGCAGAACAATTTCTGCGACAAATATGGCACCAGCGATCGGTGCGTTGTAAGCAGTCGCCAGACCAGCTGCCGCACCACAGGCTACAAATAGCCGTCGTCTTGGGACTGGCATATCTGCCCAGCGCCCGATTAGTGACCCAGCTAGCGCGGCAAGCTGAACCATGGGACCTTCACGTCCGATTGCACCGCCTGAAGCGATGGTGGCGGTAGCAGAAATAGCCCTTAAAAGTGAAGGTTTAACCCCAAGATCCCCAGTTCCAAGTGCTGCAGCTTCCATATAGTCGCCTCCAGCATGAAAATCCGGTTGTCGGCGTGCGTAGGCCAAGATCAAACCAGCGATCACGCCGCCAATTGCTGGCGACACCAATCGTTGCCACCAGACAAGACTGGTGGCGACACTGACGAGACCATCGTTGGGTCCAAAGACGACGCGTTCGACAAAAAAAATGCCTTCGCGAAAACCAATCGTGGCCAAGGCAGCCAAAGCACCGATCAAAGCGGCCACGAACAAGGTTTGATTGGTAAACAGTGTTCGGATTGACTCAACAGAGATGGGGCGAAAGGAGAAGCGAGGATGAGTCATCTTGCCCTCATTATCAATCATTTTCAACTTGTTACATTACTTTACATAATATACATTATGCGGTATTTACGTATCGCCAACTAAAAATAGACTGTATAGAAATCAATCAACAACTGTAATTAAAAATCTCTCCCATTTATGTAATTACATAGCAAAACGACTCTGCTAACATTAGACACATAAGTTGAAACAAGTACTCAGGGACTGAGTACGCCCCAAGAGGATCGAACAAATGCAAAGCACGGACGACATTGGCAAATTGATCATCCGGCTAGCACTGGGTGTTCTGATTTTTATGCACGGTCTAGCCAAGTTAATGACCGGTGCTACAGGGATCGTTGCGATGGTGACCGAGATCGGTTGGCCTTCTTGGATCGCCTACGGGGTGTTTGTTGGTGAGGCAATCGCCCCAGCGCTCATCATTATCGGTGTTTTCACGCGCTTCGGTGGCTTTGCAATCGCAGTCAATATGCTGATTGCGATTTATCTACAGCACATGAGTCAACTCTTACAGATTAACGATAGCGGCGGCTGGAGGCTTGAACTTCAAGCTATGTTTTTGGCCTGCGCCCTGGCGGTCATGCTCTTAGGTGCTGGCCGATTCAGTCTGGGGGGTTCGCGAGGCGTCTTGAACTAAACTTAGGCTGCTATTTGGTTGGCCCGAGTCTAAAGCCAAGCAGACTCAGTTCTTGCTCATAGTCTCGCTTGGCGTCGTTCACACACAGCTGTCTGTCGATTGCGGTCAGTTTTGCACAGTCGGTGAGACTAATCTGATAGGCTGCTGCCAGCTCCTTTCGAGCTGTTACATATTGCTGCTCTATAGTTGTATCTTCTTGCGACCAACGCGCTGGATCTGCTTCCTCAGACGCTCTGACTTGAGCGTAAACGCACTGCGCTCCAAACAAAGAAATCGTCAAAGACACGATCGACAAACGTTCGATCAGCCATTTTTTTTGCGTCGAGCTCATGCAATCCCCTTTAATCATAAAAACTTGCTACCCTTGTAACCTAGAACTTTACCGTTTTGGTCGTCCTGCTCGTATCGGGGTAAAAAATGAAATCCACAAATTATGTCCGTTCTAGCGGTCTTCTGTCGGCAGCGCTCGCGTGCGTCCTGAGCAATGCAGCCGTGGCAGAGCTGAAACCGGGTGCGACTGGCCCGCTATTTAACGCCCCTGCAGCCTTCGCTGGTGATTCTTTCGAATTTTCATTGGCGGATGCACTAAAAAAAGGACCTGTCGTGGTCTACTTTTATCCCAAGGCTTTTACGCACGGTTGCACGATCGAGGCTAACTTGTTTGCCGAAGCTTCAGACAAGTTTAAGGCATTAAACGCGACCGTCATTGGGGTGTCCGGTGACAATATGCCTGAATTGAAAGAGTTCTCAAAAGGCCCCTGCGGCGGCAAGTTTGCTGTTGCGTCTGATGCAGACAAAAAGATCATGAAATCCTACGATGCCACCATGACCATGATGCCAGGCGTTGCAGACCGCATCTCCTATGTCATTACGCCAGATGATAAAGTTTTGTACACGTACAACAGCATGAGCCCCGACCAGCATGTGTCCAACACCTTGGCTGCGATCGAAAAATGGAAACATGACAATAAAAAATAAGCTTTGCTGGTTCAGAACTGATCTGCGGGTCCACGATAATCCAGCGCTGTTTGAGGCCACCGAATCCGGACTAACGATCGGTTTGTTCATTGTTTCGGCGGCTCAGTGGCAAATCCATAACGATTCGCCCGTAAAAGTGGATCTGTGGTTGCGTGCCTTAAGAGAGCTTGAACAAGCATTAGCTCGGCTAAACATCCCCCTAAAAATATTGACTGTCCCGTTATGGTCAGACGTACCACAAGCCCTGCTGGCTTTTGCTCAAGCTCACGATATCGATGAAGTGCACTGTAACCGCGAGCACGGTCTAAATGAACGTAGACGAGATCGGACGGCCTATCAGCTATTAAGTGCTCACGGCATCAACCTGCTCGGCCATCATGGCACAACGTTGTTGATGCCTGGCAGCATCAAAACAGGCTCAGACACCTACTATAAGGTTTTCACGCCCTTTGCCCGAGCATGCCGCACCCAGCTCAGGCAAGCTCCTCTGCGACTTTATCCGTGTCCGGCCAAGCAGCAACCGAAACGATTGCCTGCATCGGATCCAATAGTCGAAAGCATTGAGGGTTTTGCTGGGGTGCCCACATCCATACAACAGGCATGGCCAGTAGATGATGACGCGATTGAGGCCAGAATCGAGTCATTTCTAACCAATCGTGTGAGTCATTACGAAACGGCTAGAAACTACCCCGCTCTTGATGGAACGGCAAAAATATCCGCCTATCTGGCTGCTGGTCTGATATCTGCCAGCCAATGTTTCCACGCAGCACTGAGCGTAAATGGTGGCGAAAGCGAGACTGGCGACAAAGGGATAACGACTTGGGTAACGGAGTTGTTGTGGCGAGAGTTTTACCAGCACTTGATGTTCGGATTCCCTGAGCTGTCAATGCATCGTCCGATGCGACCAGAAACTGCTGGGGTGCAATGGCGCAACGCAACTGCAGATTTTCAAGCCTGGTGTGAGGCAAGAACAGGGATTCCCATCGTAGATGCTGCGATCAGGCAGCTCGTCACGACAGGCTGGATGCATAATCGCCTGCGTATGATCGTTGCGATGTTTCTGACTAAAAACCTGCTTATCGACTGGCGATGGGGCGAGGCGTTTTTTATGCGTCATCTCATTGATGGTGAGTTTGCGGCCAATAACGGCGGATGGCAATGGAGCGCGTCGACAGGAGCAGACTCAGCCCCCTACTTTCGCGTGTTCAATCCCGTCAGTCAGTCTGAGAAATTTGATCCTGACGGGCTATTTATCCGTCAGTGGTTGCCAGAGCTCGCGCATTTAACCAGCAAAGAAATACATGATCCAGGGCAGTTGGCCCGCACTTCGGCGGGTTATCCTTTAGCTATCGTCGACCTGAAAAGTAGTCGTCTGCGCGCCATCGAAGCTTTCTCAGCGCTAAAAACATAAACAAGGATGCCCATGAAACTCGAAGACTTCACAGCCAAATCAATACAAGGTCAAGACGTTGCCCTGGCTCAATATCAGGGCAAGCTCGCTTTGATCGTCAATGTTGCATCGAAATGTGGTTTTACCGGGCAATACGCTGGTCTGCAAGAGCTCTACCGCGAGTTTCACACTCAAGGTTTTGTGGTTTTGGGATTCCCGTGTGACCAGTTTGGTAACCAAGAACCGGATGATGATGCGTCTATCATGACATTTTGCCAAACGGCCTATGGGATTGAATTCCCGATGTTCTCCAAAATAGAGGTCAACGGCGAGCACGCGCACCCTCTCTATCAGTGGCTAAAGTCCAGCAAGCCTGGTTTACTCGGAACAGAAGCTATTAAGTGGAACTTCACCAAGTTTCTGATTGATCAAGAGGGCCATGTGATGAAGCGCTACGCACCCAATGACACGCCTGCTTCGATCCGTGAAGACATCGCCAGAGCGCTGAAGGCTGGTTGACACGTGAGTGGTTTTAGCTTGCGGCTCATCTTTTGTTTAGCTTGCTGGGTCGTGTTACTGACTGGTTGCAGTCAGTGGTTTAATAAAGCGAGCGATAACATTACGCTCAGCACGGCCCCGTCTTCTCAAATAAGTGAACGTGAAGATGTGAGCGCCAACCACTATCTGTCGTCTGCAGACGTCAAGGTAGCCGACAAAGCTACCTCAGGTTCATTGCGCTTGCCATCGGTCGTTGCTCAGACGGCCCGCCAGCAGACCTATGCATATCAGGTCATCACAAGTAGCAACACATCCTCTGGGTGTAAGCCGGATCAGTGCTCAAAAGTAAGTGTCAAACTAGTTGCTTTTGATGGCAAACCTAAGATCAATGCTTTTTTAGATCAATCACTTGCTGCGATAGGTGAAGTTGACAGCGAGTCAAAGCCCCCCCACCGATCCATTATTGCGTTTAAGAACTATTTTTTAAGCACCGCCAAAGCGGGTCAGACTGTTACGCTTGAATCGTCGGTCATCCGAAACAGCAAAGAGTTGGTGGTCATTCAATTAGATAGCGTTATTTTCAGCGGCAATCGGGATGCACTTTCAACAACACAGTACTTGAACTGGTTGCCGCTCGCGGATCAGCTGGTGACGCTGGAGGGAATGCTATTGCCTGATAAGTCGAAAGACTTTCAGCAACTGGTTCTTCGCCAATATGAGCAGTGGTTGAAGGATCATGACGATGAGCTCGGCAATGTAAGCGAGTTCAAAAAAATCTGGCCTTTCGTCTCAACCGACAATGTTGCCCTGCTAGATAGTGGTCTGAGGGTTAGCTACGATCCAGTTATTTTGGCACCACGTCAATTCGGCCGCCTGTCGTGGATTATTCCCTACGGACAGTTAACAGATATCCTAAGGCCCGAGTTGTTGCCGCAATCGGCTAACAAAGGCTAAAAGATGTTCGTCCTAAGGCTTCAACGCCGTAAAAATGATCATTAATTTTTAGAGCTTTCTTCGGTTGAAGCTTTAGTTGGTGATTCGGATCCCACTTCAACACTCTCTTCTTTCGGCTCATTTTTTGCTTTAGCGATCGCTCTGGCTTTTCGATCGGCAGCAATCTTGGTCATTTGTTTGGCCCAGTCAGGATGGCCTAATTTATCAGCAAAATCAATGGCATCTTCGCCCGCAAGGTTTCGAGCAGTGGGTTCAGCCCCCGCGTTAATCAAAGCTTGAACGACTTTGAAGTTATTACCTTTAACCCCCATCATCAAGGGACTGCTTCCATCGGGGGCTGGCGCATTCGGCAAGGCACCTTTTGATAAGAGAAGAGTCACAATATCGGGATAGCCTTTCATCGCGGCATAGTGCAGCGCAGTCCATCCGAGGTTGTTGACGTCTGCGCCTTTAGCCAACATCTTTTTCGTTCGATCCAGATCGCCCACAAACGCGACATACATAATCGGGGTTTCGTTAAACCCATTATGGACATTCAGATTTATCTTCGGCTGGTTAAACAAAAGATCAAAACACTTCCATGAGCCCTCTTTCACCGCCAGCATGATCGCAGGCATATCACCTTTCGGGTTCTTAATATTGGGATCAAGCCCTTGAGCCAAAATCGTACGTAAATCGTCAACGTGGTCGTTGGTGATATAGACCCAAACGTCTGCTTTGCGCGCGGCGAGCGCGGCTGAGCCTGTTGTAGTTGCCCAAACCACCAATACCGCAACAATGATGGTCTTTAGGAAATTTTTATCTAACCTAATTGTAGTAAACATCGCTAAGCACCTTGATGGCAAATTTTGTTGAACAAGGTGAAAAAATTCTCGGTAGAAGCCTGTTCAATGACGCTGACAGGAATGCCGCGAAGCTCAGCGATTTTTTCAGCAACATAAATGACTTTAGAGGGATCGTTAAGTTTGCCACGAAATGGCACTGGGGCAAGGTAAGGCGAGTCCGTTTCAATCAATATGCGATCAAGCGGCATTTTAGTTGCGACATCCTGCAAAGCGAGTGCATTCTTAAACGTCACGATTCCCGAAAACGAAATATAGAAATTAAGGTCCATCGAAGCACGGGCAACATCCCAGGACTCGGTAAAACAATGCATCACTCCGCGAGCTTGCTCTGCGCCCTCTTCTCGCATGAGGGTCAAGGTATCTTCAGCTGAAGATCTCGTGTGAATAATGAGAGGTAAACCACACCGCCTAGCGGCACGAATATGTTGGCGAAAACGATCGCGTTGCCAAGTCAAATCACCTGTTAAGCGAAAGTAATCCAAGCCAGTTTCGCCTATCGCAACAACTTTTGGATGCGTGGCTCTTGACACGAGATCATCAACCGTTGGTTCAATAGTATCTTCGTAGTCAGGATGCACGCCAACGGAAGCCCAAAGCTCTGGATGTCGTTCGACAAGTGCGATCAAATTCGGCCAATTTGGCAAATTGACGCTCACACAAAGTGCGGTATCAACGTGATTGTTTTTCATGCGAGCCAGAATATCTGGCATCTGAGCGGCGAGCTCCGGGAAGTCAACGTGGCAATGTGAATCAACGTACATAAGGGCTCTTGGGGAATTTGCTGGGTCGGCAAGCGACTGCGACGCGCTGGATCATACTCTGTGCAAAAAGTTTGGCGTTTAAAGGGTGATTGGCCAGACGCCTCTGCTGACCAATCCAAGAGGATAAATCACTCAGCGCGCTGACATCTGCGTTCGCAGCGATCGTCGTCACACTTGGATCCAATCCAGGGAAATACCGTGTGGGCAAATTATTTGCCGCCATCAACAAATCGACGCACAGCCGTTGCAAACTATCTATCCATTCACTAGCTGCCATCTTTGCGAGCGCATCTGCCAGCGGACTAACATCAAGTGACCGATGCGCTGCCAGGGTTTCCATCATTCCAGTAAGCCACTGCGGGCAAGGTTCAGGCCGCTGTTCAGATAGTCGTTTCGCCAATAACGGCGCACCACCTGCAGCGGCCAACCATTGCTCGCCTGCTTTCACTCCCTGCTTGGTCAGCCAAGCAAGCGCGACGGCGCGACTAGGTGTTGCTAGCGGCAAACGTCGGCAACGCGATAGCAAGGTTGCTAACAATCGATCTGGTGCATCAGCAACCAGCAAGAACACTGTATTTGGTGCTGGCTCTTCGAGCACTTTGAGTAGCGTATTTGCCGTAATGGCGTTTAAGGATTCAGCCGGATAGATCAGCACGACGCGATAGCCAGATCGATGCGTCCCCGTATTGAACCAAGTCTCAAGCGAGCGAATTTGTTCGACGCGTATTTCTTTAGAAGGGGCGCGCTTCGATGCACTGCCCGTTTCAACGGCTTCACCAATATCGTCAAGCCCCGCGTCGGTGGCTTGTGCTACGCCCTCCTCCGCCGCCACGCTCTCTGGTCGAATTCTTTTTAAATCCGGGTGATTACCCAAGGCCACCCAACCGCACGCCAGGCAATTTCCGCAAGCCAGGCTGTTGTTGGGAGACTCGCATAGCAGTGCAGAGGCGGCAGCCAGCGCAAATTCTCTCTTGCCAATGCCAGTCAAGCCGTGGATCAGCCAGGCGTGAGCAAAGCGCTCTTTATTGCTTAGCCACTGCGTCGCCAGATCTGTTTGCCAGGGAAGAAAAGCCGCTTGAGACATGCCTAACCTTTGTGGCGCTCAAGAAGCATCTCAATATCGGACCGCAACACTTGCCTGATTTGTTCGATACTTCTTGACGAGTCCACTAAAATGACACGCTCAGGATAATCAAGAGCACGTTGTTGATACACGGCACGAGTGCGTTCAAAAAAAGAATCTGCTTCAAGCTCAAAACGATCCCTGTCACGGGTGCGATTGAGTCGTTCGCGCGCCAATTCGAGCGGCACATCAAATACCCAAGTACGGTCAGGATTAGTAACCGGATGCACCCACTGCGCGAGAGCAGCGACCGGCTCACTGCCCAATTGTCTGCCGCCACCTTGATAGGCGAACGTTGCGTCAGTAAAACGATCGCAAACAACCCATTGCCCCGCCTGCAAAGCGGGTTCGATGACTGTGCGTAAAAGCTCGGCTCGGGAAGCAAACATCAGCAAGGTTTCGGTCTCGAGATGCATGGAATCGTGCAGCAATAATTCGCGAAGCTTTTCGCCGATTTCAGTACCGCCCGGCTCACGTGTTGAAATCACATCCAAACCGGCTTGACGCAACTGATTCACAATCCATTCAACATGGGTGCTCTTGCCCGCCCCGTCAACGCCTTCGAGTGTCAAAAAAAGACCGCTACCTGGCTTCACAATACGTCCCTCAATAAATAGATATCGCGCTTGAAACTCACGGTTTCTTGCCCAGTATATAGGTCGCCACGTTTTTGTTGTGCTCAGCGAGCGTACTCGCAAAGACGCTGCTACCGTCGCCCTTTGCAACGAAGTAAAAATAATTGGTTTTATCGGGATGCAGGCTGGCGTAAAGCGCGCCTCGACTCACGCTCGCAATGGGGCTAGGTGGCAAACCCGTTCGCGTATACGTGTTCCAGGGGGTATCGGTTTGTAAGTCTTTTTTTCTGATCTTGCCGTCGAAACCCTCGCCCATCCCATAAATAACCGTTGGATCAGTTTGAAGTGGCATGCCCGCTTTAAGGCGATTAATAAAGACGCTGGCAATACGGCCGCGATCGCCAGCCATACCTGTCTCTTTCTCAACGATGGACGCAAGGATCAACGCCTCATAGGAATTTTGATACGGCAGATTTGGATCTTTTGCTTGCCAAGCCTTTTCTAAAATAATCTGCTGCGTTTTGTAGGCTCTGACAAGTAGTTCAGCATCAGATGTGCCAGCAAAGTAGGTATAGGTGTCTGGAAAAAACAAACCTTCGGCATAGGGACGCTGGATCCCGGTTGCCTGGATAATCTGGTCGACATCTTTGCTCTTCAGTAGATGAACTAGATCTGGTTGAGCATCCAGAACTGCGAAAATCTGTTTAAGCGTCCACCCTTCAATCAAGGCTACCTGGCGCGAGCTGACATCGCCTTGAGCCATTCGCTGAAGAACAGACCAGGGGGTATCGCCTTGCTTCAGTTGATAACCCCCCGCTTTAATTTTTTTGTCTAACCGACTGAGTCGAGCAAGCCAGGAGAAAGCGAGCGGCTCGAGATCAATGCCGGACTGGTTGATAATTCGGGCGATTGCTCCGGCATTACTACCCGCTGGTACAAGAACGTCTACGTATGGTGTCTGTAAAGCGAGTTTATCTGTCGCCCAGTGGTAGGCTACCCCTCCAGCTGCAGCGACCATGATCACGACCAGCGCCAACAGATAGGCGAATAATTTGAGCAAGGCATTCATGCCCGATAGTTTAATTGAATTGGTATGATGACCTTATAGGCACAGGAATGCCGTTTTTAAAAGATTGAGTCTATGCGACCCGTTTCAAACGTTTTGCCCAGCCATGTGTTATCTGAACCTGCAAAGGTTCTGGGTAAACGCCACGCGCTCTCGTCGCTGGCCGTGACCGCCTTCTCAGGGCCTGACGCACTAGCTTTTTTACAAGGGCAACTCACCAACGACCTCGCAGGTGCCGCTGCAGACCAAGCACGGCTAGCGGGCTATTGCACCGCGCAAGGACGGCTGTTGGGTTCTGGGGTGTTTTTCCAGGCTGACGCTAACTTGGAAGACGTACCCAAGGTACTCGCAATCATGCGTGCAGACATCCTCGCCAGCGTGATCAAACGCTTATCAATGTTTGTATTGAGGGCCAAGGTCAAGATTTCACAAGCGGTTGCCTTGACGGTATCGGGTGTTACGTGTGTAGCCAGCGACCTGGCAGCGCTAAGCGAACACGTTAAGGTTTCTTTGCCAGTCAAACCTTATCAACTAAGCAGATCCGAGTTTGGCTATTGGATTTGTGCCCCTCAATCTAATGCCAAGACGCTGCGATGGTGGTGGATTGCCGATACGCAACAGCTGGGTGAGGCACAACAGTTAATTGACCAGCTGCAATTAGAGCCATCAGTCTCTTGGGATCTTGCCGACCTGGAAGCTGGATTACCTTGGATTGAAGCGCTAACACAGGACCTTTTCATCCCACAAACGGTCAATCTGGATCTGATTGACGGGGTCAGCTTCAGTAAAGGCTGTTATCCCGGACAAGAAATCGTTGCTCGTAGCCACTATCGCGGCACATTAAAACGCCGTATGGCCTACGGATTCATTGAACGAACCATTTCCACTTCGACTGAGGGAGCTGATGGACAGAGTCATTTGACGATCAACCCCGGTGACGATGTCATCAATACGCTGGATGACAATCAAGCCTGTGGCCGAGTCATCAATGCGGTTCATTCAGAAAAACGAACGTATCTTTTATTCGAAGCGCCATTTACTGTGATGGATAGCGACAGTCTTTCCCTGGCAGGCTATTCAGAGATAAAAATAGAGCAACTTGCGTTGCCCTATCCTATCGTTAAAGTAGATTAGATTACCTGGGCTTGGTGCTAATTTAAGTGCCCAAAGCTCGCAAAGGATCTTGTTCTGGTGAATAGGGCGCTCTAAAGAACTTACTCACCCACTCAGCTGTTGCCTGCTCAAGCGTCGCTGGATTCCATCTTGGCTGTTTATCCTTGTCAACCAGCAAGGCGCGAATGCCTTCAGCAAAATCGCCGTGCACAGCACACCCCATGCCTGCGACGAATTCAATCCTGAAAGCATCGGCCAGCGAGACATGTTTGATGCGCTTGAGTAACTCAAAGGTGAGCCTCGCCGAGCCAGGCGAACCAGCAGACAAAGTCTTGGCGGCTCGTTGCAACCAGGGATCCGGATTGTCGCTTAAAGCAAGCAAGTTCTTTACGATGGCATTCAAATCTGAGCCGCTACAAAGCTTCTGAATCAACGGAGCATGCTGTTGCAAAGAGCCAATCGTTGGAGCTGGCTCCGAACCGAGCTGATCCAGAACCTGGTGAATCAAGCTGTCATTGCATACCCGCGCAGCAAGCTTAGAATTGGCTGATCCAGCCTGCTCACTGGTGGATCGAGACCACGGTTGTGTTTTGAGCTGGGCGATCATGCTATCCCACGTAGACCGTGGCAAGTGATAATCTGCCATTCCAGCATAAAGCGCATCGGCCGCGTTAATCTGCGCACCGGTTAAACCTAAGAACAACCCAGTTTTACCGGGCAAACGGTTGAGCAGCCACGTGCCGCCCACGTCCGGGAACAGACCGATCGTAATCTCTGGAAATGCCAAGCGTGATGTCTCAGTGACGACACGATGACTTGCCCCCATCATTAGACCTAAGCCCCCTCCCATCACAATGCCGTCACCCCAGACAATGATGGGTTTGGGGAAAGTGTGAATTCGATAGTCAAACGTGTACTCTTCAGAAAAAAATGTACCTGGATAGCCTTGCACGGTTGCGCTTTGCTCAGGCTGTTCGGTCATGGCGTGATACAAAGAATGCAAGTCACCGCCAGCACAAAAAGCTTTGTCACCCGCACCGCGCATCAAGATCGCAACGACATCTTCATCAGCAGCCCACACCTCGAATTGATCCGCCAGCAAGCGATTCATGTCGAGCGACAAGCCGTTTAAGGTTTTAGGAGTATTCAGTGTGGCTAAACCCAGCTTGCTGCCATCCTCACAAACCAGTTCTTCAAATAAAACAATATCGCTCATCTTATGTCTGCTCCTTTTTCTAAAAGTTGTCTTGCGATGATGACTCGCATGATCTCATTGGTACCTTCAAGGATTTGATGGACTCGGGTATCCCTTACCAAACGCTCAAGGGGATAATCTTTTAGATAGCCGTAACCGCCGTGTAATTGTTGCCCATCCAGACAGACTTGAAAGCCTAGATCGGTTGCAAAACGCTTTGCCATTGCGCAATAGGTCGAGGCGTCAGACGAGCCAGCATCCAGTTTGCATGCAGCCAAGCGCACCATCTGACGCGCTGCGACGACGTTGGTTGCCATATCTGCCAACTTAAATTGCAGTGCTTGAAACGTTGCCAACGGCTGACCAAACTGTTTGCGTTCGTGCATATAGGTCCTCGCAGCATCCAAGGCACCTTGAGCGGCACCGACTGAACAAGTAGCAATGTTAATGCGCCCACCATCCAAGCCGCGCATGGCGAATTTAAAGCCCTCACCTTCATTACCCAGCAGGTTCTCTTTAGGCACTTTCACATTTTCGAAAACAACCGCCCGAGTACTCTGGCTGTTCCAGCCCATTTTCTTTTCTTTTCGACCGTAGGTGATGCCAGGTGAGTCTGCTGGAACCACCAGAGATGACACACCCGAAGCCCCTGACCCGCCGGTGCGAGCCATCACAATCAGCACATCAGTATCGCCAGCCCCTGAAATGAAAGCCTTTGCGCCATTAAGCACATACTGGTCGTTCACAAGCTCTGCTCTAGTAACCAAGGACGCTGCATCTGAGCCAGACCCAGGCTCTGTTAAACAATAAGAACCTAGCTTCTCACCGCTTGCCATCGCAGCGCCCCATTGGGCTTTTATCGTTGGTGTCGCCCATTCACCGAGCATCCACGTCACCATGTTGTGAATCGTTAAAAAAGCAGTGGTCGAAGGATCTGCGGCTGCCATCTCTTCAAAGATGAGGGCAGCCTCTAGCCGCGACAATCCCAAACCACCAATTGCTTCGGAGGCGTAAATACTACAAAAGCCCAGCTCGCCTGCTTTCTTAAAGGCCGCCTTGGGGAAGATTTCTTGCTCATCCCACTCGGCTGCATGAGGGGCGAACTCACCCTGAGCGAACTCTCTGGCGGCTTGGACATACGCTGACTGCTCGTCATTTAATTCGAAATTCATGTTGCCCCCGTGTCTCTGTTGTTTTGTGTTTTACGGACATCACACCTTGGTTAAATCATCTATCGGTACTTTCTTTTTAATATTGCGTGTTTTTTCACGATGAATCGCACGGCGTCTTCGCGATATTTTTGGATCAAATGTTAAAGGCCGATAAATTTCCACCCTATCATTTTCTTTCAATAGCTGATCCATGCGGGCAAGTTTACCGTAGACTCCCACGCCGTTCTTAGCCAAATCAAGCGCCGGGAATTGTTGTAAAACCCCGCTCGCATTGATCGCGTCTTGAACACAACTCCCTGACTGAAGGGATAGATCGACTTGCCAGTTCTGATCTTCTTGTGGGTAACAGATGGTCACGTTAATCATCGAGCAGAGCACGGTTTGACTGACTGCATTCACGCGTATTTCTCTTCTGCACGCTTGGTAAACGAGTCAATAAAACTGCTTGCAATACGATTAAAGATAGGTCCCACCAAGGCACCCAGTGTTCGGCTTGAAAACTCGTATTGAAGATTAAAAACGACTTTACAAGCCTCATCACCTAAGGGAACAAAATGCCAGTGCCCAGTCAAGGCTGAGAAAGGCCCATCAATCAGCGCTAGATGAATATGCTCCGGGTATTGATGGGTATTGCGTGTTGTGAAGGTCTGTTTGATGCTGCCCAACGCAATGGTGACGGACGCTACCATGCCACTTTCGCTGTTTTCATTGACGCTGGCGCCCCCGCACCACGGCATGAAATCCGGATAACTGGACACGTCTGCAACCAAATCGAACATCTGGGCTGCGCTATAGGGTAGGAGGACAGAACGCTCAACGGAATGCATAGACTGACAGCAAGGGGCTAAAATGGTCGATTTTACCGGTACATTGCATTAATGAGCATTATTGAAAACCGAAAAGCTTTTCACGACTACCTGATCGAAGAACGCTTCGAGGGTGGGATCGTGCTGCAAGGCTGGGAGGTCAAAGCAATACGGGCCGGTCGTGCGCAGCTGAAAGAAAGCTATGTCGTCGTTCTTGAAGGCGAACTTTGGCTCTTAGGCATGCACATCAGCCCTTTAAATTCAGCCTCGACTCACATCTATCCCGATTCAACCCGCACCAGAAAATTATTGCTTAAAGCAGAAGAAATCAGCAAATTAATCGGCAAAGTCGAACAAAAAGGATTCGCGCTCGTCCCGATTAACCTGCACTACAAAAATGGTCGTATCAAGCTCGAATTTGGCCTGGGTAAAGGTAAAAAACTTCATGACAAGCGTGACGCACAACAAGAAAAAGATTGGGCACGCGAGAAAGAACGGCTGATGAAGCACGATACCCGACAGAAAGATTGAAAAAGCCAACCCCGGGGGGTTGGCTTCATCCGGCACGCTGCTCTGGCCGTGACAAGTTATTTGACAGCTAGCTTTTGCCAAGTATCGACAACTGTGTCGGGATTGAGCGACATGGACAAAATGCCTTCATCCACCAGCCATTTAGCAAAATCCAAGTGATCGCTTGGGCCTTGTCCGCAAATTCCAACGTACTTGTCAGCTTTGAGGCACGCCTGAATGGCGCGAGTCAACATAAACTTCACTGCTGCATCTCGTTCATCGAAATCAGCAGCTAGCAATTCCATCCCAGAGTCACGATCCAGACCAAGTGTCAGTTGGGTCATGTCATTTGAGCCAATAGAAAAGCCATCAAAATGTTCTAAAAACTGCTCGGCTAAGATGGCATTAGACGGGACTTCGCACATCATGACAATCTTGAGCCCATTTTGACCGCGAACCAAACCGTGATCTGCTAGCAAGGCAATCACACGTTCAGCTTGCTTGACCGTACGCACGAAGGGCACCATGATTTCGACGTTAATCAAACCCATCTCGTCACGTACTTTTTTTAACGCCTCGCATTCCATTTTGAAGCACTCAGCGAAGTCAGCTGATATGTAACGCGACGCACCGCGGAAACCCAACATTGGGTTCTCTTCTTCTGGCTCGTAGCGCGAGCCACCAACCAGTTTGCGATATTCGTTAGACTTGAAATCAGACAAACGAACGATCACTGGCTTCGGGTAAAAAGCGCAGCCGATGGTCGCAATACCGTCAGCCAGTTTTTCTACGAAGAACGCACGTGGGCTGGCGTACCCTCGTGCAGCCGACTCAACCGCAACTTTGAGTTCGTGATCAATATTTGGATAATCCAATACCGCCTTGGGATGAATACCAATATTGTTATTAATAATGAACTCAAGACGCGCCAAACCGACGCCCTCGTTGGGGATTTGAGAAAAATCAAACGCCAGTTGCGGGTTACCGACGTTCATCATGATTTTGACATCAATGTCTGGCATCACGCCACGCCTGACCTCTTGCACTTCAGTTTCGATCAGACCATCGTAAATACGGCCTTCATCACCTTCAGCGCAGGACACGGTGACATGCTGACCCTGTTTGAGCAGATCGGTCGCATTGCCACATCCCACAACGGCAGGAATGCCAAGCTCACGAGCAATAATCGCAGCATGGCAAGTGCGGCCCCCCCTATTAGTGACGATCGCTGAAGCGCGCTTCATGACGGGTTCCCAGTTGGGATCCGTCATATCAGTAACCAAGACGTCACCAGGTTGGACTTGATCCATTTCGGATATGTCACCGACGATTTTGACAGGTCCTGAGCCGATTTTCTGGCCAATCGCGCGGCCAGTAACGATGACATCGCCAGTCGCTTTCAGGCGATAACGCTGCTGCACGTCATTAACCGCCTGCTGAGATTTAACTGTCTCTGGACGGGCTTGCAAGATGTAAATTTTGCCATCGATACCATCACGCCCCCATTCAATATCCATCGGACGTTGGTAATGTTTTTCGATGGTAACGGCGTACTTGGATAGCTCAATGACTTCGTCATCTGTCAATGAGTAACGATTACGCTCTGAGACAGGGACATCAACTGTGCGAACAGCCCGACCTTCAGTGCGCTCGGGATCGAACTCCATTTTGAGCAGTTTCGAGCCAATGCGGCGATTAACGATAGGAAAATGCCCCGAAGCCAAACTTGGCTTGAACACATAAAATTCGTCAGGATTGACTGAACCCTGAACGACTGTTTCGCCCAGACCGTAAGAGGAAGTAACGAACACAACATCTTGAAAGCCGGACTCGGTATCGAGCGTGAACATGACCCCTGCGCTGCCCTTGTCCGATCTAACCATACGCTGGATACCGGCGGACAGTGCAACGTCAGCATGCGCGTAGCCCTTATGGACCCGATATGAAATTGCGCGGTCGTTATAGAGTGACGCAAAGACATGCCGGATTTTATCAATGACATCATCAATACCAACGACATTGAGAAAAGTCTCTTGCTGACCCGCGAACGAGGCGTCAGGCAGATCCTCTGCCGTGGCAGAGGAGCGTACGGCAAAAGAACCCTTCCCATCCGCATCCAGACCTGCGAAGGCTGTACGAATGTCGGTGTTAAGACGTTCGGGCAGAGGAGCTTCGACGATCCATCCACGAATTTCAGCGCCCGCGACAGCGAGCTCGCGGACGTCCTCTGGGTCAAGTGTCGTCAAACGATCAGCGATACGCTTATCCAGACCGGTATCAGACAAAAAATCACGAAATGCCTGCGCGGTTGTCGCAAAACCACCAGGCACCCGAACGCCGGCACCCGATAACTGACTGATCATTTCACCTAGAGACGCGTTTTTACCCCCAACTGAGTCAACATCCGTCATGCGGAGCTGCTCAAAAGCTATAACGTAGGACATGGAACCACCTTTAACAATATAAGAAAGCGAGTTGGGTCAGTGTGCGATTTACTAAAACAGAACAGACTGACCGAACTAGCCTTGCGTCTCACGAACGAAGCTTGGCTAAAAAGACAAATCGCGACAACAAGATGTATATTGCAAAGCAACATTGTACTATCCCTGCCCGCAAAAAGGTTTTTATGAGTGTTGCCAACACCCCCACTGCACGGACGGTTTTCATCATCTCGGACGGCACCGGGATCACTGCCGAAACCTTTAGTCACTCGGTGCTCTCGCAGTTTGAATCAGTTAGTTTCAAACAGGTCAGAGTGCCTTTTATCGACACCGTTAGCAAAGCTGACGACGTGGTTCAACGAATCAATCGAGTTGCTGCAGATCAGGGCACTGTACCCATCGTTTTCACTACACTGGTTGACCCAAACGTTTTAGCAAGAGTCAAAACAGGGAATGCTTTGTTCCTGGATTTATTCGGTGCTTTCGTGGAACCGCTGGAGCATAACCTTGGCATGAAGTCGAGCCACTCAATGGGCAAGCTGCATAAAGGCGTGAACTCAAAGCAATACCGAAGCCGGATCGACGCCATCAATTTCAGTCTGGCGCATGATGATGGTCAATTTGTGACTGGATTGGCCCAAGCTGATGTGATTCTGGTAGGTGTCTCGCGTTGTGGCAAAACGCCAACAAGCTTATACCTGGCCATGCAATATGGAGTGAAGGCAGCGAACTTCCCGCTGATCCCTGAGGATTTCGAGCGACAAGCGCTGCCAACAACGATTACGCCTTTTCGCTCTAAATTGTTTGGCTTGACCATTCAACCAGATCGCTTGTCAGAGGTGCGTCACGAGAGACGTCCGGACAGCAGGTATTGCTCGATCGAACAGTGCAGATATGAAGTGGCCGAAGCAGAGAGACTGATGCGGCGAGATGGCATACCCATGCTGTCTACGACAAGCAAGTCGATTGAGGAGATCTCAACGACCGTATTACAAGATGTTGGCTTAGATCGACATACAGCTTATTAAATCCATGCCAGACACCTGACACGCTCAAACTTAGGCTACTAAAGAGATCTGATAGAATTTCCAGTAAATGAAAATAGCTAAATCAAACGCGCATCGTTCATGGATCCTAGGATTTGCGATAGCTTGCCTACTCGTTTGGCAGGCTGTGGGCGCATCGCATTTTCATGCTGATTGTGAGGACTATCAACGTTGTGAAATTTGCGCAACGATTGGCACAAGCCAAGCACTGGATTTACCACCGAAGCTGGCAGTGTTATTAATTCCATTGTTGCTTTGTTTGATCTGCCTACTCGAAGGCACAGATTTCCCACCAATCGTACGACCCACTATGCGCGCAAATCTTTCGCGCGCACCGCCAGCGCTCTAACAACAAAAACTAAAAGAGCAAGTCTTTCGGGTCTAAACAATCCATTTTTGTTTGGAAACCCGCGTCATGGCACATTGGGGATCATCTGATGCGAAGTCGTACTGCATTTTTGGTATCACTATTTAACATTTCGGCGATGCTTAAATTGCCGTTGTTAGTCAGTTTTTTGTTTATGTTGATAGGTCTGGCCCAGGCGACTGACCTAACGACAGAGCGAGCTGCTGACACCGAAGCGTATCCGCAGATTCATTTTGGGATGCAATCAACCTATGTTGGCGATAAACATCCTTCGTTTGCTGACCCATACAACGGGCCATCGAGTTTGTATGGTGGTAATGAGTCTGGGTATACCTTTACGGGCACAATCTTCGTTGGCTTCAGGCCCTGGAAAGACACAGAGATCTGGTTTAATCCAGAGACTGGCTCAGGCATCCCCTTCTCTGGGTTATTGGGCGTGGCGGGTGTCTACAACGGCGAGGCACAAAAAGCTGCCTTCACCAGCCCGATTGTCTACACCGCGCGAGCGTTCTTCAGACAAACCATTGGTTTGGGCGGTGATCAGGTGAGGCCTGATCTCGAATACAACAGCTTCGGCAATACGGTTGACAGGCGCAGGTTAGTTTTTACAGGCGGTATCTATTCAATTGTCGACATCTTTGACCGCAATACCTTTGCGCACGATCCCAAAAAAGACTTTCTGAATTGGTCAATTATTGACTGGGGTGCTTGGGATTTGCCAGCGGACGCTCGCGGTTATACCCGCGGCCTGGTGGGTGAGCTGTATTGGGATGAGTGGGCCTTCAGAGCATCGAGAAGTATGCTGCCGGTTGAATCCAATGGCCTTGCGTTAACAACAAACTTGCTGCAATCCTATGCAGATACGCTCGAGATTCAACATGATCATTCAATTTTTGCTCAAGACGGCAAAGTTCGCGCAATGGTGTTTCGAAATCAAGCGGCCTTCGGCAACTACGCTGATGCGTTGAACTTCGCGTCACAATCCAGTGCAACCCCGGATCTGGGAAATATTCGCACCACGCAAGTCAAGTACGGCTTTGGCTTAAGCCTGGAACAGGCAATCAACAAGGACATTGGCGCCTTTGCGCGCGCGAGCTGGAATAATGGAGCGACGGAGGGTTACTCTTTTACTGACATCAACAATTCAATCTCTGGTGGTGTGTCGATAAGCGGCTCACAATGGAGCAGACCTGACGACATCATCGGTATTGGCCTTGCGTCAAACGGGATCTCGAGCACAAACCAGGCCTACTTGAGCGCGGGCGGGTCGGATTTCTTTTGCGGTGACAGTCGGTTGAACTACAAGCGTGAAAACATCGCAGAGTTGTACTACAGTGCAAAAGTGACAGCGCTAGTATGGTTGACTGCCGACTATCAGCGCATTGCAAACCCTTGCTATAACGCTGATCGCGGCCCGGTCAATGTCTATTCTTTACGCGCCCATATCGAGTTTTAGTATTGTCAATCATCTTTCACGATACGCGATGCTGACGTCTTTGTTCAAATAAACAAATGGCGGCAGCGATACCAACATTGAGAGACTCTACAGCGGCTCTGTCGTGATTGATATTGATCCTTAACTTCGCTTGCGACAAGATTTCGGGCGCAACGCCCTGCCCCTCATGGCCAAACACCCAAGCGCAATGCTCAGGCAATTTCGTGTCGTAAAGGTCAGTTGATTTCGCAAGTGTCGTGGCGACAATCGGCAAACTCAAGTTTTGGCAAATTTCAACTAAATCCAGTTGTTCATAAAGCTTCAGCGCAAAATGGGCGCCTTGAGCACTGCGCAAAACCTTGGGTGACCAAAGTGCCGCCGTCCCCCTCGCACTCAATACTCGTTTGATGCCGGCCGCCGCACAGGTGCGCAACAAAGTCCCGACATTACCCGGATCCTGTATCCGATCCAGTAAAACAATGGACTCCTCAAAGCGTTTAGGCATTGTCCAGGTAGGCGCATCGCACACAAAAATAACGCCTTGATCCGTTTGTACATCAGCTAAGCCCGCCAGCAAGCCGCCAGGCATCGTGACACATAGCTCGTCTGGCAAGCGATCGATTAAGGCGACCAAGGCTGGCTGTTCGATTCGCGCAGCATCAAAAATCGCCATGCGTGGAAGGCGGTCATGATCAAGCCACGATTGACACAAGTGAATGCCGTCAAACAGGACGGGTTCATTACGACGACCAGCCGAGGATTGCCATTTATAAAGTTGCTTAAATAGCGGGTTGGCGCGGGATTCAATGTGTTTCAAACGTTATCCAGTAATTTTTTAACGGGCCCGAAACTGCGCCGGTGTGCCGGGCATGGGCCTAATTCGGTCAAGCGTTGCAGGTGCAACGCCGTACCATATCCTTTGTGTTGCTCAAAGGCGTAGCCGGGGTAGACTTTAGCGAGCTGCAGCAAATCTGCATCGCGTGCTGTCTTAGCTAGTATAGACGCTGCTGAGATGGCCGCTACTTTTGAGTCACCTTTTACTATAGTCAAGACTTGACAGCGAAGGCTCGGTGGCTGGTTGCCGTCTACCAACGCAATGTCGGGTTGCAGGCTGAGCTCATCAACAGCTCGTTTCATCGCAAGTAAGGTCGCTTGCAGAATATTGATCTTATCAATCTCTTCTACTGAAGCGCTGGCAACGGACCACGCCAAGGCTTTCGCCTTGATAATCGGAGCCAATGCATCGCGTTGTTTTTCACTGAGTTTTTTTGAATCGGCCAAACCAACAATCGGGTTTGCTGGATCAAGAATGACTGCGGCCGCAAACACAGCTCCGGCTAAGGGGCCTCTGCCCGCCTCGTCAACCCCCGCGGCAATCTTACCCTGCCAAGAGGACGCATCAATATCCATTGGCGACGTTAAGAATAGCCTGGGCAGCAATAGTGGCCGTGTCACGCTTCAGCGTATGATGTATTTCAAGAAAAGACTCAGCAATCGACGCCTGTTTACGCTCGTCAACGAGAAGCCGCCAAACCGCATCAGTCAGTTTTTCTGGCGTCGCCTCATCTTGCAAAAGTTCGGGCACAATAAAATCTTTGGCCAAAATATTTGGCAAACCGACCCAATCCAAATAAGGTCTGGCTTGTTTAGACTTCCAAGTCATCATTTTGCGCATCAGAAGCGGTAAATAGTACGAGATCACCATCGGCTTCTTAAATAAGGCGGTTTCGAGTGTGGCCGTACCACTTGCCACCAGTGCTACATCGCAGGCTTCTAGGGCATCCCAGGCGATAGGCCTCGCGGCTTGGCCGAGCAAATCGCTTTGAGTCAACACCCGTAAGCTTGGCAAGTTGAATTCGCGAGCGATTGCATCAAACTGCTGCCGGCGGGATTCATTGACCATAGGCACTAAAAACGTCAAGTTCGGATCTTTTTTAAACAAGCGTTCTGCTGTAGCTAAAAACCTGGGCGCTAGTACCTTGATTTCGGAGGCACGACTGCCAGGCAGTATGGCGATTACTCTGCTATTTTCGTCGAGTTTCAGCCGTTGCCGCGCTGCTTGCAAATCGGGGACGAGGGGAATTTCATCTGCCAAGGGATGACCGACGTAGGTCACTGGAATCCCTTCGTTTTGATAAATAGCTTCTTCAAACGGAAACACGACCAATATGCGCGTGACAGCCTGTTTGATGAAGTGGATCCGCTCATATCGCCAGGCCCAGATAGAAGGACCAACCAAATGCACGGTCGGTGTGCCTGACGCCTTGAGTCGAGCTTCGAGCCTCAAGTTGAAATCAGGCGCGTCAATCCCTAAAAAAAGATCAGGTGCCTCGCCGAGCCAGCGTTGCTTGACGTCTTGATGGGTTCTTAAAAGCGTTGGCAGGCGCTTTAAAGCATCCACGTAACCAAACACTGTTAACGCATGCATTGGATGCCAAATATCCATACCTTCGGCTTGCAACGCGGGCCCGCCAATGCCTTGAGCTTCAAGCGCTGGCGAGAGGCGTTTTAGACCTGCCAGTACCCGAGCGCCAATAAGATCGCCAGAGGGCTCACCTGCTACGAGCCCAATCTTGAGGCTCATGGACGCAGTATGCCTCTTGTCGACACCGCGAAGAAATCAAGAAACGCTTGCAACGCGGGCGCAACACCAGGTTCAGCCTGTTGCCTCGCGCGTAAGGACTCGCAAGCGTCCACCAGGGTCGCGCCGCTGCGATAAATGGTCTTATATGCATCTTTTAATGCATTCAGATCTTCGGCTGTGAAGCCACGTCGTTTCAAGCCCTCAGTATTGATACCCACCGGAACGCATGGATTACCAACTGTCATCAGGTAGGGGGCTAAATCAAGCCTAAGTGCGCTATGACCACCGGTCATCGTATGTGCGCCGACACGAACAAATTGATGGACTGCGGTCAAACCACCTAGAATCGCGAAATCATCAACATGAACGTGTCCCCCTAAAGTCACACCGTTAGCAAAGATAACGTTGTCACCAACCTGGCAATCATGCGCGATGTGTACGTAGGCCATGATCCAATTGTCAGATCCCATCCGAGTGACGCCCTCATCCTGCGCAGTCCCGGTGTTAATCGTGACGTACTCACGAACCATGTTGCGGTCACCGATAGTTAGCTTCGTCGGTTCGCCAGCGTATTTCTTGTCTTGAGGTACACCGCCAATAGAACAGAATCGGTAGAAATGATTGTGTTCACCAATGGTGGTATGGCCATCCACGACACAATGGGAGCCAATAATGGTATGTGCACCAACCGAGACGTTTGGGCCAATAATGGAATAAGCCCCAATGCTAACTGTTGGATCTAGTTGAGCTGAGGGATCAACAATTGCGGTGGGGTGAATCAGCTCAGACATCAGGCTTCTACCGACCGAATAGCACACATCAATTTAGCTTCTGCTACGACTTGACCATCCACCAACGCGCGACCATCAAAACGGGAAATACTGCGCCCTAAACGTAAGGCTTCGACTTCCAGAATCAACTGATCACCCGGCAGGACGGGTTTTCTAAAGCGGGCATCATCAACACCAGCGAGATAATAGAGACTTTTCCCATCTTGGCTCGTCTCAGCACCCTCTTTAACGACCAAGGACAAGATAGCTGCAGCTTGAGCTAGCGCCTCAATAATGAGAACACCCGGCATCACTGGCTGCTCAGGGAAATGGCCAGTAAAGAACCCTTCATTGATCGATACATTTTTTAAAGCACGAACGGTCTTGCCCGGTATGAGTTCAACCACACGATCAATCAACAAAAAGGGGTATCGGTGCGGCAGCACCGACATAATTTGTTTAATATCAAGTTGCATAACAATCCAATCAGCTATTTAACCCGTATTTCACCACAGATATTAATCGTCTCGCTCTAGTATCCGAAGGCGTTTTCGAAGTTGTGAAAGTTGTCCAATGACTGCTGCGTTTTTCTGCCATTCAGCATGCTCAGCAAACGGAAATACGCCCGTATATCGGCCTGGTTTCAACACGTTGGCGGTAACGGCTGTACCGCCCGAGATGTGCACATCATCCCCCAAAATCAAGTGTCCTGACAGCATGGATGCCCCACCAATGGTGCACCGCTGGCCGATAGTCGTTGAGCCGGCCACCCCAACACAGGCAGCCATTGCGGTGTGCGCACCCACCCGACAGTTATGTGCAATCATGATCTGATTATCGAGCTTAACCCCATCTTCAATAATCGTATTTTCGAGCGCACCACGATCAATTGTCGTGTTTGCACCGATTTCAACGTCGTCCCCAATTAGAAGTCCGCCCAACTGAGGAATCTTGCCCCAAGCGCCTTTGCCCAGGGTGCTATCTGGTGCAAAGCCAAATCCATCCGCGCCTAAAACGGCACCGCTGTGGACGATGGCACGAGACCCGATCTTAACCCCATCGTAAACACTGACTCTAGGATGGATAACACTCGAAGCGCCAATGACCGCATCGGAACCAACGACAACACCCGCACCAACATGCACTAACGCGCCAATCACCGATCGAGCACCAATCACAGCGTGAGGGCCAATCAATGCTGAAGTTGACACCTGGGCGCTGACGTCGATGCATGCTGTTGGATGAATGCCCGGCACAAAGCGGGGTTGCCTTGCAGAATCAAACCACTGCGCTAACCTTGCGTACAACAGATAAGGATGAGGAGAAACGACGCGAACAAAACGATTTGCAAGCTCTGCCAACCCGTCCGTTTCGGGCAGAGCGGAAGCCAGCGCTTCATTAATCTCGGGCAACACTATCACGACAGCAGCTTGGGTTAAGTAAAGCTGCTCTAGATACTTGCTGTGGACAATAAAGGAAATTTCTGTTTCGCCTGCACTCGAAAGAGAACCTATACCCGCAATCTGCGGATCACTGTCTTTTTGATCCCCAGCAAAAACCCCCTGCACCAAGCCGGCAGGGATGCTCTTGAGCAATTCGCTAAGTCTGGGAGCCCGATCAAGATCCAGCAGAACAGGCATGCGCAGTCAGTTAGTTACCGAGAGCCTGAATCACTTTATCGGTGATATCAATTCTTGGGTTTACCGTCACTGCATCCTGAATAATGGCATCAAAGTTTTCGACTTCAGCGATACGCTTGATAGACACATTTGCTTTCTCGACAATCACAGCAAACTCTTCGTTGCGGCGGCGATTGAAGTCTTCTTGAAACTCACGACGCTTACGCTGAAGATCAGCATCTTGGTTCGCCAACTCACGTTGACGCTTGCCGCGGTCGGATTCAGACAAAACCGGTGCGTCTTTTTCGAATTTCTGTGCAGAAGCTTTGAGCGAATTACCGATGCGCTGCAGATCTTCGTCGCGCTTTTTGAATTCAGCTTCGATCTTCGCTTGCGCAGCCCGAGCAGGTGCTGAGTCACGCAGGATTCTTTCAGTGTTAACAAAACCAATCTTGGATCCTTGAGCGTGAGCAACTTGTGTACTCGACAGACCCAAAGCAAGCGCACAAGCAACTGCGATAGTCCCCAGCACGTGGCGCAAGGAGGCAAAGGCAGGTAAAAACTTAAAGACAGTAGAAAGCATTATGAAGTTCTCGATAAAACAAAGGAATTGAATAACTATATTGTGCCATTAAATAAAGACGCAAATTGTCTTGCTATTTTACTTTTGTCGATGCTAGAAGCCTGTACCGATTTGAAACTGGAAGTTCTGAGTAATATCAGTTGAGGAAGCATTGAGCGGGCGAGCGTATGAGAGCTGCAATGGTCCCATTGGTGACTCCCAGGACAAGCCAACCCCGACTGAGTATCTTAGTTGACTTAGATCGATACCCTGATCAATCCCGTAGCCATTGTTACCATAAACTTGCCCAGCATCCGCAAAGGCATACCACCTAAGGGATCTATCTTTCTGGCTACCCGGGAACGGAAAATAGAACTGTGCATTACCGACAACGCGCTTAGAACCGCCCAAATACGTGCCTGAAACAGGGTCGATCGGACCGAGCGTGTTCGGGGAGTAACCCCGGACAGTACCAATGCCGCCTGCATAAATATCCTTAATGATTGGATAGGGATTGCTGCTATAGCTTTTGCCATAGTCAAACAAAGCGTTGAAGGCGAGCGTATAGTCGCGTCCGATCGGCATGTAATACTGCTGCTGAGCAGAAAGCATGTAGTACTGAAGATTCATCGTACCAATGTCCATCTTTAGACGCGTAAACGAGCCTTTAGTCGGTGCTACAGCGCTGTCACGTGTGTCCTTTGCCCAACCAGTATTGAGGATCACCGCGTTCGTCGATTGGCCATAGTTTGCGACGTAAGAATAATACGTCGCGGGTGAATTTTCGGACAAAGAAATCTGGCTGTTCTCAAGGTTTGCACCAACAAATATCCGGTCAAACTCGGTGATTGGCACGCCGAAACTCAACCCCGTGCCGATCGTACGAACTTGATACGTACCTGGATTGTTGGAGTAAGGGACCATATTGCGGTAATAAACAGACGTGGTCCGGCTGATCCCATCGTTGGTGAAGTAAGGATCGGTGTGAGAAAGCACAGCAGACGAGTTACCCCCAGTGGTTGTAACGTTAGCACTGGTAGACAGTTGCAAAGTCAGGTTTGTGCCGCTACCAAAAGCATTTTGTTCAGAAATACCAGCAGTTAGCAATACACCTTGCACTTGACCGTATCCGACACCTAGATTGAGCATACCAGTTGGCTTTTCGACAACATCCATGACCAGATCCACTTGATCAGGTGATCCGGGGACTGGCTCTGTCGCCACTTTGACTTCTTTGAAATAAGCTGTGCGCTCTAAGCGATCTTTTGAGAGTTTGATACTGTTTGAGTCGTACCAGGCAGCTTCAGCTTGCCTGATCTCTCGACGAACGACCGAATCCTTGGTGCGTTGATTACCAGCCACTTGCACGCGTCTGACGTAGACTCGACGGCTAGGATCCACATAAAAGGTTAAATCTGCAGTGTGTTTCTCTTTGTTGAGAATCGGGTTGGGATTAACGTTAGCAAAGGCATAACCCAAGCTCGCGAGATAATCAGTGATTGCCTTGGAAGTGGCATTAGTTTTTGCACCATTGAAAACATCATCGGCCTTGACTTGGACCAACTGCTCAATCTCTTGATCCAAGCCCATCAAGTTACCAGCCAGCTTCACCTTGGTAATTGTGTAGGGCTCGCCTTCATTTATGGTGACGGTAATAAAGATGTCGAGACGATCGGGTGAAATCGTGACTTGTGGTGGTTCAGCTTTAAATTCGAGATAGCCACGATCAAGGTAATAAGACTTCAACGCTTCAATATCTTTATCGAGTTTTTCGCGAGAGTATTGATCCGTATTGGTATACCAAGTCAGCCAACCAGGTGTCGTCAAGGTAAAAAGCTTCAACAAATCAGACTCGTCAAAAGCTTTGTTGCCGACGATCTTGATTTCGTGAATCTTGGCGACTTTACCTTCAAAAATATCAAAATTGATACCTACACGATTGCGCGGCAACGGAGTGATGGTCTCTGAGATCTCAACACCATATTTACCTTTGGATAAATATTGTTGTTTCAGCTCGAATTTAGCCTGCTCAAGCATGGCTTTATCAAACACACGCCCCTCGCCGAACCCCACTTGACGCAAGGTATCAATGATTGTTTTTGATTCGAATTCACGCATGCCGGTAAAAGCCAGTGAAGCAATGGTGGGGCGCTCTTGTACGATAATCACAGCTACCGTGCCATTGGTCTCAACGCGAACATCACTAAAAAGCCCCATCGCATACAAACGGCGAATTGATTCGGTCGCCAGCGCATCGTCGAACTTTTGACCCACTTTAAAGGGCAACTGGGAAAAAACTGTACCGGCATCAGTCCTTTGTACGCCTTCGACTCGAATGTCGCTTGCGACAAAAGGAGTAAATGCCGAGGCAAGCAGTGGCATCACGCACAGCAGTGCCAGGATCAGCTGACGACCGCGACGGGCAAGTGGGGCAAAGCAATTTGAGCTGGAACACTTACGGCGTGCGAACATCCTGGATAACCTTTGAGTGCGTGTAAAGAAAAATTTAACTAAGCGCAAATACGGATTTTAAGCTAGAAAAGTGTCAACTTAAAAGCCGCACAAAATCATTGAAAAGAGCGAGTACCATCAGGCAGGCCAACAGCCCCATCCCGGCTTTTTGAGCAAGATCAAGCCACTTCTCAGCAGGCGGTTTGCCAGTGACAATCTCGATGAGATAGTACAGCAGATATCCGCCATCAAGCATGGGGATTGGCAATAGATTAAGAACCCCCAAACTAATGCTGATCAATGCCAAAAAGCTAATGTACGCGGACAGCCCAAGCTTTACCGTTTGACCAGCATAATCTGCAATCGTCAGTGGCCCGCTTACATTGCGCCACGACACCTCGCCGACAATCATCTTGCCCATCATTTTTATAGAAAAAACCGAAGTATCCACCGTGCGCACTAAGGCCTGCCAAACGCTGTCTAGCAAATCGTACTGGACCAGCACCTGACTCGCCTCACCACTAAGCTGCACGCCTATGCGACCTAGCCGTGCGCCGTTTTCCAGGGTTTCCAGCCTCGGGCGTACGTCAATGACAATCTTTTGGTCTCCGCGCTCGACTTTCAATTGAACTAATTTTTCGGGGTTGGCCTGGATGAAATCGATAAGCTGAGCAACGTCCGGATCAGCTAGATCACCTACTGCCTGCACAACATCCCCAGATTGCAAGCCTGCGGATTCAGCAACGCCGCCCGCTACGACTTGATTGATAATGGGTCTGCCTTGGCTAAGACGCAAGCCAGCTAGCTTTAACGGATCAACGTTAGACGATGCCGTTGTGACTGGTGCATCAAAATTAATGCGCTTGGTCAAAATAAGACCTCGCCGATCAACTGTCACATCAGCACTACCGCCTTCCGTCACCTCGCGCAATAATTGATAGCGCACTTGGCCCCAGGATAACGTCGTCACATCACCCACTGAGGTAATACGATCGCCCGCTTGGAATCCAGCCAACGCTGCTGCTGTATTTTCTGGGACGGCTGAGATAACGGGTATGGGTTCTTTAACACCAACTAAATTCAAAGCCGCGTACAACACCACCGCCAACACGAGGTTAAAAACTGGGCCTGCCGCGACAATGGCAAAACGGGCCGCCACTGGCTTTGATTTAAACGAACAATGCTGTTCGTCAACCGATCCACCAGGTGTCGGCTCTTCAAGCATTTTGACGTAACCACCTAAGGGGATCAGCGAAATCGCCCACTCTGTGCCGTGCTTGTCTGTACGCTTGATTAGTACCTTACCAAATCCAATGGAAAATCTCAGGACACGCACACCGCAGGCGCGCGCGACAGAATAGTGACCAAGCTCGTGAAACGTAATAAGTACGCCAAGCGTGACGAAAAAAGCAAGGACAGTCATCATAGAGAAACCAATCGGCGCATAGCCTGAAGTGTTGTTCGCGTCATCGCTCGCAGTATTGTCATCTTACCAGTGCGCGTTTAACCAACTTCATTGCAGTTAATCTTGCTTCTCGATCCAGTGCCAGAATGTCATCCAGACTATTCAATGATGCTTCAGTATGAGATTCAAGCCAGTTTAATGACTCTGAAATGATCGTTGGGATATCGATATATCGCAGTCCTTCCTCAAGAAAAGCGGCAACGGCCACTTCGTTTGCCGCATTCAAAACGACGCACGCTGCCTGCCCTGCCTTGAGTGCTGAGAAAGCCAGTTGAAGACATTCGAACTTGCGGAAATTAGGTGCCTCGAAATCGAGTCTACCGTGGGCAACCAAATCCAAAGCGCTTACCCCGGATTGAATTCGCTCAGGAAAACCCAACCCATAGGCAATGGGTGTTCGCATATCGGGTTGACCAAGTTGGGCAATAACAGAGCCATCTTCATACTCAACCATAGAGTGAACAATACTCTGCGGATGTATCACAACATTTATTTGGTCCGCCGCCATCCCAAACAGCCAGTGCGCCTCGATCACTTCAAGACCTTTATTGGCCATCGTCGCAGAGTCGACTGATATTTTTCTGCCCATTGACCAATTGGGATGCGCGCAGGCTTGCGCTGGCGTGACGTGGGCTAACTCTTCAATCGACGACTTCCGAAATGGTCCGCCTGAAGCCGTCAAAATCAAACGCCTAACGCCGGCTGAAGCTAGGTTTGACCCCTGAGTACCGCTTCGGTGAGGAAGGCATTGAAAAATCGCATTATGCTCACTATCGATTGGCAATAGTTCGGCACCCGAGGCATGCACCGCGTTCATGAATAGGTGCCCCGCCGCAACAAGCGCTTCTTTATTGGCTAAAAGGATTCGCTTGCCAGCGTGTGCGGCAGCCAGGGCTGAAGGTAAGCCGGCAGCGCCGACAATTGCAGCCATAACGATTTGACTCTCTGCCTCGGCAGCTGTCTCTGTCAGAGCCTTGGCACCCACGCGTATCTCAGGTTTGCGGACACGGCTGGGCCAGACCTCATTGAATCTTGCTCGGGCCGCTTCATCGGGCACGATGGCTATTTTTGCACCCGTTCTTTCACATTGGATCGCCAAGGCATCAATTCGGTTGTGAGCCGACAACGCATAAACACCATACCGATCTGGATGCCTTGCAATCACATCAAGTGTGCTTTCGCCAATGGATCCGGTTGAACCCAGTACGGTGACAAGCTGTGTTGCGTTCATCGAAACTCGGTCAACATAAAAGCCAAAGGTACGACAGCAATCACGGCATCAATTCGATCCAGGACGCCACCATGTCCAGGTAATAAGTTACTTGAGTCTTTTACGGCTGCTCGCCGTTTAAGCAAGGACTCAAATAAATCACCAACAATCGACATAACCGCCAGTGCAATAGCGATAAACACCGTAGACCAAAGCCCCCAAATCCGGACAAGCTCTGCGGCAAATGTGTTAGCCCATTGGGCCGACACAAGTATCCATGTCAGCACACCGACAATCCCGAACAGAGCACCTTCAAGCGTTTTCCCAGGACTGATTCGGATCGCAAGTTTGCGTCGACCATAAGCTTTACCGCCAAAATAGGCTGCAATATCAGCAATCCAGATAACAACGAGCAAAGAAAATAAGTACAACGCCCCACGCTGTAGAAACAATAGGGTAAGACAGCACCAGGCCGTCGCCAACGTGATCACCCCAAATATGGACCAAGTAACTGATGAGGCCGGCACATCGGTGTCCCCCTTGATAACACTAGCCAGGGCCAGGGTACACCAAGCAAGCGACGTGAGTAATACGAGCGTTTTGACAGCGACCGCGGCTTCGTGAGAGGCGGTTACCCAGATATTGGATTGATAGGCACTTAAGAAAAACAGTATTGAGCCAACGAGCGCCGCCAACCATGATGGAGCCCTTGTTGTCAGTCGCAACCACTCCCAGCAGGCACAAGCACAAGTGAGCGATAAAAACAATAACAACGGCCAAGCACTCGGTGCAGCAAGCGCCCCAGCAAGTATGGCAAGTAAAACAATTGCCGTAATGACTCTTTGTCTGAGCATGGCTTGGATCTAAACCGGAGACTTCAGTTGCGCACTCGTTCGGCCGAACCGACGCTCGCGGTTACGATACCACTCAAAAGCTTGTAGGATTTCATCTTCACCGAAGTCAGGCCAATAACAATCTGTGAAGTAAAGCTCCGTGTATGCCATCTGCCAGATCATAAAGTTAGAAATACGTTGCTCGCCGCCGGTACGGATAAACAAATCAGGTTCCGGAGCCCACGATAAGGCGAGGTGTTTAGCTATCGTTGCCTCGTCTATGCGCTCGGGGTGATCCGCCAGCGACGGATCGGCCGCCAGCATTTTTTTGGTGGCGTTCAGCACGTCCCAACGACCACCGTAGTTGGCAGCAATACTCAAATGCAGGGTGTCGTTATGGGCAGTGGCGGACTCGGCCTGCGCGATCAGGTCTTGCAATCTTGGTTCGAAAGCCGATATATCGCCAATCACGTGCAGTCGGATACCCTGTTCTTCTAGTTTTTTGACCTCACGCTCGAGCGCCTGAATAAACAGACGCATCAAGATTGACACTTCATCTGCCGGCCGACGCCAGTTTTCAGAACTAAAGGCGAAAAGTGTCAGATGGCGAACCCCTAATCTGCCGCAAGCTTGTACAGTTCGAGTGACTGCTTGAACGCCTTTCGCGTGACCAACAGTTCGCGGTAGCATCCGCTGAGTGGCCCAGCGCCCATTGCCATCCATAATGATCGCCACATGCTGCGGAATCGCGGATGTAATCGGTACTTCTTGGGTTGAGCTGATCGCCATATCAATCGACAGTTTTAAACCGTCATGATCTCAGCTTCTTTTTGAGAGATTAATTTATCAATATCAACGACACAACGATCAGTCATCTTTTGCACGACGTCTTGCGACCGACGCTCATCATCTTCGGATATTTCTTTATCTTTCACGAGTTTCTTTAATGCTTCGTTGGCATCGCGACGAAGATTGCGCACAGCGATTTTGGCATCTTCACCTTCTGACTTGACGACTTTGGCCAGATCACGACGACGCTCTTCCGTCAACGCTGGCATGGGCACACGAATATTGTCGCCCATACCAATTGGATTCAAACCAAGATCTGAGTCACGAATCGCTTTTTCGACCACAGAGCCCATGTGTTTTTCCCAGACCTGAACACTCAGGGTTCTGGCGTCGAGCAAATTGACACTCGCCACTTGGCTAAGCGGTACTGGCGAACCGTAGTATTCAACTTGAATATGATCCAAAATACCTGCATGGGCACGGCCTGTGCGGATTTTGGCGAGATTGGTCCTCAGGGTGTCGATCGACTTACCCATGCGGGATTCCGCAGACTGTTGAATATCAGAGACACTCATGGGGTTCCTTTAAACGTGTACTAACGTGCCTTCATCTTCACCACTGACTGCTCGTTTGAGTGCGCCAGGCTTATTGATTGAGAACACGCGAATGGGAAGTTTTTGATCTCGGCACAAAGCAAAGGCAGTGGCATCCATAATTTCAAGGCGCTTACCAATTGCTTCATCAAATGATATTTTGTGATAACGCGTGGCTGACGGATCCTTTTTAGGATCAGCCGTGTAAATACCATCAACTTTGGTTGCTTTTAAAACGATCTCAGCACCAATCTCAGCGCCACGAAGTGCAGCTGCCGTATCAGTTGTAAAAAATGGGTTACCCGTACCGGCAGCAAAAATAACCACTTTGCCTTCTTCGAGGTAGCGCAATGCTTTGGGCCGAATATAGGGCTCGACGACCTGCTCGATATTCAAGGCAGACTGCACGCGGGCGTCGACACCGCGGTGTTTGAGTGCATCTTGCAGCGCAAGCGAGTTCATCACTGTTGCCATCATGCCCATGTAATCGGCCGTTGCTCGGTCCATGCCTTGAGCACCAGGAGCAACACCTCTAAAAATATTGCCACCACCAATAACAATGGCCAGTTGCACGCCCATTGCCACCACTTCAGCTACCTCTTCTGTCATCCGAACGATTGTGCTTCGATTGATACCAAAAGCATCATCCCCCATGAGCGCTTCACCAGACAATTTCAATAATGTTCTTTTGTGCTGCTTGCTGGTCATGGTGGCTCTCTCGCAAGAAATTTGGGTAATGAAGTTTAGACGATTGCGACCCGAATTTCGCTCACCCGGGTCGCTTCATACAGCTTAAGCTGTACCCGCAGCGGCTGCAGCCACTTCAGCAGCGAAATCGCTCGTCTTTTTCTCGATACCCTCACCGACCACAAACAAGGCAAAGCTTGCGATGGAGGCGTTTTTCTCTTTCAACATCTGTGCAATAGTCTGTTTATCATTTTTGACAAAAGGCTGCGAGGTCAAAGCAACTTCTTTCAAAAACTTCTGCACAGAACCTTCGACCATTTTTTCAACGATCTCAGCGGGCTTGCCAGACTCAGCAGCTTTTAGACGGGCCACCGAGCGCTCGGCTTCTTTATCAGCCTCTGACACCCCATGCTCGTCAACCGCACGAGGCTTGGTTGCGGCAATGTGCATCGCTAGATCTTTGCCCACTTCATCAGCGCCAGCATAGTCAACCAGCACGCCAATTTTGCCGCTATGCACATAGCTCGAAAGCTTGTTCGCTGTGGCAAAACGCTGAAAGCGACGAATTGATATGTTTTCGCCAATTTTGCCGATCAATGCTGCGCGGATAGTATCGACGGTGCCTTCAGCCATCGGTGCTCCGGACAAAGCAGCAACGTCTGCGACTTCGGTTGTGGCAACCAGTTTGGCCAACTCGTTGACGAAAGCGACGAAGTCATCATTTTTGGCGACGAAGTCTGTTTCGCAATTCACTTCGATTACCGCACCTTGTTTGGCATCGGTTGAAATGAACAAGCCGATTAGGCCTTCAGCGGTCACGCGGCTAGACGCCTTACTAGCCTTGCTGCCCAGCTTGACGCGCAGAATTTCTTCAGCTTTTGCCATGTCGCCGGCAGCTTCTGTTAGGGCTTTCTTGCACTCCATCATGGGTGCATCTGTTTTCTCGCGCAGTTCTTTAACCATTGCTGCGGTAATTTCGGCCATGTTTGCTCCTGGAATTTACAAAAAGCACCCCGAACAAATGCCGGGGTGACGGTTACTTCAAGCCGATACATGGATCGGCGAGTACGACACAAGCAGCTTAAGCTTGCTCGTCGTCTACTTCTACAAACTCTTCGTCTACTGACAGCTCTTCAACCAGCCCGTTCAGATTTTGTGCACGCCCTTCGAGCACGGCATCAGCCACGCCTTTGGCGTACAGCGCGATCGCCTTTGCCGAGTCATCGTTACCGGGGATAACAAAATCAATGCCATCTGGTGAGTGGTTGGTATCAACAACTGCGACAACTGGGATACCCAAAGTCTTCGCTTCAGCCACCGCAATCTTGTGGTAACCGACGTCGATAATGAAGATAACGTCAGGCAGGCCGTTCATATCCTTGATGCCGCCGATCGACTTGTTCAGCTTGTCGAGTTCACGTTGAAACATCAAGCCTTCTTTTTTGGTCAGGCGCTCGGTGCTACCTTCAGCGGCCATGATTTCCATGTCTTTGAGGCGTTTGATCGAGCTCTTAACCGTTTTGAAGTTGGTGAGCATGCCACCCAACCAACGGCTGTCTACGAAAGGCATACCAGCGCGTGCTGCTTCGGCAGCAATGAGCTCGCGAGCGGCGCGTTTGGTGCTGACAAACAGGACTGTGCCGCCTTTCGCAGCTGTCTGTTTGACGAATTTGATGGCGTCTTGGTAATTGGCAACCGTTTTTTCAAGGTTGATAATGTGAATCTTGTTGCGATGACCAAAAATGAAAGGAGCCATTTTTGGGTTCCAGTAGCGGGTCTGATGACCAAAGTGCACACCGGCTTCAAGCATTTCGCGCATTAACGACATAGTGATATTACTCCGAGGGTTGGGTCTGGTATTGAGTCTGCACTTGTCTAAACTAGATAAGCACCCTGGCGACCCAACACGCGATTAGGGTTTTTGAAAAACGAGTGGCACAAACCGGCAACTCAATGACCAAAAACCAATAAAAAAACTAGGTAAGCCTATAATTCTACTATCTTTCACCATTAGTGTTCAAGTGGCCATGGGTTTAGTAACAAATAACGACGATCTCGACAAAATGAGAGCAGCCTGTCGCGATGCAGCAAAAGTTCTCG
This sequence comes from Jezberella montanilacus, assembly GCF_003003055.1. Lineage (GTDB taxonomy): Bacteria > Pseudomonadota > Gammaproteobacteria > Burkholderiales > Burkholderiaceae_B > Zwartia > Zwartia montanilacus. Next base: position 66,123 of record NZ_PVTV01000011.1, read on the forward strand.
ATTACATCACCCCTTTCGTCAAGGCGGGGGTCACAACAGGTGAGCTTGATCAGCTTTGCCTAAAATATCTGACAGAGGTGCTTCAGGTCACTTCCGCGACGGTCGGCTATGCGCCTCCCGGCTATCCGCCGTTTCCCGGTGCAATCTGCACGTCAATCAATCACCAAGTTTGCCACGGGGTACCCGGCGACCGGGTTTTGAAAAACAGCGATGTCCTCAATATTGACGTCACGATTATCAAGGATGGCTGGTTCGGCGACACAAGTCGTATGTATTACATAGGCGAACCGTCGATTTTGGCTAGGCGGCTGACTGAAACAACCTACGAGTGTATGTGGCTGGGCATCAATCAAGTCAAACCAGGAAATACCCTGGGCGACATCGGCAATGCTATACAGAAACATGCCGAAAAAGCAGGCTTTTCGGTCGTTCGTGAGTTCTGCGGTCACGGTATCGGGAAAAAATTCCACCAAGAGCCGCAAGTCCTCCATTACGGTAAACCCGGCACGGGGACCAAACTAGAACCAGGTCTTATTTTCACCATTGAGCCAATGATTAACGCTGGCCGTCGCGAAATCCGGCAACTGGCAGATGGCTGGACGGTCGTCACCCGGGATCACAGCCTCTCGGCACAATGGGAACACACCATACTTGTCACTGAAACTGGTTTTGAAGTGATGACAGTTTCAGACGGAATGCCAGCGCTACCCTCGTTCATTCTGCAGTAAATACTGAAAATGGATCATCAGGCAATCAAAGATATCGCTCTGGTCGTTCAACAAGAAAGAGAACGCGCCATCACTGCTTACCGGGCCAAGCCGTCAGCAGATCGCCTGCTCGGTGCGCTGCGACGAACCGTTGATCAGGCTCTCGGCAGATTACTTGCCGTTTGTCCTCTCCCCAAAGGGGCAGCGATGGCCGCAGTGGGTGGTTACGGACGGGGTGAGCTCTACCCCTACTCCGACGTTGATGTGTTGATTTTGCTACCGCGAGATCCCAATCCTGCCGAGGCCGAATTATTAAGTACCGTCGTTGCTGCCATGTGGGATATTGGCATTGAGCCTGGTTATAGCGTCCGAACGATTGATCAGTGTCTGTCTGAAGCTGCTGCGGATATTACCGTTGAAACGTCAATGCTCGAATCTCGCTGGGTGGCCGGGAGTCGTTCGCTTGTCAGACAATTTTCGGCGGCCATGACCGCAAGGATCGACGCGCAGAAATTCTTTCAGGCAAAGCGTGCTGAAATGCAGCAACGACATGCTCGCTATCAGGATACCCCGTATTCGCTTGAACCAAACTGTAAAGAATCTCCTGGCGGCCTCAGAGATCTTCAAGTAATCATGTGGATGGCAAGAGCCGCTGGATTTGGCAAAAGTTGGCAAGAAATCGCGCGTGCTGGGCTTTTGACCGCTAAAGAGGGCCGCGACCTCAGAAGGGCTGAGCAAGCATTTAAGCGATTACGAATTGAATTGCACCTGTTGACCCAGCGCCGCGAAGATCGTCTGTTGTTTGATCTTCAACACGGACTGGCGCAGGCATACGGCATTGAGGCAAGTCAAACTCGCCGTGCAAGCGAGATGTTGATGCAACGATATTATTGGGCTGCGCGCCTGGTCACGCAGCTCAATATTTTATTGGTCGAGAACATTCAAGAACGCTTGTTCCCTACCCCTGAACATGACGTTCGCATCATCGACGCCTATTTTGTCAATCGCCATAATCGTATCGATATCTCTCGAGAAAGTATCTTTGAGCAAACGCCTTCGCTGCTTTTGAAAATATTTCTGGTCATGCAACAGCATCCCGAGATTGACGGATTGACTGGTCGAGCGTTGCGAGCGATTTGGCACAACCGACATCGTATAGACGCTCAGTTCAGACGCGATCCGGAAAACAAGCATCTTTTTCTCCAAATTCTTCAGCAACCACAAGGGCTGGTGCACGCCCTGCGTCGGATGACCATGTTGAATATTCTGCCGAGATATCTCCCTCCTTTCCGGCGCATCGTCGGTCAGATGCAACACGATTTATTTCATGTGTATACGGTTGATCAACATACCCTCGCAGTGATCCGTAATTTACGACGCTTCACCATGCCCGAGCATGCGCAAGAGTATCCGCTCGCCTCTCGCTTAATGGCAAGTTTTGATCGTCACTGGCTCCTTTACGTCGCAGCGCTTTTTCACGATATCGCTAAGGGACGTGGCGGTGATCATTCAGTGCTGGGCGCAACAGAAGTGACACGCTTTGCCCGATCGCACGGACTAGACAGAGCTGACACTGAGCTAGTCATTTTTCTGGTTGCACAGCATCTTCAAATGTCTCAGGTTGCGCAAAAGCGTGACTTATCTGACCCGCAAGTCATTGACACGTTTGCTCGACAAGTGAAGGATGTCAGACACTTAACAGCACTGTATTTGCTGACAGTTGCCGATATCCGCGGCACAAGCCCCAAAGTATGGAACACTTGGAAAGGCAAATTGCTTGAAAGTCTCTTTCATTCAACGCGCGCGTTGTTGGGAACTGAGCCACAAGAATCGAATACCGTTCTTAAACAGCGCACGGATGAAGCGACGCGCTTGACCAATCTCGTTGGTATTTCCGAGGAGAACCGTGAGCGTTTTTGGGCCCAGCTCGATGTGGCTTATTTTTTGCGTCACGATGCGAGCGATATTGCTTGGCACACCCGTCATCTCAACTATCAGTCGCAAGCTGAGCACGTGATCGTAAAAGCAAGACCAACTGATGGCGCGGAAGGGCTTGAGGTGATGGTTTACACCAAAGACATGCCTGATTTATTCGCCCGCATCTGTTTGTTCTTTGGCTCCAAGGCAATGAATATTCTTGATGCAAAGATTCACACCACTCGTCGCGGCTATGCCCTGGACAGTTTCGTCGTTATGCCAGCCAATGAATCACAAGAATTGCGCACGCTTGCACCCATGGTTGAATATGAGTTGGCCCTGCAATTACAAGACCCTAGCCAAGAAGCACCCAAAGCTCAAAACATCATGGATACTAGAACCTCTCGCCTATCCAGAGCTTTTCCTGTTCCTCCCCTCGTACAGATATACCCAGATGAGGGCAGCGAGAATTGGCGGCTTGAAATCACAGCAACAGACCGACGTGGTCTGCTGAGTAGTATTGCCGAAAGTTTTGTTCACTTCGGTATAACCGTTCAGACAGCGAAGGTGATGACGTTAGGGGATCGGGTGGAAGACGTTTTTGTGATTAGTGGCGATTGCTTACAGCAACCCAGAACGCAGCGACAGTTCGAAAGATCACTCCTTGAAGCACTTTCAGAGACACTAAAAAATGTTGCTTGAGAGAAAACTATTTTCTTTAATTTTTATATTTTGCTTTGCGGCACTGAGCACAGCACTGGTTTCCCAACACGTCTTCAGCCTGATGCCATGCGCCTGGTGTGTCATGCAAAGGCTGATCTATGTGTTGATTGGCTTAATCGCCGCCGGCCTCGCTTTAATACCTTGCAAAAAATGGCCTGTCACGATTGGAGGTATTGCTCTGATCGTCTTGTCTTTTTCTGGGATCGCTGCAGCCTGGTATCAAACACATTATGCTGCCAAGGCATTCTCATGCAATCTGGGTTTTGCGGATAAGTTAATGATTAACACAGGACTAGATGCCGCACTGCCGTCAGTGTTTGGTATCTTCGCTAGTTGCGCTGATGCCGTCGTCAACATTATGGGACTGGACTACTCAAGCTGGAGCTTGTTGCTTTTCGGTGTGCTCGGTTCGATCGCAACAATCATCACGGTCAGGTCTGTGAGAGCAACTTAGCGTGTTCATTCGTCCTCAGCCGCATATCCCATATTGAACAACAGACCACCAGATTCATCCTGTGAGTGCTTGCGCGACTCGCCAAGCTGTTCAAGATAGGCCGGTGTGATATCGCCCGTCACATACTCACCAGTAAAGCATGAGGTGTCAAACTGTTTTAATGCCGGATTCAGATCTGTAATCGATCTTTCCATTGCGTCGATATCTTGATACACCAGTGCATCGGCGCCGATAATCTCAGCAATCTGATCATTATCCCTACCTGTGGCGATCAACTCTTTCTGAGTTGGCATATCGATACCGTAAACATTCTGATAACGCACTGGCGGCGCAGCAGAGGCCATGTACACCTTGTTTGCACCGGCCGCACGCGCCATGTCAACGATCTCACGACTCGTCGTACCCCGGACAATCGAGTCGTCAACCAGCAGAACATTTTTGCCTTTGAACTCGAGACCGATGGTATTTAATTTTTGTCTGACTGATTTTTTGCGTACAGACTGCCCGGGCATAATAAAGGTACGGCCCACGTAGCGGTTTTTAATCAGACCTTCCCGATAGTTTAGATTTAGGCGTGCAGCTAACTGCATTGCCGCCGGGCGGGACGAGTCAGGTATTGGCATCACCACGTCGATATCACCTAGCCGTAAAGTCCGTGCCAATTTATCGGCCAAGTACTCACCCATCCGCAGACGAGCACCGTACACTGATACGCCCTCAAGCACTGAGTCGGGACGGGCAAAATAAACATATTCGAAAATACAAGGTGCGTGAATGGCACCCACCGTACACAGCTCGCTGGATACTTTTCCATCTAAAGAAATAAAAATTGCCTCGCCTGGCAAGATGTCCCGAACAAAAACAAAACCAGATCCTTCCAGAGCGACCGACTCGGACGCGACCATCCACTCAGGACCTTGTGGCGTATCAAAACGACCCAAACACAAGGGACGAATGCCATGGGGATCTCTGAAAGCGAGCAAACCATAACCGGATATCTGCGAGATCACTGCGTAAGCGCCTTTAACCCTCTGATTAACCGCCTTCACAGCTCGGAAAATAGCCCCTTCGTCAAGTGACACGCCGTTAGCCGCAGTTTGAAGCTCATGAGCTAGGACGTTGAGTAAAACCTCAGAGTCTGAATTGGTGTTGATGTGTCGTCGATCAACGTTGAACAGAGATTCACGAAGGCTACGCCAGTTAGTCAGGTTCCCGTTATGTGCGAACGTAATACCAAACGGCGCATTGACATAAAATGGTTGAGCTTCCTCAACGCTGTCACTCGAACCAGCGGTGGGATAACGAACCTGTCCGATACCACTCGTACCAGGCAACGACCGCATATTACGAGTACGAAACACGTCACGCACCAAGCCGTGAGCCTTGTACATATTGAAATGATTGCCGTTTGATGTCGCTATCCCGGCAGCATCCTGCCCCCGATGCTGCAACAGTAGCAAACTATCGTAGAGCAACTGATTGACAGGACCACGTCCGATTACTCCAACGATTCCACACATATTGATTCCGTGATGAAAGATAAATAGCGACTGGGTTAGTAAGGCAACCAACTTTGGAACGGCGCCGGCAAACGTTGTTTGATTTCTTGAACGACATGCACAATAGGACTCGAAAACATCGCATTCTTCCACCAGACCTCAGTGGGTAGCGGCGTGAAACCAGCCAACGTCACGACTAACAGAATAAAAAGCCCGCCCCGTAACAGACCAAAGACTGCACCTAAACCGTGATCTGCCGGGCTCAAGCCGGTCTTGTTGATCAAGGCGTGCAAGGTCATGTTGACCAAACCAACCAACAGCAAGACACAAGCGAAAACACCGATATAAGCGAGAGCCATCCGTACGATATTTTGACTAATCCACGCTTGCATCCAATCCGTCGCAACCGGCCCCCACCAAATTGCCGCCAGAAACGCCAGCGCGTAGGCGACCAAGGAGAGGACTTCTTTAAGTAAACCACGTATCAAGCCCAATATAGCTGATAAGCCAAGCACTGCTAGCACGACGAAGTCAAAACCAGTCACTGTGGAATGATGTAAGCGCTACCAAAACCAAGCGTACGCAATCGCGTTTGCGCTGCTTGGGCGGATTCCTTGGTCGCAAATGGGCCAGCTCTGACGCGATAGTATTGTCTGCCAGAGACTTCTACAGGGCCATCAACATAGGCATTGCTGACACCCTGGCTGACTAGTTTGTCACGCTGGATATTCGCCTCGGCTTGCATATCTAAGGATACAGCTTGAACCACAAAATTTGCTTTGGTTGGACCCCGAGACGTAACGCTTGACTTACTGGTATCCGCAGTGCTCGAAGGTGCTGTTGAAGAGGCGCTCGAACGTCCCTCAAGCAGTGCCAAGGCTTGACTGCCGTCGTCGGTACGGGTTTTGTCTTGTACATCCTTAGTATTCTTGACGTCTTTTGCCACAGTTTGGGCTGACTTGCTGTCTATGGTTTTTTTGGCGTCCGCCTTGGCAGCCGCCAACACTGCAGCAGACGAATCAGTTTGACCACTGGATGAAGCCTCCGGCACAGGCGCTGTTGCAGCGGCAGCTGCTTCAGCACTGGGCAGGGCTTGGGGATTAGTTACTGTGCCGGACGCCGCGCTAGCCGAGGCGTTTGCGGCAGGACTGGCCGCGCTGCCGGATACCATTGAGCTCGGGTCAGCTAAGTTGGGTTGAAATGGTGAATCTTGTCGGGGGATCTTGACTGTAATCTTATCAGTATCGGTATTCGGCTCGGAATCCAGCAACATGGGTAGGACTACCACGGCTGCGAGCACCAGCGCGACGGCACCAGCCAGTCTGCGTCGAGCACGCACCCTGAGTTCGGCGGCCTGTGCCTCACTTGAAACAGAGGGGCGTGGTTTTGCTGCCGGTTTACGGCTCGCTGAACCTTCTTTTCTGGAAAACAATCCCATATCTTTAATCAGTTACCTTCTCAAGCGCACCAGCAACCGTTAGAAACGATCCGAATACCACGATTCTATCATCCAGGTTGCAGTTAGCTCTGGCTTGTCCGTACGCAAGTTCCACCGTATCAAACGCTTTAATAGTGGGTTTCTCTGCAGGAGGAGCAGGCATCGTGGCAATCGTTTCTTGGACACGCTGAGCAAGTTGCTCTCCCGTCAAACCTCGTGGGCCGGGCAAGCCTGCGCAAAACCAGAAATCTATTCTGCCTGCGAGGTGCCTTACCACCGATTCGACATCCTTATCCGACAACATGCCAAAGACGGCATAGGTGTAGGGATGGAAGCCCATATTGCCGAGGTTTTTCTCAAGCACTGCTGCTGCGTGCGGGTTATGCGCGACATCCAGGATGGTTAGCGGTTGGCCTGGCAGTATTTGAAACCTGCCAGGCAAGGAGGCCTGAATCAAGCCCAGCCTGACCGCCTGTTGCGGAACTGACAGGCGATCTCTTAAGGACTCAAGAGCCGCGAGTGCTGCGGAAGCATTCAGTAATTGATTGGCGCCTCGCAACGCAGGATAGGCCATCGCATTGCGTCTCTGAGCCCGACCAGCAAACGCCCACTGTTGCCGATCGCCTGAATAATTGAAATCGCGACCGAAAAGCCATAAATCGGCACCGATTGCCGAGGCGTAGTCAAGTAAAGACTGAGGCGGTGCAGGATCGCTACAGATGGCCGGCTTGCCAGATCGGTAGATATGGGCTTTTTCGGCACCAATGGCTTCACGCGTGTCACCCAGCCACTCGACGTGATCAATATCAACGCTCGTGATGATTGAGCAGTCTGCATCGACCATATTGACAGCATCCAGACGCCCGCCCAACCCCACTTCGAGCACCATCACGTCTAATTTGGCTTTGGCAAACATCGCCAATACGGCCAAGGTGGTGAACTCGAAATAGGTCAACGACACATCTTGTCTAGCCGCTTCGATCCGATTGAATTCAGCCGTAAAGTCGGCATCGGTGACGATTTTGCCATTTATGCGTGCACGCTCATTAAACTTAATCAGATGGGGAGACGTATAGAGCCCCACCTTGTATCCTGCGGCGAGCAAAATTGCCTCGAGCATGGCGCAGGTTGAGCCCTTGCCGTTTGTCCCCCCCACCACGATCTTCAGTGCCGGCGTGTCAAGTGCCAGTCGCTCAGCGACCTGACGCACTCTGGCTAGCCCCATATCGATGGTGCTCGGATGAAGACGTTCAAGATAACTTAGCCATTCATCGAGTGACGACTGGTCAGTGGGGGTGCTGTGTTGCATGGATGTAAGTCACTCTTCCAACTAACAATACAGAATTTTAACAGCGCGGATTACTGCGCACGCCCTGTCAAGCAAGGTAACGAGGGCAACTATATGTAAAATCCAGCACCGAGAATAATTATGTTGAGGACAGCACAATGACGGTTGGCTCGATTCCCGCACCGAAGTGGTTGATAAAAGAAGCAAATGTGACTGGCTATCACCCCGCCAACCATACCGGCACCTTGAATAAACGACTGATCAGTCAAGAGACGGTGGGAGCCAAGCATGTTGAAGTGTTGCTCGGGGTGATTGAGAAAAATCAAGGTGCGCTACCCCACGCGCACCCAGGTATCGAACAGGTTTGCTATTTGTTAAGTGGCACGGCACGTGCATCAGTAAGTGGTGAAAGTGCGGATATGGTTGCTGGTGATTGTTGTTTTCTGCCACCGGATCTACCTCACTCTTTTGTAGTAACCAGCGATGAACCGGCCAGAGTGCTAGTGATCTATTCTCCTCCGTACGAGGAATCTCCTGAGCGAGTTATTCGTCATTTTCCCAAGGATTAAATTATGTCGTTTTTTGGTTCGTCTTCACGTCGTCGTTTAGTCCATGGGTTAGTCCATTCAGCCGTAGTGATCGCCGTCGCTTGCCTGAGTCCGGCATTGACTCATGCCGCCGATGCTACTTTTCCCAACCGCCCCATCACGCTGGTTGTGCCTTTCCCTGCCGGCTCAGGTACAGACGCCATTACACGAATCGTGGCAACCGAACTAATCGGCGTACTCGGTCAACCAGTGATTGTGGAGAACAAAGCTGGTGGCAATGCCACCATCGGTGCGCAGTACGTCGCCAGAGCCAAGCCGGATGGCTACACCTTGTTGGTAGCAACCAATACCCCTTTGTCCGCAGCACCGTGGTTAATGAAGTCGGTGCCTTACGACGCGATCAAAGATTTCACACCTGTGGCACGTGGAGGCAATCTGCCATTTATGTTGGTGATCAATCCAAAGTTACCCGTGCAATCGGTTCAGGATCTGGTGGCATTGGCTAAAAAAAGCCCTGGCAAAATGAATTACGCATCGGGTAACAGCACTGGGATCGTTGCTGGAGCCACACTTGGTTCACGCGCGGGTATTGACGTCGTTCACGTGCCTTACAAAGGAACCCCTCAGGCAATGACTGACGTCATTGGCGGACAAGTGGACTTTATGTTCACGGACTTTGCCTCAGGTGCACCGTTTGTTAAGAGTGGCCAAATGAGAGCGCTGTCAGTATCGTCGGCGGCACGCAGCGCCCTGGCACCTGACCTGTCCTCAATGCTTGAAGGGGGCGTAAAGGACTTCGACCTCGTGTCATGGAATGGTTACGTTGGTCCGGCCGGGATGCCTGCAGATGTTGTTGCAAAATTAAATGCAGCGTTCGTTCACGTCCTGAGCAAACCTGAAGTGAAAGCCAGACTGGCTGATCTTGGGTTTGACGCCTTCAGTGGCTCTCAGCCAGAGTTTGCAAAGTTCGTGGCCGATCAACTGGTGCTCTGGGGTGAGCTGATCAAAGGCGCTGGCATTCAGCCTGAATAATGTGCCTAGCAGTCATCGCCTACCGAATTTCAGAGAAATGGCCTTTGGTCATCGTGACCAACCGGGATGAGTTTCACGCAAGAGACGCCATCCCTGTTGGCCCCTGGACTGACCACCCTTCGATTATCGCTGGTCGCGACGTCACGGGCGGTGGAACCTGGTTGGGACTAAGCACCAAGGGCCGGATTGCCTTACTCACTAATGTTCGTGAGCCAGGTCGTCACATCCCCGACGCACCGACACGTGGCCAGTTAACTGAGCGCTTTTTGCTGGCTGACGAAGCGCCGGCAGATCATGCCCTGTCACTTCAAACTGTTATTGATCGCTATAACGGTTTCAATTTATTGATCGGTCACGTTAATGAACTTTGGTATGTATCCAATCGTTCAAGTCGCTCGCCTCACAAGCTTGATCCCGGTATTTATGGCTTATCCAACGCTGAACTGCAGACGCCCTGGCCTAAGCTCATCAAGACTCGAGATGCTGTTGCCACGCACCTTAAATCTTTATCTTCGACCAATCCCGATCCGGATCATCAGTTTTTGTTTGACATCATGAATGATCGCCAAGCTCCCCCAGATGATCAACTCCCCTTGACGGGTGTGGGGATAGAACGCGAAAGAATGCTGGGTAGCCCTTTTATTAAGAGCGAAACTTATGGCACACGTTGTACGACCGCTGTTATGTTTCGGCAAGATGGTACGGCGTGGGTGTTCGAGCGGACGTTTGATCCTGATGGGCAGGTGATCGGATCGGCTGAGTGGTGTGTTGATACCCAGACAGAACGGATAGAGTTACCTTCTGTAAATACCAATCAGTCTTGAGTGGTAAGGCTACCAACTCTTTAAAAACTCATCTTTTTATTTCAATAATTCAAATATAATTGAAATATGAAATCAAAAAATGCGATCTCTGCCCTCCTTGCACTGGCTCAAGAATCTCGTCTTGTGATTTTCCGTACCTTGGTTCAAGTCGGACCAAGCGGAATGTCGGCTGGCAAAATCGGGCAAGTAACCGAAATTGCACCTTCTTCTATCTCTTTTCACATGAAAGAACTTGTCAACGCTGAGATGGTGACAGCTCGCAAAGACGGACGTTTCATCATTTATACCGCCAACTTCGACACCATGAGCGAGCTCATCGCTTTTCTCACTGAAAATTGTTGTGGTGGTAATCCCTGTTTATCAACCAGTACACAAACTTGCGTGACCATATGATCACAACATTCAACAAACTGTTATCAGAAGCACTGGGAACCTGCTTACTATTGGCGGTGGTGATTGGCTCTGGGGTCATGGCACAACGTCTGTGCGGGGGTAATGATGGATTGGCGCTGCTGGCCAACACGCTAGCCACGGTCGGAGGACTCTATATTTTGATCGAAGTGTTCGGCCCCACAAGTGGCGCGCATTTCAATCCCGTTGTTTCTATGGTCATGGTGTACAGAGGCACTTTGCATCGCAATTTACTCTTACCTTATCTCGCAGCCCAGCTTGTTGGCGCAATGCTAGGTGCCTGGCTTGTACATGGCATGTTCGATATGAGCATTCTGCAATTTTCGACCAAGGTTCGCACCGGAACGGGACAGTGGATTGCAGAAGCAGTTGCCACGTGTGGTTTGTTACTAGTTATCCTGCGTGCGCCAAGCGCCCGTGTTGCGGCAATGGTTGCCGCCTATATTGGTGCTGCTTATTGGTTTACGGCATCCACTTCCTTTGCTAACCCTGCTGCGGTCTTCGGTCGCATGTTTAGCGACAGTTTTGCGGGGATTGCGCCAAGTAGCGCCTTGGGCTTTGTTTTTGCTGAGATTGCTGGGGCGTGCATTGCGCTGGGGTTGCATGGTGCACTGGGCAAATCATCGATGAACCTTGAGGAGTAAACACCATGAACAACATCACGATTTATCACAACCCTGCTTGCGGCACATCGAGAAACACGCTTGCTCTGATTAAGCATGCAGGGCTCGAACCAACTGTCATCGAATATCTTAAAACGCCACCTACCAAGCAAAGATTGATCGAACTCGTTGAGGCGATGAAGATACCAGTACGGGCTTTGTTGCGCGAAAAGGGCACGCCGTATGCGGAATTAAAACTTGGCGACTCATCTTGGTCGGATGATCAATTGCTGGATTTCATGATGCAGCAGCCCATTCTGATCAATCGGCCGATTGTGGTCACACCTCTAGGGGTCAGGCTTTGTCGACCGTCTGAGGCAGTATTAGCGCTGCTACCAGTGCCAAAGCTTGAGCCGTTTACTAAAGAAGATGGCGAAGTCATTATTGATACGGGTGCCAGGCAAAATAACTAAATCATTGCCACGTCACGAAACAATAGCGACCAGACAAATCTAGAGCAGGTAACAAAAAGTCACTATATACTGTATATTTATACAGTATAACTACGTTGACTTTTAATGCTGATCCAACCTGAAACTATCCACCCCGCCCTGTGGCGCGGCGCTCAAATGAGCCGCGTCGTGGGGCCATGCATCAGTACGGGTTACGCAGATCTTGACGCATCTCTGCCAGGGGGCGGTTGGCCTCAAGGCAATCTGATTGATTTGCTCCTTGCACAACCAGGCATCGGCGAAATGCGCCTGCTTCAACCCATGCTTCAGCAATTGCTAGCCAAGCAGTCTGACGCGTGTCCGGTGATTTTGCTCAATCCACCTTATGAACCTAATGCAATATGTTGGGCTAAATGGCAGTTGCCAACTGACCGCCTGCTATTGATTCGGGCGCGTAAGCCTAAAGACTCGGCGTGGATTGCCGAGCAGATTCTTCGCAGCAATCATTGCGCGGCACTCTTGTGCTGGTTAGACCCTATCCGTCAGGCTGATTTACGCAGATTGCATTTATTAGCTCAAGGCACTGAGAGCTTGTTTTTGACGTTCAGGCCCATGACGACGAAGGATCAAGCTTCACCTGCCCCGCTGCGTTTAAGTCTTCACGCCATTTTTGATGGCCTTGAAATATCTGTCTTCAAACGGCGTGGCCCTGTTCTCAAACAAATTGTGCGTCTAAATTGGTATGGCACAGATAAACCCCAAATCCCTGGTGACAGATCTCTGGATCGCTCTACGCCTCAGCGCGCCCAGTCTGAGCGTCTGGCGGCTGCACTGGCTCATCGAGCCTGAGATTGCAGCCGTCATCGACAATGGCGCAGTGTTGACGTGCACCTCAGGCGCTTATGCAGCGGGAGTGCGTATTGGCATGCGCCGTGCAAGTGCTATCGGTATCGCACAAAATTGTGTGATGCTTGATCGGGACCCGCAGGCTGAACAAGCTTTATTGGATACCCTTGCCCAGATTGCTTTGCGTTATACGCCTTGCGTGGTGCAGCACGTGAATCACACGATATTGCTTGATATCGCTGGCAGTGTGAATCTGTTTGGTGGCGTGCGCGCCTTATTCAATCGCTTGAACAAAGATATCAATGCTTCACGCTTGCGTGTGGCGACGAGTCTCGCACCGAGCGCAATGGGGGCATGGTTACTGGCACAACCCAAGCAACCATCGTTGCGTCGTTTTTTAAAAATGTCCAAGCTGCATCGTGCGCTCGATCAAATGACTTGCGCACGAATACCTGAAGCATTGCCTTATCTAGTGTGGTTGACCAACATAGGTTGTCACACACTGGGGCAACTACGTCAACTGCCTCGCGCAGGACTCAAACGTCGCTCGAGTCTCAAGTTACTCAATGAGCTCGATCAGATTTATGGGCAAGCGGTTTTCCCTTATCAACCTTATGTTGCTCCTGAGCATTTTCAACAGAAAATTGATCTCATGGATCGTGCTGAAAATACCGCCGCCATTCAAAGCGTTGTTGAAGTCATGCTGGGTAATTTGTGTATTTGGTTGGCAGCCAAGCAATCTGCAATCCTAAGGCTTAAATTCATTTTTTATCACGAGCGATATCGACAAGCGGATTCATCAAGCGAATTAATCTTATCAATAGCTGAACCGGCTTGGCTAGTGGCTCATTTGTTAAAGCTACTCAAAGAACAATTAGCCAAACATAGCTTCGATTCGCCTGCGGTGGGGATCGAATTGGTCAGTGTTGAACTGTCAGCGCTACCGGCAGGCAATGGCTTGCTTTTTGCAGATAAACGTCGTCAATCTGCTGAGTTGAGTCGTTTGCTGGATTTGATTGCCATGCGGATTGAAGCAAATAACGTCTTGAGCCCAAACTTAGTCAATGACTATCGTCCAGAGATCGCAAATCGATGGAACGCTTATCGCAGTCAAAAATCGATCAAACACGAGGCATCAAAACCGGAGACTCATACAGACACACCTTTCTGGCTTTTAGCAAAACCACTTGCGCTTTCTATTAAACAGGATCGCCCTGTTGTCGGTATGCCACTACAACTCATACAAGGACCTGAACGTATTGAATCAGGTTGGTGGGATGCGCCGTTAACTGCACGGGATTACTTTGTCGCACAAGACACACAGGGAATTCGCTACTGGCTTTATCGCGAACGGGATACAGACCCTGTGCGGTGGTTTTTGCATGGTTTGTTCGCCTGAATTACCCAGGCCAGGTGAAGCTTGTGATAACAGATCGTTTACCCGGTTATGCAGAGTTGCATTGCGCAAGTTATTTTTCTTTTTTGCGAGGTGCGTCTTCGCCAGAAAGTCTGGTGACGCAAGCAGCTGCACTAGGTTATCACGCGCTTGCAATAACCGATGAGTGTTCAATGGCAGGTATTGTACGCGCGCATACTGAAGCGAAAAAGTACGATCTGCCCTTAATCATCGGGACCGAGCTCAGGTTAAATCGTCGTGAGAATACGTCACAGGTATTTTGCAGGATTATTCTCTTGGCACAAAACCGTGAAGGCTACGGCAACTTGTGTGAATTGATTACGTTGGGCAGAAGACGGGCTGAGAAAGGCCATTACTTGCTGTATCCCGAAGATATTGAGGACCTTGCAGATTGTCTGGTGATTCTCGTCCCCTCACTTGGCCCTAATGAGCACGATCTTGAAGGATCGATGCGCTGGCTTGCTTGTCATTTCAAAAGATACGCATGGGTTGGTTTAACACGCTTACACCACGCACAAGAGCACGCATACCAAACCCGTATTCAAGAACTTGCCACACACAACGAATTAACTTGTGTCGCTGTTGGTCAAGTTGAAATGCATAAGCGTTCGCGAAAACCTTTGCATGATGTGTTAGCCGCTGTGCGTCTGCGCAAACCGGTTGCACAGTGCGGCTATGAACTGGCAATGAATGCCGAGCAACACTTGCGGCCTCGAATCCGACTAGCGAGCTTGTATTTACCGGCGTTAATGCTAGAGACAATTCGTATCGCCGAGCTGTGCAGTTTTTCTCTAGATGAGTTGCGTTATGAGTATCCAGAAGAAATTGTCCCCATTGGTCAAACTCTTGAATCCTATCTTAAAGAACAAACTTGGCTGGGGGCTACGCGTCGCTATCCAGAGGGCATCCCTGAGATCGTCGGTTCACAGCTGGTAAAAGAATTAGCGCTGATTAATGAGTTGCGCTATGAAGCTTATTTTTTGACGGTTTATGACTTGATTCTGTTTGCCCGTGAGCGCAAGATACTCTGCCAGGGGCGTGGCTCAGCTGCAAATTCAGCCGTCTGTTATTGCTTGGGGATTACTGAAGTAAATCCCGCTAATGGCAACGCCCTGTTCGAGCGATTTATCAGCCGTGAGCGCAATGAGCCACCTGACATTGATGTCGATTTTGAACACCAGCGACGAGAAGAAGTCATTCAGTATCTTTATCAGAAATATGGGCGTCACCGTGCCGCCTTGACTGCTGTCGTGACTTCGTACCGCCCGCGCAGTGCTTTGCGCGACACAGGGCGTGCGTTGAATATTGATCCCGATATTATCGATAAGGTTGCTAAATCCCACAAGTGGTGGGATGGCAAGACAGGGCTAATCGATCGCTTGGTTGAAGCGGGCTTGGATCGTGAATCTATCGTTACCTCTCAATGGGCTGAGCTTGCACAAGCCTTATTGGGATTTCCTCGGCACTTGTCGCAACATCCAGGTGGCTTTGTATTAGCAAAAGGTGCTCTGTCTCGTCTGGTGCCAATCGAAAATGCCGCCATGGCGGATCGCAGCGTTGTGCAGTGGGACAAAGATGATCTGGACGCAGTTGGGTTATTAAAAGTAGATGTGCTGGCGTTGGGTATGTTGACAGTAATCAGGCGAGCCTTGGCTTGGGTTGCCTGGCGTCGAAAGCTACCTAACTTCACGATGCAAGATATCCAGGATAACGACCCTGCCACCTTTAGTATGATTTGCCAGGCTGATACTGTCGGGGTATTCCAGATTGAGTCGCGTGCGCAAATGAGTATGTTGCCTCGACTCAAACCGGCCTGCTTCTATGATCTGGTGATTGAAGTAGCGATTGTCAGACCAGGCCCTATTCAGGGAGGCATGATCCATCCCTATCTGCGACGTCGACAAGGGCTTGAACCCGTCACGTATCCCAGCAAAGAGGTTGAGTCAGTGCTGAAGAGAACCTTGGGTGTGCCGATTTTTCAAGAACAAGTCATGAAGATCGCCATGGTTGCAGCGGGCTTTACGGCTGGTGAAGCTGATGCACTTCGTCGCTCAATGGCGGCCTGGCGACGTAAAGGTGGTGTGGATCAATTTCGGACTCGGCTCATCGATGGTTTGCTTGCGCGAGGCTACGAAAGCGTTTTTGCAGAAGCGATTTTCAGGCAGATTGAAGGCTTTGGTGAATATGGATTCCCTGAGAGTCATGCGGCCAGTTTTGCCTGGCTGGCTTATGTCAGTGCCTGGTTGAAATGCCATGAACCTGAAGCCTTTTTAGCAGCGTTACTGAATTCTCAGCCCATGGGATTTTATGCGCCTGCACAATTGATTCAAGATGCAAAGCGTCATGGGGTTGAGATTGATCCAGTCGACGTGCAATGTAGTGATTGGGATTGTCAGCTCGTTATCGGCCAACGCAAGCAAGACCAAGTGATTGTTCGACTAGGATTAAATCAAATATCAGGTTTGAAGCGAGATACAGCGCAGCGAATTGTCGAGGCACGCTCGCGCAGTAACTTTGCAGATCTGGCAGATCTGGCTAAACGTGCCGAGCTAGACGCTGCAGATTTGAAAACACTAGCACAAGCCGATGCACTGAAAAGCCTCAGTGGTCATCGTCATCAAGCATCCTGGGATGCGGCTGCTATTAAGCTTGAACAGGATTTGATGGGTAAAACTAGCATTGTCGAAACCGATGTGGTCTTATTGGAGGAACCCAGCGAAGCACAGAGTGTTGTTGCCGATTACCGCCATTTAGGCTTTACCTTAGGCCGTCACCCTGTCGCCTTGCTGCGCCCTGCTCTGCAAACGCTCAGATTCGCAACCGCTGGGATATTGGCAGACTATCCATCTGGTCGTTTGGCAAGAGCGTGCGGATTAGTAACCGTCAGGCAACGCCCGGGCACTGCTAAGGGGATTATTTTTGTCACCCTTGAGGACGAGACGGGGTGTGTCAATATTATCGTGCAGCCTGCGCTCGCCCTTCGCCAAAGACGCGAGCTTTTGCAATCGTCACTACTTGGTGTCATTGGCGTTTGGCAAAACACCCAGGGGGTCAGACACTTATTAGCAGGACGACTTGAGGATCAAACGGTGTTACTGGGACAACTCAGTACAGCAAGTCGTAACTTTCATTAATAACTAGCCACAATCCGAGCCGACCATCCATGCTAGGTCATCCACAGAGCCATTTATAATGCGAATTAAGCATAATTCTTTACATCACAAGGTCACTCATGTCAGAACTTAAAACACGTCTCGCTGATTCCGTTAAAGACGCCATGCGTGCAAAAGCCAGTGAGCGTCTCGGTACGCTTCGCTTGTTACAAGCAGCGATCAAACAGAAAGAAATCGACGAACGCAAAGATCTGACCGACGCAGAAATCACCACCATCATCGAGAAACAGATCAAACAACGTCGTGAGTCGATCGCCGCGTTTACGCAAGCAGGCAGAACTGAAACGGCTGCGCAAGAGACAGCTGAAATGGTTGTTTTGCAAGAGTTCTTACCGCAAGCTGCAACTGAGGAAGAAGTCGCAGCTGCCATTGATCAGGCTTTCGTACAGGTCCAAGCTGAGGGCGTAACAGGACCCGCTGCCATGGGAAAAGTCATGGCAATTTTGAAGCAAGCGTTGGCTGGGCGTGCCGACATGTCAGCCCTGTCTGGTCAAGTCAAGGCACGACTCGGTTAAGCCAAACTTACTTAGTAAGCTGGTTTACCGCGACTACTTGCTAACCTTGATAATTTTGAACGCACCCGACGCAGTGGCAACGACTTTGCCACTATCGTCACGTGCGACTGCTTCACAAAAGGCAATAGAACCGCCGCGACGCACACAACGCGCCTCGACCGTCATATCACCATCGCCTGGCTCAATAAAATTAGTCGACATACTGATGGTAGCCATGCCATACCCCACCGGGTCAATTGACCGTGCTGCGGCACTCAGCGTGAAATCAAACACGCTTAGAATAGCGCCGCCATGTATTTGCTGACGACTATTGTGCAGGCTCTCTTTGATTGGTAAGCGTGTGATCGCCGTATCGTTTTCACACAGTACGGGGATGACACCAAGCATCTCAAGATATGGGATATCAAACCCGAAATAAGAGACGTGGCCAGGTTTAGCTAAATTGGTTTGATTCTTCATTTTATTAGCTTGCTAATCGCTTCACCCATATCGGTCGTGTTTGATTTGCCACCTAAATCAGGGGTGTGTGGCCCTTGAATCAAGACAGTCTCAATGGCCTTAACGATCGCATTGTGCGCATCGAGATATGGCTTTTGCTCGGCTTCTGGCAAGCCTAATCCCAAATATTCAAGCATCAAGGCACCTGACCAGATCATGGCAACCGGATTTGCAATCTTCTTGCCATAGATGTCGGGGGCTGAGCCGTGAACAGGTTCAAACAACGAGGGAAATTTGCGGTCGGGATTCAGGTTGGCAGATGGCGCCAAACCGATCGTGCCGGTACAAGCTGGGCCCAGATCCGACAAGATATCGCCAAACAGATTTGAGGCAACGACCACATCAAAGCGATCAGGTTGCAAAACAAAACGAGCAGACAAGATATCAATGTGCTGCTTGTCTGTACTAATTTGTGGATACTGTTTGCCCATCTCGGCTGCACGTTCATCCCAATACGGCATGCTGATTGCGATACCGTTAGATTTGGTTGCAATCGTGACGTGTTTACGTGCGCGCCGGGTTGCCAATTCAAAAGCAAATTTCAACACACGATCAACACCGGTGCGGGTGAAGATGGATTCTTGTAAAACGATCTCGCGATCGGTACCTTCGAACATTTTGCCACCAACCGCTGAATATTCACCTTCAGTGTTTTCTCGAACAACAAAGAAATCAATATCGCCAGGCTTACGATTAGCAAGCGGGCAAGGTACGCCTTCAAACAACCTCACGGGCCGCAAGTTGATGTACTGGTCAAATTCACGTCGAAATTTAAGCAAAGAGCCATAGAGTGACACGTGATCTGGCACGATATCTGGCATACCTACCGCGCCAAAATAAATCGCATCGCAGGCCGACAGATGTGTCTTCCAGTCATCCGGCATCATTTTGCCAGTCTGGGTGTAGTAGTCGCATGATGCCCAATCAAAATGTTTGAATTCAAGATTGAGACCAAATTTAGCTGCGGCGACATCCAGGACACGCAGTCCCTCTGGCATGACTTCTTTACCAATACCATCACCAGCTAAGACTGCAATACGAAATGGGCGACTCATGGACAACTCTCCTGTGGTTTTTGTGATTATTTTCGATCTTAACCCTATCGAGCGGGTGTTATGTGGTTGTTTAGCGATTTCCAAATTCAAGACGAACCGAACTCCCGTGACAACTCCGCTGCCCGATGATCCGCTGCAGCCATTGCCTCTTGCACAATCGAAGAAAAATCACGCTTAACGAAAACATCCAGTGCCGCGGCGGTGGTACCGCCTTTGGAGGTGACACGTTCGCGTAAGGTGCCAGGATTTTCGGGTGACTCGGCAGCCAGTTTCGTAGCACCAGCTAAAGTAGCCAACGCTAAGGTTCTGGATTGATCATGACTAAGCCCTAACTTTTGGCCTCCCGCAATCAATGCCTCAATAAACAAAAACACATAGGCTGGTCCGCTACCTGACAGTGCGGTGACTGCATCAATCGACGCGTCACCGTCAACCCAGACGACCTGGCCGACTGAAGATAGCAAATGAGTGGCCGTGTTACGGTCATGCTCGCTGAGTTGCTTCGGTGCAGCCATGCCTGTAACCCCCGCAGCAACTAAAGCCGGGGTATTGGGCATGCAACGCACCACGCGGTGATGAGGGACACCTTCATTAGCCAACCAGGTTGACAGTGACGTGATTGAGATGCCCGCAGCAATGCTGATAACAAGAGTTTCCTGGCGCAGATATGCACCAGTTGTCTGAACTACTTCGCGCATTTGCTGAGGCTTGACAGCAAACATCCATACATCGAAACCAGACAATGTTGCATCGGCTGACACAAGAGTCTTTACGCCCCTCGCCTGCCATTTTTGCCTCAACGACTCGTCAATCTCAATCACCATTAAATGCGCTGGCGGACATCCTTGCGCAAGGAGACCTGAGGCCAACGCATTAGCCATATTGCCGCCACCAATCATCGCAACTTTAGGAAATGTCGACATATCTTCTCAAATGAGTTTAGGGAGTAAAACAGTTTGACCAAAGATGCCAGTAAAAACGGCAAAACCAAACCAGGTATTGTGTAAGAATGCTTTAAAACACGCCTCACGTTCTCGCTGATGAATCCAAGTCAAGTGCAAGATAGCGATACAGGCAGCTGCAAACAATCCCAGCCAGTAAGGCCATGCATAGTTCAGTAAATAACCACAATAAGCAAGCAAAACTAAGGTAATCAAATAGGATAGCGCAACCATGACGATATCCCATTGGCCAAACGTAATAGCCGAAGTCTTCAGGCCCAATCTAAGATCATCGTCGCGATCAACCATTGCATACTCAGTGTCATAGGCAATTGCCCAGAACACGTTAGCCAACAACATCAGCCATGCTACGGCTGGCACGCTGTCTGTCAGCGCCGCAAACCCCATTGGGATCCCGAACCCAAACGCGATCCCGAGATAGGCCTGAGGGATAGCAAAAAATCGCTTAAATAATGGATACGTACCCGCCACCAACACCGCCACAACGGACAGTTGAAGGGTTAATAAATTAAGTGGCAAAGTCAGTAAAAAGGCTGTGATCGCTAAGACGATCGCGACCAGCAGCGCCTCGCGTGGCTGGATCAAACCGCTCGTGAGCACCCTGCTCTCTGTCCGTTTCACGTGCTTGTCAACATCACGATCAAAATAGTCATTGATTGCGCAACCAGCTGATCTCATCAGTGCGGTACCAAGGAAAAAAATCACAAAAATGCTTAGAGGTGGCAAGCCGTCGGCACCAATAAATAATGCCCAAAGCGTTGGCCACAGCAGTAGCAAAATGCCAATAGGCTTATCCAAGCGCACTAGCTTGGCATAAAGCAACAACTTATTCGAAACCCAACTCATCAAATTAAACCTGTATTGGTAAATCGGACAGCATTTTCACGCCCTCTAGACCGCACTCAAAAATGGCTTTAACCAGCGACTCAATCGCAGCGACACGCGGAAAGCTCTTGCGCCAAACCATCACGACTCTTCTGTCGGGGACGGGCCGCTCAAAACTTACATACTTCATGAATTTACTGTTTTTATCATTGCCTAATATTGACGTGCTTGGCATCACTGTGATGCCGACGCCCGCTGCGACCATATGGCGAATGGTTTCAAGCGATGAGCCTTCAAAGGTTTTTTGTATCCCTTCACTAGCGGCCGAGAATCTGGATAACTCTGGGCATACCTCAAGCACCTGATCTCTAAAACAATGCCCATTACCAAGTAACAACATGGTTTGCTGTTTAAGATCACTTGCCGGGACCGCTCGGCGACCCGCCCATGGATGACTCGAAGGGACAGCCACCATAAATGGTTCGTCGTAAAGAGGTTGAATAGCGAGGCCGCTCTCAGGCAGGGGCAACGCCATGATGGCACAGTCGATTTCACCAAGTCTTAACAGCTCGATCAATCTGACCGTAAAGTTCTCTTGCAAGATCAAAGGCATTTGAGGGGTTTGCTCGATTTGCCTCGGTACGAGTTTAGGTAATAAATAAGGGCCAATTGTGTGAATCACACCTACTCGCAAAGCACCGGCTAAGGGATCATGGCCCAACCGGGCAATTTCTTTGAAGTTAACGCTTTCTTCAAGCACTTTTTGAGCTTGATCGACGAGCTGTTGACCAATATTGGTGACACCAATTTCGGATCCTCCTCGTTCAAAAATCGTGACCCCTAGCTCATCTTCAAGCTTTTTGATTGCAACCGAGAGTGTTGGCTGACTCACGAAGCAGGCTTCAGCGGCTCGGCCAAAATGTCTTTCACGCGCAACGGCGACAATGTACTTGAGTTCAGTTAGGGTCATGTAGCGGCCTCTTGTATTGCACTAACTTCGTAAAAAATCTTCACGACCACGCATCCAACGATGCAGATGCTGCTCGACGACTTGAGGGGAGGTCTTTCTGAGCTCTTGGGCAACGTCGCGAGCGACGCTAACCAAACCGCCATCTTCAGCTAAATCAGCAAACCTGAGTAAGGCAACACCAGACTGCCTTGCGCCCAGTAACTCACCTGGACCACGCAAATCGAGATCCCGTTGGGCAATTTCAAAGCCATCTTGACTTTCAAACATGGCGCGAAGCCTTGAACGTGCCAACTCAGATAACGGCGCCTGATAGAGCAAGACACAAACCGATTTGCTCTGCCCTCGACCTACTCGACCGCGAAGCTGATGCAATTGAGCTAAACCAAAGCGTTCGGCGTGTTCTATCACCATCAATGACGCAGTCGGTACGTCAACCCCCACTTCAATCACTGTCGTGGCAACGAGCACCTGAATCACGCCATCACGAAAATCTCTCATGACCGCGGCTTTCTCAGCAGACGACAAGCGGCCATGAACCAAGCCAACCGTAATACCAGTTAAAGCTTCTGAGAGGCTCGCCTGGGTGTCAACAGCGGTTTCAAGCTCAAGCGTCTCGCTCTCTTCGATCAAGGGGCAGACCCAGTAAGTCTGCTGACCACTTGTCGCAGCGTTAGCTATGTGCTGGATGACTTCATCACGCCTCGCGGCCGACAGCAATTTAGTCACGATAGGACTGCGACCTGGCGGCAAACCAATAATCGACGAAACCTCTAGGTCAGCGAAAAAAGTCATCGCGAGTGTTCGGGGAATAGGTGTCGCACTCATGGCAAGTTGATGAGGCACCAGATCAAGCTGATCTTTGGTCAGCCCTTCGCCTTTTCGTGACAACAGCAATCGTTGATTAACACCAAAGCGGTGCTGCTCGTCGACAATCGCCAAACCAAGATTTTCAAATTCAACCGTTTCTTGAATCAGCGCTTGCGTGCCCACAATCAGGCGCGCCTCGCCAGATTGGATTCTAAGCGTCGCCTCTCGCTTTGCCTTAGGGCTCAGACTACCTGTGAGCCAACAAATCGATACGCCCAGTGGTTCGCACCAAACTTTCATTTTTTGAAAGTGCTGCTCTGCCAAGATCTCTGTCGGCGCCATCACAGCGACCTGCACGCCGTTTTCTATAGCTTGCAAAGCAGCCATCGTGGCGACGATAGTTTTTCCGCTGCCAACGTCGCCTTGAAGCAATCGATACATTGGGTAGGTTTTACCTAAATCCTCAGAGATCTCAGCAATGACCGTATTCTGGGATTGCGTGAGTTCGAAGGGCAAGCTCTGTTTGAGTTTCTGTGTCAGTGACTGAGTCGATTCAAACAACTTGGGTAATGAGGGCGCTCGTTTACTGCGTCTGGCGTCGCGAGCCGCCGCAAGCGAAAGTTGCTGCGCCAAGAGTTCATCAAACTTCACCCTCATCCAAGCGGGATGAGTATGCTCAAGCAAAGCAGTCTCATCGTCATCTGGTTTGGGTGAATGCAGGACTGCAATCGCTTCTGCAAAGGGCATTAATTGCAAACGGGTAACTAAGTCATTGGGCAAAGTATCCGCAATATTCACTTGCGACAGTGCCTGAGTAATCGTCTTGCGTATCGTTGGTTGCGTCAAGCCTTCAGTTGAAGGATAGACAGGGGTTAAGACCGCGGGCAATGGACTACCTACGACTGTAAGACGCGGGTGAATGATCTCAAGGCCGTGATAACCGGCACGCACTTCACCCCGTATTCGCCAGCGTTTGCCTGGTTGCATTTGTTGATGCTGACTGGGATAAAACGTGAGCCAACGCAGGTTCAATGTGCCCGTGTCGTCTTCAACCACGGCAGTAAGCTGTCGGCGTGGTTTGAGCATGACATCAGAACGCACGACTGAGATCTCAATCTGAGCATTCATATTTGGGCGCAAGTCGGCAATAGACGAAATCCTCGTTTCATCCTCATACCGGAGCGGCAGGTGCAAAACAAAATCCTCGGGCGTTCTCAGTCCGAGTTTTTCAAACTTCTGTGCCGTCAGTGAGCCACCTGATACGATCGTTTTTTTCGACTTTGAGGCGGCTGTACGGGTCACCATGACAGGATTTGAGTTTAAGGATTTAGATGACAATCACCGCTTCGATTTCAAACTGTGCGCCTTTAGGCAAACTAGCAACGCCGACCGTTGAACGAGCTGGATAGGGCTGTGGCAGAGAGTCAGCCATGATCCCGTTGGCAATGCTGAACTGACCGAGATCGGTCAAAAACAAATTCAGTTTGACAATGCTAGCAAGCGATCCGCCTGCGGCTTCGATCACTGCAGCCATGTTGGCAAAGCTCTGCTTGACCTGATCTTCGAAACGATCAGAAATCATTTCACCTGTTGCTGGCACCAAGCCAATTTGGCCTGACAAATACACAGTCTTACCCGCTGGAGCAACGATCGCTTGCGAGTACGGGCCAACTGCTGCTGGTGCTGAGGCGGTGTGAACAACCGTTTTAGTCATGGCATATCCTTGTGTTAAAAAAATGACTATTGAATTTTACCTTTCAATAGCCATTTTTAAAAACACAAAATAATTATGCCCCGCTTTCAGTTGCGTCATCTACGGGATCAAGGCCCAGCTCCCTGAGCTTGCGGGTGATCGTGTTACGCCCCATACCCAAGCGCGACGCCGCTTCAACGCGGCGACCGCGACAGACCTCTAGTGAAGATTGCAGTAGCGTGCGCTCAAACTGATCCGTCAACGTGGACCAGATATCTCCCTCTGAGCGCGACAAACGCTCGGTCGCATCAATTGCCAGTAATTCCTGCCAAGTCATTGGACTGGCAGCTACCGCAACGGTGGGGCTCAGTTGATTGACAGGCAAACCGGCTGCACGGATTTCTGGTGGCAAATCTTCAGATTCAATCGTCTGGCCCGGGGCCATGACTGTTAACCAGTGGCAAAAATTCTCAAGCTGACGGACATTGCCCGGATAATCAAAGCTATACAGTGCTTTCAACGCTGCATCAGACAAACGTTTCGGAGCAACGCCTAGCGCTCTTGCGCTGACACCGAGAAAATGTTTGGCTAATTCTGGAATATCTTCAATGCGTTCACGCAGAGGTGGCAAACGCAATCTAATCACATTTAACCGATGAAACAAATCCTCACGGAACCTGCCTTGCAGCACACGCTCTTCTAGCGGTTGGTGGGTCGCCGCAACAATCCTCACGTCAACCTTAACAGGCTGTGCCCCACCGACTCGGTAAAACGTTCCGTCTGACAACACTCGCAACAAACGTGTCTGCAACTCAAAGGGCATATCCCCAATCTCGTCCAGAAACAACGTACCGCCAGCAGCCTCTTCAAATCGCCCTCGCCTCAGCGTATTCGCTCCAGTGAATGCGCCCCGCTCGTGGCCGAACAGCTCTGCTTCGAGCAGGTCGCGCGGGATAGCAGCCGTATTAATAGCAACGAACGGGCCTTTGGATCGAGCACCATGATTATGCAAAGCACGTGCGACCAGCTCTTTACCCGTGCCCGACTCTCCCGTGATTAACACTGTCACATTAGATTGGGCGAGTCTTCCAATGGCGCGAAATACTTCTTGCATCGAGACCGACGCGGATTGAGTTAGCATGCCCTTGTCGCTGACTTGACCGGACTCAACCACCTCTTGCGCGTCATCTGCCTGCTCTCTGCCCTCATTTACTGCACGACTGATGAGATTGACTGCATCGTTAATATCGAATGGCTTCGCCAGATAGTCAAATGCCCCCCCCTGAAAAGCAGCAACGGTGCTGTTTAAATCGCTAAAGGCCGTCATGATGATGACAGGTAGAGAGGGATACTTCTCTTTGATTTCCTTTAACAGCGTTAAGCCATCCATCCCTGGCATCCTGATGTCAGAGATCAGCGCCGCAGGCGTCTCTTCTTTAAGGGCATAGGACACGTCCTTGGCATTAGAAAAGCTGCGCGTCACGATACTTACTCTAGCAAGTGCTTTTTCAAGAACCCAACGAATCCCTTGATCATCATCAACTATCCAAACTGGCTTCATAAATCAAGGCTCCAAGGGTAATAACAATCGAAACTCGGTATGTCCGGGTCTAGAGTCAAATTCAATCACACCACCGTGTTGTTGCATAAAGTCTTGAGCAAGACTTAGGCCAAGTCCCGTTCCACCTTCTCGTCCAGTCACAAGTGGATGAAAAATACGATCTTGCAACTCGGCTGGAACACCCGGTCCATTGTCAATCACTGTCACGACGACGGCCAGCCGATGCTGTTTATGACGCAGCAACACCTGCCTGGCAATGCGGGTACGGATGGTGATGTGTGGTGAGCCCATTGCTGCAGTTTGCGTCAGCATCTGCGCTGCGTTTCTGACAACATTAAGTAAAGCCTGCATCAGCCGAGCGGGGTCTGCCTTGAGCTCTGGCATCGATGCGTCGTAATCTCGCTGCAACGCAATTTCTCTGAATTCAGCACGAACCAGCGCACAAACTCGTTCGCAAATCTCGTGGATATTAATACTCTGCCATTGGACAGGCATGCGTTGTGGCGCAGCGAGCCGGTCAACTAAGGCTTGCAAGCGATCGGCTTCAGAGATGATCACGCGTGTGTACTCGGTCAGAGCGGGATCAGGTAGTTCAGCTTCCAGCAACTGAGCAGCACCGCGCAAGCCTCCGAGCGGATTCTTCACCTCATGGGCCAGGTTTCTTAGCAACTCATGCTGAGTCTCGATCTCATCACCCAACCGCATGGATCGATCTACTAACAGCCTCTGCTCGACGTCCCGGATCTCAATCAATGCGGCCCAAGGTTGATTAACCAAGGCCAGTGAAGTGACTGCAACTTCGATCGTGTCAGAGCCACGCCTGACTGAAGCGAATTGACGACAATCAGGAACGAGGCCTGCACAGGCCTGACTGATGGTGTGTTCAAGAGCACTGTCTTGATCAAATAGAAAAAAAGCAGGTTGCCCGATGATGTGTCGGCGCGACCGTCCGAACATATCTTCGGAGGCGGAATTCGCTTCAACCACTTCTCCTGCCTCGTTAAGAAGCAGAACAGTGGTAGCGAGAAGTTCGAAAGCTTGTACGGAAATCATGGGAGTCGGGCCGGGCGGCCCGACCCCAAGTTTTTGTCAGCTACTCAAATTACAAGCTGTAATACATATCGAATTCCGCTGGATGCGTTGTGACACGCATACGCTGGACTTCCTGCATTTTGAGCTCAACATATGCATCCAGCATCGAATCGCTGAATACACCGCCACGAGTCAAGAACTCACGATCCTTGTTCAACTCTTCAAGTGCTTGCTCGAGTGAGCTGCAAACCGTTGGGATCTTTGCGTCCTCTTCTGGGGGCAAGTCATACAGATTTTTGTCAGCTGGATCGCCAGGGTGGATCTTGTTCTGCACACCATCCAGACCTGCCATCATCAGCGCTGAGAAGGCCAAATAGGGGTTAGCCAGTGGATCTGGGAAACGAGTTTCGATGCGACGTGCCTTAGGATTCGGCACATTAGGAATACGGATCGAAGCTGAACGGTTGCGGAACGAGTAGGCCAGTTTCACTGGAGCCTCAAAGTGAGGAACCAGACGCTTATAGGAATTCGTACCTGGGTTGGTGATTGCATTCAAAGCACGAGCATGTTTGATAATGCCGCCGATGTAGTACAGGGCAAAATCTGAGAGGCCAGCGTACTTGTCGCCAGCGAACAGGTTTTGACCGTCTTTCCAGATGGACTGGTGAACGTGCATACCCGAACCGTTGTCACCGACGATTGGCTTAGGCATGAAAGTTGCAGTTTTGCCGTAAGCGTGGGCAACGTTATGAACAACATATTTCAGGGTTTGGTTCCAGTCGGCACGTTTAACCAGCGTGTTGAACTTGGTACCGATTTCCATCTGACCCGCGCCAGCAACTTCGTGGTGATGAACTTCGACAGGAATGCCAAGTTCTTCGAGAACCATGGACATTTCAGAACGCATATCCTGGAACGAATCAACAGGAGGAACCGGAAAGTAACCGCCTTTGACTCGGGGACGATGCGCCAAGTTACCGCCTTCGTACTCAATCCCAGTTGACCATGCAGCTTCTTCAGATTTGATTTTGACAAAACAACCAGACATATTCACGTCCCAGGTCACGCCGTCAAACACGAAAAACTCTGGTTCTGGGCCGAAATAAGCCGTATCACCCAAACCGCTGGCTTTTAAATAAGCCTCAGCGCGCTTAGCCAAAGAGCGTGGATCACGGTCATAACCCTTACCATCCGAAGGCTCAATCACATCGCATGTCAGAATAATGGTTGACTCTTCACGAAAAGGATCCAGCTTCGCACTGTCCATGTCGGGCATGAGCATCATGTCTGAAGCCTCAATGCCTTTCCAGCCCATAATTGAGGAACCGTCAAATGCCTGACCTTCGCTCAGTTTTCCTTCGTCGATCTGGCTGACTGGGACAGAAATGTGCTGTTCTTTGCCAAGGGTGTCCGTAAAACGGAAGTCAACAAACTTGACCTCGTTTTCGGCAATCATTTTCATAACGTCTTGGGGGGTGCTCATGGTTGAGTGAACTCCGGAGTTAAAGAGATTTAAGTAATTGTCAGCTATCCAAAGCTGCCATGGATTTGGACATCTTCAGTTGAATATCAAGCAAATTTTGTGCCAGATCCCCCAACCTAGTCTGCCCCAATAGTGGACAACATCAAGCAACATTTTAGTGCACAGAAAATATTTTTCGCCCCATAAAAGGGCGTTTACAAAAATAAAGATTGAAGATCATTCAAAAATCGCCAACCAAGTGGTGTTGCCTGCAAACGACCCGGGTTTAAACTCAATAAACCTTTGTCCATTGCGTGCAACAATTTACCGCGAATGCTATCCAAATGCTGTCCGGTACGCTCAGTGTACAGCGCGACATCAACACCCTCTCTGAGTCGTAAAGCATTTAGCATAAATTCAAACGGAAGCTCTTCCGGACTGAGTTTTCGATGTTCAGCCAAGTGACTGTTGTCTCGCAGCTTAGCCTGCTTAATCCACGATTCTGGTTGTCGCAACTTGGCGAAACGTTCGATCCGGTCAGCAAAGGATAATTTGCCATGCGCACCCGGACCGATGCCAAGGTAATCGCCAAACTCCCAATAATTGACGTTATGACGAGCCAGAGCACCTGTTTTAGCAAAGGCGGATACTTCATAGCGTCCGAGTCCCGCATCGCTCGCTAGCTGCTCCAGCGTAAGCTCCATATCGATCACTATGTCGTCGTCTGGCGTGATCGGCGGGTATTTGGCAAAGACGGTATTTGGCTCTATTGTTAACTGGTACATCGACAAATGCTCTGTGCCGAAAGCCAAAGCCTGACGCGCATCATCTGCCGCTTCAGTGATGGTCTGACCCGGCAAGCCAAACATCAAATCCAGGTTTACTCGCTTGAAGTTTTTTAAGGCTAACTCAATGGCGTGATTGGCCTCACTAGCATCGTGTACTCGGCCCAAGCTTTTCAAATGCTTGTCATGAAACGACTGAATTCCCAAGGACACGCGATTGATTCCGCTTGCCGCGTAACTTTTAAAACGATTCGCTTCAACTGCCCCGGGATTGGCTTCAAGCGTAATCTCGGCATCAGGCCACAAGCTGAGATAGCTGCGAACCATCGCTAACAAACGATCAATCGCCTCGCCTGAAAGCAGGCTCGGCGTCCCCCCGCCAATAAAGATAGTATGGATCTGCCGTCCCCAAATCAGCGGCAAAGTCTGCTCAAGATCCGCGGCAAGCGCTTCGAGATAATCGGCCTCAGGAATCTCGCCTATTTGTTGATGCGAGTTGAAATCACAATAGGGGCACTTGCGCACGCACCACGGGACGTGAATATAGAGCGACAGAGGCGGCAAAGCGTCAAGCAAAGCGCCTCGCTTGGGTCTGTCCTCAAACGGTCGTCGCCTGGGGGATTCTTGTGCAATTGGGATAATGCGCAACGCCGGCCTCTCGGTTGTGCTCATGCGATCAATCAACTGAACTCAGGTGACGACAACTTGCGGATCAGCTCCCGGAAGGCTTGTCCGCGGTGACTGAGATGATTCTTTAAGTCTGGCGGCAATTGCGCGACAGTCATTTGTTGCTCAGCCAACCAGAAATGCGGGTCGTATCCAAAACCATGCTCGCCTTGCGGTTGCTCAACAATTAAACCCGACCAATTCGCTTCTGCTATTAAAGGCTGCGGATCGTCTGCATGCCGAACTAGCACCAACACTGCTACATAATGGGCACTACGATCGACCAATCCGTCGGCCTGAGCAAGTAACGACAAAGCTGAAATGACTTTTTGATTATTTTGCTGGTCTGAACGGTTGCCGTGCTCATCCTCTGCATAGCGAGCGGAATGGACCCCTGGTTCACCGTTTAATGCATGGACACAAATCCCTGAATCATCCGCCAAGGCAGGCAGGCCGGAAGCGCTGCTAGCATGCCGAGCTTTAGCCAAAGCATTTTCAACAAAGGTCGGGTATGGCTCGGCAGCCTCGCTGATTCCCAGTTGGCTCTGCGGAATAAGTTCAATCCCTAAAGGTTCGAATAAGCTTGAAAATTCTTTCAGTTTGCCCGCGTTATTGGATGCAAGGACGATTTTTTTTAGCTTAACCATCATGGTTCATCATCAATTTGTTTTCGCGTCTTCAATCAACATGGTCACAAAATCCCGGGTAAAACCAGGAAGCTCTTTCATGTTGCGCACACAGACATGCAGGTTTCTGAGCGCCCATTCATCCGACAACTGAACAATTTGGATATTCAGATTTTTAACGTAACGACGGGCCACGCGATCTGGCACAACCCCGATTCCGACACCCGCTTCAATCATGCGACAAACCGTCTCAAAATTACTGACTTCAACCCTAAATCGAAATAAATGACCTAGCCTGTCGGCGTTTTGAATAAGAAAAGCGTGGATGGCACTCCATTCGGATAAGCCTACGTAGTCGTAGCTGAGCGTGTCAGCAAAGGCCACGCTATTAGGTCCGGCCAAAGGATGGGCTGTCGGGGTAACAAGAACCAGCTTGTCTTCACGATAGGGAATGAATTCCAGCTCAAAGCCGGCAGGTTGACCGGCGACAAGGCCAATATCGGCGGCGCCTTCAGCCACGGCTTTAACGATCATGTAACTCAGTCGCTCACGCAACTCAACTGTTACGTCGGGGTGAGCGGCCAAATACCGGCTCAAGACAGCTGGCATCGATTCAGTCATCGCCGTGGTGTTGGCCAGCATGCGGATTTGGCCTTTAATACCGCGCGAGTACTCGTGAATATCACCTCTAAGATGCTCGATCTGTCTTAGCACCAGTTTAGCGTGGCGCAAAAATGCTTCGCCCGAGGGGGTGAGCGTGACCCCTTGACTGTTGCGGTGAAAGAGCCGGGTACCAAAGTGTTCTTCAAGATTTTTGACTCGATTGCTTGCAGCTGGCAGAGACAAATGGGATTTTTCAGCGCCACGAGTCAAGCTACTTGCATCCCCAATGTTGACGATAAGCTGGAGGTCGGTCAGATCGAAATGATTAGCCATGAATATAAATTGTTTCTTTGTTAACTGAAAACCCGGGGTTAATTAATCGTCAATTGGCAACTGCTGGCTGATCAGGCACATTACACACATCGAAAACCCCATCATAAGCGACCATGAGTTCTCACGCAGAGCAGTTCACCGAAATCCGCGACGCCATTCGGGATTTGTGCAAACAGTTTCCCGACGAATACTTCCGCAAAATCGACGAGGCACGGGTTTATCCAGAAGCCTTTGTTAACGCCCTGACTGAGGCGGGCTGGATGGCTGCGCTAATCCCCCAGGAATATGGCGGTTCGGGTTTGAGCCTGACAGAAGCATCAGTCATCATGGAAGAAATCAATCGTTGTGGTGGCAATTCTGGCGCTTGCCACGGCCAGATGTACAACATGGGCACCCTGTTGCGTCACGGTTCAAAAGAGCAAAAAGATCTCTATCTGCCTAAAATCGCGTCAGGCGAGCTGCGTTTGCAATCGATGGGAGTGACTGAGCCCACCACAGGCACGGATACCACCAAAATTAAAACAACTGCGGTTAAAAACGGCGATCGCTATGTCATCAACGGTCAAAAGGTTTGGATTTCGCGAATTCAGCATTCAGATTTGATGATTTTGTTAGCTAGAACTACACCTTTGGACCAAGTCACCAAAAAATCGGAAGGCATGTCGATTTTTATCGTCAATCTGCATGATGCAATCGGTCACGGCCTGACGGTGAAACCGATCTTGAACATGGTTAATCATGAAACCAATGAATTGTTCTTTGATAATCTGGAAATCCCTGCTGAAAATTTGATCGGTGAGGAAGGCAAAGGCTTTAAGTACATCCTTGATGGTCTGAACGCTGAACGTGCGCTGATCGCTGCCGAGTGTATCGGTGACGGCTACTGGTTTATCGATCGGGTATCCCAGTACGTCAAGGACCGTATCGTCTTTGGTCGTCCCATTGGTCAGAACCAGGGAGTGCAATTTCCCATTGCGCGTGCTCACATCAACGTTGAAGCCGCTAGCTTGATGCGTTACGAAGCCTGCCGCTTATTTGATGCGAAGCTACCTTGCGGCACTGAAGCCAATATGGCGAAATTGCTCGCCGCAGATGCCTCATGGGAAGCCGCCAATGCTTGCCTGCAGTTTCACGGCGGCTTCGGTTTTGCCTGCGAATATGACGTCGAACGCAAATTTCGTGAGACACGCCTCTATCAAGTGGCTCCTATTTCCACTAACCTCATTTTGTCTTACGTGGCTGAACACGTTCTCGGTTTGCCACGTTCGTTCTAATCATTTTGCTCGTTTGTAAAGGATTGTCATGACAGCCATTCGCTCAACTCAAGCCGCCATCGTGTTGCACCCCAGTGCCGAACTAGCCCGTTTCGTTTCAGCATTGCAGTTCAAGGATATCCCCGAGCACGTGGTGCGGCGTTGTGAGGATCTGTTTCTCGACACCATGGCATCCATCCTAGCCGGGTCAACCGCTCGTGCGGTGAAGTCAATGGGTAAATTTGGTTTACTGATGGGACCTCAGAATGGCAGCTCAGAAGACTTCGTCAATCGTCGACTGACATCTCCCCTCTTTGCTGCGATGTCCAATGCAGCGTCAGCCCATGTCGTTGAGCAAGATGATGTTCATAATGGCTCGGTATTTCATCCAGCGGCTGTTGTGTTTCCGCCGGCCTTAGCGGTGGCTCAGGCGATAGGCGCATCAGGCGAAGAATTTATCACTGCATCGGTTGCTGGTTATGAAGCGGGCATTCGAATTGGCGAATTTTTGGGACGGTCACACTATAAGATTTTTCATACCACCGGAACAGCCGGCACCGTCGCTGCGGCTGTGGCAGTAGGTCGCCTACTGAAGTTGAATACTGAGCAGATGTTGCACGCGATTGGTTCAGCAGGTACACAAGCAGCTGGTTTGTGGGAGTTTCTGCGTGATGCGGCTGATTCAAAACAGCTGCACACTGCCCACGCAGCAGCGAGTGGGTTGACCTCAGCATACCTGGCTCAGGACGGATTTACAGGTGCGCGCCGAATTCTCGAAGGTCTGCAAGGCATGGCAGCTGGTATGTCCACTGACGCAGATCCCAGCAAAATCGTTGACCGGCTGGGTCAACGCTGGGCTTTAGCTGAAACCTCATTCAAGTTTCACGCATCGTGTCGCCACACCCATCCTGCCGCAGACGCCTTGCAACACGCCATTCGCACCCATGGCTTGAAGGCAACCGAGATCAGTAAAGTTGTGACCCATGTTCATCAAGGCGCAATCGATGTGCTGGGTCCCGTGACTGACCCACAGACTGTCCATCAATCGAAGTTTTCAATGGGTACAGTCCTTGCCTTGATCGCCCTGCGCAATTCAGCCGATCTGGCTAACTTTGACAGTGGATTGAAAGACAAGGCCGTCGCCGAGTTTCGTGATCGTGTCGTGATGGAGCTCGACGAAGAAGTCGACTCTGCCTACCCCGCCCGCTGGATAGGCAAAGTGACTGTGACGACAACTGATGGCCGTGTCGTAACGGGTCGAGTTGACGAGCCTAAGGGTGATCCAGGCAACACTTTATCGCGAGCGGAGATCGAACAAAAGGCTTTACGCTTGGGTACCTATCTGGGCGCCTCAACAGAGGCTGAGGTAAAGGCTTTGATTGCTAAAGTCTGGGCCATTGCGAGTGAGCCTGCATTGGGGCGCTTGCTGTAAGCGCGAGAGGCAACGCTTTAATCAAGCGGCATTTTGTCAGGCAAGCATATCCGACCAGATATTTCTCGCCCACGACCAGGCGTAAGTGCCTTCCAGAGCCGTGGGCTCGGGCGATAAGCCCCCTGAACCTGGTACGACCTTAAAGGTTTTATCCTTTGCGTCGTAGGCGTGCACGCTTGCTACATGCACCACTCTTTTGGCATCAACAAAGCTATAACAAGTATTGGTCAACAAAGGCGCCGGTGCCACTGGCCAGTCATTGAGCTCAGCAACAATCGCCGCAGCGGCAACCTTGGCATGCTGATTGGCCATATGACCAGACTTTGGCATCAATTGAGCATTTTGTGTCGCGTCGCCAATGACATGAATATTTTTGGCAGCTGTGGACTCAAACGTTAAAAAGTCTACATAGACCCAGCGCTTGCTCGCGTTGGCAAGCCCTGTCTGCGAGGCAATGTCACCGGCACGCATGCTCGGCAAAACGTTTAACACATCGGCTTTGACATCATCCTGAATATCGAATTTCAATGTCTTTGTTTTTGAATCAACCGCAACCACATTATGCGAAGGCATGTACTCAATCATACCGGGGTAGAGCTCAGCCCAAGCTTTCTTGAACAAAGCGCCTTTTGAAACGATATCCTGATTAGCATCGAGCACAACAATTTTGGATTTGGGTTTGTGCTGTTTGAGATATGACGCCACCTGACAGACACGCTCATAGGGGCCGGGCGGGCAACGATATGGCGCTTCGGGGATACTCAGCGCGAATACACCACCGTCGCGCATTGCTGCTATCTGCTTATGCAGCCTGTCTGTTTCAGGACCTGCTTTCCAAGCTTGTAGCGTAGCACCCGAGGCGTTGGCTTGCGTTAAGCCTTGAATGCTATCCCACATCATCGACACACCAGGTGACAACACTAGCTTGTCGTATCGAAGCGTGTTGCCAGACTTAAGTTTGATCGTTTTTTTGACTGGATCGATTGCAGACGCATAGTCTTTGATCAGTTTGATGCCATGCTGTTTAGTCAGATCGTTATACGATCTGGTCAAATCCCCAAGCGATTGCGAACCACCAATCACGAGATTCGATAATGGACACGAAACAAATTTATCGTCAGGCTCGATCAACGTCACACGAGCTTGATGGTTTGAGAATAAGCTAAGGTATTTGGCAGCTGTCGCGCCACCGTAGCCTCCACCAATCACGACGATCTCTGCACGCGCGATGCCAGTAGCCCGGGCCGTGCGAGTCATCCCCAGCGAAGCGAAAGAAGTAATTAAGCCAAGCGATGCTGCCGAAGTGCCTAAAAAATCACGTCTTTGCATGTGAATCCCCTACTTCTTTCCGAGATATTGAGCGATTGCCTTCAATTGCTCTTCGCTGTAGCCCTTAGCTATCTGAGGCATGATCGTGCCGGCTTGTGTGCCGTTGCGATAGGCAAGCAACTGCGCTAACAAGTCCTCAGGTTTTTGTTCGCTTAGCGCGGGCATCACTGCTGGACTAGCCGGCTTCCCATCGGTACCGTGGCAATTTGCGCAACTGGCAGCAAGCAGGCTTTGATTGAGATGATCGGCAGAGGTTTGCGCAAAGCTCGTTGACAGCAAAATTGTTGTCATGGTCACAAAGCACAATCCAGGCATAGCGACCTTAATAAGCGCAGCGCTGACGGACGTCGTTTTAAAAACTGGGGCGTTTGTTCGTATCACTGTTCACCTCATTCGAGTTAAGCCGCTCAAACAACTAGGGTCGCACACCCGGTGTTTCGATCAAAAGGCCACGAGCTCGCCACATCAAAAACGCCTCAAGCTGTTTGATCTCGGTTGAATCAAAGGGAAAAGGCTCTGCCCTTACCCCAATCATACAGTTACGCAAACGTCGTTCAAGGGACCCAACTGACTGCCACTCAAGACGATAAATTGGATAACCAGTGGGATGAGCTTGAGGGATAGCGCTTCCCCCTAACTTCAAACCCGCTCTCTGGTCATGGCACTGAGCACACGACAAGTTCAGTTGTCCCATCCGTTGATTAAAAAGCGCACGACCCGCCTCTACCTGTTTCATTGCAGCCGGCGCATGATCAACCTGAATGGCTAAGCCCTTGGACTGAGCGGCAACGTAGGTGGTTAGTGCCAGCGAGGTTTTACTTTCGTGAGCAACCGAAGGCAAATCGAGACGCCTGGTTCGACATTGATTGATTTGTTCTTCCAGTGAGGTCAGACGCCCCTGTCGCAATTTGGGAAACGAAGCCGCAACACCTCTCATCGTCTTGCTTGCATCGCCATGGCAGGCGGCACAGGATTTTTGTTGAGAACCGTGTTGCTCTGACCAGAGCGCTTGACCATCAAGTAACCAGAATGCTGCAGGATTAGAGTCTGGATTATCCTGCATCGCTTTGTTTTCAGCACTCATCAATTCGTAGGACGATTGACGAGGATCTTTTGCTTGTTGCGCACAAGCTGCTCTGGGTATCAAGAGTGCGAGCCCAAGCAAACACAGATACCACTGCGAGCGGATCGCCAGAGACATTAGGTCACCGTCAGTTGACTGGTTGTTTTAGCCAAATAATCGTTATCACCTGCCCATGTAAACTCAAGCGTGCCGCTCTCAGTTGCAATGGTCGAGAACACGATCATGGGATTCGCACCCGTGCCAGGATGCAAATCAGCTCGAAAAATCTCAGTGCCGTTGTACGTGCATAAAAAGCTTCTGAGGATGTCGCGAGGGATGATGCCACCTTGTTCGTCACGACGAAAGCCACTTTCCATGTCATGTTGCACAATCACTTTGATATCAATAATGTCACCTTTTTTTGCCTGATTGGGCATGGTGACCAGTGATCGGGATGTCCTGCTCATCAGACCTCCGTACACGCTGAAAGCGTGACCAGCGTGTTAGCAGAACCTTGATGAAACGAGCCGTCACTCATTTCTGCGATCGCTAATACTCGTTGGGAATTCGACAAACGGACACGGCTCTGAACCATGGCACGGCCTGATCGTGCGCTTAAATAAAAACTAATAATATTTGGCAAAGGATTGCCCTCAGCGATGATGTGAATCGCTTTAACGTAATCATTAGCAGTCATGGGGCTATCGACTACAACCGTCATCGGGACGAGATTGCCATTTTCAACTAAAGGCGGGATATCGAGTTTGACTCGGCTAGTTTTAACAAAAGCCTTTCCAACGATATTTTCTAGCGCCTTTTGAGCCTCTTCTTCAGACGCGTTCGCTTTGGCGAAGGTTAATAACCCCACCGACAAAGAGAGACCGATAAAACGACGACGAATATTCATGGTTTAAGCGTCAATAAAAAAGCAACGATATCTTCTATATCTTGCGCGACCAAAATAGCCTTGCCCTGATACTGAGGAGAGACCCTGATTAAACCATCAGAGCTAAGATAGCTGGGCATAATCGTTGTAGGGTTAAACCATTGAGGTGCGACCAGATGCGCTCTCAACTGCCCAGCAGTCAAACGCGAAGCACTCTGGCTTAATTCTGGGGCAAGATTGCCTTGAAAATGCTCTTCTGGGAAAGGCCCGTTGTGGCACAGGATACACAAGCCACTCTGACGGCCTAATACAAGTAAGCGCCCTTTACTTGCGTCACCAGCTTGGTCAGTCAGCGGTTGCTCGATCGAACCACTGACTGAGTCAAACTGCACTGAGTCAGCTAGCAAAGGTGTTGCCCATCCCAGCAGCGAACTGACTGCCAAGATCAAGCAATACCTTTTCACCGTCATATCATCGTGATGCCGCTATTTTTAAGCGGCACGGTACGGATACGCTTGCCAGTCGCCGCGTAGTAAGCATTCAACACCGCCGGGGCTGCCACGCATATGGTCGGTTCACCGACACCGCCCCACTCTTTGCCGCCACCCTGAAGAATGATTGCTTCAACTTTTGGCATTTGAGCAATGCGCATTGAGCCATAGGTATCAAAATTCTTCTGCTCAATCGCACCGTTCTTGACTGTACATTCTTGCAAGAATAAAGCTGATAGACCGTAAACAAAAGAACCTGCGACTTGACGCTCAATCTGTGCTGGATTGACTGCATAGCCACAATCCGTCGCAGCAACAATACGATGCACTTTGATCTTCGTACCGTCTACAACCGAAATCTCACAGGCTGCCGCGACCATGCTGCCGTAAGCCGTCATCTGCGCCACACCTCGAAAGATCCCTTTTGGCGCAGGCTTTGACCATTCAATCCGCTCCGCCACCGCATTCAATGCGGCCAAATTGCGCGGGAAATCGGCCATGTGTTTACGTCTGAACTCAACAGGATCCATCCCCGCCGTCTCAGCCATCTCATCCATGAAGCATTCCATGAAAATAGCATTTTGATTGACGTTCACACCGCGCCAGAACCCAGGAGGGACGTGCGGATTACGCATCGCGTGATCCACCAACAAATTGGGGAAGGTATAACTAAAACCGTGCTCGCCACCATCAAAGACACCTTGGAAAGCAATTGGATCACGGCCTTTTTGTTGTTCAACCACAGCTGGACGCAAGGAGGCAAGAATTGACTGGCCAGACAAGCGCATATGCATACCTGTCATATTATTCTTGTCATCAAAACTGGCTGTAAGTTTGGACATCATGATCGGATGGTAGCGGCCCTGTGTCATGTCCTCTTCACGTGTCCAGATAAGTTTGACGTGAATACCGGGCATCTGTTTAGCAATCAAAACAGCTTGGGTCGCGTAATCCTGTGTCGCACCGCGTCGGCCAAAGCCACCGCCCAAATTGACTTTATGGACTTCGCATTTTTCTGCAGGCAAACCCGAAGCAGCAATGACTACCGCCATGGTGGATTCGCCGTCCTGGGTAGGCACCCAGGCTTCACAACGCTCAGGCGTAAAAATTGCCGTGGCGTTTTGTGGCTCCATGGTGGCGTGATTCAAATAAGGATACGAATAAGTAGCTTCGATTTTTTTTGTAGCGCCGGCTAATGCTGCTTTGATATCACCACGTTGATTGCCGACAAAAGCCTGCTCAGCCGTCAAACCTTCTTGAAGCAGAGCCTTGATTGATTCGCTCGATACGGCGGCATTGGGACCAAAATCCCATTCAATCTGAACTTCTGCAATGGCTGATTTTGCGTGCCAGAACGTGTCGGCAACGACAGCAACAGCTGTTTCACCAACCTTGATAACTTTTTTGACGCCCTTCATGCTCAGGGCTTTCTTGTCGTCGAACGACTTCAGTTTGCCGCCAAAGACTGGGCATTCTTTAATCGTCGCAACCACCATACCGGGGAATTTTAAATCAGTACCGTAGACCTGTTTACCCGTCACTTTGTCCTGCAATGTATCGAGCCGGTTCAGCGGCTTGCCGATAATGGTCCAATCTTTGGGGTCTTTCAGAGCAACTTCTTTAGGCACTGGCAACTTTGAGGCAGCAACAGACACTTTACCGAAGGTCGTTTTACGACCCGTAGGCTTGTGAGTGATGACACCTTTTACAGCCACGCATTCAACCGCAGGGACTTTCCATTGCGCGGCGGCAGCCTCAATCAACATCATGCGAGCGGCAGCGCCGCCTTTACGGACATATTGCTCAGAGGTGCGAATACCGCGGCTACCGCCTGTGGAGAAATCACCCCAAATACGATTACGATTCAGGCTTTCACCTGGCGTTGGGAATTCAATAGAAACTTTGGACCAGTCACACTCAAGCTCTTCAGCCACTAATTGAGCCAATCCCGTTGAAGTACCCTGGCCCATTTCAGAGCGCACGATACGAACAATCACAGATTCATCAGGTTTGATAACAACCCAAGCACCGATCTCTGGGCCGGACAGCTTACTAGCTTCTGCTGCAAATGCGCTGGTAGGTAACTCGATTCCAACGGCAAGGCCCACGCCTGTCAGGGCTGAGCCGACTACAAACTTTCTACGCGACAAATTAGCGATCTTGGTTGGTGCATTCATCTTCAGACCCCTTAAGCCTTCGCAGCAGCATGGATTGCTGCGCGAACTTGTTGAAACGTGCCGCAACGACAAATGTTGGTAATCGCTTCGTCAATGTCCGCATCGGTTGGATTGGGTTTTTTATTGAGCAAATCAGTCACCGCCATCAATAATCCAGACTGGCAGTAACCGCACTGAGGGACCTGGTGCTCGACCCAGGCAGCTTGCAATTTGGTTAACTTCCCATTGGCTGCAAGACCTTCAACAGTCGTGACCTTACGCGCACCCACTGCGCTAACTGGATATGAACAAGATCTGATGGCTTCTCCGTCAATCAGCACCGTACAGGAGCCGCACTGAGCAATGCCGCAACCGTATTTGGTACCAGTCAGGCCGATCAGCTCACGAATCACCCACAATAGGGGCATATTGCTTTCTGCATCAACGCTGTGCTGTTTGCCGTTTACGTTTACTTGGATCATGTATAAGTCTCCAGTGACTCAGGGTGAATAATGAAAAAAATTAAATCAGTGTGAGACCATGCTTGCGCAGTGGTAACTCTCGTTGCGGTTTACCGGTTGCCGCAAAAATCGCATTGACGACTGCTGGCCCCACAACACAAATGGTCGGCTCACCCACGCCGCCCCAGAAGTCATACGTGGGGACCAGCACGCACTCAACTTTAGGAATGTTTTTGAGACGCGCGACCGGATAGTTTGTGAAATTTTGCTCTTTTACCTGGCCGTTTTCGATGGTGATATCCTCATTAAAGATGGAAGACAACGCCATCCCAACCGAACCTTCAATCTGAGCCTTGACGATAGAGGGGTTAACAAAATGACCTGAGTTCAGGGCAAAGAACATTCGATGCACTTTCACCTCACCAGAGGCTGAGACTGAAACCTCTGCGACCGCAGCGGAGTAGCTACCATAGCCCATAAACTGAGCCACGCCACGATGCACACCAGCTGGCAATGGACTACCCCAGCCAGACTTTTTAGCAACAGCATCGAGAACAGCAAGATGCTTGGGATGCTTGCTCATCAACGAACGACGGAACTCAACCGAATCCTTCCCAGCTGCTTTGGCGCACTCCTCGATAAAACACTCCATGTACATACCATTCTGGTTAGTGTTCACACCTCGCCAGGGGCCAACCGGCACATGCGTGTTGCGCATCACATACTCAGTCAACAAATTCGGGACGGTATAGCCGAGCTGAGCGTCACCAGCTTCTTCGTAAAAACCTTGTAGCTGTCGGGTATCTTTATTGTTTTTGATTGCTGAGGGAGCCAGGAAAGCATTGATTGACTGCCCTGAAACTCGAACCGACAAGCCGACCAGATTACCTTTTTCGTCAAGACCTGCGGACATCTTGGCTTTTGAAATGGGCCGGTAGAAGTCGTGAGTCATGTCTTCTTCGCGACTCCAGACCAGTTTGATCGGCGTGTCAGGGAAATTCTTGGCAATAGCAACAGCCTGATGCACATAATCCTGAGTTCCACCGCGCCGACCGAACCCGCCACCCAGATCCATAGTCTGAACGTCACATTGAGCAAGCGGCACGCCACTGGCCTCTGATAAAGCTGCCAGAGAAATCTCAGCATTTTGTGTCGGCACCCAAGCGAAAGCGCTTTCTTTGCCAACTTTAACAACGCAATTCATGGGTTCCATCGTGACGTGAGCAACGAAGGTGCTGGCGTAGACCGCTTCAACTTTTTTGGCAGCACCTGCAATCACCGTTGAGGCATCACCTTCTTTGCGTTGCCAGAAATCACCCTCGGCATTTAGACCTTCAGTCAGTGCGTTAGAGATCGTCGAGCTCGATACTTTAGCGTTGTCACCCAAATCCCAGTCAATCGGCAGATTCTCAAGTGCATTCTTTGCTCGCCACCACGTATCAGCCACGACGGCCACAGCGGAATCGTTAACTTTAACTACGCCTTTAACGCCGCGCATTGATTTGATTTTTGATTCATCAAATGCGACAAGCTTGCCGCCGAAAACAGGACACTGCTTGATCGCAGCGCACAGCATGTTGGGCAATTTCAAATCAATAGCGAATACTTTTTTACCATTTGTCTTATCAGCCGTATCCAGCTTGTGGACGGCATGGCCGGCGATCTTCCAGTCCTGCGGCTTTTTCAGGACGATCGACTTGGGATCAGGCGGTGTCAGCTTAGCTGCAGCCTCTGCAACTTTGCCATAAGAAATTTTCTTACCGGTTTTGGCGTGCGTGATGACGCCTTTGCTGACCGTTAATTCAGCAACTGAAACCTTGAATTGATCAGCGGCAGCCTGCAAAAGCATCATGCGCGCGGCAGCACCACCCCGTCGCACGTAATCTTGGGATTCACGGACCCCGCGACTCCCACCTGTCGACATGGCACCCCAAGCACGCTTGCGCGCGATGTTCTGACCCGCTGTCGGGGACTGAGTACTGACTTTTGCCCAATCGCACTCAAGCTCTTCAGCGACCAGCTGAGCTAAGCCAGTCCGAGTGCCCTGACCCATTTCAGAGCGAACAAAGCGGATTATGCAACTATCGTCGGGTTTGACTACCACCCAGATATCAACTTCATCTGACGTTTTCAAAGGAATCGCAGCTTGAGCGACAGCCACGCTGGGCAAGCTTAGCCCAAGAGAGAATCCAGCACCGAGTGCCGTCGAGCCAAGTACAAAGCTGCGACGTGAGGCGTCGAAACCTTTAGCTGTCTGAAGTGTGTTGTTTGTCATGGCGTTGCTCTCCTTAAACACCTGTCACGCCGGTATCGGCGTAACGCTTCAGGACATCTTCAAGCTTCTGCTGACCTGCAGCGACATGGATACCATCGCGAATTCTCTGATAAGTTCCACAGCGACAGATGTTCGACATTGCGGCGTCAATATCCGCATCGCTGGGCTTAGGAACTCGCTTGAGTAACGCCACCGCAGCCATAATCTGTCCTGACTGACAGTAACCACACTGAGGAATATCCAGCGCTAACCAAGCTTTTTGCACGGCATGGCTGGAGTCTTTTGAAATCCCTTCAATTGTGGTGATCTTTTGACCGGCAGCAACCGAAACGGGGATTGAACAGGATCGTACCAATTCGCCATTAAGTTGCACGGAGCACGCGCCGCACTGCGCGACACCGCAACCATATTTGGTGCCGGTTAGCCCAACCACCTCTCTAATTGCCCAGAGCAAGGGCATATCGGGCTCGACGTCGATCGAGTGTGCAACACCATTTACGTTCAATTCCATTGTATTGTCCTCAAAACATCACTAAGATGGTATGCGGCAAAACGGTCCACGCCAGCGCCTTGAATGTAACTGATGGCAAGGTATGTGTCACCGTCTACGCTGACTATAAAACCAGAAGACAAACACAATTTCAAGTCTAAACCTAACTTAATGCCTCCCCTCACCATGACATCAAGTATCAAAAACAAAAAATTCATCTTAGCCAGTCACCCAGAAGGTCGGGTACTACCTGAAAACTTCATGCTTGTTGAAGAAAATTTACCGCCACTGCGTGACAACGAAGTACTCATCCGACATCAATGGTTATCTTTGGATCCCTATATGCGCGGTCGCATCTCACCGGCTAAATCTTATGCACAAGGCGTCAAGATAGGAGACACAATGGTTGGAGCCACAGTTGGGGTCGTCGAGCAATCGCAATCCGACAAGTTTCAGGTCGGTGACGTTGTACTGAGCGCAACGGGATGGCAACTCTATGGCATAGCCAACGCCAGTCAGATCATGAAAGTGGACGCAAGCAAAGTGCCGTCTTCTGCTTTTGTCGGCATTTTGGGCATGCCTGGTATCACCGCCTGGACAGGTCTGATGAACATTTGCGAACCCAAATCAGGTGAAACGGTTGTGGTTGACGCCGCCTCAGGAGCCGTTGGTGCGGTAGTTGGGCAATTAGCCAAAATTGCAGGTTGCAGAGTCGTTGGGATTGCTGGGGGCGCGGCCAAGTGCGAATATGTCGTCAAAGAACTGGGTTTTGATGCTTGTGTTGATCATCGCTCCAAGACCTTTGCTCAAGACGTCACAGATGCGTTACCGGCGGGCATTGATTGCCTGTTTGAAAACG
Organism: Jezberella montanilacus; assembly: GCF_003003055.1. GTDB lineage: Bacteria > Pseudomonadota > Gammaproteobacteria > Burkholderiales > Burkholderiaceae_B > Zwartia > Zwartia montanilacus. The sequence goes on from NZ_PVTV01000011.1 coordinate 110,542, forward strand.
TTGGCGGTGCGATTTTCGAGCTACTGCTCTCAAAGATGAATGCGTTCTCAAGAATTGCGCTCTGTGGCACAGTATCTGAATACAACGACGATCCCTATCCTAACAAAGTGCTCAGATCTATTTTGATCAACCGCATCAAGTTTCAAGGCTTCATCGTCTCGGATAAGCTTGAAACATGGCCTGGCATTCGAGAGAAACTGACTGAGTTGGTGATCGCTGGCAAATTGAAGTTTCGCGAATCGATTGCCGAGGGGCTTGAACAAGCGCCGCAAGCCTTTGTCGGCATGCTTGCAGGTCAAAACTTCGGCAAGCAACTGGTTCGCATATCAAATTAAACGTCTACGACGAACAGAACTTTGGCTGAGCTGCGCAGGTGAGACCACCTGCGTAGCGCAGCATTAAAAGACGTTCTTTAAAAACACGCCAATTATGCCTTTGTCGTAGCTGTAGAAATCGATATTTGAATTGTTGTGTTGATAGACATAACCGACTTCTGGCCTCAGTCCAAACACATACCAATCCCTTTTTGTCAGCGTTGCAGACAGCGTCGTTAATGAATCAGTTCGATTCAAGCCCCAAATCGGATCAGCATCCCAGTAGTTACGTCTTGACAGCGAGGCTTTTAGATTGAGTTGCAACCCAGTCGAGTCTTCAGCGATTTGTGTGCCAAGGCCCGCAAACATCCCGTATGAACTGTAGGCATCTGTTTGAGCTGTTGTCCGATCGGCCCCCACTTCAGCGCTAAGCGTCCAGTTTCTAAAAACGTTGTAGGTATAGCCCAGTTGCATCTGCACCTGTGTGCCATTCAAGTAAAAATAACTGGGGAAATTCAGCACAGCGGCTTTGGCCGATACTGAAATAAAATTTTGATCTGGTTGATTAAAAATCATTCTGGACGAGACATATGGCGCGTCGTACAACAGACTGCCGCCATAAAACATGAATTCATTACCCACGCGCACTTCTTTGTAATTGGCGTCTAGCCAGCGTTTAGCAACGCTAGTGTCGCCAATTTGTCGGTTGAACGCCTGTGTAGAAAAAGTTGAGGTCACCAAACTTGCCGACGCAAACAGACCATCTGTCCCGGGTATCTCTCTCTCGATCTCTGCGGTCAAGTTGAGGGCCCATTGCGTGTTGGTCGGCAGGCTCGGCTGATAGTTAAGCGTTTGACCAAAAATATTAAAGGTTCGCTCGGACGTTATCTGACCGGGGTTGCTGTCTTGGTAAATACCGACATAAAATTTAAACGTCTGGCGTTTCTGGATTTCGCTTAAGTACCACTCAACCCTATCACGCACGACAATGGGTACAGGCTGTGTGAGCACTTGGATAAACTGCTCTTTGGCGTCGGCTAGTCGACGAGCTACAAACAGACTTCTGGCAAGTTCAAGCTGCACCCGAACGGCTTTGGTATCGGCGTAAAGCGCCTGAAAAATAAGGATCGCTTGATCGATATCCTTATCCATCATGAGGATGCCCAATTCAAAGCGCTTCTGAAGCTCTGTCTGTTGGGTCATTGGGCCGGCGGTTTGAACATACACCGAGGTGGGCGCAACGATTGGCGGGCTGATCAGGATACTGCTTTGTGAGGAAGCGAACGAGCAATAAAAAATGGCCGCCAACCCAGGCAGCCATGCACTCATACTAGGTCTTCGCATTAACGCTTGCCACCAAAGGCGCCAATCAGCGACGTCACACCAGAGCCCGAGGCAGAGAACGTACCGCCAATTTCTTGCGCATTTGGCCCGTAGAGCTGGCCTTGAGCCGTACCAGTCATCCCACCTGTCGTGGTGATGTTGCCGTTAAACAGCGTGCCAGAGCCGGAGAACACAAGCAACCCACTGTAGTTCAGCTGCGGTGCAGACGTGGTTGAAGTAATGTTTTTGGCGATGAGGGAATTCGTCAACGTCGTATTAGACGTTGAAATGACGACGGTTTGAGCACCATAATCGACTGAGGCAGACATGTTAGCCGTCGCAAACCCAGCCGAGTTGGTACCCGTGATCGCTACTGCGCTCGATAAACCTGTGAAGGTTGCAGTACCTGTTGTCGGCAGGGACGTGAGCGGATTACCGTAAGTCGCAGCACCAACCGTGCCAGCGCCCAAACCTTGGCCGGTGACCCAAACGCCGAAAGACTGATAATCCCAACCGTTTGCCGGGCCATTAGCAAATAAGCCGGAGTTAGTACCAGCCACGTTCGTGGCCTGCACGTAACTACCAACCAGAACTGACGAATTCGTCAAGGAATCGCCTACGCCCTTATCGAACGCGAGGCTGTACCCGCTAGAGGCCTTTAAGTAGATATTGTAAGTACTGCCAGCGTTATCATACTGGCTCGTATAGGTTGCATTGTTCGAGGTGGACTGGCTGGCGTTGCCCACAAGCTGATAGTTACCGCTGCTGTCAGTCACATAGGTTCTTTGCGCGCTAAAGCCAGTGGCGATGATCGTGCTGCCCCCTGTGACCGCGCTCCATTGACTGAACGCCGTTACGCTCGAACTATCGGAGCTTTTAGAGGCGCAACCGGCCACACTCAGTACCGCAATAGTCACAAGCAATAATTTCTGGCTTAACGACCTGTCGAACTTTTTCATGGAAATCCGTCTAAGTAATCGAACAAAGAGCCTTAGTATAGGGCAAGCCGCCCCCCACCGACGTCCACACTCGACCGAAAGTTACAAGTTGTTTCATTTTCGTGATCGGTAAGATCCCGTCAGTTTTTTACTGCATCGAGCTGCTTTACCGTCAGGGACCCGATACCGGATTGCGCCAAGGCAAGCAAAGCGTCAAGGTCAGCGCGATCGAAGGTCATCCCCTCGGCCGTACCTTGAATTTCCACAAATCGTCCTGCCCCCGTCATGACAACGTTCACGTCGGCGTCACAGTCCGAGTCTTCGATGTAATCCAAATCCAGCACAGCGCGGCCTCTAACCATGCCAACAGAGACAGCGGCGATTGAATCCGTCAAGGGTGATTGGGTAAGCGCGCCGCTTTGAAGTAAGCCAGTCAACGCGTCGGACAGCGCAATCCAGGCCCCGGTAATACTGGCGCATCGAGTACCACCATCGGCTTGCAATACATCACAGTCAAGCTGAATCGTCCTTTCGCCCAGCATTTTCATATCGATGACGGCTCTGAGGCTTCGGCCGATCAAGCGTTGGATCTCTTGCGTACGGCCGGATTGCTTACCTTTGGCGGCTTCCCGATCTGATCGAGTGTGTGTCGCGCGAGGCAGCATGCCGTACTCGGCGGTTACCCATCCTTGCCCCTGCCCCTTCAAAAAAGGTGGTACTTTCTCTAATACGCTTGCAGTACACAGGACTCTGGTTTCCCCCATGGAAATTAAAACAGAGCCCTCGGCGTGTTTAGTGAAATGCCGCTCGATCCTCACCTCACGCAATTGGTCGAATGCGCGACCCGAAGGACGCAAAATATCGAGTGGCTGATTGTGATTAGTCAATTTTGATACCTTTAAAACGTTGGAGTCGCCTCAATGCAAGTAGTGAAATCTTACAACCCCTTGCTACTTTCAGTCTTGTTAATTGGCTGTACTCCCTTGCATGCCCAAGGTGTCCCTAACTCCGCTGTTTCAATATACGATAATTCTTACGAGATATTTCAGCCAGTTGTATCCAGTCACGGCATGGTAGCTACCGAACAACGCCTGGCAAGCCAAGTTGGCGCAGACATCTTAAAACAAGGCGGAAACGCCACTGATGCGGCCGTGGCAATTGGATTCACGCTTGCGGTTGTCCTGCCCAACGCAGGAAACCTTGGCGGTGGCGGGTTTATGCTGGTTCACGACGCAAAAGCTACTCAGACTGAAACAATCGATTTTCGAGAGACGGCACCGTCGGCGGCGAGCCGTGACATGTATTTGGATGCATCCGGCAAAGTCATCGCCGGCAAATCGACGATTACCCGTTTTGCTGTTGGTGTGCCTGGCACCGTCGCGGGATTGACTTACGCGCTTGAGAAACACGGCAGCATGCCCATTGCACGCGTCGTTGCTCCAGCGATCCAGTTGGCGGAGGAAGGCTTCATCGTGAGTCCGGTACTCGCTGAACAGTTCAAATTGCAACGCGATCATCTCGGGCGTTGGCCTGGTAGCCGAGGTGTTTTTTTTAAAGCAAAATCAACTCATCAAGCTTGTCAGCCCGATGCCTGTGATCTAAATCAAGTAGAACCGCTGCAGGCTGGCGACCGCCTTAAACAACCTGACCTCGCCAAAACACTTGGACTTATCGCCGATAAAGGAGCCGCCGCGTTTTATCAGGGCGATATTGCGCAAAAAATTGTGACTGAAGTGAACCAAGACGGCAACGTGATGAGCTTAGACGATCTCGCTCATTATCAAATTCAGAGTCGACAGCCAGTAAGGGGAAGCTATCGTGGTGTCGATGTACTTTCTATGCCAGCTCCAAGTTCTGGCGGTATCCATTTGATCGAAATGCTGAATCTGCTGGAATATTTTCAGCTCAGTGAAAGCGGTTTTGGTAGTGCACAAAGCATTCATCTGCTGACCGAAGCCGCTCGCCTCGCCTACGCCGATCGATCAGAATACCTGGGTGATCCTGCTTTTTACAAAGTGCCACAAATCGGTCTGACATCCAAGGGCTATGCGCAGAGTTTGATTAAAAAAATCAATCCTAACAAAGCAACGGCAAGCAAAGACACCAAACCCGGCCTACCACTACCTTATGAAAGTGATCAAACCACCCACTTCTCGGTCATGGATAAAAATGGCAACGTAGTCAGCACGACTTACACCTTGAACTTGAATTTTGGATCCGGAATGGTGGCTCGGGGTACAGGGGTTTTATTGAATAATGAAATGGATGATTTTTCAGTCAAACCAGGTGTGCCGAATGCATTTGGGCTCGTGGGTGGTCAAGCGAATGCGATAGAAGCAGGCAAACGTCCTTTAAGTTCTATGACTCCTGTGATTGCCTTCAAAAATGGCAAGCCCTGGATCGCCACGGGATCACCAGGCGGATCGCGAATCATCACAACTGTTCTGCAAAACCTGGTCAATGTGATCGATTACCAGATGAACATTGCGGAAGCTGCAGCAATGCCGAGGATGCATCATCAGTGGGTACCCGACGTTTTGCGGCTTGAGCGTGGTTTCAGCCCTGACACAATCAAAATATTGAAAGGCATGGGCCACGATGTGAAAGTCCAGCCCACCATGGGCCGTATCCAAACTGTTCAATTCGAAAACGGCATGTACTGGGGTTCCTCGGATCCAAGAAATCCTGATGGCGCGGCAATCGGCGTGGAGGTGCAGCAATGATTGCAAGCATGACGGCTTTCGGTAGCGGTAAAGCGACCAACGATTTCGGCACAGTCGTCGTGGAATTAAAAAGCGTCAACAGTCGATTTCTTGACTTACAGTTTCGAATACCTGATGAGCTTCGGCTAACAGAGCAGCCCATACGCGAGAGACTGTCTCAGATGATCAAACGTGGCAAAGTGGAAGTTCGCGCGAGTTTTACCAAGCCCAACAAAGAACTCACTGATCGTTTAAGTGAACAACACCTCGCTCGAATTGCCGAACAATTGGCAGCTGCCAGACTCATCTTGCCCGAAACCGCATCGCCCAAAATAACTGAGCTACTGAATTGGCCTTCAGAGTCTCTGGCTCACGTGGCACCAACTGATTGGAACGACCTGTGCATGGCGGCACTCGAAGTCGCTTTGGCAGAAATGAAATCTAGTCGACAGCGCGAGGGATCAAGGCTCGCCGATGCAATGAAAACGTCGGCTGCAGAAATAGACAACATTATCGACGAAATGGGTAAGCACCTGCCAGCTCTGATGTTGAGCCATCAAGAACGGATGGCTCAAAAACTGCACGATACGCTGAACAAAGCATTTCCCAATGGCTTGAGCCATATCTCTGGCCAGGAGACGTTTGAAAGAATTGCAGCAGAATCAAGCCTGTTTTCAATGCGCATCGACGTTGCCGAAGAGTTAGCCCGTTTGAAGTCTCATTTGAGCGAATTGGTCTATCTACTCAGCCACGGTCAGGCTCCCAAGCAAGCCAAGGCCAACTCCACTAAAACGGAAGCTGGCAGTATCGGTAAACGTTTAGATTTCCTGTTTCAGGAAATGAATCGTGAAGCCAACACGCTCGGATCGAAATCGGCGAGCATTGAAATGACTCGCGCATCGATGGATCTCAAATTATTGATCGAACAGATGCGCGAGCAGGCTCAAAATATTGAGTGAGGAAGACCGCTCTTAGCCTCGTCCAATGAAAGGCATTGTTCTGGCCATGATGGTCATGAACTGCACATTGGTATCAAGTGGAAACCCAACCATCTGCACAATTGATTCTGCGACGTGATTAACGTCCATACGTGGTTCGGCACGCGTTGACCCATCAGGTTGGAGAACGCCTTTTGTCATCCTTTCTGTCATCGGTGTTTCAGCGTTGCCAATATCAATCTGACCACAGGCAATATTGTATTGACGAGTATCCAGTGAAATGGACTTGGTTAAGCCAGTCACGGCGTGCTTGGTCGATGTGTAGCCGATAGAGAATGGTCTCGGCGCGTGCGCAGAGATCGAACCATTATTGATAATTCTGCCGCCTTGTGGCGTTTGCGCTTTCATCATCCGAATGGCGCCCTGCGCGCATAAAAACATGCCAGTGAGATTGATGTTGACGATGTCGCGCCAAACATCGGTGGGCAAATCCTCGATCGGGACAGGCGGACCACCTCGCCCCGCATTATTGAAAAGTACGTCAAGACGACCGAACTTCTGTTTAATTTGTTCAAAAGTCGCGTTGACCGATCCTTCATCAGCGACATCGGTTGGCATAGGATGCAGATGCTGAGCCAAATCGCCACCGAGAGCTTGTGTCTCGTTCAGCATTTCAATCCGGCGTCCGGCCAAGCAGACGTCGTAGCCGGCTTTTGCCAGATGAAGCGAGACGGCACGGCCAATACCAGTCCCTGCGCCTGTCACTAATGCGACTTTCAATGATGACATTTTTTGTCCTTTTTAAGTTTTAAGTTTATTAAAATCTTTACTTATTAGTTTTTTAATGATCAAACCTCAACAGGCGCACCGGGTTGAGTGCTCCATTCGCTCCAGGAGCCGCCGTAGAGCGCCGCCCCTGTCAAGCCAGCAAGTTCCATTGCGATGAGATTGTTGCAGGCAGTGACACCCGACCCACAACTTGACACCACTTGCTCAGGGGTAAAACCATCTAGCAACTGCTCAAATTCGTTACGCAAACTCGCTGCATCTTTAAACTTACCATCCTCACGCAGATTTTGTCCGCAAGGGCGATTGCGAGCGCCGGGAATATGCCCAGCAAGTTTGTCGATGGTTTCGTTTTGACCGTGAAACCGGTCATTTGCCCGAGCATCAATCACAACGCGATCAGGGTGTCCAAGCCCTGCTTTCATATTGTCAAGATCCACCAGTTTGACACGCTCAGGTCCCAGAACAAAGTTGCCTTTTGGTCTTGCGTCAGGTGTGTCAGCACTGAGTTCGTAACCGGCGCTCTGCCAGGCTTTGATCCCTCCATCCAACACCACCACTCTGGTATGCCCAACCCAGCGTGCCATCCACCAAAGTCGCGCAGCGTAGGTACTCCCGTTGCCGTCGTAGGCCACTAGCAAGGTGTCCTGGTTCAAGCCCATAGAAGCGAGAAGCTGGGCGAAAGTCTCTCTCCGTGGCAGCGGATGTCGTCCGTTAAGACCCGTTTTCGCAGCGCTCAGCTCGCTTCCAAGGTTGACATACCGTGCTCCGGGTATGTGAGCTGCCTGATATTGCTTAGCACCCAGCTCATGGTCAACAAGGTCGTAGCGACAATCACAAATCAACAGCTTCTTGCCAGCATCGGGTCTCGCTGCTATCTCTTGTAGCGCTTCGGCGGTCATAATCGGGCGTGCGGTCATTTCTTCATCCTCATCAGGCATAACGGTCTGCTATGCTTTTACCTTCACATCGAAGAGTGTATTGTGACTCATGTCTGAGCCAGTCGGAAACGTTTTTGTCATCGCCGCACCCAGTGGTGCAGGCAAATCGAGCCTAGTAAACGCTTTATTGGCAGATGATCCCTCCTTGGCCTTGTCTGTATCCTGCACGACTCGAAAACCTCGTACAGGTGAGATCGAAGGCAAAGACTATCGTTTTGTCAGTATGGAAGCCTTTGAGAGCTTACAACGCGAGAATAAATTACTTGAATGGGCTCAAGTGCACGAGAACTATTACGGGACACCCCGAGACAAAATAGACCAAGCCGTCCTAAACGGGCAAGATATTCTGCTTGAAATCGACTGGCAAGGTGCTTTACAAGTGCGCAAGGCGCTTCCGAGCGTGGTTGGTATCTTTATTTTGCCCCCGTCAATTGATGCCTTGCTTGAGCGTCTGCAAAAACGAGCAACAGATACTGACGAAGTGATCGCCAAACGAATTCAGGCTGCGAACAGTGAGATCTCGCACGCACCAGAATTCGAATATGTTATTATTAATCAAGTATTTACTGACGCTTTAGCCGAATTGAAAACCATTATCTCAAGTGTGCGTTTGCGTTATGCCAAGCAACAGACTCGGCACAGATCGCTTTTTAATCAGTTCGGGTTAGACGCATAGACCTCAAATCGCGACATGACTCAGAGGCAGTCAGTCGTCATGAACCGCGCGGCAGACTATACTCACACTTGAGCAACTTTGTACGACAAGGATTATTATGGCCCGCATCACCGTTGACGAATGTCTGGATTTCATCCCTAACCGCTTCAAATTGACTTTGGCTGCGACGTATAGGGCCCGTGAATTGGCCCAAGGCCACGCCGCCCGCATTGAATCCAAAGACAAGCCAACCGTTACCGCTTTGCGTGAAATCGCGGCTGGGGTGACCGGTGTCGAAATGATGCGCAAGGTTCCGACCTGATTGGTTGGTCAGCATGGGCAACCCCGGTTTACCATCTACTGTGTCCGGGGAAGCCACGATTGTTAAAAGTGAACAATCTTTAGGTAAGCGCTCAAAAAGTACTGGTAGTAAGCGCCCTACCGCACACTCAGCCAAGCCTGTTGAAACCAAAATTGAACCAGCCATTGCAACGCTGGCTCACCTGCAAACCGTGCTCGAGGATTATCTTGAGCCAAAAGACATCAACAAAGTTAAAGATGCTTACCGGTTCGCGGATCAGGCACACTTGGGTCAATTCCGCTCAAGCGGTTCTCCGTATATCACTCATCCCATTTCAGTTGCCGAGATTTGCGCTGGCTGGAAGCTTGACGTAGACGCACTTCGTGCGGCGTTACTGCACGATGTGATGGAAGATCAAGGTGTCAGCAAACAAGAACTCATTGAGCGCTTTGGTGACGAAGTTGCCACGCTCGTCGATGGTCTCTCCAAGCTAGATCGACTTGAATTTGAAACCAAAGCCCAGCAGCAGGCAGAAAGCTTTCGCAAAATGTTGCTTGCAATGGCTAGGGACATCCGGGTCATCTTAATCAAGCTTGCAGATCGACTCCACAACATGCGGACGCTGGACGCGGTTAGCCCAGCAAAGCGTCGACGCGTCGCTCAAGAAACGCTTGAGATTTATGCACCAATTGCTCATCGCTTGGGTCTGAATGCTCTGTTTCGCGAACTACAAGACATGTGTTTTGCCGCCATTTATCCAAACCGCTATCGAGTCTTGAATAAAGCGGTCATGACAGCTCGGGGCAATCGGCGTGAAGTTTTATCGAAAATATCCGACACGGTAAAAGCGGCGCTGCCTGCAGCGGGCATCGAAGCCGATGTAGCAGGTCGCGAAAAGACCTTGTTTGGCATCTATCACAAGATGATCGAGCAAAAAAAATCTTTCACCAACGTGTTGGATATATATGGCTTTAGGGTGATTGTGCACACCCTGCCAGAATGTTATCTAGCGCTTGGGATAGTCCATCAGCTCTATCGACCTGTGCCTGGCAAGTTCAAAGATTACATTGCGATCCCTAAGGTGAATGGCTATCAGTCTTTGCATACAACGCTCGTCGGCCCATACGGCACCCCAATCGAGTTTCAGTTCCGCACGCATGACATGCATCAGGTGGCCGAAGAAGGTGTCGCGGCGCACTGGCTATATAAATCTGACGATAGCCAACTTAATGATCTTCAGAGGAAAACGCATCAATCCTTGCAATCCTTGCTTGATATCCAAAACCAAACGGGTGATTCGCACGAGTTTCTTGAACATGTGAAAGTCGATCTGTTTCCCGATGCGGTTTATGTTTTCACACCGAAAGGCAAGATCGTGTCTTTACCCAGAGGTGCAACGCCTCTGGACTTTGCGTATTCGATCCATACCGATGTTGGAAACCGGGCATCGAGCTGCAAAGTCAATGGCGACATCGTCCCGCTGCGCACCCCCTTGTCAAGCGGTGATCATGTCGAAATCATCACTGCGGCAACAGCGCAACCAACTGCTCAATGGCTAAACTACGCGAGAACTGGACGTGCGCGGTCCGAGATTCGATACTACTTGCGCAATATGCAATATGTCGAATCAGTCGCGTTTGGCGAGCGAATGCTTGATCAGGCACTGCAGGATCTGGGTTTGGAATTACCACCAGAAAATCATCCAGCTTGGGACAAGTTAGTCCGTTCAAGTGGTGCAAAATCACGAACCGATGTGCTGGCAGATATTGGCCTCGGTAAGCGTTTAGCAGCGGTTGTCGCTCGACGCTTTGCACCTGATCATCCTCTCGTGGCAACGACGGCTGCTGCAGTTGACGAGATGACAAACGCACGCTCGAACACAATCCTGATTCATGGTAACGAAGGACTTGCGGTGCAACTCGCACCTTGTTGCGGACCGCTCCCGGGTGACGCCATTGTTGCAGTCATCCGCGAAGGTCACGGCTTGGTCGTGCATACAAGTGAATGCTCTAGTGCTATGCGAACCCGGTCAAAAGAACCGGAAAGATGGATTAATGTTGCCTGGGCTTCGGAAACATCTCAGCACTTTGCCGCGCGAATTGAAATCGTTGCGCGCAATGAAAGAGGTGTACTTGGCAGAATTGCTGCAGAAATTGCACAAGCCGATTCAAACATCGTGCATGTAACCATGCATGAGGATTCGGTCGACACGATTTGGGTAAACATGACAGTGCAAGTCGATAGCCGAAAGCATCTTGCCCACGTTTTCCGTGCTATCCGACATGTCAGTCAAGTTGAAAAGATCGTTCGCGTAAAAAATTAATTCGTTTGTTTTAAGCTACCGTTTTACCGATATCCCAATCGCTTTACCGATCGTCGAATTAAAGTCTTCAACGCATGACTCGTTGCACTGTTTTGCCCAACGCGGCAATACTTTTTGTTTCGAGAGGTTTTTTGCGAACGCGTAATCGGCTTGAGAAGGATTAACCAAGATCATTTTGGCCTTCGTCGCGACGGGGCAACTCTTGCTGCCTACTAAGCAGGCAATCCCTTTTTGATTATCGGTCGCTGAGTAGTCCCAGAGCTGGTCAACAAGACGCTTTAACTCAAGGCTGATAAAAACCTGAACTTGAGGATCAAACTTATCCCAGACAGCCTGATTGACCACGTAGACTTGATTGTTCCACCCCAGCGGCATGGCAAAAACGGTACGAGTCCATTTGTACCACCCTGCCTTAAATGCAGACATACTTGAAGAAATCGCGCAATCTATCGACTTATCCTGAAACGCCTTGGTTGCTTCGCTCATTGACAGAACTGTCGACTTGGCACCGAGCGCCTGCATAAATGTCGCCTGCGAACCAGTACTGGTTCTAACCTTACGCCCCTTTAGCTGTGCGAGTTCCTGAATCGGGGTGCGACAAAATAAAAGTTGCGGTGAGCTGACCGCCACGCCGAGTAGTTTGACACCATAGGCACCGCGATAGGTTTCAGCTAGTACTGGCTCAAACGCCAGCGTAATCGCCTTGGCTGACTTGGCATCGGTAGCGAGCCCGGCAATATTAATTGCTTCATTGATTGGCTGATCGGTCAGGTAGTAAGACAGTGGTACGGAAGCGAACTGCGCGATGCCCTTGCCAGTTAATTTCAATAAATCCGGTCCTTTGATCCCGACATCGTCAAAGGCCTTTATTTCTGCGGTAATACGACCTTTCGAGTCATTCCCTAGGGTTTTAGTCCAAAAGGGGACTTCAATATCTTGATAGATAGATCGTGTACTCAGGCTACCCAGCACTTTTAATTGTGTCTGCGGCAAATCCTGTGCAGACGACAGGCCAACCGCTATCATCGCTGCGAACCAAAAGACAGCACGTCTCATTTGTCTTGCCCCACGATTATTATGCTTCAATTTTAACAACCCCTGCGGCTACTGCCTATTGCTGGCTTGTTAACGCAGTTGAATCACTGACTGACAAGCCGGCCATTTTCGAGCATTAACTGCCTGCCACAACGCTTGGCCAAGTGTAAATCATGCGTCACAAGGATCAATGTGCTGGCTCTTGACTGATGCATCTCAAACATAAGTTCGATAATCCGTTCACCCGTTGCTGTATCGAGGCTACCGGTGGGCTCGTCGGCGAGAATCAGGGACGGGTTTTGTACAAAAGCACGAGCAATACAAACTCTTTGCTGTTCGCCACCTGACAAGGTAGCGGGAAAATGCCTCAATCGGCTGCTCAGACCGACTTTGTCAAGCATCTGTTCAGCGGGCTCGCGTGCCGCTTTATTTTGTAATTCAAGCGGCAGCATCACGTTTTCAAGCGCAGTTAAGTTGGGCAGCAACTCAAAGGATTGAAAAACGAAGCCGACTTTGGCCGCGCGTAATCTAGCTCGCCCATCCTCATCGAGATCAAAAAGAGCAGTACCATCAATCATCACTTTGCCGATGGTGGGCTTATCAAGCCCGGCAAGCAAGCCTAACAAGGTAGACTTGCCAGAGCCAGAGGGCCCGGTGATGGCAACAGATTCACCGGACTTAATCGTAAAATAGAGGTCGTCGATGATTTTTATTACCCCCTGTGCATCTTCAACCTCTTTGCTCAGGCCCGAAACTTCCACCGAAAAATCATTGATATCCTGCTCGTCACAATCGTTTGTCACTTCGTCCGCCACTTTACTTGTCATGTCACGACACTCTAACCGTTTTAAGCATCACACCATAGCGATCATAAGGCTTTTAATTGCTTCATTTAGTCTTTCGATGACACTGGATGTATTGACGCCATCACTAGTGAATGCAGCTCAGAACGTGGTCGATAAAGGCATTGTGGTGATGGGCGACAGTCTGGCAGCAGAATATGGACTACCGCGCGACACCGGCTGGGTCAAACTGTTGGATAGGGAAATTAATCAATCGGGTGAAAACGCTGGCATCCATTTCACGATCCACAATGCCAGTATCAGCGGAGAAACGACCAGCGGTGGTATCAAACGACTGCCTGAGCAACTCGCACAATACAAACCATATCTTGTCATCATCGAATTGGGCGCCAACGACGCCTTACGTGGCCTGTCCTTGACGGCAACACGAGAGAACTTAAGAAATATGATTACTACCTCTCAAGCCAGTGGGGCTAAAGTGCTCTTGCTTGGCATGCAAATACCGCCGAACTATGGTCAAGACTACAGTCGAAAATTCAAACAACTTTTTCAAGATCTTGGTCGAGAAACAGGATGCACAACGATTGCATTTTTTTTAGAGGCCATTGCAGCCAACAAAGAAATGTTTCAAGCAGATGGGTTACACCCTACAAGTGCTGCGCAACCCATCCTGATGCAAACCGTGAAGGCAGCTTTAGCACCCATGATTACTTTTGTTCGTCCAGCTCACCAGAAATAACTTTGGCAGCGGCGGGTAACATTTCAACTTTATAAGTTTGGCGTAAAACAGCAAGCGCTGCACGTTCTTCAGCCCCACCAAGCGCCTGAGCCAACTCTTGCCGAAGCTGAGCCAATTGACCAGGCTCGGCCTGGGGTGCCGCCTCAACTTTGCTGAGTTCAATCACATCGTAGCCAGTGGCGGCAGGCATAGAAACAAACTGAGGCAAGACTTTTGCGTCAAGGACCATAACTCTGTCTACTTGCTCTTTGGTTAACGAGCCGCGGTTCTGACGTGAAATAGTCAGAGGCGCATCGAAACCTTTTAGCTTGCTCGCAGCCTGACCGGACTTTAATTCTTCTACACGCTTATCAGCAGCGAGTTTAGCCAGTTCAAGGGCTTTCTCGACTGTCAATTTGCTATTAATTACTTCGGATACGTCTTTTAAGGGCGGTACGTGAGTCCCATTGACTTTGGATACACGCAACGCCAACATTGTGTCTGGGGATAATGTGATCACACCTGAATTCAAACGGCTTTTAAAGACATCTGCTGAAAACGCAGTTTGAGCAACTTTGGGGTTGTTCAGAACCACCGCTTCGGGAGATGACTCCTCAAGTTTGCTACCGCCTTGGTTAACAGGCAGAAGTCCCGTTCTCGACAAGCCTTGTGCAGTCAAAACAGGTAAGCCTAACGCGTCGGCGACAGGCTTGAGGCTGTCACGCTGATCGTAGATCAGCTTGGTCATTTTGTCAGACATTGTGGCAAAACGATCAGATGAAATTTGTTTGCGAATCTCCGTGACGATATCGGCTTTGACTTCACCTAGGGGCTTGACGGTAATCGGCTGGATATCTGCGACATGAATGACGTGATAACCGAAGGGGCTCTCGACTGGTCCCGAAATCGTCCCTTTATCAACTGCGAAAATTTCGGACTCTACTTGAGGCACGAGCATGCCCTTCGTGATCCAACCTAAATCACCACCTGAGTCTTTTGAACCCGTATCTTGCGAAAACTTTTTCGCGAGATCACTAAAACCTGGCGGATGTGCATTTGCCTGTTTTGTCAGGTCAGTCGCAAGTTCTTGCGCTTTCTTTTTAAGTTCAGGGGTTGCGTCTGGCGCGACTTCAATCAGAATATGACTTACCCGACGACGTTCAGGCTGACTATAACGAGCCTGATTTTGTTTATAGAAAGCGTCGATGTCAGCATCTGATACGGTGATATCTTTCGACGCAGCGCTTTCGTTAACTAGCAAATACTCAATGTCGACACTTTCAGGGATCTGCAAGCTAGCTTGGTTCGATTCGTACCACGCATTAATCTGTTCAGGCGTGACAATGACCGATTTCTTGTAACCATCGGCATTAAAGGACTGAACTGCGACCACACGCTTCTCACCTAGCAGTGCGGCAAATTTTTGTACGACTGCGTCAGGCACTAACACACTACTGGATACTGGACTCAAAACCTGTGCAAGCGCGAGATCTCGTCTTAAGCTGTTTTCAAAGCCCGTGGCAGTCATGCCTTGCGATGCCAGAATTTGGTGGTATCTCTCAGGTGAAAACTGCCCGTCTTGCTGAACCGCTGGAATAGATGCAATGGTGCGACGCAGTGTCTCATCAGAGACCGTGAAACGTCCTTTCTCAGCGGCAAGCGCCACCGTTTTTTGATCAATTACGTTATTCAAAACCTGCTTACGCATCTCGGCGGTGTCAAGCGTAGCCGGATCAAACTGACCACCCAACACTGACTGGTATTGATCAAGTTGCGCCTTACGTGCGCGGTTGAAGTCACTAAGCGTAATCCCGCTACCGTCAACCGTCGCTAGCTCGGGTTCACGATTCATGAAACTTGTGTAGCTTTGCACGCCAAAAAAGGCAAAGGATGGGAGGATGAGCAGGATTAAAATGCCCTGCATCCAACGCTGATGCTGACGAATGAAATCAAACATGGATGAATTTTCGAGCCTAAAATAAGGTTGCGAGTTTACCACCCGCGGAGCCTCTTGCGATGAAACAGCTTTCCCCCTGGCCCTACCCGAAACTAATCGCCCATCGCGGCGCTGGCAAACTTGCCCCTGAAAACACCTTAGCAGCGCTGCGACTTGGTCAGCATTTCGGCTACTCCGCCTTTGAATTTGACGTCAAGCTCACTCGTGATCGGATTGCCATCCTGCTTCACGACGCCGATCTGGCAAGAACGACCAACGGACTGGGACGGGCGGAGGACTGGCTGTTCAGCGACCTCGCTCAACTAAATGCCGGGGGTTGGCATAGTAAGGAGTACTCGGGCGAGCCCATCCCCACTCTGCAAAATATCGCACAATATCTGATCAGTAACGGCTTGGGATGCAATATAGAAATAAAGCCAACTCCGGGGCTTGAAACAATCACAGGTGAAATGGTGGCGAAGTGCGCTCAACAGTACTGGGCATCTGTCCAAGTAAAGCCGGTCTTGTCCTCGTTTTCTTACGATAGCCTGGCAGCAGCTAAAACGATTTGCCCAGCCATGCCCAGAGGGTTTTTAACTAATGAACTGCCAGAAAACTGGCTCCAGATTTTAACCGACCTCGATTGTGCATCGATTCACCTATCCCATAAAACGCTGACACAAACGACTGTAGACGCCATCAAACGCGCTGGCTTTCGAGTGTGCGCGTGGACGGTGAACGATCCCAAGATGGCGCAGGACATGCTGCAATGGGGGGTTGATTCGGTTATCACGGACTGCGTCGACACCATTGCTCCTTTTTGAAGTCTCATTTAAGCCGTCTACCGGCACCGGAGTAAACATTGTTCAGTTACCGCCACGCTTTTCATGCAGGCAATCACGCAGACGTGCTCAAGCATCTGGTGCTGGTTCATATTCTTGACTACTACAACCAGAAAGATGCACCCTACTGGTTTATTGATCTGCACGCCGGCGCGGGGTTGTATGACCTAGAGGGCAAATGGGCGCAAACCAAAGGCGAGTTCGTCGACGGGATCGCCCGAATCTGGGATAAGCCCGATGCACCGCAAGCAGTAAAAGCCTATTTAGAACAAGTCGCGGCACTTAATCCTGATAGTAATTTGCGTTACTACCCTGGGTCGCCCTGGATTGCTCAGCAGATGCTTCGTCCGACAGATAAACTCAGACTGTTTGAATTGCATCCAAGTGAGGTAGAGATCCTGAACTTAAACCTCGAGGCGCAAGGTAAGCGCATCCCTCGCCAAACGACCGTTTTCGATACAGATGGATTTGCTGGTTTGAAAGGCCAGTTGCCACCTCCTCCACGCAGAGCAGTTGTACTAATCGACCCATCATACGAAGACAAGCAAGACTATCGCCGAACCATGGATACGTTAAAGGATGCTGTGCAACGCTTCGCAACTGGTTGCTATGTCGTTTGGTACCCACAGATACAAAGATTAGAAGCTCAACAGATGGTGCGGCAATTAGACCGGTTAGATGTGAAATCGTGGCTTCACGTCAGCTTGACCGTTAAAAAATCAAGCCCTGATGGCGTGGGCTTAAACGGCAGTGGCATGTTTATTGTCAATCCGCCCTACACGCTCAAAGAAGCGCTCAAGCCAGCTATGCCCTGGATGGTGAAAATGCTAGGGCAGGATGACCGGGCGCTGTACAAACTAGACGACAAGAGCGCTTAGTCACTGCGTCGCTGTTCATCTCAGAAGTGCTCTGTCGACCTCAAGTAGCGCCATTGGCCAGGCGGTAGGTCGCCAAGCCTGACATTACCCACCCTCACCCGTTTTAGGCCAATTACTTGCAACCCGACCAATTCGCACATTCGTCTGATTTGGCGTTTTTTGCCTTCCTTCAGGATGAATTGCAATTGGTCATCGTTTTGCCAGCGGACCTGCGCGGGTTTCAAGGCCTTACCGTCTAACGACAAACCGACATTTAGCAAAGCAAGTCCGCGCTCCGATAATTTACCGCTTACCCGAACCAAGTACTCTTTTTCAACGTCTGATGTCTCTCCGATCAGGTGGCGTGCAACGCGTCCGTCTTGCGTCAGAACAAGCAAACCAGTCGAATCGATGTCGAGACGTCCTGCCACCGCAATGCCTCTTAAATGTGCACGCTCGAATCGGATATTAGATCTGTCATCAACCCATTGCGTTCTCGGCTCGATGAGGGCAACAGCAGGTGTATAGCCGTCCTCAGCCTGACCAGATACATATCCCATTGGCTTATGGATCAAAATCGTGACGGACTGAGCTTGTTGTTTTGCGGCAGAACGATCGAGTGTAATGGTTTGATCCGGGAAGGCCCGCTCCCCCAGGACAGCGATTTGACCGTCAACTTTGACCCAGCCTTTTTCTATATAGGCGTCTGCCTCGCGGCGTGAACATAAACCTTGCTCCGCCATGAGCTTTGAAATTCTTACTTTCTCCATACTTGAGATAATACAACCTCCGTGAGCTATTTTTGAGTCGAAATGAACTGGTTATCCCGTCCTTCTCCTATTGTTTCTCGATCAAAACGGACCTGGATGATGCGCCCTGGCGCCTTGACGAAAGGCTTGCGAGACATAGGAAGGGTAGAGTTAAAGATTCTCAAACAAGACATTGGCGCTCTTCAAAGGGAAGAAGCCAAGCTGCTTAACTTACCAGTCCGCAGTCTGGTTTGGACACGCCAAATCAGCATGTGGATTGACGGTGAATTATGTGTGGTCGCTCGAAGTGTGGCACCTTTAAGAGATACTCACGGGGTATGGAGAGGTGTGAAAGGTCTGAATACCCGACCGCTCGCAGATATTCTTTATCAAGACCCATCAATTAACCGATCAAGTTTTGAGGTATCTCGGGTCAGATGCGCAGCACCGCTGTATTTAATCGCAAAAAAAACGCTAAGATCCGCGTGCCCAAACGCTCTCTACGCGAGACGCTCGGTATTCTGGCGCACCGGAAAACCGCTGATGGTGTCCGAGTGTTTCTTGCCCGCATTCTGGCGCCTGCTTGCGCGCCAGAACAACCACTAATCCATGAAGCTCAACGCAAGTTATTAGAGCGCTTCGTCGCCCTGTTCACTCGTCCGGATACGGATAGCTTGCTCGACGGGCATGACAAAAATCTTGCCGTCACCGATTTTTCCGGTACGCGCGGATTTGAGCAGTGCTTCGATAACGCTATCAACCATGGTATCCGCAACAACCATCTCGATACGGATTTTGGGTAAAAAATCAACAACATATTCAGCGCCGCGGTATAGCTCCGTATGACCTTTCTGACGACCAAAGCCTTTAACTTCCGTCACGGTTAGGCCATTAACGCCCACTTCTGCCAACGCCTCGCGGACTTCGTCCAGTTTGAATGGTTTGATAATCGCGGTAACTTGTTTCATCTTGGATCCTGTTGGAAAAACGTTATCTAAATTGTAGTCATCGCTGCAATGCCGGCTACTCTCTGAAGCCGTTCACTAAAGGATACCGCCAATCGCGGCCGAATGCTCTCGAGGTGATTCTCGGCCCTGGAGGGCTTTGGCGCCTTTTATACTCGTTGATCCTGATCAAACGCACAATCTGATTGATATCCTCAGCCTTGTATCCGGAGTCGAGCAGGTTTTTGATGGGCTCGTTTCCTTCGATATATCGTTCAATGATACCGTCAATGATCTCATAGGGTGGCAGACTATCCTGATCCGTCTGATCAGGGCGCAACTCCGCTGAGGGAGGACGCGTAATAATTCTGTCAGGGATGACTTCTACGTGAAGGTTCCGCCAGCGGGCAAGGCGGTAGACAAGCGTTTTTGCGACGTCTTTAAGTACTGCAAACCCTCCCGCCATATCGCCATAAAGTGTGCAATAGCCAGTTGAAAGTTCGCTTTTGTTGCCGGTCGTGAGAACCAAGTGACCAAACTTGTTGGATAAGGCCATCAAAAGCGTGCCGCGAATGCGCGCTTGAATGTTTTCCTCTGTGGTGTCTGGATCGCGACCTTGCATCAAGGGTGACAGACCAGCATCAAACGCTTGGGTCAAATCTGATATCGCAATGACGTCATACTTGACGCCCAAGCGCTTCGCCATATCTTCCGCGTCGATTTGCGAAATATCTGCTGTATAACGTGAAGGCATCATGACTGCGTTCACACGCTCGGCACCCAGTGCATCAACCGCTACCGCCATAACAACTGCCGAATCAATACCGCCTGATAGACCAAGTATGATCGATTTGAAACCGGATTTACCGACGTAATCACGAACACCCAGGGTGAGCGCGCCCCATATCTGGCGGTCGAGATTCGTTACTTCAGCATCCAGGGTTTGATTTCTGGTGGGCTCTGCCATCAAACCGACAAGATCACCCGAATCAGTCACTTTCACATAGGTCAGGTCAGGCACGAAGTCTGACGAACGCGCAATGAAATGACCCGCACGATTCATGGCAAAGGACGCGCCATCGAATACGAGCTCATCTTGCCCGCCCACCATGTTCGCATAGACAATTGGACAGCCCGATGTCTTTACCGCTTTTTGACAAATTTCGGCCCGCTCGGCTTGTTTACCAATATTGAAGGGTGATGCATTCGGCACCAGTAATACTTGCGCGCCGGCATCGGACGCAGCTTTAGGGGCATCTGAGAACCAGATATCTTCACAGATATTGACACCAAAACGTACGCCATCAATCTCAAAAACCAACGAGTGGTTGTCGCCAGCAAAATGCCGCTTCTCATCAAAAACCGAATAGTTCGGCAGCTCGCGTTTAAAGTAAACACCCAAGACTTCGCCGTTAACCAATACCGACGCAGCGTTGCGCAAGCCCCCTGCTGCAACCACCGGATGGCCCAAAACAACGTGCAAACCCTGTAATTCAGCGAGTTCTTTACACAAGCTGTCTGCGACCGTTTGAGCCTGCTCAATAAAGGCTGGTCGCAATAACAAATCTTCGGGGGGATAGCCACAGAGGACAAGTTCTGGCGTCAGCAACAGCCGTGCACCCGCTGCATGCGCGGTTCGAGCGGCATCCATAACTTTTTTGGCGTTGCCGGCCAGATCGCCCACACAGGCATTTATCTGTGCGATGCCAATTTTTATCGCTGCCATCTTGATCTCTGCTAGGATTTGTTTTCTTGATCAAAATTATCGCACGATGACTAGGCATCTGCCCGGCTCTATAATCGTTTCACCATGAAAAACCCAAATCAATCCAACGAAGACCAGTTCGCCAAAAAATCGCAGGCGTGGTCTGCCCGCTTCTCTGAACCTGTCTCAGACCTCGTCAAACGCTACACGGCCTCAGTCAGTTTTGACAAACGGATGGCTCAAGTCGACATTCAAGGCTCGATTGCTCACGCGACCATGTTACGAACAGTCGGGGTGCTTGGGCAGGACGACTTGAGCAGTATTGAACGCGGTATGGCTCAAATTTCAACCGAAATAGCCGAAGGTCGGTTTGAGTGGTTATTGGATCTTGAGGATGTGCATCTCAACATCGAGAAACGTCTGGTTGACTTGATTGGTGATGCAGGCAAACGATTGCATACCGGTCGCTCTCGCAACGACCAAGTTGCCACGGACATCCGTCTTTGGGTCAGAACCGAGATCGATCATCAGATCGCTTTACTCGGGCAAATCAGGCGCGCGCTAGCCACTGTCGCCCTTGAACATGCCGAGACGATCATGCCCGGTTTTACCCACATGCAAGTTGCGCAGCCGGTGACCTTTGGTCATCATCTGCTGGCGTATGCAGAAATGTTTGGTCGTGATGGGTCCAGACTAACTGATTGCCGAAAACGAGTTAACCAGTTACCGCTTGGCGCAGCTGCCTTGGCAGGCACGAGCTATCCCATTGATCGTCAACAAGTTGCGGATTTACTGGGTTTCGAAGGCATTTGTGCCAATTCGCTCGATGCTGTGTCTGACCGGGATTTTGCTATCGAATTTTGTGCTGCTGCGGCGTTGATCATGACGCATATCTCGCGCTTATCTGAAGAACTTGTGATTTGGATGAGCCCGCGCGTTGGTTTTATCGACCTGGCAGATCGTTTCTGCACGGGCAGCTCAATCATGCCTCAGAAAAAAAATCCAGATGTGCCAGAGCTGGCCCGTGGCAAGACCGGTCGCGTCAACGGCCATTTGGTGGCACTGCTGACACTTATGAAAGGCCAGCCACTGGCCTACAACAAAGATAATCAAGAGGATAAAGAAGGTTTGTTCGATACTGCCGACACAGTGCGCGACACGCTCACCATTTTTGTCGATTTGATCAGTGGCATCAAAGTGAAGGCCGACGCGATGCGGGCTGCCGCGCTACAAGGCTACGCAACAGCCACTGATCTGGCTGATTATCTGGTCAAGAAAGGCCTTCCTTTCAGAGATGCGCATGAGACGGTTGCCCATGCAGTCCGGCATTGCGAGCAAAAGGCTTGTGATCTCGCTGATTTATCGCTAGCTGATCTCAAGCAGTTTAATGCGTCAATAGACCAGGACGTATTTACGGTATTGACCCTGGAGGGTTCAGTTGCCGCTCGATCACATATCGGTGGGACTGCACCGGTTCGGGTCAGAGAGGCCGCTCAGAAAATACTCGCTGAGCCATCCTCATCAGTCCTCTGATTTGGGATCATCTCCGTAGCCCCAAAAAAATGACAGTACCCACGACAATGAAAGCACCAATTAGCTGACTCAGCGACACGGATTGATTAAGAATCAGCCAACCAAGTCCGAGGGCACAGATGGGCTCAACGTTCATGATCGCTGAATTTCCCACTGCGCCAATTTTCGGCAAAATGGTGAACATGATGGTGAAGCCTGTCCCATAGAAAAGGGTTAACCCGGCTAGGCCTCCCCAACCTGCCAATTCGTGAGGCCACTGCAAGCCACCTGTTGCCTCGACGCCGATTAAGGTAAACGTACCTACCATTGTCATGACAAGACCAGTGCGAACTCGGCCATCAATCTCTTTTGTTTCGTTCTGAGTCAGTACCATGGCGATCCCAAAGGTTGTCGCCGATGTCAGTGCAAAAGCAACCCCCGCGCCAATTTCCATCCATTGGCCTTTTATCCCTAAACCAGACGACGTGCCAAAAACGTCGAGGGCCAGCGCCAAACCGACCAACAGCACTGGCATCGCTCTGAGCATGGTGACCGGCGTTTTTTCACCGTAGATTACTTTCGCCCAAAACGTAATCCACAAAGGATAGGTATTAAACGCAAGCAAGGCTAAGGAAACGGGTAATCGAGCAACTGCTGAGTACAAACAATAGCCCTGCACAGTCATCAACACACCGATCAACGGCATCATTCTGACCTGTTGTTTTGTCAACGCGACTGGCACCTTCTGCAAGTACACGAGCAAAGCCATCACCATCACGATCGCAACACTGCGCACCACGACCGCTGTACCGACACTCAACCCATGATTAAAAGCAATTCGCGCAGAAACATGGTTTGAACCCATAATTAAACCAACCAGCAACAAGGTCATAAAAGCAGTGCCAGTTAGTGAATTTTTTCTATTGCTCTGATTCGTCATACAGACCTTTGATCAGGGTTGCCGATGATAGAATCTGGCAACTATTTGTTTTTATGTCTGACCATCTTACGCACTGGCTGCCACACATTGCAAGACTTTCAAACAATCGAATCGCTGAAAGCAGAGCTCGCACAAGTGGTGAGTGATAAGAATCGACTGCTTGAAATGCTCTCTGCTTTACTCAAATCTGACAGCACAGCGCCTTTTATCGCGTCGCTTGTACACGAACTTGCGCAACCCCTCGCGGCAACTCGTATCAATATTTATACGCAGAGTGCGACGCCAATGCCACAACAAACGATTCAGTCTTATCAGGAGACGTTGCAAAGAATAGACTCGGATACCGAGCGAGCAATCTATCTGGTTAATAAACTTCGCGATCTTTTTACTGCATCCCCAGCGGCCTCAAGTTTGTTTTCTCGTGACACGATGCTCGAGGAACTAACGTCGATTTTTCAGCACGAACCAAGGTGGTGACAAAACTCAGTCCGGCACGGATAGATATGCGAGCGCCATCTTTCAGTAGTGACTTAATCAAAGGCGTTTTTCTTAGTGCCTTTAAACATTTCCATTAAGTCGGCGAGCGATTGAGCACCCATTTTGTCTAACACTCGGGAACGGTGCAACTTGATCGTGGAAGCCACTGTCCCACTCTGTTCAGCAATCTGTTTATTGGTTTTACCGTCTAGCATCTCACGACAAATTTGTTTCTCGCGGGGGGTTAACCCATTAAACGCTTTGCCTAAACGATCGTATCTTGCGATGAGCTCTTGCTGCCGAGCATCCTTATCCAGTGCTTGATTCAGAACGCCCAACAACTGTTCGATTGAAAACGGCTTTATCAGAAAATCAAAAGCCCCCTGCCGCATTGCAGTAATAATCTCAGTTGATTCCGCCGACCCACTCATAAAAACGATGGGGGTTTCACACTTCATCTGCTTAAGCGTAGCCTGAACAGCTACCCCGCTGCTATCTGGCAGGCGCATATCCAAAAGAATGACGGCAGGCGACCTGCTAGGTGGTTGATTAAAAAAAGATTTGGCATCTTCAAAGCAATCCACGTTGTACCCCAGTTGAACTAAGGCGTTGAACAAAGACGCTCTTATCGACTCATCATCGTCAACTAGATATATTTGTCCCAAGCTCATCGTGATTGATCCGTCTCTGCGCTAATAGGATACTAAACTAATCTGAAGATAACAAATCAAAAACAGCAATTGACTCAACGTGTCCCGTATGTGGAAACATATTAATCACACCGGCAGTTTTTAAAACGTAACCACCGTCATTGACCAAGACAGCAGCATCTCGCGCCAGTGTCGCTGGATTACAAGAGACATAAACGATTCGGCTTGGTTTGGCTGACTGCGTCAAACCAGCAATCGCGTGCGAAACAGCCACGGCGCCTTCACGGGGCGGATCAAGCAACATTCGATCAAATTTACCTAAACCCTCTAGCCAATGGCTATCGACTTCGAACAAATTCAAAGTAGTGAAACTGGCGTTATTAAGACCTGCCAAGCTTGCTGCCTCGCCAGCTCTTTGTGTAAGCATCGCACTTCCCTCAATCCCAACGACAAATTGAGCTTTAGTCGCAAGAGGTAAGGTGAAATTACCCAACCCACAAAACATGTCTGCAACACGGTCCGTATCTTTTACAGCGAGCAGTTTGACCGCTTTAGAGACGAGCGCCTGATTAATATATTGATTGACTTGCGTAAAGTCGGTGGGTCGATAGGGCATACGCAGACCGAACTCGGGGAGCACATAAGCCAGATCACCCTCTTGAGACGGATCAAGTAATACGACCGTGTCAGGCCCCTTACTCTGCAACCACCACTGTATCTGATGCTCTTGGGCAAAAGCACGCAACAAGACAACATCATCCTCACTCAGTGGCATCAAATGACGCAATACCAGAGCAGTAACACGATCCCCAACGCTCACTTCAATTTGAGGGATGCGATCAGGCATAGACAAACCCATCACCAGCTGACGCAAAGGCATAAGCAACGCCGATACGTGCGGTGGCAAAATTTGACAGCTCTGCATATCGGCGACGAAGCTGCTTTTTCTCTCGTGAAAGCCGACGAGTACACCGCCTTTTTTCGTGACGTGGCGAACACTGAACCGGGCACGATATCGATAGCCCCAAGAGGGACCATGTAACGCCGGCAACATGCTTTCTGCCTTGAGAGCACCAATGTGAGCCAAACTATCTTCTAGCGCTCGCTGCTTCACTGCCACTTGCGCGGCTGGGTCCAGGTGTTGCATCATGCAGCCACCACAGATGCCGGCATAAATGCATTTTGGCGTGACGCGCTGGCTGGACTGCCGGGCAATGACTTCAACCTTGCCAATCTCGAACGAAGGTTTTTTACGAAAAACGTTAGCCGTGACAAGCTCGCCGGGGAGCGCACCTTCGATAAAAACGACTTTACCTTCGCGGCGGGCAATACCACGCGCCTCGAGATCCAAGGACTCGACCGTTAAAAGCTCTGTAGACATGAAAGATTTTCTATTTGCTGCGTTGCTTTGCGAGCGCGGCGTGCTGCTCTCGCATATATTGGACGAGAGTATTACGCTGGGTCTGGCTCAAGCTGTCCCAAAACAGTAGCCACTTTTGCTGCACAGCGTCTACTCGAGCGTCCATTGCGACACGCGCCTGTTCGCGCTGCTTAATAACGGCTCTTGGATCGAATCTGTCAGAAGACAACTGCTCAGTGAGTGATTGATAGGCTGCATCACGCGAAGCAAGATTAGCTGACTGTGACGCTTTGCGCGCGGCCGTGGCACTATCCATCAAGGACTTTTGCCCAGCAGTCAAGCCCAACTGATCAACAACTTTACCAGGCAAGGGGCCGCCAACCGGATCTGCTTGGCGAGCACTCATCGTCGAGGCAGGTTTCTCAGCGCTCTTAGCATCAGCCTCAACTGTCGCTGTTTGCGCACAAGCGACTGCAGTGGCCATACTAAGAGACAGCGCCGTCAAAGCATTTTTTAAAATTAGTTTCATCGTGGCTCAACTCAAATCTATTTAACAGGCAAATACTGCATGGGGTCTACGGGCGAATTTTGACGTCTCACTTCAAAATGTAAGCGGGGCGACGTGGCATCACTTTGGCCCAATTCAGCAATCTTGCTACCCTGTTTGACGCTTTGCTCAGTCTTGACTAACAGTGTTTTGTTGTGCGCGTAGGCAGTGATAAAACCGTTGTCATGCTGCAAAATCACTAGATTGCCTAAACCTCGGATACCGTTGCCCGCATAAACGACTTTCCCATTAGCAGCCGCGACAACGGGATCACCCACGTTGCCAGAAATATCGATGCCTTTGGTCGTCGCAGAATAGCCTTGAATCACTGCTCCATTCGCAGGCCACGTCAAATTGACTGCAGCCGCATCAGGTGCGCGCGTGACCGAGCCATCTGTAGCCTTGCTGGCGCCAGCGTCCGATGATGCTGGGGAATCAAGTGGTCGCGCAACTGGCTTACTGGAACTTGCAATAGGCGCAGCACCGACGTTGCTATCCCCTTTATCCGACAGGCGCAAAACCTGCCCCACCTTGATATTGTTTGGATTAGATATGTTGTTTAATCTAATAATGGTGTTTTCATCGACGCCTGTCGCTGTTGCAATCTTGCGCAAAGAATCGCCCGGCTTGACGGTATAGGTCTGCCCACCGCCTAAACTTGATGCGTTTGAAGAACCTGACTCATTGAGGTTTCTTACGGGAGCAGGTGACCCTGAATTGTTTGTGCAAGCTGCCAACAAAACAGCTATCAGACCTAGTCCTAAAACTCGCATCATCTTTTTACTATAGACCGAGTCGCTAAACCCACTTGGGCTCGATTGCGACGCTTGTCCTGAAAGCATATAAATCTCCTGTTTGATCACGGTTGCACTCCGGCACGCAAAGGCACAAACCTGACTGCTTCGAGTTCGACCCGTTCAAAACTGTCTTGACCAGTTCGAGTAATTTTTACCAGCTTTTGCGATGTCCCGCCTTCAGGTGCAATCAGCACTCCGCTTTCGGCTAACTGTAACAAAAGTGCGTTAGGTATCTTGACACCCGCTGCAGCAACGATAATCGCATCAAACGGTGCCGATACCGCCCAACCATCCATACCGTCGGCATGGGTGAGCCTAATTTTAGTGAGTTTTAGATCGCGCAATTTCTCTTTGGCAATATCGTACAACGCCCGTATCCGTTCGATAGAATAGACCTGCGGAAACAACTGCGCCATCACCGCTGCCTGGTAGCCACAACCCGTACCGACCTCAAGTACTCGCTTAGGGCTGCTCTGTTCGCAAACAGCAGCAATCATTCGTGCCACAACCCAGGGTTGTGAGATGGTCTGACCGTAGCCAATCGGCAAGGCTGCGTCGTCATAAGCTCTGCTCGCCAAAGCCTCATCAACAAACACGTGACGAGGTACTTTCTGCATTGCCGCCAGGACATATTCATTGGTAATGCCCTGCACTCTTAGCCGTTTGACCATTGCTTCACGCAGACGCTCTGAGTTCAACCCGAGGTTACTGGGTGCCCCCGTGACAACAGTCGTATTCACCTTAGACGGCAAGCGTGAAGCTGAAATCTTGGTGTTACTGTTGGTCGGAGTAATACCCTGCAAACCCTTGGAGGCCCCGGATCGAGTGTCTCGAGCCGCCATCAGTAAGCACGATCGCTTGCTCATCATAGGGACTGCGCCCAAGCGGATAGAGAGGGCAATTGATCGTAATGGGTCAGATCAAGTCGCAAAGGAGTAATAGACACGTAGCCGTCTGCTATGGCTGCAAAATCAGTTCCCTCGCTTGCATCGACAGCCTCACCTGCCGGCCCTATCCAATAAACAGGCTCGCCATACGGAGTCTGTGCCGCCATCACTGGTTGCGATGGGTGACGCTTACCCAGCCGCGTTACTTTCGTGCCTTTGATTTGCCCCCCCGCCAAACTGGGGATGTTAACGTTCAATAAGACTGGCGCTTGAATTGGCTGGGCAATCTGTTGCTTGACGATCTGGACAGCGATTTCTGCCGCCTGATCCAACCCAAACCAAGCGCGTCCGGTTAACGAAAAAGCAATAGCTGGAATCCCAAATAGATAGGCTTCAGTCGCGGCAGCAACCGTACCTGAGTAGAGGGTATCGTCGCCCATATTTGCACCATTGTTGATGCCTGAAACGACCAGATCGGGTCTCTGTTTGAGCACACCGGTCAGCGCAACGTGAACACAATCTGAAGGCGTGCCATTGACGTACACAAAACCATTTGCCGCCTCTTTTACCATCAAGGGCCGGTTTAGGGTAAGCGAATTGGAGGCACCACTGTGATTGACCTCGGGCGCAAACACCGTCACATCTGCAAATTTGCTCAACGATGCAGCGAGTACCTCAAGACCTGGGGCTGTATAACCGTCATCGTTCGAAATTAATATGTGCATCTAATCAATAAGCCAAGCATGAGAGTTTTACGCGCCATTTTGTAGCCGCTTTGGCTGATTGTACCCTTGCGTCCCAGAGAAAATGCGGACTTTAGCTTGCAATTGAACACAAGCTAGAATACAGCTCATCTTAATCATCCGACTGAACCGAATTTATGCTGGCACCTGACAGTTTTTTATTTATTTTGCAAGCAGTCGTGCTGGCTTATTTGCTCGGATCGATCCCCTTTGCGGTGGTGGTCAGTAAGGCCATGGGTCTGAAGGATCCCCGTTCTTATGGATCTGGTAACCCAGGCGCCACCAACGTATTACGCTCCGGAAACAAACCCGCTGCTGCCTTGACTTTACTGGGGGATGCCTTAAAAGGTTGGCTGGCAATGTGGTTCGCCATGCGTGCAGGTCTGGACGTAACGGGTTTGGCCTGGGTCGCATTAGCCGTCTTCCTCGGCCACCTGTACCCAGTATTCTTATCATTTAAAGGTGGCAAGGGCGTTGCGACAGCGCTAGGGGTGGTCGCAGCCATCGCCCCCCTTCTGGCCCTCGGTTTAGTCATTGTTTGGATTGTTGTGGTGTTGCTATCGAGATTCTCGTCTCTAGGCGCAATCTCTGCCGCAATCTTAGCCCCGGTATTCTATGTGCTCGGTGGCCACGACAGCTTGTGGCCCACTCACGATGAACTAGCGGTCGTTATCGCGGTCATCGGTGCACTGCTACTCTACCGGCACCGAGCGAATATAGGGCGGCTGATCAAAGGGCTCGAGCCCAAATTAGGCAAAAAGAGCTGAGCACTGCTTTTACCTGTCTAGGGCCAATGATTATCAAATTGAAGCTAAATCCCAGCGTGGTGTGACGTTAAACGAATAATCACGTGGGTTATTCAAATCGACCAGACCGTGCTTGACTCGCTCTGCCGCAGCAAACGCAATCATCGCGCCATTATCGGTACATAATTCTAGCGGCGGGAAAAACACCTCTGCCTGAAGGCGTTCGAGCTTCTTGGCCAGCTGTCGCCGCAAATCGCTATTGGCGCCCACGCCTCCAGCTACCACCAAGCGCCTCAGACCTGTTTGCTTCAGCGCGGAGACCGATTTAGCAACAAGGACTTCAACAATGGCGCTCTGCGTTGCAGCGGCGAGATCAGCTGCCAAAACCATCGATTTTGCAGGGGAGTCAGCCGCAAGCTCTGCATCGATCAACGCGGTTTCCGTTAATTTAGCCGTCGCTTCTTTGAGCCGAGTCATCACAGCTGTTTTCAAGCCACTGAAACTAAAGTCCAAGTCCTGGCTATGCAGCATAGGCCTGGGCAAACTAATTTTGCTGGCATCACCCTGTGTCGCCAACTGCGCCAGGGCGGGACCACCGGGGTAGCCCAAGCCGAGCAATTTCGCGGTTTTATCGAATGCTTCGCCAGCCGCATCATCAAGCGTCTCACCCAGCAGGGTGTACCGCGCGACACCATCTACGCGCATCAATTGCGTGTGCCCGCCCGAAACGAGTAAAGCAACAAAGGGAAAGTCTGGACAGGGGTCCGCCATACGGGGCGATAACAGGTGCCCTTCCAGGTGATGGACCGGTATAGTTGGCAGGTCGAGCGACCACGCCATCGCAACGGCAGCACTTGCGCCGACCAATAGAGCACCTGCCAACCCAGGACCAGCGGTATAGGCAATTGCACCCACTTGATGCAAATCAATGCCAGCTTGTTTCAAGACGGTACGGGTCAACGGGACGATACGGCGTATGTGGTCACGGGAGGCTAACTCTGGCACAACCCCGCCGTAAGCAGCATGCATCGCAACTTGCGTGTGCAGTGCGTGCGCTAACAAACCACGTTCGGTGCAAACTGCCGCAACGCCGGTCTCATCGCACGAGCTTTCAAATCCCAGAATAATCATGTTGGGATTGTAATAGTTAGCTCTCAATGCCCTTGGATACTAAGTACTCTTCGTAAGGACCACGATAGTCAACCACCTCACCATCTGGTTGGATTTCCCAAATACGTGTGGCCAGGCCAGACACAAACTCGCGGTCATGCGACACAAAAAATAACGTACCGGCGAATTTTTCGAGTGCGAATTGCAAAGATTCGATGGATTCCATATCCAGATGATTGGTTGGCTCATCCATCAGCAAAACATTATGGCGTCCGAGCATCAAACGACCAAAAGTCATGCGATTCTTTTCGCCACCAGATAACACCTTAGGTGCTTTAGGTAAATCATCGGCTGAAAACAGCAGACGCCCCAAGATAGAGCGAATTGACTGATCATCGTCACCTTGTTGACGGTAATACGTCATCCAGTCAAACAGATTGATATCGGTTTGTGTGAACAGATCGGATACATCCTGCGCCATGTAACCAATATCAGCATTCTCTGACCATTTGAGTGTGCCGCGATCTGGCGCAAGATCGCCAGCCAACATCCTGAGTAATGTCGTCTTACCCACGCCGTTGGCGCCGATGATCGCAATCTTGTCACCCGCTTCAATCATGGACGAGAAAGGTTTAATAACCGGTGTGTCGTAAGCTTTTTGTATGTGTTCAATTGTTACAGCGAGTCGGTGCAGCGGTTTATTTTGCTCAAAACGGATAAAAGGGTTTTGGCGTGATGAAGGTTTAACTTCGATTTGAGCGGCCTTAATCCGGTCAATCTGCTTCAACCGCGAAGTTGCCTGGCGCGCTTTAGATTTATTCGCAGAAAATCGCCGCACGAAGTCCTGAAGCTCAACAACCCGCTCTTTCGCCTTAGCGTTCGATGACTGCACCCGTTCGCGCGCTTGAGTCGATGCGAGCATGTACTCGTCGTAATTACCCGGATATAAACGCAACTCACCGAAATCGAGATCAGCCATGTGTGAACACACTTGATTCAAGAAATGTCGGTCATGGCTAATGATGATCATGGTGCTTTGATACGCGTTCAGCACATCTTCTAACCAGCGAATGGTATTGATATCCAGATTATTGGTTGGTTCGTCAAGCAACATGACATCAGGTGCTGAGAACAACGCCTGGGCAAGCAAGACGCGCAGTTTCCATCCCGGGGCAATCTCACGCATCGGCAACTGATGTTGCTCGACCGGGAAGTCCAGACCTAACAACAACTCGCCAGCCCTTGCCTCAGCGGTATAGCCATCGTACTCAGCGAACTTGGCCTCGAGATCAGCCGCACGCATGTAATCGTCGTCAGTCGCCTCTGGGTTTGCGTAGATGGCATCACGAGCCGACATTGCTTCCCACATTTCCGTGTGCCCCATTAGTACGACATCGAGCACTCTCACGTCTTCGAAGGCAAACTGATCTTGCCGTAATTTACCAAGGCGAAGTCCAGGTTCCAGTGAAACGTTGCCTGCGGTTGAATCAAGGTCGCCGCCGATGATTTTCATCAAAGTCGACTTGCCGGATCCGTTCGCCCCAATAAGGCCGTAACGATTTCCTTCGCCAAATTTGACATTGACATTTTCGAATAGAGGCTTGGGGCCGAACTGTATGGTGAGATTGGATGCTGTTATCACGGGGGACCGATTGAGTAAATACTTTGGTTACATCTAGCAATATAAGTTTTCAGTGTAACAACTGTGCGACAGTCTGATTGACGCACCTATGATCCGCAGCGGCTTTGCAACAAAAAGCAAAGCCGTATTTCAGACATAGAGGAGCACGACATTGGAAACAACATTGCATTTTTTTCATACCCTGGGTGGATATATCTGGGGTCCCACGATGATTATTTTGTTGGTTGGAACAGGCGCTTACCTGACCGTCAGACTCGGGTTTCTACAATTTTCCTTATTACCTTATGCATTACGCATGGCATTTAGCCGTAAGCAAGACCAATCGTCGCCGGGTGATATCTCGCAATTTCAAGCCTTAATGACGGCCCTGGCGGGCACCATCGGGACCGGCAATATTGCTGGGGTTGCAACCGCTGTCGTCATGGGCGGTCCCGGGGCTATTTTCTGGATGTGGATGACGGCACTGGTAGGCATGGCTACCAAGTACGCCGAGGGTCTACTTGCCGTGAAGTATCGCGTGAGGGACGAACTGGGCAATATGTCTGGTGGGCCGATGTATTACATCGAAAAGGGCCTGAACATGAAGTGGCTCGCCATGCTCTTTGCGTTTTTTGGAATGATCGCGTCGTTGGGGACTGGCTCTTCAGTGCAATCGAACTCCGTCGCGGAGTCCATACAAAGCAGTTTTGGCATCCCGGGCTGGCTTACTGGAGTCGTGCTAACTGCCATGACAGCTTTGGTGCTGATTGGGGGTATCAGATCGATCGGCAAGGTGGCCTCGGTGATCGTGCCATTCATGGCCGTCTTCTACGTCTTAGGTGGCTTGGGCATCATATTGACCCACTATCAACAGGTACTACCCGCTCTGGGGCTGATTTTTCAAGATGCGTTCACCGGTCAAGCCGTTGCTGGTGGCGCGCTAGGCACGGTCATCCGCTTTGGCGTAGCGAGGGGACTCTTTTCGAACGAAGCGGGTTTAGGCACGGCACCGATTGCAGCCGCAGCAGCTAAGACGGATGTGCCAGCAAAACAGGCCTTGGTATCCATGACCGGTACTTTTATCGACACCATTGTTGTTTGCTCAATCACTGGCTTGGCGCTGGTGATAGGTGGCTTATACACGGGTCAAGGCGGGCTAACCGGTGCCGCACTTACCACTCAAACCTTCGAACAAATGTTGCCTGGTCCCGGTGGTTGGGTTGTCACGATTGGTCTGGTGTTTTTCTCTTTCTCGACCATTCTGGGCTGGAGTTACTACGGCGAAAAATGCACGCAGTACCTTTTCGGGACAGCTGCCGTCAAGCCTTATCGAACGATATATACAGCTTTTGTGATGCTCGGCGCCGTCGCCTCCCTTGATATCGTCTGGGCATTATCAGACATCTTCAATGGGCTAATGGCCTTCCCTAATTTAGTCGGTATCCTGCTGTTATCCGGCGTTGTAATCACCGAAACTAAGCTATTCATTGCATCAAACAGGAAAGGATAAAAAATACTAAGGCTTTTACCGTGAAAACCCCTAGTGAAACTCAACTGCAACATTAGAGGTTTTCGCTAAAATCTGCTTACTTCTGCTCGAGAGCAAAGACTAAGGAGATTTCTTGATGAAACTACAACACAAATTATTAACCGTTGCTGCCGCTTGCCTGTTGACAGGCGCAGCCTTCGCCCAGGATACGATCAAAATTGGTGTAATCGGCCCCTTCACTGGCGGCTCATCTTCGATGGGCGTCAGTATGCGTGACGGCGTTACCCTCGCAGCCAACCAAATCAACGCCGCTGGCGGCGTGCTTGGCAAAAAAATTGAACTCGTGCTGCGGGATGACGAAGCCAAGAACGAGCGTGGTGTAGAAATCGCTCAAGAATTCATCAACAACACAAAAGTTGTCGCAGCCGTCGGCTATATCAATACTGGGGTTGCCTTGGCATCACAGCGCTTCTTTCAGGAAGCCAAGATCCCGGTTATTAATAACGTTGCAACTGGCACGCTGGTGACCCATCAGTTTGATAAAGAACCAGATAACTTTGTTTTTCGTAACGCGGCACCTGATGTGATTCAGGCTCCCATGATTGTTGAAGAAGCTGTGACTCGTCGCGGTTTCAAGAAAGTGGCAATCCTGGCTGACTCGACGGCCTATGGTGACTTGGGCCGGAAAGATTTGACCGCAGCACTGGAAGCCAAAGGGGTGGCGCCTGTAGCGAGCGAAAAATTCAACATCAAAGACACTGACATGACAGCTCAATTGCTCAAAGCAAAAGAAGCCGGTGCAGAAGTGATTTTGACCTATGCAATTGGCCCTGAGCTTGCATCAATTGCGAACAGCATGGCAAAGATTGGCTGGAAAAAACCAATGATCGGCAGCTGGACCCTGTCGATGGCTAACTTTATCGATACAGCTGGTAAAAACGGTAATGGGGCGACGATGCCACAGACTTTTATTCAAGATCCCAACACCCCAACCCGTAAAGCCTTCATCGACGACTACCTGAAAGAGTTCAAACCTAAAAAAGGTCGGATCGACTCACCAGTGTCGGCCGCTCAAGGCTATGACTCGATTTACTTGCTCGCTGCCGCGATCAAGCAAGCAGGCGGCACAGACGGTGTGAAAATCAAAGAGGCTCTCGAAAATCTCTCTACACCTGTGAATGGCGTTGTAACGGTGTACAACAAACCCTTCACCAAAACGGACCACGAAGCCATCACTGCCAACATCCCGCTCATGGGCGAAGTGAAAGAAGGCCGTGTGACTTACGCAAGCGAAGCAGACGCAAAAGCTAACCCAGTACGCGTCAAAAACCCTTAAGCCATACCAGCGAAATATGAAAAACGCCGCGCAAGTTGTGCGGCGGTTTTTTTTGTAGTACGAAATTTATTCAGTGCCTGAATAGGCCTATTGGCCTCACTTATCGCCTCGTTGAGAACGACTCATGGAAAACCTTTTACAACTTGTTTATAGCGGTATCTCTTACGGGATGATCTATGCGTTAATCGCATTCGGCTATCAACTGACTTTCGCCACCTCAGGCACGCTGAATTTTGGTCAAGGCGAGGCGTTAATGTTGGGATCACTGGTTGGCTTGACGCTCTGCGACACTTTCGAAATTAATTACTGGTTGATGATCCCCATTGTCTGTCTGTTTGGTGCGTTGCAGGGCTCGTTTGTCGAATTTTTAGGCGTCAGACCGGCAATCAGGATCAAGTCCGAGTTTGGCTGGATCATGTCAACGATCGCACTGGGAATCATCTTCAAAAATGTCGCCGAGAACGTCTGGGGTAGAGATGACCTGCCTTTCCCCTCACCCATGGACGACGAGCCGATTAAAGTTTTGGGAGCCAACGTCTTACCCATGGAACTCGTCGTGATTGGCGGTGCTTTCACGATGATGCTGCTCGTTGAATTGTTCAACCGCAAAAGTATTTACGGTAAAGCAGTCGTTGCCACATCCAATGATCGAGACGCTGCAGGTTTGATGGGCATCAACACGGGCCTGGTCATCAC
Organism: Jezberella montanilacus; assembly: GCF_003003055.1. GTDB lineage: Bacteria > Pseudomonadota > Gammaproteobacteria > Burkholderiales > Burkholderiaceae_B > Zwartia > Zwartia montanilacus. Next base: position 146,263 of record NZ_PVTV01000011.1, read on the forward strand.
TTTTTCTTATGCTTTGTCTTCCTTGACTGCCTCTTTTGCCGGGGTATTGGTTTCGCCCCTGACACTAACGGGTGCGACCATGGGCGCGTCCTTAGGTTTAAAAGCTTTCGCTGTCGCCATTATCGGTGGGTTATCCAGTGGCATGGGTATTGTTGTCGGTGGCCTGATTCTGGGGATCGCTGAGACCGTCACTGGCTTTTACCTATCCACTGGGTATAAAGATGTGCCGGGTCTCGTGTTGTTGTTATTGGTTCTTGCGATGAAGCCGTCTGGTCTTTTTGGCAAAACAGCCATCAAGAAGGTGTAACAAAATGAAACTAAAAACACTACTGTTAGTCGCAGCGATCGCGCTGTTGTTTGCTTTCCCCTTGCTTGTGCCCAATCCCTATTACGTACACATGATTGAACGTATCCTGATTTACAGCATTTTGCTCTTTGGCTTGGATATTGTTGTGGGTTACACGGGGCAAGTTTCTCTGGGCCATGCGGGTCTGTTTGGCATCGGTGCTTATACAGCTGGGATTTTGTTTTTTAAACTGCACTTGCCATTTGTGTTGACCGTACCTCTGTCGATTGCGGTGACCGCAGCTTTTGGTGGTTTGCTGGCATTGCCCGCCCTGAAAGTCATCGGCCCTTATCTTGCCATGGTCACGCTGGCATTCGGTACGATCATTCAAATTTTGATTAACGAGATGAGTTTTTTGACCGAAGGCCCAGTTGGGATCAAATTAACCAAGCCAAGTCTTGGATCCTATGTCGTCACAGAGCGCGAGTACTTCTGGATCGTTGCCGCACTGATGCTTATCGCTTTACTCGTTGCGCACCGGACGTTGAAGTCTCACCTGGGACGTGCCTTTGAAGCCTTGCGCGATAGCCCGATTGCCTGCGATTGCATGGGTGTCTCTGTTTACCGTTACAAAGTCTACGCCTTTGTAATCAGTGCCGGTTTTGCGGGTTTAGCCGGTAATTTGTATGCCTATTCAGAGCAATACATCTCGCCCAATACCTACGTGATCGAGCTGAGCATCCTGTTCTTGCTCGCCGTGATTATGGGTGGTCGCAAGTCGCGCATTGGATCAATTCTAGGCGCAGCAATCATCGTCCTTTTGCCTAAATTGCTGGATGACGTTGTACTCTTTCGACAAGTGATGGTGGTGCTATCGGTCTTGATGGTGCTCTTGTCAGGCTTATCATTAGTCAAAGGATTAACGACCATCAAAAAACTGTTGGTTCCCGTGATCGGTACGATAGGGTTAACAGTATTCTCGTTTTTCCTCAAAAACATTACCGACTGGCGTTTGACGATTTTTGGTTGCATGATTTTGCTGGTCGTGTATTACCTTCAAGATGGCATTGTTGGCTTTGTACGCAACTACTACGCTGCCGTGATGGGTAAGCAATCGGTGCACGAACACACTTTAGTTGCCGATACAGTCGTGCATTCTGACAAAGATGTGATCAGTGCTGCCCAGCAACGTGTGCAGTCCGGGCCCTTGCTCTCTGTCCAATCAATCTTGATGCAATTCGGTGGTTTGAAAGCCTTGAATAACGTTGACCTGACGGTCGAGCGTGGCACCATACACGGCTTGATCGGCCCGAATGGGTCAGGTAAGAGCACCATGATGAACGTATTGACAGGCATCTATGTCCCAACCGCAGGTGATGTGGTCTACGCGAGTAATAGCGTGGTGGGCAAAACTTCCTCTGAAATTGCTCTATCAGGCATTGCAAGGACGTTTCAAAACGTACAGTTGTTTGGTGAGATGACTGCCCTTGAAAACATACTGGTTGGCTTGCACCACACCTTTGACTCGAGCTTGCTGGACGTCGCTCTGCATCTACCCAAATACACGAATGAAGAATCTGACGCACGTGTACGTGCGCTGGGACTGCTTGACTTTGTTGGCTTGGCAGCGGAGGCCAATGAGGAAGCACGCAACCTGCCCTACGGCAAACAACGTGTGCTAGAAATCGCACGAGCGCTCGCGCTCGATCCGACCTTATTGCTACTTGACGAACCTGCCGCGGGTCTCACAGCACCCGATATCAAAGATTTACTGGCAATCATTCAGAAGATCCGCGAGCACGGCATCACGATTATTTTGATCGAACATCATATGGACGTCGTCTCAGCCGCTTGCGACACCGTTTCAGTTTTGGACTTCGGCCAAAAGATCGCTGAAGGGAAGCCTGCAGAGGTTCAATCCAACGAAAAAGTCATCGAAGCCTATCTGGGCGGACAAGCGACCTAAAGCGTAAGCGCACAGACAAGGAATTCATATGCTATCTATCAAAAATCTCGAAGCAGGCTATGGCAAAGTCAAAGTCTTGCATGGCATCACGATTGAAGTACCCAAAGGCCAAGTGATCACCTTGATTGGCTCGAATGGTGCTGGCAAAACCACCACGATGCGTGCCATTACTGGCATGATTAAACCGACTGCAGGCGACATCGAACTGGATGGTAAAAAAATAGCTGGCTTTGAATCGTACAAAATTGCTAAGCTGGGATTAGCCCACTCACCTGAGGGCCGCCGGGTGTTTTCAACGATGTCGGTGACAGACAATCTTTTGCTGGGTGCCTTCCCCCGTCTGACAGGCAGTCGCCCCAAGGGCGATGTCAAGCATGACCTGGATAGGGCCATGGACCTCTTCCCTCGCCTAAAAGAGCGTCGCAATCAACTTGCTGGTACGTTGTCAGGTGGTGAGCAGCAAATGCTTGCTATGGCTCGCGCCATCATGCTTAATCCAGAGGTGATTTTGCTTGACGAGCCTTCGATGGGTTTGGCACCGATCCTGGTGGATGAAGTGTTTCGCATTATTTCTCGCCTAAAAAGCGAAGGCATGACCATGCTGCTGGTCGAACAGTTCGCCGCTGCGGCATTAAACGTTGCTGACTATGGTTACGTACTCGAGAATGGTCGTATCAGTGCCCAAGGCGCTGCAGAGAGCCTTAAGAACGATCCGGCAGTGAAGGCAGCCTATTTGGGCGGTGGGCACTAGGTAGTCAGAGCGGTGTCCTTAGTGCACCGGTTCAGTGTTCATGTTCATCCAGCACCAAATGGACCAGGCCTCGTTCAGTCGCGAGCCCTACTTTCGCCCCAACCGGAAGTGTTACTTTCATCGGCGTGTGACCAAAGGGTAAGCCTGTGATCACAGGAATCCCATAGGTTTTTCTCACGTATTTGATGACCGCTGGTAAGTCATAGCCTTGATCATGCGGGGCCAGCCGATAGTCGGTAAACTGCCCCAAAATCAGCGCTTTCTGTTTGCCAAGAATCCCAGCCTGATAGAGCTGATTGAGCATGCGCTCAACGCGATAAGGATGCTCGTTAACGTCTTCGACGAACAATATTCCGCCACTGATCTTAGGCATGTAAGGTGTGCCGATTAGCGTGCACAAAGTCGCAAGATTACCGCCCCATAAGGTGCCACGGCAATCGATAGAATCGGCATCCCTGGTCTCAAAACTCAGGATTTCAAGCTCACCGCGCATTGCCTCGCCAAAGACCTCTGCTGTTAAGAGGTCTAGTTTGTTTGCTCCAAAGTCAGCACAGGCTGTTGGGCCTACATAGCTCACTGCCCCTGTCTTAGCCAGTAAAGCAAGATTGAAAGCGGTGAAGTCACTCTGTCCGATAAAACGTTTGCCTGAGTCAGCAATCGCTTTGAAATCAAGCTGAGGCAATAAGCGGGTTAATCCGTAACCACCGCGACTTGCCATCACGATCGGTAGCTTTTGTTTTATCGCTCGGGAAAAAGCACTTAAGCGCTGCGCATCAGTGCCAGCAAAACGCTGATTCACCGCCAGCGCCTGACGATCAATGGCCACTTTATAACCTAGCTTAGTGAGCCGAACTGAAGCACGCTCAAGCGTCTTTGGATCTGCTATAGCGCTTGATGGCGAAATGACATAAATGCCGTGAGCGTCTGGCGTTGCGTATTCAGTCATGAAGTTATTTTCTCGTGTTCAATCAATTCGAAGTCGACCGTATCATAGGACATATCGGTGTGACAAAAAGCTTAATTTTTTTGACGCTTTCGTTGAAAAAAATCTGTTAGTGTTTCACCACAAATTTGACTCATGATGCCACCAATTACTTCAGCGTGATGGTTGAGCCTAGGCTCGGCGGGCAGGTCAATCACACTGCCGCAGACACCTGTTTTAGCGTCTCGCGCGCCAAATACCACCCGTTTAATACGCGCATGCATGATGGCGCCCATGCACATTGCACAGGGCTCGAGGGTCACATATAAAGAGGCTCCAGTCAGCCGATAATTTTGCAGCGTCAATGCCGCATTTCTTAGCGCCACGACTTCTGCGTGCGCAGTCGGGTCATGCGTGGTGATCGTCTGATTGAACCCTTCGCCAATGACCTCACCCACTTCGTTAACGACAATGGCGCCAACTGGCACCTCACCGCTCAACTCGGCCTGTTTGGCTTGCCTGAGCGCTAAACCCATATAGTGTTCGTCAACCGAAGCAATCATTGACCAGAACGCCCCAACAAGGGATAAGGACTCGCTACGAGCTGACTATCCACGATATTGTCGCGACTTCAAGGCCACCCGACTAGCAAGGCTTGTCAATGCCTCTTCAAGCCATTGATACAGCTCTGCATCTTCGTCATAGCGCGCTTGATTCAAGTTCGATACCCTGCCATCTTCAATAAATCCCCATGCTCGACTGCGCTTGTCGCGATGCTTGGGATCCCAGACCCCAAAGGCATAACCGCCCCCTCGCTTAACGACTGAAAAGCACGGAATGTCTGTATAGCCATCGCCGACAAAAACCATTTGATCAAAAGGGACTCTCAAGCGATCCTCGGCTACTTTACGATTCACTTCAAAGGGCTTGCCGACATAGGCTGGCCCGACAATACCCTTTTGAATATGGAACAAATAGCGAGTTTTATCAGTAAAGCTCACAATCCGCCTTGGGAAGCTGATCCCGCCCGTTTCATCGTAAATAAACTCAGATGCCCAGATATCGGTGAACTCTTTGGCAATCGGTGTGTTACGAACCACATCGCCAATTCCGCTTGAAATCAGATAGAACTCAAGCTGCACTTGTGGATGCCTTTTACGTACCTGCTCGCGCAAACGAGTAAAGAGCGTAGCAACGCCGACATGAAGGGGTAAACGCTGCCCCCAGTTGACAAGATCCGCCTGCTTAATGGCCTCAGCACCACCAGAGCTTGCCGCTCGAGATTTAGACAATTCAATCATCTCGTGCAAATAAGCCGGCACTGGATCCCAATCCTGATTGAGCAGAGGATCGACCCTACCCGACCAGAACTGTTGCGTGTCTACGCCAATTGACTCGAGAAAGCCAGACGTGCTGTCAGGCGCCAGGGTATCGTCAAAATCAAAAATCAAGGCAATGACATCAGACATACTTTTGCTTTCCGTGACAGGAGTTGATTACGCTTCGACTGGCAAAGCAGCAATATTTGCCCCTGAGTTGACCGTGAATGCAATATTATTCGCTTTTAGACGAGCGCTAAGCCATGAGCAATACAGAAATCCGTCCTGACCAATCAATTGAACTGCTGAAAGCGCTACACATTCTGACCCGCGACGGTAAACTCAATCAGGATAGTCGGCGCAAACTCAAGCAAGTCAATCATCTTTACCAGTTCATCGAACCCTTATTACAAGAACTGGCATCCTCTCGTGACACCTTTACAGTCGTCGACCACGGCGCAGGCAAATCGTATCTGGGATTTATTCTGACCGATCTGTTTCTGCGACATCACGCACTCAATGCAACGATGGTGGGGATTGAAACCAGACCAGAATTGGTGGCAAGCTCTGAGGGGCTCGCGAAAAACCTGGGATTTAAACAAATGCGGTTTTTGAATTTGTCTGCAGCTGAGTCAATTACCTCGGCGTTATTGCCGCCAAAAATTGAACTAGTCACAGCCTTACATGCTTGCAATACAGCAACAGACGATGCGATCCGTTTTGGCTTGGAAAAACAGGCCGACCACATGGTTCTCGTGCCCTGCTGTCAGGCAGAGGTCGCCTCGGTACTCAAAAAGCACAAAGCGCGGCAACTCAAAGACCCATTAGCTGAAATTTGGCGACATCCTATCCATACCCGCGAATTCGGTAGCCACGTGACGAATGCGCTGCGCTGTTTACAGCTTGAAGCAAATGGCTATCAAGTGACGGTAACTGAATTAGTGGGATGGGAGCACTCGATGAAAAACGAACTGATCATTGCGACGCGTAAAGGTTCGCACAATCAACAGGCGGCCAAGCGTTTGCAAGCGTTGCTCGACCGCCTTGGCTTGGAAGAATTGACTGCACGTTTTCTGACACAACCCGTCAACCCACCCGGGCACGAGGCTCACGTTTGAACCGAGCAGAAAAGATGTCAACTCAAAAAGTTTTGATTGCTGGGTGTGGTGATCTGGGCTTGCGCATCGCAAGGCTTCTGCTTATGCATACGGGAACCGAGGTGTGGGCGCTGCGTCGCCAAATACCAGCGATCTCCGAAGAGACGTTGCCTGATCCAGTACAAGCTCACATTCACTGGATTGAAGCAGATCTGACTAAGATAGAGACGCTAGATCAGATCCCGTCTGGGGTTACGCACATTATTTACGCCGCCTCTGCTGATGGCCGAAACGAAGCTTCATACCGCGCTATCTATTTAAACGGTTTAGAAAACATCATCACAGCCTGTAAAACCAAGCAACTTAAGCAAGTTATCTTTATCTCGTCTACCGCTGTGTATGAGGACCACGAAGGTAGCTTAGTCGATGAAATGACCATCAGCACACCACAATCGTTTAATGGTCGCATCATGCTTGAAGCCGAAACTTGGCTGGCAGCACAAACAGATATCGCCAGCACGGTCAGTCTGAGGCTTTCTGGGATCTACGGGCCGGGCCGACAATTTCTCATTAATCGTCTCAGAGCAGGTTTAGTCACTGCACCGCCATCCAACCAGCATTGGGTTAATCGTATCCATATCGATGACGCAGCTAGAGCAGTCGCACACATCATGGGCATGTCGGAACCTCAAAAGCTTTACCTGGTGACCGACAGCACCCCTTTACCGATGCGTGTGCTTTATGAAGCCATTGCACTCATGGTGGGTGGCCCTGTGCCTGCGATGGGGCCCGCCCCTTTATCGGTGGGCAGTAAGAGATTATCGAATGCCCGTCTATTATCGACAGGCTTTGCTTTTGATTGGCCTGATAGTCGACTGGGACACGCAGCCTTACTGCAAAACGAAGATAGCTAACAAAGCAATATCCGAGTGCGCGTTTCAGCGGTGCTTCAAACGCAGTCTCGCATTGCCTTTCAAGCGTAATTTACGCGGGATAAGTAATCTCAAGGATATCGAGCTCATCGATCCCCGCAGGGGTTCGTAAGATCACGGTATCGCCTTCTTTTGCCTTGTTCAATGCCCGCGCAACGGGCGAGATCCAGCTGATCTTGCCGTTGAGTGGTTCTGCCTCATCAACACCCACAATCGTGACGCGATACGTTTGACCTGCCTTGTCTACATAATGCACCGTTGCGCCAAAGAACACTTGATCACGATTCGTCTGCAGCGCAGGATCAACGACCTCGGCGATTCCGAGTCGTTTCGTTAAAAAACGCATGCGCCGATCAATTTCTCGCAGGCGTTTTTTACCGTACAGGTAATCACCGTTTTCGGATCGATCGCCGTTAGAGGCAGCCCAAGAGACAACCTGCACCATGGCAGGACGCTCTTCATTCATCAGATGCTGCAACTCATTACGCATCGCAGCATACCCCCCGGGAGTCAGGTAGTTTTTTGTTCCTGCGGGCAGCGTTAAACCAACCGGGATGTCTTCATCCTCATCTTGCGATGTTTCTTTTACAAATGCTTTGTTCATGTCAGACTTTAATCAAACTGCGAGATGTTGCCACACCGGCGTGAGGTCAGCGGGAAGCGCTGGTAAGCTACCCAGATCATGCTGGCTCTCCTGTGGGCTATGGAAATCTGATCCGCAAGACGCGAGAAAGCCGTAGTTTCTGGCAACTGCTGCGAACTCGGTATATTGGGCGGGGGTGTGACTTCCAGTTACGACCTCGATACCAAGCCCGCCCGCCTCTTTAAAGCTGTTGAATAAACCATCGAATTGCGTCTCGTCGTAGCGGTAGCGACCAGGATGAGCAATCACCGCGACCCCCCCAGCACCATTAATCCAACCGACCGCATCTTCAAGCTTGGCCCAATGCATGGGAACGTAGGCCGGGCCACCGTCGTGAAGATATTGGTTAAACACGGCCTGCACATCTTTAAATTTTTCAGGATAGGCCTGCGCCAGATACCGAGCAAAATGAGTACGGCTAATGAGCTCTGGGTTGCCGACAAAGGGCAATGAGCCATCAAAAGCACCTGGCATGCCTAGGTGCGCCAATTTATCACTCATCGCACGAGCCCGAGCCGAACGGCCATGACGCGTGCGCTCGAGCCCTTGAATTAAATCCACGTTCTCGATATCAACCCCCAGACCCACGATATGAACGGTCTGGTTGGCCCAAGTCACAGAAATCTCAACACCGCTCAGATACGTCATCCCCAAAGCTTCTGCCGTCTGACGGGCAATAACTTGACCGCCTAATTCATCATGATCGGTCAAGGACCAGAGGGTGACACCACGGTCTGCAGCACGTCTTGCCACAACAGCCGGAGCCAGACTGCCGTCAGAGACAGTCGAGTGACAATGCAAATCGGCGCGAATGAGGTCGTCGTTAATCATGTAGAAACTCTGTTATTACCGCAATTTGATCGGTCTGCATCAACGTGGGGGCATGCCCCACACCTGCAAACTCTGCAGCGCGAGCCAAAGGGTTAATTGACAACATTTTCGACAAAGTGGTGCCAGATAGCAAATCTGACTCGGCGCCTCGTGTAATCAGCACAGGGCGTTTGTGTGAGGCGTAGGACGACCACAGCATCATTTCACCTTGCGCGACCAATGCCGGCGTCATTGACTTAAAGGGAATGGCAATATCCAAATCATAGTGCTTGATCCAGTGCCCACTGTCTTCGACAAAATAGTGACGGGCAAGCGCTTGCCATTGCTCGTCAGTGTGAGGACCAAAAGATTGCGAAACGATTTTAAGGTAATTAACGGCTTCGTTGAAACTCGACAAAGCGACCTGAGCGCCCACGTATTCACCGATACGAGCAAGAGACTCGGGCTCGATATGAGGCCCTACGTCATTCAAAACTAGCTTATTCACAAGATAGTTAGACTCTGGGACAAGGGAATTGGCTGCCGGGCCTACCCTTTGCTTAGATTGCGAGACACGTGAGGCTTCGATGGCCCCCACATAGGCCATGCCAATCAAACCGCCCATTGAGGTGCCAACCCAGTTAAGTTGTTTGGGCTGGACTTTATTTAATAGGCTGACCATATCAGCCACATATTGCCCCACCGCATAAAGCGAGGGGTTCAACAAGCGATCAGATAATCCCCTGCCAGCTACATCTGGGCAAATGACTCGATACTCTTTGGATAGTTCAGCCGCCAAGGCATCAAAATCACGTCCGCTTCGAGTCAAACCATGTACGCAAAGCACAACCCGAGGATTGTCAACAGCGCCCCATTCGCAATACGCCATGCGATGCAAGCCCATCGGACTTGAACACGTGACTGCGTTGAGGCGAGGACTGGTCATTTTTTTTCCCGTTGTTGGCGCGCGATCAGATGAGCTTATTGTAAGGGTTCTCGGCGACCTAGCGGTGATGCCAGTAGCGTCCGTTTGTCTGTCTGCTTTTGCTCACAAACAAGCTTAACCCTTGTGATTTTGCAGTCACGGCCCCGTCACGATCGGTTCGCCACACGTTGGATCCCGAACTTAGCCAGCGTGCGACGACTTCAGGATGAGGATGATTAAAACGATTATGCCTACCCATCTGCGCAATCGCATGCTTTGCTGACACTTGCTGAACAAACTCCCATGAAGATGACGTTCTGGAGCCATGGTGAGGCACGATGACGACGTCTGCTTGTACGGTGTAGCGCTCAACGATGGATCGCTCTTCAGCAGCGCCAATATCGCCAGAAAGAAGCGCCGAGTGCTTTGCCCCTTGAATGTAAAGAACACAGCTCAGCGCGTTGGCTTTGACAGCATTCTGTTGGATGCGAGCGAAGCGGGCTGGATCTGGGTGTAAAAATCGAAACTCAACCCCATCAATGCGCCACATTTGCTCAGCTCGGCACAAATCAATATTATCCGGATCAAGACTGAGTGTGGTTTTGGTATCGTGCTTGTTGATATAACTAATCAGATCGAAAGAGCTCGATATCCTTCTAACCGACATACCCTTAAACAAACTGACTAAGCCACCTGCGTGATCATTGTCACTGTGCGAAACAACTAAATGATCAAGCTCTGTAATTCCCAACGCTCGCAGCAGCGGTAGCAGCACTCTCTGGGCTGAATCGTTATTGCCCAGTTTCAAGCCAGTGTCGAACAGAATATTTTGACGATGCGTTTGAATCAAAACAGCACCAGCCTGACCGACATCGACAGCGATTAATGTCCAATCACCTAGTCCAGGACGTGGTGGTTTGTACAGAAATAGTGGAAGAAAGCACACCCAAGCAGCGACCTTAGCCGGAGTGCCTTGAGGTGCGAGTCCCAACGCCAAGGCGACCGTAGCCAACACAACCGTCCAAACTGGTACGGCGGAAAAATTAAAGAGTAACCATTCGAGATCTGCCAACGCTTGCACAGGCAACATCATCCAGTTGAAACAGTGATGAGCAATTTTTAGACACCAATACGCAAGGTAAGAACCGCCGGGTACTAAAACCAGCACGGCACCTGCCAAGGCTAACGGGGTAACGACGAGACTAATAGTTGGGATGGCGACGGCGTTTGCAAGCAATGAGCTTGCTGAAAATTGCTGAAAGAGAAAAATCAGGATCGGACATAACGCAACTGAGATCAACCACTGCAATTTGCATGCTTCATAAAGGAAAGAAGCACCTCGTTTGCAAGTATCTCGGAATTTATTGCCATGTCCTTTGCTACTGCTGCGCCCAGAGCCGGAATTTGCTCCGAGATAAAACAGCACCGCGACCGCAGCAAACGACAGCCAAAACCCCGTCGTGATTGTTGACCATGGATCGATCACAGAGACGGCCACCGCAGCGATGCACAACACACGAGCTAGGCTGGGCGGAAAATTGCTCAACTGAAAACAAGCCATCGCGCACAACATATAGAAAGTTCTCTGAGCTGGTACGCCCCACCCGGCTAGTAAGCAATAGAGCCATGCAAGGATTAGTGCGCAGAGGGTCGCGATTTTTCTGGCGGGCATAAAATCGCAGAGTGAGTGATCTTTTAGCTTGATCCGTTTAACCAGCCACAGCACCAGACCAGCACCGACCGCGGCCATCATGGTGACATGCGATCCGCTAATACTCACAAGATGCGTGATTCCAGTCAAATTAAAAACACGCCAGTCATCGGCTGAAACACTATTCTGATCACCAATCGCTAAAGCAATCAATACGGGACCATAGCGAGCAGCTTCTAATGCAACACGCATCCGCTCTCTTATCTTCTGTCGAATTTTCTCGACAAAGATCAACCAGTTCAAGGTGGCAGGCTTAGCTAATAAAACAGGCTTCCCTCTGACCTTGCCAAGTGCTCGAACCCCCCGTTGAAACATCAACGACTCATAATCAAAACCATGCGGGTTCATCAGACCATGTGGTCGTTTAAGTAATAGGGCGACCCTCCAGACTTGGCCCGGTTCCAAATCAGGCGTCGCCTTCGTCACTTTAGGCCTCACTTCATCTGCCGTCGCATCGGGTGTCTGATAAGACACCTCGGTTGCGCGAGGCCAGTTGACTTGTATGCGAGCTGGCACACCAGCGGGCCGTTCATTGAGCACGTTGGCATCAAAACGCATACTAAGACCATCATCCTGAATCATGGATGTGATCTGTATATTTAGTCGAGTGACGAAGTTCTCAAGAGACTCAGCGAGCTGGTCATCCAGACGGATTTGAGCCCGGTAGCTTGACCATGCCATCCCGAGGACAAACGCCGCCACCAAGGCTAGCACCAGCTTGATGAGATGAATCTTGGTCAGTAACCCCGTCACAACCGCAGCGGATAATAAGACCAAGCCTGCACCAAGCAAATGCTGCCAAGGTACTAGCGATGACAACAGGTGTGTACAAGCAATGCCGGCGGTGATGCCGAACGCAAAAAGTCGGCCCATGATCGCCAGAAAAATAGCTATCTTGCTTATTCAATGCTTGAAACTCAAGGGCTCAGTGACCCTTTTGCCGCGCGTTTGTGTCAGTCAAGCATGGTTCAACGATCGCGTTCAGTTGCAGCGCAAGCTTGCTCGTGTCTGTTGCCCCGCCCTGTCGAAAAAGCAAGGGCTAATTTCGGACACACACGCGTTGCCGTCTGGCCCGTGGTTTCAATGATGTCTTCAAGCTTTTGACCTCTGAGTTCCGCCAAATGCCTCGCGACGCCCAAGACTTGCGCAGGGGTATTTCGGCGATCAGTTTTTTGCCATGCTGGGGCGATGTCTGGTGAATCTGTCTCAAGCACTAATGACTCCAGGGGTATCGTCTGAGCGATCCGTTGAATCTGCAAGGCCCTTGAATAGGTCATCGCGCCCCCCATCCCCAAAGCAAAACCCAAGTCAACGAACTGGTGCGCCTGTTGCAAGCTGCCGTTAAACGCGTGCGCAAAACCCCCTATCGAGCTACGTCTGCGAAGGTATTTCAGTAAAGTATCTTGAGATCGACGCACGTGCAACAAGACCGGCAATTTAAACTCCACGGCTAAATCAAGCTGCGCTTCGTAGAAATATTCTTGTCGCTGACGAGCATCCTTAGTCGATAGCTCAGGGATAAAAAAATCTAAACCGATTTCACCAATGGCGATGAGTTTTGGGTCATTTTGATGGGTCTCTAGAGCAAGCTTTAACTGGTCGAGTGCATCCGTCTGCGCCTGCTGTACATATAGGGGGTGTATCCCAAGGGCGTAACACCCCTGATCGAACGAATGCGCGAGCTCTCGCACCGTGTCAAAATTATTTGCTTCGACTGAGGGGATGAGAATCGCATGCACACCAGCAGCGACAGCCTGACCAATTACCTCATCTCGATCTGCCGCCAGCTCTGGTGCGTCGAGATGGCAATGCGTGTCAATCAACATGGCTATGCCAGTTGGCCGTTACTGACAAAAAGTTGACGGTCGGCTAGCGAGGCCAGTTCGTTATCATGAGTCACGATAACCAAAGCCGTGCCCGAGTCACGATTGACTTGTTTGAGCAAATCAAACATTTGCACGGCAGTGTGACGATCAAGATTGCCTGTCGGCTCATCCGCCAGGACACACGCGGGTTTAGTCACCAAGGCTCTGGCCAGGGCAACACGCTGGCGTTCACCACCCGAGAGCTGTCCGGGAAAATGCGTTAAGCGAGCAGCCAACCCCACTTGCTCAAGTACTGCTTTGGCGGCCTCACGCGCTTGTTGCGGATCGACCCGCCTGACTATCAATGGCATGGCGACATTATCAAGCGCCGAGAACTCAGGTAGCAGGTGATGAAACTGATAAACAAAACCTAGTGATCGATTGCGCAGTCGACTTCGTTCAGTTTCGGATAAGCCTGTTGCGACTACCCCGTCAATCGTGATCTCACCAAAGTTAGGTGTATCGAGCAAACCGAGTATGTGCAGCAAAGTGCTTTTACCTGAACCTGAGGCACCCAAAATGGCAACCATTTCGCCTCTGAGGATGGACAAGCTCACGTCGAGCAGGACATCAATGCGATCGACCCCATCGTCGTAATGCTTAGAAAGATGTTGAGCAGAGATGGCAACAGCGTTTGGATTAGTCATGACGCAACACCTGTGCAGGTTGCAATCTCGACGCCCGCCAGCTCGGATACAAAGTCGCCAGCAGCGACATCACCAACGACGTGATGCCAATCGTTGCGATATCAGTGATCCGCGGGTCCGAGGGTAGCCGACTGATAAAGTAGACCTCTCTGGGCAGGAACTGAACCCCTGCCATGCGCTCAAGCGCTGGGATGATGACGTCAATATTGAACGCAATCAGGCACCCAAGACCAACCCCTAACAGGGTACCAATCACTCCGATCAAAGCCCCTTGAACAAGAAAGATTTTCGCAATCTCACCTGGTGTTGAGCCAAAGCTTCTTAAAATAGCGATATCCGATTGTTTATCCTTGACTGCCATCACGAGAGACGACAAAAGGTTAAATGCTGCGACGGCCACGATCAATGCCAGGATCAGGAACATCATGCGTTTTTCGGTCTGAACAGCGTCGAACCAAGTCTTGTTATTGCGTGACCAGTCGGCTACCAGCACGTTTCGGGGCATCAGACTGGCCAAAGCGAGTGCAACGTCTGGCGCGCGATACATGTCCTTGACCTTGAGTCTGACCCCAGCGGTGCCGCTGTCGCGAAACATCTTGGCGGTATCCTCAACATGGGTAAACACCAGTGAAGAATCGTATTCGTAGTGACCCGACCGAAAAATCCCAACTACCGCAAATTGCCGCATGCGTGGCGCAAAACCTGCCGGGCTAATGCTGCCCTGGGGCGCCAGCATCATCAAGGTATCCCCCTGTTTTAACGATAAGGCATCAGCTAATTCTGCGCCGATCACAACCCCGAAGCCTCCTGCTTTCAGATCGGTGAGTTTGCCAACCACCATCTGCCGACCAACATCAGACACCGCAGCCTCAGCAGTAGGTTCGATTCCCCGCACCTGAACACCTCGCAAAGACTGCCCACGCATCACCATGGCTTGGGCCGCCACAAAAGGCGCTTCGCCCAGCACTTCAGGCGACTGTTTGGCACGCAACATCAAATCGGGGGTTTGTTGCAAGACTTGCTCAGGATCCATGCCTGGCAAATAAAGCTCAACATGCGGTAAAACCGACAACATGCGATCACGGACTTCTTTTTGAAAGCCGTTCATGACCGAAAGCACGACAATCAATGCAGCAACACCCAGTGCAATGCCTACCATCGAAGTCGCCGCAACAAACGAGACGAACTTATCCCGCCCACCGCGTTGACCGCGCAGGCTCACCAACCCAGCGTAGCGGGCCCCAATCCACAATTCATAAGGTAGTTTGATCACAGGTGGATTATCGCATTAACTTTACGACGATTAGCGCACGGCTGACGAGTCGGGAATCGAGATCTACAATCAGCCTCATGAATATCGTCCTCGCTGGTATCTTGCCACCCGCCAACCTCGCGCCAGAGCTCTTCGCTTATGTCGAAAAAGATTGTCCTGCCCTAGTAACAAGGATGCAGACAGCGGTTATTGAAACGACCTTTCTTGAACCCGCCGAGCTGGGTTGCACACCTCTTGAATGGATACAACTGCGACAAGCTGGCTATGAACAACAGCCAGGTCAGACAGTCGGGGCCAACATGGCTTTGAGGGTCGCTGAGGTAAAAGACGGTTTAGATCCTGTATACGTTGCAGAGCTGACCAGTGTGAACATCGGACGCGACCGGATGTCAATGATTCAGCCGAGTTTGCTTGAGGTGACACAAGCCGAATGCGACGAGTTATTTGAGTCTGTTTCGATGTTGTGGGATGGCACAGGCCTGTCAGCATTACCAATCAACGCAAGACAATGGCGCGTTTGGTTGCCCGAACCAGCAGTGATGGACTCCATCACCCCGGCAGCGGCTTCAAACTACAACATCACAGATTGGTGGCCACAAGACCCTAGTTTGAAAAACTGGCGCAAACTGGTCAACGAAATTCAAATGGTATGGCACGATCACCCTGTTAACGAACGGCGGGCTGAGCTGGGCCAACCACCGATCAACAGTGTGTGGTTGTTCGGGGGTGCGATCCCTCGAGCAACAACGTCAGCAAGTAAAGAAGCGATCGTCGCAGACCTAGGCAATGCCACCAATGGCGCACGGACGCTCAGACAATCAGACCAACTCATCGATATACTCGCCAGCGCTCATGCCACCCATGAATGGGCAGCGTGGATCGCCGGCCTGACCGAACTCAACAGAAAAATACAATCGGTGCCGAGGGACAGCACGCTCAACTTGCTCGGCTACAACCGAATCATCACTTTGACCCCCAGCACACCGCGCTGGTGGCACAAAGTGATCAGACCACGCCCGACTGACTGGAAATCCTGGTGGATCAACCAAAACTAAGCGTTCGACCAAACAATCCCGCTGCTGCCGAGCACCTGGCCGCAAGCGGCATTCATCCCTTATTAGCAAGACTATGGGCAGCTCGAGGTGTTCAACGGGCAGATGACGTGCGCCTTGAATGGCCAGCGATGTTACCGCCAACCGAACTCACTCATGCTCAGTACGCGGCCACCTTAATCGCCGACGCCATCGCAGCAGGCAAAAAACTGCTAATCGTTGCGGATTATGATTGCGACGGGGCAACCGCCTGCGCCGTGGGAATCAGGGGTTTACGTGCCATGGGTGCTGTTGTAGATTTTCTTGTGCCTAATCGGTTTGAAACGGGTTACGGCCTGTCACCTGCGGTGATCGACCTTGCGCTTGTACACAAATCAGGAAAGCCCGATCTGATCATTACCGTTGATAACGGCATTGCCAGCGTTGAAGGGATCGCCTGTGCCAATGAACACGGCATTGGTGTCATCGTGACCGACCATCACTTGCCGGGTGACCAGATACCCGCGGCGCTGGCGATCGTCAATCCCAATCAGCATGGCTGTGGCTTCCCCTCAAAAAATCTTGCCGGTGTGGGGGTCATTTTTTATTTGTTACTCGCTCTCCGCGCCGAATTACGACGCCGCGGTGTTCTACCTGCGACAGGCGGTCCCCGACTTGATGCACTGGCTGATTTAGTCGCCTTGGGTACCGTTGCGGATGTCGTCAAGCTGGACGCAAACAATCGTTTACTTGTCACTCGGGGTCTGGATAGGATACGCAAAGGTCTGATGCAACCGGGCATCCGTGCGCTCTTCGCGGTCGCATCCCGTGACCCCCAGGCAGCGAGTGCCTTTGACTTCGGCTTTGCGCTGGGGCCACGGATCAATGCTGCTGGTCGTCTGGCCGACATGAGCCTGGGTATCCAATGCCTGATTACTGATGACGACATGCAGGCGCTCGATTGCGCCCGTCAACTCGATTCAATCAATAAGGAACGCCGTCAGATCGAAAACGTCATGAAAGAGCAGGCGCTCGCAGCGAGCGAGCAAATACATGGCGCGGGGGTCGGTGCCAGCGTTTGCGTCTTTCACCCAGAATGGCATCAGGGTGTGGTGGGCTTAGTGGCATCAAGGCTGAAAGAAAAGTTTTTTAGGCCAACGCTGGCCTTTGCGCTCGCCTCTGACGATGAAATCAGAGGGTCTGGGCGATCTATCCCAGACGTTCATCTCAGGGATGCACTTGATCTTGTCTCCAAAAGACATCCAGCTCTAATCAGGAAATTTGGTGGCCACGCCATGGCGGCAGGACTGACATTGGCACGTCATGATTTTGACGCTTTCGTCCCAGCGTTTGATGCTGCAGTAATCGAACTAACAGGCAAAAGCAGTTTTGAGCCCAATATCGAGACTGATGGATCGCTGGAATCTGGTTTCACCAATGCGCATGTTGCAGGCTTGCTGGCTCAAGAAGTCTGGGGGGCTGGGTTTGCTGCCCCGCTCTTTTTAGATGAGTTCATCGTGCGCAGCCAGAAGCTTGTGGGTGAAAAGCATCTGAAACTAAACCTGCAGCGTGGCATCCAGCGCTTTGATGCCATTTGGTTTGGTCAAACCGACAGTTTGCCCGAGCGAATTCAAGCTGCTTATAAGCTAGAACAGAATATCTGGAATGGCATGGTGAACGTCCAGCTCATCATCGAATACGCTCGCCCTGCCTGAGCTAAAATAGCGGGTTACTTGCACAAATAGCCGGATGTAGAAAGAAATGGAAGCAGAACGTCAGAATTTGATCGCCAGCCGCCTGGCCGATTACGCCGCCCGTGAAGTCGCACTTCGGGGGTATCTTTGACTACGAAGCAAAAGCTGAACGCCTGCACGTCGTCAACGCTGAGCTAGAAGATCCAGCAGTATGGGGCGACCCTAAACATGCTCAAGAGCTGGGACGAGAAAAAAAGAACATCGAAGGCGTTGTTGAAACCCTCACGCAGCTAGCTCAATCCATTGCAGACTCAACCGAGCTATTTGAACTGGCTGCGGCTGACGGGGATGACTCAACCCTGGAGGCAATTGAACAAGATGCCGATCAATATCAGGTCAGCCTCGAAGGGATGGAGTTCCGTCGGATGTTCTCAAATCCGGCTGATCCACTTAATTGCTTTTTGGACATCCAGGCGGGTGCTGGCGGGACCGAAGCGCAAGACTGGGCGTCGATGCTATTGCGTCAGTATCTTAAATATGGCGAGCGCAAAGGCTTCAAAACCGAACTGCTGGAAGAATCTGAAGGCGAAGTTGCCGGTATCAAATCTGCCACCATCAAGATTGAAGGGGAATACGCGTTTGGGTTTTTAAGAACCGAATCTGGCGTGCATCGTCTGGTACGCAAAAGCCCCTTTGATTCCTCGGGTGGTCGCCACACCTCTTTTGCTAGTGTGTTTGTGTATCCCGAGGTTGATGATTCGATTGAAATCGATATCAATCCAGCTGATCTGCGTGTCGACACGTATCGCGCGAGCGGCGCTGGTGGGCAGCACATTAACAAAACTGATTCAGCTGTTCGTATTACCCATATTCCCACCAATATCGTTGTGCAATGCCAGAACGACCGGTCTCAACATCGCAATCGCGCCGAAGCCATGCAGATGCTTAAGTCGCGTTTGTTCGAGCTTGAAATGCGCAATCGCATGGCTGAGCAGCAAAAGATGGAGGATGCCAAAACCGACGTGGGCTGGGGCCATCAAATCCGCTCGTACGTGCTCGATCAAAGCCGCATTAAGGATTTAAGAACCAACGTTGAGATATCCAACACGCAAAAAGTGCTTGACGGCGATCTCGATCCATTTATTCAAGCAAGTCTAAAACAAGGGGTGTAAAGATGGGCGTTCTGTTTATCCTGACTGGGACTACAAAAGGTTTAGGCGAAGCACTGGCAAAGCAAATTCTGACAAGCGCTTCAACTGAAGAACGCCATCTTGTCACGCTATCACGTAAGCCCACGCAAGAGCTAATGGACCTCGCGGCCAAACAGTCAATCAAGCTGACGCACCTTAACGTCGACTTGCAGGACGGCGCAGCTGTAGCAAAGACTGCCAAACAACTCAGCGAGATCATTGCTTCGACGCCTAGCGACTGGAAACTGCGCGTTATTCAAAACGCGGGGGTTGTCGCACCTGTGCTCGCTGCAAGCCGGTTAACCGAGCTGGACGCAATCAACGCAGCCTTTCAAATTAACATCACAGCGCCGATCGTGTTGAACGGTCATATTCTGGCTGCTGCGCAAGCAATGCAAGACAAGCGCATTATGTTGATTTCTTCAGGTGCAGGCCGCTCTCCGACTGCCGGTTGGGGTGTCTACTGTGCGACGAAGGCAGCGATGGATCGCTACGTGGAAGTTGTTGCACTTGAACAAGGTGAGAAAGTACGCATTACTTCTATGGCGCCCGGTATTATTGATACAGCCATGCAAGTACAAATCCGTGCAAGCGATCCCGCAGACTTCCCCGCCATTGATCGCTTTAAAGGGTTTCATGAGCAAGGTCAACTTGGTTCAGCAGAGACCATCGCTAGTCGTCTGCTCACAGCCTTTGAATTAGCCGACTATGGCTCAAAACCAATCGACGATATTCGTCAATACACTTTCTAAATCATGACCGAACAAACTGCCCCACAACAAGACGAAAACCATTTAATCGCAGAACGTCGCAGCAAGCTTGCTGCCTTGCGCGCGACCGGTGTGGCTTTTCCGAATGATTTTGTCCCCTCTGATCGGGCACAACCATTGCAAGACCAGTATGGCAACGAAGAGAAAGCAACGCTAGATGAAGCGAAACATCCCGCTTCGGTGGCAGGTCGGATGATGCTCAAACGTGTCATGGGCAAGGCCAGCTTTGCAACATTACAAGACAGCACGGGCCGCATCCAAATCTATCTGGATCGCAACTCGTTAGGCGAAGAGGTCTACGACAGTTTCAAACAGTGGGATATCGGTGACATCATTGCTGTGACTGGGTTTGTGTTTAAAACAAACAAAGGCGAGTTATCCATTCATGCAGCAAGCGCCAAGATTTTGTCCAAGTCTTTGCGTCCTCTGCCTGATAAATTTCATGGGGTGTCGGATCAAGAGATCCGCTACCGACAGCGCTACGTCGACTTGATCATGACTGAGCAAACGCGCCAAACCTTCCTGGCACGCAGTAAGGCCGTCAGCTCGATTCGTCAGATCATGACGGATGCGAAGTTTCTCGAAGTTGAAACGCCCATGCTGCATCCCATCCCAGGTGGCGCAGCTGCCAAGCCTTTCGAGACTCACCATAACGCGCTCGACATGCAGATGTTTTTGCGTATCGCGCCCGAGCTTTATCTGAAGCGCTTGATCGTTGGTGGTTTTGAACGAGTCTTTGAAATCAACCGTAACTTTCGCAACGAGGGTGTGAGCCCCAGACACAATCCCGAATTCACCATGATGGAGTTCTATGCGGCTTATGCAGACTATCAATGGTTGATGGATTTCACAGAAAACCTGATTCGTGCCACAGCCATTCAAACATGCGGTACCGCAACGCTGACCTATCAAGGTAAAACCTTGGATCTGTCGCTACCCTTCCATAGACTGACGATCGTGCAAGCAATCCTCCAGCATGCCCCGCATTACAGTGAGGCTCAGTTAAACGACATCGACTTCATCAAACCTGAACTTAAAAAACTCGGTGCTGACATTCATGCCCCTAACCTTGTCAATGCCGGTCTGGGTGCGCTGCAACTTGCCCTATTTGAAGAGACAGCCGAGTCACAGTTGTGGCATCCAACCTACATCATTGACTACCCGATTGAAGTGTCGCCTTTAGCACGCGAATCAGATACCCGGCCAGGAATCACCGAGCGCTTTGAGCTCTTCATCACGGGCCGCGAGATTGCTAACGGTTTTTCAGAGTTGAACGACCCTGAAGATCAGGCTGCTCGGTTTCAAGCACAAGTTCAAGCCAAGGATGCGGGCGACGAAGAAGCCATGTATTACGACGCCGATTACATCCGTGCGCTCGAGTACGGGATGCCACCCACTGGTGGCTGCGGTATTGGCATTGACCGACTAGTCATGTTGTTATCTGACAGTCCCAGTATTAGAGACGTGATACTCTTCCCGCACTTACGTAAAGAGGACTAACACGGCCAAACAAGGCAAACAGTCTTTTATGCAAAAGTTACATAACCCACAGATAGACCTACGCTATTGGATCTTGATCAGTCTAGCCAGTATTTTTGGCACGAATACCGGTGACTTGACCGTTCGCTTATTTAATCTGACCGGGCAGTCTTAGTTTGGTTTAAAGCACTTAGGTCCTTTACCGCTGCTCATCTTAGCTTTCGCAGCCGTCTATCTGATCGAGAAAAAAGATCAGCGCTCAGGCGAAGCTTATTTCTGGACTGCGATCATTTTGATTCGCACAGCGGCCACTCAAATTGCTGACACGGTCAATGGCGATCTGGGTGTAGATCTTATCTTTTTGATAGGTGGACTAGCTTTTGTACTAGTTGTTTTAACCCTTCAATGGCAATCAAAGCGCACAAAACCCCTAGACCTCGTGCTAGTGCCTGATACGACCCAGATGTATTGGCTCACCATGCTGATTGCAGGCGTCTTAGGCACAGTGATTGGAGACGAGCTCTGGCATATTATGGGTTTAGCGTCATCTTCGCTGGTCTTAAGTATAAGCATGGGTATCCTGGTCTTTCTGGGACACAAAAGCTTTTTGAAACTAACCGCCCTTTATTGGTTTGGAGTGCTGTTTGCGCGGATCGCCGGCACGGCGGTCGGCGACTGGCTAGCCAAAACAATCGCAAGAGGTGGCGCGGGCCTTACCTTAGAAGGTGCCACGTTGCTTAGTGGCTTGGTTTTTATCGGCGTTTGCTATTTTTGGAAATGGCAACAGCGCGATCAAGACAATCGCTAATCTTACTCAAACCGGTATTTGCCCCGCCAGCGTGATTCTATGTAAGAGCCGCTTATGACCGTGATAATCATTAATCGGATTGTGCAGCACGCAACGGTTATCCCACAAAGCGATTGAATTTGGTTGCCACACGAAGCGGCAGGTGAATTCAGGCCTGATTTGATGAGCAAACAAGTAGTCCAACAGACCTTGGCTCTCTTCTTCGGTCCAGCCGACGAACTTCGTTGTGTGCCCTGGATTCAGATAGAGAGACAAACGGCCAGTCTCAGGATGAATTCGTAACACGGGATGTTCAGAATTAAACTCGGACTTTGCAGGTTTACCGGGCGCATCGGCCATTCTGTCCTCGCGCGAATGTGTGACTACTGCCTTGGCAGACGAATTCACGGCCTTCAAGCCTTTTAAGGTCTGTTTTAGACCTTCGGACAATCTTTCATAGGCGGCATAGCCGCTTGCAAATAAAGTATCTCCACCGACTGGAGGCAATTCACGTGCGATCAGCATGGTCGCTGCTGGTGGGACATCCAGATAAGTCGTATCGCTGTGCCAAACCCCGCCAAAATTGTGCGTCTCATGAGGCAACTTCAAGACTGGGATAATCAGAGGATGATCCGGCAGACCCTTCACGAACGGGTATTCGACAATGTCGCCAAAGCGCCTGGCAAATGCCAGGAAACCGTCCGAATCAAGCGGCTGATCTCTAAAAAAGATTACCCCGTGTTTTAGCCAGATTTGGCGAATCTCGGCCACCACTGCATCGCTCAACGGTTCGAGCAGGTTAACGCCAAGAACTTCTGCACCGACTGCTGTGCTCAGCGGTTTGACTTCAAGGGTATATGTCATATTAGGCTATTGTCTCTTGATCTGTTTATTCTTTGAAGCTTATCAACATAGAATAAATCAAAACCTGACCGAACAAAACACCCGCAGACTAGTGCCGAGTGTAAGGCTTGAGCCACTCAAGGCCCTCTTCAACGCCTGCGCGGGGTTTGTACTCAGCCCCGATCCAGCCCTTGTAACCAAGCGCATCAATATGCTCAATCACGACTTCGTACCTGACTTCGCCTTCGTCCGGCTCTGCACGACTAGGCACAGCTGCTATCTGGATATGCCCGATATGAGGCAGAAACTGCTCAAGCTTCTTGAGAATATCACCCTCTGATACGCCGACATGGTAGACGTCAAACATCAACTTGACGTTGTCACGTTGGCAGGCAGCTCGGATAGCATTGGCTTGGGATTGACGGGAATACAGGTAAGCAGGCTTGTCACGTTCATTAATCGCCTCAAGCAAAATCGTGATGTTGTGCTCAGCAGCCAAATCCGCGGCCCACTTAACGTTCTCGATCATCATGAGAATGCCTTTATCGATCAAATTAGTTGGGACAACACCCGCCATTACATGAATCGAGTTTGCGCCACTCTCTGTGCACCATTGCAAGGTTTGCTGAAAACCTTTGCGAAAATCCTTCTGTCTGCCTGGCAATCCGGCCAAGCCAGACTCGCCCTGACTGGTATCACCAAGATGGGTATTGATTCCCAATAAAGTCAGACCCAATTTTTTACAGGCTGCTTTAACGTCAGCTGCTGGAGTGTCGTACGGCCAGTGTAGTTCTATCGCTTTAAAGCCAGCTGCAGCAGCTTTTTCTATCCGCTCAAGCAAGGGCAAGTTCGCCCATAGAAATCCTAAATTAGCTGAAAAACGAGCCATCAGTGATACCTTTTTTATTAGTGACTTTCTTTGGCGTGATTGATTGTGTAGCGGGGGATTTCAACCACGAGGTCTATCGCGGCCAGCTTCGCCTGGCACGCCAATCGCGAGGTCGTTGATAAACCCCAGGCCCGATCGAGCAAATCTTCTTCTGCGTCACTCGCCTCTTCTAAGGAGGCATAGCCCTCTCTAATGATCACATGACAGGTGGTGCAAGCGCACGATAATTCACATGCATGCTCAATCTCAATGTGATGATTGAGCAAGATACGACAGATCGACTCACCAGAGGCAGACTCTATGATTGCGCCATCTGGACAAATGTCGGGATGAGGAAGAACCGTTATTTTAGGCATGATTAACTAATGTCATTAAGAGATTTACCGGTCAGTACCGCTCGGATACTGCGATCCATTCTTTTTGCGGCAAAATCATCAGTCGCCTCTGAGAGCGATTTAATCGCTGAGCGGATCGCCTCGACATCAGCAACGTCGCAAGCTGCTTTCGCAGCAGCAATACGCTGATCGATTCGGGCGTTTTCGTCAACCGATAACAAATCGCCATCACTGGCTATCGCAGCAAGAATCGACTCAATCAACCCCGCGGCGTCGACTTGTTGCTCACGCAACATACGTGCTTTAGCGTCGTCATCGGCTTTTGACATCGAATCTGAAAGCATTCGAGCCACTTCATCATCGGTCAATCCATAGGATGGTTTAACTGTCACGGACGCTTCGACACCAGAAACCTGCTCTCTGGCGGTCACGCTCAGTAGACCATCCGCATCAACTTGAAAAGTCACGCGGATGCGAGCCGCGCCTGCAACCATGGGGGGAATCCCTCGTAACTCAAATTTCGCAAGCGATCGGCAGTCAGACACGAGGTCGCGTTCGCCCTGCACGATATGCAGGGACAGCGCAGTCTGGCCGTCTTTGAAAGTCGTGAACTCTTGAGCACGAGCAACCGGAATGGTGCTATTGCGGGGAATAATCTGTTCAACTAAACCACCCATGGTCTCTAGACCAAGGGTCAACGGGGTGACATCGAGTAATAGCCAATCATCATCTGCACTGCGATTGCCTGCAAGCAAATTAGCCTGCAAAGCAGCCCCCAAAGCCACGACTTGATCAGGATCTTGATCGATCAGCGGCTCTGAGCCAAACAGCTCTTTGACCTTGGCCCTTACGATAGGCATGCGAGTCGCACCTCCCACCATGACCACGCCTTTCACATCCGAGACAGTCAAACCGGCATCATTTAACGCGCGTCTCGCACTAGATAGGGTACGGTCAAGCAAGGGTTGGGCCAGTTGCTCAAAGTGAGACCGATCCAGCGTCAGTGTCAAGTTGCGACCTGTAAGGAAGACACTCTCGGCTGCTGTGGCGTGATCACTGATAAATTCACGCAAGCGTTGAGCGGCCGATAACAGGACTCGACGATCCTGCAATGACAAATCGCTCAACGCGTGTTGCCTGATCAAGTCGCTAGCAATTAATTGATCAAAATCATCGCCGCCCAGTGCTGTATCGCCGCCTGTGGCAATCACTTCAAACACACCTCGCGCGAGTCTCAGCAGCGAGATATCAAAGGTACCACCACCCAAATCGTAGACGGCATAAATACCCTCTGATCCATGATCCAAACCATAGGCAATCGCAGCAGCAGTCGGCTCGTTGAGCAAGCGCAAGACGTTTAATCCTGCCAATCTCGCGGCATCTCGCGTAGCCTGGCGCTGCGCATCATCAAAATACGCTGGTACGGTAATCACTGCACCGACCAGATCATTGCCGAGGGTTAGTTCAGCCAGTCGCCTGAGTTTTTCAAGAACTTTGGCTGCAACTTCGACCGGCGAGATAGATTCGTGAGTGGTCTTGATACGAACCGATTGGCCATCCTCACTAAACTCGTAGGGCAACTGGGTTTGAATAGCGTCTGCGTAGGACCGCCCCATGATCCGCTTGATAGACATCAAGGTATCGGTGGGCATCGTGCCTAGGTGTGAAAGCGCCTCAACACCAATTTTGTACTGTTGACCTGCACCGACAAAGACAACCGAGGGGATCAGCAACTGCCCTGTTTCATCAGCCAAAACCTCAGCAACGCTGCTGCGCACTGAAGCAACCAGAGAATGGGTCGTGCCTAAATCAATCCCTATCGCTAAACGCCTTTGATGCGGTGCAGGAGATTGCCCTGGTTCAGAAATTTGCAATAAGCTCATTGTTCAACTTTATGGATATCGGCACGGACTGATCAGTACCCTTGAGGTAGCGTGGTACGCACTTGAGACATCATTTTTTCAAGAAACATCCATTCGCGAATTTTAATTGATGCGCCTTGATAATCCGCAACACGAAGCAAAATGGCACATTGTTCGATGAGGTCGGAGAGAACCTCAGTCAATTCGGATTCGAACCGTTCTTTTGCAGCACTATCTTCCGCAGCAGAGATTTCGTCGAGTTGCTCATGCCACTGCATTTGCTGCATTAAAAAGTCCGGGCTCATCGCCGTATTGGTCTCCGTTTGCAGATCAATCCCAGCGAGTTCACAAAGGTACCTCGCCCGGGACAAAGGCTGGCGCAGGATCCTATAGGCTTCGTTGGCGCGCGAGCTCCATTGCATGGCTACTCGGCGCTCGGCTGCAGAGGCTGTTGCAAATTTGTCTGGATGGACTGCGAGTGCAACCCGCTTCCAAGCATGCTCCAGCTCGCCCGCATCCAAATCAAACGATCGCACCAAACCAAACAATGCAAAGTAATCAGAATCGTTCACAGCTTAGACAGTGAACGATTCACCGCAGCCGCAGGTCGCTTTCTCGTTTGGGTTACGAAATTTAAAACCTTCGTTCAGACCTTCGCGCGCATAGTCAAGCTCGGTTCCGTCAAGGTAAGACAAGCTTTTGGGATCAATAAAAACTTTGACACCAAAACTCTCGAACACCTGATCTTGCTCGACCGGCTCGTCGACATACTCGAGCTTGTAGGCCATGCCAGAGCAGCCGGTCGTGCGCACGCCCAAGCGTAAGCCAATACCCTTGCCACGCTTTTGCAGGTATTTGCCGATGTGATCAGCAGCTTGTGAGGTGAGTGTGACAGCCATATCAACCTGCGTGCTTTTCTTTGTAATCTTGGACGGCGGCCTTGATTGCATCTTCTGCCAAAATTGAACAATGAATTTTGACAGGCGGCAAAGCAAGTTCTTGAGCGATTTCAGTATTACGGATGGTAAGTGCCTGATCCAGCGTTTTACCCTTGACCCACTCAGTCACCAACGAACTCGATGCGATGGCTGAACCACAGCCATAGGTCTTAAAACGAGCGTCTTCAATGATGCCCGCGTCGTTAACTCGGATTTGCAATTTCATGACATCGCCGCAAGCAGGTGCGCCAACCATCCCTGTGCCAACGCTCGCATCGCCTTTATCGAAGGTGCCCACGTTGCGGGGGTTTTCATAATGATCTAGTACTTTATCGCTATAAGCCATGGTGGTTCTCCAGTCTGTATATTCGGTTGAGCGGTCTGATTAGTGAGCTGCCCACTGAACGGAATTCAAATCGATACCCTCTTGTGCCATTTCCCATAGAGGAGACATATCTCGTAATTTGCCTACCCGAGTCTTGAGGAGATCAACCGCAAAATCGATCTCTTTCTCGGTCGTATAGCGGCCAATTGTGAAACGAATCGAGCTGTGAGCCAACTCGTCATTACGCCCCAAGGCACGCAAAACATACGAGGGCTCAAGACTTGCCGACGTACAGGCCGAGCCACTAGAAACTGCAATCTCTTTGATCGCCATAATCAGAGACTCGCCCTCGACGTAGTTGAAGCTCACGTTTAAGTTATGCGGGACACGGTGCTCAAGGTCACCGTTGAGATAGACCTCTTCAATCTGTGACAAGCCAGCCCAGAGCCGGTCACGCAGCATACGGATTCGCTCGTTTTCTTTACCCATTTCAAGCTTGGCCAGGTGGAAGCACTCGCCCATACCGACGATTTGATGGGTGGCAAGTGTGCCTGAGCGAAAACCTCTTTCATGACCACCGCCGTGCATCTGGGCTTCAATTCGAATACGTGGTTTGCGACGCACATATAAAGCACCGATACCCTTAGGCCCATATGTCTTATGGGCACAGAAAGACATCAAATCGACCTTCAGCTTTTGAAGATCAATCTCGACTTTTCCTGTCGCTTGAGCAGCATCGACGTGAAAAATCGTATTGTTAGCGCGACACAACTCACCGATCGCTGGGATATCTTGAATCACGCCAATTTCATTATTGACGAACATAACCGACACCAGAACCGTATCGGGCCTTAGCGCAGCTTTGAAAACATCCAGATCAATCAAACCGTTTTCTTTAACGTCTAGATAAGTTACCTCAAAGCCATGGCGTTCAAGCTCACGGCAAGGATCAAGCACTGCCTTGTGCTCAGTTTTGACGGTGATAATGTGCTTGCCGCGCTCAGCGTAAAAGCCCGCAGCGCCTTTTATCGCAAGATTATTTGACTCAGTTGCGCCTGAAGTCCAGATAATTTCTCTGGGATCGGCATTGACCAACTCTGCCACCTGGATACGTGCATGCTCTACCGCTGCTTCGGCCTCCCAGCCATAGGCGTGACTGCGCGACGCGGGGTTGCCTGCATGCTCATACAACCAGGGCACCATTTTATCGACCACTCGGGGATCGACAGGGGTCGTTGCAGAGTAATCAAAGTAAATTGGAAGCGTTGACATCAGGACTCCGATAACGAATGTTATTAAGCTACTGCGTGCGGTACACGCTTGGCAGGACTTGCAGGGTTCGAGGGACTGGCATCCCCGGATGCGTTAGCTGGATCAGCGTGACTGATAGCACTTACCATGACACCAACGCCTTTACCTGTACTTTCTGTCAATTGACGCATGCGCTGTTGATCAACCAGGTCTTGTACTGAGACCGAATCAAGAAAGTCGACCATTTTGCGATTCAAAGCAGACCACAACTCGTGCGTCATGCAAATGCCGGGCTTACCGTCAGTGCCACTATTGCAATCAGTTTTACCTGCACAATTCGTGGCATCCAGTGGCTCATCCACTGCAAAAATAATATCGGCGACGGTGATTTCACGGGCTAGTCTAGCCAAGTTATAGCCACCACCAGGGCCTCGCACGCTTTCAACTAGCTCGTGGCGACGTAACTTACCGAACAATTGTTCAAGATAAGATAATGAAATATTTTGTCGTTGGCTGATCGCAGATAAGGTCACAGGACCACTCTGCTGGCGCAGGGCCAAGTCGATCATCGCGGTAACCGCAAACCTGCCTTTCGTGGTGAGCCTCATCACAGCATCCTTAAGATGGTTTTATTACCTTAGTAATATAGTCAAGTATAGCAAATTCCCGACTAAATTGCTAGGCTATTAGACCCAACCCCAGAACGTTCTGACAAAAAAATACCGCGAGTCAATTTAACGCGCGGTATTTTTAGACAGAATTGCGAAACTAAGCAGCTTGGTACTGTGTCGCACGCTTGCGCACAAGCTCAAGCACGCCCTGACAAGCATCTTCAAGGTAATCGAGTACTTTGCTAAAGCCTTCTGGGCCGCCGTAGTAAGGATCGGGAACCGTTGCTTCTTCAAACTCGTTGGCAAAGCGCATCATCAACATCAACTTGTGCTGATGCAACTTTGGACATTGCTGCTGAAGTGCCGATAAATTTTCCCAATCCATCGCCAGAATCAAATCGTATTCGCGGAAATCTTCAGCAGTAATCTGCCGAGCGTGACCATGACCGATCTCATAGCCGCGTTTACGTGCAGCGGCGATCGCCCGAGCATCGGGTGCCTCGCCAACGTGGAAATTGTGTGTCCCTGCCGAATCAATGCCCACCACGTCGGCCAAACCGGCCTCGTTGAGCAGATGGCGGAACACACCTTCAGCCGAGGGCGACCGGCAAATATTGCCCATGCATACGAATAGAACTTTTGTCATCATGGTGCATATTGTGAGGGGAAACCCGTAAATTGTCTAGTTTTTTTTGCAAAAAAATTATGCTAAGTATAATAACCATTAAATTTTATATTATTTTATATATCAATAAGTTAAAAGAATTAATTAATTTTTTACATTAATATAATTATCGATAAATAAACATTTAGAAACAGTTGGAAACATCTAATGACCCGCTTATTTCCTCGCAACGCACCAATGTGACCCGAAAAAATGTGTTAAGCACCATAACGAAGCACTTGATCTTGGAGGGTTCTTAAGCTGTCCCGTACTGCGGCAGCCTGTTCAAATTCGAGATTTTTGGCATGGTCAAACATCAGCCTTTCCAGGCGCTTAATCTCGCGAGCGACCGCTTTTTCATCTTTTAGTAATTCAATAGGAATTGCTTCGATTTCCTCATCCTGCGAGCTAGGTACCACAATACCGTCGATGAGTTCACGCACCGCTTTTCTGACGCTTCGAGCTTCTATGCCGTGCTCGATATTGAACGCTAGTTGCTTGTCCCGACGCCGTTGTGTCTCGTTGATGGCACGATGCATTGAATCGGTCATCTTGTCAGCGTAGAGAATGGCTTTCCCGTTCAAGTTTCGCGCCGCGCGACCAATTGTCTGAATCAGACTCCTCTCAGATCGCAAGAACCCTTCCTTGTCGGCATCCAGAATTGCCACGAGGGAAACTTCCGGGATATCTAAGCCCTCGCGCAGAAGGTTAATCCCCACCAGCACGTCAAAAACACCCAACCTCAAGTCGCGCAGAATCTCAACTCGTTCAACCGTGTCAATATCAGAGTGCAGGTACCGCACTCGCACGCCATGCTCGGTCAGATAATCTGTCAAGTCTTCCGCCATGCGCTTGGTCAGAGTCGTCACCAGTACGCGTTCTTCAAGCGCGACGCGCAACTTAATCTCACCAAGCAAATCATCGACCTGAGTACGTGCCGGACGAATTTCTACCACCGGATCAACTAGCCCAGTCGGGCGCACAACCTGTTCTACGACATTGTCGCTATGCTCTTTCTCATAATTACTTGGGGTGGCCGAAACAAATACGCATTGGCGCATTCTGACCTCGAACTCCTCCATTTTGAGTGGACGATTATCCATTGCCGAGGGTAACCTGAACCCATAGGTCACCAGTGTTTCTTTCCGTGCCCGGTCACCTCGATACATGCCCCCAAGCTGTCCGATCGTGACATGACTCTCATCAATAAACATCAAAGCGTCAGCCGGCAAATAGTCGATCAATGTTGGCGGAGGATCACCGGGTGCCGCACCAGACAAATGCCGAGAATAATTTTCAATCCCTTTACAAAAGCCAAGCTCAACCAGCATTTCCAAATCGAATTTGGTCCGCTGTTCAATCCGTTGTGCTTCAACTAAGTGCCCAGAGTCAACGAAGTATTTAACTCTCTCACGCAACTCTTCTTTGATGGTTTCAATTGCACGCAAGACTGTATCTCGAGGCGTAACATAATGTGAACCTGGATAAACGGTAAAGCGTGGAACCTTGTGCCGGATCTTTCCAGTCAGCGGATCAAATAGCTCAAGCGACTCGACTTCATCATCGAACAAAGATACTCGCAAGGCAAGCTCAGCGCTTTCTGCGGGAAAAATATCGATCGTCTCGCCCCGCGCCCGAAAGATCCCTCGCGTGAACTCCAGATCATTACGCTCATACTGCATCGCAACCAGACGCGCAAGAATTTCGCGTCTGTCGATCCGATCACCAACCCTTAAAATAAGCACCATTGCGTGATAATCGCTTGGGTTGCCGATACCGTAGATACAGGACACCGTCCCGACAATAATGGTGTCACGGCGCTCTAACAGGCTTTTTGTGGCGGACAGGCGCATTTGCTCGATGTGCTCATTGATCGAAGAATCCTTTTCAATAAACAAATCACGTGTCGGGACGTAAGCCTCTGGCTGATAATAATCGTAGTATGAGACAAAATACTCGACCGCATTCTTGGGAAAAAACTCTCGCATCTCAGCATAAAGCTGGGCAGCCAGCGTTTTATTGGGAGCCAAAACGATAGCAGGACGACCTGTTCTGGCGATCAAATTGGCCATGGTAAAAGTCTTGCCAGATCCGGTAACACCGAGCAAGGTTTGATTCATCAAACCATCTCTAATGCCCTGCTCCAGTTGATCGATCGCGCGGGGCTGATCGCCCGCCGGCGGATAAGGCTGAAAAAGGTGAAATGGGCTGTCGGGATAATCAACAAACCGTGGCCCGACACTACCTGCCACAATCGGCTTGTAGGTGTCGTCGTGAATGTCGTTTTCGCCTTGCGCGAGCGGGATGGGTTTATCTTCGGTGGTCATGCTAGACTTGTTAAAGCGCTCCTGAAACAGAGAGCAGCTATCCATTATGTTCTGACTGGATCAAAGCGTCCACTCCCACGTTGCAGGCGCCCAATCAGAATCAGTTTTTTGACTTTGAACTCAGCAACGCGCTCCACTTTCACATATCACTCTTACAACACTCATGAGCACCTTATTTCAGTCTGTCGAACTAGCCCCCCGTGACCCTATCCTGGGTCTGACCGAACAGTACAACGCTGACCAAAATCCAGCCAAAGTCAATCTTGGCGTCGGTGTTTACTATGATGATCAAGGGCGTATACCTGTACTCAAAGCCGTCGCCCAAGCGGAAGCTCTGCGTGCGCAAGCTGGCGCCGCTCGCGGTTACCTGCCCATTGAGGGCCTCACAGGTTATAACCAGGCAGCTCAGAAATTACTGCTGGGTAAAGACTCTCCGCTCCTCGCTGCCGGACGCACGCTCACTTTTCAGAGTCTCGGCGGGACGGGTGCCTTGAAGATTGGTGCCGATTTCATCAAACAGCTCGTTCCTGGCGCCAAAGTTGCGATCAGTAATCCAAGCTGGGAAAACCACCGCGCACTATTTGAGCGCGCAGGTTTCGAGGTCGTGAATTATCCATACTATGACCCCGCCACTCACGGAGTCGATTTTGCTGCAATGACCGCCTTCCTCAAAACGCTGCCTGCGCAAAGCGTTGTGGTCTTGCATGCTTGTTGCCATAACCCGACAGGCGCTGATCTGACTACTGATCAATGGCGTGAGGTTGCTCAAATCGTTCAGGCCGGCAATTTGATCCCATTTCTCGATATTGCTTATCAAGGGTTTGGCGACAGCGTCGACGGTGACGCGGCTGCCGTCAGGCTATTCGCAGACATGGACATGACCATGTTCATCAGTTCATCATTTTCGAAATCATTTTCGTTTTATGGTGAGCGCGTAGGAGCATTGACGATTGTTACCGGCAGTAAAGACGAATCAAACCGTGTCTTGAGTCAAGTCAAGCGGGTCATCCGGTCAAATTACTCCAACCCACCCACTCACGGCGGTACGATCGTCGCCATGGTGCTCAATACGCCTGAACTTGCAGCCATGTGGGACCAGGAACTCGGAGCAATGCGTGACCGTATCCGTCTGATGCGCCAGCAGTTGGTGGATAAACTCAAAGCCAAAGGTGTAAAAAAGGACTTTGACTTTGTGCTCAAACAGCGCGGCATGTTCTCCTACTCAGGATTGACCTCAGCTCAAGTTGATCGTATGCGAGAAGAACATGGCGTCTATGCCATTAGCAGCGGCCGCATTTGTGTCGCAGCACTCAACAGCGGTAACATCGACCGCGTCGTAGACGCCATCGCGGCCGTTCTGTAAACGCTCGGCACCACCACCTCGCTCGGCAATTAACGCCGGCGAGGTCAAAACTTGCTTAAAACTTGCATTTATTGGTAATTGCGTTCAAAATACAGGCTGTATATAAAAACAGCACTGTATAAAATTCAGCCATCTCTTTTGACTGAAGTAATCAGCAAGACCACCAGCGAGGCAAACATATGGCAAGCTTACTGACCGAGCGACAACAGCAGGTTCTGGATCTTATCCGACAGGCGTTAGCGAATACCGGGTTTCCACCTACGCGGGCTGAGATTGCGCAAACGCTCGGTTTCAAGTCTGCTAACGCAGCTGAAGACCATCTCAGGGCACTTGCCAAGAAAGGCGTGATTGAACTGACAGCCGGTGCATCCCGCGGTATCAAGTTAACTGATGCGGCTCGTCTGTTTGATAGTGAAGCCGAGCTTGACCAGAATGAATATCAGGCTAAGGAGTCAAAATTTTTACTCACGGCTGCTGGCTTGGGCCAGCTAATTTTGCCCGTTATTGGCCGTGTCGCGGCAGGTAACCCTGTCCTTGCTGTCGAAAATATTGAACGGGAAATCAATGTCGATCCTGCCTTATTTACTCAAACACCCGATTATCTGCTCAGAGTGAAAGGGCTTAGCATGCGCGATGCAGGCATACTAGACGGAGACCTACTGGCTGTAAAACGAGCAAGCGAAGCAAGAAATGGGCAAATTGTTGTAGCCAGAATTAACGACGAAGTAACCGTCAAACGGTATAACAAACGAGGCTCAAAAATTGAATTACTCCCAGAGAATCCGGATTTTGAGCCCATCGTGATCTCAGCTGATCAAGACTTTTCCCTCGAAGGCATCGCGACTGGCTTGATCAGAACGTCCGCTCTGCATTGAAGGCACCTAACAAGCCTGGCTGGATCAAGCAAAGCTGTCACTGATTGCTTAAAGATCCCGCCAACTATCCAGATTTCGTCTATCTCTCTTGGTCGGCCTGCCCTCAATGGTATTGGCAGGTTCTCGATAAAAACGGCGGTTTTCGGTCGTTTGTTGTCGCCTCAGCAGGCTCTCAGCCGTCTCATCAAACAATAACCGCGCTAAGGCAGCCCCGCGCCTCACGTCAGTAATGCCCTTGATCACAATTTCAGTCTTATCCTGCTCTCGGACAATTAAAAGCCTGTCCCCCACCTTAACACCGCGGGCAGGCTTGGCCCGATCGCCGTTGATATGGACTCGGCCAGCTTCGATTGAGGCAGTGGCTAAGGACCGCGATTTAAAAAACCTCGCTGCCCAGAGCCACTTGTCCACACGGACCGAATCTGAAAGTTCCATGACCAACATTAAGCAACCAAAGCGGATTAGTGCTTGAGAACAGGATCCTCGCCTTCCACTGCGTCCGGTTTAACAGCGACCACAGTCTCTGGCACAGGCGTCTCATCCGGCAAGGGCTGAGGTGCACGTTCAAGAGCGACTTCAAGCACTTTATCAATCCAGCGGACTGGCACGATCTCAAGATGATTTTTGACATTATCAGGGATCTCTGCGAGGTCTTTGACGTTCTCTTCTGGGATCAAAACAGTCTTAATCCCACCGCGATGTGCTGCCAACAGCTTCTCTTTTAGGCCGCCAATCGCAAGCACTTCGCCACGCAAAGTAATCTCTCCAGTCATTGCTACATCAGCACGCACGGGGATGTGGGTCAAGGCAGAAACAATCGCTGTCGTAATCGCAATACCAGCGGAAGGACCGTCTTTTGGCGTCGCCCCTTCTGGGAAGTGGACATGAATATCACGCTTCTCAAAAAGGCTATCGGCAATACCAAGTCGTCTGGATCTCGCCCGCACCACTGAACGTGCTGCTTCAACGGACTCCTTCATGACATCGCCAATCGAACCAGTGCGCTGAATAACACCTTTACCTGGCATGTCAGCCACTTCAATCGTCAGGAGATCGCCACCCACCTCAGTCCAGGCCAACCCTGTTACCTGACCGATTTGATTGTCCTTTTCGGCCATACCAAAGGTGTATTTACGCACACCAAGATAATCATTCAGGTTGTCGGAATTGACTAACACTTGAGGCAATGGATCTTTACTCTTCGCAAGCTTGCTCACTTCAGCATCGGCAAGCAACTTCTTCACAACTTTACGACAAATCTTACCCACCTCGCGCTCAAGCGAACGGACACCAGCCTCGCGCGTGTAGTAGCGCACGATATCGCGAACAGCTGATTCATCGACCAACAATTCTTCTGGCTTGACGCCATTATTTTTCATGACCTTGGGCAACAAGTGATCGGTTGCAATGTGAATCTTTTCGTCTTCGGTGTAGCCAGACAAACGAATCACTTCCATCCGGTCAAGCAAAGCTGGCGGAATATTCAAGGTGTTACTCGTCGCGACAAACATCACATCCGACAAGTCAAAGTCAACTTCAATATAGTGATCCTGAAACGTGTGGTTTTGCTCGGGATCAAGCACCTCAAGCAAAGCAGACGCTGGATCGCCCCGAAAATCCATACCAAGCTTGTCGATTTCGTCAAGCAAGAACAAAGGATTACGAACTGCAACTTTTGTCATGTTCTGAAGAATCTTGCCTGGCATCGATCCAATGTAAGTGCGGCGATGACCACGAATCTCCGCTTCATCACGGACACCGCCGAGTGCCATCCTGACAAACTTACGGTTCGTCGCCTTAGCGATGGACTGACCCAGAGAAGTTTTACCCACACCTGGTGGCCCAACTAAACACAAGATTGGCGCCTTAACCTTGTCTACCCGTTGCTGAACAGCAAGATATTCAAGAATGCGCTCCTTAACTTTTTCAAGGCCATAGTGGTCATTATCCAAAACCGTTTCTGCGTTCGGAATTGAGTTATTAACCTTGCTCTTCTTGCGCCAAGGTAAGTTGATGACTGTGTCGATGTAGTTACGAACGACAGTTGCTTCAGCTGACATGGGTGACATCAGTTTGAGTTTTTTCAACTCACTGTCTACTTTTTTACGAGCATCTTTAGGCAGCTGCGCGGCTTGGATTTTTTTCTCAAGCTCTTCAATATCCGCGCCCTCTTCGCCTTCGCCGAGCTCTTTCTGAATCGCCTTTACTTGCTCATTCAAATAGTAATCGCGCTGGCTTTTTTCCATCTGCTTCTTAACGCGACCACGAATGCGTTTTTCAACTTGCAGGATATCAATTTCTGTTTCAAGTTGTGAAAGTAAGGCCTCGAGACGCTCAGACGTAGTGACAATCTCGAGCATTTTCTGCTTTTGCTCAAGTTTCAATGGTAGGTGCGCGGCGATTGTGTCTGCGAGTCTGCCTGCGTCGTCGATACCACCCAAGGAAGTCAAAATCTCAGGGGGAATTTTCTTATTGAGTTTCACATACTGTTCAAACTGAGCAACGATAGCCCGACGCAAGGCCTCAACCTCTGAACCTGCAGATACATCAGGCGCAATCGGTAACACTTCAGCACTGAAATGAGTTTCGGAATCTTGAATCGAAGCGACGCGAGCCCGCTGAGAACCCTCAACAAGCACTTTAACGGTACCGTCAGGCAACTTGAGCATCTGCAAAATGACTGCCACGCAACCAATCTCATAGACATCATCGGGAGTCGGATCGTCTTTACCAGCTGATTTCTGGGCAGCTAGCATGATGCTCTTGCCTGCTTCCATCGCGGCTTCAAGCGCACGAATTGAGCGCGGACGACCAACGAACAAAGGGATAACCATGTGGGGGAAGACCACCACATCGCGAAGAGGCAACAAGGGTAAGTTAATTAACTCGGAAGGAAGGGTCTGATTTCCAGACATAAGTAGATCCTAATCAATTCTCGGCAAATCCGAACAGGGCAAAGCAGCCGGCGCGATACCCGTAATAGCACTACCATTCTGTTATGTAGACGATAGCCTAAATTTCAAGCTTTTTTTCATTAGGGTAAAAAAAAAGCCCCCAAACACGCTGAAGGCTATTTTTGAACAAATGAACCGTACAAATCAAGCGGCTGCGTCTTGAATATTTTTGGTCACGTGAGCACCGTCGACTGGCTTCTTCGTATCGTCTCCGTAAACTAAAAGTGGCTTGCTCTTGCCATCGATGCAAGCATCGTCCACCACCACACGCTTGACGTTGCCATGAGTGGGCAACTCGTACATGGTGTCGAGTAATGCCGCCTCAAGAATTGATCTTAATCCTCGAGCCCCTGTTTTGCGTTTGATTGCCTTGAGTGCGATCGCTTTCAAGGCAGTGGGCCGAATATCGAGTTCAGCACCTTCCATGGAAAACAACTTCTGAAACTGTTTAACCACGGCGTTTTTCGGTTCAGTCAAAATTTGAACCAACGCCTCTTCGTCTAGTTCTTGGAGCGTTGCGACAACAGGCAAGCGGCCCACTAACTCAGGAATAATCCCGAACTTGACCAAATCCTCGGGCTCAACTTCAAGAAAGGTTGCGCCAGTGGATTTCTCGGACTTGGCATCGACCGAAGCCCCAAAACCAATACCTGAGCGCTCAGTGCGATTGCGGATAACTTTCTCAAGGCCATCAAAAGCGCCACCCACAATAAACAAAATATTGGTCGTGTCGACTTGAACAAAATCCTGATTAGGATGTTTGCGACCACCTTGAGGAGGCACTGAAGCGACAGTTCCCTCAATCAGTTTAAGCAGCGCTTGCTGCACGCCCTCGCCAGAAACGTCACGAGTAATAGACGGATTGTCAGACTTACGCGAAATCTTGTCAATTTCATCAATATAGACAATCGCTTGCTGTGCTTTTTCGACTTCGTAATTGCAATTTTGCAGCAATTTCTGGATGATATTTTCGACGTCTTCACCGACATAGCCCGCTTCGGTCAAGGTGGTTGCATCGGCCATCACAAACGGCACGTTAAGCTGACGGGCAAGCGTCTGGGCAAGTAGCGTTTTACCAGAGCCTGTAGGGCCAATCAGCAAGATATTGCTTTTCGAGAGCTCAACGTCGTCGCCTTTGATATCCCCATGGCGCAAACGCTTGTAATGGTTGTAAACAGCAACAGCCAAAACACGTTTGGGACCTTCCTGGCCGATAACATACTGATCAAGAAATGACTTGATCACTGCTGGAGTTGGCAGATCTGACTTAATGGATGCGCGCGCGCTAGCTTGTGCTTCTTCGCGAATAATTTCGTTGCACAGGTCGATGCACTCGTCGCACACAAAAACAGACGGTCCAGCGATTAATTTTTTGACTTCCTGTTGCGTTTTGTTACAGAACGAACAGTGCAAGGTTTTTGTCGAGGCTGAACCTTTCTTTTCTGTCATATCAATCCGTCACCACTTTTTGAGAAAATCACTGTAATGAGAAGACTTCAAGGTCACTTTGCCTGCTCTGCCGCTTCAGCTCGTGAAACCAATACTTTGTCGATTAACCCATAAGATACAGCGTCTTCGGCAGACATGAAGTTATCACGTTCGGTGTCTTGCGAGATCCGTTCTACTGATTGCCCTGTCTTCTCTGCAAGAATTTTATCCAACCGAGCCCGTAAATCGAGGATTTCGCGCGCTTGAATTTGAATATCAGTCGACTGCCCTTGAGCACCGCCCGAAGGTTGGTGAATCATGATGCGAGAGTTTGGCAGAGAGAAGCGCTTGTCTTTGGCACCAGCAGCCAATAAAAATGCGCCCATGCTTGCCGCCAAACCGGTGCAAAGGGTTGACACATCAGGCTTGACGAAATTCATCGTATCAAAAATAGCCATGCCGGCATAAACAGAACCGCCAGGGGAGTTAATGTAGAGAGCGATGTCTTTATCTGGGTTCTCAGACTCGAGAAACAACAACTGAGCAACAACAAGATTTGCCGTCTGATCATTAACTGGCCCGACCATAAAGATCACTCGCTCTTTCAGCAAA
The DNA here is from genome assembly GCF_003003055.1 of Jezberella montanilacus. GTDB lineage: Bacteria > Pseudomonadota > Gammaproteobacteria > Burkholderiales > Burkholderiaceae_B > Zwartia > Zwartia montanilacus. The sequence goes on from NZ_PVTV01000011.1 coordinate 185,638, forward strand.
CGAGAGAAAATATCGTAAGACCGCTCACCACGACCTGACTGTTCGATCACCATTGGGATGTAACCGAGCCCAGTCGGCGTCACTGACGAACCACCATGCACAGAGGCGTAAAAATCAGTGAATCGTTGCATTTAACGGTTTCCCATGATGTCTTCAAATGGAACTTCTTGTTCCGTGACCTTAGCTTTGCCTAAAACAAACTGTACAACGTTATCTTCTAACACGATGCCTTCGACTTCAGCACGTCGCGCACGGTCAGTCAGATAATAGCTCACGACTTGAGCGGGTTGCTCGTAGCTGGCGGCGAACTCTTCGATGCGTGCACGGACTTGTTCAGGTTTAGCTTGCAACTGTTCTTTGGCGATTAACTCGGACACTAAAAGGCCGAGTTTGACCCGACGTTCTGCTTCCGCAACAAATTCTTCTTCCGGAATCGGCATTTTGTCTGCGTTCGGGAACCCGCGCTCTTTCAGCGACTCACGTGCGGCGGCAATGCGATCCTGTACTTCACTATCGACCAGGGCTTTTGGTACCTCAAAGCTTGCAGCCTGAGCCAATGCATCCATCACACTGGTTTTGGTACGTGCAGCGGTGCGCGCCTTACTTTCTCGGTCAATATTGCCACGAATGTCGGCGGCAAGCTTATCAATATTGCCATCTGGCTCACCCAAGGTTTTGGCGAACTCCGCATCGAACTCAGGTAAAACCGGCTCAGCCACTTCTTTTACTGTTGACGTGAATTCAGCCTTCTTGCCAGCAACATCTTTGCCCGCATAGTCTTCAGGAAAGTGTACTGGGAACACTTTAACGTCGCCTGCTTTCATGCCACGCGCAGCCTCTTCAAACTCAGGCAGCATACGGCCTTCGCCGAGCACGAAAGAGAAGTCATCAGCCTGGCCGCCCTCAAAGGGCACGCCGTCAATTTTACCTAGAAAATCAAGCGTCACTTTATCCTGATCGACGGCTGCGCGACCATCGCGTGCGACGTAGTTTGCACGCTGCTTACGCAGAATGTCGACGGTACGCTGAAACTCTGTATCGCCGACCGAAGTCACAATACGGCTGACTTCAAGTGCGCTGATGTCAGGCACTTCAACGACGGGATAGACCTCGAATGTCGCAAGAAAAGTCATTGTTTCATCAGAAGCCGAGTCGGCTTTGGGCTCAAGCTTTGGCGTGCCAGCAATCCGTAACTGGGCCGCAGCAATGGTTTCTTGGAGTTTGTCACTGACCTGCTGGTTGATGACGTCATAGCGGATGCCGGGGCCATGCGTGCGCTCAAGCATGGACACGGGGACCTTGCCTGGACGGAACCCTGCTACTTTGGCCGTGCGGGAGACACGCTTTAACTCGGCCTGAACAGCCTGTTCAATCTGAGCCATGGCAACAGACAATTCAACTCGGCGCTCAAGGCCGGAAAGAGTTTCAACCACTGATTGCATGTAGAGACCTACCAAACAAGATAAAAGAAGAATCACAATCAAGCGCAGAAACAACACCCACGCCTGATTGCACAGACAGTATTGGTGCGAAGGGGGGGACTCGAACCCCCACACCTGTTACGGCGTCAGGACCTAAACCTGGTGCGTCTACCAATTTCGCCACCTTCGCGGTAGCAGAACATTGTAACGCACCCTGAGAGGATCAATACGTCTAGCAAAAACCCTAAATGCATCTGGATGGTTAAAATACCCTTCATGAACCCAAGACTGCAAGCGCTACAGCCCTATCCATTCGAAAAATTGCGTGCACTGATCGCAAGTGCAGGTCAAGCCCCTTCGACCCTGAAACCGATCAATCTATCGATTGGCGAGCCCAAACACGAGGCTCCACAGTGCGTTAAGGATGCCATCACGGGTGGCTTAGATGGGCTGTCGGTGTACCCGGCTTCGAAGGGTGAGCCCAGACTGCGGCAGGCGATTGCAAACTGGATTTCGCGCCGCTACCAGATACCGGCCCCGGACGCAGAAACACAAGTACTGCCCGCTTTGGGCTCTCGCGAAGCACTATTTGCGTTTGCTCAAACCATTTTGAACCCAATTGAAGGGGCGACAGTTGTGTGTCCCAACCCTTTCTATCAGATTTACGAAGGCGCTGCCTTATTAGCAGGTGCGAAGCCCTATTACGTCAATAGCGATCCCAAACAAAACTTTCGCACCACTTGGGATGCTGTACCTGAGGATGTTTGGGCTAAAACTCAGTTGGTGTTCGTTTGTTCACCGGGCAATCCGGCAGGCAACGTCATGACTCTGGCGGACTGGAAGTATCTGTTTGACCTGTCAGATCGGTTTGGTTTTGCTATCGCTTCAGACGAGTGCTACTCGGAAATATACTTGGATGAAACAACACCTCCGTTGGGTGGTATGCAGGCCGCCTATCAACTCGGTCGTCACGACTACAAAAATCTGATCAGTTTTTCAAGTCTGTCAAAGCGCTCAAATGTCCCGGGGATGCGTTCTGGTTTTGTTGCTGGCGATGCGTCCTTCATTGCAAAATTTTTACTCTATAGAACCTATCACGGTAGCGCCATGTCACCTGTCGTGTCTGCCGCCAGCATTGCCGCCTGGCAGGACGAAGACCACGTTATTGACAATCGCAAGCAATATCGGGACAAATTTGACGCCGTCTTGCCGATTCTGGAACCTGTCCTTGACGTGCGTCGCCCCGATGCATCGTTTTATCTGTGGGCTGGCACACCCGGTTCGGATACGGAATTCGCTCGAGACTTACTCGGCGCGACTGCGGTGACTGTGTTGCCAGGCAGCTTTGTTGGTCGCGACAATCACGGGATTAACCCAGGGCAGAACCGGATCCGCATTGCCTTAGTTGCACCAATTGCCGAGTGCATCGAAGCAGCCCAGCGAATCGCTGACTTTGCCCGGCAACGTAACCGATAACGCGAAACCATAGCAAACAGCATATAAGTACGTAACTTGCACTGACCACCCACCTTCTCCTCAACCGCCACATACAGAACTCAACATGACTCTCGACCTTCAAACCACGATCGAACAGGGCTGGGAAGCCCGTAGCACCCTTACCCCAAGAGACGCTGATGCAAACCTCAGAGAAGCGGTCGAACACGCCATCGATGCGCTGGATACGGGCAGATTGCGGGTAGCAGAAAAAATCGGTGCCGACTGGGTTGTCCATCAATGGCTAAAGAAAGCTGTTTTGTTGTCTTTCCGTCTGAACGATAACGAGATCATGGGGCAGGCACCCATGCAGTTTTATGACAAGGTACCCTTGAAATTTGCAGAATATGGGCACAATGCCTTTGCAATGGGCGGCTATCGCGTGGTGCCACCAGCGGTCGCTCGCCGCGGCTGCTTCATCGGAAAGAACGTGGTGCTAATGCCCTCCTACGTCAACATCGGTGCCTACGTCGACGAGGGCACGATGGTTGACACCTGGGCGACTGTCGGTTCATGCGCCCAGATCGGTAAAAACGTGCACTTGTCGGGTGGCGTAGGTATTGGCGGCGTGCTCGAGCCCTTGCAAGCCAATCCAACCATCATCGAAGATAACTGCTTCATTGGCGCTCGTTCGGAAGTCGTAGAGGGCGTCATCGTCGAAGAAAATTCAGTTTTGTCGATGGGTGTCTTTATTTCACAAAGCACGCGTATCTACAACCGTGAAACCAAAGAGATTACCTATGGGCGTGTGCCATCAGGATCTGTGGTGGTGCCGGGCTCGTTGCCTTCGGATGATGGCACACACAGCCTGAGTTGTGCGGTGATTGTCAAACGTGTTGACGCGCAAACGCGTGCGAAAACAAGTATCAACGATTTGTTGCGCGCCTGATGAAGAAGACTGTATTGATCGACGCTGCTCGCCATGTCTGACGGGCACAGCTCGGCTCGCGACGTTCTTGTCACAGTGAGAGATCTTATCCGCTTTGGGGTCTCTCGCTTCAACGGTCACAAACTGTTCTTTGGCCATGGGTCGGACAACAGCTGGGATGAAGCAGTTTATCTCGTGCTACATGCGCTGCACCTTCCACCAGATCAACTCGATCCGTTCATGGACGCACATGTCTTGCCAGACGAAAAAGAACGAGTGCTCGACTTGATTGACAGACGCTGTATAGACCGGCTACCCGCCGCCTATTTGACAAATGAAGCCTGGTTACAAGGGTATCGTTTCTTTGTCGATCAAAGAGTGATCGTGCCACGTTCGCCGATAGCAGAGCTGTTGACGGCTCACCTGAGCCCCTGGATCCCGTACCCGGACGATATTTCAAATATCCTAGACTTGTGCACAGGATCAGGTTGCCTAGCAATCGTGGCTGCGCATGAGTTCCCTGATGCTGTCGTTGATGCGACAGACCTCTCCAGCGATGCCCTTGCAGTGGCGAAAATAAACGTTCAAGACCACGGCCTCAATGAGCGTCTCAGCCTGTATCACGGTAGTCTGTTCGAGCCGCTGAACGTCAATCGTCGATACGACCTCATTATCTGCAATCCACCCTACGTCAATAGTTCCTCAATGGATAAGCTGCCCGCAGAGTATCTGCACGAGCCTCGCATGGCGCTTGCGGGTGGTTTGGATGGAATGGATCTGATCAGAAAAATTATCGAGCAGGCTCCACAGCATTTATCTGAGCAAGGCATGCTGTTGCTCGAACTGGGTCATGAACGAGCCTATTTCGAAGCGGCTTTCCCTGAACTTGAGCCCATGTGGCTTGACACAACCGAGTCTAGCGATCAGATTTTGTTGCTGACTCGAGAGCAAATCATCACGTGATTCGAGCAACCGGCCTTACCATTCGTCGAGGCGCCAAGGTGCTACTCGACACCACTGATTTTGTCGTGCACCCTGGAGAACGGGTTGGGATTGTCGGTCGCAATGGCGCGGGCAAAACCACGCTGTTTGCGCTCTTACAAAAAGAAATGGATGCGGATGCAGGCCAACTTGATATACCAAGCGGTTGGCGAGTAGCAAGCGTCAAACAAGAGATTGCGGCCTCAGCGGCTCCTGCTCGCGAGTTCGTCATTGATGGCGACACGCGCCTACGACAACTGCAAGCAGAGCGTGCTCATATCGACTCCTCTGAACACGCTGGTCATAGAATCGCCGAGCTCGAGACCGAGTTAATCGAAGCCGGTGCCTGGAGCGCAACATCACGTGCAGAGCAGCTATTGGCAGGTCTGGGTTTCACGCCAGCTCAATGGTCAGCCCCCGTCGACAGTTTCTCTGGGGGATGGCGCATGCGCCTCGCGCTCGCCCGGGCGTTGATGGCGCCCTCAGAACTATTGTTACTGGACGAACCCACTAACCATCTCGATCTTGATGCCATGCTGTGGCTAGAGCGTTGGTTAACTGCTTATGAAGGAACCGTGCTTCTTATTTCGCACGATACCGAGTTTCTCGACGCTGTCGCGCAAACCATTTTGCACATCGATCAAGCCAAGCTGGTTCGATATAAGGGTGGCTACAACGACTTCATTATCCAGCGAGCTGAACGTCTGCGCCTAAACCGCATCGCACACGAGCGACAAGGCCGTGAAACGGCTCGTCTCCAAGGCTTTATCGATCGTTTTAAAGCAAAGGCATCCAAAGCAAAGCAAGCGCAAAGCCGTGTTAAAGCACTGGCAAGGATGGAGCTACTCGCCCCCATCTATGCGGAAGCAGGTATTGATATCCGCATCCCCTCGCCTGTTGAGATGCCCGACCCCTTGCTGGTCATGGACAACATGGAGACTGGCTACCCGCAAGCAGACGGCCAACCGCCAATCAGTATCTTAAAAAACATCAAATTGATGATACGTGGCGGAGACCGGATCGGTATATTAGGCGTGAATGGCGCGGGTAAAAGTACTTTAGTCAAAACGCTAGCGGGCGAACTGACGCCTATCAGTGGTGAGCGCAGAGCTTCTCGCGGTTTAGAGATTGGCTATTTTGCGCAACATCAACTCGATATGCTGGATCTCGATAGCAGCCCGCTTGAACATCTCGCCCGACTTGCGCCGCAAACGAGAGAACAAGAATTACGCAATTATCTGGGCGGTTTCGGCTTTGGCGGCGCCCGCGTCACCGACCAAGTCCGGCCGATGTCAGGGGGTGAAAAAGCTCGTCTGGCGCTCTCACTCATCGTTTGGCAAAAGCCAAACTTACTCCTGTTGGATGAGCCCAGTAACCATCTTGACGTTGAAACTCGCGAAGCCTTGACTCAGGCATTGGCGGAATTCGGTGGCAGCATGCTGCTGGTCTCGCACGATCGCCACTTACTGCGCACAACAGTGGACAGCTTCTGGATCGTGGCCCAAGGGGCTGTGCAAGCCTTTGATGGCGACCTGGAGGACTACAAAGACTGGTTAGCCGATCACCAGAACACTGAGAAAAAAAGACAAGCGCAAGATGAGGCGTCGTTGTTAAATAGTCGTGACTCCGCTGATCCGACACCAGATCGAAAACAACAAAAGCGGATAGAGGCAGAATCCAGACAAAAGCTCGCCGCGTTGCGCAAGCCACTCGAAAAGAAAATGGCAGTCGTTGATAAGAGCTTACAAACAACCCAAGAAGAACTGGTTATTCTCGACAGACTTATTGCTGATCCGGCATTGTATGAGGACTCACGCAAGCAAGAATGTCTCACCGCTCTGGCTCGCCACGGTGAACTATCGAAACAGAGAGATATGCTTGAGGAGCAATGGCTTGAGTTGCAGGAAGCTATCGACACTATGGTTTACCCGTAGTCCTAATGGACTAATTAATCTCAAAAAACTGCAATAATCCCGCAACATCAAATTAGTCGTTACCGTTGCCCGGATCCTCATGAAAATCAATTGGTTTAAGTCGCTTTACGTCCAAGTTCTTGTAGCAGTGCTTATCGGCATTTTGCTAGGTCATTTTTATCCACAAGTGGGTGAAAGCATGAAACCGTTGGGCGACGGTTTCATCAAACTGATCAAAATGCTGATTGCCCCGATTATCTTCTGCACCGTCGTCTCTGGCATTGCTGGCATGGAAAGCATGAAGTCGGTGGGTAGAACAGGTGGTTATGCACTGCTCTACTTTGAAATTGTCAGCACTTTCGCCTTAGTTATTGGTTTGGTCGTTGTCAACGTGCTGACCCCAGGGTCAGGCATGAATATTGATATCAGCACGCTGAATACCAAAGCTATTGCGGCCTATACGGGCCCAGGCAAGATGCAGACCACCACTGATTTTCTGCTCAATGTCATCCCGAATACCGTCTTCGATGCTTTTGCCAAAGGCGAAATTCTACAAGTGCTGCTAATCGCTATTCTGTTTGGCTTCGCACTTCACAAGCTTGGCGATACGGGCAAAATGGTGTTTGACCTCAACGAGAAGATTGCCAAAGTCTTCTTTGTCATCGTCGGATTCGTCATGAAACTTGCGCCTATCGGTGCCTTCGGCGCCATGGCCTTCACGATTGGTAAGTTCGGGTTAGGAACCTTGCTATCACTCGGTAAGCTGATGGGAACCTTTTACCTGACTTGCCTGTTATTTGTGTTTTTGGTGCTTGGCTTGATCGCAAAGTTCCACGGCTTCAGTATCTGGAAGTTCGTTAAGTACATTAAGGAAGAATTGCTTATTGTGCTGGGCACATCATCGTCTGAGGCGGCACTGCCCGGCATGATCGCCAAAATGGAAAAGCTCGGCGTCAAAAAGTCTGTCGTTGGCTTGGTGATCCCCGCAGGCTATTCGTTCAACCTGGACGGCACGTCTATCTATCTCACCATGGCTGCCGTGTTTATTGCCCAAGCGACCAATACCCACCTTGACCTAATTCATCAACTGACCTTACTCGCCGTTCTTTTGCTCACGTCCAAAGGCGCCTCAGGGGTTACTGGCAGTGGCTTTATCGTTTTGGCGGCGACCTTGGCATCGGTTGGTCATGTCCCAGTCGAAGGTCTCGCTTTGATACTGGGTATTGACCGGTTCATGTCTGAAGCGCGCGCCTTGACCAATCTGGTTGGCAATGGAGTTGCCACAGTCGTCGTCGGTAAATGGTGCGGGGACGTGGATGAAGAACAACTTCAAGCGGGCCTGAATCCCAAACTGTAATGAGCTCAGCACCTTCAGATTCAAAACGCTCGACACCGTGGTTGAAGACTGATTTTGAATTTTTTGAATCTGTCACATTACGGTGGGCAGACAACGATAGCTATGGGCATATCAATAATGCTCACTATTATTCGTTTTTTGATACAGCCGTTGATGCTTTTCTGCTTGACCGTGACTACAGAAAATACCTGAGCGGGGACAGACAGACCTTGGTTGTCGCCTCAGAGTGCCGTTATTTCACTCAAGTATCGGCACCTGGCTGGATCCGAGTAGGCGTACGAATTGGCAAAATCGGCAGAAGCTCTGTGACCTACGACGTCGCTGTGTTTACTGACGAGTCAGATTTAGCTGCAGCGCAAGGCTTGTTTGTGCATGTTTGTGTGAACCGAGAAACCCAACGCCCGGTTGAAGTCCCTGCAGATTTTCGCTTGGCTGCTAAGTTGACTTAGCCATGAGTGATATCCAGCTTGGCGATGCCTAGTGCCAACGTTTTAGTCCCTGCATCTCTGAACTGAATCTGAGCCTGAGCTTCCAGCCCGCTACCTGATAGGCCGATGATGGTGCCTTCCCCAAAACGACCATGGCTGACGCCTTGACCAATCCTGAAGTGTTGCGATCCGACTAGGACGCCAGTTGTAGGGCTTCGCGGTGCAACGGATGGACGATTGGGGATGGATGCGCGAGAGGCACCCGCCCAGCGCGGCTCACTGCCGTGGCCATCAAATGCCACCTGCTGCTTCGGTGTTAACCATTTGAGGTGTTGATCTGGGACTTCAGAGAGAAAGCGAGATCGCATGGGGTAACGCGTCTGACCATGCAACATTCGGCTTTGAGCGAGACTAAAATACAAGCGCTCTCGAGCGCGAGTAATCGCCACGTACATCAGCCGGCGTTCTTCCTCGAGGCCAGACGGCTCAAGCACGCTATTCTCATGAGGAAACAGTCCTTCTTCCATCCCCGTGATAAATACAGCATCGAACTCGAGGCCTTTAGCCGCGTGGACAGTCATCAATTGAACTGCTTGTTGGCCAGCTTGCGCTTGATTGTCGCCTGCCTCTAAGGCCGCGTGCGACAAAAATGAAGCCAGAGGCGAGATGTTCTCGGCTGGCGTAAGACTATCGCCCATGGAGTCTGTAGCACTGCTAACCCATTGCACGGACTCGCCCGCGGGCAAGCCATCAAAATGTTCTTCTATGGCAAAGACAGTCGCTGCTGTCACCAACTCATTCAAATTCTCTATTCGGTCAGCGCCTTCTTTATCAAGCTTATAGTGAGCAATCAGCCCACTATGCTCAATGACGTGTTCGACAAGCTCTGGCAGTGGCAAACCACGCGTCGCTTCGGCCATTTGACTGATAGACACAAGAAACTGTGCCAGATTGCTGCCTGCCTTGCCAGGCACTCTTGCGACAGAGGCCGCCAGCGATGTGTCGTAGGTTCTTGCCTGATCCATCAAGGATTCAATGGTTCGTGCCCCTATCCCTCGGGGTGGAAAATTAACCACTCGAACCCAAGAGGTATCGTCATCAGGATTACTGATCAATCGCAGGTATGCCAGGGCATGTTTAATTTCCTGGCGTTCGAAAAAGCGCAAGCCACCGTATACCTTGTAGGGGATAGCACTCGAAAACAGAGCGTGTTCGATGACCCTGGACTGGGCGTTGCTGCGATAAAGGATCGCGATTTCATGCCTTGATCGCCCTTCGGCAACGAGACTACGAATTTCATCCACGATCCACTGTGCTTCGGCAAAATCAGTCGGTTGTTCAACCACCCGAATCTGCTCACCAGCGCCTTGCTCGGTCCAGAGGTTTTTACCCAATCGGCCAGTGTTATGGCTGATCAGCGCATTAGCCGCATCGAGAATATGACCGTAAGATCGATAATTTTGCTCAAGCCGGATGACTGCACCACGAGCAAAATCACGTTCAAAATCGGCCATGTTGCCAACGTTCGCCCCACGAAAAGCATAGATGGATTGATCATCATCGCCTACTGCAAAGACCGAAGCCCCATCACCTGCCAACAGGGTTAGCCAGCGATACTGAAGATTATTGGTATCTTGAAACTCGTCGACTAGTATGTGTCTAAATCTGCGCTGGTAATGATTTCGGATCGGCTCGTTACGGCTGAGCAATTCGAAAGCCCGGAGCAGTAACTCGGGGAAATCCACCACCCCTTCTCTCTGGCACTGTGCCTCGTAAAGCGTGTAAATTTCTATCATGCGACGACGGAAGCTATCGTATGCCTCAACATCACCAGGACGCTGCCCTTCTTCTTTTGCACAATTGATAAACCGTTGAACATCGCGAGGCGGGTATTTTTCGTCGTCGATATTATTGGCTTTGAGCAAGCGTTTAATCGCTGCAAACTGATCTGCGGTATCGAGAATCTGAAACGCCTGTGGCAGCCCAGCGTCCCTGAAATGGGCACGCAGCAGGCGATTACACAAACCATGAAAAGTACCGATCCACATACCTCGTGTATCGATTGGCATGATTGCACTGATTCGTGCAAGCATTTCCCGTGCGGCTTTGTTGGTAAACGTGACAGCCAGAATACCGAGCGGGCTAGACTGTCTAGTCTGAATTAACCAAGCCATCCGTGTGGTCAACACACGGGTTTTACCGCTACCTGCACCTGCTAACACCAGCGCATGCCCCGGGGGCAGGGTTACAGCCTCGCGCTGGGGATCATTAAGCTTATCGATCATGCCGCATAGCGGCGTAAACGCAAAGCGAACTCCTCTAGGCTGGCAATGCCACTTTGTTGCGCACGCAGACACCAGGCCTGTAGCTCATGCAAAAGTTGATCACTCGTGGCCGTCGAACTATCCCACAGCTTAGTCAGATCGTTTCTCATCTGCATAAGCAACGCCAGAAGCTGCGTCTGCGACAATGCTGTGTCGATACGCTCGCGCTCAGCAGCTGAGAGCGTTTCGTCACCTCGCCCAATCCACTGCGTCGCAGCGACCAGGGCTTGAGTGTTGTGTTCCGTCGATCCGTTCGTGCCTGCCGCCTGAATCCGCAGACGCTTGATCTCTGCGCTGCAAGCTTTTTTCATGATGCCCGAATAACGAGCCAGGATCTCGTACCGATGGGCAATCACGCCTTGTAAAGTGCTCAGGTCAACAATTGCCTTGCTCCCATCCGATTCAAGTTTGAGCCTTGGGGCAACTTTTTTGATCGTAACTAAGCCGAAGGCTTTGAGGCAACAAATGTAAAACCAGCCAATGTCGAACTCGTACCATTTACTGGAGAATTTAGCTGAGGAACCGTAAGCGTGGTGATTGTTATGCAACTCTTCACCGCCGATGATAATGCCCCAGGGTGAAACGTTGGTGCTCGTGTCAGGACTGGCAAAATTGCGGTAACCCCAAAAGTGCCCTATCCCGTTGACGACACCTGCCGCCCAGAAAGGGATCCATGCCATTTGCACAGCCCAGACAGTCAAACCGATCGCGCCAAACAACGCCAAATCAATCGCCAGCATAATTAATATGCCAGTCGCGCTGTAGCGTGTATACACGTTACGCTCGACCCAGTCGTCTGGGGTCCCGTGACCAAATTTGCCAATCGTCTCTTGGTTTTTCGACTCACCGCGGTAGAGCTCGGCACCGGCAAACAGAACCTTGTTAATCCCGTAAATCATGGGTGAATGAGGATCACCTTCGCGTTCGCAGCGCGCATGATGCTTGCGGTGAATTGCAACCCATTCTTTTGTGACCATGCCAGTCGTGAGCCATAGCCAGGCGCGAAAAAAATGCGCGACGGCCGGGTGAAGATCAAGACCCCGGTGGGCTTGGCAACGATGTAAAAAAATTGTCACACAAATAATAGTGATGTGAGTGACTACCAGCGTGAATAGGGTGATTTGCCACCAACTGGCTTGCATTAGACCACCCGCCACAAAATCTAAAATAGCTTGCATATAGTTTGAGATTTCTCAATTAAACTGTGTTGGACATAATTTTAGCTGATTTAAGCATGTCCGGGCAGATTTATTTCAAGACATTTACCCTAAAATCAATCATCTGTCGTTATTTGAGCAACAATTTCTGGCATTTCACTCACATCTTCGATTGAGAGCTTTTTTCTTTCGAGAATAGCGGCAAAAAAACCATCGGTGCCGTGCACATCAGGACGAAGCTTCAAATAAGGCCCCTGAATGTGCAAATCGGCTCTGGCAGCCATAATGGGTGCCGCATCGACTAATTCAAAGTCTGGATGAGTCGACAAAAAGCCCTCTACTTGCGCTTCGTTTTCTTCGGTCAGAATGCTGCAAGTGGCATACACCAGTCGTCCACCCGGAGCCACGCAACGGGCAGCACTCGCCAATATTTTAGTTTGCAAGGCCATTAACTCTTGCAAACTCTGAGCAGACTGACGCCATTTCAGATCGGGATTACGTCTAAGCGTGCCCATACCGCTGCATGGCGCATCAACCAGCACTCTGTGTGCTTTACCAGCAAGGCGACGGACCCGACTATCATTTTCATGGTCGATGACCACCGGCACAATATTTGACAAGCCGCTACGAGCGAAGCGGGGCTTGGCCTTGGCGAGTCGAGTCGCCGAAACATCGAAGGCGTATAAGCGACCAGTCGATCGCATCAGAGCACCCAACAACAAGGTTTTGCCGCCAGCGCCAGCGCAGAAATCGATCACCATTTCACCGCGCTTGGGGCCAACTAATAAAGCCAGTAACTGACTGCCTTCATCCTGCACCTCAATCAACCCATGCTCAAACTGATGCCATTTGTTCATCGACGGACGACCTGCAAGACGTATCCCCCAAGGTGAATAAGGCGTCGCAACAGGCGAATGTCGAACGGCATTGCCCTTCGTTAAATCGGCAAGCATGTCGTCGCGGTCGGCTTTCATCGGATTGACACGAATATCAAGCGATGCGGGCTGATTCAGTGCGTGCACAAGCGAAGGTAAATCATCAAAAGCCTTGATCCGCTCAAACAACCAGTCTGGCAGGCTTTCTCTGACAGCCAAGGGCAAGGAGACAGGATCAATCTGATCGATTCGATCCAGCCATGCCTGCTCGCCTGGATCAAGCACTTCATAGATATTCTGTCGGACTTTCGTTGCAGCCAAGCCCTGGATAGCCAGGCGACGAACCGCTGGCCCCACGCCACTTTCACCCAGCTGCCGGTAACGCCTTAAATGACGCAGGACATCATAAACAGCCTCTGCGACGTCCGCCCGATCTCTTATCCCGAGACCAGGATGTGCTCTGAACCAATGCGAGACGACCGAATCGGCAGCAAACTGCCATGTCAGGACTTCATCCAGTACCTGCCTGACTTGTTCAATACGAACGGCCATCAAAGGCAACCTGACATAGGGCTTGGCAGGCGCACTGTCAGCGGAGCGCTCGACCGAGCGACTCGCCGATCTGCCAGTTGGGCGGGCTTTAAAATCTTTAAAACTTGAACTACTCATGATGACCACCAAAAAAAATCCGTTGCGCCACACCACTAACATTCACTCGCTGATCTTCAGTCAAACTGACTAAGCCTTTTGACAACCACTCAGCAACCTGACCGTACACATAGTGCTCGACAGCGAGCACTTTTGCAGCCAAGGATTGAGGCGTATCAGAATCAGCAACCGCTACGACGCCTTGAGCGATAATTGGCCCGTGATCTAGTAATGCTGTTACAAAATGTACTGTGCAGCCATGAACCCTTACCCCGCGTACCAAAGCCTGCTGATGCGTATGCAACCCGGGGAAGGCCGGCAATAGCGACGGGTGAATATTAATGAGCCGACCCTGATAATGCTTAACAAAACCCGGCGTCAGTACACGCATGAACCCTGCAAGCAAGACATAATCAGGTGCAAATTTATCGATACTGGCTGCCAAAGCCTCGTCAAACGACTCGCGAGATGAATAATCCGCCGAAACAACGATCTCTGTCGGGATCCCCTGACTAACAGCCCAATCGATCCCCGGGGCGTTCATCCGGCTCGACACAACGGCTACCACGTCGGCACACAGGGACTCACTGCAGCAATGATTGACGATCGCCTGCATGTTAGTACCCTGACCCGAAATCAGCACCACAAAGCGACGGCGAACTCCAACAGACATATAGATCTCAAGACAAATCAGCTTGAGATTGTAAACTGTCAGGTGTGGAAACCTCTAACCCCCAAATCTCCCCTGCGATTTCGACCACCCTGCTCGCCATCCCGCGGATGCCGCGTCAAGGTCATGCTCAGCAACAAACTGCCCTATCCATCGGCAACTTTGATGGCGTTCATCTAGGTCATCAAAGTATGCTGCAACGCTTACGCGAAGCTGCGACAGCAGAGCAGCTGCAGTCTGCCGTCCTGACTTTTTCACCGCATCCGCGCGAATATTTTGCAGAAATAGCAAGACGTCCTGAACTAACGCCCACCCACATCACCGGCTTGCGCGACAAAGTGCAAACTATTCTGGGTTGCGGCATTGACCGGGTCTGGGTCGCGCGCTTTAACCGGCACCTCGCAGAAATGTCTGCCTTGGCATTTATCGAAGACTTGCTCATTGCTAAGCTGAATGTCAGGTGGCTGCTGGTTGGTGAAGATTTTCGTTTCGGATCTAAACGGGCTGGCGATATTGCCCTCTTGCGTCAAGTCGGCGCAGCGCGTGGTGTCTCCGTGCAGACCCATGCAGATATTGTTGATGGCAGAGGTCATAGAATTTCAAGCTCAGAGGTCAGAGCAGCGCTCGCGCTTGGCGATTTGATTCGAGCCAGAGCCCTGCTTGGCCGCCATTTTGCGCTAACAGGACACGTCATTCACGGGCAAAAACTAGGTAGAACGCTCGGATTTCCAACCATGAATATGCGAGTGACAGATCGTTGCGCTGCCCGGTCTGGCATTTATGTGGTTGCCGTGCACGGGCTAGGCGACAAACCGCTGCCAGGCATCGCAAGCCTTGGTGTTCGACCCACGGTGCTGGATAACGGACAGATTCTGCTTGAAACTCATGTGCTCGATGCCCAAATAGACGCATACGGTAAACTTGTCAGGGTGGAATTCCTGCAACATGTTCGGGATGAAGAGAAGTTTCCCGATTTAACAACCTTGACCGCCGCCATGAATGCCGACAGGCAGCATGCGCGTGCCTATTTTGCGCTTCATGGACTATAAAAACACCCTCAATCTGACTGATACCCCTTTCCCTATGCGCGGTGACCTCGCAAAACGCGAGCCTGCCTGGGTCGAACAATGGCGAGAAAAAGGCGTGTATCAGGCGATACGTGAAGCGAGTAAAGACAGACCGAAGTTTGTCCTGCACGATGGGCCACCCTATGCTAACGGTGATATTCATATTGGCCACGCAGTCAACAAGATTCTGAAAGACATTATTGTCAAAAGTCGCAACATGGCTGGCTTTGATGCCAACTATGTACCGGGCTGGGATTGCCATGGTATGCCGATTGAAATTCAGATTGAAAAAAAGTTCGGCAAGCACTTACCCGTCGCTGAGGTCCAAGCAAAAGCTCGCGCCTATGCGCTAGAGCAGATCAGCCGACAGAAAAAAGATTTTGCCCGTCTTGGCGTGATCGGCGACTGGGATCACCCCTATATGACCATGGCTTTTGGCAACGAAGCTGATGAAATTCGCGCGCTAGGTCGTATTCTAGAAAAAGGTTATGTTTTCCGCGGTTTGAAACCAGTCAACTGGTGTTTTGATTGCGGTTCTGCCTTAGCTGAAGCAGAGGTTGAGTATGCGGACCGCACAGATCCGGCCGTGCATATCGCCTTCCCGTTTGCCGATCGTGCCGCGCTTGCCCAGGCATTTGGGTTGCCTGAGGTCGGCACCGGTGCTCTGGTTATTTGGACCACCACACCCTGGACGATCCCGTCTAACCAGGCCATCAATATTCACCCCGACTTTGACTATTCGCTGGTCAAGCTCAGTACCGCATTGCCAACGGGTGAATTATTGTTGCTCGCAAAAGATCGTGTTGATACTTGTTTGAAAGAGTGGGGATTTGAAGGTGAAGTCATTGCAACTTGCAAAGGACAGGCCCTATCCTTAATCAACTTTCACCATCCGCTTGCTGGCTTTGATTCAGCCTACGATCGCTTGTCACCGATTTATCTTGGGGACTATGTCACCCTGGAGACAGGCACGGGTGTCGTTCACTCTGCGCCCGCCTACGGTATTGAGGATTTCTTGTCATGCAAAGCGCACGGCGTGAAAGATAGCGACATGATTAGCCCTGTGATGGGTGATGGCAAGTATGCGTCAACGCTGGCAGGATTCGGTGGCTTGAGCATCTGGGACGCCAACCCTAAAATCGTCGAAGCCCTTCAGCAAGCCGGCACCTTGATCAAACAAGAGCCGCATCGCCATAGTTACATGCACTGCTGGCGCCACAAGACGCCAATCATCTATCGCGCGACCAGCCAATGGTTCGCCGGTATGGATGTGACGCCCAAAGATGGTGGTCATACGCTGCGAGAAACGGCACTCGATGCAATCGAGGCGACTGCTTTCTATCCGGCGTGGGGCCGCGCCAGACTTCACGCCATGATTGCCAATCGACCTGACTGGACGCTGTCCAGACAACGGCAATGGGGCGTGCCAATGGCGTTTTTTATCCACCGCGAAACGGGTGCATTACACCCTGAGACACCCAGATTACTTGAAGAAGTCGCAAAGCGCGTTGAACTCGGCGGCATTGAAGCCTGGCAGGCGCTCGACCCAGCAGAACTGCTGGGTAGTGAGGCCGCTTTGTATGAGAAAAATCGTGACACACTCGACGTCTGGTTCGACTCTGGCAGTACTCATGCAACCGTTTTAGGTGGTCCCGGCAATGGCAGCAGTGGCTCACATGGCAAGAGCCTCAGTTGGCCTGCTGATCTGTATTTAGAAGGCTCAGACCAGCATCGTGGCTGGTTTCACTCATCACTGCTAACCGGTTGCATGCTTAACGGGCGAGCACCTTACAAAAGCTTGTTGACTCACGGCTTTGTTGTAGACGGCCAAGGTCGCAAGATGAGCAAGTCCGTTGGTAATGTGATCGCGCCACAAAAAGTATCCGATAGCCTTGGCGCAGAAATTTTGCGCCTTTGGGTCGCGAGCACCGATTACTCTGGCGAGTTGACCATCTCAGATGAGATTTTAAAAAGAGTCGTTGAGGGTTATCGCCGTATTAGAAACACGCTTCGTTTTCTGATGGCTAACCTGTCGGATTTCGACGCATCAACCGATCTCGTCAGTGTAGAGAAGCTCTTGGACATCGATCGTTATGCCATCAGCATGACTGCGACGATGCAGGCAGATCTTCTGGCTCATTACGATGCTTACGATTTTCATCCAGCCATGGCGCGATTACAGACTTTTTGCTCTGAGGATCTTGGCGCTTTTTATCTGGATGTACTGAAAGATCGCTTGTACACCTCAGCACCCAAGAGTGTCGCCCGCCGATCAGCTCAGACCGCCCTACTACACATCACGCAAACGCTGCTTAAATTGATGGCGCCGATCTTATCGTTTACCGCTGAAGAAGCTTGGGGCATTCTCGGTCAGACAACGTTAAAAAATCAGCCGGCTCAAGCTAGCGTCACGATTTTTACCCATACGTATCATGCCTTACCGGACATCGACAACGCGACTTCACTCCAAAGTCGCTGGGCGCGTCTGCGAGAAATTCGAGCACAAGTTACCCGCAAACTGGAAGACTTGCGCACAGCCGGCGGGATCGGTTCGTCTCTGCAAGGCGAGGTTGATATTTCGGCTACCGGCGACGATCTTGATTTACTCCTGAGTGTTGCCGATTCCTTGAAATTCATTTTGATCGTCTCGCGCGCAACGGTGGCAAGTGGATCAGGTGAGCTGCAGATCAACGTCTCGGCCAGCACTCATACTAAATGCGAACGCTGCTGGCATCTAACCCCTGATGTTGGGGTCGATCCTTCAAGACCCACCATTTGCAAGCGCTGTGTTGATAATCTCGATGAGGGAGCGCTGGCTTGACTGGCTGGCTGGCGCTATCGGGCGGATTGATTCTGCTTGACCAGTTATCGAAGTCCTATATTCAAAGCTTGCTGAGGTTCGGTGAACGAATCAACGTGTTGACGATCTTCGACCTCACCCTGCTATACAACGAGGGGGCGGCATGGAGCTTTCTGGCTGATTCTGGTGGTTGGCAAAAATGGTTATTCATCTCGATTGGCATCCTTGCAGCGGTCGTTATTATCTGGCTCATGAAGCGGCATGGGCACCAAAAGCGCTTCATGCTGTCACTCGCGCTCATTCTTGCTGGTGCGGTCGGCAACGTCATTGATCGCATCCTGCATGGCCATGTGATAGATTTCCTACTGTTCTATTGGCGGGACTGGTATTACCCCGCCTTTAATGTGGCGGATATTGCGATTAGCTGCGGCGCAATTCTCCTGGTACTCGATGAAATCCTGCGAGGCTTTTATGCAAAATCTGCAAAATAAACGGATAGTGCTCGGTTTGACGGGTGGCATTGCCTGCTACAAGAGTGCGGATTTCGTGAGACGCTTGGTTGAGCGTGGCGCAACGGTTGATGTAGTGATGACCGAGGCAGCCACGCAATTCATTACGCCACTAACAATGCAAGCGCTCTCTGGCAGACCTGTTTTTACCAGCGTATGGGATGCCCGCATCCCGAACAATATGGCGCACATTGACTTGAGTCGGGGCGCGGATGCCATCATCATTGCACCCACCTCGACAGACTTTATAGCCAAATTAGCACATGGGTTTGCTGACGATTTGCTTTCGACGCTCTGCATCGCTCGCAATTGTCCGCTTCTGATCGCCCCCGCAATGAATCGCGAGATGTGGGCAGCACAGGCGACCCAGAGAAATGTAAAACAGTTACGCGAGGATGGCGTGTTCATACTCGGACCTGGCTCAGGCGCTCAGGCTTGCGGTGAAACGGGTGACGGAAGAATGCTTGAATCAGATCAGTTACTGGCTGAGATTTTGTCTTTTTTTACGCCAAAAAGCTTACTTGGTAAACGCGTACTCATTACCGCAGGTCCAACCTCTGAACCGATCGATCCAGTGCGCGTGTTGACCAATCGGTCATCTGGCAAGACAGGCTATGCAATCGCGCTGGCAGCCAAACAGGCTGGCGCAGAAGTAAGTTTGATCTCTGGTCCGACTGCACTGCCCTGCCCTTACGGAGTAAACCGTGTTCAGGTACAGACTGCTCAGCAGATGTTTGATCAAGTCATGCTAGTTGCCAAGCATAGCGATGTATTCATCAGCGTGGCAGCTGTGGCCGATTGGCATGTCGTCAATGCACAAACAAACAAAATTAAAAAAACTGAGCAAGCCAGCGACGCGCCTCTACTTGAGTTTGCTGCCAATCCCGACATTCTCGCCACGGTTGCAGCGCTTCCGCAAGGCCCCTGGTGTGTTGGGTTTGCGGCAGAAACGGAAAACCTATCGCAATATGCTCATGAAAAACGAGTTCGTAAAAACATACCCATGCTGATTGGCAATCTTGCACATGAAGTCATGGACACCGATCACACGACCGTTGCAATTTTTGATGAGCAAGGCGAACACGCTTTGCCGTCGGGCAATAAAGCTCAGGTGGCAGAACTGATTGTGCAGGCAATTGCAGATCGCCTCCCGACTCCTTGATGAGCCACTTCGTCAAGTGAGCTACTGACGTGATGGATACGCTGACACACCAAGCAGTCCTTCTGATTCAAGATCATCACGACTGGGCAATCTGGATTATTTTCTTAGCCACATTTGCTGAATCTGTGCTTTTGCTGGGGATACTCATCCCAGGAACAACGCTCTTGCTAATCTGCGGCGGACTCCTGGGTAGCGGGGCCTTACCACTGGCTCCCGTCCTGTTAGCTGGATTAGCTGGTGCAATTTCAGGCGATGCTTTATCGTATTGGATTGGTCGCTGGTGGGGTACGCCCTTACTGAGGATCAAGCCACTCAAAAGACACCGACGAAAGGTCGCGCAAGCCCGATTGTTTTTCTTGCGCTATGGATTTATCTCAATTGTCGCTGGGCGCTTTATGGGGCCGATTCGCTGCACGATTCCCACTGTAGCTGGCGCGTTAGGCATGGCTCACTGGCGCTTTCAAATGGCTAACATTCTCTCGGCTGTCATTTGGGTCCCCGTGTTGTTAGCACCCGGCTATTTGGCTGCCGAGGCTGGGGATGCACTGTTACTTAACTTGACTCGGTCGCGCTAATATTCAACGCGACCGCAGAAAATTCTCAACCAACAACGTTCATTGCAACAGACGATACATACGATGAAAACGATCGACGTAAAAGTACTTGATGCACGCATGCGAGACCAATTACCCGCTTACGCGACGAAAGGGTCGGCAGGCCTTGATTTAAGAGCTTGTCTCGACGAACCGTTGACCATTGAGCCAGGGGTTACGCATTTGATACCAACGGGACTGGCTATTCATATTGCCGATCCAGGATATGCTGCAGTCATTTTGCCGCGCTCTGGGCTTGGCCACAAACACGGCATCGTTCTCGGCAATCTTGTGGGTTTGATTGATTCGGACTATCAAGGGCCATTGATGGTGTCTGCCTGGAATCGTAGCCAGACAACCTACACCTTACAACCCTTAGAGCGCTTGGCACAGCTAGTTATTGTGCCGATCCTGCAAGTACAGTTCAATCTGGTCGACGACTTCACAAGCTCTGAGCGCGGTACCGGTGGCTTTGGTAGTACTGGTAGCGCTTAACCCGCAAAAGCAGCCTACATCGCCTGACAAACCGGAGAGTGGGTGGCGGATTTGGCCTTCACAACTGTTGAAATCAAGTCAGCCAATTTATTGACATTTTTTTTCTGCGCAGCAACCAATTCCGATACCCCAGGATTAACCGGTTCTCGCAACTGAGCAAAACAACTTATCGTTTTGTCAGTTCCTGCAAAGCTTATTTGCCACGCAGCCGATAATTCAGCGTAACGCCCTGCGAGCAAGTCAAACGAGTGCACCGCAACTCGGATACGCGTGTTGCGTTTGTCATTTATCGCCACGTTCAAATTATGGACGGGTGGGAAACCCAGCTTTTGCGTCAAACTCTTTGACAGCGCATTTTGCAATTGTGCAGACACAGGTGCTACCCAACGATCATACTCAAGCATCAGCAAACGGCCATCGCTGTCCTGAACAACGAGCGATGTTTGATCGATATCTGCGGGGACTGCAACCTCACCCAAAACGTAAGGACCCACATTGTTCGAGGTCAAAGTCATCGGCTCATCTATGCTCAAAGGCACCAAGGTGTAATAGTTGGATGGTGTCGAAGCACAACCCGCAAGGACAAGCAGACCCGTCAAACATAAGATTTTCAAAGCGTGTTTCATCGGTTCGGTGCTCCAAGCGTTTCACGCGAGTAGATTTTGGTATTGCGACCACGAATAAGCGATTCAGGTTGCGTTTGTAACGAGTCAGTAAGGTTTCGAATCGAATGCAAACCTCTCGTTAATTCCTCAAGCATGATGGTCATGTTTTGGGGTAGCTCGCTGCCTGGTGCGGTGAGGCCATCAAAGTTTTCAAGCACTTTGGTTAAAGTCTTTAGCGTCCGGGTCAGTTCGGGCGTCACACTCATGTCCACGTTACTCGTCAATTTATTGAACTGCTTGAGAGCGAGATTTAAGTTAGCACCAATCTCTTCGTAAGGAATTTTGTCTAGTTTGGCAACTATGCTGCCAACCTGCGACTGCAACTCTTCAATGCTGTCAGAAGGCCGGGTCGGCATCGCGAAGGGCAACGCGGGTTTAACATTCAGTTTTTTCACATCGGGAAACATGGCAAGCGTGATGTAGAGTTGCCCTGACAGGATATTACCCACCCGCAACTGCCCTCGCATACCCGCACTCACAAGCCCGGACATGGTTTTTGTCACATCCTCGACGGTACTTTTCTGCTCAAGCATGCGTTCATACTCTTTACCCATACGTTCAAAGTACAGATTAGCGGTTACGACGGTTGTGAACGACGAGGTGGCTTTATCAAATTCAATCTGAACATCTTCGACTTTACCTAAATCGACACCTCTGAAGTCGATTGGGGCGCCTTTTTCAAGACCTCTCGTTGATTGTGAAAAGCGCATCACAATTGGGAAAACAAGCCCCTCAGGCAAACTTCTCGCCTCTTTGATGCCAGAATAAAGTTTGAATGGAACGTTTTTATCAGCTGGTGCTCCCTCAATTGCACCGAAATTCTCAAACGCCAGTCCGCCCGCCAGAATAGACATAAGAGATTCAGTTGTGACCTCTACGCCTTGCATGCCGACTGTCACGTCTACGCCGCTTGCGTTCCAGAAGCGCGTTCTGGTGGTGACAAATTTGTCGTAAGGTGCATTCACAAACACTTTGACTAGAACTGCATCGCCAGAGCTATCAAGCGAATAATCAGTAACCAACCCGACTTGAATCCGCTTGTAGTAAACGGGAGAACCCGGCTCCAAGGAGCCTAGATCCTTCGTCTTGATGGAAAATAAAGTGCCAGGCTGATCGTTAAAAATAGGTGGCGGAATCTCCAAACCAACAAAGCTATTGACGCTGGGCATCTCAGTCATCGGAGAGACGGCGTCTGCTGCAATGTAAGACCCACTCAACAAGGTGTTCAAGCCTGAAATACCACCAACACCGAATCGAGGTCTGACCACCCAGAATTTGGTTCCTTCTTGAGCAAAGCCCTGTGCCCACTTTTGCAACTCAACGACAACCAGCACTGAATCTCGTTCACCCGTCAATTGGATTTGCTTAACAATACCAATATTGACATCGCGAAACCGCACGTGGGTTTTACCCACTTCGAGTCCTGTTGCAGCACCAAATTTAATGGTGATCGTTGGTCCTCGTTTGTTGTAAGAGCTCCAGACGATGGAAATACCAATTAGCAAGGCAACAATTGGCACGAGCCATATCCAAGCGAGATTACGTTTTGATCTACGAGAAATTGCGGGCTTAGGAAGCCCTTTTTCAGAATTGCTATGCATATCCGGCATGCCGGTCCTCACTGTTTTAAAAAGCCTTTATGCCCTGCCCGGCGCCACGCCAGCCTCGGGTCAAATCCCATCGCTGCGAGCATCGTCAAAACAACAACTGCACCGAAAGCGGCGGCGCCAGCTGAAGGTTGAATGCTCATCAACGAGCCAAATTGCACGAGAGCGCTCATCAGCAGAACGACAAACACATCAAGCATGGACCACTGTCCGATAATTTCAACGAAGACATACAAGCGAGTGCGTTGCTCCAACTGATTCACGTGCCCCTGTTGAGTCTGCCACACCAGCAGCGCCAGCGCTACAAGTTTGAATATTGGCACGACCATGCTGGCAATAAATACGACCGCTGCAACGTCCCATGAACCCATTTCACACAGCTCGATGATACCGCCCATGATGGTGTGAGAAGAGTCACCCGTCACACCACTTGTGCTCATGATTGGAAGCAAGTTCGCCGGGATGTACATCACGGCAGCTGCGCAAAGTAATGCCCAAGTTCGTGAAACCATCGCCGGAGAGGGGGGCTTGACTGCTTTTTGCTCGCCCAACGGCAGGCCGAGATCCAAAATCATCAATGAAATTTTGTGACTGTCCAGGGTACCGATGGCAGTCAGCAGGAGCGTTGAAAAAATGAGTGAATGCAACCCGGGCTGTAGACTCAACGAGGCGAAATCCGCCATTTTAAAAGCCGAGACAAGAATCCCGGTCAGTAAAACGGGGACCATACACCAACGCCGTAAATGATCGACCGCCAGTAACGCCAATTCTATGTGCCCCGGGATCTTCATGACTGCCAAAGGAATGAAAATCCATAGCAAGATCAACAGATGCAACAAAGGAAAAAAGAAGCCAACCGCAAAAGTCATGACTGCGACGGGTTCGTACCCGGCTGACCACGTAATTCGAATCGCATCCAGAAAGCCCGCGCTTTGTTCGAGCCCCTGGAAGTCTAGAATTGCCAAAGGAAAAGCGTTGGCGAAAATCAACCCGATCAGTGCTGATAGGCAGAGTGCCAACCAGGAGTCAGGTCGCAACACTGAATAGGTCTCAAGAACTGTTCCGCAACGGGAGCAACGAGCCCATTCGTCTGATCGAAGCTTTTTACGTTCATAGCGGGCACCGCAACCATGGCAGTGTAGATGAAACGCCATTAAACGCCTTTAACTTTAATGAACCAACTCTGTTTCCTGATCAGAACCAGTTGGAGTTTTTGACGCCTTACCGGGCGCTTCTCCGAAAGAGAGTTGCACTTTACCATCGTCGTCTGCATCAATTGTGACAATACCGCCATCGACGAGTTGACCAAAAAGCAGCTCATCCGCCAACGCTCTTCTGATCGTATCTTGTATCAGTCGCTGCATGGGCCGTGCGCCCATCAATGGATCAAAACCAGTCTTGGCGAGATGCTGTCGTAATGCATCAGTGAATGTCACCTCAACACGTTTGTCGTGCAGCTGATCTTCGAGTTGCATTAAGAACTTGTCTACGACGCGCAGAATGACCTCTTTTGACAAAGGTGCGAAGTGCACGATAGAGTCGAGCCGGTTACGAAACTCTGGCGAAAACAGCCGCTTGATATCCGCCATTTCATCGCCAGCAACTCGCGTATTTGAGAAACCGATATTTGGTTTACTCATTGCCTCTGCACCAGCATTCGTTGTCATGATGAGGATGACATTTCTAAAATCTGATTTACGTCCGTTGTTATCCGTAAGCGTGCCATGATCCATGACTTGGAGCAGGATATTAAATACCTCTGGATGCGCTTTTTCTATTTCGTCGAGCAACAACACGCAGTGCGGTTGCTTGTGGATAGCTTCAGTCAGTAAGCCGCCTTGATCAAACCCAACGTATCCTGGCGGGGCACCAATCAGGCGCGAGACGGTGTGACGCTCCATGTACTCTGACATGTCGAAGCGCAACAATTCAATGCCGAGCGTAAAAGCCAGCTGTTTTGCAACCTCTGTTTTACCTACTCCAGTCGGCCCTGATAAAAGAAATGCGCCAATTGGTTTTTCAGGTCGGCCCAAACCGGATCTCGCCATTTTGATAGCGGCCGAGAGTGCCTCAATGGCCACATCCTGGCCAAATACCACTGTGCGCAAATCCCGGTCGAGGGTGGCGAGCTTGCTGCGGTCGTCACTAGAGACAGTCTGAGGTGGGATGCGGGCAATCTTGGAGATAATTCCTTCGATTTCGACTTTTCCTATTACTTTTTTCTGCTTGGATTTTGGTAATAAGCGCTGAGCGGCACCCGCTTCGTCAATGACATCTATGGCCTTGTCGGGCAAATGACGGTCATTGATATGTCTCGCGGACAATTCAGCAGCTGCTGTCAAGGCAGCCGAAGAGTATTTCACGCCGTGATGGCTCTCAAAGCGCCCCTTTAGGCCTCGCAATATCTGTATCGTCTGTTCAACACTTGGCTCAGCGACATCGATCTTCTGGAAGCGACGCGAGAGCGCTGCATCTTTTTCGAATACCCCTCGAAACTCGGTGTAAGTTGTCGCACCAATGCAACGCAACTGTCCTGAGGAGAGAGCGGGTTTTAGCAAGTTCGAGGCATCAAGCGTGCCACCCGAGGCAGAGCCTGCTCCGATCAAGGTGTGGATTTCATCGATAAACAAAATAGCATTTGGATTATTTTTTAGCTGCTTCAAGACGGCTTTCAAACGTTGCTCAAAGTCACCGCGATATTTAGTGCCGGCCAGCAACGAGCCCATATCCAGCGAAAACACCTGAGCATCTTGCAAAATTTCGGGCACTTCGTGCTGGGTAATGCGGTACGCTAAACCTTCTGCGATTGCGGTCTTCCCCACACCCGCCTCGCCAACGAGCAGAGGGTTATTTTTGCGACGACGGCACAGAATCTGGATCACTCGCTCAACTTCGTGCTCACGACCGATCAAGGGATCAATTCGACCAGCAATAGCGGCAGCATTAAGATCCTGAGCGTACTGATCAAGTGGTGATTGTTTGACATCGGTAGCCTCCTCGCCTATTGACTGAGGATCTTTAGAGGACGGAGCTGATTCAGCAGCGGCTTGTTTACTGATCCCGTGGGAAATATAGTTCACCACGTCCAAACGCGATATACCTTGCTGCTGCAGGTAATAAACAGCGTGCGAATCTTTTTCACCAAAAATGGCTACCAGCACATTGGCGCCAGTAACAGGTTTTTTCGATGCACCACCCGCTGAAACATGCATGATCGCGCGCTGAATCACTCGCTGAAAGCCCAGCGTCGGCTGGGTGTCGACTTCGGCACCTGACGGGATGACGGGTGTATTGTCAGTCACAAACTTGCGTAAGTTCTGACGCACGTCGTCCAAGTTACAGGAACAAGCTTTCAAGACTTCAATCGCAGCGGCATTATCAAGCAGGGCAAGCAACAGATGCTCAACCGTAATAAATTCATGCCGAGCAGAGCGGGCCTCTACAAACGCCATATGCAGGCTCACTTCAAGCTCTTGGGAAATCATGTTTCCTCCGTCCTTCTCGTCATAATTGCTTTCACGATTTCATTCTATGCCTTTCGAGCAATAAAATGAGACTTGCACACACAATTTGTAATGTTTTAAAAAAATTTACGTCGGATCGGCTCGTTCCATTACACATTGCAGGGGATGTTGCCGAGCTCTAGCGTATTGAGAAACTTGACTAATTCTTGTCGCAGCGATGTCTTCTGGGTAGATACCACAGACGCCTTTTCCTTCGTGGTGAACCTGCAACATAATGAGTGTGGCCTGTTCTTCATTTTTTGCAAAAAATTTCTGCAAAATATGCACCACAAACTCCATTGGCGTGTAATCGTCATTGAGCAGTAACACGTAATACATCGGCGGTGGCGCCGTGCGGGTAGTTTGCTTCTCTACAACTAAATCGGGAGGCAGATCAATTCTTGTAGCCATGTTTGATATAAGGGCAATCCATTACTCGCGAGAGATCACAAAATTCTGATTTTTTGTTACAAACGGTTTATCTGTCTATTTAGTAGTCGTACCAGAGACTTAAATTTTGGTAAGGCTTAATAAATCAGCACAGATGCATCTTACTCGTTCAGATAGAAACAAGATTTTGATAACAAGACTAAGCTTTACTTGTCCGTCTGAATGAGTGAGGGGCTGTAACAACTCAAGTATGTAGTTTATACAAAACGCAAAGAGGCAGTCGGTATGTCAGATGCAGATACAGGTTCAGGTTCAGGGGTCAAAGAAAGCGGCACCGTTAAATGGTTCAACGACGCGAAAGGTTTCGGCTTTGTTACACCCGATAATGGCGGCGAGGACTTGTTCGCACACTTTTCAGCGATCCAGATGAACGGTTTCAAAACGCTCAAAGAAGGCCAGAAAGTCCTGTTCGAAATCACACAGGGCCCTAAAGGTAAGCAAGCAACAAACATAACAGCCGCTTAAACTAAGGGGGTGTATCCCCCTTCGAGCGAGGTTGTTATGTTTTTTGAAAGGAAATTGACCAAACTTGGTAGTTTGGCTCAACTGAGTGCGCTTGCCTTGTGTCTGACGCTGCTGCTTACTGAAACACAGTCGGCTTCGGCACAAACATTGCCGGTCAAACGCCTCACTGCAGGCATGCATGTGATCACTGCCGAGATCGCTGCCACCGATGCGGCGCGAACCAAAGGCTTGATGTTTCGAGATTCGCTAGAACCAAATCACGGCATGGTATTCGTCTTCGAGCAAGCCAACGTGCAATGCTTCTGGATGAAAAACACAAAAATTGCGCTATCTATTGCTTTCATTAAAGCAAATGGTGTCATTACCAACATTGCAGAAATGGCACCGATGACTGAAACCTCACATTGTTCAACCGAACCCGTGCTGTACACGCTTGAAATGGAGGAAGGCTGGTTTGCCAAGCACGGTGTCTCAGCGGGCAAATCAATAGGCGGGCTTTAAATTTTTCATTAAAAAAAAAGGCCCGGTAAGACCGGGCCAATTTTGCACACTTTTTCTACGGACTCAGCGTCGAAACCGACAACTGCTCGCCTGAATACTTCAGATGAAGTAATTAAGCGAGATTTTGAGCGGCAAACGACCAGTTAGCCAAAGACCAGAAGCTTTCGAGGTACTTAGGGCGTGCATTGCGGTAATCGATGTAATAGGCGTGCTCCCAGACATCACAGGTCAGCAAAGCAACGTCAGTGGTGGTCAGTGGTGTGCCGGCATTGCTCGTGTTGACAATATCAAGCGAACCGTCTGCTTTCTTGACCAACCAAGTCCAACCAGAACCGAAATTGCCAGCGGCAGACTTATTAAAAGCCTCTTTGAACGCGGCAACCGAGCCCCATTTCGCAGTGATGCCATCAGCCAGTTTGCCTGTTGGTTCACCACCACCATTTGGTGATAGGCTGTTCCAGTAAAAGGTGTGATTCCAGATCTGGGCTGCGTTGTTGAACACACCACCAGAAGATTTTTTGACGATTTCTTCAAGAGAGGCTGATTCAAATTCTGTACCAGGAATCAGATTATTCAGGTTAGTCACATAGGTTTGATGATGCTTACCATAGTGAAACTCGAGTGTTTCTTTTGAAATCGTGGGTGCAAGTGCATCCATCGCATAAGGGAGGGGGGGGAGCGTGTGAGCCATCGCAGCAAAATCCTAAAGAGGTTTAAGACAAAACAAAAGGCATTTAAGGAAGTCTATTGTATCGGACGAATAGCGTTTGTGTTCAAGTTGAAACCTTGACTTCAAAGCCACCATCACCCACCAAGACAGATAATTGCTGACCTGATGAAATGGAGGTTGTCGAACGAACAACGCCACCACTTTGATCGAAGACAATCGCATAACCACGCGCTAGCGTATGGTCAGGGCTTAGCGCCCGGATTTGAGCATGAGCAGCCTCTAGCCGAGCCCGCCTCGTCGTTAATTGTTGCTGGCTCGCTGATTTGAGCGTTTCAAGCGCTCGCTCAACCTGAAGCGTTTTGGCCGAGACACTGGGTCGAGCATAGATCAAGGCACGCCTTGCCGTGTCAACACGAACCCTTACCGAGTACTGGTTTTTCTGCACCGCAGAAATCAGGCGCTGCATCAACGACTTGATTCGCTCAGATTGAAGTTGCAGTCTTTGCGCCGGCGAAACCAGCGTCGCACCTGCCCGATCAAGCCGTTGCCAATAGCGCTCCGTCAGGCGCTGATGAGTCCTAGAGATAGCTCGACTTGCCTCTCCAACTCGTGTCAAGAGCTCATCACGGGTTTCACAGACGAGCTCAGCCGCGGCAGTCGGTGTGGGGGCTCGCAAGTCAGCAACAAAATCAGCAATCGTGAAATCAGTCTCGTGCCCGACACCCGTAACCACTGGTATCACACTAGAGGCAATATCTCGCGCCAGCGCCTCGTCGTTAAAAGCCCATAAATCCTCGATACTACCGCCTCCTCTGACAATTAAAAGGGTATCGACCTCGGATCGCTCACACGCAGCTGCCAGAGCCTGACGCAATTGCAGCGGTGCGTCGCTGCCTTGAACCAAGGCCGGATAGATAATCAAGGGTATGTGGGGAGCTCTTCGCTTAAGAGCGGTCAACACATCTTGCAGCGCAGCAGCAGACAACGAAGTAATAATCCCGATGGCGCGCGGACGCCCCAGCAATGGGCGCTTGTTCTCGGGATCAAACAGCCCTTCCTTTTGTAACCGATCTTTCAACGCCAAAAACGCCTCAAAGAGACCGCCCTGGCCTGCTTTGCGCATTTGTTCGACCTGCAATTGGAACTCGCCCTTCGCCTCATACAAGGTGGGTCGGCACCTGACTTCAACAGCATCACCCGCTCGTGGCATGAAACCGGTCGCGATAGCTCTAGTTCGAAACATCACGGCCCTAACAGATGCCAAGTTATCCTTTAGTGTGAAATACCAATGTCCAGAAGCTGCGGGCGTGAAATTCGAAATTTCGCCAGAAACCCACACGTTATCGAAGTCAGTCTCAAGAATTTCTCGCACTACTTTATTTAGTCTTGAAACTGTCATAATTTCCGGCGTTAAATCACGTCCGTTTACTTGACTTCCAATTGTCATAAGCGTTCCAGAGCTAAATGTGTCCACAGAGCTTGCCAAATGACGGTAAGTCATTAAGCTACTTGATATTTTTTTGCAAATTTCCAAATACTTATCGTCATAAAAATACAAGTAATTGATATATATAACAAATTTAAAAATAGCAGTTGATTGCGTATTTTTTGATCAACCTCAGCAAGAGCCACAAAGATCCACGTTTGCGGGGGATACGCACAGAATTATCCACAGGTTCTGTGGATAATCTTTGATCAAGAACAACACTTGCCAGATTGGTGCTCCCGCCCTTACGATAGCGGTCGGCTAAGTGCCATTTCAACACGTCGAGGTTCGC
This sequence comes from Jezberella montanilacus, assembly GCF_003003055.1. Taxonomy (GTDB): domain Bacteria; phylum Pseudomonadota; class Gammaproteobacteria; order Burkholderiales; family Burkholderiaceae_B; genus Zwartia; species Zwartia montanilacus. Next base: position 216,039 of record NZ_PVTV01000011.1, read on the forward strand.
TTTGCAGTCAATTGTTTCACAGGCAGGTTGGCCAATTTGGTTTTTGATCATTCTATCGGTCGCGATGGTCGCGATCAGCATCGAGAGGTTCCTGAGCTTACGCACCCAGCGGGTCGTTCCGACAGGACTGGCAGCCACCCTGTTGCAGTCCTTGCGCTCTAGTCATGATCATTCCGCTGCCCTCGCAAAAATTGCTGCCGCCTCCCCGCTCGGGGCAATCTTGGTTGAAACCTACAAAAGAAGTGACCTACCCCCCGCGCAGCGCCGACTGGCTATTGAAGATGCTGGTCGCGAGCAGGCTCATTACCTCAACCGCTATCTGCCATTGCTGAGTTTGATAGCCAGCATCGCGCCTCTTATGGGGCTGTTTGGTACAGTCGTCGGCATGATTGAAATATTTGGATCCTATCGTCCGGACGGAACGGATCCAACACAATTGGCACGAGGTATCTCGACTGCCTTGTACAACACAGGCTTTGGGATAGTGATTGCAGTTCCGGCGATGATGGCGCATCGGTACTTCAAATCGAGAGTGGCGAACCTGCTGATTTTGATGGAGCAAGCCTCTCGTCAGCTCAACGATGCCCTCTCGAGCGGATCGCGAGGCTAAAGCGATGCGATTTTCGTCAGAGCACGACACGGACGGACCGGACATTAATCTGATCCCGCTCATTGATATTTTGCTGGTCATGCTAATTTTTTTGGCCGCAACGACCACCTTCACGCCACAGGTCGCACTCAAAGTCGCTTTGCCCAAAGCAAATACTACTGAAAAAGCGCCTACCGAACTCATTCTCGCCATCAACCAAAGCGGTCAGTACGCGTTGGGGGGCGAACTCCTTGCCGGTGGTCTGTTAGAAGAGATAGCAGCTGCCTTAAAAGTAGCGAATCCTAAGCCAGAAGACGCCACACTGGTCATTTACGCAGACGCGATGACACCTCATCAGTATGTTGTGACAGCAATGCAAGCGGCCAAACGTGCAGGAATTGGACATGTCAATTTCGCGACGCAGGCGCACGATTGAAGTCCAGTAGTTTTACTGCTTCAACTCACCAATTGGTGCACCGACTTTGGCTCACTCGTAACGCTATTTCCCGTATTTTGGTCCCACTGGCCTGGCTCGTTGAGGTGCTGCTCTCAGTCAGGCGTTGGTATTACACACATGTTCACGCCCCGAGGTTCAAAAGCTCGTTACCCGTTGTGGTGATCGGCAACCTGTACGCAGGCGGTACGGGTAAAACACCAGCAACGATTGGACTGATCAAACTATTGCAAGCCAAAGGGTGGCGTCCCGGTGTAATCAGTCGCGGTTACGCAGCGCGTCCCTCGCGCGAGCCTCAATGCGGTGTCGGTGACCTCAGTTCAGACATTTTTGGAGACGAGCCCGCCTTGATCGCTCGGCTGACTCAGGTCCCTGTTTGCGTTTTTCACAAGCGTGAAACTGCCGCAACCAAGCTGCTCGCTGTGCATCCCAATATCGACGTCGTGATTTGTGATGATGGCCTGCAGCACCTGGCACTTGCCCGGGATCTGGAAATCATTGTGCAAGACCACCGGGGGGTTGGCAATGGGTGGGTTCAACCGGCTGGGCCTTTGCGAGAAGGCGTTCACCGCTTGGCTGTTGCCGACGTCGTGATCACCAACTACCGAGGTAACGCCTCGGGGGTCGCTGGCCAGATACCCGGCAGTGCACTGACTCACCGCCAGCTAGCGATGTATCAGGACATCGTGGGGATACGCCATTTAGCCTCACAAGAACGACTCACGCTCGAAGCATTTTTGGCTCAACACGGGCAGAACAGCATCTGCGCTGCTGCCGCAATTGGTGAACCAGAACAGTTTTTCCAGGGACTCCGGCAACTTGGCGTGAGGCTCGTGGCCACGTCCGCCCTCACCGACCACCGTGCGCTTGACTACCGGTTTTTAGCCTCAATCGACTGTTCAGTTATTCTCATCACCGCCAAAGATGCAATCAAATGCGATCCGCAGCTTGATCAACGTCTCTGGTCGGTCGAGGTAGACACCCGCTTCGGGGATCCAACGTTCGCCGCTTGGTTGGATAGCAGATTGACCCAAATTCAGCGCAACAAAAAAAGCTTGGGATTACAATAGCCTTTATGGATACTCGCTTGTTTGACATTCTTGTTTGCCCGCTTTGCAAAGGTCGCCTTAAACTGAATCGGGCTTTGGGGCAGCTTATTTGCAAAGCGGATCGATTGGCCTATCCAATACGTGACGGGATTCCCATCATGCTCGAAAACGAGGCTAAAAAGCTCGACGATACGGTCGAACTAAGCGAGACTGAAGCAAACTGAAATGATCAGTCCGTTCAGCGTCATTATCCCCGCTCGACATGCCTCGACCAGACTACCGGGCAAAATGTTGGCGGATCTGGCCGGCGTGCCGATGGTCGTCAGGGTGGCACAGCGTGCGCTGTTGTCCAACGCGGGACAAGTCGTCATTGCAACTGACCATCCCGATATTGTTGCAGCGGCAGCGAAGTTTGACATCACGGCGCTGCTAACCTCGACAACACACCTGACTGGCACAGACAGGCTGGCGCAAGCGGCAGAGAGCTTAGGTTTAGGCGACCACGATATCGTTGTGAACGTGCAGGGCGATGAACCCCTGATCGAACCCGCCATGATCAATGCAGTGGCGCAATGTCTGGCCGATCACCCCAACGCCCACATCGCGACCTGCGCCGCGCCCATTCAAGATGCAGAGGCACTGTTTAACCCTAACGTTGTCAAAGTTGTTTGTGACGCGAAGCAGCAGGCTCTCTATTTTTCGCGCGCACCTATTCCCTGGCATCGTGATGTCCTTGCCAACGGCGCTAAGGTGCTGGCTCCCGATTTGCCTGCTCTGCACCACATTGGTCTGTACGCTTATCGCTGTGGTTTTCTGAGCCGATTTCCGACACTGAGTCCGGGTATCCTTGAAACCATCGAGTCTCTAGAGCAACTCAGGGCGCTCGAAAATGGCTACCAGATAGCTGTCAAAATCCTGTCAACCCGACCATTCGCTGGTGTTGACACGGAAGAAGATCTTGTTCGTGTTCGCTCGATACTTGAGCGCTCAGTGTAAGCTTGGCTAAGTAGCCTCAGCAGTCGCCGTTTTGTTGCGGCATAATGCCAGTATTAATCAATATAAGAATCAGGAGTTTTCATGCGCCTCATCCTGCTCGGACCGCCTGGTGCCGGTAAAGGCACACAAGCCGCATTCATTACGCAAAAGTTCGGTATTCCACAGATATCGACTGGGGATATGCTGCGTGCGGCAGTTAAAGCCGGCACACCCCTGGGGATACAAGCCAAGAAAATCATGGACAGCGGTGCCTTGGTGTCCGATGACCTGATTATTGGTCTGGTTAAAGATCGATTGCAGCAAGCCGACTGTGCAAAAGGGTATCTGTTTGACGGCTTCCCCCGTACGATTCCTCAAGCTGACGCGCTCAAGTTCGCCGATGTCGCGCTGGACTTTGTCGTGGAAATCGCAGTACCGGAGGAAGATATTGTTGAACGGATGAGTGGGCGGCGTTCTCATGTAGCCAGCGGGCGAACCTATCACCTCAAATTCAACCCCCCTAAGGTGGAGGGACTGGATGACGTCACGGGTGAACCTCTTGTCCAGCGTGAAGATGATAAAGAAGAAACCGTCAAACACAGACTGGCGGTTTATCGCGATCAGACACGTCCTCTGGTGGACTACTACTCAAGCTGGGCTGCGGCTGACGCCGCGACGGCACCCCGCTATCGTAAAGTCGAAGGCTTAGGTTCCGTTGAACAAATCAAAGCACGAATTTTTGACGCGTTAGTTTGAAGCAACACGTTTTCAGACCATGAGCCTGTTGAGAACGACCGCTCTTGTTAGCGGCTTTACGCTGTTATCCAGAATAGCGGGCCTTGGTCGGGATGTGGTGATTGCCCGTGCTTTTGGTGCGGGACCATTGACAGATGCTTTCTGGGTCGCCTTCCGCATCCCCAACCTGCTGAGACGTCTGTTCGCTGAGGGTGCATTCTCGCAAGCGTTTGTGCCAATCCTGGGCGAGGCAAAAAATCGACACGACGACCAGCAAGTAAAAATATTGTTGGATCGTGTGGCGTTAGCTCTGTTTAGTATCTTGTTGCTCATTACCCTGATCGGTGTCATTGCTGCCCCTATCTTGCTAGGTGTGATGGCCAGTGGTCTTAACACATCAGGCAGAGAAGCGACTTTCAGTGCTGCCGTCACGATGACACGCATTATGTTCCCTTACATTCTATGCATGTCCATGGTGGCCTTGGCGTCCGGCATACTCAACACGTGGCGTAAATTCGCGATCCCGGCTTTTACCCCAGTATTGCTCAATCTATCCATGATTGGCGCCGCTTTCGGCTTATCGCCCTACCTCGAAAACCCGATTTACGCGCTGGCAATTGGCGTGATGATAGGCGGGGTCATGCAATTAGTCATACAGTGGGTCGCCCTCAGCAAAATCGGGTTACGCCCTCGCCTGTCCATACACGTCAGCGAAGCCTTAGGTGACCCCACAGTCAAACGAATTATGCGACAAATGCTGCCAGCAATTGTTGGGGTCTCGGTGGCTCAAATATCGCTGTTGATCAACATGAATATTGCCACCTGGTTGACGCCAGGCAGTGTGACTTGGCTGTCATTCGGTGATCGCTTGATGGAGTTTCCCACCGCAATGATAGGGGTCGCGCTGGGCACCGTGCTGCTGCCGTCGCTTTCAAAAGCAAGTGCGGATATGTCGAATGGCCACTACAGCAATCTGCTGGACTGGGGCTTGAAGCTTGTTCTCCTGCTCGGGCTACCCGCTGCCGTGACGATGATGCTAATCCCGCGTGCATTAGTTTCAGTGCTATTTCACTACGGCGCTTATCAGGCAGCTGATGTCGAGCAAACAGAAATTGCTGTCGTCGCTTACTCTGTCGGTCTGATTGGGCTGCTTGCAGTCAAAGTATTGGCACCTGGATATTATGCTCAACAAAATATCCGTACCCCGGTAAAAATTGCGATCTATGTTTTGCTCGCAACACAAATCATGAATCTGATTTTTGTACCACGCTTTGCGCATGCTGGACTCGCGCTGTCTATCAGCGTGGCGGCGACGCTCAATGCAATCGCACTGCTGGTTGGATTGATGCGCAAACAGGTTTACAGACCTCAACGTGGCTGGCTAATATTTACAGCGCGGATCTTGACAGCTCTGACGGCCATGGGCGTCTGTTTGCACCTACTGTCAACACAAGTAGACTGGTTTAGCCTGCAATCTGTGCCGCTCATGAGGATTGGTGCACTTGCCTTGGTGCTGACAATCTCGGGATCAGTTTATCTAGTAGTGCTCTGGTTGGTCGGCATCAAAGCCCAAGACTTCAGACGCGCGTCAAGCATTTAGCTATCTAGGTTTTGCTTAGGGCTCGGGCAGTCATCTGTTGGAAAACTGCAAGATTCAATCGCGAACACCGCAAAACAACGGCAAAATCCAGAATAATGGTTTGCAATTCATGGGCTTAATGCTATAGTAGAAGGCTTCACAGGGTATCCCCCTGCCAACCTAACTAACAGTAAGATATCGCAATCTCATGGCAAATACCGCCCAAGCCCGTAAACGCGCCCGCCAATCGGTAGCGCTGAACAAGCACAATTCAAGTCTGCGCTCAATGTTGCGGACGTCGATCAAACGTGTGCGTGAAGCCATTGAGGCTGGTGACAAAGCTGCCGCCAATCTGGTTTTGCAAAAGACGACAAGTATCATCGATCGCGTCGCTGACAAAAACATCATTCACAAAAACAAAGCTGCTCGTCATAAGAGCCGGTTGTCAGCTGCAATTAAATCGCTGGCCTAATCACGTCAAGTCGGGCCCACTGGTAACTTTCTGCCGCTGGGCCTTAATTGGATGTAAAGTAGTGCGCTGGTCAATCTCAACGCATAAAACTTACAGCCAATATGAGCAAACCCCGCATACTTCAAATCGGTTCTCTTTCTGGATCACCTGTCGCCAACGCAGCAGTTGAAGAAAGGTACGACGTACTAGCACTCTGGAAATCCCCTGATCAAGCTGCTTTTCTTCGTGAGCAAGCGCAAGATATTGAGATAGCGGTCACCTCTGCTGTCACCGGCATATCAGCCGAGATCATCAATGCCTTACCAAATCTGAAAGCCATCTGTAGTTGGGGCGTCGGTTACGACACACTAGACATTGCTGCCGCGCACGCAAGAAACATTCAAGTCAGTAATACCCCCGAGGTTTTAGATGACTGTGTTGCGGATATCGCCTGGGGCCTGTTGCTTGCTTGTCCTCGTCAAATTGCTCTGGGCGATCGCTTTGTCCGGGCAAATCACTGGGAAAATAAAACAGCCAGCCTGCCCCTCGGCATGCGCGTCAGTGGAAAAAAGCTTGGTATTGTCGGCCTGGGCAACATCGGCTTAGCTATCGCTAAGCGTGGTCTTGGTTTCGATATGCAAGTGGCGTATCACAATAGACGTAAGCGCGATGATGTCACCTACGACTACTTCGACTCGCTAATCGAGCTGGCCAAATGGAGTGATTTCTTGATGATTGCAACGGTGGGGGGCGCCAGCACCAGACACCTGATCAACGAAGAGGTCATGCGGGCGTTGGGGCCTCAGTCTGTTTTGGTTAACATTGCGCGTGGCTCGGTCATCGACGAACAAGCCCTGGTCAAAGTCCTTGCTGAAGGCGCCCTAGGTGGTGCTGCACTTGATGTTTTTGACAAGGAACCCAAAGTACCCGATGCATTAAAAACCATGGACAACGTCGTTTTACTGCCGCACATTGCCAGTGCGACTGTTGAAACAAGAAAAGCAATGTTAGATCTGATGCTTGAAAACATCGATGCCTTTCTTAAAACAGGTCAGGTCGTTACACCCGTTTAAGCAATACCAGAACTAATGAGACTGGGGGTGCGGGCCAAAATTTGTTTTTAGCCCGTTATCTTTTGCAAAATCGTGAACGAATTTCCAAGCCAAAGGCTCAAGCTCTCGAAGGCGCTCGTCAACAATGACAGCCTTGATACCCTCTAGACTGGTCGGCGTCACGTAGGGTGAATAGCTAATGTGGTTTTTTGTGAAGTTTGCGGGACGATAAGGGGCAAGTACCCCCGCCAGTCGTTCTGCCCAATCACTGGGTCTAAACGTGGCACCTGATTCTGTCACACCATATAAAACGAAAAACTGCACTTCTGTTGTCATGCACAACCCATCTGGTCGCATTCAGGCACCGTGTTTAACAATAAACACGACGCTGTTGCCTGAATTGTATATGATTGAAGTTTTTCCTTTGCGCGCGTGACTGTGCCGTTGCGGATTAGCCCCGGAGTCTAGGTATGACCGATAGTAGTGCACCAACAAAACCTTTGAAACATTTTCTTCAGTTTGCAGACCTGAGCGTGACCGAACTGAACTATGTACTCGATCGTGCGCGAATCATTAAGGGCAAATTTAAGCGCTACGAGCCACACCAGCCTCTGCACGATCGGACGCTCGCGATGGTCTTTGAGAAAGCCAGCACTCGAACGCGCGTGTCCTTTGAGGCCGGCATGTATCAAATGGGTGGGTCGGTGATCCATTTAACGACCACCGACTCGCAGCTCGGTCGGTCCGAGCCGATTGAAGATACCGCGCGGATTGTCTCGCGCATGGTTGATTTGGTCATGATCAGAACATTTGAGCAGACTCGCATTGAGCGCTTTGCCGAATACTCTCGCGTACCTGTGATCAACGGATTAACGAATGAGTTTCACCCTTGCCAGGTCTTTGCGGATATTTTTACCTTTATTGAACACCGGGAAAGCATTGCCGGCAAAGTCGTCGCGTGGGTAGGCGATGCCAACAATATGGCTTACACCTGGATACAAGCCGCACAAATACTGGGTTTTACGCTTCACGTCAGTGCCCCGACTGGCTACAAACTAGATCCAGCACGCATTGTCGGGGTTGGCCCTGAGGTCTTAAAAGAATTCGCAGATCCAATGGAGGCCTGCCAGGGGGCGCACCTGGTGACAACCGATGTCTGGACCAGCATGGGTTACGAGGCTGAGAACGAAGATCGTCGCAAAGCGTTTGCAGACTGGTGCGTTGATCAGGAAATGATGGCTGCCGCCGCGGGCGATGCGCTTTTCATGCACTGCCTGCCTGCACATCGGGGCGAAGAAGTGACTGCTGAGGTCATTGATGGTCCGCAAAGCGTCGTATGGGATGAGGGAGAGAACCGCTTACACGTCCAAAAGGCCCTTATGGAGTTCTTGCTTCTAGGACATTTGGACTAGCGTAACGATACTCCCTGCTTAGGGTTAAAATCATATGCTGGCATCTACACAGAGTTACTCATGAGCGATATCAAAAAAGTAGTCTTGGCCTATTCCGGTGGCTTGGATACATCCGTCATTCTTAAATGGTTGCAAGATACCTATCAATGCGAAGTCGTCACGTTTACAGCGGACATTGGTCAGGGCGAAGAGCTTGAACCGGCTCGCGCAAAAGCAATCAAATTCGGCATTAAGCCTGAGCAAATTTTCATTGATGATTTGCGTGAAGAATTCGTGCGTGATTTTGTTTTCCCGATGTTTCGCTGCAACGCTGTATACGAAGGCGAATACCTGCTGGGCACCTCGATCGCTCGCCCCTTGATCGCCAAACGCCAAATTGAAATTGCCCGTCAGGTCGGCGCACAGGCTGTCTCTCACGGCGCTACCGGCAAGGGTAATGATCAGGTCCGTTTCGAGCTTGGCTACTATGCATTAGAGCCAGGCATCAAGGTCATTGCGCCTTGGCGCGAATGGGATTTGGTCTCGCGCGAGAAACTGCTTGCCTACGCAGAAGAGGCCGGTATTGCTATCGACATGAAGCACAAAAATGGCGGCGCGCCCTACTCGATGGACGCGAACCTTCTGCATATTAGTTTTGAAGGCCGTCACCTGGAAGATCCAAAGGCAGAAGCCGAAGAGTCGATGTGGCGCTGGACGGTCTCGCCTGAAGCTGCACCTGATCAGGCAGAGTATCTTGACATGGAATTCGAAAACGGGGATCCCGTTGCCTTGAATGGTGTCCGTTTATCACCCGCACAGCTATTGACCAAACTGAATGAATTGGGTGGTAAACACGGCATCGGCCGACTGGATTTGGTTGAAAATCGTTATGTCGGCATGAAATCGCGCGGATGCTATGAGACACCTGGTGGCACCATCTTACTCAAAGGTCACCGCGCAATCGAATCAATCACCTTAGATCGCGAAGTAGCTCACCTGAAAGACGATTTAATGCCGCGCTATGCCTCGCTGATTTATAACGGTTACTGGTGGTCGCCCGAACGACGCGCGCTTCAGGCGTTGATTGACACCACGCAGCAAGCAGTAAACGGCTGGGTTCGACTAAAGCTCTATAAAGGCAACGTTTACACCGTCGCACGCGACTCGAAAGACACACTGTTTGATCAAACCATTGCTACCTTTGATGACGATGGTGGCGCCTACAACCAAGCGGATGCCGCAGGCTTCATCAAGTTGAATGCCTTGCGTATGCGTATCGAAGCCAAGGCAGGTCGAAAATAAATCAGTAAATCTTTTTTATAAAAAAACCGTGTTGACTAATAATCAACACGGTTTTTTTTACGCTAAGTCGATTCTAGATTTCTATTTGAGTACCCATTTCTACCACTCGATTGGGTGGAATTCTAAAGAATCTGGTGCTACGCGTTGCATTGCGCATCATGAGCGAGAACAGGCGATTGCGCACCGAAATAAAAGAGAACTTCTTAATAACCACTAAAGTTTCACGCGACAAGAAGTATGAGGTGCGCATCGGTTCGAGGTTAACCTCAGTGTGCAACTGACCCAGTTGTTCAAGCGCATGAGGGACATCAGGCTCTTCTTTAAAACCGTAAGTGACCGTCGCTTCCCAACTGCTTGCGCTCAGGGGGTTGAATTTAAATTTATTCTCGATCTGCACGAACGGCGTATCAGCTACCTTGATGTGCATAAATAAATTTTGCTGATGCAATACTTTGTTATGTTTCAAGTTATGCAAGAAAGCCGGTGGAACAACACCAATCGCTTCAGATAGAAAAATGGCGGTCCCATCAACACGAGCGGGGGGGTGATTTTCGAGCATCACCATGAACTCGCCCAGCGGCTGGCGGTCACGCAACTGAATCTCAGCAAGCAAGGCTCGACCGTTACGCCAGGTCATCATAAAGCAGAAGACGACTACACCAACCAGCAAGGGCAACCAACCCCCTTCGATAAACTTCAGCGAGTTAGACGCAAAAAGTAAGGCATCCACCGCAATCAATACGGACAGGCAAGAGAACATCAATATTTTCTGAAGGCGAGAGATGTTGCGCAACAAGACTTCGAAGGCCAGTATGGTGGTAACCAGCATCGTACCCGTGACAGCGAGGCCATAGGCGTTCGCCAGATTATCGGACTTCTGAAAGATCAGGACGAGGGCAATCACTGCCAGACAAAGAAACCAGTTAACCCGCGGCAAATAGATTTGCCCTTCTTCGCGTTCGGATGTGTGTTGCACATCCATACGAGGCCAGAATCCGAGCTGTACTGCTTGACGAGTCACCGAAAAAGCACCTGAAATGACAGCCTGAGAGGCAATCACCGTTGCAATACTGGCGAAGATGACGAGGGGGATTAAACCTGCGGCGGGTGCCATGAGATAGAACGGGTTTTCAATCGCAGCCGGATTGCGCAGCAACAGAGCACCCTGCCCGAAGTAGCAAAGTGTCAAAGCGGGTAGCACAAGCGCAAACCAAGCCTTGCGGATCGCGCCACGACCGAAATGCCCCATATCGGCGTAAAGTGCTTCAGCGCCAGTCAAAGCCAGGACCACAGAACCCAACAGAACAAAGGTGCGATAAGGTGCTGCTTGAATAATATTAAATGCGTAAACAGGATTCAGCGCTTTCAATATTTCGGGTGTTTGAGCGATCTGCCAGATACCCATTGCGCCCAGGACAAGAAACCAAACAACCATGACTGGACCAAATAACTTGCCAACAACTGCCGTGCCACGCGACTGAATCACAAATAAGGCAATGATAATCACCAGGCAAATGGGGATCACCCATTGCTCAAAACTGTGAGAGATCAGACTGATCCCTTCTACGGCTGACAGCACCGAAATCGCTGGCGTAATCATGCTGTCTCCGTAGAACAGCGCCGTACCAAAGGTGCCAAGCGCAATCAACAGTGCCTTCTGCCAGGCGGGTCGGCCTCGAACAGCGAGTCCCATCAGGGCCATTGTTCCGCCCTCGCCTTTGTTATCGGCTCGCAAAATGAACAGAACATATTTTATTGAGACGACAACCATCAACATCCAAAACAGCAGAGATAAGGTCCCAAACACCTGCTCTTGCGAGAAATGTTCATAACCTTCCAGGCACTGCTTAAGCGTGTAAAGCGGACTCGTACCAATGTCGCCGTAAACGACACCGATTGCGCCGACGATCAGCGCTGAAGCTGGTGTGGACGCACCAGAATTGCCTGAGGAAGATTTATCGGATGACATTAATTTTTACCAATCTGTTTAATTGCGCCCCAATACGTGGCCCAGGGAACACCACTGTCAATCGAGTCCCAGCAAACTGCGGCCGACTGACGATGTTCCACCAAGCGCCGTGCGCGCGGGCGATTTCGCGCACGATTGCTAACCCTAATCCTGTCCCCTCACCGGCAACCTCTGGCGACCGGTAGAAGGCTTCGAAGACTCGGCCCTGCTCTTTCGAACTAACCCCGCAACCATCATCTTCGACGGCTAAAGTGGGTGGAGTCTCAGTTATGTGCAAACGCACATAACTGGCACCCGAAGCATACCGCAAAGCATTGTCGATCAGGTTACCTAATAATTCATTCAGTAGAACCGGGTCTCCGTCTATCCATAATGGTTGCTCTGGGGCATCAATCAATAAATTAATCTTGCTTTCTTTAGCCTTATGCCACCATTGAGAGCCGGCGCTGCGCAACCATTCGCAAAGATCCAATCTTACAAAGTGATCCTGCGGGCCTGCCTGGACATCAACACGCGCCAAGACGAGAAGTTGTTGTCCCATCCTTATCATTCGGTCACTGACTGATTTGATGCGCTCAGCACGCTCCCTGATATCCGGCGCAAGCTCTTTTGCCAACATGAGCTCTGATTCAAGTCGAAGTCCTGCAAGTGGTGTTCTTAATTGATGGGCCGCGTTGCCTATAAAGCGCTTTTGAGCGGCAATCGAATCATCCAAGCGGTCAAGCAAGTCGTTGGTGTGACGAATCAAGGGGCCAAGTTCGCTTGGCAAGCTCTCAACTTTTAAGCGACTTAAATCGTCTGCCGAGCGCAATGCGATCTGCGCGGATATCTGGTTGACTGCTTGTAACCCGGATCTGACGCCCCGCAGTATGACCCATGCCAAAGAGGTAATTAACGCAAGTTGTCCAGCTAGCATCAACCAGAAAAGGTCTTGTAGTGCCCATTCTTCAATTTCAAACTTGTGCGTAATCAACCAGGTGGCACAAAGACCGAGTGTGCCCAGCAAAACAACGGGTGGCAACAAACGCCATACCAAGTGCCGGGCCAAGGAACCCGAGCGCAAAAAAGAAATGCTCGCGTCACTCGGTGGTCTGGGATTCGACATCTAGGCTGTAACCAAAGCCGCGAATTGTTTGGATCAGCACGCCAGTACCTTCCAAGCGTTTCCGCAGTCTGTATATATAAACCTCAACTGCATTTTCACTAAAATCGGCATCAATCGCGGATAAAGCTTGAACAATTTGCTGCTTAGTCACGACCTTGCCGGACTGATTGAGCAGCATTTCCAAAACGGATAGCTCTCTCACTGATAACGCAAGACGATTACCCGCTACACGTAATTCGCGGTTAGAAAGATCAAACGACAAGCCACCGAACTCAATCACCGAATGAGTCAAACCGATGCGTCGGCGAATGACCGCACGCACTCTGGCAGCGAACTCAATCAGCTCGAATGGTTTAGTCAGATAGTCATCTGCCCCAGCATCTAAGCCTGTTACACGATCGTGCAAACCATCTCGAGCGGTCAAGATAAGGACTGGCGTGTTGTTGCCCTGATCACGCAGGGTCTTCAGGATGTGGAGCCCATCAATGCTTGGCAAACTGAGATCAAGAACAGACAAATCGTATTGATGATGGTGAAGCATATCCATGCCACGTTGTCCGTCGTCTACCCAGTCAACCACGTAACCTTGATCGGTTAAATATTCTTGTAACGCGCGCCCGAGGGTGGCGTCATCTTCAATGACAAGGATACGCATAGTAGTAGTTTACATCCTGGATTGAAAGGGTTTGGTGAACACGCTATATCCGACGATTGGCGGGGGGTAAGTGATCCGCGGAGTAGCTTATTTTTTGAGAAAAATCACAAATTTCGGGTATATTAAAGCGCGTTTATCTGCAGTATCCGGGCATCCCATTCTGGAGTTTCTAAGATGAAAGTTAAGCTGTTGCAGCTCTTAGGCATCATGGCAGTCGCAATTTCAACGCAGGCTTTGGGCCAGGTTGTATTGATCACAGCCAACGAAGCAGCCCTGCCCGATGCCAAGCCAATCAGCACTCGCGGGATTTCCAGAGGGCCAAGTATTAGTGTTGTTTCTCCTTTAGAGGTCAATGCGAGTTCTTTTCCCATCAAAATCGCAGTCACCGCTCGGGATGGCACAAAGATCGATCCGAAAAGTGTTCAAATTGAATATCTAAAAAATCCCTTGATTGACCTAACGCCCCGGGTCTTGCCCGGTGTCAGCGACCACGGCATAGCCTTTGATAATGTCTCTGTTCCTCAGGGGCAGCATCACCTACGTGTCGTTGCGTCTGATAGCGAAGGCAGACAGGCTGTGTACCAGTTTCAACTGACTGCCCGATGACCCCCTCGCCGTTGCATTGTCCGTATTGCCGCAGCGAGTTTCCCGAACAAGCGACTGTCTGTGCCGCATGCACGCGTGATATCGCGCCGTTTGTCTCGTTGATCAAACAAGTTCAGGCGCTCACCGATCGCGTACAAGAGATTGAAGAAGCTGGCGTTAGCTTACAAGGTGCCGGACAGGTGAGCGCAAACTCGCTAGAAAATACCGTGGCCGACTCGCTCGAGCACATCGAACTGCGCACAGGCTGGATTGATTTGATCAGGCATGCAGTGCCTGTATGGATCACTTTACAGTTTTTGCATTGGTTTCTGTTCTTTGTTCACGATACCTCTGCGGTCTGGCTAAGAGCGATCAGCATCGCCCTGCCAATCAGTGTTGCGTTGTGGACAAACCGCCATGGTGATCTGCATTTCTTATCAAATGCGCTGGTCGCGCTGGTTTTAGCCTCACTCTCGGTATTTGGCATGCTCGGTGTCACGGCATTGATTGATCACACCCCCTGGCTGCCCAACACGTTAGTTGACTGGCGTGAAACCAGCGACTACTTAATTTCGATCGCACTGGGCTGGGTCACAGGTTATTTGATATCAAAGATTATTGTGCACACTCATAACAAACTGAAAACGAGACAGGGCCACGGTCGAAGCAATAGTGTTAAACCAGCGTCACCGGCTGCGGCTGTACCTGATCGCCTGGTTCAGATTGTGACGTATCTTGCACCCATCGTCTCGGGTCTCGTGTCGGTCTACAGCGGTCTGAAGACCTTCATTGATAAATAATTTCTGAGTCAATTTTTCAAGGACTTCCGTTCTCAGGTATGCTGAAAAACACCACTCGCAGAGAATTGCTTAAAGGTGCCGGTGCCCTCGCAGCCACGATTGCCGCCCCATCCGTGTTGCATGCTGCAACAAAGGAGACCAAAGGCATTGATGCCTCTCGGGTCGGCTTAGTAATCGGTAACAGCAAATACACCGACAGCCCGCTCAGCAACCCTGTGAACGACGCCAATGCCATTGCTCAACTGTCAGAAGTCATGGGCTTCAAGACACAGTGCCTGCTCAATGCTTCGCTCAAGGATATCTCGGCTGCCGTTGAGACCTATGTAGATGAATTGCAGCGTCAAAAGGCGGTCGGCTTCTTTTATTACGCTGGCCATGGGGTTCAACTCGGCTGGCGCAATTACATCGTACCCATCGGGGCCAACATCGATCGGCTCGATGATGTCCCCAAACAAGCCTACGAGCTCAACATCATGCTTGCTGCGCTGACCAAAGCCAAGAACCCGATGAACATCATCATTCTGGATGCTTGCCGGGATAACCCCTTTGGTAAGCGGGTGCTGCCAGAGCAAAAGGGGCTAAGCCAGTTTGATGCCCCAATCGGGTCGCTGCTTAGCTATGCCACCTCACCGGGTAATACTGCCAGCGATGGCTCGGGTGCCAACGGTTTGTTCACCGAGAATCTGCTGCGTGAGATGAAAGTGCCGCTGACCAAAATTGAAGATGTATTCAAACGGGTCAGGCTGAATGTGCGACTGCAATCGAAAGGCGGTCAAATCCCTTGGGAGAGCACTTCACTGGAAGATGACTTTTACTTCATTGCGGATGAGGCGCAGTTCAAGCAAGCCGAACATGAGCTAATCTTGGCAAAAGAGAAAGCGGAGGCTGATGCCCTAGCTAAGTTGCAGGCGAAAGTAAAAGCAGATAGCAATTCTCAAGCACTAGCCAAAGCGCTTGCAGAAGCAGAAGCACAAGCAAGAATGCAAGCAGAAGCCGACGCAAAAGAACGAGCTCGCATTGAAGCTGAATTTAAATCGCGGCTAAGCTTCGAAAATGAATCAACAGAAAAGAAATTCAAAGAAGAACTCGCCCTATGGGAAAAAGCTGTCGCTAGCCCTAGTGTTGAGGCGACTGAGGCTTACCTCAAGCAATATCCTTCGGGGTTGTATGCAGAGCTTGCCTCGGTCAGGCTAGATATTCTTCTGGCCAAGGCGGGTGAAAAAAAACTTATTGTGCAATCAACAGACAATAATCCTTTCACAGAGGGAACCGTGTCTGGTGTTTCAAGATTTACTCTGGGTGATCAGTTTACTTATGTAGAGAAAGATGCATTGACCGGGGTCGCTAATCGGACTTTCACTGAAGTGGTAACAAGCCTCAGCGAAACCCAGATCGAAATCAATTCTGGAATGAAAGTGTTGGATATTCTCGGCAATGAGCTACGGACACCCAGGTTCGACTGGCGAACGCCTGCTCAAATATTTCCCAGTTCATATTCTGTCGGACAGAGTTGGAAAACAACTTTTAAATGGGCTCATTCTGTTTACAGCAAGGGGCAGCCTGTTGAGCAAAGCCAATCCCTGAAAGTAGTGGGGCGAGAGAGAATAGTTACACCTGCAGGTTCCTTCAATGCCTTCAAAATTGTCGGAGCTGGTTACCAAGTTAATAATGGCGGCAACGAGCGGATAGACGTTACCCTTTTGATTGATCCAGAAAAATGCTCGCGCCCAATCATGTTTGAATTGCGAATTAAACAAGCAGCCTATTCAAGAATGTTTGTGGCAACTCGCACGGAATTGACTGCGTTTAAGCAACGCGCGATGAACTAACCCGGGGGTTAACAGATTGAGCCACATCACGCGACGGGAGTTACTGAAAGGGGCGGGAGCAGTAGTCGCTACTGCTGCGGTTCATCCCATGCTGCACGCAGCCAGCGGTGATAGCAAGGGTATCGATGCTTCGCGTGTTGGGTTAGTGATCGGTAACAGCAAATACACCGACAGCCCGCTCAGCAACCCTGTGAACGACGCCAATGCCATTGCTCAACTGTCAGAAGTCATGGGCTTCAAGACACAGTGCCTGCTCAATGCTTCGCTCAAGGATATCTCGGCTGCCGTTGAGGCTTATGTAGACGAGTTGCAGCGTCAAAAAGCGGTCGGCTTCTTTTATTACGCTGGTCATGGGGTTCAACTCGGCTGGCGCAATTACATCGTGCCCATTGGGGCCAACATCGATCGGCTCGATGATGTCCCCAAACAAGCCTACGAGCTCAACATCATGCTCGCGGCGCTGACCAAAGCCAAGAACCCGATGAACATCATCATTCTGGATGCCTGCCGGGATAACCCCTTTGGTAAGCGGGTGCTGCCAGAGCAAAAGGGGCTAAGCCAGTTTGATGCCCCAATCGGGTCACTGCTTAGCTACGCCACCTCACCGGGTAATACTGCCAGCGATGGCTCGGGTGCCAACGGGTTGTTCACCGAGAATCTGCTGCGGGAGATGAAAGTCCCGCTGACCAAAATTGAAGATGTCTTCAAACGCGTCAGACTGAATGTGCGCTTGCAATCGAAAGGCGGTCAAATCCCTTGGGAGAGCACGTCACTGGAAGATGACTTTTACTTCATTGCGGACGAGGCGCAGTTCAAGCAAGCTGAGCGAGCGCTCGCACAGGCAAATGCGAACAAGGCAGCTGAAGCTGTTCCACAAGAGACAGGGACTCTCTTGGCACGTGCAGAAGCTGAGTTCAGCCTGGCAAAACAATCGGTAGAGCAACGAATTCAGACCGAACTCTCTGCCTGGGAACAAACACTTGCTAACCCATCAGTGGCCGCACTTGAAGGCTACCTCAAGCGCTATCCTTCAGGTGCTTACTCAGAGATTGCAGCTGCGCGCTTGGATGCTCTACTGGCCAAGGCCGGTGAAAAAAAACTCGCTGTGCAATCCACAGACAACAATCCGTACACCAAAGGCACTGCTTCAGGTGTGACAAGATATACCGTCGGTGACCAGTTCACCTATACAGATAACGATGGTTACACGAATATCGTCGAAGGGACTTATACAGAGGTCGTAACGAGTGTTAGTGATACTCAAACAGTATTTGATGATGGCGCCAGAATCGTCGATATGTTGGGCAATGAAGAGAAATCAAAAAGTAACAACTTTGTCTCTATCGCTCAGTTTTATCCTAACTCCTACGAACTTGGGAAAACATGGCGGACAAACTTTCGTTACTGGTCGCCCGGGGGTTGGACTGGGAGAAGCGGTTTCCAACCAGCTAGGACGATCAAAGTCGCCGTGGATTTAAAAGTTGTCGCTCGCGAGTCGATTACAACAAAAGCTGGCACATTTAACGCTTTTAAGATCGTTGGGTATGGCTTTCGGGGCAATAGCGGCACCACCGTTGAGGTCCGTTATTGGATTGATCCGGAAAGGTGCTCGTATCCGCTGCGTTATGAATGGAACGACGGCGGCAGCAATGTACCAGGAGGCAAAAATCTGAAGCGAAAAGAGCTGGTGGCCTTTCGGCAGCGGGCAACCGGTTAGCGGGATTAACAGCGAGAAAGCCGTGCGTTAGGAACGAACCAAAATGGGATGGTGGGTCGTGACGGACTCGAACCGCCGACAGCCTCGGTGTAAGCGAGGAACTCTACCAACTGAGTTAACGACCCAAAAAAACAAATGCGGTTCGCATTATAGCGAACCGCATTTTTTTCGCAACTGACCGTGGTTTAGTTAACCGCGTCTTTCAATGCTTTACCTGGGCGAAACTTTGGCACTTTTGCTTTTTTGATCTTGATGGCTTCACCGGTGCGTGGATTACGACCAGTGCGAGCGGCGCGAGCTGTCACAGCAAACGTACCGAAACCAACCAACGTCACCGTACCGCCTTTTTTAAGGGTGGTTTTAACGGCGGCAATCATCGCATCTAGCGAACGGCCTGCGGCAGCCTTCGAGATATCTGCCTTAGTGGCAATGTGGTCAATCAGTTCGGTTTTATTCATTTGAGGTTTACCCCTATGTGGTGTTGATGATAAATCTGGCAGAACAAACTACCAACTAAAAACAATCAGTTTCTGATTACACGACAATCAAAAATTCGATTCGATCTTTCTGAAATGAGATTAGGCCTTTTGTAAAGGCGGCTGTCAAGAAAAAAACAGCGTAAAAGCCGCATTTTTAGGCGTCATACAAAAAAAAATTTCACAGCACATTGATACACCCACAAAAAATGAGGGATAACGCTTACTCAGACTTGTCACTCTGCCACGTACAAACCATCGACCACGTCGTTAACGCGTGTCAGCATTTTGCCAAAGCCTGTGCGAAATCATCGATCAAATCTTGTTCGTCTTCGATGCCAACAGATACGCGAATCAAACTATCTGCAATACCCATCTGTGCTCTTAAGGCTGGACCCATCTCATAGTAGATCGTGTGCGCTGCGGGCAATGCGAGTGTGCGCGTGTCACCGACGTGCGTCGCGAGAATAACAATTTGCAAATGATTCAAAAATTCAAAACAATCAATTCCTTCAACCAGCTCAAGTGCAAACAACATGCTGTAACGATTGCCAAATAGCTCTTTAGCACGCTCATGCTGGGGATGGTTAGGTAGCCCCGGATAAGAAACTTTGGCGACACGAGGATGCTCAGCTAAGTAGCGCGTCAACGCGTCAGCATTGCGACAAATTTTGTCCATCCTCAGCGCAAGCGTTTCAGCGCCAACCGCGATGCGATGAGCTGCATCTGAGGATAAAGTACCACCCATATCGCGCAGCCCTTTTTTCTTGATCTGCGTCAGTCCCCACCCCGTCGCAGGACCTTTTTTGTATACGTCAAGAATGTTGGAAAATGTCGACCAATCGAACAAGCCCGTATCGGTCAACGATCCGCCTAACGCGTTGGCATGGCCACCAATGTGTTTGGACAATGAATTCATGACAATCGATGCACCGACGGTCTTTGCCTGAAACAAACACGGAGACGTCACCGTGTTATCAACAATCAGGCAAATATTTTTCGATTGACAGAGCTCGCCAATACCTTTCAGATCAGCCACCTGTGTGCCGGGGTTGGCGATCGTTTCAGTGAAAACCATTTTGGTGTTGGGCCGGATGGCTGCCGCGACGGCGTCAACATTCGTGGCATCGACCAAGGTGATTTCAATACCGAGCAATTGCAGGGTACCAAACAGACTGCTGGTATTGCCGAATATATATTGACTCGCCACCAGATGATCGCCACTTCGCAGGAGCGTTGTGAATAATGCTGATAAAGCTGCCATGCCTGTCGCAAAGCTTAAGCTGCTGACGCCCGATTCCATGATGGATATTTTTTTGTCCAACGCATCGGTGGTCGGAGTACCCTGACGCGAATAGGTGAACCCCGCCTTACCTTGGAATACCGCTGCCAACTCTCGCGAGTCCGCGTATGCGTATTGCGTCGATGGATGTATAGGCTTATGCACTGCGCCATGTTCAACATCGTTGCGCCGATCTGCGTGCAGAATACTTGTCGTGAACCCGTGTTTTGCCATGATATTTTGATAACCAACAATAAAAATTATTTTCTTTGCCTGACTGTCTCAAACAAGCAAACGCCAGTCGCCACACTCACGTTCAAACTCTCAACGCTACCCATCATGGGAATATGTGCCAGGATATCGCAGGTCTCGCGCGTGAGTCGTCGCATGCCTTCTCCCTCGGCGCCCATTACCCAAGCAATATCACCTTTGACGTCGACTTCGTGAATACTTTGAGTAGCCTGGTCATCTGTACCAACCAACCAGATGTTGCGCTCTTTAATGTCGCGCATGGTGCGGGCTAAATTGGTAACCATAATATACGGTACCGATTCTGCTGCGCCACAAGCAACGCGTTGAACGGTTGTGTTCAAGCCGACGGCCCGATCTTTAGGTGCAATCACGGCATGCACGCCCGCTGCGTCAGCTGTGCGAAGACATGCACCTAAATTATGCGGGTCAGTGACACCATCCAAAATCAATAACAGTGCGGGTGCGGCCAAGGTATCAAGCACCTCATCCAGATCGGCTGCCAGTTTTCTTGGATCTGCGATCGCAACGACCCCTTGATGACGCGACCCACCGGTTAGACCATCAAGTCTGTCCATACTGACGGGATGCACAGCACAACCGGCGGCATTGGCCTGTTCGATGAGACTCTGCATGCGTTTGTCTCGACGTGCCGCCTCGACATACAACTCTTTTACTGAAGCAGGTGCTTGCCTGAGGCGAGCGATCACTGCGTGAAAACCCGCCAGCACTTGTGTTGCAGCCATGATGAACCCTATGCGATCACTATCCGTCCAACCTCGTCAACTAACGAGGTTTACGGGTAGATTTTTTCACACTTGCGCTTTTTCCGCTTCGAGCGCTTCGCGCTGGCGGTCGTGAGTCCATCTTTGCTGTCTTTTTAGCTTCAGCCCGTCGAACCTTAGCGGTTGTTCCCTTTAACTCGGCTGGCTTGGAAGAGGCTGCTTTTTTTACTCGTCTAAACGGGACCTCTTCAGTACGGTTGGCCTGTTTTCGCAATGACACAAAACTGGTACCCGCAACGAGCCGGAACTCGATTCGCCGGGCTTCGAGGTCAACTCGAGCTACTTGTACTTGCACTGAGTCGGTCAAGCGATAGCGCATGCCCGTGCGCTCTCCGCGAAGTTCATGGAGAGATTCGTTGAATTGAAAATACTCAGTACCAAGCTCTGAGACATGCACCATACCTTCAACATGTAGCGTGTCTAAAGTCACAAAGATGCCAAAACTAGCAACACCAGTGACTTTGCCGCTGAACGTTTCACCGACGCGCTCTTTGACGAACCAGCACTTAAGCCAGGCTTCAACGTCACGCGAGGCTTCATCTGCGCGACGCTCATTTGCTGATAACAACAAGCCTAGTTTTTCCCAGACATCGTGCTCATGTTCGCTTCGCGTTGCGCCCGGTGCCGATACGTGGCCCGCAAATTCG
This sequence comes from Jezberella montanilacus, assembly GCF_003003055.1. Classification (GTDB taxonomy): domain Bacteria; phylum Pseudomonadota; class Gammaproteobacteria; order Burkholderiales; family Burkholderiaceae_B; genus Zwartia; species Zwartia montanilacus. Next base: position 237,715 of record NZ_PVTV01000011.1, read on the forward strand.
GGCTGATATCTTGTCCCTTTCAACAGCGCCTTGATCACCCGATGCGTTAAAAGATCCGGATAGCGACGGATGGGCGACGTAAAGTGCGTATAAGCTGGGTAAGACAAACCGAAGTGGCCCATGTTGTCTGGGCCGTAAATGGCTTGTTGCATAGAACGTAAACACATCGTTTGCAGAAGCGAGTAATCGGGTCTTCCACGCGCCTTATCAAGTAGCTCGCCATAGTCCTTTGCACTGGGATCGGAGCCACCACCTAAGCTTAAACCCAATGTGCGCAAGAACTCGCGCAAGGAAGTAAGTTTGTCTGGTGTGGGCCCTTCGTGGATACGGTAGAGTCCAATATGCTTACTTCGGAACATAAAGTCGGCAGCGCACGTGTTAGCTGCGAGCATGCATTCTTCGATCAGACGATGGGCGTCGTTTCGGACCAAGCCGACAATCTGCTCGATTCTGCCCAACTCATTACACAAAATCTTGGTTTCGACGGTATCAAAGTCGATCGCGCCTCTATCTTTGCGACCTTGGTATAACAGCTGGTAAAGCTGATAGAGATCGTTGATCTGCGGCATGACTTTGGACAGGCTTTTGGCCATCGGGCCGCTTTGCTGTTGCAAGGACTCCCAGACTTGGTTGTAAGTCGTCCGAGCATGAGAGTAGATAACCGCGTTATAAAACTGATAGGCGCTGACGGTACCCGCTTTCGCGCCAGTGGCGTTGATGACCATATCGCATACAAGCACTAGACGATCAACGTTAGGGTTTAATGAGCACAACCCATTTGAGAGTTTCTCGGGCAGCATGGGAATCACGCGTCGAGGAAAGTAAACGCTGGTGCCTCTCTCACGAGCCGCTATATCCAGGGCATCGTCGGGCGTGACGTAATGACTAACGTCCGCAATTGCAACAAGCAGTCGCCAGGCTGGGCGCTTTCGACCTGCGGTACCCAGATCGATCTGCTCTGCGTACACCGCATCGTCAAAGTCGCGAGCGTCTTCGCCATCGATCGTTATAAACGGCACGTCGCGCAAGTCGACGCGATCCTTCAAATCAGTTCGCCTAACCGTGTCTGGTAGTTTTTCAGTCTGACGAAGTGCTGCCTCACTAAAATCAACTGGCACATCAAATTTGCGAACGGCAATTTCGATCTCCATGCCAGGATCATCGATTTCACCGAGAATCTCAGCCACTCGCCCCAAAGGCTGTGAGTGTCGAGTCGGCTGTTCGATAATGTCAACCGAGACCACTTGACCGTGCTGCGCCCCACCCGTATCACCCGGAGGAATCAAAACGTCATGCTTGATACGCTGATCTTCCGGCACCACAATGGTCAATCCGCGTTCGTTCAAGAAACGCCCGACCAAGCGATTCGTTCTGCGCTCAATCACCTCGACAATGGTGCCTTCTGGTTTACCGCGATATTCGCCACTGGGCTTAACCAAAACGCGATCGCCGTGCAGCACCTTTAACATTTCGCGTGGCGACAAAAAGATGTCAGGCCCACCGCCGTCTCTGACTAAAAAGCCAAAACCGTCACGGTGACCTTGTACCCGTCCCGCAACGAAATCAAGCTTGTTTGCCAAGAGCAGCAAGCCCTTACGGTTGGGCAGCAGTTGGCCATCGCGCTCCATTGCGGCGAGTCTGCGGTCAAAGCCAATGCGGGTCTCGTCCCGATCAGCACCCATGTGGATGGCTAGCTCATCTGCAGACAAGGGCGCAGCTGATTTGCGCAAGGTCTCGAGAATTTGCTCGCGACTGGGCACATCGGGATCGAAATCTGCCGGAAGCTCAGGGGTGCCGTTGGTTGCTCGGATTTTCTTTGCTGGGTGAGGTGGGCGATTTGCCAAAGTGTGAATCTCGTCTATAATTGAGGGCTTGCTTGCGGTGCACCAACTGGGGCGCTCGATTGACAGTATGCCGATCGCAATATTGTCAGTAAGCTTGAGTATACGAGTTTAAGTATTAAAGTTAAGTGCAAGGTCAGTACAAGATAAGTAGGCGCAACTAAAAGAGCGAATACTGCAAGGCCCAGGTGGCGGAATTGGTAGACGCGCACGGTTCAGGTCCGTGTGCCGCAAGGTGTGGAGGTTCGAGTCCTCTCCTGGGCACCACTAAAGTTTAAAGCATAAGGCATGGCACGCTGCTCATGCGACGGGATCAAGCCGCATTGTCATTTTTACATGCGGGATGTCAGCTTCCAAAAACTCACCCCCTTCTGCGATAAAACCGTGTCTGACATAAAAGTTGGTTGCATGAACTTGCGCATGCAAGATCGCCAACGGGTGACCTCGTTTGCGCGCTTCGCTGACCAGCGCAGAGAGAACGGCGCTGCCCACGTGCTGTTTGCGTGCGTGCAAATGAACAGCCATTCGACCGATATGACCGTCGGGCAATAATCTACCAGTCGCGACTGCGTTATTTTGGCCATCGTATGCAACCGCGTGCAAGCACAGCTCGTCCATCTCATCGACCTCTTCATCCAATGGCACGCCCTGCTCAACCACGAATACCGCCTCCCTAATTGGCATGGCATCGGCCTTGAATGCCTGCCAGTCACCCACTCTTACCGACACTTCTATGTTGTTCACGCTCGACCTCTTCTTCACCTGGCTGGCTTCGAGACATCAAAACCAACAATCATCTGTTAAATTTGCCTCAAATATAACTGCATAAGAGGCACTTATGGCGATGCTTGCATTACGAAACTTTGCACTCTGGATTGCCATGGCAGGCGCAGTGCTTGGCTCTGCACTAACCATCGTGGGATCAGCGTCTTGGGTGATTGTGGCCACTGCTTTTGGACTGCTGACCTTAGTCGGTTTTAGAGATCTTAATCAGCAGCGCCACGCCATCTTGCGCAACTACCCAATCATTGGTCACATCAGATTCTTTCTTGAATTTATCAGACCTGAAATCCGACAGTATTTGCTCGAGAACGACACAGAAGAGGCGCCCTTCGCGCGGGTGAAACGATCACTGGTTTATCAGCGTGCAAAAAAGCAAAGTGACAAGCGACCATTCGGCACCCAGATTGATGTCTACGGTGATCGCTATGAATGGATCAATCATTCGATGGCACCCAGCAAGATAAGTGACATGGACTTTCGGATCAAAGTCGGTGGCCCAGCTTGCCTGCAGCCTGTGTCGTTATCTGTTCTTAATATCTCTGCGATGAGCTTCGGCGCGCTATCAGCAAATGCCGTACTAGCGTTAAACGAAGGCGCCAAGATAGGCAATTTTGCTCACGATACGGGTGAAGGTGGCATCAGTTCTCATCACAAAAAGCCCGGCGGAGATCTGATCTGGAACATCGGCTCTGGCTATTTTGGCTGCCGTGACGAGCATGGCAGATTTTCTGAAACGAACTTTGTCGCCAATGCGAGTTTGCCTCAAGTTCGCATGATAGAAATCAAACTATCCCAAGGGGCGAAGCCTGGTCATGGGGGGATACTCCCCGGCGCAAAAGTCACGGCTGAAATCGCACAAGCTCGTGGCGTAAAAATTGGTGAAGATTGCAACTCTCCAGCGGCGCACACCGAGTTCGACAGTCCAAAGGGCCTTCTGCAATTTGTTCAGCGCTTGCGGACACTGAGTGGTGGTAAACCGGTTGGATTCAAGCTTTGCATCGGACACACTTGGGAATGGTTTGGCATCGCAAAAGCCATGGTCGAAACAGGCATCACACCAGATTTTATCGTCGTCGACGGGGCCGAGGGCGGCACAGGTGCTGCGCCAATTGAGTTTGTCGATCATGTCGGCACGCCACTTCGAGAAGGTTTGCGCCTGGTTCACAACACACTAATTGGTCTTAATTTAAGACATCTAATCAAAATTGGCGCATCGGGCAAGATTGTCTCTGCCTTCGACATGGCTTGCATCATGGCACTGGGCGCTGATTGGTGCAATAGCGCTCGTGCCTTTATGTTCTCGATTGGTTGTATCCAAGCGCAGGCCTGTCACACAGACAAATGCCCGACGGGCGTCACAACTCAAGACCCGCAAAGACAAAAAGCCCTGGTTGTCGCCGACAAAGCGCCGCGGGTGGCAAGTTTCCATCAAAATACTTTGCACGCGCTAGGTGAGTTGTTGGCAGCGGCTGGACTGCAGCACCCCGATGATCTACATACGCACCACATCGCGCGCAGAATGTCGTCGACACAGGTCACCCTGCTCTCGTCAATTTTCCCCTCAATGACGCCCGGATCACTACTTCGGGGCGAACTGCCCACACGAGTGTTTCAAGTGGGTTGGCCCATGGCTAGCCCAGATCGATTTTCACCGAACGAAGACTTGGGTGCTTCTTGGGCTAAAGTTAAACTAGGTGCAGAACCGATCACTCTCTGATCTATAGCTTGATCATCTATTTTTGCACCAATCTGGTGAATGTCGCACCACGATATCCCATAAGTGCGGGGGGGGGGGGGGGTAGGACCACCCATGAAGCTGGATTGGCAAACTCTTATATATGACAGTTGTGTTGCAGCACACAAAATATAATCTGGCACGTGTTTTGCTTCGTCCTAGGGCAGTAAATCAATAATTAGTTTTCTAACTAATGTAACTCGTTTCTTTTAGAGAGGATCTTCATGTTAACTTGGATAAAACGATCTTTGGCACTGGTGACCGTTGCACTAATGTTAAGCGCAGCTAGCCTAACCTTAGCGCCATCGGCTCACGCAGAAGACGCAAAGCCCGCGGTGACCGCCGCGGCAGCCGAAGCACCAGCCGCTGCAGCAGCTGCCACAGCGCCTGTGCCCAACAAAGGGGATACCGCTTGGATGCTGATTTCAACAGCGCTCGTACTGTTGATGACTTTGCCCGGCCTGGCGCTGTTTTACGGTGGTCTGACCCGAGCGAAAAATATCCTCTCTATCTGCGCACAATGCATGGTGATATTTTCATTGATCACTGTGCTCTGGTCGATATATGGATATAGCCTAGCGTTCACCGAAGGATCAGCCTTCATCGGTAAATTCGACCGGCTCTTTTTGGCCGGTCTGACACCAGAGACGAATGCGGCAACGTTCAGCAAAGGGATTGTGATTCCTGAGTTTGTGTTCATGGCGTTTCAGGCTGTGTTCGCAACGATTACTTGCTGCTTGATCATCGGCGCTTTCGCCGAGCGCGCAAAATTCTCTGCAATTCTTTGCTTCATGGTGCTCTGGTTCACTTTCAGCTATCTGCCAATTGCTCACATGGTGTGGTTCTGGCCTGGTCCAGACGATGTGAAAGACGCTGCCTCGCTTGAAGCAATGACTGCGAAAGCTGGCTGGTTATTTCAGAAAGGCGTTCTTGATTTCGCTGGCGGCACAGTCGTACACATCAATGCAGCAATCGCTGGTTTGGTTGGATCATTTGTCATCGGCAAGCGTCTGGGTTACGGCCGCGAAATCATGAAGCCACACAACATGGTGCACGTCATGACGGGTGCTTCACTGCTTTGGTTTGGCTGGTTCGGCTTCAACGCAGGCTCTGCTCTCGAGGCGAACGGCACTGCGGCACTCGCATTTGTAAACACCTTCTTGGCTACAGCCGCTGCTGTACTCGGCTGGACCTTTGCTGAGTGGATTTCTAAAGGTAAGCCATCCGTGTTGGGCGGTGCTTCGGGTTGCGTTGCAGGCTTGGTTGCGATTACCCCGGCTGCTGGCTTCGTTGGCCCAATGGGCGCCTTGGTTATCGGCGCGCTAGCCGGCATCATTTGCTTGTGGGGCGTGAATGGTCTGAAGAAGATTTTTGGTTCAGATGACTCGCTCGACGTGTTCGGTGTGCATGGCGTAGGTGGCATTTTGGGTGCCTTGTTGACGGGTGTGTTCGCTGCCCCATCGCTCGGTGGCACTGGCATCTACGATTACGTGACTGATGCAGTCGGCAAAGACTACGACATGATGGGTCAACTCTGGATTCAATGCCAGGGTGTTCTGACCACATTGATCTGGTCAGGTGTCGTGTCCTTCATCGCCTTCAAACTAGTCGATATCCTGATTGGGTTGCGAGTACCTGAAGACGAAGAGCGCGAAGGCCTCGACATCACCTCGCACGGTGAGTCTGCCTACGAGCATTAAGTAACACCTGCGTTTGCTCTAAACATCGACCAAAAAATAACTGTGAGGATGCCTGTTAAAACAGGCATCCCAGGAAGGTTTTAACTCGTAAAAAACGATAGCGATCAATAATCTTGCAGCTGATCGGGTGAGGACAAACGAAATTTTTACACCATTTTTATAGTACGAGCACTAGACTTTCCACCAATAAACCAATCGATTGTTACTCAATAAACTGTTCATTCGCATCAAGGATTAATCATGTGTTCTTTCTCTAAATCTGTACTTTTTGTTGCACTGGCAACAACCCTAAGCGCCACCGCATTCACGCAAGTAGCCCGCGCTGAAGACGCGGCTGCGCCAGGCCCACTTACCGCCAATATGTCTGTTGCAAGCGAATACCGCTACCGCGGCCTGTCGCAATCGAATTTTCAGCCAGCAATCCAGGGCGGGATTGATTACGCTCACGAAAGCGGCTTCTACATTGGCAACTGGAACTCAAGCATCAGCTGGATTTCTGACGCAAACAAAGGCACCTCAGCCCCGATCGAGATGGACATCTATGCGGGCTACAAGCATGACTGGTCGGAAGGCTTCATCGCCGACGTAGGCGTCTTGCAGTACTACTATCCAACATCGGGCTACCCAAGCAGCAGCGTTAATCCAAATACTACTGAGATTTATGCGGCACAGAACTTCACCTTCGGGCCTGTGACCGGTTTTGCTAAATTTTCTTACGCTGCAACCACATTGTTTGGCACAGCAAACAGCACGGGATCAACCTATAGCGACTTGACGGTTAACTATGACACAGGCGTTTGGGGCTTGGCGTTGAATGGCCACGTGGGCTATCAATACTTGGCGGGTAGCAACCCTGCTGGTGGATCAAACAACAGCCTCTACTCTTACACAGACTGGAAGCTCGGTGTGACGAAGGACTTTGGAGAGGGTTTTTCTGCTAGCGTTAGCTACATTGGTACCAATGCTAACGTCACAGCTTATACCAGTCCAAATGGCTCTAACCTCGGTAAAGGTGCAGGCGTATTTGCAGTCACGAAGACTTTTTAATTCTGAGTGCCCTCTAGACCAGAGAAAACTCTGATTTACATAGGTAGGTTAATGAAGATATAGTCCAGATCAGTTCAAACGAGCCCCTCCAGGGGCTCGGATCTGGAGATAAAAATGAGACAAAAGTATTTGCACCAAATTCTTTTGGTGTTTAGTTTAGTGTTCACTTCTTTTGCTACTTTCGCTCAAGACTGGCCAAGCAAACCCATCAAAATCGTTTTGCAATTTCCGCCTGGCGGCTCAACCGACGTCGTTGCCAGGATTCTGGCTCAGCACATGTCCAAAGCACTGGGACAAGCGGTCTTAGTCGAAAACAAACCAGGTGCTGACGGCGCGATTGCTGGTGAGTATGTGGTGCGCTCCGAGCCTGACGGATACACATTTTTTCTGGCATCCAATACACCGATGATGCAGGTGCCATTGTTAAAACTCAATGCGCCGTATGACCCGATTAAGTCCTTTACCCCTGTGGCTTTAATGGGATATTACGTTTATGTGCTGGTCGCGAGTCCCGCGATTGAGCCCAAGACCGCCGCGCAGCTCTTAGCCTATGGAAAGAAAAATCCCGATAAGCTGAACTACGGAAGCTATAGCGGGGTCACGCAGCTGATGCAAAGTCGTTTCAAGACTGCGGCAGGGGTAGATCTTAATATGATTAACTACAAGGGTGAAGCGCCAACAGTTAGCGATATCCTTGGTCAGCATATTCAATTTACGTTTGCAACGCCGACCAGTACCCTCTCTCACATCAAAGCGGGCAAGTTGAACCCGATGGCTGTTTTACTTAAAAAGCGGTCACCGTTATTGCCTGATGTGCCAACAGCTGAAGAAGCCGGCTTACCGGCCCTGGGCGCGGTGACGTTTGCAGCCTTCTATGGCCCTGCTAATCTGCCACCCGTCATCACACAGCGCATGAGCGCTGCTATTAATGCTGCGATCAAAGACCCTGAAGTAGCCGAGCAAGTAGCGAAGCAAGGTTTCGACCTTTCTGGTTCGACTGCTGCTGAGCTGGGTGCCTTTACTGCAGAGCAATTGGTCTCCTGGAAGCAGGCGTTTGATAGTGCCGGCTTGAAGCCTGACTAGGTGAGTGTAGCCCTGCGCTCTTGTGATCTCACGTGAGCGCAGATCGATCAAATGGCGTCTGTATTAAAAGGATAGATAGGGCGACGGACGTGCTTGAATTCAAACCACGTGTAGTTTGAACTAGTAGGCCCGCCTTCGTCTGAATCACATTCGACCAGACCTTTGCTAATTGGTACAAAGACAGGTCTGCAGTAGATTCGTGATTTCAGCAAGATAAAAGATTTATCCTCCAAAGTGATGCCGCAGCTTGTCAGCGCGCCAAGGTCATAGGGTTCCATTCGCTCTGTTGTTATTACAATTTGTGCTGATGCCGTATCCAGAACCACAGTCGGGCCCATTTTTGCGAGTGCACCCGTGAATATCGGGCCTGTCACGGTAAAGCTTCCGTCAGTGATAGCTTTGACTGTGCCGGTTAAGTTCAAGGGCGGATGTGATTTACCCAGACTCAGCCACCCAGCTTTGTTGCCCAAGTCGACGGTCACTTTCGATCCGACACCAGCGCTGATCATTTGTTGAACAACAGCAGGATCAGCAATGGGGCCGACGGCGATGTTGGTTAAGCCAAAATTCAGAGCACCCGACAATACATCCATGGTGTCACAGGTACCACCAGACATCACATTATCGCTGTGATCAAGTAAGAGAACAGGACCCTTACCCTCGCCTGCCGCAAGCGCTGCGGCCTGCGCAAGTGAGACAGCAAGCGGGTCGCTTTTGTAGGTAAAGCCTTCACGGTGATTCAAGATCAGCGATTCGATTTCATCGGCAACTTCATCTGCCAAGGCTTGATTGCCATCGGTGACAACAACAACCGACATACCTGCACCATGAAAGTCAGCGAGGGCAAAGCCAGCTAGCACTGAGACCCCCAGCACCCCAGGGCGGTGTTCAGCTTTGTTTGCTGCTTCGACCGCTACCTGCATGGCTCCCTTTGTCGTGTTGCTGCACAAAGTGTGAGACAAAATTGGAAGTTGTCGATACGCCATAACGGGCTTGGTACGCCCTGAAAACATATCGACGAATATGCGACCGGCATGCTCGCCTGTTTCGAACATATCAATATGAGGATAGGTCTTGTAACTAACCAGCACATCGCAGTTGGCCGCCATCAGTGGTGTCACGTTTGCGTGCAAATCCAAAGCAACAACTAAGGGAGTGGTGGGTGCAATCTGTCGAATTTTCTCAAGTAAGGCCCCTTCGCCATCAGGTGCGCCTTCTGCAACCATGGCACCGTGCAAATCCAGCAAAATCGCATCGCAGCCAGGTCGAATGGCATTCAGAATTTTGTCGCACACCGTGTCATAGGCGTGCTTGGAAACTGTTTTGCTCGGGTTGGCCATCGCTGATACGGGGGTGATCACCTCGGCCCCTAGCTTGAGTGCTGTCTGGATCAGTGCACCGACTGCTGTCCGAGCATGTTGCTCTTGTTGCAGTACGTCGTCATCCCACAGGGGGCTAAAGGCCTCAAGTGGTGTCGGGATTGGTGAAAACGTGTTGGTCTCGTGCTGAAACCTTGCTACAACAATGCGTTTGCTCATTTCTTAAGCCTCGATAAGTTACTTTGCAGTTAATTTTACGTGCTGTCACCAACCGTAGAATCTCGTCCACGTTGTCGTATCCCCCGAAGCATCAACCGCCTGATACGCTGGGAATTGCGCCCCAGTCGCACAGGCGTGATTCGGCAGAATGCGTAATTGACTGCCGACTGGGAAGCGATCCACTATATTGCTGATAGGCGACGCTGGGTTAGCAATAATGCCGTGTTCCTGGTTGGCGCCGTTCATCACCACGCCATCTAACGGTTCTCCATCGATCGTGCAGACCTGGCCGTAGCCAAAGTCCCGATTTTGCTTTTGCGTGCCTCGATCCCGACTCATGGCCATCCAACCGGCATCGACAATTGCCCAACCTTTTTCAGCTTGATGTCCGATGACAGTTGTCACAACACTCAAGGCAATCTCCTCAAGCCGACAAACACCAACGTTATGCATAACCAAGTCAAAGAAAACATACACCCCTGCCCTGACCTCGGTCACGCCATCCAGATTTTGAGCCATCAGTGCGGTTGGGGTTGAACCCACACTCACAGCTGGGCAATCAAAGCCTGCCGCACGCAAACGGTCAGCGGCCCTGACGCAAAGGCTGCGCTCTTGCTCTGCCATCTCTATCAGCGCCTCGGCGGTATTCAGGTCGTAGCTCGACCCAGCGTGGGTCATGACGCCTGCAATCGAGGCACCTGGTTGTTGCAGGGCATGCGCCACGTCCAGCAGCAAAGCTGATTCGGCTTTAACACCTGAACGATGATCGTCGGTATCAATCTCAATGAACACCTTGAAGGTCACGCCTTTTTCAACCCCGACTGTAGCAATCGCTCGGGCAGATGCAACGCTGTCTGTTAACAACTTCAGGTCGCACCCCTTTGCAATCAATGCGTACGCTTGCGCCAGCTTGCTCGGAACCATGCCGACCGCATACAAAATATCTTTGATGCCTGCGGCAAAGAACTGTTCGGCTTCCTTCAGTGTTGATACCGTGATGCCCGAAGCACCTGCCTCTATCTGAAGATTCGTGACGTCAGCACACTTGGATGTCTTGACGTGGGGTCTGAACTTAACGCCAAAGGCATCTATTCTGTTCTGCATTCGCTTGATATTGCGCTGCATGGCGGCGATATCAATCACTGCGGCTGGCGTGCTGATTTCGGTAAGTTTCATGGTTATGTCAAAGCGAACAGTTAACGATTAAAAAGGAACAATCGAGCATGCAGATCACGCGCGTCTGACATGATTACTCACCACGTCAAGGACTTGACGACCGTTGCTACTCATCAGTTTCGTTCGCACGACTGCGGTCATTCGTCCATGATGAATAACTTTAGAATCTGCTGTAATGGTGTCTCCCTGACCCGGACTGATGTAGCTCGCATGAACCGCAGTCATCAGCCAGCCGTCCCCAAGCGCGGCATTGGCGGTCACCATTGCATGGGTGAGTGTGATGCCGCCTTGGACATGGCCGACCCGATTACCCACGTGTGGGCCATTGGTGACGACGCAATGAGCAGCACCTTTTATTGCCTCAGGATAGAGCCCAAGGAAATGAGTGAGAAAATCACCCCCTTCGTGCAGTGATTTATTCAGCGCACGCTCGGCAAGTGTGACAATGCCAACTTCGGACTCGCTCATACTGCCGGGGTCCAATTCTGAAACCACCGGCGGGACTTGCTTGACCCAAGGGATAGGGTGAAGCTCAACGCCCGGGGGTGGAGGCAAAATCATGAAACTGCCCGACCCAAAGCAGACGAGTTCGCCATTCGCATGCACTTTCGTCGCACTCATGCCTTCTCTACCGGCAGCCCCGTGCACAAAACCTTCAGACACACTGGCAACCGCCAATTCGCCCAGCATCGGGGCAGAGGTCATTTGCAGACTCAGTGAGACTGTCGCCAGGCGAGTTGAGGGTTCGAGACCCGATCTAATGCCAGTCGCTAAGCCCATATCGGTGACAATCGCAAACGCGGCGATGTGGGTATCGCCCTGTTTATCGAGCAGATGCGGCCCGGACGGCAATTTCAAAAGCGACTTGGTCAAGTGGACATTTTCGAAAACCTGTCCGACGAAATTACCAATAAAGTGATAGCCCGGATTGCGATTAAGCACGATGGCGTGCCGCACCTGGGTCATGATGGGGTGCTGGTACAACGCTTGGTCAAACATGTTGGGTGATGCTTTAAGTTTTAACCACCCGAAGCGTAGACCATAGATATCGTTTCGGCAACCATGGCGGGGCGCTGCTGGCCTTCGATTTCCATTTCGTTACTGAAGGTCAGACGCGCACCGCCTTCCACCTTTTCAAACTTCAGCAAGCTACGGTGCAAGCGAATCCGCGAATCGACTGGAACCGGCGCGGTAAAACGAACTTTGTTGTGCCCGTAATTGATGCCTTTTGATCTCTCGATGACTCGGACAATCTTACCACCCAATTCTGTTACCAATGATAAGGTCAACATACCGTGGGCAATGGTTTTACCGTCTGGCAATTCTTTTTTTGCACGCTCTACGTCGAGATGGATCCAGTTTCTATCACCTGATACCTCAGCAAACGCGTCGATCATTTTTTGATCAATGGTGACCCATTCGCTGACACCCAGTTTTTTGCCAACATAAGCTTCGAAATCATAAGGGGTTTGTAGTTCAAGCATTTTTTTCTCCAGTTAAATCAAGCCGCAGCGGCCGTCTTGCAGAGCCTTGAAAGTCTGCCTTCGATGAGCGATTCAGCATCAGCCACAATGCGATGAACCAGCTCTGCACAAGAAGGGATATCGCCAATCAAACCCTGAACCATTCCAACAGACCAGATCCCGCCTTCGGTATCACCCACCTCGTAGACGCCACGACCTTTTAAACCAGAAACATGCGGGCCGATTTGCTCAATCCCCATGCCTTGTTTTTCCATGTCGATGATGCTTTCTGACAAGGCGGTCCTAGCGACACGACTGCTGTTGCGTAAACTGCGCAAAATCAAGGTCGTGCCAGTCTCGTTGCCGTCTACGATTGCTTGTTTGATCTTGTCGTGGATGGGTGCTTCTTTCGTACACATAAACCGTGTCCCCATGTTGATGCCTTCAGCACCTAGGGCAAGCGCGGCAACGAGTCCTCGGCCATCACCAAAGCCGCCCGAGGCAATCACTGGAATACTCAATTGCGCAACCGTTGCAGGGATCAGAATCAGGCCTGGGATATCGTCCTCGCCGACGTGACCGGCGCATTCGAAACCGTCAATACTGACGATATCTACACCGATCTGTTGAGCCTTCAAGGCATGACGTGCAGTCGTGCATTTATGGATCACGGTAATACCAGCAGCCTTGAAGGCTGGCATGTGAGCTGATGGGTTATTGCCCGCTGTCTCAACAATTTTTACGCCAGACTCGATGATAGCTGCGCGATACTCGTCATAAGGGATTGGTTTCAAAGAGGGTAAGAGCGTGAGATTCACAGCAAAGGGTCGATCGGTCATGCTTTTTACACGTTCGATTTCGCTACGCAAGGCCTCGGGGGTCGGCTGTGTTAGACCGGTCAAGGTACCGAGTGCGCCTGCGTTGGACACAGCAGCAACAAGCTCTGCACGGCCGACCCATTGCATGCCGCCCTGAACAATGGGGTGCTCGATGCCAAGCATTTTTGTAATAACTGTTTGCATAATTTAGGCGTCCGCCAGTAAGAGATTGGGTTGATGATTGGCAAGCTCCGCTTCGGTGAGCGGGCGATATTCAGAGCACGTATTACTCAGTGTTAATTTGGCTGCTGTCACGGACTGCAAACTATCGAAGTCAAGCCCCGCGGCTATCCGCTGAACAATTAAGCCATTAGCGGTGACCAGAATCAACGCAAGGTTGGTATAGATGCGCTTAACGCACTGCGCCGCGGTCAGCGGGTAGGTACAGCGCTCAAGAATCCTGGGGGCACCGTCTTTCTGACAATGTTCCATCAAGGCCCAGACATTCGCTGAGCCGGCAGCGAGATCCATCGCACCGCCAACTGCCGGCGTATGCGTTGGATCTCCTGTCGACCAGTTCGCCAGATCCCCGTTAGCGCCAACCTGAAAGGCGCCAAGGCAAGAGATATCAATGTGTCCGCCTCGAATCATCAGAAATGAATCACTATGGCTAAAAATCGAGGCACCTTTGACTAAGGTTAAGGGAGTCTTACCTGCGCTGACGACGTCCTCATCCTCAAAGCCGGGCTCAGGCTTGGGGCCGAGGCCTAAAATTCCCTGCTCGCTATGCAGCATGATTTCACGGCCTGCTGGCACATAATCCGCCATCATGGTCGGCAGACCTATCCCTAAATTGACACAGCTGCCGTCTGGCATATCTTGTGCAGCGATGTGTGCCAGCGTCTCTCTGCTCACCCCTTTCATGGTCTCACCTCCACCAATCGATCAATAAAGACACCCGGCGTGACGATTACTTCTGGATCCAAAGTGCCAAGCTCAACAATTTCTCGGACTTGCGCGATGGCTAACTTAGCTGCACCTGCCATCACCGGATTGTTCACACGTGCACCGCGGTGATAAACCAAATTGCCCCAACGATCGCCCTGTTTTGCATTGATCAAGGCAACATCACCCGTGATGGGTTCTTCAAGCACATACTCTTGCCCACGTATCATGCGAACTTCTTTACCTTTTGCCAGTTCTGTTCGTGCGGCGGTTTTGGTATAAAAGCCGCCAATCCCCGCTGCGCCTGCGCGTATACGTTCAGCCAAAGTACCCTGGGGCACAAGCTCGAGCTCGATGCGGCCCGCCACATACTCAGTATCAAATGATGTTTTTCCAAAAATACTGCGCGGATAGGAACAAACCACCTTCCGAATCCTGCCCGCTTTAATCAGATCTTCAATAACGTCTGCACCACCAGTGGAGTTATTCGCTACGATGGTCAAATCCTTGACGCCGAGTTCTAGCAAGCCTTGGCACAGTTGATTCGGACGGCCCGAGGTACCGAAGCCACCCACGAGTACGACCGCACCATCTTTGATCCCCTGCATGGCTTGCGCAATTGAATCAACACGTTTATCAATCATGGCCGTCAGTCCAGGTCGTTGCCGGCCATATCGGCATTGCGACGCGCGCGACGTGACAACTCTTCAATGATCGGACCGATTAGCGTCGCATCATCGCAAGGCCCAGCCTCTGGTCCACGATGCCACCCTTCGAGTACCGCCAAGTGACCACCTCCGACTTCGAAGACGCGTCCAGTCACGTCCTGGCTGTGCGCGCTGGCCAGCCAAACAACCACTGAAGCAATCCAACGAGGGTGACGTTTTTCGATTTCTTCGGCTGTGCGCTCTCGCAAACCTTCGGTCATCCGCGTTTGCGCGTGGGGTGAAATCGAATTCGCTGTGATGCCATAGCGCTTAAGCTCACGTGCTGCAATCACAGTGAAAGCAGCAATACCAGCCTTAGCTGCGCCGTAGTTCGTTTGCCCGATGTTGCCGAATAAACCAGAGCTTGACGAGGTAGTGATGATTCGGGCGTTCACCGGTTCACCCGTTTGTTTTTGCAGATTACGCCAATAAACAGCGGCGTGATGCGCAGGTGCAAAAGTACCTTTCAAGTGAACATTGATGACGGCATCCCATTCGTTTTCTTCCATATTGACCAACATACGGTCACGCAGAATCCCTGCGTTACTGACCACTGCATGTAATCCACCGTAGTGCTCAACGGTGCTTGCGATCAAACGCTCTGCGCCTTTCCAGTCGGCAATATCGTCCCCATTGGCAATGGCGTCACCACCCGCTGCACGGATTTCGGCGACCACCGCGTGGGCTGCAGACAAATCACGACCATGGCCATCGCGACCTGTGCCCAAATCATTGACGACGACTTTGGCACCGTGCGAGGCGAGTTGCAAGGCGTATTCACGACCGATACCACCGGCAGCACCTGTGACGATGACTACTCGATCTTGGCATAGTAGGCTCATTTTCTTCTCCGTATTATTGTTTGTTTTGACCAAACCGCGGCGCGCGCTTTTCAACATAAGCTTGTGTGGCTTCTTTATGATCTGTCGTTTCAGTACATCTCACATGTCGCACCGCCTCGTGATCCAGCATGTCTGACAATGACGCACCAAGCGCGTAATTCAAATTGGCTTTCATATGTCCGATCGCTGTCCTTGGGCCTTCAGCGAATTTTTTTGCTAAAGCAGTCACTGTCGGATATAGCTCATCAGGTTCGACCAGCTGGTTAATCAAACCAATGTCTAACGCTTGCTGCCCGGTCAAAATCGGTGATGTCAGATACAGCTCGCGAGCCTTGGCGGCACCAACCAGTCGCGGTAAAAAATAATGCCCACCAAAATCACCGGGCAAGCCGACTTTGATGAAAGCAGTTGTAAATTTTGACTGAGTATCCGCGATTCGCATGTCACAGGCCATGGCAAGCGACAAGCCAGCGCCTGCTGCTGCGCCACTGATCATGGCGATCGTGGGTTTAGGCATTTCATGAAGTAGTTCAGTCACTCGGTTTCTGCTGCGCAGATTTGCCGCTTTCTGCTCAAAAGTAAGTGGGTCTTGTCCTGAGCCTGCCATACGTGCCACGTCACCACCGGCACAAAATGCCCCGCCCGATCCGGTCAAGATCACGACGCCGACGTCGCTATCGTCAGCCGCCTCAGTCAGCGCTCGGATAAACAAGTCATGCATGCTGGGACTGAGCGCGTTGCGCCGCTCTGGACGATTCAGCGTAATGGTAAGTACCCCCTCTGAAAAAGATGTCAGAAGGTGTGCAGACTGATCCGTGCTGCTATGCATCATTTTTTGTCTCGTCCTTGTTTTATTTTTTGATTCGTGACGCTTTGTTCACGTAGGTATTTATATAGCATGACCGCACTCGTAATCGGAGTGGTCGCGGCAATTTTCAACAAAATTAATTGAGACTATCGGCAAGCTTGTTTGTTGAGTATCCTAGATACGACGAGTATCCCTTGCAAATCGCCTGAGCTCATGCGCACGATCGATGCATTGCAGGTAGACTTTCCATGTATGGGATCAACAAGGATCCGAGATCATCTGACCAGAGTGATGACAAGCATAACGAGATAGCTATGATCAAAGACGATAAAACCGCGCTCACTCGCCGTAAAACTGCCCTCACTCGCCGGCGCTTTATACAGACTGGGTTTGCGTTATCTGCAGGTACTGCTGGTTCTCTTGCTTTCAATAATGCGCAAGCTCAATTTGATAGTCAAGGCAATTTGCTTGTCGCGCCTTGGACGAAAAAAACTGGATCTGATTTTTTAACTCCCCCCTATGGCGTACCTTCAAAGTATGAGAAAGGTGTGGTCCGCATCTTGCCCACGCCAGCGGCCGCTTTTCCGACTGCCTCTCGAACACCCTTACAAAACCTCTACGGCATTATTACGCCCAATGGTTTGATATTTGAACGCCACCATGCGGGTGTGCCGGACATCGACCCGGATGCGCATCGCCTCGTAATTCATGGCTTAGTTGATCGTCCCTTAATGCTTACGATGAACGATTTGGTGCGCTTTCCTTCGGTATCAATGATTTATTTTTTAGAGTGTTCTGGCAATGGTTCCGCTGAATTAAAGAAGCGTACTGGCACCACTGTTCAAGAGACACACGGCTTACTGTCCTGCTGTGAGTGGACAGGGGTTCGTTTATCTACCGTGCTGGCAGAGACGGGGGTCAAATCCTCTGCAAAATGGCTGCTAGCTGAAGGCTCAGATGGGGCTGCCATGACCCGCAGTATTCCCATGCAAAAAGCCATGGATGACGCACTACTGGTGTATGCCCAGAATGGTGAAATGCTCAGACCAGAACAAGGCTATCCTTTGCGACTGTTTCTGCCAGGCTACGAAGGAAATACAAATATTAAATGGTTAAGACGTCTGAAGCTTGGTACTGAACCTTGGCAAACTCGTGAAGAGACCTCCACTTACACCGATTTAGGAGCAGGCGGTAAAGCTTTGCAATTCACTTTTGAAATGGGCGTGAAATCAGTCATCACACAGCCATCCGGTGGAATGAGATTAAAGCAAGCGGGGTTCTATGAGATCACTGGTTTTGCGTGGACTGGTGCAGGCAAAATTCGCAGTGTTGATGTCTCGATCGATGGAGGTAAGTCGTGGGATCAAGCTGCTTTGCAAGAACCAGTGCTCAACAAAAGTCTGACACGTTTTCGTTACCCATGGATGTGGAAGGGTGAGCCGACCGTGCTTTTAAGTCGAGCGAGCGACTCAAGTGGCGCAATTCAGCCCACTGTAGACGAGGTACTGAAACTTCGCAGCGCTAATTCGGTTTATCACAATAACGCTATCCAGCCATGGCTAGTTACTGCAAATGGTGAGGTGTCGAATGGGCGCTAAACAACTCGTTAAGACCACATATCTTTGTTCAGTTTTTGCCTTTGCCGCGCTAACTTCATCTAGCAGTATGGCCGCAGATAGTGGTCACGAAAAGATCTTGGGTCTGGGTCAGCCAGTGACCGGACAACAGCTTAGCGCCTGGGATATTGACATCGCCGCAAATGGCGTAGGTTTACCTGCTGGGAGTGGTAGCGTAGGCCAAGGAAAACTGATCTTTCAGGCTAAATGCGCGAGTTGTCATGGGGCTGAAGGTCAAGGCGGCCCTGCCAATAAGCTAACCGGCGGGGGGAACTTGAACACCGCTGGCGCAGTCAAAACGATCGGAAGCTATTGGCCTTTTGCTACAACCATTTTTGACTACGTTCGTCGTGCAATGCCTTATGGCGCCCCTCAGTCGCTTTCGAATGACGAGGTCTATGCCTTGACGGCATACCTTCTGAATGCCAATCAAATTGTTGATGCGGACACAGTCATGGATGCGAAGGCTTTACCTTTAGTCCAAATGCCTAACCGTGCTGGTTTTGTTCGCGTTGAACGATAAAAGACACCGCGCGAGCATCAATACAGACAGATTGTCTTATCTGACCATGGCACTACACACCCTCGATCACGCGTAAGACACCTTCCGAATTATCGAGGCGCCCGGCAATAATGGTTTGATAGTCAGGACTGTGATACCACTCAAGCGCACGAGCTTTATCAGGGAACTCAAGCACAACTGTTCGAGAAAAAGGTAATTCACCCTCCAGCGCTGTCATCTCACCACCTCGCACCAGATATTTACCACCAAATTTTTCTATTGTGGCTGGCACAGCACCCGCGTAGCTCGCCTGATAGGAATCGAGATTCGTGACATTGATGTGGCCGACAACGTAGGCTTTAGGCATTTAAATGCTCCTGTATGGGTGAAGAACTCAGCTTACTGTAACCAAGTTTGGGTACGACTAATAATCGTGCGCTGAGCGTGACTGCCACCCAAGCGCGCAGACTCTTGCAAGCAGTGCGCTAATTCAACGCGCGCAGCCATCAGTTCTTGACTTAACAAAGACAATAAGGCTTGCACCCAATGCAGCGCAACTGGTGCGGCTTGATGCCCTGCATCTAAGTGTTTTTGCACCCGCGTTTGACAGGCGAGCAAGCTTTGGATGTCGCCGGTCCCTGCTGCCAGCATTGCCAGATGCACCTCAGCGAAGAGATTGCCGCCATTGGGGAGTTTTGTCCTAGCAAAATTCTGGGCATTTGCCCATGAAAGCCCGCTGATCCCGAGCAACTGCAGACGCCATAACAAGGCTGACGTATCGGTCAAACCAACCAGCGGTGGCGCGTACGCCAAATGAGGCTCTATTACCGTTAAGAGTCGTTGCAATGCCTGCTCAGGACGACCAAGATCCAGCTCACAAAGTGCCGCGTGCCAGTGCACATGCCCATAAAGCATGGCGTTGTCTGGATATTGACCAAGCCAGCTTTGTGCAAACGTCAACCCTGCCTCAGGCGCGTTCAATTCAAACTGTGCATGCATCATCACGTGCGCCGCGTTGCCATTGGCAGGGCGAAGCTCCAGGCTGCGTAAAACCATCGGCAGACCTGCCTCTGGCTGATTGCATTCGACTAACGTCCAGCCTTGGTGACTTAACATCCACGGGAAGTCTTGCGGATAGTGGGGTGCTAACTGCCGCACAAACTCATGTCTTTCTTGATCATGATCAAGCCGACCGCTAAACGCAATCAGCCCAAAGGCACCCAGCGCCGTTGAGATAACCAAAGCATCAGTGGGCCAGCGTTCAGCATGGGCACGAACGGCCTTAAGCGCTAAGGCAGCTTCGCCCGCAATCAAGAGTCCGACAACATGAATATGTGAACGCTCGCGCTCGGTTACAGAGTGGACGAGTTGCTGTGCCTTGGCTGAAGCCTCGCGCGCTTCGACCGCACGCCCATAGGATTGCAAGACTAGGGCACGCGTGCTGTGCGCCAATGCAAAATCAGGCTCATGCTGCAAGGCTAAATCTAATGCTGCAAGCGCCCCCGGCCAGGCGTGTAATTGATGATCAACCGCTTGTTCATACGCATCAAATGCGGGCGTTGAATGACAGCTGACGTGTTGATCAAAAAAATCTTTCATGAATTACCTGCACAAGTAATAAGAAAAAATTTACGCTGATCGTACAAGCAGCAAAGTTAAACGTCAATGCAGGTAAAGGACCAGACGGCCCTTGCATCAGAAAGGCTTGATCTCTCGTTGGAAACAATGGGACACTACTAACAAAATACAAAAAATTCGGTTCATTCGAAGCCAAAGGAGACAATTAATGCAGAACCAATACAGTCGGTTTATTCATCGGGGTTTAACGCTCTTTGTTTCAAGTCTAGTTCTGTTCACTTCGGTGGTGCGGGCTGAATATCCGGACAAGCCCATCTTGTTTGTTGCCCCTTTCGCTGCTGGTGGCGCAAATGACTATCTAACCAGGCTCATGGCGCAACATATGGGGATGGTTTTAAAAACAAGTATTGTGGCTGATAACAAAACGGGTGCAAACGGGATCGTCGGTGCTAGTTATGTAGCCAAGTCCGCGGCTGATGGATACGTTTTGCTCATGGGCAATAGCGCGACACACGGCACCAACAGCAGTTTGTATCCCAACATGCCTTACGACCCGATCGCAGACTTTGCGCCAGTCAGCATGGTCGGAGCTGTCCCTTTAGTGATTGCTGTGGATCCACGTTTGAACATCAATTCGATCGCTGAACTCATCGCCTACGGCAAAACACATCCAGGCAAATTATCGTTCGGCAGCAGTGGCGTAGGCGGCACCGGTCACCTTGCTGGCGAAGCCTTTAATGCTTCCGCTCGACTCGATCTGGTACACGCACCGTACAAAGGAGACGCACCAGCAGTGGCTGACGTGGCAGCCGGTCAAGTTCCGCTTGCGGTCATTGGCGTCGCTTCAGCGTCGCCCCTTTATAGCGCTGGCAAAATCAAGGTTTTGGCCGTTGCAAGCAAAGTCAGAAACAAAGCAATGCCGGATGTGCCCACGCTGACTGAAGCCGGATTCAGCGGTTTAGAGTTTTCGCAATGGTATGCCCTGGTCGCGCGGGCTGGCACGCCAAAAGACGTTATTCAGAAGTTAAACGTCGCAGCGAAACAGGTTCTTAAAAATCAGGATGTCATACAAGCAATGTTGACGCAAGGCGCTGAGGCTCAGTACACCACACCCGAACAACTCGAGAATTTTTATCAAATAGAAATCAAGCGTTTTGCGAACATCATTCAAAAACTGAACATCAAGGCAGATTAACTATTGTTTGACCAGCACCAACTCACAGGTCACGAGGACTGGATTACTTTGGCGAGCAATGCGTCCTCTGTTGACCTTACCTTCAAAATCCACCAAGGTGATATCGATAGCGGCTCGACATTCGCCTGAGGGGTGCGGCGTGATTCGGCCACGTTCAATTAATAATTCGGTTGCTAGCTGTTTAACGTGTCGTCCATCAGCAAAATCTGCACAAATTAAGCTACCAACGCCGCCTTGCACCTGTGCTTTTTGCCAACCTTGGTCAACACACAAATGCTCGAGTGTCTGACACAAATCCTGGTTCGGGATGACCCGAATAACTAAGGCGTCATGAGTCTCTTCAGCAGGCCATGTGGTCGACTGTGGGGCGGGCACAGCGAGCGGTTTGAATATTGAGAAGTTTGTCTCCGGATCAAACAGAGCGTCAAAGCGGACAGACTCAATTAAACAGACTTCAGCTTCGATAGGACTCGACACGACAATTTCATCAGGGACGAGATGACCAGAAAGCGTTTTACCACCGGGTTCTAACCAAACTGCGTGACAGTGCAACCAAGGCTGGCCATCCTTATTACCAAAGGTGACTGTCGCCATTTCAAGCATGACCTGATCAGTTCCAGTCATTTTCTCGCTAAAGAAAACTGCATGCTCTGGATGATCGGATAGCGCTGGCAAGTAATAACAGAAGTTGCTAAATGCCCCTCCTGATAGTCTAAGCACTGCACTGTCGCTGTCCAGGGCGGCAAGCAGACGTGTCACCGCAGTTAGCAGGGTGTCGCCAACCGGCAACTCCGCATGCGTAATTCTGACTTTACTTGGCAAAGCCATTGAGCTGCTATCCAGCACTGGCCCGGGGTGTTTGATTTGTCTCATCATCTTATGCGGCCGATCTTATTGAGTCGATCTCGTTTTCATCATTGATCACGGATTATTAATCACTAATCACTAAGCTCGATACTAGAATACTATTTAGGATTGGACTACCCCCTAAACCTTCCATGTGCAGAAGAGTGCGTTGATGAACTTTACCCTGACAGAAGAACAAAAAGACCTTCAAGCGCGAACCCGCGCGTTTATCACAGAAAAAATCATCCCTTACGAGAATGACCCGCGGGTAACTGCCCATGGACCAACCAACGATTTGCGTCACGAACTTGTCGGCCTCGCTCGACTGGCCGGTTTGCTGACGCCGCATGCGTCTCGTGAACTGGGGGGATTAGCGTTAAGTCATATCGACAAAGCCATCGTCTTTGAAGAAGCGGGTTACTCGACGCTCGGGCCCACCGCCATGAATATTCATGCCCCTGACGAAGGCAATATCCATTTAATGGAAATCGTTGCGACCGAAGCGCAAAAAGAACGTTGGCTGCGGCCTCAAGTCGAGGGTCTGACTCGATCTTGTTTTGCCATGACAGAACCATCGCCGGGCGCCGGTGCGGATCCATCCATGATGAACACGATGGCGGTTAAGGATGGCGATGATTACGTGATCAATGGCATGAAGTGGTTTATCACCGGCGGCGACGGGGCTAACTACGTCATCATCATGGCTAAGCTCGAAGACGGTTCAGCCACGATGTTCTTAAGCGACATGGATCGCCCAGGAATCAAGGTCGTTCGCAGCATGGACTCAATGGACTCCTGTTTTGTTGGTGGCCATGTGGTGATGGAGTTTAAAGACGTCAGGATCCCGGCGACGGACGTGCTTGGAGAATTGGGTAAAGGCTTTAAGTATGCGCAGATCCGATTGGCCCCTGCTCGCTTGACCCATTGCATGCGCTGGCTAGGTCAAGCTAGACGAGCTCACGACATTGCTGTGGATTATGCAAGTAAGCGTGAGGCTTTTGGTCGTATTCTGGGCAAACATGAAGGTGTTGGTTTTATGCTGGCCGACAACGACATGGACATCATGACTGCACGTCTTCACATTTGGCACACCGCATGGTTGTTGGATCAGGGGCAGTCTTGCAACTTCGAATCCAGCCGAGCCAAAGTAGTCTGCTCGGAAGCCGAGTGGCGCGTGATTGATCGTTGCGTTCAAGTTCTGGGTGGCCAGGGTGTCACGGGAGAGAAAATTCTGTCGAGAATTTTCATGGATATGCGTGGCTTTCGAATTTATGACGGCCCAAGCGAGGTGCATCGCTGGAGCATGGCTCGCAAGATTATTGAAGCAGGCGTGCGTTCATGAATCAACACTCTTCAAATCCGCAAGCGCTCTTTAACTTGACCGGCAAAGTTGCGCTCATGACTGGTGCCTCAAGTGGTATCGGCCGCCATCTCGCCAAAACACTCGCTGCGGCGGGTGCCACAGTTATCGCGGCTGCGCGGCGCGTCGACAAATTAGAAGAACTTGTCACAGAAATTGAAGCAATGGGCGGGCAAGCGTATGCCGTCGCACTTGATGTCTCGAATGCAGAGAGCGTTCGTCAATGTTTTGATCAAATTGAAACACTTGTCGGTGCAGCCGATATTGTCGTGAGCAATGCCGGCACAACAGTTGCAAAGCCTTTACTGGATCAGACTGAAGAAGACTGGGATCAGGTCATCGATACCAATCTTAAAGGGGTCTGGCTGGTCGACACAGAGGCCGCACGCAGGATGATCAAACACGGCAAAGGCGGCAGCATTATTAACGTCGCATCCATTTTGGGCGAACGGGTAGCGGGTGCAGTCATCGCTTACACGACTTCTAAAGCAGGTGTCGTGCAGGCAACTAAAGCCATGGCACTTGAACTGGCGCGTCACAAAATTCGTGTTAATGCGCTGCTGCCAGGCTATGTCGCGACTGATTTAAACAGCGATTTTCTTGAAAGCGAGGCAGGTAAAAAGCTCATGTCTCGAATCCCCGGCAGACGTTTCTGCCAGATGTCTGATCTTGAGGGGCCCTTGATGCTGTTGGCGTCTGATGCCAGTTTGGCGATGACAGGCACCAGTCTTGCGGTCGATTGGGGCCATTTGGTGAGCAGCCTGTAATGAGTCAAATCATGACTGCAGACCATGCGCTCGATTTCGGCAAGCTGGCCTCGTGGATGCATAGCCAGGGCCTGATTGACCGGCCAGAGCTTGCTGCGTCACAGCTTACCGGCGGACAATCGAACCCAACGTTTCGACTCAAGTCGGGAACTAAGCAGTATGTCTTGCGTAAGAAACCACCCGGGACCTTAATGCCTTCAGCGCACGCAGTTGACCGGGAATACCGAGTGATCAAAGCCTTGCAAGGCAGTGATGTCCCTGTGCCCAAGGTCTATGCCTTTAGCGACGACGATTCGCTTATTGGCACTGCTTTCTATCTCATGGAATTCCTCGAAGGAAGGGTCCTGCTAGATCAATCCTTGCCTGGCATGAATGCGAAAGAGCGTGGCGAGATTTATGCTGAGATGAACCGAGTGATCGCGGCCTTGCACCAAATTGATCCTGACGCGGTTGGGCTAGAGACATTTGGTAAAGCAGGGAATTATTTTTTAAGACAAATTACCCGCTGGGGCCGAGCGTACAAAGAGGCGCCTGCTGAAGACATCCCCACCATGTATGCCTTAATTGATTTGTTGCCACTGCTCATCCCTGAGGGCGACATGACCCGTATTGTGCATGGCGACTTCCGTATGGACAACCTGGTGTTTCATCCCACCGAACCGCGGGCGATTGGGTTGCTTGATTGGGAGTTATCAACGCTCGGGCATCCGATGGCTGACTTTTCTTATCATTGCATGAGCTGGCATGTCACACCAAACTTGTGGCGAGGCATAGGCGGACTGAATCTTGAATCGCTTGGTATCCCGCAAGAGGACGACTACATAAAACGTTACATCGACGCGACTGGTTTCACTGGCCAAGAGCATTGGGATTTCTATATGGCCTACAACCTGTTCAGAATGGGTGCGATTTTGCAGGGAATTCTGCGCAGGGCGATGGATGGCACAGCAGCTGCCGCAGATGCAATCGAAACCGGCAAGAAAGGTCGGGCCTTGGCCGAACTTGCATTGCAATACGCGCAACGCTATCAACAAAGCCGTGGCTGATTAAGGATTACTGATGAACACTGAGTTACCAGATTGGCGCAAAGCACCGGGTGAAGTTGGCTCATCAATTAGCTCCGTCGACACGCCCGCGCTGATTATTGATCTTGATGCCTTCGAATTCAACCTGACAAGCGTCCACGACCGAGTCCAGACGACGGGCGCACGCGTGAGATCGCACGCTAAAGCGCACAAGTCTGTCGACATCGCTAAACGTCAAATCGCAGCGGGTGCGATCGGTGTTTGTTGTCAGAAAGCTAGTGAAGCGCAAGTTTTTGTCGAAGCAGGCATTCACGATGTCATGATTTCGAACGAAATCTTCG
This sequence comes from Jezberella montanilacus, assembly GCF_003003055.1. Classification (GTDB taxonomy): domain Bacteria; phylum Pseudomonadota; class Gammaproteobacteria; order Burkholderiales; family Burkholderiaceae_B; genus Zwartia; species Zwartia montanilacus. The sequence continues at coordinate 263,431 of NZ_PVTV01000011.1, forward strand.
GCAAAAGTAAGGCTGATCGAGTTGCAAAGCTTGCTCGCTATGCCAAGATCAGCATTTGTGTTGATGCTGTTGAACAGATTGATCAAATAGCTGCTGCGGCACAAAGTAACCAAACGAGCATTGCCGTTTTGGTCGAACTTGATGTCGGTCAAGGTCGTTGCGGCGTCAAAACACCCGAAGAAGCATTGCGTCTGGCAAGGTCTGTTGCATCCTACTCGCCACATCTGAGCTTGGCTGGTATTCAAGCTTACGGCGGCTCTGCGCAGCACTTCAGACTGGCCGAACAACGTCGTGCCGCGGTCACCGCTTCGATCGAAAAAGTCAAAACAACGATTGCCTTACTTCAAGGGGATGGTCTCAAGGTCAGCACCGTAGCTGGAGGTGGCACAGGCACCTACGAGCTTGAGGCATCGTCTGGCATCTACACCGAGATACAGACTGGGTCCTATGTGTTAATGGACGCGGACTATGCCCGCAATACGCTAGCGAACGACTCACCCACGTTGCGACACGCGCTATTTGGTTTGTGTACCGTGATCAGTGTTTCTGAGAAGCAAGCTGTGCTTGACGGCGGGTTGAAGGCCTTCGCGACTGACAGTGGCCACCCGACGATGGTGCTACCTGGCTGGTCAGTTAAGTCCATTTCAGACGAACATACCGTCATTGTGGCCGAGGCAGACGTCGAACCCCTGCAAATAGGCGATAAGGTCAGGCTGATCCCCGGTCACTGCGATCCCACAGTCAACCTGCACAATTGGTTGATTGCCGTCCGTGGTCAGATTATTGAAGAGACCTGGCCAGTGAGTGCTCGCGGCGCGCTATTCTGAAATTCTGAGCAAAAACAGGCACAAGGCAGACTCCTCGACCAGAAATTACAAGGGCAGTTGACTACCATCGTAGTTAAAGAACTGCCCTGTTTTAGCTAGGTTCAATTCTCCAAATCGTTCAATCAAACCTTTGGCACTCACTGCTGAAGTGATGTCTGCGGCGCTGCCGCCCATATCGGTTTGCACCCAGCCAGGATGATAAGAGGCAACTGCAATACCTTGCGTTTTCAGTTCATTAGCCAAGGTCACCATGATGTTATTGACGCCCGCTTTAGATGCTCTGTAAAAATATGCCCCGGCGCCACTGTGCTGCTGACTGCCCATGTAAGACGAGATGATGGCTATTCTGGGTTGTTTGCTCAGTTTCAGGTTTTTAAGAAACGCACGGGCAGTGAAAAATGGCCCAGCAATATTTGTCAGTAAAACTGTTGACACGGATTCTGCCGTGTTGTGGGGATCCGCGAGACTGCCGCGGGCGCTCATCACACCAGCGTTGCAAACAAGCACGTCGATAGTTGAGTCGATTTGCTGAGCCAATTCGTCAAGCATTGTTTCGTCACTGACATCTGCCGCATAAATCTGCGCTCTGCCGTCCGACTCCTCAGCTAGCTTTTGTAATGCGTTGGCTGCTTCAGGTCGCCGGCAGAGCGCGATCAAACTATCGCCCGCTGACAGTACATTTTTGGATAGCTCAAGCCCAATCCCCCGATTCGCACCGGTTATGAGATAAGTGGTGGACATAGATTCGCCTTAACTTAAAACACTCAGTTGGCCATCTTAACCTCAACCTGCATAGAGGAATACCACAAAGCAAGATCATCAATATCCTGCTCGCTTAGGGGTTTAGCAATGACGCTCATGATTTCGTTCGTACGACGACCTGTCTTATAGTTTTTAAGTTGTTGCGTCACATAGATAATCGGTTGCCCTGCAAGGTTTGGAGCTTCCGGGTGCGAAGCCAGTCCGTTTTGACCATGGCAGACAGCACAGGCGTTAGCTTTGGCCCTGCCCTGCTGAAGATCCGCAGCACTCGCCCCCAACGACACGAACAGCGTCGTGACCAATAGCAATATTTGCTTCATTATCATCTGTCCACACGCTTTGGAATAAAAAGAAAGGCCAACCCGAAAAAAGTTGGCCTCTCTCTGCGAAAAAATATTCGCTCAGGTCAAGATTAGCTACCCGAGCCCGTGTAAGAAACACGATAGATAGCACCAGCGTAATCGTCCGAAATCAATAAGGAGCCATCTTTAGCGACGGCAACGTCCATAGGACGACCTGTATAGATGCCGGTTGCCGGATCTAACCACCCTTCTGCGAAGACCTGTGAGGCATCAGCTTTGCCGTCAGACTTCAACGGTACAAAATTGATCAGTGCTCCGCTTGCGGGCGACCGATTCCACGAGCCATGTGCAGCAACGAACATACCGTTCTGATATTTGGCTGGGAACATCTTGCCTGTGTAGAAAGTCATCCCCAACTGAGCTTGATGAGCGGGGAACTCAACCTCTGGATAGACCACGTCTTTAGGCTCTTTCATATCTTTCAAATCAGGCGCTGCAGGGCCACCTGCAATCTTGACGTGACCATTCCAATAGGGGAACCCAAAGTGCTGGCCCATCTTGGTAATGTGGTTCAACTCACCTGGGGGGATGTCGTTGCCTAAACCGTCAACTTGATTATCGGTAAACCACAGCGTGCCGTCCTTGGGATTAAAATCCTGACCCACCGAATTACGAATACCGCGTGCGAACACTTCGCGACCGGTGCCGTCCAAATTCATACGAACAATGCCGCCAATCCCGAGCTTGGAAAACTCTTCAAGCTTATCGGCTGGTGGAACATTAAATGGCTGACCTAACGTGATGTAGAGTTTTTTGTCCGCACCATAACGGCAAGTTCTGGCGCCGTGATTAAACGACTCGTGTTCGGTTGGCACTAACCCGCCTCGAGGCAAGATTTCAGCGACCGCAACATCTGGGCCCTCATAAAAGAACTCTGCTGCAGGGAACATCAACACCCGGTTGTGCTCCGCCACAACAAGCATACCGTCAGGGGTGAAGCAAACGCCATTGGGGTTCTTAAAGTCCAGTGAAGGCGCAAAGGCTTTAACTTCTGTCGCCATATCCCCATTATTGCGATTCGTAACCGCCCAAACTTTAGTCTTACGAGTGCCAACAAACATCATGTTGGTCGATGGGGCAACGGCGATTGAGCGAGCATCAGGCACGATTGCATAAAGGTCGATCTTGAAACCTTCGGGCAACTTGATTTTCTTTAAGTTCGCACGAATCGCATCGGCGTTTTTGCCAGATTGTTCGATTGTTGGCATGTTCAGATCGCCATTAGCGACTTTAAACTGCTTCATGTTCTCCATCGTTTGCTCGGCAGCAAAAGAGCTACCTAGAATTGCCATAGAGCACAATGCACCAGCAAGGACTACACTGATTTTTGACGGCTTCATTGAGATGTCTCCGGATGTACGCTTTTGAAGCGTTTTCTTTATTAAGAGTGTATTAGCACTGAGACGGCAGAGGTGATCACTTGGTTGATACACCTGACCTTAATATAACAAAGAAGCCGCCTACACAGACCTAGTAAATACCCTTATCCATCAAGACGAGGGGATGGCGCTGTTCTTAGCCAGATCACTTTAACTGGGGCATGCTGATGGATGACACTTCGGTAACAAAAAAACTACTTCATCTTCCGATCACCGTTTCCAATTCAGACGGTGTTCGTCAAATACTTGATTTCGCGGAGCTGCAGAAAGTCATCCAGTCAAACAAGCTCTCGTGGATCGATATCGCTGATGTCGAGGATGGCGAAATGACTGCCGTCCTCACTGCACTGGGAACAGACACCACTGACAGCTCATGGATTCAGCACTTCGGACAACCGGGACGAATGTCTGTCGGTCGCGAGAAGATACGCGCAGTAACATGGATTGCGGATCGACATGCCCAAGCTTTTGGCCCGTTAATCGAGTTGCATTTTTTGGCTTCTAAGAACCTCATCATCACTGCATGGAAAGGCGATCGGAGCTGTTTAAGTGAAATTCGACACCTCTATTTTGAACGTTCAGAGGTGCTAGAAAAGAACGCCCACCACGCAGCAAGCGTCGTACTACAACTCTTGTTCAGTACGCTTGATATTGCCATGGCAGAGCTTGATCGTAGAATCCAGACACTTCAATATCAAGTCAATCACGAGGCCGCCTCGCTTGATCTTGCGTTGATTACGCTACGGATGCAGACAATCCAGAGTGTTTGGTCAGATATTGATCGCTATAGCAGTTCGGTACGCGGCGCGATCGTTGGCATCGAAGCATTACCTAATATGCTTGATGTTGCGGCAGAAGAGATGAACAATTATGCAACACAGGTCGAGGACATCGAGCATCGACTGCAAGACCGCAGCAGATGGCTATCAAGCATTATGCAAGACTATGGGACGAGTCTTGTTGCTAAACAAGGTGAACAAATTAACCGCCTGACGATCGTGTCAACGATCTTCTTACCGCTAACTTGGTTGACAGGCTTCTTTGGCATGAACTTCGACTGGCTGGATCAACATTTAGCGGCACTTCGGCCTTCTTTGTTTTAGGTTTGGGGCTGCCCATCGCTAGCGTCTGTGCGACGATATTCTGGTTCCGTCGGCGCAGACTGCTGTAGATGCGTTAAAGGCGTTGACGAGACGGTCACCTTACCTGTAATTTGACCGGACTCACGTCAACTTATTCACTTTCTCTTAATCCATTGAAAATCTAGGTAGCCTGCCGATGAAATCCTTTAAAACTCTCGCCCTGTTAACCTCACTAGCAGCGTCACTTAGCTTGTTTGCAGGCTCAATCGCAGCACAAGAACTTACCGGCACATTAAAGAAAATCAAAGAAGCCGGTACCATCACACTGGGTGCACGTGAGTCGTCCGCGCCATTTAGCTACAGCTTAGGCAATGACAAATTCGTTGGATTTTCTGTTGATCTCATGATGAAGATCGTTGATCGCCTAAAAGTTGAACTGAAAATGCCTGATTTGAAGTATTCAATCATTCCTTTTACCGCGCAGAATCGGATCCCTTTAGTACAAAACGGCACGCTTGACCTTGAATGCTCATCAACGACCAACACTGTCGAAAGGCAACAACAAGTCACATTCTCAACAAGCTTCTTCGTTATCGGCACCCGATTGCTAACAGCTAAGGATTCAGGCGTTAAAGACTTCACTGATTTAAAAGGTAAAAATCTTTCAACGACGGCTGGAACAACGTCTGAACGTTTAATCAACAAGTACAACGATGACAAGGCCATGGGTATGAATATCATGGCTGCGCGCGAGAACACTCAGTCTTTCTTAACAGTCGATTCAGGTCGCGCGGTCGCTTTCATGATGGACGATGCCATCCTCTACGGCGAGCGGGCTAAATCTAAAAACCCCGAGAAGTGGGATATTGTCGGCACCCCAATGTCGCGTGAAGCCTATGGCTGCATGATGAAAAAAGACGATGCCGCTTTCAAAAAGATCGTGGATGAAACCTTGATTAGCCTGATGAAATCCGGCGAAATCAACACGTTTTACAAGAAATGGTTTGAGTCTCCTATTCCACCTCGTGATACCTCGCTGGCCTTCCCGCAATCTGCAGATCTGAAAGCTTTGTACGCCAACCCCAGCGATCAGGCGATTCAGTAATCCGATGGGCTATCACTGGACATGGTCGGTTTTTTTACAACCGGCCAATGCCCGCGAAACCTATTTAGACTGGCTGTTTGCTGGGATGTGGACGACCATTCAAATGGGTTGTCTCGGCTGGGTCATTGCTTTTGTTTTGGGCTCATTACTAGGCGTGATGCGAACTGTGCCTCACCGTTTTATTGCAGGCGTTGCGACCGCGTACGTCGAGATTATTCGCAACATTCCGCTGATTGTTCAATTATTTATCTGGTATTACCTGGTCCCAAAAATGCTACCAGACGCCTGGCGCGAGTGGTTGTTTGCTCAAAAGCCCGCCACGTCAGCATTTGTCACAGCAACGGTTGGGTTAGGCGTTTTTACGGCTGCGCGCGTCTGTGAACAGGTACGGGCTGGCATTCAGTCACTGCCGACGGGACTTCGAAACGCAGCGCTTTCAATGGGTTTTACACTGCCTCAGGCTTATCGGTTTGTGTTGTTGCCGGTATCCTACCGTCTAATCATTCCACCGATGACGTCTGAAATGCTGAGCATATTTAAAAACTCATCCATCGCGTCGACTGTCGGTGTGCTTGAACTCTTTGCGCGCGCGCGTCAGCTCAACGACTATACCGCCAGGGGTTACGAATCGTTTATAGCGGTGATCTCGTGCTATCTGATCATTAACGCTATGGTGATGTTGATCATGGGCTTGATCGAACGCTACGCTCGCCTGCCTGGCATGATTGGATCCAAATGATGCTCGGTCTTGATTTTGATTTTCTGACTAGAACATCAGGCGAAGCGATGTTGCACGGCATGCTCGTATCGCTCCAGGTGGCCGGTACTGCACTAGCCGTGGGGCTGGTATGGGGCACCTTATTAGCCATAGCCCGACTATCGCCAATAAAAGTTTTATCGTGGACATCTGCTTTGTATGTCAATTTTTTCAGATCAATCCCGCTGGCGATGGTGTTGCTTGGCTTCTATCTGGTTGTGCCGCAGATACTAAAGGATTTGCTGCCCAAGGGGACTCAGCTCGACACGAGATTAATGTCGGCTTTGGTGGGATTTTCTTTATTCGAATCTGCCTATTATGCTGAAATCATGCGCGCGGGTATCCAGAGCGTATCCAAAGGCCAGGTTGCTGCTGCGAAAGCGCTGGGACTCAAACCGTATCAAGCTATGCAATCGGTTATCTTGCCACAAGCAGTTCGCAACATGCTGCCGTTGTTGCTGACTCAACTCATCGTTCTGTTTCAAGATACGTCACTGGTCTATGTGATAGCCCTAGCGGATTTTTTTACCAGCGCCGAGGGTATTGGTGAGCGTGACGGCCGAATCGAAGAGATGATGGTTTTAGCTGGACTGGTTTATCTGATCGTCTGCTTTGGCGCATCGAAACTTGTCGATCGTCTACCTAAGACGGTTCATTAAGATCTGGGAACAACTTGATACAAGCTTATCAGCACATTATCGGCGCGCGAACCTATCTTTTTAACGACCTAAAAGATCTGCTGGCGAAAGCTTCGCCAGCTAGGTCCGGGGACAGTTTGGCAGGCGTCATAGCAGATAACGCTCAACAGCGAGTCGCCGCTCAAATGGCACTTGCTGACTTGCCGCTCGCAACCTTTTTAAATGATTGCGTCATCCCCTACGAAAACGACGAAATCACCCGACTTATCATTGACGAGCACGATACTGAGGCATTTAGCATCATCTCGCACCTGACTGTCGGTGACTTTCGAAACTGGTTGTTGAGTGATGCAGCAGACACCGCTACGCTACAAAAAATCGCAGCTGGGATCACACCGGAAATGGCAGCCGCCGTATCCAAGATCATGCGGATTCAGGATTTAGTCGCCGTCAGCCAGAAATGTCGCGTCATCAGTCAATTCAGAAACACTATTGGCTTGCAAGGTCGACTAGCTACCCGACTGCAGCCGAACCATCCAACCGACGATATGACAGGCATCGCAGCAAGCATTGTCGACGGCCTGCTGTACGGCGCGGGTGATGCAGTGATCGGTATTAACCCGGCAACAGACAACGTGCCGCAGGTGATCAAAATCGTCAATATGCTCAATGACATCATTGTTCAATATCAAATCCCGACGCAGTCGTGTGTGTTGACGCATGTCACCAACACCATCATGGCAATCGAAGCAGGCGCACCGGTGGATCTGGTGTTTCAGTCGATCGCTGGCACTGAGGCCGCAAATCGAAGTTTTGGGATCAACCTACAGTTACTGCACGAAGCACGTGAGGCGGCCCTATCCTTGGGTCGAGGTACGGTAGGTCAAAACGTCATGTATTTCGAGACTGGTCAAGGTAGTGCGCTATCTGCTCGAGCCAATCACGGTGTTGATCAACAAACCTGCGAGGCACGAGCGTATGCCGTGGCGCGCAAATTCAAACCTTTATTGATCAATACAGTTGTCGGCTTCATCGGCCCAGAGTATCTATTTGATGGCAAGCAAATAATCAGAGCAGGCCTCGAGGATCACTTCTGCGGCAAGTTAATGGGGTTGCCCATGGGCTGCGATGTTTGTTATACCAATCACGCAGAGGCTGACCAGGATGACATGGATGTCTTGCTGACGTTGCTGGGAACTGCCGGATGCAATTTCATTATGGGTGTACCGGGCTCTGACGACATCATGCTGAATTATCAGACTACGTCTTTTCACGACGCACTTTATGCACGAAGAGCCCTCGGGTTGAAGCCTGCACCAGAATTTGAAGCTTGGCTCAAAAATATTGGGATATTCACCGCAGGCGAAACAGTCAACCTTGGCCGAGAGCTACCCAGTAATTTTGCTCAGGCACTGCGCAGGTTGATGTGACAGCAGAAGACAAATCAAAAGATTTAGTGACCGGCAATCCGTGGAGCGGCTTGCGTCAATTCACCTCCGCTCGCATTGCACTGGGGCGATCAGGGCTGAGCATGCCGACCAGCCCTCAATTGGCGTTTCAGTTAGCTCATGCGCAAGCGCGAGATGCAGTGCATCATGAACTCAATGCGGCATCGTTAAAAGACACACTTATCGATACGTTTGATTTGCCTCAGGAGGAATGTATCCTCTTGCAAAGTTCCGCAGTAGATCGAACCACCTATTTAAAACGACCTGACTTTGGCCGAACACTATCTGACTCTTCCAGAAAATTGCTAGCTGGTTACTGCCCAGAGTCGGTGACTGCAGATCAGCATAGACAGTTTGATCTGGCGTTTGTTCTGGTCGACGGTCTGTCGGCGCTGGCTATCGAGCACAACGCCCTCGCCTTTTTGCAATTAGCCTATCCGCGATTTAAACAAGACGGCTTGAACATCGCCCCCTTCACTGTCGTTCAACAAGGGCGGGTTGCGATTGGTGACGAAATTGGCGAACGGCTGAGGGTAAAACTGGTTGTCGTGATGATTGGTGAGCGCCCGGGCTTAAGCTCGCCCGACAGCATGGGGCTCTACATCACGTGGCAACCCAAGGTGGGACTGACTGACGAGAGCCGCAACTGTATTTCAAATATTCATACCGCGGGTCTGTCATACAGCGAAGCGGTTCATAAGTTGCATTATCTCGCAACAGAAGCGCGTACAAGGCAGTTGACGGGTGTTCAGCTAAAAGACGAAACGGCTTCCCTCACGCAGCAAATCACGGCAACGACTGATAATTTTTTGCTGACTTAGATTTTTTCAATCGTAAATATTCGGATATTACGAATATGAATGATTGGCCTACGTCGCTAGACTAAAAGATCCTTTTTCATCTACTGCTCTGAAAATACGATCGTATGTCTTCTAAAACAAAGCTTGACTGCCAGTACTTATTGTACATACAATAAAGCAATTCTCTATCAATTACGATCCGATAAAAAGCGTTAGCAATATCGCGAATACGGGGAAGATCGTACCGCCGGCTTGGGCTATGTCGGCAATCGCTTATGTTTCGTGGCGTTCGTTGATCGGACTCACGAGCGCAGGATTATCAGCCTCAGAAAGGCCAACTCGCGAGAGGTTAAACGCTATGCCCAAACTTAAACCTGAACACGTACACGTTACTGAAGCAGAGGATGCAGCAATAACCGCTGCAGCAATGTCTGATCCGGACGCTTTGCCGCTTAGTGATCAAGAGTGGGAAACAGTTAAACCTTTGATACGTATTGGACGCCCCAAAGCTACGATCACTAAAGAGCGGATCACCATTCGTTTATCACGCGACATTCTGTCGCAGTTTCGTGCATCTGGCGATGGCTGGCAAACGCGAATCGATTGCGCTTTACGCCAATATATTAATGAGCATCCAATCCAAGGATAGTTTCTTCTGTACGTTTTTTTATTGACTTAGATAGTCTCAACGATATAGGTTACAGAAATCTCGTGTTGCTGACCGGGACTCAGTTGAACCGCATTATCCAGCGCGTTTGCGCTTTCAACACAGACCATCTCTCGCCAATGCTCGGCGCCAAGATCCTTAATTTTGGTAGCAGTTTCTAACCAGGGGTTCCAGACAACTGTACTCAGGCTACCTGTTTTAGTGATCTTGATGCGCCGCTCTAACCCTGGGTCTCGCACGATGCATTCGCTTGAGGTGTTTAAGTAGACCCGATCCAACCTATCAGAAAAAGTAATTTCACCTGACTGCTTGGCACGGCGCCGTCCTGCGGCGGTGTCGGAATAGTCACAGCCACTGAGTCCGGTGATGGATATCTGCTCAATGTCACTGATCTTAAAGTAGGCGTGCAACGCCTCGGTAAACATGATGTCTTGGTCACCCGTATTGGTCGTGGTGAGATCAATCGCCATTGAATCGCCGATGGTTATCCTTTGCTGCAGCGTTGCACGAACGCCTTTGCCGCTTTGGCGCGACGTATCGTCGCTCATCGTCAGAACCAACTCTGTCGCACCGTTATCAGTAGCGCTAACCGAGGTCAGAGTCCATTGACAGAGACGTGCGTACCCGTGGCTGTTTGCAGTTGGATCGGTCGCATGAGGGCCAAACCACGGCCAACAAATTGGTACACCCGCACGGATAGGCGTGCCTGATTCGAACACAGCCTTGGGATTAAACCAAAGCACGGGCGTGGCTTGTGCTTTGGGGTGCCACTCGATGATCTGACCACCGTAGAGACTGATGATTGCTGTTGCCAAGGCGTTATCGACTTTGACAAGCGTTATCCCATTAGCAAGGTGTTCGAGTGTGATTGGATTCATGGCGTTGCGAAATCTGACTGTCAATTGCTTGCAGCAAGTGTATCCCACAGTCGTTTTACCCGAGACAGGATGATCGAAGCCCTAGCGCAAGCCTGTTAAATTGCTGAGACTGGAATTATTCAAACGAGGGGCTTCGATGAGCGTCACCATCTTCGGTATTAAAAACTGCGACACCATGAAAAAAGCATTCACGTGGCTCGATGAGCACCAAGTTGAATACACTTTTGTCGACTACAAAAAGACCGGAGTCGTCAGCGCGAACATCTTGGCGTGGTGTAACGCTGTGGGTTGGGAAACGTTGTTAAACAAAAAGGGCCTGACCTGGAAGAAGCTGTCAGAGGAAGAGCGCGCGGATTTGGATGAAGCTAGAGCGAAAAAATTGATGGCGCAATATCCAAGCTTAATTAAACGACCGGTGTTGGTCGCTGAGAAGCAAATAATGGTTGGCTTCTCGCCTGAGCAATACGCCAAGTGGATCAACTAATTGGTGACGAGCGAGCGCTTCACGGCATATTGTCTCGCTTCTCGCGATCGGCTATCTCAGTTTGAAGGCCGACAAAAACGAATAACCGGTGAAGGTCAACTTGCAGAGTCAGATCAAACCTCGGAGCCGTTCAATCCAGGATCGAAGCGGCTCATGCAGTTGAAATGGCCAAGACAGTCCAAGGTGTAAGAGAAATCCGAAACGGCTTAGAGCTACAAATGCAATAGTCAATCAGCCGTGGCACCGGATACTTTGACTGCCTCAGCCCATTTGTCAATTTCGCTCGCCAGGAAGATTGCGAAATCCTCTGGCTGGCTGCCAACCAGTGGGGTGCCGAGATCATTCATTTTTTGAATGACATCGGGCATCCTCATCACCTCAATGATGTCAGTGGCGATTTTATTGATAATGGGCTTGGGCGTACCCTTTGGTGCGAAGAACCCGGACCAAGGCTGAGCTGAAAATCCTGCGAAACCCTGTTCGGCAATCGTAGGCAGTTCAGGCGCCGCGGTTGACCTGTTACCTGACGTCAGTGCCAAGATTTTTACTTTACCGGCTTTATACGCAGGAAGCACACTGGTGATGCCTGTAATACCGACACTGACCTGATTGCCCAAGACATCCGACACAATTTGAGATGAACCTTTGTAAGGGATTGCTTGCATTTTGGCGCCTGCCTTGTAAAGCAATAGCTCCATTGTCAGATGCGAAGCTGTGCCAGTGCCATCATGCCCGAACGGCATGTTGCCCCCCTCCTTTCTTGCCAGAGCAAGCAATTCTTGCAAATTATTGGCGGGCAAAGATGGATTGGCAAAAATCACATTTGGATACATCGTTGCTTGCGTGATTGGCTCAAAATCTCGAATGGGATGGTAAGGTAGGTTCTTATATAAGCTGACGTTGATTCCATGAGAGCCTGTTACGCCCAAAACCAGTGTGTAACCGTCAGGTGCTGACTTGGCGACGTAATCTGCGCCGATATTGCTCCCCGCGCCAGGCTTGTTTTCAACCAGAACCGGCTGCCCCCACTTATTCTGCAATTTTTCGGCGATGATCCGCGCGGTAATATCAGTTGCGCCACCAGGCGTGAAAGGGACGACAATCTTTACCGCCTTAGTTGGATAGTTTGGAGGGGCGCTGGTGGATTGAGCATTAGCGTGCAGGCCGTAGGAGCAAAAAATTGAAAGAAAGAATGCTGGTATAAATTTCAAATAATTAGACATCTGCGTTGCACCCGAAATTAAAATAATAGATTCCACAGATCAGCAAATTTCAGACCAGCCTTGTTTGCTAACAGTTCATCAATGAATTTTTGCGCCGATATTCTGGCAACCCTGTGTTGACTGTACCGAAAGAACTTATCAGCAAGTTCTTGTTGACTCAGTGGCGAAGCGGGATCCCCTTTCAAGTATTCAATTTTCTCAACATATTTTGCGCTCTTCGTATCAACCGACAGTTCGGCCCTTCTGACAGAACTATTGGTAAGTTGATTATCCACCACTATTTCAACGAGTTGCTCGAGTTTTCTTAATTCGTGATCAAAGAATAGTGAAGGCGTATAAATCTCAGGATTCATATGCCCAAAGCGAAGCGCGCTAGCAACGCCCAATGTCAAACTGAATTGACCTGTGATCATCGCTTGTGGATCACGATTGCCAGCATAGGTTGCTGCCTCTGGATAGATTTTCAGGACAATTTTGTTAATGTCCCCAATCGATTCATTTAATTTTTGTCTGACCTTAAGTGCTGCTTCAACCCCATAATGCACGTGCCGAGCAGAAGCGAACGGTTTGAAATATGCGTCTTCTATAAACGAGTGATCATAGGCGGGCACTGGTAAGCCGCTGTCGCAGGAATGAATTTGTGCATATTCAATCAGCGCTCGCCTCGGGGCAGTCAGGCCAGCTTGGGCGGAGAACGCAGACATGAGGCCGAGCAGCGCACTATGCGGAAGATAAGTATTTCTTGCGTTCGTTCCGGTTTTAATCGGTAAATAAAGACTCTCCGGTAGCTGACAGGCTGCAATATTGAGAGCAATGATGGTTTGTTCTGCTGTCAGATGTAACAAACTTGATACTGCGACTGCAACCCCGAGGCCAGGCCAGTTGCCATCAACATGCATACCTGGTCTGATGCGTAGCCATCCCCCACAGCGCGCACCCACCTCGTAGCCTACCGTTAAGCTGCGCAAAACATCGTCAAGTGTCGATTGGCGTTCCACTGCCAACGCCAGTAAGGCGCTCACGATCGCCAGACCAGGACGTCCATGCGCGTAAGGCAACCCTTCGCAAGCCTCGCTCCAGGTGGATGCCATGGCTGACACACTTGCACCAGACCAAGAAGAAAGCAAAGGACCACCAGGAAATCGAAAAGAACCAGCTTCATTTGAACCTAAAGAACGCTCAAACGCGCTAACTTCAGCAGCCCCTCGCCCCTCAAAAATGCAAGCAAGGGTGTCGATCAGCATCTCGCGCGCACGATCTCTCACCTGTGCCGGCAGACTTTCAGCGTTAGCATAATGCTCAATCAAGGTTTCAATTGATCTTAAGTGCTCTTCGTGTACTGCCTGGTTTAAGGTTTCTGACATTGCAATTTAATCGCTCTATTAGGTGAACTTATGAAAACATATCCCAACTGCCATATGCCAGATGATAACTATGTGCACCCTTATCATGATTTAAACGGTGCAGAAGTTTTAATCACAGGTGGACGAGGTACGCTTGGCGCTGCAACCGCAGAGGCATTTGCCAAGCTCGGGGCCAAAGTTTGGTGCCTTGATGTATCGCCTGTGCCTGCGTCTGATAGCCCTAATATCGTTCACCGACAAGCCGACGTAACTGACAGAGCGTCGCTGGAAAAAATCCAGAAAGAAATAGCGCAAGGGCCTGGCCTCAACGTATTAATCAACGCGCATGGTATTCAAATCAGGACCGACTTTGCTGGGTGTGATGAAGAAACCTGGATGAAACTGACCGATGTGAACCTAAATGGCGTCTACCGAAGCTGTCAGGTGTTCGGTAGCCCCATGAGACAAAAGGGCGGGTCAATCGTCAATATCGGCAGCGTCAACGGAGTGGTAGTTTCTGGCAAAGGCACACCCTACGGCATACAGAAAGCTGCAGTCTCCTTCATGACCAAAGTGCTCGCTGTCGAGTGGGCACCGGCCGTCAGGGTCAATGCAATTGCACCAACCGCGATACCGTCAAACATGACGTCGGATTTATTCGTTAACTCGGTCTATTTAGAGAAAAAATTACCGACTATCCCGCTTCAGCGTATCGGCAGTACTGAGGACATTGCCCATGCAATCGTCTTCCTTTCATCGGCTGCGTCTGGACTCATTACTGGGCACACGTTAGTAATGGATGGTGGCATATCCTTGATCTAGAAAACAAGCACTTATTTTGGGTTGTGGAACTTTTTTGTAAGTTAAATATCGTTATAAATCAATAACTTACTATCTAAATCTTACTCCCACTCAATAGTTACACGACTAAAATAGTCAACTAAATCAATCACTTAGCACAACCTAAAAAGTAGCGTGTAACTTTTGTGTAACTTTGAATAGAAAGTACTCTGTTTAGCAATTAGTGCTTTTCCAATTTGATATCAACGCTTAAGTGGCGCTTAACTTACACAGGTTGCGTCAGCCAAGTGCTAACCCCACTAAAAAACAGTGTGTTCTCAATTATTTGTCATCATACACGTGACACGGCATAGCTCACAGCATAAAATATCTATAAAATTTATCACTGTAGCAATTGACGTGCCTTAGTTGAACATTAAAAGCGAGTTGACAATGACTTATGACACACACACAGCAAGAATTAGTCCAACCTACAAGGCTACACAAATACTCTTACATTGATATATTAAGAGGAATAGCCATATTAGGCGTTGTTGCCGTTCATAGCAGTCAGCACGTAAAAGATTTGAATACAATTGTTGCTTGGATATTTAATTATGGACAGACAGGAGTACAGCTTTTCTTTGTTGCTTCAGCAATTACACTATGCCTATCAAGCACACAAAGAAATGAAAAATCATCTATAAATTTTTATATAAGAAGATTTTTTAGAATTGCGCCATTATTTTATTTGGCAATACCATTTTACTTTTTATGGAGAGTTTGTGTTGAATATTACAAGTTCGGAGTAGTAGGTATTCCCAACAATTACAGCATACACGGAGTCATTGAAACGTTATTCTTTGTACACGGATTTGACCCAAAAAACTTTAATTTTGTAGTCCCAGGTGGCTGGAGTATTGCCGCTGAAATGTCATTTTACGCTATCTTCCCAATTTTATTTTTTATACAATCAAAATATAAAAGTAAAAAATTTATAATATTTTCTGTATCAGTTTTATTGTTGTGTTTACTAATTAAGAACTTCTTTATATACGACGTACAACCAATATTTATTGAAAAAGGATACATCAAAAAATTCGCAGTTGAATACGATTTTCTCAATGCTTTCATATTAAATCAAATAAGTGTATTTCTGATAGGCATTATCTGCTACCAATACATTTACTGTAACAATAAGTTTTCAGCTTATAAAAAAAGAATCACGCCTTTAGCAATACCGTTAATCATAGTAAGTTGTTTCTTACTAAATTCTCAGTCATACACGAGAACTCCATTTACAGGGTTAATTTATCCAGCTCTTCTGGCAATGGCATTTGCTCTAATAACAATAAAATTGTCTACGGTTAATGAATTTACAGGGAGCATATCGAAGATTCTGATTGAAGTAGGTAAGGTATCGTTTTCAATGTACCTAATACATTTTTTCATATTGGATGTTGTTCATTTTTTCTTTTATAAAACCATTAATAACTTTGTTCAAACACCTGAAATACAGCTGTTTCTTATGTATCCAACGGTATTGGTATTGACATTTTTCATTTCAAAATTTACATATAAACATATTGAGAAAAAAGGCATTGATGTAGGCAACAATCTTATTGCTAGACTTAACAACAAAGGAGAATTAAATGGTAATCGTCCCCTGTAATTCTCAACTCCTATCTTTGTTGTTTGAGAAAAGTACTTTTTACCTGCCAATTCGCCAGCCTTAAGCTCGTGATAATGAAGCTTGGCTTTGTCAATTGCTGTGCTTTTATTTCTTGTCTTTAGACTAAAGCGAGCATACTTATGCTCCTTAACAAGCCACATACGCATCTGCCAATATTCGCCCCGCCTGTAGATTACAGCTTCGTCGAATATGGGCTCTTCGTCGTCGTTAAATGAGTGTTTTTTGAGTGGCATATGGGGCTGTGAGTTACTACGATTTTGAGTAGCTACAACTTTGTGTAGCATTACGTGTAACTATAACTTCGCCCCTCTTAAAAATCAACGACTTATAATTTTTGTGAAACTTTTGTGTAAGTAGAAAACCTATATAAATCAACGACTTAGGTTCAAAAAGTCACTCCCACTCTATCGTGGCCGGTGGCTTCGACGACACGTCATATACGACCCGATTGATCCCTCGCACCTCGTTAATAATCCGCGAGCTAACCTTCGCCAACAACGGATAAGGCAATGGAGCCCAGTCGGCTGTCATGAAGTCAGAGGTCTGCACTGCGCGCAAGGCCACAACGTAATCGTAAGTGCGCCCATCACCCATCACCCCTACCGACTTGACAGGCAAAAAGACCGCAAACGCCTGTGAGGTCAAGTCATACCAGCTCTTCTGCGTGTCTGGGTCAATCATGTTGCGCAGTTCTTGGATAAAAACATCATCCGCACGACGCAATAGATCAGCAAACTCTTTATTAACAGCCCCCAAAATGCGCACACCAAGACCAGGGCCGGGGAAAGGATGGCGATACACCATACCCGGGGGCAAGCCCAAGGCGACACCTAATTTACGAACCTCGTCTTTGAATAATTCGCGCAACGGTTCAAGCAGTTTCAAGTTCAAGGTATCTGGCAAACCACCCACATTGTGATGAGATTTGATCGCCACGGCCTTGCCGGTCTTAGCGCCGGCAGACTCAATCACATCCGGATAAATCGTGCCTTGTGCGAGCCATTTAGCTTTACTGAGTTTGGCGGCTTCAACTTGAAACACTTCTACAAACTCTTTGCCTATGATCTTGCGCTTGGCTTCTGGGTCGGCCACCCCTGCTAACTTGCCCATGAACTGCTCAGTGGCATCGACATGAATGATCTTGACACCCATATTTTGAGCGAAGGTCTCCATCACTTGTGCGCCTTCGTTTAAGCGTAACAAACCATGATCGACAAACACACAGGTCAAACGATCGCCAATTGCACGATGGATCAAGGCTGCAGCAACGGATGAATCAACGCCCCCGGACAAGCCTAGGATCACTTCATCATCGCCGACTTGTTGACGGATTTTTTCGATAGCCTCGTCAACGTAACTAGGCATCGTCCAGTCACCGACGCATCCGCAGATGTCATGAACAAAACGATTCAAGATCGCTTGACCTTGAACCGTGTGCGTGACCTCGGGATGAAACTGCACTGCGTAGAAACCGCGATCTTCATCGGCCATCCCTGCAATGGGACATGACTCGGTCGACGCCATCAGTTTGAAACCGGGTGGCAACTGACTAACGCTGTCACCGTGACTCATCCATACCTTGAGGATGCCATGGCCTTCGGGCGTCGTGAAATCGAAAATATCCTTCAATAAGCGAGTATGACCGCGCGCCCTGACCTCTGCATAGCCAAACTCACGATGATCAGAGTAACTAACCTCGCCGCCGAGCTGCTGCGCCATCGACTGCATGCCATAGCAAATACCCAGTACAGGCACACCCAACTCAAACACCAGACCTGGAACTTTCAATGAATCAGCATCGTAAGCAGATGCATGACTACCTGAAAGGATGATACCTTTGAGGCCGAGTGACAGCTGTTGCTTGAGAAACTCGTCAGTGACGTCGCCTGGGTGAAGTTCGCAATAAACGCCAGCCTCGCGCACACGACGTGCGATCAACTGGGTAACTTGTGAACCATAATCAAGAATGAGGATGCGTTGATGAGACATTGGCGATGAATTAGTCAGCACGATAGTTAGGGGCTTCTTTAGTAATCTGCACATCATGGACATGCGATTCGCGGAAACCCGCCGAAGTGATCTGAACGAACTCTGGTTTCGTACGCATCTGCTCGATCGTCGCGCAGCCGCAGTAGCCCATCGATGAGCGAATACCGCCTACCAATTGATAAATGATGGCTAGCACGCTGCCTTTGTAAGGCACGCGACCTTCAATACCCTCAGGCACCATTTTGTCAGCATTATTGGCTGGGTCTTGAAAGTAACGATCAGCCGAGCCTTCTGCCATCGCAGCCAAGCTGCCCATGCCACGATATGATTTGTATGAGCGACCTTGATAAAGCTCGACTTCGCCTGGCGCCTCGTCAGTACCTGCGAACATTCCGCCCATCATGACTGTTGAAGCACCTGCAACCAGTGCCTTGGAAATATCACCGGAGAAGCGCACGCCACCATCAGCAATCAGCGGAATGCCTGTGCCTTCAAGGGCACGGGCCACATCAGAAATGGCAGTAATCTGCGGCACACCCACACCAGCGACCACACGCGTGGTGCAAATTGAGCCTGGGCCGATACCGACCTTGACCGCATCAGCGCCGACCTCAGCAAGGGCACGAGCTGCAGCGGCGGTAGCGATGTTGCCGCCAATCACCTCGATTTTGGGGAAGGTCTGCTTAACCCATTTGACCCGATCCAGGACACCTTGCGAGTGACCGTGAGCGGTATCAACGACAATGACATCAACGCCAGCCGCAACCAGTTTTTCGACACGATCTTCTGTACCCTCACCCACCCCGACCGCCGCGCCAACGCGCAACTGGCCGTGGCTATCTTTACACGCCATGGGGTGTTCAGTATTTTTAACAATATCCTTCACAGTTGCCAAACCGCACAACTGGAACGCATCATTCACAATCAACACTCGCTCAAGCCTGTGCTTGTGCATCAGTGTTTGAGCTTCGTTGAGCGTTGCACCTTCTTTCATGGTGATCAAACGCTCTTGCGGGGTCATAATGTTGCGCAGCGGCTCATCAAGTCTGTCTTCAAACCGCAAGTCGCGGTTGGTGACGATGCCAACCAGTTTGCCGCCTTCAACGACCGGCAAACCTGAAATCCCATGCTGCCGTTGCAAGGCAATGGCATCACGCACTTTCATAAAAGGAGTGACGGTAATTGGGTCAGTCACGATACCAAACTCATGGCGCTTGACTCGGGCGACCTCGCGGGCCTGCTCAACAGCGCTTAAGTTCTTGTGGATGATGCCAATACCGCCCTCCTGGGCCATCGCGATGGCAAGACGAGCTTCCGTCACGGTATCCATGGCGGCAGACACTAGGGGAATATTGAGGGAGATATTTCGAGTCAAACGCGTGACCAAAGATGTATCTCGGGGGAGTACAGAAGAGTGGGCGGGCACCAACAACACGTCGTCGAACGTGAGCGCGGTTTGGATAAGACGCATAGAAAGCTCCTGGCGCAAAGCAAGATTATACGATGGTCTAAAAGTGCCGTCCGGGGCAACCCGGACGACTTATTACGCTGTGCACCGACCCCTTGGGTTTTAGCCTAAGGATTTTCTGGCATTTTGAAAGAATCTCATCCAAGGCGTATAGGCACCGACTGAATCCTTATCACCCCATTTTGCTGGATGCCAAGACATCATCACGTTGCGGGTGACCCGCTCTGGATGTGGCATCAACGCAGTGAAACGTCCGTCTTCAGTGGTCACCGAGGTCAAACCGCCGGGACTGCCGTTGGGATTAAACGGATATCGTTCAGTGGCCACGCCTTGATTATCAACAAACCGTGCAGCCACCACTACTTTAGCTGCATCGCCTTGTTGACTGAAGTTAGCAAAACCTTCACCGTGAGCCACTGCAACCGGGATATGCGAGCCTTGCATCCCGTCAAAGAATAACGACGGCGATTGCAACACTTCAACCATGGAGAAACGCGCTTCGTACTTTTCGGACTGATTGCGGGTAAATCGTGGCCAATAATCGGCACCAGGAATCATTTTGGCCAGAGCCGCCAGCATCTGGCAGCCATTGCACACCCCTAAACCAAAAGTATCCGGTCTGGCAAAATAGTCGGCGAACTGATCTGACAATTGAGTATTGAACAAAATACTTCGCGCCCAGCCCTCGCCCGCCCCCAGAACATCGCCATAGCTGAAACCACCCACCGCGACCAGACCTTGAAACAGCGAAAGATCCGTATAGCCATTTTGCAAGTCAGTCATGTGAACGTCCCATGCTTCAAACCCGGCTTTATCAAACGCCCAAGCCATTTCAACCTGGCTATTGCACCCTTGCTCTCGCAAAATAGCGACGCGAGGCCTTGCACCCTGATTGATAAATGGTGCAGCAACATCTTGTTGGGGATCAAATGTCACCAGGGGTGTCATGCCTGGGTCTTGCATATCAGCCCAAATATCCCACTCTGCTTGCGCGCAATCCGGGTTTTCTCTTTGACGGGCAATCTGGTAACTGACCTCGCCCCAGATTTTTCCTAGTGCAGCGCGCGGACGGCCCCAGACTTTTTTTCCATCGCGATAAAACTCGATTTCGTCTTGCTGATTCAAACCACCAATAACGTGTGATGTAGCGGATAACCCGGCCGCTCGCAGCACCTGCAGCACGGCGTCGCGCTCGGCTACGGGCACTTGAATCAAGGCACCAGCCTCTTCAGTGAATAAAGCCTTAAGGGTTAGTTCATCACGCTGCACGGCGACCTGCTCGGGTCGAATTTTGTAATCACCCCAATCTGCTGCATAAGGGTCTATCGTCAACATATCCAGGTTGACCGACACCCCAACGTGGCCGGCAAAAGCCATTTCGCATACCGCAGCAAACAGGCCGCCGTCGGATCGATCGTGATAGGCCAAGACCACACCTGATTGTGCCAGCGCGCGGATCGTGACAAAAAACACTCTCAACAGCTCAGCATCGTCGATATCAGGAGTTTGTTCACCGACCTGATTGCAGACCTGAGCGAGGATAGAGCCGCCCATGCGATGCTTACCAAGGCCAAGATCGATAAGGATTAAGCTGGTTGGCCCCAAATCAGTTCTTAATTGCGGTGTCAACGTCTGGCGCACATCACTAACAGGTGCAAAGGCCGTCACAATCAAGGACACGGGCGCAATGACCCGTTTGGATTCATCGCCTTCAGTCCAGGCAGTCTGCATAGACAAAGAGTCTTTGCCAACTGGGATAGATAAGCCGACTTTTTGGCATAGCTCGCTGACAGCAGACACAGTGTCATACAAAGCCGCGTCCTGTCCTGGCGCACCGCAGGCGGCCATCCAGTTGGCGGACAGCTTAATGTCTTCGAGTTTTGCGACATCCGCAGCCGCCAGATTTGTTAAGGCCTCGGCAACAGCCATCCGACCTGAGGCAGGCGCATTGATCACGGCCAGCGGCGTGCGTTCACCCATCGCCATGGCTTCGCCGCGAGTGCCGTCGTGATCAGCCAGCGTCACCGCACAATCGGCCACCGGAATCTGCCAGGGGCCAACCATCTGGTCACGACTAGACAGCCCGCCTACGGTACGGTCACCAATGGTAATCAAAAACGCTTTGCTTGCAACGGTTGGGTGCTGAAGCACGCGCGTCGCCGCCTCGTCCAAGGTGATCAGCGTTAAATCTAATGCTTCAGATGCGCCAGGTAAGCGTTTGACATCACGTGTCATGCGGGGAGCTTTGCCGAGGATGACGTCAATTGGCACATCAACGGGTCGCACACTTTGTTGCGGCTGAAGCTGATCCAGACCTGTTACGCCTTCACCGTTGACCACTTGCAACTGCCGCTCTTCTGTGGCGACACCAATGATGGAGAACGGACAACGCTCGCGTGTCGCAATATCTCTAAAACGCTCAAGATCTTCTGGTGATATCGCAAGTACATATCGCTCTTGAGACTCGTTACTCCAGATTTCAGCAGGCGACATACCGGACTCTTCAAGCGGTACGCGGCGCAAATCGAACCGAGCGCCCCGGCCCGCATCATTCACGAGTTCGGGGAAAGCATTGGACAAGCCACCTGCCCCAACATCATGAATGGCAATAATCGGATTTTGATCACCTTGCTGCCAACAACGATCTATGACTTCTTGGGCACGACGTTCGATCTCTGGGTTGCCACGTTGTACCGAATCAAAATCCAACTTGGCGCTGTTGGTACCGACAGCCATACTTGATGCCGCACCGCCACCCATGCCAATCCGCAAACCGGGTCCACCCAATTGAATTAACAAAGCACCCGGCGGGATGATGTTTTTCTTGGTCAAACCGCCGTCGATACTACCGAGACCACCCGCGATCATGATGGGCTTGTGATAACCCCATTTCGTGTCGCCAGCTGTTTGCTCGTATGAGCGAAAGTAGCCCAGCAAGTTCGGACGACCAAACTCGTTATTGAAGGCTGCAGCACCCAGGGGGCCCTCAGTCATGATGGACAGGGGTGAGGCGATACGGTCAGGGCTACCGTGGTGATCAGACTCCCAGGGGCGTGGCGCGCCGGGCAATCTGAGATGCGAAACGGTAAACCCGGCTAAACCAGCTTTGGGCTTAGAACCTCTGCCAGTGGCACCCTCATCGCGGATCTCACCGCCTGAACCGGTTGCAGCGCCTTCAAACGGCGCAATGGCTGTGGGATGATTGTGGGTCTCAACTTTCATCAGCGTGTGAACGAGCTGCTGATGGGCAGCATAAATCGGTGCAGTCTGCTCTGTCGCAATGGCGGCTTGAAAGCGCAAGGCTGGGCCGCCTTCCATGACAGCAGCGTTGTCAGAGTAGGCAATCACGGTACCGTGAGGCTGAGCTGCGTGAGTCGCGCGAATCATGCCAAACAGGGTGTTTGGTTGTGGCTCACCGTCGATAACCCACTGAGCATTAAAAATCTTATGACGGCAATGCTCACTGTTTGCTTGTGCAAACATCATCAACTCGACATCGGTCGGATCACGATTTAGCTCAGTGAAAGCTGTTGCCAGATAATCGACTTCGTCGTCAGACAGCGCGAGTCCGAGATCGCTATTCGCTTTAATCAAGGCAGCTCGACCTTCAGCTACCACGGGCACAGTCAGCATAGGCTTGCCGGGAAGAGACACAAATAATTGACCAAAGTCAAAGCGTTCATCGACCACGGTTTCTGTCATCCGATCGTGCAAACACGATGCAGCCAGCGCGAGCATATCGGCACTCAGTGCCTTGGCTTTTAACCAGCTCCGCTCTGGGATCAAGGTGTATTTGACCCCTCGTTCAATGCGGCGAACGGTGAAAAAGCCACAATTATGAGCGATATCAGTCGCTTTACTGGCCCACGCAGAAATCGTGCCCAAACGCGGAATCACCGTTAGTGAGACACCTTGCTCTACTAGGTCGTCCTGAGCAGACGGAGCGCCATAATTGAGGAGAGCAACGAGACGCTCGTGGGTCGGTCGGGCGGGCGCTTCATCTAAAGAGACAAAATGTTGGAAACTTGCGTGGATTGCTGCAATCGGCAAACCAAGAGACTGAAGTTGTTTAACAAGTTTCTCTCGACGAAAAGTTGAGAGGACGCTGGAGCCGGAGAGTTGCAGAATATGGGACACAGGTCGTTTAGCCGCTAATTGGGTGAGAGTGGATTTTACCCTCACCCGCCAAACTACGCCTGCGATCTTGCGCCAGCCACTCGGTGGCCGGAATTAGACTATTTCTTTCGAACTGGAGGCAAATCGGTGCAGTGGCCTTCCGCCGCCTCAGCAGCAAGACCAACCGACTCGCCTAAGGTTGGATGAGGATGGATAGTCTTGCCAATATCGACAGCATCCGCGCCCATTTCGATGGCGAGTGCGACTTCACTGATGAGATCACCTGCGTGTGTACCGACGATGCCACCTCCGAGAATTTTGTGGGTGGCTGCATCAAACAACAATTTAGTGAATCCTTCGTCGCGGCCATTAGCTATGGCGCGGCCTGAGGCGGCCCAAGGGAACAGGCCTTTTGTCACAGCAATGCCCTGTTTTTTTGCGTCGTCTTCGGTTAAACCGACCCAAGCCACTTCGGGGTCCGTATACGCTACCGATGGGATTACCCGAGCATCAAAGAAGCTTTTCTGACCTGCTGCGACCTCTGCGGCTACGTGACCCTCGTGAACCGCTTTGTGTGCAAGCATCGGTTGGCCAATGATGTCCCCGATCGCAAAGATATGAGGGACGTTGGTGCGCATTTGGCGATCGACTTCGATAAAACCTCGATCGGTAACCGTTACCCCCGCCTTGTCAGCAGCAATTTTTTTGCCGTTAGGCGTGCGACCCACTGCTTGCAATACCAAGTCGTAACGCTGTGCCTCTTTCGGTGCACCTTCGCCCTCAAAGCTGACATAAATGCCATCCTTTTTAGCGACCGCGGCGACAGTTTTCGTCTTGAGCATCAAGTTATCGAATCTCGACCCATTCATTTTTTGCCAAACCTTGACCAGGTCACGGTCAGCACCCTGCATGAGACCGTCTTGCATTTCCACCACGTCAAGCCGAGCACCCAGGGCCGAGTAGACCGTACCCATTTCTAAACCAATGATGCCACCGCCCACGATCAGCATCTTCTTAGGGATGCTGCGCAACAACAACGCGCCGGTCGAATCAACGATGCGATCATCTTCTGGCATGAACGGTAATTTGACCGATTGGCTACCTGCCGCAATGACTGCCTGGCTAAATTCGATCGTCTGACTACCCGTTTCGTTTTTCACCGTCATGTGATGCGGGCTGACAAATTCACCTAAGCCATGCACAACCGTCACTTTGCGCGCCTTGGCCATACCAGCCAGACCACCAGTTAATTTGCCAATGACGCCATCTTTGAACGCCCGCAACTTATCAAGATCAATCTTGGGTTTACCAAAGGTAATACCGTGATCGGCTAAGGCCTGAGCCTCTTCCATCACCGCCGCTGTATGCAGAAGCGCTTTGGAGGGGATGCAACCAACATTCAGGCAAACACCACCAAGGGTCGAATAACGCTCAACCAAGACGACGTTCAGGCCAAGGTCGGCTGCACGGAAAGCGGCTGAATAACCACCTGGGCCAGCGCCCAAGACAATCAGGTCACACTTGCTGTCGACCTGACCTGTATAGCTGGATACAGCGGGGGCTGAGGCGACAACGATCGGGGGTGCAGCTACTGATGGCGCTGGCGCTGGCGATGCCGCCGCCGGTGCTGGCGCGTTTGCAGATGCGGGCACGGGTGCAGGTGCAGGTGCAGGTGCAGGTGCGGCAGAGGTTGCAGCGGACGAAGCTGCAGTCTCTTCAAGCTCCAACACCACCGTACCCTCTTTGATTTTGTCGCCGACTTTCACCAACAGGGTTTTGACCACCCCTGTATGGGAACTTGGAATCTCCATTGAGGCTTTGTCAGATTCAACCGTGATCAAACTCTGCTCGAGCTTAACGGTGTCACCGACAGCCACCAACACCTCAATCACTTCAACTGAATCGAAATCGCCGATATCAGGGACTTTGACTGCTATGAGATTGCTCATGGTGACCCCTTACAGCGCGATACGGCGAAAATCTGTCAGCAAGCTGCCCAGATAAGCATTGAAACGAGCCGCAGCCGCGCCATCGATGACGCGATGATCGTAGGACAAGGACATAGGCAGCGTTAACTGCGGTACGAAGGCCTTACCATCCCAGACTGGCTTCATATAGGATCTCGATACACCCAAAATTGCAAGCTCAGGCGCATTGATGATGGGGGTAAAGTTCGTGCCACCAATCCCGCCTAAGGACGAGATTGAGAAACACCCTCCCTGCATTTCTGCGGGACTCAACTTTCCGTCACGCGCTTTCTTGGCGAGCTCACCCGATTCGCGAGCCAAATCCAGGACGCCTTTTTTATCAGCATCTCGAATAACTGGCACCACCAAACCATTCGGTGTGTCGGCGGCAAAACCAATGTGGTAGTACTGCTTCAGAATGAGATTATCGCCATCGAGTGAGGCATTGAACTCGGGGAATTTTTTCAGGGCAGCGACAACCGCCTTAATCAAGAAAGCGAGCATGGTCAATTTAATGCCCGTTTTCTCATTCTCTTTGTTTAAGGTTACACGCAGGGCTTCGAGCTGGGTGATATCCGCTTCGTCGTTATTGGTCACGTGCGGGATCATGACCCAGTTACGGTGCAAGTTGGCGCCCGAGATCTTCTTGATTCGCGAAAGCGGCTGAGGGGTAATTGCACCAAATTTGGTGAAATCAACTTTAGGCCAGGGCAGCAGATCAAGCCCACCACCTAAGGAGGTACCTGCAGAAGCAGTAGCTGCGCCTGTTAAACCACCAGCCAGCGCTTGTTTAACAAAAGACTGCACATCCTCTTGCGTAATGCGTTGCTTGGGGCCGGAGCCCAACACGCGGGTCAAATCAACGCCAAGCTCCCGGGCAAACTTGCGAACCGACGGGGAAGCATGAGGCAAGCCTGCAGTCGATGCAGGCATCTCAAGCTTGCCGGCAGCCGGGGCTGAAGCCAGTGCAGCCGCCGGCGCTGGTGCAGCAACCGGTGCAGCCGCTGCAGCGACGGGTTCAGATGTGGTTGCAACCGCGGGGGCAACCGCGGGTGCAACTGCTGGCGCAGCAGGTGCGGCCGCGGCCGCAGGCGCAGCAGTCTGCGTCGATGCCTCGACATGCAACACAATACTGCCCTGTGTCACTTTATCTCCGACTTTAACCTCGATCGACTTGACCACTCCGCCTTGCGAGGCGGGGATCTCCATTGAGGCTTTATCGGACTCAACGGTAATCAGGCTTTGCTCGGCCTTGATGGTGTCACCCACCTTAACCAATAATTCAATCACTTCAACAGCGTCAAAGTCCCCAATATCCGGAACCGTAATAGCAGTCACGTTGCTCATGGTTTGTCTCTTCGTCTTTACGTAATCAGGCGCAATTAAGCGTATTGAGGGTTGGCTTTGTCAGGATTGATGCCGTATTTTTTGATCGCTTCAGCGACTTTTGCAACAGGTACTTTGCCCTCA
Source organism: Jezberella montanilacus (assembly GCF_003003055.1). GTDB lineage: Bacteria > Pseudomonadota > Gammaproteobacteria > Burkholderiales > Burkholderiaceae_B > Zwartia > Zwartia montanilacus. The sequence continues at coordinate 290,669 of NZ_PVTV01000011.1, forward strand.
TCGGCCAGAGCACGCAAAGCGGCCAGCACGACAAAATGCCTATCCACTTCAAAATGCTCACGCAATTTTGCTCGGAAATCAGAACGACCAAACCCATCAGTGCCCAAGACCTTGTAATCACGCCCTCTAGGGATGAAGGGACGGATCTGGTCAGCGAACAGTTTCATGTAATCCGTTGATGCAATGATCGGTCCGGCAGTCTTTTCGAGCAATTGCGCGACATAGGGGATTTGAGGCGAGTCTTCTGGGTGCAACAGGTTATGCCGTTCACAATCCAAACCGTCTCGACGCAGTTCAGTGAAGCTCGTCACAGACCAAATGTCTGCAGCGATTGACCAATCTTTCTCCAGTAACTCAGCCGCCGCCATGACTTCCCGAAGAATGGTCCCCGAACCCATCAACTGCACGCGTAGCTTGGCTTTGCCGCCTGCTTTGAGTTTGTACATACCCTTGATGATGCCTGCTTCGTCGCCAGCCTTGAGGCCGGGTTGGGCGTAGTTCTCGTTCATCACGGTCAGATAGTAATAAACGTTTTCCTGATCTTCAACCATTCGCTTCAAGCCATGCTGGATGATTACCGCAAGCTCATGCGCAAAGGTTGGATCGTAGGATACGCAATTTGGAATTGTCGACGACATGATGTGGCTGTGACCATCTTCATGTTGCAGGCCTTCACCATTAAGTGTCGTGCGCCCTGCTGTGCCACCCAGCAAGAAACCACGCGCTTGCATATCACCTGCGGCCCAAGCCAGATCGCCAATACGCTGGAACCCGAACATCGAGTAATAAATGAAGAACGGGATCATGATGCGGTTATTAGTCGAGTAGGACGTTGCCGCAGCAATCCATGAACTGAATGCGCCCGCTTCGTTAATACCTTCCTGCAACAACTGGCCATCCGCGGCTTCGCGGTAGTACATCACTTGGTCTCGATCGACCGGCACGTACTTCTGACCTTCAGGGGCATAAATACCAATCTGTCTGAAAAGGCCTTCCATACCAAAAGTGCGTGATTCGTCAGCCAAAACAGGCACAACACGGGGGCCAAGATCTTTATCGCGCAGCACTTGGTTCAGAATGCGAACGAAAGCTTGCGTAGTCGAGATTTCACGCCCTTCTACGGTCGGATCCAGCACGGGTCGAAATACCTCAAGCGCTGGGGCTTTGAGTTGCTCGTCAGCTTTAGTTCTGCGCTTGGGCAAATAACCACCCAAGGCTTTGCGACGCTCGTGCATGTAGAGCATTTCAGGGGAATCTTCTGCCGGCTTGTAATACGGCAGATCATCTAGCTGATCGTCTGGAACGGGGATGTTGTAGCGATCGCGAAACTCTTTAACGCTGTCATGATCGAGTTTCTTTTGTTGATGGGCTGGATTTTTAGCCTGTGCGACGTTGCCCATGCCAAAGCCTTTGATTGTTTTGGCCAGAATCACGGTTGGCTGGGCAACAGTTTTAGTTGCCGCATCGAAAGCAGCAAAAACCTTGTAAGGATCGTGACCACCGCGATTCAAGCGCCAGATATCCTCGTCACTCAGACGCGAGACCATCTCGAGCAACTTAGGATGCTTACCAAAAAAGTGTTCACGGACAAACTTACCGTCATTGGCTTTGTAAGCTTGATACTCACCATCGACGGTGTCTTCCATGACCTTGCGCAAAATCCCTTCTTTGTCGCTGGCGAGCAGAGGATCCCAGTAGCCACCCCAAATCAATTTGATGACGTTCCAGCCACTGCCGCGAAATTCGCCCTCAAACTCTTGGATAATTTTGGCATTGCCGCGGACAGGCCCGTCAAGTCGTTGCAAATTGCAATTGATCACAAAGATCAAATTATCAAGCTTCTCGCGAGCGGCAAGGCTGATGGCGCCCAAGGATTCGGGTTCGTCCATTTCTCCGTCTCCGCAAAATACCCAAACTTTGCGTTGACTGGTATCGGCAATCCCACGGGCATGAAGGTATTTCAAAAATCGCGCCTGATAGATTGCCATGAGAGGGCCAAGACCCATTGACACGGTCGGAAACTGCCAGAACTCAGGCATCAGTTTAGGATGTGGATAAGACGACAGACCTTTGCCATCAACTTCTTGGCGGAAGTTATTCAACTGATCCTCAGTCAGACGCCCTTCAAGGTAGGCCCGACCATAAACACCAGGGGACGAGTGACCTTGAAAATAGACCAGATCACCACCACGCTCGGGCGTGTCAGCATGCCAAAAGTGATTTTGCCCGCAACCGATCATGGTCGCTACCGAAGCAAACGAAGCAATGTGACCGCCTAAATCGCCACCATCCGGCGGGTTGTGCTTGTTTGCCTTGACCACCATCGCCATCGCGTTCCAGCGGATATAGGCGCGAATGCGCTCTTCAATATCCGGGTTACCGGGCAGTGGCGGTTGTTGGCCAACTGGGATCGTGTTCAGATAAGCTGTATTTGCTGAATAGGGAATATCTGCGCCCGAGCGTCTTGCCAAATCCGTTAAGCGCTCTAACAGGTAATGAGCGCGCTCTGGGCCTTCTTTATCCAGAACGGCAGCCAACGCGTCAAGCCACTCTTGTGTCTCGAGCAGGTCTACATCATTGGCAGCGTTGTACGCGGCAGCTTGTGGTGCCATGGCGATCTCCTGTGGCGCAGAGGCCGATTTATCCGTTGTTGTGACCTTACCAATTTTTCGAATGGGCTTGTGGACACATTATCAAAAACATTTTTGCATCAAGGCAAAAAAGCACTTTTGCGCATTCTAGGTACAAGATTGATAATCAGCAAGTAAAATTTCATGTTACGGAATGTAATTTCATATTGTGAAATTTAAGAATTTTTACTAACCCGTCTAAAATGACGCAGTGACGGAAACTGAGTATGGCTCAAGAGCAGAAAACCATTATCGCAACTCCCTTTAATGACCCACCCCGGTTAAAGCCCCGTCGGTGGTACTGGATCACGCCCGTGCTGGTGCTGGGTCTATACGCCTGTGTCATGGCCGCCTTCTTTTGGTTGCAACGACTGCACGAAGGTAGTGTGATGTTTGTCACCATTGACCAAGAGGCGCGACAAAACCGTTTGCTACTGGTGGTTGTTGCATTGTCAGTGGTGATCGTGATTGCTTTACTGATGCTTTGGCGCTACACGCGCTACCGCTCGCAGGCCGAAGCCGCCTTGATTGCAGAGACAGGGTTTCGCCGTGCAATGGAGGACTCAATGTCGACCGGCATGCGAGTACTCGATATGCAAGGTCGCATCGCTTATGTGAATCCAGCGTTCTGCCGCATGGTGGGATGGAACGAATCCGACCTAATCGGGCGGCTACCGCCTTATCCTTATTGGGTGCCAGGAAAACATGAGTTACATCAACAGACTCTCAACAATATGTTGACCGGTCGCACGCCGAGCAGTGGCATCGAAGTTGAAACACAGCGGCGAGACGGATCAAGATTTACAGCAAGGATGTACGTATCACCGCTTCGTGATCCAAAAAATATCCAGATTGGCTGGATGACATCCATGACCGACATCACGGAACCGAAACGGATACGAGAAGCGCTAACCGCAGCGCATGAGCGCTTCATGACAGTGCTCGAAGGCCTCGACGATGCGATTTCAGTTTCTGCAGACACGACCGATGGGATGGAGCTGTTATTCGCTAATCGCACGTATCGGCGATTATTTGGTTCTCAAACCAGTGGTCATGAAGAGCTGCTCGCGGGTCGTAGAGGTCGCTACACAGACGAGTCAGTTGAGGTCTACTCGGCGTCAGTGCAGCGATGGTTTGAGGTTCAGCACCGGATGTTGGCATGGACTGACGGGCGGCGAGTGCGACTGCAAGTGTCTCGCGACATTACTGAGCGTCGTCGTCATGAGGAAGAGTCCCGCATACAACAAGAGAAGATACAGATCACCAGCCGCCTAACAACGATGGGCGAGATGGCGTCGTCGCTTGCGCACGAACTCAATCAGCCGTTAACCGCTATCAGCAACTACAGCATGGGTGCAGTTGCCATGATTAAGTCAGGAAACGCTGACATGACAAAGCTTTTGCCGGCGCTCGAAAAAGCTGCGGCCCAGGCAGAGCGCGCAGGCAAAATCATTAGCCGCATCCGGGACTTCGTCAAACGCAGCGAACCTCACAGGCAGTGCGTGCAAATTCAAGAAGTCGTCGATAACGCAATCAGCCTTGCCGAAATACATGCACGAAAACGCCATGTGCGAATTGAATGCCAAATTCCTACCGCGGTCCCTGATGTTTTGGCTGATCCAATTTTGATCGAACAAGTATTGCTGAACTTGATCAAGAATGGGCTTGAGGCGACCGACGAGTCGTCGCTTGAAACCTTGATCGTCAAATTGATCATAGCGGACGAGCATATCCGCATTTCAGTGATAGACCGCGGGCATGGTTTGGCAGATCCTGATCGCTTATTCGAACCGTTTTTCAGTACAAAAAGTGAAGGCTTGGGGATGGGGTTAAATATCTGCCGCACCATTATCGAATCACATCACGGCCGCCTGTGGGCAGAAAACAATCCCCAAGGCGGTACTATCTTCTGCTTTACACTGCCGTGTGCTGAACCTGACAGCGAAAACCAGCCCCACCCGTCCGAGGAGTTATCTGCATGAATATCGCCCAAGTTGCCAGCACGGTCTATATCGTTGACGACGATGAAGCTGTCCGCGACTCGCTTCGCTGGCTGTTGGAAGCCAACAATTATCGGGTGCGCGCTTATCCAAGCGCCGAATCGTTTCTAACTGAATATGACGAACAACAGGCAGGCGTGCTCATCGCTGATGTTCGTATGCCCGGCATGAGTGGTCTTGAATTGCAAGAGCAATTAATTGCTCGGAAATCAACCATGCCCATCGTCTTCATTACTGGTCACGGCGATGTCCCCATGGCCGTCTCGACCATGAAAAAAGGAGCAGTGGACTTTCTTGAGAAGCCATTTAGTGAAACTGATTTGCGCGAGATCGTTAGCCGCATGTTCGAGCAGGCCAATCAGAGATTATCGGTCGCCCATGCAAAACGAAGTCACGATGCCATGTTGGGTCGTTTGACGGCACGCGAACAGCAGGTGCTAGAGCGTATTGTCGCCGGCCGTCTGAATAAACAAATTGCTGATGACTTAGGCATCAGTATCAAAACCGTTGAAGCACATCGTGCCAACATCATGGAAAAACTTCAAGTTACAACCGTGGCAGATCTCATGAAGGTCGCCTTGGCAAAACCAGAAGGCGTTGCATGACGGCAAGAATCATTGATGGTGTAGCGCTTGCAGAAAAGATCAAAGAAGAAGTTTCCGTTCGCACTGCAAAGCTGATCCAGCAAGGCATCAAACCGGGCTTGGCGGTCATTCTGGTTGGTGCAGATCCAGCATCCCAGGTCTATGTTCGCAACAAGGCGGCGGCTTGCCAAAAGGCGGGCTTACACTCGATCGTTGAGCAATATGGTGAGGGCCTCAGCGAAGCCGATTTACTTGCCCGGATCGACGCGTTAAATAATGATCCTGCCATTCACGGCATATTGGTTCAAATGCCCTTACCCAAGCATATCAATGCTCATCGAGTGATCGAGGCGATCGCCGCTCGTAAAGATGTGGACGGGTTTCATGTCAGTAACGCAGGACTGCTGATGACAGGCGCGCCACTTTTTATTCCCTGCACACCATACGGCGTGATGAAAATGCTCGAGTCAGAGCAGGTCGTGATACGAGGCGCCGTGGCTGTCGTGGTCGGGGCAAGCAATACAGTCGGTAAACCGATGGCCCTGCTATTGCAAGCAGCAGGAGCCACCGTCACCATTTGTAACTCCAAGACTCGCGATCTTGGTTGGCATACTCGTCATGCGGATATCGTCGTGATCGCAACGGGTCGTCCCAGCATGATCACGGGTGACATGATCAAGTCTGGCGCTGTCGTCATCGACGTCGGTATCAATCGGGGTGCAGATGGCAAATTATGCGGCGATGCAGACTTTCAAAGCGTTCAACAAGTCGCAGGTGCTCTCAGCCCGGTGCCAGGTGGCGTTGGACCGATGACAATCGCCATGCTCTTAGTCAACACGATTGAAGCTGCAGAGCGAACCTTAGCAAAATAGTTTTGAATCAACAAAGGATCAACATGTCACTCAGACCCAATCCACTGGCATCGTTTGGACGGGATCTGATCGATTATGCGTCGATTACGCCTGAAGACATCAAAGAAGCAGTTGCTGCGTATTTAGTCCAAGCCCGCGAAGCTGTGACTGCAGCAGCTGACCCTAGCGTCGCAGCGACTTGGGCGACGATCGTTGAACCACTAGATAGAGCCTGCGGGCCTCTCTGGCGTGCTTGGTCGATCGCAGGCCACCTCAACGCGGTGGTCAACACCCCAGCGCTTCGCGATGCCTACAATGCAATGCTGGCACCGGTGACTGAGTATTCAACCTGGGTTGGATTGCATGAGGGTCTTTATCACCAGTACCAGCGCATGAAAACAAGCTCAGGCTTTGCGTCTCTGAGCGCTGCGCGCCAGCGGGTGATTGAGTTAGCGCTGAGAAACTTCAAACTAAGTGGCGTCGAGCTCAAAGGCGATGCTCGACAGCGCTATGCTGAAAACTCAGAGAAGCAATCACAGGTGTCGCAAAAATTCTCAGAAAATGTCCTGGATGCAAAGGACAAATGGTCACTGCTGTTAACCGAGGCGTCAAGACTTGAGGGTGTTCCGCAGGATGTGTTGGATTCACTCTACGACGAAGAAAAGCAAGCCTGGGTGGTCACGCTGAAAATGCCTTGTTATCTGCCGGTGATGCAATACGCCAAAGATCGTGATTTGCGACACACTTTGTACAAGGCCTATGCAACGGTTGCTTCGGAATTTGGTGAGGCAGCTTGGGATAATTCTGCCTTAATCGAAGAGTCTTTGCATTTGCGTGCAGCCGAAGCTGAGTTGTTGGGCTTCAAACACTTTGCCGAACTGCGTTTGCAAACGCGCATGGCAAAGAATGACGATGAAGTGATCAAATTCTTGCGTGAGCTCGCCGCACGAGCCAAGCCGTTTGCTGAGCGTGATCTTGCTGAGTTGCGCGCATATGCTGCCAAAGAACTCGCGCTGACAGATCTGCAACCATGGGATGTGCCCTTTGCCTCAGAGCATTTGCGCGAAACGCGCTACGCCTATTCAGAAGATGAGGTCAAACAGTATTTTACCGAGCCTCGCGTCTTATCCGGTCTGTTTGAAGTGGTCGAAAACCTGTTCGAAGTCAAACTGCATCCGATTGAATTCAGCCCCTGGCATGAGGATGCTCGTGCCGTTGAGGTGCTTAACAAACAAGGCGTGAAGGTTGGTTATTTGCTACTCGACTTGTACGCGCGCACCGGTAAACAAGGCGGGGCCTGGGTCGATAGCGAAAGGGCAAGGCACAAGCTGTCAGATCACATCGAATTGCCCATCATCAACCTCACTTGCAACTTTGCTAAGCCACAAGGGGATCGCCCTGCCCTCTGGACCCATGACGACGTGATCACGCTCTTTCACGAGAGTGGTCATGCACTGCATGCTTTGTTATCCGAAGTGGATGAGCCTGGGGCATCGGCTTTCGCGGCTGTTGAATGGGATGCGATCGAATTGCCATCCCAGTTTATGGAGAATTTCTGCTGGGAATGGTCGGTGCTTGAGCAATTGACCGCGCACATCGAAACAGGCGAGCCCTTGCCACGAGCGCTTTTCGACAAAATGACCGCTGCCCGTAATTTTCAGAGCGGGATGCAAGCAGTGCGTCAAATCGAATTTTCGCTCTTTGACATGCTGATGCACAACAAGCCAACCGGGCTTCCAATAAAGGCTGTGCTTGAGTTGCTCGAAGCGGTTCGCGCAGAAGTTGCCGTCCTGCGCCCACCGCCATGGCATCGATTTCCGCACAGTTTTTCGCATCTTTTTGCGGGTGGTTATGGTGCTGGGTACTACAGTTACAAGTGGGCAGAAGTTTTATCGGCTGATGCGTATGCTGCTTTTGAAGAAGCAGCCCTCGCTTCAAAGCATTCGGTGCCCACAACGACTTTGGATGCTGTCACTGGCGCAAGATTTAAAAAAGAAATTCTCGCCGTGGGTGGCCTCAGATCCGCGTCAGAATCGTTTAGAGCGTTCCGCGGCCGAGATGCCACGATCGACGCCCTCCTTCGTCACAGCGGGATGACCGAGGAAGTCGCAAGCCTGCCATGACAAGGTTGACCAAACTCGTCATGGGCATCAGGTTTTTGGTGATGATCTGGGTTTGCCTGACTCTGCTCGCTTGCTCAGAAAAACCCCCGGAATGGTCACTCTATGATGTGTCGGGTCACCTTCCAGATCTCTCTTTCAGTTTGCAAGCAGCAGGCAACCAAACACTGACACAAGAGGATCTAAATGGGAAAACAGTTTTGCTGTTTTTCGGATACGCCAGTTGTCCGGATATTTGCCCAACCACCATGGCGCAGTTGAGTCAGGTCGTTCAGGACTTGGGCGATGAGGCACGAGACGTGCGTATCCTTTTCATTAGCGTGGATCCTCATCGAGATAAACCTGACATGCTTCAGGCTTACGTTGACGCCTTTAATAAAAATGCAATTGGTCTGACGGGCGATGAGCAACAAGTTTCAGATTTGGCCAGACGCTATCGCGTGGCTTATCAAATTGAAAAACCAAAACCCGGTGACGATCCGAACAACTATGAGGTGACGCACAGTCGCGGTGTGTTTATATTTGATAATCTGGGCCATGCGAGACTGCTCGCATCTGACACTGAACAGACCGATGCCTTGACCAAGGATATTCGTCAGCTGCTTAAATTGACGCAATCCTCAAGCAAACACTAGACAGGCTCAAACACTCAAGACGCCTGACTGTGGAACCCCGCATCTTTGATCGCGTTTTCGATGTCTTGCGGGAGGTATTCACCGTCTACCTGAACCAGTTTCGTGGACAGATCGCATAAAACCAATGCGTCTGGTGCGACCGCATGGATCGCTTCAGTAATGCTCTTCACGCAATGCCCGCAAGTCATATCAGTTACGTTAAATTTCATCATCATGCCACCCCGTCTATTGCTTGTTTACAGGCGCCTGAAGAGAGCGCATCATAGGAGCTATTCAGACACTTATCGGACACCATCGTGACGTCACCACTTGCCCCACCCGTGGTCACTCAGGAGTTTGATTTAGCAATTAGCGGTATGACCTGCGCCTCGTGTGTCCTGCGTGTCGAGAAAGCACTAAGGGCCAACCCTGCTATTAAATCAGCCACAGTTAATCTGGCCACCGAGCGGGCACATATCGTACTAAACAGTGCTGATAACGCACGTCCTGAATCAGATGATAGCAGTAACGCTCAAGCTGTTATCTCGGCAATCGAAACAGTCACTCGTGCTGGTTATAGCGCCAAAAAGATTCTTCCAAATAGTCAAACCGCTAAAAATTTGAACGCGACCAGACTAGCCGAAGCGCAATCTTTGCAACGTTCATTTTTTCTGGCCGCCCTACTGACCTTACCTGTATTCGTTCTTGCCATGGGGGCTCACCTAGTCCCAGCAATGCACAGGTGGCTTCATCATAGCGTTGGCGATCAAATCAACTGGCTCATACAAGGCATCTTGACGACAGGGGTGCTAATCGGCCCTGGTCGAGTGTTTTTTATCAAAGGCATCCCTGCCTTGGTGCGCCTGGCGCCCGAAATGAACGCACTGGTCGCACTCGGCGCAGCGAGCGCTTGGGCGTATTCAGTCGTGGTGACGGTATTCCCGGCCTGGTTACCCGAAGAGGCTCGCTTTGTTTACTTCGAAGCGGCTGCAGTCATTGTGACGCTGATTCTTCTGGGGCGATTGCTTGAAATACGAGCCAAAGGTAAAACCGGGGCAGCAATCGAGCACCTCATTGGTCTGCAACCACGCAGCGCGATGGTTTTAAAAGAAGGCCAACCCACCAGCGTTTCAATTGAGCAGATTCAGGTCGGCGACACCATCATCATCAAACCAGGCGAAAAAATCCCGGTAGACGGAAAAATCAGCGAAGGCCAAGCCTATGTAAACGAATCGATGTTGACGGGCGAGCCACTACCCGTGTTCAAACAAGTGCATGACAAGGTGATTGGGGGATCGATCAATACCAACACAAGCTTCAATTTTATTGCCACGCACACGGGTAACGATACAGTGCTCGCTGGCATCGTCAATCTGGTCGAAAAAGCACAAGAAGCCAAATTGCCGATTCAAGCCCTGGTGGACCGCATCACCCTATGGTTTGTACCAGCGGTCATTGCTATTGCCCTGGCAACGCTAATCCTCTGGCTTACTTTTGATCCCCAACATCAGTTTGGTAACGCCCTCATACATGCCGTTGCCGTGCTCATCATTGCCTGCCCTTGCGCCATGGGTTTGGCAACGCCGACGTCCATCATGGTGGGGTCTGGCCGAGCCGCGGAGCTCGGCGTGTTGTTTCGACAGGGTGACGCACTACAAAGTCTCTGCAAAGCCGAGGTCGTTGCTTTCGATAAAACAGGCACGCTCACTATGGGCAAGCCAGTTTTGACGGACTTTGTTGTAGTTTCAGCGGATTACGACAGGCGAGCGCTACTCGCCTGGGCGGCCGCGATGCAGACTTACTCTGAGCATCCCATTGCCTTTGCCATCACGCAAGCTGCGAGCGTTGAGAAGTTGCTCTTACCTGCAGCGCAAGATGTTCAAGCAATTAGTGGGTCAGGGATACAAGCCAAAGTAGCTAAGCATGCCTTATTATGCGGTGCTGCTGCCTTGATGCAAGCCCGGGGAGTTGATATATCCCAGGTTTCGGTGCGAGCATCGGACTTCGCACAGGCCGGTAAAACACCCCTTTATCTTGCTGTAGATCAACAAATTGCTGCAGTGCTGGCTGTGGCTGATGAGATCAAGCCAGACGCGAAACGAGCAATTGATCAACTCATCTCAATGGGCCTGACCCCCGTCATGATCACAGGTGATAACGCACTGACGGCAAAAGCGGTGGCGGCGACCCTCGGTATCAAAGATAGTCGAGCTGAAATCCTACCAGAGGGTAAGGCAGCAGCGCTTAACGACCTGAGGCGCTCAGGTAGATCGCTCGCCTTTGTTGGTGATGGTATTAACGACGCACCTGCTCTTGCCACCGCAGACGTCGGCATTGCGATTGGCACGGGAACCGACGTTGCAATTGAATCAGCGGCTGTCGTCTTGATGTCAGGTCACCTGTCAGGTGTTGTGACTGCGATCGCTATATCAAGAGCGACCATGCGCAATATCAAACAAAACCTGTTTTGGGCCTTTGGCTACAACGTCGCCTTAATACCCATCGCAGCTGGCGTGCTCTACCCTCACTTTGGCATAGCGCTATCACCAATGTTTGCGGCGGCAGCCATGGCAAGCTCGAGCGTGTTTGTAATAACCAACGCCTTGAGACTCAAGCGATTTCGTATCGCTGACTAGACTTTGCCATCCCAGAAGTGGGTCATGGTCATCGGATCAGGACGCTGTGCCACCGGCAACTTCATCTTTGGTGTCCCCAGCGCTAAGAAACCGACAAAGCGATAGTCCAGGGCATCGAAGCCCAACGCTTCGGGGACCTCGTCCGTGTAAGTACCCAGACCAGTGCTCCAATAAGAAGCGAATCCAAGCATATGAGCCGCGTTCTGGATGTTCATCACTGCAGCGCCCATCGACAGGGTCTGCTCAATTTCTGGCACCTTGTCATTATCGTGAGAAACTTTATACGCTAAGCCAAGGAGCATGGGCACATCACCCAACCATTTCCGCATATTCTGTTCTTTCTCTGGCGTAATCTCGCGTCCTGAACGGCGGGTAGCATCAATCGCGAGGTTCGTCAGCGCGGCGATGTACTGTTGTGTGACGACAGCAAACCGCCAGACGCGCATCGCGGCATGATCTGGGGCACACATTGCTGTTTGCAGAATTTGTGCCAACTGCTCACCAGTCGGCGCTGGCGCGACAACCAGCTTTTGTGATCGGCGGCTAGTTAAATAGTCGATAGGTGCTATGGTTGATTCAGTCACGTGACGGATCCTATTTACGAGCGTTTAAAAAATCGGAACGTTAAAAAACCCAGCGACACCGAAGCGAGGCTGGGTTAATCATCACCGATCTGTCAGACAGACCGGCGATTCAAACCAAAATTACAAAACTTGAATGTTGGTCGCGCTGGGGCCTTTGGCGCCCTGACCGATTTCAAAGCTGACTTTTTGGTTTTCTTCAAGTGTTTTGTAACCACTTGAACGAATCTCTGAGTAGTGAGCGAACAGATCTTTGCCGCCGCCATCAGGCATGATGAAACCATAACCTTTTTCGGCGTTGAACCACTTAACGACACCAGTTGCCATTTGAACTTCCTTGATAAGTAAAAAAACGGGCAAAAAATACCCAACGTGCTAGATGGTCAAGGAAGGGATAGCCATTATGTATTACCACTAAGGGCGACAGATCTGGGACAAAAACCACGTCGCTTGAATATCTTGCCCATTGAGTGTATGGGTGAAGACAACAAGAGTCAATTGTTTCTGTGATTATTTTCTCAAAACACCCGAAATATTTAACTTTTAATCAGTTTGTTGCTTTTTTCTCTGCAAAAACCTGGTTCTGCCGAGCAAAAAACGGGAACCTCGGTTTTTACGACATGAATACAGAAAAATTCACTAGGTGACTATCCCTACACTTCTCATATCGACTCACAACAGGTGAACCATATGAAAGTCATCGTTTTAGGCGCTGGGGTTGTTGGCACAACCACTGCATATTATTTGGCCAAAGCGGGTGCGGATGTGACGGTCATCGATAGACAGACTGGGCCAGCAGAAGAGACAAGCTTCGCCAATGCTGGGCAGATATCGCCAGGCTATGCAACGCCTTGGGCTGCACCTGGGATCCCACTCAAGGCAATTAAGTGGATGTTTCAAAAGCATGCACCCCTTGCTATTCGACTGGACGGCAGCCTTTGGCAATTGCAGTGGATGCTCAGTATGCTGCAGAATTGCAATTCGGCTCACTACGAGACCAATAAAGAACGAATGATGCGCGTTGCTGAATACAGCCGCCATTGCCTGCAAGCGTTGCGAGCCACGACGGGGATTCAATACGAACAACGCACGGGCGGCACACTGCAAGTGTTTCGTACGGATGCTCAACTAGAGGCGGTTAAGCTAGACATGAAAGTCTTGAGCGAATTGGGTGTGCCTCATGAACTGTTGACAGGCCAGCAACTGGCACAAATCGAACCAGGCTTAGCGTATGCCAAAGTCCCCCTTGCTGGGGGACTGCATCTTCCCCACGACGAGACGGGCGATTGTCATCTGTTTACAACCCAGCTTGCTGAGATGGCCCGTGATCTGGGTGTTCAGTTTGCTTTTAATCAGAGCATTCAAAGCATTCAAACGGCCGGTACTCAGATCACCGGTGTGGTTGTTGATGGGATGGTCAAGACAGCGGATCAATATGTCTTGGCGATGGGCAGTTATTCACGTCAAGCTTTGCTGCCGCTGGGGATCAAGCTGCCCGTTTATCCCGTCAAAGGCTACTCGCTGACAGCACCCATTATGGATGAATCACAGGCACCCCAATCAACTGTGCTGGATGAAACGTATAAAGTGGCCGTTACTCGCTTTGATCAACGAGTCAGAGTGGGTGGCATGGCTGAATTAGGCGGCTTTGATCTGCGATTAAACCTCGATCGCCGTGAAACGCTAGAAAAAGTGGTCAACGAACTGTTCCCGGGTGCAGATAGCCGTCATGCAAGCTTTTGGACTGGCCTTCGTCCCATGACGCCCGATAGTACCCCTGTCATTGGCGCCACTCGTTATAACAATCTTTACCTCAATACTGGGCACGGCACGCTTGGCTGGACCATGGCCTGCGGTTCGGGCAAGCTAATTGCAGATTTAATGACACAGCAACGCCCAGAAATTAGTACGGATGGCTTAGCCATTGATCGTTACACCCAGCAGCAACGAGCTATCTCTCTCAAACCCCAACCGGTGAATGCATGACCCGACCGTCCTCCGCGCAGATTGATCTGACAGCTTTACGAAATAACTATCAAGTCGCGCGTCGACTACACGGTGGTCGAGCTTTGGCTGTGGTCAAAGCAAATGCCTATGGACATGGTGCGATTGCCTGCGTCCAGTCTCTGCAATCGGTCGCTGATGGCTTTGCTGTCGCTATTCCTGGCGAGGCCTTTGAACTCAGGGCGGCAGCGATTCATTCTCCTATTCTTGTCATGGAAGGTTTTTTTGACGCTGAAGATCTTAGGTGTATTGTTGAACAAAACATCTGGACGGTCATCCATCAGAACAGTCAAATCGACCTGCTTGAAGCTGCGGATTTGCCAGCTAATAGCCTGCATGTTTGGTTGAAGGTCGATTCGGGCATGCACAGAGCTGGTTTTTCGCTTGACGAGATTCAGGCCATCTATCACCGCATCAAGCGTTGCTCAGCCGTCGCATCCCTGACGTTGATGACGCACTTTGCCCGATCTGATGAGCCAGACAGTGATGCAACGGCAAGGCAGATTGCGTCCTTTGATCGCGCGACCGAGGGATTAGCTGGCGACCGAAGCCTGGCCAACTCAGGTGGGGTTTTAGCGTGGCCGGCTGCCCGACGTGATTGGGCGCGCGCGGGAATCATGATTTATGGCGCAGATCCCATACCAGAAGCGGGCAACGATTTAAAGCCTGTTATGACGCTTAAAAGCCAGATCTTCGCTGTACGCAATATCGCCGCTGGCGAGCCCGTTGGGTACGGTGCCAAGTTCATTGCCAGCCGACCCACTCGAGTAGGGTTGGTCGCGATTGGTTATGCAGACGGCTATCCCCGCGGCGCCCCCAACGGCACACCAGTATCGGTAGATGGCAGACTGACACAGCTGATCGGACGAGTATCGATGGACATGCTGACTGTGGATCTGACCGATCTGCCAGAGGCCAGAATTGGCAGTCGTGTCGAGTTGTGGGGTAATCAGATAGACATCAATCAAGTGGCTCAGCTAGCTGGGACGATCTCTTATGAACTGCTTTGTAATGTGAAGCGTGTCACTAAAATTTACATCTAGACAATGACCCGACTCAGCGTAATCGCCTCTACACTTCCAAGATATTTGCTCATAAAGAATCTCTCATGCAACTCGCCACCTGAAGTGTGCATTGATGTTTCAAGCGATCTCATAATTTCTCAAAAACACCTAAAACATCAATTACATCAATAACTTAGCGTATCATATCGTCTCATTCCGTTTATAGAAACTTCTTGGAATCTTGATCGATTGGGGGTATCGTTGGGGGTATCAATTCAAGGATACCCCCAGATATGCTGTCCACACTAAAGGTCAAATCCGCCAAACCGGAAGCGCGCGCGTACAAGCTCGCCGACAGCGGTGGGCTGTATCTTCTTGTACAGCCCAACGGCTCTAAGCTGTGGCGCTACAAGTTCCGCGTCTGCGGCACGGAGGGACTGAAGGCGCTGGGCGCCTTTCCCGAGATTGGTCTTGCAGAAGCACGCGGACTGCACACCGATGCCCGGAAGCTTGTGGTCCAGGGTATCAATCCCATACAAGCCCGGCGCGACGAGAAGATCGTCCAGGCGCAGGATCAATTGGAGCGCATCAATGGAGTATTCGCCACCGTCGTGGCGGATTGGAACGTAGCAACGGCGGCGGACCTAAAGCCGTCCACGGTAAGACAACGCAAGCGCGAAATCGACAACGATCTGCTGCCAACGCTCAAGAGTCGCCAAATCGGCAGCATCACACGCTTGGAACTCACCGCGCTGCTCAAAGGCGTCGAGAAACGTGCGCCCGAAGTGGCGCGCAATCTGCGCAATCACTTGTGGGGAGTGTTCGAGTACGCCATCGATTCTGGCCTGATCGAGAACAACCCGGTGCCACCCGTGCGCGTAATGAAGAAACGCAATCAGAAAAACCACCCTGCTCTGTCCGACAAGCAGATCGGCGATTTTCTGCGGACGCTGGATAACTCGGGCAGGATTAACGAGGAAACGCGCATCGCCATGGTGTTGGTGCTTCTGACTGCCTGCCGCAAGGCCGAAGTCATCGAAGGCCGATGGGATGAAGTGGATTTGGCAGGTGCCCAGTGGGAAATTCCGGCTTCACGGATGAAGGCGAAGCGTGCGCATTGGATTCCACTGCCTCCGCAGGCAGTAGCGTTGCTCACCCGCTTACGCGAGCTCGTGCCAGCCGACCGGGAGTACCTGTTCCCGAACCGAGTGGACCCGCGCCGGCCGATGGCCAACCGCAGCTTGAATGCCTTGATGGAGCGGCTGGGACTCAGCGGCATAGGTACGCCGCACGGCATGCGAGCATCGTTCAGTACCTATTTCAATAGCATCGGTGGGAACATCGACGTGATCGAGCACTGCCTGGCGCACGTGCCGGCAAACGCGGTACGCGCAGCCTACAACCGCCATGCGTACCAGGATGAGCGGCGCGCAATGCTCCAGCAGTGGGCGGACTATCTGGATCGGCTACGCCAGGAACGACCAAGTTCCGAGCACGAATCCGTCACGCCCGTCAAAAAAACCGAGAAAACGCCCAAGCTCGCCGCAAAACCGAAGGCTGGCCGCGTTCTTATCGATGCCATTTAAGGAAGCCCTTTGAAACCTGGTCGATAGAGGTTCCTAAGCGTATCGGCGTTCATTGATAGCCAGTGGCTCTTCCGCGTCACGAAGTCGCGTTCCGATGAAATCTTTGTTGAGTTCGCAATCAAATTCACGGCGCGGAATTTATGCGAGTGAGGCGCAAGTGATCGAATGATCACGTCACCTGTCTTGGTTGTCATGATAGGAATTCCAAGATCGAACAGCCTCTGACGAACCTCCGGCTTGGGATGGTCAAACTGGTTGCTATGTTGGCTGCTGCAAATCGCGATTTTTGGCTGAGTGGCTTCGAGAAACGTTTTCGAGTTAGTTGGGCAATCCGCACCATGATGTGCAAGTAGCAAAACGTCCACTTCACGCTTGAAAATCTTGCAGCGACGAAGGTATGCTCCAAGATTTACATCCTCGACATCACCCAAGCTGGCGACATTAAAACAGCCCCGTCGAAAAAGTTTGATGGTCGAATTGTTGTTTGATTCGCCATCGAACAAGTATCGAGGGTGATACAGAACATCACGATATGCCAACTCCTCCGTGCTCTTTAAACTTTTGACGTAATCCGGATTGATTGCAATGCATGTCACCGATCGGCCCTGATTTCGCGCCGCTGTCTGATAACTTTGGATAATTTTCAAGCACTGCTTGGCGGTATCCGAGTGCGGTGGATAGCCGGGATATTCAACAGTTGTCGGCTTGTAACCTGAAAGTATTTCTTCCAGGTCAGCCATCGCGCAGTGATCTTGATCCCATCCAGTAATGTGCAACACATCAATAACTGCTTTGCCACATTCCTTTAATTCTTGATCAACATTGGGACGGCTGATATCTGTCAAGCGCGCTTCGATGAGCGTAAAGCGCCCGTCGGCGAAAAGTGAAAAAGAAGAGCCTGCCTGCCCTAGTTGATAGGCGCGGAACCGGGTTATGACAGATCGGGCAGTCATTTCTTCTTCCGCCCGTCATCAGCCACTTCGACCGCCAAAACGTTTTGCACGAATCGGATACCTGTGTTTCGAGCAGACAATGCAAGCCATACAAACTGGACGACGAGCCCGCCTAAAAGCATGGCTTGAAGACTTAACGGGATACCCGCCAACGCACCGGCTACCCAAGTAACGATGGTGATCAGAACAGTCAAACTTGCCGAATCACGAAATAAGAGAAATCGCTTGTGAGCATCGCTGACGCTCACGTTCGACTGATGCTTCTGATACAAGCGGTACCAAGTGGCATTTTGATCCCTTGGACTTTGCGGAAACTCTCCGACCTTGGCCTTCAAGGCCGCTAGATCGATTCTTGCATCGACCTCCGCGTATTTGCTAAATGCACGGTGCCCCGGCAATACATCTTTGAGTCGCCAGAAGACAATCGAGGCCTTAGCGTCCGAAGAAAACAAGTCGTTTAGAAAAACAGCGATGAGCGGGCCAGTAGCGGCAAGCAAGATTCCTCTGATGAATGCCGAGTGGGCAAGTTCCGTGAGAGATGCTTGGGTAAATGCGAACCCGGTCAAAACCAGAGTCACTGTCACAACATCGGCGGCCACCAGCAACCAGATGGCTTTGCTGTTTTGCGTCTTTAGCGAGGGCGAACGCTCAGTCTTTGCCATTTACTCGAACTCCCGGCAATGATCTGCCGCAGACTGAGCCATGTACTGGTCTGGATTGTGGACACTGACGGTCATTGAGCACTCCTTTTTCGGTGCAGCCTATGGCGACTTTCGCCTTTGAATTTTCATTGTTACATTTTACGCTTAATTCGTCTCCTATGGGGAGACAAGCTTGCCAGCGGATATCGTTAGTGTTATATTTACTGTACATTACGTTTCTTTTAGGGGCGCAAACTGAGCGCAAAATATCACTTGCAAACTAAGACGCTAGGCCCACGGGCAGCACAGCTCCTCACTGAGCTGAATGAACTGCGCCGTTCCACATTCACTTTGGCAGATGTCGGCTCGATCACCGGCTTGTCGGCTG
Source organism: Jezberella montanilacus (assembly GCF_003003055.1). Classification (GTDB taxonomy): domain Bacteria; phylum Pseudomonadota; class Gammaproteobacteria; order Burkholderiales; family Burkholderiaceae_B; genus Zwartia; species Zwartia montanilacus. The sequence continues at coordinate 309,261 of NZ_PVTV01000011.1, forward strand.
CGGCGGCCCGCAATCTCGTGCACAAGGCGCAGCAGCGAGGCTTGGTGACGCGACTGAAGCCCGGTTTATACAATCTCGTCCCCTTCGAACTCGGCCGGGCCACTGAGCACATCGACAGCCCGTACCTGATCGCGCGCGAACTCGCCGGTGCCGCGCCCTACTTCCTGTCGCACGGCACAGCGCTTGAACTGCACCGCATGGTGACGCAGCCGAACTTCACAGTGTACGTGTCATGTACGCGGCGCGTGCGTCCGCAGACGGTCGGCGGCTATGACTTTCGGTTTGTCCACATCACTGCGGAACAACAATTCGGGGTGATGAAGCACTGGATCGACAAGGAGCGCTTCGTGATGATCAGCGACATGGAGCGCACGATCATCGACGGACTCCGGCACCCGGCATTTGTCGGCGGCATTACTGAAGTTGCCAAGGGCTTGTGGATGAAGCGGGACGTACTGAAGGTCGAACGGCTGGTGGACTACGCACGACGCCTCGGCGTCGGCGCCGTCGTGCGACGCCTCGGCTACCTGCTGGAACACTATGGCCTGGCCGATGCGTCAGTGCTGGAACCATTGCACGGCATGCTGACGGCAACGTACCAGCGCCTTGATCCACTGCTCCCCCCCGAAGGGGCATTTCTCTCACGTTGGCGGCTCCAGCTCAACGTGACTCCTGAAGAACTCGATACCGTGAGGCTTGGCTAATGATTCCACAACGCAATATCTCCTTGATCTCGAACACGCTGATGAGCGCCGGCGGCCGACGCATCCCAGAGGCCGTCATCGAACGCGATTACGTACTGGCTTGGTTCCTGACCGGTCTGGCCGGACATCCGCTGCGCGAGGTGCTGGCATTCAAAGGTGGCACGGCCCTGCGACGTTGCTGGTTTGAGGACTATCGGTTTTCGGAAGACTTGGATTTCACATTGACCCGTCCGATCACCCTTGCAGATATCCTTGATGGGTTGGGCGAAATCTTTGCGGCGGTTGAGACCGCCTGCGGCTTGCGGATCGCTTTCGACCGCGAAGACCGCCATAGCCACCAGAACAGCCACACGTTTTATCTTCGCTACCAGGGGCCGCTGCCCGCTGCAAACGACGTGAAGGTTGATATCACGATCACCGAAGTCCTGTGCTTCCCTCTGCAAGATCGCCCGATTCATCGCACTTACCACAGCTTTGACGATTTACCCGAAGGGCCAACCGTGAAGGTCTACGCCATCAAGGAAATCGTGGTTGAAAAGCTGCTGGCCTTGAGCGACCGGGCGCGTAATGAGCCGCGCGACTTGTACGACCTCTGGTATCTGTTCGGCTCTACCGACTTGCGCGTTGCTGAAATGCGCGCCGAACTCGACACCAAGTTGGCGCTGCGGCAGCGCGTCGTTGCAGGCATGGAGCAAGCAATCGCCGCCAAGGAAGATCGTTTGCGGCGACTCTGGACTGCCCGCCTCGCGCACCAGATGAATCAACTGCCACCGTTCGATGATGTCTTTCGGGAAGTGCTGCGTGCTGTTCGCACCGCCGACTTACCGAAGGCGGGCGGCTGATCGGTTAGCTCTTCACACGCAACATCAAAATCTAGAGAAACAACCAAGTTTAAAGAAGGATGAGCTATGCCTGGTCAAATGGTTCTGCGAATCTGGGATGTCGCCCACGGCGCGTGCGCCATGCTGACCCACCACCATGACGGTCGCGATGGCCGCATCGCGATGATTGATTCGGGAAGCACGGTTGGCTGGAATCCCAGCACCTGCATTCGCAACGGTTTGGGGCGCTCAACGCTGGACTACTTGTTCATCACGAATGCTGACCAGGATCACATGGACGACTTGCAAGGGTTGTGGGACCAGAATATCGCGGTGACGACACTGCTCCGCAACCCCAGCTACACCGGCGAAGATATGAGACGACTCAAGCGGCAGAGCGGGCCGCTCACCAATGATGCGCAGCGGTACACGTCTGCCTGCGAGGTCTACAACCAGCCCGTGACCGAACCATTCAACGCCTACATGGGCGGCATCACGGCGACCACCTTTTGGAACAACTACCCTGCTTTCCAGAGCACGAACGATCTCAGCCTGGTGATCTTCATTCAGTACGCAGGTGTGAAGATACTATTTCCCGGCGACTTGGAGAAGCCCGGCTGGAGGGCATTGCTGCAGCGTCCAGATTTTTGCGCCGAGCTGCACAACCTTGACTTCCTCGTGGCATCTCATCACGGGCGCGAGAACGGTTTCTGTCCTGAACTATTCAACTATTGCCGCCCCGATGCTGTGATCATTTCAGATAAGCCCATTGAACATGAGACTCAACAGACGGTGCCCGACTACCGCGCGGTGATAGGGCGCGGGGTACCTGTCAGAACGACCAACAAGAGGAGACACGTGCTCACGACGCGGCGCGACGGCTGGATACAGATCACAGTTTTCGACAATGGTTGGTACGCGTTCGATACGGAAAAGCGAGGGTAGGTACCGAGGTCATATTTGCAGTAGCGTAATGCGGGAACACCCGCGCAGACCGGGCGCATTGCGCAGCCAGGCGATGTCGAAGAGGCGGCACGTTCGGGGGTTTTCTTTCGCAGCGGAGCGGTCAAGGCAGCGCCGTCGTCCACTGCGAGTACGGCCATGCCCGATCCAGTATCGGGCAACCAGCCATTCAATCCGATGACCCCTGCGGTCGCATCGGCGCAACCGACTGACCCGACGGCGGTGCAAAACCGGCAGGATCAGAAGCAGGCGTTTGTCGCCAATGGCGGCGACACCGCCACCCGCAATCCGGCCAGCTTGCAACTGCCAGCCTCTCCCTACCAGGTGATGGCGGGCACCATCATCCCGGCAGCACTGGTAACGGGCATCAATTCCGACCTGCCGGGACAGGTCATCGCCAACGTCACCGAGTCGGTCTACGACACGGCGACAGGTCGCTTCCTGCTGATTCCGCAGGGCTCACGCCTGATCGGCCGCTATGACAGTCAGGTGTCATTTGGTCAGCGGCGCGTGTTACTGGTGTGGACACGGTTGATCCTGCCCGATACCTCATCCATTTCGCTCGACCGCTTGCCCGGCATCGACCCGGCGGGTTATGCCGGACTGGAAGATGGCGTTGATTGGCATTGGGACCGCATCCTCGCCGGTGCTGCGTTGTCCACGCTGCTCGGAGTCGGTGCCGAACTGGCTGCGCCTGATCGAACCGGCAGCGATAGCAAAATCATCATCGCCACGCGCCAGAGTGGGCAGGACACAGTGAACCAGGTCGGTCAGGAGATCACCAAACGCAATGTGAGCATCCAGCCGACGCTTACTATCCGGCCCGGCTTCCCAATGCGGGTTATGGTGAACAAGGATCTGATCCTGCGGCCGTATCAGCCGCTGTTCTTCCAGAGGGGATCGTCGCAATGAGCATATCCACCAACAAGCTGCGGCTGGGGCCGCTGCCCAAGACCGCGACCATCAAGGTCACTTTCGCCTGCACGAGTGCGCTCAAGACGGAGTTGGACCGATATGCGGCGTTGCATGCGAAGACCTTCGGCGAGCCAATCGACACCGCCACGCTGATCCCGCACATGCTGGAAGCATTCATGGAGCGTGATCGAGTGTTCAAGCGATCCAGTCGGTCGGGCCAATCCAGCCCCCTGATCATCCATGCCAAGCCAACGCATCATGTGAGCGATTCGGATACACCTGAACCAGTTCATTCGAAGAAATGAAAAATACGCTGGCTGGCTTCGCCACAGTACGCCTACGTGAGTTTCCAGTCGAGACCTTCTGAGTCAATCTGAGGGCATGGTCACTTTCTCAGGATTCGCCATGTCTCTCGCACAACCTGCCGACCACTACGGCCGTAACATACCGATGGTGGCCCCGGCATTCTTCCGCATGGCCGACGTGATACGCATTACTGCGTTAAGCCGCGCCACCTTGTACCGACGCATTGCAGAAGGGAAATTCCCGCCACCCGTTCATCTCGGGGGACGGGCATGCGGCTGGACGCCGACAGCGCTCCAAGCCTGGGTCGATGATCCGGCAGGCTATTCGATCGCCATTGCCCCATCCCAACACCTGGCCGAGTGAAATTGGCTTACCGCCCAGGCGGCCAGACTCATACCGCAATTTGCACACGATTGCTATGTGATGATGGGATAATGCGACACATAGCGTTACAACCGCTGCCCCGAAGACTCATCGGGCATCGTTGCGCTGAGAAAATCGTGGTACGTATCTGTAGCAGCCGGCGTGCGTCACGCAAGCCGGAACCCACTCAATAAGCCGTGTTTCAGGTCAAATTCATTTGGGGGTATGCGTGGGGGTACTATCAAAGCAGAAGAAAATTAAATTCAATATAATCAATTACTTACTTGAATAATGAAACTCGCCACCTGGAACGTCAACTCCCTTAAAGTCCGTCTGCCTCAGGTCCTCGACTGGCTGGCAGCTAATCCCGTAGACGCGCTGTGCTTGCAGGAGTTAAAGCTCGATCAAGATAAGTTCCCGCTGCAAGCGTTCACAGATATCGGTTATCACGCCGACTGGGCAGGTCAAAAAACCTATAACGGGGTCGCCATCTTATCCAAAGTGGCTGGCACAGAAATCGTTAAAAACATCCCGGGCTTTGAGGATCATCAACAGCGAGTGATTGCGACCACCCTGCCCTACGGAGAATCGACCATCAGGGTGATCAGTGCTTATTGCCCAAACGGCCAATCGCTTGATAGCGACAAGTATCAATACAAGCTAGGCTGGTATGCCGCCTTTAAAGCCTGGCTGGCAGAAGAAATCAAGCAACATGAGCGCGTTGCGGTGCTAGGCGACTACAACGTCGCCCCGGCCGACGAAGACGTTCACGATCCGGCTAAATGGGTTGGACAAGTCTTGGTGTCTGAACCTGAACGTGAAGCATTCAGAGAACTCATCAATCTGGGCTTAACCGACTCATTCAGACTCTTTGAGCAAGCGCCTAAATCGTTTAGCTGGTGGGATTACCGCATGAACGGTTTCAAGCGCAACGCCGGGGTGCGAATTGATCACGTCCTGTTATCAAAGGTTCTCGTCCCACACTGCACCGCTTGTATCATTGATAAAGCACCACGGGCAAATGAACAGCCTTCTGATCATACGCCCGTTGTCGCCACCTTAGTTTGAGCAAGACAAGCAATTACGGATGCGGACCCCAAGGTGCTGCCAGCATTAATTTGTTTTCTTGATGCTTGAGCAAAGGCCGCAGTTGCTTTGCAAAAGCCATGAACTGATCATCACCGAAAACACCGTTCCAGAAACTGCGGCGATCTGCGTCGTCGTCGAATTTCCAGAGATGGATGATCTCGTTGATCGCGCCAATATCACCCGTGAAATAGCCAACCAGCTTTTGCGGATGCTTTGCCAGCGCTGGCCAGCCCAGCGATTTGTATAGCTCGGTCACTTCACCCATTTTGCCGACCACAACACTGTATGTGCGTAATTCATAAATAGCCATATTGATGTCCCCTTTTTTTGTCATGAATGATTTTGGCTAATTTAGATTACCCCAAGCATGGCTGATCACTCAAGAGGATTGTGATCAGTCTCGTGCAATAAGCCAGCAGGCATTGACTTCGTCGGTTTGACCCCTAATTGCTGGAGTTTCTGTGCCTGATAAACCAAAGAACCTCTGCCTGTCAGTTTCGTGTGCGCCGATTCGTAGCTTGCTTGAGTCTGTTTGATTCGATCACCGATTTTTTCCAGATCAGCAGCAAAAGCGGTGAATTTGTCGTAAAGCACGGCACCTTGTTTAGCGATATCCTGCGCATTAGCACTCTGCTCTTGCTGTCGCCACAGATGGGCAACCGTGCGAACCACAAACAGTAAAGTCGATGGGCTTACCAACAATACATTCTTTTCCCACGCGTCCATGAACAGTTCGCTGTCGTGGGTGACGGCCAGCATAAAGGCGGGTTCAATTGGGATAAACATCAAGACAAAATCAAGTGACTTCAATTGATACAAGTCTTGATAATTCTTGGGTGACAGGCCTTTGATGTGCGCACGAACAGAATCCAGATGCAGCTTGGCGGTGGCCTCGCGATCTCTATCGTCTGCCGCCAAGGCATACTTCTCGTAGGCAGTCAGAGACACCTTGGCATCCACCACCAGATGACGGTCTTCAGGCAAATGGATCACGACGTCGGGCTGCAGGCGACTCCCGTCTTCAAGCGTGTGGCTTTGCTGAACGTCATACTCATAACCCTTGCGCAGACCAGAGTTCTCAAGCACACGAGCAAGAATCATTTCACCCCAGTTACCTTGAGTTTTGTTGGATCCCTTCAGTGCGCTGGTCAGATTTTGAGCCTCGTCACTGAGCTGTTTGTTCATTGCCATTAGCTCGCGTACTTGAGCAGCCAAGGCGCCGCGTTGAACGTTCTCGTCAACGTATGACTTTTGCACCTGCTCCTGGAAATCTTTAAGTTTGGTTTGCAGTGGCTCAAGAATTTGCCCGATGTTCGTTTTATTCTGCTCGGTAAAGCGTTGCGACTTGTCTTCAAGAATCTCTTGCGCGAGTGTTTTGAAGCGGTTGGACATGTCATCTTTGGCCTCTTGCAAAAACGTCAGGTTTTTTGCGGCTTGGGTGCGCTCAAACTCGAACTGTTTACGTTCGGCATCGAGCTGACTGGCTAACCGAATGACTTCACCGCTCAGCTCTGCACGGATTGTTGCTTCTGCAAGTTTCACGTTAGCCGTGATACGGCCATTAACAAGTACCCAGGTGAACCCCGCACCGAAAATCAGGCCCACAGCAAGAAAGAGCAGATCAAGTAAGTTCATATAGTTTGGCAAATAAAAACAGTGTGATTTAGTTATAGTTTACTTAGTGGCTCGTAGCGTGATAGCGCTTTACTTCTTGGCTTTAATGCCTGGCTTTAGATTAGCCAAAATTCAAATCAACAAAAGCAGTGAACAGACCCAGGGCGACAAAAGCACCCCCTGTTAGGTATCGGCCAATGGTTCGGCCTCGCTGCGATGAGGCAAAATCAGGCTTGATCTTATTTGCCAGCAACACATAGCTCGCATCTGTTAGTGCTGCAGTGATCACAAAAATAAAACCCAGCAGGATAGTTTGCACTATCACATGGTCGTGATCCTGCAAAAACTGTGGCAAAAATGCGGTGTAAAAAACGGTGGTCTTAGGATTTAAAAGTGCGACTAGAAATCCGTCTTTGAAAATTTGTTGATCCGACTGTTGTTTGAAACTTGCGGTTGCCTCGGCTGGAGCATGATTAAGCCAGGCGACAAGACCCATGTAAACGAGATAGGCTGCGCCCACGTACTTGATCACGATGAAGGCCCAGGAAGACATTGCGAAAATGCCAGCTAATAAAAACGAAGCGAAAATGGCGTTGCCTAAATTACCCACTGCCACGCCCGCCACTGAGACGAGACCACCACGCCTGCCTTGAGACAGGGTTCTGGTGATGACATAAAAAACCCCGGGCCCCGGGGTGACGGCCAACACAATACTTGCAAGCAGAAACGTCAAAATCATTGTGTGGGATCCGACATCAATTGCCACCAAATCGTGCTGGCAAGTTTGACTGTCTCGGTATGCACTTCATGAGCAAAGGTGAACGCTTCGCCATAAATCGTTTCATCGGGGATTTCAGTCACGATGACGACACCTGGGGTTTGTTTGTCGTTTCGGGTAAACAGGCAGGGGATGCCGCGCTTGACCTCAAAGGGTACAGGGCCTGAATACGTTTCATAACGCTTAAGTTGTTCAGCGTTATAGGCGGATAAGCCCGGAACAGCGGCCAAGCCCTCAACTAATTTATCGAGCAATATGGCCGCCTTTTCCTGCCATCCGTCACGGTAACGCACGATCAGAAAAAAGCCTTTGGGCACGCTCCAGAGTTCGAAGCCGCGCGGCAGGTAGCCGCTGAAGGGTCTGGTCCATTCGTGTGCGGGGTAACCGTGCAGACTAAGATGCAATTGTGCATCCGTTACGCATAAAGCGTGCATACGACCTTGACGCTCGAACCAGGGAGCTCTTTCACGGTACTCTTGATCATCACCGAGAGCGGTGTAGCGTGCTGCATGATTGATGTGGCGTGGATGGATCGCGCAGTATTCGTGAAACAGTTGATAACCGTCGGGGTTTTCGAGCGGGACAACCGCAAAATTTGCCTCGGCGACGCTCTCCAACCACTGGGCACCGCGCAAGGCACCCACTACTCCAGTCGATTCGTTGGCGTGCTGACCACCTGTCACGACAATACCGGGAAGCGAGCCTGGCCGATGCTTGCCATGCAGTGTTCTGCCTTGCCAGGATTCAAACGCGAAGGCGTCACCGCTAATATGGTTGAGCGCATCATCTACTTGCCGATGCGTTAAAGCCTGATCAACTGCACCCAGCGCCCCCGAAGCACTAACGTCAGCCAACTTGGCCGGAAGAGCGATTAAGGGTTCGATCGACCCTTTCGTCTCGAAACAAGTGATCTGAATCGAGACTTCATTTATCCCAATGGCTGATCCATCACCTGCACCGGTCACCCTAATATCGGGCACGATTTGCCCTGGCTGCAAGCCTCGATCACCGGTCGGTCTGCCCGAATAATGCTGAAAGAATTCAAGAATCGAGAAGTACAAATCTTCATGCAAAGCTTCGTAGGTGCTCGCCAAAAAATCCTGCTTCGCGCTGAACACCTCGGATCCAGGCAAGTCCACTCTGATATGCAGACGCTCGAAATAAGGCTCGTGTGTGCCCCAAGCATGATCCTTGATCGCTTGCATAATCGAATGATAGGCAAGCTGGATTTCAGTGTGCAGGGCGAGTGACTGCAACACGTGCCCAGTCGTCTTATTCATCACCTTGAGATATCCGGTCGGTGCCAAGGTGTCGATGTTTAAATGATCTTTAAAACTCTCGTTAGGTGCAAAAACGGTAAACGAACGGGTCGCACCATCCTCATAGGTAAATCGCACCTGATACTGATGCTCAGCCGAAGGGGCCAGAGCAACCCAACTAAGGGGGACCTCAGGGCACAGCAAATCCAAAGGATACGCTTCAGACAAAAACCGTAACCGATCTGTGACAGGATCAACAGGATAGCTAATCTCGATAGAAGCAAGGTTTTGATCCAGACCGGTCGCGTGAACCTCTTCAATAAACCAATGCAAAAGCGGCTTATAAGCACTACGGATAAGGACTTGAACGCCCAAGGCATTGAACTGTTCGGTTAAGGCCTGCCGAGCAAATGCTCCCTCGTACAACCATAATTCGATTGCCTTATCCTGCCAGGAATGCGGATCCTGTTTGATTTGCTCGACCAATAAGGAGCCAGTGGTGGCAATGTCCTGCTGATAAATGATGGTCTTGGCCGATTCAATCATCCCAATGCCTCAATTTTGGCTGGTTGGATCAGTTTTATCTCGCAACCAATCACCGAGCAGGTTTAAGCCGAGCACACACGACATGATGGCAAGGCCTGGAAACACACTCACCCACCAAGCTGTCTGCAAATAATTACGCCCATCGGCAAGCATGCCGCCCCAACTTGGGGTGGCTGGATCAACCCCCAAACCCAAGAAAGTCAGGCTACTTTCAAGCAAAATATTGTGGGCGATATTCAAGGTCATCAAAACGATGATTGGGCCCAACAAGTGAGGTAACAAATGCCTCCAGATGATTAAGAAATCACCCACACCAATCGCCCGAGCCGCAACAATGAATTCGCGCTCACGTAAGGTTAAGACTAATCCTCGCACCAAGCGAGCATATTGCACCCACTGTGAAATAATCATAAAAAAGATAATGTTAAACAAGCCACCCCCCAGAATCGAGATAAAGGTGATGGCGATCAGAATAAACGGAAGCGCCAATTGGATATCGGCACAACGCATCAGGATGATTTCCCAAATGCCCCGGTAATAACCAGCGATCAGACCGATAAAAACCCCCAATACAGACGCTCCTGCCACCGATACTAAGCCCACAGTGAGCGAAACACGCCCCCCAACCGCCAAACGCGCCAATACGTCTCGACCCAGTGGATCTGTCCCCAGCATATGCAACCATGACTGAAACGGCTTCTGCAACCGTGCCGCCAGATCCATGCCCATGCCTTCATCCGGAAATATCCATCCCGACAAAACCACCAGCGCAAAAAGACCACCTGTTAACCAGGCACCGAGCGCTAACTCAAGTGAGACACGCGGCCTGATCCCTGCCGACACTTGCTCGCTCATTTGATACGCACCCTTGGGTCAACCAAGCCATAGACAATATCCGTGAGCAAGTTCACGGTCACAATCAACAACGCAAGAACCGTCACCGTTGATTGCAAAACAGGGTAATCGCGCCCAGAGATCGCCTCAAAAGCCAGGGTACCAAGTCCTGGCCAGTTAAAGACTTTTTCAACAACTACAATCCCGCCGATCAGGCTGCCGAACTGCAAGCCAATAAAAGTGATCAACGGGATTGCACAATTACGTAACGCGTGCTTGTATAAAACAACTTTTTCACGCAAGCCTTTGCTGCGGGCCACCGTGATGTACTGAGCTGACAAAGTCTCAAGCATCGCGGTTCTGACCAGACGTACGTTTGTCGCAGTCAAAATAATTCCCATTGTGATCGCAGGCAATACCAAGCTCGACAAACCATCCATCCCTGAGGGAGGAAAAATCGGGATCGCAATTGAAAAAATAAGCACCAGCATGATTGCCAGCCAGAAGTTAGGAAAAGACAATCCCACTAAGGAGACAATTCTAATAAGCTGATCCGACCAACCGCCTTTGTTCACCGCAGCTTGAATGCCGAGTGGAATCGACAACAACAAGGATAAAAACAAGGAGCAAAAGGTCAAAGCTAACGTGGCTGGAAGGGCATCGCCGATTAAAAGCGTGACCGACGTACCGCCGAGGAAGCTGCGCCCGAAGTCACCGTGCATCAGGGCGTAAATGAAGCTTAAATACTGTTGCGCGAAAGGCTGATTGAGCCCAAGACCTTGACGAATATTGATCAAGTCTTGCTCAGTCACGCTGCCAGCGCCCTGAATGAGCATGAGGGCAGGATCGCCCGTCATACGCACAGCCCAGGAAACCAACAACGTCACCACAAAAACAACAAATACCGTTTGCAATAACCGCTTAGCGATGAACCCGGTCAATTGACTTCACCCGAATACATCATTACTGAATGGATTCGTTGATAAAGCGAAACCGACCATCTGCGGGCAAGGTCAGGTTTTGAACTCGTTTGTTAATCCCATATATCGTGTTCAAGCTATACAAGGGCATTTCTAAAGCCTGATCGGAGACGTACTGAGCGATTTCTCGCAAGGTCTTTTGACGGGCCTGTTGATCGTAGGTGTCTCGCTGAGACTCAAGCAACTTATCAAGCGCTGCATCTTTGTCATATGGGTTCCAACGCTGACCACTGTGGTACATCGCGTAGGCAGTGTTGTCATAATCGAAGGTCCAACCGCCCCACTGGTTCTGCCACATTTCACCGGTTTTGCCGTTAGGGATGATGTCATTCAGTAGCACTGACGTCTCGTAACCCTTTAAGTTAGCTTTGATTCCAACCGCTTGCAGATAACCTGCAATAGCTTGTGCCACTTCACGGAAGTTGCTGTCAGGGCCACGGAAATCAATCTGGACGGCAGCGCCAGCCGGTACACCAGCAGCTTGTAACAACTTCTTAGCACCAGCCGGATCAAACGGTACAGATTTGAGTGCAGGATCAAAACCGAAAGATAGCTTGCCCTGAAAACTTGCGACTTGCTCGGCATTACCACCCAGAATCTGGCTGACAATAGTCGACCGATCAACCGCCATGACAAGCGCTTTACGCACGTTCACATCTTTGGTGATGCCTTCTTTCGTGTTAAAGCGAAGCGCCAGAGTGACGGGCCCGTTAATGCTCGCCACTTTTAGCTTGGCGTCTTTGGCGACCACATCAAGCATACTGGTTGGGATCGTTGTTGCGATGTCCAAACGGCCCGCTTGCAACTCGGCTACCTGAGTTGCTGGCTCGGTGATGAAGCGATAAACCAGACCATCAAGCTTCGGTGCACCATCCCAGTAATCAGCGTTACGAGCAAGTGTCAAACTGACTTTGGGTTTGTATTCAACAAACTTGAAAGGCCCGGTTCCAACAGGATTGGCGTTAAAAAACTCGTCGCCCTTCTCTGTCAAATATTTGGGCGGGACGATCATGCCACCATATCCAGCCAGTTTGGTGAGCAAGACTGGATCTGCTCTGGACAACAGGAAATCAACGGTAAAGGGGTCAATGACTTTGACTTCTTTAATCGCGTTGTAATTCGATTGCTGTGCGCCCTTTGCACCTTCAGGACCGAGCAAACGATCAAATGTGAATTTCACCGCCTCAGCGTTAAACGGCTCGCCGTTGTGAAACTTCACGTTCTGACGCAATTTGAAGCGGATTCTTGAATCTTTGTCCAACATCTCCCACGAGGTTGCAAGGCCAGGTACCAGCTTCATGTCAGCCGTGCGCATCGTCAGGCCATCATAAATCTGACTGCCAACGCCGCCCCAGGTAACTAAAAAGGTATCAATCGGATCCCAGCTACCCGGATCACCTGCGCTTGCAGCAATACTAAGCGTGCCTGCAGCGTGGCTAGCGGGCGCAACCGCAACACCCAGAGACAACAGGCCAGCAAAGACAGCGTATTTGAAAGGAATCATCAAGAAATCTCCTCAGTGAATGGGTTTAGTAGGCTGGATCGCGGATGTCGAAACGAATCTCGTCAATCGCTGCCAAAACCTCTGGACTGAGTGTGATATTAAACGCATCCAGATCCTCGTCAAGGTGAGCGACAGACGTCACCCCAATGATGGTGCTCGCCACGTGCCAATTGTGATAACAAAAAGCCAAAGCCATCTGCGTTGGCGTCAAACCGTGATCGCGCGCCAAATTGTTGTACCGCAGCGCTGCATCAAACGCGATTTGGCGACCCCAGCGTTGCTTGCGCACACTCTCATAACCAGACAGCCGGGTACCCGGCGGCGCGTCAGGGCCAAGAATGCCGCTCTTGTCATACTTGCCCGTCAGTAAACCGACGCCAAGGGGCGAATAGGCGAGTAAGCCGACACCGAGACGATACAAGGTCTCGTCCAAGGCATTTTCAACGGTTCGGTTAAGCAAACAATAGGTATTTTGCACGCTCGCCACCCGGGGCAAGCCATGCTTTTCACTCAGTTGAATAAATTCGTGAACACCATAAGGTGTCTCGTTGGATAGCCCGATATGCCTAACCTTGCCAGCCTTGACCAATCTACCCATGGCTTCGAGCTGCTCAAGAATCGGAGTCAGGTTTTCACCATCCTTAGCTGGATCGAAATACATCGTGCCGAACGCTGGTACATGTCTGACGGGCCAATGAATTTGGTAAAGGTCAATGTAATCAGTTTTCAATCTTTTTAAACTATCGTGGCACGCTTGTTCGATGTCAGCCGCGGTGAGATTTGGTTTACCCTCACGAATCCAGGCCATCCCTCTCGACGGCCCAGCAACCTTAGTGGCGATCACGATTTTTTCTCGGACACCCGGCCGCTGTTCGATCCAGTTGCCGAGTATCTTTTCAGTCAAAGTAAAGGTCTCAGCTTTCGTCGGCACCGAGTACATCTCTGCCGTATCCAGAAAATTGACTCCTCTTGCAAGTGAGTGATCCAGAATCGTGTGAGCCAGAGGCTCAGTGACTTGTTCGCCAAAGGTCATCGTTCCCAAACAAATCGGGGTAACTTGAAGATCGGATTGCCCTAACTGAAGCGTTTTCATTGGATATAACCTGAGTGTTTAAAGAGTGGGTGAAAGCTTAGCACTCTAACCATGTCAGGCTCACTCGTTAGGTCAATTCTTCTTCAGGTTCCAGAACACATTGACGGGTGCGTAGAGCAAGCCAGTGACCACCCCCTTGCGCAGGACCGAGTTGTAGTTGTAATCACCCACCTTGGCCAGAATGCCGGTTTCATAGTTCTGCAATTGCAGCGCAACAGCAACTTTCTTTCGCGCTTCCTGATCGGGAGCCATCATGAAATCAGTTTTAAGTTGTTGCAGCTTCGGATCGGTCGTCCAACCAAACCAGCCCTTCTCTCCGTTGCCAGTCAAGGGCGGGAAAAACAACGGGTTCATCATATCGGGATAGCCAAACCCAGTAATGAAGACATTCCATCCACCATTTTCAGGCAAGTCTTTTTTAGCGCGCCTTGTTTGCACGGAGGCCCAGTCCATGGCTTGCAAATCAACATTGAAACCCGCCTGTTTGAGCAACTGCGCCAAGACGGGTGGAAATTTATTGATCGTCGCAAGATCGGTGGGATAGAGCAACAAAACTGGCTTGCCATCGTAGCCCGCTTCTTTAAGCGCCTTCTTTGCCGCTTCAAACTGCGGTTTGCCTGTGAAATAACTCGTCTCCGAAGACATCAGCGGTGAACCGCAAGGGTAGATCGAGGTGCAGGTACGATAAAGATCCTTATTGACGAATTGGGCTCTCATCAAGGCTTCCTGGTTGAGGGCCATGATCGCCGCCTGGGCTATCTTCGGATTATCGAAAGGCGGAATCAAATGGTTCAGATGCATAAAAGCAGCACCCGAGGGCATAGGTTTGATGATCTCTAACTTAGGATTGGCTTTTAAGTTTGCGTACTGCTCGGGTGGCATGAGCTCAATCATGTCAACTTCCCCGTTCGCAATAGCGTTAGCCTGTGTTTGTGCGTCTTTCAGCACTACCCATTCCAGCCTGTCGACAAAGACACGCTTAGCTCCGGCCGTCCCCGAAGGCTTTTCTGAGCGGGGGATGTATTTCTCATTTTTTAGATAGACGATCTTTGAGCCAGGTTTGTATTCATCCATTTTGATGACATAAGGACCCGAACCAATGTAATCCTTAATCTGCTGATCCGCAGGGGTCAGCGCAACACGCTTAGGCATGATGAAAGACGGGCTTCCGGATTGTTTGGAGAACGCATCCAGCACCATCGGGAAAGGCGTCTTGAACGACATTTTGAAACGCGTATCGTCAATCGGCTCAAAAGTCGTGAGCTCTTGCATCATCACCTGACCAAAAACGTCGCGTTTGGCCCAACGATTAATGGAGGCAATGACGTCATCCGAGGTAACTGGTGCGCCATCGCTAAAAACGAGGCCCTTTCGCAAAGCGAACGTCCACTCTTTGAAATCAGGAGATTGAGTGAACGTATCGACCATCTGGGGCTGGATTTTCCCCTGTGCATCGATACCAAATAATTGGTCGTAAACCATGAAGCCGTGATTACGGGTAGTAAAACCGGTCGTCCAGATCGGATCGAGAATCTTCAGATCGCTTTGAGGCACCAGACGCAAGACCTTGACCGAGTCCTCACCAATGGCTGGGCCAGTGAGGCTAACCAAGGCGATGATCCCGCTAATTAGTCGATACTTAAGATGATGGAACATATTGATATCTCTATAAAGAAGCTGAATTTTTTTGCGTTGATAACCCACTGCAATTTTCGTGCCATCGTGTTTCTATCACGCTCAATTGCCTGAATGAGTTGTCCGGCTTAGTGGTTCTGAGATACGCTTGACGCTTCTCACCCCTCGTATAGAAAACCAGAAATCATGAACGAAGCAGTCGAACGTGAATTTAATCCTCGAGTTTCGGTACCTGATACTGAACCCTACATCAAACGAGGCGCCGAGCAGAGTGCTAAAGCATACGCGACCCATGAGCATCAGTCTGACCTCAGCTATGCGCCGGGCGACTTAACCACGCTGGATTATTTCCCCTGTGGTCAGCCTGGCAGGCCTCTTTTCGTGTTTATTCACGGTGGTTTTTGGCGCGGCAGGGATAAGAAAGACTTTGCCTATGTGGCGAATTCGATGCTACCGACTGGCTGCAATGTTGCGTTGATGAACTACGATCTTTGCCCCACAGTCACGGTCACACAGATTACTCAACAAATCAGAGATGGACTTGTCTGGTTATCGAGTCAGGCGACTAAGCTCGGATTCAAGTCTGGATTGCTGGTGGCAGGGCATTCAGCAGGCGCGCATTTGTTAGCCATGACCTTGGCAAAAACTGGACAGAGCTATCAACTACCCGATCAGGTAGTCAACAAGGCCTACCTCATCAGCGGCATCTACGACTGTTCTCCGGTGCTCGAAATTTCGGTTAACGAAGAAATTAGAATGACTGAGCAAGAAGTCCCCTTAATGAGTCCGATACGATTTGCCATGCCCGCTGGGGTTCAGTATGAAGTGCTTGCTGGCGGTGCAGAGCCAGCGGGATGGGTCAAACAATCGACCGACTTTGCCGAGCACTTACACCGACACGGTTGCAATGTGAACATGCAGCTTAGACCTGGCCTGAACCACTATTCCATCCTGCAAGAGTTTGAGACGAGTGACGGCTATTTACCCCAACTTATCCAACGCGACTTAAAGGCTTAACATGTTGCTGCTTAAAAAAGTCATGTGCCGTCAGCCTTCCCTCGTGGGCGCGCTGCTGGCGGCCCTGACAGTTTTATTAACCGTGCTTGTCCCGAGCCTCGCGTCCTCGCAGACCTATCCCAACAAACCGATCAGGCTGGTCGTGCCTTTTGCACCGGGCGGCGTGACTGACGTGAGTGGTCGAATCGTGGCAAGTGCGCTGGCAAAAAGACTAAATCAACAAGTCGTGGTTGAAAATAAACCTGGAGCTTCCGGCAACATTGGCGCTCAACTCGTTGCCAAGGCCGAGCCGGATGGCTATACCCTGCTCTTGGTACTCGACGGTACGTTGGTGATTAACCCTCATGTTTACGAACAAATTGGTTTCGATGCGCTGAAAGATTTTGCGCCTGTCGCAAAGATTGGCAATTCAATCATCATCATCGTCGCGAACCCAGGCGTCTCTGTTAAGACGCTGGCCGACGTGGTGGCTTTATCCAAATCCAACGGCAAAGGCCTCGAGTACGGCACCTCTGGCAACGGCAGCATCACCCACGTTGCGGGCGAACTGTTAAAACAACAATCTGGTGCCAACTTGGTTCACGTACCGTACAAAGGTGGTGGTCCAGCGGCTGCCGACGTGCTGGCCGGGCATATTCCGCTCGCTTTTGCCTCGGCTTCGTCGGTAACCCAGTACATCGACGCGGGGCGACTCATTCCGATTGCTGTACCGAGCGCCAAGCGGTCTGTCGTGTTTCCGAACGTGCCAACTTTTGTCGAGTCAGGAGTGAACGACGTCGAGCTTAATTCTTGGGTAGGCGTATTGGCCCCTGCTAAAACGTCACCTGCGATTGTTGAGTTTTTGAATAAAGAGATCAACAGCCTCTTGAATACAGATGAAGTCAAAGAGCAGTTGCAAATTTCGGGCATTATTGCAAGCCCCGGCACGCCCGAGGCATTCGCAGCTGAGATCACCAAGGACTTTAACGTCTATGGGCCAGTCACCAAGAAGGCGGGGATAAAAGCCAACTAAAAATAGACGATAATGACAAAAAATTAGAGACAACGTATGACTGATAAAAACAATTCACAACCCGTCGCTTTTGTAACTGGTGCGGCAAGGGGCATTGGTCTGGCGATCGCCAACTGGTTTCTGGCCCATGACTACCGGGTCGCCCTCATTGATATTGACTCGGCTACTTTAGCCAAAACAGCAAGCGAGCTCAATACCGAACGCGCCCTAACCTTGGTTTGCGACATTTCCAAACCAGAGCAGGTGCAGCAAGCGGTCGATCAAGTGGTAACCAAATTCGGGCGAATTGATGCGCTCATTAACAATGCTGGTGTCGCCGTGTTCAAACCGATTACTGAAACAACTTTCGAGGAGTTTCGGTACGTGCTGGGCACTAATCTTGACGGTGCATTCCTCTGTTCACAAGCTTGTATTCCGGTGATGCGCCAAGGTGGCAAAGGTGGTGCAATTGTCAACATTGCGTCGATTTCAGGTTTGCGCGCCAGCACCCTGCGAGTTGCTTACGGCACCAGCAAAGCAGCCCTCTTGCATCTGACCAAGCAGCAGGCAGTTGAATTGGGAACCGAAGGCATACGATCCAACGCAGTCTGCCCGGGCCCAGTCGATACGGAGATGGCAAAGCTAGTGCATAGCGTTGCGATTCGATCGGATTACTATGATGCTATCCCGATGAATCGTTACGCGACCACAGAAGAAATCGCGAACGCGGTAGGATTTTTATGCAGTGAAAATGCAGCTTTCATCAACGGTCAGTTTTTAGCCGTCGACGGCGGCTTCGACGCCTCTGGCGTAGGCATACCCACACTCAGGAGCAATCAATCATGAATCAGCCCTATATCGTTGGTTGGGGTCACACCCCCTTTGGCAAACTGGACAACATGACGCTCGAACAGTTGATTCGCGATGCGGTGTATCCAGCACTCGACAGCGCAGGGCTTGAGCCTGGCGATATCGATGCGATCTATATGGGCCACTTCAATAACGGCTTCGTACCGCAAGATTTCAGCGCGTCACTTGCTGCCGTTGCCATTCCGGAGTTTCGACACACGCCTGCCGTCCGCTTGGAAAATGCCTGCGCAACTGGATCGGCCGCGATCCACAATGCGTTGGATGCGCTCGCCAGTGGTCGTATCCGCCATGCCTTGGTGATCGGAATGGAAAAGATGAACACCCTGCCTAATCAGCAGATCGGTGACATCTTGCTAAAAGCTTCATACGTTCAAGAAGAAGGCCACACGCCGGGCGGGTTTGCCGGCGTGTTTGGTCAGATCGCTCAAGAGTATTTCAACCGCTTTGGTGATCAGTCTGACGCGTTGGCTGCGATCGCTGCAAAGAATCATGCGAACGGTGTGCATAACCCCTATGCCCATCTGCGCCGCGATCTTGGCTTTGATTTCTGCCGCAACCCGTCTGAGAAAAACCCGTTTGTTGCAGGGCCGCTGAAGCGCTCGGACTGTTCGCTGGTGTCGGATGGTGCTGCAGCGCTGGTGTTATCCAACCAACCACTAGTTGGTGCCAAAGTGCCGGCCATCAGATGGCGTTCGCGCACGCAAGTGAACGAATTTTTACCGTTATCACGTCGCGATCCGACCAAGTTCGAAGGCACCGCCATGGCGTGGGCCAAGGGTTTAAAAGACGCGGCGCTAACCCTTGATGACATCAACTTCGTCGAGACACACGATTGCTTCACCATCGCCGAGATGCTTGAATATGAAGCCATGGGTTTGGCTAAACACGGTGAAGGCGCGCACGTCATTCTTGATGGCATCACGCGCAAAGACGGCAAACTGCCCGTTAATCCATCGGGTGGTTTGAAGTCTAAAGGCCATCCCATCGGTGCCACGGGTGTTTCGCAACACGTGATGGCAGCCATGCAATTATCCAATACAGCTGGGGACATGCAGATCGAAAACGCCCGCGTCGGTGCTGTCTTTAACATGGGCGGGGCTGCTGTTGCCAACTACCTGAGCGTGCTGGAGGCGACTTGAACCCAGCGCAAGTCATGAACTTGGGTCGTCTGCTGACCCACACTGCAAAGCTCTATCCGCATCACACAGCCTTAAGACAAGGCGAGCAGGTTTGGACCTGGTCGCAGGTCAATGCTCGGGTCGATGCGATGGTCAATGCACTACGCGCCCTCGGCATCAACAAGGGCGATAAAATCTTGATGCAATCCAGAAACAACCTGCAGATGTTTGAATTCTGCTGGGTTGCATTCAAGATGGGTTGCGTTTGGGTGCCCACCAATTTTCGACTGACGCCCAATGAAGTGGCCTATCTGGGCGCCTCAAGTGATTCGATAGCAATCGTTGTCGAGGATATTTTTGCCGGACACGTGGACGCGCTGCTTGCTGAGTCCAAGCTTATCCGACATGTGATCACGATCGGCACCCCACGTGCAGGCGAACTCAGCTACGAAGATCTTATTGCCGCCCATCTTGGCGAAACTGCCATCGATGCGACGGTTGCCGCTGACGATCCTTTATGGTTTTTCTATACGTCAGGTACGACAGGCAAGCCCAAAGCAGGTGTCTTGACGCATGCGCAATTAGCGTTTGTCGTTACTAACCATTTGGCTGACCTGGCTCCAGGTACCACCGAGAAAGATGTATCGATAGTCGTCGCACCGCTTTCGCACGGCGCGGGTGTGCACGCCCTGCTGAACGTGGCGCGAGGTGCTGCTTCAATACTGATGCCAAGCGAGCGCTTTGACCCCGAGCAATTCTGGCAACTAGTCGAACAACACCGAGTCACTAATCTGTTTACCGTACCGACTATTGTCAAGATGCTGGTCGAGCATCCTGCCGTGGATCAGTACGATCACAGCTCTTTGCGCTATATGATTTACGCTGGCGCGCCGATGTACCGGGCCGATCAGAAACGTGCCTTACAAAAACTGGGCAAAGTATTGGTGCAATATTTTGGCCTAGGCGAGGTAACAGGCAACATCACTGTTCTGCCACCCGACATGCATTCGGCGGAGGACGACGATCCAAACGCTAATGTGGGCTCTTGCGGCAGACCCCGCACAGGTATGGAAGTTGCAATTCTCGACACCGACTGTCAACCCGTTGCAACAGGAGAGATTGGTGAAATCTGTTGCCGGGGTCCGGCTGTTTTTGTGGGCTATTACGGCAACGAAGACGCAACAAAAAAGGCGTTACGTGGTGGTTGGTTTCATACTGGTGATTTGGGCAAACTCGACGACCGAGGTTTGCTCTACATCACGGGCCGCGAATCAGATATGTATATCTCAGGTGGCTCAAACGTTTATCCAAAAGAAGTAGAAGAGGTTTTACTCACCCATCCCGCCGTCGCTGAAATCGCGATACTCGGGGTTCCCGATGAAAAATGGGGTGAGATCGGTGTCGCAGTCATCGTGTTGCGGGACAATGCAAAAGATGTGACTGATGCCGAACTACTTGCTCACCTTGAAGATCGTTGCGCCAAATATCGTTGGCCCCGTAAATTTTTTTTCTGGGACACAATGCCGAAATCAGGTTACGGCAAAATTGTGAAAAAAGACATCAAACGCTTGCTGCTTGAAAGAGGCGAAATCGTCGAACTGATGTGAACGACGTATTCATTTGCGTCAAAGTCACTAGGGACAACCCTAGAACGTCAATAAAGTAGGCCCTCAAGCGATATTGGTCATGTTAAAAACGTCTCATTATTCAGGAGACAAAAAAAATGACTATCAATCGTCGCACTCTTATTCTTGGCGCTGGCGCTGCAGCAGTTGTATCACCGTTTGCAGCAAGCTTTGCTCAGAAAGCAAAATTCAACTACAAGTACGCGCACAATTTGCCTGTCACTCATCCCCTGCACAAAGGTGCAGAATCAGTCGCTGCCGCAGTGAAAGCAGGCACAGCCGGCTTAGTTGAAATTCAAGTTTTCCCCAATAACCAATTGGGTAACGACACCGATATGTTGAGTCAGGTGCGTAATGGCGGCATTGAAATTTTCTCAATCGCCAGTCTGATTTTACAAACGCTCGTGCCTGCGGCAGGCATCTCTGGTTTAGGTTTCGCCTTCCCGGACTACCCTGCTGTCTGGAAGGCCATGGATGGCGATCTCGGCGCCTACATGCGTTCAGAAATTGGCAAAAAAGGCTTGTTCGCTCAAGAAAAAATCTGGGACAACGGATTTAGACAGGTCACAACTTCGACCAAACCAGTCAAAACGGCGGCAGACTTGGACGGGATGAAGCTGCGCGTGCCGCCCTCGCCTTTGTGGACCTCCATGTTTAAAGCGTTTGGCGCCGCACCGGCTTCGATCAACTTTGCAGAGGTGTATTCAGCGCTACAAACAAAGATCGTTGAAGGTCAAGAAAACCCACTTGCTGTCATCGAGACGGCAAAGCTCTACGAAGTTCAGAAGTATTTATCTTTGACCAATCATATGTGGGATGGCTACTGGCAATTAGTCAATCAAAAGGCCTGGGATCGTCTGCCCGACGACGCGCGCAAAGTCATGGCTAAAGCAATGGAAGAGGCAGCAATCTTAGAACGCGCTGAAGTTGCGGCTCTTAATGGATCGCTGCAAGCTGTCTTAGAAAAGAATGGCATGGTCGTCAATCAAGTGGATAAAGAGTCGTTGCGTCAGAAATTAATCTCAGCTGGTTTTTATTCCGAGTGGAAGACCAAGTTTGGTGATGCCGCTTGGGCGACCCTCGAGAAATACACAGGTAAGCTTGCATGACGGTGGCGCATCATGGCTCTCACGAGCCTCAAGACCAAGTTGACGCTCACCCTTTTTTGACTAAGCTAGATCGCACGCTGGGATGGATGGTAGAAATCCCAGCTGCGTTGCTGGTTTTGGCCGACATTGTTGTGCTGTTAGCTGGCGTGATCTTTCGATTCGCTCTGCACCACCCTTTAGTCTGGTCAGATGAGTTGGCATCTATTTTGTTCATCTGGATGGCGATGATGGGCTCTGTCGTTGCCTTTAGACGCGGCGAGCACATGCGGATGACCGCCTTAGTCAGCAGTCTGTCGGCACAACGACGCGCCTTACTAGAGGCCGTCGCCTTGGTCGCGTCGCTAGCCTTCTTAGTACTGATTGCCTGGCCAGCATTAATCAACTCGATAGAAGAAATTGATATCACCTTACCAGCACTGGATATTCCAAACAGCTGGCGCGCAGCCGCACTGCCGGTAGGCGTCTTGTTGATGGCTCTGTTCGCTCTCATCAGACTGGGGCGAACCTCAACACCCAAACAGATGATCCAAGCGGCTGCTATTGTCGGCGCGATCATCGGCGCGTTCTGGCTTGCCGAGCCGCTTTTTGAAGATCTGGGTCGTATCAATCTGCTGATCTTTTTTGTGGGAGTCGTTGGTGCCACGGTATTTTTAGGTATTCCGATCGCCTTTGCTTTCGGCTTAGGCACCTTGAGCTACCTGGCGTTAAGCACCAGCACTCCTTTGTCTGTGATGATTGGTCGAATGAACGATGGCATGTCTCATCTGATTTTGCTGGCGGTACCGCTCTTTGTGTTTCTCGGATTGTTAATTGAAATGACGGGTATGGCCAAAGCCATGGTCGAATTTCTTGCTAGCATCTTGGGGCGTGTCAAAGGCGGCTTATCTTACGTGCTAATCGGTGCGATGTATCTTGTATCAGGGATTTCTGGGTCTAAGGCCGCTGATATGGCAGCGGTTGCCCCTGCCCTGTTCCCTGAAATGAAAAAGCGTGGCGCCTCCGAAGGAGACTTAGTGGCACTCTTGTCTGCCACCGGTGCTCAAACTGAAACCGTGCCGCCAAGCCTCGTATTGATCACCATCGGATCGGTGACAGGTGTATCAATTGCCGCCTTGTTCACAGGCGGCTTGTTACCAGCCGGCGTGCTTGGCGCGATGTTGTGTTTGGTCGTCTGGTTTCGCAACCGCAATGAGGATATCCGTGGTGTCAAAGCGACTCCATTACTGAGAATTATCAAACTGTTTTTGATTGCCTTCCCAGCACTTGCCTTGCCCTTTGTAATTCGAGCGACCGTGATTGAGGGCGTCGCTACCGCCACCGAAGTCTCAACGATCGGCATCGTTTACGCTATCGTTGCTGGCATCGTTGTCTATCGACAATTTGATTACAAGCGACTGATTCCGATGTTGGTCAGTACGGCATCCTTATCTGGTGCCATCCTGTTAATTATCGGCACCGCCACTGCAATGGCTTGGGGCTTGACCCAATCAGGTTTCTCAAAATGGCTTGCTCAATTAATGGCAGCGCTACCTGGCGGTGCAGGCATGTTCATGGCCGTATCGCTTGTCATCTTTGTGGTGCTGGGTTCTGTGCTTGAAGGGATACCTGCCATCGTTCTGTTCGGGCCACTCTTGTTTCCAATTGCCAAGCAATTGGGCATACACGAGGTGCATTACGCGATGGTTGTCGTGCTTTCGATGGGTCTTGGTCTGTTTGCACCGCCCGTTGGTGTCGGCTATTACGCTGCTTGTGCGATCGGCAACGTGAGCCCTGATGCAGGCATTAAACCGATTCTGGCCTATTTACTAGCCCTTTTCATCGGTATCGTGATTGTGGCTTGTGTGCCCTGGATTTCTATCGGATTTTTATAGCCCGTAGAGGACCCAGGGCCTCACGATCAGCCAAATTACTGCTGATCGTGAGAATGGATTTGCAGGGCTTCAAGAAAGCGCGAAACCATGTTGTACGCACCAACCGTTGCGGTAAGTTCAACTAGCTGACGATCATTTACGGATTCTTTGACCTTCGCAAACACGTCAGCAGGCACTTGTACATTCTTGGTCATGGCATCGGTATAGGCCAACACAGCGCGTTGCACCGCATCAAATTTTTCTGATTCAGACCATTTATCCAAATCATCTAGTTGAGCCTGAGTGACGCCTTCTCTCAAGGCAATCGGCGCATGTTGCTCAGCCTCGTAGGGCGCACCGTTAATCACGGCAACACGCATGATGACCAATTCGCGCAAAGCCGGTGGGAGCGTACTTTTTTGACGGATTGCAGTTAGAAAGTTCAACCAGCCTTCAGCCACTGGCGGTGCGTTAAGCAGCATTTGATAAAGATGTAGTACTTTGCCTCGCTCGGCAATGATGCGATCAACTAGAGGTTTGGTTTCAGCGTGGTTTAGATCTGCGTAGTCAATGCGCGCCATGATTGTCTGCTCTCTGGAAACGGTAAATTAAAATTATCACTGAATCATCCCCTAAATGGCCTCTAAGATCAAGCTTGCGGGCTTGATTGCCAAGACGTTTCGAATAAGACGATTACTTTCTAGGTCGGCGTCCGATCAACATCAGCGGAGGCAGTAATAGCAACCATGACACTCTGGCCTGATACCGATCATGAGGTTTCGACAAGGCACCTGTCGCCAATGCGTTCGCTACAAAGCCCACACACAGCATCACCACCAAAGGGCCTGCAAACTTAGGCTGGGTAAGCAGCAGATACAACGACAGGGCAAGAGATAAACAAACAACACCTTGCATCACCAAGTTGTAGCGTTCAAATTGTCCGAACAAGCCCTTTGTGAGCAATTCGTTGTGGGCTTGAAGCGAGGATTGAAAACGTTGTACCTCAGCGTCCGGGAAGTATTCCCGCAGGACTTTTTCAACCGTCAAATCCAGATAATCTGAATGCAGCGTATCCCCCAGTTTGATCATGCTCATCTGGTTAACCGTATTCTTTACAGAAGATACAAGAACTTGTAACGGTCTCTCAGTGACAACCGCCCGAACGATTTCAGAGGCTTCGGGTGCCAATCCTATTGGCCCGTCGGGATGACTCCAGACAACGCCTGTTCCGTCCCACAGAAACCTATCGCTGTCCGTTGGCAAGCGCTCTGACCACTCACACAGATGCCACGTTCTGCTAGCACAATACTTATCCAGTATCGGTTGAGTATGACCATCTGCAGATAATCGAGCAAGCATAAAGACCGAACCGTGTGGCGACACCGAGAATTTGCCAAAGGCGAGATAGCTTGTCCCTACGAGGGCAACTAATGCGATCAGCAGCGGGACTAAGGCCAGTAAAAACCGCCTTGGCCGAAACAAAAGCACGACACAAAGACAGGTCGCAGCGATGATCAGATGAGACAGATGCACTGCAATGGCTAACGACGCAACAATCACCACCCACCGCTTTAACCAAGTAGAAATCGCTCTATCAAATCCCAACACAAACAAGGCAAGCACAGCAAGGCCAGCAAAAATATCTGGCATTAAAAACGACGCAAACCAAGGCGCTGTGCTCACGAGTCCGAGAGCGAAGCAGGTCAGCAAATGACGGTGCAGCGCTCGTCGAGCGACGCACGCAGCGGTCAGCCAGAGTAACTGTGAGAGCAATAAAGCTTGGGCAGCTGCCACCCACCATAAAGAACGCCAACTATGGAGCAACAGCATCCAGGGACCGTAAATAAAAGGCTTATCCCAATTAAAAAAACCAGGCGCAGGCTGAGCAATAAAAACGTGAGTATCACTGAAAACCAAGGGATAGCCGTTAAGCAACGCTGGCCAGATAAAGGCCAAAGCGCCGATACAAACGGCAACGAGGCTCATCACCGTGTTTGCAAACCGAGGATGATCTTGCTCAATCGCCACAGGCAGTATTTGCATAAAATTTAAATCCAGCGCAGCTATTGCAAAATCTCAGTCGGTTCGCAGCAGGTGTCGAAAAAATACGATGATTATTCGGTGTAATTACGAATAACTGCCGCATCATCGAGTTTGCCTAAGCCGTGTCCGCTGCTCTCGAGGAACTGCAGAAATGCAGTGTGTGCCATGGGTGCGGCGAAGCTCGCTTGCTTGGCGGAGTCCAGCACCAAACCAAGGTCCTTCACGAAGATATCAACCGCAGACTGCACATCATCAAAAGAATCGGCAATCATGCGCGGCCCGCGATCACCAAGCATCCAGGAAGACGCCGCACCGCTTTTCAAGATTTCGAGGGTGGTGTCGAGTGGTAGACCATGTTTTTTTGCCATCGCCAAAGCCTCGGCAGCAGCCGCGATATGCACACCGCACAATAACTGGTTGACGACTTTCATCTGAGCGCCCATCCCAGCTTCTGTCCCCAGAAAGAAAATTTTGCCTCCAATCGATTTCAAGATCGGTTGAATACGCTCGTAGATAGCAGTCGGCCCAGCGGCCATGATAGTCATCGTGGCATTCTTGGCGCCTATCTGACCACCGGTAACAGGCGCATCCATGAGATGAACGCCGATCTTGGCCAGACGCACTGAGAGTTCTCTCAAGAACTTGGGAGCCATCGTGCTGCACGCGATAAAAACCGTGTCAGGGCGCATTGTTTTCGCAAGCCCGTTTTCGCCAAAGAGCAAAGCCTCTGTTTGAACGTCGTTCACGACAAAGCTGATAACAACATCGCAAACAGACGTCACATCACTTGCCTCACGCGAAGCAACGCCACCGATTGATTCAAGCCATTTAAGTGCATCAGCGCTGACATCACGACCAATAACCTGATAGCCATTTTTAATCAGATTCTCAGCAACGCCCCTGCCCATAACCCCAAGGCCTACCAGGCCAATTGCTTGCTTCTTTTCAGGTAACATCAGTCGCATCCTTTTCATTTTGTTTGATCAGCCATCATAGAAGAAAATCGATCGGACTGACTCAATGACAATCGATGCACTTCAAATATAAATAATCCGGGGCTTAGCAATGCAAGATTTGTTTTACAGGGATCTCACCACCGAACAACAAGCGATTGTCGACGCAGTCAATCAGACTTGCTCGCCTTTTGGTGAGGACTATTGGCTTGCGCGCGATGAGGATGCTGTCTTCCCGCATGAATTTCATGCGGCAATGGCCAAAGCCGGTTGGTTAGGGATCGCCATGCCCGAGGCCTACGGCGGCTCAGGGCTGGGGATGACTGAAGCGACCCTGCTCACACAGACTGTTGCAGAGACAGGTGCCTGCTTGTCGGGTGCCTCAGCCATTCATATGAATATCTTTGGCCTGAACCCAATTGTTGTTTACGGTACCGAAGCGCAAAAACAAAAATATTTACCACCTGTGATTGATGGATCCGAAAAAGCTTGTTTCGGCGTAACCGAACCTAACACGGGGCTCAACACGACCGAGCTCAAAACTCGAGCTGTCTTGAAAGGTGATCGCTACGTAGTTCATGGTCAGAAAGTATGGATATCGACAGCTCAAGTCGCCGACAAGATACTTTTACTAGCCCGCACGACGCCTATCGAGGACTGCAAGAACAAGACTCACGGTTTGTCGCTGTTTTACACTGATCTCGATCGAAGCAAAGTTCAGGTACGTCTGATCCACAAAATGGGAAGACATTCAGTCGACTCAAACGAATTATTTATCGACGGCCTGGAAATCCCTGTTGAAGATCGTATTGGTGAGGAAGGCCAGGGCTTCAAATACATACTGCATGGCATGAATCCCGAACGGATGCTGATCGCTGCTGAGGCAATTGGCATTGGTCGCATCGCCTTACGCAAGGCAACCGCGTATGCCAATGAACGCGTCGTGTTTAACCGCAAGATCGGTCAAAATCAGGCGATTCAACATCCGTTAGCGAAGAACTGGATGGAGCTCGAGGCAGCGCGGTTAATGACCATGAAAGCAGCCGCGCTCTACGATCAGAACAAAGATTGTGCCGCTGAGGCTAACGCAGCCAAATATCTGGCCGGCGAAGCGGGTTTTCATGCATGTGAACAGGCTGTCATGACGCATGGTGGCTTTGGTTACGCTCGCGAGTACCACGTCGAGCGCTACTTCAGAGAAGTCATGATCGCGCGCATCGCCCCGGTCAGTCGCGAACTGATTTTATCTTACGTTGCAGAGCGTGTTTTAGGTCTGCCCAAGTCGTACTGATAAGGGGATTCACCCCTTATCATCCGATTAATGGCCTGAACAACACAGGTGGCCATTAATTGCCGTTGCCATTCACTTCATCAGCCGCGTTTTTAAACATCCGACGAAGCGCGTCATCATTCAACGCGGGCGAATTATTGATCTCGTCTAGCTGATCGACTGCGATGTTTGCAGCGAGTTCCTGAACTGATTCAGGCACTGGTTCCGGCACTGCCTCTGCAACCGGTTGTAACGCCGCTTGTGGCACAGGCTCAGCAGCGTTTCTGAACATCTGACGAAGTGCGTCATCATTGAATACAGTCGGATTGTTTGCCACTTCAAGCGGGCTGACTGCAACGTTTTCAATTACTGCCTGATCTGGTTCAGTCACCGCCTGTGGCACCGGAACTGGCTCCGCGACCAGCAGAGTTACTGGCTCAACAACAGGCGCTACGACAGGCTCAGCCACTGGCTCGGCGACTGGCAACGGCTCAACAACAGGCGCTGTAACAGGCTCCGCCAGACCCTCCGTCACCAACTGTGTTTCGCTTGCGAAAGCAGGCTGTTCTGAATCAGTGAGGAAATCCTCTGCAAACGACGGTAGCTCAGATGCGCCAGGCAGCTCCGCTGACTCAGCAGGTAGATCCTCAACCGGGTCGGGCGCGATGTCAATTGCAACGCTCTCGCTCGGTTCAACTATTGGACTCGGGTCAGGACTCGTCTCACCGGGCTCTATTTCAGCAATCTGCTCAGGGGAGGCAACCTCATCCAGGACGCTCGCAACGAGTTCACTGCTCGTCTCTGCCTCACTTCCGATCCCATCAGAATTTGTCAGTTCATGAGCAATTTCCGGGTCTGCTGACTGTTTGTCGGACATTTCATCCGTGATCGCAAGCTCATTCTCTGCAAGGTCAAGGCGTCTTAAAATGACTTCACCGAGACTGATGTCGGTGAGTTCATTCTCACTAGCATTTTTATTTTTTGATACGCCAGAGGTTTCCGTCGTGCCATCCTCCGATCTTGCATCGACTACCGCCCAGGCCAAGGCTCTCGCCTTTCTCTCTGCGGATTTTTTGGCTCTTGCCTCAAAAAAACCTTCGATCTGCACAAAGAATATCGGCACCAGCGCGACCGCAAAAACAGTTGAAGCGATCATGCCGCTGAACACTGTTAAGCCAATTGAGATTCTCGAGGCCGCGCCAGCACCCGAAGATGTCAATAGCGGCACCACACCTAGAATAAAGGCAATCGAGGTCATCACAATAGGCCTGAAGCGCTCATGCGAGGCTTTCAGGGCAGCGTCAATCAGACTCAGCCCGTGATGTCGTCTCTCTTCGAGTGCCACCTCGACAATTAAAATCGCGTTCTTTGAAGCCAGCGCAATCATCAGCACCAGCCCAATCTGAACGTAAATATTGTTCGGCAAACCCGTCAAGAATAGCGCAGCCACCACGCCGACTAAGGCCAGCGGTACAGCCAGAATCACCGCAAATGGTGCAACCCAAGACTCATATTGTGCGGCCAGTACTAAGTAGACCAATAAGATCGACAGCGCAAACACAAGCACTACTGTGTTACCGACGAGTTTTTCTTGGTAAGACATTGCTGTCCAGTAAAAACTGACACCAGGCGGCAACACCTCTTTGGCTACTTCTTCGACTGCAGCCATCGCCTGGCCTGAGCTATAGGCACCGTTTGCGGCACCAAGCAAAGCTGCTGTCGGGAACAAGTTGTACTGAGAAGCAATACCTGGGCCTGTCGTCTCAGTAATGTCGACGAAGGATCCTAACGGCACCATGGAGCCTGTCGAGCTCTTGACATATAGTTTGCCAATCTGATCCGTAGATACCCGATCTTTGCCATCAGCCTGAATATAGACCTGATACGTTTGACCAAAGGTAAAAAACTGATTCACATAGGTGGAGCCAATCGAATTCTGCAAGACATCGTAGGCGTCGCCCAGAGACACCCCTAAGGTCTCAGCTCGCGCAGCGTTGAACTTCAGTTCGTATTGAGGCACCGTTGCCCTAAATGGCGTAAAGGCAAGCATCACTTCAGGGCGCGCTGACACAGCGTGCGCAAGGGCATCCGTGGCACGAGCAAGCTTTTGGTAATCATTGCTCAAATCAGTAAGCACGACTTGCATTTGAAAGCCGCCCGACAGACCTAAGCCAGGAATTGCCGGGGGCAACAAGACATTCACTGTCGCCTCTTGTACTGACTGCATTTTGGCACTCAGTCCAGGGAAAATACTTCTTAGATCCTCACCTGGTGACTTAGCGCGTTCGTCCCATGGTTTCAGGATGACATACATGACACCAGCGTTAGCCTGAGAGGCGCTATTGTTCAGTGCGTTAATGCCGCCAACGGACACGACTTTTTGAACACCAGGTACGGTTTCAATGATTTTGGCAACATTTGCCATCGTCTCAGTTGTCCGCTGCAGCGAGGACGCGTTAGGTAACTGAACCGACACAACCAAGTAACCTTGATCTTCATTGGGAATAAACCCTGTTGGGACTTTGACTAAGCCATAGATAGCAAAGGCAATCAAGGCGAAACCCACTGTCATCGAAATCTTCCGATGACTCATCAGGATTTGCATCAATCCTGCATATGAATTCGAAATTTTCTCGAATCCTTGATCAAACTTTTTAAAGAACCAGTTCTTCTTCACCACGCCAAGTGGCTTAGGTTTGATAAACGTGGCCGCCTGCGTCGGCTTAAGCGTCACCGCATTGATGCCACTGATCAAGGCCGTTGCAGCAATCACCAGTGCAAACTGCCGATACATCTGCCCCGTGATGCCCGAGATGAAAGAAGCAGGCAAAAACACAGCCATCAATACCAGCGTGATACCAATAATGGGACCCA
Organism: Jezberella montanilacus; assembly: GCF_003003055.1. GTDB lineage: Bacteria > Pseudomonadota > Gammaproteobacteria > Burkholderiales > Burkholderiaceae_B > Zwartia > Zwartia montanilacus. Next base: position 340,385 of record NZ_PVTV01000011.1, read on the forward strand.
TCAATTCGGTCATTGCGTTGACGGCTGCGTCGTGAGGCGTTTCACCATGTTCAACCTTCTTCGCCACGCCCTCTACTACCACGATCGCATCGTCAACGACAATACCAATACAAAGCACAATCGCAAACAGGGTCAACAGATTGATCGAAAAGCCTAAGGATGCCATGGCAGCAAATGCGCCAATAATGGTCACCGGCACCGTCGTGGCTGGGACCAATACTGCACGCCAATCCTGCAAAAAGATCATGATGACTGCAAGAACAAGGAAGCCTGCTTCGAACAGGGTGTGATAAACCTCGTCAATCGACGCCGTCACGAACATCGTCGTGTCAAACGGGATTTCCCAACTCATGTCTTTAGGGAAGGTTTGGGCGATCGCTTCCATCTCTGCTCTGACGGCTTTCGCGGTAGCAATTGCATTGGCACTAGGCAACTGATAAATCGCAATACCGCCGGCAGGCTTGTCACCCAATTTAAAAAACTGGCTGTAATTTTGACTACCTAATTCAACACGTCCAACATCCTGTAATCGGGTAATTGCGCCTTGATCGTCAACCTTGACCAAAATATTGCCAAACTCTTCGGGACTATTCATGGCGCTCAGCACATTGAGTGTGTACTGAAAATCCTGACCATTCGGAACTGGTGGGGCACCAATCTGACCACCCGCCAACATCACATTTTGACGGCTAATTGCATTCGAAATGTCCGAGGGCGTCAGTGATCGTGCGGCCAATTGAGCCGGATCCAGCCAAATCCGCATGCTGTAGTTACCAACACCAAACACATTGGCAGCCGCAACGCCTTTAATCCGCGCCAAACGATTCTGCATCTGCAGGTTGGCGAAATTACTCAAGAACAAGGCGTCGTGAGACGGATCGTCGGATGTCAGGGTGACAAACTGCAAAATTGCCGTCGACTGCATCTTGGTCGTGATACCTTGCTTTTGCACGGATTGCGGCAAACCGGGTACTGCAATCGCGACTCTGTTTTGAACATTAACCTGGGCAATATTTGGATCAGTACCGACCTCGAAAGTGACGGTCAATGTGTAGCGACCGTCGTTTGTCGAATCAGACTGCATATAAAGCATGTTCTCAACGCCGTTAACTTGCGTCTCAATACTGCTCGCCACCATTTGCTGCATCATCGCAGCGCTGGCGCCAGGCCAACTTGTCGACACCTGAATAGTTGGGGGCGTCATGGGCGGATACTGGGAAATAGGCAACCCGAAAATGGAAACCGCACCCAATATCATCATGATGATAGCGATGACGTTCCCGAGAACCGGGCGTTCGATAAAGTATTTAGAAAGCATGAGTTATCTCGTCGCCTATCAGTCGTGCAACTTGGGTAACGGATCGAGCGTGATCATCGACGGGTTGACTGTCTGGCCTTCTCTGACGTTGACAAAACCATTCACCAAGACATCCTGTGACGCGGTCAAGCCCGAGGCGACTTCTGCTAACTTGCCGAATTTTTGTCCCAACACAATATTTTGGCGATGCGCTTTTTTTGCATCATCGACGATATAAATATAATTACCTTGCTGATCGGTCTCGATTACCGAACTGGGGATCAGCACCGCCTTGTGTGGCGTACCATATTCAACCATCACTCTGGCGTAATAGCCCGGCAGCAAAGCCAGATCAGCATTCGGCAGCTCAGCCCGCAATTGCAACGTACCGGTGCTGGTGCTCAGCGTATTCGATGCAAAGTCGAGCGTACCGTGATGCAAAAATCCTTTCTCGTTCTGCAACGCTACGTGAACCTGCAATTTATTGACCATACTTTTCTTGACAGCATCGTCAGCATACTGCTTGCGGAACTCCAGCACTTCTCGCTCGTTCACTGAAAAATACACATAAACCGGGCTGATCTTATCGATCGACGCGAGCTTAACGCCACCAGCAGTGCCATTCAGGTAATTGCCAACATCCACCAGGTGCCGGCTCATCAAACCGTCAAAGGGTGCACGGATTTCTGTGTAGCTGAGATTCAGCTTCGCCAGTTTGAGGTTGGCATCTGCTTGCGAATAGGCTGATACCGCATTGTCCACTGAAGCCTGCGACGTGGCGTTTTGTTTAAGCAGATTTTGTTGTCTGTCGAGCTCGATCTTCGCTTGCGTGTAGACCGCTTGTGCCAAATTCACTTGTTGCTGATACTGATCTTGCTCGATCACAAACAGCGGCTGATCCTTTTTAACGTAAGCGCCGTCAGAAAACGTAATCTTTGACAAATAGCCAGAAACACGCGCGGTCAAATCAACGCTCAGCAATGCCTGCACATTACCATCGAACAGTTTGTAGCTCACAACATCTTGGTACAGCGGCTTGGCAACGGTCACGTCGGCGATAACCGGCGGCCGTTCCGTTTTTTTGTCACAACCGGCGATCAGTGCCAGCACCCCAAGACAACCGACTGTTAACAGCTTACGCGTCAGCGAAATACGTGTAATTGTGCTCATTGAATCATCTCACTTGACTTCATTAAACGAGGGTCTGCCTTACCATCCAGCGCATTACCCCAATCGGTTCGTTGTTTCATCTCACTCGAAAGCGTTGTCGTTAACTGCGGCAAGTTCAACTCACCTGACCAACCTCCACCTAAGGCTTTGAAGGCGGTGACATAACCTAACAAGTTGTTATTGCTCGTTTGCACAAAAGAACTCTCGACAGAGAGTAGTTGTTGTTGAGCCAGGATCACGGTGTTGTAATCAGCCTGGCCCGCTTTGTATCTTTCTTGAGCAAGCCGAGCTGCATTTTGCGCAGCCGTCACGGCTCGAGCAAGCGCGTCAGCCGAACTTCGAGTCGTCGAAATCGTCATTAATGCATCATCAACTTCTTTTTGCGCCTGCAACACCAAGTTTTGGTAGCTAAGCACGCTCTGCTGAAAAACTGCGTCTTGCACACGAATCTGCTCAACAATCGCGCCACGATAAAAGATCGGGAAGCTGAACGCACCACCACCACTGACCACTTTGTTATCCCACGAGAACAGCGGACTGCCGGTCACACCGCCGTAGTTAACCGACTGAAAACCGAAAACACCAGATAAAGAAAAACTAGGATACAGAGCGGCCGTGTTGACGCCGATCAATGCGGATTGTGCGGCAGCGGCAAACTCTGCCTGCCTCACATCAGGACGACGACGTAAGAGCTCTTTGGGAATAGCCACCTGGAGCAAGGGCGGTGCCGACAAGCTAGCGTGGCTCTGGCCGAATTGTTTGGTGTAGAAATCGGGTGCTTCGCCCAGCAGCACGCTGATAGCGGTCTCATTTTGTCTCAAACTGGCTATCAAAATCGGGATTTGCGACTTCGTCTGCTCATATTGGGATTGAGCTTGACTCAAATCCAGTAACGATGTCTCACCGTATTGATAACGAACCTTGGCAATCCGCAAGCTCTCAAACTGCAATGCTAAGTTTCGCTTTGATACATCAATAAGTTGGTTGTAGTTCTGGATGGTAATGTAAGTGCTGGCAACGCTGGAAGCCAGCGAGGTTTGTGCCGAATAATAGGCAGACGCTGAGGACATGTAGCCAGCGACAGAGGATTCAACCCCTCGTCGCAATTTACCCCAGAAGTCAAGCTCCCAGCTCGCCTGCAAGGCCAGTGCAGTCGCGGTGGACAGGTTTGAAGTGTTGAGCGATTGAGCCGCAAGGCTAGCCTGATTAGCCTGAGTTGCTGACCCCGTTGCATTCACTGTCGGTAGCAAAGTTGCATCGGTAATGCCGAGCTGTGCCCTCGCTTGATAGACCTGCACCGCCGCAGCCTGAAGGCTCAAGTTCTGCTGAGCCGACTTTTCTAATAACCTTAGCAGCACCGGATCTTTAAAACTGCCCCACCATGCCACTGGATCAATCGCGTGCTCGAGGTCAACCTTGGTGCCGTCCGTAAATTCGGATTCAGCAGGTGCGTCATAGCTGTTTTGAAGACGTGAGACAGGCGTACTAAAGTCAGGGCCAACCATGCAACCAGTCAAAAGCGCTGCAAGCATCGTGATTGCGAAAACTCGGGGATAATTTTTTGTCATTATTGGATGCCAAAACATCGCGCAAAATAAACTGAGGTGAACATTACTACAATCGTCTACAAGAAATATTACATTCTTTACAATTTTTTGCTCAAATGAGGCAGTTCTTCGCTAGTTTGAACTTAATTCATTGGTTTTTTCAGCATTTCATTGAAATTTAAATCAAACCAACTGCGCAATCGTGACAGTTTCCAGCATACGCTGGCGACTCAATTTGCAAGGTCGCATGTTTAATTCCAAAGCCGGTGTCGAGTGCTTCTTGAGCAAGACGCAAAACCTCGTCCTGACAAGTTGCTTCATCGCTAACCACCAAGTGTGCGGTCAGAGCGACCTTGGAAGTCGCCAGCGCCCAGACATGAACATCGTGCACGGCCGCAACCCCTGCAACGCGCTTTAACGCTAAGATGATTTGATCAATATCGATGTGGACAGGTACTCCGTCAAACAGCAGATGCAAGGATTGTTTAAACAGTGACCAAGTACCCCAGACGATGACCATTGCGATCAGCAGACTCACGAGCGGGTCAATCCAAGCCCAGCCTAACCAGAGATAAAGCGCAGCAGCAATGATCACCCCGACCGACACGACTGCGTCTGACAGCATATGCAAAAAGGCGCCGCGAATATTTAGATCGTGACGACTGCCCGCCATAAACATCCAAGCAGTCAATCCATTCACCATAACACCTGCAGCAGCGACGGCCATTACGGGGATCGCGTCAAATGGCTCTGGTTGTTGCAGGCGCAAGATGGCCTCCCAAGCAAGCGAGCCCATGGCGAACAGCAAGATAACCGCATTAACAAAACTGGCAATGATGGACCCTCGTTGCCAACCGTAGGTAAACCGAGGGGTTGGTAGGCGCTTAGCGACAATAATGGCAGCCCAGGCCAACACCAAACCCGCTACATCACTGAGATTGTGAGCAGCGTCTGCGAGCAATGCTAATGAACTAGCCCGCCAGCCTATCAGTGCCTCAATTACAACAAAAACCAAATTCAGCGAGATACCAATCGCGAATACTCGACCAAAATCCGTTGGCACATGGTGATGACCGTGATCAGCATGATGGTGACCGGCATGCGACTGGTCGTGATCATGATGATCATGGGCATGGTCATCAGGGTGGTCTCCGGGACCAACTTGAGCCGTCAGGTTGCGGTGGTCGTGTACCGTAGCCATTGCGCTAGCCTAACGCTGCAATGCGACGGCAATGCTCTAGCGAGGCCTCAATCAAATTATCGCTTGCCTCAGGGGTCCTGAAGGCTGAGTGAGCCGATAGTGTGACGTTGTCTAGTCTCGTCAAGGCGTGGTCAACCGGTAATGGTTCAATATCAAATACATCCAAACCTGCGTGTCCGATTCTGCCTCGCGCTAGACCGTCGATCAATGCATTTTCATCAATCACAGCCCCTCGAGCGGTATTGATCAAAATCACGCCATCCTGCATCTTGGCGATTCTGTCAGCTGATATAAAACCGCGAGTCTGATCGTTTAACAACAGATGCAAAGAAATAACGCGACTTTGGGCGAGCAATTCGTCCAACTCAACAAAAGTCACGCCCGGATGCGTCTTCGCGGATCGATTCCAGGCCAACACCCGCATCCCCACGCCGTTAGCAAGTCGCGCCATCTCGGCTGCAATACCACCAAAACCGATTAACCCAAGCGTTTTCCCGGTCAACTGCAGGCCTTCGGTGCGCAACCACTGCCCCCCCCTCACACCTCTATCCATTTTCGCAAAGCCTTTGGCCGCCTCCCACATCAAAGCAAAGGCACATTCCGCAACGGCAGTGTCACCGTAGCCTTTGATGATGTGAACTTGTATACCAATATCAGCGAGCGCTTCAGGATTCATGTAAGAGCGAGCACCAGTACCGAGAAACACCACATGCTTGAGCTTCGCACAGCGCTTCGCGACATCGGTCGGAAGGTTGGTGTGATCAACGATCAGGATATTGGCGTCGCCCATGACGTCAGGAATCTGATCTGGTGTGATGTCAACCTGCTGATTGACGGTTAACGGGATGTCGTCACTTCTGTGCAAACGATCAAATATCTCAGCAAGTGCGCTGGTTGCATCAATAAAGACAGCTCTCATCACGTCATTCTCATTGTTGGCCGATAACAAAATGTAAAGGATATTGCCACATCATAACTGTAGCCGAAGCCATTACAATCAAATGAGAACTGACAACAAGGAAGTCGCATGAATTTTACTGAACCCACCGCCGAGACCGACAACGCGCTCAGTGCTGGCGAAAGATCTGATGCCGCGCGCAAAAGCACCTTAGTCAGCGTCTTTGTCAATTTATTCATGTCGATATGTCAAATTGCAGTGGGCGTGTTCGCTCACTCACAAGCGCTGATTGCGGATGGTGTTCACTCGTTATCTGATCTGGTGTCGGACGGCATTGTTTTGTTTGCGAACCACCACAGTCAAAAGGGAGCTGACGAAGACCATCCCTATGGCCATCACCGTTTCGAGACCGCTGCCTCGGTTGCCTTGGGATTAATATTGCTTTCTGTCAGCGTCGGCATGCTCTGGTCAGCAATCGAAAAACTCAAACATCCCGAAGAGATTCCATCCGTGCACAGCATTGCACTCGGCATTGCGGTGGTTGCCTTGATTGCAAAAGAGTCTCTCTTTAGATACATGCTCAAAGTTGCCAAGCGTGTCCGCTCCAGCATGCTGATCGCCAATGCCTGGCATGCGCGGTCTGATGCAGCATCCTCCTTGGTCGTTGGTTTCGGTATCGTTGGCAATTTAATGGGTTATCCCATCCTGGATCCGATTGCGGCCCTCATTGTGGGTCTGATGATAGGCAAAATGGGTTGGGAGTTCGGCTACGAAGCGGTTAACGACCTGATGGACAGATCGGCAGACGAGCGCGATGTACAGGCGATATCCTCAACGATTCGGGCCACCCCTGGCGTGATGGGACTACATGATATGAAAACCCGCAAAATGGGCGATATGATCGTGGTCGATGCCCACATTGAAGTCAATGCCACCTTAACGGTTGAACAAGGTCACGATATTGCATTCTCGGTGCAACAAGTCGTCTTAAAAAACCATCGCGTCCTCAGTGTCATGACACACGTTGATCCCGTTCACCTCGACACTCACACATTAGTAGACCAATGCCACTCCCTTTAGAAGGTCTCAAGGTTATCGAACTTGGGCAACTGATAGCAGGCCCGTTTGCGGCAAAGATTTTGGCCGAATTCGGTGCTGATGTGATCAAAATTGAATCGCCCATTGACGGCGACCCTTTGCGAAAGTGGCGCATGTTGCACGAAGGCACTTCGGTTTGGTGGGCCGCCCACGCACGCAATAAACGTTCTGTCACGCTCGATTTGCGACAACCTGAAGGCCCAGAGGTCATACGCAAACTGGCGGTTGATGCCGACATATTGATAGAAAATTTTCGCCCAGGCACAATGGAGAAGTGGGGCTTAGGTTTTGCTGACTTGCACCGTATCAACCCCAGACTCATCATGCTCAGGGTTTCGGGCTACGGTCAGACAGGCCCCTATCGTGATCGCCCAGGCTTTGGTGTGATCGGGGAAGCGATGGGAGGCTTGAGGTATTTAAGTGGCGAACCGGGCCGTCCACCCGTTCGAGTAGGCGTATCGATTGGCGACACCTTGTCGGGGCTGCATGGTGTCATTGGTGTCATGATGGCCTTGCGTCATCGAGATCAACAAAGTGGATTAGGGCAAGAAGTAGATGTTGCCCTTTACGAATCCGTCTTCAATATGATGGAAAGTCTTCTTCCTGAATACTCAAAGTTTGGGGCAGTGCGGCAGCCTTCAGGATCGTCTCTTCCCGGAATCAGCCCATCCAACGCTTACTTATGCCGCGACGGCAGGTACGCGTTGATCGCTGGTAACGGCGACAGCATCTTTAAAAGACTAATGAAAACAATTGGGCGAGAAGATCTTGCAGCTGACGCACAATTTGCGAACAACGAAGGTCGAGCAGAACAGGCTGAGTTGCTGGATATAGCTATTTCGGCATGGACAATACAGAAGGATCTTGACGAGATACTCGATTTGATGGAAAAAAGTGGGGTACCTGCGGGACGCGTGTACGACGCGGCTGACATCGCCAATGACGCTCACTACAAGGCAAGAAATATGTTGCTTCAAGCAGAACTGCCAGACAAAACAAAAGTAACAGTGTCTGGCATTGTGCCAAAATTAAGTTTAACGCCCGGTGAGGTCAGAACGCCCGCACCTTCGTTGGGTCAACACACTGCAGAGGTACTGTCTGCGCTGGGAATTGACGAAGAAACCAGGTTGGACTGGCAACGTCGTCAAATCATCTAATAGCCGTGCGTTAGGTCGGTACTCTGCTTATTTTGCTGCCCGCAGCTTATCTAACTCTGCATTTTTTTGCTCGATTACAGCGCCCAAATCAGCACGCAGTTTATCTAGCTCAGCGTTTTTCTGCTCGATGATAGCCCCGACGTTCACTGCAGCCGCTTGCTGTTCAAGCTCGCTAACCGACTGTTGGCTGACGGCGGCACTATGTCGGAGTGTTTCAAGCTCGACTGCATTCTTAGACTCACTCGAACGCAAGCGGGTAAGCTCTTCGGCTTGTATTTCTGAATAAGCCAGCGAGTTGTCCAATTTCGATTTGAACACTGCCAGCTCTTCTTTGAGTGCCTGAATCGACTGCTGACTCTTTTCGAGAGCGCCGCGTGCTTCTTGACCTGCGTCGACTGCAGCCCTTAAACGATTCAGTTCAATGCTCTGTTGAGACAGCTGGGCTTCGCTTCCTACAAGTTTCGCGGCTGTGACCGCTGCTTCTTGCTCAGCTTTTCCTCTCGCCTGCTGAGCTGCGTTCACGACTGCGCGCACTCGGTCAATCTCAGCTTCAAGGTGAACAATACGATCTGTTTGAACTTCAACTTTAAGCCTGGCGGTGGCTGCCTCAATGCGCACGCTCTCAACGACAGCATGTTGCCGCTGGATCGTTTCAGCCTGGGCAGCTAACTCAGCCGCTTGCTGCTCACTTTTACCCACAAAAGTGTCTCGCTCACGGGTCACCGCAGCAATTTTTTCGATTAACTGGTCACGCTCGATTTCAAGCTGCTCACCAGACACCGCCAATTCAGCAGCCTCATTCATCGCCTCGGTCAGGCGCAGCTCTATCTGCGTTCGTACATCCGCCGTAGCGCGTTCAATCTCGTGGATGATGGCAAACTGTATCTGACGTGGCAATTCGAATACACCTACATTCGGAGCAGGCAAACTTGCCCGCCAGGTAGTCAGGTGCTTATGAATGGTGTTGGGGCTGCCTGTGCCCAACCGCTCACGAATAGCTCGGATCGTCGGCTGCTGGCCGGTTTTCAGCAAATCTTCGGCCGCAGCGGAAACTTGCTCAAATGTAATCCCTTCACGTGCCATGAAAATTCCTTAAGCTAATTTTCGAAACGATACAGTTGCTCGATACAGTTGCGCGATACAGATACAGATAGATACAGATAGATACAGATACAGATACAGATACAGATACAGATACAGTATACACGCTGATATTAACAACTTAACAAGAAATTTTAGCTAACGCAAACCTCAAAATCGCCTAAACCAGCAATGTGACCAACCATTTTGTCGCCTTTGACTACAGCACCTACCCCTTCAGGCGTGCCAGTAAAAATCAAATCCCCAGCCTTCAGTTCGAATAAACCTGATAAGTAAGTAATCGTCTCTGGCACGGCCCATATCATCTGGCTCAGATCGCTACTTTGGCGTTGTACTCCATTGACCTGAAGCGTAATGGCGCCTTTATCAAGCGTACCCACTACATCACGAGGATGGATAGGACCGATCGGCCCTGACTCATCGAACGCTTTGCCGATTTCCCAAGGTCTGCCTTGTTTTTTACATTCATTTTGTAAATCACGACGAGTCATATCCAAACCCAGCGCGTAGCCAAAGATACAATCATTGGCCTGCTCGACAGGAATATCGACACCGCCTTTTCCTAAAGCAACTACGAGCTCCATTTCATAATGAAGATTAGCTGTTTTCGATGGGTATTTAATATGACCGGGCTTACCTGAGGGTACGGCGACTAGCGCATCAGCTGGTTTGCAGAAGAAGAAGGGATCTTCGCGACCTGTAAAACCCATCTCTTTTGCGTGTTCTGCATAGTTGCGCCCCACGCAATAAACGCGTCGAACCGGGAATAAGTCGCTACTGCCAACAATGGGCAAGCCAACAACGGGGGATGCAGGGATGACATACGTGCTCATTGTTTTTACTCCTGAAGGGCCGAGATTATCGACAGTTAGTTTTGCTTATCGGGTAAGTTTTCATTATCTGGGTTCGTGGCACGCTTGATAGCGGTCACAGTAGCTGGTTGGCCTAAGCCTGCTACGGGCGCACTATCAAAGAACTCATCATCCGCATCATAACCATTGGCGAGCGTGACGGAAGGAGCTGAAGCGTTGGCAACTGAGGCATGAGCTGCTGAAGCGTTTAGTGGCGTCCCCGCGTCACCTGCCCCAAGGGGCACCGAATCGAAATCGTGCAATTCATCCCAGACCTCCCCTTTCAGAAAATCTGGGTCTTCTCGCGTGTCCGCTGCTGGTAAAACAGAGTCTTGAATAATGGGCGGCAAACTTGCAGCAACATTAGTGGCTCGTCTCCATTGGCTGGCAGCTTCTTCTTTACGGCCCAGACGATCGTAGAGGCTTCCAAGCAAGGCGTGCACTCGAGAGTCATCGCGCTGTTTTAAACTACGTTGCAGATAATGCTCTGCTTGCCCCCAGATTTGTCCCGCGAGGCAAAGCATACCCAGTGTCGCCAATAGCTCAGCGTCATGAGGTTTGCTTGTGAGCCAGGCTTCTGCCTTAAGAAGTCGACGAGCAGTTTGAGAAGGCTCGGCTCTCGCGTAAGCCGCCAAAATTCTGGTGTCAAAGGCGACAGCCAATGACTGCTCAAGCACTTTCGATGCTTCGTCCAACTCGCCAATTGACTCAAAGGCAACAGCTGCAGCTAAGGCGATTTCCGGCAAGGTCTTTTCAGAAATGCTCAGGTCTTTCCAAACTTCTCGCCACTGCCCGTTATCCATGGACTCTCGGATACGGGCAGCCGCAGAAAATTCAATCAATTGAGTCGCTTCAACATCACTCAAGGCAGATCGGCGATTCAAGCTTCGTGCCAGTGCAAATACTTGGTCGTGCCGATTCAGTTGTCGATATGCTCGCAATAACAATCGCATAGTATGCAAATGCCTCGCCCCTTTGGCTTGTAGCGGGGCTAACCGGTCCAACGCTTGCTGAGCATAACCTTGATCTAACAACAAATCTGCCGCAGCAGCCGCCACGGCGTCGCTCAAGGACACATCGTTCGCCGCCTTCGCTTCAGCTTGTTCGAGCAACTTATCCCGACGATCAAACTCGCTCATTGCATGAGCGGCCCGCGCGGCAGATAAGGCGGCAAGCACCTGCTGACTCGCGTTGCGACTACGCCCCACTACCTTGGTCAGATCTTTCTCAGCTTTTGCATAACGACCTTCGAGTAACTCGGTCCAACCCAATTCAAGCAACTCGTGGTCGCGACGGACCAAGCGCCGTAGATGCCAATCTCTAATGCGCAGTGGGATTTCAGTTAACCAAACAAGCAGTCGCAAACCCATGTAGAGCAGCACAAATGACAACAGGACCGCCAGCACGACGAAGGCAAGAGAGACTTGGATTCGTGTGTGCCCGACAAAGACAAGAACATTACCGCCAAGTTCTTGCAGCTTGACCGCGCACGCCACGGCCACCGTAGTGAGCAGGAGCGTCCAAAACCATGTCCGCATAAGATTAGTCCTTTGACGAACGAGCAAGGGTTCCGCGCGTGGCCTCTAGGGCGCCAAAACTGCCTGCAATGTCTGGCAATGCGGTCAGAACGGGAACGGCTTGCAATTCATGGACCAAATTAATCGCCGCCAGCGTGTCGTAAGATTTTGGATCAAATCGAGATTGCACGACTGACTCTACCAACAACAACTCATCTCGCCAGACATTGGGCTGACGCATGAGCAAAGATAATTGAGCTGTGAGTAAGCGGGCCCTCAAATTCTCTCGCAACTGAGCCCCCTGCTCTGGAGACAAAAGGAGTGCGTTAGGGTCATTTACCCGTTGAATGCTCACGACGCCCGCCAAGTCTTTCGCTACCACAGACGCAACCGTAGTACCCCATGAAGCAAGCTTGTCGTATACGACGTCCCACCAAGAGCTGTTGGCGTCAGTCGATGCTTGACCGACCTCAGCAGTTTTGTCGGACGTCTGCACATGATTTGATCTAGCCTCGTTTGATTTGGTCTCAATCACCGCCGGCTCACCGCCAGACCGTTGCAGTTTAACGAGGGGCGCTGCCCCATCAGGCACAAGCAGGGGTGCGCGACTGGTAAGCGTAATCAACAGTTCGAGTCGGGTTGATAGCAATGATAAATCAACGCTGGGGGCCGTTCGTAAGCGCTCAATGTCGAGGCTAATGGCCCGGTGCAAAGACACGAACTCTTGCCTGTTGGCTCTAATTAACTCAGCCTGCGCTGTCTCAAGCGCCAAGAGCGCACTATTAACATTGCCCGCCAAACGCAGTTGTTGGTTCGCAAGAGTCAGCAATCTGTCTGCATCGTTAAGCAATAGGCCATTGTCCATGCCATTGTTAAACGTTTGCCATGCCTGGTCGAGAGAATCGAACTGCTCTTGTGCAGCACGAAGTGAAGCCTCAAGCTGAGCGATGCGACCAGACTGCGATTCAGCGAGATCCGTTGCCTTCTTGGCATCCCGCTGCGTCATATCAAGCTGCGAACTTAGTGCTTGTATTTGCGTCGCAACAGCCTTACCGGAAGACTCAAACCGCTGTTCAGCGAACCATAGTGCCGCACCGAGTAAAACGCAAATGATACATAAGCTAATTAACAGGTTAGTCTTCAACGACGACTTTGATCGCTGGGACGAAGTAACGCCTGATTCGCCTTGATGGTGACCCGCACTTGACATTGAATTCTCGCTCATGGCGCTATTGTAATCTTAGGTGTGTGCAAACGCGTCAAAAAACACTGAACAATTGACGAATCGTCCGGTCTACAAATCGCCATATTCTGGCGATTCAATTTAACATTGAGCACGGAGAATCGTTGTTGTAGATGCGACTGAAATTTTTCGTGGGTCAGTACGAAAGTGCAATTGGATAACCACGACAATACATTTTGAGGTAATTCCTGCGCAAGTAAAACGTCAATCGACTGGGTACTGGTCAACAGCCAAACAACAGATTGCTCAGCACCAACCCACTCCCGAAGATAGCTCCTTGCTTGGACGTCGAGCTCGACAGGCAGTCGCTGATAGGACGCATGAACCGCGGTTTCAATACCAACAGCGGTCAGCTTGTCGATGAGCCAGTCTCTCCCGTCCTGCCCTCTAACAAGCAACACACGTTTTAGTGGCGTCTCGAGTCGATCCAATTCTGCCCACAGGGACTCGGAGTCTGCCTGGCCGCCACCAGGACAAATAATGGGCTGAGTGGTAACAAACACGTTCTTAACAGCGCTAGCTGTAGCGGATCCAACTGTTGCGATCATACAACCGTCTGGCCACTGAAAAGCTGGTCCGAGCTGACGGGAATACCCTTGAACGGCGGTGCGGCTCGCAAAGATGACCAAGTCGAAATCCTTTGGCTGAGCCAGAACCTGATCCACCTTTAGCATGGTGGGTTCAACGGTCAAAAGGGGGATCTCGAACACCTGCCAGCCATGCTCACTCAATTGCCTATTGACCATCTCGCTACGTCCCGATGGTCGAGTCAAAACCGCAATCCGAGAGGCATGTTCTTCTGACATCAGCAACTTCAATCAATTAAGCGGTGAAGCCCTAAGCTTGAGGTTCACTTAGTGCGGCAAGTATTTTGTCTGCACCTTGGCTAATAAGCTCACTGGCTACTTGCTCACCTAGCTCGACGGCGATCCCCAGACCACCACACGCTTCGGCTCGGTATATCGAGCGTCCCGTGGGCGTCGCCACTAATCCCCGTAGCCTGAGGACTCCGTCGTCGACTCGCGCATAGGCAGCCAACGGCACCTGACACGAACCACCCAGCATTTTAGAAACGGTTCTCTCAGCTATTGCACAGGCCGTCGTTACCTCGCATCCAATGGGCTGAAGCAGGCTCCTGAGAGCCATCCGTGACGCGAGGATTTCTATCCCTAGCGCGCCTTGCCCAGCCGCCGGCAAAGAATCTTCAACGTCGATATGATGTTTAATCCGATGGGCTAATCCCAAACGATCCAAGCCTGCAGCCGCGAGAATGATTGCTGCATATTGGTCGTTGTCTAACTTAGACAGACGAGTATCCAGATTGCCGCGAAGCGGTTCGATCTGCAGATGCGGAAAACGAGATCGCAGTTGCGCTTCTCTACGCAGACTAGATGTCCCTACAATAGCACCGGCCGGTAGCTCGGCTATCCGAGCATATCGATTCGAAACGAATGCGTCTCTGCAATCTGCTCTCGCCAAAATAGTTGAAAGTTCAAAGGGCTCTTGTAAATCAACGGGAACATCTTTTAACGAATGAACAGCTAAGTCCGCCCTGCCGTCTAGCAGCGCCAATTCAAGCTCTTTGACAAACAGGCCTTTGCCACCCACTTTGGACAAGCTGCGATCAAGGATTTCGTCACCTCGTGTCGACAACTTAAGCAAATCAACTTGTACATTGGGATAAAGCGCTTGCAATCTGACCTGAACGTGCTCTGCCTGCCACAGCGCTAAGCGACTTGCGCGTGTAGCAATCACCAACCGCTCAGACATTGAATTTCCCTTTGATCATTGACGACGATCGTCTATCAAAAACAATCATCTTATGTAGTGCGCGGCGATTGCAAGCAGCACACCAATGGCTGCAAGCAGAGACAACCGTTGCAAGAGCGTTCTGCCTTTGCGTTCAGGCATTTTTTTCGATTCTTCTGTTGTCATGACATCAACTTTTAAATAAAAACGCCTACCCTGTTAACCGGGTAGGCGCTGTCGATCGATCAAACCCTGATCAATCTGTCACCGGACAAATTACAGGACCGATTTCAACAACGTACCCATCTCGGATGGATTTTTCGTTGTGCGAATACCGCATGCTTCCATGATTTCGAGCTTGGCATCGGCTGTGTCAGCCCCACCAGAAATTAAAGCGCCGGCATGACCCATTCTTTTGCCTGCCGGTGCTGTGACCCCAGCAATAAAACCAACTAATGGTTTCTTCATGTTGTCTTTGGCCCACAGCGCAGCGTTGACTTCGTCAGGCCCACCAATTTCACCAATCATGATAACAGCATCGGTATCGGGATCATCATTAAACATCTTGAGCACATCAATGTGCTTCAAACCGTTGATTGGATCACCACCAATACCCACTGCGCTTGACTGCCCCAATCCAAGTTCGGTGACTTGGGCGACCGCTTCGTATGTCAGCGTGCCTGAACGGCTGACAATGCCAACACGACCTTTGCGATGGATGTGTCCTGGCATGATACCAATCTTGATTTCATCAGGGGTAATTAATCCTGGGCAATTGGGACCTAACAGAAGGGTTTTGCTACCGATGCTTTGCATGCGATATTTGATCTCGAGCATATCCCGGACCGGGATACCTTCAGTAATACAAATGACCAAGTCCAGCTCAGCTTCGACCGCTTCCCAAATGGCTGCTGCAGCACCAGCCGGTGGCACATAAATAACAGAGACATTAGCACCGGTTTCGTTCTTTGCATCTTTGACAGAAGCAAAAATCGGTATGCCTTCAAAATCCTCACCCGCTTTCTTAGGGTTGACGCCCGCCACGAAACAATTTTGGCCATTGGCATAGGCACGGCTGGTACGGGTATGGAATTGACCCGTTTTACCCGTAATGCCTTGTGTAACAACTTTCGTATCTTTGTTAATCAGAATCGACATTTCAGCATCCTTGGCGAATTATTTGGCAGCTGCAACAACACGAGTAGCCGCCTCGGCCATCGTGTCAGCACTGATAATAGGCAGACCAGAGTCTACGAGCAACTGCTTGCCTAACTCTTCGTTCGTACCTTTCATCCGGACGACGAGAGGAACGCTCAGGTTGACCGCTTTACATGCAGTAATCACGCCCTGCGCAATGACGTCGCACCGCATGATGCCGCCGAAAATATTGACCAAAATCGCTTTGGTCCCTTTGTTTGCGAGCATGATCTTAAAGGCTTCAGTAACGCGCTCTTCTGTTGCGCTACCACCCACATCCAGGAAGTTCGCAGGCTCACCGCCAAACAACTTAATGGTATCCATCGTGGCCATCGCCAAACCGGCACCGTTAACCAGACAACCAATATTGCCGTCTAGCTGGATGTAGGCGAGGTCATGCTTACTTGCTTCGACTTCAGCTGGATCTTCTTCATCAATGTCGCGATAAGCAACAATCTCTGGGTGGCGGAACAAGGCATTGGTATCAAAATTGAACTTTGCATCAAGGGCAATAATGTCACCGCTACCCGTCAGAATCAATGGATTGATCTCGGCCAAGGACGAGTCAGTATCCCAATAGCATTTGTAGAGTTTTTGAAACTCGGCCGCTGCCTTTTTCACCGATGTTTCGGGAACACCAATGCCGCGTGCCAGGTTTTCAGCTTCACCATCGGTCAGGCCTGTGCCTGGATCGACGAATACTTTGAGGATTTTTTCAGGATGGCTTTCAGCCACTTCTTCGATATCCATGCCCCCTTCGCTGGACGCCATGACGCAAACACGCTGCGTGCCGCGGTCAGTAACGATGCCGACGTAATACTCTTTCTTAATGTCAGCACCCTCTTCGATTAACAGACGGCGAACTTTTTGCCCTGCAGGACCGGTCTGATGCGTAATCAATTGCATCCCCAAAATCTCTGTCGACAGCTGACGCACCTCGTCGACCGAGCGGGCAAGCTTTACGCCCCCCCCTTTGCCGCGACCACCAGCGTGGATCTGGGCTTTAACGACCCAGACTGGTCCGCCAAGCTGCTCAGCTGCAGCAACGGCTTCTTCAACGCTAAACGCGGGGATGCCACGGGGTACTGTGACACCGAACTTTCTTAGCAATTCCTTGCCTTGATACTCATGGATCTTCATGGGAATCCTGTCAGTTTTATTGAAGGGTAAATATCTTTCGTTAAGGTTTACTCGTTGCCACTTTTGGCCTCAACCGTCTCTTGCACTTCAGACGTTGGTCCTTGGTACCACTGGGGGTAAAACTCTTTTGTGACGGGACCATCCAAGCGCCAAGCGTGACAACCGCCAAGCATGAAAGGTTTTTTCGCCGTTTTGTTTGGATCCTTGCGACGCCGACCAGACATGGATTGAATTGCGACGGTCGGCAAAACAGAAGTTAACTCGCTAACATGGGTACAACCCGAGGTCGTACCGAAACGTTCTTTGACTTGTTGGCGGAAACTTTTTAGTAAATTCATGCCCACCAAGTCTTGATAGACTGGGGCAATCTCGGTACATCTACCGTCAAAGGGGGCCGAGTCGTAGGCGGCCTCTGCCTCAAGGATTTGAAAGGTATCATCAATGGTGATACGAACGTGCATGTGATGAAAGGCGAACCCTGCGGGCCTAATCCCACCGTCATTTCGGTTGAAATCATAAGACTTCGTATCGATTAACTCTGCCTCAATATCCCACAAGCCGTCTTCTCGTTCAAAAGAATGAACCTGAATAGACCGATTGTGCATCGGTTTTCTGGCAACGGTAGGCTGAGAAAGAGGCATAGGCAAGAATATCGACAAAAAAATTCGCAGGCAAGCAAGACGCATACTGCAACGCAACAATTCGAAGAGTATAGCGCAAGGCTAAACCGTATCGTCCCCTTGCGAGCCTAACTTCAAAATCTTGCGAATTACTTCAGTAGAGAAGCCACGGGCGGCTAGAAACCGCCCTTGTCTGGCGTAGTCAGTGGCGTTAAGCGGTAGCCCATCGCGGCCGAAGCGCTTGACCCAAACACCTAAGCCTCGATCGTACTCGGTATTTTTTAGCTGTTCTTTGGCATCGGCGATCTGTTGATCCGAGATCCCTTGTGCTTTGAGCGCTTGCACAATGCGCAAGTTGCCATGGATACCTGCCTTGCGATGAACAAGACCCTGAGCATATCTCGTATCCGATTGCCATCCGGCCGCAGCCAGGTCGTCTAACAGTTTTTCAATTTGCGCTGGGTCATCACAATGAACACGCAACTTGTTGGTCAATTCGGCTCGGCTGTGTTCACGGCGTGACAAAAAGGACACGGCCCTAGCCTTGAGGGACAGGCCGGGCCGTTTTTTTGCACCAGATTCAGGCACAAACTCGTCCTCTGACATCGTGCAGCTTAGCCTTCGTCATCCATGGCTGGATTTTCAGCAACAGCTGCTTTACTCGCTTTGGATGCTTTGGTCGGAGCACCCGCTGCTGGGGCATCGGCCGTTGCCCCACCAACCCGAAGCGACACCCCAAGTTTCTCACGCACCTTGTTTTCAATATCGATCGCCATAGCCGGACGCTCTCGAAGGTACTCACGCACATTATCTTTACCTTGGCCGATGCGCTCGCCGCTATAACTGAACCACGCACCTGCCTTATCAACCACCCCGGCCACCACCCCCAAATCAATGATTTCGCCCTCGCGGGATATGCCCGAGCCATACATGATATCGAACTCAGCTTGCTTAAACGGTGGTGCAATCTTGTTTTTCACTACCTTGACGCGAGTCTCATTACCGACGACCTCGTCGCCCTTTTTGATCGAGCCGATACGTCTGATATCGAGGCGGACTGAAGCATAAAACTTAAGCGCATTACCACCAGTTGTGGTCTCGGGACTACCGAACATGACGCCGATTTTCATGCGAATCTGGTTAATAAAAATAACCATGCAGTTAGTGCGTTTGATACTGGCTGTCAATTTGCGAAGTGCTTGGCTCATCAGTCGTGCTTGAAGGCCGGGTAACGAATCCCCCATCTCACCTTCGATCTCGGCCTTGGGCACGAGGGCCGCAACGGAGTCAATCACGATCAAATCCACAGAACCTGAACGAACGAGCGCATCAGTGATCTCAAGCGCCTGTTCGCCCGTATCCGGCTGAGAAATCAGTAAGTCGGTCAGATTAACGCCTAACTTTGACGCGTACTGCACGTCAAGTGCATGCTCAGCGTCGATAAAAGCGCAGGTGCCCCCTACTTTTTGCATTTCAGCGATGACCTGTAAGGTAAGCGTTGTTTTGCCGGAGGACTCAGGGCCATAAATCTCGACCACTCGGCCGCGAGGCAAACCGCCGACGCCCAGTGCAATATCTAAACCGAGAGAACCGGTGGACACGACCTGGATGTCATGCTCGATTTCGTTATCGCCGTAACGCATGACGGAACCCTTGCCAAACTGCTTTTCAATCTGCGAGAGCGCAGCAGCCAATGCCTTGCCCTTCTCGGAGGAGCCGGCCTTCAGGGTTTTATCGTCCATTTATCTATCCTTAACTTTGATCAGTGCGCAGACACCGCTGTCTGTAGCATCAGGGGAATTATCACATCCAGATAATACTGTATATAACAACAGTATGCATAAAAATTCTTCGCAAAAATACGTTTGCACCGGTCATTCGATGGGTAAATACATCAATTTAGGGGTAATACCGATAGGACATACCCTGCAAAACACCAAGAACAACTTATTAAACAGGTGTGTATCAGTTTATTGTGACACTTAAATGTAATGATCCACAAAAAAATAAAGTGCTGTAAAAAAATATAAGCAGGACCAAAAGGAGATGGAAATGATCGACCCCACCATTGCCCGAATTCAGGCAAATCCCAAGTACTTGGAACTCAAGCGAAGACGCAACACCCTAGGATGGACTTTAGCTGCTGCCATGTTAGTGGCCTATTACGGCTTTATCTGTCTGATTGCCTGGAACAAAGCGTTCCTGTCAACGCCGATTGGCGCTGGGGTCACCACCATTGGGGTTCCGATTGGCTTAGGACTGATTGTCTTCACCATCCTCATTACCCTCTATTACGTCAACCATGCCAACAAAGAGTTTGATGGGTTGACTGCCGAAATCCTTGAGGAGGCAAAAAAATGAAATCAATGATTAAAGTACTGGGCGGCTCGGCACTGCTCGCGGCCACTAGTGCAAGTTTTGCTGCAGTTGATGTCGGTCAGTCTGACAAGCAAGCAACAAACTGGGTCGCCATTATTCTTTTTGCATCATTTGTGGCCTTGACACTCTGGATCACTAAATGGGCAGCAGCCAGAACAAAATCTGCTTCTGATTTTTATACGGCTGGTGGTGGCATCTCTGGTTTTCAGAATGGTTTGGCCATCGCGGGTGACTATATGTCCGCAGCGTCCTTTTTGGGTATTTCGGCAATGGTGATGGGTGTCGGCTACGACGGCATCATCTACTCGATCGGTTTTCTGGTTGGCTGGCCTGTCCTGACGTTCTTAATGGCTGAGCGCTTGCGTAATCTAGGCAAGTTCACTTTCGCAGACGTTGCAGGTTATCGCTTCAAGAATGGTCCGATTCGCACGTTTGCAGCTGCTGGTACGCTCGTGACGGTCGCGTTTTATCTGATTGCGCAAATGGTCGGCGCAGGTCAACTGATCAAACTACTTTTCGGTCTGGATTATTACGTCGCGGTGATCATCGTTGGCGCCCTCATGATGGTTTACGTGCTGTTTGGTGGGATGACGGCCACGACATGGGTGCAGATCATCAAGGCGGTGATGCTGCTCAGTGGCGTCACATTCATGGCGTTTATGGTGCTGCTCCATTACGGCTTTAGCCTCGAAGCGTTGTTCGCCGACGCAGTGAAAGTCAAAACCACGGTCGCGATGAACAGCGGTAAATCTGCGGCTGAGGCCGCCACCATTGGCGGATCAGTGATGCGCCCAGGTGGGTTCATCAGCGATCCAGTTTCAGCAATCTCTTTTGGTATGGCTCTGATGTTCGGCACTGCCGGTTTGCCACACATCTTGATGCGCTTTTTCACTGTGCCGACAGCGAAAGAGGCTCGCAAATCAGTCTTGTGGGCGACCACGTGGATTGGCTATTTTTACGTGCTCATCTTCATTATTGGCTTCGGTGCGATCACCATGGTTCTGACCAATCCAGACATGGCTGATGTCGCGAAAGGCGTCATTAAGGGCGGGGCCGGTACGGCTAATATGGCTGCGGTGTTGGTGGCCGAAGCGGTCGGTGGCAATGTGTTCTTCGGCTTCATTTCTGCTGTTGCGTTTGCGACGATTTTGGCGGTAGTGGCTGGCTTGACTTTGTCAGGTGCGTCTGCTGTCTCGCATGATCTTTACGCCACGGTCTTTAAGGGCGGCAAGGCTGACAGTGCAGCAGAACTGCGGGTGTCGAGAATCACAACGCTTTGCCTGGGTGTGGTCGCTGTGGTCTTGGGGATCGCCTTTGAAAAGCAAAATATCGCTTTCATGGTGGCCTTGGCTTTTGCGGTTGCAGCTTCAGCAAACTTCCCCGTACTCTTCATGTCGGTACTGTGGAAGAACTGCACCACACGGGGTGCTGTCATCGGTGGCTTCTTGGGTTTGATTTCTTCAGTTGGCCTCACCATCGTCTCCCCAGCCGTCTGGGAGGCTGTGATCGGGAATCCAAAAGGATCGGCTCTGTTCCCTTACGCATCACCTGCGCTATTTTCAATGACAATAGGCTTCGTCGGTGTCTGGTTCTTCTCGATCACGGACAACAGCGCACAAGCGGCGAAAGAGCGTGAGCTCTTCGCAGCACAGCAGGTTCGCTCAGAAACAGGTCTGGGTGCCTCTGGCGCATCGGGCCACTAAACCAACAACAATAACAACAACATCCACACCCGGGCAAACGAGTTTGCCTTGGTAAGGTTAAGCCCCTCAGGGGGCTTTTTTATTTGTAATTTTTTTGCTTGTTGTGATGCAGTCGCGCTAAGCCGACATCCGCTTGCGCAACCACCTCAAGACTGGTCCTAAAAGTGGCACTTTTTCGTAGACCTGTTTTGCCGCATCCCAGTAGTCACGATGCAAAGTAACCAGGCCGTGATCATCCAATTCGAAATGCGTCACGCCAGCAATCCGATGACTTTGCCCAGACAACTGAAATTCAAACGTCCAAAGCACAAAAGCGCTCATGTCTTCAGTCAGAATACGATCAAGCACAAAACGCGGGTTGTCCAGGGTAGCGAACATATGTGCGTAGACAGCTTTTACCCGATCAATACCAACCACATCATTAAAGGGATCTGAAAAGGCCGCCGAAGGGCTGTATATCGTGTCTATCGTATCCAGGGACTTAAGCGTCAACTGCTCGAACCAACGAGCAATCATTTTGTAGCGTTCTTGAGGGGAGACTGATTCGCTCATGCGTGACTCACATTCTGGTTGTCTTGTGCAAAATCGAAAAACGGATCCAGTAAGGCAAACGGCTGATGAAGCGAAGCAAGCCGCCGAAAATCCTGGGAAATCTAATCTCAAACTGGCCTTTTTCGAACCCAACCATCATGGCACGGGCGGCCTCTGCTGGTGTCATCAAACCAGGCATTTCAAAATCATTGCCTGAGGTCATGGGAGTTTTCACAAAACCGGGACTGACAAGATAGATAGCCAAACCTTTGGGTGCGAGTTCAAAATAAAGCGTTTCGGCCAAGTTATTCATGGCAGCTTTAGTCGCGCCATAAATCATCGCGCGGGGCAAACCGGTGTAACTGGAAATACTGCCAATCATCGCGATCCCGCCGCGTCGTTGTTCAAGAAAATAAGGGATGACGCAGGCCAAACCTCGATAGATACTGACCACGTTCAAGTCGAAACTTTTTGAAGCGCTAGCAATATCTGTAGATTTGAAATCCCAGCTGTGCACGGGGTCATAGCGAGCCGCCCCCATCACGATCAGATCAAGCCCTCCCATCAGGCTCAACGCCTCAGCCATCGCAACAGGCCAGGCATCAGCGTCACTCGCGTCAAGCGCGACCACGTGGGCGTTTGAATTGGCCCCAACCACTTTTGCCAGTTCGTCAGTGCGGCGAGCAGATACTGTTACCGTCGCCCCAGCGTGAAGCATGGCCTGAGCTAGCGCGGCTCCAATGCCACTCGACGCGCCGATTAGCCAGACTCGCTGTCGAGTCCAGTCCAAAATCGGCTCGTTAAGCGGCTTAAGCAAAGAGGCGATCATTTGCCATCCTTGTTTGTCGGGCCTGCTGATGGGGCCGCCGCGTTATCCGGGCGTTTGCGAAAGAACAGGGTGACCTCACCCAGATCAAAACCAAACTTGGACATGGTGGAACGATTCAGCATGGTTTGACCATCCATTTGCCACATCCAGTCATCAAAATTAACCTCATAAATCTTACCGTCAACCGGCAACTTCAACACGTACTTCCAATGCAGAGCATTACCCGACACATGCCCGATGGCAACACCGACGACATCGTCTGCAGTGCCCTGCCAGCTGCCGTCAGTTTGTCGTTTTAGCGTCCAAACTCGGCGCTGTTTTTCACCGTCAGCGTACAGAAAATGCTCATCAAGCGTCCCTTCGTCAGGTGATTTCCAACTGGCTTGAATATCAACAGTGAATCGTCGAGCGACTTCACCCGAGCGTTTTTGAAACACACCCCAAGCGTCGATGGAACCATTCAAAAACAGTGGCAAATCCAGTTTGGGGGTTTCATTGACATATTGAGTCACATCTACCCCGCTACAGGCTGTCAGCATTGCAGCAGATAGGGATGCAAAGATCGCTTTAAGTTTCATTGATCAACTCCTTTTGTTTTCGATGCTCCGGCAGAATGTCGGGATGCATGATCCAAATTGCCAGCACTTTAAATACTGCAGGTAAAAAGGCGTAAATAACGGCAACCCCGCGGGCTGTCGCTGGAAAACCCGGCACATACCCGGTTGCCTGAAGCAAAGGCAAGCTCATGCCCGCAGCAAATGCGAGGGCCAGTTTTCCAATTAGTGCCCACAGCCCCAGGTAAAAACCGGTGGTATGCCGATGCGTGGCCGGGATTGCATCGGCCAACATGGCTATCGGTAGAACAAGATCAGCGCCCAATGCTGCGCCGGCACATACGCAAACCAAGGCATAACCAAGCAAGGAACCCGAATCCAGAAAAAACACGGAGGACAGAGACAGGATCGAAACAAGCGACCCGAACAGCCACGTGCGAGGTTTGCCGAACCGCGCGGCTAACCAAACCCAGCCGGGCAAGCCTACTAAGCCGAAAAAGAAATACAAGCCTAAAAAAAGTGCAGTCCATTCTTGTAAAACCAGCACGTCGTCAATGTAAAACAGCACCAGCGTTGCAGGGATCGCGACCGAGATCGCATTGCAAAGGTAGAAGCACAATACCTGTCGAATGGCAGACGGCGCTAAAGCCAGCTTCCAGCCGTCAAACACTTGGGTTGCACCTTTGCTCGGTCGCTCAGCGCCTGTCAGCGTGAAGATAGACCCAACAACGAGTAATGCAACAAACACCCACGAAAAAACCTGATAACCCACTCTTGCATCCAGGCGGCTAACCCATATGCTCGGCAAGATCGAAGCAAGCAAGACACCCACTAATCCGGCTGTCTCACGCCATCCAGCGACACGAGTCCTGTCGTTCGTGTTGTCCGATAACCGAGTACCCCAAGTCAGATAGCAAATATTGATCAGGCTATGGGAGGTGTAAACAATGATCAGGGAAACCGATAGCCAGACCAGCAAACCCGTTTGAGCAAGGTCTGGCGGAGAGAAGAGCATGACAAACCCACACGACAAAGTAACCGTCGCGAAACAAACAAGCATCGACCAGCCGTGCCGCTTGCTTTGCAAGGCATCAACGAGTCTGCCTATCCAAGGGTCTTGCGCTGTATCCAGTATACGCGTGGCAAACAAGACGAAGCCAAGAGCCGATAAACTGACCCCGAGTGTATCGCCATAGAATTTCGGCGAAATCATGTAAATGGGTAACATCGCCATGGCGAGGGGCAAACCCAACATCGCATAGGCAAACAAGCGGGTCAGTCTCATTCGCTTTGCCCCAGGAAACACCGCACTCAAGTCCGGCACAGCCTCTGCCCGAGCCGTGCCGCCAAGCCAGCCCATCGTCAACCAGGCGATGACTAACCGGCGACGCGCAGGGTCCATTGTTTGACGTCCGTTCGTTTTTCGCGAAAACCTGCCTCACAGTAGGCAAGATACATCCTCCAAATGCGGATAAAGGCGTCGTCAAAACCTTGTTCACGAACCGTATCCAGCCGTCCTTCAAACTGTTGCGCCCAGCGTTTAAGGGTTTCAGCGTAATCAAGTCCCATCGATTTGACGTTTACCTCCTGCAAACCAACTCGTTCGCATTCATGCGAAAAGCGCGAAGGACTGGGGAGCATCCCACCAGGAAAAACAAACTGCTGAATAAAGTCCGTGCCCATCCGATAGGATTCAAAACTCTCATCCTGAATATCGATTGTTTGCACAACAATGCGCCCTCTTGGGCGACAGGCTTTCACCAACACTCTAAAGTAACTCGGCCAATGCAGCAGACCGACGGCCTCGAACATTTCAATTGAAACAATATGGTCAAACTGTTCGCTGACGTCTCGATAATCTTGCAGCCTGATTTCTACCAAATCAGACATCCCCAAGCGTTGCATGCGCGCGCGTGCAAACTCAAGCTGCGCGTCCGACAAGGTAAGACCAACGACTCTGACGCCCCGAATCGCGGCGCGCTCAGCAAACCCGCCCCAACCACAACCAATCTCAAGAATACGTTGACCTGGTGTCGCCTCAAGCTGATCCAAAATACGATCGTATTTGCGATCCTGAGCCGTTTTCAAGTCGAGCGACAAATCACCGTCGAAGAGTGCGGCTGAATAGGTCATTGAGTCATCGAGCCACAACTGATAAAACCGATTACCTAAATCGTAGTGACTCAAGATGTTTCGACGACTTCCGCGGCGGCTGTTATCGCGCAAAATCCAGTGCTTAAGTCGTTTAAAGATAAGCGCCCATTGATGGCCATTGACGGCACGAGTCAGTGCTTCGTTGCGCAAGGCCAGCGTGAACAAGGCAAGCAAGTCATGCGAATCTATCCAGCCGCGTCGCAGGCTTTCAGCAAAGCCAACATCGCCTTGTCGCATGATGAGACTGGCTGCACGCCAGTCATATATCTTAAGTTCTGCATGGGGTAACTGTCCTGAGTGGCCGAACAAAAGAGCAGAACCATCGGGTACAGTGAGCGTCAACGATCCAGTCGACAGCCGCGTCAACAGATGAGTAAACAGTCGCGCAGTCCAAGGCAGCGACTTCAGGCGGGGCGTAAGCCCATACTCATTGGCTCTCATTGCGATACACCTGCGTTATCTGTCATTTCTTTATCCGGTAGCGCTGGAACAGGATGATATTTTGCACCCTTTCTCCATAGCTTGAATGCCTGCCAGTGAATGCGGGCCATCACACCAAAGGTCATCATGGGCATGGTAATCAGCATTTTGAGCAAGCTCCGTTTTGTATAGGGAACCGGCTGTGTCACCAAGGCCGTTAGCAGCACGGCATGGGCATCGTCCGGTGGATCAAAATAATTGATAGCGATTCGGTTAGCTAATCCAATGGTTTGCATCTTGAACTGGTATCGACCCGAAACAGGGAAAAAGGGCGACACGTGAAAAACCTTGGCACATTCAAGGACCGAGTGCTCGTCGATCCCCCCGGTGTCCGCCGCCACCAAGAGGTATTGATGTCTTTGTCCAAAAGTATTATTGACTTCAGCCAGAAGTGCGCGCAATGCCCCCTCGCGATCGTGCACAAACCAAAAGCTAACCGGGTTAAATACATAACCGAACAAACGCGGAAAACATTGCAACCAGACTGCACCCACATCAATGGCAACACCGGCCTCAAGCAAACGAGCCCGCAACCATGACATCAAATCGCTTCCATCCCTCGCGCCATGGTCACGTGATTGAAAGCTGACTATGCTCGATTGATCAACGCCAAAGAGCCAGGAATTAAATTGCTTGAGTTCCTGCAAACGATCAACGCGATACCGCATGCAAAAAACGCGATAAGCGAACCGGTGCACAAATGGACGCAATCTTGCATGAATGACTTGTCCTTGAGCGATTTCCAGCAGCGTGTCAGGCATACACAGGCTCCCAAGGGGGTTGCACACCGAAGTGACGAACCACACGCAACGCCGATTTCAAACCATCTTCGTGAAAACCATAGCCTGTCCAAGCGCCGCAGAACCACACGCGATCCAAACCCTGAATTGCTGGCAATTGTTTCTGCGCGGCAACTACAGTCTGATCCAGAACCGGATGATCGTATTCAAAACGCGCGATGATCTTATCGGCAGCCGGTTGTTCAAAGGGATTGAGCGTCACCACAACAGGTTGTTTGAATGGCAGCGGTTGAAGCAAGTTGATCAAATAACTTACCGCCACGGGTCTATCGATGCCCACGCCTGGTTGGCTGAGGTAATTCCAGGCGGACCAGACTTTTTTTCGCCTCGGCAGCAAGGCTGCATCGGTATGCAAAACGGCATCATTAGGTTGATATTTGAAGCAACTCAATACTGCTCGTTCATCTGGGTGAGCGTCAAGAAGTGCAAGCGCTTGAGGGGCATGACACGCCATGACGACTGCGTCAAATACCTCTTCGCCCCGCTCCGAAAAAACTGAAACACCTGCTGCAGCGCGACTGACACGTTGGACGGCGACGCCAAGCCTGACATCAGTCATTTCCTTCAGCATTTCTTGCACATACACTCGTGAGCCACCGAGTACTGTGCGCCATTTTGGTCTGTTTTCAATTTGAAGCAAACGATGATTTAAGCAAAAAGCCAAAAACGATGAGGCCGAAAATTGCAGAATATCTTGAATGGATGATGACCAAATCGCGGCTGCCATGGGCAGAAGATACCAATCCCGCATGGGGGCTCCGTAGCCTTCGCGATCGAGCAACTCGCCCAGAGAGACTGGGCTTACCAAGGACTGATCCAGATACCGTTGCGCTTGGCTATTAAAACGCATGATGTCACGAAGCATTCCCCAAAACCTGGGCCGAAGCAAATTGGCTCGCTGTGCAAAGACCGTTGCCAGATTGGTGCCTGCCCATTCCAGATCGGGCTTGGCTATTGACACACCGAATGACATGTCACTTTCGTGCACTGGTATGTTGAAATGTCTGAACAGTTCGATCAAATTGGGATAAGTCAGATCGTTGTGAACTAAAAAGCCCGTATCAACCGGGGCAGTTACGCCATCGAGCGTCACATCAACCGTGTTGGAGTGCCCACCAAAATACCCTTGAGCCTCAAATAAACTAACCTGATATTTTTGCCCTAGCAACCAAGCAGCGCTCAGGCCTGAAATCCCGGCACCGACCACTGCGATCCGACTGCCTGGGGCAATGCGAGTTGGATTGTTCGCTGCCTGTGGCGTCAAGTTACTCATTCTTGTTCTAAACCTAACAAAGCAGCACGCAAGGTTTGACTGCGTGTCTGCGGATCTAACCAAATGGCGGCAAATGCCGAGGCAAACTCCGGACTCATCACGTCACCTAATGGCGCACGAGCGGAAAAAAACTTAACGCCTTGCAAAGGTAAGAACAAGCCAATCAAGCGATCACTCAACTTGACATCAGGCAGGATTTTCAGCAACTCAACAGACCAAGCTGACAACCAAAGAGAGTCGGACGGTCGCAATCGCTCTATCTCACTCATCGTGGTTTCGACAATCTGTGTTGCCTGAATGGTGCGCAGGTATAACAGGTCGAGCGCAAAGGGCTTGGCCGGATCAAAGTAATCAGGCGCATAGAGGCTCGCACGATAGAGCTTAAAGACGCTCCAGGTGAAAACGCCGCTGCCGCAGCGCCGCCAGTCGGCGTGCAAACAATCTGTTACCACGGCGGGCAACCCGATTGAATCAACAGTCAACTCAATACTTGCTGGATCTTTAGAGATAATTACCGCCGAGTATAAAAAATGACTGATTGGTAACAACTTAGCCTGATTAGAATATAATTGAGATCTCAAGTCAAGGTAAACCGCGTGCAGGACACCACTCAGAAAACCTCTTTTAAAGCTCAGCAACTCAAATTTCGTGAAGATGCGATCCTCGACGTCGTCAATCACCTCTTAGCGCGCAAAGGTTTTGACTTGATGACAATGGACGAAGTCGCTGCCGAGGTAGGCATCGCCAAGGCAAGCCTTTATAAACACTTCGCTTCCAAAGAAGTACTTGCCGCTGCATCAATGACCCGCTTGATTGATCGTGCGCTGGCTGTTGTCAACGACCTGTCTGTCGAGCTCGACCCGCTTGAAAAGTTAAAAGGCTTAGTCAGATGGGCTGTCACTGCTCATCTTGCAAACACCATGCCTTTGCTGCCGTCCACCCGATCGAGTATTCAACAAAGCCTGACCAATTATCCCCCTTACATGGAGAAAGTAGGCAGACTGATCGAAGCGGTCGGCACTTGGATCGAACAAGCACAAACCAGTGGATTACTCTCGGCGAGTTTGCCAGGTGAAGTTATCCTTTATACGGTTTTTGCACGATCTTGCGATCCTGTTGCTGACTTTCTTAAACTTGGTGGTGCTTTCAGCGACCCCGAGATCGTAGAAATGTTAGTTAAAACCTGTTTCGACGGTATGAGCCAAGACAAATCCACCCTGTGACGCATGAGGGTGCCTCTGCATCCGCTAGAATCGAGTACTTTTTTTGTTACATCGATTGGATTGTTCATGTGGTTTAAAAATCTAAAGCTGTACCGTCTGGCCTCCTCTTACACGTGGACTGCAGAGCAGATCAACGAATTACTTGCGAAAGAGGCCTTTGTATCCGCTGGTGCCGCTGCCGCACAATCCCAAGGATGGGTGGCACCCATCGAGCAGGATGGTCGTCTGGCTTATTCTGTGGGTAAACAACTTCTGTGCGCCTTCCGGGTCGAGAAAAAACTGTTACCTGCCACAGTGATCAATCAATTCACCAAAGTTCGCGCTCAAGAGCTTGAGGAGCAACAAGGTTTCAAACCTGGGCGCAAGCAAATGAAGGATCTCAAGCTTGAGGTCACCGAAGCACTCATTCCGCGTGCATTCAGTCTGCAGCGAGATGCGAGATTGTGGATTGATCCTGTCAATCGCTGGGTCGCACTCGACACCGCCTCAGCCTCCAAAGCCGAAGAAATCCTGTCGGCTCTGGGCAAGGCGTTATATCCCTTCCCTGTCGAACCTATCCATGTCGAAATCAGTCCAACAACTGCCATGACAGAGTGGATTCTGAGTGGTCATGCTCCAAGCAACTTTTCAATCGACCAGGACGCCGAGCTAAGAGCCGCCGGAGAAAAAGCTGCCGTCGTGCGTTACGTCAAACACGCGCTAGACAATGAGGATATCCAAAAGCATGTTCAATCAGGTAAACAATGTACGAGGCTTGCCCTGACTTGGAATGACCGCATTTCTTTTGTTTTGACCGAAAACCTCGATATCAAACGGATCGCCCCGCTAGATGTGCTGGATCAAGATGACACCAAAATGCCAGCAGACGAGTTAGAGAAATTCGATGCAGATTTCACTTTAATGTGCGCTGAACTCAATCTGATGCTTGGTGGATTGCTGGACGCGTTGAGAGAAAAATCCTTGATCAAGGCAGCAGCTTAGTGGACCTCATGATCAAAAGTACCATCGACAGCCTCGTTGAGCGCGGCGTCCTGCTTAACGTGGTCGCCGACGAGTTAATGGTCACGGCTTATGTTGTCATCGCGCCCACAGATCTCAGTTACGTTGAAACCCTGGTGCCGTCTCGCGTCTTTGAGAGTGGTGCTCAAGTGCACGTCGGCAATGTCACTGATGCTGGTGATCATAGCGATCAAGTTGTTCAGATACTGGAGAACATGGACCTCGGCGACGTCGCGGTTTACTTGTGCGAAAGCACTGTTGCCTACGGTCAGGCCCTAGCGGTTCTTGGCGTCAGTGAAAATCCGGTTCAACACTAGCGCGACGCACCCTGCCCCCATGACCCACAGAGATATATGGGCGGCATGTTGGCTGGCTGCATAGGTTACGCTTGAATAAGCGAGATAGCCGCAGGTGACACAAAAAAGGATGGGGGTGAAGGGGTAAAGCGGTACTTTAAAAGGCCGAACGGTGTGGGGTTCTCGCCAACGCATCACGAACAGAGATAAACCCACCAACAGCAAAAACACCCAGAAAACCGGCGCCGTAAACTCGACCATCACCTCAAATCCATCACGCTGCCAAAAACCGATACCAACCAAAGCCAAGCTCAGACTTGACTGGACAAGATAGGCGACAACCGGTGAACCGCGTCCTGCATTCCACTTGGCCATAAAGCGTAAGGCAGGCCAGTTAAGTCCCAAGGCGTAGTTTGACCTTGCGCCAACAATCATCGTGGCATTAATACTGGTAAAAGCAGACGCAGCCGCGAATAGTCCCAAAGCTTTGGCGCCCCAGACGCCAAACGCCCGACCAGTGATTTCAGAGGCGACCGCTTTGCTATCGGCCAGACCCGCCAGCCCTAGGCCGGACAGCAAGGCCATGTTGACAATCAAATACACAATAGTGATAAGTGAAATACTCAACACGATAATAGGCACGATGGCACGCCTGCCGCCTTTGACTTCAGCAGAAATGTAGGCGGCTTCATTCCAGCCGCCGTAGGTTAACAGGACGAAAACCATTGCCAAACCCATCAACCCGAGTGGCGGAGTCTGCGAAAACAAAGCCGGCGATGGAGGCGCTTCGTTGGAAACGACAAAACCCGCAATAGACACGAAAATCAGGCCCGTCACCTCGACCACGGTCAAAAGTGTTTGTACCCATGCTGCTGCGTGGATACCAACCAGATTCACTGCTGTCAACGCGACCACAATCAAGACGGCCCATATCGCGTTGGACTGAGGTCCCAGATAAACGACCTTGGACATATACTCGCCAAAAACAAAAGCCAACAAGGCAATCGAACCCGTGTTGATGACAGTCGCTTTAGCCCACGCGTACAGAAAGGACACTTGCTGACCGAAGGCCAAAGACAAAAAATGATAGTCCCCCCCTGCATGGGGATAAGTGGTCGCCAGTTCGGCATAACAAAGTGCGCCCGCGAGGGAAATCAATCCACCAAACGCCCAGACTGCTAGCATCCAGCCAGGGTCGCCTGTGATTTGGGCCACCATGGCTGGTGTCTTGAAAATACCCGCACCAATGACTATGCCGACGATGATTGCCACGGCACTCAGTGCGCTCAATCTTTTTTCCGGCTGACCAGCTGTGTGACCATCATTTTGGTCAGGGATGTTTGCCACGTCAGTCAAATCCTAAAGAGGTTTCTGTTTAATCCACAGCTTGAAAGTCGATTGATTTGGCAGCCTTGATATATCGCTCAATTTCGGCTTCTTGAAATTTGCGCATCTCTTTGGGCCCCAAAGGCATGGGTTCAGCACTTGTCTTAACGATAAAGTCAATACTATCTGGCTGCGCCAGGGCCTGCTGCATCGCATCTGCCAACACCTTGACAATATCATCTGGCGTTTTTGAGTTGACGAAAAATGCCGTCCAGCTGTAGTGGACTGCCTCAGGAAAACCACTTTCGACCAAGGTCGGCACATCAGGTAACTCGGGGTGCCGCTGAGTACCGGTGACCAATAACGCCCGGACCTTGCCAGAGACTGCTGTCGTGACCGAGCCAGTCGAATCCACCACCCCAATATCGACCTGGTTACCCATGACGTCGGTCATCACTTGCGATAATCCTTTGTACATGACTGACTGGCTATTGATATTTGCTTTAGCCGTTAATTGTGCCGCTGCAAGCTGATACCCGTAGGTGTAATACGCCATATTCAACGGGGGTTGCTGATGGCCGCGTTTCAGGAGGTCAGCCATCGTCTTCAGTGAAGAATCGTTACTCACCATGAAGACCGCCATGGATCTTGTCATGCCTGAAATTGGCCGAAAATCCCTGAGTGGGTCATAGGTCAGATTTTTTACCGTTGCGACATTGGCTGCCGCAGGGGAGTTGCTCCCCATAAATAACGTGTAACCATCCGCCGGGTTGGTCTTAATGGTTTGAATAGCAACGGTGCCCCCCCCGCCAGCTTTATTTTCAACAATGACGGGTACTTTTAGAATTTCAGACAGCTTTTTACCGAAAAACCGGCTGTACAAATCACCACCACTGCCGGCTCCATAGGGCACAAGAATATAGATAGGTTTGTTAGGGAAACCTGAGTTTTGAGAGGTGATTTGAGTTGGACTTGAGGTTTGTTTTGACGTTGGCGTTGTTTGTGCCATCACGCTCGCAGCAGTTAACCCTAAGCAAACCAATAAGGCGCTAACTTTGAATATCTTCATGATTTTGTCTCCGTCACGATTTTTATATTATCTGGCTTTATCGTCTTCCGTAATGTAGGCGATCCTTAACAAATTCGTTGACCCGGTCACACCAAACGGTTGACCCGCAACAATCAACAAGGCGTCTCCGGGTGAACCAAAACCGTGTTTAACCGCCGTTTGAGTTGCATTGTTAACGATCTCTTCCATGCTGGTTACATCTTGTGCCTGAATTGAATGAACGCCCCAGACGAGAGATAAGCGCCTGGCAATCGGTAAACTTGGCGTCATACTAAGTGTGGGTGCCGGAGGACGTTCGTGAGCGACTCGCAAAGTGGTTGACCCAGACGAGGTGTAAGCCACTGTCGCTGCCACCGGAAGGGTCTCAGCCACTGTGCGAATGGCTGCGGAGATCGCATCTCGTGCATCGCTGCGACGCCGAGAATGAACAGCGTTCATCGTGATGCGCTGTAATGGATCCTTTTCAATAGTCTGTAAGATCCGATCCATCATCTGAACCGCTTCCGCAGGATAAGCGCCAGCCGCAGATTCGCCCGATAACATGACCGCATCGGTCCCATCATAGACAGCCGTCGCGACATCGCTGACTTCAGCCCGGGTGGGCACGGGTGAAGCGATCATCGACTCGAGCATCTGGGTCGCAACGATTACTGGTTTACCGGCTTCGCGTGCAACACGGATGATCCGTTTTTGCAGAACGGGGACTTCTTCGGGTGGCAACTCGACGCCTAAATCACCACGAGCCACCATGACCCCGTCGGACGCAGCCACAATCGCTTCAAGCGAATCAATTGCAGAAGGCTTTTCGAGTTTAGCCATGATGGCTGCTCGATTGCCCACAATATTCTTGAGTTCAAGCATATCCTCAGGACGCTGTACAAAAGACAAAGCGATCCAGTCCATCCCGAGTGACAAGCCGAACTCAAGATCTTGACGATCTTTAGCAGTCAACGGAGAGAGTGGGAGGATGGCACCTGGAACATTAACGCCTTTGCGGTCTGAGATCACGCCGGCATTCAAGGCCTCGACCTCGGCACTTTCGCCATCACAGGACAAAATTCGCAGCCGCACTTTACCGTCGTCGATCAAAAGATCTTCACCTGCTTTCACCGCCGCAAAAATCTCCGGATGCAACAGGGGAACCCGCTCATGCGTGCCGATTGCGGGGTTCATATCCAACCGCAGCTTTTGACCAATCTCGAGATTCATTTTGCCCCCACTGATCTGCCCCAGCCTCAGCTTCGGGCCCTGCAGATCCATCAAAATCCCGATGGGTCGACCAATTTCACGCTCAAGGGCCCGGATCATGTCATAACGAATTTGATGATCGGCATGCGTGCCATGACTGAAATTCATTCGAAAAACATCTACCCCGGCAAGAAACAGCTGGCGTATCATGTCTGCATCTTTGCTACTGGGACCCAGTGTCGCAACGATTTTTGTACTGCGATGGCGATGCAAAATGGCGTCTAGTTTCATTTAATTTTCTCACTCAGTCGCGAAGTTAATTGAAGCAGTTCTTTCATGACGATACTGCATCGGTATGACCGTCTAGACGAACTAAAGTATGCCTAAATCAAAGTATGCCTGAATAATTTAACTGGTGACGATATGCCGAATACAAACAGTGAATCCGCCTTAGCGACGTTACGAATTAATAAACAGCGGTTATGGGACTCATTAATGGGTTTGGCCTCTATCGGCGCAACACCCAAGGGCGGCGTATGCCGGATTGCGCTGACGGATCTGGATCGGCAAGGGCGTGATTTTTTTGTCAAGCAGGCACGTCAAGCTGGTTGCAGCATCAGAGTCGATGCGGTCGGTAACATCTTTGCTCGCCGCTCAGGGCAAAACAATGACCTGCCGGTGGTGATGACCGGCAGTCATATCGACACGCAACCAACCGGCGGCAAGTTTGATGGTAACTACGGCGTACTCGCGGGACTGGAAGTCATGCAGACACTCAATGATGCGGGCATAGTCACCCAGGCACCTCTGGAAGTCGCGGTATGGACTAACGAGGAAGGTTCTCGATTCGTCCCCGTGATGATGGGGTCTGGTGCGTTTGTTCGCGAGTTCACGACCGATTATGTGCTTGGCCAAACTGACAAAGAAGGCGTGACGGTTGGACAAGCGCTCACTCAGATTGGCTATGCTGGTGCTGATCAAATCGACCCTAAACATATTGCCGCCTATTTTGAAGCCCACATTGAACAAGGCCCGGTATTAGAGGCAAACGAAACCACCATTGGTGTCGTATTGGGCGCGTTGGGTCAAAGGTGGTACGACATCGTCGTCACCGGTATGGAGGCGCACGCTGGCCCCACCCCCATGGCGTTGCGCAAAGACGCCCTGCTTGCGGCAGCGGCATTGGTACAAACCGTGAACGATTCTGCCATGCGATATGCACCTCACGCTCGCGGCACGGTTGGCATGATGGATGTGTATCCTAACTCGCGTAATGTGATCCCCGGACATGTCAGTATGTCTGTGGATTTCAGGGCAGATAACGACAAAACATTGCTCGACATGGATGCCGAACTACGTGCTGCGGCAAACGCTTTGAGCCAATCACACCGGGTCAGCATTGAAGTCAAACAGGTGGTGTATTTCCCGCCCCAAGCGTTCGCACCGAAATTAGTAGACGCAATCAGAAAGGGGGCCCGTGCCCTGGATCTATCCGAAATGGATATCGTGAGCGGCGCTGGGCATGACGCAGTCTATCTCGCACGCGTCGCCCCAACTGCGATGATTTTCATCCCGTGCAAAGACGGCATCAGCCACAATGAGATTGAAGATGCACTACCCGAGCACATCGAAGCAGGTTGCAATGTGCTTTTGCAGGCCATGTTAAACACGGCCTGCATCTAAAACACTGCCTGGGCACCTAGCCCAGGCGAGCTTCGAAGTCTGATTTGATGTTGAGCAAGCGCTCGGGCAGACCGTGCGCTAACAACTTGAACAGATCCGTGTGCAGCTCAAACTCTTTGCGCCAGGCCTGGATATCAATTGAGGTAATTTTCGTGAATTTATCAATCGAGAAATCCATGCCTCTCCAGTCGAGATCCTGGTAGCGAGGCGTGATGCCGAAAACATGCTCGACGCCTTCGGCTTGCTCTTCAATACGACCTAGCATCCATTTAAGAACACGGGTGTTTTCACTAAAGCCAGGCCAAACAAACTTGCCATTTTCGTCGGTGCGAAACCAATTCACGCAGAAGATTTTTGGCAATTTGGCACCTGAGGCGGTCAAGTGCTCACCCAATGACAACCAGTGCTGAAAATACTCAGCCATGTTGTAGCCGCAGAACGGAAGCATGGCGAACGGATCACGGCGCACAACACCTTGCTGACCGGTAGCCGCTGCAGTCGTCTCAGAGCCCATCGTTGCTGCCATATAGACACCTTCGGACCAGTTACGAGCCTCAGTCACCAAAGGTACCGTCGTGGATCGGCGACCACCAAAAATAAACGCATCGATCACAACGCCCGCGGGATTGTCCCACTCTGAATCCAGCACTGGATTGTTAATAGCAGCAACTGTGAACCGGGCATTAGGATGGGCCGCCTTGACGCCCTTCTCTCTGGCCAGCTCTGGAGTCCAGTCACGGCCCTGCCAGTCGATCAAATGAGCTGGCGCCTCTTTGGTCATACCTTCCCACCAGACATCACCGTCGTCGGTCAAGCCAACGTTGGTGAAGATCACGTCATGGGCAAGGGTCTCCATACAATTGAAATTGGATGATTTGTTCGTGCCTGGTGCAACGCCAAAATAACCGGCCTCTGGATTGATCGCACGCAAATTACCTTGCGCATCCGGTTTGATCCAGGCGATATCGTCACCGATCGTGGTGATCTTCCAGCCTTCTTGCGCGAGCCCTTGCGGCGGGATCAACATTGCAAAATTCGTTTTGCCACAGGCTGAAGGGAAAGCTGCAGCGACGTGATACTTCTCACCCTTGGGAGTCTGAACACCCAAGATCAGCATATGCTCAGCTAACCAGCCCGGGGACTGTCCGGCCGCAGCACTGCGTCCCATATTGGATGCGATACGCAAAGCAAAACATTTTTTGCCCAACAGCGCATTGCCACCGTAACCGGAGCCGTAAGACCAGATTTCACGCGTTTCAGGGAAATGAACGATATATTTCGTCTCATTGCAGGGCCAGACGACATCTGCCTGACCTTCAGCAAGTGGTGCGCCAACGGTGTGGACACAAGGAACGTAATCGCCATCAGTGCCCAGAACGTCGAATACTTTACGACCCATACGAGTCATCATCCGCATGTTGACAACAACGTAGGGCGAATCTGAGAGCTCAATCCCAATCTGGGCAATCGGCGAACCAAGCGGGCCCATGGAAAATGGCACGACATATAGTGTGCGGCCAGCCATGGCGCCATCAAACAACCTGTCCAGCGTCCCGCGCATCTCGGTAGGTTCGATCCAATTATTGGTTGGACCTGCATCGGCTTTATTTTGGCTGCAGATGAAAGTACGATCTTCAACCCGCGCGACGTCGTCAGGCGACGAGCGAGCCAAATAGGAATTCGGGCGTTTACTCGCACTGAGTTTATGCAGCATGCCAGACTGAACCATCTCGCCGCAAAGCCTGTCGTACTCTTCCTGAGAGCCGTCACACCATACTACTTTCGCAGGACGGGTTTTAGCCACAATATCGGCGACCCATTTTTTTAGGCCCTCGTGGCGAACATAATCAGGAGCATTTAAGGAAGCGGTCATAGTATTGTTTCAGTTATGCGATTGATCGCGAAAAAAATCTAGATTAGTCAAAAATTGTAGCACTCAGAACAACTCGTTTTGATTGCTGCGACGCAGCATAAATCGGCATAAAAGTAGCTTAACAATACCTCACGAGGTATAGTTAGCAGAGACAAAACGCGGGGATAAAAACAATGACAATCACGATCACGCAACGCCATGCCAGCTTTGTCGGCGAGGTGAGTGCTATCGACTTGAGTGCTGTACATGATGAGTCCACTCTTCAGGCAATCAGGGATGGCATGTCGAAATATGCTGTGCTGATTTTTCGGAACCAGCGATTCTCAAACGAAGGTCAACTTGAATTCGCTCAACGGTTAGATGGGGAACTGCACGCCAAGACCTCTTCGGCTGCCTTGACCAAAAATCGCTATGGCAATGAAGCCCTAACCGACATTTCGAATGTCGGTGCAGATGGGGATATATTGGTAGCCAATGATAGGCGTCGCATGAACGGGATCAGTAATCGAATCTGGCATACCGATGCTTCATTTGAAGATCCGTCAGGACGCTATTCGCTCTTGTTCGCTCGCAATCTGCCACCTGTTCGTGCCGATACCCAGTTCGCCGACACCCGCACTGCTTATGATGATTTGGATGAGGAAATCAAAGCCAGAATCGAGAATCTGCATGCTCATCATTCAATTGTCTACTCTCGTCACACCATGGGTTTTGATTTCTCTGAAGAAGAGAGTGCCAAGTTGCCTGGTGCAACGCACCGTCTGGTGAGACACTTTGCGGAGAATGACCGCAAGGCACTCTATGTTGCATCTCATGCGTCGCGTATCGTCGAATGGCCTATCCCGGAAGGTCGGTTGCTGCTGAAAGATCTGATCGAACATGCGACACGTGAGAAATATATTTTCTCTCACGAGTGGATGCCTGGTGATCTTGTCATCTGGGATAACCGCGCGAGCTTGCATCGAGCGCGTCCTTTTGATGACGTTAAATATAAACGCGAGCTCACTCGAGTGACGACGCTCGACTTGCCCCGTCGCACGATGCAAAAAGCCGCCTGACGGCGGCTTGACTGACGTAGATCTGAACACCTTACTCTGAATCAATACAGAGTAAGGTCTCAGCGTAACTGCTTAGGCTTTGATAAAGGGCAGAGCACGAGTTCTCTGACCACCCGCTGCCACGATCGCGTTTGCAATGGCTGGCGCAACCAGTGGCGTACCGACTTCACCCAACCCGGATGGCGCATCACCGCCCTGAATCACGGTGATGTCGATCACAGGCAAATCAGACATACGCATCATCGGATAGGTATCAAAGTTACGCTGCTGCGCTGCGCCGTCTTTGAAGGTAATTGCGTTCTTCATCGACGTTGAGAAACCGAGCAGCATTGCACTTTCGATTTGCGCAACGACCTGGTCGGGGCGAACGGCGACGCCAACGTCCACAGCGCAAGTCAATTTATGCACCTTCGGGATCCCATCTTTAAGAGACACTTCAGCGACAACAGCAATGTAAGCACCGTAGCACTCCATTTGCGCAACACCTAGGGCCGTACCCCGTTGACGCAGCATCCCCCAACCAGCTTTTTCAGACGCTGTCGCAAGCACTTTTTGCGCACGTGGTTGCTTGCCCAACAGTGCCATACGAAACTCAACCGGATCCTGACCCGCTTCAGCAGCGAGTTCGTCCATGAAGCTCTCGACAGCGAAAGCGTTCAAGTTGTTACTCACTGCACGCCAGTAGCCAACCCGAATACCGGTATCGTGAATGACGTTTTCGGCACGATAGTTTTTTACGCCGTACGTCAGATTAGCCGTGCCCTCAGTCATAAAGGGATCGTTACCTTTTACAACGAAACCAGGGAAGGCACGTGCAGTCACCGATGGCGATGTCAACTTAGATGACAGGCCGATCAAGTTGCCCTTGGCGTCAAATCCGCCAGCCAGTTGACTCAAGCTAATTGGGCGATAGAAGTCATGCGTCATGTCGTCTTCACGCGTCCAGGTCAGACGGATGGACTTGCCGCTGGCTTTAGCAATCGATACGGCCTGACCAACGAAGTCGTTTTCAAGTTTACGGCCATAACCACCACCTAAGAAGGTTGTATGAACAAAAACCTTTTCTGGTGGCATGCCTGACGCAGCTGCTGCGACGCCTTGTGTACCTTGCTGGAACTGCACAGGACCCCAGACGTGACACTCGCCGTTCGCGATCGTTACTGAGCAGTTCATGGGCTCAAGCGTGGCGTGCGCAGCAAAGGGTAGCTCGTATTCAGCTGTCAGCTGCTTGACCGCACCAGTCATTGGCGCCTCGACATTGCCTGCTTTACCAACGATTGCGCCTTTGGTCTTGCTGGCTGCTCGCAAGCCCTTTTTGATCGCTGCCATATCAGCGGTGGGTGCGGTATTACCGTTATCCCAGACCACATTGAGCAAATCGCGCGCTTTTTTAGCTGTGTAAAAGTCCTTAGCAACCACACCCACACCATCAGGTACCTGGACGATCGCTTCAACACCAGGCACCGCTTTAGCAGCTGTCGCGTCATAACTCACCACTTTGCCACCAATGACGGGGCTCATGGCAATCGCTGCGGACAACATACCTGGCTGACGAACGTCAATACCGTACTGAGCGGTACCCATTACTTTGGCTGGCGTATCCAGACGGCCAAATGCTTTACCAATGTATTTGAACTGTGCTGGTGTTTTGAGTGCTGGTTTGCCAGAAGGTTTGACCATTGCAGCGGCAGCAGCCAGCTCGCCGTAGCTTGCCTTGTTAGCGCCTGCCGTCACCATGCCGTCACTCGCAACACACTGTGATGCTGGGACGTTCCATTTTTGTGCGGCAGCTGCAACCAGCATTTCTCGTGCGGTGGCGCCAACCGTGCGCAACTTGATCCAGGCATCGCGCATGGAAGTCGAGCCACCCGTTATCTGGGCACCACCCAGCGCATCATTACCATATGCTTTGGGATCGACGGCGGCCATTTCAATCTTGACCTTGCCCAACGGATAATCCAACTCGTCAGCAATCAGCATACTCATGGACGTGTAAACGTCCTGTCCCATCTCAGAGCGAGCAACAGTGATCGTGACCGAATTATCGGTATCAATTCGAAGCCACGGATTGGCCAGAGCGGCTTCGCCAGCTATTGCCATGTTTTGCTTAAAGGAAAAACCAACCAACAGTCCCGAGCCGAGCACGGCACTTGATTTAATAAATGAGCGACGATCCATTTTTAGTCTCCTATTGCGTTCATTAAGCAATGTTGTTGCCAGCGCGAACGATGGCTTTCTTAATGCGTGAATAGGTGCCACAACGACAAATATTGCCGTCCATGGCTTCGACGATTTGAGTCTCGCTAGGCGTTTTGTTCTTGGATAGCAAGGCAGCGGCAGACATCATCTGCCCGCACTGGCAGTAGCCGCATTGGGGAACCGACTCAGCGATCCAGGCGTCTTGAATGGGTTTACTGAGTGCAGCAGGCAAGCCCTCGAGTGTTGTCACACGTTTACCCATGGCTGCTGACACGGGCAAAGAACAGGAGCGAATCGCCTCGCCTTCAAGGTGAACTGTACAGGCTCCACAGAGCCCTGCACCGCAACCAAATTTTGGCGTTGTGATGTTGAGATGGTCACGTAAGACCCACAACAAGGGCGTATTTGCATCGCCTTCAAAATCGACGCTTGCGCCGTTTACGTTTAGTTTCATTTTTGCTCCTGATAATTTTTATCAATTATTAATCAGCTTAGCTGCGTCCAATCCGACGATGCCAAAATCAATTGCCGGTCTTTGGTAGCCGCGTTAAATACAACGAGCACAAATCCTAGTTACCAATGATGACAATCACGCTACTTTACGACCAAAAAGATTAAAATGCGAGTCAACTAGGTTACAAAATTGTTGCAGTTGTAGATAAAAGGAAGTCTTATGTTGAAAAAATTACTCATCAGCGCGACGTTAGCGGCGTTTCTTTCAAGCGCAGCCCCAGTCGTAGCTGCCAAAACTGCGACAACAAAAAATACCTCGTCGACGCAAGCCAAGAAGTCCAACAACGTAAAAAAATCGTCCGGAACCAAGAAAACGGTAGCAAAAAGCTCGACCGGCACCAAGAAAACGACCAAGACAGCAAAAGCCAAATCTGCAAAAACCAACACTGCAAAAACGAAAACAGCGAAATCAGCTGGTTAATTTGACTGCCGAAAGGACCAGACGCCGGCCATAGACTAATTGGTCGGTCAAGGCTTGCGTCCACATTTTTTGTTCTTCTTCGGTACGAGACTTCCGCAAACGGCGACGAATATACGCCTTTGAAACAAGGCCGACCAGCTTTTCCCATGCGTGTTTGGGCTTCGGTTCGTCAACCTCGTGCACCGCTACGTCACCAAAGCCGTTCATGCCGAGCAAAAAGCGGATTTGATAAAAATTCAGCGGTAGCCAAGGCATATGCGAGTCGGCTACCGTATTCACAAAATAGTTATTTGCTCGCGGAAAGCCCTGAATGACGTGATCAACTCTGGATGCGGCGTAGATCGAATTTGGCACGGACAAGATAAATCTACCACCTGGCTTAAGGTGCCGATTGACACTTTGAAAGAAAACACCAAAGTTTTGTAAGTAGGGAATCGCCTCACAGCAGACGGCTACATCAAACAAACCACAGCTATCGGGTACGCCCTCATCCATCCAGAAGGAGGAGAACAAATCGTAGTCTTCGGGTGCTGATTCATAGAAATCAAGCCCGTGAACAAAGACAGGGGTTTTCATGCACTTTTTAATCCAACCTTCACCGCAGGCTATATCTAACACCGTCGCTGGTTGATGCTCGTTAAGTATCCGAGCAACGGTCAAGCGATAAGGTTTGAAATCCCAATGACCCGGATGATCTGAACCGCTCATCGCGCACCTGCTGCACCCAGCAAAGCCTGAATTTGTTGCACGGCGGTTTCATCACTGAGATTGTATTTTCTGGGGGTTTCACCTAAATCCAAGACCGTCGCATAGGCGTTTGCGATGACATCGACATCTGCGGCGTTAGCCTTGACCCCAAAGCTGATAAACGCTTTGGGTGCCATCGTGTACTCATTATCCAAGCCTTGTATCTGTGTACCAAGCCATTGCATCAGCTCGCGCTCGCGCTTTTCGCTCAATTTACTTTGCTCACAAACAATGGGATCCGCAGTCGACACGACTTTGTAGCCAAGTTGGGTACAGGCGGCATAGACAGCATTCTTGGCCGAGCTCAAGCTAGCGCCTTTAATAACCGCCGCGATGGTTTTAAGAACACCATCATCGCGCTTAGCCTCCGTCTTAGACTGGCAGCCTAACAGGCACACAGCCATCACCGCGAGTAAGGCCAACTTAAGGAAGTTTGATAATGAAGTCATGAATATCCCTTTTGAGACAAAACGATCAGGCAGCTGTCAAAGGCACATGCCATTGATCGGCAGGAACCATCACACCGCCTCGAATGCCGGGCACCACCGTGCCATAGCGTTGGGCAAACACGTCGGGGAGTGGGCGGGCATCAGGCGAGGAAATCCAAAGACGCAGAAGATGTCTACGACGAGCGGGATCAGACCAATCCTCAAAGGCGGTTCGATCGTGAAGCAAACTATGATTGTGGACAAACTGCATATCGCCGGGTTCCAGGCGCATGAGAAAATTCAACGCTGCATCATTGGCCAGGGAATCAAAACAATCCAATGCTTCGACATGCGTCGTTGTCAATCGCATGGCGTCTTCGAAACGCTGGGCAGAGTCGATATATTGACGCTGATAGATACTGGACATCAAGCCTGCATGCCAGTTAAAAACCGGGATCTCAAAAAAAGGCTTCTGTCCCGCTGTAAATTCGCCTCTGCGATCTGTCGCAATCGGGTCGAACAACGCGGCTGCCAGTT
The DNA here is from genome assembly GCF_003003055.1 of Jezberella montanilacus. Classification (GTDB taxonomy): domain Bacteria; phylum Pseudomonadota; class Gammaproteobacteria; order Burkholderiales; family Burkholderiaceae_B; genus Zwartia; species Zwartia montanilacus. Next base: position 384,434 of record NZ_PVTV01000011.1, read on the forward strand.
TCGGATGCTTAGCTTTCATTTCATTAAAGATGGTGTTGGATGAAACGAGTGCCGAGTCGCCCCCGGATTTAGCTTGCTGCAAACACAACAGACCAACGATATCGCTACTATCGGTATGGAAAGTTTGTCGCTCGTGAGTCTGATAAATCCGCACGTTGGGGTCGTTGGCATCCATACCCATATCAACCACGTGCCCAAGTAAATGGCCTTTGGCGTTCTGAGGTCTTGGCAGACCCAGATGCAATCCAATACCGAAAAAAGCAGTTGCGCTTAATTGAGTAGACCACTCTTTGACTGGCAAGGCCTGCAAAAGCGCGACGCCCGATCCGTTGAGCAGCTCGTCACGAATTGCACGTAAGCGACGACCAAGCGTTGGCAGTGAAAACTGCTCGATCGTCATCTTCCCGATATTGTCTGTGATCTCTAGAAAAGATCGTGCCGCAAGGGCGACTTCAGCGACCTCAGCATCAGTTAAGGTGTGTCGCCAAACGCCGCTTGCCGAAAATACAGGACCTTTCCATACTGACGGGCCGCTAATAAAATCAGGCAAATCTTGTTGCTTCATTGGCAGGACTTTTATCTCATCATCTCAATTCACACAGGCTCGCCGAACAAATCTAGTCTGACATAGTCCAGCACGGAGCGATCGCATTGTAATACGCTGGCTCCTAGCTTATGTGCCCAGTATCCATAACCACCACCCAAGCGAGCCCATTCGTTCAATCGCCGAGTGTATAACTGCAAGTCGTACTCGGCAGTCACGCCAATTGCACCGTGTACCGCGTGCGCGGTAGAGCTAACTCTAGCCACGGCCTGACTGGTTTGTGCTTTAGCCATTGCTGCCAAGGCAGGCAATGGTCGCCAGCTATTGCTTTGACAGGCCATTTGCACGGCCATTCGCGCCCCGAACACTTGTTCAGCCATCTCGCTAATTTGTTGCTGCAGTGCTTGAAACTTCCCAATGGGTTTACCAAACTGCACGCGTTGATTAGCGTAAGCCAACGTCATTTCGTAAACCCGATCAGAGACGCCAGCAATCAGGGCAGCCATTGATAGCGCAAGCAAAGGTTGAAACTGGTCAACTGACCAGCGGCCGATCAAACTTCGTTTTCCGACCTCGGTTGGCCAGCGCAGATCAGCGTCTACTGACCCATAGCCGCCAGAGGTGGCGACGCTTGCCTCCGCAACGGGCAACAACCACACGTCTTCATTTTTTTGGGCAAGCACCCAGTCAGTTGTTTTACCAAAACTGACGGCACGGGCGGTAACCCCATCGCCCGACTTGTCCACTTGAAAAGGCGCAAAAGTCACGGCACCTTTGGGTAGTGCTAGCCCAGCATCGTTTAACCAGGCGCGTGCCAAAAGAGTGTGGGCGAAGGGCAACGGGACCGCATGCCGACCGATTGAAAAAAGAACAGAGCCAATATCTGAGAGCGTCAAACCTGCTCCTCCGGCGCTTTCAGGTACCAACGCATCACCGAAACCAGATGCCTCAAGGCTCGACCACATGGCAGTTGTGTCACCGCCGTGTTCAATCTTGCGGATCAGTGCGGGAGAACTGACTTCAGAAAGCAGTTTTTCAGTGCTGTCAAAAAAAGAGTCTTGCATGATGTGATTCACTTTAAAAATTTAACGGAGGCCTAGACCGCGAGCAATAATCCCTCGAAGGATCTCACGAGTACCGCCTCGCAAGGAGAAGGTAACGCCCATTTGTTCCAGATAGCCAAGGGCTTTGAGCAAGTCGCCCGAGACGACGAAGTCAGGGTTGCTACCTAACCAGGCGCTCACCTGGCGAATCACTTTTTGCTCAAAATCCGTGCCGAAATCTTTGACAACCGAAGCCTCAATGGCGGGACTTTCACCATCAACAAGTTTTTTTGTCACCGCGAGCGACAAGCCTCTCAAGACTGCCATTTCTGCCACCAAGCCGCCAACCAAGGCCTGCGTCGCTGAATCCGAAACGTGCTGCTCGCGCAGCGCATTAACCCAACAATCAAGCAGTGCCATACTTGAGTAGATCCGCTCAGGGCCACTGCGCTCGAAGGCGAGTTCTGCAGTCACTTGATCCCAGCCCTGGCCTTCTACCCCAATCAGGGCGTCAGCGGCTAATTGCACATTATCAAAAAATACCTCTGAAAAATGCGCATCCCCTGCTAAGTCAACAATTGGTTTGCGTGTCACGCCTGGTAGCGTCAAATCGATCAGAACTTGCGATAAACCCTGTTGACGATCGGCTGCTTCACCCGAGGTTCTCACGAGCGCAATCATGTAGTCACATTGATGTGCATTGGTGGTCCAGATTTTGCTGCCGTTGAGCAACCAGCCTTGGTCGTTGAGCACCGCACGAGTTCTGATACTGGCTAGGTCTGAGCCTGAATTCGACTCACTCATTCCGATACAAAAAAAAGACTCGCCACGACAAATCTTCGGAATGTATTGTCGGCGCTGAGCGTCAGTACCGTAGCGTAATAACAGCGGCGCACTCTGACGGTCTGCAATCCAATGACTGGCTACTGGTGCACCAGATGCTAAAAGCTCTTCTGCCAAAATAAAGCGCGAGAAAAATCCCTTTCCAGCTCCCCCAAACTCTTTGGGGACCGTCAGCCCTAACCAACCCTGAGCGCCGAGCTTACGGCTGAACTCTGCGCTAGAACCCATCCAGGAGCGAGCTCGCTGGTGGTAGGGATAGTCTGCCAGGGCCTCTTGCAGAAATGATCTGATTTGTCCTCGAAAAGCGAGTTCCTCTTTGGGAACGGGGGTGAAATCAAGTGCGGTCAACATAGGCAGGGTCCGTCAATAGACATGTTAAGGTTTCATACGTTGAAGATTAACCCGCTTCTGGGTTCATGCTTTCTTCTTGGCAAAAGCCAGATTTCATTACAGCAAAACATTAAAAAAATGAGCAAACAAACACAGACTCAAGCTAAGTCGGCTTTGGGTGGCATCAAAATTATCGATATGACTTCGGTACTGTTCGGCCCCTATGCTAGCCAGACACTCGCTGATTACGGAGCAGAAGTCATTAAAGTCGAAGCGCCTGAGGGAGACTCAACTCGCTATACCGGCGCCCATCACGAGCAAGGCTTGTCAGCAATATTCTTGGGCGTTAACCGCAACAAAAAAAGCGTTTGCCTGGATCTGAAACAACCCGACGCATTAGCGGCACTGCTGACCTTGATTGATCAGGCAGACGTGTTTATGCATAGCGTGCGCCCTCAGAAAATGGCGGCACTTGGGCTCGATCACGAAACACTGTTGGCTCGAAATCCAAAACTTGTCTACGCTGGACTGCACGGATTTGGCAATGGTGGTGCCTACGCTGGGCAACCCGCCTACGACGATGTAATACAAGGCCTGAGCGGTGTCGCTGACCTCATGACTCGGCAGGGAGGAACACCACGCTACCTGCCAACAGTCGCTGCAGACAAAACGTGCGGGATGGTTGCAACGCATGCCATCCTGGCGGCACTGTTTCAGCGTGAGCGCTCGGGCGAAGGTCAGTTCATTGAAATTCCCATGTTTGAAACCATGACTGGTTTTGTCATGGTCGAACACTTTTATGGCCATCATTTGCCCGGGCTATGCGACGAGATTGGTTACCCCAGAGCCCTGACTCCCTGGCGAAAACCTTACCAAACCAGCGACGGTTATATTTGCATGATGCCCTACACCGATAAACACTGGGCTAATTTTTTTACCGGCACGGGCAGCCTGGAACTGGCTGCTGATGATAGATTCAAAACGATGTCTATGCGCACCCAGCATATCGCAGCACTCTATGAAACGGCCGGTCGAATTGTCGCTGACAAAAAAACCGCTTTCTGGCTTGCCTTTTGTGACCAATATGAGATTCCAGCAGCCCCTATCAATCGGCTAGAGGATCTGGAGTCAGACCCTCATTTGAAAAGCGTAGATTTTTTTCAAGATCTCCAGGACGAGCAAGGTCGTACCTACCGATTTACCCGTCATCCCGTTCGGATGCAAAAGTCGCAGGTCGAGCCAATCATGCCGCCAAGACTTGGTGCCGATACGCGCGAAACATTGTTAGCCGCTGGCGTCCCGCTTACAGCGGTGGAGTCACTGCTTCAGAGCGGCGCAGCCAAACAGCACGCCATGGGGTCGACAAAATGAGCAAGCTGCCCTTAATGGGTGCGGGATACATCTGGCAGGAATTGTCGGTGGGTCAGAAGTTACGCACATTCAAACGCACAATCACTGAAACTGACATCATCAACTTTGTCAGTGTGACTGGCATGCTTGAGACTATTTTTATTGACATCACCTTTGAGCACGGTGCGATGAAAGGCCGCCCTGCACCCGGTGCGCTAACTTATACCTTGATTGAGGGTTTTGTCATGCAAGGTATGGTTCAAGGCACTGGTTTGGCCTTGCTTGAAGTTCATAAAAAAGTGCTTGCCCCGGTCATGGCGGGAGACACGATATGGGCTGAAATCGAAGTCACCGGTATCAAGCCGACATCCAAAAATAATCGGGCTGTCGTAACCTCTCGCATTGATGTTAAAAATCAAAACGGTCTCGATGTGATGACCTACACTGCTGTACGTTTACTAGCCGGTGAACGTCATGGTTAGGCTAACCACCCTCACGCATCAATGACTCACTTTTCTGAAACTAGCTCGCCTAATATCCCGCTTGATGTGCCTTTAGGCAAGTCTGTATCCTATCCCAGCGGGTATAGTGCCTCCTTGCTTTTCCCTATCGCTCGTGCAGAGGCAAGACGCAGTCTTGGATTGGATCTGTCTTCACCCCTCCCCTTCACGGGCTGGGATTTGTGGAATGCCTACGAGCTCTCCTGGCTGAATGCCAAAGGTCTGCCTAAAGTAGCCTTGTTGCGGATAAAAGTCGCGATCACGAGCCCTAATATTATTGAGTCTAAGTCTTTCAAACTCTATCTGAACAGCTTCAATCAGACTCGATTCGAAACAGTCCACCAGGTGTTTGATCGCTTGCGGCTGGATTTGCAGGCAATACTCGGCGGAGACGTTGACATCGAGTTAATCGGCCCAGATCAATTTGCTGGTGAACAGATCAAAGAATTCGACGGGATTAACCTTGACAAGCTCGATGTTGAAATAGACACATACGAACCGAACGCGTCACTGTTAAAACTTGCGAGTGCCGCGGTCAATGCCGCGTCGGGATTGAATGACAGAACCGTTCAAAACGAAAAGGTTTTTTCAAGACTACTTAAATCCAACTGCCCCGTGACCGATCAACCTGATTGGGCTTGCATCGAGATCGAATACTCAGGCAAGGCGATTGATCATGCAAGCTTGTTGAAATATATCGTTTCTTATCGGCTTCACAATGGTTTTCACGAGCATTGCGTCGAAAAAATCTTCATGGACCTCATGTCGAGCTGTCGGCCTAAGTCCTTATCCGTCTATGCACGCTATACCAGGCGCGGAGGGCTTGATATTAATCCCTGGCGCGCAACACCAGATATGTCTGAGCCGAATATCTGCAGAAGCGCCAGGCAGTAATAATTAACGAGCCGCACTAGCAATCCGAGCGAGTAGTTGCCCCCTCAAATTGCCTTTTCGCGAATGACTGGCCAAGCCCGGCGCAGGTAATAGAACATTGACCAAACAGTCAGGATTGCGGCGATGATAATCAGAATCAATCCGGCTTTGGCCAGAGGAATTTCGAACAGGGTGTAGGGATAGAGCAGGCAGGGAATGGCAATCATTTGGGCAGCTGTTTTAAATTTACCTAACCAGTGAACAGCAACGTTGGCTCGCGCACCGAGTTGCGCCATCCACTCGCGTAACGCAGATATCGTAATTTCACGCCCGACAATGACAACAGCGATCAGCGAGTCGACTCGATCAAGGCTCAGTAACACGACCAGTGCCGCGCAAACCATCAACTTATCGGCAACCGGATCGAGAAACGCCCCGAAAGATGAGGTTTGGTTCCAGCGCCTGGCCAGCCAGCCATCCAACCAATCTGTCAGTGCAGCGAGAATAAACGCAGACGCCGCAATCGCATCCCGCAATTGTGTGTGGATAATGCTGTCAGGCACGTAAAAGAGCGCGACAACTAAAGGGATCATGCCGATCCGCAACCAGGTAAGAATAATCGGTAAATTAATAGGCATGTGCGTATGCTAACCGATAGCTTTGCATGATTTTTGAAAAGTCACTTCACTCAATTCATCTCAGTGCAAAATAGATACGTTCGGCTAAATCTGGCGAGATTCCCTCGACCGATGACAAATCTTCTATGCTTGCCGAGACAACGCCTGAGAAACCACCGAAGCGAGCCAACAGTTTTTGCCTGCGCTTGGCACCTACCCCATCGATGTCCTCAAGTCTGGAAACATTGCGCGCCTTCGCGCGTTTAGCTCGCATCCCGGTGATGGCAAACCGATGTGCTTCATCGCGAATCTGAGCGATCAACATCAATGCCGCAGACTCTTGACCAAGCAGCAGCGCCGGCCGGTCATCCGCAAAGATCAACGTCTCAAGACCGACTTTGCGATTTTCGCCCTTGGCCACACCGACGATGACTTGAACATCTAAGCCAAATTCTACGAAAACTTGCCGAGCGATCTCGACTTGGCCCTTGCCCCCGTCGATTAGCACCAGCCCTGGCATCTGCGCCTCGCCGTCCGCGACTTTCCCAAAGCGACGGGTCAGCACTTGCCTCATGGCTGCGTAATCATCTCCTGGGGTAATGCCAGCAATGTTGTAGCGTCTATACAGCGATGACTGCATGGCATGGTGGTGGTACACGACACAAGACGCTTGCGTCGCCTCACCGGCGGTATGGCTAATATCGAAGCATTCAATGTGAAGTTCTTCAAGTGCCAGCGGATCGGTATCAAGACCAAGCGTCTCGGCAAGCGCCAAGGTTCTCGCACTTCGCGCTCCAGTCTCTGACAGAGCGTTTGTCAAAGCCATTTCAGCGTTTCGGGCCGCCTGTTCAAGCCAGGCCTTGGCCAAACCTTGCGGACGCACCAAAAAGCGGACTTTCGTTTGCCCAGCGTTAGCTAATAAATCAATCAGGTCTGGATCAGGCAAGGGGTGGGATCCGACAATCATGGCTGGCAAAGGGTTGTCAATGTAATGCTGGGCCATAAAGACTTCAAGAACCTCTGCCGCTGCATCGTTATCAGTGTGTGTCGGGAAAAAGGCGCGATCACCGAGATGACGCCCTCCTCGCACCATCGCCAGATTGACGCAGACCTTACCACCAGAGGAGGCTACCGCGATGATATCGGTGTCCGAGCTATCGCTGTTTTCCATGGTTTGCTGATGCAAGACTCTGGCAAGTGCGCCCATCTGATTGCGCAACAAGGCAGCTTTCTCAAACTCAAGTTCAGTCGCCGCTTCATGCATACGCGCTTCAATATCGCCCATGATCTCGCGTGTTTCGCCATTTAAAAATCGGGCAGCACGATTAGCGTCTGCAGAGTAGTCTTCTTTGGATATCTCATCAACGCAAGGCGCCGAACAACGGCCAATCTGAAACTGCAGACAGGGCCGCGACCGGTTTGCGAACACAGTATCTTCACATGTGCGCAAACGAAAAACTTTCTGCAGAATCTGGATAGTCTCGCGCACCGCCCAAGCGCTTGGATAGGGCCCGAAGAACTGTCCTTTCTTCTGTGTCGCCCCCCGGTAGTAGGCGATACGTGGGGCAACGTGCCCAGACAACATTAAATAAGGATATGACTTGTCGTCGCGAAATAAAATGTTGTAACGTGGTCGAAGCGTTTTGATGAGATTGTTTTCAAGGATCAAAGCCTCGGCTTCGGATCTCGTGACTGTGACCTCAAGCCGCACGACCCTGTCGACCATGTGTCCAATTCTTGGGCTAGACGGTGTTTTTTGGAAGTACGACGAAACCCTTTTTTTAAGATCACGTGCTTTACCAACATACAAAACCACATCTTCGGCATCAATGTGTCGATAGACACCGGGCAAATGAGGCAATTGCGCAAGAAACGCCTTGATATCAAACGCGGGCGCTTCAGGTGGCAAACCCGATGGGGTCTCAGCGTCCTTCATTTAGAGAGCGAACCGACGTCAGCGCCTGCTGATATGCGGGTGTTCGTTGAAGTGTTTTCCAGTCGCTATGGACCCGCTTTGGCATCAACCTCGCCACGCGTGCCTGCGAAGCTTTGAGTTGCTCGACGCGATAGCGCTGAATTAAATCATCGGCCAAATCAGGACGGTTACATACCAGCGCCATATCACAGCCAGCTTCAAGCGCTGCTCGTGCACGATCAACGATATCACCTGCAACAGATGCCCCTTCCATCGTCAAATCATCAGAAAACACCACGCCGTCATAACCTAAACGAGTTCGAAGAACGTCTTGGATCCAGATACTGGAAAAGCCTGCGGGCTTAGCATCGATTTTGTTGTAAATCACGTGTGCAGGCATGACTGAGGCGATCGCCTGATCACCCAACCACTGATAAGGCGCGGCATCCTCTTGAAGGATTCTTGTCAGGCTACGATTGTCGTGGGGAATTTCATGATGCGAATCTGCTTCAACGGCGCCGTGCCCTGGGAAATGTTTACCGCAGGCAGACATTCCCGCAAAACCCAGGCCTTGAGCCAAGGCACGCGCAAGCATCGCGACAACGCGCGGATCGCGGTGAAACGAGCGATCACCAATGACAGCACTCACGCCGTAATCAAGATCGAGCACCGGTGTAAAACTGAGATCGACACCGCACGCCAGCAACTCAGCAGCCAGTACATAACCGACGTCGGCAGCGAGGCGCATGGCTGTGAGCGGATTTTGCATCCAGGCCTCACCCAGTTTGCGCATCGAAGGTAACACAGTGAAACCATCTTCTCGAAAACGCTGCACCCGACCGCCTTCATGATCGATAGCGATCAACAATCGCGGCTTACGCAACTTATGTATTTTGCGAGTCAGCTCGGTCAACTGCTTTCTACTTTCAAAGTTCCGGCTAAACAAAATGACTCCACCAACCATTGGATGGCTCAGTCGCTCTTTTTCAATGTCCGTCAGGGTAAAGCCTTCGACATCGACCATGAGTGGACCGCGAGGCAGAGAGGAATTTTTTTTCTTGCTAGACATAACAACGCCTTTTAAGCTTGCTTGGATTCGACTACCGCGTAAGCAGCACCATACTCCGACTCGTCGGTGAGCGATATATGCGCTGCACCAAACCTGTGCTCGAACCATTCTTTTAAAGGTGACGATAAGACCACGCATGGTCGGCCGCCGGCCATGTTTAGCGTTTGCATCCTTGTCCACCACATAGGAGACCGCATACCTAGGCCAATTGCCTTGGAGAATGCCTCTTTTGCGGCAAAGCGAGTAGCCAAGTAGCGCACACCGCGCAGCCGGTCTCTCGCAGCACGAGCCTGAAATACTTTTAACTCATCTGGCCCGAGAATTTTTGCAGGGAACTTGTCTGGATGCCGCTGCCATGCACGGTCGATTCGATCCATTTTAATTAAATCCAGCCCGATACCAGCGATGGCGCTAGTCGGTGGCATCAGTGATGGCAAGGGTGAAGGCATCAGGCGCTATCCATTGAACCTGATCGATTTACTGCTTGCCAGTGCGCTGCGCATTCAGGCGCGCCGAAATGATCGCCGCTTTCATATTGCGAATGGCCGTCTCCCAACCGTCAAAAATAGCCTGTGCAACGATTGCGTGGCCGATATTCAACTCGGCGATGCCGTCCAGGGCGGCAATAGGCGCAACGTTCTGTCCGTGCAACCCGTGTCCGGCATTTGTTCTTAACCCCGCAGAGATCGCGCATTGAATCGCTCGCTTTAACCGATCCAGTTCGACCAAGACCGCAGCCTCAGTCTTAGCCTCAGCATAGGCGCCTGTGTGCAATTCAATCACCGAAGCCCCAGTATCTGTTGCGGCTTTGATCTGCTGCGCGTCAGGATCAATAAACAAGGATACCCGAATACCCTCGGACTGCAGTCTTTCTACGGCAGCTTTGACAGACTGAAAACCGCTCACTACGTCCAAACCACCCTCAGTCGTTAACTCGCTACGTTTCTCTGGCACCAGACACACGTCTTGAGGCAAGACTTTGCAGGCGATAGCAAGCATTTCTTCTGTTACAGCACATTCGAGATTCATACGTGTGCGCAACAGCGGACGGATAGCAAAAACATCGGCATCCTGAATGTGGCGGCGATCTTCACGCAAATGCAAGGTGATCAGATCGGCGCCGGCCTCTTCAGCACGCAGCGCAGCCTGAATTGGATCCGGATAGGACGTATGTCGCTGTTGCCTGAGCGTTGCGACGTGATCAATGTTTACACCTAAATCGATCATGGCTTGAGGCCCCCTCCGAGGGCAGTGTAGAGCTGTACGCGATTCACCATTGCGTTGAACGTTGTCAGAAGCGCGGCCTGACGAGCCAGGTAGTAATTAATCTGTGCGATCTGAACCTGCAAATAGCTATCGACCCCACGACTGTAACGCAGATTAGATAGCTCTAGGCTGCGCTTAAGGCTCTGCTCTTGTGACTGCGTGGCGTTGAGCTCAGCTTGATAGGTCGCTTCACCAGCCAGTGCATCTGAAACCTCTCGGAAGGCTATCTGTACGGTTTTTTGATAGGCAGTGACCGCAGCTCGGCTGTTCGCATCAACCAGGTCAAGGCCTGCGATCAAAGCACCACCGTTAAAAATGGGCAAAGTCATGGCGGGACTGACTTGCCAGGCGTTGGACTGGCCCAGAAACACCCCACCCGGCGAGACAGCGCTGTAGCCAAAAAATCCTAACAAGTTTACCGAGGGGAAAAACGCAGCACGTGCTGCACCAATATTGGCGTTATTGGATTTCAATGTATGTTCAGCGGCCAAAATATCGGGCCTGTTGACGAGCAAATCCAGTGGCGCGCCAGCAGGCAATTGTTTGAGCATGGTTTCCGTGCCCAATGGCCCGGCTTGAGGTAGGTCGCCAGGAATGGCTTGTCCCAGCAATACTTCCAGCGCATTGGTTGCTTGCGCACGATCTCGGCTGTATTTGGCGACATCGGCAGCAGAGGCGTTAAGCAGGGATCTCGCCTGATTCAGATCCAGCTCAGACACGACGCCCGCCTCGAAGCGACGTTTCGCTAAGGCGTATGACTCTTCGCGGGACACCATGGTCTGCTTAGCTAACTCTGCCAGCATGTCAGCCAATCGAACGCGAAAATATTGCTGTGCCACGCTACCAATAATGGTAATTTGTACGTTACGAGACATCTCTTCGGTCGACAAATACGTCTGATAAGCAGCTTCAGATAGGTTGCGTAAACGTCCGAAAAAATCGATTTGAAAAGATGTTAGACCGGCTGTGACCGAATACGCATTGGAGACCGAACTCGAGGCATAGGGTGTAATGAAGTCATTAGCCGTACCGGTTCTCGTTGCGCTGGCATTGAGTTGAGCTGCAGGCCATAAGGCGCTTTGAGCAATCCCATATTGAGCACGAGTCTGCTCGACCCTCTGCACCGCCAAACGCAGATCAAGATTATTTTTTAAAGCAAGCTCAAACAGGGCCTGCAAACGAGGATCGTGAAAAAAAGTCTTCCAACCAAGCTCTGCAACAGGAGGCTGGCCTGCCGTTGCCAAGACAGGCGTATTCATCACTGTCGTCGCGTTGGTGGACACATCAAAACTTGCAACGGGTTGATCATGCCAAGCTGATTGAGCGCTTGAATCTGGCCGAACATAGTCGGGCGCCAGATTGCAACCCGTTAGCAAGGCCACTAGGGTGATCGCCATGATTGCATGGGGGATGAATCGAAAATGCGTCATTTTGCATTGCCTCCCATCCCTGGGAATTGCGGTTTAGTTTTAAAAAACCTCAACACGATGACGAAAAACAAGGGGACAAACAACACAGCAAAAGGTGTCGCGGCCAGCATGCCGCCCAAGACCCCAAAGCCCACTGCACGCTGGCTAGCTGAACCTGCGCCCGTTGCAAGCGTCAAGGGCAACACGCCCAAAATAAAAGCAAAGGATGTCATCAGAATAGGACGAAAGCGAAGTTTGGATGCCTCAATCGAAGCCTCTGTCAGTGTCCTTCCCTGAGCAAATAAGTCTTTTGCAAATTCAACAATCAGAATCGCGTTTTTAGCAGCGAGGCCGATCACTGTCACCATTCCGACCTGAAAATACACGTCGTTACTCATACCTACCGCTACGGCTAGACCTACTGCACCCAGCATACCTAACGGCACGACCAGCATCACGGAGAAAGGTATCGCCCAGCTCTCATACAAAGCACAGAGCACAAGAAACACAACCATCAGGGCCAGCGACAACAGATAAGGTGCTTGAGTGCCAGCTTGCTTTTCCTGATAGGACAAACCAGCCCATTCATAAGCGAACCCGGGCGGGAGTTGCTGCATCAGCTCTTGCATTTGCTGGATCGCCTCACCCGTCGAATGCCCTGGCGCAGAAGTACCTGCTATTCGAATGGCGGGGTAGCTGTTGTAGCGGACCACCTGGGTTGGTCCCTGCTTCCACTCGACATCGACGAACGACGACAACGGCACGACTGCTCCCGAAGTACTTCGAGCATTCAGTTTCAAAACATCCTCAACTTGCATGCGAAATTGCCTATCCGCTTGCAGCCAGACGTTCTGCATCCATCCCATGTTGGGAAACTTACCGATGTAAGCCGCACCCATGGCAGATGAGAGCAGGCTTGCCGCCTCTGAGAAATTAACGCCTTGCGCCGCGGCTTTTTCGCGATCAATCTTGAGCGAAAGCTGTGAGCCTGGTCCTAAACCACTTATCCTGACTTGAGCCAGGGAAGGGTTTTGCATGGCCAAGCCAAGCAATTGTGAGGTTGCCCCCATTAAAGCATCGTAGCCAAGGTTGCTGCGGTCCTGCAGTCTGAAGTCAAAACCGGTCGCGTTACCAAGCTCTCGAATCGCTGGCGGGACGACGGTAAAGACGATTGCGTCTGGTATACCACCCAATAAAGCACCTAAGGCCTTGCCAGCCGTGGCTTGTGCTGAGTTCTGCCTGCCCTTGCGCTCAGCAAAGTCTTTGAGGGTAATGAAGGCGAGACCCGTATTCATGCCGTTACCGTTAAAGCTGAACCCGGTGACCGTGATCAGATCTTTAACATTCGGATCCGACATATAGTAGTTTTCTGCCTTCTTGAGCACATCAAGGGTGCGATTGGAAGAAGCGCCAGCTGGTAACTCGATATTAGCTAGCATGTAGCCTTGATCTTCTTCAGGTAAGAAGCTCGATGGCATGCGCAAATACAAAAATGCCAGGACACCCAACATCAGAAGATAAATAAACATAACGGACTTGCCGCGGCGCAGTATCTTGCCCACACCCGTTTCATACGAATCCGTGGTGCGTTTGAAAGATCTGTTAAACCACCCGAAAAAGCCTTTCTTTTCGACATGATGGCCACGGACAATGGGCTTCAAAATAGTCGCGCACAGCGCCGGTGTGAAGCTCAACGCAAGAAAAGCCGAAAACATGATCGACACCGACATGCCAATAGCGAACTGCCGGTAAATCACTCCCACCGAGCCACTCATGAATCCCAGCGGTAAAAATACTGTGGTCAGTACAGCGGTAATACCAACAATGGCCCCGGTTATCTGCGGCATGGCTTTGGCGGTCGCTTCTTTCGGTGAAAGCCCCTCTTCAACCATGATTCGCTCTACGTTTTCAACCACCACAATCGCATCGTCAACCAAAATGCCAATGGCTAGCACCATGGCAAACAAGGTCAATACATTGATGGTCAATCCAAAAACCTGCATGACTGCAAAGGTGCCCAACATGGCTACTGGGACAACAATCGCCGGGATCAAGGTGTAACGGAAGTCCTGTAAAAACAGATACATGACCAGGAACACCAGAATCATGGCCTCGAACAGCGTATGAACAACCTGTTCAATTGAAGTCGATACGTAAGGCGCGGTGTTGTAGGGGATTTTGAATTCAACGTTAGCCGGAAAGTAAGGCTTCAGTTCTTTCATCTTGGCTTCAACAGCTGTCGCAACCTCTAGCGCGTTAGCAGTCGGCTTGAGAACAATCGCGAAGGCTGCGGTAGGTTTACCGTTTAAGCGAGCCGCAATCAGATAGTTTTCAGAGCCAATCTCAATCCGGGCTACGTTTTTTAGACGAACTGAAGACCCATCCGAATTAGCACGTACGACAATTTCACCAAACTGTTCGGGGGTCGTCAATTGACCGTTACCGAGAACAGTTGCCATCGTTCGCTGCTCGGGTCCGTTGGGGGGCGCGCCGATGCTGCCTGCTGAAATCAAGACGTTTTGTTGCTTAAGCGCAGTGACGACGTCAGATGTGCTCAAGCCCAACGCGGTGAGCTTATCCGTATCCACCCAGACTCTCATGGCCCGAGGTGCACCGAACAAGCGGAACTGGCCCACCCCATCGAGGCGAGAAAGCGGATTTTGAATATTGCGGGTGATGTAGTCTGCTAAGGCGGCCTGATCGAGTGCGTTGTCGGTGGATGACAAGGTACCAATCAACAAAAAGCCAGTGCCCGTCTGCTGAAACTGCAAGCCCTGCTGGTTGACCACATCTGGCAACTGCGCCGCTACGTTTGCGACACGGTTTTGTACGTCGACCTGCGCCAGATCTGGATTCGTACCAGGCGCAAAGGTTACGGTAATCTGGGCTTGCCCGTTTGAATCACTGACTGATTCGTAATACAACAATCCCTTCGCGCCGTTAAGCGGATTTTCAATAATACTGGTGACCGTCTCGGACACCTCTTTGGCCGAAGCACCTGGATATTGAGCTGTAATGGTAATAGCAGGAGGAGCCACAATCGGATATTGAGATATCGGCATGAACCGTATCGCCAAAATACCCAGAAAGCTGATAAAAATTGCAACGACCCAAGCGAAGATCGGACGATCAATAAAAAATTGAGGCATGAAACGTCCCTATTACTGTTTGCTAGCAGGAACAACCTTGACCGGCATACCCGGACGTACTTTCTGGAACCCTTCAGTGATGACCTCATCCCCAGCTTGGAGACCAGAGTTCACTATCACACGCCCTGCATAAGATGGGCCAATTTTGACGGGTACAAGCACCACTTTGCCTTCTTTAACGACCAACACATTCGTGCGACCATCGGGCGTCCGCTGTATCGACTGAGGAGGAACCAGAATGGCTGTTTGGTTTACGCCTTCTTCAACACGGACTCGAACAAACATTCCCGGCAGCAGAATTTCCTCAGGGTTGGGGATCTCCGTGCGCAGCGCAACCTGGCCAGTCGTCTCGTTAACCGAGACACCAGTGAACAGCAGTTTGCCTGCTTTGGCATAGACGGACCCATCTTCAAGCACAATTGAAACTTGGGCTTCATTCTCGGATACCCGTTGCAGCGTCCCCTCTTTAAAAAGTTTACGCAACCGGGCTAAATCGGCAGTCGTCTGGCTCACATCGACATACATCGGATCCAGCTGCTGAACCAAGGCCATTTGGGTGGCGGAAACCGAATCCACCAGCGCCCCCTCTGTCACCAAGGCTTTGCCAATACGCCCGGTGATGGGGGATCTAACGTTGGTGTAGTCGAGATTGATTTTGGCACTCTCGAGGCTTGCCCTGGCCGCCGCCACCAGGGCAGCAGTCTGATTGGCGGCAGCGCGGGCATTGTCAAAATCCTGTTTACTGACAGCATTCGCTTCAACCAGGGGCTCGTAGCGCTTGGCCAACATCTTCGCAGCGAACTCATCAGCCTGAGCTTTTTTAAGTTGGGCTGCTGCTTGGTCATAAACGGCTTGGTACTGCGCAGCGTCGATCTTGAACAACAAATCACCTTCTTTTACTAAGGCGCCTTGTTTAAAAACAATTTTTTGGACGATCCCCGTCACGCGCGCACGAATCTGCGCATCACGAACCGCAGCGACGCGCCCAGGTAAATCTGATTGGATCGAGGCTGTCTCTGGCGCAACAGTGATGGCAACCACTTGAGAAGGCCCAGGACTAAATGCTGGTTTTTCGCCACACGCGCTCAATCCTAAAACGGCAAGCAACAGAACTACTGGTAACGCACCCGGCCGAGTCGTTGATGGACTGGAAATTGGCATTTTCAAGATCTCTTCAATCAAAAGTCTGTGGTGAGCACAGCACCAGCAATGATACTAAGGGAAAACACTGTATCACGATAGGTATTCTTGACCTTTTCTGCTCATTTATCTACCACCTGAGCTGCCGATTTCAAAATAGTTTCAGCAAAAGTCCAACCCAACTTACGAGCGGTAATTTGATTCAACCATAAAGAAGGCTTGGTAATCGTCTCTTGCGGTATTGCGCTGACCGGTATCCCTTTCAACACTTTTGAAAGTAAGCGACCAAGCTGTTGACCTACTTCTTTTTGATTGAACTCTAAACCAGCCAAGGCGCCTTGATTAACACCCCCTGCTTGCGAAGCAATCAAGGGAAGTTTAGCTTCAATTGAAACCTTAACCAATACCGGATAAGCCTGGGAAACGGTGGCATCGTCAATGCTAAAAAAAACATCTATCTTACTGAGCATGCTTCTTGCCGCCGATCCTACGTCTTGGACTCGTGTTACCGGGTATTCGATTAAGACCAGGCCAAACTTGGATAGTGCCTCTGTCAGTTGCTTGACCACCGCAGAGGAAGTGGGAGAACCTGACCGATACAAAACACCTATGCGCTTCGCAGTCGGTGCCAATGTCCGAATCAATTCGACTTGGCGATTCAATGAGATGGATGAAATCACGCCTGACATCTGTATTGGTCCTGCCGATTGTTCGGTCGCGAGCTTGTTTATCTCCGGGTCGTAAACGTCACCGTAGATAATCGGGACTTTCGATTCTTGCGCCCTGGCGTGCATAAGCAAAGCACTTACTACCGGTGCAGTCAGGGCAACAATCACGTCAGGTTTGCCGGCTATGGCGGTCTGAGCAAGCAAATCCAGATCACCGCCCACTGTTACTGCGTTGTCAAACTTGAACTTGACGTGTTTGCCTTCAATTAAGCCCATTGTTTTGAGCGCATCTTTCAACCCGGCAATTAAACTGGTAGTTGATTCGGAGTCTCGCGCAGCGACAATCGTGACCTGCTTGAGCTGCGCACGAGCGGCACTCGAATAACCTCCGAGACAAACCAACAGAGACAAGAGGACCAAATGCCAAATAAACTGCGCCCGGGATAAGCTGAGCTCAGACACTTAAGATCCCCCCCCGAGATTGCGACACGAGTGATTTAGCCCACTTGCGCGCAGGCAATCCGTATCGGGATTCAACCAACTCTGCACGTGTCAATAAATCAGCGACAGAAACCTCTAGTCCGGGTCCCGTAAAGGCGATGACGATCTGGTTACCCGCGTCAATCTGCGGCAAGCTTAACAAGCGTCCCCCAAAAGCCTTACTCAAGTTCTTTATATTGCGTTCAAAACTCTCGTGAGCGCCGAAGAGATTGACCGTCAACACCCCAACATCAGCCAGCACGCGCCTGCAATGGCTGTAAAAATCAACTGAGTCCCGCACAGGACCTCGTGCTTGCGCATCATACAAATCAACCATCAATACTGATAGCTGGCCTGCTTGCTCGGTTTCAGCAACCCATTGCTCCGCGTCCATGTGATCAATTCTTAAGCGGCTAGGGCTGGGCAATTTGAAGTAGAGATGACAAGCCGCGGTGACTTGAGGATTCCATTCAACAACAGTCACGGGATTGTTGTAATGCTTTAAGCAAAAACGAGTCAGGGAGCCAGCCCCTAAACCCAGCAAACCAATGCTCTGAGACTTAGGGGGATCAATAAATAACTGCCACGCCATCATTTGCGCGGTGTATTCAAGCACCAGTTCATTGGGCTTGGCGACCAACATTGCACCCTGTACCCACTCAGTGCCAAAGTGCAGGTAGCGAACACCTTGCGCCTCAGAAATGGTCGGTGCGTCATCGATCGAGGGCTTGTTAGACAAAAATCAACTCCATATCTCGTTAGAATCGAACTATAACAACCTCAGTCGTCGCGCCTGCTGAAACAACGCAACGCGTTGATTTTTTGCCAAAAAATGTGAATGTAGGTAGAATGGCGGGCTAACTGATGGATACGTTGTTTTTGTCACAGGTTTTTGAGCAAGGGTTTATTCAGTACTGCCTCATCGACCCCATCCGAACAAAAGCTGGCGACCCGCCCACTATTAAGGAAAATCATGAAAGACAGCATTCACCCAGAATACCGCGATGTGGTGTTTGTTGACCTGCAAACAGGCAACAAATTCATCACTCGTTCGACCTTGAACAGTCGTGAAACGATTGAACTAGAAGGTAAAACCTACCCACTGTTCAAATGTGACGTGACGTCAGAGTCGCACCCTTTCTACACCGGCGCTCAGACCCGTATCGTTGAAACTGGCCGTGTCGAGAAATTCCGCGCCCGCTTCGCCCGTACATCAGGCACGAAAAAAGCAGCTGCAGCAGCTGAATAATGGCTCTACCCATAGCAATATGGGTATAGATTGCCGTGACTGAAGGCAGCCCTTGGCTGCCTTTTTTTATAAGGTTTTCACAGCGCGTGTCGTTTCAAACTCAGCACACTCCGGCTCGACTCACAGCCCCTGCAACCGTCAAGTTGCCCAGGGTGTTACTGTTTCTGTTAGCCGCCGCTTACATCGTGACAGGCTTGATTGGCCGTGACCCCTGGAAAACAGACGACGCGGTGGGATTTGCGACCATGCTGAGCGCACTCGACTTCGGCGGCAATGCTTGGTGGTTGCCACAGATAGGGACAGCTCTGTTACCTCAAGACGGTCCCTTGACCGTATGGTTGGGTGCTGGCTTTGTTCACTTATTGAGTCCGTTGCTTGGCGATGTGCTTGCGTCTCGCGGCACAAACGTCGTGTGGTTCGCACTCACAGCATCCTCCATCTGGTACGGCACTTACCTTCTCGGTCGCAGGCCAGAAGCTCAACCGCTAGCGCTGCCCTTCGGTGGGGAGCCTTCAGTCAAAGACTATGGCCGCTTGCTCGCCGATGCGTCCTTGCTTCTGGTTCTTGCAACCGTGGGGATTTTGCTTCGTGTACACGAAACGTCGATCGCGACTGCAGCGTTAGCCTGCCAGGCATTTGCCTACTATTCGCTTGCCCGTATGCTGGACAAGCCGAAACTCGGCGCAACGATGCTGGGGCTAGCGCTTGCCGCTGCGTTTCTTAATAAGGCTTTTCCTGGTGTGTTGCCGATACTGCTTGCCTTACCCTTCGCCTTCCAACCGAAAAGTGCGCTATGGCGCCGCACGCACTGGTTGTTGTGGGCCTTTGTGCTCGGCATTACCCTCTGTCTTGCCTGGTGGCTAACCGCCAAGCGCCTGGACCCGCATTGGCTGGGTGACTGGGCACGCTGGAACTACGACTACTTCGCCCTGCCAGTTTGGGACATCGCTTTAAGACCGCTGCGTGATCTGCCCTGGTTCCTCTGGCCTACCTGGCCACTGGCTGCTCTGGCCTTATGGCAGTGGCGCAGATGGCTTGCTGCACCGCATATCTGGATACCTTTATCAACGCTCGTTGGCACCGTCATTGTGTTGGGTTTCACTGCTGAACCGAGCGAACCCGATTACATGATGCTGGTTATTCCTTGTTCCGTTCTGGGGGCTTTTTCTCTTCCGACGATGCGACGCGGGGTTGTCAACACACTCGACTGGTTTGGGGTCATGTGTTTTTCGGTGACAGTTGTCTGTGTGTGGATCGGCTGGATGGCGCTGTATTTTGATATCCCCCATGGGATTTCGCTCAACATTGCACGTCAAACCGTTGGTTATGTCCCGCAAATCCGCTGGTGGACTGTCATTGTCGCAGCGCTTGTCACCGCTGGCTGGATCAGCCTCGTCATCTGGCGAGTACGGTTTCATCCAAGCGTACTGTGGCGCGGCGTCATCCTGTGCGCCGTCGGCATAACCTGCACTTGGGTTTTACTGTGCTTACTGTGGATGCCTGTGGTGGACTATGTTCGTAGCTACCGGCCCATGTCTGCTGAAATTAAAAATGAACTCGTCAAACTGAGTTTGTCCGGCCAAACGTTACAGTGCGTCCGATCGCAAGGTTTATCTGCAGGGCCTCGCGCCTCGCTTTATGCCTTCGACAAGATCACCTTCACTTACGACTCATCCTGCCCTATCGTCCTTCAACAAACCTCGTTACAACAACTAGAAGACGGTTCGGCGGGCTATGCCGAAGGCGCTCAGGTCCTTTGGCAAGGGTCGCGAGGTGCCGACCGGTTTGATCGATATCGCTTATTGCGGATCAAAGCTAAATGACGCAGGAAATTGTTTTACCCAAATCTTTATCAGCAACCGCCCGTGCGATTCTGAAACAATCGTGGCCCACGCTTATCAGTGCTTGGGCAGGCATCGCCTTCGGCGTACTCGATACGATCATGACGGGTCACGCCAGCGCTAACGATCTGGCAACGATGGCGCTTTCAGTGTCTATCTACATAACTGTTTTCGTGGGTTTGATGGGCGTGATGCATGCGCTGATTCCGATCCTCGCTCAATATTACGGCGCGGGGCAGCTGGATCGTATTGGGCACGCCTGGGGACAAGGAATTTGGGTTGCATTAGGTTTGTCAGTTGCGGGTGGGCTAGTGATGATGTTTCCGGATATCTGGTTGAGTTTCTCGGGAGAGATATCGCCCGACGTCCGCCAGAGCATGAATCACTACCTGTGGGCACTAACGGTTGCCTTGCCTGCGGCGTTGATCTTTAGAACAATCTACTCCTTAGCTAATGCGGTATCGCGCCCCAAACTGGTCATGATGATCAATCTGCTCGGGATCGCGCTGAAAGTAATTTTCAATTGGGTGCTCATTTTCGGTAATTGGGGACTGCCCGCCCTCGGCGCTGCTGGCGCTGGCGTATCAACCTGCATCGTTAATTGGATATCCCTTGGCGTCGGCCTCTGGATGGTCAGTCGAACCCCTTTCTACCAGCAATTCAACCTGCGGTTCGACCGTCCTGATTGGGCAGAAATCCGCAGCATCCTCAAGTTAGGCATCCCCATGGGCGGGTCCTATTTTGTTGAAGTATGTGCCTTTACGTTTATGTCTTTACTGATCGCCCAAGAAGGTACCGCTGTGATTGGCGGACACCAGATCATGTCTAATCTCGCGGCACTGGCTTACATGATGCCGATGTCAATTGGTATCACGACCGCTGCACTGGCAGCTCAAGCCCTGGGCGCTAAAGCGTTCGTGCACGCCCATCGCACTTGTATGGTTGGACTTGGCATCTCTTTGGCAGGCGCCATCTTTACCGCCCTGCTTCTCTACTTTGAGCGCGCAACCATCGTTAATATTTACACAGATAAACCTGAAGTTGCCACGGTCGCGTTGGGATTGCTGACAATATTGCCTTGGTTTCATGTGATTGATTCTATGCAATGTATCAACAGCTACATGTTGCGAGCACACAAAATTGCCATTATCCCCATGCTGTTGCAGACCTTCGCCTTGCTGGTGATCGGGTTGTTGGGCGGCTGGTGGGTAGGTTTTGGACCTGGCAAGGACTGGATGGAACCTGTCCTACGCACCTGGCTAGGCGGCGCACCTGCTGGAGCAACCAGTATGTGGTTAACGGCAGCCTTGGGCCTTGCAATATCCGCAGCCCTGCTGCAAGGTTTTTATCGCTTTATCGTCAAACGAGATGATGGTTTGACCCTCTAGCTGACAAATCCCTAGCCAACCAGTGTATCGGGCAAATTAATGAAGTGTTCACGGTAATACTTCAGCTCATCAATCGACTCATGGATATCAGCCAGCGCTTCATGTTTACTTCGTTTCTCAAAGCCTTTGAGTAGTTCTGGGCGCCAACGCCGTGCCAACTCTTTTAGTGTGCTGACATCAATCGTTCGATAATGAAAAAACTGTTCGAACTTAGGCATATATTTGTACATAAACCGTCTATCCTGACTGACGGTATTGCCGCATAACGGTGATTTACCAGCCGGTACATGTTGCTTTAAGAAGGCGATGAGCTCGTCTTCAGCCTGCGTTTCGGTCAGCGTTGAAGCCTTGACCTTATCGATCAGCCCACTCTTGCCGTGTGTACCTTTGTTCCATTTATCCATGGCATTCAAAATATCGTCAGATTGATGAATCACCAGGACGGGACCCTCCGCAACAATCGTTAGATCCGGTTCTGTCACGACGACGGCCACTTCGATAATGCGTTCGACCTCGGGATTGAGCCCCGTCATCTCCATATCCAGCCAAACAAGCCGAAATTCGTTAGGGATAGACGCTGGAGCTTGATTCTTTGCTGACTTGCTAGACATATAATAGGCCCACGATTCAAAGCGAGATTTTCTCACACCTTGCTGTCAGCTTAACCGGTCTTTATGCTCACCATTCTATTTGTTGCCTTTCTGCTCATCGAGGTCTGCGGTCGTTTCTGGTTATCAAGCCGTCAGATTCGTCATGTAATGCAACATAGAGAAACTGTACCTGCCGAGTTTCGTGAAAAAATATCACTCGCCAGCCACCAGCGTGCTGCCGACTACACCGTTGCTCGTGCCCGCTTGGGCATGTTTGAAAGGCTATTTGATGCCACCGTGCTTGTCTGCTTGACGCTTTTAGGCGGTCTACAACAAATCGATCTTTGGGTGTCAGCCTTGACCACTCATGATCTGCTGAGACAGATTCTTTTGTTGGTGGTGCTCACGGTCATCGTTAGTGCACTGGGTTTACCATTTAGCCTCTTTCGTCAATTTCGCCTAGAAGAGAAGTTTGGTTTTAATCGCATGACGCTTCGCTTATTTGTCATGGATATGATCAAGGGCACCATGGTGGGTGCCGCTCTCGGTTTGCCCCTGATCGCCGCAGTACTTTGGTTGATGGCTCAAGCGGGGTCTTTCTGGTGGATCTGGGCCTGGGCACTTTGGGCAGCTTTTAATCTTCTGGCTTTATTTATTTTTCCCACCTGGATCGCCCCTCTGTTTAATAAATTTACGCCACTCTCCGATGAGGCGCTTGCGATACGCATACGCGATCTCGCCCATCGGGCAGGGTTTGGCTTGAGTGGCCTATACGTGATGGATGGATCCAAGCGATCCGCGCACGGCAACGCTTACTTTACCGGGTTTGGCAAATCCCGCCGAATCGTGTTCTTTGATACCCTGCTAGGAAAACTCAGCGCATCTGAAATCATCGCCGTGTTAGCACATGAGCTTGGGCATTTCAAACACCATCACGTGACCAAACGCATGATCAAAGGGTTTGCAGGCGCTTTGGTTTTCTTTGCCTTACTCGGCTGGTTAGCTCAACAAACTTGGTTTTACACTGACTTAGGCGTACTGCCTCATTTGAATGGTCGTAACGACGGCATGGCATTGATTCTGTTTTTTTTAGTGCTGCCAGTATTCATGTTTGCTCTGACCCCAGTATTTAGCTGGTTTTCACGCAAGGATGAGTTTGAAGCTGATCGTTTTGCCACTCAACAAAGTGATGCGCAGGACTTAGTGTCAGCCCTCGTCAAGCTTTACGACGACAATGCTTCGACCTTGACCCCAGATCCAGTCCATTCAGCTTTTTACGATAGCCATCCGCCTGCGTCAGTTCGCATCCGCCACTTGCTGACTAGTCCATGACCGATCAAAGCCACGGTCGCGTCATTGCAGCTCACGGGCGGCATTACTCGGTGGAGTTACCGGATGGCAAACTGATCAAATGCTACCCACGTGGTAAGCGCAATGAAGCTGCGGTGGGTGACTATGTCAATCTGACTATGCAAGGCGCCGATGAGGCTGCCTTAGAATCGATTCAAGAACGCAAGAACTTGCTGTACCGCTCGGACGAATCACGCAGCAAACAATTTGCGGCGAACGTCGATCAATTACTGATTGTGGTGGCCGTCAGGCCCACCTTCTCAGATGATCTGCTAGGACGCGCGCTCGCGGGTGCTTGGTCAGCAGGCATCACGCCCATTATTTTGCTCAATAAAGTCGATTTGCTTGACGGCATGCCGCTTGCACTCGAAAAGTTGCAACCCTTTACCCAATTGGGGGTTCAGATTGTCGAGGTCTGCGCTCACCAGGCAGCCAGTGTAGATGAAAAAATTTTGCCTCTATTAAAAGGCAAGACGTCTATCTTGATCGGTCAAAGTGCCATGGGTAAGTCGACTTTGCTAAACAGCTTAGTGCCCGATGCACTTGCAGCAACACAGGCTCATTCAGTTGCTCTGGATGCCGGTAAACACACGACCACCAGCACACGGCTTTATCACTTGCCTGCTGCCGGCGGCGATCTGATCGATTCTCCAGGGTTTCAAGCGTTTGGCTTGTTGCATCTGGATAGGGAGGATATCGAACGAGGATTCCCTGAATTCGCGACTCATCGCCAAACTTGCCGCTTTTATAACTGCACCCACCAGCACGAGCCGGGCTGTGGTGTGTTAACAGCTTTAGCAAAGGGCGAGATTCATGCGACGCGCCACGCGCTATATGTCAGATTGCTTGACGCAAAATCGGCGAGTGATCATCGGTATTAAGTTTGCGCGTCAATCTGCTATACGACGCCTCTGATCTGCTGACGGGTCAAGCATGAGCCTCTGAGAGGATTTGCGTCAGACCCAACAACATGGCCGCCGTTGCACCCCAAATAAAGTAATCCTGCCAGGGGACGGAATAGTAACTTCTGGTTCCGCCATCGGGCAAAGCAACCGTATGCAGCCTGTAGTTGCTGGGATCAGTAATAAAGGACAAGGGGACTTCAAAAACCTCTGCGACTTCGTCTACCTGAGGTGACAAACTAAAGTCAGGTGTAACGAGCGCAGTCACTGGCGTAACAGAAAAGGCTGACGACGTGAGGTAACGAGGTAACGTACCCAAAACTTCAATATGAGTTCGACTTAAGCCTGTTTCTTCTTCCGTTTCACGCAAGGCGGTGGCAATGACATCCACATCAGCAGCTTCGACTCTCCCACCGGGAAAACTAATTTGTCCTGCATGGTCTTTTAAGTGCGCGGTTCGCTGAGTCAATAATATCGTTACACCTTGCTCACGCATCACCAACGGGACTAAGACCGCAGCATCAAGGGGCGGACCTTCGCGGCCAGGCAAGCGGCGTTGTGACTCGTCAGGGATATGCAGTACGCGCTCAATGCTGGCTGACAGCGCATTGCGTAAACCGCCAGGTGTTAAACCGTTGGAGGGTACTGAAGAGAAAGGAATTGAAGGCCTGACCCAAGGTTGGGTTTTGGCGTCAAAGCTGGCAAGAGCCGGCCCACGCCTGGTGGGTGAGCCGGTGACTGACATGGCTATATCGTTGTAGTTGTAGTCGGATTAGGACGCTTGAACGACATCGCTTTTGCGAGTCAACTTTTCTTTAATACGCGCTGACTTGCCTGAACGGCTGCGCAGGTAATAAAGCTTGGCGCGACGCACATCACCGCGGCGCTTGACTTCAATCGAAGCAATCTGTGGTGAATACAATTGAAAAGTACGCTCAACGGCTTCGCCAGAAGAAATTTTGCGAACGATGAACGATGAGTTCAAACCGCGGTTACGACGAGCGATGACAACACCCTCGAACGCCTGGGTACGCTTACGGGTACCTTCAACCACGTTAACGCCAACAATCAGGGTATCACCAGGTGCGAAAACTGGCATTGGCTTGCCGCCGGTCAGGCGAGCAATTTCTTCTTGCTCGATTTGGGCAATCAGGTTCATAACAACTCCAATAACATCGTGCTCTCGGCCGGGACGCATGGAGCGCCGCCGCATCGGTGAGACCAGTACCCATAGGGCCTAATCTCTAATTTCTTTTTGCCTGATTCGAACCATTCGAATCACGCCGCCGGGCAGAGGATGTGCAACAAAGCCTTTGATTTTACGATACTTTTAAAGAAAAAGACAAGTAGAAACCATTAACCCTTAGTGAAATACAACTCAAAAACCTGCAGCATTACCCAGCCAGAGACAGCCAGGTACCATTGCAGCAAAGATAGCGACCAGGCAAACATCAGAAAACATACGACCCAAACTAGGTTGCTTTGTATCTTGGTGCTTTTTTTGTTTTGCACCCGGATAGCTGATTTGAGCAGATATCTTGCTGTTTTTCATCACGCCCTGAGAAGCGAAAAGTGGTTGTGTAGTACGCATGGTGAGCCTCTTTTGTTATGCTGTAACAGTACTGTATATGATTACAGTACTGTTTGCAACAACAGTATGCGTTTTTACAACATTTTTCGCTCTGCCCTACCCTATCCCATTATTTGTTCGGCTGGGGGGTCATGCGCAAATAAGGACGCAACGCCTTGTAACCTTTCGGGAATTTCTTAGCAATTTCAGCTTCGTCTTTCAATGAAGGCACGATAATAACGTCATCACCATCTTCCCAATTTACGGGGGTTGCGACTGAGTGACTGTCGGTTAGTTGCAACGAATCGATCACCCGCAGCAATTCATCGAAGTTGCGACCGCAACTGGCTGGATACGTCAGTGTCAGGCGGACTTTCTTGGCTGGATCAATGATGAATACCGAGCGCACGGTCAACGTAGCGTTGGCGTTAGGGTGAATCATGTCATAGAGCGTTGAAACTTTGCGATCTTCATCAGCCAAAATGGGGAAACCCACCGTGACATCCTGCGTGTCGTTGATGTCCGGAATCCACTGATTATGCGAGGCCGCGCTATCAACTGACAGGGCTAGCACTTTGACATTGCGCTGAGCAAATTCGTTGGACAACTTTGCCGTATAACCGAGTTCGGTCGTACACACAGGCGTAAAGTCAGCAGGATGAGAAAACAAGACGCCCCAACTATCGCCCAACCATTTGTGAAAGCTGATCTTGCCCTGCGACGAGTCTTGTTCGAAATCCGGTGCTATATCGCCCAAACGTAGTGTCATGTTAATCCCCATTGTCTATCAAACTAGTTAACGTGCTTCAAACTAAATCAGAATGTGTCAGTGCCTCACTCACCACCTTACCATGCAGGATGGTGGTGTAAAGCATCGAGGCTCTGGGTAGTATGTATGCGCCGTAAAAAACAGCCGTAGCGAATTTATTCGCCAAAAAGCGATCATCGGTCGTAGTTGATTCACGCACGCAAACCAAGGCGGACCTCACCATCTGCCATCCACCCAGTACATAGCCCGCCAACATCAGATAGGGCACGCTACCCGTGTAGACTGAGCGTATATCTTCCTTTGTGTTGTTCAACACATAGTGAATCGATGACTCATAGGCATCGATCGCCAATTCAAACTGTTGATGCAAGACAGTCAACCCAGGCTTGTGAACATTCGTGGCGGTTGCGACCGCCTGAGCCAACTCATCAAGCGTCACCCGCATCGCCTTGCTCAAATCAAGGGCGACTTTACCCCCATCACGCAGTGTTTTGCGCCCAACCAGATCGTTAGCTTGAATGGCTGTGGTGCCTTCATAAATGGTCAGGATTCGCGCATCGCGATAATACTGAGCAGCACCGGTTTCTTCGATAAAACCCATTCCACCGTGGGTCTGTACCCCAAGTGAAGCGACTTCTAGCGAACACTCGGTTGAAAATCCCTTAACGATAGGAACAAGGTAGTCATAAATCGATTCATTAAATCGTCGAACCATCTCTTCAGGATGCTGTGTGCCCAAATCATGCGCTGCAGCGGCACAACAAGCAACCGCCCGCGTCGCTTCAGTCAGCGCACGCATGGTGCTCAACATCCGTTGCACGTCGGGATGCCTCACAATTGGTACGGCAGCCGCAGATCCTTCGACCGCTCTACTTTGCACGCGATCCCGCGCATAAGCAAGCGCCTGCTGCGTCGCCCTCTCGCTTATCCCAATGCCCTGCACACCCACGGCAAAGCGAGCAGCGTTCATCATGATGAACATATATTCAAGGCCGCGATTTTCTTCACCGACGAGGGTGGCTACCGCGCCTTTACCGACCTCGCCCTTGTCATCGCCATATAACAACACAGCAGTGGGGCTACCGTGAATGCCTAGTTTATGTTCGATCGAAGCACACCAGACATCGTTACGCTGACCAAGTGAACCGTCGTCGGCAACGAGATATTTCGGCACGATAAACAACGAAAGGCCTTTTACGCCGCTTGGAGCATCAACGGTTCTTGCCAAAACTAAGTGAATGATGTTTTCAGCAAGGTCGTGTTCACCATAGGTGATGTAGATCTTCTGACCAAACACTCGATAGGTTCCGTCCCCTTGCGGGACTGCTTTTGAACTGACCAGCGATAAATCCGAGCCAGCCTGCGGCTCGGTCAGATTCATCGTACCGGTCCAGCGACCTTCCATTAGCGCAGGTACGTAGGTTGTTTTTTGGCTGTCACTGCCAGCCAGCAACAAAGCTTCGATTACCCCATCAGTTAACAAGGGGCACAGCGAAAAAGCCATGTTGGCAGCAAACAGGTTCTCGTTAGTCGCCGTGGCCAGCAGATTCGGTAAGCCTTGGCCGCCCCATGCCTCTGGGTGTCGCAAGCCTTGCCAGCCGCCTTCACCAAAAGCTTTAAACGCCTTATGAAAGGACGCGGTGACAGTCACTACCCCGTTTTGGGCTGCAGGAGGCTTTTGATCGCCGTCCCAGTTGGTGGGCGCCACTACATCTTCCGTAAACCTGGCGTTTTCTGATAAGACGGCTTCGATAAGATCCGACTCAACAGCCGAGAATGCAGGCATCTGCAACAGATCCCCCATACCCGCCAGATGGTCAAAAACAAACTTGAAGTCTTGTAGCGGGGCACGGAAGGTCATGTCGACTCTTTTAAAAAGTAAATTTACAGTGCTGCAACGATCTCCGGCACGGCTGTGAACAGATCGGCCACTAAACCGTAGTCGGAAACACCAAAAATCGGTGCCTCAGCATCCTTGTTGACCGCAACAATCACTTTGGAATCTTTCATGCCGGCCA
The DNA here is from genome assembly GCF_003003055.1 of Jezberella montanilacus. Lineage (GTDB taxonomy): Bacteria > Pseudomonadota > Gammaproteobacteria > Burkholderiales > Burkholderiaceae_B > Zwartia > Zwartia montanilacus. The sequence goes on from NZ_PVTV01000011.1 coordinate 413,307, forward strand.
GATGTTGAATCGCCCCAGAAATACCTACTGCGACATACAACTGCGGTGCAACAATCTTGCCGGTCTGACCCACTTGCCAATCATTTGGCGCATAGCCTGCATCGACCGCAGCGCGCGACGCCCCTAACGCCGCACCAAACTTGTCGGCCAGGGGATCGAGGATTTTGAAGTTTTCTAAACTACCCATCCCGCGACCGCCGGACACCACGACGCGCGCGCCAGCCAGTTCTGGTCGATCGCTTTTAGCAACTTCACGACCGATAAAAGACGATAAGCCAACAGCTGCAACAGCCTCGATTGACTCGACGACAGCGCTGCCGTCCTGAGCCAAGGCATCAAACCCAGTTGTGCGAACCGTGATCACTTTAATCGCATCAGTCGACTGGACCGTAGCAATCGCATTACCGGCATAAATTGGACGTTGAAACGTATCAGCCGAATCAACAGCCTGAATTTCAGAGATCTGTGCAACATCGAGTCTTGCCGCCACTCGGGGTGACACATTCTTGCCGGAGGCGGTCGCCGCGAACAAGATATGGCTGTAACTTGATGCGAGCGCTAAAACTTGCTCGGCGACGTTCTCAGCCAGACCGTCAGCTAAAGCGGTCGAATCAGCGACCAGAACTTTTGAAACCCCAGAGATCTTGGCGGCTTCAGTGGCAACGCCCGCCGCGTTAAAGCCGGCAACCAGGACATGGATTTCGCCACCAATTTGGACCGCAGCTGCCGCGACGTTCAATGTAGCCGCCTTTAAGTGAACATTATCGTGTTCAGCAATCACCAATATAGTCATGATCAGATCACCTTTGCTTCGTTCTTGAGTTTGTCGACAAGTGCTGCGACGTCGGGCACTTTGATACCAGCCGAACGCGCTGGTGGTTCGCAAACTTTAACGGTTTTAAGACGTGGATTGACATCAACCCCTAAGTCTTCAGGGGTAAAGGTATCCAGTTGCTTTTTCTTGGCCTTCATGATGTTAGGCAAAGTCACATAACGAGGCTCGTTCAAGCGCAGATCGGTTGTGACGATAGCTGGCAGCTTGAGCTCGAGCGTTTCAAGCCCGCCATCAACTTCGCGTGTGACGCGAGCGATACCATCGCCCATTTCGATTTTGCTTGCAAAAGTTGCTTGGGACCAGCCCAGTAAAGCGGCCAACATCTGCCCTGTCTGATTCGCGTCATCATCGATGGCCTGCTTGCCAAGAATGATGAGTTGAGGTTGCTCTTTCTGGGCGATCTCTTTTAGCAGTTTCGCCACAGCCAGCGGTTGCAACTCAGCATCTGTTTGAACCAGAATGCCCCGATCGGCACCGATAGCCATCGCTGTCCGCAGGGTCTCCTGGCATTGCGCCACGCCGCACGACACAGCAATGACCTCAGAGGCAGCACCGCTTTCTTTCAGACGTGTGGCTTCTTCTACGGCAATTTCGTCGAACGGGTTCATCGACATTTTGACGTTGGCAATATCCACGCCTGATTGATCCGACTTGACGCGCACCTTGACGTTATAGTCAACAACACGCTTAACAGGCACAAGCACCTTCATCCAGCAGTCTCCAAAATATATGTCCGGCTTCTCAGCTCGGCATCGATTAATACTTAACGACTTATTCTACAACTTTGCCAGCGCCTTGATGTGCGCAACCACGCTGCGACCAAGAGCCGAGAGGTTATATCCCCCTTCAAGCGCACTGACGACACGACCTTGGGCATGTCGATCTGCAACAGCCAGGAGTTGTTCGGTGATCCAGGTATAGTCTGCTTCGACCAAGCCTAACTGCCCAAGATCATCCTCGCGGTGAGAGTCAAAACCAGCTGAGATAAAGATCATCTGAGGGCGATGCGCCTCTAACGCGGGCAACCAGTACGTCGTGACGATTTCACGTATCTCGTGTCCTTTGGTGTAGGCAGGCACAGGAATATTGACCATATTGGACGCTGTTCGCTCACTCCCCGTGTTCGGAAACAACGGGTGCTGAAAAAAACTGCACATCAACACTCTTTCATCGCCGGCAAAAATAGCTTCAGTGCCGTTGCCGTGGTGTACATCAAAATCGATCACGGCGACACGCTCAAGGCCGTAATGTGCCAGGGCGTGGGCGGCACCAATCGCGACGTTATTGAGAAAGCAAAATCCCATCGCCTGAGCTGGCATCGCGTGATGTCCGGGTGGACGAACGGAGCAGAACGCCGTCTCTGCACGGCCTTGTACCACTTCATCAACGGCATAGACCACGGCGCCAGCCGCATGGGTGGCTGCCCCAAGCGTAGACGGATTCATTGCCGTATCGGGATCGATACTGAAGTGACCTGCAGCAGGCGAATGCTTATGCAACCAATCGAGATATTCAGCCTTATGTACGCGTTCGAGCTGAGCCCGAGTAGCTGGTTGAATGTCATCATGTTCAACCAAGAATTTACCTAAACCGCTTGACAACAACTGGTCGGATATTGCGTCTAGCCGCTGCGGAGATTCAGGGTGCCATTCGCCCATTTCGTGTAGGCGACACGACGGATGAGTGATGAATAATGTCTCCATGACAGCTTGATAGGTTCTTATTTATTGATGATAGGTTTCGTGCGATGTTATCTCATATCAGTGTGCCGCTGAAATGCCCCGACTGCCTCTATGGTTTAACGTGAGGCAGTATGCACCGGTGGTGGAGCAGGCCAATACCGATCGCGCAGAAGCTTCTTGTAAAGTTTACCTGTCGGGTGTCGGGGCAGCGCCTCCTCAAAATCCACGCTTCTTGGGCATTTGTAATCAGCCATTCTGGCTCGACAATACGAAATTAGCTCTTGCGCGAGTGACTCAGCTGCCTTTTGATGATCGAGCAGTTGAACAACTGCTTTGACCTCTTCACCAAAATCCGCGTTGGGGATACCAAAGACCGCCACATCAGCCACTTTCGGATGCCCGATCAAGACTGCCTCGACCTCTTGAGGATAAATATTCACCCCGCCCGAGATAATCATGAAGGCTTTGCGATCCACCAGATACAAATAGCCTTCTTCATCTACGCGACCAATATCACCCAGCGTTGACCATCCCAGGGCATTGCGAGTTTCAGCGGTTTTCTTAGGGTCGTTGTGGTACAAAAAATCAGGGCCATCAGAAAAATAGACGAGGCCAGTTTCGCCAACGGGCAGTTCTTTACCTTCGTCATCGCAGATATGAATCACCCCCAGCGCTGATTGTCCGACTGACCCTTGGTGCGTTAGCCACTCTTGGCAGGTGATTGAACAAAAACCATTGTTCTCCGTCCCTGCATAGTATTCATAGATAACCGGGCCCCACCAATCAATCATTTGCAGTTTGACTTCGATTGGGCACGGCGCGGCAGCATGCACGACCATGCGCAAAGAACTTAAGTCATAGCGCTGGCGTATGTCAGGCGCCAGCTTGAGCATGCGCACAAACATGGTCGGTACCCATTGACTATGAGTAATGCGATAGCGTTCGATCAAAGCTAAGGATTGTTCTGCATCGAATTGCTCCATGATGGTGACTTCACCACCGAGCTTGATGGTTGTCATGCTGTGCCTGAGGGGTGCAGCGTGGTAGAGCGGCGCAGGGGACAGATAACGACAGTGATCACCATAACCGTATAAACCGTCGAGCAACTCAACCAGAAACGTTCGTTGCCCTGAGGGTCCCGCAGGCCTGGGCCACTTAACGCCCTTTGGTTTGCCCGTGGTGCCTGATGAATAGAGCATATCCAAGCCTTGAGCCTCGTCTTCAATGCGACTCTCAAGCTGATTAGACAAACCCTGTGCCCAATCAGCCCACCCAGCGACGGGGTTACCTACCGCGAAGCAATGAATGGACCCCATTGCCTGCGATTGCGCGAGCGCGGCAGCATCAATCAGGTCAGACCCACAAATGAGTGCTTTGGCACCACAATCCGCGACGATCTGGGCAATTTCGGCGGGGGTTAACCGAGTACTGATCGTCGTGTAGTAAACGCCGGCACGTTCCGCGCCGAAACAGATCTCTAGAAACTCTTTCTGGTTCTTCAAGAGGATCGCAATATGATCGCCAATCTGCACATCGCAAGCCCGCAACAAATGTGCAACTTGATTAGAGGTCTTTTCTAGTTGACCAAAAGTCACATGCTCAAGTGATCCTGCCATGCGATAAGCAATGGCCTCAGGGTCTTGCTTGACCGTACCCATGGGATAAAGCATGCGTTTCTCAACGATCATGGCTAATGCAGATTTTGCCAAACTGAGCACCCGTCTTGAGGTAATTGAACGATGCCTTGAGTTCTGCAAAGTCAAATACCTTGTCGACGACAGGACGGATTTGATGCTGCGCCATCGCGTTCATCATGGCCTCGAGTCCGTCTCGATGACCGACTGTGATCCCTTGCAACTTAACCTGGCGCGTGATGATCAAGCCAAGCGAAGTAGACATAGCGCCACCAGACAAAATACCAATCATCGATAGGGTGCCTCCTGGTCGTATGCAACGAAGTGATTGCGGCAGGGTTTTTTCGCCGCCAACTTCAAGAATATGGTCGAAGCCACGACCATCGGTCAACGCACGCGCAGCTTTCCCCCACTCTGGCGTCTCGCGATAGTTGATCGTTGCGTCTGCACCCATGTGTTTCAAGCGCTCAATTTTTTCATCGCTGGACGAGATCACCGTGGCGCGAGCGCCCAGCATCTTCGCAAATTGCAAGGCAAATAGAGCCACCCCACCAGAACCTTGAATCAGCAATTGCTCGCCCGGTTTGATACGACCGCATTCGACCAAAGCGCTCCAGGCAGTCAAGGCCGCGCAAGGCAACGTGGATGCCTCAAGGTTCGTGAGGTAGTCGGGTACCTTGACCACACCTTCTTCTGATAAACACATGAACTCAGACATGGTGCCATCCAGCGGACCACCCAAGGACTGCGTCAACCGATTGGCGTTTGGCTCACCAGAAATCCAAGTCTGAAAATACGCTGGACAAGCGCGATCACCTACTTTGACACGCGTGACCCCTGCGCCGACATCAATTACATCCCCCACACCATCTGAAACCGGAATTAACGGCAAATTTCCGGATTGAGAGCCATACGCACGCTCAGGCACAATCGGATCGCGAAAATTGATTGATGATGCGCTCATCCTCAACAGCACTTGTCCTGGACCTGGTTTAGGGTCGGGTCGGGTGCTGATTTTGAGATTGTCTATTCCCCATTCCCCTTCTATTTGAAAAACTCGCATCGCTATCCTTTTTATCAATCAGGCAATCGCGCCAGTGGCTTCATGCCATTTAGCGCTTGGCTGGTAACTCGCTTTTGCAAATTCTCTCAAGCATCATCTCAGTTGACCCGTCAGTAAAACCGGCGATCTGAGCGCCAACCATATGACGAACGAAAGGATATTCATCCTTTAGGCCGTTTGCTCCCATGCTATGAAGCAACGCGGCAGTGTGCTTCTCCGCCATCCTGACGGCGAAGACTTTCGCTTTCGCGGCCAGTTCGACCACAGGCTGATTTTCATCGATCGCTTTCGATGCGGCTTGAACCAACTGCCTGGCCGCCTCAAGATCAACAGCAGCTTCGGCGATACGCCAGCGCCAACCCTGATGCTCTGCCAGCATGACACCAAACGCAGTGCGTTTCGATCCGTAGTCAACAGCGACTCTCAGACAGTCTGCCACCATACCGCAACACATCGCAGCGACATAAGTTCTCGCGGCGTTAATCGATTCAAGGGCTCGCTTAAACGCTAAGCCTGCGGGGTGAATCATCTCTTCTTTGGTTGCTATATAGCCGTTTAATTTAAAACCACTCGTGCCAAGCGATGCGGATGCCTCGCTACCAAAATTAAGGTCGCGCTCGAAGCCTGCTCGATGGGCGTCGATTAAAAACGCAGCAATTCCGGCAGCGCCAGAGCCGGGCTGCGTTTGGGCATACATCACCACAAAGTCCGTGAACTGAGCATTGATAATCCAAGCCTTTTCACCACTGATCGTCCAGCCGTCCCCCTGGCCGACCGCGAGCGTATTAATTGCTGCAAAGTCAGATCCTGCGTGAGGTTCTGTCAGCGCTGTACAACCGGTTTTATCAGCGTTTAACAGCGACGGGATGATTCTCGCCGCAAGCAACGCTTGCGCCTCGCTGCCAGTCGGCTGTGTCATCCACTGCGACAAGACAACCGCGATATTTTGGGTATTGATCAAGGACATCGAAAAGCCAAAATCAGCGCCAGCCAGTATCTCAGCTATTGCGGCCTTGCACTGAAAGCTTGCCTGTGAGCCGCCCCAAGTGATGGGCACTTGTATCCCCATCAAGCCTTTGTTAGCGGCTAATTTCAGGTAATGCCGAGTAGAGGCATTTGTTGAGTTCCAGCGAGGTGCGTCGGCATGACGGACTGCTTCGGCAATTTCCGTCGCACCGTCAATCAGTTGCTGCTCTCTTGCTGTCCAGTTCGCCATGTCTAAACCTTATTGTTGAACCACGTACCGATTTTATTGAAAGTGCCACTGATTAGAGGCACCACACCTCTCGGCATGTAGATCGTGGTCAGAATTAGCAGGCCGCCGTAAACCACTAAGCGCAGCGTGTCGGCAATACGCAAATACTCAGGCAAGGCAATCACCAGAAATGCCCCGACAACCGGGCCAGCTAAGGTCCCGCTCCCCCCCAAAATGACGGCTAAGATTGCATTGAGTGATTGGTCAACACCAAAGGGTTCAGGATTAAGAAAGCCGATGAAGTGCGCATAGAGAGCCCCAGCTAAGCCTGCCAGCGCACCGCTCATCACAAAAGCGAATAATTTATAGCGCCACGTCTCAATACCCACTGCCTGCGCCAGCACTTCATTTTGCCTAATTGACAGCAATATCTGGCCCACTCTTGAACGCAGAATCAAGGCGCACAATCCTGTTGCAAAAATAGCCGCTATCAGAACAAGGTAGTAATAAGCCTCACGGGTATCGAACGCGATTTCGCGCCCCAGAAAATTAAAACCCTCTGGTCTCGGCACATGGGTAAGCCCACCTTCGCCACCTGTCAGAGACGTGAAGTTGTTCAGCACAATCACGATCACCAAGTTATAAGCCAAGGTCACAATAGCGAAGTAGTGACCCTTGACTCGTAAACTGGGATAACCCACAAAAACGGCGATCAGCCCAGCAATGAAAGGCGCGCATAATAAGCTGACCCACACAGACACGTCCAAGCGCAATGCCAATAAGGTCGATGCATAGGCCCCAACACCCATAAAGCCGGCCGATGCAATCGACACATAGCCGGTAAACCCCTGAATCAGATTCTGTCCTTGTGCAATCACGACCCAGATTAAGCCGAGAATCATCAGGTGCAAGAAATACGGCACCGTCAAAAATGCAGGCATGGCAAAAAGCACCACAAGCAACGCGATGAACGCGATATTTTTGATGAGAGAATTGCTCATTGGATTGTTTATGGCCTTGTTCGACTGACTATTCGTTGCATGGCTCGTCTCACTGCTCATCGTTTACCAAGTAAGCCTTCGGGCCTGAACAACAGCACGATAATCATGACTGCAAAAGCAATCACGTCCTTATATGAGGACGAGATATATCCGGCTGCCAACGATTCGCTGATGCCAAGAATCAATCCACCCACTACCGCACCCGGAATGGAGCCTAAGCCACCAAGAATCAGGACGGCAAAACCTTTGATCACCAAGCTTTCACCTAGCCCGGGCGCCAACGCAAGCATTGCGCCCACCAATGCACCACCAGCAACCCCCAAGGCGGACGACACCCCAAACACCACGTAAGACACTGCATTGGCATTAACACCCATTAAAGTTGCAGCACCCCGGTTTTGCGCAACCGCCCGGATGGCACGACCGGTTTTTGTTCGAGTAACAAAAAACCACATGGCAACCAGCAAAAGGCTGGTGCAAGCCATGACAACCAGTCGTAACTCAGTCAACACCAGACCAAGAAAGTGATAAACATGCGTATAGGGCGTTCTCACCACAATTTGATCAGGGCCAAACGTCACCAGATTCAAACCATCTAGCATCATGGTCAGACCCAAGGCAATAATGAAGGCATTGATGGGGGGCGCTTTTTGCACGGGACGATAGGCGATCCTCTCTATCATGACCCCAAACACAGCGCCCGCGAGCATGGCAAGTGCAACGGCCGCAAAGAAGGGTAAACCGAGTTTTTCGATCAAAACAAATGCAACGTAGCCGCCAGACATAGCCACCACGCCGTGAGCAAAGTGCGCGATACCGAGAATTCCAAACACGATTGTCAGGCCAATGCCAATCAGTGTGTAAACCGCCCCGATTGCAAGACCGTTAAAAACTTGCTGAAAAAATTCTGTCACGTACTTCTCACAACGAGATGGTTAGCTACTGAATGACGCGGCATGCTTAGTAACGTGATTATTTACGCAAGGTTTTTAAGAACGCTGAATAAACCAGCGCATCCGAAGGCAAGTCAGAGACATAGACCCACTTGCCCTTCTGCCATTGAAATGCACCATTGGCCGTGTAGGCCTGGCCACTCTCGTCAAACATTTTCCCCGCCACAGGCAAATACTTCATCACCGATTCAGCTGGGATGACGATGTTATGAGCCGCTGCGGCGACTTTGGCGGCATCAGTTGTGCCCGCGGTCTCGATGGCATGTTTAAGCACATACACCTGATCATAGGCGTAAGGGGAGCTTGGCGCTGCTGCCATCCCAAACTTCTTGTTGTAGTTGTCAGCATAGGCTTGTGCAACCGGGCCCAGCGCGGTGAGTGTCAACTCAATCGGACGCAAATCCCAGACGCCTTCCATTTGCTCTGCTGTCGCCACTTTGAGAAACTGCTCTTCGCTACCACTTGTGAAACCAAAACGTGGGACGTTCAGGCCCATTTCAAGCGCTTGACGATACACAAACGCAGCGGGCTCTACATAGCCGATTACCAAAATGGCGTCTGGATTCAAGGCACGAATTTTGGTAAGTTGTGGCGTCATGTCGCGATCTTTCAAACCAAAAGATTCCTTCGCGATGACTTTTCCACCGCCTTTAGTGAACTCTTTTTCAAACGCCTCAAGGTACTGCGTGTAAAAAAAAATATCCAGATTGCCGATCACGGCGATATTCTTAGCACCCTTTTGCGCGACAAAAGTGCCTGCGGCTGCACCCGTAAAGTCTGCGGGTGGTCGAGTGCGCAACAGGTTACTAGCGCCCTGTGTTGTCACGCTACGCTCAGCTGCGTTACCGACCAACATCACAACCGGTTCTTTGCCGATGAACGAAGCAACCGCACTGGTTGGGCCTGAGCAACAGAATCCAACAATGTATTTCACACCATCGCGATCGATGAGCTTACGAACGACATTCGTCCCCTCGGTTGGATTGGCCTTGTCGTCATAAGAGATGACATTCAGTTTGTAGGTATCTGCGCCGGCCTTGATACCCCCTTTGGCATTAATTTCGTCCACGGCCATCTTGACCGCATTCGACTGTGGCAACCCATAAACGGCACCAGGACCTGTCAACGAATCGCTCAGGCCAATATCAAGTGTTTTATCGGCTGCGGATGCAGCACTGCCTGTCACAGCAATGGCCGTTGCCACCAGAGTACGCGTAATAAACTGACGAGTAGTATGAGTCATAACAGTCCCCTTTTTATGTCTTTATAAGTTTTGATCTTGATTGCTCAGTGCCCGAGATAGGCATTACTCACTTCTGGATTAGACATTAATTCTTTGCCAGTCCCTTGTAAAACAATTTCACCCGCCTCGATTAAATAGGCTTGATCTGCGAGACCGAGGGCCATGTTTGCATTCTGTTCGACCAACAAAATCGTCATCCCATCTGCTTTGATACGCGCGATGGTCTCACCGACCTCTTGGACGATCTTGGGTGCCAGGCCCAAGGATGGCTCATCGAAAATGCAAAGTTTTGGTCGCGACATCAGGGCACGAGCGATAGCAAGCATCTCTTGCTCACCGCCCGAGAGCGTGCCGGCCATTTGTCTGGCTCGCTTACGCAGGACTGGAAACAGATCCATCATCCGATCAATATCCGCGCCTTGCTCTTTATCGCGCCGCGTGTGAGCGCCCATTTTGAGATTTTCAGTGACTGACATCTCTGCAAAAACTTGACGACCCTCAGGGCACATCGTAATCCCAGTCCGAACGATACGATGCCCCGAGTACTGAGTAATTTCTTGGCTTTCGAAAAAAATCTGTCCTTCGCGCACGGGCAAAAGGCCTGTAATGCAGCGCAACGCGCTCGACTTGCCTGCGCCGTTAGCACCAATTAAGGTGACACATTGCCCTGCTTTGACTTCGAAGCTTATACCGTGCAAAACGTCTGTCTTGCCATAGCCGGCGTGTAGATTTTTTACAGTCAACATACTCAGACGCTCGCCCCAAGATACGCTTCAATCACCGCAGGATCAGCTCGAATCAGCTCGGGCAAATCATCTGCAATTTTTTGCCCGAAATTCAAGACGGCGATGCGCTCACACACTTCCATGATCAAAGCCATGTGATGTTCAATAACCATGACGGCAATGCCTTGCCCGCAAATACCACGAATGATGCCACTTAATTCGGCTCGCTCTTTTGCGACCATGCCTGCCGCGGGTTCATCCAACAGCAAGAGTTTAGGTTCGGTTGCCAAAGCAGTCGCGATCATCAATAAACGCTGTTGCGCAGAAGAAACCTCGGATCCTGTTAACTGAGCTGATTCAGCAAGACCTACTCTATCGAGAATGGATTCAGCCTTGGCCATTTGTTTGGCAAACTCCGCTTTTGCAGCGGGACGTCTCAGTGCGTCTGCCCAGCTCGTCTGCGCATAGCGGCTGTGACAGGCCAAGGCGACATGATCCAACAACGAAAACTCGCCAAATAAAGTGGTCGTTTGAAAAGTTCGCGCTAGGCCCGCAGCGACCCGCCCTACAATCGAGGTCGCCGTGATGTCATGATCATTGAAAATCAACGAGCCGCTAGTCGGTGACGTGGCACCGGATATCAAGTTCACGGTCGTAGACTTACCGGATCCGTTAGGGCCAATCAAACCAACCACTTCACCCGGATAAATGTCGAGAGACAAGGCTTTGACCGCGTGAACACCGCCGAATCGTTTGTCCAAACTTCGCAATGCTAGTAACGGTTTGACCATTTGCTTGAATTGTTATTTGAGATCTCAACGCGAAGCAGCGCGTCAAGGTGATCATGTGGTTGTCGGTTGTATCATTTCATGCATCGGGATATTTGTCGACCAATTCGTCTTGCTTCTGATCCACTTCAGCGTTTTGTGCGTGAAGGCAAAGACGTTATGATCCATTATCAATACCTATTTTGGTCGCTTAGGATAGTCATGGCAAATCTGGTTCGCATGTTTCGTCTCGTTATCTTGGCGGGCTGCACCGCAGTGATTGGCGGGTGCGCTGCCACTGCAGATCAGTCGACTGGCGGCCGTTCACAGAACCCCTCAGCAAACCCAGTACGGATTGGCTCAACCGAGCCGACTCCCGAAACCGAGCAACCGAACGCACCACAAGATGAGTTCGCGTCTTCAACCAGAAGAGACGAGGTTAAGCAGTTTGCTCACAAGCTAGCGACCACGCGCAGCTTATCCGAGCCCGCCATCTTAAATTTGCTGAACGAGGCACGTTACAGCGCAACGGTGGCCAAGTTGATCGCACCAGTTGCTAGTGGCCAACCTCGTCCACCTAAAAGTTGGAAGGTGTATCGCGGTCGAAGACTTGACTCGTTAACGGTAAGCCAAGGCAAAGCCTTTATGCAACAGAACGCATCTGCTTTAGATCGTGCGAGTGAAAGATATGGCGTGCCTGGCCACGTCATTGCAGCTCTGATCGGTGTTGAAACACTTTATGGCAAAAATCAAGGTAGCTTCAGAGCCCTTGATGCCCTCGCGACCTTGGCCTTTGACTATCCAGACATGAGCCGCCCTGAGCGAGCGGCCATGTTTCGCGACAACCTAGCCGATCTGATTGAGCTCGATCTCACAGGTAAGGTCAATGCAAGAACACTCAAAGGCTCATACGCTGGGGCGGTGGGGATACCTCAATTCATGCCAAGCAGTATTAAACGCTTCGCAGTGAGTGCTGATGGCCAAACCAAAATCGATCTCAACTTGAACCCCGCAGATGCAATTATGTCGATTGCCAATTATCTTGTAGAACATGGTTGGCAAAGAGGTCTACCTGTTTTTGTCCCGGTTCAGTTACCTGCCGAAGCTGATAAGCTTGTCGACGGCGGGCTTAAACCGACAACCGACTGGGCGCAACTTCAAGCAGCTGGGGCCAAGCTCAACGCTGGCCAAACGCTCAGTCAAGCTTGGATGAAAGCTGCTCTCGGGGTGATTGACTTACCAGAAGAAGCCGCTGGCACAACAGAGTACAGAACAGCCACGCCTAACTTCTTTGCCTTGACACAATATAACCACAGCTATTTCTACGCTGCGGCGATTGCCGATTTATCCGAGGCACTGATCGGACACTAACCGGCAGATTGTCACTGACCCGACTGCTCGTCAAACAAGCCCGTTGATAAGTAACGGTCTCCGCGATCGCACACAATGAAGGCAATGGTCGCATGGCTGACCGTCTCCGCCACACTTAACGCCGCAACCAAAGCACCCGCGGCGGACACGCCAGCGCAAATACCTTCTTCAGCGGCTAATCGTCTCGCCATTGCCTCAGCGTCTTTTTGCTCGATAGAAACAAACTGATCCACCAAACTAGGATCGTAGATGGAGGGAAGATACGCCTCGGGCCATTTACGAATACCTGGGATTTGAGAACCCTCTGCAGGTTGAGCCCCCACGATTCGAACCGTTGGGCTTTGCGACTTCAAATAGCGAGAGACACCCATGATGGTGCCAGTCGTACCCATTGCACTGACAAAATGCGTAATGCGTCCCCTCGTCTGCGACCAGAGCTCAGGCCCTGTCGTCTTGAAATGCGCCAGAGGATTGTCTGGATTTGCAAACTGATCCAACACCTTGCCCTCGCCATTTGCTTGCATCTTGCTGGCTAGGTCACGGGCATATTCCATACCACCTTGATTGGCTGGTGTCAGAATTAACTTGGCACCGTACGCAGCCATCGACGCCCGACGTTCTGTCGACAAGTTATCGGGCATGATCAAAATCATTTTGTACCCGCGCATGGCTGCAGTCATCGCCAGCGCAATACCGGTGTTACCGCTGGTCGCTTCGATGAGCGTATCGCCCGGCTTGATATCACCGCGCGCTTCCGCACACATGATCATCGACAAGGCAGGTCTATCCTTGACCGACCCGGCGGGATTGTTACCTTCGAGCTTACCCAGAATCACGTTGCCGCGTGCTTCGTTGCCCGGGCCGGGTATGCGTTGCAGTCTAACCAGTGGCGTGTTGCCGACGGTCTCTTCAATGGTGGGGTAGTTTTGGCTGTTCATGCCATGATCATACTCAAAACACTGCTGATCGTCTTGAGCATGATTTTGTCACGGCATCGTCAGCGCAGCGTGGTTAGTGCGGCGTGGTCAAGGCAGAGCTTCCATTAAGGGTATGGCGCTGGCCTGTTGAAGCCCTAAGGTCGATTTGTTTGATTGCCCACCTTTTCTGGCTGACTTCAGCGTCGCCTGATCGACTGAACCAACAGCAGAGCTCACACCTGAACCCACCATCAGTCCAGCCGCCTGCAATGATTGCAAGCGCTTTTGCCCCAGGCCTTTTACGCGATCCGACAGATCTTGCAGCGACTCAAATTTGCCCGCTCGGTCGCGCTCTTGCACAATGATTTGAGCCGTGCGCGGCCCTAATCCCCTCAAGGTCTGCAATTCGGTGATCGATGCGGTATTCACATCCATGGCCTGCGCGGAAAAAACCATGCTTAAGCCAGCGGCAGCGGCGGCCGCCCGATAGCGTCGATTGGGAAAAACTCGTCGCCAGCCATTGGTGGGACGAGCGGCCAAGGGCGTAGCAACGGGATCGTATAAAAACGGATTCATAGGGTCTCCAATAAAAAAACCACGCATGGTCAAGTGACCGCTGCGTGGTGTTATCTTGAAGGATCGATCGAACTGAGCATAGACTCAATACGTTTTTAATCCATGCGAGACTTTACGATCTTGCTAAGCTCACCGGCGCTTTAAAGATTTCGCATCCGGATACAGGGATCGTACATATTGCGCCACACCTGCTTGCACATCTAACATCGGTTCGACAAAACCGGCTTCCCGCAGCGCTGACGTATCCGCCTGTGTATAGCTTTGATAACGTCCCTTGAGATCCTCGGGGAAATCCATGTACTGGATCAAGCCCTGCTCAATCATCTGGCTCAAAATCAAGGGCTCTTTACCTTCGATCTCGCGCATCGTGTTGATGACAGAAAAAGCCACATCGTTAAACGGCTGCGCCCGACCGGTGCCGCAATTGAAAATCCCTGAGACTTCGTGGTTGTCAAAGAAATACATATTGACGGCAACCACATCATCCACATGGATAAAATCACGCATTTGGCCACCGTTGGCATAAGTATCCCAACCACCGAACAAGCGAACTGAACCTTCAGCCAGATATTGCTTCATGTTGTGTAGCGCAACAGAGGCCATACGACCTTTATGTTGCTCGTTCGGGCCATAAACATTGAAATAACGCAGGCCAACAACTTGCGAGGTGAGATCGTCAAACCGTTTGCGCAGTACTTCATCGAACAGCAGCTTCGAGTAACCGTAAATATTCAAGGGATGTTCGTAGGCCGCATCCTCAATGTATTCAGGACCAGCACCGTATACCGCAGCGGAGGAAGCATAAATCAACTGAGTGCCATGCGTTTGGCAGTACTCAAACAACTCGAGCGTGTAGCGATAGTTGTTATCCATCATGAACTGCCCGTCACGCTCGGTCGTATCCGAGCAGGCTCCCTGGTGAAAGATCGCCTGCACCTTATTTAAACCGCCGGTCGCGACCATCCGCCTGAAACCAGACTTATCCATGTAATCAGCAATGGTGTATTTGGCAAGATTGACAAACTTGTCACCATCCTTGAGATCGTCCACTGCGAGAATATCCGTGATGCCGCGCGCATTCAGTGCCGCGACAATATTCGAGCCGATAAAACCTGCCGCACCAGTGACTACAAACATAACAACTCCTCCGCTGTGACGATTGACGTCCCTAATTTACCCACCACGATACCACCAGCCCTATTTGCCCAACGCATCGCTTCTGACCACTCTACCCCCGCCGCTCGCATCACCGCTAAGGTTGCCAAGACAGTATCGCCAGCACCTGACACATCAAATACCTCATGAGCCTGGGCATCGACGTGATCGCTTCCCTGGTCATTAAACAAGGTCATCCCCTGTTCAGAGCGGGTTACCAAAAGTGCTTCTAGTTGCAAATGCGCTCTGAGCTTTTGGGCACGATCAGTCAAATCTGCTTCAGAGGACCAGAGGCCTACTGCTTGTTGCATTTCACTTCGGTTGGGCGTGACGAGCGTGGCACCGCGATACCGATTGTAGTCACTACCCTTGGGGTCCACCAAAATTGGGAGCCCTTTTGCACGGGCAATTTCAATCAAGGCGTCTACCTCGGTCAAGACACCCTTAGCGTAATCCGACAGAACCACGACGTCATGCGAAGCAAGCAAGGGTTCAAAACGGGCTCTTAGCGCATCTAGGGCAGTGGCACTTGGTTTCTCTTCGAAGTCAACCCTTAGCATTTGCTGCTGTTGCCCCAAGACCCGCATCTTCATGGTCGTGTGAATACTGGGGTCAAGTACCAATTGCCCTTGGACGCCATCGGCTTCGAGCAACTTACTGAGCTGCTCGCCTGCTTCGTCTTTACCTACGATACCCAAGAGGGTCGCCTGCGCACCTAAGGAGGCAATATTGCGTGCCACATTTGAAGCGCCACCGAGCCTATCTTCACGCTTAACAACATGCACGACAGGGACAGGGGCTTCCGGTGAAATCCGCTCGACCTTGCCAAACCAATAGCGATCGAGCATCACGTCGCCGACCACGAGAATGCGCGTAGCTGCCACGGCAGCTGCGGGAAATGCGCTCACTGTACTTCCTCCAAACGAAGGGGACGATAGGTCTCCCACGAGTTACATCCGGGACATTGCCAATAATATTGACGCGCCTGAAAACCACACATATTGCATGCGTAGCGATCCAGTCTTTGAGTATGACGCTTGATGAGTTTACGCAATAGTGCAAAGTCTGGCCCAGGTAGCTTCTGGAAGCCCCCTGCCTCGCGGTCAGCGGCAGAACTAGCCGCCGTGCTATCGGCAGCTTGGATCAATTCGATCTCAAGCATTCGATCCAAACCCAACAAAGACGGATTAGACTCGAGGGCGTCGCGTGCGAACTCCCAGGCAGCCTCAGCCCCATCTTGAGCCCTGAGCCCACCAAAAACGACGTTAAATAAATCAAGCGATGGGTAGATCTGATAGTGCTGGCGCAGAATCTCAAGACCTTGGGACGATTGCCCTAGGCTAACAAAACTTGCTTGAAGAGATTTTGCGATCAAACCGGCGAATTCAGGGGCTTGCTTCAGAACAGATAATAAAGCCTCGTGCTCGACTTTCTGATCATTGCGCGCCGCGGCGATGTCAGCTTTGAGCATCGCAATACGTACCTTGGGCGCCGCGATACCTGCGCTATAAGGGCTGGCGGGTCGACTGATTTGATCGGCTGAATCCGAGGCTTGTTGTGCGGCATTTAGCGCCAACTGCGCTTCATCTGGATTAGCAGGTGTCTGTTGCAGCGCAGCCTGCGCAATTTCACAGTGATAGTGGACTAATTGTGGAATTGGCTCATCGACGATTTTGCGTAATTTCTTCGCAGCATCGATGGCTCGCGGCCAATCATGCTCGGATTCATAGATACGAATCAATGCACGTAATGCAGGCAGCGAATACGTAGAGCCATCAAGCCCCAAAAAACCTTCTTCCGCCCGATCGAGCATGCCAGCTTTCAGATAGTCTTGAGCCAGTTCATGCTTGGCATGTTCCCGCTGGCTATCGGGCAAATCAGCACGGGCCAAGAGGCTTTGATGAACTCGGATGGCTCTTTCCATTTCACCACGGCGACGAAACAAGCTGCCTAGGGCGAAGTGAAGCTCGGTCGTCTCGGGGTCGAGCTTAGCGACTTCAATAAAGGCGTCGATGGCTTGATCTGGCTCTTCGTTTAGAAGAAAGTTCAAACCTTTGAAATATGAATCCGGCAGATTGCGGGTTTCTGACAAAATTTGACTGATATCAAGACGAGCAGCCATCCAACCCAGGCCAAAAAGCAAGGGGATGAAAATCAACCACCAGGATTCAAAATCCACGTATCAGGTCCAGATTAGTAATAGATCAAAATGGCGATAGCGGCAGCAGAACATCCGGTGACACGCTGTCGTTAGTCGACGGATTGACTGCTTTTTGAATTCGTTCGATATCTTTACGCAATCTCATGATTTCGCGGCGACGTCTCAAGGAGCCCGGCACGGTCAACAGCAAACCAAACAAGGTACCCACCACGAAAGCGGCAAGCATCACGACAATGAGATGGACATGGTCAAATTGCAAATCGCCATAAATTTTAACCGTCACCTCATCGGTGTTGTTTAAGGCGAACAACAGCACTGCAGAAAAAACCACAAACCGTAAAGCCCACACTAGATATCGCATGGTTCTTCTCCGAATCGCAAAAATAGATTGTAAGTCACCCCACGTCAACTCATTGCATTTTGCCCCTATTTTCCTGGCAAAAAAAACCGCCCCAAGAGGACGGTTTATCTTAACAAGCAAAACAGGACAGCAAATCAACGCTAGGCAGACGCTCGCTTTGACGATACAAACCGCTCTGTATCGATTGAACTGGTGCTGTCTAAATCCACATCGAACGCAGCATCGTCAGCTGAGTCGTCGTCTGCCGTTGCATCTACCCTCTCGCGCAACTCTTTTCCGGCTTTAAAGTGAGGCACCTGTTTACCAGGGACCATCACCTGCTCACCGGACTTCGGATTGCGACCGACACGAGGTGCCCGCTCGGATAACGAGAAACTGCCGAAACCTCGTATCTCAATGCGCTGGCCTTCGGCTAATGCCTGAACCATCGCATCAAGTACGGTTTTCACAGCTAAATCGGTATCTCGAACGGCCAACTGTGGGTAGCGGGCCGCCAAGATGGCGATCAATTCAGACTTGGTCACCGGTGTTATTCGGTATCACGAGCCTGATCGAGCTTGGCCTTGAGCAGTGCGCCCAAGTTCGTGGTGCCCGACGATGCACTAGCTTCTGTCATGCGTTGCATGGTTTCGGCAGTATCCTGGCTATCACGTGCCTTGATCGACAACTGGATCGCGCGAGTTTTGCGATCGACGTTGATAATCATGGTTTCGACGTTGTCGCCAACTTTCATCACTGTGGTTGCATCTTCAACACGACCAGAAGCCATCTCTGAGGCACGCAAGTAACCTTCAACTTCGTGTGAAAGGGTAATCGTTGCGCCCTTGGGCTCAACTGCCTTAACCACGCCAGGCACAACAGCACCTTTGTCGTTGGTTGCCACGAAGTTGTTGAAGGGATCACCTTCAAGTTGCTTCACGCCAAGCGAAATACGCTCTTTGTCAGTGTCGATACCCAAAACCACTGCGTCGAGTTCGTCGCCTTTCTTGAGGTTGCGAACGGCTTCTTCACCCGTTTCAGTCCACGAGAGATCTGACAAATGCACCAAACCATCGATGCCGCCTGGCAAACCAACGAACACGCCAAAGTCAGTAATTGACTTGATCGCGCCGCGAACTTTATCGCCGCGCTTAGAGTTCGCTGCGAATTCTTCCCAAGGATTCTGACGGCATTGTTTCATGCCCAACGAAATGCGACGACGATCTTCGTCGATTTCGAGAACCATGACTTCAACTTCGTCACCCAAGGTAACCACTTTACGTGGGTCAACGTTTTTGTTGGTCCAATCCATTTCTGAGACGTGAACCAGACCTTCGATGCCAGCTTCAACTTCAACAAATGAACCGTAGTCGGTGAGGTTCGTGACCTTACCGAACAAACGAGTGCCTTGCGGATAGCGACGAGCCAGACCAACCCAGGGATCTTCGCCCAATTGTTTGACGCCCAGCGAGACACGGCTCTTTTCTTGGTCAAACTTCAGTACTTTAGCTTCGACTTCTTGACCCACTGTCAGGACTTCCGATGGGTGACGTACACGACGCCATGCCATGTCGGTAATATGCAACAGGCCATCGATACCACCCAGATCCACGAATGCGCCGTAGTCGGTGATGTTCTTGACCACGCCTTTGACGATGGAACCTTCTTGCAGGTTTTCGAGCAGCTTCTGACGCTCTTCGCCCATGCTGGCTTCAAGCACCGCACGACGCGAGACAACGACGTTGTTACGCTTACGATCAAGCTTGATCACTTTGAATTCCATGGTCTTGCCTTCGAAAGGCGTCGTATCTTTCACAGGACGCAAATCGACCAAGGACCCAGGCAAGAAAGCACGGATACCAGCTGTCATGACAGTCAGACCGCCTTTGACCTTGCCGGTGATCGTGCCGGTCACCAATTCGTTTTTCTCGAGCGATTGCTCGAGTGAGAGCCAAGCCGACAAACGCTTGGCGCGATCACGCGACAGCACGGTATCACCGTAGCCGTTTTCGAGCGAGTCAATGGCAACAGAGATAAAGTCACCTGGATTAACTTCGAGCTCGCCTTGATCGTTGAGGAATTCTTCAAGAGGAATCAGTGCTTCTGATTTCAGGCCAGCATTGACGACGACAAAGTTATGGTCAATACGGATCACTTCTGCCGAGATCACTTCGCCGGACTTTAAATCCTGCTTTTCGATACTTTCGGCAAACATCGCGGCAAAACTTTCGCCGGATTCAATAGAGGTTTGTTGAGTTGACATGTTTGGGGAAATCCAAATGACCCAGTGGGGTCGGGTAGCACACCAATTTGCGACGGCTGTCGAAACCGATGAGGTTAGAGTTAAAAAACCTAAGTCCGATATAGACTCAGGATGGTTTGCACCGTCTGATCGATAGTCAATTTCGACGAATCAATCGTATGGGCGCCTTGTGCAGCGACTAGCGGAGCAACCGAGCGATCAATATCGCGCCGATCACGTTCTCGCATATCTGCAAGCAAGTCCTCTAGATTAGCAGAAATACCCTTATCGATCAACTGCTTATAGCGACGTTCGGCACGTGCGAGTACATCAGCCACCAAGAATATCTTTAAATCAGCATCGGGAAACACGATCGTCCCCATATCCCGACCGTCAGCGACCAAGCCCGGCAGTCGTCTGAATGCCCGTTGCCGGGCCAACAGTGCGGCACGCAGCGCCGGATTAGGCGCCAACCTGGATGCGAGATTGCCCACGTGCTCCTGCCGGATAAGGGAACTGACCTCCTGGCCTTCAAGCGTGACGCCATTGACGTGAAAGGACACATCGAGATGCTCGGCAATCTGAGCGACCGCCAAGGCATCGTCTGGTGGGACCTGATGATTGAGCACAGCCAGCGCGGTCAGGCGGTAAATCGCGCCACTATCCAGCGTAGACCAACCAAGCGCTTGTGCAATCAGGCTTGCCACCGTACCTTTACCTGAGGCCGTCGGCCCATCAATCGTGATAACCGGTGCAATCTGAGCAACGTCATTCATCGAACTAATCCCCGATAGACCTCAAAATACGTCGGGAAAGTCTTGCTGACACAAGCGGGATCCAAGATAGTCACTTTGGCAGGCCCAAAGGCAGCAAGCGACAAGCACATCGCCATCCTATGATCATCGTAGGTGTGAATCGTTGCGTCTTTCCAGCAACCCGTCGAGATTGGTTCAACCTTCAACCAATCTGGCCCGCTATCAACCTTTGCACCGAGTTTGGTCAACTCTGTTTGCATCGCATAGATGCGGTCGGTTTCTTTAACTCGCCAGCTGCCGATGTTGTTTAAGGTGCAAGGGCCATCGGCGAACAAGGCGAGCGTTGCGGCCGTCATTGCAGCATCTGGGATTAAATTGAAATCTGCATCAAATGCTTTCAGTTTGGCGCCCGTCGCGACACGCACGCCACGCACTTCGATAGAAGAGACGCTACGGGTAACTTGGGCGCCCATCATTTCAAGCGTATCGGCGAAGGCGATGTCGCCTTGTATGCTGCCGAGCCCCACCCCGTTTACCTGTAACGGGCCACCGCCTATCGCGCCCAGCGCCAAAAAATAAGAGGCCGAGGACGCATCACCTTCGACCAGCAACTGACCAGGCGAGCGGTACTGCATACCCGGTTGAACAGCAAATCGCTGTGTGCCAAGCCGCTCAACTTGCACACCGAAACGGGCCATCAAATTCAAGGTTAGTTCGATATAAGGTCTTGAAATCAGGTCGCCCACAACCTCAATGGTCAAGCCGCGACCGGTGCGAGCAACAGCTAAAGGGGCCGCCATTAAAACGGCTGTCAGAAACTGACTGGATACGGAACCTTGCACCCGAACCACATCCGACAGCATGCCGGCCGGACTGATTGCCAAGGGAGGAAAACCGGCTTGACCTAAATAGGCGATGCGAGTGCCCCACTCGTTCAATCCATCGACCAGGTCACCGATTGGTCGCTCATGCATGCGCGGGACACCCGACAACTCATAGTCGCCCCCCATCATCGCGAGTGCCGCAGTGATTGGTCGAAAGGCAGTACCCGCATTACCGAGAAACAGCTTTGCTGCTTTAACTGGAAATCTGCTCACACCCGACACAATCACCGATTGATCTGATAGTTGTTCAATGTGCACACCCAGTTGTCTAAGTGCGGTAAGCATGACATCAGTATCGTCGGACTTCAATAAGCCATCAATCTTTGTGTCGCCTAGCGCCAGGGCCGACAGCAACAGCACGCGATTGGAAATACTTTTCGACCCAGGCAGGGTCATTTGACCGTGCGCTTCGGAGGCGTGGCTTAATTCAAGCGAGGCAGGAGAATCTGGTGTCTGGCCCGGACTCATTGACCAAACCCCTTCCAGCTGCGACGCGCGGCTGAGGATTCTTCGAGCAGGTTTTCGATAAAGCTTGAGTCTTTATCTATCAAAGCGGCCTCCGCCCTATCCATCATGAGCCGAAAGGCTGCGATATCTTGCAGTAACGCGTCACGATTAGCGAGGAAGATATCCCGCCACATCTCAGGCGACCCTTGAGCAATGCGACTGAAGTCCTTAAAGCCTGATCCAGCCAGTGCCAGTCGTAAGTCAGGGTTATCGCTCTGCATAATATGAGCCATGTAGAGCGCTGCAATCCAGTGTGGCAGATGGCTAACCGATGCAAGCGCCTCGTCGTGTGCGAGCGGATCAAGCGTTACCACTTGAGCCCCGCAGGCTTGCCAGAGCGCGACGACAACATCGACGTCAGCGCTTTTGTTTGAAGGCAACGGCGTCAGCATGACACGTTGATTCACATACAAATTGGCGCGCGCGGCAGCGGGCCCTGTCTCGTGAGAACCTGCCATGGGATGGCCTGGCACAAATTGACTGGCGCGCGACTTCAGCACTTGATTAACGGTTTCAATCACGTCTTGTTTAGTACTGCCGCCGTCGGTCAGGATTGCATCAGGCTTTAAATGCGGTAGCAAGCGAGTCAGCACATCAGCCATTGCACCGACAGGTGTGCCAAGAAAAATGACGTCCGCCTGAGCTGCAAGGGTCTCATAAGAAACAATCTCGTCAATCAAGCCCAAGTCAAGCGCCTGCTCAAGCGTTTCTGATCGTCGTCCCGCAGCGACAATACGTTTGACGGCGCCCGCTTGACGCAACGCAGCTGCAAACGACCCACCAATCAAGCCAACCCCGACGACGGCAAGCGTGTCGATCGTATTGATTGATTGCGCTTGCTGGACGATTTGCTCAGACATGTTCAAGCTTTAGTCAAAATATCAGTCAACGCATTGATGAATACTTGATTCTCTTCTGGTAAACCGATGGACACGCGCAGCCACTCAGGCAAGCCATCGCCCGCCACGGGGCGAACAATGACGCCACGCTTGAGTAGTTCAAGGTTCATGCCTGCCGCGTCGCCAACTTTTACCAAAACAAAATTGGCAAAGCTGGGCACATAGGTCAAACCTAACTGCTCAAAAGCGGTTTGTAATTGAGCTTTGCCTTTGCGATTGACTTCGAAACTTTCCGCCAGGAACTCAGCGTCTTTCAAGGCAGCAATCGCAGCAGCCTGAGCCAAAGAATTGACATTAAACGGCTGCCGAACGCGGTTGAGCAAGTCAGTCAGTTGCGGCTGTGCCATCGAGAAGCCCACCCGCAAGCCTGCTAAGCCATAGGCTTTCGAGAAACTTCGTGAGACGATTAAATTCGCATACCGTTTAACGAGCGCCACACTGTCTACACGCTGTTGCGGCTCCAGAAATTCGTTATAGGCCTCATCCAGCACCACAGTGACGCGAGTGCCGTATTTAGCCGAAACCTGGGCGAGAAAATCCTCAATCGCCTGATTAGATAAATAAGTACCCGTCGGGTT
This sequence comes from Jezberella montanilacus, assembly GCF_003003055.1. Taxonomy (GTDB): domain Bacteria; phylum Pseudomonadota; class Gammaproteobacteria; order Burkholderiales; family Burkholderiaceae_B; genus Zwartia; species Zwartia montanilacus. Next base: position 436,790 of record NZ_PVTV01000011.1, read on the forward strand.
GTTGGGATTCGCAATAAACACCAAGCGTGTTGCCTCATCGATCGCAGCCAACATGGCTGGCAGATCGTGTCCTAAGTTGACTGCAGGCACCACGACATGTTTTGCCCCGCGAGCCTGTGTTGCCAGACGATACACAGCAAAAGAGTGCCTGGCATACACCACACCGCTACCTGGCTCAAGTAAAGCCAATCCAACCAGCTCAAGAATGTCGTTTGAACCATTGCCCAGTGTTAGCCAAGCTTGGTCGATGTCATAGCGCTCGGATAAGGCGCGCTTCAGATCGAAGCCAGCGGGATCCGGATAGCGCCCCAGTTGATCAATCGCTGCGACGATAGCCCGCTTGGCTGATTCGGGCATACCTAGCGGATTTTCGTTGGAGGCGAGCTTGACGATTTTGTCTGGATTTAATCCAAACTCACGGGCAAGTTCGTCAATCGGTTTGCCGGGTTGATAAGGAGAAATCGCCGCAATATGAGCGGGTGCAATGAAAACCGATTTTTCAGACGACATGTGGGTTAGCCGAGTAAGTTAGCTGAGTAAGTTAGCCAAGGATGTGAATAAATCGAACGCGATGATTATTTAGCCCTTTACTGACAGGGATAAGAGCCAAGAATTTTGAAAAAAGCGCATTGCGCTTTGAGCTCAGCTAGCGCTCGTTTGACTGAAGGATCGAGCTGATGACCTTCAACGTCTACGTAAAAATAGTATTCCCAATCACCCGTTCTGGCTGGACGTGACTCAAAACGAGTCATTGACACACCATTGGTTGAGAACGGGGCGAGCATTTTGTATACCGCGCCGGCTTCATTGGATACTGCGAGAATCAAACTGGTCTTGTCGCGACCACTTGGCAAGGTTTTCAACTGCCCAATTGCTAAAAATCGTGTTCGATTATGGGGATCATCTTGGATACCCTGAGACACAACTTGCAAACCCCATGTCTGCGCCGCAGCGTCACTCGCAATCCCTGCAATGGTTGGGTCAATAGCGGCCAAGCGCGCTGCCTCTGCATTGCTTGAAACAGGCTCTCGAGCAATCGAGGGATGGTGAGCGTTCAGCCAGCCTTGACATTGCGCCAACGCCTGGGGGTGCGCCATGACCTTAGTCACGCCATCCATATTGCCACTGCGCGTCATCAAACAATGACGAATCAGAATTGAATGCTCACCAATAATGTCTACATTGGACTCGCGCAGTAAATCCAAGGTTCGGTTGACTGCACCTTCGGTTGAGTTTTCCACCGGCACCATCCCCACCTGCGCACTGCCAGACTGGACTGCCCGAAACACTTCGTCAAACGAGGGACAAGGTAGGCTCGATACGGAATGACCAAAATGTTCAAAGGCTGCCTGCTCTGAAAAGGAGCCGGCAGGGCCAAGATAAGAAACGACTAATGCTTGCTCAAGCCCGCGGCAGGCTGACATGATTTCTGTCCAGATAGACGAAATCGCGCCCGAGGGCATAGGGCCCGAATTTTTTTCTTGTAGGGCTCGGATCACCTGGGACTCGCGCTCTGGCCTCAAGACGGGGCTATGCTCGTGATGGGCATGTTTTGCATCACCAACCTGTTGGGCAGTCAGCGCCCGGTGGTTTAACAAATCCAGTATCTGCGCATCGATCTGATCGATCCGCTCTCGCAACGGAATTAACTTGGCTAGCAGCGACTCATCCATTGGCCTGCTCAAACTCATCAAGGTAATCAATCAAGGCCTGAACCCCTTCCATCGGCATCGCGTTATAGATTGACGCGCGCATACCACCCACAGTCTTGTGGCCTTGCAAAGCCATCAAACCACGCTGCTCTGCACCCTTGATGAACGCATCATCAAGCGAGCCATCTTTTAAAAAGAAAGGAGCATTCATCCTTGACCGAGCAAAAGGATGCACAGGCGCTCGATAAAAATCCGAACGATCTAAGCGGTTGTAGAGCGCCGTTGCTTTAGCGATATTCGCCTGTTCAAGCGCGGCAACACCACCTTGCCGTTTAAGCCATTTAAAAACCAAGCCGGCGATATATATTGCATAGGTTGGTGGCGTGTTGTACATCGAGCGCTCACGCGCCACATTGGTGTAATCGAAGGCTGTCGGACAGATAGGCAGAGCGTGGCCGATCAAGTCACGTCTGACGATAACAATCGTGACGCCCGCTGGCCCTGCATTTTTCTGCGCACCAGCAAAAACCATTCCTGTGCGGGATACGTCCATTGGACGTGACAGAAAGTGAGAAGAGGCATCAACCACTAAAGCTACCTCGGGGGCACCAAGATCCGCCATCAAAGGCCAATCGGCAAACTCAATGCCGGCAATGGTTTCGTTACTGCATAAGTGCAAATAAGATGCTTCGGGATTGACTTGCCACGAATTGGGTAAAGGCATCCAGGTACCGGGTGCACAGGTTTTACCGTCAATCACGGTCTCAGCGCGATTGCTTGCCGCGACGTTTGACTTGCCGTAGCGCTGACACTCTTGCTGTGACTTGGTTGACCAAATCCCAGTCACAACAAAATCCGCCGACTGGCCTGGCCGTGTCGCGAGCAGATTCAGCGGCACAATTGCGTTCTCAGCCGTTGCGCCGCCTTGCATGAACAACACAGCATACTCGTCTGAAATATTAAGCAACTCGCGCAAATCGGCCTCTGCCTCATTGCAGATTTGTGTGAAATGTTTGCCTCTATGGCTCATCTCCATTACCGACATACCCGAGCCGCCCCAGTCGAGCATCTCGTCGGCTGCTTGTTTTAAAACGGCTTCGGGTAAAGCAGAAGGACCGGCAGAGAAATTCCAGTAACGCGCCATAACAATCTATACCTCTGTCCCAGTGTCGTTGTCATCCTTGCCCTCAGTCGTATCGCTATCTGGCAAGGCAGCACTGTCAGCGTCACTGGCAACAGTTCCGGCCGTTGTGGCCTCGTCTTCGTCAACGTCTGCATCGCTTTCAGCAACGCGTCGCACACCTGACAACATACTGCCATCGTCCACATTGATCAAGGTGACGCCTTGAGTAGCGCGGCCCATTTCACGAATCTCTGACACGCGAGTGCGGACCAACACACCGCCCGTAGTAATAAGCATGATTTCATCAGTCGAATTGACCAACACTGCACCGACGACTTTGCCATTGCGCGCCGTCGTCTGAATGGCGATCATTCCTTTGGTACCCCGCCCATGCCGCGTGTACTCGCCAATGGGTGTGCGCTTGCCGTAGCCGTTTTGACAGGCAGTCAGCACGGTTTGGCTTTCGTCACCCGCGACCAGCATGGCAATCACGTTTTGCCCGTCTTCGAGCATCATGCCTCGCACACCGCGAGCGTTGCGGCCCATTGGTCGGACGTCGTTTTCGTCGAAGCGTACTGCTTTGCCCGAGTCTGCGAACAGCATCACGTCGTGTGTCCCGTCGGTGAGGTCAGCCCCAATCAGGAAGTCACCTTCATCCAGATCCACTGCAATAATGCCGGCTTTGCGTGGATTGGAAAAGTCGGACAGCGGTGTCTTCTTGACGGTGCCACGCGATGTTGCCATGAATACCGTCTGGTCATCACTGAAGGCTTTGATCGGGAGCACAACAGTAATTTTTTCGTTATCGACTAACGGGAACATATTGACGATAGGTCTGCCGCGCGACAGACGAGTGCCTTGCGGGACCTCCCAAACTTTGAGCCAATACACGCGACCGCGATCTGAGAAGCACAGCAAATAATCATGAGTATTAGCAATAAACAACTGATCGACCCAGTCATTTTCTTTGGTTGCAGTAGCTTGCTTACCGCGCCCCCCGCGTTTTTGAGCGCGATACTCTGACAGCGGTTGACTCTTGATGTAACCCGCATGCGACAAGGTCACGACCATGTCGGCGGGCGTAATCAAGTCTTCTGTGTCTAGCTCAGTCGCGTTCATCTCGACATAGGAGCGACGTGCATCTTTAGCGTTAACCGAAAACTCGGTCTTAATCGCTTGCAATTCATCGCTGATAATCGCGGTAATTCGCTCTGGGCGTGACAAGATGTCAAGCAAATCAGAGATGGTGTCCATCACTTCTTTGTATTCGTTGTATATCTTGTCTTGCTCAAGACCAGTCAAGCGCTGCAGGCGCATGTTCAGAATTTCTTGCGCTTGTGTTTCACTTAAGCGATAGAGCCCATCAGCCTGCAAACCATAACTGTCGGGCAAATTATCCGGGCGATAGGCTGCCCGACCACCGACTGCCTCATCATCAGCACGCGACAGCATCTCTCGCACCAACGATGAATCCCATGACCGGCTCATCAAGTCCTGCCGAGCAACCGGTGGCGTAGGCGCTGCTTTGATGATTGCAATGAACTCATCGATGTTAGCCAGCGCAACAGCTAAGCCCTCGAGCACGTGACCACGCTCTCTTGCTTTACGTAACTGAAACACTGTACGACGCGTGACCACCTCGCGCCGATGTTGAAGGAAGTACTCAACCATCTGTTTGAGGTTTAGCAAGCGAGGCTGGCCATCAACCAAAGCAACCAAGTTCATGCCGAACGTATCTTGCAACTGCGTGTTTTTGTACAGATTGTTGAGCACGACCTCAGGCACCTCGCCGCGCTTGAGTTCAATCACCAGACGCATTCCGTCTTTATCCGACTCATCGCGAATGTCTGAGATGCCCTCGATTTTTTTCTCGTTGACCAGTTCTGCGATACGCTCTTGTAGTGTCTTCTTGTTGACTTGATAGGGCAACTCGTCGACGACGATTTGTTGTCGCCCAGCCTTATCCATATCTTCGAAGTGCGTTTTGGCGCGCATGATGACGCGACCACGACCGGTGCGATAACCTTCGCTAACACCCGCAATACCATAAATGGTCGCGCCAGTCGGGAAGTCAGGCGCCGGGATCAGTTCGATCAGTTCATCCACGGTGCACTCTGGCTTGCGCAGGCAATAGAGGCAGCCATCAACCACTTCAGCCAAATTATGCGGCGGAATATTGGTTGCCATACCCACAGCAATACCCGAGCTACCGTTAACCAGCAGATTCGGCAAGCGCGATGGTAACAACAAGGGTTCGTGTTCGCTGCCATCGTAGTTTGGCCCGAAATCGACGGTTTCTTGGTCAATATCAGCTAAGAGTTCGTGCGCAATCTTTGCCAGACGGATTTCGGTGTAACGCATTGCGGCCGCGTTATCACCATCGATAGAGCCAAAGTTACCCTGCCCATCCACCAACATGTAACGCAGCGAAAAATCCTGTGCCATCCTTACTATCGTGTCGTAGACCGCTTGATCGCCATGAGGGTGATACTTACCGATCACGTCACCAACGATACGAGCAGACTTCTTATAAGCACGGTTCCAGTCATTATTGAGCTCGTGCATGGCGAACAAAACGCGGCGATGCACTGGCTTTAAACCATCCCGGACATCCGGCAGGGCGCGCCCAACGATCACGCTCATTGCGTAATCCAGGTAACTGCGGCGCATTTCTTCTTCCAGAGAGATTGGAAGCGTTTCCTTGGCGAAGGAATCCATATATATCAACAATACAAAAAGCTGCGGTTAAGGCCCTAACCTTTTTATACCCACTAAAATCTCGAGGGGGGTACACAAAAGTTAACGCTCGAAGGTAAACCTAGAATTCTACACTTGTGAGCGATCAAGTCCTCAGGCGGTTGCCTGTTTACGGAACCTTATTCAGAACGGATGCTCTAACGTGAGGCAAAAAGCACTGCTCACGTGAGGCAAAAAGCACTGCGCAACCGAGCAAATGTGTCACGTTTATTTCCATTCATCAGGCTAAACCCGACATATTGTTGTCAAAAACCAACAATAAATGGCGTTCAGAGCTAGAAATACGTGTAACAAGTGGAAACTCAGGACTTAGGGAAAGCAAAAGATAAATAAATACCGTAAGATTCGAGTCAGCACGCAGGAAAACCAGTGTGTAATTCTTTGAAACCTGCTCTTAGCGTTGCTATACTGGCCCCGTTTCCTGAATTATTGCGGCGGGGGTTCGCTGCTAGTCACACTTTTAAGCTTTATGCTCAACGAGGAGAAACATGAACAAGCCCTCCAAATTCGCTCTGGCACTCGCCTTCGCTGCTTTCACAGCAACTGGCGTAGCTTCCGCGCAAACGGTAGACAACTGGAAAAACGGCGACGGTACGCTCGTCTGGAAAAACGGCGACAGCACATTGTGCTGGCGTGATGCAAACTGGACACCAGCGACAGCTGCTCCAGGTTGCGACGGTGCAGTTGCCGAAAACAAAATGCCTGGTAAAGGCCTCGAGAACAACAAAGTTGTTTTCAACGCTGATGCATTCTTTGATTTCGACAAAGCAATCCTAAAGCCTGAGGGCAAGAAATTGCTGGATCAAGTCGCTGCCCAAGCTGGCACGATCAATCTTGAGACCATCATTGCTGTTGGTTACACCGATTCGATCGGTACAGATGCTTATAACGTCAAACTGTCACAGCGTCGCGCTGCTGCAGTGAAAGCATATCTGGTCACCAAAGGTATCGATGCTAACCGTGTTTACACGGAAGGCAAAGGCAAGACCAACCCAGTTGCTGACAACAAGACAGCAGCCGGTCGTGCCAAGAACCGTCGCGTAGAGATCGAAATCGTCGGCAGCCGCAAGTAATTGATGCTGCGTCGTTAGGCAAGGGTTAAATCCCTTGTCTTCGATCTAAAAAAGGTCTCGCTTGCGAGGCCTTTTTTTATTGTTACGCTTGGCTTTCGTGCTTTGATTTTCACGGCCCGGCCGCTCGCTGCTTCCTTTGTTGTAATCTGTTCGTCTTATCCTGTTTTGCCTGATTGGTTAAATATGCAAACTGAAACACCTTCTTCTGCCGATAGGGCTCATTCAGCCCCTCAGACAGCTAACGTCGATCAAGCTGAGCTCGATAAATTCAGCGCGTTAGCAGCCAAGTGGTGGGATCCCAATAGTGAGTTCAAGCCCTTACATGCGATTAATCCACTTCGTCTCGACTGGATTAAAGCGATAGTGGGCAATCTGTCAGGTAAACAAATACTTGATGTGGGGTGTGGTGGCGGCATTCTTGCAGAAGCGATGGCAAAGGCTGGTGCGAAGGTAACGGGGATTGATCTAGCTGAAAAATCACTGAAAATTGCCAAGCTGCATGGCCTTGAGTCTGGCGTACAGGTTGATTATCGAAATATCAGTGCAGAAGACATCGCGACCGAGCAAGCTGGTTGTTTCGACATTGTGACGTGCATGGAGATGATCGAGCACGTGCCCGATCCATCATCTATCGTTCGCGCTTGCTCGCAATTGGTAAAACCCGGTGGCTGGGTATTTTTTTCAACGCTTAACCGTAACCCTAAGTCGTTTTTGTTTGCAATTGTTGGTGCGGAATACATTCTTGGTCTGTTACCTAAAGGCACGCACCGCTGGCAAAGTTTTGTGAAACCGAGTGAGCTTGCGCAAGCCGCGCGCGGGGCTGGATTAAATCTCGTGCACGTCAAAGGCATGAGTTACAACTTGTTCACACAGGTTTATTCGCTCGGCAGTGATACCAGTGTCAATTATCTGATGGCAACACAAAAATGACCGGCCTCGTTTTATTCGATTTTGATGGCACTTTGGCCGATACGGCACCTGACCTAGCTGCTGCTGCCAATCGGCAACGCACGCGCAAAGGTTTAGAGCCCCTGCCCTACGAGTCACTGAGACCTTTTGCCTCTGCGGGTGCAAGAGGTTTGCTTCGGGCTGCGCTGGATATGACAACGGATCATCCTGAGTACGACGATCACCGTAAGCAATTTTTGCACGACTATGAAGCAGCAATGACCATACACACTCGATTATTTGAAGGTGTGCCTGAACTTCTGTCTCAAATTACTGCCGCCGGGTTGGCCTGGGGAATTGTCACAAACAAGGCAACTTATCTGGCAGCGCCTATTGTGTCTGCCCTTGGCCTAAGTGCAGACTGTGCAGTACTAGTCTGTGGCGATACGACAGCTCATGCAAAACCTCATCCTCTGCCTCTTCAGCATGCGGCACAAGAAGCTGGTTTCTCTGTGGATCGTTGCATCTATGTAGGCGATGATTTGCGGGATATTCAGGCAGCCCAAGCGGCCAACATGATTTCAGTTGCTGCAGAATACGGTTATTGTGGCGGTGAGCATCCGGTTGCCAGCTGGAAGGCTGATCATTATGCTGCAACCCCTTTAGCCATCTGGCCGCTTGTGCAACAAATACTCACATAAGCCTAAGTTCGTTTACATATTGCCCGTCTTATTTGTGGCATAGTTGGACTACAATAGCACTACTGGGGCCGATCCGGATTCGACGTGGGTCACGACTCAGTGCAGGGCATGTCGAGCACCAGTAAGCTCGTAAATCCACTGGAAACAATACAAACGCAAACGACTCGCGTTTCGCTCTGGCCGCTTAAGCGGTGAGCCGCTGCACTGATTTGTCTTTGGGTCAGGTGGGTAAAACCGCAGCAGCGTCATCAACAAAGAATCGGGGTTTGTCGGGTCATTCGTCAAACGCTTAAAACCAAGTGAATCGCCAAGGAAAGGCCTGTCTGTTGGCATAGTCCGAGGTTAAACAAAAAGTGAACAGACTACACATGTAGAACTGCCTGCCTAGGGCTTGCGGACGGGGGTTCAATTCCCCCCGGCTCCACCATTACCGCACATACCAACCCTTCGGGGTTGGTATTTTTTTGGCCGTAGGTTTGGGTTCATGCGGGTCTGTGGGGAGTGTTGTGGACTGCGGAGACGGGGGTTCGAGACGGTAAAAGTGAAGGTTTTGTCTCTGGGGGCGGATAGTCTCTGTGAGTCTGCGCTGTGGATATGGGTCGAAGTCCGCGAGTAGTTTTTGATAAATTATTTAAAATCAATGAGTTACTGTTAATGGCCAATTAAAATGACCCATTAGTGGCCATTAGTTTTGACCCACCTTAGTTGGCTGTAAAGCCATGAAACGTGTAGCGTTCTTGCCATATAAAAGGCACCGGGAGCGCGACATTGAAGGAGTGGGTTGTGATTCACAAAATCAAAGGGTTGTATGACAACGGTATCAACCGGCCACCGGCGTGATTGAGAGCGTGGTGAAGGGTGGTGCCAAGAACCACGCGGCCGTTCTTGAGTTGTTTGGCAAACATTTGGTTGGCCAGGAAATCAAGCCAGAGGAAATTGAGAAAAAAAGATACAAACTTAATGAATTGCGTGATGGCATGCTGGAGCCTTTTGAAGACTGGTCTAGCCATGGCATTGAAAAGATTCGTTTAAGACGTGCGCGTTTCTCACCCAAAAGTACCACTGGCGTCGCCTTTCAAATTGAGGCCTCACCTGATAAAGATCAGGATGATGCGATCAAGCTTGGCCTCGACACCTTGAAAATTCACCACTCCTTTGAAACCGAATACAACCTGGATGGTGGATCGGTCGTAGTTATTATGGAAACTGAACAGGGTCAAAAAAGCAAATCCTTCAGCTTTAGAGGTTGGAGGCGACCCGGCTTTGCCAGGACAACGTGCTTCGATGATTTACGGCGTCTCAATCGCGAACGATTCGAGAGCTGCAGAACTTCTTGCATCGATTTTTAGGGCGGGCAAACAGGATACTGGATGATTTGTCTTGCGCGGATAGAATGTGCGTATTCCGGAGCATCGTAATCGATCATTTCACGCTACCGTGACCGCCATTTCATCAAAGCGTGACCGGTGATTTCATCAATTAGAGACGTACTTCGATATCGCCATAGCGCCGAGTCGGATCACGCGCATACCTTCGCTAGCCACCCAACTTAGCATCAACAATTGACAATATAAATAAGAATCGTTACCATTTGTAATGATTTGTAAATACGAATCAATACTATTTATTGCTCAACACGAAATAACAAAATATCACCCTCTGCTCTGTCGCGCCCTCTCGGAGTTGTTTTATTTTGTTATTTATTTGTCATATTGTGGCCATACAATGATCTCTAAATATAAATTAGTGGCAGCGCTTTCAAGCCGAAAACTAAACTTTGTCAAGGCGGCACAGTCTGTCGCAACTACTCTGGACTACTCATGAAGTACGCACGACAACTTGCCCTGACAGTGCTACTTAGCCTGACGATTTTTGATTCAAGCGCAGCTGAAGCGCCAACAACATCAGTTGAAAATCGCGCTGGTGCCGCAGCCCAAGAGACGACTGACAGTACCACGGACAAAACAACGCCGCTAGCAGATCAGCGCTTTAGTATCCATGGGCAGATGACGTCGTTTACTCAATCGAAGGCTGCTTTCAGCGCACCCTATTCTGGCGCTAATAGCCTACCGGCCTACACCGACAGTGCCGGGACGTTCGACGCGGGTTTATTCATCGGGATGAAGCTCTGGACAGGTGCCGAAGCCTATTTCAACCCCGAAATTGATCAGGGCTTTGGACTTGCAGGCACTTTGGGCGCTGCTGGATTTCCCAGTGGCTTGGCTTACAAAGTAGGTAGCGCCGAGCCGTATTACCGAACAACTCGCGCCTTTATTCGTCAATCGTTCAATCTGGGTGGTGAGTCCATCACACTCGAAGACCAGCCCAATCAGTTAGCCAAGACGATGACGTCCAACAACATCATCATTACGGCGGGTAAGTTTGCCGTCGTCGATATCTTTGACACCAATAGTTACGCTCACGATCCACGATTGGATTTTGCCAACTGGGCAGGTGTCGAAGCCGGTGCGTTTGACTATGCCGCCGATGCTTGGGGCTATACCTACGGTGCTGCGATTGAGTGGAATCAGGATTGGTGGTCCCTAAGAGGTGGCTTCTTCAACTTGTCAGTTGTACCGAACAGCACACAAATCGATATCGGTTTTAAGCAATATCAGTTGGTGACCGAGTTTGAAGAACGTCACGAACTTTGGGGCAAAAAGGGTAAGTTCAAGATTCTTGGCTTCGTCAATCGGGCCAATATGGGGCGCTATAGCGACGCAGTCGCACTCTCTCAGCAAACGGGTGGTTCACCTGACACAGGGCTTGTCAGACAAATGGCCTGGCGGCCTGGTGTAGCCCTTAATTTTGAACAAGAGATCACCCCCACGCTAGGGATGTTTCTCAGAGCCAGTCAAAATAGCGGTGCGCAAGAAGCTTACGAATTCACCGACATCAATCAATCAGTTAGCGGTGGCGTATCCATCAAAGGAAACAGTTGGGGACGTCCAAATGATACGCTTGGCCTCGCAGGGATAGTAAACGCCCTCTCAACTGACGCTCAGCAATATTTTGCAGCAGGCGGTCTGGGTATATTGGTTGGTGATGGGGCGTTGAACTATGGGCCCGAACGAATCCTAGAGGTTTATTACAACTTCGCAGTCACAGACTTTCTCTCATTAGCAATTGATTATCAACACATCGGCAACCCTGGGTACAACAGAGACCGTGGTCCAGTAAATATTTTTGGATTCAGGGCCCACGCTTATTTTTAATCTTGCCAGTCCAGTGTAATGGCTTCAATCTTAATCAAGCACCAGTCTCTCGCGACGGATTACCTCACCCCACTGCGGCACTTCTTTATTAATTCGTTTCTTGAAGTCGACCGGATCTAAGATTAAGGCCTCGCCATTCAGCGTCAAGGCTGACATTGCTCTGCTGTTACTGGTTATCTGCTTCGCCGACTCATAAATCTTTTGTACGATTGGTTCAGGGGTACCCGCTGGTGCTAGTAGTCCCATCCAAAACAATATTTCAAAATTATCGAAGCCTGCCTCAGCCATTGTCGGCAGATCAGGTAATTCTTTGAGCCTTTTGTTTGCTGTGACCGCCAAGGCTTTGACTTTGCCAGATTGTGCGACAGGGATTGCGCTCAGTGTGTCGAAGTTGGCATCTAATTCACCGCTAATCAAGGCCAATTGAGATTGTGAAGCGCTTTTATATGGCACGTGGGTGGTCTTAATACCCGTTGCATTGCTCAGCGACACAAACATGAGGTGCGAAATATTACCCTGACCTGCCGAACCAAAACTCAGCTTTTCAGGATGACGCCGAGAATATTCGACAAGGTCTTTAGCCGTGTTGACATCATTTAATTTTGCCCAGTCGGGATTCACCGTCAAGATGAAGGGTGCTTCAAGAATCGTGAAGACCGGCGCAAAATCGGATGCCGTGTAACTTATTTGTTTATAAAGCTGAGGATTGATCGTGATACTACTCGAGTTCGTCACCAGCAGCGTATAACCATCAGGCGTTGCACGAGCGACTTCTCCCACACCAATTGCACCGTTTGCGCCGGGCTTGTTTTCTACGACTACCGCTTGGCCGAGCGAGGTAGCTAATTGTTCTGCGATTAGGCGTGCGATCGTATCGGTGAGCGATCCCGCAGGGAAACCAACAACGATCCGAATACGCTTATCGGGCCATTTTTTTTCGCCATCTTGACTTGGCGTTTGACTATGAGCTTGTCCTTGCGAGATTGCTACAAATAGCGCGCTGATCAACATCAACAACTTCAACATTCGACTTAAAGCTTTCATTTTTTATGGCTCCTCACATATATTTTTTAACACTTATTGTTTTGGATAGGCTTCGGTCCCAATCACGCGCTCAGCTTCGAGTCTTGCGCACTCATCTGGCGATAAGCCAAGCAAGCGCTGCAACACCTCATTCGTATGTTCGCCTAAGGTTGGCGCAGGCTTATTAATTGGCATCGGTTCACCATTCAAACGAAAATAGGTAGTGCTGGAGATGTAATGACCAATGTGCTCGCGCGCAAGTTTTCGCCAAAACCCACGCGCGTTGAGATGCGGATCTTCAAGCACCTGAGTTAATGTTTGTACGGGGCCAGCAGAGATGCCAGCTTGCTGAAGCATCGTCACCACATCCTCGACAGAATGTTGCCGGCACCATGCCGCAATAGTCGTATCAAGCATGTTCTGTCTGGCTAGGCGCCCAGCACTGCTGAGCAATGCCGAGTCATGCAACCAGTCTTTTTTACCCATCAGACGGCAAAGCGAACGCCATTCGTTCTCACTGGCGATGCTGAGGACCAGCCACGTGTCTTTCGCTGAGCATGGGTAGATACCGTGAGGGGCCCGCACAGGATGGCGATTGCCCTGACGCTTGGATACTTGACCAGTCAAGGATTGCTCAAGCATGAAGGGCGCAGTCAAAGTCAGCATACCCTCTACCTGAGACATGTTGATGTGACGCCCTTTACCGGTCTCCCGTTTAACCAGCGTGCCTAACAGCATGGCGGCCGTCGCATTCAAACCACCATTGGGGTCACCATAGGCGTAGGAGGTCATAGCAGGCGGGCCGTCAGGGTGGCCGGTATACAAGGGCAAACCGCTGGCTTGTTCAAGCGTGCCACCGTAAGCACGAGTGTTACTCCAAGCGTTGCCGAGCCCAAAAGCAGGCATTGAAAGCATCAATAAATCTGGATTTGCTCGACTTAACACTCCATAATCCAGACCAAGCTTAGGTAGCACTTCGGCTGAATAGTTTTCTATTAACGCATCCGACTGTTTGATTAAATCAATGAAAAGTTGCTTGCCTTCTGACTTCGTCAGATCGATTGCCAGACCCGATTTGTTTCGATTCATCAGATTGAAGTTATTGTTTTTTTCATAGACTTTGTCGCGATAAAACTCTTGTGTATAGTTCGTACCTCGCCACCAATCTGGGTAGCTGGGACTCTCGATTTTGATGACCTCTGCTCCAAGATCTGCCAGTTTTCGCGACGCAAACGGACCTGCCCAACCCATCGACAAATCAATAACCCGCAGCCCTTCGAGTGGCAATTTTTTAGTTGCTGCCGGAAACCGATTTCGTAACAAGCTGCCTTCTGTGGTCGCCGCATTTTTGTAGTAATCAGTATCCAGTCCCAGCGTCGGGACTGAACCGCCCAGCAGTGGTCCTGGTGCCCCCAAGCGTTGTGGCAACACAGGCCCTTCTACCCTGACGTCACCGAATTTGATTGGGACAAACGCATTTCGCTCTCGATGAACGGCTTGCGCTAGTAGCTGCTCCATGGTTGGCACAATCACTGCGGGGAATTTTTCAGCTGTCAGCGATGCAACCAATTCCTGAGTCGAGCGGTTAATAAAGGCGTCTGTCAGTAGCTCATCAATTAGATCCGCATGCTGCATCCGCTCAGCTCCGGTGGCAAACCGTGGGTCATTAGCAAGATCAAGACGATCAATCGCTGTGCACAGGCCTGTCCATTGAGCCAGGGTATTAGTGAAGGTTCCGATCCAGCCATCACTGGTTTGATAAATACCAGCCGGATGCGTGATACCAAACCGGTTGACTCCGCGCCTTGGGCTATGCCGCTTATCTTGCACCATGGCGGCTTCCATCTCGACCATGCTAAAAACAGTTTCAAGTACGCTCAGCACATAGCGCCGACTGCCATCTTCACGGCCTATCCATGCCGCTAGCGCGACAGAGAAGGTTGCAAGACCCACTGCAATACCGGCCTGCAGATCGTGCGGCATATGGGGCGGCCCGTCGACCGGCCCGCTACCATGGACCGCACCCGCCATGGCACGGCAGACTGCGTCGCTACCGACATAATCACGATAAGGACCACTATCCCCAAACCAAGTGATGTCAACCTCAATTGGGCATTGAGCCAATGGACTGCTCGTGTTGTAAGACCAGATTGGTTGCTTCAGTACATCGACGCCTTGCGTCAAGGCCCGAGCGTCGATAACAATATCGCAAGTTCTGGCCAATTTCGCTAGCCATGTGTGCTCACGAGCATCTAAGACATCTGCTGCAACACTTCGCTTGTTGGTGTTCATCCACGCGAACAGAACACTTTCAGGTCCGGTCACGTCTGCATGCGTTTTCGCTAAAGGTGGCATGTGACGCCAGGGATCACCGGCGCCAGACTCGACTTTGATGACCTCAGCACCGAAATCTGCAAAAACCTTACCCGCATAAGCAAGGCCTGCGCCCTGTCCGATTTCAAGGACCCGCACCCCTTTGAGGGCTAATTGTTCAATATCAGGTTGCTCCATCAGCGACAGTCTCACCAAGCATCAACAAAAGATCGGCGCGGCAGGTTTGCTCGATAAGCGCTGGCGGCCATACCAGTTGAGACCCATCGTCGCGTGTCAGCCGGGTCAATGACCGCGTCGATTTCGACGTGACTCGCCACGTTCAATGCATGACCCCGTTCATACATCTGGGCGACTAGCTTGTCATAGAGTGCTTGACGCTCGGCGCCATCGGCAACCGCATCTAGCTCCTTCTTGAAACCGAGTCTGACAGCGCCTTCTAGACCCATGGGGCCAAATTCACCCGTAGGCCAGGAGATTTTGAAGTCAGCACTGCGAAACCCGCCACCAGCCATGGCCATAGCACCGAGCCCATAAGCTTTGCGCAAGGTCACGGCCAACAAGGGGACGCGCAACTTTGCTGCAGTGAGAAACATCCGCGAAACGTGGCGAACCTGCGCCTTAGCTTCAACTTCAGGCCCGACCATGAAGCCAGGGGTATCGATCAATGAGACGATGGGTAAGCCATGTGCGTCACAAAGCTGCATGAATCGTGCTGCCTTATCCCCCGCATCTGCATCAATAGCGCCACCCAAATGCTTGGGATTATTTGCGAGAATACCAACGGGTTTTCCTTCAATCCTAGCTAGCGCGGTATGAATGCCTATCCCGAATCCTCCTCTTAGTTCGAGAACGGTACCAACATCTGCAATACCTTCGATTGCCCGGCGAGCGTCGTAGGCGTGCAGGCGATTTTCCGGTACGACATTCCTGAGTATCCGAGCATCTGGCGCTTGCCATTGCTCAATCGATCCTTGAAACATCGACAAGTAGTGTTTTGCCGCAAGCACCGCTTGGGCCTCGTTATCGACAAGCAGATCGATCACGCCATTTGCGAACTGCACGCTGGCTGGACCAACTTCTTCAGGACGAAAAACACCGAGACCACCGCCCTCGATCATCGCAGGTCCTGCCATACCGATGTTGGCAGACTGATCCGCGATGATCACATCACAACAACCCAAGAAGGCTGCGTTACCCGCAAAACATCTACCCGATACGATACCGACGACAGGAACCTCACCGCTCAGCTCGGCAAACGCGGCAAATGACGGTTGATGCAGTCCAGAGATAGAGGGTATATCGACCTCACCAGGTCGTCCACCCCCGCCTTCTGCAAATAAAACAAACGGATATTTGTTGCGCATGGCGACTTCGACCAGTCGGTCAGTCTTAACGTGATTGCGTTTGCCTTGAGTGCCAGCTAACACCGTAGCATCGTATGCCATCACAGCGGCGGTGGCATGCCCTTTACCGACCAAGTTGCCATTGATCTCGCCTACGCCCGTCAACAATCCATCGGCAGGTGTATTCGCGATGAGATCTTCTCTGGTCCTTCTTGTCGCTTGCGCAGCAAACGCAAGACCACCGTACTCGCTAAATGTGCCCTCATCGCATAGATCAGCAACATTTTCTCGAGCAGTTCGTTGCCCCCTTGAGCGCCGACGAGCCACTGCATCTGGACGATTTTCATCCAGCAAAAAGGCATGGCGATCAATCACCCGCTGCAGATCACCGCGTATGTGGTTTAAATCCAGAGTCGTCATCACCGCGCGAGACTGTGCCGTCTGACCAACACCTGTGGTCTCGAGAAGGATCAAGATTCGACCCTGTTGGACGATCTCACCTGTCTGAACTCGGACGTCGCTCACTATGCCAGCCGATTCGGCGACAATGAGGTGCTGCATTTTCATCGACTCAATCACCGCCACAGTTTGTCCCGCCGAAATCACGGTACCCGGTGTCACAACAAGCTCAACCAATAGGCCAGGTGTGATCGCACGAATCGCTAAAAGCGACGGGTCTTCTAATTCTTCTTGTTCAGTTTGAGGGTTGGCAACCAGGCGTACAGGTGACCGCTGTCGGATTGAGTGTGATTTTTTACTTGATTGTTCTTCGATAAAGGTCTTTCTGGCTACCAACTGCCCTAGCTGTTCATCCCAATAACGGGTGTGAATCTGCTGACTCGTAAAGTCATCGCTGTCAACCACCGCTCTTAGCAAAGAAAGATTGGTCTGCAACCCATCAATCTCAAATTCTGCCATGGCGCGACTCAAGCGCCTTGCGGCATCAGAAAAACGAGGACTTGCGCTCGTCACAACCAGTTTGGCCAACAGGGTATCGTAATGGGGCGACGGTGTATAGCCAGTGTAGCCATGTGTATCGACACGCACACCGATACCACTTGGGGGTTGAAACGCCAACAGACGGCCGTGTGAGGGATAAGCAAGCCCATTGGCGTCCGTGCTCTCGTTATTGATGCGGACTTGAATCGCAAAACCTTTTGCAACGGGAGGCTCAGCTGGATTCAGCCCCAACTGCAATAGTGTCTTGCCTCGTGCAACTTCCAACTGTATTGCGACAAGGTCTAAACCCGTCACCTGTTCGGTCACAGTGTGTTCGACTTGCAAGCGAGGATTAGTTTCGATAAAAAAGAAGCCAGATTGCTTACCTGCGGAGTCTTCTTCCACCAAAAATTCAAAGGTAGCCAGGCTGCGATAGTTGACTGCCCTTGCCATGATGAGAGCCGCCTCAATCATTCCGTCTCTTAAAGATGACGAGAGAGTTGGGCTAGGGGCTATTTCAATAAGTTTTTGAAAGCGGCGCTGCACGGTGCAATCACGCTCGCCCAGCGCAATAACAGAGCTGCCATCACCCACGACTTGAACTTCAATATGACGAGCACGCACGAGCAGTCGCTCTGCATAAACGGCAGCCAATCCGAACGCAGATAGCGCCTCAGCCTTGCACCGTTCGTAAGCTTGTTCGATCTCTTCGCGTTTTGTCACCACGCGCATACCTCTGCCACCACCACCGCCTAAGGCTTTGATCACAATACCGGCTGAGCCTTGTTGATCGAAAAATTCGGTCACTTCTTTAAATGACGCGTCCCCCCGTGTTGATGGTAACGTCGGCACGCCAGAGGCCTTAGCCAGCTCGATTGCTTGGGCTTTGCCGCCAAACCGTTTGAGCTGTGCTGGCGTCGGACCAATAAATACAATACCTGCACGGGCGCAAGCAGTGGCGAAATCATCCCTCTCACTCAGAAACCCGTAGCCAGGATGGATGGCATCCGCACCAGTTTGTTGAGCTAGGTTCACCATGGCATCAATATCCAGGTAGGCTGATGCGCCTTTGCCCTTCAAAGCAATCGCTTGATCGGCCATGTCAACGTGCAAGCTTTGATCGTCGTCTTCCGCGTAAACAGCAACTGTTTGCATCCCTAAGTCTGCGACAGCGCGAATGACGCGCACGGCAATCTCGCCCCGATTGGCAATTAAAACTTTTCTCAAGATTTGTCCCTTGGCTTTATTTTTATTTATGTATGCCGACTACTATAGCTTTTTTGAAGAGTAGTTCAAGCAGCTTTAACATCGCATGCGCTTGATCCTGTCTTGGTGCCTTATTTTTTGCTCTGTACGCTAGCAGACTTACAAAGATGTTCTGCCACTCTATAGTGACTTGTAGGCCATTCTTGGCTCACGTGAACAGGGATCTCTCTGTTCATACTCTCAGGAGAAACACATGACTGTCGACCAAAAATCAACCACTACGGGCACTGCAACTGCACAACAGAATCATCTTAAAGCGGCTGAATGTTGCAATTCTGCTGCTGTGGCACATACCGAAGCAGCAAAACACAGCGCCTCAGGTGATGTAAAATCTGCAGGCTATCACGCAGCTGTTGCACAAGGTCATACCCTGAATGCAGCAGAGCACAGTGAAGCCGCTTGCAAAAAAGTTGCAACCGCAGCCACACCAGCGCCGGCAATGAAATAACTTAATTTCATAGGCCATTCGCATGATGCATCTTTGTATAAAGATGCCACCATTCGACGCGTTAATCTTTAACCCATCTGCAGATGGGTTTTTTAATGACTTTCTCGGGCTTATGTGCGCTGGCGCACATAATTGATGAGACTCTGCAAATATATTAGGTCTGTGCAAACCGGATCAACAACAAGAAAGGAACTTGCATGGAAACCAAAACACTTAAAAAACGCAACCATATTTTTGAAGCGATGCCCACTAATGAATGGGAGCGACTTCTTCCCTTTATCGAAACTATTGAGTTGCCCTTGGGTAAAGTGCTGTACGAGCCTGGTACAAAAATGAGCCATGTCATTTTCCCAACTTCGGCGATCGTATCTCTGCTTTACGCGCTAGAAAATGGCTCATCAGCAGAAATAGCTGTAGTCGGAAACGAGGGGGTTGTTGGGATATCTATCTTTATGGGGGGCGAGTCAACATCAAGCAGAGCAGTGGTGCAAAGCGCGGGGGTGGGTTACAAAATTAAATCCAGTATGTTAATGGACGAGTTCAATAGAGGAGGGCCAATCATGCATCTACTATTGCGTTACACCCAAGCCTTGATCACTCAGATGTCGCAAACGGCCGTCTGTAATCGACATCACTCACTCGATCAACAATTATGTCGCTGGCTACTGCTAAGTGCCGATCGGCTTACCGGCAATGAACTAATCATGACTCAAGAGCTGATCGCGAACATGCTGGGTGTACGCCGAGAAGGCGTCACAGAAGCTGCCTTAAAAATTCAGAAAGCTGGTCTGATTCAATACGCCCGAGGCCACATCACTATTCTCGATCGACATGGCCTTGAGCGTCGTACTTGCGAGTGTTATCAGGTGGTTAAAACGGAATACGACCGATTACTTCCTGACAAAATAGCCGTTTGATTTGCCGGGTCAAGGCGACACCATCGCTTCGAGAGGACTGAGTACCGCCTTTGCCTTCGCTATATCTGCTGCGTCGCCGTGGATCAGCAGCACGTACTCCAGGTATGAAAAACATGGCTGGTGCGATCAATAAGCCCCAGATTCCTCCCCAAAACGCACCCACTTTGCCCCAAGTTTTGATTTTGTCTCCCGAAGTGTGTATTGAATATATACGTGGGGGATCTTTCGCCTGCCATGATGAATCCTTTGGATGTAACTGGTCTTGGTGTGAGGGATTTAGTATCAATCGGAGCGATAGACTCGTCTGTACGAAAGCACACATTCACGTTAAATGATTGTGCTGGGATCGAATTATCTTTAACATTTCGTCAATCATTGCCTAACTAGAACCTTTTAAGGGAGACAAACCATGAATGCCGTGACAGATAAAGCACCAGAGTTAAATCTGGGCTCAAGAGAGTCAATCTATCAACCTGAGCAGGCGGGATTGATTTTCCCCGTCAAACCTAAGTTCGCATCCTATGCAGAAGAGCGTCAGTACCTGAAAGAGAGACTAGTCGGTGCCTGTCGAGCGTTTTATCTTGAGGGATTTGATTACGGTTTTGCCGGTCATTTAACTGTGCGAGATCCAGAGCATCCCCATCTTTACTGGACGAACCCGATGGCAGTGCACTTCTCCAAGGTGAAAGTCTCGAACTTGATTTTGGCCGACCATGATGGTCGCGTTGTGGAAGGCAAATATGCCATCAATCGTGCTGGCTTCGTTTTGCATGCCGCTGTGCATGAAATGCATCCTGACATCGTAGCGATGTGTCACGCTCATACTGTCTACGGGACCGCATTTGCCTCCTTGGGTAAAAAGCTTGATCCAATCAGTCAGGATGCTGCTGCATTTTACGAAGACCACGCGGTCATCGGCGCGGAGGCTGGGCAGGTCGCTGTTGAAGTCAAAGCGGGTGGAAGCGTCGCAGCCCAGTTCAAAGGGGTCAAGGCAGCCATCCACCGCAATCATGGTTTGTTGACAGCGAGCCGCCACAGTATTGAGGCAGCAGCTTTTTGGTTTATCGCACTTGAACGATGCTGCAAGCAACAGTTAATGATCGAGGCGACAGGACAAAAACCGATGCTGGTGCCCCATGATAAAGCGGTCTACAGCAGGGAACACGTCGGTAGCGAGTACATTGGCTGGCTGCACTTTCAAACGATCTGGACACAGCTCGTTGAGGATCAACCGGATATGTTTGATTAAGGCTCTACAATTTGCGCAGTAGCAGCAAGCGTGAAGTAATAGCTGCGAGGCGACACCTATATACTCACGAGCATGCTGCTTATCATTGCCGATTCAGAAATAGAGCTAACCGCTATGCGCGCTCAGGGCGCAGGCGGGCAAAACGTCAATAAAGTATCGAGCGCGATTCATCTGAGGTTTTATATACCTACTTCGTCTCTGCCAGCAGATGTAAAAGTTCGCTTGCTCGCAGTCAAAGATCATCGCATCACGCGCGACGGCGCAATTGTGATTAAAGCTCAGAATCATCGCAGTCAAGAACTTAACCGAAGCGAAGCGATTGACCGGCTGCACGAATTGGTCAATCGCGTTGCTCAGCCACCCAAGCATCGCTTCGCAACCAAACCGACTTACAGTTCCAAACAAAAACGGCTGGCGGGCAAACGCAAACAGTCAGAGATCAAAGCGCTGAGGGGCCGATCGATTGACTGATCTGCAAACGATCAGTTTGAAATTGACTCCCCTCTTAACCTATTGATTGGTCAGTCTTCTCGCAAAAGAAGACGCGTACGCTGCGGAGCGAAAGTTCAAGACTGGATCTGCCGTTGGGGCTACGCCATCGCTCATGACAAGCGGGTCAAAATTGATCTTCTCGCAATCAGCACCCTTCTGCGCGTAGGCTTTGGTAATTGTTAAGACACCTGCCTTCATGATTTTGCGATCTTTGGGCCAGTAAACAGTTGGATTGAGTTCTTCGTCACCTGCCAGCCCAATCGTCAGCATCATGTCCCATTTGACCGGCCCGGTTGCCGTGCGCGCCATCAAATCCTCATCCAGGAACCGTGGTGGCTTCGAGGTCATCTCTGCGTCTGTCAGCAAAGCCACACCGGCTTGAGGGACGAATTGCCATTTCACTAAGGTGATCTGATTTTTTTGATTGGTAAATTTAAACGTATGGATGCCGAAATAATCGCTGGTCGCGTAGCTGGCAGGGGGATTGTGCGCCGCCATATATTCACCGAGTGGTGCCACATCAGGATGGCCTGCCCTAAACGCTTTGATCTTCTCAGGATCCGGCTTACCAGTCGCCGCGTCAGGGGTCGCTGCAAGGACTGCTTCATAAAAAGTAGCGGGTGTCGCCGCACCGAATACTGGAACGTTTAACATCGTAAAGTGGTGAATTTTGTTCTCAGGCAATCTGAATTCAAGCGCCATGCCCCGAGGGCTTTTTGCCGTATCGGGAGCTTTTGGATTGCCACCAGCCAAGGACATACGCCCCACGGTCGGGATGGAATCGCCTGAGAATAAAGGCGATTTCGAATAGGCTTGCGCATCTTTATTGCCGACGAAGCTTCCTGAAACACAGACGCCAACGATGTGATTGCGACGTTCGCCCACTGTCACACCGTTTTGCTTTTCAAGGGCATTGACAACTTGCTCGCCAGAAGGCGCTTGTTGAGCCCATGCATTA
Organism: Jezberella montanilacus; assembly: GCF_003003055.1. Taxonomy (GTDB): domain Bacteria; phylum Pseudomonadota; class Gammaproteobacteria; order Burkholderiales; family Burkholderiaceae_B; genus Zwartia; species Zwartia montanilacus. The sequence goes on from NZ_PVTV01000011.1 coordinate 459,168, forward strand.
AAACAGGCGCAAAGGCCAAGGCCCAGTGCTGTCAATTGCAAGGTGCGTAGAGAGCGGTTCGCTGTGATCATTTTAGGTCTCATTCTTAAAATAGACCTAAACAATACTCCTTTTACGCGAGCGCAGCAGTCATTTCTATCTGTATTCAGATGCCCGTATTGATGCGACAATCAGTACAAATAAAACTATTTGGAGACAGTCATCATGAAACTTCGTACGACCACCACAATCGCTGGCTTGCTAACTGCCGTGGCACTGGGCTCACCTCTTCACGCAGAAGAACGCTTCGCCCGCATCCCCGTCGATAAAATGACGCCAGATCAAAAGAAATATTTTGATAACGTGATGGCAGGCCCCACTGCGGCGACTGGCAGTGCTGCCGTGCAAGCAGGCGCAACCAGCATGGGGGCGCCCTTCAATGTTTATTTACGTAGCCCTAAGCTTGCAGAGGCCTTGCGCCAAACGAGCGAGTACTTGCGGTTTAATACCTCTTTACCTGCTCGCCTAAACGAATTTGCCATTATTATCGTCGGCCAGCATTGGCAAGCGCAATATGAATGGTATGCCCACACCCGTTTAGCCATCAAAGCTGGTTTGGATCCAAAGATTCCAGAACAACTTGCCAAAGGCCAGCGCCCCACAGGAATGCGCAAAGAGGAAACGGCTATCTACAATTTCAGCCGTGAACTACTTGATACCCACCAAGTCAGTGATGAAAACTACGCTGCCGTCAAAGATCTTTTTGGCGAACAAGGCGTCGTCGATTTAATCGCAGTCAGTGGCTATTACGTGATGGTTTCGATGACTTTGAACGTTAACCGCACGCCGCTACCCGCTGGTGCGGAGCCGGCTTTCCCGAACCCCGCAGCCAAAAAATAACGAGCGCTCAGTCAGAGATCTCTGACTTACTTAAGCGGTCTGATCCAAACGTTCTTAAAGCGGACGTAACCGTCGAATTGCAGAGCCAAGGGGCCGCCTGCGAGCAACTTGCTGTTCTGCACATCGGCGGTCTTGAGCCCATTGACTGTGAATACTAAATGAGAGCCGTCAGCCAGAATATTAAGCGTGTTCCACTTGCCTGCTGATTTGGGAAAGTCAGTTACTTTTGAGACGTTGACAATCGCACCTGTTGCATAGGTAGGATCTGGTCGGACATCCCAAACATTGAACTCGTAACAAGCATCTGCCCCCACTTTGGCCGGGTCAGTACAACGAATCATGATGCCCGAGTTAGCGACACTGTCGACGTAAACCTCAGCTGAGAGCTCAAAGTTCTGAAAAGGCTTTTTAGTCAACAGATAGCCAGTACCAACTTCAGCTTTGGCCATGCCATTTTCCAGGCGGATAGGAGCAGTACCGATAGGCACAAATGCATTGAGATTGGTGCCATCGATCAAGGGAAGCCAACCCGATCCCGCTGGGGGAGCAACTGCCACAGGCGTTTGTTCAAACCCCGCACAACCTGACAGCATAACGATTGCTGCGCTCGACGCGCAGGCGAGTGCAAACTTTAACGACTTGCTCATTTTTGTCTCCCTGGTGATCAAAATCAGTGATTGATCTGTTTTTTTGATTAACGAATTGCTAATACTAGCGCTAGACTACTCTGAGATGGGTTGAACATCAAGAGTCACCACAATGTCCTGCAACGCTGGGGTCACTGCCGGATAACGTTTTAGTACCAGCGGATCATGTCCAGGAATAATATGCTTGGGTGAATCTGCAAGTTCGTACAGTTTTGAATAGCCTTCAACCGCCTGACCAACATTAAACATCGTCGTGTAGGCACGCTTTTTCTCAAAATGCTCGTAATAGTGGCTTGTATCAGAGGCCAGCACCACCCAACCTCGTTTGGTATGCACACGAACGCACTGAATGCCGTGGGTGTGGCCACCAATATGATGCACCGTGACCCCGGGTGCGAGCTCGGCTTCGCCTTGGTAGAAAGTGACCCTGTCCTTATAAACTAGTTTGACCATACCAACGACCTCTTCAACTTCGTAGCCGTGATTGAATTGCTTGTGCCTCATGTGACGGCCCGTGGCATAGCTCATCTCATCATCTTGTAAATGAAACTGTGCAATGGGAAAACTGTCGAAGGTTCCGACGTGGTCATAGTGAAGATGGGTGATGATCACGTCTTTCACCAGCTTAACGTCAACCCCCATCAAAGCAAGACCCTCGGCTGGTGTGCGCAGAAGAGTTCGACCACGTTTGACAGCCATCTCAGCCCCGAAGCCTGTATCGACGACAAAGAGGCGATGCGCGTCCCTGATTAGCCAGACAAAGTAATCCATGGGCTGAGGGGTATCGTGCGAGTCACCGCCAATAAAGTGATTGGGGCGGCGTGCCTCCCTGGTTGCATAGCGGATTGCGTAGACCTCATATTCAGGTAGCGTATTCATGGCGCCTTCTTACCTTAAGTTTCGTTGCTTGGTTTCGTTGCTTTAATCGCATATGGCTTAGCTGCGTTTTGTCTTCAGGCCCAAACCATCGCATAATATTGTGATGTCATGCTAGCCATGCAACAACCAGCGGTCAATTCACCACACACCGCCTTCAGTCAAAGGGATACTAAATTGAATTTGCTCAAAACCGCCATGAAAGACCGCTTAAAGCAAGAACAGATCTTGTTAGCACCCGGCATTTATGATGCGCTCTCAGGTCTGATTGCCGAGCAAAGCGGTTTTGAAGCGGTCTATTTATCTGGCGCGTCAATCGCTTACACGCTTCTGGGAAGGTCTGACGTCGGGCTCACGACGTTTACCGAAGTCAATGAAAGGCTCGCTCAAATCAGCGACCGTATCAATATCCCTATCATCATTGACGCTGACACCGGATTTGGCAATGCACTGAACACCGAGCGCACCGTGCGCGGCTTCGAGCGCAGTGGTGCAACGATCATTCAACTGGAGGATCAGAGCTTCCCCAAACGTTGCGGGCATCTCGACGGAAAGACCGTCGTCGCGACGACTGAAATGGTCGGCAAAATCAAAGCAGCGGTGGACTCGCGCAAAAATGAGACGACACTCATTATGGCCAGAACCGACGCCGTGGCAGTAGAGGGCTTCGAGCCCGCGCTTGAGCGGGCCGAAGCCTATTTAGCTTCTGGCGCCGATGTGTTGTTTATCGAAGCCGTTCGCTCAGATGAGCAGATGCGTTTAGTCAATGAAAGATTCAAAGGCCGCGCGCCTTTGTTAGCGAATATGGTTGAAGGCGGAAAAACCCCCGTCAAACCCGTCGCTGAATTGCAAGCGTTGGGCTATTCGATCGCTATCTTTCCCGGTGGCGCAGCCCGCACCGTTGCCCACACACTTCAAGGCTATTTTGCCAGCTTAAAAGCAACGGGCAGCACCGCAGCTTATCAGGACAAGATGCAAACGTTTGACGGGCTCAATGCGCTGATTGGGACACCCGAACTTCTCGCTCGCGGCAAACATTATGAGGGCGGCAGCAAATAAATCTTAGTCAGATCAAATGCTAAGATCCTCCCCATGCTGAGAAAAAGTAAATCCTCTTCGATCTGTGTCTGGCTCACCACGCTTGCCGTGATGTGGTCGGCACTGGTGCCTGCCTTGGCGCAAGCCAATCGCCAAGCTGACAGTTTTTTAGGGTCGGTTTGCACATCAGCTGGACTGAAATGGGTAGACACGACTAAAACTGGCGACGATAACGATGCCGGGCAACTCTCATCATCCACCCATTCTGAACGATGCATCTGGTGTAGCGCGCAACCTGCAGAGATGGATCCAAGCCCGTCGGTTGCGCCGGTCTTAGCGGCATCGTTCGTTACGGTTCAAACCCACCCAACTGCACTGCCTAAAGCCCACCTAATCCCCTGGGCCATTGCTCCGCCGAGAGCCCCGCCCAGCGTCGTGTAAAGCGACCTGCAGCGAATCGATCCTCACTTTTCCCTGCAAGTCTGATCCCCATCACGATTGCGCCCGAGCTCTGCCTTGCGGTGATCGTGCTAGCAAATGGTCAATCAACTTATATGGGTTTTCTCATGAAATTTCAAATTTTATTGCGCCTGAGCGCATTCACTGTTGCGCTCAGCTACTGTTTTTCTGTGTGTGCACAGCAAGCTAGTACGGAACCAACGACCATCGAGATGATCACTGTGACCGCGGGCCGTGGCACTGATCTGGCCGATATGCCTGCCAGCACCACTGTGCTGGATCGCCCAGAAGTACAAAACATGCCGCAAGCGACCGTCGATCAAATCGTCAACAAAATCCCCGGCATATACATCAATCCCAGCCTCTCGACTGCACTTCACCCGACAGGCAGCACTTTCAACATCAGGGGGTTTGGCACAAGCACCAACGTCAACACGCTGGTGATGCTTGACGGTATCCCTTTAAACGATCCGTTTTTCAGAACCATCAACTGGGCGCAAATCCCCAAAAATTCGATCAATAGTATCGAGGTCATTCGCGGGGGGGGTGCCACCAGCCTATGGGGAAATCTCGCCATGGGCGGCGTGGTGAACGTCGTCACGCGCGCGCCTCAAGAAGACAAGCTTAGCGTGTATGCAGACTACGGCAGTTACAACACGGTCAACACCGGAATCTCGGGTCAGTTATTCAAAACTGACAAAATGTCGATGGGTTTGAGTTTTGACTATGCTCGCAGCGACGGCTATAACGCCACCCCTGCTGATTACCGAAACCCGAATATGACCGCAACGGGCGCTCAGGTATACAACGGCTTGTTATCCACTCACTTCACCCCAGACGCTGACTCCACCTATTATTTGAAATTCAAATTTAATCAAACGCAAGAAACGACAGCCACCTGGAACGTCGCGGGCAACAACTGGAACACTTACATGCTTTCAGCAGGTGGCTCAACCCGGTTTACAGACAACAGTAGCGTCAATATCAACTCATGGGCAAGCTGGAGCCAAATGCAGACCACCAATGCTGGGCAAACCCCGACCTTCAGCATTTTGAACCCTACCATTAGCACACCTTATGTCAGTCAGAATGAACTGGATAGTTATCAAAGCTTTGGTGGCTCAGTGTTTTATCAAAGGGATTTTGGTCAATTCAAGGATGTAAAGTTTGGGATGGATGCCCGACTCATTACTTCTAACGACAATATTGGCCAGTTTGGCTCGACTGGTGCGATGAGCGCTAATCTGATCAATAACGGAGAAAACACCTTTCAAGGTTTGTTCGTATCGGGTACTTACAAGTTTGAGCACATACCACTTGATGTGACGTTTGGTTTGCGTGAGGATTTCTATCAAATCGCCAATGCCAGTTTATCGGGAAATGTTTACTCCGCAACGGGTGTTGCTAGTCCAATCAGCTCTAACTTGAATAACAACAGCTACAACAGCTTCGACCCTAGCCTGGGCCTGAAGTTATATGCCAACGACAACCTGGATCTGCGTGCGGGGATTTATCGCAACTTTGCCGCGCCTGGCATGAACCAACTCTATCGCACTTATTTGAGTGGTTCATCCATCACGATCGCCAACCCAGCGTTGACACCGCAAACAAACTTTGGGCAAGAAATCGGCTTTGATTTGCACACCAAACAACAGGACGCGAAGCTAGCGTTCACTGTATTTAATAATAATTTGAGTAATTTTCTTGATCTGGCCACGAACTGTTCGTCAATCGCAACGTGCAACCCTGTGATCTCGGGAACAGGGCTTGCGTCCGGCAGTATTTCAAGTGTTAAGCAGTATGTAAATGCCGGTAGCGCCACCCTTCGAGGATACGAGATCATCGGTGAAGCTGAGGTCGCAAGAAACCTGAAAATCAGCTTGGGCTTTACGCAGACTTGGGCTTTTTTAACAAACTCGGATTACGGCAGTGGTACTGCGCCATCAGACCCCACCAATGCGCAGCTAGGGCAAGTACCGCCTTGGACGCTGAACGCAGGTGCACAATGGCAGGCAACACACGACTTGATGCTTAATGCGCACCTGCAGTCCTTTCCTTCCTATTGGCAAAACACGGGTCACACGCAACTGAATGACGGTGCAACACTGGTTGATATTGGCTTCAGATACCAGTGGGATAAAACTGTTCAGGTTTATGGTGGTGTCCAAAACGTTTTTAACGTTCAGTATCTGGCACAGGGTCTGGGCGTGACGACATTTGAGGGCAACACACTTAATACAGGCACGGTGCCAACTGTCGGGATGCCTCGTTGGTTTACCTTGGGCATGCGGGCGACATTCTAGGAAGCCAATCTTATGAAACTATCGGTTCGTTTTCAATCTTCGTTAATCACCTTCGCAATAGCTTCTTTGCTGCTGCTTGCATGGCAGGAAAGCAGTCTCGCGCAAAGTGAACGAACCGGTCAACATGATTCGCATCACGCTCACGGTGCAGCGTCACCGCAGATGACACCCCTGACAACGCCCAAAGGGCCTTGCCAAGATCAAACCCTTAACTGTGCAAGAGCAGCCACGCCTGCGTTCGCACCCGATGGGTCTTTATGGTTGGTGTGGTCTGGTGGTGGGGTGGTTTCAGCGAGCAAATCGACTGACTTTGGCAAATCATTTGCACCGGCAATTGAAATCGCAAAACACGAGACGTTTCTTGATACGGGCCCCGATGCCAGACCCAGTCTCGTGATTGATAAGGATTACAACATTGCAATTGCCTATGCATTCTTTAAAGATAAACAATGGAATGCTCAGGCCAATATCACCACATCCACCGATCAGGGCAAGACTTTTGCCCCAGCGCACGCGATCGTGAACGATCCTGCCAGCCAGCGTTTCCCTAGCCTCACACTAACGCCTGAAGGCAAATTGTTTGCGACCTGGATTGATAAACGGCTGGTGACGGCAGCAAAAAAACAGGGTAAACCAGCTGAAGGGGGATCCATTGCTTATGCCTGGTCCAACAATATGGGCGGAACCTTTGATCCTGAACAAATATCGGAGCCTTCAAGTTGCGAATGTTGTCGCATTGCTGTGGGATTAAACAAAACCAACCTGCCGGTGCTGGTGTACCGGGCGAACTTCAACGGGACGACACGTGATCATGCATCTCAGCTATTTGACGCCCCGAATAAGCCTGGCACATCCAGACACATCGCGGATGACAACTGGGTAACGAATAGTTGTCCCCATCACGGCCCTGCAGTGGCGGTCTCAGGTCAGGGGACGCTGCATACGGCCTGGTTCACGCAAGGGTCAACGCGCTCGGGCACCTTCTACGCCCGCTCGACTGACGATGGACGACATTACTCTAACCCAATACAACTTGGCAGTAACGATAGCTTGAGCGGCAGACCTTACCTGTTAGCAGCCGGTCGGTCGGTCTGGCTGGTGTGGAAAAACTTCGATGGCAAACAAGCATCCATTTGGCTACAAACATCAGCGGATGACGGTATTAGCTGGACAGCACCCAGACAGATCGCTCAGTCGGCAGGCTACACAGATCACCCCTTACTGGTCACGCATGACCAGCACGTCTATTTATCCTGGTTGACTGCAGCCAAGGGCTATCAATTACAACAGATCGAGAATTAACTATGTCAATTTTTAGAACGCTTGTCAGTGTGTGCTGTCTGCTCATATTGCTGGGTGGCAACTCCTCAGCCAAAACGCTTGCTCCCTATCGCTCAGGCGATTGGGCAAAATTAATTAATCAAGCAGATGGGCATCCCGCAGTTATCCACATCTGGGGGTTTAGCTGCGGCCCTTGCGTCGCTGAGCTACCCGCCTGGGGTAACTTTGCGCAGGCTCATCCAAAATTAAAACTCATGCTGCTGGAAGTCGATCAAGTCCCCGAAGAGATGACGCTTAAGACCTTGGTAGGCGCCAAGCTCAGCGAAGCTGACAATCACGTTTCGGTAGATTATTTCGATGAATATATGCGCTACGAGATTGATCCCAAGTGGCAAGGCGAGTTACCGATCACCTTGCTGATCGACGCCCAAGGCAATATTAGAAAGCTGCGTGGCAGTGTTGATTTCAAGATCGTCAATGACTGGGTATTTAAAACCAAAAAAGACGACTAACGCGCGTCGGTATAGAATCAGGTGATGCTTAAAAAACTACCACTCGAGACGCAAAAATGAAGACATATAAAATCGCAACCATCCCAGGCGACGGGATCGGTAAAGAGGTCATACCAGAAGGCAGGAAGGTACTCGAAGCACTTGCTGCACAAAATTCTTCATTGAATTTCGAATTCCAAGACTTCGACTGGGGCGGCGATTACTACCGCAAGCACGGCATCATGATGCCCGCTGACGGCCTTGAAGCTCTGCGAGACAAAGATGCCATTCTTTTCGGCTCAGCAGGTGACCCTGACATCCCTGATCACATTACCTTGTGGGGTCTGCGACTTAAGATTTGTCAGGGTTTTGATCAGTATGCCAACGTACGTCCAACACGGATCTTGCCAGGTATTGATGCGCCACTCAAGCGTTGCACGCCTGAGCAGTTAGATTGGGTGATCGTACGCGAAAACTCAGAAGGCGAATACGCGGGTGTGGGTGGCCGAGCTCATCAAGGTCATCCAATTGAGGTCGCAACCGATGTCAGCATGATGACTCGCGTCGGTGTCGAGCGCATCATGCGCTATGCCTTCAAGCTAGCGCAGACTCGTCCACGCAAGCACTTGACGGTCATCACCAAATCCAACGCGCAGCGCCATGCAATGGTCATGTGGGATGAGATTGCTGTTCAGATTTCTAAAGAATTCCCGGCTGTGACCTGGGATAAAGAACTCGTCGATGCGGCGACAGCGCGCATGGTGAACAAACCTGCCACGCTTGATACGATTGTGGCAACCAACCTTCATGCGGATATTCTCAGTGATTTAGCCGCGGCGTTGGCCGGTAGCCTGGGTATTGCACCGACTGGCAATATCGACCCCGAGCGCCGTTACCCCTCCATGTTCGAGCCCATTCACGGGTCTGCGTTTGACATCATGGGCAAAGGCTTAGCAAATCCTATCGGGACGTTCTGGTCCGTTGTGATGTTGCTCGAGCATCTGGGCGAAATGCCGGCGTCACAGCGCTTGATGCAAGCTATTGAAGCCGTGACTGCGAACAAAAAACTGCATACACGCGACTTAGGCGGTTTAGCGACAACAGCCCAGGTGACCGCGGCCCTACTTGAGGAAATCCAAAAATAGTAGTCAAGTGAACGATTAATCACGAGGGGAGACAAAAAATGAAAATATCAATCATCACCCGCGCAGCAACAGCGGCTTTGTTAACACTATCTGGTAGTTTTTTTGCAGCGCCCGCGCAGGTTATTTCAGATAAACCAATCCAGTACGTCATCGCTTTTCCGCCGGGTGGCGAGTCTGACGTCGTAGCGCGCTTGCAAGCGGACCTTTCGTTTCGGCTTTACAAGCAGCAAATGGTTGTCGTGAACAAGGCTGGTGCCGGAGGTGGCTTAGCGTGGAGTCAGATGAATAACTACGCGAGCGACGGCACGAGCATTGTTGGTATCAATCTGCCACACATTGTCTTGCAACCGCTTCAAGAAGGGTCGCAATTTAAAACCGAAGATATCAGTGGTGTTTACTACTACCACTTTACGCCCGACGCGCTGATGGTCTCGGCTAATAGCCCTTACAAAACCTACCAAGAGTTCGTCGATGCTGCGAAAAAGAATCCTGGCAAATTAACGCTTGCTGGTTCAGGGCAATACTCAGGTAATCAAATGGCTGCAGAGCGACTGAATCGGTTGGCTAGAATCAAGATTGAATATGTTCCGTTCAAAGGCACTGGTGATCTGATTTCCTCCTTGATTGGTATGCATGTTGATGGGACCATGGGTTACTTGCCACTGGCGATTCAACAAAAAGAAAAGGTGCGCACCCTGGCGATCGCTACTGAAAAGAGACACCCCGCCCTGCCCGACGTCCCCACGTTTAAAGAGCTCGGCTTAGATTGGGTTGACGGTGGCTATCGCGGTATCGGTATGCCCAAGAGCACGCCAGAAGACATCAAGAAAAAGATGTCTGATTTCATGGCCAAACTCAACAGCGACCCGAAAGCCAAAGCCCAGCTTGAGGACGGGGGCTTTGTCCTGGTTGACGTCCCCTATGAAAAAATTCAAGCTTTCATGGCAGAGAAAACACCGTTGATTATGAATGACGCTAAGAGCTCTGGTTTATTGAACCGCTAAGCGGCGACCAATAAGGATAGAGAAAAATGGCTCGGCTTAAACCGAGCCTCTTTTTATTTCTCTTTACCCATTACATAATCAGGCAACCAAGTCACGATCTCAGGGAAGATCGTGATGATTGCGATACACACAACAAGACACGCGAAGAACGGCAAGGACGCTTTGGCAATCGTATTGCTGTCTTTCCCAGTCATGTTTTGCAATACGAACAGATTGAAGCCAACGGGTGGTGTGACCTCGGCGATCTCAACCAGGAGCACGATAAAAATGCCAAACCAGATCAGATCAAAACCTGCTTTCTGGATCATGGGCAAGACAACGGCTGAGGTTAAAACGATCATACTGATGCCATCAAGCGCGGTCCCCAGCACAAGGTAGACACCCACCAGACAAGCGATGAGCGCAAGCGGTGATAGATGCATTGATTCAACCCATTCAGCGAGGTGGCGAGGCACACCCGTGAAAGCCATTGTCTTGGTCAAGAAGGCAGCACCAGCCAGAATCACCATGATCATGCAACTGGTGCGTGTCGCCCCCATAAGACCTTCGACAAAATTCGACCAGGTCAAAGAACGGCCCCAGGCGGCAATTGCCAAAGAGCCGGCGACCCCATAGGCAGCGCATTCAGTCGCCGTTGCGTAACCTGCAACCAAGACCCAAACGATAAAGACGATCAAAGCTGAGCACGGGATCAGGTTTCCGCTTTTACGGATTTTCTCCCACAAAGTTGACGGCGGGTCAGCTGCCGGGACTTTGGAGGGATTGCGAATGGACCACCACGCGATGTAACCCATGAACAAAGCCATCAGTACGGCAGAAGGTAAAAATCCAGCAAGAAAGATTCGGATGATGGACGCGTCAGCAGCCACGGCGTATACCACCATGGTGATGGACGGTGGTATCAAGATACCTAAAGTGCCCGCTGTTGCCAGTGCACCTAAAGCCAAATTTTCGTCGTAACCGCGTCGTTTAAGCTCTGGCAAGGCCACCTTGGATATCGTTGCACAAGTCGCTGCAGACGAACCACTAACCGAACCAAAGATGCCACAACCTAAAATCGTGGTGTGCATCAAACGACCGGGTATACGGTTAAGCCAGGGCCGTAAGCCTTCAAACATCTCTTCGCTCAGTTTGGTTCTGAAGAGGATTTCACCCATCCAGATGAACAAAGGCAGTGCCGCAAGCTCCCAAGAGGCATTGCTCTCCCAAAAGGCAGAAAACATATTCTTGCCAGCTTGTGTATTCACAAAAAATGCTTGACCTACCCAGCCACAAAAGGCCAGTGTCATGGCGATCCAGACACCACCGGTTAAGAAGATCAGCATGATGATCAACAGAAAAAGACCAATTTCCAGTACTTCCATTATGTTTGTTCCCTAGATCTTTAAACGTCAGACGAAAAGTCGCCCGCCGCGTGGCGCTCTTCTACTGCAACGACGAACGTGGGTCTGTTGCCTTGGAACACAAGAAACCATTCGTCCACAATTGCGATCAGGAAAACCCAGGATCCAATCACAAAAGATAGTTGTGGAATCCACTTAGGCATCGGTATCAAACCGTCTGAAACATCATGAAAAACATAGCTCTCGTATGTGAAAGCTGTCGCCCAGTAGGTCATATAACCAACTGCTACGATGCCGACAGTCAGACAGCCAAGCTCATACCAATGACGTGTTTTAGGAGACAGTTTCTCAAGCAGCAAGGTCACTCGCACGAAGTCGCCATGCTTGAAGGCATGTGCCATCGACAAAAATGCTGCACCGGCACACATCCAGGCAACCACGTCGTTAACGGCGCCCGTTCTAACCCCCATTTCGCGCAAAACACTTTGCGCGATCATGAGTACACAAATCATCAGCACGCAAAAAGCTGACAACCATCCGGTTGTCAGGTACAACCCATTTAAAAATTTACGCATGGGATGTTTTACTTTTTATAGGCTGAGATCAGTGCAGCGCCGTCGGCACCCATTTTCTTTTCCCAGTCACCAAGCATCACACCACCCACTTTATTGAGGTCAGCAGCGAAGGTTGCCGAAGGTGCCTCAACAGTCATCCCACGATCGCGCAGGGTTTGTTTGAAGATCGCTTCTTTGTCTTCGCTGATTTTCCAGCCCCGGACTTGTGCCTCAGCTGCAGCTTTCAGAACGGCGTCCTGAGTCGCTTTATCCAAAGCATTAAAAGCCTTCAAGCTCACCAGAACTGCGTTCTTGGGGATCCAGGCTTGGGTCTCATAGAAGTACTTCAAGCTCTCATAGGTTTTGCTGTCGATACCAGTCGCGCTCGATGAGATGTAGGACTCAACAATGCCGGTTGCTAAAGCCTGGCTTAACTCAGCGGCTTGGACTGTGACCGGTTGCAACTGCATCAACTCAGCCATTTTGGCGGTCGATGGTGAGTAAGACCGCCATTTCATGCCCTTCATGTCAGCAACTGATGTCAGAGGCTTTTTGCTGTAGATCCCTTGTGGTTGCCAAGGCACGGTGTAGAGAACTTTGATGCCTTGCTCAGCAAGATATTTATCAAGAGCAGGCAGCTGCACGCTTTGCAATTTCTTGGCATCGGCGTAGCTGGTCGCCAGAAACGGCACACCGTCCATCCCAAACAACGCGTTCTCGTTTTCGTAGGCGGCTAGCAGAATCTCGCCAGCTTGCGCCTGACCCCCTTGCACTGCTCTTTTAATCTCTGGCAACTTGAACAGCGACGCGTTAGAGTGCAAAGTAATTTTCAATTTACCTTGGGTGGCTGCATCGACGTCTTTAGTGAATTGCTCCAGATTTTCTGTATGGAAATTGCCTGGTGGGTAGCCAGAGGCCAAATCCCACTTAGTCTGACCAAAGGTAAGACCTGAAACAGCCATACAGGCTACTGATATTGACAGACGAGCTAACTGAGATAAACGCATGGACCCACTCCTGTACAAGAAAACACTAGATTAGAGAGACAGCATAGTGAACAATTGGTGACTTAGCATCAAACTTAAGTTAGGGGTTTCCCCTTAGTCTTACCGCGTGACATAATTTCTGAGACAAAAGTAACTTCATAAAAAATGACGCAATCTATTAGCGAGACACAAACCACTCTTCCCTTACCTTTTAAGGACCTGGTCGTTGTAGAAGTCGGCCACAGCGTCGCTGCGCCTTTCGCTGGTCAAATTTTCAGCGAGCTCGGCGCGCGCGTTGTGAAGATTGAAAAAGCGGATGGCGACGATGCCCGCAAATGGGGTCCTCCATTTTGGGAGGGGGCGTCATCTTTCTTTCAATCTTTAAACCGCAACAAACAATCCGTGGTTTGCGAACTTAGAGATCCTGAACAGGTTGAGTCACTCAAGCAATATATATGCCAGCATGCAGATATCGTCATCCAGAATTTGCGGCCTGGGCAGGTTGAAAAGCTTGGCCTGGACGGGCCAAGCCTCCTTAAACTCAATGACACACTGATTTACTGCAATCTGGGCGCTTTTGGTAACCGGGGGCCACTCAAAGACCGACCGGGCTACGACCCACTGATGCAAGCTTTCGGCGGCATCATGAGCACCACGGGTGAGCCTGGCCGCCCCGCTGTCCGGGTTGGTGCTTCAATTGTGGACATGGGCACTGGGATGTGGGCAGTCATTGGTGCACTAACCGCCCTGTACGAGCGCCAAGCCACCGGCAAAGGCAAAGTCATCGACGTATCACTGTTTGAAACCGCCACCAGCTGGGTATCGCTACTCGCGTCGCAATATCTCGCTTCGGGCAAAGTGGCAGATAAGCAAGGCTCAGGCGCGCCGGGTATCGTGCCGTATAAAGGCTATCTGACCAGCGATGGCGAGATTGTTGTCGCAGCAGGCAGTGACTCTTTGTTTAAATCGTTAGCCAGCGCACTGGGCCATCCAGAGTGGATCGACGATCCGAAATACCTTGGCAACCCCGCCCGCGTGGAGAATCAGGTCGAACTGTACGGCATGATAGAAACGGTCATGTCCTCGCAAACCACCGATCACTGGATAAGCATCCTTGAAGCCGTTGGTGTGCCTTGCTCGCCAGTCAATAATCTTGCTCAAATGGTTGCACATCCTCAAACTGAAGCGATGGGTGTGGTGCAAGCCGTGCCAGGCACGGGCATGCAGTTCATTGGTTTGCCTCTCAGCTTTGACGGGATCAGACCAGCACCGTATGGCGCGCCACCAAAACTTGGTGAGCACACTGACTTGATCATTAAAAAATCTGAGGACAACAGCCGATGAGCACCCTGCCCCAATACGAAACCATCGCATGCGAAATGGTGGATACGCATGTCCTGAAGGTCACCTTAAATCGTCCTGCCTTAGGCAACTCAATCAACACCCAGATGGGGCATGATCTGCTTGATCTGTGGAATCGGCTTACCGCAGAGCCTGAAGACGTGCGCTGTATCGTCCTGACGGGTGCAGGCGAAAAGATTTTCTGTGCTGGTGGCGATCTGAAAGAGCGCAACGGTATGACTAAGTTGCAATGGACCAGACAACACGAATTATTTGAACGGATGTTCTGGACCTTGGTTGACTTGCCTCTGCCAGTGATCGCTGCTGTCAATGGGCACGCCTATGCAGGTGGTCTTGAGATGTCGCTTTGCTGCGACTTTATTTATTCGAGCAACGCCGCCCGCTTTGCCTTGACCGAAGTCACCCTGGGCATCATGCCCGGTGCGGGTGGGACACAAAATTTGCCGCGCGCGGTGGGTGATCGTCGAGCTAAAGAAATCATCATGACTGGCAAAGCTTTCAATGCTGAACAAGCACTGCAATGGGGCTTAGTCAACGCCGTGTACGAACCTCAAGATTTGTTAGCCAGAGCGATTGAGACTGCTCAGACTATCGCAGGCAACGCGCCACTGTCCGTCAGGCAGGTCAAGAAATCGGTCAGGTATGGCGGCCAAATGGAGTTGCGGACTGCCTACCGTTTTGAAGTTGAAGCCTACAACCACCTGGTCGATACTGAAGATCGTATGGAAGGTGTGGCTGCTTTTAATGAAAAACGCAAAGCGAATTTCAAAGGTCGTTAATTTAAAAAATAGAATGAAGGCAACATGATCATGAAGCAAAAAATCACCCTACGAGAAGTCGGTTTGCGGGATGGATTACAGATTCATTCAACTTTTATGCCCACTGTTGACAAAATGGCATGGATTAAAGCTGAAGCTGCTGCAGGGATGAGCGAGATCGAAGTCACGTCCTACGTGCCGCCCAAACTGATCCCTCAATTCGCGGATGCCGCTGAAGTCACCGAGCAGTCCATTCAAATACCTGGCCTTCTAGTGGCTGCATTGATCCCCAATATGCGTGGGGCGCAACGCGGCGTCGAACTCGGGGTTCATAAACTGAACTTCGTCATGTCAGTCAGTGAAACGCACAACATGAAAAATGTTCGCCGTCCTCGTGAAGATTCAGTCGCTGATTTTCGTGAAATCGTCGCCATGATCAGACAACAACCCGAGGGACAACGTCCCATCATCGTCGGTGGCTTGTCTACCGCACTGGGCTGCTCCTACGAGGGTCGCGTGTCGGTCAAAGACGTTGTTAAATATGCGGTTGCGCTCGTTGAAGCCGGTGCGGATGAGCTGGTTGTGGCTGATACGGTTGGGTATGCAGACCCCAATCAGGTCCGTGAGGTCTTTAAAGCAGTACTAGCCGAAGTCAAACACTTGCCCATTGCTGCTCACTTTCACGACACCCGCGGTACGGGCCTGGCCAATGTGACCGCCGCGCTTGATTGCGGCATTGTTCATTTCGATGCGTCTTTAGCTGGTCTTGGTGGCTGTCCGTTCGCCCCCGGTGCGAGCGGCAATATCGTGATGGAAGACTTGTGCTTCATGCTCGATTCAATGGGACTCGACACCGGTGTCGATTTGAATAAATTGGTTGAGATCCGCAAGGCGATTGCCGCATCCCTGCCTGATATCGCCATGCACGGTGCCCTGGCTAAAGCGGGGTTGCCACGCAATTATCTGCCTGCGTCAGAGCGCCTGGCTGCTGCGTAACTGACGTCATCCACAACAAACATCTCTCTTACTAATTTTTGATTAGACCGGATCCGAAATGACTCAAGCTTTAAGTATTGCAATTGGTGAGGACTACGCAGACATCCGTGAGGGGGTACGCCAAGTCTGTGCAGATTTCCCCGGATCTTATTGGCGCGATCTCGAAGAAAACGAAGCCTACCCCACTGCCTTCGTTCAGGCGCTCACCAAGTCCGGGTACCTGGGCGCGCTGATTCCCGAAGAATATGGTGGTAGCGGGATGCCATTGCGGGCCGCAGCTGTGATCCTCGAAGAAATCCACGCCTCGGGATGCAATGCAGGGGCTTGCCATGCACAGATGTACACCATGGGCACGGTGCTGCGTCATGGCAGTGAAGAACAGAAAAAACAATACCTGCCCGCGATTGCGAGCGGTGAATTGAGGTTGCAAGCCTTTGGGGTGACTGAACCCACCTCGGGCACAGATACGACCAAACTCAAAACTCGGGCGGTGCGTGATGGCGACAGCTACGTGATCAATGGTCAGAAAGTCTGGACATCACGTGCGCTGCACTCTGACTTGATGTTGCTACTGGCACGGACCACCCCTCTTGAAGACTGCAAAAAGAAAAGCGAAGGCCTGTCGGTTTTTTTGCTCGACATTCGCCACCTGCGCGACAAGGGTTTGGATATCCGCCCGCTGAAGGCCATGATCAATCACAACACCACAGAAGTGTTTTTTGACAACGTCCGGATACCGGCGAGTAGTTTGATTGGCGAAGAAGGAAAAGGCTTTAAGTACATTCTGGATGGCATGAACGCCGAGCGAATTTTAGTGTCGGCAGAGGCAATCGGTGACGGGAGATGGTTTACCAAAACCGCGATCAACTATGTGAAAGAGCGCCGGGTGTTTGATCGGCCAATTGGTCAGAATCAGTCGGTGCAGTTTCCGATTGCGCGTGCTCACGCTGAAATCGAGGCCGCCGATCTGGTGCTGCGTCGTGCCGCAGCGATGTTTGATGCAGGCCTACCGTGTGGCGACGATGCCAACATGGGCAAATTGCTGGCGGCGGATGCAACCTGGCATGCGGCAGAAGCCTGCCTGCAATGCCACGGTGGATTCGGTTATGCGCGCGAATATGATGTCGAGCGCAAGTGGCGCGAGACCAGGCTTTTTCAGATCGCACCGATCTCGACTAATCTCGTTTTGTCATACATAGGCGAGCACATGCTGGGCATGCCTCGTTCGTTCTAAACTTGCCTTGCTCAGCGATACAACCAATACAAACAAACAATAGAAACAATAGAATCAACAATACTCACGGAGACATTGCATGACAGGCCTTACTCAAGCACTGGGCAATTATGTTGCCAACCCGAGCTTTGCAGGTAAAGAGCCCGAGGCTTGCGAGGTTGCCAAAACAGGGTTCATCGATACCATTGCGACCATGATTGCCGGAAGCAGTGAACCGGTGGTGCAGATTGTTCAGCAGTTTTTTGATCAAGGCCAGTCAGTCGGACAAACAGATGGGCAACGCGCTGGTCAAGCCCCTATCCCTTTTGCCGGCAACTATCGACCGGCTCAACAAGCTGCTTTTATTAATGCTGTAGCTGGTCATGCACTTGATTACGATGACGTAGCCTTATCGGGTCACCCTAGTACCGTTCTGGTGCCGGCCATCCTGGCAGAAGGTTACGTACTCCAGTCAAGCGGTCGCGATGCCTTGAGTGCCTATGTCATCGGCTACGAAGTCTGGGCTGAGCTATTTAAGCGTGAAGCAGATCAGTACCATCTGAAAGGCTGGCACCCGACTGGTGTGTTGGGCGCGGTCGCTTGTGCCGCAGCTGTAGCGTATCTGCACCGTCTTGATGCCGACTTGTCCGCCCGGGCGCTGGCCATTGCGGCAAGTATGGCCAGCGGTCTGGTAGCCAATTTCGGCACAATGACTAAACCCTTTCATGCGGGCCGAGCAGCGTCTCACGGGATAGATGCCGTGCGTCTGGCGAAACTAGGGATGACGTCCTCGCCCGACGCTTTTGAACATCACGCGGGTTATTTAGCAGCCCTATCACCTGCAGGTCGGGTTGATCGAGCCAGCGACGCGTCAAGTCTGGGGCAAGCTCCACGGATCTTGGAAAGTGGTCTTTCGATTAAACGCTATCCGGTTTGCTATTCATGCCATCGCACCATTGACGGCGTGCTGGAAATCGCCAATCGCGAAAACCTCAAAGCAACTGACATCAAGTCAATGCACCTGACGACCGGTGCTGCACAGGCCTCCATGTTACGCAATCACCATCCAAAAACTGGGCTTGAAGCCAAATTCAGTGCTGAGTTTGCGATCGCGTCAGCCATCGTCGCCCGTGAAGTCGGCTTATCGCAGTTAACAGATGAGTTCGTCACTCGCGAAGACGTCAGCAGCCTGTACGATAAACTGACAGTATCGATTACGGATAAATCATGTCCTATTGATCCCTCGTTTGCCTTGACGGACCGTATCGTGATCGAAACAGTCGCGGGTAAGACGTTTGATTCTGGAGAGATTCGTTTCCCGCTTGGCAACGCGATGAACCCAATCGACGCAGTGGGTTTAAAGCAAAAATTCGATGATTGCGTGCTAACTGGGCAAACAAACAATCCAAGCTTAAAAGGAATTGACAGCGACTTGTATCAGCGAATTGCAGCACTTGAGTCCTTGCCAAACATACGCCAACTGTTTCAAGCGACATGAATCACTTAGTCTGGTTCCGTTACCTGATTGCGCTGGATGAATATAAGCATTTCAGTCGAGCGGCTGATGCCTGCAACATCACTCAGCCGGCCCTGTCCAATGCGTTAAAGGCATTGGAGGAGAGCTACGGCATTAGCATTATTAATCGTGGACGAAGCTTTATCGGGTTTACAGACGAAGGCCAGACAGTGCTGGAGAGCGCAAGAAGAATCATGCGAGAGCATGAGACCTTGCAACAAGAGATTAAAAGCACTGACGCTGAGCCCACCGGGCATCTTTCGATTGGCGCAATCCCGACTGCCATCCCGATTGCCGGCCGTTTTGCTGCCTTCCTTCAAGCAAAACACCCATCGATCAGAATAGAACTGAAAAGTGTGAGTTCACAGGGCTTGGAGACCGGCGTCGAAAACGGTTCTCTCGAGATGGGACTGGGCTATGCAACAAGAATAACGAACCGGGCGCATCAGCTAACAGCTGTGCATCAATACAACGAGCACTATTACCTAGTCCGCAAGCGCAAGAACGCCGAACCCAAGCAAGTGCTTAAAGGCTCGCCCATTACGTGGCTAGATGCCTCTAAATACCAGCTTTGCTTGTTGTCGAAGGCCATGTATAACCGGCACATCATTGATCAAACGTTCAATGATATTGGGGTAACGCTCAAGCCGGTCATGGAAACCAATTCAATTTTCACACTTGGCATCGCAGTAACGGCGGGCGCCATCGCCAGCATCATGCCTGGTGCGCTGGTTGATCAAGTGCTCCATGATCACAGCATCGACGCTCATCCGCTTGTCGCACCACACATCGCCACGGATATTTCCTGGATTTTGCTTAAAACTGACAGACGATCCCGTGTTTTGCGTGCTGCACTTGCCTTTGCTCAGTCAACTGAGTGGGCAAAAATGCTTCACCAGCACTCAGGTGCTCTCGAGGCCTGAGCGTCAACCCCAGCTTACAACGGAGAAAAATTACTGGTACTTACCCTCTATTCACAGTGTGAATAGTCACATTTTTGAAATAAATTAGCGTTCCGTCCTATAGTCATGCAATGGTTCCTTAGGTAGGGGAGTCAAGAAAAACAACAAGGATGGAACTATGTCAGCAGACACCACAGCAACAACTTCGGCCAGTGGCTGGCTGGACAAAGAAAAAACGATCGCAGGGCCTGGATTTAATCGCTGGTTGGTACCACCAGCCGCACTTGCCATTCATTTGTGTATTGGCATGGCGTATGGATTTTCAGTTTTCTGGATACCCTTATCCAAAGCAGTGGGCGTCACGGCGGCAAGAACTTGTCCCGCCACCATGGGAATCATGACCGAGCTATTCGCAACAGATTGCGATTGGCGAATTTCCAGCTTAGGCTGGATGTACACCTTATTTTTCGTTATTTTGGGCTTGTCAGCTGCGGTCTGGGGCGGCTGGCTAGAGCGCGCCGGCCCTCGTAAAGCGGGCGTCGTTGCCGCTTTGTGCTGGTGCGGTGGCCTGATGATCTCTGCTCTCGGGGTTCACCTGCATCAATTGTGGATGCTTTGGATTGGCTCAGGCGTAATCGGCGGCGTCGGACTCGGCTTGGGCTACATCTCACCCGTTTCTACTTTGATCAAATGGTTTCCAGATCGTCGAGGCATGGCAACCGGAATGGCGATTATGGGTTTTGGCGGTGGGGCCTTAGTCGGTTCGCCCTTGGCAGCCATGCTGATGACCTATTTTGCGACGCCGACCAATGTGGGCGTGATGCAAACCTTCATCGCGATGGGCGTTATCTATTTTGGTTTCATGATGGCGGGCGCCTTGGCCTATCGTGTTCCTCCCACGGGCTGGAAGCCCGAAGGTTGGACGCCACCTCCAGCCCAAGCGAATAACGCCATGATTACCCAGAA
Source organism: Jezberella montanilacus (assembly GCF_003003055.1). Classification (GTDB taxonomy): domain Bacteria; phylum Pseudomonadota; class Gammaproteobacteria; order Burkholderiales; family Burkholderiaceae_B; genus Zwartia; species Zwartia montanilacus. The sequence goes on from NZ_PVTV01000011.1 coordinate 479,887, forward strand.
GCATGTCCACGTCAGCAAAGTCTGGGGAATACCTCAATTTTGGCTGATCTGGATTGTTTTGTGCATGAACGTGAGTGCAGGTATTGGTGTGATTGGCATGGCCAGTCCAATGCTGCAAGAGGTATTTGGTGGGCAACTGATCGGCGTAGCCAAGAAATTCGGCGAACTGAGCGCTGCTGAGAAGTCCTCGATCGCCTTGGTTGCAGCGGGCTTTGCAGCATTAATTAGCTTGTTCAACATCGGCGGCCGGTTTGTATGGGCCAGCTTCTCGGACAAAATTGGTCGCAAAACAACGTATTTCGTTTTCTTCGTCCTCGGCGCAATCCTTTACGCCAGTATCCCGGTCAGCGCCATGAAGGGCAGCGAGTTCTTCTTTATCGCAGCGGTATGCGTGATCCTCAGTATGTACGGCGGTGGATTTGCCACCGTCCCCGCCTATCTGGCTGATATTTTCGGCACTCAGATGGTCGGTGCGATCCATGGACGGCTGCTTACTGCCTGGTCAACAGCAGGCATTTTGGGTCCGGTCGTCGTCAACTACATGCGCGACTACCAGATCAACGCCGGCATACCACTTAATCAGGTTTACAACCAGACTATGTACATCCTGGTCGGGTTTCTGACGGTTGGCTTCATTGCCAATCTCATGATCAAGCCATTGGCAGAAAAATGGTTTATGACCCCTGAGGAACTTGCAATCGAGAAAAAACTTGCGCATGAACGCGCGGCTGCAAACGAGGTCGGTTCTGGTGGCGGCTCAAGCACAAAAACGCCGGGTGCCCTGGTAGTTGTCGCCTGGTTATTTGTCGCTATCCCGCTCGCTTGGGCAATTTACAGAACGTCGTTAAGCATTGCCAAAATGTTTAGCTGAATCAACTACTGAAAGAGAAAAGCATGGCTGTCGATGCAATACCGGTTACCGAACAATCGAGACTCTCTGTTCATCAGGTCTTGCATCGTCGTAAAGACGAACCAGGCGCACTGCTGCCGATTCTTCACGACATTCAAGATGAGCTTGGTTTTATCCCAAGCGATCTTGTAGCTGACATTGCGGCTGCGCTTAATCTCTCTCGCGCAGAAGTGCATGGCGTCATCACCTATTACCATCATTTCCGTTCGACTGCCCCAGGCCGTCACGTCGTGCAAATTTGTCGGGCTGAAGCGTGCCAAGCGATGGGGGCTGAGGCTTTATTTGCACACGCGCAAGAGCATCTCGCTTGCAAAGCTCATCACACGACACCTGATGGTAGCGTGACCCTGGAAGCAGCTTATTGTCTGGGTCTCTGCGCATCGTCACCGTCGATAGCCATTAACGGAGAGGTGCACGCACGGGTTACTCCCATCAAATTCGAACGCTTGATGGCCGAAGCCAGGGGGCAAGCATGAGTATCTCTGTCTTTGTACCCCGTGATTCTGCAGCCTTAGCGGTCGGCGCTGAGCGCGTCGCGAAAGCTGTGGCGACTCAAGCGCACAATCGCAATATCGACGTTCGTCTGGTTCGTAACAGTTCGCGAGGGATGTTCTGGTTAGAGCCTTTGCTTGAAATCAGCACGCCCGAAGGTCGTGTAGCGTTCGGGCCAGTCGAGCCAGAAGACGTTGTCGATATTTTTGAACAAGGCCTGGCAGAGGCAACTCAGCATCCTCTTTATCTCGGTCTAACAGCAGAGATCCCTTATCTTAAGAAACAAGAGCGCTTAACCTTTGCTCGGATGGGTATTACCGACCCGCTGTCTTTGACCGACTATGAAGATCACGAGGGCTTTACAGGCTTGCAACACGCCCTGGCCATGTCGGGTCAAGACATCATCCAACAAGTGCTGGACTCAGGTTTGCGCGGCCGTGGGGGCGCGGCCTTCCCTGCCGGCATCAAATGGCGGACTGTTGCTGCAACCCCTGCCAAACAGCGCTATATCGTCTGTAACGCAGACGAGGGTGACTCTGGTACGTTTTCTGATCGGATGACCATGGAGGGCGACCCTTTCATGTTGATCGAAGGCATGACCATCGCAGGGATTGCTACCGATGCGACGGTGGGTTACATCTATGTGCGCTCTGAATACCCGCATGCCATCGCGGTCTTAAACGAGGCAATTCAGATTGCCGAGGCGGCTGGCTATCTCGGAGCCAACATCCTGAACAGCGGCAAATCATTCTCACTCATCGTCCGCAAAGCAGCCGGTTCATATGTGTGTGGTGAAGAAACCGCTTTACTCGAAAGCCTTGAGGGCAAAAGAGGCATCGTGCGTGCGAAACCGCCCTTGCCTGCAATTGAGGGCCTGTTTGGATTGCCCACCGTTGTCAACAATGTGATTACCTTAGCCAGCGTGCCTATCATTCTGGCGCGCGGTGCTGCTTTTTACAAAAACTTCGGCGTGGGTCGTTCAACCGGCACGCTGCCGTTTCAATTGGCCGGCAACATCAAGTTTGGTGGCCTGGTCGAGAAAGCCTTTGGTTTGACTCTCCGTGAACTGGTATTTGATTTTGGAGGTGGCTCGGCCTCTGGTCGCCCCATCAAAGCGATTCAGTCTGGCGGTCCCTTAGGTACTTATATCCCTGAGTCACAATGGGATTTACCACTAGACTACGAAACCTTCATCGCTATTGGTGGCACGATAGGGCATGGCGGCATGGTGGTGCATGATGACACCGCGGATATGTCCAAGCTTGCCCGCTACGCCATGGAATTCTGCGCGCTCGAATCCTGTGGCAAATGTACGCCGTGTCGCATTGGGTCGACGCGCGGGACAGAAGTAATCGACAAGATTACCTCAGGCAAAGATCGCGAGCACCAAGTGGTGCTGCTCAAGGATCTTTGCAACACCATGACCTACGGCTCATTGTGTGCCATGGGTGGGATGACTCCCAACCCAGTGTTATCCGCGCTAAATCATTTTCCCGAAGATTTTGGACTAACCCACGCGCCAACCGCTGCGTAAAACGCAACACTCGCGCAAAAGGACTAGACATGCTTGAGCAAGTCATACAACGTGATTTCGGCACACCGGAAGTGGTATCCGACAAAACCGTGACCCTAACCATTGACGGCACCGACGTAACAGTCGCGGCAGGCACCTCGTTAATGCGTGCAGCGATGCTGGCTGGCACTAAAATCCCGAAACTATGCGCTACTGACAGCCTTGAGCCCTTCGGATCCTGTCGTTTGTGTCTGGTTGAGATCGAAGGTCGCAAAGGTTTTCCGGCCTCATGCACCACACCTGCCGAGCAAGGGATGCGTGTCTGGACACAGACCTCAAAGCTGCAGGACTTGCGCAAGGGAGTGATGGAGCTCTATATCTCTGACCACCCCCTTGACTGCCTTACCTGCCCCGCCAACGGCAACTGTGAGTTACAGGATATGGCTGGGGTGACTGGTTTGCGCAACGTTCGCTATGGCATGGATGGGCATAACCACCTCCATCTGGCCAAAGACGAATCCAATCCTTACTTCACCTACGATGCATCCAAATGTATTGTCTGCAATCGTTGCGTGCGCGCCTGCGAAGAAACACAAGGCACTTTTGCCTTGACCATCAGTGGTCGTGGTTTTGAGTCGCGTGTTTCGCCCGGTCAGGACGAGCCTTTTATGGAATCGGAGTGTGTCAGTTGCGGTGCCTGCGTCGAGGCCTGCCCGACTGCTACCTTGCAAGAAAAATCAATCATCTGGCTCGGTCAGCCCGAGCATAGCGTCACGACCACCTGTGCTTATTGCGGCGTCGGTTGCGGTTTCAAGGCCGAGATGAAGGGCAATCAGGTGGTTCGCATGGTGCCCTGGAAAGACGGTAAAGCCAATGAAGGCCACTCGTGCGTCAAAGGTCGTTTCGCGTGGGGATACGCGACGCACAAGGATCGCATGACCAAACCCATGATCCGTAACAAGATCACCGATCCCTGGCAAGAAGTCAGCTGGCAAGAGGCCATCAGTCACGCAGCGTCTGAATTTAAACGTATTCAAGCCAAATATGGCAAAGATTCAATCGGCGGGATCACTTCTTCGCGGTGCACCAACGAAGAAGTCTATCTGGTTCAAAAGCTCGTTCGTGCTGGTTTTGGCAACAACAACGTCGATACCTGCGCTCGAGTTTGTCATTCACCAACGGGTTATGGCTTGGGTCAGACTCTCGGTACGTCCGCAGGAACACAGACATTCAAATCAGTCGAACAAGCTGACGTCATTCTCGTCATGGGTGCTAATCCAACTGATGGGCACCCTGTTTTTGCTTCACGGATGAAGCGCCGCCTTCGGGCAGGCGCTCGCTTGATCGTAATCGACCCGCGTCGAATTGACTTGGTCCAATCCCCTCACATCAAAGCGGATTATCACCTTGCGCTCAAGCCAGGTACCAACGTCGCGATGATCAGTTCTCTGGCACATGTCATCGTCACCGAAGGTTTATTGGACGAGGCCTTTGTGCAAGCACGTTGCGATGACAAGTCCTTTACTGACTGGAAGTCCTTTATTAGTCGGCCCGAGAATTCACCCGAGGCAATGGCTGAAGTAACAGGTGTCTCTGCTGAGTTAGTTCGTGGCGCAGCAAGGCTGTTTGCTCAAGGTGCCAAAGGGCAAACGCTGAGCGGCCCAAATGGTCGCGTCAACAGCGCGATTTATTATGGCTTAGGCGTGACCGAACATGCCCAAGGCTCAACCACGGTCATGGGCATTGCTAACCTTGCGATGGTGACAGGAAACATCGGTCGCGAGGGCGTGGGCGTCAACCCCTTACGCGGTCAGAACAATGTGCAAGGTAGTTGCGACATGGGCAGCTTCCCGCACGAGCTGCCTGGCTATCGCCATATCTCTGACACGACGACTCGCACTCAGTTCGAGGCGGCGTGGGGGGTGACCCTTGACGCAGAACCGGGCTTACGCATCCCGAATATGTTTGATGCTGCGATCGATGGCAGCTTCAAAGGTTTGTTCTGTCAGGGCGAAGACATCGCCCAATCTGACCCGGATACCCAACACGTCGCAGCCGCCTTGCAGGCAATGGAGTGTATTGTGGTTCAGGATATCTTCTTGAACGAAACAGCCAAGTACGCCCACGTGTTCTTGCCAGGTGCTTCGTTTCTTGAAAAAGATGGCACTTTCACCAATGCAGAGCGTCGTATTAGTCGCGTCCGTCAAGTAATGCCGCCAATGGCTGGCTACGGTGACTGGGAAGCCACACAGATGCTGGCAAACGCGCTCGGCTATCCCATGGATTACAAACATCCCAGCGAGATCATGGATGAAATTGCTGCGCTCACACCTAGTTTCAGCGGTGTAAGCTTCGATCGCATCGACCACCACGGCAGTTTGCAATGGCCGTGCAACGATCACACTGAAAGAGCCGGTACCTCAACCATGCACGTGGATCATTTTGTTCGCGGCAAAGGCCGTTTCATCATTACACAGTATGTGGCCAGTACCGAGAAAGTCACCCGTAAGTTCCCGTTGATTTTAACGACGGGACGTATTTTGTCGCAATATAACGTGGGTGCGCAGACCCGTCGCACAGAAAATAACCTGTGGCACAGTGAGGATACCCTTGAGATCCACCCGCACGACGCAGAAGAACGTGGCATCAAGTCAGGCGATTGGGTTGGTATACAAAGTCGAGCAGGCGAGACGGTCTTGCGTGCAGCGATTACCGAACGCGTGCAACCAGGCGTGGTGTACACGACCTTCCACTTCCCCGAATCCGGAGCGAACGTGATCACGACTGATAACTCTGATTGGGCGACCAATTGCCCAGAGTACAAAGTGACCGCAGTTCAGGTCATGCCAGTCACACAACACTCAGCCTGGCAAACGGACTACGCTCGCTTCAATGATCAACAGATGGACCTGTTGCATCAGAAGGATGAAGCACAATCGGTCGTCGGCTAGTTAATCCACATGAAGCCTGAAAATCCCACACAATGGTCGACACTTGGCGCAAGTCAAGTTAACGTCGTGGTAGTGGGTCAAGATCATTCAACAGCGGCGGCCTCGGATTGGGTAGCCGATGAAAAGCCGATCGCCCTAGCCTTCAACGGCATCTCGCATGCGGTGATGCTGGCGACACCAGCTGATCTCGAAGACTTTGCGCTTGGGTTTGCCATGACGGAGGGTATCGTTGAGCACTCGAGTCATTTTTATGGTTCAGAGATTATTGAGGGTTGCGACGGAATCACGGTACAAATAGATATTGCTGCGCGTTGCTTTGCCCAACTCAAAGAAAAGCGACGCAACATGACTGGTAGAACCGGTTGTGGACTATGCGGGACTGAGAGCTTGAGCCAGGTTGTCCGTGCCTTGCCTGAGTTGGGGTCTAAGGAATCCAGCATTCCAGCCGCGTCCATCACTCAAGCACTATCGCAACTTCGCGGCCATCAAACACTACAGCAGGTCACTGGCGCCACGCACGCTGCTGCCTGGTTCGACACGCAGGGCGTCATACAACTGATCCGTGAAGATGTCGGTCGCCATAACGCCTTAGACAAATTGATTGGCGCTGGATTACGTAGCAAGCGATCGGACTGGCAGCAAGGCATGCTGGTCGTCACCAGTCGCGCGAGTATGGAGATGGTTCAGAAAACCGTGATGGCTGGATTTGGTACCCTCATCGCCATCTCGGCTCCCACTCAAATGGCGATTGATCTCGCGCGAACCCACAATTTGTGTTTGATCGGCTTTGCTAAGCCAGATCGTTGGACCATATACAGCCATGCAGAACGCATTGAAGGATTATCCAAATGAACAGCAACAACCTCGTATCGATGGCCAATCAGATCGGCGATTTCTTCAAGGCCATGCCCGATCATGACGAGGCGCTAGATGGTATCGCCGATCACATTAAAAAATTCTGGGATCCGCGCATGCGTAAGGCACTGAGTCAGCATATTGAGCAGGAGAATGGTCAGGGCCTGCAGGCTATTGTTCTCGAAGCTTTACGGACACGAGCGACGCTGTGGGCGTGACCTAAGTCTGAACTCGTCCGCTTGCCAACCTGATCACATGGTCACCCAAGACTTGCGCGTCTTGCTCATCGTGAGTGATTGTGATCATCGGAATATTGAGTTTCTTTTGTAGCAAACTCACCTCTTCTCGCATACGCCCTCTGAGATCTTGATCCAAGGCAGCAAACGGCTCATCGAGCAATAAGATGTGCGGATTAGCCACCAATGCGCGTGCTAAGGCTACCCTTTGCTTTTGTCCGCCCGAAATCTGATGCGGATAGTTTAGTGCTACTGCCTCAAGCTCAAAAGTTTTGATCCAGTCGACCACTTCAGGTGCCGACTCTTGCTTGCCGGGATTCATCCACCCCTGGTGCAAACCAAAAGCAATGTTTTGTCTAACCGTGAGATGAGGAAACAAGGCGTAATCTTGAAAAAGAAATCCCGTCTTTCGCTTACGCGCAGGGAGCTGAACTTGATATTTTTTATCAAAATACACCCTGCCGTTGACAGCAATCCGCCCATCGTCAGGTCTGATCAAACCAGCAATGATTCTCAAAGTCAAACTCTTACCAGCCCCCGAAGGACCCAACAATACGATGCGTCGACTATCTGACTGAAACGTCACATTGAGCTCAAATTCGCCGCTATCACTGGCTAGCGTTTTACGCACAGATACGTCGATCAAACTCATTGACGCACCCTTTGTCTCGCGTAACGAGGTGCCAAGCGGCCTGCAATCATCAAAATGAGCACGCAAGTTAGCGAGGTCACTAGAACCAGCAACAAAGCAGCCTCATCGTCGCCTGCCTGCACGGCTTCGTATATTGCAACGGATAAAGTCTGCGTGCGCCCCGGTAAATTACCAGCAATCATCAGGGTTGCGCCAAACTCACCCAGCGCTCGAGCGAAAGCCAGCAATATCCCCGCAATGATGCCTCGCGAAGCCAAAGGCAAAGACACCCTAAAAAATACCGCGATCTCTGAAAGCCCCAGAACCCGACCGGCATTCTCGAGCAAAGGATTAACCCCTTCAAGTGCGGCTCGTGCAGACCGTAAAACGAGCGGGAAAGACACCACACTTGCTGCAATGACCGCCCCTTGCCAAGTGAAGACAAGGTTAATCCCTAGCTGATCTAGCCAGGCTCCGAACACCCCCCGCCTCCCTAGCAAGACCAATAAGTAATAGCCCATGACAGTCGGCGGCAGAACTAAAGGTAAGGTCAAGATCGAGTCTACGACGTTGGCAAAAGGCGAGCGCCACCTTGACAACAAGTAAGCGGCAGCCACACCCAATACGGCGTTGATGACAGTCGCCCAAAGCGACACCTTCAACGAGAGCAATAGGGGAACCCAGATCGACGAATGATGACTCACTTAAACCTTAGAAGGACCAAATCGAAGCACAAAACTAAAATATCTAATATTTTCAATACGATAAAGCGGGCGTCTGCAAAAATCGCCCCCGAACTAATCAACATTCTAATCCGACAATACTTATACGCTCATATACAAAGCCCCACGACAGAACTCGTCGATCAGGTTACGATTACCTGTCGACCCACGTTGCATACGATATGTCTTACCAACTCGTCTGGTTCAAGCGCGATTTACGCCTGCATGACCACGCGCCGCTGCATGCAGCAGCAGCCAAAGGACCCGTCGCCTGCCTGTACATCATCGAACCAGAGCTCTGGGCACAACCCGATTATTCAGCCATGCAATACGGCTTTTTGATCGAGAGCTTACGAGAACTGCACGCGAGTCTTAGGGCACTTGGCAGCACGCTCTATATCCTGACGGGCGATACCTGCGAAATACTGGATCAGATATACAAGCAAGCACCGTTCGAAGGTCTGTATTCGCATGAAGAAACGGGCAATGCGTATACCTTTCAGCGAGATAAAAAGGTTGCTGCCTGGTGTAAAGCACAAAAGCTTAAGTGGCACGAGTTCAGGCAATTCGGTGTTGTGCGTAAACTCAAAAATCGTAACGACTGGAAAGATGCCTGGGATTTACATACCTCGCAACCCTGCCTACCGGCACCAAGCCTCATCAACGTCAAACTAAACGTGTCACCGCCACAGGTGCCGCTCGTCGATACTATGGTCATCGACCAGCACCAGGCTCCCAGACGCCAACAAGGCGGTCGCAGCGAGGGTCTCGCGGTGCTCAACAGCTTTATCAACGCGCGGAGCCAGAAATACCGCGGCGGCATTTCATCCCCTTTGTCTGCCCCCACTGCTTGTTCCAGGATCTCGGCTTACTTGGCCTTTGGGTGTATCAGTCTACGCGAAGTTGTCAAGGCAACTCAACTCAAATTGTTGCAATTGCCGCTTCATGAGACAAGACAGCGACTGGGTTTGAATGCCTTCGTGAGCAGGCTTTACTGGCATTGCCACTTCATCCAGAAACTCGAAAGCGAACCTGCAATCGAGCATCAGAATATGCATCGTGGCTATAACGGTTTTCGTGAAAAAGATTTCAATCAAGCGCACTTCGATGCGCTGATTAATGCCCGAACCGGTTGGCCCTTGGTCGATGCTTGTGTGACCATGCTGAACCAGACGGGTTGGCTGAATTTCAGGATGCGAGCCATGCTGGTTTCAACTGCCGCGTATCCTTTGTTCTTGCACTGGCGCCCTGTGGGTGAGTGGCTGGCAAGGCAATTTCTGGATTACGAACCCGGTATTCACTGGAGCCAAATGCAAATGCAGTCTGGGACAACTGGCATCAACACGCCGCGCGTCTACAACCCAGTCAAGCAGGCCAGAGACCACGATCCTGACGGGCAATTTGTCAGGCAATGGCTACCCTATATGCGCGACGTGCCCGGCAGTTGGCTGTTTGAACCCTGGCGCATGCCGGCGGTTGTTCAAAAAAACTGTGGGGTGTTTGTCGGCCAAGACATCCCTGTCCCCATTGTCGATCTGGACAATGCAACTCGTGAGGCCAAGGCCAAGCTGTTTGCTTTACGGGCAAAAAAATCTGTCAAAGCAGGCAAGGCAGATATTGTCGAAAGACATGGTTCACGCAAAATACCGACTTCTAGCCCAGGCCAAACAGTCGGTAAAAGAACTCGTCAGAAAGTCGTAAAAAACTCGAATCAGCTTGGCTTCGACTTCTAACCTGGCACTAATTCATCGATGGCGTGCGCCATCTCAATATCTCGCGCCGAAATGCCACCCGCTTCGTGAGTCGTCAAGGTAATGTCAACCCGATTGAACAAGTTAAACCACTCCGGGTGATGGTTGCGTCGTTCTGCCAGCAGGGCGACACGAGTCATGAAGGCAAACGCATCTGAGAAATCAGCAAACATGACTGTGCGACGAAGCACACCGCCCCGCTCGGCTACGCACTCCCAGAGACTGCTTTTACCCAGTAATTCGATAGCCTCAAAGGGCTGTAGCCTGACTGCTTTGTTCATGATAGACACCTCATGCGTTTTGAGCCTTCGGTTCACTAGGCAACATCAATACCACTAATGCAGTTAACACAGCCACAACGGTCATGATCGTGAACAACGCACTGAAACCCATTTGTTTAACAACTGGGCCAAGCAGCCAAACTGCAGCCGAGCTAATGCCCAATGAAACAGCCAGTCTGATTCCCGCCACGCGCGAACGAACACGGTCATCAACATACCGAACAATCAACACATCAGTGAAGGGTACAGCCCCAAAGGTAAATACCATCACCCCGAGCATTGCGACGAACATCCACCAGCCCTGAGCTTGTGCGGCAAACGCGACAAAAGGGATTTGGCACAAGACGATGCCTAAGAAGATGGGTTTCACCGGAAACCGATCAACTAAACGCCCCACCACGACCTGAGTCAAAGAAGCGATGACATAGATCGCAGCCAGCAGAACACCCAGCGTTGCAGGATCATCGATCACCCCTTTGAAGCGTTCAATCATCAACTGACTATTGCCGTTAGTGGTGAAGTTAAACAAGATGCTGCCTGCGACTGCTGCGGTCGTGACAACAAGCAAGACACGGGCGAGCATATTCGCCGGTAATTTGACACTCACAGCACTTTTGCGCTTGGCGGGTGAAGCGATTTCGTGTGGACAAAACCGAAGAAACAAAACGCCGCATATCAATGACAAGCATGCGGGGACAGCGAAGGCCGCACGCCAACCCAACCATTTCACAAGAAAGCCGGTCAACATGGCAGCAAGGGCCACGCCGAGATTACCCGCCAGACCATTGATGCCAATCACGGCACCCGGTTTAGCCGCCGACTGGACCAGCATTGGCACACCAACCGGGTGATAAATCGATGCAAACGCCCCCATCAAGGCAAGAGCAGCACCCATAGCCCATGCGTTGGGCACAGCCGCAACGATTAGGGCAGACACACCCATTCCGATGAAAAACACCACCATCATTTGGCGACGGCCCCAGAGATCGCCAAGGCGACCAGCTGGAATAGAGCCGATGCCAAACAGGAGAAACGCCCCTGCCCCGTAAGGCATGAGGTCTTCCCAGTTAGCAATGCCGAAGTCCTGGGCAATCACACCAACTGAGGCAGCAAAAATCAGTAAAAACATGTGATCGATAGCGTGACCGATGTTTAACAATAAGCGGACAGCAAGTGAATGATCTTTCATGGCCTTTAAACTTTATGTCAGTATTTAAAATTTACCCAACAACAAGAAAACTGGTATTGAATCTGACTGGTTAGGCACGACCAATAATAAAGGCGGTCCGCATCAGTTCTTCAAGCAGAGCAATCGCCATCCCGCCGGACACTGAGTAGGGATCGAGCTCTGGTTTTTCAGAATACTTCAAGATCACTGAGGTATTCAGCTTGCTCAAGTTAACCTGCCCCATCGTCCAGCTACCAAAACGCCGCTCAGTGATTTCTTCATAATGAAGCAGAACCACCTCAGTATGGCGCTTATCTTTGACGATGTGACTATAGAGTTCATTGACTTGTCGGCGCCCCCCCTCAAGTGCTTGCAGGTAAATGCCGCCACCATAACAAAGAATGCCCGTGATCCCGTTCGACACGTTGTGCTCTCGTGCAGAATCCATAATGGTTTGCACGTCGATTAACGAATCTGGATCGAGTGCTCGACTGACATATAAAAGACGTACCAGCATGATTAATCCTCTCGGTGAATCAGAGCAAGAAACTCACGACGCAAATTTGCATCTTTCAAGAACGCACCTCGCATAACCGAGTTGATCATACGGGTGCCCATATCCTTTACGCCTCGCCAGGACATGCAATAGTGGGTCGCGTTCATGACAACCGCCAAGCCGTCCGGTTGAGTTTTCTCCTGGATCAGGTTGGCGAGTTGAACGACGGCTTCTTCCTGAATTTGCGGCCGGCTCATAATCCATTCGGTCAAGCGTGCATATTTAGACAGGCCAATGACATTGGTGTGCTCATTAGGTAGCACGCCAATCCAGACCTTGCCGATCACCGGGCAAAAGTGATGGCTACAGGCGCTACGCACCGTGATGGGGCCAACAATCATCAGCTCGTTCAAATGCTCTGCATTGGGGAATTCAGTGATTGCCGGCTGAGGCACATAACGGCCGCCAAACACTTCTTGCAGATACATCTTCGCCACGCGGCGAGCGGTATCATTGGTGTTGTGATCGTGGTCAGTATCGATCACAAGGCTTTCAAGCACGCCTTGCATTTTTGCCTCAACTTCGTCAAGCAAGAGACCAAGCTCCCCAGGCTCGATGAACTCGGCAATATTGTCATTAGCGTGAAAACGCCTGCGTGCCTGCTCGAGTCGATCCCGAATCACAATTGAGATGGGACGCCCGGTATCTTGATCCTTAGTATTCATGTTGTTGCTCATTTTTGTGGTCAACACCGCACAAATTAGCGCTGACGGATCAACCATCATACCGTTTTAGTCAGTTCTCACAAAATGAGTGAGAAAATAGAGACCAGAAACTCATTAAACCCTTAAAAATCTCATTGAAACAGACAGGAGCTCACTGTGGCGCAATCAGTATATGGACTTCGCGGGATTGCAGTCGCCCCCCATTCACTCGCAGCAGAATCGGCTGTTGCTGTGCTGCGGGAAGGCGGTAATGCGCTGGAGGCCATGATCGCTGCGGCAGCAACGATTGCGGTGGTCTATCCGCATATGAACTCAATCGGCGGCGACGGGTTTTGGGTCATTAACGGACCCAACAATCGACCAGCCGGCATAGACGCAAGCGGGCGCAGTGCTAAAACAGCCACGCGGGACTGGTATGCGAAACAGGGGATAACCGGAACGATTCCTTTCAGAGGAGGCGTTGCAGCGAACACCGTCGCCGGCACCCTATCAGGCTGGGGTGCAGCCTACGAGCTATCCAAGAACAGTATGGATGGCAAACTCCCACTCAGTCGTTTGTTAGCCGATGCCATCTTTCTTGCCAACCATGGCATCCCAGTCACAGCGAGCCAACACCTCTGCACCCAAGCCAAGCGCGCTGAACTTGAGCCTCAGCAAGGCTTCACTGAAAGTTTCTTACCCGGTGGTGAAGTCCCGCTACAGGGTTCGCTATTCAAGCAATATCGTCTCGCTGACACACTATCTAAAATCGCAGCGCAGGGCACTGAAACTTTCTACCGGGGGCCGCTAGCGACCATGCTGGCAGACGAGCTTGGTCAGGCGGGTAGCCCAATTACCTTGGCAGATTTGCATAGCCATCAGGCTCAGATGGTGGCGCCGCTGAGTTTGCAACTGGCTAATCAAGCCGGCAATACCAAAGCATTCAACATGACACCACCATCGCAGGGCTTAGTCTCTTTGATGATTCTTGGTCTCATGGATCGCGTCAAGGGATGGGATCTTGACCCAGAAGGTGCTGCGTTTGTTCATGCGCAAGTCGAAGCAACCAAACTCGCTTTCGGCGTCCGGGATAAGCATCTCACTGATCCAGCGTTCATGACGCTTGATCCCTCGTCGTTGCTCAGCGACGACTTCCTTGACGAACTGGCCACACGTTTAGACATGTCTCGCGCAGCGTCCTGGGGCAAAAAGAGCTCACCTGGCGACACTATCTGGATGGGCGTTATCGATAAAAACGGTATCGCAGCCTCGTTCATCCAGAGCATTTATCATGAATTCGGGTCTGGGATTGTCTTGCCCGGAAGTGGGGTCAACTGGCAAAACCGTGGATGTAGTTTCTCACTGAATCCGACTCATATCAACACGCTCGAGCCTAGCAAAAAGCCATTTCACACTTTGAATCCTGCCATGGCCTGGCGCGCCGACGGGGGTTTGATGGTTTACGGCACCATGGGTGGAGACGGGCAGCCACAAACTCAGGCAACTATTTTTCAGCGCAACGTCACTTTCGGCGATCATCCGCAACAGGCGATCGAAAGGCCTCGTTGGCTATTAGGACGGACCTGGGGTAATTCGAGCGACTCACTCAAACTTGAAAGCCGCTTTGCCCCTGAGACGATCAACGCTTTGCGTGCGCTGGGGCACGACGTTGAAACCATCGGCGCCTGGGACGAGGCCGTCGGACACGCTGGCATGCTGATCCGTCATCCTAATGGGGTGATGGAAGGTGGCTACGATCCACGATCAAATGGTGCGGCGGTTGCGTTCTAGTCGTTGCTGCTTAACGATTCGCTCACAACCATTTCTGCATAAAAAGCGCCTGCCCGTTTTCGGGCAGCAGCGCGTATTGCTGAAAACCAAAGCGCTCGTAGGATCGCATCGCCGTGTGATTACCGCTGAGAACCTCAAGCGTCAATTTGCAGCAACCTTTGTGCAAAGCATGCGCTGCGGCGGCGGCCAGCAAAGCTTGACCGATACCCTGGGCACGGAAAGCCGGCATCACGGCAATATCATGCACATTCATCAAGGGTTTAGCTTTGAACGTCGAGTAACCCATCATGGCGTTGAGCAAGCCCACTGGCTGGCCATCCACGTAAGCCATGAAACTGACTGCACTAGGGGTCCCTGCCAAGTCAGAACACAAGCGCTGCTTCACACCCTCAGCTAAGGCCTCGCCACCGCCCATGGGGTCTCTTGCATACATATCCAGCAAATCGATCAGCGCGTGTTGCTGCACTGAATCATGAAAATCAACGACGTGGACTGAAATACTGCTGGGCATGCGTGGCTCCCGATTGAAGGTTTGCGACCAAACATCGCAGACGGCGAGCCTCTTGAGAGCTAAGCCGCGGTGTTATAACCATTATGCAGAACATCATACATTCTGTTGATCGATCCAAAGAGAACAAGACTTAGACAATATCGCGATGACGCAACAAGCTCCCCTACCCCTTGACGGCATTCGAGTGGTTGAATTCACCCACATGGTCATGGGCCCCACGTGCGGCATGATTTTGGCGGATCTGGGTGCTGAGGTCATCAAGGTCGAGCCACTGACCGGAGACAATACGCGCAAGCTGCTAGGTTCAGGTGCAGGTTTTTTTCCAATGTTCAATCGCAATAAAAAGAGCATTGCGGTGGACGTTAAAACCCCTCAGGGTAAAGAGATCGTGTTAAAGCTGATCGCAGATGCCGACGTCTTTAGCGAGAACTTCAAGAGCGGCACCATGGATAAGCTCGGATTTAGCTATGACTCTCTATCGAAACTGAATGAACAGCTCATTTATGTATCGCACAAAGGCTTTTTGCCTGGCCCTTACGATCACCGAACTGCACTCGACGAAGTCGTACAAATGATGGGCGGACTCGCCTACATGACAGGTCCTGCAGGCCGTCCGCTGCGTGCAGGCAGCAGCGTCAATGACATCATGGGTGGCATGTTCGGGGCGATCGGCGTACTCGCCTCTTTGCAGCAGCGGGCACGCACGGGTAAAGGGCAAGAAGTGGCCAGCGCTTTGTTCGAAAACAACGTTTTTCTCGTTGCACAACACATGATGCAGTTTGCAGTAACCGGTAAAGCCGCGAACCCCATGCCCGATCGCATTAGCGCTTGGGGCGTGTATGACGTTTTCACGGTGAAAAATGGTGAGCAGATTTTCTTATCGGCTGTCAGTGATACGCAATGGGCAATCCTGTGCAAAGAGTTTGGCTTTGACGACTTGCGCGATGATGCTCGCTTGCTCAGTAACAACGATCGGGTACGGGCACGCGAATGGCTTATTCCAATTTTGCGCGAACGCTTTGCTGGGCTTAGCGCAGCTGAGTTGAGCCAGCGATTCGAGCAAGCCGGCTTACCGTATGCGCCGATTACCCGACCTCACGACCTGTTTGAGGATCCGCATCTTTTGGCCACGGGAGGCTTAGCTCCTGTGACTATTGCAGCTGACAACACGGGGGCAGGTAAAGCAATCGAAACCCGTGTGGCGCTGCTGCCTCTAGCACTGAACGGAGAACGTCTGGGGGTGCGCTGTCCTCCGCCTAGCCTGGGTGCAGACACGCGAGATCTTTTGAAAGGAATCGGCTACAGCGAGGCCGACATTAACACTCTGCTCGCCAATGGCGTGATAGGGGCATTGACTAACCACGACGAAGGAGAGAACTGACATGGATTTACACCTTAACGACAAGCATGTTTTGATTACCGGCGGTAGCAAAGGAATAGGCCTTGCTTGCGCACGCGTCTTTTTGCAAGAAGGCGCAAAGGTAAGTCTGGTATCAAGAGATCAAGCCAACCTGGATCTGGCCAAACAGACACTCAGCAACGAAATGCCGTCTTGGGCAAACCGGATCGCTGTATTTTCTGCCGACCTTGTGAACGCGGACTCTGCCTTGACGGCCATTGATGCCGCTGAAGCCGCGATGGGCTCAATTGATGTGCTGGTCAACTCTGCTGGGGCCGCAAAACGTGTCATCGCACCCGAACTAAGCCCTGCCCGCTGGCGCGATGCCATGGACGCAAAATTCTTCACCTACATTAATGTCATGGATCCCGTCATCAAACGAATGGGCGAGCGTCGCTCGGGGGTTGTTGTCAATGTGATCGGTGCCGGCGGCAAAGTCGCTTCAACGGTTCATATCTCTGGTGGCAGTGCCAACGCGGCCCTGATGCTCGCTACTGCTGGACTCGCAGCGGCCTATGCCCCAATGGGTATCCGTGTTAATGCTGTCAACCCCGCATCGACCTTGACCGAGCGTTTGAAAGAAGGGATCAAAGTCGCGGCAGCCAACGACAATGTCTCTGAAGAGCAGGCCTTAAAAGACGCAACCAAAAAAGTACCTTTAGGTCGGTTGGCAACACCCGAAGAAGTCGCTGACACGGTGGTCTATCTGGCCTCGGATCGCGCCAGTTACGTCACGGGTACCATCATCACGATGGACGGCTCACAAACCCCGCTGGTGGTTTAAGCGTCGTCTGGCTATGAACTAAGTTGCATATGCTGGCGGATGATATCCTCGTAAGAGGCATCACCCGTCAGACCAAAATCCCGAGTGCGCTGGCATTCGAACCGAGCTGGCCAGCCACCGACGATTTTTGCAATCGCCGGATTGGATTCCATCGTGACCAGCGCGCGCACCTCTTTGCCAGCAACCGTTTCAAGTGCATCCAGCATTTGCCCAACCGTCACAGTCAACGCAGGTAAATTAATCGCCGTGCGACCCGCAAATTGATCGCGAGAAGCATTCATGACTGCCAAAATGCCTTTCACCGTATTTTGTGGTGACGCCAACGCAACCGCTGTACTTAAGTCGACCGGGCAAACCGTCTCGACGCCCGCTAAGGGTTCACGCACAATCCCTGACAAGAAGCTCGACGCCGCACCATTAGGCCGACCGGGTCGTACTGACACGGTCATCAACCGTGCTACACGGCCATCAACATAACCCTTACGGGTGTAATCCGCGACCAACTGCTCGCAAATAAACTTCTGAATCCCGTAACTCGACTGAGGGGTAGGTAAGGTGGTGTCAGTGACGACTTCGGGCAACGGCAGGAGCGGATCTGAACCAAAGACCGCGACTGAACTTGAAAAGAAAAACAACGGTGCAACGCCGGTTCTAGACTGTTGCGCGCGCAGACCGTCGAGCAATTGACGAGTCGAATCGAGATTGGATCGCAAACCCAGCTCGAAATCGGCCTCACACTCGCCCGATACTGCTGAAGCGAAATGAAAGACTGCATCGAAATCAGTTTTGAGCACAGACGGGATCCTCTCGAGCAACGACCCCACATCGCTCGTCACAATGGGCGACTTCACTAAGTCGGGATGTGAAGGGGCAATCAAATCAGCCAGCATAATCAATTCAATGGCTTGCCCTTGCAAGCTACCCGTCTTCAATAACTCACGAGCAAGCAAACTACCCAAAAAACCTGCACCGCCAGTAATCAGTACTTTCATCTGAAAATCCTTTTCTAAACTGCTTTTTAATGGTTTTTTAAACCGGCTTTTTATAGGCGATGCAATCGATCTCAACTCGGCAATCAACAACCATGCTAGACACCACACACGCTCTGGCTGGTGGATGTTCGCCGAAATACGTTTTGAAGATACGATTAAACGACATGAAGTCACGCGGATCATCCAACCAGACCCCACAGCGCACAACGTGCTCGGTGCCGTAGCCTGCTTCTTGCAGAATAGCGATGAGGTTTTTAATCGCCTGATGTGCCTGGGCAACGATGCCGCCCTCGATCACCTCGCCGTTGACCATTGGCACTTGCCCTGAAACATGCAACCACCCATCCGCCTCAACCGCGCGGGCAAAGGGCAAGTTCTGCCCACCACTACCTGAGCCGCCTTCAATCCCGTAACGTTTAATGTCATTCATTTTGATTATCTTATTCTCATCAAATCTAATTCACCATTAGTCAATTTAAGCGATTTAAAAGAGCGTTTCGATCGCCCCCACCACCTGATACTGATCATCGATAAGCAGCAGTTGCCGCCATTTATCAAACGTTAGACAAGGATGGGACACGTCGAAGGCAATCATGTCACCCACCTTCAAATCGCTATCCGCTGGGACCTGCATAAACGCATGCTGATCCATCATCGCGGTAATTTTCACGTCATTTGCGAGGATACAAGGCTTGGCTGAGCCGCCTGGCCGGAAGTGAAGCGCGGGCACGGGATACCCCGCGTCAAAAGCAGCATCGCGCTTACCTAACGCCATGATGGCAAGATCAGGCTCGGGACGCGACTGCACGTAGGCCCACAATTGCAAGGCAGGCAACAAGCTTTGCCCCATCTCTCGTGCTATTACGTTAGTGGCGTGAATGCGTTGCTCTGCCTCGCGGTAAATCCCGACATCGTGAGTCAAGTAGCATCCTGGCCTCAAAATGACTTGCAGAGGCTGGCCGACCTCTTGATTCGAGAACTCTTCGGCCACCACGTCGTACCAAGCAGATCCGGCACCCGACAAGATCACTTCAGGCTCGACGAACACAGATTGCTTCACCAGGACGCGAGTGCGATTGAGTACGTGACGCAAGAAGCTGCGAACGTCAGCATCTTGTTTTAAAACACCTTCGTATAGTTCAATCCCAATCAGCTTGACCGATTGTGGCCAACGTTTTACTGCCTCGAGTATCGCGTCTTCTTGCTCTTGATGACGGATACCCGTGCGACCACCCGCAACACCATACTCAAGCAACACGCGAATCGCCTGACCTCGACTCAGGAAATAACGCCCTAGCGCATCGACATTCTCAGCAGAGTCAACAATGCAACAAAAACTGAATTCATCATCCTTGATATCAGCAATGAGGGCCATATTGCCCTGACCAACCAGTTGATTGGCCATCAGAATTCGTTTAATTCCATTGCGCCACGCTGCCTGCACTTGCGATGCGGTTGCTAGCGTGATGCCCCAGGCTCCGTGATCAAGCTGCAAGTGAAACAAGGACGGGCTCATAGTCGTCTTGCCATGCGGGGCAAGCTGCACACCGTAACGCCCGATGAAGGTTTGCATCCAGCGCAAATTGTGCTGGAGGCGACTTTGACTCAAGACAGCAACGGGCAGACTGACATCCTCGTTGAGCAGATTCCAGCCCAAGCCAGCCACGTCTGCGTACCGGCAGCCTGCAGGCGCCGATCCCAAGCCTTTGCCCTCAAGACTTATCAAACGCTGCTCAAGTTGCTTCATGGTGTGGTTTGCTCTTTTTGCCAAAACGTTAGCTGATCAGGTTGACTTTCACCAGTTGAGATTGAATTGACGGCATAAGACGTCAATCTCCACCGACGTCAAGGGCTTGGCGCGACATTCACCTCTGAGCCAAAGTTTTGCTGTCTCTTCTAGCTCTTCCAGCGTTGCCATGGCTGTTGCGGGTGTCTCACCCCATACCTGCGGACCGAGCCGCTCACACATGACAGCCCTCAAAATCAGGCCTCGTTGCTGGTGATTCTCAATCAACTGTTGCACACGATCCGCAACGACGGGATCACCCGGGCGGCAGTAAGGAATCAACGGCGCGTGCCCCACTTTCATGACGTAGTAAGGCGTGATCGGGGGAACAATGTCGTCAGATGACCAAACCCCACGCAACGTTAGATCCACTAGCCAGGATGAGTGGGTGTGGATCACGCAATGAGCCCAAGAGGCCGAGGTATAGATTCGCTGATGCAAAACTAGGGTTTTACTCGCACGCTCGCCTGCGACTTGTTGTCCTGATTGAGCAACTTGAGCCAAACGCTCTGGCTCTAAAAAACCAAGACAGGCGTCAGTCGGTGTAATCAGAAAACCGCCACCGGCTGACTCAGGCAAGCGCACACTAATATTGCCTGTCGTTCCGTGTACATAGCCTCGGTCGAACAAACTACGTCCGACCCGGCATAATTCGTGAGCATGGTCCTTGAGAGTAATCAGGCCTTGACCGCTGGTATTTGACATTACGCAAGGCGCTCAAAAGATTGAGTGAAAAAATCAACAGAGCCAAAGTTGCCTGATTTAAGCGTGATATGCATCACAGCATCAATGGCTCGCGAGTAAGCTCCACACCACGGCACCCCCGGATCTATTTGCGAACCAATCTGCAGTTGATCGATTTGTAGCGCTTGCACGACCGCACCTGAAGTCTCGCCCCCCGCGACGACTAATTGTTTAACACCCAGACGGCATAGTCCAACCGCAATGCTTGCAAGCGTTTGCTCAACCAAGGCACCAGCTTGCTCGACCCCTAATTTCTGCTGAACAGTTTTCAAGTCATCAGGTTGCGCAGTCGAATAAATCAGAATCGGTTGCTCGCCAAGCCGTTGTTCAGCCCAGGCCAACGCCTCGTTGATCACGGTTTCCGCCGCATCAAGTGCTAGCGGATTCACCATAAAGCACTGCCCCCCTTTCGTAATGAATTCTGCCACTTGTGCGTTAGTGGCACGAGAGCAACTACCCGAGACGACGGCCTTGAATCCTGTCGCCTTTGGTAATGTGCCAGCCTGATCGTTAGGCGCAATATCAAAGTTTGTACCGAGGGCGATCGCGACGCCTGAACCAGCTGTTAAGAGCGGCATTTGCGCCAAAGCAGGCCCCAGTCGATACAAGTCGTCGTTGCTCACTGCGTCAACCACCGCAATTTTTACGCCTTGATCGGTGAGTTGAGCAATGCGAGCTTGAATCGCCGCTTTGCCTTGAGCGACACATTTGTAATCAATCAACCCAACCTGACACGAGACCTGTGCTTGCAGGACGCGAACAAGATTAGGATCAGTCATGGGAGTCAAGGGATGATCTTGCATGCCACTTTCGTTAAGTAACACGTCGCCCACGAACAGATGTCCCTTAAACACTGTCCGTCCCGCATCGGGAAACGCAGGCGTGGCAATTGTGAAATCTGTTTGCAACGCCCCCATCAGGGCTTCTGCCACTGGCCCGATATTGCCCTGGGGTGTCGAATCAAACGTTGAGCAATACTTGAAATAAAACTGTTCCGCACCTTGTGTTTGTAACCAGGCCAGTGCTGCGAGCGACTGAGCGACGGCATCCTGAGGAGCAATCGTGCGTGATTTGAGAGAGACCACCACAGCATCGGCATCAAGCTGCAAATCCTCGGTTGGCACGCCTATTGTCTGAACAACCCGCATACCTGAACGCACTAAATTATTTGCTAAATCAGTGGCGCCAGTGAAATCATCAGCAATACAGCCCAGTCGTATTTTTTTCATAGATCGTCATCTTATCGATTGTTTTGTTTGCAATATTATTGAGCCAGATCAAACACCAGCACCTCGGCGTCGCGGCCCGAATCGAGGCTTAAATCGCTTTCGTGTTCAATCAAGGTAGCGTCACCGCCTGTCAAGGCAATCCCGTTCACCGACAAGTCGCCCTTAATCAGATGAACATAGGCAAGACGTCCAGCCGCAATTGGCAGTGTGGCTTGTTCTTGCCCATCGAACAAGCCGGCGTAAATTGACGCATCGGCGTGGATAGTGACTGAATTTTTCGATCCCTCAGGTGAAGCGATCAGACAGAGTTTGCCGCGCTTGTCTGCCGCTGCAACCGTTTTTTGCTCGTAGCCGGGCTCAATACTTCTGACATTCGGTTCGATCCATATTTGCAAAAAATGGGTCGATAGCCCCTCTGCGTGGTTGAACTCGCTGTGTTGCACCCCGCGTCCAGCACTCATGCGCTGCACATCGCCCGGCGGGATGCCCTTGACGTTGCCCATACTGTCCTGGTGCGCCAGATTGCCTTCAAGCACATAGCTGATGATTTCCATGTCGCGATGACCATGCGTACCAAAACCAGTGCCAGGCGCGATGCGATCTTCATTAATGACGCGAAGATTGCCCCAGCCCATAAACGCTGGATCGTGATAGCCGGCGAAAGAGAAGCTGTGAAACGATTTCAACCAGCCATGGTCGGCATAGCCCCTGTCTTGCGAACGCCTGATTTTGATCATGGAAAACCCTAATAAAAATATAAGACTGTCATAGTCGCTAGTTTACCCGGGTCAAGTCAGACTGCCGCCTCAACATTCCACCTTGCGAATCAGAGGTTCAGCCATTAGCATGGCGAGCACTACTTTCTTAGCCTCGAGGATATCCAGATGAGTAAATTATTTTCGCCCATCAAGCTTGGTCAAGTGACATTGGACAATCGTATTGTCATCGCACCGATGTGCCAGTACTCGGCTAACAACGGCAATGCAACCGATTGGCACATGATTCATCTGGGTCAAATGGCACTGTCAGGGGCTGGTCTGTTAATTATTGAAGCGACTGCCGTTGAACCCATCGGCCGGATTACCCATGGCTGTCTGGGGCTCTGGTCAGACGAAAACGAGGCAGCGCTCAAACCCGTCATGGCCGCGATTCGCAAATACTCCTCGATGCCAGTCATGATCCAATTAGCACACGCTGGCCGTAAAGCCTCGAGCGCCCGCCCATGGGAGGGCGGGCAGCTGATTGCAATCAAGGACGGCGGCTGGCAGGTCGAAGGCCCGTCAGCGGTCGCACACGGCTCAAGCGAGTCAGACCCGTTGGCCATGGACGCAGCCGCATTGGCCCGTGTCAAACAAGCGTTTGTGGACGCTGCGCTACGCTCAGTGAGATTGGGTTTCGACGGAATTGAACTGCACGGCGCGCACGGCTACTTGTTGCATCAGTTTTTATCGCCAGTCTCAAACAAGCGAACCGACGAATATGGCGGCTCAGCCGAAAACCGCATGCGTTATCCTCTGGAAGTGTTTGAGGCCGTGAGAAAGGCAGTACCCCAAACCACACTCGGCATTCGCATTTCGGGGACAGACTGGGTAGACGATGGTCAACCGATGCAAGCCAACATTGATTTCGGCAACAAATTAAAAGCGCTGGGATGCGACTTTATACACGTCTCGACTGGCGGGGTCGCCGCTGCACAACAAATCCCCGTCGGACCAAAGTTTCAAGTCCCGTTTGCAACACAGATCAAGCAAGGCACCGGTCTGCCAACCATTGCAGTTGGTTTGATCACTGACCCGAAAGAGGCCGAGCAAATCATTGCAGATGGCGAGGCTGACATGGTGGGTCTGGCTCGCGGCATGCTTTATGACCCTCGTTGGCCCTGGCATGCTGCGGCTGAACTGGGTGCCAGCGTTGACGCAGCACCACAGTACTGGCGCTCGCAACCCCGTGGTTTGTCAACTCTTTTTCGCGACACAAAGTTTGGCGGTCGTTAGCAACCGATGAATTGCCTTAGTCCCTGAAGTTATTGAACTGCAGGGGCAAAGGCACATCTACTTTTTTCAGGAGCGCGATGGCATCTTGCAAGTCATCGCGTTTTTTACCAGTTACGCGTAATTTTTCGCCAGTAATCTGATGTTCGACCTTGAGTTTGGCTTCTTTCATGGCAGCAATCAGCTTCTTTGACACCGGTTGCTCAATCCCCTGTTTGACGGTCACTTTTTGACGCGCGCCACCTAAGTTCTCGAGCGGATCTGCGACATCCAGACAGCGAACATCGATACCTCGCGCGCTCAAGCGGCTGCGCAAAATATCCAGCATCTGCTTTAACTGAAATGCGCTGCCAGCAACTTGAGTGACCACAAATTCATCGAGCTCGAATTTTGCATCGCTGCCTTTGAAATCAAACCGTGTCGATAGCTCGCGATTAGCTTGATCAACTGCATTGGTCAATTCGTGTTTGTCTACTTCTGAGACAACATCAAAAGATGGCATGGCAAAACCCCTGATAAGATCACAACCAACTAGTTTAAGCGTTAGTTCCATTTTAAATTCTTTTAGAGACCCGAGTGATGAGCGATTGCCACGGATTCGTCAGCCAGCTTTTTATTTACCCGATCAAATCTTGCGCGGGTATCGAAATCCAAACGACTTTGATTAAACCGACGGGGCTGGCATTCGACCGCGAATGGGTCATTGTTGACCAGAATGGGATGTTTCTTACCCAGCGACAGTGCCCTCACATGGTCTGGATCACGCCTGGCCTTACGGCGGAGCAATTGACCCTGTCGGCGCCCGATCAAGAGACAATCAGTGTTGATTTAGCTTATCGCGGTAAACCCATCATGGTGACGGTCTGGCGTGACACGCTACTGGCTGACGACATGGGTGATGAGGTCGCCGGGTGGCTCGATCGTTTTTTACAAGTTCCAGGTAAAAATTTTCGCTTGATGAGGTTCGGCAACCATTCGACACGCCTGTCAAACAAAGACTGGACTCAAGGTCTGGACAGACCCAATATGTTTAGCGATGGTTTTGCTGCCCTCGTCATCACACAAGCGGCCTTGGATGAGCTCAATAGCCAGCTCGCCCAGCGAGGCCATGAGACGGTCGCAATGGATAGGTTTCGCCCAAACATTGTACTGACCGGCCTCGACGGACACACAGAAGACCACCTGGATATCATCCGTTTTGATCCAATCGCCTGTGGTCCAGAACTGCAGCTGGTCAAACCGTGTTCTCGGTGCGCCATTATTGACATTGACCCCTACACAGCGCAATCATCACCGACAGTCAGTGACCTGCTCAGCCCTTATCGGCGGCTCGCTATCGTGGACAACGCCATCTGCTTTGGTATGAACGCTGTCATCACCGCCGGCGGGTCACAACAAATCAAGGTGGGAGACAACTTCGACGCAGATTACAAACTCTAGAAGCTTGTGTCACAGAAATCGATCGAGAATTTTGCGACTATTTTTATCCAGCGTTTGCATGTCTTTCAAATAAAAACGCAGACCGTGACTATCGGTGATGAGCAGCGTCCGAGTCGATAGCCGACGGATGTCCTCTTCGCCTTTGAGCGTAAATTTTGTGCGTCCCTTATCAGTTGTCACCTCCCAGTCACTGGGTGTTGAGAAGGTCGACACCGAAACAATACTGAGAATCTCGGGGATCAGCTCACGAGAAGCAATCTCATCTTGAATGTATTGCCTCGTATCTTCTGGCAGCTTTTGGAGGTCATCTATCCAGGCAATCTCCTTACCTTCGAGACTCATGATGGCAACAAAGAAGTCAGGTGCAGCGACCGGGAAAGCTCTTACCGGCACGACGCCCTCGTGAACCATCCCGTCTGCTGTCGTCAAAACCAGTTTTCCTGCCAGGTTACGGGACAATTTGAACTCAAACATTTGTCGCAGCCTGTTTCGCATCGGTATCAATGATCACGGCATGACCATCTGTTTCAGTCTGACGCGCTTGAGCGAGATACAAGGCGTGATAGGCGCCTTGACGCGCGATCAGTTCGTCATGGGGGCCTATTTCGACCACCTTACCGCGGTCCAGCACGACCAAACGATCTGCCTTCCGAAGTGTGCTCAGACGATGCGCAATAGCAATGGTCGTGCGGCCTTGAATCAAGTTATCCAAAGCCTCTTGAATCTCCATTTCGGTCGTGGTGTCGACTGACGAGGTGGCTTCATCAAGAATAAGAATTTTGGGATCAATCAACAGCGCACGGGCAATGGATATCCGTTGACGCTCGCCGCCTGAAAGTGCCTGGCCTCTTTCGCCCACAAGTGAGTCATACCCCTGTGGCAGTCTTAAGATAAATTCGTGCGCCCTCGCAGCCCTCGCAGCCGAGACTATTTCTTCGCGTGTGGCTTCTGGCTTACCATAGGCGATGTTTTCAGCAATGCTGCCAAAAAACAAGAAGGGCTCTTGTAGAACGAGCCCGATATGGCGCCGATAAGAGGCCAGCGAGTACGATCTGATGTCGACACCATCTACACGAATCCCACCTTCCGTTACATCGTAAAACCGACAAATCAGATTCACGAGCGAGCTTTTACCTGAGCCACTGTGACCCACCAAGCCGATCATTTCCCCGGCGCGTATATTGAGGTCAATTCCACGCAAGATCGTACGACTTCCATACCGAAAGCCCACGTTTTTGAGTTCGATCCGACCCTCAACTTTATCCAAAGGAACCGGCCTTGTCGCGTCCGGCACACTCGACACATGATCGAGGATGTCGAAGATTCGCTTCGCACCCGCCGCCGCTTGCTGGGTATGCGAAACAATACGGCTCATCGAATCCAGTCGTGTATAGAAACGACCGATATACGCTAAAAAGGCCGCCAGAACACCCACTGTAATACTGTGTGCCGCAACCTGAGAAATACCAAATATCCAGACCACCAACAAACCAATCTCGGTCAGAAACGTGACCGTTGGGGCAAACAAAGCCCAGACTTTATTGATTCGGTCATTCACGCCAAGATAGCGGTTATTAGCTTCACGAAAACGTGCGACCTCGCGGTGCTCTTGTGCAAAGGCCTTAACCACGCGAATGCCCGGTATCGTATCCGCGAGCACATTGGTCACTTCGCTCCAGGCTCGATCAACTTTTTCAAATCCGTGCCGCAGACGACCTCTGACAGAATTAATCATCCAAACGATTATGGGCAACGGGATCAAGGTTGTCAGCGCCAACTTAGGGTCGATCGAAATCAGGATGCCAGCCGTCATCAAAATCATCAGCACGTCATTTGCAAAGTCGAGCAAATGCAACGACAGAAACAGATTAATGCGGTCGGTCTCGCTACCGATTCGAGCCATCAAATCACCGGTTCGCTTGCCACCGAAGTACTGCAGAGACAGCGTTTGCAGGTGCGTAAACGTAGCGGTTCGCAGATCAGCACCTATCCTCTCGCTGATCCAAGCTAATAAATATGTTCGTGCCCAACTGAGCAACCACGCCAGAAATCCAGAAACCACCAGACCAGTCAAAAGCAGAGCAACCAGATCGTAATCAATTGGTTTGCCGTTCTGGAAAGGGATAAGGATCTTATCCATCAGTGGCATCGTCAAATAGGGCGGCACCAATGTTGCCCCGGTCGAGAGCAGCGTCAAGACCAATCCCAGAATCAACAGACCTCGGTAGGGCTTAGCAAAACGGATGAGTCTAAGCAACGCCCAACCGTTATTAGGGCCTTGAGCCTCGCCACTGCATACTGCGCACTCTTCTTGATCGGGCGCAAACGGCGTCCCGCAAGTTGGGCAGGTGGCAGGCGCGACATCAATTTGAGCGGACGCATCACCATGCAGCGTCTGACAAACCAGAAATGTTTCGCAAAGACGGCTGACGGCGGCGGCGAGACCTAAGGTATGGTGCCAGAGTGCTAAGCGCTTGCCCTCATCAAACAGCTCGACCACCCCAAGCCCTGCATGATCTCGGTGCTCAAGTGATTGTTTCGACGTCACGTCCCAGCAAACCCAGTCGGTCGAGCCGGCATAACGCGTCAGCAGACGCTTGTTAGTCAACACTAAAATACTTGCATTAAAGCGAAGATCGTTGTCTAAATCGGGCTCTATCC
The DNA here is from genome assembly GCF_003003055.1 of Jezberella montanilacus. GTDB lineage: Bacteria > Pseudomonadota > Gammaproteobacteria > Burkholderiales > Burkholderiaceae_B > Zwartia > Zwartia montanilacus. Next base: position 507,925 of record NZ_PVTV01000011.1, read on the forward strand.
ACGCCTTGACTGCTTCACCGGGGACAAGAATGCCGTGCAGAGCGCTAGCCCACGCAGGCGGCAGCGTCAGTTTATGGTTAGATTGAACGTTCGAAGACAAACTCATGACTTGACTAGTATAACGAGGCGGCAAGAGGAATTCGGAGGTAAAGATCGCCTCGGCACTCGCTAAGTGAGTTTTTGCTACGATAATGAAGCAATTCGCAACATTATTGCGCTGCGTCATGAACTTTTGCCTGTCAAATCAATCCATGTCAGTACTACCGCGATGTGTGCGCCCAAGAATCGATTTAAGAGGCAGGTCCCGATAAAAATATGAATAAACGCGACATCATCATTGAGCGCATCGCGCACTTGCGTGGCCCAAACATCTGGACCGTTCTTTACGTGCCCGTGATCGAAGCCATCGTTGATATCGGCGACTTGGAGGACTGCCCCTCTGACACGGTACCCAGTGTTTACAAGCGTTTGACGGCCTGGATGCCTAGCTTGATTGAGCATCGGTGCAGCCCTGGCGTCCGTGGTGGGTTTTTAACTCGGTTAGAGCGCGGGACTTGGCCAGGCCACATCCTCGAGCACGTCGCGCTTGAGCTGCAAAATCTGGCTGGGATGAAAGGCGGCTTCGGTCGCACGCGCGAAACCTCAAGAAGGGGTGTCTATAAAGTCGTGATCACTGCCTGGAACGAGCAAGTCGCCAAAGCGGCGTTGCAAGCGGGTCGGGACCTCGTCATGGCAGCATATGAAGACAGGGACTTTGATGTGAACACTCAAGTCGAAGAACTCAAAGACTTGATGGAAACGTATTTTTTGGGACCGAGCACCGCCACGATAGTCGAGGCCGCAAAAGACCGCCGTATCCCAACCATCCGTTTGAGCAGCGGAAATCTGCTGCAATTGGGCTATGGATCCCGACAGCGCCGTATCTGGACGGCCGAGACAGAACAAACGGGGGCAATAGCTGAGACCACCTCGCGCGATAAAGATCTGACTAAATCTCTGCTCGAAGCGTGTGGTGTGCCTGTCCCCAGCGGGCGGGCTGTCGAGAGTGCTGAGGACGCGTGGGATGCTGCACAAGACCTCGGCATGCCTGTTGTAGTCAAGCCGGTTGATGGCAATCACGGACGTGGTGTCTTCACTAATTTAGTGTCACAAAGAGAAGTCGAAGCTGCCTACGCTGTCGCTCTACAAGAAGGGTCAGGTGTCCTCGTCGAGAAGTTCATTTTCGGCGACGAGCATCGCTTGTTGATTGTTGGCGGCAAAATGGTCGCTGCAGCAAAAGGTTCAACTGCCTTCATCACAGGCGACGGCAAATCAAGTGTGGCTGACTTGATCGAAAGCCAAATTAACGCGGATCCGAGACGCGGCCGTAACGAAGATCATCCGCTGAACTTTATCAAGCTGGACTCAGCTAATCGTCTGGAAATCGAAAAACAAGGCCTCACACCAGAGTCGATACCTGACGAGGGTCGCATCGTGATTATTCAGCGCAGTGGCAACGTGGCGATCGATTGCACTGATGACGTCCATCCAGACGTTGCTGATACCGCAGCCATGGCCGCCCGAATTGTCGGCCTGAACGTCGCAGGCATCGATCTCGTGGCACAGGATATTTCTAAACCCTTAAAACAGCAGTCTGGCGCGATTGTCGAGGTCAATGCGGGTCCCGGTTTGCTCATGCATATCAGACCAGCCGAAGGACAACCCCGGCCTGTGGGTCGTGCCATCGTTGACCACATGTTTGCTGCCGAAGAAAGTGGACTCATCCCCATCGTTGGCGTGTGCGGGACCGAAGGCGTTGATCAGGTCACGAGCCTGCTCTTTCATTTGATGAGTTTGAACGGCTGGGAAACTGGCATGGCAACCCGTTCGGGTCTACAGGTAGGTCGTCGTCGAATTAGTTCAGAGGACAGCACAAATTTCGATCAAGCTCGTAAACTTTTACTTAATCGTGAAGTGCAAGCTGCTGTCATTGAAACGACGGGGCATGAGATTCTTGCGAATGGTCTTCCCTATGAAGTGTGTGAAGTGGGCGTCGTGACTCGCGTGGAATGGTCAGAAGCGTTTCAAGTCTACGACCTTCACAACCTTGAAGATAACGATGATTTGATCAAGGTTTATCGAACCCAAGTAGACGTTGTGTTGCCGACGGGTACCGCGGTACTCAATGCAGATGACTCGATCGTTGCCTCATTAGCCGCTTACTGCGAAGGATCGGTTACGTTTTACAGCTTGGATCCAACACACACCGTCGTCGTCGATCACCTTAAGCAAGGACACCGAGCCGTGATCGTCGAACAAGGCCGCGTGGTGCTGGCACACGGTGCGTCTCGCACTGCTCTGATGTCTATCGACGCCTGCCCGACCGTCTCGCAAGCGTCCACTGACTCGACCCGCTCTGCCGTTCTGGCAGCAGCGGCAGCGGCTTGGGCGCTTGGCATGCCAACGGAACTCATTGAAGCTGGCCTGATCAGCCCACTGGTTTAACCTATAACGACTCGCTCGATACACTGAGGAAACAACATGGAAGTCTCACGTATTCGCGCCTTACGCGGCCCCAACCTGTGGAGCCGTCACACCGCGATAGAAGCGGTGGTCACGTGCGAAGGCATTGAGTGCGATCTGGATCAAATCTCGGATTTCACTGTGCGTCTGCGCGCGCGTTTTCCTGATATCAGGCCCCTACGACCACTCGGTCACAAAGAGCCACTGTCGATGGCTCACGCCATTGAAGCTGTTGCGCTGGGTCTGCAGGCGGCAGCCGGATGCCCCGTTGCGTTTGGTCAAACGGTCGCAACGCCAGAGGCGGGCGTTTTTCAAGTAATTGTGGAGTACTCAGAGGAGAGTGTGGGTCGCTTGGCGATACAACTGGCCGAATCGCTCTGCCTTGCTGCACTCAATAATGAAGCGTTTGACATCAAATTATCACTGGACAAACTGAGAGAGCTGGACGAAGACATTCGCTTAGGGCCGAGCACAGGTTCAATCGTCCATGCCGCTGTCGCCAGAGATATTCCCTATCGTCGTCTGACGGAGGGCAGTCTGGTTCAATTTGGCTGGGGTAGTAAGCAACGCCGCATACAAGCTGCGGAAACAGACAACACAAGTGCCATAGCAGAAGCGATCGCGCAAGACAAGGATTTAACCAAAATGCTCTTGGACGTGGCAGGTGTGCCAGTCCCGAACGGTTACGTCGTCTCTGATGAAGAACACGCGTGGGAAATCGCCAACAAAATAGGCTTGCCTGTCGTGGTCAAACCGCGAGACGGCAATCAAGGCAAAGGGGTTGCCGTCAACATCGAAACACGCGAGCAACTGGTCGCAGCGTTTGCGACGGCTTCGGACATCAGCCGCGACGTCATTGTCGAGCGGTATATCCCTGGCCATGACTTCCGTATGCTCGTGGTAGGTGACAGACTGATTGCTGCTGCGCGTCGCGACCCACCTCATGTGGTGGGTGACGGGATACACACGATTAGACAATTGGTTGACCAGGTCAATCTCGACCCGTTACGCGGCGACGGACACGCTACGCCACTCACCAAAATACGCTTTGACGACATCGCCCAAGCTACCTTGGTCAAACAAGAGTTGACAGTCGATTCAATCCCGACCAAGGGTCGGCGAGTGCTATTACGTAACAATGCGAATTTAAGCACTGGTGGCAGTGCCACCGATGTAACAGACGAAGTTCATCCCGAGTTGGCGGCCCGAATTGTCACCGCTGCCAAAATGGTTGGTCTTGACATCGCTGGTGTTGACCTTGTCGCTGAAACCATGCATAAGCCTATGGAGGAACAGCACGCCGGCATCGTTGAAATCAATGCGGCACCAGGCTTACGCATGCATATCAACCCATCGTTTGGGCATGGTCGTCCAGTGGGCGAGGCCATCATTTCGACCATGTTTAACGAACAGGAAAATGGTCGAATTCCTGTCATTGCCGTTGCCGGGACTAACGGCAAGACAACGACAGTGCGCTTATCAGCTCACCTGATGGCTGCGGCTGGCAACCGTGTTGGCATGACTAATTCTGATGGTGTTTACATTGAGCATCGCTGTATTGACACGGGTGATTGCAGCGGGCCACGCAGCGCTCGCAATGTGTTGATGCACCCTTATGTAGACGCCGCTGTGTTTGAAACTGCTCGTGGCGGCATCCTGCGCGAAGGCTTGGCCTTTGATCGTTGTGACGTGGCTATCGTCACCAACATCGGTGCAGGCGACCATCTTGGCATGAACTTCATCAACACGGTCGAAGGTCTGGCCTTAGTCAAACAGGTCATCGTTCAATATGTAGCGCCCAACGGTACTGCCGTGCTCAATGCAACAGATCCGATGGTCTCTAAGATGGCAGCGAACTGCCCAGGTTCAGTCACCTTCTTCTCGAACGACAACCATCATCCGGTTCTGCTAACACATCGAGCTCAAGGGAAACGAGTCGTCTTTAAAGACGATGCGCATATCGTCTGCGCGGAAGGCAGTTTCGAGCATCGCATTGCGCTGGCAGGCATACCATTGACACGTCATGGCACGATTGGTTTTCAAGTCGATAACGCCATGTGCGCGATTGCTGCAACGTGGGCCTTAGGACTTGATTTCAAAATTATCGAGGCTGGTCTGTCGACCTTCATCAATGACGCTCAAACAGCGCCGGGCCGGTTCAACGTATTCGACTATCGCGGGGCAACAGTCATTGCCGATTATGGTCACAATCCAGATGCAATTGAAGCGCTGGTGCCAGCGATTGAGAGCATGACAGCCAAACGTCGAACAGTCGTCATTAGCGGCGCAGGCGATCGTCGCGACGAGGATATTGTTCGTCAGACAGAAATCCTTGGCGAAGTATTCGACGCAGCGATTCTCTACCAAGATCAGTGCCAGCGAGGAAGAGAGGACGGTGAGGTCCTAAACTTGTTGCGCAAAGGCTTGGAAAACGTCTCGAGGACCAAAGAGGTTCAAGAAATCAGAGGTGAGTTTCTGGCGATCGATACCGCCCTGCAAGCATTACAGCCAGGCGATCTTTGTTTGATCTTGATCGATCAAGTGCAGGAGGCGTTGGATCATATCGCCGCCCGCATCAAAGAGAGTTAAGCGTTTTACTTTGAAGTGTCTTCTTTTCCCTTTGCACCAGGTGCGAAGGGAAAAGTACTGAAGATATTAAGGCTTTGGTCCTGCATTTTGTCCTGCATTTGCGAGAACAAAGTCTTGCTCTGTTCAACATAGCCGTTCATCAAATTTTGCATCACTGGATTTTGAGCACTCATGAATTGAGCCCAAGTGTCAGGACCAAACTGATTACCGTAAACACCTTTGGAATGTTCGGCGATACGATCCTGGACATCCATGAAGGCCTGAATATTTTTCTCAAGATAGGACCCCATGACGCTCTGCATAGCATGACCGTAAAAGCGAATCACATGGGCTAGCATCGTAGACGAGAACATGGGCACCCCACCGCTCTCTTCTTCAAGAATAATTTGCAACAAGATGCTGCGCGTCAAATCCTCGCTCGTCTTAGCATCAACCACTTTAAACACGGCCTGATCCAGCACCAGCTGCTTGACGTCGGTCAAGGTGATGTAGGTGCTGGTCTGTGTGTCGTACAGACGGCGGTTCGGATACTTTTTGATTAACCGCACTGCGCTCGTGGTTGATGCTTCCGTCATCTGATTCTCAATTTACTGTTTCAATAAGGTTTAAAACTCGACCCGCCAAGTGCCTCGGCTCTTGGTCGGAAACCGAGCTTTAACCCATGTGTAGACCACCATTCAATGAAAAGTCTGCGCCAGTAGAGAACCCCGCATCTTCCGAGGCAATCCAAGCACAAATCGATGCGATCTCTTCCGGCCGTCCCAGGCGCTTGACAGGAATCGTGGCAACGATTTTCTCGAGCACATCCGGCCTGATCGCCTTGACCATGTCCGTGCCAATGTAACCAGGGGAAACTGTGTTGACTGTGACCCCTTTGCTCGCTACTTCAAGCGCCAGTGACATGGTAAAGCCATGAATCGCGGCTTTCGCAGTCGCGTAGTTCGTTTGACCAAACTGACCTTTTTGACCATTCACCGAGCTGATATTGATGATACGCCCAAAGCCGCGTTCGACCATCGGATCAATCACTTGCTTAGTCACATTGAACAAACTAGTGACATTCGTATCCATCACTGCCTGCCAGTCCTGCACACTCATTTTGCGAAAAACACCGTCTCGCGTAATCCCGGCATTATTGATCAGCACATCAATCGGACCGTGCTCTGCAACCGCCTTTTTAAACGCCGCTTCAGTTGAATCCCAATCCGATACGTTACCAACAGAAACGTGAAAGGTGTATCCAAGCGCGGCTTGTTCATCGATCCACTGCTCAAAGTTACGCGTCGGACCGCACCCTGCAATCACCGTCATCCCTTCTTTAGCCAACCGCTGACAAATCGCAGTGCCGATACCACCCATCCCACCCGTAACATATGCAACTTTTTTACTCATGTTTGCTCCTGTTTTTTTTAAACTGCTCTGACTTGCACGTACGAACCTGGTGCCGCTTCAATATCCGGATAATATTTATTTCCCGCCTGTGCAGAAACTTTGACCTTTCGACCAGACTGTTTGGCCAACCAGGTTGTCCAGTCGTTCCACCAGCTGCCGGGATTTTCGATGGCCTGATCAAACCATTGATTGGCTGTCGTGTGCTCTTGATCGTTTTGCGCCGTCCAGAAACTACGTTTGTTTTTAGCGGGTGGATTGATCACACCTGCGATGTGGCCTGACGCCCCCAGCACAAATCGTTTGGCACCACCCAACACTTGTGTCGACAAGTAAGAAGTCTTCCAGGGAACAATGTGATCTTCACGCGAGGCATACAAATACGCCGGTATTTTGATTTTGCTCAAATCGACCGGGACGCCGGCGCAGTCTAATTTGCCGGGTACGCGTAAATTATTCTCAAGATAGGTATTGCGAAAATACCAAGTAAAAAACGGACCGGGCAGATTAGTGCTGTCGCTGTTCCAGAACAGCAGATCAAAGGCAGGCGGGGTCTCGCCTTTCAGATAGTTAGAAACGACGTAATTCCAGACGAGTTCATTTGGACGCAGGAACGAAAACGTCGTTGCCAGTTCGCGCGCAGTCATGAGACCACCGTGCCCCATTTGTTGCTCGCGCATCGCAACCTGTTGGGGATCCACAAAAACACCTAATACTCCCGTATCACTGAAGTCCAACATGGAGGTCAGCAAAGTCACTGAGGCAGCCGGCTCTTCTCCACGGGCAGCTGCGACAGCCAGCGCGGTAGCAAGCATCGTGCCGCCTACACAAAAACCGAGGGTATTTATTTTGCTCTGCCCGGAAATTGCTTGAACCACCGAAATAGCCTTCAGCACGCCGTCTTCTAGATATTCATCCCAGGTTGCATGCTCAATGCCATCAGTATCCTCGGGGACTGGATTTCGCCAGGAAACTAAAAATACATTGAAACCTTGTGCTAGCGTGTGTCGAACGACAGAGTTCTCAGGCTGCAAATCGAGAACATAAAATTTGTTGATGCAAGGTGGTACTAATAGAATCGGTCGAGCGTAAGCCGTCGAGGCAGCAGGTTTATATTGAATCAGTTGGAAATATTTATTCTGAAACACAACACTGCCGGGAGTCGTCGCCACGTTTTCACCGACTTTGAATTTTGACTCGTCCGTTTGAGTGATACGACCTTTTTGCACGTCGGCAAAAAAATTATTCATCCCAGCAACGATCGATTCACCACCCGTCTTCAATAAAGTCTCTTGTGCATCAGGATTGGTGATCAAAAAATTTGCTGGCGACATGGCGTCAAGCCACTGCATGATTGAAAACCGCAGACGCTCTTTCATGTCTTGATCGGCATCCGAAGCATCGACCATGCGCTGCATCGATTTGGCCGACAGCAAATAAAAATGAGCCATCATCAAGTAAGAAGGATTGGCTGACCACGCCGGACTGGCGAATCGACGATCGGTGATAGCAGGCAGTTGCCGAGAGACTGCCGACTCGGTCAAATCCCGCCATTGTTTGATAAATTCGGAGCGGATTGAATCCAGGGCACCCTCAGGGATACCCGGTGGAGTCGCCCAACCAGTTGGCATTGATGCGTTCAAATTCAAACCCCTAAAAGACAACTGCGTGGCACAAGCGACCTCATTACATCCTGCGCCAGCAAATCACGCCTGTCAATCAGGGTAAACAGTCTATCTAAATATTACTTTATTATTGTTGCAACCATGCAATTGTTGCCATTCTTCCAGTGCTTTTATCGCGTCGATATGAAAAGAATCTTTGCCGAGAATCCGTCACCGTGCACAGGCCAGATTTTTCGACACTTGCAACACCATTTTGATTTAAACGATGTTCTGCTAAACCTGCCAAATCAGCATGCCATTTTTCAGGCTGGCCAGGATCAATCTTAAAAAACGTTTCGGTTTCAGGCTTACTCAACACGAAAGCATCAAAGACATCGCTTCCAACTTGAAACGAATGCTGTCCGATTGCGGGTCCTATCCAGGCTCGGAAATGTTTTGCTTCAGGCCGCAGCGCTTTCATGCGTTCTACCGTTCGCTCTAATACACCAGCGGCTAACCCTCGCCACCCAGCATGCGCCACCCCTAAAACAGATGCTTGTTCATCAGCAACGACAACAGGCAGGCAATCAGCGGTCAAGACGGCGAGCACGCGACCAGGGCTTGTCGTGACGCTTGCATCCCCCTCTGGCATCGACCAGGTTGAGACCTCAGTCGTCATGTCGATCTGGTGAACCACATCCCCATGCACCTGCTTCAGCCAATAGGGGTGATTCGGTATAAGCGCCCCGAGGCGGTCTCGATTTGCCTTGACCTTGTCGATATCGTCACCAGATCGAAAACCGAGATTGAGACTATCAAAAGGGGGATGGCTGACCCCACCAAAACGAGTGGTACTAAAAAGCGAGACCCCCGACCACTGTTGCGTCGGAGTGACCACCTCTATCTGACGATCAAAATTCAGCGTGCTCATGGGCGCCACTTCACCGCATCCAGCACAACACTCATGTCTGCCGGGATCGGCGCCGTAATCTGAACGAGATGCCCAGCTATCGGGTCATCAAAAGCTAACTCATAAGCATGCAACATCTGGCGTTGCGCTTCACCCAGAATACGTCCACCATAAAGCGTGTCGCCCAGCAAAGGATGCCCCAGACTCGACAGATGCACGCGAATTTGGTGAGTTCGACCCGTTTCGAGACGACAAATAATTTGAGATACGTTCGACTCGTAATACTCGCCGGTGCGAGCCAGTTCGTAATGAGTCACCGCAGCCTTGGGCGCACTGGGCTTGTCTACATTCATCCGCACTGGCACTTTGGGATCACGGCCAATCGGTTTATCGACGGTGCCGGCTGAAAGCATGCGACCGTGCGCGAGCGCCAAATAGCGACGACCCATGGTGCGCGCCTGTAGTTGTCTGACAAGATGTGTTTGCGCAATCTCGCTTCGGGCCACCACTAGCAAGCCAGAGGTATCCTTATCAAGCCGATGCACAATACCGGCTCGGGCGACATGCGAGAGTTCAGGGTACCGAAAAAGCAGTCCATTGAGTAACGTGCCACTCCAGTTGCCGGCGCCGGGGTGGGTAACCAGACCGACAGGTTTATTGACCACGATCCAATCGCTACTCTCTGCCAGCACTTCAAATTCAACCGGTTCGGGTAAAAACGCCAAATCTTCAGGTGCCGGTTGCTCAAAAACGGTAATGAGATCATCTTCACGCAAGGATTGCCGGATTTTCGCTACTTTACCGTTAACTTGGACATGCCCAGCCTCAATCCAGGCCTGCAATCTGCTGCGTGAATGCTCAGGAATCAACTGCGCAAGCAGTTTATCTAATCGATCTAGTGGCATGCCATCGGTCACCGTAAATAACAACGGCTCATCGTCTGGCAAAGTATCAACAATTTCTACAGGTTGGATCATGAGACTAGTCATATAATGGAAAGCGAATGCTAACACCAAGGATCGTGACGTGATCGGACAGACCCCTAATAACTTCTCTTACTCTCGCCTAAGCGTAGCTGCGCTGCTGAGATTGTTCGTTCTAGTATGCGCACTTGCTTTAGCAGGTTGCTCCAGCAAAGGGACAGAATACGACCCTACCGCCAATTGGGCAGCTGAAAAACTGTTGGCAGATGGCAAAACTGAAATGTCTTCTGGTAACTGGAAGCTCGCCAAAGAGCGGTTTAGTGCGATTGAGGCCCGCTACCCTTTTGGTATATTCGCTCAGCAAGCGATGATCGATCTTGCTTATTGCGAATGGAAAGATAAAGAAAGCGAAAAAGCGCTGGCCACTATCGGTCGCTTTCAGCAGCAATATCCTGCCCACGCCAGCATGGATTACATGCTTTACCTGAAAGGCCTCATCACTTTCACACCACCAAGCGCTCTCTTTGCCAATCTCACCGGGCAAAATCCGGGCGAACGCGATCAGCGGTCGATGCGACAGTCGTTTGCTGCCTTTAACGATCTGATTACTCGCTTCCCCGACAGTAAATACGCCCCTGACGCTCGTAAACGACTCGTTTGGCTGGTTGATACGATGTCACAAAACGAGCTCTTTATTGCGCGCTACTACTACGAGCGTTATGCCTATGTGGCTGCTGTCAATCGCGCCCAAATTGTTTTGACCGATTTTGAAGGCGTACCGTCAGCTGAACCAGCGCTCTACATCATGATGATGTCCTACGAAAAACTGGGCATGACAGAGTTGCGTGATGATACTCAGCGTATTTTGTTAAAAAACTTCCCCAATACGCGTTTGATTGAAGAGGGATTCACTGACAAGCCTGCCTGGTATAACCCGCTGAGCCTATTCTGAGGATTCAGGTAGTGGCTTAGGCTCGCTACCTGAACCCGTTCGCTCAACCAGAAAATCGATTGCTGTTTGATGCTCTCGGGTCCTGGTAAACGGGGGTAGGCCTCGCCACAATTGCTTTCCGTAGGGCTTATCCACGAGTCGCGTATCCCCAACCATCAGTACGCCCCAATCGGTTTCAGTCCTGATCAAACGTCCTGCACCCTGCTTGAGCGCAATAGCCGCCTCGGGCAATTGATATTCCATGAAGGGGTTGCCGCCCTGTTCACGACAGTGCCTTAAACGAGCCTCTAAGACGGGATCATCAGGTGGTGCAAAGGGTAATTTATCAATAGCAACCAAGGTTAGCCGCTCGCCCGCAATATCAATGCCTTCCCAGAAACTAGCGCTTCCGACTAACACGGCATGATCCAGTGTCCGAAACTTTTCAAGCAGATCACGTCTAGTCCCAAACCCCTGACGCATGATCGGCCACTCAATCCCGTGTTTTTCGTACAGGTCGCCTAGTAGCTGGGCAACACGTTCAACCGCACGCAAGGTTGTGCATAGCACTAACGCCCCCCCCTGACTCGCCTGAATTAAAGGAAACAATAAATCCACAAACGCCGGTAAGAAATCGCTTGCCTGAGGCGATGGCAAATTCGTCGGCACATAAAGCAAGGCCTGCTTGGCGTAATCGAACGGAGATTCCATCCTCAGACTCGTCGCGCCCTCTAGCCCCAAGCGAGCAGTAAAGTGACCAAAATCGCCGTGAACCGACAAGGTTGCCGAGGTGAACACCCAGGCTTGCGACGTTTCGCGATACTTTGCGAAGGCTTCCGCCACTGACAAAGGCGCTGCGTGCAGGCGGACATGATGTAAACCAAGCTCAACCCACCGCACGATTTGCTGATCGACATCACTGACACGATCACCTGCGGCATCCCAGTCATGCATGACTTGCTCTAACTCGTGACAAGTGCGGGCAGCTATTGCCAGGTCTGGATGCTTTTGCTCAAGCACTTTCAGCATATCGCCGATTTCAGCAATCGCTTGTTTCAGTTTTGCGCGCGCCTCATCAAATTCATGACGATCAATAAAGGCGTCGTAGGTCACTTTACGAGATGGTATTTTTTCAAGCGATGCACACGAAAGCCTCAAATCCTTAGCTGCCTGATCAATGCGGCGAGCCTGTTCAGACCAGTTAGTCGACTCACGCGCATGCGCCAAACCCGAGGTTTCAACGAGTTTGGCCAGATCCAGAAATTGATGTGTCGAAATACTGGTGCCGAGAAACCGCGTTGCTGTATCGGGAAGCTGATGCGCCTCATCAAAGATCACCGTATCAGCAGCTGGCAGCAGGTCAGTTACGCCTTCTTCACGAAGCACCACATCTGCCATAAAGAGAGCATGATTAATCACGACGACCTCTGCCTCTTGAGCCTGTCGACGTGCTTTTAAAACAAAACAATCTTTGACGTAAGGACAATCTTGGCCAAGACAGTTTTCTCGAGTAGAGGTGACACGCTGCCAGATATCAGCTTCTTCAGGGACGACAGCTAGGTCAGCTCTATCACCCGTTGTCGACTGCTTCATGAAGGTCTGAATTTGTCTCAACTGATGAACCTCGGACCGAGATCTCAGTCCCCTATCCTCATTTTGCAGCTGCGCAAGATGATAGTGGCAGACATAGTTACCCCGCCCTTTTAGCAAGGCAATGGAAACTGGCATAGATAACGCGTCTCTCACCCGCGGAAGGTCTCGGGTAAACAACTGATCTTGAAGGGTGCGGGTACCTGTGGAAATCAACACCTTACCGCCACTGAGCAAAGCTGGGACGAGATAGGCCCAGGTTTTGCCTGTGCCTGTTCCCGCTTCGGCGATCAAAGTACTGCGCGACGCAATGGTGAGTTCTACCGCTTCGGCCAACTCAATCTGGGCGGGGCGAAGCCGGTAACCGGGAGAGTGACGCGCAAGTGGGCCTTGCTCAGAAAATACTTCTTTAATCGACGAATTTTGCATTCAGAAACCTATCAGGTGCCTGATCATAACGCTTCAGGTCGGATCCAATCCCGGGATGTGGCAAAATCATCAGCTTCGCTTCAACCTTTTAAGTCCAATCAATGAGCATTGCTGAAAACCTGTCTGCCACCGCCCTGACTCGCATCATTAACCAATTAGCAAGCGAACTATCGATCCGCCCCAACCAGATTCAGGCCGTCATCGAACTATTGGATGATGGCTCCACTATCCCGTTTATCGCTCGCTACCGTAAAGAGGCTACAGGTGGCCTCGATGACACCGTTTTACGCAATCTTGATGTTCGTCTGATTTACCTGCGCGACCTTGAAGAACGGCGTGCAACCATCCTCGCGTCAATAACCGAACAAGACAAGCTGACGCCAGAACTTGGCGTGTTGATCGATCAGGCAGATACCAAACAACGCCTTGAAGATTTATATGCGCCGTTCAAGCCCAAGCGTCGCACGCGCGCTCAGATAGCCCGTGAAGCCGGTTTAGAGCCATTAGCAGATGCCATCCTCGCTGATCTGGCGTGCGATCCTGTAGCGATCGCTGCGAGTTATTTGAACGCTGAGGCCAATATCATTGATGCCAAAACCGCACTAGACGGTGCTCGTGACATCTTGGCAGAACGCTACGCAGAAAACGCTGACCTGCTCGAAGACATGCGCATGCATCTTTGGTCTACAGGTTATCTCTATTCGAAAGTCGCTGAAGGTAAAGAAGTCGAGGGAGAGAACTTTCGGGACTGGTTTGATTTTAATGAACCGTTGAGCACACTCCCATCTCACCGAATTCTGGCTCTCTTGCGTGGGCGCCAGCAAGGCATGCTTGAGCTTCGCATTGGCTTAGAGGCCTCTCTCGACGCACTCGTGCCTCACCCTTGTGTGGTCCGAATTGGTCAATTTTTAAAATTGGGCAAGGATCTATTTGAGCTATCTCCTTCACCTCGCGCAAAATGGTTAGCCGATGTCTGCCGCTGGACGTGGCGTGTCAAACTTCTGACTAGTCTCGAAAGCGAGATGGTGACGCGACTGCGAGAGACTGCTGAAGCAGAGGCTGTCAGAGTCTTTGCGGCAAATCTAAAAGATCTTTTATTGGCCGCACCAGCTGGACCGAAGGCCGTTTTAGGTTTAGACCCAGGCATTCGCACTGGAGTCAAAGTGGCTGCCATCGACAAGACCGGTAAAGTCGTCGAGACCCACACCGTCTATCCCTTTGAGCCTCGGCGAGATCGCGAAGGGTCGATTGCCATCCTGGCTGGTATCGCACGTAAACATCAGATTGAACTCGTCGCGATTGGCAATGGCACGGCCTCTCGGGAAACCGAGAAGCTGGTCGGCGACCTGATGGCGGCACATCCAGATTTGAAGCTCACGCGTGTCGTGGTGTCTGAAGCAGGTGCCTCGGTTTATTCCGCCTCTGAATTAGCAGCCCTTGAATTCCCCGAGTTGGATGTGAGCTTGCGTGGCGCCGTATCGATTGCCCGTCGCTTGCAAGATCCACTTGCCGAGTTGGTCAAGATCGATCCTAAAGCCATCGGTGTCGGCCAGTATCAACACGACTTGAATCAGCGCGAACTGGCTAAATCACTCGACGCGGTAGTCGAGGATTGCGTTAACGGCGTGGGGGTTGATGTCAACACGGCATCTGTTGCTTTGTTGGCCCGTGTTTCGGGTCTTAACAGCACCTTGGCTAAAAACATTGTGACTCGCCGAGATGAAAAAGGTGCTTTTCAAAACCGTCGTCAATTGCTTGAAGTTTCACGATTCGGTGAAAAAGCCTTCGAACAGGCGGCTGGCTTTTTGCGAATTGCCAACGGTGACAATCCCTTAGATGCGTCGTCCGTTCATCCCGAGGCTTATCCTGTTGTCGAACGAATACTCAAAAAAATCGCAGCCGATGTCAAGGAAGTGCTTGGGCATCGGGAGAAACTACAAGGCTTGTCACCGTCAGAGTTCACCGATGAGAAGTTTGGTGTGCCGACGGTGCGGGACATTCTGAACGAACTTGAAAAACCAGGCCGTGACCCACGCCCAGAGTTCAAGACCGCAACCTTTAAAGAAGGCGTCGAGACGTTGAAAGATCTGATGCCTGGGATGATTCTCGAGGGGGTTGTCACCAACGTTGCCAACTTTGGTGCCTTCGTGGATATTGGTGTGCATCAGGATGGCCTCGTGCATATCTCGGCCCTGGCGGATAAGTTTGTTTCTGATCCACGTGATGTGGTGCGTGTTGGTCAGATGGTGAAGGTTCGCGTGCAAGAAGTTGATGTGGCGCGCAAGCGGGTTGCGTTGACGATGCGACTGAGTGATGACACGCCGCCTGCGAGGTTGGGTGGGTCTGTCGTGAGTGCAGGTGGCAAAGGTGCTTCGGGCGCACGACCTGGTGCGGGCAAACCAAGATCAATGAATCAGGCTGAGCCTGCGGCAGGTGGGGCGATGGCGGCGGCTTTTGCTAAGCTCAAGCGTTAAGAGGTCAGACACGACGGGCGGCCGTGGCTTTAATTGCACTCGAACGTCAACAAACAATCGGCTCGACATAAAATGCATCAATCCATAGATCAGCTTCACATCAAATCAACTCTTTTCACAAAATAAAGCCATGTCTCGTCAAGTTATCAGCAGTGGTTCGCCCTTTGAAGAAAAGATAGCTTACTCAAGAGCAGTCGTCGCAGGCGACTGGATCTTTGTCTCGGGTACAACAGGGTTCGACTATCTATCAATGACGATTTCAGAATCGGTCATTGAGCAGGCAGATCAGTGCTTTAAGAATATTGAGCACGCACTGAAACAAGCGAACACATCGCTCGCCGATGTCGTTCGGGTGCATTACATCTTGCCCGCAGCTGAAGACTTTGAGGCCTGCTGGCCGGTGCTTCAACGTTATTTTGGTGAGGTGCGACCAGCAGCGACCATGTTTGTCGCCGGGCTAGCTGATCCAAGGATGAAAATCGAAATTGAAGTGACTGCGCTCCGCTCGTAAAACCGTTAACCAGGCAGGTGAATCATGCGTGAAAGGATATTCAAAAGTAGCAATTTTCATCAACCGAACGTGGGCGAACCCATTCGATCAGTTGTGAGCGAGTCTGAAGATTCAGCGGTGATTGCCTGGTACGTGCAACCAGGGCAGCGCATTAGCGCTCACCTTCATCCGGTTGGGCAAGACACGTGGCTCATTCAATCAGGGATGGGAGACTATCAATTCGATGCGTCTGGTTCGACTAAACCGATTCAAGCGGGAGACGTGGTGATAGCCCATCGAGGCGAAGTGCATGGCGTCCTAAATACCGGCAACGAGCCATTGATTTTTGTTTCAGTCGTATCGCCTGCCGCCGCTGGCTACGAACTGAAGACAGCTTAATCAGTTGCGGCAGGCACCATCGCAGACTGCAAGGCGTGCAGCAAAGCGTCTCGTTCAGTCGCGGATGCTGTCACCGTGCCTGTCGCCACAGTTTGCCCATCGAGCGACAAAATAAAACCGGTCTCACCTTGCAGGCTGATGAAGTCACCTGCATGACCTTGCTCAAGCTGTTTACGCACGGCACCTGCTTGTTTAGGATCAGCGTAAGCGATTGAACAGAACAACTCTTGCCCATCGGCTGCTAGAAATCTAAACCTGAACTGACCCGCCTCATCACGAAAGCTCACGTAGCGGGCAGTCTTACCGCCCTTGTTTGCCGAGCCACCTTGAACGGGCGCTTTATTCGCACTGCCTGCTAGTTTCCGAATCCCAACGGATTGTCGGAGGGTCTGCATAAAAGGGGTTGCTATCTGCCGCGCTTTCTGTGCGCCGACCGCGAGAGTCTCTTCAATCTGCTCAGGGTTTTGCATCAAGGCTTCATATTTTTCTCGCATGGGTGCGAGTTCGGCTTCAATCCGATCGCACAAACGCTGTTTGGCATCCCCCCAGCCAATACCTGCTGTCAAGTCTGCATGAAAGGCCTTGGATTCTTCTGAACGCGCAAACGCCTTGTAGATCAAATAAAGATGTGACGCGTCTGCATCTTTAGGTTCACCAGGACCCAGCGAATCCGTAACGATGCGCGCAACGGCCGCTTTCAAAGCCTTGGGTCCACCTTCGAACAGCGGGATCGTATTGTTGTAACTTTTGGACATCTTACGACCATCAAGGCCAGGCAAGGTTGCGACCTCTTCCGCAATGACGGCTTCAGGCAAGACAAAAAACTCCTTGCCCGCGCCGAACAAATGATTAAACCGCTGAGCAATATCCCGTGTCATTTCGATATGCTGAATCTGATCACGGCCCACAGGCACATGATGTGCATTAAACATAAGAATGTCAGCGGCCATCAACACGGGATAGGAGAACAAACCCATCGTCACGCCGTCGTCCTCATCCACACCCTTGGCATGATTCTGATCCACTGAGGCCTTGTAAGCGTGCGCACGATTCATCATGCCCTTGGCCGTCACGCAGGTCAGCATCCAACTGAGTTCGGGGATTTCGGGGATATCTGACTGGCAGTAGAAGGTCACGCGCGATGGATCGAGACCACAAGCCAGCCAAGTCGCGGCAATCTCAAGTCGTGAGCGAGCAATGCGCTCTGGATCTTCACATTTGATCAGTGCGTGGTAATCCGCCAAAAAGAAGAACGCATCAACTGTTGGGCTTTGACTGGCCGTGATGGCAGGACGAATCGCACCGACATAATTACCCAGATGGGGAGTGCCAGAAGTGGTGATGCCGGTCAGGACGCGCGAATTCATCATTTATTTGTCTTGAAGTATTAAAGATCGACAGTATCACGTCGCTCGGACTCGAGATACTCTTTGGACTGCATCTCAAGAATCCGCGATACCGTACGGTGAAATTCGTTAGACATAGCACCCGTGGTGTAAAGCTCTTCAGGCTCGCCCTCTGCCGACATAATAAGTTTGACTTTATGATCGTAAAACACATCGATCAGCCAAGTAAAACGACGTGCCTCCGATGCATTTCTGGGGCCCATGATCGGCACAGCAGATAAGATGACAGCGTGAAACCGGCTGGCTAATTCAAGGTAATCATTTTGCGATCTTGGCCCTCCACAGAGCGTGGCAAAGTCAAACCACACGACTGAACCAGCCAATTGCTTGGCGCGGATTTCGCGATGTTCAATCAGTAAGACAGGTTCAAGCGATGCCGTGTCTGCAAGCTGGTTAAACGTGTTTTGCAAAGCAAGCTCAGCCTCGGGCGTTAAAGGCGTGTGATAGCACTTAACCTGCTCTAAGGTGCGACGACGATAGTCGATACCTGCGTCGACGTTCAGCACATCCATCTTAAGTTTGATTAACTCAATGGCTGGCAAAATCCGGTCTCGATGCAGACCGTCTGGATACAGTGTCGAGGGTTCGTAATTGGACGTCATGATGAACGACACGCCGTTTTCGA
Organism: Jezberella montanilacus; assembly: GCF_003003055.1. Taxonomy (GTDB): domain Bacteria; phylum Pseudomonadota; class Gammaproteobacteria; order Burkholderiales; family Burkholderiaceae_B; genus Zwartia; species Zwartia montanilacus. Next base: position 526,186 of record NZ_PVTV01000011.1, read on the forward strand.
ATAGCTTCAATAACAGACGGTGCAAGATCATCGCATCTGCGACGTCAGAGACGTGAAACTCATCAAAGCAGATCAGGCGATAACTCTTTGCAAGACGCTTGGCCACTTCATCCAGGGGATCTTGCGTGCCTTTGACCTCGTCCAGCTGTCTGTGCACACTGCGCATGAACTCATGAAAATGCAACCGTGTCTTGCGTTTGACTGGCACATTTGCGTAAAACGCATCCATCAGAAAACTCTTGCCACGACCAACACCACCCCAAAGGTAAACCCCTTTAGGCACCTCTGGTCTAGATACGAGCTTTTTAAACGCGTTGGATCGCTTGGACATAAAAGCGACCCAGTCTTCGTAATAGCGCTGTAGCCGCTCGACGGCAGCCAATTGCGCCGCATCGGACTGATAGCCGCGTTCTTTCAGGACATTTTCGTAATATTCAACGACATTCATACACAGCTCGAACAACCATCAGACAAAATCAGACAAATCAAAGGGCGAACAACAAGTGCGCAGATAAACAAAAGTCTGGATAGGCGCAGGCACCTAACCAGACCGTTGATCAAACCAACACCAATCAGAAATTAAGCGTGCGCTTGTCGACGGCTAAAGCCGCTTCTTTCATGGATTCGGATAAGGTGGGATGAGCATGACAAATGCGAGCGATGTCTTCAGCGGCACCACGGAACTCCATGATGGTGACAGCTTCAGCAATCAACTCAGAGGCCATGGGGCCAATAATGTGAACGCCCAGGACTTCATCAGTCTTTGCATCTGCAAGAATTTTGACAAACCCTGTCGTATCTCCCAAGGCACGCGCACGACCGTTTGCCAGGAACGGGAAGCTTCCTGACTTGTACTCGTGACCTGCTGCTTTAAGTTGCTGCTCGGTTTGACCGACCCAAGCAATCTCAGGTGAAGTATAGATTACCCATGGGATGGTATTGAAGTTGACATGTCCGTGTTGACCAGCAATACGCTCTGCTACCGCAACGCCTTCTTCTTCAGCTTTATGCGCCAACATTGGACCGCGCACAACATCACCTACTGCCCAGACATTGGACAAGTTGGTTTTGCAATCGCCGTCTACTTCAACAAAACCCCGTTGATCCAGCTTTAGACCTACTGACTCAGCGTTTAGACCACCGGTGTAAGGTACCCGACCAATCGATACGATCAACTTGTCGACTACCAGCTTTTGTTCGGTGCCCGCAGCATCCACATATGGCACAGTGATTTGCTTGGCAGTCTTCTTGATCTCACCGATCTTGACGCCCATACTGATCTTCAAGCCTTGCTTGCTGAACAATTTATGAGCTTCTTTTGCAACCTGTGAATCGACAGCTGCCAGAAACTCAGGCATGGCTTCAAGAATCGTCACGTCAGCACCTAAGCGACGCCAGACGCTGCCCATTTCAAGACCGATCACCCCTGCACCAATCACGCCCAGTGTCTTGGGCACCGATCCAATGTTCAGTGCGCCGTCGTTAGACAGGATCTGTTGCTCGTCAAAAGGCAAACCGGGTAATTCACGCGCTGAAGAACCTGTCGCAATCACGACGTGGGTTGCAGTCAAGTCTGCTTCAGTCGTTCCGCTTACCTTGATCGCCCATTTGCCATCAACCTGACCAGCAAAAGAGCCTTTGCCGTGAAAGAAAGCGATCTTGTTCTTTTTAAACAGATACAAGATTCCATCATTATTTTGCTTCACGACGTTATTTTTACGACCAATCATCGTCTCAAGCTTGAGTGATACGCCCTTAACCTCAATGCCATGCTCGGAAAAGTGATGGTTTGCCTGATCAAAGTGTTCGGACGATTGCAACAAAGCTTTCGACGGAATACAGCCCACATTGGTACAAGTGCCGCCAGGTGCTGGACCGCCCTGACCGTTTTGCCAGGCGTCGATACAAGCGACCGATTTACCAAGTTGCGCAGCGCGAATGGCAGCAATATAGCCACCTGGGCCCGCACCGATCACTACAACATCAAAATGATTCGACATAAATATCTCGTATTAGATTTCGAGCAACATACGCTGCGGGTCTTCGAGCGCATCTTTCATCGCGACCAAGGCCAGAACTGCTTCGCGACCATCGATAATGCGATGATCATAAGACAGCGCCAGATAGTTGATGGGGCGAATCACAATTTGCCCATTCTCAACGACTGGACGATCTTTGGTAGCGTGGACGCCTAAGATTGCGGATTGAGGTGGGTTGATAATTGGCGTAGACAACATCGAGCCAAACACACCGCCATTAGAGATCGAGAAGGTACCACCGGTCATTTCTTCAATGCCCAGTTTCCCTTCGGAAGCGCGTTTGCCAAAGTCGGCAATCGTTTTTTCAATATCTGCGATGGTCATTTGATCGGCATTTCGCAGAATTGGCACAACCAATCCGCGTGGGCTACCCACCGCAATACCAATGTCAAAGTAGCCGTGATAGATGATGTCTTTGCCATCAACCGAAGCATTGACAACAGGATAACGCTTAAGCGCCGCTACCGCAGCCTTCACAAAGAAAGACATGAAACCGAGCTTCACGCCGTGTTCTTTTTCAAACTTATCTTTGTACTGATTACGCAGATCGATTACGCCTTTCATGTTGACTTCATTGAAGGTCGTCAAAATCGCGTTGTCTTGCTGCGATTGAAGCAAGCGCTCAGCAACACGAGCACGCAGACGGCTCATGGGGACACGTTGCTCAGGGCGACCATCCAAAGACTGACCCAACGGCATAGCTGGATTGGCCAAGGGTGCAGCTTTGGCAGGTGCAGCGGCAGACACCGAACCCGCAGCGAGCGCATCGCCTTTGGTAACGCGGCCATCGCGGCCACTGCCTTCGATACCAGCAGCGGTCAGACCCTTGTCAGCCAAAATCTTTGAAGCTGCAGGTGAGGCGATCCCAGAGGTAGCCGGTGCAGCCACAGGTGCGGCAGCTGGAGCAGCCGCTGCGGCGGCAGGGGCAGCTGCGACAGGAGCTGACGCCGAGGCCTTGCCTTCTGTGTCGATCTTTGCAAGCACTTCGCCAGAAGTAACCATGCTGCCGTCTGGTTTGACGATTTCAGCCAATACGCCCGAAGCAGGCGCAGGGACCTCCATCACTACTTTATCAGTTTCAATTTCAATCAGGATTTCGTCAGCAGTGATTGCATCGCCTGGCTTTTTTTTCCAGGTCATCAAAGTTGCTTCTGCGACTGATTCGGACAATTGCGGGACGACAACGTCGGTGATAGCCATTATGTGGATTCCGTAGTTTTTAAACGATAGTTTGTAATTAATATTATTTAGTCAACGCGAAGCTCTTGAACTTGCCAAAAGCCTGCTCTACCAGGGCTTTTTGCTGTTCTTGATGCTTGGCGAGATAACCGACAGCTGGTGACGCCGATGCAGGCCGGCCAGAGTATCCAAGCTTTTGTCCTTCGCTCATGTTTTCATACAAATGATGCTGAACGTAGTACCAAGGGCCTTGGTTCTGGGGCTCATCTTGCACCCAGACAACCTCGGTGGCTTTGGGGTATTTTTTGAGTTCAGTCTCAAAAGTCTTATGAGCAAACGGATACAACTGCTCCACTCGAACAATTGCCGTGGTTTTGTCCTCGCGTTCACGACGGCCATTAACCAAGTCGTAGTAAACCTTACCCGAACACACCAGCACGCGTTTGACGTTAGCCGCGTTCACGCCCTCATCGACTTCGCCGATGATAGGTTGGAAACGACCTTTGGCTAAATCTGATAATGGCGAGCTTGCATCTTTATTACGCAGCAGCGACTTCGGTGTAAAAATCACCAGAGGCTTCCGGAACTTGCGAATCATCTGACGACGTAGCAAGTGGAAGATTTGTGAGGCGCTAGTCGGCTGAACGGCTTGAATATTGTTATCAGCACACAATTGCAGGAATCGCTCGATACGAGCAGATGAATGCTCAGGGCCTTGACCCTCGTAACCGTGCGGCAGCATCAGTGTCAAGCCGCTTTGACGGCCCCACTTCGCTTCACCAGAGACGATAAACTGATCAATCACCACTTGCGCACCGTTGACGAAGTCACCGAACTGCGCTTCCCAGATAGTAAGGGTATTGGGATCAGCACACGAATAGCCATATTCAAAGCCCAACACGGCCTCTTCAGACAAAACCGAGTCAATCACGACAAATGGTGCTTGGCCAGGGGATACGTTCTGCAGGGGAATATAGCTACCATCATCCCAACGCTCACGATTTTGATCGTGCAAAACAGCATGTCTGTGGGTGAAAGTGCCACGGCCAGAATCCTGACCAGTGATGCGAACCGAGAAGCCAGAGCTAACCAAGGTTGCAAAGGCGAGGTGCTCGCCCATACCCCAATCCAGATTAAGTTCACCTCTCGCCATATTGCGACGGTCGTTGAGCAATTTGGATACTAACTGATGCGGTGTAAAACCGTCAGGTACTTGAGTAAGTTTTTCGCCGAGTCGCTTAAGCTCTGCAAGTGGCACGCCCGTATCCGCTTGGTCTGTCCATTTCGCCTCAAGGAAAGGCGACCAATCAATCGCGAACTTACTCTTGTAGTTAGTCAGGACAGGCTCAATGGTTCTCTTGCCGTCTTCCATGTACTGGCGGTAGTCTTTAACAAGCTGATCGCCCTCGCCTTCTTTCAGCACACCCTGAGCGGTCAGTTTGTCTGAATAGAATTTACGAGTACCAGGGTGGACGCCGATACGCTTGTACATCAATGGCTGAGTTAACGCAGGCGTGTCTTGCTCGTTGTGACCGAGCTTGCGGAAACAAACAATATCAACCACGACGTCGCGGCCAAACTGCATCCGGAAATCAAGCGCCACACGCGTCACAAAGGCAACAGCTTCTGGATCGTCGCCGTTGACGTGAAAGACTGGCGCTTCAATCATCTTTGAAACATCAGTACAGTAGATCGTCGAACGCGTATCCCGTGGATCTGAGGTTGTGAAACCAATCTGGTTGTTGACGACTAAGTGAACGGTGCCGCCGGTACCGTAGCCACGCGTCTCAGCCAGGTTAAGCGTCTCCATGACCACACCCTGACCGGCAAATGCAGCATCGCCGTGCACCAGCACTGGCAGCACTTGACGATGACCATCAGCACCACGTCGCTCTTGCCGTGCTCGCACACTGCCTTCAACCACAGGGTTGACGATCTCGAGATGCGAAGGATTAAAGGCCAATGACAAGTGAACTGGACCGCCCGGGGTGGACAGATCACTCGAGAAACCATTGTGATATTTGACGTCACCATCGGTTAAACCATCCGCGTGTTTGCCTTCAAACTCGGCAAACAAATCACCAGGCATTTTGCCCATGATGTTGACCAGCACGTTCAAGCGACCACGGTGAGCCATCCCTACAATGATCTCCTGGACACCGGAATCACCACCGTGATTGACCAGTTCATCCATAGACACAATCAGGCTTTCACCCCCTTCGAGTGAAAAGCGCTTTTGCCCCACATACTTTGTGTGCAAGAAACGCTCGAGACCTTCGGCCTCGGTTAACTGCTGCAATAAGTGACGCTTACGTTCAGCGGTGACCTCTGGGGCGCTGCGGGTTGGTTCGAGGCGCTCGACAATCCAGCGTTTAATCGCGGGATCAGAGATGTGCATAAACTCAGCACCCACTGAACGGCAATACGTATCGCGCAGGCATTTGAGAATCTCGCGCAAACTCATCGTCGTTGACGACGTGAAATTTGTGTTGGTCGCGGAGAACGTTTGATCGAGATCGGCTTCGGTCAACCCATAAAACGCAGGGTCGAGCTCAGGTATTGGCGGACGATCTTGACGCTTTAGCGGATCAAGATCGGCCCAACGCGACCCCAGTGAGCGATACGCTGCAATCAAAGTCTGGACGTGAACTTGTTTCATTGCCACAGCGAGGTCTGGTTCGCCACCGCGCTGTACAAAAGCATTCGCTTTCGCACGCTGGGCAAAGGACTCGACGATCGGGGCATGGGCTTGATCGCGGGTGGCTTCTCGGCCATCCGTTGCAGGCATATGCTGCAACTGATCAAAGTAGTTGCGCCAGTTATCTGGCACTGAACCTGGATTATCCAGGTAAGCCTCGTAGAGCTCTTCTACGTAGGGAGCATTGCCCCCAAAGAGATAGGAGTTTTGCAGGAAATCTAATTGCGATGACATATGGCGCTTCACCTTGTCGAGTGCTTCACTCGTTACGATGCAGGGGTACCTTCCGCTTACTTGGCCAGACCAATTTGCGGATAGCGAGGCAGAAGGCGGTTTATAGGAGCCTTTAAAGCCGGCACCGAAGTATAACCTTTTAAGTAGAAATCACATCAGGCTTTCTGCAATACCGGCAATTATTTCGCGTCATTTTGTTTCAATAACCGTAATGTTTCATGGTGCGCTGCGGCATAAAAACTTCAAAAAGATCAGATTGATGGACGAAGTGGTCAAAAAAAATGCCGCTCAAAGCGGCATTTTTTGCTTTCACACAAATCCAATCAACGCTTCACATCACGAGCTGTTGACCCGACAAACAACTGCCGCGGACGGCCAATCTTGTACTCGGGATCAGAAATCATTTCGTTCCATTGTGCAATCCAGCCAACAGTACGCGCTAAAGCAAAAATTGCTGTGAACAGAGCGGTTGGCACGCCAATAGCGCGTTGCACAATGCCCGAGTAAAAATCGACGTTAGGATACAGCTTGCGATCAACGAAGTACTGGTCTTCGAGTGCAATGCGCTCGACTTCCATTGCCAGCTTGAACAACGGATCATTCTCAAGACCAAGCGATGCAAGCACTTCTTTGCACGTCTGTTGCATCAGCTTTGCACGGGGATCGTAGTTCTTGTAAACCCGGTGACCAAAGCCCATGAGGCGCACGCCCGAGTTTTTATCTTTAACTTGCTCCATGAACTGACCGACATAAGACATGCCGCCTTTGGCCTGGATCTCTTCAAGCATGTTCAAGCAAGCTTCGTTAGCACCGCCGTGTGCGGGACCCCACAAGCAAGCAACACCAGCAGCAATCGCAGCAAAAGGATTCGTACCAGAAGATCCGCACAAACGAACAGTAGAAGTCGAGGCGTTCTGCTCGTGATCTGCGTGAAGGATAAAAATACGATCCAGCGCACGCTCAACCACTGGGTTGACGACGTAGTCTTCGCAGGGTGTCGCAAACATCATGCGCAGGAAATTGCCGGTGTAAGACAAGTTGTTTTGTGGATAGATGAAAGGCTGGCCTTGTGAATACTTATAGGCCATGGCAACGAGTGTTGGCATCTTCGCAATCATACGAATTGCTGAAACGTGGCGACTATGCTCATCAGTGATGTCAGTAGAGTCGTGGTAGAAAGCTGACATTGCACCAACCAAGCCAGTCAACACCGCCATCGGGTGGGCATCACGACGGAAGCCTCGCATAAAGAAGTGCATCTGCTCATTAACCATCGTGTGATGGGTGATCAGATCATCAAAAGCGAGCTTTTCTTTTGAATCGGGTAAATCACCGTTCAAAATCAAGTAACAGATATCCATGAAATCGCAGTTAACGGCTAACTGTTCGATTGGATAGCCACGATAAAGCAACTCACCTTTGTCGCCGTCAATATAAGTGATGCTCGACGAACATGAAGCTGTCGACAAAAAGCCTGGGTCGTAGGTGAACTTACCGGTTTGGCCATACAACTTACGGATGTCGATCACCTGAGGACCAACTGAACCGTCATACATCGGAAAATCCACAGAAGGAGATCCGTCTGAAAACGACAGCGTGGCTTTATTGTCTGCTAGTTTCATTTTTGTCTATCCTGTTATTAATCAAAGCCTGCGAATTTGCCCTAGGACATCATGCACGGCCTTTCGGTCAAGTGCACCTGTTGGTTCGAGTCTGCCCAACAGTAAATCAAGTAATTCGTTATCACCGAGATCGAATAACTGAGTCAATGCGCTGACGTCCTCATCACTCAGTTTGTCCTGATAAGCATCGAGATACTCGGTGAATATCAGATCGTTTTCAAGAAGCCCACGCCGGGCACGCCAGCGAAGCCTCGTTCTATCAAGATCTGTCAAACTGGTCAAGGCTTATGTCCTGTTATACCGTGCGACGGACGAGCATCTCTTTAATCTTGCCAATTGCCTTCGAGGGGTTCAAGCCTTTAGGGCACACGTCGACGCAATTCATGATGGTGTGGCAACGGAACAAACGGTAGGGATCTTCAAGATTATCTAAGCGCTCGCCAGTAGCCTGATCGCGACTGTCAGCGATGAAGCGATAGGCTTGAAGCAAACCAGCGGGACCAACAAATTTGTCTGGATTCCACCAAAACGACGGGCACGAGGTCGAGCAACAGGCGCACAAAATGCACTCGTACAGACCATCAAGCTCTTCGCGCGCCTCTGGCGATTGCAGACGCTCTTTCTCTGGTGGTGGTGTGTCGTTAATCAGATAAGGATGAACCGAATGATACTGATTGAAGAAGTGTGTCATGTCGACCACCAGATCACGGATCACCGGGAGACCTGGCAATGGACGTAAGACCACTGGCTCTTTCAATTCGAGCATGTTGGTCGTGCACGCCAAACCATTTTTTCCGTTGATATTCATCGCGTCAGATCCACAGACGCCTTCGCGACAAGACCGACGCAAAGTCAATGAATCATCCACGTCCAGTTTGATCCGCTGCAAAGCATCAAGCAACATCTTATCAGTAGGCTGCAGTTCAACTTCGAGTTTTTGCATGTAAGGACGCTCATCCTTGTCAGGATCGTAGCGATAGATTTCAAACTTAACAATACGCTTTGTGCTCATGATAGGTATCCTGATGCTGTCTTAGAATGTGCGGACTTTAGGCGGGAAACTCTCAACCGTCAGGGGTTTCAAGTTCACTGGCTTGTAATCCAAGCGGTTGCCTTCCGAGTACCACAAGGTGTGCTTAATCCAGTTCTCGTCGTCACGCTCGGGGTGGTCATCGAGTGCATGAGCACCTCGGCTTTCCGTACGAGCTGCTGCTGAGTGAATCGTGGAACGAGCCACTTCAATCATATTAGACAACTCGAGCGCTTCAATACGAGCCGTGTTGAAGACTTTCGATTTGTCTTTGAACGCAATGTTATCCACTTTGTCGGCCAAAGCATCGATCTTGGTCACGCCTTCTTTGAGCGATGCAATGGTGCGGAACACACCGCAATGTTTTTGCATCGCATTGCGGATTTCGTTGCCAACCGCTTGAGTTTTCTCGCCATCGGTTCTGGTCTCCAGGGCATCAACCCGAGCCAGCGAGAAGTCTACTGACTCTTGCGGCAATGGTTGGTGATGATGCTGTTTCTCTGGATGAGCGTTGACAATATGATTGCCAGCTGCCCGACCAAATACGATTAGATCAAGCAGTGAGTTTGTACCCAGACGATTTGCGCCATGAACCGAAGTCGCCGAGCACTCGCCGATTGCGTAAAGTCCGTTTACAACGTTGAGTTCACCGTTTGCCCAATTGGTAACCTGACCGTTAATGTTGGTCGGGATACCGCCCATTTGATAGTGAATCGTTGGGACAACAGGTATCGGCTCTTTAGTCGCATCGACGTTCGCAAATTTATGACCGATTTCAAGAATCGAAGGCAACCGTTTGTTGATGACATCTGAACCAAGATGATCCAGTTTGAGATGGACGTAGGCGCCATCAGGGCCGCAACCACGGCCTTCTTTAATTTCTTGATCCATACACCGCGAGATAAAGTCGCGAGGAGCAAGATCTTTCATCGTTGGCGCATAGCGCTCCATGAAGCGCTCACCATCTTTGTTAAGCAGGATACCGCCTTCACCCCGAACACCCTCAGTGATCAACACACCTGCACCAGCCACACCGGTTGGGTGAAACTGCCAGAACTCCATGTCCATCATGGGGATACCGGCGCGTGCAGCCATGCCCATACCGTCGCCGGTATTGATGAAGGCATTGGTTGATGCGGCCCAAATACGACCAGCACCGCCCGTGGCGATCACGGTTGTCTTGGCTTCAAAAATAAAGATTTCGCCGGTTTCCATTTCGAGAGCCGTGACACCCAGAACATCACCGGCTTCGTTGCGAAGCAAATCCAGCGCCATCCACTCGACAAAGAATTGTGTACGTGATGCAACGTTGCGTTGATACAGGGTATGCAGCAAGGCATGGCCTGTCCGGTCGGCGGCAGCACAGGCTCGCTGAACGGGCTTCTCGCCAAAGTTGGCGCTGTGGCCACCAAAAGGACGCTGATAAATTGTGCCATCCGGATTACGATCAAACGGCATACCGAAGTGTTCAAGCTCATATACGGCATTAGGCGCTTCGCGACACATGAATTCGATCGCGTCCTGATCACCCAACCAGTCTGAACCTTTGACCGTGTCATACATATGCCACAACCATTTGTCCTCGCTCATATTGCCCAGCGATGCGCCAATGCCACCTTGTGCGGCAACCGTGTGCGAACGGGTTGGGAATACTTTTGACAGTACTGCGACTGATAAACCTGCGTTGGCAAGCTGGAGAGAGCAGCGCATGCCAGCACCGCCGGCACCCACAACCACCACATCAAACTGGCGGCGCGGAATAGAAGATTTGATAGCAACCACGGCTTAGTTTCTCCAGAGGATATTGATAAAGTACACGACTGATCCGACAAGCCACAGCAAAGTCATGACCATCAAAAACAGACGCACACCCACGTGACCGACATAATCCATCCAGATGTCGCGAACGCCAATCCAGGCGTGCCAGGCAAGCGAGATCATCGTGAGCGACCCCAAGATCTGCCCGATAGGCATCATCACAACGGTGAAAGTAAACAGGTTGTGCCAGCCCTGGTAAGTGAAGCCAGACATCGTGAGGATGCCAACCAACAAAACCAGTGTGTACACAGCCATAATGATCGCGGTCACACGTTGAGCCAAATACTCAAAGGTGCCGTAATGCGCGCCTACAACAAGGCGCTTGGTGCCGATTTTTTCATTTAACGCCATGATTTACCAAGCTCCGAATAATTTGAGCGCAAACACAAGCGTCAAGCCAAGGCTGACACCCATCACGATCCCAGCGCTTTTTTGAGCTGAATGCTTATCCATACCGATGTGCAGATCGAGCACGAGGTAACGAATGCCCGCACAGAAATGGTGCAAATAGCCCCAGATGAATGCCAGCAGTATCAGTTTGACAATCACGTAGCTCGTTGCTGCTGAGATCAGGTTGTATCCAGCCTCAGAAGTAAAGCTCATCGCGAACAACCCAATCAGCACCGGCAAAGCCAGAAACAGCAAGGCGCCACTGGCACGATGCAGAATCGACACTTTGCCTGCTAACGGCAGGCGATAGGCAAAGAGAATCTGAGGAACACTGATATTTTTGAACTGCGGGCGCGGTTTTTGCGCTGTATCTGACATAACAACCTCAATGTGAGTGTTTTTACACTAGGTGGAAACCACTATATTTTCGCCTATATACAACCCCTGTACAAGACGAACCTGCTGAATCCTACTTTCTATCTTAGATAGACTGCCTTCTCTCTCGCTTAAGCATCAGTGCATATGTACCACCAACTTTGGCGCATAGGTGTCAAATCAAACTATTCCTGTAGTAATAATGATCGGTCAGGTAGTGACCAGTTCGCAGTTCTACTGGCCGGTCGGCGTAAGTATACGAAATTCGATCCACCTTCAATAACGGCTTGTCTGGCTCGATTCCCAACAAAGTTGAAAACTCGGTTGTGGCAGCAACAGCAGTCAGTTTTTCGTCGGCACGAACCATGTTCACCCCGAATTTTGACTCAAGAAGCCCGTACAAAGGCCCTACATAAGATGTGAGTATGTCTGCAGACAGGCCATTGAAGAGCGCGGCCGGCAGGAAAATATCGTCAACGACTGCCGCTTTACCAGCAAAAGACAACACTCGTCTGATCGCAATCACCGAATCGCCTGCCTTTAAGCCTAGAGACCGAGCCATTTCAGCACTCGCTCGTTGGCGTTTGCAACTCAACACTTTACTTTGAGGTGGCTGCTGTTCGCCACTATTTGGGGCCAACCGCAAAAACCTGAACCGAATCTTAGGTTCGTGGTGGGTCGCAACGAAGGTACCTTTTCCTTGTCGTCTGACAAGAAGATGTTCAGCCGCGAGCTCATCGACCGCTTTGCGAACCGTACCTTGGCTGACTTGAAAACGAGTAGCCAGCTCTATCTCACTGGGAATAGCTTCGCCAGGCTTCCACTCGCCCTCATCCAACGCGCGAACCAGCATGCCTTTAATCTGCTGATAAAGCGGGCTGAATGCTGCGGTAGGCTTAGCGATACTTCCGAGGAGACGACTAGCGGTATCGGACATAAACTTGGTCATAAGCAACTGTGTGCGTATTGTGGCATACAAGCACTCACTCGTCCAACGCTCTTGTGTCTTATATAAGATATAAGATTAATTGACGTTCATAGAAAATTATCCTAAGATCATGCTCGATTTCAATGAAGGTCGATACAGCTGATTGAGCCGAATAAAAAAGCTAAACTCGGTTTCCAAACTATTGAATTCCCCTAAACAGCCCTCTCGGAGATTGTTATGTCCAAACCCGCCATCCGCGTCGCGGTAACCGGTGCCGCCGGCCAGATCGGTTACGCCCTGCTGTTCCGTATTGCATCCGGCGAGATGCTCGGTAAAGATCAACCCGTTATTTTGCAACTGCTTGAAATCCCCGATGAAAAGGCGCAAAAAGCGCTGAAAGGCGTGATGATGGAGCTCGATGATTGCGCATTCCCTTTGCTGCAATCGATGTCAGCTCACAGCGATCCGCTCGAAGCATTCAAAGATGTTGAAGTCGCTCTGCTGGTTGGTTCGCGTCCTCGTGGCCCCGGCATGGAGCGCAAAGATCTGCTGACGATCAACGCACAAATTTTCACCGCTCAAGGCAAAGCGCTCAATCAGGTTGCGAATCGTCAGGTAAAAGTTTTGGTGGTTGGCAATCCTGCCAACACGAATGCTTACATCGCCATGAAATCAGCGCCAGATCTGCCAGCAAAGAACTTCACAGCCATGTTGCGGCTGGATCACAACCGCGCCTTGTCGCAACTAGCGACCAAGATGGCCAAACCTGTTGCAGAAATTCAAAAACTGGCCGTTTGGGGTAATCACTCGCCAACGATGTACCCTGACTATCGCTTCGCGACAATTGGGGGTCAAAGCGTGCCAGCGATTATCAACGACGAAACCTGGAATCGCGAGACCTTCTTACCGACCGTCGGTAAGCGAGGTGCTGCAATCATCGAAGCGCGTGGTTTGTCCTCAGCAGCGTCGGCTGCCAATGCCGCCATTGACCACATCCACGATTGGGTGCTTGGTACGAATGGTAAGTGGGTCACCATGGGCATCCCTTCTGACGGTACCTACGGCATCCCCGAAGGCATCATGTATGGCGTGCCAGTGACCTGCGAAGGTGGCGAATACCATCGCGTCACTGGTCTCGAAATCGATGCTTACTCACGTGAACGCATGGACTTGACACTGAAAGAGCTCCTCGAAGAACGCGACGGTGTCGCAGACTTACTGAAGTAAATTTTTAACCTAATGGGCCTGTGATCAGGTCCATTTTTTTATTCAAAAAGGGTATGTACATGTCAACCATCGTCACAGCGGGACAGCGCTTCCGTCAAGCACTCGCCGAAGAGCAGCCTTTACAAATCATTGGTACCTTGAACGCTCATCATGCTTTACTTGCCAAACGCGCCGGCTTCAAAGCCATTTATTTGTCAGGTGGCGGGGTGGCAGCGGGCTCGCTCGGGTTGCCTGATCTTGGCATCAATACGCTAGATGATGTGTTGACAGACGTTCGTCGTATTACCGACGTCTGTGAGGTGCCGCTGATTGTTGACGTTGACACTGGGTTCGGGCCATCAGCGTTTAACATCGCGCGAACCACCAAGAGTCTGATCAAGTTTGGCGCAGCAGGCTTTCATATCGAGGATCAAGTCGGCGCCAAGCGCTGCGGGCATCGCCCCGGCAAGGAGGTCGTATCACTAGAAGAAATGGCTGATCGCGTCAAGGCGGCCGCCGATGCTCGCACCGACGACAGCTTCTACATCATTGCGCGCACCGACTCGATTGCATCGCATGGTGTTGACCACGCCATCGACGTTGCCATTGCCTGCGTTGCAGCCGGCGCTGATGCCATTTTCCCCGAAGCTGCGTACGACTTAGCAACCTTCGAAAAATTCCGTAAAGCAGTCAACGCACCAATTTTGGCCAACATTACTGAATTTGGTAAAACACCACTATTTAGCGTGGCCGATCTCAAACCAACAGGGGTCGAAATGCTGCTCAATCCTTTGTCGGCTTTCCGGGCTTGCAACAAGGCTGCAGAAACCGTATACGAAGCCGTCCGTCGGGATGGCCATCAAAGAAACGTTATCGATCTGATGCAGACTCGTGACGAACTATATGACCGGATTGGCTACCACGAGTTCGAAAGCAAGATCGACAAATTGTTTGCTGCTGGTAAAACAAAATAACTGACCCAATACATTGACCGAGGAGTTCTCATCATGGCTACGACAAAAAAAAGTCCCGCTAAAAAAGCCTCTGTGCCTAAAGCTGCAGCGCCTAAAGTTGTTGAGCAAGCAACTGAACAAACTGCGCCTGCTTTCAAACCAAAGAAATCGGTTGCGTTGTCTGGTGTGACGGCTGGCAATACAGCTCTGTGTACCGTTGGCCGAAGCGGCAACGACCTGCACTACCGTGGTTACGATATTCTCGACTTTGCAGATAGCTGCGAATTCGAAGAGATTGCTCATTTGTTGATTCATGGCAAACTACCTAATAAAGCAGAACTCGCTGCCTACAAAAAGAAGTTGAAAGCGCTGCGCGGTTTGCCAGCTAATCTGCAGGCAGTACTCGAATCCTTGCCAGCAGCCAGCCACCCCATGGACGTCATGCGGACAGCTGCGTCGGTGCTAGGTTGCACGATTCCTGAGAAGGAAGATCACAATATCCCAGGCGCACGTGATATCGCTGACCGCCTGATGGCAAGTCTGGGCTCTGCCCTGCTCTACTGGTATCACTACAGCCACAATGGTCGCATCATCAATGTCGAGACCGATGATGACAGTATTGGCGGTCATTTCCTGACGCTGTTGCATGGGCAGAAGCCAAGCGATGAGTGGGTGCGTGCCATGCATACATCGCTGATTCTTTATGCTGAGCACGAGTTCAACGCATCGACCTTTACCTGCCGCGTCATCGCTGGCACTGGCTCTGATATGTATTCGGCAATTACCGGTGGTATCGGCGCCTTGCGCGGACCCAAACATGGCGGCGCCAACGAAGTTGCTTTCGAAGTTCAAAAGCGCTACGAAACACCGGATGAAGCTGAAGCAGATATTCGCGCCCGTGTTGAAGCGAAAGAAGTCGTGATCGGTTTTGGTCATCCGGTGTACACGATCTCTGATCCTCGCAATCATGTCATCAAGGCCGTCGCGCATCGTCTGTCGAAAACTGCCGGCTCGACAAAAATGTACGACATCGCAGATCGTCTTGAGGCAGTGATGTGGGATGCGAAAAAAATGTTCGCCAACCTCGACTGGTTCTCGGCCGTGTCGTACCACGTCATGGGTGTGCCTACCGCGATGTTCACGCCGTTATTCGTGATTGCGCGCACCGCAGGCTGGTCAGCTCACATCATTGAGCAACGGATCGATAATAAGATTATTCGTCCCGCTGCGAATTACACAGGGCCTGAAAATCAAACTTTCGTGCCGCTTGCCAAGCGTAAATAAGTCAATACGTCAACACAAGCACACCAATAAAGAAGACATGAACACAGCAAACCGCAAACCCTTGCCAGGGACCAAACTGGATTATTTCGACACGCGTA
Source organism: Jezberella montanilacus (assembly GCF_003003055.1). Lineage (GTDB taxonomy): Bacteria > Pseudomonadota > Gammaproteobacteria > Burkholderiales > Burkholderiaceae_B > Zwartia > Zwartia montanilacus. The sequence goes on from NZ_PVTV01000011.1 coordinate 542,040, forward strand.
CAGCAGTCGATGCCATCAAGCCTGGCGCATATGACAAACTGCCCTACACATCCCGTGTATTAGCAGAGAATCTCGTGCGCCGCTGCGATCCTGCATCGTTGACGGCATCATTGACTCAGATTATTGAGCGCAAGCGTGATCTGGATTTTCCGTGGTTTCCGGCTCGGGTGGTTTGTCATGACATTCTGGGCCAGACTGCTCTAGTCGATTTGGCTGGTCTGCGAGACGCTATTGCCCTGCAAGGCGGTGATCCTGCCTTAGTCAATCCCGTGGTACCGACTCAGCTTATCGTCGATCATTCCTTAGCGGTCGAATGTGGTGGTTTTGATCCTGACGCCTTTGAAAAAAATCGGGCGATTGAAGACAGACGAAACGAAGATCGTTTTCATTTCATCAACTGGACTAAAAAAACATTCAAGAATGTCGATGTTATCCCGCCAGGGAACGGCATCATGCACCAGATCAATCTAGAGCGCATGTCGCCTGTGGTGCATGCACTCAATGGCGTCGCTTTCCCCGATACTTTGGTCGGAACAGATAGCCACACGCCTCACGTCGATGCGCTTGGTGTCATCGCTATTGGTGTGGGTGGGCTTGAGGCGGAATCCGTCATGCTGGGCCGCGCGTCCTGGATGCGTTTACCCGACATCATTGGCGTTGAGCTGACCGGCAAGGTCCAGCCTGGAATTACTGCCACGGATCTCGTGCTTGCCTTGACAGAGTTTCTTCGCAATCAGAAAGTCGTGTCGTCTTATCTGGAGTTTTATGGTGAAGGTGTCGCTCAGTTGACCTTGGGTGATCGCGCAACCATTTCAAACATGACACCCGAATATGGTGCGACTGCTGCGATGTTCTACATCGATCAGCAAACCATCGACTATCTCACCCTGACCGGCCGTGAGGATGAGCAGGTCAAACTGGTTGAGACTTATGCCAAGCAGACAGGTCTCTGGGCGGATAGCCTCAAGACTGCCGAGTACGAACGTGTGCTGCACTTTGATCTGTCTTCGGTCGTCCGTAATATTGCCGGCCCTTCCAATCCACATCGTCGTGTTTCAACGTCAGAGCTGGCCGCTCAGGGCATCTCTGGAGTGGTTGAAAACGAGGCAGGGAAAATGCCTGATGGCGCAGTGATCATTGCGGCCATCACTAGCTGCACTAACACCAGCAATCCACGCAACGTGATTGCTGCTGGTTTACTGGCTCGCAATGCGAATGCTAAGGGCCTTACCCGTAAACCATGGGTCAAGAGTTCTCTTGCGCCCGGATCCAAGACTGTTGAGCTTTATCTTGAAGAAGCCAAGCTGATGTCGGAGTTGCAGAAACTTGGCTTTGGCATTGTTGCTTTTGCGTGTACGACCTGCAATGGAATGAGTGGTGCGCTAGATCCGGTTATCCAACAGGAAATCATCGATCGCGATCTCTATGCGACAGCTGTTTTGTCGGGCAATCGTAACTTCGACGGTCGTATCCATCCGTACGCGAAGCAAGCCTTTCTGGCTTCGCCGCCGCTTGTGGTTGCATACGCCATTGCTGGCACGATCCGCTTTGACATCGAGAAAGATATCCTCGGGCACGACCCCTCCGGCAAGCCAGTGACGCTCAAAGATATTTGGCCAACCGATGAAGAAATCGACGCCATCGTCGCCTCAAGCGTCAAACCAGCACAGTTCAGAAAAGTCTACGAACCCATGTTTGCCGCGACCGTTGAGTCTGCAGAGAAATTAAGCCCTCTATATGACTGGCGCGCAGAAAGTACTTACATCAGACGCCCTCCTTATTGGGAAGGTGCGTTGGCCGGTGCACGCGCGCTGAAAGGCATGCGTCCGCTTGCGGTACTCGGTGACAACATAACCACCGATCATCTCTCCCCGTCAAACGCCATCATGCTCGATAGCGCAGCCGGTGAGTACCTCGCCAAGATGGGTTTGCCCGAAGAGGATTTCAACTCTTACGCTACTCATCGCGGCGATCATCTCACCGCACAACGAGCGACCTTTGCTAATCCTAAGCTCATCAACGAGATGGCAGTGGTTGATGGCAAGGTTAAACAAGGTTCTTTGACTCGCATCGAACCGGACGGTCAAGTGACGCGCATGTGGGAAGCAATCGAAACCTATATGGATCGCAAACAACCCCTGATCATTATCGCGGGGGAAGACTACGGTCAGGGCTCTTCGCGTGACTGGGCGGCAAAAGGTGTCAGGCTTGCGGGTGTTGAGGCAATCGTTGCTGAAGGTTTCGAGCGTATTCACCGCACCAATCTTGTTGGGATGGGTGTCCTGCCACTCGAATTCCAAGCGGGTGTGAACCGCAAAACGCTGAACATTGACGGGACCGAAATCTATGACGTGATCGGTGAGCGCACACCACTTGCTACCTTGACGTTACAAATCACTCGCAAGAACGGTGAGCGTGTCGACGTGCCAGTAACCTGTCGCCTTGATACCGCTGAAGAAGTATCTATTTATGAAGCTGGTGGCGTTTTGCAGCGTTTTGCGCAGGATTTTCTTGAATCAACGACTGTGGCTTGAGTTGTTTCGATTTAAATTCGACAGACAGACACCGTGAAAAAGGACACAATACGATGACTTTCGCTCCTCAAATCAAAGTGCCGGCGACCTACATCCGAGGCGGTACAAGTAAAGGGGTTTTCTTCAAGCTTCAGGACTTGCCACTTGCCGCGCAAGTCCCGGGCCCGGCCCGCGACGCGTTGTTGATGAGAGTGATTGGCAGTCCAGATCCCTACGGTAAACAAACCGATGGCATGGGCGCAGCAACCTCAAGCACCAGCAAAACCGTCATCCTGTCTAAGAGCACGCAACCAGATCACGATATCGATTATTTGTTTGGTCAGGTTTCCATTGATAAGCCTTTTGTCGATTGGAGTGGGAACTGCGGCAATCTGACCGCTGCGGTCGGTCCTTTTGGTATCAGCAACGGCTTGGTTGATCCAAGCCGTATTCCGCAAAACGGGCACGCTGTCATTCGGATCTGGCAGGCCAATATTGGGAAAACGATCGTTGCGCACGTTCCCATGACTAACGGCGCTGTGCAAGAAACTGGTGATTTCGAGCTTGACGGCGTGACATTCCCCGCAGCAGAGGTTCAACTTGAGTTTATGGATCCCGCGGCAGATGAAGAAGGCACTGGTGGGTCTATGTTCCCCACTGGCAACGTCGTTGACGAACTCAATGTGCCAGGTGTGGGATCATTCAAAGTAACGATGATCAACGCCGGCATCCCGACCATTTTTGTGAACGCTGAAGACATTGGCTATCGCGGGACTGAATTGCAAGACGACATCAACAGCGACCCTAAAGCGCTGACTATGTTTGAAACAATTCGTGCCTACGGTGCCGTACGGATGGGATTGATCTCTGACATCGCAGAAGCGGCAACAAGACAGCACACCCCAAAAGTTGCTTTCGTTGCCAAACCAGCGGACTACGTGTCCTCAAGTGGTAAGAACGTATCAACAAGCGATGTAAACGTATTGGTGCGTGCGATGTCAATGGGTAAACTCCATCACGCCATGATGGGCACCGCCGCCGTTGCCATCGGCACTGCCGCTGCAATCCCCGGCACCCTTGTTAATCTGGCTGCGGGCGGAGGAAATCTTGAATCGATCCGTTTTGGACATCCCTCTGGTACGTTGCGCGTGGGCGCACAAGCCAGTCAAGTGGATGGCGAGTGGCAAGTCACTAAAGCAATCATGAGCCGTAGCGCCAGAGTTTTAATGGAGGGCTGGGTCCGGGTTCCCGGTGATATCCTCTAAAGTCTGTCAGCTTGTGAGCGTTTACCGGCACAGCAGCATTTTTTACACACGTCAGCGTGTCAGTCCACCCACTACCAGAGCCCTCATGCCAGACACCCTACCTGCCGCCTTGGTCACTTCTTTTAGTCTATTCATTGCCTGCGTTTTTGCGTTTTTTATTGCAGGAGGCTATTTACTGCTCTTCAAAATTAAGAAAGCGAACCACCTGTTCAAGCATCCTTACCTTGAGGGCCGAGCATACAGCCAGTACCCTCTCAATCTCCGAATGGAGATATTGCTGGATTACTTTATCCGACTTGTATTCCCGAAGTCGACCGTCTGGCTTGCCGCCAACTCAAATCGTTTGCTGGCACACGTCAACCCTAAAGCCATTCCGATGGACGTTAAGTGGCCAATCGTCGGCTTGTGGGGCAGTTGCTTGATCGGCACGCCTGTTATGGTGATCCTTTGGATACTCTTAATGAGTAGCGGCTCAAAATGAACCAAGACATCTCACACGACCGACTCAACAGCCGGTTCACCACCCTGGTGGATGGACATGCTTGTGTACTGACTTACACATTAAACGGTAGGACTGCCTCGTTTGATCACACGGGCGTGCCAGACGCAGTCGGCGGTCGAGGCATCGCAGCCGCCTTGACAAAATTTAGTCTTGATACTGCACGCGACGAAGGCTGGCAGGTCATTCCCAGGTGTTCCTATGTAGAAATTTACATACGAAGACATCCTGAGTACGCAGATCTGGTATTGGGACAAAACTGATCTGTTTTTTGTAGAAAACGTTAAAACCAGCATCTTTTGAGTCGTATGTCATCGAGTGAAAGCATGCAAGTCTTATATAAGACATAAGACTGTTGTTGTATGACAAGCAAAGCACTACAATCGAATTATTATTTTTGCAGTCGCAGCCCTAATTTTCCTGTTCATCACATCCTTTTTTAAAAGGCGTCATCATGCTCCAAGCTTATCGTCAACACGTCGCTGACCGTGCCGCACTTGGTATCCCTCCCCTGCCGCTATCCGCGCAGCAAACTGCTGACCTGATAGAACTGCTCAAGTCGCCACCTGCAGGCGAGGGTGAGGCGCTGGTTGAACTGATTACTCATCGCGTTCCCGCTGGCGTTGATGACGCGGCCAAGGTGAAGGCATCCTACTTGGCGGCTGTCGCACTTGGCAGCGAAAAGTGTCCACTGATATCACGTGCTAAGGCCACTGAGCTACTTGGCACCATGCTTGGCGGCTATAACATTGGCCCCATGGTGCAATTGCTAGACGACGCAGAAGTCGGTCAAGTCGCCGCTGAGGGCCTCAAAAAGACTTTGTTAATGTTTGATGCTTTCCATGACGTCAAAGAGAAAGCAGACAAGGGTAATGCCAACGCGAAGTCAGTCATGCAAAGCTGGGCTGATGCCGAATGGTTCACCAGTCGCCCTGAAGTTCCCCAGAGCCTCACTATCACGATCTTCAAAGTCACTGGTGAAACCAACACCGACGATCTGTCACCGGCGCCAGATGCCTGGAGCCGTCCTGACATCCCTCTGCACGCCTTGGCGATGTTGAAAAATCCACGCCCCGGCATTGAGCCCCAGGAAGCCGGCAAAATTGGCCCGATTAAATTCATTGAAGATCTGCGCAAGAAAGGCAATCTGGTTGCTTATGTTGGCGATGTGGTTGGTACCGGTTCATCACGCAAATCAGCAACCAACTCAGTTCTCTGGTTCACTGGCGAGGATATTCCTTTTGTTCCAAACAAGCGCTTCGGTGGCGTGTGTCTGGGTAGCAAAATTGCCCCGATCTTCTACAACACCATGGAAGACGCAGGTGCCTTGCCAATCGAGCTGGATGTGTCGCAAATGAATATGGGCGATACCGTTGAGCTGCGTCCGTATGAAGGCAGAGCACTAAAAGACGGCAAAGTGATTGCTGAGTTTTCAGTGAAGTCAGAAGTATTGTTTGACGAAGTGCGTGCGGGTGGCCGTATCCCGCTGATCGTCGGCCGCGGTTTGACAGGCAAGGCTCGCGAGGCGCTCGGCTTGGCACCTTCAACACTGTTCCGCCTGCCACATGTGCCTGCCGCATCAAGCAAAGGCTTCACCCTTGCTCAAAAAATGGTTGGTCGAGCTTGTGGCCTGCCTGAAGGTCAAGGCGTTCGCCCTGATACCTATTGCGAACCCAAAATGACCTCAGTGGGCAGTCAAGATACAACAGGTCCCATGACACGCGACGAGCTCAAAGATTTGGCTTGTTTGGGCTTCTCAGCAGATCTGGTCATGCAGTCTTTCTGCCATACGGCCGCCTACCCTAAACCAGTCGACGTCAAAACCCACCACACCTTGCCTGATTTCATGAGCAATCGCGGTGGCATTTCGTTACGCCCTGGCGATGGCATCATCCACTCATGGCTCAATCGCATGCTGTTGCCTGACACGGTCGGCACCGGTGGCGATTCGCACACCCGCTTCCCAATCGGGATTAGCTTCCCAGCAGGCTCCGGCTTAGTCGCTTTCGCTGCTGCCACAGGCGTGATGCCCTTGGACATGCCCGAGTCAGTCTTGGTCCGCTTCAAAGGCAAAATGCAACCGGGTGTAACCTTGCGCGACCTGGTTCACGCTATCCCTCTGTACGCAATCAAAGCTGGCTTGCTTACCGTTGATAAGCAAAACAAAAAGAATATTTTCTCTGGCCGTATCCTTGAAATCGAAGGTTTGCCCGACCTTAAAGCTGAACAAGCGTTTGAGCTGTCTGATGCATCTGCTGAGCGCTCCGCAGCTGGTTGCACCATCAAACTCAATAAAGAGCCCATCATCGAGTACATCACCAGCAATATTGTGATGTTGAAGTGGATGATTGCCAGTGGTTATGAGGACGAGCGTAGCATCCGTCGTCGTATCGCTGCCATGGAAGCCTGGCTGGCCAATCCACAGTTACTGGAAGCTGATGCTGATGCAGAATATGCAGCGGTCATCGAAATCGATCTGGCTGAGATCCACGAGCCTATCGTTTGCTGCCCGAACGATCCTGACGACGTCAAAACCTTGTCAGAAGTTGCCGGCTCGAAAATCGATGAAGTGTTTATCGGTAGCTGCATGACCAATATCGGTCACTTCCGCGCCGCATCGAAACTGCTCGAAGGCAAACGCGACATCCCAGTTAAGCTGTGGATCGCACCACCGACCAAAATGGATGCTGCAAAACTGACCGAAGAAGGTCACTACGGCGTGTTCGGCTCGTCGGGTGCACGCACAGAGATGCCCGGTTGTTCATTATGTATGGGTAATCAGGCTCAAGTGCGCGAAGGTGCAACGGTCATGTCAACCAGCACACGTAATTTCCCGAATCGTCTCGGCAAGAATACCAACGTCTACCTCGGTTCAGCAGAGTTAGCCGCGATTTGTTCGAAGCTTGGTCGCATTCCAACCAAAGTCGAGTACATGGGTGATATGGGTGTCATTGCCGAAAGCGGGGACAAGATTTATCAGTACCTCAATTTCGACAAGATCGACGACTACAACGACGTGGCTAACGCCATCGACGCTTAGGTCCTTCCCTCTTGCCGCGATCATCGCGGCTTGAACGGTTGACTGGGCTGCCCTTCAGGGTGGCCTTTTTTCATTGCATGTTTTATATCGCGAAATAAATACCAGTCTGACAGAGCCAATAGAAGCCCATTCAACAGATTCTGTACACTGTTCACTTGATTCCATCGATTGGCTGAGTTTATGCCCCGTTCTCGTGCTTCGTTACCGTCCCGTCTAAGTCGTGAGTCTTCACGTCTTGTTGCACTATCGCTGGCGTTGCACAGTTCGGGTAGCCGTGTCGAAGACTGCTTCTGGGAAGCCGAACTGGCAAAGCAGATCGGCAAAATGCTGGCAAACGGCAAAGATCAGACCATAGACGACGCGCTCGACCATCTCTCGCAGCATCACATTGGTGGCTATGAAGTATTGATGGAGCAATCCGAAACGCTATCCGAGTCCTGCGTCATGGAAAAAGACGGCGTCCGTTATGACGTGCTGCTTATCCTCGCCCCCTTAGTTGCCTGGACACGCTACAGCATCCCGACTCAAGTCATTTCAACCAATATCCTGAGTGGGCTAACTGCTCAAATGCAACAGCACATTTTGGCCGCACATACAAAAATAGCGATGATGCACAGAATGGTCAGTCTAGATCAAATGCCGCGGGGGTTCTCAGAAACATGGCAATGGCTGCACAGCCTCGGCGCTAAGGCTCTTGACCTGCCAGCAGCTGAGCCAGTATTAAACGAAGTCCCTGACAGTTTCAACATGCTGGCGGATACACGTTATCTGGTAGGTGCAATCGCTGTCGAGCAAGGCAAAGCCTTATTTCGCTGGCAGGAAGAACCTGGCGAACTAGGAGAAGCGCGCGTCGGATGCCTTGAACGCTGGGCGGCAGACAGCAGTAAATACTTTGCAGATTTAGTTCCTGGTTGTGGTTTTGAAATTCTAGTACCAGACGCTTTTTATGTGAGCAACCGAGAAGCAGATCGCAGAGTGAGGCCGCTATCGGTAAAGGCGGCGATTGCCTGGCTGTGTGCTGCCCTGACGATTGAACCCGGGAACTTGCGGGCAATCGTTGCTGGGTGTGGCGAACTAAGGGTTGAAGAATACCGGATCGGTTTTACTCAAAAAAATCAAAACGAAGTGGTCTACGGGTGCCTTTGGCCCATGTACGGCAGAGAGGATGATGCCCAGACGCCTGAGCCAGAAGCCTTGCCGCGGGATACTGCGGCAGATATCGTTGAATTAATCAAATCGTGCGGCGTGCAGGACATCAGACAGTTGCCCAACCTGTTGTCGCTTGATTTTTGCGACGACTGTGGTGCACCTTATTTCCCGAATCCAATCGGTGAAATGGTGCATGCCGAACTACCTGAGGATGCGCAAACCGCGCCCGCCAAGTTTCATTGATGCTGAGAGCAGATGTTTTTTGCCGTGTCATTGATAACTATGGCGACATAGGTGTAACTTACAGGCTAATCAGACAACTGTGCCGTGAACATGACTGGTCAATCAGACTTTGGGTGGATCAACTCGCAAGCTTCAAAAAGCTCGAGCCGCTCGTCGACTACCGAGTCGCTCGCCAGTCAATCAATGGGATTGACGTAATCCGGTGGGATGACAGGGCACCAGACCTTGATCCGGCAGATGTAACAATAGCTAGCTTCTCGTGTGATTTGCCCGCCTCTTATTTAGCTAAGCTTCATGCGAGCAAATCATTGTGGATCAATCTGGACTACCTCAGCGCAGAGGATTGGGTCGAAGGTTGCCACGGACTCCCCTCGTTGCGAAGCGACGGATTATCTTCGTATTTTTTCTTTCCTGGTTTTACAGAAAAGACAGGCGGACTGATACGAGAGGAAAACCTCATCTCGCAACGCGACCACTGGTGGACTGATCGCAACGAGCAATTCAATTTGCTCTGCGCGCTTGGGATTGATCAAAACACTTCTCTGGCTTGGCGAGATCAAACAGCAAACCAACCCTTCATTGTCTCGCTATTCTGTTACCCCCAGGCGAACGTGACTGGCCTGATCAATGCCCTGGCAACCCGCACTCAGCCTTCGCTCCTGCTCGTACCAGATGGCGTGGCCACCTACCTTCAATCAGGCAGGCAAGGGCAATGCCAAATACATCGCATCCCATTTGTCACGCAACCAGATTACGACAAAATCCTCTGGACAGCAGATCTGAATTTCGTCCGTGGGGAGGATTCGTTAGTGAGGGCGATCTGGGCTGGTAAGCCGATGATCTGGCAAATTTATCCTCAGGACGAAGGCACGCATTTCATTAAATTAGACGCCTGGATCAAGAAAGTGACGCCCGGCGATCGAGTGACCGAGCTTTTACGCGCCTGGAACGGGCATGGCGATGCCGCCGAGTTAGAAGAATCAGTCAACCTCGCTTTATCACCCGAATCGTTCGCTCGTTGGCGCAAAGCCATGTTTGAATTTTGCACTCAACAAACGCGAACACCCGATTTGGCGAGTGCCTTGATCAAATTTTGTGAACTTTCAGCGTCAACGAGTCAGAAAGGCTAGAATAGAGGGCTAATTTCTATCAACTTGGCGCGTCGAGTGCGCCAGATCTTCAGTTACCGGAGTTTTTACCAATGAAAACCGCACAAGAACTGCGCGTCGGCAACGTGGTGATGGTCGGCAAAGACCCCCTCGTCGTGCAGCGCGCAGAGTACAGCAAGTCAGGCCGTAATGCCTCGGTCGTCAAACTCAAGTTCAAAAATTTGTTGACTGGCTCGGGCAGCGAGACTGTCTCAAAAGCCGACGAAAAATATGAAATCGTCGTACTGGATAAAAAAGAAGTCAACTATTCGTACTTCGCTGATCCCATGTACGTATTTATGGATGCTGATTTCAACCAGTTTGAAATCGAAGCCGAAAGTATGGGCGATGCCTTGAACTACCTTGAAGAAGGTATGCCAGTAGAAGCCGTCTTTTACGACGGCCGTGCAATCTCGGTTGAACTGCCGACCATTGTGGTCCGCGAAATCATTTATACCGAGCCAGCTGTCCGCGGCGACACCTCAGGTAAAGTCATGAAGCCTGCCAAAATCAATACGGGTTTCGAGATGCCTGTGCCGCTCTTCTGCGAAATCGGTAACAAGATCGAAATCGATACCCGCACAGGTGAGTACCGTAGCCGAGTCATGTAATGAGGCGGTGTGTCAATTCGCACACTGATCAGTAAGGCGCGTGAATCAAAAGCCCTCGGATGTCAGTTTGGGGGCTTTTTTATGCGTGATTTAAGTCGACTTTGGGTTAAAAATCGGTTTATACAAGTGATCGTGAAAGGCCATGCCTGCGCTCATTGCGACAACAAAAATCAGTGCACTGGTATTGCCCGACCCAAGTGAGACCAGCGCAGGTCCGGGACAGAAGCCAGCCAACGCCCAGCCCGCACCAAAGATAAGACTGCCAACAACTAACGCTTTATTGAGATGCGTTTTACCGGATAGATGAAGTGGCTCGTTAAAAATAGTCGTGCGCTTTTTTTCAATAAAATTAAACCCAAAAAACGCCACGGGTATTGCACCAAGCATGACAAACATCAGACTTGGATCCCAGCGACCAAACAAATCCAAAAATCCAATCACTTTGTAAGGATTAGTCATGCCCGAAACGATCAAGCCCAGCCCAAACAATAAGCCAGCGATAAATGTGAGAAGGTTTTTCATGGCGTTACCTGAAAAGATGTAGGAAAACAAAGCAAGTCAAAAAGCCAGCCACCATAAAAGTGACCGTTGCAACCAGCGATCGCAACGAGAGGCGTCCTAGACCACAGATGCCATGACCGCTCGTACACCCTGACCCCATCCTTGTCCCGAAGCCTACCAACAACCCGGCCGCAATTAATAAGTGAGGTCTTATATCTATCTGTACTTCTGGTAAGGTCCAAAACAAGGAGTAGACAAAACTTGCGCTGAGCAAACCGAGAACAAACAGAATTCGCCAGAGGTAATGACCTTTGGGCGTGTTGTTAAATTGCATAAGTGACGCAACGATGCCGCTTATCCCTGCAATACGACCTTGAAAGGCGATCAAGATAACGGTTGCACACCCAATGACCACGCCACCAAGCAAAGACGAAAAAGGACTGAAATCCTGCCAATTAATATTCATGTTGCACCTACCCTCATCACTGAATGCCGCAAAAGCAGCAACAAGCTTCAGTATACATTATATATTTTTATAATATATAATTTATATAATTTAACAGAGCAAACTTCATGAGCGCATTTATTAAGAGCTTCTTTGATCAAGCGACTTGGACCTTTACCCACGTGGTTAGTAATCCTTCGACACAGCACTGCATCGTGATTGATCCTGTTCTCAATTACGATTCAAAAGCGGGTCGAACATCTACTGCATCGGCTGATGAACTCATTACATACATCACAAACGAAAAATTTAACCTTGACTGGATACTTGAAACGCATGCCCACGCAGATCATTTAACAGCAGCCCGCTATTTGAAAGATAAGCTTGGCGGGAAGATCGCCATTGGCGAACATATTTCAACGGTACAAGGTGTCTTTAAAAACATTTTTAATCTGGGGTTGGATTTTTGCGCTGACGGCTCTCAATTCGATTACTTGCTAAAGGATCAAGAAAGAATCAGCTTTGGAGAAAAAAGCGTCACGTGTCTATTTGTACCAGGTCATACCCCCGCTTGTATGGCCTTTGAAATTGACGACGCGATCTTCGTGGGCGATACCCTCTTTCTGCCAGATGTCGGAACAGCGAGGTGCGACTTCCCCGGAGGCGATGCCGGTCAGTTGTATCACTCAGTTCAAAAGATCCTGAGCTATCCCAGTAACACCAAGCTATACATGTGCCATGACTATCCGCCCGTCGGTCGGTCGGCCCAGTGTCAAACCACTGTCGGGCAGCAGAGAAGCAGCAATATCCATATCCATGATGGGGTTTCAGAAGATGATTTTGTATCGATGCGAACCACTAGAGATAAAACGCTGGATATGCCTGCGTTGATACTACCCTCTATCCAAATCAATATCAGAGCTGGCGATTTGCCGGCCCCTGAAGACAATGGCACGTCTTATTTGAAGATTCCTTTGAACGCGATTTAAAGAAGATGAGTGAATTTAATCTTAAAGCGATGCTTTCCTCTGCGGACAAGGCTTGTCGTCTGATGAAAGTCTTATCGAACCGCGATCGCATGATGATCTTGTGCCAAATCAGTCAAGAAGAATGTTGCGTCAGCGAGTTAGAAAGTCGCCTCGAAATATTTCAACCAACACTCTCGCAGCAATTGACTGTCTTGAGAAAAGAAAAATTGGTCCAAACGCGAAGAGAAGGTAAACAGATCTACTACTCTCTTGCCAGCAAAGAAGCGCAAGCGGTTATGGGAATTCTTTACGAACAGTTTTGCCAGACACAGTCTGAGTAACCGAGCTAAGGCACCAAACTCATAAAAAGATAAGCGGCAAAGACCACAAGATGCACAACACCTTGTAAAACCGTGGTCCGACCGATTGCTATCGTCAAACTTGCAAGCAAAAAAGTGAGCGCTAAGAATGTCATACCCAGCGCATCTAGGCCTAAGCTCAATGGCAAATGGAAAAACACTGACACGATGGCAACGGCAGGGATGGTGAGCCCGATACTCGCCAATGCAGAGCCCAGGGCCAGATTTAAACTGGTTTGCAAGCGTTTAGCCATGGCAGCTCTTACTGCTGATACCCCTTCAGGCAACAGTACAAGCGCTGCAATAACAATCCCTACAACAGATCTTGGTGCACCGGCATGACTAATGGCATGCTCAATCGCAGGGCTTAAGGCTTTAGCCAGCGCTACCACGGCAACCAAAGACACTAACAGCAAGACTGCGCTCACGGCGGTTTTAAAATTCGACGGCGGTTCTGCGTGCACGTGGGGGTCATCACGATCATCCTCATCAAGAGGTAGAAAATACCCGCGATGGCGCACTGTCTGAATAAATACATAAGTGAAATACAGCACTAGCGAAGATACACCTGCAAAAATAAGTTGCCCTTCCGTGAACGTCGGGCCAGGCGAGCTGGTCGTCACAACGGGCAACACCAGCGTCAGTGTCGCCAGGGCAATGAGAACTGCCAGACCAGAGTTAGTGCCTTCAACGCGAAAACGCAACTCATTGTGCTTTAAACCACCAAAGAAAATCGAAGCACCGATCACACCGTTCGTGACAATCATGATTGCTGCAAAGACCGAGTCGCGAGCAATTAACTCGCTACCCTCACCTGCTGCCAGCATGATGGATACGATCAAAGCCACTTCAATGATCGTCACTGCAACGGCTAAAACCAAGGTACCGAAAGGCTCGCCCGTTTTGTGAGCGATTACCTCAGCCTGATGAACAGAATTAAGAACTGCCACGATGAGCAAGACGGCCATGACCAGAATGACCCAAACACTATCAAAATCAATCATGCCCATCGTTTGTTCCTAAGCTTAAGACTTTTCGGCCATACCCAAACGCTCGATCGTTGCCTTTTCAGCAAAAAAGGTATCGCGAGCAAACTTTGTGTACTCTTCGGTCCCCATGTAAATCACAGGCTGATCGAGTTTATCGAAAGTGGCCAACACGCGGGGGTCATCAAGTGTCTTTTTAAACGCATCGTGCAGGATTTTTACTATTTCAGGATCCATACCCTTGGGGCCGCAGACGCCATACGGTGAATCTGAAACCGTGTCATAGCCCAGTTCAGTTAACGTGGGCACGGTCGGCCAGCGCTTGGTTCGCTTGCTGCCATAGGTTGCGAGCAGAATCATCTTGCCGGTGTCGACGTACTCTCCCCACAGCCCGGAATCGCTCATGGCCATCACGTGACCACCTAAAGTACCTTGCAGGTTCTGCGCGCTGCCTTTAAACGGGATATGGCTTAAGGTAATGCCTGCTCTTTGAGCGAACTCCTCGATTGCCAGATGCGGGCTCGTGCCAGTGCCCGGCGAACCGTAGGTAAATACACCAGGATTCTTTTTAGCGAACGCAACCAGATCAGCAATGCTCTTGACCGGTGAATCAGCCGATACGGCCAGTCCAAAGATATAACCAGTCAGACAGATGATCCACGTAAAATCATGCAAGGTATCGTAATTGACCTTCTGCATATGGGGGATACGAAAGACACCCTGAGGCACCTGGGCAATCGTGTAGCCATCGGGTCTGTCGTTGACCAATTCAGTTGCCCCCAGGGTTCCCCCCGCACCGGGTTTGTTCTCGATCACCACGTTCTGGCCCAGAATTTTGCTCGCGCTTTCAGCAAGCGAACGCATAATAAGATCAGTCGCACCGCCTGCTGGCCAGGGGCAAATATATTTGATCGGACGGGTGGGAAACTTAGCGGTCGCAGCACCCGCCAGCCCAGGGAGCATGGCCGTCGCCAGCACAGCCCCCGTAGATTGAATGAAATCTCTTCTATTTGTCATATTTTTGTCTCTCGAAGCACCCTGATGCGGATTCGCACGGCTCTTCATTATAAGCAGTAGAATCAAGGGCTTGTCATTCACAATCTTTGCAAGGTAATCAAGCATGACTGCACGCACCACCGTTCATGGCCTCCAGGTCGATACCGTTCTCTACCGCTTTATCGAAGATCAAGTCCTACCAGGTACCGACATACATAGCGCTGCCTTCTGGCGTGGTTTTGATGCGATTGTGCGCGATCTGGCGCCAAAAAATAAAGCGCTGCTAGCTGAACGCGACCGCATTCAGACTGAAATGGACACTTGGCACGCAGCACACCCCGGACCAATTCAAGATATGCCGGCTTATCGTGCATTTCTCGAGCGAATTGGCTACTTGGTTCCCGTACCCGGGAAAGTCCAGGCAACCACGACCAACGTCGACGCAGAACTTGCTGTGCAAGCTGGTCCGCAATTGGTTGTACCTATTTTGAACGCTCGCTACGCCCTCAATGCAGCGAACGCCCGCTGGGGTTCACTGTACGACGCGCTTTACGGTTCTGATGCGATTGCTGAGACCGATGGTGCGACTAAGTCTGGTCCCAATGGTGAAGGCTACAACCCCGTTCGCGGCGCCAAGGTAATCGGCTTCGCGCGCGACTTGTTAGATCAGGCTGCACCCCTTGCTAACGGCTCGCATCACACCGCTACACAGTATTCGGTGCAGGACGGCAAACTTGTCGTTAAGCTGCAAGACGGCAGTATCACTGGCCCAGCGGATACGAACAAATTTGCTGGCTATCAGGGCGAGGTTGCAGCACCATCCAGTATTTTGCTCTGCAACAATGGCTTGCATATTGACATTCGCATCGATGCGAGCAAAGGGATAGGCAAAGACGACTTAGCTGGTGTGAATGACGTCGTGCTTGAATCCGCCCTGTCGACCATTCTTGATCTCGAGGACTCTGTCGCGGTAGTGGACGGTGCTGACAAAGTCATGGCCTACAGCAATTGGCTTGGGATTCTTAAGGGCACGCTGACTGAGAGCGTAAGCAAAGGCGGCAAAACCTTTACCAGGGCGCTTAACGCAGATCGCGAATACACCGCAGCAGCAGGGGCCGTCGGCGCCAAGGATGGCAAGATCAAGCTTCACGGTCGCTCAATGCTGTTCTTGCGCAACGTCGGTCACTTGATGACCAATCCCGCCATCATTGACGAGCAAGGTAACGAAATCTACGAAGGCATGCTGGATGCGATTGTCACGACCACCATCGCCCTGCACGATATCAAACGCCCGGCCAATCAGACCATCTGCAACTCGCGCACTGGGTCTGTCTATATCGTCAAACCGAAAATGCACGGCCCTGCCGAAGTTGCGTTCGCTAACGAGTTGTTTGGCCGCGTTGAACAATTACTTGGTCTGCCTGCCAATACAGTCAAACTGGGCATCATGGACGAAGAGCGTCGCACCAGCGTCAACTTGAAGGCGTGTATAAATGAAGCAACGGCTCGGGTCGCGTTCATTAATACTGGCTTTCTGGATCGCACAGGCGATGAGATGCACACCGCCATGAAGGCCGGCCCCATGATTCGCAAAGGCGACATGAAGAGCAGCGAGTGGTTAGCTGCCTATGAGCGCAGCAACGTGCTGGTCGGCTTGTCGAGCGGCCTGCGTGGTCGAGCACAAATTGGTAAAGGGATGTGGGCGATGCCCGATTTGATGGCTGCGATGTTGCAACAAAAAATTGCTCATCCCAAGGCTGGTGCGAATACCGCTTGGGTACCATCGCCCACTGCTGCAACGCTGCATGCTCTGCATTACCATCAGATCAATGTTGCAGCGATTCAGCAAGAACTCGAAAAACTTGATGCCACGACAGAGATCGAAAAGCTCTTAAATGGGATCTTGCAAGTGCCTGTTGCAACTAAAGCCGCACAGGCTGCTTGGACTGCGGCCGACATCGCTCAAGAGCTCGATAACAATGCCCAGGGTATTCTTGGCTATGTCGTTCGCTGGATTGATCAGGGAGTCGGTTGTTCAAAGGTCCCAGATATCCATAACGTGGGCTTGATGGAAGATCGCGCAACCTTACGCATCTCAAGCCAGCACATTGCTAATTGGTTGTTGCACGGCATTGTGACTGAAGCACAGGTCAAAGAGACGTTCGAGCGCATGGCTAAAGTCGTTGATGACCAGAACTCGGATGATCCTCATTACACGCCGATGGCACCAAACTTTACGAGCTCGTATGCGTATCAAGCTGCGCTGGATCTCGTGCTAAAGGGGCTCGTCCAACCGAGCGGTTATACCGAACCTCTGCTACACGCGTGGCGTCTAAAGGTGAAAGCCCGGGGTTAGGCAAAGGACTTGGAGCAGTCTGTTACCGGGTGGCTTGTTCAAGGTCACCCAACCATTTGAGCGCGTACTCGCGACTGTGACCGCACATGTCAGGCGACGGTTTGAGGCCCGCACAAAAGGCGGGTCGCCTTGGATCGTTAAAGATCGCGCAGCTCATATCATCAAGCAACTGCACGCATGCCGTGCCGGCGGGTTTGCCTTTTGGCATACCGGGAATAGCGGAAGTAATGGATGGGGCGATGCAACAGGCCCCGCAACCAGTCCGACAGTTCACTGCAGTCTGTCGGCATCCAGAAACTCAGGTAACGCAACGATAGCGATACCCTCTTCGATCAGCTCACGCTGCTCGTCAGGGCTGGCAACACCCCTGATGGGACGTTCAACCGCGTCACCTTCGTGAATGGCGCGAGCCTCTTCGGCAAAACGAGTACCAACATTTTCGGTTTTTCGAACATACTCACGCATCTGTTGCATCACGGCAGCTTGCAATTGCATGATCTCATTCGAAATCGGCATAGGCGCCATCACTTGCCGAATATCTTGCCCGCCAGCATGCGTGACCTCAGCCTCGCGCCGGTTACCACCTTGCTTGGCATCTTCGTGAAAATGCCCAACATTGAGACGAGGAGCAGAGAGCTTTTTGGTGATTTGATCATTCTGGCACATGGGACACGTCACCAGGCCACGGCTCTGTTGCGTGTCGTATTCTTCGTGCGAACCAAACCAACCCTCAAAGACGTGAAGATTGCCGCACTGTAAATCGAAAACTTTTAGTCCCATGGTTCAGGTATTGGGGCGAAGGCGAAAAAGACAAGAGGGCTAGTATACCCCTCAAGAGGCCTAGTCCCATCAAGCAAAGCTCAGACGAGGGACGGCCGCGAGCAAGGTCCGGGTCAGCTCGTGCTTGGCGTGATGCAGCACTTCGTCTGCCGAGCCGACCTCTACCAGTCGACCAGCATCCATCACAGCGACTCGATCGGCCATGTATTCAACCACACCAAAGTTGTGAGTAATCAAGATGTAAGCCATCCCGGTCTCACGCTGCAAATCTTTCAAGAGATCAAGTATCTGAGCTTGTACTGAAACGTCTAGCGCTGAGGTTGGCTCGTCCAGTACCAGTACTTCCGGCTCGACAGCCAGCGCTCTTGCAATAGCGATACGTTGCCTTTGACCACCTGAAAACTCATGTGAGAAACGCATCCCGGCATCTTCGGGCAGCCCCACGCGCGCCAGTAAATAATCAACACGGAGTTGTCTCTGACTGACGGACCATTCTGGTCGCAGGGCTTCAATGCCTTCCATGAGGATTTCTGTTACCCGCATGCGCGGATCGAGTGAGGCATAGGGATCTTGGAATACGATCTGGATTTTCTGTCGCAAAGCCGCTAATTGCGAGCGATTCGCCAACGTGATCGACTGATCATGAAGCTTGACGTCTCCGCCGACATAAGCACTCGGGTCGATTAGGCGTAACAAAGCTTTAGCAACGGTCGTCTTGCCGCAACCCGAGCCACCCACCACTGCGAGGGTCTCGGCCTTGCGCAAATCGAAACTCACCTCTTGAACGACTTTTGTCCAGCCAACGGTGCGCTGTAAAAAGCCTGCACGCAAGCGATAGTGAACTTGTAAGTCTTGCACTGACAACACGATGTCTTGAACGGGCTGGCGATCAAGTTCAGATCCGCTCAGAGTCTGATTACTTGAGTTTCCGGACAAACGCGACAACGGCTTACCTCGCTTGGAATAGGTCGGGATTGCATCAAACAGCTCTCGTGCATAGGGATGTTTCGGGGAAGCGAAGAACTCGTCAGCGGGCGCCGTCTCGACAATTTCACCATGCCGCATCAACGCGACAGTATCGGCCACACCTTTAACCACCGCCAGATCATGCGTGATCAACAGCACGGCCATACCCAGCTCGCGTTGAATTTCTGCGATCAGCGCTAGCACCTGAGCCTGCACCGTCACATCGAGTGCTGTCGTCGGTTCATCGGCGACGAGCAGAGTCGGCTCTGCAGCGAGCGCAATCGCAATCATGATGCGTTGCTTCTGCCCACCTGAAAACTGAAAAGGATAATCATCGATTCGCTTCGCCGCATCGGGGATACCGACTCGATCCAGCCATTGCAAGGCTCGAGCTCTGGCCTTTTTGCCGCGTAAAGAGGTGTGGTGCTCAATTGGCTCGATAATTTGATCGCCAATCCGCATGACAGGATTCAGGCTGGTCGCAGGCTCTTGGAAGATCATGCCAATGCGTCCACCACGAACGGAGCGCATCTGCGCCTCGGATAGTTGATTCAAATCCTGACCGTCCAGCACAATCTGGCCAGCTGTGACTTTCAAGGCATCGGGCAGCAAACGCATCAGGGCAAAGGCAGTCATGCTCTTGCCGGATCCCGATTCGCCCACCAACGCAAACGTCTCCCCTCGTTTGACAGTCAGGGCGAGTGCTTTGACGGCGTAACGCAATTCATCATCAGCATCAATACCGATTTCAAGGGCCTTTAATTCAAGTAACGAGGTTGCGTCAGGGTTAGGCCAAATGCTCTTGGCGCTGCTTGTCGCAAGCGTTGCCTCACTCACGCCAGCCAACACAGGTTTGATGAACCGTCGTGGTCTGAACAAACGCGATTTGGGATCAAAGGCATCCCGCACCCCGTCTGAAAACAAATTGGCTGACAAGACTAAGGCCAACATAAACGTAAAAGCAGAAAAAAGGCTCCACCAGATCATCGGATCACGTGACATTTCGAGCCGAGACTTTTCGATCATCGAGCCAAAGGAGTTCATGGTCGGATCGACACCGATACCAAGATAAGACAACACCGCCTCGTAAAGCACCAAGCTTGAAAACTCTAAAACCACCGTAATCAAAACAATGTGCATGACATTAGGCAACAGATGTCTGAGCATGATGCGCCAGTGCGAGATGCCAAAGGCCTTAGCTGCCTGAACATATTCAAGCTCTCTGAGCTTGAGAGACTCTGCCCGCAACAATCTGCATAGGCCTGACCAGCCAGTCAAACCTAAAATCATGCAAAGGGTGAATAAGCGGATGTCAGCGCGCTGGGCAGCCGTGGGAAATGAAGTGGCGTGGGTATCGATAAATACTTGCATCATCAAGACGCACGCGGCAATCAGCAGCACACCTGGGATTGAAGTCAGGGTGCTATAGATGTACTGAATGACATCGTCAATCCAGCCTTTGAAATAACCTGAGGAAATCCCAAGCAACAAGGCCAGAGGCAGCATCGCAACGGTGGTCAGACTACCAATCACCCAAGCGGTCCTGACGCTCTTTAAAGCTTGCCAGAGCACATCGTTGCCAGTGCCATCTGTACCGAGGACATGATAGCCCGACGACAGTCCAATAATCGCTCCCAGCACTAAAGACATTAAGACCATTGTTGTCAACATGGCACGCCAAGGCAAGACGCTATCCTTTGCTTTACGCCAGAGCAAACCAGCCAAGACCCCCGCGACTATCGCACCAGCGGCAAGCCCACCCAAAGCACGTTTCCAGACGTCAGCCAACCACTGAGTCTCTGGTTCGCTAAGATGACTACCGCCAAACTTAAGGCGCGGAAACTCGCGAACCGCCTCTCCTTTGGCGTTAAACAATGACTCTTTAGTGAACTGTTGAAAAGCGAGCGGACGGGAATAGGTTTTCTCAGGTTGGACAAAAGCAGTATCTACCAGGAAACCATCCAGCAGCGAGACAAGCTTGGGTGCATAAACGATGGGGGCATCTGGGGCAGCACCCTTCAATGGCGGCAGACGAGGCTGGTAATGAAGTGAGTCAACCAGCCCGATCACGACAAAGAAACTGAGGACCACACCTGAGCACATTGCTGGTGCACTGCGCGCAACCCGCATCCAAGTCGATTTCAAAGTCCGAGATCGCGAGACACGCCATGCATAGAAGCCAACCAGCAATACCAACGCGAATAAAGCAAGGTCAGTCCACAAGAGCACAATTTTCGGCATCATGGCTAATCGAACCTTACCCGTGGATCAGCAAGCGTGTAGGACACATCAGCCAGAATCAATCCCACAACGTATAGAGCAGATCCTAAAAACACCATCGCTCGGACGATAGCAAAATCCTGCGCATTAATAGCGTCTAGCGTAAAGCTGCCGAGGCCGGGGATCCCGAAAAAGGATTCAGCAATCAGACTTCCCATAAACAATAACGGGAGAGCGGATACTGTGCCAGTCAGAATGGGCAGCATGGCATTACGCAGCACGTGACGAAACAGGATGACGTGTTCACCCAAACCTTTTGCGCGCGCCGTGCGAACGTAGTCCTTACCAATCTCTTCTAAGAAAAGGCTTCGATAGAATCGCGCCTCTGGCCCCAACCTTGCACATACTGCCACGATCACAGGCAGCGCAAGAAACTTCACCACATCCACCCCACCTGAAAACCCCGAATAAGGAACCAATCTAAGCATTTTTGAAAACAACCATTGCCCTGCAATGATGTAAAACAAGCTTGAGATGGAAAGCATCACTACACAAATCACGACCCCCCAGAAGTCAAGTCGGGTGGTTCTGAAAAAAATCAAAGTTAGTGCAAAGACAATGCTTGCGATTAAACCCAGAAAAAAAGTGGGCACAGCAAGCGCCAGACTAGGCCCCATCCGCTCGCTGATTTCTCGGTTGATATCCCGACCGCCATCAGAATCACCAAAATCAAATATCAGCAGGCTGACTGAACGTTGATAGAAGATCGTGTCTGTGTATCGCTCCGTTCCACCCTTTGAAGCGTTCACAAACAAGGGCTTGTCGTAACCGTGTTGGACTTTCCATTTCTCAATTGCATCGGCGCTGACCCGCTGGCCCCCGATTGACAAACGCGCCATATCGTCAGGCGTGTTGACTGCAAAAAACAAAATGAACGAGATTAAATTGACCCCGAGCAGGATCAAGACACCGTAAAGCAAACGTCTCACCACATACGCAATCATGGCGAAGCCTCACCGAATGCGGTCTGCTTGTCCTGCTGCCGCAGCGCGCGCCAAGCAGACCAAATCATCAGCAAAATAAAAAATATTATTATGCCAACAGGCCACCAACGAGGCGGGTTCCATTCGTCAATTTTTTGTTGCCGAACGTCCGTATTAAGTTTGATGTATTGCAGGGTGTTTCTGACCATTTGCGTGGGCTTTGCATTACCAACCCACAGTTGAAAGGCGCCCGCCGATTTGGGGAAGGCACCAAACATCCACGGCGCGTCTTGCCTGAGGATGTCGGTCATCTTCCAAATGACGGCTTCTTTTGCAGCGCCGTCGGGGAGATCGCGCATTTTCTCAAACAACACATCGTACTCAGGATTACTGTAATTACTGGCGTTTTCGCCGCCTTGTTCAGCCTTGACGTTGGGACCGTAAAAAAGAAACAAAAAGTTCTCGGCATCGGGATAGTCGGCATCCCAACCCCACATATACATTTGAGCCACGCCGCGTGCCATCTTGTCCTGAAAGCGGTTGTAATCCGTCACGCGGATATCGAGCTGGATCCCGAGCAAGGCAAACTGCCTTCTCATCCAGTCAAGTTGTGGGTTGGCTCCACCGCTGGACGCAGAATCAAAATGCAGCACGAGCGGTTCGCCAGTTTTGGCGTCCCGACCATCTGGGTAGCCCGCCTCTATCAGCAATTTTTTTGCCCCTTCAACGGATTTTCTGCTGGGTTTACCATCCACTAAGTCGTATACCAGCGGGTTATAGCCCGCGGGGAGGGCTTGATATCCCAAAATGCCGGGCGGAATCGGGCCATGCGCCACTTGAGCCTGATTATCCTTAAAGATCGTGACGTATTCTTCCCAATTAAAAACGATACTCAAGGCCTGACGAAG
Source organism: Jezberella montanilacus (assembly GCF_003003055.1). Taxonomy (GTDB): domain Bacteria; phylum Pseudomonadota; class Gammaproteobacteria; order Burkholderiales; family Burkholderiaceae_B; genus Zwartia; species Zwartia montanilacus. The sequence continues at coordinate 564,976 of NZ_PVTV01000011.1, forward strand.
CTTTCGATTACGCACTTGTTGCTCAGGGCTATCGCCACGTCCAACAACAGGATCTCGCCAGTTAAAACCAAAATACTGGATTTGTGCTTCAACGGTCGTTGGCAATTTAATGCCATGCTCGGCGTACAGGCTGGCTTTATCGACAGAATCACTCGCAGCCACCAGCATGGCCACCCCGTAATCACCCCGGTCTACTTGAGGGATGTCGTAATAGCCCTGCATAAACTTGCCTTGCAAGGGTATCGCCTCTTTCTCCATGTTGAAAACAATCTGGTCAATAAATGGAGTCAGTTTCCCGCAATCCTCTAGCAAGCCACTGGGGGCATCGCTCGGTTCACCTTCGCAAGGATAAGGTTCGCCACGAAAATTAGGATTCCGGCTCAAGACATGTCGTCGATTCTGAGTGGACTCGGATAAAAAATAAGGACCAGTACCCACTGGCCAGTTGTTAAGCGATAAATTGTGCTTGGCCATCCCTGGCTGACTGTAGAAGCGCTCGGCCTCCCAGGGGACGGGCGCCGCGAACGTCATTGCCAGCCAATATTTGAACTGTGGATACACGCCTTTCACGCGAATGCGCAAGGTGTAAGGATCAACGGCCTCAATCCCTGCAAACCCGATTGATCGTAGATCTAACCACGGGAGATCACTCGCTCCAGGCGTAACGTCTTTGCGCAACTCGGTATCGATTTCGCGAAGTCTTTTGCCATACTCCCTGAAGCCAACGATATGCTCTGCTAGGGTTGAAAAAATAGGGGATGCAATCCTCGGGCTGGCGAGCCTGCGCAGCCCATACAAATAGTCGTTTGCCGTTAGCTCACGAGTACCAGTCTGCTCAAAATCAGTGACCGAAAATTTGTCTTTTAAACCCGCTTGGCTAATCGGGTAATAAACAAATTTTGCCTCAGCATCTCTTGCAAATGCCGGGTGCGGTTGAAACAGAATTCCCTGACGGATCTTGATATCGTAAACACTCTCGGCAACCTCAGCCAATGCAGCATCATCCTTGAGCACTCGTCCCTGCTTATCCAAAAAAACGGGTTGCGCGACGGACTCAGCCACTCTGGGGATCAACTCGTAAGGACGTTTTAAATAATGGTATGCATAAAGCGGTTCGTAAATATTGTAGGTGTAGGGGGTTTCATCTGAGGAATAAGACCGTGCCGGATCCAGCGTCTTGGGCGAGCGCTGCGAAAAGGCTGTATAAAGCGTGTTGCGTTGCTCCGCAGCTTGGGCATAAGGACTGTTAATCGGCGAAGCCGCTGCCCTGCCTTTTGGCTCACCAACCTCAGGACGACATCCCACCAACAGGATGCACAGCAGCACGAGTCTGACTATCAACACTGTTGATGCTTCCAGCAACGATAGCGCCAGACCCAGGGCGGGATGGCATTGGGCTCTGTCCAAAGACCTTTTTTATCGGTCTGGGCTTGTTTTTGCAACGCCGGAAGTGCCTTGTCGCGCAAATACTTACCCCCGGCTTGCTGATTGGCCCACGCGTAGCCGCTTTGGACCAGCATACGATTAGCGGTCGTGGCATCAACTGGAACGTCACACACTTCACGGCCGTACTGGTCATGCTCAAAACAAGTCAAGGTCAATACCTTGCCGGCAACGAGGCTGGATAAATACTTGCCCGCTGCCTCACCGAACGGCTGGCCTGGCTTGTCGCTACCGTGGGATGTCTCAGGGGCATCAATGCTCGCCAGGCGAATTCGGTGTTGTTGCCGATTAACAAGAACCGTGAGGGTATCGCCATCGGCCACCTTCACGACTTTTCCGGACAAGCTATAAGTCGATGCGGTCGCGACGCCACAGGTCAAGAGGGCGATCGTTGCCACACAAAAGATCGCAAGTAGTCGTTTGGGGATGCTGGCTAGCCTGTCATCGCTCATGCTGATCATCTCACTTATATCAGAGACCCAACTTTAACAAATAACCGCAGTCCTGCCGCCGGGCTCGAATTATTTTGGATTGGCGGGCAAGTTGAAGGTTCCCGCTACGATTGTGAAACGTGCTACCTTGGATAGTTACTGGGTGTACTTAACACACAAATTTACCCTGAACCCGGCTTTTAAAATCGACCACCATGACGAAGATTGTATTTTTAGATAGCGACACGATGCCCGAGCACTTACCTGTCCCCTCTTGGGCTGATGAATGGATTAATTGCCCGGCTACCCCGTCTGACACAGCATCGGCAGTCAAGGCTTTGGCGGACGCGACCCTATGCATTACCAATAAAGTCAAAATCACTGCGGCCATTTTGCAGAAATCACCCAAGCTGCGATTCGTCTGCGTGGCTGCAACTGGTTACGACTGTATCGATTTACAAGCTTGCAGAGAACATGGTGTAACGGTCTCGAACGTACCCGGCTATTCAAAGCAAAGCGTGGCTGAAGGGGTCATCGGTTTGATTTTCGCCTTGCGACGTTCTATGACTCATTATCAGACTCGCGCGCGACAGGCCTGGTCAAATTCGAAGATCTTCTGTGTGCACGGCGCGCCTATTCTCAATATCAGTGGCGCGACCTTGGGGATTTTTGGTCATGGTGCAATTGGCGGCGAAGTCGCTCGGCTAGCGAAAGCCTTGGGCATGAATGTGCTCTTCGGTGAGCATCGAGGCCGCCACGATATTCGTGAGGGCTACGTTCGTTTTGAAACCCTGCTGGCTCAAAGTGATGTGATCAGCTTGCATTGTCCACTGACAGAAGCAACCCGGGGCATGATCGGTCACGCGGAAATCGCTCACATGAAGCCGGGCGCCTTGCTCATTAACACGGCTCGTGGGCCGCTCATCAATGAAGAGGCGGTCCTCGACGGTTTGAAAAGCAAACATCTCGGAGGCGTCGCCTTAGACGTACTCGCTCATGAACCACCCGCTGCAAAACATCCGCTCATGGACTACGATCAAGACAACTTAATCATTACTCCTCACGTGACCTGGGCCAGTGAAAGTGGGGTCAATAATCTCAAACAAGGTATTTTGGCTAACTTGGAGGCCTTCAAACGGGGGCATCCTATTCATGTGGTGAGTTGAGCGATGACCTCAAAAAATCTCTTTGTTGGTTGTGCAACTGGATTTTCAGGCGATCGAACCGACGGCACAAAACCAGTGGTTGAAACCTTGATTGCGCTGGGCGGTGGCGTCCTGACTTTCGAAACATTAGCCGAACGAACGCTGGCGCTTGCGCAAATTGAAAAACGTAAAAATCCACTCTCTGGTTACGAACCATTGCTAGATGATCTGGTCGGCCCTGTCTTGCGTCGTTGCCTGGATCACTCTATCAAAATCGTCAGCAATTTTGGCGCGGCCAACCCGCAAGCTGCAGCACAGAGAATTTATGCGCTCGCTCGAGCACAAGGGCTAAGAGCACCGCGAATTGCTGTTGTGCACGGCGACGATCTAACCCAGCCAGAGCAATTGCAATATCTGCTTAAGCGCCTGAGCTCAAACATCGACCCGGCGCGCATCGTCAGTGCCAACGCTTACCTGGGTGCTCAACAAATCAGTGAAGCACTGCAAGAGGGTGCAGACATCGTTGTCACTGGTCGAGTGTCTGACCCCTCCCTGACGCTGGGGCCCGCCTTGGCTCACTTCGGTTGGTCTCTGGACGATTGGCACAGACTGGGTTGCGGTACGATGGCCGGACACATGCTTGAATGTGGCACACAAGTGTCGGGCGGTTACTTTTGCGTACCGGGCCAGAAGCCTGTTGAAGGGATGGATCGCCTTGGTTTCCCGATCGCAGAGATTGACAGTCAGGGTAACTTCTCTGTCTTTAAGGCCGCCAATACTGGTGGTCGAGTTGATTTGCGAACCGCAAAAGAACAATTACTTTACGAAGTGCATGACCCTGCCAAGTATCTAACGCCAGATGTGACGGCCGATATCACCAACGCGACCATTACTGAAACGGCGAAAGATCGCGTGCGCCTTGACGGGATCACCGGCCACGCCCGACCACCAGAACTTAAAGTCAACGTTTGCTATGACAATGGCTGGATCGGCGAGGCCGAGATCTCTTACGCAGGCTTCAAAGCCAAAGAGCGCGCAATGCTGGCGGGTGACACCATCCGCAAACGTATTGGTCATCTGATTGATTTGCGTGTCGACATTATCGGGGCCTTGAGTATCTTTGGGGATGACGCCGGTGAATTAGCCGCACGGGGTTTGAACACCTCGGCGAATGATGTCAGATTACGTGTCGCGGGTGTCCATATGCAAAAGGAAATCGCGGAGAAGGTTTCACGAGAAGTCTTAGCGCTCTATTGTTGCGGCCCTGCCGGCGGTGGCGGCGTGCGTACATCGCTTAAGCCACGGCTCGATACCTTATCCTGCACCATACCCCGTGAGTCGGTGGATGCAGGATGGACCATTGCAGGGGAGGAGCGCTCATGATTCGCGCCATGACAGAAGTACCTCTGCACCAGTTAGCACACGGACGCGCCGGTGATAAAGGCAATACCTCTAATATCAGTCTCATTGCTTGGGATACGGAATGCTTTCAGGTATTACTTGAGCAAGTCACCGAGGTAAGCGTCGCGGCCTGGTTCGGGCATCGACATCCGACTAAAGTGACCCGATATGTTTTACCTAAAATCGCATCCATGAACTTTGTGCTTGAAGGCATTCTTGATGGTGGCGTCAATGACGCACTAAATCTTGATACCCACGGCAAAGGCCTGTCCTTCTGGCTACTCGATATGCCGATAAAAGTATCGCCTGCGCTAGCAGATCGTCTCAGCAATCAAACCTATTAATTTTTAGCATCACCGCACATGAAACTTCTTAAAGCACTGGCAATCAGCCTCATCACCCTGCTTAGCTTCAACGCCACAGCAGCTGAAACCTATCCTAGCAAGCCGATCAAACTGATTGTGCCTTTTCCTCCTGGTGGGGCCACTGACATCATCGCCAGAGTGGTTGCACAACGCCTCAGCATCGACATTGGGCAGACCGTCGTTGCAGAAAATCGTGCAGGGGCCGCTGGTGTAATTGGTTCGGATCTGGCGGCGCATTCGGCGCCTGACGGTTACACCATCGTCATGACGACTTCGAGCACACACTCTATTGGTCCTCTGCTAAATCCTGGTATCCCCTACTCACCCACTAAGGATTTCACGCCCATCATCTATTTGGCCTCGTCACCACAAGTGCTGATCGTGCCGCTCTCGGCTCCATACAAAACCGTGCAAGAGTTGATCGATTTTGCCAAGAAAAATCCGGGTAAATTGAATTACAGCTCTGCTGGGAATGGTGGGATTCCGCACCTGTCAGCCGCTCGTTTCGCAGCTGCTGCAGGTATTCAATTGACCCACGTCCCATACAAAGGGACTGCGCTTGCAATCCCGGATTTGATGGCTGGGCGAATCGATTTGATGTTTGACAGCATGTCCTCAGGGTCACCGCACGTCATGGACGGCAAAGTCAGGGCATTAGCGGTAACTTCACCAATCCCGTCACCTGTGTTGCCTGCAGTGCCTCCAATTATCCAGACAGTGCCGGGTTACGAATCGCTGACATGGTTTGGTGTGTTCGGGCCTGCAGGGATGCCAAAACCTATTGTTGAAAAATTAAACAAGGCCTTGAATCAAACCCTGAAAGATCCAGCCGTGCTTGCACAACTACAAAAGCTTGGCTTTGACGCCGGCGGTGGCACACCTGAGGACTGCGCAGAAAAAATGGCAAAAGATACAGCGGCATGGAAGAAGGTTATCGAGGATGCTCACATCACGATTGATCAGTAATTTCACAGCATACTTTGATAAACTGCGTGCCTTGAATCCAGTGTACTTGGTGCGTACACTTAGGTCACATTAAGGTTAAAAATAATTCAAAGAGAGACAAGATGCAATTTGAGACAATCCTCTATCAGGAAGACGGCCCGGTCGGCACACTCACGCTTAACCGTCCTGAGAACGGCAATATGTTTAATCACACTATGTGTCACGAAATTCGCGATTGCATCAACGCAATTCGTCGTGAAACCAGGACGAGAGTCATTATCCTGACTGGTGCGGGAGATCGTTTTTTTTGTCTCGGCGGCCGAAAAGATGACATGGAAGATACGCAACTTTATGCGGGAGTATTGCCCACACTTGAAATGTATGAAAGCATCGATCGCCTGCAAAAACCTGTGATTGCTGCGGTCAATGGGTTTGCTGTCGGTGGTGGTAATGTTTTGCAAATGATGTGCGACCTCACGATTGCGGGGGATAACGCCATGTTCAGACAAGTAGGCCCCATGGTGGGAAGTTTTGACGCAGGCTACGGCACCTGGTATTTAGAAGACCTTGTCGGTAAAAAGCGGGCTAAAGAGATGTGGTACTCGAATCCCAAAATTTCACCTCAAACGGCGCTCGACTGGGGCTTGATCAATCGAGTTGTGCCCGCGGCCGAACTGCGCCAAGCTGCTCACGCGTGGGCACTGGAAATTGCCGATCGCGGCGCGTTCGCACTAGCCTCCGTCAAGGCCGCCTTCAATGTGCGTCACGGTGGAGTCAGTGGTTTATCCCGAATGGCACATGACTTGTTATTGCGTGGCTATCTTGATACGGCCGAGCATGACGAACTGGCCGCATCGTTTGCCGAAAAACGCAAACCAGACGGGTCGACGTTCGGCCATTAGCAGCAGATTCCTTCACATGCTGACCTTACATGACCCCCTCCACACGCAGGAGCAATACGCTGTGGGCGCTTGGCAGGGCGACACGTTTTTTTCACTGCTTGCAAAACATGCCCTGGAGCGCCCCAACGACATCGCATTGCGGGATGTATCAGCTACGCTAACTTGGGTTGAGACGCTTACTCAAGTCGAGAATATCGCCAGTGCTTTATCGGCACTAGGCCTGAGCCAGGGCGACCGGGTCGCGATTTGGTTGCCAAGCCGTGTAGAGAGCGTGATTATTTTTCTGGCCTGTTCTCGCAATGGCTATGTTTGCTGCCCATCTCTGCATCAAAGCTATACGGCTGACGAAGTGATCACCTTACTGCAGCGCATTCGCTGCAAAGCTTTTTTTACGCAACCAGGTTACGGTTCAGATAGTAAAACCAACTCGGTGTTCGATCGGCTGGACAAGGTCAAGACCTTGCTGGGTGCTTATGTCCTTGGCCCGCATTTCGGGGCATCCGTCCCAGAAATGCCAGCCGCATTGACGTATCCAACCCAACGCGACCACGCTCAGCATCTTGAGGCTTTCGTCAACAACCCAGACAAGATCGTTTATCTCGCTTTTACGTCAGGCACCACCGGTTTGCCCAAAGGCGTGATGCACAGTGACAACACGCTGCTGGCCAACGGCAGAGCCATGGTGCGCGACTGGCACCACAACAGCAACACAATCTTGTTAACACTGAGCCCGTTGAGCCATCATATTGGCACCGTTGCGATCGAGCAATGGCTTGCCGCAGGTCTACAACTTGTGATCCACAACTTTGCCGCGGGCAAACCTGCACTGGATTGGATCGTCGAGAGTCAGGCAACCTATGTCATGGGGGTCCCCACCCACGCGATGGATATTCTGGATGATTTCAAGCGATGCAACTTAACTGCTCTGGGCAAGGTCAAGTCTTTTTATATGGCGGGCTCACCGATCCCGCAAGAGGTTGCCGAACAATTTTTGAAGATAGGCATCACTCCTCAAAATGTTTACGGCATGACTGAGAACGGCTCTCACCAATACACCCTACCCACCGATTCAACGCAAGTCATCGTCTCGACCTGCGGACGCGCGGCGTTGGGTTATGCCGTCAAAATATTTCATCCAGAGCGAACCAATGAAGAGTTGCTACGTGGCGAGATCGGCGAACTCGGCGGTCGCGGTGGTCTCTTGATGCTTGGATACTACGATGACCAACAAGCAACCGAAGACTCGTTCAATCGAGATGGATGGTTCATGAGCGGTGACCTCGGTGTGATGGACGAAGCCGGCTGCGTCCAGATAGTCGGACGAAAGAAGGATCTGATCATCCGAGGTGGCCATAACATCCATCCTGCTCACATCGAAGACCTGGCGCATCGACACCCTAATATTGCCAAAGCCGCTGCCTTCCCAATCGCGGATGACCGACTGGGTGAAAAGGTATGCCTGGCCATTATTCTGAGAGACGGCGGCAATATCGAGGCCCTGGAGGTATTGAGGCACTTGCATCGAGTAGGACTATCAAAGTTCGATATGCCAGAGTTTTTTATTGTTCTTGATCGATTTCCGCTGACCGCGAGCGGCAAAGTCCTGAAGCGCGAACTGGTTCTTTGGGTGAAGGACAAAAAAATCACACCAGAACCTGTCCGCTGGAAAGCATCGGAGCAATCCCATGAGCATTGAATTAAGTATCCGCGACCAGCTAGGATTTGTTCGACTCGACCGGCCCGAAGCGCTCAATGCGCTTAGCTTTGCTATCCTCGATCAACTCGGCGCGATCATCGACCAAATTGAAGCTGGCATCGAAGCTGGCCAGGTCCGTGGCGTAATCTTTACTGGTGCTGGCAATAAGGCGTTCTGCGCGGGTGCGGACATCACCGAACTCATCGGTCGCAGCACGCTACAAGAACACGCTGGGGCTGGCATCGGCCAAGCCGTGTTTTCAAGAATAGCGGCCCTGCCCGTGCCAACGGTATCGGTGATTCACGGTTATGCATTCGGTGGAGGACTCGAACTTGCGTTAGCGTGTAACTTTCGTATTGGCACAGCCAAAGCAAAGATGGGTTTACCGGAGGTGAAACTTGGCCTCATCCCTGGCTATGGGGGCACGCAACGCTTGCCGAGGTTAGTGGGTGAAGGTCGAGCGCTTGAGATCATCATGTCGGGACGCACCATCGATGCTAGCGAGGCAGAAAGAATCGGCTTACTCAACAGTCTCGTGGACGACGGCGATCCGACTGCACTAGGCGTGCAGTTTTTAGGCCCTATGCTAAAACAAGGCCTCCCTGCACTTGAGTTTGCCAAGCAAGCCGTGATACGTGGGATGCAAACCACACTTGAAGAAGGTCTTCGCATCGAGCGTGATCTCTCAACGCTTGCTTACCAGACTGCAGACGCGAAAGAAGGGATGCAAGCTTTTTTAGGTAAACGTCCCGCTCAATTCAAGGATCAATAGTCATGAGCAAAGGCTGCATTATTGTCACCGGCGCAAGCAAAGGTATTGGCGCAGCGATCTCGTCTCGTCTCGCTGCCAGTGGCTATCAAGTGGGCTGTCTTTCGCGGTCAGGAAGTATGCCAGCCGCTGAGACAGCAAGTGCCAACATTCAGGCAAACTGCTTTGCCATCAGTTGCGATGTCAGTGACGAAAATCAACTTCAGACAGCCTTCGCTGCGACGGCTGAGCACTTCAAACAACCCCTCATCGGCCTTGTCAACAACGCTGGGGTTCACTCGCAAGGCAAAACTGAAACGCTCCACGCGGATGAGTTCAGACGAGTGATGGACATCAATGCGGTCGCTGTTTTAGCGGCAAGCCAGACGATCTATCCTTACTTCATGAGACAGGCTGGTGGCCTGATCGTTAACATCGGCTCATTTTTTGATAAGCTTGGCATCAAACAACACGTGGCCTATTGCGCCGCCAAGGCAGCTGTGGGTGCCATGACACGGTGCATGGCCGTTGAGTGGGCCAATAGAGGCATCAGGGTTCTTAACGTGGCCCCTGGCTACATCATGACAGACATGAACCGCGAAGCCATGCAAACAGGTCCGCTGGCGGACTACCTTGCCAAGCGAATCCCTGGTGGCAAGCCTGGTCAGGCCGATGACGTTGCCAAGCTGGTTGAGTCACTGTTTTTAATGGACAACGCTTTCATGACTGGTGAGACCATTTATATTGACGGTGCCCATGGCATGTTAGGTTGAGCGAAAGCACAGCAACAATTAGCCTTAATTATCCGGACACCACTATGCATGTACTTGAAAGACTCGACGCCGATCAGAAATGGAACAACGAAGAGAGCATGTTGCTCGAGTCCGTGAAAATCCTGGCACGAGAAAAAATCGCACCCCGCGCTGCCCACTACGATAAAACGGGTGATTTCCCCTGGGACAATGTGCAGGACATCAATCACCTTGGCTTGAATGCCATGTTTATCCCTGAGGAGTATGGTGGCGCGCCGATGTCTTACGCCAGCTACTTGGCCTGTGTGCGTGAAATCAGTCAAGCCTGCGCATCGACGGGGATTATCTGGGCAACCAATTTCCACGCCATCAAGCCTCTGATCGATTTTGGAAATGAAGAGCAAAAACAGCGATTGCTGCCGCGGATAGCCGAAGGCGGCCTCGCAGCCCTGGTGATCACTGAACCATCGGCTGGCTCCGATGCAACAGGAATGAAAACCAGTTTCACCGAAGATGGCGATGACATCATCATCAACGGAAGCAAAATCTTTATCTCGAATGGCGATGTCGCGGATATCTATTTAGTGTTCGGCAAGTGGGCTGGCATCGCAGGCGCGAAAGAGGCGATCACTGCGGTCATCCTCGAAAAAGGCACAGTCGGCCTCAGCGTAACGGGAATTGAAGACAAAATGGGTACTCGCGCCTCTGGCACAGCATCCCTGTCTTTCGAGCACTGCCGCATCCCTCGGGCTAACCTTTTACAAAACCCTGGCGACGGACTAAAAATCCTGCTGGGTTCGTTAAATAAATCTCGCCCGAGTGTGGCGGCACATGCCTTAGGCATTGCACGTGCTGCGTTTGAAGACGCTGTCGCCTACATGAACGAGCGTCAACAATCAGGCAAAAAGCTGCTTGAGTTTCAAGGTTTGCAATTCAATCTGGCCGACCTTGCTGCAGAACTGGTGATGTGTGAGTCTTGGCTCTGGCGTGTCGCAGAAATGATCGAAGGGGGCGCCAGCAACATCGGAATTGAAGCCTCGATTTTGAAACTCAAGGCAACAGATCTCGCCATGAGAATGGCAACCGATGCCGTACAGTTTCTCGGAGGCTATGGTTACTGCAAGGATTATCGGGCCGAGCGCTTGATGCGCGACGCAAAGATCACGCAAATCTGGGAAGGCACCAACCAGATTCACCGTCAGTTGATTGGACGCAGTTTTCTGAAAAAAGGTTGATAAGTGATGAATGAAAACACGACGGTAGGAATTGTTGGTTGCGGCACGATGGGCACAGGGATTGCCATTGTCTGCGCACGAGCGGGTTTCGTCACACGTGTTTACGACCAGCGCGAAGAGGCGCTGAACAATGCCAAAGCGCAGGCGGTCGCCTTTCTAAAAAAATCAGTCGAGCGCGGCAAACTCGCCGCTGGCGATGATTCACGCATCATGGCTCAGTTCAGTACGACCACAACCATGGCAGATCTGAGCGACTGCGATTTCATTATTGAAGCCGTATTTGAGGATTTAAAAGTAAAACACACCCTCTTTAGCGAGCTCAACAAGATTTGCCCGGCCCACACCATTTTTGCCTCAAACACGTCAACCATTTCGATCACTGAAATCGCGGGAGGCAGCGGCCGCGACGATCGAGTCGTGGGTATGCATTTCTGTCTGCCCGCGCAATTGATGAAACTGGTCGAGATGTCTCCCGGCATATCCACCTCAGACGAAACGTTCGCAAAAGCGTGGCAATTTTGTGAAAAACTAAACCAAAAGCCTGTCAGAACACGAGATACCCCTGGCTTTGTTTTGAATTACTTTCTCATCCCCTTTAACAACGACGTCATCAATATGGTGGATCAAGGGGTTGCCTCGGCCGCTGACATTGACCTTGCCATCAAAACCGCGCTCGGCTACCCGCTTGGACCACTTGAGTTGTTAGACATGGTGGGCATGGATACTCAACTACTTCTGTGCGATGCCATGCACGGGCTAACCAATGAGCCCAGGGCCGCCTGCCCACCGCTCGTCAAGCGGATGATCGGCGCCAAGCATCTGGGCCGCAAGACTGGACGTGGTTTTTATCAGTACGACGACAACAAAATCTTCGGAGCCTGACTATGACCTATCAAATCATCTCTGCAGGTGTCAGTCGATCGTTTCCAGATACGCATCCTTTCATCGAAGCCGCGCAGCAATCAGCCGAAAACGCTGTCATCACTGGCCCTCAGGCTGGTACGGCCTTCCAAGAGCTGGCACCGCAGTTTCGCTCAGCACGTTTCGTCGCACTGGAGCTGGGTACTGAATGCCTGGGCGTTCACCTTGGTGACGACGACGGACCAGACAACGTGGTGGGATTCGCCCGTTTTCGACTGGGTGATGCTGCCCCGACTAACTTGATCGAACTCGTCTACAAGACCTACACTGCCCCCGCTGCGATCGAGTGTGCGCAGGCTGCGTTCGAAGCTGGCGGTTTTAAAGTAGCAGTCTGCGGCGATTTCCCTGGCCGAATTGTGGATAGACTTGTGCGCCCTTATTACAACGCAGCGCTCAGGCGACTTGATGAAGGGCTCGCGAGTGCCAATGATATGGACATGACACTCAGACTGGGTCTCGGCTACCCGGAAGGCCCCATCGCATTGTTGAACCAGACTGGGCTACATCACCACTTCGAAGTCACGCGCGACTTATACGAGCAGTTGGGCCAAGAGGCCTATGCCCCTGCACGCCGTGCGCGCACCGCCTGGATTCGCCAAAAGAAGCAAAGCGCATGAGTCACCAGCCATTACACAACGTCAAGGTACTGGATTTCAGCACGCTCCTGCCAGGGCCGATGTGTACGCTTCTTCTTGCTGAGGCTGGGGCTGAGGTCATTAAAATTGAACGACCAACAGGTGACGAGATGCGGGGCTACGAGCCGCGGCTCGGGACTGACAGCGTCAACTTCGCATTGCTCAATCGAGGAAAAAAATCCCTCGTCGTTGATCTGAAAGACCCAAAGGTACGCGAACAGATTGAAAAGCTCATTACCGAGGCTGACGTCCTGGTTGAGCAGTTCAGGCCTGGTGTCATGGATCGATTAGGTCTCGGTTATCCTGACGCAAGCCAAATTAACCCCAGACTGATTTACTGCTCGATCACTGGTTATGGCCAAACAGGACCGGATGCAAGCATCGCGGCTCATGACCTTAATTATCAAGCCAAGAGCGGCATGCTCAGTCTCACCGCAGACAGGCACGGCAAACCTCTCGTCCCTAACAGCCTGACGGCAGATCTTGCTGGAGGCGCCTATCCCGCCGTGATGAATATTTTGCTCGCCTTGCGACAACGGGATCAGACAGGACAAGGTTGTCAGCTCGATATTTCGATGGCCGACAATCTCTTCCCTCTGATGTACTGGGGTTTGGGTAATGGCTGGTCAAACGACGCTTGGCCAGAACCAACGATGGATCTGGTAACAGGCGGAAGTCCTCGCTATCAAATTTATGAAACCTCAGATAAACAGTTTCTTGCCTGCGCACCACTTGAAGAAAAATTCTGGCTCAATTTCTTAGCACTGATCGGCGCACCTGAGCTCGAATCCGCGATTTTAGGCCGAGAAGCAATCGATCAAGTCGCACAGATCATTGTCGGTCAACCAATTGCTCATTGGCTCAAAGTCTTTGACGGTAGTGACGTCTGTGTCAATCGAGTCGTCAGCTTGCAAGAAGCCGCGCAAGATCCGCATTTTAAAGCCAGAGGATTATTTGATCGCACGACCACAAGCTTCGGGAGTCAATCGATTACTGCCTTACCGACCCCTATTTGTTCGGGTTTTCTCTCATCTGCACAAGATGCAATAAGCCCGGCCTTAGGGCAACATACGTCAGAAATGCTCAGCAAGTCTAAATAAAAACACAAAATTTCAATCAGCAGTCGTGAGGAGATATCACATGAAATACCGTAACACAGCGCTCACCAAGGTTGCAAAAGCCTGCCTGTTGGTGGCAGGTTTTTGGGCAGGAATAAGCAGTGCAGAGGATGCCAAGCCTTTTCGAATCGGCGCACTGGTAGACATGTCAGGTGTTTACTCGGCACTCGGGGGACAAGGATTAGTCAATGCCGTGAAGATGGCTGCAGAGGATTTTGGCGGAAAAGTATTAGGTCGTCCGATCGAAATTCTCTCAGCCAACTATCAGAACAAAGTAGATATCACCTCAGCCCGTGCACGCGAATGGTTTGATCGCGACGACGTCAATATGATCATTGAATCAACTGATTCCGGATCCGCCCTGGCCTTGCAAAAAATTGGACTCGAAAAGAAACGCATCACCATTTACTCAGGTTCAGCAAGTTCGGCCCTGACTAACACTGAGTGCACACCCTATGGCATTCATTACACTTACGATACCTATGCGTTAGCCCATGGCACTGGGGCTGCCGTGACCAAGGCTGGTGGTGACACCTGGTTTTTCATCACGGCAGATTACGCTTTTGGGGCGGCGCTAGAAAAAGACACCAGTGAAGTGGTGGTCGCCAACGGAGGCAAGATACTCGGCGGCGTTCGGGCTCCGCTCACGACCCCCGATTTCTCGTCTTTCTTATTGCAAGCACAGGCTTCTAAAGCAAAAGTCATTGGCCTAGCGAATGCAGGCACCGATACGCAAAACTCAGTGCGTCAAGCAGCTGAGTTCGGTATTACCCAGAGCGGTCAGCAACTCGCAACCCTTCTCATGTTTATTACAGACATTAAGGGAATGGGTCTACAGATTGCTCAAGGCCTCACATTTACAAACGGTTTTTATTGGGATAGAACTGACGCCACCCGTGAATTTTCGAAGCGCTATGGTGAGCGCAACGGCGGCAACATGCCTTCTATGGTGCAAGCAGGTGCCTACTCGGCCACCATGCACTACTTGAAAGCGGTCGCCGCAGCAGGGACGGCAGAGGCGGACGCCGTGTCAGCAAAAATGAAAGAAACAGAAATCAATGATTTCTTTGCAACCAAAGGCAAAATTCGCGCTGACGGCAGGATGGTTCACGACATGTATCTGGCTCAGGTCAAAAAACCATCGGAGTCCAAAGGTCCTTGGGATCTGCTCACCATCAAAGCGATCATTCCCGGGGATCAGGCTTTTAGACCCGTATCCGAAAGCGTTTGCCCACTATTCAAAAAATAGGCTAGCTTACTTGCAGCGCTCTCTCAATTCGCTGTGATGAAACGGTCGTGCGCGGCACTTTAAAATCGAACCAGCTGCGCACGTCCTCTTCTAACCCGATGCCGTGCATGAAGTTATAGATCGCTTTCTTTAACCCAACGCCGAGGGCCGCGTGATCCACACCGGTCGGGTCGATAAAGCCAATGTCATTTTTGGCAAACGTGGTTGGCGGTAACGGGATCAAGTCCACACCATAATCCTGCGGTGCAAGTCCCACTGGTGAATGCACCGTACAGGTAAACCGGTGAAAAAATCCGCTTTGAATACAACCGTTAGCGAATAATTGTCTAACGTATTCGAGCGCATCGACCGTATCCTGCACAGTTTGAGTAGGAAACCCGTACATCAAATACGCATGCACCATGATCCCAGCATCGGTAAAAGCGCGAGTGACTCTCGCGACTTGATCAACCGAAACACCTTTTTTCATCAGCTTAAGCAAACGATCTGAAGCGACCTCTAAGCCGCCGGATACGGCAATGCAGCCGCTCTCTGCAAGCAAATCGCACAGATCTGGTGTAAAGGTTTTTTCAAAACGAATATTGCCCCACCACGATATATTGGTCTCACGGGCAATCAACTCGGTCGCAAGGGCTTTTAGCGATTTTGGAGGTGCGGCTTCATCGACAAAATGGAAACCTGTCTGACCTGTTTCTTTCACGATCGCGTCAATCCGATCAACTAATACTGTCGCAGAAGCTGCTTCGTACCGCCCGATATAGTCAAGACTGACATCACAAAAGCTACATTTCTTCCAATAACATCCATGCGCAACAGTGAGCTTATTCCATCGACCGTCGCTCCAGAGGCGATTCATCGGGTTCAGCATATCAAGCAATGACAGATACTGATCCAGAGGCAAGCCATCCCATGTGGGCGTACCGACAGCTTCAAAAGGCACATCAGGTTCGACAAAGTTGATGTATCTAACGACAGCGTGGTTATCCGTCGAAGGGCGTTCTGATGACGAGTTGTCTGATGCATGATCCTCGCGCAAAAATGTTCTGACTAGTCGTTGCTTTGAACGGTTGCCGACCAGGTATTCAAACAAAGCCAATAAAGGTCGCTCGCCCGAATCAAGCGTCACATAATCAAAGTAATCAAAAACGCGAGGATCTTTAAGTTCACGCAACTCGGTGTTAACGAAACCGCCTCCTAATAACGTGACCATAGCCGGATACTTTGCTTTGATCGCTTGCGCGATTCGAAACGCGCCGTAGACCGAGCCGGGGAATGGCACCGACAGCAACACAACAGTGGGCTCATGTCGCGCCACCGCTGCGAGTGCAAGCTCAGACAGAATCTCATCAACCAAATTGAAGTCTGCAGACAAAGCCTGCGCAAGCGGATCGAAGGTGGCTTGGCTGGCAGAGATCGACTCCGCATAACGAACAAACTCAAAGCGACTATCCACTGAATCGCGAATCACATCGGCTAGGTCATTCAAATAAAGTGTCGCCAGATGCTTAGCTCTATCGTGTAAGCCCAAAGCACCAAATGCCCAACCAAGCGGATCACCGCCCTCTTCGTCGACGTAAACATCAAGCGTGGCAAAACGCGGCCCTTCTGGCAGATAATGTCGGCTCATGATTCGATGTGCCAGAGTCGGATCCCTGCCTTGCAAGAAAGCGATAACGCCATCGACCGTTACTGCGTATTTTTTTCGATGCTCAGCAAAGAAGCTGACAGAGTCGGATTGTTGTGACAAGGGCAATGCGTCAACGCAAGCTTCAATACGCTGTAAACCATCAACAGACAGCAACCTCAACACCAGGGCAAGCGCCAAGTCTTCTTGCACCGCGTGGATTTTTCGCGAGCGCAAAAAACCCGTCAGGTAAGCGGTTGACGGATAGGGGGTATTTAGCTGGGTCATCGGTGGGATGACCGATAAGACTCGAAGATTTAGATTCGACATGTATGGAGCAGTTTAAGCGCTAGTCGAGCTTCTTGAGTTCGGGATATGCCCCGTCAATGAGCTGATACTGGCTGAGCACTGCTGCCCTGACGGCACGACGGCTCACTTTACCCTGGGGATTGCGTGGTAATTCAGCAAACGACACGTAAAGTCTGGGTCGCTTATGTTTGGATAACGCCGTGACCCGCCCTTGACTTGCCTCGACCCAGCCGGCTTGTGTTTGCTCACCAACGGCGATGATGATCTCACCCCAGTAGTCGGATGCCAGAGCCGTGACACAAATGTGCCCCGTTAAGGGCAGTCCGGCTAAGGTGGCTTCTATCTCATCTGGGTTGACTCGATAGCCGCCTGTTTTAATCACGTCTGCGATACGTCCGGTCAAAACCAGTCGCCCCTGATGATCAACATAACCAAGATCACCCGTGGCATGCCAACCGTCGTTGTCATGCGGGATCAAACCCTCAGGCGACAGTAACGTGGCGGACATCTGAGGCGCACGCAACAGAACTTCACCGTCAGGGATTTCATCCTCACCAGTCGCCAGAGCAGGATCTGCAATACGGATTTCAACGCCTGGAGCAGGCCAACCAACACAGGCACCCGGCCGCGCTTGATCCTCAGAAGTAAAAAAAGCCTGCGTGCTAGCCGCATCAAGTACGGTAATGGGGTTCACGCACTCTGATTTGCCGAAGGTCACACGCACCACAGGCCCAAACATCGCCTCGGCTTTTTGATAAAGACTCAAGGTGAGCGGTTGAGTGCCTGTAAAAATGCATCGCACCCCTTCAAACCGCTTACCGGCGAAGGCTGTCGTGATTTTTGCCAATACCGTGGGCGGTGCAAAAATGGCAGCTAGCTTGCTTTCATTTAACAAGGGCGTCAGACGCTCGAGGTCTACACCATTTAGCAGCACGACTTCACCGCCAAAATCGCACCAGGCGTAAGTCAATAACGAAGCGCCATGTATGAAGGGCGTCATCAGTGCGATGCGCTCACCTGGCCGCGGCATAAAAGGAAAAGTCGCTTTTTGTAATTGCTCGCCAGCCACTCTCGCGCCGTGGGTATATAAAACCCCTTTAGGTTTGCCTGTGGTACCTGAAGTAAACATCAGGCGCCCCCAGGCACCTGCCTCAACCGGAGCGATTACCCGTCCCTCTTCTTGCTTCGACTGCTGGAGGATGTTTTGAGGCAGTAACACCTTAAAGCCCATTGATACGAGTAGTTCATGCTTTTCTGGTGAAGCAATGATCCACTTGAACCGAGCAACTTGAGCAAACCAATCCAGCTCTTGCGCAGTGCTGTTAAAAGCCAGGGGGGTTTCGCAAGCGCCATGCAAACGGAGGCCATAAGAGACCCAAACTGCCTCGCAGCTGTTCTTCAACAGCACAGCGACAGGTTCGCCTGCGGTCAAACCCAATGTATTGAGGTAGTTGGCTAGCCGATGCGCGCAGGCATCGAGTTGCCGATAGGTCAGACTCTGATCTGACCCTTCAGTGACAGCACTGCTGTCACCAAACCTTTGTCCCAACGTACGTAAATTAGCCGACCAGGGGACAGGATTTGACAAAGCGACCCCGCCCCCTGCTGAACGTTAATCGAACAGGTTTTGAGTCAGGATGTGACTCATGACTTCTTGAGCAGCCGCGAGCTCTTCGTCGATATCAATCGTCTGGCCATTGAAAGACAATTTGCCATTAGCAAGCTCGTATCCTGCTTTGACACCGTCTGGTGTCTCTGACAGCATGCCCGACATCAAGGCTAAGCCTTTGTACTGTGGATCCAGATTTTTAACGGCAAGCTGGCCAGACGAATGCACCAACTTAATTAAATTGAAGTCTGCCGGATTAGTGGTCGTGCTTTTTGCAAGCTCAACCGAAAAGTTACCGTCAATAGCACCTTGTTTTGATGTCGCGACCAGCTTAGGCATCCCTATCGTAAAGCCTTGATAGATCAAATCTCGTGCCGCTGTTTGCAAATCTTGCTTTTCTTTAGCAGTCAGGTTTGTGATTGTCGAGTTATTAAGGATTGCAGAAATAGTCTTAATGCTCTTAGCATCAAGATCTTTATAAACAAAATCCATGGATGCATCGGTAACCGTTATGCCTTCATATGACAAACTTTTAATCGAAGGAGAGATGGCCAGATCAACCCGATCATTTTGCATTGTCGACCCTACCTTGACCGCCACACCCGCGACGGTCGCCTCTTTCGTGTTGATTTCGTCAACCGACAGCTGACCGTTGTACATGCCAGACGCAAGATCTTTGGCATCGACCTGGTAATTTAATTTTTTTACATCAACGACAGCATCTTCGTCCTTGAACAAAATCCGACCGATCGTCATATCAGCTGACAACGTATTGTTGCCACCACTAATCAAGCCACTGATCGGACCAAACTCAAATGACTCAGCACCCTCTTTGGTAGCAAGCGTTGGCATGGCAATCGTTGAGCTGATTTTTTTATCGAATCCCATCTTTGCTACACCCTCTAGGCGGGCGTTATCACCAAACATATTGGCTATATCTTTTGCATGCTCACCGGCTGGTTTGATCTTCCAGGTAACTTTGCTCAGTGAGTCGGGCTGAATGAAATGCGATGCTTGATAATCTGCAGCCATGACAAGACTGGTAGCCGTGCTTGGATCATTGACCACTATCGTGAACTGACCCGTGGTAGACAAAAACCCACTGTCCTGTTTGAGATCTTTTACCGCGACAACGGGATTGGCAGACAGCTTGTCGGTCGCCTCTTTAACCTGGGCTTGAAACGTTTTTTGTGCATACATACCAGCACCCACCCAAGCAGCGCCAGCGCCAAGGATGATGACGGCCAAAGAAATGCCAATTTTTGCTTTCATGCCTATGCCTTTATTATCTGATCGCTGAAAAGAGTATATAAACTTCAACAAACCTTATCTTCGTGGCGTGCATTCTATACGATGAAGTGTGCATTAAAGGTACATCTAAAAACGACAAAAGGCTACAGATCGGAATCTGTAGCCTTCTGGTTTATTGGTGCGCCCGGCAGGATTCGAACCCACGACCCCTTGGTTCGTAGCCAAGTACTCTATCCAACTGAGCTACGGGCGCTGCAAAGCACAAGACTATAGCATATTTTTCTAGCTACCGACAAACGCTTGTCATCTCATGACTTTGATCGCTGCTTCAAAAACATCTGACGCTTCAATCGATTTGATATCTTTATTGGCGAACATTGGCACAACAGAGGCAGTGTCGCTTCGTCGCCAGAACCATTCAAGATTGGTCTCGTGAAATACCCCAACGTAGGGCACACCAGCAAACTGCCCATAATGACAAGGCCCACAATCATTCGCAACAATCAATTTCGCTTGTAGCGTCAACCAGGCGAGTTCAGATAAGGGGCGATTGGCAAATAAGACGAAATCATCTCGATTGAGTGATTGCAACCATTGATACTCGCGTTGCTCGTCGGGGCCAAGCACGAAGCAAAACTTTATGTCTGCTCCCATCCGCGGGCCTAACAGATCCGCAAGCTCCACATAGCGCTCGACTGGCCACCGCTTGTAATCCCCTGCACCGCCGCCAGGCATGAACACGACATCGGCTAGGTCCGGATTCGAGGTCCGCTGCGCGGCGATCGCTGTCACACAGGCTCTTGCAGCGGTCGCGATATCAAACGATCGGTAGGCCGCCAAAAGCTTAAGATTGGCGACACCCATGTACTCGGAATAATCTTTTTTGTAGCGATGCGTCCAGAAGACATCGGTGACGCGACCGTTACGGAAGCCGATCCTCGTTTTAACGCCTTTGAGCAGACTCACCAGTGAGAACTGCTCACTGGCAAAGTGCAGCGCAATCACGAGATCTGGCTTATTCAGCGCCAGAAAATTTTGCTTCAGGCGATTGGCCCTGACGTAGTCATCGACCCAAGGCAAAGACTCATAATACTGTGCGAGGTCATCCTGTCCGACAACTCGCAAATGGCAATCCGGCCAGAATTGTTTGATCTGATAAAGCAGGGGGAAAGCGACGATCTGCGTACCCAGAAACACCATGCTGCGGATGTAGACGACGACTTCTTTCATGCCTGATCGCTTGTCGGTAAAGAGCGCGCTAGAGCAGCGCCGTTGCAACGCGAAAAGTAATAAACGACGCGAGATAGGCCAAAGCAAAGAGATAGACCAACACGAGCAACGGCAATTGCCAGCTGCCACTTTCACGGCGAATCGTTGCAATAGTTGATAAACACTGCGGGGCAAACACATACCAGGCCAGCAATGACAAGGCGGTGGGCAGGCTCCATTGTTGAGCAATCAATGGCCCTAAAGACTGGGCGACCTCAGTGGTCGTCGACAAAGCATAGACCGTGCCTAGTGAACTGATCGCTACTTCGCGAGCGGCTAGGCCTGGCACCAAGGCGATTGCAATCTGCCAGTTAAAACCAATCGGTGCGAGCACCACAGCCAAAGCGTGGCCAATCATGCCCGCTATGCTGTATTCAATTGGCGAACCAGCAGCGCCTGCTGGGGCACTGGGGAAACTCGCCAAAAACCAAAGTGCCAGCGTCAGCACCATGATCACCCCGCCTACCCTACTCATAAACAGTTGCGTCCGCTGCCACAGACCGATCAGAATATTACGGACCACCGGCAGGCGATAAGGGGGTAACTCCATCATCAGGGGACGAATCTGTCGACCAGAGGCGGTGAAACGCTTCAGCACCCAAGCCACACCCATGGCACCCAGAATGCCTGCAAAATACAAAATGAAGATGATGAGGCCTTGCAACTCGAACAACCCCCATATCTTGGTTTGAGGAATGAAGGCACTAATCAATAAAGCGTAAACCGGCAGCCGCGCAGAGCACGTCATCAGCGGCGCGATCAGCATTGTCACCCATCTGTCCCGCTGATTCGGTATGGTTCTCGTTGCAATGATGCCGGGTATCGCGCAGGCAAAGCTAGACAACAAGGGGATAAATGATCGGCCTGATAAGCCCACTGATCCCATCAGGCGATCCAGCAAATAGGCCGCCCGGGGTAGATACCCGGATTCTTCAAGTATCAAAATAAAAGCGAACAGAATCAAAATCTGAGGCAAAAACACCACGACGGAACCGGCCCCTTTGATCACGCCATCCACAATGAGACTTCTCATCCAGTTATCAGGCAGAAGATCCGCGACCAGGACTGCAAGATGATCCGACATATCTTTGATGAAATCCATGGGCACCTGAGCCCAGCTGAACATCGCCTGGAAAATCATGAAAAGTAAGACAACCAGAGCAACTGGCCCAAAAACCGGATGCAACAAGAACCGGTCAAGCCTTTCGGTTTTCAAATCAGGAACAAGGTGATCGAGTTTGAGTTTGCGCAAAATTGCTTGAACACGCTCGTGATCAGTGTGGGTCTGTTGCCCCCCCGGGTCGGCCGTATCGTTCACAGCTGCGGGCCCGGCCTTCAATTGCAGAATAGCAGGATCATCAAGCATTTTACGGAGCGCGCTCTCCCCACCTACCGCAGTGGCTACTGTCGAGACAACCGGTATACCCAGTTCGACGGATAGAGCTTGCTCATCGATATGGATACCTCTCAGACGAGCCTCATCCGACATATTCAAGGCAACAATGCATGGCAAGCCTTGCCGCTGCACGGCCAGTACCAAGCGCAAGCTGCGCCGCAGATTGGTCGCATCGACTACACATACTGCCAAGTCAGGCCTTCTTTCGCCTTGAGCTCGACCAGCGAGGACATCGCAGGTTACTCGCTCATCGAGAGATCGGGGGTAAAGACTGTAAGTACCAGGCAGATCAAGAATCCGCAGCGCAATATGAAGAGAGGTAATTAGCCGACCTTCTTTGCGTTCAACTGTGACCCCAGCGTAGTTAGCGACTTTCTGGAAGCTACCGGTCAGGCGATTGAACAGCGCCGTCTTGCCACAATTGGGATTACCCACTAAGGCAATCAGCGGACCAGACGGATGGAAATGGATTTTTTCGTCACGCATTGTTACAGAGCACTGTCACAGAGTGTGACTTGAACGCATGCCGCCTCAGCTAGACGCAAAGCAAAAGTCGATACGCCTATCCGAACCACGAGTGGGTCAGACCCTGGCATCGTCCGTCGCAACAGGACAATGTGCTCATCAGGCAGAAACCCCAGCTCGCTAAGCTGACGCGCACAATCTGGCATCTGAGCGCATTGATTAACTGAAACGATACGAGCAAGCTGGCCGATCGGGATTTGACTCAAAGACTGCGTAGGGTGCATAGGGGCACTTAGTTGTAAGACCTTATCAGTCTTAGTTTCAAAAATTTATTTAAAACTTAATGATAACTATTCTTATTATAGTTACATTTTTCAAGTGTCGGCAAATACGCGAGGATTAACCCGCGTCTGGGCATCAGGTTAAAGGATCCATGCACCACTTTTGAAAAGCAGGTCGCTCACAGATTGAGGCATACCAACGATCCAGATTAGGTAAAGGTGGGCGGGCGATAGCCAGGTTGTACCAGCGAAAAGCCCCTACTGCGACTGGGATATCACCCATCGTGAAGGTGTTACCTGCCACAAAGTGATGTTTAGCCAGCTGCGCGTCAAGCAACTCAAAATTAGCCGTCAGTGCCTTAACGGATAGCTCGATTGCCTGCATATCCCGTTTTTCGGGTGGTGTTCTGACCAAGCCCCAGAAAACAGGACGCAAATTGATCCACATCGTTGTTGCAAACCAATCCATCCAGCGTTCGGCATCGGCAGCCACTTGCAGGTTATCGGGGCACAATTTACCCAAGCCGCTTTTACGCGCAAGATAGCGTACGATGACGTGAGACTCCCACAACACGAAATCCCCGTCTTTCAAGACCGGCACCAGGCCATTTGGGTTCATGGCTTTGTATTCTGGCGTATTGTTCACACCGAAGGCCAAACCCGCATCAATGCGATCAAAGTCTAAACCCAGCTCGTCGCACGCCCAGAGGACTTTCTGAACGTTGATCGAATTTTTACGGCCCCAGATAGTTAACATCCTTTGTCCCCTTGTATGCGAAAGTCGAATGATCTTCTGTACGCGCAATTACTGCGTGCTCAGACCCAAGATAAGTTAATCCCTGAACATTACCTCAATTCGCTAAAGCTTACATTTGAGAAAGACGATACGTCTTGACGAGCCGTGCCGAATCTCACCAAAATAGAGCGAAAGCAGTTCACGCAGAGGCATTTACCCATAGAATCGGCTGTATACAGAAGAACAGAACAGGAGACTCCATCTATGCCCATCAGCATCAATAAGGCTCAGACCACCGAAAACCGCCATTACTATCAGTTGCCAAACGGCACAGATACTTGGATCACGTCGTTTATCGGAATGAACTCAGTCGAGCGGCGCGCTAAAAACGTGGGGCCCCGTGAACCAGTTGGATTCCCGCCGCCACTTGAGCCCATTGCCTACCTGGTCGAGCAGGGGTCCAACATGACCAACCCAGGTCATTACCACCAAGCTGACCAGTTTCAAGTGTTTTTGTCGCAGGGCGGCAAGTTTGGCGTAAAACCGATCGATATGCTGACGGTCCATTACGCTACGGCTTTTTCGCCCTATGCCCCGATCCAGGCTGCAGAGGAAAAAGTCGTCTACCTAACTTTGCGTAACGGCTGGGATCCAGGCGCGCGATGGATGCCTCAGTTTAAGGAAGAGCTCAAAGCCAGCAAACTGCCCCACCGCTCTGGTGTGGGTAAAAAACCAGCCGTATTTGGTGAAACGGGAGGGATAGCGGAACTCACCACGCTTGACCAGCAAGAGATCATCCCCTCGAGCGAAGATGGCATGGCCTCAACACTATATCAATGCCCTGCCGGGACTCAGATCACAGGCCCTGAGCCCAGCTCAGGCGCTGGCCAATACTGGCTGGTCGTCAAAGGCGAATGCGACTTTGGTGGCCGCAAACTTGAGCATTATGGCTTGAGTTTTGTCGCGCCGAGCGAGCAAGCAGTGGTGATTCGCGCAACAGATCAGCCAGTTGCTATTTTGATGATGCAATTTGCAAAACGGCTGAGCGCTTAGTTTGTATGGCTTGGATGCTTAACGCACAGGTTTCTCTGCCACCAGCTGAATTTCAACCAAAAAACCGTGATGTAGCTCAGGGACGGGCACGACTGCCCGCGCTGGGCGGTGTTCACCGAGTATCTCTTTATAGATCCTGTTGAACTCAGGCCAATTGGCGACGCCAACGATGTACGCAGTTGTTTGTACGACATGATCAAACGAGCAGCCAGCTTCTGTCAAAATTGCTAAACAATGTTTTAGCGTCGCGCGGACTTGCCGCTCAAAATGGTCAACCTCGCCTTCAGCAGGTTTACCAGGCAACACACCTGACACAAAGACTAAGCCGTTAGACTCAACAGCATGAGAGTAATGACCACCAGGTGGTGGAGCGGCGGTAGCGTTAATAATTTTCACGAATATCCTTTTAGACTTATGATGATGATTCTTTTTAGAACCTAAGCTAAACACTGCCGATCTGCCAACCGGCAAGATCCCCCAGTCATGCTGACAAATTGAATCATATATGAACTTTTATTTTGTAAAACAAGTGTCAACGATGGCCGCCGGTCTGTTGATCGGCCTGGCGTCAATTTCTGCCACAGCTCAAACACCCTGGCCAAATAAACCGATCAAGTTCGTTGTCCCTTTCGCGGCCGGTGGCGCAAATGACCTCTTGGCCCGTGCCGCGGCAGAAGGGGCTTCAAAAGAGCTCGGGCAACCCATCATTGTCGAGAACAAGCCTGGGGGTGGCACAACCATCGGGGCGGATTCGGTCGCGCGCAGTGCGCCGGATGGTTACACGTTTTTGATCAGCGCCGCCGGTGTCATTTCAAACAGCATGATCAAAAAAACCATGCCGTATAAAGATGAGGCGCTGGTGCCAGTCGTGATGATTGGTTTGGCGCCTTCTGTGATCTTAGTCAATGCATCCTCGCCTTACAACACACTAAAGGAATTCATTGAAGCCTCTAAAAAAGGCAACGGCTTTAACTGGGCAACCGCCGGTACGGGCAGCACACCCCATTTTGTAGCAGGCGTCTTGCAGACAAACTACGGCGCCAAGCTTGACATCATCCCCTACAAGAGTGGCTCTGAGTCCGTCACGGCTGTGCTGAGCAAACAAGTCGATGCCACCTCAGAGGCAAGTATTGTTGCCATCCCCCACCTTAAGAGCGGTCGCCTGAAAGCACTGGCAGATACCTGGACGAGCCGGATCTCAGCCTATCCGGACCTCTCAACGGCTAAAGAACAAGGCTATCCCGAACTGCGTATCGCCCATTGGGCTGGTTTACATGCACCAAAAGGCACCCCGGACGCAATCATGGATAAGCTTGCTGCGGCAGTTGATAAAGCCATGAAAAACCCCGCGATTTCGGAACGTCTAACAAGCGTGGGGATAGAACCAATCGGCGGCACGAGAGCTGGGTTCAATAAATTTGTAGCAGAAGAAAGAGCTCAACAAGCCGTGATTGTAAAAGCCACACACATGCAGGAAGACTGAGCACGGCAAATCATCCTAGCGCAGCTAGGCAGTTCAAAAATTGGAACAACGGCCTGCAATATTTAGATTTTCATGATGCAGGTCGTTTTGCTCCGATTAATCCCCTGGCACTAAAGCCAGTCACCAAGGCAGTGCCAACGAGAATAATCAGCATCCCCACAATGGTCCTCAGCGTGACAATCTCGTGCAAAAAAATCACCCCAAAAAGCATACTGAAGACCGGGATCAGAAAGCTGACTGTCAAAGCCGATGAGGCACCGACATTCTTAATTAATTTGAAATAAATCAAGAAGGCGATGCCACTGCAGACAATGCCAATAGCCAATGTCGCCAAGACGACCGTTGTTGTTACCACCCCCCTGATTGGCACAAAAAACAGAGTCGGCAGCAAAATAAAAGAGGCCATCCACAGACTGCCCAAGGCATTGTGAAAGGGTTCTAAACCTTTTACGGCTTTGGTGTAGCTGGTGGCGATACCGTAAGCAAATGACGCGCCCGTTGCCATCAACACAGAGGCAATATCCGCAGCGCCACCGGTCGAATCCAAGTTACCAAACAGCACTGCAACACCCAGGATGCCCAATAACAAGCCGATGGCCCGCTTCGACTCGAGCTTGTCAGTGCGCATTACCAAGCCAATCACAAAGGCAAATAAGGGAGCCAAGGCGTTGATAATCGATAATTGCGCGGTGGTGAGCTTGAGTGCAGCCTGACCAAACAAATACCACGGCAAGGCGCAATTGAATAAACCCATGATAAAAAAATGTTTCCAATGCTTAAAGATCTCGTGACGTTTTTTCAGCACAAGTGCAAGCACCAGTAAAAAACTTGCTGCAAAAAACACCCGGCCTTCCATCAAAAATGCGGGCCCCAGGACGGGAGCGGCAACTCGCATAAACAGAAATGATCCACCCCAAATTGCAGCCAAGGACAGTAGTCGAACGGTGTCAGCAAAAGACAAAAGAAACCCCAAAAATTTAATCGCCTGTGCGATAATTCTGCGTAAGTTAACCCAGATCGGGAGAGACCGTAGAAGACCCAAGTCTTGTGCGGCGCCGAAGGAGCAACCGCCCCGGAAACTCTCAGGCAAAAGGACCGATGGGCGCAGTGAACTCTGAAGAGCTGCCGAGTTTCGTCACTCGGCACACCGCAGGAGCAAACGATTGTCGAACCACCAGCTGGTGCGACGGGTCGTGAATCTCTCAGGTACCAAACAGAGGGGGCGTGTTGAAGCCGTGATGTGCTTCACACCAAACCCCTTTGACGTTTGGAGCCCAACTCATGAAATCAATCGCTGTTATTGGCGGTGGCATCACAGGTGTCACGACAGCCTACGCCTTAGCTAAACGGGGTTATGCCGCGACCTTGTTTGAGAAACACCGTTATTCAGCCATGGAGACATCCTTCGCTAACGGTGGCCAACTATCAGCCTCTAATGCCGAGGTCTGGAACCATCATTCAACCATCATCAAAGGCCTGAAATGGATGTTAAAGAGCGACGCCCCGCTACTTGTCAATCCTAAACCAAGCTGGCATAAATTATCCTGGTTTGCCGAATTTATCGGCAATATCCCGAATTACCGCACAAACACGATTGAGACGACTCGTCTGGCGATTGCTGCCCGGCAGCATTTGTTTGCCTGGGCTGAGGCCGAAGGCGTCGAATTTGATCTAAAGAAGCAAGGCATTCTGCATATCTATCGCGATAAAAAAGGCTTCGACCATGCTGGCGAGGTATCTAAATTGCTGGCCGAAGGTGGTCTGCCCCGTCGCGCAGTGACCCCCGACGAAATGAAAGCCATCGAGCCCACCTTGGCTGGTACCTATTACGGCGGTTACTTTACTGAGAGCGATTCAACTGGCGACATCCATAAATTTACGGTTGGGATGGCCGCTGCTGCCGAACGGTTAGGCGTTAAAACCCTCTATGGGCGCGAGGTGACTGCACTGGCCAGTGACGGCACACAGGCGAGCGTTGCACTTAAAGCAGGCGACTACGACGACACAATAGAAACCTTACAGTTCGACGGCATGGTTGTGTGTGCTGGCGTTGCAAGCCGCCAATTTGCCGCCCAGCTTGGCGATCGCGTCAACATCTACCCTGTCAAAGGCTATTCAATCACCGTCAATTTATTGGATGCGCAAAGCCAAACTTCAGCGCCCAACGTCAGCCTGCTGGATGACGAAACAAAATTAGTCACGAGCCGCTTAGGTATCGATCGCTTCCGGGTGGCGGGGACCGCAGAATTCAACGGCTACAACAAAGATATTCGCGCGGATCGGATTCGTCCTTTGATTGACTGGGTTGAACGATGCTTCCCTGGTGTGAACACGCGCCAGGTTATCCCCTGGGCCGGTCTTCGCCCCATGATGCCCAATCTGATGCCTCGTGTCGGTAGGGGTCAGCAGGCTAATGTGTTTTACAACACCGGGCACGGCCATCTTGGCTGGACTCTATCCGCCGTGACGGCTGATATGGTGAGTGGGGTGATTGATCAGGCAAGTCAGTGAAGGCTTCGGGCGAAGCAATGACGGGATACATTTTCTAGAATGAGATAAAGACAATAAACGCTAGCAAGGCAAGCCATTGCCTGGTTCGCCGCCAGTTAAACTAGGTTTATTCCTTTAACTTGCGCGAATATCATTAAACATGTCGCTTCCCTCTCACGCGTTAACAGCACTGCCAGAAAACATCCCGCTCGCCGACGAAAGACCCTTTCAAACAATCCAGTTTGCGAGCCCTCTGCCAGGTCCTCGCATCCTGATCACTGCCGCAGTTCACGGCAACGAAACCCACGGGACGTTTGCGATCAATCGCCTGAAAGATCAAATAGAAGCAGGCGAAATCAAACTGGAAAGGGGTGTTTTAACCATGGTGCCGGTTACAAACCCTAAAGCCTATCGCCTGAAAAGACGGATGGGCGATAGAAACCTCAATCGTCGCCTGGCACCGACGGATCACCCCAAGCAATTCGAAGATCACATTGCCAACTGGCTTTGCCCAATCCTCGCTCAACACGATGGTTTGCTTGATTTGCACTCATTCCAGACGGGCGATGCCCCATTTGCGCTGTTTGGTCCTGAAAACAATCAGGGCAGCCTAGAACCGTTCAGCCAGGCAAGTGTAGAAGAAGCGCTGGTGCAGCGATTAGGGTGCTCACGTTATGTCTATGGCTGGCTATATACCTACGCCAAAGGAATCGCCCGACGACAAAAAGAAGTTGAAGCCGGCCGTTTCTGCTCGCAAAACGTAGACACTGATCCCTCGTATGGCGTGGGGACAACCGAATACATGCGCTCAAAAGGCGGTTGGGCAATCACGCTTGAATGTGGGCAACACGACGATCCCAAGGGACGAGAGGTGGCCTATCAAGCCATGATCAACACACTCATTTATGTGGGGTTAATCAAGGGCAATGCTCCCGAGGTTGCAAAAAATCCTCAGGTCTTGGGTTTGTACGATGTGTTTGATCGTCATCATGCAGACGATCAATTTGACAAACAATGGAAGAGCTTTGATGTTATACGTGAAAACGAGCTAATTGGTACACGTGCGAATGGTACAAAAATTTTTGCCGAGCGAGATTGTTTTATTGTTTTCCCTAATGTAAAGTCCCAAGCAGGACAAGAGTGGTTTTATTTAGCTAGTGTTGGCAGAAGAATGAGTGACTGAAATGGCATCCGAAACTAAAGATCATTGATGAACGATGCAAACCTCTTTTTATCTCAAAGGCCATTGCGTTCGCGCAATTTCAGAATCGCATGATGGATGAAACCTGACCGATGTCGCCAAATCAATATTCGAGCTATCAAATGCTTAGAGACAGCAATTTATTTGAGTTGCTCACTGACGACGAATTACAGCTCCTCGTCTCGCGTGCGACTGAAATGCAAGTCCCTGCTGGTACAAACTTGCTCACCGAGGGTGAAACCTGCAGCCATATCTTCTGGCTGATTGCGGGCACGGTCAATGTTCTAGCTCAGGGCGAAACAATAGCGCAAGTTGATAGTGTGCAATGTTTTGGTGAACTTCCTTGCTTGTCCCCAGGTACAGCGTGTTCGACCACCGTTAGCGCAATCACTCCTTGCAGGGTACTTCGCATTGATCGCGCATCCTTTCTTGAAGTTCTGAATACTGTTCCTAAGCTATGGCAAATCCTTTTTAGTCAAACAAGTGAGCGGCTCAGTTCATCAAACAAGCCGCTAAGCGAAGAAAGTAAACGCCTTCGCGATTTGCTCAAAAGCACCGGACTACTTAAAGACCTCACCGACAAGGAGTTGGGATTTTTAGCTACTCGCACGACCGAGAGTCGCACAGCAAGTGGCACCAATCTGTTGGTGCAGGGCCAGCCAGCCAGCAATGCATTTTGGCTGATATCTGGATCAGTTCATGTCATCGTGAACGGCGAGATCATTTCGCAAGTCAATACGCCCCAATGCTTCGGCGAGATGTCGTGTCTAGTGCGTGGCAGCACCTGCTCCGCCACCATTATGACCATTGACGAATGTGTCATTCTGACGATCGATCAGGCCAGGTTTGTCGAAGTACTGAATGCGGTCCCCCGGATGTGGGAGACATTTTTTGTGCAATCCAGTAAAAGATTAATGGCATCCAATCAGCGTATGAGCGAAGTACTTGCTCACGTGCCTCAGGGATTCATGAAGCTGGACAGATCAGCGCGGATTACTCAAGAGTACTCAGCAAAATGCTTACGATATTTTCATGAAATGAACTTGTCTGGCAAGGAGTTCACCCAACTCCTTAAAATGGATGATCTCCACGAGCTCGAGTCCTGGATGGAAATCTACGAAATGCTGTTTACGGATAGTTTGGTGCCCTTCAATGACTTAACTGCCTTGCTCACCAGCCAGCACAGAGTGGAAGAAGATGGTAAAGCAACTGACTTTTCGTTCACGTACCATCCCTCAGTGGATGCTCGAGGCCAGATTATCGCGATCGACATCGGTATCGAGGATGTCACTGAGCTGCGCAAACTTGAGCTTGCAAATGCCGCCATGCAATATGAGCAAAATGTGCTTGGTCGTATTTATGGCGACCCTGAGACCTTCTTAAGTATGCTTGAACTGATGGGTATGGCAATAACAGACTGTCAAGATCTTTGCGACTCAAGTAATGCTTACGAAGTCGCCAGCTTTGGACGACAGATAGAAATCACCATGAGATCTGTGCACAGCTTAAAAGGCTTAGCGGGGGTATTCGGATTAGATTCAACTTCTCGCTGTTGTGACGAAATGGCTCACCAAATCCGGGAGCTTGAAGAGCAAGTAACGAAATACAGCGCCAATGAGGTGCAGCCTTTGCTCGCCGGGTTTGTAGAAGATTTCAACCGATCGATCGAGCAACTGAAACACGAAGCGGCGAAAGCCAATGCATTAGAGAAGAAAATTGGTGCGACATTACTGAAGCGGCTAAAAGGGGTCGTGTTCTCTCAGACAGACTTCGCAGCCCTGAAAGATCATGTCAAATCAGGCCGCTCGCCTCAGGCTATTGCGTTGATTGCCGCTGCTGAAGCGAGAGATCCATTGCAACTTTTCAATAATTGGGCTGTGCAAGTCGATTTAGCTGCCAGGACACTCGGTAAAAAAGCTCGGTTTGAATTGACTGGCACAGGTGGTGCAATCGACAAAGATCTATTCATTGAGCTGAGCAGTCTGCTTGTGCATGTCATGAACAATGCAGTTGATCATGGGATCGAACCGCCTGACGAGCGAGAGGACAAAGGTAAACCCCGCGAAGGCGTACTCAAAGCACATGTCTTAGTCGAGAATGGCCTGCTTTCGGTTGAGATCACCGATGATGGTCGAGGGATCGACTGGGTTCGCTTGCCTGAACTGGCACGGAATAAACCCAACGTCGATCAGCAAGCGGTCAGCAATTATGAACAGAGCGGCGAGCTCTGGAGGATTTTGTTACTGCCCGGTTTCACGACCTCATCACTGGTCACGCGTTATTCGGGCTACGGGGTGGGGCTGGACTCAATCAATCAAATGGTGCTCGACAAAGGCGGGATTCTCAATATATATAGTGTGCCAGATAACGGGACGACCATTTCAATCAAGATCCCATCATCGGCCAACTCTGAGGTCGCTCATGTTTCCTAAAAACACCCGTGTTCTGGTTGTTGATGACATGCCTAAAATGCGAGAAATTGTCAGCAGTCAAGTTGCAAGTCTTGGCTATACGGACATCCTAAAAGCAAGTAACGGTCGTGAAGCGTTAGACCGGCTTAACCGAGAGTTCGACTTTGACAATCCGATCGGTTTGGTATTTTCAGATTGGAACATGCCCATCATGCCAGGCATTGAACTACTGAGCGAAGTCAGGAAATCTGCCAAATTGCAGAATTTACCTTTCATCATGGTCACTGCCGAGGGGCAACGCGAGCAAGTGATGGAGGCCATCAAGATCGGCGTGTCGAACTACATTGTGAAGCCGTTTCCCGCTGTGCAACTTGAGCTCAAAATCAAAGCTGTGTGGGATAAACTCTCTGCAAAAGCAAATGCTATGACAAGCAGTTAGCTGGTTCAGATTAGAGAGCCTGCTTGACGAATAGCATCAAAAGCTAAGAATCTGACCCGCCACCAAGGCTCTTGGCTCAACTCGGCCAATACGGTCGAGATGGTTTAACTCAGCCATGATTTGCTCGCCTTGTCCGGGTTTTAAGTGAGAAATCCAGATCTGAGTACTGGGACTCACGGGTTTCATCGAGTTAGCGAGTGACACGGGGCAGTAATGTTGGGACAAGTCAGCCAAAAACTCATCGTTATCAGTGAAGGACGTCTCAATCAACAGATGTTTCAGCTTATCGATCTTTTGAACTTCATCCCAGAAGTCTTGACAAGGCCCACTATCACCGCTGAACGCGATGGTCGAACCGTTTGAACTAATGGCATAACCTACGCCGTCTACTGTATGCAAAGCAGGAAGAGCACGAATGGAACGGTTGCCCAAGCAGACAACATCGCCTGTTTTCAGAGTAGACATCGTCATAAAAGGCTTTTCAGCACTCGGGATGACCGAAAAATCAGGCCAAATTTCCCCGTTAAAGATGTGCTTTTTTAGCGTAGCAATGGTTGCTGGCAAACCATATACATGCACCGGCTTACAGCGCTTAGCACCAACGGAATCAAGTAAAAGCGGTAAACTCAGAATATGATCGAGGTGGCTATGAGTCAGAAACACAAAATCAATTTTTGTCATGGCGTCAAGCGACAAGTCGCATACGCCAGTCCCAGCGTCGATCAAAATATCATCATCAAGCAGCAATGATGTTGTGCGCAGGTCTCCGCCTATTCCCCCGCTACAGCCCAAAATCTGTAGTTGTGCTGCCATTCGAATCGTCAATCCTTAAACCAATGAAAAACGCCATTATTTGCGCAATTGTATCCCTTATGTGGGTAAATTTGGCAATAGCAAAAGCCAATCCAGAAGACTTTGCAGCTGCCGCAAAGCTAGGTAAACCGCTCGTCATCTGCAAAACCAAAGATGAGGCGCAGCAGTGCAGCGCAACTTGTAAACCGTTGGCGCCACTTGCGTTAAGCGTCGACGTCGATCTTAAAGAAGCAACGGTGGCTAAACGTATTTTTAAGGGAGAAAACCAGATTCAAGATACTAACTTGCGCCGCTGTAAAGTGACTGACCAAGACAATTGGTCTTGTAGTAACTTAGATGAGGATGCGAACTACCTGGAATCCATGAGCGACGGTAAGTATTTTTACATGATGGAAATTGATCAAAGTTCTTTCTACATGTGTAGCAAATGACGACTGACTTTGCTCATACTCCAGCATACGGTGACACTTTCTAAATTTATTTTTTTGGTAGTTTTTCGAGCACCAGAGGGATCAATTCACTAATCTGCTTAAAGACCTTGTCATAAAAAGCAGAGTTCTGGCCATAGGCATCGAGCACTTCAGTGGGCGTACCGGTTGCAAACTCAGCCAACAAATGCACTTTGCTTGCGGCATCAGGATAGTCAGTCAAAATACGCTGACGGTGGCTCGGGCTCATCACAAAAATATAATCTGAAAAGCTAATCACGCTTTTGTCAATCTGCGCGGCACGATGATTTGACACGTTAATACCAAGCGGCTTCAAAAGTCGCACAAAATCAGGCTCTGGCGTCACATTGTAGGGATTCATGTTGACCGCCCTCGAGATGATGGCAATGTTTGCGTGATGCTTCACGACCCATTGCTGAGCCAGTGCAGCAGAGGTCATACTGCGACCAGTATTGCCCGTATCCACAAACGCGATCCTCAGGGGATCTGCAGCCAAAGCATTCGTCATCAAAGTCATCGCAATCAAACCAGTTTGTACTGCTCTTAAAACAAGTTTCAACATCTACGTTACCTCTGCAGCAAGAGTTGGAATATAAAAGTAAAAAGTCGAGCCGCGATCTTCTTCTGAATGCACACCGATTTCACCACCGTGCAGTTGCACAAGATTTTTTGTGATGGCAAGCCCCAAACCGGTGCCTTCACCCTTGTTCGTATATTCGTTACCCAACTGTTTGAACTGCTCAAATATCTGAGCCTGGTTTTCAGGTGCAATACCGATGCCAAAATCTTTGATCTCAAAGTTCGTTCGATCTGCCTGTTGAAAATACGATATCAATACCTTCCCTTCAGGAAAGCTGAATTTCACAGCATTGGTTAGTAGATTAACAATGATTTGTTTCAGCCTTCTTTCATCTGCGCTGATTGATAACGATGTTGAATTATCATTAAAAACAATTTCGATACCTTGAGCATCTGCGCGTGCTTTAACTAGCATAATGGCTTGCTCAACAAGTTGATGAATATTAAATTGAGTGATATTTAATTCAAGCTCGCCCGCTTCAATTTTAGAGACGTCTAATACATCGTTGATCAACGCCAGCAGATGTTTACCAGAGCGATGGATATCTGAAACATATTCTTGCTGTTTGTCATTCAGCTCGCCGAAGTATTTACCGAGTAGGATTTCTGAAAATCCGATCACCGCATTTAACGGCGTTCTTAATTCATGCGACATATTCGCTAAAAAGTCTGACTTGTGCTTGTTGGCGACTTCAAGTTGAAACGATTTTTCAAGCAGCTCTTTGGTTCGGTTTTGAACGCTTCGTTCCAGTACTAAGCGAGACGTACGAAGCTGGTCAGACATCAAATTAAAATCAATCGCTAGCTCATGAAGCTCCGTGATCGTGCCAAAATAAACTTCTTCAGGAAAGTCTTCGCTCGCGATTCGGTGCGCAGCTTCTTGAATGGCGTGTATCGGCTGTGACATTTTTCTTGAAAAATATAGTCCCGCCAAAATCGAACAGAGAAAACCCACGCTAATCAGGATTGCCGTTCTGATGATTGCTGGATTTAGCGCTGCATAAATTTCGCTATCAGGCAGCTCAACTAACACCTTCCAACCGAGCGGTACGACAGTCGCGAAGGTGGTGAGCGTACGGGTGCTATTCTGATTATTAAGCATAACGCTTTCCATCTCGTTATCTCGAGAAGCGAGCGCTAGCGTGACAGCGGCAGTCTGCGACAAGTTCGTCTGTTTGAGCACGGCACTGGTATCTGGGCTTGCGATCAAATCTCCGAGCGTATCAACGACATACGCATACCCGGTTTCACCAATTTTTAATCGTCCGATGACCTCATAGATGAACTTGAGATTGATATCCGCGACGACAAAGGATGGATTTCTGCCCGCTGACAAAAGTGAGATTTTGATGTACGGCTCGGTTTCTTTGAGATAAAAAACCGGGCTGTACCAAACCTTACCTGTTCTCGTCTCAGTAAAAAAAAGTTCGCCTGACCGATCTGTATTCTTATCAAGATGATCAAGCGCTAGGCGTGACACAGAGACCTTTTCAATGCCATGACGATCAATCACCTGTATGTCCGTCACCGCTGGAGCAACGCGCAGAACCTTTAACAAAGCCAGCTTTTGTTGCTGAGCATCGTCGCCGCTGGTTGCAGAGAGACTTGCGACAAAAAGATATTTTTCGATCTGAGAGAAAAAGTCATGAAGCTGGGTTGCAGCCAATTTTGCTTTTTCAACTTGTATTTTTTTTTGCGCTTCAAGGTTTTCTTGGTAAGAAAAATACAAACCCAAGCCGCTACTGACGCCGACCACTCCGCACACCAAAAGCATGATGGGTATGCAGTAAGACCAGAATAGTGCTTTTCTCTTCACTATGGTGCGCGCTTCAAAAGTCCTATAGTATGGTATCCATCATACCTAATTACCTTCAATTGGCGGTAAAAAATGCAACGTCGCGAATGGTTCAAGCTCATTACGGGTGGATTCACGCTCGCCGCGTGGCGTTCAGCAGGATCGGCTGAAATAGTCAGAAAAATTGGGCTGCTGATCATCAATGCTGGTTATGAAAATGAATGGGATGCGCTGCTAAAACGTCTAGCTGGTTTAGGCTGGGAAGACGGCAAAAACATAAAGATCATTTACAAGTACGCACAGAATGATATGTCAAGAATCCCACAGCTGGCACAGGAACTGGTAGCTGAGAAAGTTGAATTAATTGCAGCTCAGTCGACGATTGGGGCACTCATTGCAAGCAAAGTTGTCGGTGGCCTACCCATCGTCGGGGTGGGTATGTTTGACCCGATTGCCAGCGGTGCAGTCACGAATCTTGCCAAACCCGGCGGGTACATCACGGGCACCTCTTACCTGGCAAACGACATCACGTTAAAAACGCTTGAACTCGTCAGGCTGGTCCTGCCAGAGGCAAAAAATATTGCCATATTGATCAATCCTAATGGCACCATGCGTAACTATTTAGTTGATCTTTTCGACCAGCAATCCCCAAGTTTGGGCTTCCAAAACACGAATTTTTTTGCAGGCACCGAAAGTGAAATTACTGACGCGTTCGGTAAGATGGCAGTTGGTCAGTTCGATGCAACCGTTATCTGTCAGAACCCTTTTTACGCACAGCAAAGATTACAACTGGCCGATCTCGGTATCCGACACAAATTGCCGACCTTTGCACAATGGGGTCGCTATGTTGAAGACGGCGTGTTGGCGAGTTATGGCAACGACATCACATCCACCTATCCTGAAACGGCTAAGTTTATCGATCAAATTTTGCGAGGTGGCTCAATCGCTAACATGCCTATCGAGCAATCCTCGACATTTGAAATGGCCATTAATTTAAAGACTGCAGATAAACTAGGGGTCACCATCAGCAGTGAGCTAAAGTTGCGAGCGAACAAGTTGATTCAATAGAGCGGATAATCCATGCAGACCACACGTATTCTGGTTATCGATGACACGGTTGTCAATCTGAAGTTAATGGCCGCTTTGCTTGAAAGCAAAGGATATGAAGTAGCGCTTGCGGCTAGCGGACTAGAAGGCCTTGAAAAAATAAAGGCCCAACAACCAGATCTGATTCTTCTAGATGTCATGATGCCTGAAATATCGGGCTACGAGGTATGCCGCAGGCTTAGGGCGCAGTCGGAGACGAGCCTGTTACCCATCATTATGGTGACCTCGCTTGACGAGACCGAGCGTATCAAAGGGCTCGAAGTTGGAGCAGATGATTTTCTAACCAAGCCAATTAATCAGGCTGAATTATTCGCTCGCGTCAAATCGTTGCTGCGCATCAAA
Source organism: Jezberella montanilacus (assembly GCF_003003055.1). GTDB lineage: Bacteria > Pseudomonadota > Gammaproteobacteria > Burkholderiales > Burkholderiaceae_B > Zwartia > Zwartia montanilacus. The sequence goes on from NZ_PVTV01000011.1 coordinate 603,064, forward strand.
CATCTTCAGCAACAGATCGTCGAACAAAACCAGCAATTAAGCGAGCTCAACGCCTCACTCTCACAGCAAGTTGAAACGCAAGTGCAAGAGATTGAGAAAATGGCCAGTCTGCAGAGGTTTTTACCTGAGCAAGTTGCGGACAGGGTCATGCAAGATGGTGACGAGTCGATCTTCAGGCCACACCGCAGAGAAATAACTGTTGTCTTTATCGATATCAGAGGCTTCACGACCATGGTTGACTCGACAGAGCCCGAAGAAGTCATGGAGGTGCTTAGCGCCTATCACGACAGAATGGGACGCTTGATCATGAAGCACAATGGCACCCTTGAACGCTTTGCGGGAGACGGGATCATGATCTTTTTTAACGATCCGATCAATCTGCCAGAGCATAGTACGGTTGCGGTCGCTCTGGCCATCGAAATGCAACAAGCCTTCGCCGAGCTTCAGAATCAATGGCGAAAAATGGGTTTGCAACTCGGTTTTGGGGTGGGCATTGCCAGAGGTTATGCCACGCTCGGTATGATTGGTTTTGAGGGCCGTCGCGACTACGCCGCGATTGGTAGTGTGACGAACGCATCCGCCAGGCTGTGTGAGCAAGCCAAAGATGGCGAAATCCTGATGGATTTGAAAACCTTCGCCAGAATGTCGCAGCAAGACAAAAGTGAAAAGGTCGGCGATATAACACTCAAAGGGTTTATCCGACCCTTCGAAGTGTATAAAATTGATCGCACAACCTTATTGCGCGACCCCGACGTCTAAGTTAACTCAGCCCCATTTCTTTGCTGAGCAAATCGGCCCCTGCCGCTAAAGCCTGAAGTTTAGCTGTCGCAATCGCTCGGCCTAAGGGGACGAGACCACAGTTGGTGCACCCATAGATATGTTTGATATCGGCGTATTTCGTCGCTTCGCGCAGCACGTTAGCGACCTGCTCTGGAGTTTCGATCTGATTGTTTGCCACATCAATGGCTCCAACCAAAACATCTTTACCGCGCAACAATTCGATTAATTCCATCGGAACGCGCGAGTTGATGCACTCTAAGCTCACTTGATCAATCTTGCTCGCGGCAAGCAAAGGGAATACATGCTCGTATTGACGCCACTCTTCACCCAGCGCATTTTTCCACTTTATATTTGCTTCGATACCATAACCATAACAAATGTGTACTGCCGTTTTACAAGGCAAACCGGCCGCTGCAACCTCGAGGGTTTTAACGCCCCAGTCCTTCACTTCATCAAAAAACACATTAAAGGCGGGCTCATCGAACTGAATAATATCGACACCAACTGCAGCCAATTCCCTGGCCTCTTGATTTAAGAGTTCAGCAAATGCCAAGGCTAATTTTTCCCGGCTTTTATAATAGTCATCGTAAAGGGTGTCGACCATGGTCATCGGACCTGGCAGCGTGAACTTGATCGGGCCTTTAGTCAACGCACGCAAACGCTTCGCGTCTTCGACAAAAACTGACTTTGGCCGCGTGACACGATCAACCACCACTGGCACGTCCGCGTCGTAACGATTGCGAATCCTGACGGTTTTTCGATTAACAAAATCGACGCCCGACAGGCTTTCGATAAAAGTCGTGACAAAGTGCTGCCGGGTCTGCTCCCCGTCACCGATCACGGTGATACCTGCTCGCAACTGGTCGTCGACCGCAAGCCGCATGGCATCAAACTTGGCTTGTTCTAAGGTTTCACCTGACAGGTGCCAAGGTGCCCAAAGTTTTTCAGGCTCTGCCAACCACGCAGGTTTAGGTAAGCTGCCAGCGATGGCTGTTTTGATTTTCTGACTCATTTTTTTATCCCATGACCACTAAGAACTAAATTACCTCAGCCAGCACGAACTTCATGCGATCAGCCGCGTTAGACGCAGCAAAAGCGTTCGGCTTGACGACGGGCACCACATTGCACATCCCACGAATATACCCGATGGCCTCGTTCACGACACAAGAGCTGCCATGTGCTTCATCAGGATTGATATCGAGATGTACCGATACCTCTCGGCCTGCCAATACGTCTTTGAGCTTTTGATAAAGTTCGGCGATTTTATAAGCTTCGTTCATTAAGCGCATGCGAGGCTTATCTTGCTTGGCATCAAAGTCACGCTCTCGCTGAACTTCGCCAAATAATTTGCAACCATTGTTGCCGTTGATATGGACAACCACTGCCAACGTGTAGTCGGCAAACCACTCTTTGCCGATCGCAAAGCGCTCTGAGTCACATCCTATGTAAATCTTTGTCGCTGGCCCTTGAGCATCAATAAATGCTCTCACTTCATTGACATCAATTTTTCGCACGCTTAATCCCAGTTGAAAATTAACTGCAGACAGATAACGCTACGTGACTATATTAAGCCATCTTTTGACGTTTCGTCTGAGTACCATCAGTGGAGTCACACTAAGGAACGAAGCGGTAACCGACTCCTGTTTCAGTGAGCACGTGTGAGGGTTGAGCCGGGTCAATTTCTATCTTTTTGCGCAGGGCGCCCATAAAAATTCGTACATAATGAGTACTTTCTATGTCGTTCGGGCCCCAGACCCCCAATAGAATCTGTCGGTGAGTGAGCACCGTATTGGAATGAGTGATGAGAAATGTAAGCAATCGGTACTCGGTTGGTGTCAGGTGCAAAAGTTCACCGTCTCGCTCAACCAGTCTTCTGGTTAAATCGACACTCATACGACCAAATTTAAAAGTCGTCTCGCCTTTCTCCGATACCATTGACCGTCTGCGCAACTGGGCTCGTACTCTTGCCAGTAATTCGCCAGGACTGAAGGGTTTGGTCAAGTAGTCATCTGCCCCTATGTCGAGTGCTGCAATTTTGTCAGTTTCTTGGCTACGCGCGGACACAACAATAATAGGTACATCAGACCAAGCTCGAATTTTGTCGATGACCTCTGCCCCTGATCCGTCAGGTAAACCCAAGTCGAGCAGAACAACATCTGGTTGCCGAGTGCGTGATTCGATCAGGCCTCGTGCGACAGTGGCGGCCTCAAAGACCACGAAGTCAGCTGACTCAAGCGACTTTTTAATCATCAGACGAATATTTGGCTCGTCTTCGATGATTAAGGCGACAGGATATAGCTGAGACAAGTTATGCCTTTAAGATCGAACTTGGCTTAATGATCATGATCCATCAAATCCACTTTGGGAGGACGACCTATCGGCAATATGAAGCTGAATCTTGCCCCCCCCTGTTTGGTTGTCTCACCACGGATTTTCCCATTGTGAGCTTCGATAATCGCCCTGCAAATTGTCAAACCTAAGCCAACTCCCACGATCGCACTCTCCTTTTGTCCACGTTCAAACTTCCTGAAGATGGCTTCCTCTTTACCCGCCGGCAGACCAGGACCGTCATCTTGCACCCAGACTTCGACCTGATTGGGTGAGATTACAGCGCCACCAATCGACACTTTGCTAGTCTTGCCTGTGTATTTGTATGCATTTTCAAGCAGATTGACAAATACTCGTTCCATTAGGACCGGATCTAATTTGAGTAGCGGGAAGTCAGCGGGCAAGTCCACCGAAACGCGCCTGCCCTCACTCATTGGCTCGGCTGCTTTGATAGATGTACCGATGACTTCTTCAATCGGCAACCACTGTTGATTCAGTCTCACTGCGCCGGACTGGAGGCGGGCCATATCCAACAAGTTGCCCACCTGCGAGCTCATTTTTAACGCTTTTTCGCGTAAGATCGCCGTGATCTGGCGTTGCTCATCGCTCAGTGGTGCATCGAGCATTTCCAGCGCGTCGGCCAACCCTACTAATGCTGTTAAGGGTGTTCTCAAATCGTGTGAAATCGCGGACAACAACGAGTTTCTTAATCTCTCAGATTCAACTTGTATTGAGGATTGTTGAGCAACCGTCACATAATGAATGCGTTCAATCGATATCGCGAGCAAGCGCGCGAACGTATCTAATAGACGCCTTTGTTCAGGGGATCTCAACCTGGTCGTACTGGGAGAGTCAATCACCAACACGCCCCGCGTTCTCATTGGTGCTCTGAGAGGGATATAGAGAAGGGGCACACCAGGCAAAGAATCTGTACCGTTGCCGGCCTCCTTGTCGTGATCAAATGCCCATTGGGCAATCGACATGTCCAGTCCAATGTCATCAGGCATCACACTTGAGACATGCTCCAGTTGATTATCATCATCTGCCAGCAGTAATTTAGACCTCGCCTTAAACTCAACAGCCGCAAAGTGTTGGCTTATCTCTGCAACTTTTTCTCGAACCAGCGCACCGGATAAGTCACGCGACATTTCGTATAAAGATTTGACGCGTTGCTCACGTCGATTGGCTATCTTTGCCTGATATGTCAAACCAGTTGTCAGTTTGGCAGTAATCAGGCCAACAACAAACATGACAATAAACGTGAACACGTACTGAACATCAGATACCGCAAATGAGAACCGCGGGGGTACAAAGAAATAGTCAAATACCAGAACGTTCACCAGTGACGCCATGAGTGAAGGTCCCAAGCCGTACTTCACTGATACAAGCACGACAGCCAACAAAAAAAACATGGCGATATTCGGCAATTCAATCAGTGAATTTAATGGTGCTGCTATCAAACCAGTCAGTCCACAAATGAGCAAGCTCAGCGCAAACGAATGCCAGGGCGCTCGCAATTGCGTCAGCCACGTCTCATTGTCATAGACCTCCTCAGTCGTCTTGCGACTAGCCGAACCTCTAGCAATTTTCATTAGGTCCAGATCGGGCGCATGACGAGCAACCGCATCCAAGAATGTGGTCTGCCAAAAATACCAATTATTTTTAACGCTTGATCCTACAACTAATCGAGACAGATTTTGCTCTCTGGCATAGGTCGCGACAGTCTCAGCGGCATCGTGACCACCAATCGTGACTGCGCGTGCACCCATCTCTTCGGCCAACGCAATAACTTTCAGCACCCTTTCACGATTCTTCTTTGGCAAACGCTGCAGAGCCGGGGTCTCCACATAGACCGCGTGCCACGGTACTTGAAGTTGCCCAGCGATTCGGGCTGCGCTGCGGACCACTTTTTCAGATTCATCACCAGGACCGATACAAGCAAGGATTGATTCGCGCGTTTGCCAAACGTTAGATACCGCGTTGTCTTTGCGATATTTCAGCACCTCGTGATCCAACCGATCGGCAGAGCGGCGCAGCGCAAGCTCTCTCAACGCGATCAGATTACCTTTACGAAAGAAGTTTTGAGAGGCTCTCTCCGCCTGCTGGGGCAAGTAGACCTTTCCATCCTTTAGCCGCTGAAGCAATTCATCAGGCGGCAGATCAACCAACACCACTTCGTCAGCAGAATCGAACACATGATCGGGCACGGTTTCCCAAACACGCACCCCTGTGATCCCACCCACGACATCGTTGAGTGTCTCTAGATGTTGAACATTGATCGTTGAGTAAACATCAATGCCTGCCGAGAGCAAGTCATCGACATCTTGCCAGCGCTTCGGGTGTCTCGACCCTGGGACATTGGAATGTGCCAATTCATCCATCAGGATCAGATCGGGCTTTTCAAGCAAAGCCTGATCCAGGTCAAATTCTTTTAGTTGCCGACCTTTATATTCGACTTCTTTCAAAGGAAGGATTTTTAACCCTTCAACGAGCGCAAGGGTTTCTTTACGGCCGTGAGTCTCAACAATACCGATCAGAACATTTTTGTCTTTTTCTTGTTGGTGTGCTGCCGACAGCATCGCGTAGGTTTTACCAACACCCGCCGTCGCGCCGAAAAATATTTTAAGCCGACCACGACCTGACCCGATCTGTTCACGCTTGATTTGAGCGAGGAGCTGGTCAGGATTAGGTCGAGAATCGATCATGAGTGCTCTTTAGCATCCAATGCAAGATTAAGCATTAAGACGTTAACACGCGGTTCACCGAAAATCCCCAGTTGCCTGGCGTGTGTGTGTTGAGCGATCAGGGCCATGACCTGATCTTCATTGATTTTTCGCAGTTTTGCAATGCGCGCAGCTTGGTACTTGGCAGCTGCGGGACTGATTTCAGGATCCAAACCACTTGCGGAGCTCATCACGAGATCTGCTGGAATAGTTTGCTTATTGTCGGGATCCACCGCGTGCAACGCCTCCACGCGCCCCTTGACCGCGTCAACCAGTGCAGGATTCAACGGCCCCTGATTTGATCCTCCTGACGCCACACCATTATTTGGCTGTGGCGCAGTGGCTGATGGGCGTCCCCAAAAATATTTTGGATCAGTAAAATTTTGCCCAATCAGTTCGGATCCAATGACCTGATCATTCTTGTAGATCAGACTGCCAACTGCCTGCTTGGGGTAAGCAAGTTTGGCCAAACCAGTCACCGCAACAGGGTAACCGATCCCGGTGATGACAGTCAGCAACATAAACAAACACAAACAACTTCTAAGCATAGTTTTCATATCAATATCCTCGGCATGGGTTGGAGCAATCAAATCATCGCAATAAGCATGTCAATCAACTTGATGCCAATAAACGGGGCGATCAGACCGCCCAGACCATAGATCGTCATATTTCTTCGCAAGAGCGCCGCTGCACCCAATGGCTTGTAGGCGACACCTTTCAAAGCTAGCGGAATCAAAAACATGATGATGAGCGCGTTAAAAATGACTGCGGACAAAATCGCCGACGAAGGGCTCGTCAACCGCATAATATTCAAGGCTTCAAGCTGTGGATAGGTTGCAACGAAAGCAGCGGGGATGATTGCAAAGTATTTTGCAACATCATTGGCAATGCTGAATGTAGTGAGGGATCCGCGAGTCATCAACATTTGCTTGCCCGTCTCGACAACCTCAATGAGCTTAGTCGGATTCGAGTCAAGATCGACCATATTGCCTGCCTCTTTAGCCGCTTGAGTGCCAGAATTCATTGCAACGGCGACATCAGCTTGTGCCAAGGCAGGTGCGTCGTTTGTGCCATCCCCAGTCATGGCAACCAAGTGTCCCTCTGCCTGATGTTTGCGGATCAACGCCAATTTATCTTCAGGGGTTGCCTCCGCCAGAAAATCGTCGACGCCTGCTTCCGCTGCAATGGCTGCGGCGGTCAGGCGGTTATCGCCTGTGATCATGATGGTACGAATACCCATCTGACGCAACTCGTTGAATCTTGCTTTGATCCCCCCTTTGACAATGTCTTTTAGCTCAACGACACCCAAGACACGTTGACCCTGCGACACCACCAACGGAGTGCTTCCACGACGTGACACGTCATCTACAATTTTCAGAACCTCTTTGGGGAAGTCGCCGCCAATCGCTTCAATGTGCTTCTGAATCGCAAGCGCCGCGCCCTTGCGCACTGGTATACCGTTTAAATCAACACCGCTCATTCGCGTTTGCGCTGTGAACGGCACAAAGCTAGCTCCCATCTCGCCAAGATCGCGCTCACGCATGCCAAACTTCTGTTTAGCCAGGATGACAATACTTCTGCCTTCCGGGGTTTCATCTGCCAGCGATGCTAATTGCGCGACATCCGCCAATTCTGCTTCAGTCACCCCAGTAGCCGGGAAAAAATCGGATACCTGACGATTACCGAGCGTGATGGTTCCCGTTTTATCCAGTAGCAAGACGTCAACATCCCCTGCTGCCTCGACCGCACGACCCGAGGTCGCGATCACGTTCGCCGCCATCATCCGGCTCATCCCTGCAACACCGATTGCAGATAATAAGCCTGCGATCGTGGTTGGTATCAAACACACCAGCAAGGCAATCAGCACGGTGATCTGGATAGGTGCACCACTCTCATTCGCCGCAACACTGAACAGGGAGAATGGGAGCAAGGTGGTCACCACCACCAGGAAGACGATCGTCAGTGCGACCAGCAGAATCGTCAGCGCGATTTCATTTGGTGTTTTTTGACGTTTCGCGTTTTCAACCATCGAAATCATGCGATCGATAAAGGTCTCACCGGGGTTAACTGAGACGCGCACGATGATCCAATCCGATAGCACGCGGGTGCCACCCGTGACTGAGGAGAAATCTCCTCCCGACTCACGAATCACCGGGGCAGACTCGCCCGTAATCGCAGACTCATCTACCGAGGCGACCCCTGCGATCACTTCGCCGTCAGCGGCAATCACGTCATTGGCTTCCGCAATAAAGAGATCGCCTTTACGCAATAGTGTTGCTGACATTAATTCGGCCTGAGGCTTAGTCTCCCAATTATCTAAGGTGTTGCTGCTCTTGATTTTTTTGGCCCAGGTTTCTTTCTTGAGACCTCTGAGTGAGGCGGCTTGGGCTTTACTTCGACCTTCTGCCAGCGCTTCGGCAAAATTGGCGAACAACACAGTAAACCAGAGCCATAACATGACACCGAGTATGAATCCGGATGATGCCTCGCCCTGACCCAGTAGTGACTGTATCCAGAGCATCGTGGTCAAAATACTACCCACATACACCACAAACATCACAGGATTACGCCATTGAATCGCAGGATTGAGTTTTCTGAAACTATCGATAATCGCTGGTTTAATTAGCTCGATAGCGAACATCCCTAATTTTCTTTTGCTCATGATTTTCTCCAATCGCGCTTAGTTAGCCAGGCCAAGCATCAAATGCTCAACGACTGGGCCCAACGCTAATGCTGGGACATAATTCAGCGCACCAACCAAGATGACCGTTCCAGCGAGCAATACGATAAATAGAACGCCATGGGTAGGCATCGTGCCAGCATTGACCGCTATTTTTTTCTTGGCAGCAAAGGCGCCAGCAAGTGCCAACACGGGGACAATCACACCGAAGCGCCCAAACCACATGGCGATGGCAAGCAAGGTGTTGTAAAAAGGCGTGTTGGCCGACAAGCCAGCAAAGGCGCTGCCGTTATTGTTTGCCGCTGACGTGAAGGCATACAGAATTTCTGAAAAGCCGTGCGCCCCCGGATTTGCTACGCCGACCGTACCATCTGCACTCAGGACGGCGATTGCCGTGCCTGCAAGGGCAAGAACCGGTGTGACCAGAATCGCGATAGCCACCATTTTCATTTCATAGGATTCGATTTTTTTACCCAGATACTCCGGGGTTCGACCGATCATTAATCCTGCAATGAAAACGGCAAGAATGGCAAATACGAGCATCCCGTATAAACCAGTACCAACACCACCGAAGACCACTTCACCAAGCATCATGTTCCACATGGGAATAAAGCCACCCATGGGACTGAATGAATCGTGCATGGCGTTGACAGCACCGCATGATGCAAGTGTCGTGATACTGGCGAAGATGCTGGAGTCATCGATCCCGAAACGGGTTTCCTTACCCTCCATATTGCCAGCTGCACCGTCTACGCCGAGCGTCGTTAAGAGCGGATTAGCTTGATGCTCAAAATAAACCGCAGCAAAGGTAACCACTAAAAAAATCAGCAACATGGTTACTAAAACAACCCAACCTTGTCGCTTGTCCCCCACCATACGACCAAAGACAAAACACAAGGCTGCAGGAATCAGAAAGATCGAGATGATCTGAACAAAGTTGGACAAAGGCGTGGGATTCTCAAAAGGATGGGCAGAGTTCGCATTGAAGAATCCTCCTCCGTTGGTGCCCAGCATTTTGATCGCCTCTTGCGAGGCGACAGGCCCCATGGGCAGAGTCTGTTGATCAGTCGTGGCGGGCTCTGTGATAACCACACCTTTATCGTCTTTTAGGGGCTGTCCATCTGTACCCAACTTGGGGTTATCAAATTGTGTAATCTCAAGGGTTTGAGCTGCCTGATAGGAATCGAAATTCTGAATAGAACCTTGACTCACCAAGAAGATGGAATAAGCCATACAAAGCGGGATCAGTGCATACAGAGTAATTCGTGTCAGATCAACCCAGACGTTACCGATGCTCTTCACGCTATGACGGGCGAAGCCACGAATCAAAGCAAAAACAACAACTATTCCGGTTGCTGCAGACAGGAAATTCTGTGTGGTGAGACCAAGCATTTGCGTCAGGTAACTCATGGTGCCTTCACCCGCATAACCCTGCCAATTGGTATTGGTCGCAAAACTAATCGCCGTGTTAAAGGATGAGTCGGCCGAGATGTTTGCCAGTCCTTGCGGATTCAGAGGCAACCAGCCTTGAAAGATCTGCAGTGCGTATACAAATAAGACGCCAACGGCATTGAACAATATGAGTCCGAAGGCGTAACTCAGCCAGGTCATCTCCACTTGCACGTCAATCCCACAAATTTTATAAACAATTTTTTCTGCAAACAAAAAGGGGTTAACGATGACTGATTTACCGTTCATCACTTGGTCAAGAAAAATGCCGAGTGGATAGGACAGCAGCAACAAAACGCCGATAAATACAGCGATGGTCAACAGGGCATGAGTGCTCATGAAAAGTCCTCCGGGTTGAATAACGCAGCGATGAGGTATACGAGCAGGCCGATAGCAACAAAACCGCTGACGATCTGTATGAGTGTCATTTTTTGTCCTTCAAACGCGCGCAACCATTGGCCATCCCCACCGTCAAGGCAAAGAACAGCGCGATACATAACAGGAAAATTAAATTCATAAGAACCTCGAATTAGCTGAGACGAGGTAATCTTAAGAAAAAAGGTGTAAAAACCTTATAAAGATTTTGAGCGTTCGACTGGTGACAAACTTTTTTGCTTACAGGAGAAGCAAGATAAGATTAAGTACGCTTTGTTTTGTGCTCGAGAAACTTGCCCATGTATTGCTGCGGCTCACCGGTGTTGAAGGCGCTGCCAAACTCTGTGATGCTATTGAAAATTGAGGTCTCCAGTGGTTCGTCCTCCCACTCGCGCAGCAGCCGTTTTTGCTGAGCCAAGACCTGAGGGCCGAGCGCGACCAAGCCGTTGGCAACGCGGGCCACTTCCTGATCCAAATCGGTCGCTTCCACGACCTTATCCAGCATGCCCCAGGCAAGACCTTGCTCGGCATCAATGACTTCGCCTGTCAGCAACAACCAAGCCGTGCGCGACTTACCAATCAACCGAGGCATGAGCGATGCATGAATCACAGAAGGAATCCCGACGAGCACTTCAGGCATACCTAGGCGCGCGGCCTTTGAGGCAATTTTTATGTCACAACACAAGGCGAACTCAAGGCCCCCACCTAAAGTCCAACCCGGGAGCCTTGCAATCACAGGAATGGTTAGCTGCCTGACCGCCTCGCAGAGCTGGCGTAACTTATCGATAAACACCATTGCAGTTTGTTGATTGAGCTTGGCCATTTCTTTTATGTCAGCGCCGCCTATGAAAGCTTTTTCGCCTTCGCCTCGAACGATCAAGACCCGAGCTGCAGAAGTTTCGGCAATCCACTCGAGGGCTTCAAGTAACGCATCGATGACCGGGGTGCCCAGAATATTCATGCTACCCGCGTTGCATATCATGAGCGTTGCAATGTTGTCTGCTGCAACGGTCGCCACAGCATATTTGTTTTCAAAAATCATCGTGGAGCCTCAGGTGTCTCTTGGTTTTTGTGGTGTGGTCGTGATGGGCTTTGTGCTGTTAAAAGCCAAACAGAGCGAAGCCGAGACTCATGGCACAAAATTTGCTTTGAGTCTAGGGACGAGAGCCACTCACCTCTATCCGACCAATAATCTCTTGTTCTGTCCGGAGCTCATTATGCATCAGTCTAGTGCAGTTTTTGTTAAAGACTTAAATTTTTTCGCTCGTACCGTCGCGCTAATGATGGTGATGTTATTGAACGTCTTTCCCAACGTCGTTCAAGCCGAAACTAACCCCAAGGTCAAGCTGGCTTATGCCAAATGCGCTCATTGTCTATCTATGGCAATGGTGCCGGGGCTAGCCCAAGGCGTGGATATCGAAGCGATTAATTTCACGTCGGGCAACGATGCGCTGACTGCACTCGTGTCCAAAAGCGTAGACATCGCTCAAGTCACTTATCTTCACTACGTCACCGGCTTAGATAAAGGCATGGATTTGGTCGCCATCTCAGGGCAAGTCAATGGTGGCTCTGAGCTTGTGGTTGCTGCTGATTCCCCGTTGAAAGCCGATGACTGGGCAGGATTGAAAAAAATGATTGAAGACTACAAGGCGCAAGGCAAACCATTTCGGATTGCTGCGTCTCGTGGTAACGCGCAAGATCTGCATATGCGCGGTGAGTTCCTAAAATATGGGATCAACCCGGCCAAAGATGTTCAGTTCGTCAATATTCCTAACCCCGCTGATCACCAGGCCGCTTTGCAGCGCGGCGAAGTCGAGTTGATCGGCACGGTCGAACCTTTTGCCACACAAATCCGGGTGAATGGTGTCGGTAAGCATTTTAATTTCCCTTACGATCAGGCTGCCGGGAACTTGACTAATCTGATCGTGACACGGTCCGACGTGATAGCTAGTCAACCGGTCGCTGTGCAACAAACCGTCACCGCGGTTGTCAGTCTTGTGGGCTCTCTCAAAAAAGATAAACAGGCCTGGATTGCCAGTATTGTCAAAGGCACCGGACTCGATCCAAAAATTGCTGCAGGCGCCTTGGACAATGCTTTTCCGGATTACGACATGCACCGTGCGTCGACACTAGCCATCGCAGACATGATGAAAGAGTTGAAGTACATTTCACGTGATGTGTCAGCAGATATCACCAAAAATATGAATTACAGTTTTCTTGAAAAAGCGACTGCTAAGACAGCGAAAGACTTGGGTTACTAGGATTCATTTTGATCAAGTTGCTAGCCATGCAAAGCCGGACTGCTGCGTCGCGATTTTATTTCCCAGCGCTGCTGCTGCTTTTATGGGAGTCCTTTTCGCGTCTGGGATATTTGCCCCCGGCACTCCTACCAGCCCCGTCACGAGTATTGTTAACGTGGGGAGACTGGATTTTTGGGTATGACGAATCGGCTCAAGATATTTCTGGCCGCTGGCTTGGCGACGCGCTGGCAAGTTGCTTGCGGGTGTTTACTGGTTATTCGATTGCAGCGCTCATTGCCGTTACATTGGGCGTGGCAATTGGCTGGTGGCGCTGGGTAGAAAAAACCATTGAACCAACCATTCAAATGTTGCGTCCTGTGCCTCCCGTATCCTGGATACCGTTGGCCATTATCTGGTTTGGTATTGCCAACAAACCAGCTATTTTTCTGGTTTTTCTAGGTGCTTTCTTCCCTATCCTGATGAACACGATACATGGGGTCAAAACCGTCAATCGTGACCTATTGCGGGCAGCAGCCATGTCAGGCGCAAGACAATCTCAACTCTTACGCTTCGTGGTACTGCCAGCGGCCATGCCAAGTATTTTCGCTGGTTTGCGCATCGGGGTCGGTAGCGCATGGATGTTGACTGTGACGGCTGAAATGGTGGCTGTCAAAAGCGGGCTAGGCTATTCGCTTTGGGATTCGTATTATTTTTTACGTTATGACTTAGTCATCGCAAGCATGATTAGTATCGGCCTACTTGGGTTTCTAACCGACCTTTTGGTTAAAACATTGATGGGTCGCTTACTCCGCTGGCAGCATACATTAACTGTGCAAGGGGCACGATCATGATACGTTTGAGAATCGTTATGAAGCGGTCAAGGCTCAGCTGATGTCATTCATCCAACTGAACAATATTGTCAAAACTTTCAACGATAGCCAGCGGCAAACCGAAACGCTGGCGATCGACGATATTTCACTGTCATTAGAAAAAAAAGAATTTGCTTGCTTGCTTGGGCCATCGGGTTGCGGCAAATCGACTTTGCTCAACATGGTGGCTGGGTTTGAATATCCCACTCTCGGCAGTGTAAAAATAGAAAACAAAGTCATTACAGGGCCTGGCGCCGATCGAGGCATGGTATTTCAACAACCTAATCTGATGCCCTGGTTGCCAGTCTGGGACAACGTTGCTTTTTCTCTTAAGCTACAAGGCGTTGGTAGAAAACAGCGTCAGGATGCAGCCCAACAATACATCGACGCGGTTAACTTGACTGGGTTTGAACAACATTTTCCTGGCGCTTTGTCAGGCGGTATGGCTCAACGGGTCGGGATTGCACGAGCCTTACTACAAAACCCCGCCGTCATATTGATGGACGAGCCCTTCGCCGCTTTGGACGCACAGACCAAACTGGAGATGCAAGAAGAACTCGTGACCATCTGGCAAAAGTACAATAGCACCATTCTGTTCGTCACCCACAGTGTCGATGAAGCGCTGATCCTGGGTTCACGAGTGGTGATCATGACGCATCGTCCTGGGAAGATCAGGGATGACATCAAAATCGACCTGGAGCGGCCGCGTGATGTGACCTCCAATCAATTCAACGAGCTTAAGCGCTACGTTCTCGACGTTATTCGGGAAGAAGCCAAACTGGCGCACGAAGCTCAACAAACACCGACTATTTCGCACTGAGACCATCCTTATGCAAACTTCATCCACACCACGAGTTCTTCTGGGTATGCTCACGCCCTCGTCCAACACGGTTCTGGAGCCAGTCACGACTAAACTGATTACTGAAATCCCCGAGGCGAGTGCACATTTTGGCCGCTTTAAGGTGACGGAAATCGCCCTGTCCGACAGAGCGCTATCGCAATTCGATACGACTGAATTACTCGTTGCTGCAGATCTTTTGTCGCACGCAAAAGTTCAGAGCATCGGTTGGAGCGGAACGTCTGCGGGCTGGCGTGGCTTTGAATCCGACGAAGTCCTGTGCGAACAAATTACGTCACGCACTGGCATCCCTGCTTGCACGTCAACGCTTGCACTGAATGAAATCCTTGCCATGACTGGGGTGACAAAAATCGGTTTCGTGACACCGTATGCAATAAGCGTTCAAACAAAAATCATCGAGAACTACGCCAAGATCGGGATCAGCACAGTTGCTGAAGCGCACTTGGATCTGACCGACAATTTCAGTTTCTCTGAGGTAAGCGCAGAGCAACTCAGGCACATGGCGCGTCAGGTTGCAGCAAGCAAACCAGAGGCGATCTCTATCTATTGCACTAACCTGGCAGGGGCGCCGCTCGCAGCAGAGCTTGAGGCCGAACTGGGCATTCCTGTCTACGACACCATAGCAACCGTCACCTGGAAAGCCCTCAGACAAGCCAAGGTCGATACCCGCCGTATCAAAGGCTGGGGCAGACTATTTACCGAGGTCTATTGATATGTCAACGCACGCTTTTGAGCTGGTGATACGGAACGCCTTGGTAGCCACGGCCTCCGACACGTTTATGTCAGATATCGGCATCAACAACGGCGTGATTGAACAGATGGGTAGGCGACTCGGACCTGGCCGCAGAGAGATTGACGCTGCAGGCAGAACCGTTACCCCCGGAGGCATCGATAGCCACTGTCATTTAGATCAGCCTATGGCACCGCCAACAAAGATGGCGGATGACTTCGACACGGGCACACGTGCCGCAGCTTGCGGCGGCACAACCATGGTGATCCCGTTTGCTTGTCAATTCAAAGGACAATCTCTTAAGGCAGCAGTCGCAGACTATCACCAGCGGGCAAATGGTAAAGCTCACGTTGATTATGCTTTTCACCTGATCGTGAGCGACCCGACTCCCGAGGTTTTAAACAATGAGTTGCCTGAACTCATTGCACAAGGGTACTCGTCGTTCAAAATCTACATGACCTACGACGATCTCAAGCTTAACGATGGTGAGATCCTGTCTATCCTTGACTGCGCGAAACAACACAATGCGCTGGTGATGGTTCATGCCGAGAATTCAGACTGTATTGAATGGTTGACCCGCAAGCTAGAGGCTGCTGGCAAGACTGCACCACGTTTTCATGCGCAGTCGAGACCGATGCTGGTTGAGCGTGAAGCCACCCATCGAGCGATTGCTTTATCCGAGCTCATCGACGTACCCATTTTGCTGGTCCACATCTCTGGTCGTGAGGCGGTTGAGCAAATTCGCTGGGCGCGCGGACACGGCTTAAATATCTTTGCCGAGACCTGCCCTCAATACCTCTTTCTGACTGCTGACGATCTCGGCATCGACGATAGCTACCTCGGCGCAAAATGTGTTTGTAGCCCTCCGCCTCGTGACAAAGGCAATCAAAGCGTGATCTGGGATGCTCTGGCCGAAGGCTTATTTACCGTGTTTTCATCAGACCACGCGCCGTTTAAATACGACAGCCCACAGGGTAAGAAACCAGACGGCAAGGAAGTCGATTTCAAGTACATTCCCAACGGTATCCCCGGCATCGAAACGCGTATGCCGCTTTTGTATTCAGAGGGCGTACTGAAAGGCCGTATTACTTTAAACAAATTCGTGGAACTGACGTCAACCAACGCCGCCAAAGCCTATGGTGTCCATCCCCGCAAGGGAACAATCGCGATTGGCGCTGATGCCGATCTGGTCATTTGGGATCACAAACCGGTTGAAATTAAAAATAGCATGCTGCACCACGAGCCCGACTACACGCCCTATGAAGGGATGGAGCTCTTAGCCTGGCCGGGCATCACGATTTCAGCGGGCGAAGTTGTCTGGGACGGAACCAACTTCTATCCCCGCAAAGGACAAGGTCGCTTTATTCAGTGTGATGCACCGACACTACTGCCTCGTCGAGTTACCGCATCACAAAGGGATTAGCTGTTGCCCTCTGAGCAAAGGGGTGCTTTCATTTTTTTCAGTCGTCTGCGTTTCATATGTCTCACCTAATTGACCGAAATATTCGCCTCTTTAATGATTCGACCGTACGTGGCGCCATCACGTTTAATCAGCTCACCAAATTCAGCTGGTGAACTGGGATCAGCAATAAAGCCCGCGTTCAAATATTTTTGCTGAACATCAGGGTCGTTTAACACTGCGCGAATTTCAGTCGCCATCTTATCAACGATGGCAGGTGGTGTCCCTTTGGGAGCCATGACGCCAGTCCAAGAGCCCATATCAAAACCGGGGAAGCCTGATTCAGCCATCGTGGGGATTTGTTGTTCAGTTGGCCATCGCTTGGCCGACGTCACCGCAAGCACACGTAGCTTGTTTTCTTTAACCTGTGGCATGAAGACAACCATCGTGTCGAAGCAAAATCCCAGCTCACCGCTCAACAAGTCAGCCAAAATCGGCACGCTGCCCTTATAGGGAACATGTTGAGTCTGTATGCCACCGAGCAGGCTGAAATTAACCCCAGTCATGTGTGCGCTAGAGCCTGTGCCGCTCGAAGCGTAATTCAGCTTGCCCGGGTTGGTTTTGCCGTAGGCGATCAGCTCCTGCACACTGTTGACTGGCAAGGATTTGTTGATGAATAAGAATAGTGGCAAGGCTGCAAGCTTGGTGACAGGGACGAGATCTTCGGGCGCAAAAGGCATCTTGTACAAATGCGGGTTAACCGAATAGGCCGCTAGAACACTCACAAAGGTGTAACCGTCTGGATCTGAGCGTGCGGCAAGCGTTGCCCCTACGTTGCCATTGGCGCCAGGCCGGTTCTCAACGATGATGCTTTGTTTGAGTCTTTGCGAAAGCTTATCCATGACGACGCGAGCCGCCACATCGGTTGAACCGCCGGGTGTGTAAGGAACGATCACTTTGATCGGTTTGGATGGCCAATCAGCGATGGTTTCTGCTGTGGCCAGCGTGTTTGTCGCCATCGCGATGGCGCACAGCACGACTTTCAAGTCCGTTAAAAATATCTTAATTTTTATCATTTTGTCTCACTCCTGAGTAGTTATCACCTTGACAATCAGCACTCTGAGCTTCAGGTGCCACCGAAGTAGCAATCGCGAATATTGTCTGAGAGCTTTATACCACCAAGGCAAAATCACTCATCTGGCGCTTGGTCAGCCCTAAAATATATTGACACAGTCTGTAAAAAAGCTTTTAAGATGCGACTATCAAGAAAAGCCAGCACCGTTAGCCGCCGCGACAACTCGGTCCTTGTATGGATATTTTTAAAATGAGCAGACGCGTATTTTTGCAAAATCTAACTGTGATTGCAGCTTCGGCTTCAATACAGGTAGGATCTGCGCTCGCAGCTAATCCAGACAAGATCAGGAAAATCGGTTTTTTAGTACCAGGCGAAGGCTACGAAAGTGCTTGGGATCAACTCATTTTCAGTTTGCATAGCCTCGGTTGGTCACAAGGCAGGAACCTACAGATCCTGACGCGCAAAACTTACAGTCGCACCGAAGACACTGCGGGACTCTTTAAAGAGCTCATTGCGGCAGGCATCGAGCTGGTTGTCACGACTGGAGCCTCCGCTGCCAGAGAGGCGTTGAAGGTTCAAACAAGTATTCCTATTATTTCAGCTGGAATGGTCGATCCTTTGGCTGCTGGTCTTGTCACGAGCCTAGCGCAACCTAACGTCAATCTTACGGGCGTTTCAATTCTGTTTGACGACATTGCGCTCAAGTTACTGGAATTGGTAAAAGTGCTAGACCCCACCGTAACGAAAATCGCAACCTTAAGTAACCCAACGAGTACGACAGCTTCTAGAGTGCCCGCGAAATTAACCACAGCTGCCGCTGAAATGGGCATCAGCAATCAGGTATTCCAGGCCCGTGATTTACCGGCGATTTCCGCCGTTTTCGATCAAATGATCGCGAATGAACAGAAGTGTCTGCTTGTGCTTCAGTCTCCCTACTTTGTATCTGTTTGCAAGGAGATTGCCCAGATCGCCATTGAACACAAGATTATGTGCGTTGGACAAGTTGAGACTTGCGTACAAGGTGGTTTCATTGCCAGCTATGGGGTCAACTACACAAAGATATTTGCTCAATCAGCAAACTACGTCGATAAAATCCTCAAGGGCAAAGCCGTCAATCAGCTACCAATAGAACAAGCGGGTGAAATGGCAATCGCGTTGAATCGAAGTACATTCAAGGCACTCGATCTGGACATACCCCCGAATCTTGAAGCGATTGCAGGCAAGGTGATCGAAGGTTGATGGCATTCAAATCAGATAATTTGTGGGCTGCAATCACATATTTTTTTAGGCTGAAGACGCTGTTACCGTTTTACTGTCGCGTTGGTCAATTGTTCTCGCGTTCTAATCAGAACGCCTCAAGTATTTTTTCCTGCATCGTGAACCTTGCGGTTAGCCGGCCCCACTGGCGTATTTTATCTGGCGAGATAGGTAACGCCGGTTTGTGTACAGGCTAACAGGCTAACAGGCTTAGGTTCTGACTTGACCTTGGCTGACCCTAGGCAGGCGTATTTTTCAGCGAAATACTAAAAAGAAGATTTAGCGCTGTCGTTTCGGTGAGCGTCCACCGATTGGAGTGGGTAATGTCAAGACTGCCGCAACGCACAGCACTACGCCAAAGGCCAACAGCCCCAAGCAAAGCCACTCGTCATTCACTGCAAGCAGCACCGCGACTGGTAATAAAAGCACGAAGCCAGCGCTTATCAATACTTTTTTGTTCAGAATCATCGTAGACTCCAAGACCAAGACCCACTGCGTCGGACTAAGATAACATAATTTAGAGATAAACCCCTGACGTGTTGGCGCCGGATGAAAATTAACCAGTTCAAGTTCTTAACCACACCTCCCTGGCGCCTTTTCCCCAAATACGCGACGCTCATTACCTTGCTGGTAACGGCTCTGCTTGCAATGAGCAGCGCAATCAGTATTTATTTTTCTTACAACGAAACATACAACCATCTGGCAAGCTTGCAAGTTGAAAAGTCCAAGGATGCCGCACACCGCATTGAGCAATTTGCGCTCGAGATCGAACACCAGATTGTCTGGACAACGCTACCCATATCAAGCCGTGATGGCGATCAGATTGATCAAATGAGGATTGAATTTCTCAAATTGTTAAGAATGGTCCCTGCGATAAGTGAAGTTGCCTGGATTGATTCCACCGGGCGCGAGCAAGTGAAAATATCCCGTGTTGCCATGGATCGCTTGCGCAGTAAAACTGATTTGTCGCAAAGTGAAAGTTTCCGCTCAGCGAAACTGGGCAAACCCTACTATGGACCAGTCTATTTTCTAAAAGATACTGAGCCCTATATGACAATCGCCAAGCCTGCTCGCGGTGGAGTCATCGTCACAGAGGTCAATCTCAAGTTTGTCTGGGATGTGGTGTCCCAGATCAGGATGGGCTTGGCCGGGCTGGCTTATGTTATTGATCCGACTGGCACTCTGGTTGCTCATCCAGACATCAGCCTGGTGCTGAAGCATTCAAACTTGACTGAATTACCACAAGTTAAAGCGATGAGTTCAGCTCAGAACGTCATTGTTGGACATAATCTGCAAAATATTAGGGTGTTATCTGCACATGCGCCGATCGATCTGCTGAAGTGGACCGTCTTTGTCGAAATCCCTGAGCGCGAGGTACGACAGGCGGTGAATGCACCCGTTATGCGGTCCGTGCTGGTACTACTGGTAGGTTTATCGATCTCAATCCTTGCCAGTTTCTTTCTGGCACGGACACTGACTCGCCCCCTTGGAATTTTGCAAGAAGGTGCCGCTCGCATCGGCGCGGGCGACCTTGATCGCCATATTGAGATTAAAACAGGCGATGAACTCGAAGTCCTTGCAAATCAGTTCAATAAAATGAGCGAGGATCTCAAGGCATCGTATTCGGATCTGGAAAACAAAGTTGACGAACGAACTCACGAACTTAAGCTGGCGCAAGATCGAAGCAAACACCTTCTGAATAACATGTTGCCAAGCGACATCGCTGATGAATTGACAGCCACTGGCACAGCGAAACCTGCACGGCACGAGTCGGTCAGCATCCTGTTTACAGACTTGAGCGGATTTACCCAAACAGCGGCGACCATGCCCGCAGACCGTATGGTCTTTGAATTAAATGAAATGTTCTGCGCCTTTGATGATATCTGCGACGAGCTGGGTGTTGAAAAAATCAAAACTATAGGCGATGCCTATATGGCTGCTGCGGGTTTACCCAAGCCCTGCGCAGATCACGCGCACAGATGTGTGATCGCTGGGATGCGGATGATTGAG
The DNA here is from genome assembly GCF_003003055.1 of Jezberella montanilacus. GTDB lineage: Bacteria > Pseudomonadota > Gammaproteobacteria > Burkholderiales > Burkholderiaceae_B > Zwartia > Zwartia montanilacus. The sequence goes on from NZ_PVTV01000011.1 coordinate 623,838, forward strand.
TTCATTGAGCAACGCAATCACAAATCGCCATTCAAGTGGTCGCTGCGTGTAGGGATTCACTCAGGACCTGTCGTGACGGGAGTTGTAGGTAAGCGAAAATACGCCTTCGACATATGGGGCGACACCGTTAATCTCGCCTCACGCATGGAAAGCTCAGGTCAGGCAGGGCGAGTGAATGTATCTGCCTATACCTACGATCTAATACAACAAGAATTCGAGTGCGAATACCGTGGCAAGGTTTCGGCCAAAGGCAAAGGCGACGTCGACATGTATTTTGTCATGAGTAAGCGTCAAGTCTGATGCCTAGTGCTCGACCAACTCATCTGCAGCAATCCGAATCGAATCCGGGATTTGTATGCCAAGCAATCCAGCATTTTTTAGATTCACTGTCAATTTGATTTCAGAGGGTTGCTCAATGGGCAAATCAGCGGGCTTTGCGCCTTTGAGAATCCGATCAACATAAACTCCAGCTCGAGCGTATTCGTGGGTCGGGTCCATTCCATAACTGAAGAGGCAACCATCGAGAGTCTCCTCGCTCATGCAGGACGTTGGCAATTTGTATTGTGTAGCTAATTCACGGATCAAGTCTTTGTTCGTCAGATTTGTGTTCACGGGAGCCTCAATCAACCCATCTAGTTGCTGATCGTGCGCCAACAGAAAACTCTTCTTGAAATCATCACGCTGCCTTACCTCGAGGAGCAGGACCTCGAGTCGCAGCGACTGACTCGCTAATTGCACTGCCTCCACGGAATTTTTACCGCTGGGTACCCTCGTATCGACTAACAGTCCGATGCGTTTCATTTTGGGCAGGATTTCGTGGAATATCTGTACGCGCTTGCTATCTATTTCGGTTTGAAAATCCGAGACACCCGTCACATTTCCTTCAGGCTTGGCAAGACTGCTAGCCATGCCGGCAGCAACTGGGTCGAACAGCGCAACCACAATCGGGATCGAATTGGTTACACTTTTAACAGCCTTTGCGGGCAGTCCATTTGCAGCAAAAATGACGTCTGGTTTTAACTGCACAATCTCGGCGGCCAACTGGGGCAACCGATCAGCGTCCCCTTCGGCACTGCGTTTGATAAAGGTAATATCTCGCCCCTCCACGTAACCAAGCTTCTTTAGACTTTGATAGAAACTGTCAAGCCTCGGCTGAATGCGAGCATCGCCAGCGAGTTCGAGGATGGCTACTTTCTTTAGCCTATCAGTGGTCTGTCCATGAACGCTCAGAGGTAGGGCCACCACAAACATTAATACTGCAATGAGCCGTGTTAATTGAAGTTTCATTTTCGTCTCAAGCATTCGTTAACAAGTGAATGGACTGAAAAATAAGAAAGCAAAAAACCCTGACGAATCAGGGTTTTAGGCGAGGTTTGGCGGAGGCGCAGGGATTCGAACCCTGGATGCAAGTTTTTGCTCACATACTCCCTTAGCAGGGGAGCCCCTTCAGCCTCTCGGGCACGCCTCCAAACCAAGACAAGATTTTAGCACGGCTGGCTCTTATTAGCGGTCTTGTTGGATGAGCGACGCAAGGCGGCTCAGACCTTGACAGCTGCGATCTCTAATCCAAACGCCTTGTGCAAAGCCCTCACTGCGAGCTCCATATATTTGTCGCTAATGACAACTGACGTCTTGATTTCACTCGTCGTGATCATCTGAATATTGATGCCCTCTTCAGCCAAAGTCTTAAACATTAAACTAGCAACCCCAGCATGCGAGCGCATGCCGATACCCACAATCGACACTTTCGCAACCTTGTCATCAGACAAAACATCACGCGGATTCACGCTGGCGGAGATCTTATCGTTGATCACGGCCAAGGTGCGAGCAAATTCGTTGCGGTGCACCGTGAAAGAGAAATCCGTGGTGCCATCAACTGACTGATTTTGCAGAATCATATCCACATCAATATTGGCTTCAGCAACCTGACCAAGAATCGAGTAGGCGATACCAGGCTTATCTGGGACACCCAATAGCGTAATTTTGGCTTCGTCGCGGCTGAAGGCGATGCCAGAGACAACGGCTGCTTCCATTTTTTCGTCTTCCTCAAAAGTAATCAGGGTGCCGGATTTCATTTCTTCGGCAAGCGGCATATCAGGGTCAGTTAGTGAGGATAAAACGCGTGTTGGAACGCGATACTTACCCGCAAACTCAACTGAACGAATTTGCAGAACTTTGGATCCCATCGACGCCATCTCAAGCATCTCTTCAAAAGAGATAACACTTAAGCGGCGCGCGTCGGGCTCAACGCGTGGATCTGTCGTGTAGACACCATCCACGTCGGTATAAATGAGACATTCGTCAGCTTTCAGCGCTGCAGCGATAGCCACGGCAGACGTATCAGAACCGCCACGACCTAAAGTCGTGATGTGGCCCTCATCATCAACCCCTTGAAAACCAGTGACAACGACCACCATGCCCGCGTCCAGATCGGCGCGGATCCGCTGATCGTCGATTGAGGTGATGCGAGCTTTCGTAAAAGCCGAATCGGTGCGTACAGGCACTTGCCAACCCGCATAGCTGCGTGCCTTTAAGCCTTGAGCTTGCAAGGCGATGGCCAGTAAACCACTTGAGGCCTGCTCGCCCGTTGCTGCGATCATATCTAGCTCGCGGCCATCGGCATCAGGCGAGAGATCTTTAGCCAAGCCCAGCAAGCGATTAGTTTCACCCGACATTGCAGAAGGAACAACCACCACCCGGTGGCCAGCGGCGTGCCATTTGGCCACACGCTTGGCGACGTTTCGGATGCGTTCGACAGACCCCATCGAGGTACCGCCATATTTATGAACAATCAGTGACATGATCTAAGACTTGAAACAAGACATGGGCAGATCGCCCAGACTTTTGGTTAGCGCGAAAATAATAGCAAAGTCAAGGATTTTACCTTAGACCGTTCAAACCTGAGGCGGACACGCGGACGGGTCGTTACCAGAGTGCTGTGATCAGCTGCTGACCAAAATCACCCTACCGCGAACGCAACTCACCTTAATCGGGCCGTGTTGCCATTGCAAGCTGCGGTCATGCCCGAGCGCGTGCAACTGCCTTAATTGTTTAATGAGCTCGCCCAGCCTGCGTTCGCTGGGCATTTGAACGGCCTGCTTCTGCAACCAGAATCGCATCACCAGCTTTTGGCGCGTGGGGCTTAAATCTCGCCAGCTGCTCAAACTAAAACTTTTATCAGCTGAGTCGATATCCAGTTTAGACAGGTCATCTTCGGCGACCTCGTTAAGAATCTGCGTGGCCTCTGCGGCTTGGCGCGCATGGCGTGTCACTGCATCCACCCAGCTCGGCCAGCGTGACAATAACGCTGGGATCACTTTCTCACGCAGCGCGCCACGCGCATATCGCTCATCGCGATTACTTGGATCTTGAACGGCTTGCCAGCCAACTTCAGCTGCTAAGGCTTGAGCCAACCGCAAAACAACGGCTCGATCAATATCCAGCCAGGGGCGCAACAACCGCAAACCGTTGCGGATATGATCCGGTTTCATTGCGGCTAAACCTTGCACCCCGGTGCCTCTGAGCAAACGTAACAAAACAGTCTCTGCCTGATCTTGCTGATGGTGGCCGAGCAAGATAGCGTCGACGCCGTGTTCTTTCGCCATTTCAGCAAAGGCTGTGTAGCGAGCATCACGCGCAGCACCTTCAATACCAAGACCTAGATTTTGATCGACTTGTACATGCTGAATGACTAAAAAAACGCCAAGGTCGTCAGCGATCTTTTTGACTGCTTGCACCCAGTTATCAGCTTCTGCGTAAAGCCCGTGATGAATATGAAAAATTTTGACAGTCACATCACATGTGTTAGCCACAGCAGTTGCCACGGCGGCCAACGCCAGAGAATCCGCACCACCGCTTAACGCGACGGCGACAGAGCTAGCTGGCGGTAGAACAGAGAACGCTTGCCGCACGGCGACTGCCAGTTCATCTGCCTGGGCGGTTGCAATCGCGCGATGAACGAATTCAGGACTCGCGGACAAGCCCGCCCCCTATGACAAAATTATTTTTTTACTTTGGCTGTTTTGATTTCATCGAAACGACCGAAAGACAACAAACGTTCAATCCGATGATCGACTAGTTGCTGAGCGGTCATCCCAGACAATTGTCTGAGTGAATCACCCAAGGATCGACGAAGCAAGCGAGCCATCACACGGGGGTCACGATGGGCACCCCCAATTGGCTCGTTAATCACTCTGTCGATCAAACCGAGTTCTTTCAACTGAGGGGCGGTGATATTTAACGCAGCGGCTGCCTCAGCTACTTTTTCCGGACTACGCCACAGAATCGACGCACACCCCTCGGGTGATATCACCGAATAAATCGAATACTGCAACATCATCACTGCATTACCGACAGCGATCGCTAACGCACCGCCTGAACCACCCTCGCCAATAATGGTTGAGATGATGGGTACCTTGAGTTCGGCCATGGCGTAAATGTTGTGCCCGATGGCCTCTGACTGGCCACGCTCTTCGGCACCCACGCCGGGATAAGCGCCGGGCGTATCGACAAAAGTGAACACAGGGAGGTTGAATTTCTCGGCGACACGCATCAGACGTAGCGCTTTACGATAACCCTCGGGGCGTGGCATCCCAAAATTACGCGCAGCACGTTCTTTTGTATCCCGCCCTTTTTGATGACCAATGACCATGCAAGGTGTGCCAGTGAAGCGCGCCAAACCGCCGACGATTGACTGGTCGTCGGCAAACATCCTGTCACCATGCAATTCGTGAAAATCGGTAAAAATCTCCCGAACATAATCCATGGTGTAAGGGCGCTGAGGATGCCTGGCCACCAGTGTCGTTTGCCAGGGCGTCAACTTGTCATATATGTCACGCGCCAACTGCTGACTTTTTTGGCTCAGCCGGCTGATTTCATCGGAGATATCAACGGCAGAGTCAGCTTGAACGTACCTCAGTTGCTCGATCTTGCTTTCGAGCTCACTGATAGGGTGTTCAAATTCTAGAAAAGTCGTCGCCATAAATTAAATATTGCCCTTAGTATTCAACGGGAACAGGATCAAGGCTGCGCCATAGGTACCACGTCGCTACCGTGCGCCAGGGCTGCCAAGCTTGCGAGACTTCTCTCGCCTCGAAGCGTGAAACTGGCTCACCGCTGAAGTAGTGTAACGAAATTGCTTTTAGCAAACCTACATCGTCAAGCGGTAAGACGTCGGGCCGTTGCAAATTAAAAATAAGAAACATTTCTGCCGTCCAGCGACCGATTCCCCGAATGGCGGTTAACTCGCCTATGACATCTTCGTCATCCATAGACGACCATTTCTGAGGATGCACAAGCTTATCGGAGAAGTGGACCGATAGATCGAGAATGTATTCTGCTTTGCGTTGCGACAAGCCGCAGCCACGCAAACTCACTAGACCTGCCTTCTGCACGCTGGCAGGACTCGGTCGCTTGCCGCACTGCAACTGAAATTTCGCCCAAACAGAGTCCGCTGCTTTAACGGATATCTGTTGCCCGACAATCGATCGGGCAAGGGTTACAAATGGATTGCCGCGATTACGCAACCAGATATCAGGATGTTTCGGAATAATTTTGCGCAAGATGCGATCTCGCTTCATCAGATGCGCGATCGATTCATCCCAATAGTCGGGCTTGAGGTCAGAGCTTGTGGTGATAGCCATTGAGATTTTGCTTGTTCTTTCTTCTTATGCTCGGCGCCACTGTGTCATACCACCAGGCTTGTCGTCCAGTTCTACCCCGGCAGATTTCAGTGTCGCACGAATCTGGTCGGCTTGGGCGAAATTTTTGGCTAACTTGGCTTCGGCGCGAGCTTTGATCAACGCCTCTATTTCACGCTCTGTCAGGGCCTGATTCGGCTCAACGCGACTTTGCTCGCCCTGCTCTGCAAACTCTTCCATCGCACGGCGACTATAGCGGGTTGCGCTCTGAAAGTACGTCGCTGGGGCTCGTTGCAACAGGCCCAGAAGACTAGCCAAGGCTTTCATTTGCGAGGTAATGGCACCATCCTGATCCCGATTAGCCTGTGTAGCGAGTTCAAATAAGGCAGCCACTGCACCCGCTGTATTGAAATCGTCGTTCATGGCGTCACGAAAGGCGTGTGCGCTTGGCGAGGACCAATCTATCGTGACTGCGGTGTCAGCAGGCGGCACATTTTGCAAAGTTTGGTAGAGCCGATCCAAGGCACTTTGCGCGTCAACCAGATTATCAGGCGCATAGTTTTGCTGGCTTCGATAATGATTACGGACGATAAAAAATCGCAACATCTCGGCTTCGCGCGGATTCACTTCGTACGCAGCAGTGTTACCAGTCTGATCCGGCATCGAAATCGTTTGTCGTATGGTCTTGAAATTGCCCAAAGATTTGGACATTTTTTCGGCATCCACCATCAACGGGCCGCAGTGCATCCAGGTATTTGCCAAGATCCCACCGAAAGCACCTTCGGTCTGAGCGATTTCGTTCTCGTGGTGCGGGAACTTTAAATCTGGCCCACCACCATGTATATCCAGAGGGATACCGAGTAGGGCTTTGCTCATGGCTGAACATTCAATATGCCAGCCAGGACGCCCCCAACCATAGGCTGAATCCCACCGAGTGTCTTCCGGCTCAGTGGGTTTGGCTGCTTTCCATAAAACAAAATCCATGGGATCGCGTTTGTTGACTGACACGGCAATGCGCTCGCCTGCACGCAGATCATCCAGGGATTTACCCGATAATTTACCGTAGCCCTCAAATTCTCTCACCGCAAAATTAACGTCACCATCTTCGCTTTGATAGGCCAGACCATTCTGTTCAAGGCGCTCGATGATGGATAACATATCGCCCACGTATTGCGTGGCTCGGGGCTCATGGTCAGGGGCGTGAACCCCAAGTGCGCGCTCATCGGCATGCATGGCGTCAATATAAAACGATGTGACCTGGCTGATTCGCTGGTCGGTTTCAACCGCTTTTTTGATGATTTTGTCATCAATGTCGGTTATGTTGCGTACATAATTGACATTTAAGCCACTAACACGCAGCCAGCGCTGAATCACATCAAAGCTAACCATCATGCGAGCGTGGCCCAGATGGCAGTAGTCATAAACAGTCATGCCGCACACGTACAAGCCGGCCTGACCGGGGATCACAGGAACGAAAGGACGTTTAGTTCGCGACAATGAGTCGTATATTTGCAGCATGTCAGATCATCTAAAAAGCCCTAGCTTAAAAGCAGGGCTAAAATGCGGATCGGAGAGTATAGCAACTGAGGATGTGTCGAATTGAATCTGCACCTTAAAACTGGTTTTTATCTGGGCCTGATGGTTGCGTTAAGTTGCGGGTGGACCAGCAGCCACTCGCAGAGCTCAACAACAAGCACCTACCAAAGTAGCGAATCCACTAGCCAGCAGCAGAGCTATGGCACCAATCAAAGCAATGATCCCGCCTACGGAAACAACCCAGCTGCGGCGGGCGGTCTTATTAAAGATTTAAATCCAATCAATTCGCTCAATGGTATGTCAGGTAGCGATGGATCGAAAATACCATACATCCCTCGCAAGCAATATTCTGAAATCTACGGTGAAATACCGCCTGAAAAAGGCTGGAAAGCCATGGCGACTGTGCTCGACTCGATCGCTCCGGCAACTGACACCCGCCTACCCCCCACCGCGACAGACCTGACTACCCGCTTCCAGTATCTTCTCGATAATCAGCGTTACGCCGAGGCATTGAAAGAAATCGAAGATCGCTTAGCTGCTGAAAAACTTCGTAAATCTCCCGGGACGGATGTCCAGTTGATGTTCTTGTACGCCCGTGCGCTGGCGCTTGTCGGCAAGATGCCTGAAGCAGAGGATGTTTATCAAAAGATGACCGTTCAGTTTCCTGAACTGCCTGAACCCTGGAACAACCTGGCTACTCTTTACGTCAAGCGCGGGCAGCTGGATCAAGCGCGGCGTGCACTTGAAATGTCTCTGATGATCAATCCGACTTACGGGATGGCACAAGCCAATCTAGGGGACATTAATTTGCTGTTGGCAATCCGTGCCTACGAAGTCGCTGCAGCCAGCAAAGTTGAGGGTGTTGGGGCAAAAATACAAATCGCCGAACTGATTGCCAACCCACGACTATCTGGTGCCCGTGAATTAAGGTCGGCTCGATCAGTTTCACAAAAAAACATCAGCATCTTGACCGCTGTTGATGGCTTTCTCAGACAAAATTACATCAGCCAAAGATTTTAATTCCCTATGATCCAGCAAGCTATCAGATGTAATCATCTGCGCAACATTTTTCTGGCTATCGCAGCAGCAGCCGTGATAGTGGTCACCGGCTCGGCAAGCGCGGCAGACAGCTTTCCAATTTCAACCTCGAACTCATCAAAAGGTAAAAGTCCCATGAGCAACCATCCACGTGTCCTGATATCGACCAATTACGGTGACATGATCATCACCGTTGACACAGACAAAGCGCCAAAAACAGCGGCTAATTTCTTGGCGTATGTAAAAGATGGCTTTTATGACGGCACCATTTTTCACCGTGTCATTGATGGTTTCATGATCCAGGGCGGCGGATTTGATGCCACCATGAAACAAAAGCCGACCCAGCCACCCGTAGAAAACGAAGCGAATAACGGCTTAAAAAATAACAAATACACCTTGGCGATGGCGCGTACGAGTGACCCGCACTCAGCAACAGCTCAGTTTTTTATCAATGTAGCCAATAACGATTTCCTGAACTTCAGTGCGCCGACGACTCAAGGTTGGGGCTATACCGTCTTTGGTGAAGTGACGGAAGGTCAAGATGTTGTCGAAAAGATCAAAGCAGTCAAGACCGCTAACAAAGGCCCTCACCAGAACGTTCCCGTCGAAAACGTGACGATCACCAGGGCAGCGCCTCTTGAATAAAATCGTCCTCACCGGCTCTGTCTGGCTGGCGTCTGATGTTCATCTGGGGGCAAACACGCCTGCTACCTCTGAGGCCTTTAGAGAGTTTCTCAAACTGGCCGCTGCAGAGGCCGATGCGTTATTGCTACCGGGCGACATTTTCGATGCCTGGATCGGCGACGATGTGGCGCAAATGGCGCCTGCTTGGCTCGTGCAAGATTTAATGGCTTTAAAGCTACTCGCCAGCAAAATACCAGTCTGGCTGGGTCGCGGTAACCGTGATTTTTTAATGGGTGAGGCGCTGGCGAGCGGCTTGGGTGCAAAATTGTTGCCAGATCAAGCGCTGATTGAAACCAGTGCGGGGACTATTCTGCTCAGCCATGGCGACGAGTACTGTGTCGACGATACTGCGTACCAGCAGTTTCGGGCAATGGTGAGAAACCCACTATGGCAAGCTGGCTTTTTAGCTAAACCAATACCCGAGCGACTCGCCATCGCTGCGCAAGCGCGTGGTGAAAGCATGGCTGCCAACCAGCAAAAGACCAGCGAGATCATGGATGTCAACGAGCAGGCGGTGAGCCAAGCCATGCAAACTACCGGGGTGAGCTTGATGATTCACGGCCACACTCATCGTCCGGGACGCAACATTCTCTCGATCGACGGCAAACGTTGCGAACGTTGGGTTTTGCCGGACTGGGAGTGCGATCACGTGGCTGACGGTCAAACCCCGCGCGGTGGCTGGCTGGTTATTGATGAGGACGGGTTAGCGCTTTATGACTTGGCAATGAACGATGAGGGCAATGGCGATCACTAGTCGCCACTTCGTCTCGTTGGGTTTCAACTAAGCGCGCGCGTAAAGTAACAGCCCAACGATCACCCCCAGCACGATCCGATACCAAGCGAATAATCGATACGTATGGCGCGATACAAAAGCTAGCACGGCTCTGACAATAATCAGTGCACTGAAAAACGCTGCTATAAACCCAACCACAATCGCAAGTAAATCGTGCTGCGACAACGCGCTCGCATGCTTGTAACTGTCATAAGCTGCAGCTGCCAACATGGTTGGCATCGCCAGAAAAAACGAAAACTCAGTTGCTGTTTTGCGCTGAATCCCCATCATCATGCCTCCGATGATGGTTGCCCCCGCTCTTGACGTGCCGGGAACCATTGCCAGGCACTGGGCAAAGCCAACCATCAAGGCCTGCCTCCAGGACACTTCTTCGAGTCGGTTAGCAATGACAGGCATACCGGGTGCCTTGCCCGCGCCACGATCACGTTCGACCCAGAGCATAATCACGCCACCGACGACAAGCGTCACCACCACGACCGCGGGGTTGAAAAAGAGCTCTTTGATCTTTTTAATAAAGATAAAACCAATAATCGCCGACGGTAAAAAAGCAATAATCAAATTGCGGGTAAACGCAAGTTCTACCGGATCGCGCTTGAAGGTACCGCCGATCAACTGAAACAGTCGCTGCCTGAAAATCCACATGACGGCCAGAATCGACCCCAACTGAATAACCACTTCAAAAACCTTGTCAGCAGACGAGGCGAACTCAATGAAGTCACCAACAATAATCAAATGACCAGTGCTTGATACGGGCAAAAACTCAGTTAGCCCTTCGACAATACCGAGTAAAAAAGCTTTGATTAGTTGTACATTCAGTTCGGTCAAGATTGTTCTCCAGCTAACGCAGTTGAGTCTTCAGATATTTTCTCGATGAGCACTTGGGCGATTCGACGGCCATCAATCTGTTTCACTGAAAACCTGAAGACCCCATGCGGTTGTCCCTTAAATTCGCACGCATCCCCAGGAGACGGTAATTGGCCGAATCGTGATAGCAGGTAGCCGGCGAGTGTCGTGTAATCCTCATCGTCATCGACCAGCCCTTCTGTTTCGAGAACCTGCTCAAGATGATGCAGATCAGCGGCTCCGTCCACTCGCCAACGACCCGCCCCATCAGCAACAATATCGGGGAGTTCGTCCTCGTCAGGAAACTCACCTGCAATCGCCTCGAATACGTCGATCGGTGTCACCAGACCTTGTATGGTGCCGAATTCATCTGACACCAACACTAGTTGGCCTCGTGAACGTTTGAGCGTATCCATCAGGCGGATAATACCAATCGTGTCATGCACGACAATCGGTTCGCGTAGATGATCGCGTTTAATGACACCCTCAGTGATGAGATCGGCCACCATATCTTTGGCTCGACCGATGCCAACGACTTCATCGAGCGACCCTCGGCACACAGGAAAAAAACTGTGAGGGGTCCGAGTAATTTGGTCTCGCAGTAATGAAGGATCTTCATCCAGATTGATCCAGGACACTTCAGTTCTGGGAGTCATGACTGAATGTACGCTTCGTTCAGCTAGCGTCAATACGCCGCTGACCATGTTGCGCTCCTCTACCCCGAAGGTCAGGCCTGGCAATTGAGTCGAATCGACCGGTACATCTTCGGGCACCTCATCCGGCAATCGTTTGCCCAACAACTTCAAAACTGTCTCAGCCGTTCGTTCTCTCATCGGACGACGGGCTTCAAGCTTGATACCGTTTCTGCGGGCAACCTGATTGAGGAATTCGACCACCACTGAAAAACCAATGGCTGCATACAAATAGTCTTTGGGCAGCTTGATACCAAAACTTTCGGCGAGCAAGGCAAACCCGATCATCAACAAAAAACCCAGGCACAGAACCACGACCGTCGGGTGCTCATTGATGAAACGCGTCAGTGGCTTTGCAGCAAGGATCATGACCACCGTCGCGGCAATCATGGCGGTGATCATAATCAACACATGATCGACCATTCCCACGGCCGTAATGACTGAGTCGATCGAGAACACCGCATCCAGCACCACAATCTGAGTCACAATCACCCAGAAGCTTGCATAGACGCGCGAACGAGTCGGCCCCTGCTGTGCACCTTCAAGGCGCTCATGAAGCTCCATGGTACCTTTAAACAGCAGAAACAAGCCTCCCACCATCAGGATTAAGTCGCGACCTGAGAAATCAAACGCCCCCACGGAAAGCAACGGCTCTTTGAGTTGTACCAACCAAGCGATTCCGAACAACATCAGCAGGCGCAATAGGAGCGCAAAAGACAAGCCGATAAACGTAGCCCGATCGCGTTCCGCGGGCGGCAGTTTATCGGCCAGTATGGCGATGAAAATCAGGTTGTCGATACCGAGAACAATCTCGAGAACGATTAGGGTAATGAGGCCGACCCACTGCGTGGCGTCAAGCAGCCACTCCATTGAGGGCTCCAGTAGTGACTAAGAAGGTAAATGTAAACGAAAAAAGCTGCAATTTAAAAAACGACAGCTCAATCGGGTCAAACGACTTTAGGTGCGTCAAGCGAAACCAAGCTTAACATCTGGATAAAAATCTTTGGTGAGGCTGCCAGCACGTTACCCTCTTGTAGCCAGGTTTGTTCTCCTTGCAGATCCCCGACGAGGCCACCCGCTTCGAGCACAAGCAAACTTGCTGCAGCCATATCCCATTGCTGCAAGCCCAGGCCACAGAAACCGTCAAGGCGGCCTGCGGCAACATAGGCCATATCGAGAACTGATGAACCGGTGCGACGAACACCCGCGCAGGATTTGCTCATTTCGGCAAACCGTCCCGTTAAGGCAGCTTCAGGCCCAGCAGAGCCGGGCCAATAACCGCCTAACAATGCATCGTGGAACTTTAGTTGCGAACTGACACGGATCCGGCGGTCATTTAGAAACGCACCGCCGCCGCGGCTCGCAGTAAACAATTCGTTGCGCGCGGGGTCATAAATGACCGCTTGTGATATCTGGCCTCGTTGCCGCAGCGCAATAGATATCGCGTACGTCGGAAAGCCATGAATAAAGTTGGTCGTGCCATCAAGCGGATCGATGATCCATTCGTTATCAGCAACCGAGCCTTCCGTCTGCGCACCGCTCTGACCAGACTCTTCAGCCAGAAAGGCATGGTCAGGATAGGCGTCACTGAGAACTTCGATAATGGCAGCTTCAGCGGTTCGATCGACTTCCGTGACATAATCTCGGGGACCTTTGCGTGCGACTTGAAGTCTGTCGAGATCAAGGCTGGCGCGGTTAATAATCGTGCCGGCGCGCCGGGCCGCCTTGATGGCGGTATTAAGCATCGGATTCATGTGCGTCTTTCATTTTGTCAGGCTAAAACAGGATTTTAGTTGGTTTCTGATTTTCAACGCGTTCGCTTCGTCATGACCGAGCCCAGCCACCCTGGTAACGTCGGGTCAGCTGCTCGCGCAATCAAGACAATGGGCTTCCAGGAGTTGGTGCTCGTCAACCCCAAGATTGGACAAATATCGATCCAACCTGAGGCTGTAGCGCTTGCGAGTGGCGCCTCGGATGTACTTGAAAACGCAGGTATTTATAAACAACTGGGAGATGCATTAGCTCCCGTAACCCTCTCTTTTGCGCTCACCGCCAGATCACGCGACCTCGGCCCGCCAGCTTGCGATATCAGACAAGCGGCAATACTCGCAAAAAAACATCTCGTAGAGCATCCAGAGGGGATCGTCGCAATGGTTTTTGGGACCGAAAGGTCCGGCTTGACGAACGAACATATCGATCTATGTCATCGGGTTTGCCATATCCCCGCGAATCCTGAGTACAGCTCGCTCAACGTCTCACAAGCAATGCAACTGGCGGCATGGGAAATCCGCTACGCGCTCACGAATGAGACCACACATAGCGCTCTGCCAGTGAAACCTGACGTAAGTGAGCACAAGGATCCAGGGCGTAAGCCAGCAACGAGTGATGCCATCCAAGCATTGTTGGCTCACTTAGAGCAAGCCTTGATTGAAGTGCAATTTCTGGATCCCGAACATCCTAAAAAGCTCATGCCTCGCATGCGTCATTTGTTCAATCGGCTAGCCCTGACTCAGGATGAAGTCGATATGTGGCGGGGGGTCTGCACTGCTATGATTAAAACTGCAAGTCATAACGCTAGTCAAAAATAGAACTCAGAGACAACAATACCTGCTTAGCGAGCGGGTTAATCGTTTAGCCTGTCATGCAGTGCGCTACGATCGGAACACTATGTTTAAAACACTTCGCGAAAACATTGATTGCATTCTTGAGCGGGATCCCGCGGCGCGCAGCAAGCTCGAGATTCTGACCTGTTACCCAGGACTGCACGCGGTGGTCGCCCACAGACTGGCCCACCACTTATGGGGCGCTGGCTTTTTCTGGCTGGGGCGAGTGGTCTCCCATTTATCAAGAATCCTGACTGGGATTGAGATCCATCCGGGTGCCAAGATTGGACGTCGTGTGTTTATCGATCATGGCTTCGGGGTTGTGATCGGTGAAACTGCAGAGATCGGTGACGATTGCACGATTTATCAGGGTGTCACGCTGGGCGGTACGAAACTCTACAAAGGTGCAAAACGTCATCCAACTTTGGGAAAGGGCGTTGTCGTCGGCGCCGGGGCGCAAGTGCTCGGGGGATTCGAGGTGGGTGATGGCGCTCGTATTGGATCGAACGCTGTGGTCGTTAAACCAGTCCCGGCTGGCGCAACGGCTGTCGGCAATCCAGCACGGGTTATTGAGGCGGATGAGTCCGAACATGGTTTGAAACCAAGCACGGATACACCCGCCTACGCGGTTGATCCGAGAGGCCCGGATCCAATTTCACAGGCTATGCAAGCACTCATCGCTCACGTGGCAGAACAAGACGCACGTATCGCCCAGCTCTGCCATGCGGTAGAAGCGATGGGTTCTCAGAAACAGACACCGCCCGACCCGATTGACACAGAAAAACTAAATAAAATGGTCGATTAATTTGCCTTTAATCGACCATTACTGTTTTAGAAAACCAGCTCGAGTCCTGTCAAGCGTTTGAGCTCTTCCGGGCCTGCGCCCGAGACATCGTCCACCACACGAACCACCCCGCCCGGTTCAATTTGAAATACAGCAACGTCTGTATAAACGCGTGAGACGCACTTCAAACCGGTGAGTGGGTAGGTGCATTGCTCGACCAATTTGCTTTCACCTGACTTGGTCTGCAGCTCCATCATGATGTAGACATCCTTTGCGCCGGCCGCAAGATCCATCGCGCCGCCCACGGCAGGTATTGCACCAGGCTCACCGGTAGACCAGTTAGCCAGATCACCCCAGCGAGACACCTGGAAAGCACCCAGGACGCAGATATCGAGATGGCCGCCACGCATCATGTTGAATGAATCAGCATGATGAAAAAAGCTGCCACCCTTGAGTATGGTGACAGGTTGCTTGCCAGCATTAACGAGGTCGTAATCTTCTTCACCAGGCGCGGGCGCAGGGCCCATACCCAGCACACCGTTTTCACTTTGCAAGAAAATCTCTTTGTCAGCAGGCAAGTAATTTGCAACCTGCGTAGGTAAGCCGATACCCAGATTAACGGTCGCACCTTCAGGGATGTCTCGTGCCAGTCTCTGGGCAATTTGCTCTCGCGATATTCTTTTCATGATCAGGCCTTTTTGGTGACGCGAACCACACGGTGCACATACAAGCTCGGGGTGACGATTGCTTCAGGATCGAGCTCACCAAGCTCAACAATCTCGTCAACCTGGACGACAGTCATCTTGGCAGCTGTGGCCATAATGGGACCGAAGTTACGCGCAGTTTTGTTGTAAATAAGATTACCCCACCGATCGGCTTTATGCGCCTTGATCAGTGCAACGTCCGCTTTGATCGGACTTTCGAATACGTAATCCTCGCCGTCGATGTTACGAATCTCTTTGCCTGCCGCCAGTTCGGTACCCACCGCCGTTCTGGTGAAAAAGCCCCCAATGCCAGCGCCCCCGGCGCGAATACGCTCGGCAAGCGTGCCTTGAGGAACAAGCTCAAGCTCGACTTTGCCCGAGCGATAGAGCCCATCAAAAACGTGCGAGTCAGCCTGACGAGGAAAAGAGCAAATAATCTTTCGCACTTTGCCTGCTGCCAAAAGCGCGGCAATGCCTGTGGTGCCGGAGCCCGCATTATTGCTTACGATGGTTAGATCGGTTGCACCTTGTTCAATCAAGGCATCAAGCAATTCGTGTGCTTGTCCCGCCCCCCCAAAACCACCCAAGAGCACAGTAGAGCCATCCTTCACGCCCGCCAATGCCGCTTGAAGGTCGTTTACGATTTTTGAGATCATAGTTGTCCGCTTAGTGATTTTTTATCATTGCCTGCGGTTTTTTACCAATACGCAGATTGTCGAGAAGCATACCGTATCGGCGTACTTTCACCAACAGCGCTGTCACCAATGCTGCGACTTATTCGGCAGCCTGGTGAGTCCAGAAAGCTTGGCTGACCGACGGTAACTCTGCCAATTCGGCGACGAGTTGATCCAGCACTTGTTCGCTAACAGCGGTGGCAGACAATAATGCCTTGAGTTCGACCTCGTCATCGCCAAACGATTCAATCATGAGCTCTTGTATAGGCAAACCCAAGGATTCAATCGATCTCTCAAGACGCTTCAGTGCATCTTTGCGTAGTGCCCGAGGTGCCACCACGGAGATCAGGTGATTGGTGTCGCCGCCTGAAGTATTAATCGGTTGCCGGTTGATGAGACTGATCACAGGGCGCATCACCGTATTGGATGCCAAGATAAAAAACGTTCCAATGACCGCTTCACCAATCATATCGGCACCCGCGCAAGCTCCCACTGCGCCAGAGCACCAAAGCGTTGCGGCAGTATTGAGTCCTTTTACCCCACCATCTTCGCGCATGATGGCACCAGCGCCAAGAAAACCAATACCAGAGACAACATAGGCGATGATGCGGGTAGCACCCTCTGCGCCGAGCAAGCGATTGCCCAAATCTACAAATACCGCGGCGCCAACAGCAACCAGTATGTTGGTTCGTAATCCAGCCGTTCTTTGCCGGTATTGCCGCTCAGCTCCTATGAGACCGCCCAGGACAAAGGCCGTGAGCAGACTAACGAAGGTATCTGCCAAAGATACGGCGTCGAAATTTTGTATGGATTGCATGGCCTTGCCTTTATCCCAGTTAAGCCCGCATTCTAAATCGGTCTTACTAAATCTTAGTTACTGTTCGCGAATCCGATAAAAATATGTAACCAAAACCGTATGCCGCACGAATAAAAGGTATGTTGAGGACAATACCCCGACAAATTCCCTGAATACCCTTAGTCCAACACTGTTTATTAGGATATCTGTCATGAAAATGCTCGCAAAAACTGCCCTGATCGTCGCCCTGTCGGCTATCGCGTCGCTGGCATTAGCTGGCGAAGTAAAACCGTTCAGTCAGCAAGAATTCGACACCCTGACGCAGGCTGGTAAACCGGTCGTTCTGGACATTACTGCGCCTTGGTGCCCGACTTGTAAAGCTCAAGCACCTATCGTCGATGCGCTCACGAAAAATCCAGCGTACAAAGATGTCACCCTACTGACGATTGACTTCGACACGTCCAAACCGACCCTGAAGTTGCTTAAAGTCAATCAGCAAAGCACTTTGATCGCTTTCAAGGGCACGCAGGAAGTTGCTCGTTCAACCGGCGACACAACGCAAGCTGGTCTTGAAAATATTTTCAAAAAATCCGTGAACTAAGATGGATTTTGGTCTGGGATCCTACGGATTAGGCTTGCTGGCGGGCGTGTTGTCGACCCTGTCGCCCTGTGTTTTGCCCATCGTGCCGATTCTGTTGGGATCTGCGACCCATGCTCACCCGCGAGCGCCAGTGGCCTTGGCCGGGGGTCTGGCCTTATCTTAATTGGCTGACACAACTGACGACGCGCTTCTGATGCTCTGCTTTGACTTCAACCAAGCACACTTGACTTCGTTCCGTCAGTCTGGATGATTGGAAACTTTGGTCGGCAGGTAAAATCGTTGAAATGAACACCGCACCAGAGCTAACAGGCAATCGTCCATCTCCCTCACCTCATCCAGAAGCAGGGGATTCGAAACACACCCCCATGATGCAGCAATACCTGCGCCTCAAAGCTGAGGCGGGGCCGTTGCTTTTGCTCTATCGCATGGGTGACTTCTATGAAATGTTCTACGAAGATGCCGAGCGCGGGGCGAAGTTACTTGGCCTGACCCTCACTCGTCGTGGTACCTCTAACGGCTCACCTATCCCCATGGCTGGCCTGCCCTATCACGCAGCCGAGGGCTATCTAGCCAAACTGGTCGCGCAAGGTGAATCGGTTGCGATCTGTGAGCAGATTGGTGATCCGGCAACCAGCAAAGGGCCTGTCGAGCGCAAGATCGTCCGAATCGTCACGCCCGGCACTTTGACCGATGACGCGCTCTTACCCGCTAAATCTGATCGTATTCTTGCGTCTGTGTTTGTGCCACGCAAAGGGTATAAAACGCCTCGGGCTGGCATCGCTTGGCTCAATCTGGCAAGTGGTGAGTTCAGATTATCCGAGTGCGCGCTAGATGCGCTGGATTCGGAGTTACATCGTATCGATCCAGCTGAAGTTGTGATCGCTGACGATGCCGAGCAAAAATTAACGCTTACCTGTTCAATTGCTAAAACCCCGCCCTGGCACTTTGAGGCTGAGCAGGCTCAGGCTACTTTGCTGAGTCACTTTAATACTCAGTCCTTATCAGGGTTTGATATCGATGACTTGCCCGTTGCACAATGCGCAGCCGGCGCGCTCTTGCGCTACGCAAGCCGCACCCAAACCCAAGCGCTCTCGCATATTCAATCTTTACAGGCAGATCGTGCCAGCCAGTATGTGCTGATGGATCCACAAACGCGTCGCAACCTTGAACTAACGCAAACCTTGGCGGGCGAAGACTCTCCCACTTTATTTTCGATTCTTGATACCTGCTGTACCCCGATGGGTAGTCGCTTGTTGCGTCGTTGGCTGCATCATCCCCTGAGAGATAATCCAGTCGTGCTACGACGCCAGCAATCGATTGCTTGTTTGCTATCGGTCAACATCACGCCAGCTGATTATCTTCATGCCCTGCCGCTCTTGCAATCGCTGCGTGAGTCTTTAAATAAATTACCTGATCTTGAACGCATAGCAACTCGGATAGCGCTCCTTTCAGTTCGCCCCAGAGAGCTCGCCAGCCTGCGGGATGCGTTGACCGCGCTACCTGTCATCCAGCAACAATTACTTAAGGCTGGTCAGCAAGACGAAGCGGGACAATACCTGAGCGCTCTGGCGTCGACACTTTTACCGCCTGAAGGACTGCATAGCTTATTGTCAGCTGCGGTCGCCCAAGAACCGGCTGCAATGGTGAGAGATGGCGGGGTCATCGCCCCCGGCTACGATGCGGATCTCGACGAGCTTAGAACCATCTCAACGGATAACGGTAGTTACTTGCTGCAGATCGAAGCGCGCGAACGAGAGCGCACAGGGATCTCTACCCTGAGGGTTGAGTTCAACCGCGTGCATGGGTTTTTTATCGAAGTCAGTCGCGCACAATCAGAGAAGGTACCCGATGACTACCGTCGGCGACAGACGCTTAAAAACGCTGAACGCTACATCACGCCTGAACTCAAAGCTTGGGAAGACAAAGTCTTATCGGCTCAAGATCGTGCGCTGGCTCGCGAGAAAATGTTGTTCGAGGCCCTGCTCGAGCAGCTCACCCCAATGGTTTCTGCCCTGGCGGCCAGCGCCGCAGCGTGCGCTGAGCTGGATACCCTCGTTGCCTTGGCTCATCATGCACAGCACCATAATTGGGTATCCCCTGAACTCGACGATAGACCTGGTATCGAAATCGAACTGGGCAGACATCCGGTCGTTGAACGAGCAATCGAAAGGTTTACTCCCAATAGCTGCTCGCTTAGTGAGCAGCGCGCCATGCTGATCATCACCGGTCCAAACATGGGCGGTAAATCGACCTACATGCGTCAAGTCGCCTTAATCGCATTGTTAGCTCGGGTTGGTAGTTTTGTGCCAGCAAAGCGCGTACGCATTGGCCCTGTGGACAGGATATTTACCCGCATCGGGGCGGCCGACGATCTGGCGGGTGGGCGCTCTACTTTCATGATGGAGATGACCGAGGCGGCAGCGATCTTGGCTTCGAGTACAGCAAAGAGCCTAGTCTTGATGGATGAGATCGGTCGCGGCACCTCCACTTATGATGGTTTATCGCTCGCTTGGGCGATTGCTCAACGATTGCTCACACACAATCGGGCCTTGACCTTATTTGCCACCCATTATTTTGAGTTGACTCGTTTGCCAAACGAAAATGCGACGTCGGCTAATGTGCACCTGGCTGCGGCCGAATCCCCCTCTGGCATTGTGTTTTTGCACGAAGTCAGAGATGGTCCGGCAAGTCGCAGTTATGGAATACAGGTTGCGCAACGCGCGGGCATCCCCGCGGCGGTGATCCGGCAAGCGAGTCGCGAGCTAGAAAGGCTAGAGTCTCAGGGTGCGCCGACCCCGCAGCTCGGCTTATTTGCGGTTAACGCCCGCGACGAAACGACACAACTCGCAGCGCAAGAAGAAGCCGCCACACTGGCCGCCTTGCAAACCGCTGTCGCCGCTTTAGACCCCGACACGCTGAGCCCGCGTGAAGCGCTCGATGCCCTCTATCAGTTAAAACACCTACTCAATTGACAACCTGTTTACCCTCACGTTGTAACGATTTACGGAGCACCACATGAACCCGAATAAACCGCTAGCCCTGCTGGGCGGCCTCACCCCTGCCGAGTTCATGAAAACCTATTGGCAGAAAAAGCCTCTGCTCGTGCGTCAAGCCTTCCCTGCGTTCAAGCCTCCGATCTCAGTGTCTGCGTTAAAGAAGATGGCAAAAGCTGATGACGTCCAATCAAGACTGATCTGGCGTAATCACGGGCAATGGCAGATGGAGAACGGCCCGTTTGGTCGTCTCCCTAAAATGGCTGAGCCTGATTGGACTTTGCTCGTGCAAAGTGTTGATATTCATGACGACGCTGCTGCGTCGCTGATGCATCAATTTCGGTTTGTACCCGATGCAAGGCTTGATGATCTGATGATTAGTCTAGCCACAGCCGGTGGCGGGGTTGGGCCACATTTTGATAGCTACGATGTGTTTCTGTTGCAAGCAAAGGGCCACAGGCGTTGGCAGTTTGGGCAGCAAAAAGATCTGACACTCGTGCCTCATTTGCCCTTGAAGATATTGCAAGCCTTTAAACCTGACCAAGAATTTATTCTCGAACCCGGAGATATGTTGTATCTGCCTCCCCAGGCCGCGCACGATGGCGTGGCCCTGGACGAATGCATGACCATCTCGGTTGGTTTTCGGGCGCCTGACGAAGCGGCGCTGGCCAGTGGGATGCTTGAGGCAGCAGCTGATCAAATTCTTGCCCGACTTGGATTAAGTGCTAGTGCCTATTCAGACCCCGCACTGCCTGGGCCCTCCCTAGCCAATTTGTATAAAGATCCTAAACAAGCCGCGACAGCGAAGCCCGCAGAATTGCCCGAACAGCTCATACAAGCTGCTGTGCATGCAGTGAGCAAGATCAAGTTTGATGAGGTCCTGGCAACACGGTTTTTAGGTTGCTGGCTAACCGAACCCAATCAAGCTGCCGTGTTCGAACCTCAGGATGACATTGACGAGGATTTCGGTACGCACTGGTTGCTCGATCGCCGCACCAGAATGCTCTATCGTGGCAATCAACTGTTCATCAATGGCGAAGTTGCGCCCTGCAAACCAGAACCAGGGCTGAAGCTTCTGGCGGATCAACGAGTGTTATCAATGGACACAGGCGTCGCTGCACGCTTATCCGATCAAGCACTCGACGCACTGGAGGATTGGGTCAATGCGGGTTGGGTTCAGCTGGCTGAACAACTCACCTAAAAGGGGTCAAGACCGGTTGACACTTGGCCGCCTTAAGTCTTCAGGCAGCCCGCTCGCTCGATAAACGCGATCACCTCATCCACCCCATCACCTGATTTAAGGTTAGTCATGACCCAGGGTCGCTCAACACGCATACGCTCAGTGTCGTGGCGCATGACGTCAAGGTTGGCACCTACGTAAGGCGCCAGATCAGTTTTGTTGATGACGAGTAAATCGCTACGTGTGATGCCGGGACCACCTTTGCGGGGGATCTTCTCGCCACCCGCAACATCGATCACATAGATCGTCAAGTCAGATAAATCCGGACTGAAGGTTGCCGCCAGGTTATCGCCCCCCGACTCGATAAAAATCAGATCCAGATCAGGGAAACGCTTTTGCATACGGTCGATCGCTTCGAGGTTGATCGACGCATCTTCACGAATGGCAGTATGCGGGCAACCACCGGTTTCAACACCCATGATGCGCTCTGCGGGTAAAGCCCCCGCAGCCACCAGCAGGCGTTCGTCTTCTTTAGTGTAAATGTCGTTGGTCACTACCGCCAACTTGTATTGATCGCGCATGCGTTTGCAGAGCACTTCAACCAAGGTAGTTTTACCTGAACCCACTGGCCCACCGACGCCGACCCGCAAAGGATTTGAAGGCTGCATATTTTTTAACTCCTGAATAGTCTGCTGTACTGGGTTTCGTGACGAGCGCTGGTGACTGCCAAGCCAATCGCGGCAGAGCCCCTATCGTCAGTAGAGAATTTTTTTGCGACGGTCATCGCCTCGGCCACAACGGGTTTAAGTTGATGTAATAAGCGTTGGCCGTCGATTTGCCCGAGAGGTACGGTTTTGACAGCAGCAAGTACTTGGTTCTCAAGCCAGCTCCACAAATAGGCGGTCAAGGCCATGTCCTCATCAACGCCTGATATGGCGGATAAGGCTGCGTGTGCTGCTGAGTATGCCCATTCGATATCACCGACCTGCTCAAGCAAGTCTGTGCCCTGCGGCCACTGTTTGAAGAGCTTGGCCATCGAATGCCCCATTTGCACTGCTTCGAGTTTCAACTCTGAGGTTTCACGCAACGCCATGAGCTGCTGGTTTAATTCAATCACTTGCTGCACATGAATTTCAATGGCGCAAGCTTGATAGACACCACGCCAAAGCGGTAGCTCTTGTCTAGCCAAGCTCAACAGCATCACATCACTGATCCAGGTAAAAGCTTGTGCCGCACTGGTCACCCAACGATCTTCGACTGCCTGCTCGAGGCCTTGCGAATACGCAAATCCACCGACCGGCAGTGCCGGACTGGCCAAATGCAGTGCCGCCAGCAATGAATCGAGCTTACTTGCGGGCATGAGCGGCGATGGACAATTGCTCACCCAGGTTGCCGCGGGCTTGATCTTCAGCAGACAAGGCGTGGTCTTCGCCGTGGTGATGATGACTATGACCGCGCCCATGATCCGCACCATGCTCACCATGATTGCAATCTGGGCCGTGCACGTGACCGGTTGCGTAGGCTCCACCCTCTGGCAAGAACGCCTGTTGCACGACCTCAACCTGAGCACCTAGACCCCGCACCATGTCGGCCAGCACCGAATCAGGTTCGATATACACCGCATCAGCTGCCAACATCGCTTTCACATGCCGGTTAGCCAGGTGATAAACCACACGCATTAACTCAAAGGCATTGTGAGCCGTGATCTGATAAACCTCTTCTTCGGCAGCCTTGATCCATAGGCGCTCGCCCGCATCACCGCACAAGACATCCCCATGTTGCATCTGTTCGCCGCGAGGCAAAATCACCGCAACCGCCCTGCCGTTAGGCAACATCGCCGCAAGTCTTGAACGCTGCCTATCCGCCCAACTGAGTGACAACACCGGCCAGGGCGCCGAGGCTTTATCCATCTCGGCTTGTATCTGAGGATCAGAAGCCGCGCGGCGGGTATTAAACATCAGTGCCATTTCTTTGGAGTCTCGCTGAGCTAAAACAAAAAGTAACGCTGAGCCATCGGCAAAACTTCAGCAGGTGGGCAATCCAGCAACACGCCATCGGCATAGACCTTGTAGTTCTCAGGACTAACCGTGATCTTAGGCGTCGCATCGTTGAGCTTCATATCGGCCTTACTGATTTTGCGGATGCCATGCACCGAAGCGATTTGACGTTGCAAGCCTAAGCGATCAGGCAAACCTTTTTCAATCGCAGCTTGCGACAGGAAGGTAATGCAGCTAGAGCCAATGGCGCTAGGTGCAGCACCGAACTGTGGTCGATAGTGAACCGGCTGCGGAGTGGGGATCGAGGCATTTGGGTCGCCCATTGCTGCCATTGCAATCATGCCACCCTTCACCACTGTCGAAGGCTTCACACCAAAGAACGCCGGCCGCCAAAAGACAAGATCCGCGAACTTGCCGACCTCAATCGAACCGATCTCGTGCGCCATGCCGTGAGTGATTGCGGGATTGATGGTGTATTTGGCAACATAGCGTTTGATGCGAGCGTTGTCGCTGGTCGAGGGATCAGAGAACCCGGGTTCACTCATTGACCCACGTTGCTCACGCATTTTGTGCGCAGTTTGCCAGGTGCGCATGATAACCTCGCCGACACGTCCCATCGCTTGACTGTCAGAGGAAATCATCGAGAAGGCGCCAATGTCATGCAAGATATCTTCTGCTGCAATGGTTTCACGACGAATACGGCTTTCAGCAAAAGCGATATCTTCTGCAATTGATGCATCGAGATGATGGCAAACCATCAACATATCAAGATGCTCGTCAAGCGTGTTGATGGTGAAAGGTCGTGTCGGATTGGTCGATGAAGGCAATACGTTGGCCTCACCACAGACGCGGATGATGTCAGGGGCATGACCACCACCTGCACCCTCAGTGTGATACGTGTGAATGACGCGGCCTTTGATCGCATCAAGGGTCGCTTCGACAAAACCTGATTCGTTCAAAGTGTCGGTATGAATGGCCACCTGCGTGTCGGTTTGATCTGCCACCGTCAAACAATTATCAATCGTAGCGGGCGTACTGCCCCAATCCTCATGCAGCTTCAAACCCACAGCACCGGCTTCGATCTGCTCTGTCAACGGCCCCGGCAGTGAGACGTTGCCTTTACCGAGCAAACCAACGTTGATGGGATAGGACTCCATGGCCTGCAACATGCGCGCCAAATGCCAGGGACCCGGCGTGACGGTGGTTGCAAAGGTGCCGGTTGCGGGGCCTGTACCACCCCCGATCAGTGTGGTGACGCCAGAGCTCAAGGCCTCTTCGATTTGTTGCGGGCAAATGAAGTGGATATGACTATCAATACCACCTGCAGTGACGATCATGCCTTCGGCGGCAATGACTTCGGTGCCTGGCCCGACAACAATTGTGACCCCTGGCTGGATATCCGGATTGCCGGCTTTCCCTATCCCGCTAATACGACCGTTCTTGATACCGATGTCGGCCTTGACGATCCCCCACCAGTCAATGATGACGGCATTGGTGACGACGGTATCCACACAATCAGCGCTCATGCGCTGGGATTGACCCATCCCATCACGAATTACTTTGCCACCCCCGAACTTGACCTCTTCGCCATAGATGGTGAAGTCTTTTTCAATCATGGCAACCAAAGACGTGTCGGCCAACCGCAAGCGATCACCGGTCGTAGGGCCGAACATTTCTGCATAAGCTTGTCTTGAAATCTTCATTTGTCCAACGCCCCCATCACCGCGCCCGTGAAACCGTAAACAATCCGGTCGCCCGCCAGAGCGACTAACTCAACTTCTCGCTCTTGCCCTGGCTCAAACCGCACTGCCGTTCCCGCCGGGATATTCAACCTGAAGCCTCGTGCTGCCTGCCGATCAAATACCAAGGCCGCGTTGGTCTCTGCAAAGTGATAATGCGAGCCGATCTGAACAGGCCGATCGCCCGTATTCGCAACTTTCACTTGAGTCACAGGGCGGCCAACATTGATCTCTATCTCGCCTGCTTGCACCATCATCTCGCCGGGAATCATCTGAAGTCCTCGCTTATTGAATCGGTTGGTGAACGGTCACCAGTTTGGTGCCATCGGGGAAAGTAGCTTCTATCTGAATATCGGGGATCATCTCGGGGACGCCTTCCATCACATCTTCGCGGCCCAGTACATTGCGTCCCTCACTCATTAAGGCGGCAACGGTTTTGCCGTCTCGCGCGCCTTCCATAATGGCTGCTGAGATCAAAGCGATGGACTCGGGCACGTTCAGCTTCAAACCACGGGCGCGACGACGCTCAGCCAGCAGGGCTGCAGTGAAAATCAACAACTTGTCTTTCTCTCTCGGGGTCAGATCCATGGGGTCTCCGTCATTGAAATCACGTCGCCCACAATCTAGGGGGCACCGCGGGTAAATTAAATACGAGGGCACGCAAATTCGCCCAAGTGTCCTGCAAAATAGCCTTAATCGCCAAGGGTGCCGTCAACAGTCGTCCAACAAGCAAGCGCGGGTGCAAAACCGTCCAGACAATTGTATCGTTGCTATCACGCAAGTTTTGTACCAACTCGTCGGTCCAGCTACGGTCACCGGGCAACACCGCCCATACCGTAGCAAACGCATGATAACCACGCAAGCCTATGATTGACTCGAACAACGGATCTGCCCCGTTAAGCAGCAAACGATCATGCCAGATCAGTTCACCGTCCATCAGCAGCTTCACAGATTGCGCAAAGCGACCATGGCAGAACGACTCACCTGACGCCTTGCGACCAAAAATCAAATGATCCCAACCCACCATCGCGGCCTGCGCACCGAGGTCGAACTGGATGTTCGAATCAACGCGGGCTCTATCAAAAACGATGGTTTCTTGAGGCAACCATTCGAAGGACCCTTGGATTTGCATGTCAACCAGTTGAGTCGCGCGCCGCGCTGAATCAGAGCCATACCATTTAGCGGCAGAGGGTGTGGTCACTAAACCATGACAGACTCGATCTACCCCGCCCTGCACTTCTAAATGATCCCCGGCTGCAATCCCGCCGGGAGGATGCACGATAATGGCATGGCAAATACTAGGCCCTTCGGGATACAGCGCCTTTTGGATCCGCAGCGGGCCCAAATGCTGATGATTTAAGCGTGTGGCACCCGCTTTGGTCAGATCAAAATGCAAATCCAGTCTGGCGGTCCAAGGTGTATTCGTCAATACCGAGTTTGTCGAAGGCAAAGCCGCCTCTGACTGAAGGGCTAAAGGATCATCAGTCAAACGCATGAACAACACCGGCAGCTACACCCATAAAATTTGTCAAAATATTAAATCGTCATCAGAAATCATTACTAGTAAATTACTATCAATATGTAATCATGCTCATTATTTGATCAATACGCAAAAAGTTTTTTTGTTTACTTAGCAATGCACCAACTTGGATCACTGTAGCGATGAGCCCCACCCCCACGGCAATCCCCTTCAAAGATGCGTTGATTTTCTGGTTGAAGCTGGGCTTCATCAGTTTTGGCGGGCCAGCTGGCCAAATCGCGCTGATGCACCAAGAACTGGTAGAAAAGCGACGCTGGATCTCTGAGAAGCGGTTTTTGCATGCCCTCAATTACTGCATGGTGCTGCCTGGGCCCGAGGCGCAACAACTGGCGACTTACATGGGTTGGCTGATGCATAAAACATGGGGTGGCATTGTGGCTGGCACCTTATTTGTCTTGCCATCTCTGCTGATTTTGATCGGCCTTTCATGGATCTATATCGGCTTTGGTCACACGGCTATCGTGGCAGGCCTGTTTTACGGGATCAAGCCTGCCGTGACCGCTATTGTGTTGCAAGCGGTTTACAGGATCGGCTCAAGAACGCTCAGACATCCAATTTTATGGGTGGTTGCCGCATGCTCTTTTGTCGCAATTTTTGCGGCTAATACGCCGTTTCCCTTGATTATTCTTGCCGCGGCCATCCTTGGCTACTTCGGTCAACGCATCGCACCTTCAGCTTTCAGCGGCAGTGGCGGCCATGGTCAAGCCAAAGTGTCTTTTGGGCCAGCCATGATTGACGATGACACGCCTACACCAGAACATGCCAGATTCACCTGGGGTCGTGTCCTCACCGTGCTCCTCTGGGGCTTGAGCCTATGGGCAATCCCCATGGCCTTTTTCACTTTGAGCTTAGGCTGGGATCACACGCTCACTCAAATGGGGTGGTTCTTTACCAAAGCTGCATTACTCACCTTCGGTGGCGCATATGCTGTCCTGCCTTACGTTTATCAGGGCGCAGTTGAATTTTTCGGCTGGCTAAGCCCTGCTCAGATGATAGACGGCCTTGCGTTGGGCGAGACAACGCCGGGACCACTCATCATTGTCGTCGCTTATGTCGGATTTGTCGGCGGCTACCTAAAACAATTATTTGGGCCTGAGGCGTTGTTTTTAGCAGGGACGGCTGGCGCGCTGGTCGTCACCTGGTTTACTTTTTTACCGTCGTTCTTGTTTATCTTGGGTGGGGGACCTTTCATTGAAAGTACACATAACAACCTGAAACTCAGTGCACCGTTGACCGCCATCACTGCTGCCGTTGTTGGCGTGATCCTTAACCTTGCGTTATTTTTTGCTTATCACGTCTGGTGGCCCAACGGTTTAAGTTCCTCGCTTGACTGGGCTTCGGCTGTGCTGACAATCGGAGCTTGCGTGGCACTCATTGCGTTTAAACGCAATGTGGTGCCTGTCATCCTCACTAATGGATTACTAGGCTTGGTCCTTAAAACAGCAATGTAAACCTTGCAGCAGACCGGACGCTAACCGACGGTTAAATTTTGTCCGCCAGCACGGCCAACATGCGTTGAACGGTCGCGCTTTTATCGCGTTGACCATTTGCGTCAAACACGGTGATTTCCGTCTTCGAACCGGTTTGTGACAGATGCAATTTGTAGCTAGGTGCTTGACCAAGAGCTTTAGCGCCAAATAAACGCTCAAAAAAGCCTGGGTCTTCGCGCTTGACGCCAGTGTCGGAATCAACATAACGAACAAAGAAGTCACCTGCAGCGCGATCACGATCGTCAACGGTGAACCCACCAGAATCGAGTGCAACACCCACGCGGCGCCAAGCTCGTTCAAACGAATCAGCCACAACCAGGCTGGTTTTATCACCTGCAGGCATGGTCACCGCTGGTGACTGCGGATTCACGCTTGCCTGAGCCATTTTCTTGCTCGCAACATCAACATCCTCGCCCAGGAAAACCATCAGGCGTGCGATCATCGCTGCGTTCAGACCGGGATCTTCACGCCCGTTTTTCCAGACAATCGTGCTGTCAACGGATGCAGCAACGTGCTCCTCGACCATATGTTGGTGAGAAATATAAACCTCAGACCGATTGCCTGCGCGTTCAATGCGCGCGCTGAATTTGTCACGCGTACCGCTGTCATAAAGACTATCCAGCACGTTGCCAAGCAACTGGCGCAGCGCATCCTGCGGGATCTTTGCTCGGTTCTCAGCCCAATTGGTGGTCATGAGACCCGCCTTAGGATCAGCCTTCTCAAGATTGAAGCCGTTTTCAGTGAAAAAATCAGCCACTCTCGAATACAACTGATCTGGCGGGATCGAAGTCGACAACCACCGCAGATCGCCATCGCGCTCAACGCGCACATCTTTGTATTGTGGCAAGACAGCTGCCTGGGCAGACGAGGTTACGGCGGCACCGTCGGCTTTGGTCTGTTGCGCATACTGAGAGTAAGTTGTGGTGCCAGCCGGTGCTTTAAAACGCGGGTCGCCCGTCGCTTGCGTCAAATCGGGCGGAACACTCAACGGATCAGTCCGCACGACGCTTTTGTAGTTGATTGAATTGTTGCCGTCCAGCGTGCTTTTGAGATCATCAAAGCTAGTGCTGCTGCAGCCAGACAATGCAAGCGCTACCGAAGTCAATGCAAACACCGGCAAACGGCCAAACTGATATTTAAAAGTCATATTAAAGCAACCCCGCCTGAACCATCGCCGCTCGCAAAGGAGCATGAAACTGAGAACCTAACTCGACTAAAGGCAAGCGCAATCCAGCTGGGATACGACCCATCTGCGCCAGCGCCCACTTGACGGGAACCGGATTACCTTCAACGAATAATAATTTATTCAGCAAAGCTAACTTGCCGTTGATTTCTCTGACTTTAACAACATCACCAGCCAACGCGGCCGCGCATAATTGGTGCATGGCTCGCGGCGCAATATTTGCCGTGACCGAAATATTGCCGCAACCGCCGAGAAGGATCAATCCGGCTGCTGTCGCATCGTCACCACTCATGATCTGAAAGTCCGCTGGCAAATCGCGAATCAACAATGCACCGCGACCGATGTCTCCGGTAGCGTCTTTAATACCGATAATCCCGGGGATTTGCGCCAGGCGTAACACGGTTTCGTGAGCGAGATCAGCGACGGTTCTGCCCGGTACGTTATAAAGTACCGTGGGCATATCCACTGACTCTTGAATCTTTTTAAAGTGCTGATACATGCCTTCCTGGGAGGGCTTGTTGTAGTAAGGCACCACAGACAGGCCAGCATCCGCACCGACCTGGCGAGCGTGTTCTGCCAAATGGATGGCCTCGCTCGTCGAGTTTGCGCCAACACCCGCAATCACGGGTAAGCGACCGGCAGCGTGTTGAACCGCTATCTTAATGAGTTCTGCATGCTCTTCCACATTGACGGTCGGCGATTCACCCGATGTGCCAACGACAACAAGCGCGTCAGTACCCTCTTGTGCATGCCAATCGATGAGGCCGCGATAGCTGTCAAGATCCAGACTGCCGTCGGGATGCATAGGGGTGACCAAGGCCACCATACTGCCTTTGAAGCGAGGCCCTTGAGGGGATGTGCTTGACGAAACCATGTTAGGGTCCAGAATAATATTTAGTGAGACTTGAAAGCGCTCACGTTATTTAATTTGACGGAGAGTTTAACGGATTGCGCCATGACACGAGAAAATATACACCTTTGTCACAGAAATAATCTAACGACGGCTTCGCCAAGCCTCAGCACCGGATCCAAGACCACCCAAAGGCTACCGGTCGCCAACAATACAATGACAATCAACATGCCATAAGGTTCAATCCGACTCAACTGCCAGGCGAGTCGATCAGGTAGCAAACTAAAAAGAATCCTACCACCGTCGAGCGGAGGGAGTGGAAACAAATTCAGAGCCATGAGCACCAGGTTGATTTTGATACCCGCCAGAGCCATCGCAAACCAGAATTCATCGCGATTACCCAGTTCAAAGAGCACTCGCTGACCAATCGCCCAAGCAATCGCCATCAGCAGATTTGCCATCGGGCCTGCCAGGGCGACCCACAACATGTCTTTTTTAGGATGCCGCAACCGCCCGAAGTCGACTGGAACGGGCTTCGCCCAGCCAAACAAGATTGGCGCGCCACCCGCTACGCCAGCCAAAATCAGCGTACCGATTGGCACGAGTAAAGTACCCACCGGATCGATGTGTTTCATCGGATTCAGGCTAACTCTTCCGGCTAGCGCCGCTGTCGGGTCGCCGAACAGGCGCGCGACATAACCATGTGCCGCTTCATGCAAAGTGATAGCAAAAATAACCGGCAAGGCGCAGATCGTAATGGTTTGGATGATTTCGTTCATGAGATCTTTCGATTATTCGAGTCCTAGCGCGGCGGGATCACCTTTTCCGCGCCGCACAATTTGAGGGGGTGACACAGTCAAGTCGATGACAGTCGTGGCCTCGCGAGGGCAAACGCCGGCATCAAGAACAGCGGCGAGTTCATGCTGATAGCGTTGCCTGATGTCTTCGGGATCAGTCAGCGGCTCATCGTCACCGTCAGGGATCAGCGTGGTGGATATCAGGGCAAACTGCGATTGTTCGAGCAGTGCATGGGCAATTGGATGATCTGGCACGCGAATACCAATGGTTTTCCGTGAAGGGTGGGACACGCGCTTGGGCACTTCTTTTGAGGCATCAAGAATGAATGTCCAAGGCCCCGGTGTTGCCTGTTTAATCATTCTGAATTGCGCATTGTCCAGCTTGGCGAATTGACTGATCTCGGTCAAATCACGGCATAACAAGGTCAAGTGATGCCTATCGTCCAATCCACGTAATTTGCGTAGTTTATCGGCCGCGTTTTTATCGTCAAGCCGAGCGACGATGGCATAGCTCGAATCAGTAGGCACTGCAACGAGCCCACCATCGTCAATCAACTGAGCCGCCTGCTTTAACAGTCTGATCTGGGGATTTTGTGGGTGTAAGGTAAATAATTGAGCCATGACCGTCACGATACAACGAATTTCCGTTTTTCAAGCGGAAGCAGTAACGGTTAGAATATGGTTTGTGTGTCTCCGTAGCTCAATTGGATAGAGCACCCGCCTTCTAAGCGGGCGGTTGTGAGTTCGATTCTCGCCGGAGGCACCAACCCCACCACCGACACTGCGGGCTCAACATTTGGATCAAACTCGTTTGGCCTTTCGATTTTTAATGAAAATGCCAAGATCGTCAGTGACCGGCACCATCGCGAGCGCCATCAATATCATCGCCACGGGCACCGTTGCCGCATAGCCGAGATACCTAAAGCCCAAGGCGCCCAGTAATCCGCCCATAAAAAAACAACCAACCAACAGCATTAACACACGTAAACGAAAACGGTTTGCTCTGACGGCAACGATCCCCGGCGCGTTTAATTGATTCCGGTAGAACAATTTCCCCAGCTCAATACCAATATCTGTGACCATCCCGGTGATGTGCGTTGTTCGAATTTCAGCATGACTCAACTTGGTGATGACAGCATTTTGTAATCCCATGATGAAACATAACAACATCACGGTGGCCGAAACAAATAAGCCGTTGACTTGTGTCAGACGACCTCCGATGAGGCCAAAACAAAGCAATAAACCAGCTTCAACAAGCAAGGGCAGCGCATATTCGCTGTGCATCTGGTGCCGACGAGAATAATTAACTAAAACAGCAGAGAAGGCCGCCCCGCAAAGAAACGACGCGAGCGCGCCCACACCGCCAAGCGCCAGGTCATACACCCCAAGAGCAAAATGATCGGCCATCGCTGAAACGACGCCGGTCATATGCGATGTGTATTGCTGCACGGCTAAAAAACCACCCGCATTAATCGCCCCCGCGGCGAAAGCCAGAATAAAACCAAGTTGATTATCTGCCTCTTTAGTGCGTGTACGTCCAGTCAATCTTCTAGAATAATTTAACGGCATCGTCAGCTTCTTGCGTAGAGTCCAATAGATACACACCCATATCGTAAACCGTTGCAGTATCATCATGACACTTAATTTTGCATTTTTCTAAACCTGTCAAACCGGATTCCCGATGGTCATCACGGCTGAACTCACTAAAGCATTCGCACCCACTGGCGTCTTGCGGGCTTCGCTCAACATGGGCAATCCCGTACTAGCCAATACGGATTCAACCGGTCAACCGTACGGCATGTCGATTGATTTGGCTCGCGCGCTCGGTGCCGAGCTGAACATTCCGGTTGAGCTCGTCGTGAATAAAACCGCTGGCAAATCAGTTGAAACCATGGAGTCTGGTCGCGCCGATATTGGTTTTTTTGCGATTGACCCCGCTCGTGGCAGAGAGATCGCTTTCACTTGGCCCTATGTCTTGATTGAGGGTTTCTATCTGGTTCGCGACGCTGACCCAATCACCAGCAATGATCAAGTTGACGTCGCCGGTAAAAGAGTCGTGGTGGGTAAAGGGAGCGCCTACGATCTTTTTCTGAGTCGCCATCTGAAACAAGCTGAGATCGTTCACGCAGCCTCTTCACAAGCGGTTGTACCGACCTTCATCGAGCAACATATCGATGTGGCTGCTGGCGTTAAGCAGCAACTGCAAATGGACACCAAAGGCATGAAAGGGGTTCGGCTTTTACCTGAACGTTTTATGGTGATTCGGCAAGCAATGGGGATTGCTAAGGACAGGGGCCCTCAGGCAGCCCTCTTCTTACGGCACTTTGTCGAGAAAATGAAAGCCCAAGGCTTCGTCAAACATTCGATGACGCGGCATAATATCGATGGGGCAAATGTCGCGCCCCTTGGCGATGCTGACAAAGACCCACTGGCTTGACCTGGCTCGCATCAAATTTTCAAAGATAAGGCGAAAACAGCCAAGCTATTTTGTTGCGCAATCTGGTCAAGAACGCTTGACCTTCAATCAACTCAAGTGTAATGGGTTCTGCGCTGGCGATCACTGAATCAATTCTCTCTTCAATTTTCTTGGCCAGACCTTGATCGAAGATCTCAAGGTCGAGCTCAAAATTAAGTCGCAAACTTCTCGGGTCTATATTGGACGAACCAATGTAGGACCAGGCGCTGTCGATCGCACAGAGTTTAGAGTGATCGAAGGTCCCGCTGGCGCGCCAAACGCGGCAACCGGGCTCAAGCACTTGATCGAGTTGAGCCATCATTGCAGCACCCACCATTTTCAGGTTGTTTGCCCCGGGTACGACGATATCCACCACGACGCCCCGACGCGCTGCAGTCGACAAAGCCGCGAGCATCTGAGTATCCGGCAAAAAATAGGGCGATTGAATGCGCACATGATGACGAGCCGCTGACAGCGCACCAAGCAAAATGCTGTGGTTGCTCGACAAACTCATATCGTCGGGTGCAGAGGGGACGCACCGGACGGGCACGCCTTGATCCGGGATCAAGGCTTCGTTAGAAAAAAACCAAGGCTCGCCCGTCAGAGATTCACCTGTCGTAAACGACCAATCTTGGGCAAAACTCAACATCAGTTGATGCACAACCGGCCCACGTACATCGAAGTGCGTATCCTGCATCGCCTCGACACCCATTACAGTTGCCGAGAATTCCTGCCGAATATTCATCCCGCCTGTTAGGGCGTGAACCCCATCAATAATCATCAGTTTTCGATGGCAACGCAGGTTGGCATAAGCAAGGCGTAAGCCAAAAAATGTTGTCATGAACAGCGCTACTTTTACCCCCCCCTGTTCGAGCATTTTCGTGATGGTGGGACGAGAATATTTTGATCCAACCGAGTCGATCAAGACGCGAACCTCGACGCCTCGGCCCTTAGCATCAATCAGCGCTTGCGCAATACGAATACCAACCTTATCGTGGTCGAAGATATAGCTTTGGACTGCGATCGACCGTTGAGCACCTTCTATTACACTGATCATCCGTGAGTAGGCTTCGTCACCGCTCAAGATCATTGAAATCTGGTTGTATCCCAGCAGTTGAAACCGGTTAACGGTATCGCCCAGTTTTTTTTGCGCTGCAAATTGGGGGGCTGAAAACGGCGCGACTGCTGTGACGAGCAGCCGATCGCGTATCTCTTCAAAGCGAAGCATATTGTCAAGCTGCGCAAGCACTTTTTGTTTTCGGATACGGTTAATACCGACGACAAAATAGATGACCGCCCCAAACAAGGGCGAAAACAGGATCACACCCACCCAGGCGATCGCTGCCCGCACATCGCGCTTGGTCATCGCAGCGTGCACAACAGCGATGGCACTCACCACTGTCGTAAAAGCAAACAGCATATGCGGCCAGAAGCTGCTCATGACGGTCCCAAATGTAGTCGCAAGCAACTTAAAGCCCTCTCAAGACAAACATGCTAAAATTTTACTTCTTCGGTGGCCGTAGCTCAGTTGGTAGAGTCCCAGATTGTGATTCTGGTTGTCGTGGGTTCGAGCCCCATCGGTCACCCCACCGTCTTTTAGTAAATATCCGGTTCGGATACCGCTGCACCGAAATCGGTGCGCAAGAAATCGAAATCACAGCCCTCATGGGCCTGTTGTATGTGTTTCGAAAACATCCAGCCATAGCCACGCTCATAACGAGCCACAGGTGCTTTCCATTCCGCTTTCCTTCTGGCCAGCTCCTCGTCAGATATCTCGAGTCTAATTGCGCGCGCCGGCACATCAACGGTAATCAGGTCACCGTTTTGCACGAGCGCCAGCGGGCCGCCCACGTAGGATTCGGGTGAGATGTGCAAAACACAAGCGCCATAACTTGTTCCGCTCATCCGTGCATCGGATAAACGCAACATATCCCTGACACCCTGTTTCAATAGCTTTTTAGGCATGGGCAACATACCCCACTCTGGCATGCCAGGGCCACCGAGTGGTCCGGCGTTACGCAATATCAGTACATGATCTGCCGTGACGTCGAGATCATCACTATCAATCACGGCTTTCATTGAAGGATAATCGTCGAAGACCAGGGCGGGACCTGTATGTTGATGCAAATGAGCCGGGCAAGCACTCGGCTTGATCACACAGCCATCCGGGGCGAGATTACCTTTCAGAACAGCCAACGCACCTTCTGCGTAAATCGGGTGGTCGACAGGCCGGATCACGTCGTCGTTATAAACCTCAGCGCCTTCAATATTTTCACCCAAGGTATTGCCGGTCACCGTCAAGGTATCGAGATGCAAGTGTTGTTTGATCCGGTTCATCAAGCCAGGCAAACCGCCCGCATAGAAAAAGTCTTCCATCAAATACTGATCGCCACTAGGGCGAACGTTAGCAATAACAGGAACAAACCGACTGAAGCGATCAAAATCATCCAGGCTGATCTCACAACCAGCCCGACGCGCTTGCGCGATCACATGAATAATGGCGTTGGTTGAACAGCCCATGGCCATGGCTACTGCAATGGCGTTCTCGAACGCAGCATGAGTCTGTATTTTTGCGGGGGTGAGATCTTCCCAGACCATGTCGACGATACGCCGTCCGGTATCTGCCGACATGCGGATATGATTCGAGTCAGCCGCGGGAATCGATGAAGCACCCGGCAATGTCATACCCAACGCTTCAGCAATCGCCGTCATCGTGCTGGCAGTACCCATGGTCATGCACGTACCGTGGCTGCGGGCAATACCACCTTCAATCTCAAGCCATTGCTTTTGATTGATCAATCCAGCGCGGCGATCGTCCCAGTACTTCCAGGCGTCTGAGCCGGAACCCAACACTTTCCCGTGCCAGTTACCCCTAAGCATGGGACCTGCCGGCAAATATATTGCTGGGTAGCCCGCGCTCGTCGCCCCCATCAATAAACCCGGGGTCGTCTTATCGCAACCGCCCATCAAAACAACACCATCCACCGGATGGCAGCGCAACAATTCTTCGACATCCATCGCTAACAGGTTGCGATAGAGCATCGTCGTCGGTTTCACAAAATTTTCGGCAAGAGATTGCGCAGGCAGTTCAAGTGGAAAACCACCAGCCTGTAGTACACCTCTTTTCACGTCATCAACCCGTTGCTTGAAATGGGTATGACAAGGATTGATGTCTGACCAGGTGTTCACGACGGCAATCACTGGCTTGCCGGCCCAATCTTCTGGGCCCAGCCCCATTTGCATGACTCGCGACCGATGCCCGAACGATCGTAAGTCGTCTGGCGCGAACCATCTTGCGCTGCGCAGATCTTCAGGGGCTTTGATACGTTTCGTCATTTTTATGTCTCCGGGCAAACACATTGAGTATTTAATGTCACTCGATCAAGCTGAACAAAATTACTGCTGGCAAAACTTGGTTTTAAACGCTTGGTCTGTTGTGATTTTCCATACCATCGCTTCGTTGTCTTCACGTACAAAAGGCTGCACATCCTTGATAAAGCCCCACGCTGGCCATTCATCTGCATCAGCACGTACCCAGAATACCCTATCGGACGTTTGACACATGCGCGGTAGCACCGCCTCTGAATTGACCAACAGCTCACGCCCCAGATCAGGGTTGAACTGGGCAGCATCAGCCAGCTCGTTGCGCCAATTGTCACGCTGCACTAAAGCGGGCCAGTTTTCAACAACCCAAGCTGGTTTGCGCATGCCCGCATACAGAGGCAGATCAAAAGGATAGCTCTTCAAAAATACGAAGGTATCATCCGCCTGTAACTCACTCGCGATGCGTGCACCCATGTTGGCGCCACTATCCTTCTGGTTAAACCGAAAAATGATCAGCGTCGTGACACAAACAAACACTGCGATCACGAAACAGGTCATGACGCTGCGGCGAAGATGCTGACGGATCGCTGTCGTCGCTGAGTCAAGATAAGTGGTGACTACCTCAGCCAACAAGACAGCCAGCGGAAAAAGCACGGGCAGGATGTAGCCAATCAGTTTGGATGCTGGGATCGAAAAAAATATCGCCATCACCGCCAACCAGCACCACATGAGACTATTCAGCTGAGAGTTTGACTGTCGCCAGAAAGATGGCGTAAAAAAACCGAACGCTGCAAGCGACCAAGGCAAGGTCATGGATAAAACCAAGGGAACGTAAAACCAGAAAGGTTGGGTGTTGTTGAAGCTCTCGCTCACAAAACGCTCAAAATGCTGATAAACGAAAAAATAATCGAAAAACCCAGCATACAAGTGTTGCATTAACGCAAACCAAGGCAGCATGACCAGCAAAAAGGCCAGTAAAGCCGGCGGCCAAAGCAATACGCCAAGCTTGCGCCAACGTCCTGAGAGGATGAGCCAGAAAAAAAGTACTCCACCGGGCAAGACGATACCAATAAGCCCTTTTGCCAAGATCGACAGGGCCGCGAAGACACCAGCCCAGATCGACATTTTGCGCCAGGCTTGTCCTGATTCGTTGCGAAAAACAGCTTCAGCACCGGCCAGCACCGTCATGGTCATCATCCCGGCAACCAGCATGTCCAAGTTAGCGTATTGCGCTCCCCCGTAAAACAGCGGCATCGTCACCAGTACACCCAATGTCAGGACGGCCACCCGAACCCCGCGATATTTACGCACAAAGAAAAATAGCGCCATCGCCGCTATCCACGCGGCAAGCACAGGTGCCAGTCGAGCAGACCACTCGTGCGCACCAAAGAGGCCGAACGAGAGCTGCGTAAGCCAGTAGAACAACGGAGGTTTATGAAAATAGGGGAGACCATTGATGAGCGGGACCCAAGGACTATTCGCCCGCAACATATCCCAGGCCACACCAACATAACGCCCCTCATCGGGCAGGTGTAAAAAACGCATCCAGGCCAGGCAAGCCAGCCACAACGCAACTGCCGGTGCGAACCAACGCTCAGCATGCGGGCGAAGCGCTAGCGCCCATAGTTGTTCTAAAAGCTTCTTCATTGAGTTATTTTGCCAAACAATGAGCGATTGTAGGTCAGGGTGTGCCTAGCGAGAAAAACAAGTACGATCCTACCTAATGACAAGAAAGTGCGGCGTTTCAATCCAACGCCTCGGCTAAACGAAAACATTCACCATGAGACGACCAACCCGTGAGATTCCAGCCCGTTGGCTCGCCAATATTCTCGGCGCTGGCCAGGTTTGCGCCTGGGGCTCGCTTTATTACAGTTTTCCCCTGCTCGCCGCGGCAATGGGTGCTGATCTGGGTTGGTCTAAACCTACCATTTTTACCGGCGCTACGGTCAGCATGCTCGTCACGGCGGTGTTTACCTACCCGGCGGGTGTGGCAATTGATAGAGGTCACGGTCGGTGGTTAATGGCTGTTGCATCCGCCCTTGCTGCAGTCATGCTGATCTGGTGGTCCCAAGTCGACGCGATTCTCAGTTTTTATATACTTTGCGCGGGGCTGGGGGCATTGCAAGCTTGCATACTTTATGAGCCAGCGTTTGCTGTCATGGCAAAAAGGTCAGGCGCTGCCACTGCAAGACCGCTCATCACGATTA
The DNA here is from genome assembly GCF_003003055.1 of Jezberella montanilacus. Classification (GTDB taxonomy): domain Bacteria; phylum Pseudomonadota; class Gammaproteobacteria; order Burkholderiales; family Burkholderiaceae_B; genus Zwartia; species Zwartia montanilacus. The sequence continues at coordinate 662,980 of NZ_PVTV01000011.1, forward strand.
TCACTTTGTGGGGTGGCTTTGCAAGCACGGTTTTTATTCCACTCGAACAATTTTTGCTCAATCAATTAGGCTGGCGTGAATCACTCGTGGTTTTAGCGGGAATCAATCTCTTGTGGGCGCTGATCTACTCGCGTTGTATTCAGCCTCAGTTTGATCATGAACATGCAACTCACAACGAGGCGCGCGAAGCGAACAAAGCACGGGATCGGGCGGTGGTCAAAGCAGCCCTCAAAAACAGCGTGTTCTGGTTACTGTTGGTCGCCATGACTCTTTATTCGGTCATGTTTACCGTATTTATTTTTCATGCTTACCCGATCTTGCAAGAAAAAGGTCTCAGCACGGACGATGTCGTGCTTGCACTGACAGTGTTAGGCCCAGCACAGGTTTTAGGCCGCGTATTGATCGCCTATCTGGCTAAAAACGCGTCAATGCGCTTGCTCGGCTCGCTGATTGCTTGCGTATTTCCTTTTATTTTTGGGACACTCGCGGGCATTGAACGACCGGCCTTTTGGTTGGTCGCGTTACTGATCACTTGCTACGGCTTAGCCAACGGGATTTTTACGATTGTCCGGAGTCTACTGGTACCCGAACTGCTCAGCCGCCACGCCTATGGGGCCCTGAATGGCTTGTTGACCGTTCCGACGATGATCGCCCGTGCAGTCGGTCCACTAGCAGCAGCGAGTCTCTGGATGATCAACAAGTCCTATCAAGTCGTCCTCGTGAGCGTTTGCTTGACCGCCATCCTATTTGCCTGCGCCTTCTGGTCGGCTAGTTGGGTAAGCCGCAATAAAGAATCTATTAACCGCCCTCTTACTGAAAGTTAAAAAAGCCATGTCATCGATTATCGAGCTCACCGCAACTGAACTATCTCAAGCCATCCACACGCGTGAAGTGTCCTGCGTGGACGTCATGGATGCTTATTTGACTCAGATAGACAGGCTCAATCCGACCGTCAACGCACTGGTCGGCTTTGCAGACAGAGAGGAGGTAAAAAAACTTGCTCAGGCGAGAGATAAGCAACTCGATCAGCACGAGAGCATGGGTCCCTTACATGGCTTTCCTCAGGCTCCCAAGGATCTTGCCCCCGTGGCTGGCATGGTTACCACCAATGGTTCGCCCATCTTCAAAGATCAAATCACTCAGGTCGATTCTGCTGCCAACGCAAGAGTTCGCGGGGCAGGTGCTATCTTTGTCGCCCGAAGCAACTCGCCCGAATTCGGTTTAGGGGGCCACACCTACAACAATGTCTATGGCACAACCCTCAACGCGTTTAACCAAAGCGTGTCAGCAGGCGGCAGCAGCGGTGGCGCTGCGGTGGCCGTCGCCTTAAACATGCTGCCCGTGGCTGATGGATCGGACATGATGGGGTCCTTGCGCACCCCTGCGGGTTTTAACAATATTTTCGGATTCAGGACATCAGTAGGATGCGTGCCGGCAGGCCCAGGCGACGAAGTTTTCTTTCAGCAATTCGGTGTCGTGGGTCCGATGGCCCGAAATGTGCCTGACTTGGCATTATTGCTTTCAGTTCAGGCCGGCTTTCACGCGAGCGTGCCACTGACCAGACGACAAGATAATCCCGAGCAATTCTTGCAACCGCTTGAGCAAGACATGACGGGAAAACGAATTGGCTGGCTGGGTAACTTAGGCGGGCATTTGCAGACTGAAGCGGGTCTGCTGGAGACCTGCCAAAGCGCCTTACAGCACTTCGACAGCATCGGTTGCAAAGTGGAGGCCATCACGCCACGTTTTGATTTCGAACAACTTTGGCGTGCTTGGATCACACTACGCGGTTTTACTTTCTCTGGGGCACAAGCGAGTCTCTATCAGTCGCCTGAAAAACGTCTGTTACTTAAGCCCGAAGCGATCTGGGAGATCGAAAGCGGGTTGAAACTGACTGCGAATGAAGTTTACGAGGCGGCTAAAGTGCGCACGGCTTGGTATCAAACCTTAAGTCGTTTATTTGAAACTTACGATTTTCTGGTGATGCCCACTGCGCAGGTATTCCCTTTTCCAGCTGAGCAGCATTGGCCTGCCGAAATAGCCGGTACGAAGATGGACACCTATCACCGGTGGATGCAAGGGGTCATTATGGCAACTGCAGCAGGTTTACCTGCTTTATCAGCGCCTGCAGGCTTTGGGCCAAAGGGACTACCAGCCGGCATTCAAATCATTGGCCCGGCTCAGTCGGATTTTGAAGTGCTTAAAATGGCTCACGCTTACGACTTAGCAAGCGGTTATTCGAAAACACGTAGCCCACTGCTCACATGACACACACTAGACCCAAAATTGCTCTCGTCACTGGTGCTGGCAAGCGTCTCGGACAAACCATTGCAGTCGAGTTAGCTCGATCAGGTTGGGATGTTGCAATCCATTACGGCTCTTCTGCGCTAGACGCTGAGCAAACGGCCAACACCATCCGGCAACTCGGGCGACAAGCCATCACGTTACAGGCGGATCTTGAAAACGAATTTGCAGTGGCTCAGCTCGTGGCGCGTTGTCAGGCAGAACTAGGTTTGCCTGACTGTATCGTCAATAACGCTTCGCTGTTCGATTACGACGACATCCAGCAATTCAGTTACGCCAACCTCGACAAGCACATGCGCATTAATGTCGCGGCGCCTCTGACACTTGCCCGATCGTTATTCTCTCTGCGAAAGGGGCTTGGACATCAATTGACTCATCCCGGCGTCATCATCAACTTGCTGGATCAGAAACTTGAGAATCTGAATCCTGACTATTTGTCGTATACCTTGTCCAAAGTAGCTTTGGATAAGGCGACGATTTTGCTGGCCAAAGCACTTGCACCCACGTTGCGAGTCGTTGGAGTAGCACCTGGCGTGACCATGATGTCGAAAGATCAAACTGAAATCGGTTTCGAGGCATCCACGAAACTCACACCATTGGGCTACTCTTCAACCCCCGAAGATATTGCTCAAGCAGTTCTCTACTTGGCGACCGCTCATGCGGTTACCGGAACCACCCTCTTTGTAGACGGTGGCCAGCACTTGCAACCCATGGAACGCGATGTCGTGTTTCTGACCCAGTAGCATCATCCATCGCTCATGAACTCAACACTTTTGACCCATCCTCACCTGGCAGACTGCCGAAGACTTTTTCTGCGCAATTTCGAGATCATGATGAATATCGGGGTGTACGAATCCGAAAAAAACGGACCACAACGCGTGTTAGTTAACGTAGACCTTTATGTGCCGCTCAGCGACAACACGCCCACAGAAGACAAACTTCTCGAAGTGGTCGACTACAACCTGATGCGAAACACAATTCAAGCAATCGCTGCGACTGGCCACATTCATTTGCTCGAGACCTTATGCGATCGGGTTGCCGATAAGATCATGCAACACAGACTAATCCGAGCGATTGGCGTGTCAGCTGAAAAACCAGATGTGTATGCCGACAGTGAAGGGGTCGGGGTAGAGATTTTTCGTGTCAGATCAACAGCGTAGTGACCACTGGGGTCAGGATGGTGGCCCAGATGACCAAAGCGAGCAACAACGCCAAGAAGACAGCCGCTGAGCCAAAATCCTTCGCACGCTTAGACAGATCGTGCTGCTCAAATGAGATGCGATCGATAGCAGCCTCAACGCTTGAATTCAACAGCTCAACAACCAGTACCAGTAACAAGGTCGCAAACATCAAGGCCCGGTCAAGCCCGGTCACGGGAGCCCAAATTGCGATCGGCGACAGCACCAGAGCCAAGGTCAATTCTTGCCTGAACGCACTCTCTTCATTAAACGCAAACACTAGACCGCGCCAGGAATTTTTAGCAGCATGCCAGGCACGCGCCAAGCCACGATTACCTTTGTGTGGATTCTGATTGATGTTATACGGTGGCGGCGAGGGTGGTAATGAAGGCGGTATGGATGGCATCAAGTCACCATCAGTCTGTCGCCAGCATTGGATTGGATTCAACAGGCGCGGGACGCAGGTAGTATTCGAATTGCTCAGTCGCAGCCCGCCATGAGAAGGTCTCAGCGTGCGCACGTGCGATCGCCCGGTCAATATGCAAAGCTTGCAAACAGGCTTCACGCAAATCGTCATGCATCACACCCGCACCAGAGTCGCCCAACACGTCGATGGGGCCAGTGACAGGGTAAGCGGCAACTGGCAAGCCACAGGCCATGGCCTCAAGCAAGACCAAACCGAACGTATCTGTCTTACTTGGAAACACAAAAACATCTGCGGCGGCGTAGATCTTAGCCAGTTCGTATTTGTTCAGTTCACCAAAATACATGGCATCAGGATATTTCTTTTTCATATCCGACAGGCCAGGACCACCACCAACCACCCATTTGGTCCCTGGTAAATCCAACCTCAGAAATGCATCAATATTTTTTTCAACCGCTACCCGGCCGACATAAAGAAAGACAGGATATGGCGAACTATCGGGGATCAGTGAGGGTGCTTCAGATTCGTCTTCATTGGTCGGGAGCTTGAACACATCAAGGTCAACACCGCGTGACCACAAAACCGTATTGTCGATACCGTATTTCTCAAGATCTTGCTTAACGACCGAGGTTGGTGCCATGACCGCCATCGCAGGGCCGTGAAACCAGCGCAGAAACCGGTAAGTCCAGTGCAACGGGATATTGATTCGAGCTTTGACGTACTCAGGAAATCGTGTGTGGTAGGCGGTCGAGAAAGGTAATTTGTTTCTCACGGCATAATTACGCGCTGCAATCCCTAAAGGACCTTCAGTCGCGATGTGCATGGCATCGGGTGCAAACGCTTTGAGCCGTTTGGCCAACTTAAGCCGAGGATAGACAGCCAGCGAAATCGTTGGGTAGGTCGGACAGGGGACAGTAAAGAATTCGTTCGGCGTGATCATGTCGACTTCGTGACCCATCGCGATGAGCTCGGTCAAAGTCTGCTTTAAGGTTCTGACCACACCGTTGACTTGAGGCTCCCAGGCGTCCGTGATGATTGATATTCGCATGCTCTCGTTCTCTCGCCTCAAGATACTGAACTGGTCTGCTGACTGAACGAATCGAGCAGCGCGGGTTCAAGCTCTGGCACGACCTCAACAGGGCGCGCGGGCGCGCGCTTACCTGTTACCCCTTCAGGTACTTCATCGTGAACCGGGTCGCCGTGTATATGCGTCCAATGGACTATTTTTAGCTCACCCTCATGGGTTTCGACAAGTGCGGTCAAGCTCTCAACCCAATCGCCATCATTGCAATAAAGCAAACCATCGATTTCTCTGATCTCTGCGTTATGAATATGCCCGCAAACCACGCCATCGCAATGACGCATCCGTGCTTCACGTGCCATGATGTGCTCAAAATCAGTGATGAAACTGACAGCATTTTTAACTTGATGTTTTAGGTATTGTGAGAGCGACCAGTACTGAAACCCCAGGCGCACTCGAATCCGGTTGAAGTAGCGGTTCAAGAACAGGATAAACGTATAAAGGCTGTCGCCAACATACGCAAGCCATTTAGCGTATTGCATGACACTGTCAAACAAATCGCCGTGAGTCACCCAGAGTTTTCTGCCATCAACGGTGGTGTGTATCCACTCTTCGACAACCTTCACCTCGCCAAAGGACATGCCGAAGAATTGACGAACACTCTCGTCATGGTTGCCAGGAATATAAATGACCTCTGTACCTTTGCGTGCCTTACGCAAAAGCTTTTGCACCACATCATTATGGCTTTGAGGCCAGTAGAAGTTTTTCTGTAGCCGCCATCCATCAATGATGTCGCCTACAAGATAAAAAGTATCGGCCTCATTGTGCTTCAAGAAATCGAGGAGGTAGTTGGCCTGACAACCTGGTGTGCCCAAGTGTATGTCTGAAATCCAGATGGCGCGATAGTGATTCATGAGTCGATATTACACCAGCTTATCGTGACAGCTAGATGGCAAAATCATTTCATTTTAATGACATGTGCGCATTATTCAATCAAAGCGATACGTCACGCCGGCTTGAAACCGACTGGTATTAGCTTCATTCGCTGAGAACATCGTACCGAAGTTTGTGGCATTTCGCTGATAGGCGATCCCAAGATCCACCTCTTTTGTTGGCGAATAAATCAAGGCGAGCATGGCATACGTTGTCAGAGAGGGGTCGGGCTCATTGGGATTGGTGTTGACACCAACATCCAAGGCCAATTTAAACCTCGGGGCAAACTGCCAAACAGGCGCAACAGATACTGCATACAAATTCGTACGCTTGGCATCAGCGCTGAAACCAACCTGATAATTGGGATCATACGGCGCCCTGAAATAACTGACATTGGCATGCACCTCAAGCGACTGCAGATAATAAGAAAAAATTGAAGTCAAGCCCGCGTTGATCGCGGAGTTTCCCAGACCATATATTTGCTGATCAACTGCCGCTGGCAATATCAGCATGGGTTTCAACGCAGCACTAACGCCGTGCTCGCCATCGCCCGCATAACGCCATTTCATTGCAAAGGTGTAGTTCCCGATAGGCGAGAAGCCACCTGAGGGCGTAGCGTAAAAAGTTGGGCTAAACGACGCGTCGAACGTATCGGTCAAACCCCGCGCATACGCCAAGGGAAATCCCCGTGCGAGACCTGTTCCTTCGTAGTTTTCGCCAGTGCTGAAGCCATCCTCGGGGGTTACGGCTGGGCTGTATTCGCTGATTAAAAAGAAATACTGTTCAAGCTGATTACTGCCTTTAGCCACCGTGGCGGCATCATCAGTATTTAGAGGGGCATACGCGAATGCGCTGAAATTGATTAAAAAAAAGACAAAAATGACAACAAACCGACAACCGAGCATCCAAACATCCTTCATCACTAACTTTAAAGGATTTATTTTAATAATCAGTGCGCGTGAATTGGCTTGATTGCAGATAAAAACTGCTGAGTTGCAGCTGCCCAGGTGTATTTTTTCCCGAACTCTGCGACAGACTCACGATTGACTTTCAAGGCCTCCAGACAAGCTGTACGCAAATCATGATTCATGACTCCGCCTTGTGAATCGCCAAGCACGTCAATCGGCCCGGTGACCGGCAGGGCAGCAACAGGCGTCCCGCAAGCCATGGACTCGATCATCACCAGACCAAACGTATCTGTTTTGCTGGGAAACACCATCACATCAGCGCTGCGATAGAGTGTTGCTAAATCCGCACCCGATAAAACGCCAAACCAACGAGCATCGGGGAACTTCTTTCTCAATACCTCAGCGCTCGGCCCCTCACCAGCGACCCATTTTTCGCCCGGTAAATCCAGCGATAAAAAATCCTCGACGCTTTTCTCAACTGCGAGTCTACCCACGTAGAGAAACACGGGTTTGTCAGTGCGCGGCAGCTTCTCGCCAGTCGGCTCAAAGATCTCGCTGTCCACGCCCCTGCTCCAGATAACTGGTTTGGTGAAGCCTCTTGTCTTTAGGGTCGACAGCATTGCAGGGGTAGGGACAAGCGTTGCCACACCCGCATTATGAAAGCGCTTGAGTAATGAATAACTCAGACCGACAGGCAAACCAATTCGCATCTGTACATACTCTGGAAACCGGCTGTGATAGCCGGTGCTAAAGCTCCAACCACGATCGATTGCGACACCGCGGATGGCCCAACCGAGAGGGCCTTCCGTTGCAATATGGACCACGTCGGGCGCAAATGCATCAATCACTTTTTTAACTGATCCACTTGTGACCAAGGGCAAGCGAATTTCAGGATACGTCGGGCACGGAATACTGCGAAACATAGAAGGATTAACAACGAGGACTTCGTGCCCCAGCCGTGTCAACTCTCTGGAAGTCATCTTCAAGGTACGAACAACACCGTTAACCTGAGGATCCCAGGCTTCTGTTGCAATCAATATTTTCATGGATCAATACACCGAAGGGACGTACATGTCTTGCGGAACTGGATGTCTTGTGTAGTCCGGGCTATGGACGCGCTCTGGCAAAACAACGGGGGCGTGCTCAACCTCTTCGTAGGGCACTTGTTGCAGCAAGTGATGGATACAATTCAACCGAGCCCGCTTTTTGTCATCCCCATCGACAATCCACCATTTGGCTTCAGGGATATGTGTTCTCGCCAGCATGACCTCTTTGGCCTGGGTGTAGTCCTCCCAGCGACGGCGAGACTCCAAGTCCATGGGACTGAGCTTCCACTGTTTTAATCTGTCGCGTATGCGCATACTAAAACGCATATGTTGCTCGTCGTCACTGATCGAGAACCAGTATTTAATCAGAACAATGCCAGAGCTCACCAGCATCTTTTCGAAGTCAGGCACGGTCCTGAAAAATTCTTCATATTCTTCGTCGTTACAAAAACCCATCACGCGCTCAACACCTGCCCGGTTGTACCAGCTTCTGTCAAACAAGACGATCTCACCGCCTGCTGGCAAATGCGGGACATAGCGCTGAAAATACCACTGAGTCTTTTCACGCTCGTTGGGCGCAGGCAAGGCGACAACCCGACAGACGCGCGGGTTCAAGCGCTGCGTGATCCGTTTGATTGAGCCGCCCTTGCCTGCTGCGTCACGACCTTCGAAGAGCACAACTACTTTCAGCTTTTTTGCAACAACCCAATCTTGCAACTTGACCAACTCGCCTTGCAGGCGAAGCAACTCACGGAAGTAAATGCGTCGTTCCACACTTCGACTGTCTACCTCCCCATCTTGGGGAGAATCCATTAACAACTCATCGAGCATGTCGTCATCGATTTCCATTTCAAGCTCTTCATCGTAACTGTCGATAAGATCAGCACGGGCGCGCTCGGCGAATGTCTTAGCTGAGGCAGAGGGATCGTTCTGTGTATTCGATTTGCTTTTTGTCGTCATGGCGAAAGTGGTTGCAGTGATGTTGATCGTTAATGAGAATGGGCTTTAATCAAAAACCGATTCAGTAGTCGTCCTCATCATCAGGCGACACGGAGCGGCTGTAGTCAATTTCAATAAACTGTGTTTTGGACAAACCGCTGACCAATACACGACTAGCGAAGCTACGTCCGTCGGGCAATTGAATATCCAGCACGTATGCCCCTTTGCTGAGACCTGATACTTTAAAGAAGCCGGCTGAATCCGTCGCGACGCGTGGACCGTTGACAGAGCCGACTCGAAAATTAACCAAGGCACCTGAGAACACCTGAGTATCCGAGACATCGACTACTCGGCCCACGACATCCGTCGCACCGGCCGAACTCACGGCGACGACCATCAGGACGCCTGCAAGGATCCGAGCAAACCGCGACCCAAGCATCGCAACACCCCTCCTGGTTACCATCCTTTCAAATTACCCGCTGGGGACATGTCACTCTGAGCCTTTCCACCCAGCGCGCGAGCAAGACGAACCACGATAGACGTGTTGTCGTAATAACCTGCAAAATGGTGCGCTCCAGCGCCCTCAGCTGAGACCAGCACATCGTCACCTGCGTGTGGGGCGATATCGACGACGCCACCAGTCTTATTAGCCCCACCCTTCACATTCTGAGTGGGCATATTGCCTGTCATCAACAGCCCTTCCGGCTGTCGGGCTGAATCTGGCAGAGCCGCCTGATCGATCTTTTTACCATCAGCTGTTTTTCTCGAACTATTCGGTTTGAGCGGTTGATAATTAGTCAAGAAAGTCGTGCTGTAGGTTGGACGTCCACCGTCTTCAATAATCAGTTTGATTGCTGGATCTGGATCGTCAGGAAAACCATCGCGATTAAGGTCTGCATAAGTCGGAAACGTCGCATCATTGAAGGTACCGATGGCATCTTGCAAGGCACAGGGCCGGTCAGGATCGGCGGCAGAACCAAGGGTCACCGGATAGTTGCCATTGGTCGTCTGGAAGCATTTGCCAGCAGCTTCAATCAGCGAGCCCGTCATCGCCACACCGATAATCGTTTGTGGTTGTGCGTGATCGGAAGTTGCCACGGTCAAAGCATGCTTGTCGTCAGAGAACCTGGCCACGGTGTTTTGCACACTGCGATCGAGCTCAATCACTTCATAAATTGCACGGTCATACTCAAGAATATGTCCCATTTTGTCAGACTGTGACTGCTCAACAAGTAGCATCCAGCCGCCGTCGCCACGTGGATTTTGTTGCTTGGCAAGCCCTTCAAGCACACTAATCGCTTTGTCGATCATGTCTTGCTTCATTGGCACTTTGCTAAAACAAGACGCGATCGTTGCACCACACGCGGTGCCGTAAGGCGGTGCAACATTCATCCCGATCTCTGGGTCACCCGAGTGCTTACCGCGAATCGTTGCTTTATTTCTCGCAACCAGACGATCCAGGACACCTGGGATATTGTCTGGCCCCAAGCCCGTCGACGTTTTACGGAATTCCCCGGTGAATACGCCAATAAGCTTTTTGTTGTTGGGGGCGTTACGGAGTTCGTCGACATTATGCACAACGCTATAGCCCATTGCAGGCGCAACATTAGCGAGTAAGTCAACGTCTTTACGGCCAGCACCTTCGGGGTATTGATAAAAGCCCTGCAACAAGGGATTGTTTTGCTTCATCCAGTGAACAGCACCTCCGCCCATCAAAACATCAAGGGGCTGAGATAATTCGGCCAAGGCAACGTTGCCCGTTTTCTTTAACTCACTCGCATCGTCGTAGTAGCCAATCATCTGCTGCGCAATGTTCAGATAGTTTCTGCGCGCACGATTATGAGCCTGAGCAGAGGCAGGGGTTGCATCCACCAGAAAAGCATCGGTCACGACGCCGATCTTCCAGCCATGAACGCGCTTCATGTACTCAAAAATTGTTTCAATCCGCGGATTATCAAGCGCATCTTCTGGCGTGTTATCGATTGACACCTGAATGGCATTGTTAGATTGTTTGACCCCACTGATGATGCTGGCCATGCCTGGCGCAGAGTCAGTAATAATGCTGTCAAACGACGTCGTACGACTCATCCCCTGCACTGTCATCTGCTCAAGCGCCAAAGGCTCTGCGCGGCCTTCAACAATCGGCTTGCTAATCAGGCGAGCTGCTGTTCTCATCGGGACGCCCATGCCGTCGCCAAGAAAAAAGACCAGCTTATTCGTTGCACCGGCTGCGCGAGGATTGGGGGCTGCCGCAACTTCGTAAACGTTGCGCACAGACCTGGCTGTCCCATCGACGTTCACAACAGCCTCGACCAAGTAATGCCCGGGAGCGTCGAAGCTCATATTTCTGGCAGTCTCACCAAATAACAACTCAGACTTCGGCGTGCCTGATTCAGAGCCTTTGCCTTGCTTCTGTATTTTCTGCGTAAACTGCGCGGAGACCTCTTTGCCGTTAATTTTTAGGCTGACTAATTTAGGAGCCACCTGAGCGGGGATCTGTGTCTCAACACGCAAGTCAAAACGTTGGCCAGCGAACAAATCACTGCGCGTGGGGGGCATCATACGCAAGCCAGATTCGGACTCTGCGTTCATCGGGAAATCAGCTAATTTCTGATTAAAGTAGATTGGATCGGCCGCGTTTCTGGTTTTACCGTCGCCTGCAAACGGGGAATCATCGTCTTGACCTGCGATTGAAACCGTTGTCGTCAATGCGACGAGCAAGCATGCGAGAGCACGACCACCAAATCTGCTGTCTATCATCATCTTTCACTTATACAAAAACGTCACTCAGGGATATTTGATTTTAATGACCAAATATGACAAGCGAATGAAAGTGATGACAGTTTGTAATAAAAAATTTAACGAACAACCAACAGAAATGTCGCGAGCGCAACAAATAGAAAACGGATCTTAGATATGAAATCTAAGACCCGTTTTGATTTTGGTCGGGGCGGTGGGATTCGAACTCACGACCCTCTGCTCCCAAAGCAGATGCGCTACCAGGCTGCGCTACGCCCCGAAGCCTTGAACTATAACAGATTGGCAAAATTCTTGCCGACTGCTAAACCTGTTTATCGTTAAAAACTTAGCCAAACCGCCCAGTAATATAGTCTTCAGTCTCTTTGCGAGAAGGTTTGACGAAAATCTGATCTGTTTCACCGAACTCCATCAACTCGCCCAAATACATGTAAGCGGTAAAGTCAGAGCAACGCGCAGCTTGCTGCATGTTGTGCGTCACGATGACAACCGTATAGTCATTTTTGAGTTCAGTGATCAACTCTTCCACTTTTGCAGTAGAGATTGGATCAAGCGCAGAACATGGCTCATCAAGCAATAAGACTTCAGGTTTGATCGCAACACCACGAGCAATACACAAGCGTTGTTGTTGACCGCCTGACAAACTGTGGCCGCTCTGGTTCAACTTGTCTTTAACTTCAGTCCAAAGTGCCGCTTTCGACAGCGCCCAGTGAACACGCTCGTCCATCTCCGCTTTAGGCAATTGCTCAAACAAACGCACACCGAAAGCGATGTTGTCATAAATGCTCATGGGAAAAGGTGTTGGCTTCTGAAACACCATCCCTACTTTGGCGCGAATTAGCGAAATATCCGTCTTTGTTGTGAGCAGATTCTCGCCGTCCAACAAAATCTCGCCTTCAGCACGCTGACCCGGATAGAGTTCAAACATACGATTAAAGGTGCGCAGCAAAGTCGACTTACCGCATCCTGACGGGCCAATAAAAGCAGTCACTTTATTTTCTGCAATGGCCATATTCACATTGCGTAAGGCGTGAAACCCACCGTAGTAAAAGTTCAAGTTGTTAACCTGAAGCTTTGGCTTCAAATCGGTCATCGGAGTGCTCGCCGGTGTTGTGTTTTCCATCATGTATCCTAAAGATCGCAGCTTTAGCAGCCAGTCAATTATTTTTTACCAAGAAAATTTCTTGCAATGATGTTTAACGCTAAGACCGCTAGCGTAATCAACGTTGCACCAGCCCAGGCGAGATCATTCCAATCCTTAAAGGGACTGGAGGCAAACTGATAGATCACGACCGGTAAGTTAGATAGTGGCTTGTTCATGTCCCATGACATGAATTGATTGTTCAAAGCAGTAAAGAGCAAAGGAGCCGTCTCGCCGGCGATGCGTGCTACTGCCAGCAAAATTCCGGTCATGATGCCGCTTTTCGCCGATTTGTAGGACACCATGACAATCATCTTCCACTTAGGGCAACCAATCGCGAAGCAAGCTTCGCGCAAACCATTGGGTACCAGCATCAGCATATTGTCAGTCGTGCGCACGACGACGGGCACAACCAAGATTGATAGCGCAAGCGCGCCTGCCCAACCAGAGTAATGACCCGCGGGTGCCACGTAGGCGGCGTAAATAAACAAACCAATCACGATCGACGGTGCAGACAGCAAGACATCGTTCAGAAAGCGTGTCGCTGGCGCCAACCAGCCACGCTGACCGTACTCTGCCAGATAAGTACCCGCCAAAACGCCGACGGGTGTACCAATCAGGGTACCCACCCCAACCATAGCCAAACTACCGGCGATCGCATTGAGCAAACCACCTTGCGATCCAGGTGGAGGAGTCATTTCTGTGAACAACGCCAGACTTAACGATCCACCGCCCCGTACGATCAAGGTTTCAAGAATCCACACCAGCCAAATCAAACCAAAAATCAAAGCACTGACCGATAGCGCCAACATGATTTTGTTGGTGATGTACCGGCGCCTGTACACATTGTTGTGGGCGTGTATCGCACTTTCAACGGTTTTAATGCTGACATCGTTCTGTTGATGAGCAATCACGATTTCGCTCCTTCGGACTTCGCCATCCGCTGCAACATCAGCTTGGACGCAATGAGAACAACGGTCGTAATGAAGAAAAGGATCAGTCCAAGCTCAAGCAAGGCAGACTTCTGTAAGCCAGCCGCTTCATTAAACTGATTTGCCAAAGCTGACGCGATGGAAGTACTCGCAGAGAAAACCGACGTTGGCATACGGAAAGCATTACCGATGACAAAGGTAACAGCCATGGTCTCACCAAGCGCTCGTCCCAGCCCCAACATCACTCCTCCAATCACACCAGCTCTCGTGAAAGGCAGGACAACTTTGGACATAACTTCCCAGGTCGTGCCACCCAAGCCGTAAGCAGACTCTTTAAGCATTGGGGGTACTAATTCGAACACATCACGCATGACAGATGCGATAAAAGGAATGATCATGATGGACAGGATCAAACCAGCAGTAAAGATGCCACTGCCGAAAGGTGGGCCCGCAAACAGAAAACCGATACCTGGTATGGGGCTTAGCCAATCGATCAAACTGGGTTGAACATAGCGTTGAAAAAAGGGCACAAAAACAAACAAGCCCCACATACCGTAAATAATCGACGGGATTGCAGCCAGCATCTCGACCGCCGTGCCAATCGGCCGACGTAACCAAGACGGGGCAAGCTCAGTCAAGAACACGGCGATCCCGAAAGAAACTGGGATAGCAATTAAAAGGGCAATGATTGAGGTTAACAAGGTACCAACAACCGGCACCAGCGCACCATAGATATCCTTGTTTGGGTTCCAGTCACTACGCCAGAAAAAGGGGATACCGTCGCGCAGCAAGGTCTCCTGACTGCCGATAACCAGCGAAACGAGGATTGCCGCTAGTAGGCTGAAGACGACAAAGGCAAAGAGTCGAGTCGTTTGCAAAAACAGGACATCATGCAAGGTACTTTGATTTTTTTTCATTGGGTAAACACAATCCGCAACTACAACGACGACGAATGCTGCATTCCAGACTTCATGTCTAAGTCGCTCTCAAGCCACGATTAACTTTGTCAACCGCGGCTTGATGATCGACTATTAGGCGTTATTACAGCAATGGCTTGCCGTCAGCAGCTTTGAGAGTTGCCTTCCAGTCAGCTTTGATCTTGTCTGTCACTTCTTTTGGCAGGGGAACATACTCAAGGTCAGCAGCCAGCTTGCTGCCGCTATCAAAGGCCCAAGTGAAGAAATCGATCACAGCTTTGCCGTTCGCTGGCTTTTCTTGGGTCTTATAAACCAAGATAAACGTAGCACTGGTAACAGGCCATGAAGCATCGCCAGGCTGGTTGGTCAGCACAACACCCATACCAGGTGCGCTATCCCACTTTGCATTGGCAGCTGCGGCAGCGAAAGTTTTCTGATCAGGCTGGACAGCTTTACCAGCGCTGTTGATCAGTTGAGTCCAGGCCAGGGCGTTGCCCTTAGCATAGGCATATTCAACGTAGCCGATCGAATTTTGCAGCTGACGGACATAGTTGGCGACGCCATCATTACCCTTGCCACCCTGACCAACTGGCCACTGAACCGATTTACCTTCGCCCACTGCAGACTTCCACTCTGGCGACACTTTGCTCAGGTAGTTGGTCCAACCAGCTGTGGTGCCCGAACCGTCTGAGCGATAAACCACAACGATGTCAGCCGCTGGCAACTTGACGTCAGCATTCAAAGCTTGAATTGCTGGGTCGTTCCATTTTTTGATTGTGCCCTGGAACACATCTGCCAGAACTTTGCCTGACAACTTCAATTGACCAGGCTTAACACCATCAATATTCACCACAGGTACAGTACCGCCAATCACGGCTGGGAACTGCATCAGAGCCAGTTTGTCCAGTTGCTCACCTGGCATTGGATCATCGGTCGCACCGAAATCAACTGTCTTAGCAGTGATCTGCTGAATCCCGCCACCTGAACCAATGGCTTGGTAGTTGACTTGGTTGCTTGTCTTAGCTTTGTACTCAGCAGCCCATTTCGCGTAAACAGGTGCGGGGAAAGTGGCACCGGCGCCGGTGATATCAACAGCAAAAGCCGTGAAAGCGGCAGAACTCAGGGCTACCGTAGCAGCGAGACGCACAAAGGCGGTCTTGATCATTTCTCTTACCTCGTCGTGGTTAAAATTGGGGTGCGGATACTCAACACGCACTCGCATATTAGTCAGCCTGTATGACAAGTTTGTTACAGTAACAATCTAATCCGCAGTTAGTTGGCCGTTTGATTTGCCAAAATCAGCGCCTCATGAAGGCTGAACGGGGGCTTACGATTTTTTAATTTAATGTAATCCCCATTTTTTTGCTGCAACCAGGCAAGTTGATTGTCATTGAGCGCAAAAGTGAATGCCTCTTGGATTACCCGTTTTTTTAGTTTTTCGTCCAGAATCGGAAACGCCACTTCAACACGTCTGAAAAAGTTTCTGTCCATCCAGTCCGCAGAAGAAGCGTAAACACGCTCTTTCCCGTCTGCGTAAAAATAAAAAACCCTTGCGTGCTCGAGAAAACGTCCAATGATGGATCTGACCGAAATATTTTCAGATAAACCAGGCACACCAGCTCTCAAAGCACAGACGCCACGAACAATCAGATCTATTTGGACGCCAGCTGCACTCGCCTTGTACAACTCATCGATCACAATAGGCTCAAGAAGCGAGTTCATTTTCGCCATGATGCGAGCCTTTTTGCCTGCCCTGGCTGCCCTTGCCTCGGCGCGAATCATGCGCACCATCGATTCATGCATGGTGAAAGGCGACTGCAACAGCAACTTCAGCGTGCGCCGCTCGCCCAAGCCAGTCAGTTGCGAAAATACTTTATCCATATCTTCGCAGAGACGAGTGTCCGCTGTCAGCAAACCGAAGTCGGAGTACAGCGCAGCTGTCCGGGGGTGGTAATTACCGGTGCCTAAATGCCCATAGCGGCGAATGCGGCCTTTTTCGCGCCTCAGCACCAACGCCATCTTAGCGTGCGTCTTGTGACCGACCACTCCGTAAACCACATGCGCACCAACCTCTTCAAGCCTTGCTGCCCAGTTGATGTTGGTTTGTTCATCAAAGCGCGCCATAAGTTCAACGACAACGGTTACTTCTTTGCCTGCCTTCGCAGCAGCCAGTAGCAATCTCATCAGCTCTGAGTCTTCGCCGGTGCGATAGATAGTTTGTTTAATTGCAACAACCTCTGGATCGAGCGCCGCTGCCGTCAAAAAATCAATGACTGGCTGAAAGGACTGATAAGGATGATGAAGCAACTGATCGCCGGCAGCGATCGCTTCGAACAAAGCACCAGGGCGGGTCAAAGGTCGATCAAAGGGCGCAGGAATCGGCGCAACGTATTCAGGAAACAATAAATCGGGCCGATGAACCGCCGAACAAATCTGCATCAGTCTTGAGAGATTGACAGGACCATTGACACGATAGGTGTCAGCATCAGACAGAGAAAACTCGTTTTGCAGATACTCCTCAATATGCCGAGGCATCGTCTGATCGACCTCAAGCCGCACTGCAGACCCGAAATTACGTTGCGACAGCTCACCTTGCAACGCGTGCCGCAGATTGGTGACCTCCTCTTCATCCACAAACAGATCGCTGTTGCGTGTCACCCGCCACTGATAGCACCCTTGCATCTCCATGCCCGGAAACAATTCGCCTACAAAGGCACGCAGCAAGGAAGTCAGCAAAATATAGCCGTTCGGCTGGCCCGACACGGAAGGAGGCATTTTAATCAGGCGAGGTAAAGCGCGTGGTGCCTGCACAACGGCAATGGTCGACTTACGGCCAAAGGCGTCATGGCCCGACAAGGGCAAAATAAAATTCAGGCTTTTGTTGTAAACCCTGGGGAAAGGATGAGCAGGATCCAACCCGATAGGCGTTAACAGCGGCATCACGTCGCGGGTAAACACCTCGTGCGCCCATTTGGTCTGAGCAGCATTCCAGTCAAACGCATGGTGAACCAAAATGCCTTCGGCTTTGAGTGCGGGCCAGACGGCATCTTCAAGCAAATCGTATTGTCGCTGCACCAACTGATGAACAGCCTGCTGCACGCGTTCAAAAGCCTGTTCAGCGCTGAAGCCGTCAGCGCCCGCTGCATTCGGGTATTGACGCAATTGTTCTTTAAGGCTAGATACCCGGATCTCGAAAAACTCGTCAAGGTTGGAACTAACGATGCAGATGTAGCGTAATCGCTCAAGGGCAGGCGTGTCAGCTCGCTCAGCCATCGCAAGCACACGTTCATTAAACTTGATGAGAGACAACTCTCGGTTCAGCAATCTCGACTGGTTATCGGGGTCGCGTTTTGGGTCAGATTTGTTTCTGGAAGTCGTCGCACTTGTCTTATTTGTTCTGGTAACCATATCAACTATTCTGGTGATTGTGCTTCGACTCTTTTTATACACCACTTTTAAGCGCGGCTTAATGATGTTGTCACATTTTGGTGGTTTAGTGAATCTATAATCAGTGACTTTTATTTTTATGGGTTGCAATGGAACATCTTCTGGCGGCTGTCGACCTGGGATCGAATAGTTTCAGACTATCCATCGGTCGCGTATCGATGCAAAACGGCATCAAGCATATTTATCAAATCGATAGACTAAAAGAAACGGTCAGACTGGCAGCAGGGCTAAATGCCGCCAAAATTCTCGACGACGTATCGATCGAAAAAGCGATTGAGGTTTTACATCGGTTTGGCGAACGCTTGAGAAGCTTCCACCCCGATCGGGTCAGAGCAGTCGCAACCAACACGTTCAGGGTAGCCAGAAATGTCCCCGATTTTCTTCCTCGTGCCGAGGCCGCGCTTGGTTTTCCCATAGAAGTCATTGCGGGCCGCGAAGAAGCTCGACTGATCTACACCGGTGTGAGCCACACCCTGCCGGCGTCGATCGATAAAAGACTGGTGATCGACATCGGTGGCGGCTCGACTGAGGTCATTATCGGTAAGGGTGACGAACCGCTGTTGATCTCTTCGCTTTATATGGGCTGTGTGAGCTACAGCCGGCAGTTTTTCCCTGACGGGGTGGTCGACGCCCACTCGATGAAAATGGCTGAAGTTGCCGCCAGGCGTGAACTCGAAGTCATCACCAAGCCTTACAGAAAAATGGGCTGGTCTGCTGCCTTCGGTTCGTCTGGCACGGCTAAGGCGCTGTTTGCCATCCTCAAAGAAGGAAACTTATCAGACACCGGCATTACCCTTGAGGGTTTAACCCGGCTACGGGACAAAATCATCAAGGCTGGGCGTGCTGTCCCGGAGGATTTGCCCGGGATGAAGATAGAAAGAGCCGACGTATTACCTGGTGGCTTGGCCATCATGCGCGCTTTTTTTGATGAACTCCAGGTTGATCGAATGCAAACGGGCGACGGTGCCTTGCGTCTGGGCGTTTTAGTGGATCTGGCTGGTCGTGAAGAGGCGCACGACCGAAGGGATGAATCGGTCAAGGCGTTCATGCGACGCTATCAAATCGATGCGAAGCAAGCCTTACGCGTGAAAACCATCGCGCTAAATTTATTTACGGCACTTTTGCCAGAACGTACTGAGCAAGACGAGGTCCGTCACGCCTTGAGTTGGGCAGCTGACCTGCATGAGATCGGCTTATCGATTGCACAGGCGGGCTATCACAAACACAGTGCTTATATCCTGAATAATGCAGATATGCCGGGATTTTCACGTGTTGATCAATCGGCGATGGCGCTGCTAGCACTGGCTCATACCGGCAAGTTGTCTAAAGTACAAAGTTGGGTCAAACAACGTGAACAGTGGCTGGCTATTCTGTGCTTACGACTAGCTGTTCTTTTGTGCCGGCGCCGAATGGATATGCCTACCGTGCCCTTAAGTGTGAGTGTCAAAAACACGTCGATCGTTGTCAAGGTAGACAAGAAATGGCTTGGCAACCATCCATTAACCGACTTTTCGCTGCATGGCGAAGAAGAAGAATGGTCCAAAGTTAATTTTAATTTCGAGCTGATCCCGGTATAGGCAAGAGGGCGTAGCCCTCATACCTTAAACGGAAAAGCCAAAATGCTTGCGGTATCTCGACCCCATCTCACTGACTGACAACAGCATCGGGAAATCCGCCGTGTTGAAATCCGGATCCCAAGCTGGTTCGCCACAAACTTTGGCGCCGAGTTTAAGGTAGCCCTTCAACAATGCGGGGACTTCTGCAGGAAGTTCACTGTCGAGTTGTTCGACCGGATAGCGATGCAAAGGCTGGACGCGAGGCGTGCCAGCAGCTGTGACATCCTGTCGGACGTGGCGCCATACTTTAGCTGCCGTGTTGCCATCGTCACGCAGGCTCACGCTCGCGCATCCAAAAACATGCTCGTACTGGCCTTGCTTGAGAATCTCAGCCAAACCCGACCAGAGCATCATCAAGACACCGCCGTGACGAAAGTCTTCATGGATACAGGCACGACCAAATTCAACCAATGTGTTTTTTATTGAACCCAGACCAGTCAGATCAAACTCAGACTCTGAGTAGTACCCACCGGCGCGCTTGGCTTGATGAGGTGTCAATACCCTGTAGGTGCCAACGACACGATCTGAATTAAGTTCACGCACCATCAGATGCTCGCAATACGGATCAAAATCATCACGATCGATCCCATCGCTATTGTCACCGAGGACCGCACCGTACTCACCACTGAAGACGTCGTAGCGCAGCCGCTGAATCAGTTCTATCTCTTCATCATTCTGCGCCAAACCGACGACGAGGCCCGTTTGCTCATTGGACGATGAGGGAAGGGTAAACAGACTAGCAGCGCTTCGGACCAATTCGAGCATGTTGCGTAACTCCTGTGTAATGGGAGTAGTGTGAAGCTGTCATATTTCAACAACGTTACCGTAACATGAAAGTTTTGTGATCGCTAAGTTTATTTTTAACTTATCAGGCAGTTAAGTCCACTGCGGCAAGCAGTTGCACGCACGACTCGGCCAGCGCGTCATCATCAGCTTCGACCATTAACCTAAGTTTAGGCTCGGTACCTGACGCGCGGATCAACACCCGACCCCGCTCTCCCAGCAGGTGCTCCGCGCTTTCGCGCGCCAGTTGTAAGCCAACATGCTTAGCCCAATCGGATCCTGGTTTGAGTGGCACATTAACCATTTTCTGCGGATAAAGCTGCAAATCGGATATCCAGTCTGCCAGCGATCGGCCACTGCGCTGGAGCGCTGCTAACACTTGTAGTCCGGCGATAATCCCATCTCCTGTCGTATGGCAATCAAGGCATAGCAAATGTCCCGAACCCTCTCCGCCCAATATCCAGCCGTGCTCTTTTAACTGCTCAAGCACGTAGCGATCGCCCACCTGAGCCCGCACAAACGGAATATTGAGTCGTTTCATCTCACGCTCGAAGCCATAATTCGTCATGAGCGTGCCCACAACGCCTGCGACAGGTCCTCTTGTCAGTCGCTCTCGTACAAGCGCAAACAACAGCTCATCGCCATTAAAGACTCGACCGCTCGCATCGACCATCTGGATCCGGTCGGCATCGCCGTCCAGCGCAATGCCAAGGTCTGCTCCTCGATTCTTGACCTCAACGGCTAGCGCCTCTGGGTGCATGGCACCGACGTCTTTGTTGATATTGAAGCCGTCGGGCTGACAGCCAATCGCGATGACTTCAGCACCAAGTTCTCTGAAAACGTGCGGGGCGATTTGATAAGCAGCACCATTTGCCGCATCGACAACTAACTTCAAGCCAGCCAAGTCCAGATCTGACGGAAACGTGCTTTTGCAAAACTCAATGTAACGACCTGCTGCATCATCGATGCGACGCGCACGTCCTAATTTATCGGATGTGACACAAACCATAGGCTGATCAAGCTCGGCCTCGATAGCCGCCTCGATCTCATCCTCAAGCTTCATCCCTTGCGAAGAGAAGAACTTAATGCCGTTGTCATCATAGGGATTGTGCGAAGCACTGATGACGATCCCTGCTCGTAAGCGCCAGGCTCTCGTTAAATACGCGACCGCAGGCGTAGGTAAAGGCCCCGCGAGCAACACATCAACCCCTGCCGAAGAAAGGCCCGCTTCAAGCGCGGATTCAAGCATGTAACCACTGACGCGAGTATCTTTGCCAATGAGCACGGTTGGCCTGCCCGATCTGCCAGGCTTGCTGGAGGCAGCTCGACTAAAAACTTTACCAACTGCATAGCCAAGACGCAGCGCAAACTCTGCATTAATGACCGCACCGCCAACTTTCCCTCTGACGCCGTCTGTACCAAAATACTTTCTTTTACTCACTGATTACCCCGTGTTGTACCGCTTGCCAGATACTTACGGCATCAAGGGTGGGGCCAACATCGTGGACCCGTAGTATCGAAGCACCGCGCTCGAGCCCACAAACTGCAGCAGCCACGCTGCCGAATACCCGTTCTTTTACCGACTTTTGTGTCGTCATCCCAATCATTGACTTGCGCGAAACGCCAACCAACACGGCATATTCTGTCTCAGTTAGGTTCTTCAACTGAGCAAGCAATTGGAAGTTTTGTTCAAGGCTTTTGCCGAAACCGAAACCTGGATCAATACAAATGCGCTGTTTTGCAATACCGAGAGCCTCGAGCGTTTGCGCTTGTCTCACAAGATAATGTTTCACTTCGGACACAATATCGGTGTACTCAGGCTGAATCTGCATCGTGCTCGGATCACCCTGCATATGCATGATGCAGACACCGCAATTAGGATGAGCCGCAACCAGGTTTTGCGCCTGCGGGTCGCGAAAGCCAGAAATGTCGTTAATAATATCCGCACCAGCATCCAGTGCCGCTTTCATCACGGCAGCATGACGGGTATCGACAGACAAGGCAACGTCAACATCACGAAACACTTCAAGCACGGGCATGATGCGTGCGATTTCTTCATCAGCGGCAACTGGCTGTGCACCGGGACGTGTCGACTCACCACCAATGTCCAGGATACGAGCGCCGTCGGCTATTAACGCCAAGCCCTTCGCAATCGCGGCATCTGCCTGAGCATACATGCCATCGCCGGAAAAAGAATCCGGCGTGACATTGATAATGCCCATCAACAAGGGACCAGTCTTGTTCAAATCAAAATCAAAGCGGCCGCAGACCCATTTAAGTGCCATACTAATATCGTCGCTCTAGAACTTGGTCAGACGACAGTCGCCGGATCAGCTTTCGGGCCAGGTGCTGCGCCCGTTGGTGGCGTATCGGATGAATCAGGTGCGGGCAATATCACCTTAGGTGCCCGCGGCGGGCGACCTTCGATGATGTCATTGATCTGGTCAGAATCAATCGTCTCCCACTCAAGTAAGGCGTGAGTCATTGCCTCGACTTTGTCACGATTCCCCTCGAGAATCGCGTGTGCAACTCTGTACTGGTCGTCAATGATTTGGCGGATTTCTTTGTCAACCATTTGCATGGTCGCCTCAGACATGTGGGTGGTTTTCGTGACACTACGTCCTAGAAACACCTCGCCTTCATTTTCTGCATAAACCATCGGGCCGAGCACTTCGCTCATGCCATAACGCGTCACGATATCACGGGCAATGGCTGTCGCACGTTCGAAATCGTTTGAAGCGCCAGTCGTCATTTGATTCATGAAGAGCTCTTCAGCTATCCGCCCACCAAAAAGCACGGCGATAGTGCAGAGTAAACGCTCTTTGTCCATGCTGTAACGATCACCTTCAGGCAACTGCATGGTGACACCCAAGGCACGGCCCCGAGGGATGATGGTGACTTTGTGCACGGGATCGGTTTTAGGCAACATGCGAGCAACGATTGCATGGCCCGACTCATGGTAAGCCGTATTGCGACGCTCTTCTTCTGGCATCACCATTGAGCGACGTTCTGCACCCATGATGATTTTGTCTTTGGCTTTCTCAAAATCTGACATATCAACCGTACGGCCATTACGTCGTGCCGCAAACAGTGCCGCTTCATTGACCAAATTAGCCAAATCTGCACCAGAAAATCCGGGGCAACCACGAGCCAAAACGTGGGCATCCACATTTTGTGCGATGGGCACTTTGCGCATGTGAACCTTAAGAATTTGCTCACGGCCACGAATATCAGGCAAAGGGACGACAACTTGACGATCAAAACGACCAGGGCGTAGCAAAGCGGGATCCAGCACATCAGGGCGATTGGTCGCTGCAATCACGATCACGCCCTGCCCTGACTCAAAACCATCCATCTCAACCAGCATCTGGTTTAGCGTCTGTTCGCGCTCGTCATTACCACCGCCCAACCCTGCACCACGCTGTCGACCAACAGCATCAATCTCATCAATAAAGATGATGCAAGGAGCATGTTTCTTTGCGTTTTCGAACATGTCGCGAACGCGGGCCGCACCCACACCCACAAACATTTCAACAAAATCAGAGCCAGAAATACTAAAGAACGGAACCTTGGCTTCGCCAGCGATCGCTTTAGCCAACAGTGTTTTGCCTGTACCGGGCGAACCCACCATCAAGACACCGCGCGGGATGCGGCCACCGAGCTTTTGAAACTTAGTTGGATCGCGCAGAAAGTCGACCAGTTCTTGAACGTCTTCTTTTGCTTCATCGCAACCTGCAACATCTGCAAACGTGATGGCATTCGTGCTTTCATCGAGCATCTTGGCTCGTGACTTGCCGAAACTGAAGGCCCCGCCCTTGCCGCCACCCTGCATCTGGCGCATAAAGAAAACCCAAACCCCTATCAATAACAGCATAGGGAACCATGAAACAAAGATGCTCATCAGCAAGGAGGGTTCTTCGCGTGCTTTACCCGCAACTTGAACACCCGCTTTAACAAGATCCGAAACCATCCAGAGGTCACCAGGTGTTGTGAGCGAGTAGGGTCGACCGGTATCAGGCGTAACATGCAAGGTATCACCCTGAACGTCAACGCGCTTGACCTTGCCAGCTTTGGCTTCTTCCATGAAGGTCGTGTAGCTGACAGTATCCTGCGCAGGCGCACGACTGTCGAACTGTTTGAATACAGTAAACAACACCAGTGCGATCACTAACCAGACCGCAACTTTCGAAAAATTGTTATTCAAGGCCGATCTCCTGCGTGTGGTTCCGACCTGCGACCGGAACGGACACTGGTTCGTTACCAAATCGCAAATTTATAAACAGATTATTAATACCTAATTCTACCCCTGATGGCTACTTGAGGCCTTTTGCCACCAAAAAAGTCTCAGAAGACTGCTTTCTCGAGGCTTTAGGTTTTATTTCGACCACTCGCTTGAAGTGTCGCTTAAAACTTTCAACGACCTGCGAAAACCCGCTGCCATGAAAGGCTTTTACGATCAGCGCTCCCTCAGGTTTGAGGTGTAAAAGCGAAAATTCAAGAGCTAATTCAATAATTTGCTGAACCCGGGCTGCATCCGCGCTGCCCACACCGGACAAATTAGGCGACATGTCAGACATAACCAGGTCAACGCGCTGGCCATCCAGGGCAGCAGTGAGCTCCTCTAACGGCTCATCCAAACTAAAATCTCCTTGGATAAAGGTCACTCCAGCGACCGGATCCATAGGCAAGATGTCAATGGCAACAACTTTTCCGTCAAGGACGCCCCCAGCCCCGACCAACCGCTCGCGAGCGACTTGACTCCAGCTGCCTGGGGCTGAGCCCAAATCGACGATGACATTACCTCGACGCATCAGTTTTTCAGTATCCAGGATCTCAGTCAGCTTGAAGGCAGCTCTTGCCCGATAACCCTTTTGTGTCGCTAATTTTACGAAGGGGTCGTTAATGTGTTGCATTACCCATTCTTTTGAAAATTTATTTTTGGCCATTCCCGTACAATCTACCTTATGACTATTATGGATATCACCCCACGCGAACGCAGCACCCTGCGCGCCGCCGCCCATCCCCTGAAACCTGTTGTCCTGATTGGCGACAATGGTTTAACTGATGCAGTGCTAAAAGAAATCGATCGGGCACTGACTGCCCACGAGCTGATTAAAGTTAAGGCATCCGGCGCCGAGCGAGCTGATCGCGAGATTCTGCTCGCCGCTATATGTGACACATTATCCTGTGCTTCGGTTCACCATTTAGGTAAAACGCTGATTTTATTTCGGCCAGGCGATCAAAGTACTTATCTGGCCCCACCAAAACCTGTCAGCACAAAACGTAAGGCGAACGAGCCGCACACCCCTAAAAAGTTAGCCGCTAGTGGCAAAAAGTTGACTAAACCCAGTCGCCGGGCGAAGCGACCCGAGTCCGAGGTCGAAGAAAAACCAAAGTTTTCTTATTCAGCGGTGTTCTCAGGCGATCGGGTTGGGCGACCTTCAAATCGACCGGCGAAAGCGGCCACTGCGCATGACATCCCCCGTCGCAGCGCGATGTCTTTAAGGTCGGGCGCACGCCGTGGGCTCTCTAGTGGTGGTCCTGCTCGTGGCCTAGCGGCTAAGCGGGCAGGCCTTAAGCGTACTTGATCGTCTGCCTCAGTCGTCGCTATTGGTAGGCGATTGATGCCTCACAAGCGTCGCTAGATATACTTGACACTAACGATTTCGTATTCACGAACGCCCGAAGGGGCGTTTACTGATACAACGTCACCCTCAGACTTACCGATCATCGCTCGGGCAACCGGGCTAGAGACAGAAATCAGGTTTGCTTTGATATCAGCCTCGACATCACCGACGATCTGATAGGTCACTTTATCACCCGAATCAAGATCCTCAATTTCGACTGTCGAGCCAAACACGACTCTGCCTTCAGCGTCATGAGCCGCAGGATCAATCAGTTGAGCGTTGGACAAGGTACCGTCCAGTTCAGCAATACGACCTTCAATAAAGCCTTGACGCTCGCGCGCTGCGTCGTATTCGGCGTTTTCTGACAAATCCCCATGGGATCGCGCCTCGGCAATTGCGCTGATGACAGCAGGACGCTCAATCGTCTTGAGGCGATGCAACTCAGCCTGTAAACGCTGGGCGCCGCGCACGGTAAGTGGAATAGTAGCCATAGTAAATAAATCCAAAAAAGCAAAACCCCGGCTCTGGTCGGAACCGGGGCAATCGTCACAGGCTCTATTTTGGGCAATCTTTAGCTTAAATGCAAGCCGACTAAAGCATTGCTAGTGGAAACCCGCTGGCTTAAGGAACAAACTGAGTTGTGTAAAACCGTCAACTGCGCAGAAAATCATACAGCGAGCCAGTCAATCTGCGGCTACCTTTATTGAGTTAGAAGCATATAACTAAATATGCGTTGCTCTGTCAGCGTATTAAACATAGCATCTGCTACTTTTATCTGTTGAGGCCATCACAGGTTCCGAAGCCATTACAATCATCTGAAGTGGCAGAGACTGGGCGTCAGCATGGCATCCCGCCTTTATCGATGATCATCAATACTTAGCGATCCCTATGAGTGCATTTAACGAAGAGCGCGTCCTGACAGTTCACCATTGGACTGATCGGTTGTTTTCCTTTACGACGACGAGAGATAAATCGCTTAGATTCAGCAATGGTCACTTCACAATGATAGGGCTGCGTGTCAACGACAAGCCCCTGCTACGAGCCTACAGTATCGTCAGCCCAAATTACGAAGAACAACTAGAGTTTCTAAGCATCAAGGTTGAGGATGGTCCGCTCACCTCACGCTTGCAGCACATACAGGTGGGCGACACCATCATCGTCGGTCGCAAACCGACTGGTACGCTCCTGATCGATTATCTGTTACCGGGCAAGCGCCTTTATCTGCTATCCAGCGGTACTGGCCTCGCCCCCTTCATGAGCATCATTCGCGACCCAGAGACCTACGAGAAATTTGAAGAGGTGGTGCTGGTTCACAGCGTGCGCGAAGTAAAAGAGCTGGCTTATCACGATCTGCTCGTCAATCAATTACCTCAACATGAGTTACTCGGTGAGCAGGTAAGTAAACAACTGCGATACTACCCAACTGTCACAAGAGAAGCCTTTCAAAATATGGGACGGATTACCGACTTGATCGACAGTGGCAAGCTTTTCTCGGATCTTGGCGTGCCTGCGCTGAATCCAGTCGACGATCGCATTATGATTTGCGGGAGTCCCGGCATGCTCAAAGATTTAAAGGCCATGCTTGAGGCAAAAGGTTTCCAAGAAGGCAACACCACTAAGCCTGGTGATTTTGTGATTGAGCGAGCTTTCGCAGAACAATAGACTGTTAGTGTGAGGTTTTCGATGACCGAAATCTGGCTGGTACGGCACGGAGAAACCCCTTGGAACGTTGAAAAACGCATCCAGGGCTGGGAAGACATCCCACTCAACGAAAATGGCGAGAAACAAGCCTATGCCCTGGGTGAGTATTTAGCGCGCACGCACTCGACTGATCAAAAAATAGACGCGGTCTATGCTAGTGACCTGCAACGTGCGCACCGCACCGCCAAGATTGCGTCCGAGCCCATCGGTTTAGAACCCATTTTGCACAAAGGCCTACGCGAGCGTCATTTTGGCGTGTTGCAGAACCTGCTATACGACGAGATGGATCAACACCAACCAGTTGCTGCGATGGCGTGGCGCAGTCGCAATCCAACTGCGATTGTCGAGGGTGGTGAGACGCTTGAGTTTTTTCATCATCGAGTCATCACGGCGATCAACGAAATCGCAGCGAACCATCCTAACCAAGTCGTCTTGGTTGTCAGTCATGGCGGCGCGTTGGACATTGTCTGGCGATATGCCAATCAAGTTGGCTTAAGCGAACCAAGGCAAGCGTCTTTGCTGAATGCAAGTATCAACAGAGTTCACGTCGCAAACGACGGATGGAAAATGCTTGAATGGGGTCGTGTTGATCATCTCAACAAACCAGCTGGCGAAGACCTCAGCGCTTGAAACTTACCGACCAGGCCTATTGACCTCGGCGAGGCTTGCGAGGGGCATCCGACAAGATGATGTCATATAGCCAGTTGGGTAAGACTCTCATAGTTCGAGCAATCCACGCCATCTGCCAGGGAATGACCGCAAAAGATTTTTTGCGCTTGATCGCTTCAACCGCTTGTCTGGCAAAGCGATCAGTCTCCATTAAAAAGGGCATGTGGTACGGATTTTGTGCGGTCATTTCGCTCTTGATGTAGCCCGGCGCAATGGTGACGACGTCTACCCCTTTTGTCTTGAGCTCCAGGCGCAAGCTCTCGCAGTATGTGGTCACCGCAGCTTTTGAGGCGCTGTAGGCACCAGCACCCGGTAATCCTCTGATCCCGGCGACACTCGAAATCCCGACTAAACACCCCTTTTTCGCTTGAATCATGGTCGGCAAGAAGGGCTCAAAGGTTGCGACTAAGGCCAGTAGATTAGTGTCGAAGATTTCTTTGAACACATCAAAATCGTCGAATTCGTGGGTCAGCGTGCCGGCACTGATGCCGGCATTAGCAATCACAACATCAATCGTCTGGCCTTGTAACTCAGCTTGTTTAATAAAGTCTTGGGCGGCCTCATGCAGCGCATCCCGCTCACGCACATCCAGAACATAGCAATGATGACGGGATGGCACTTGATCATCAACCGCGCTTAGCAGCGCATCTAGCCTATCGCTGCGTCTGGCAATCAACCCAAGCGTGGCCCCCTGAGAGGCATATTGTTTGGCTAAGGCTTGGCCCAAACCGCTACTGGCACCCGTAATGAAAACAAACATTAATCAGCCTTGGCGCCAGATTGGCGCACAATGACTTCCCATTTCTTGGTTTCAGAGGCGTTGTAAAGTGCGAACTCTGCTGGCGTCGATCCAACAGGCTCAGCACCCATATTGGCATAAGCTTCGATTACCGCAGGCTGGCGAAGTGCCTGCTGAGCCGATTGAGCAAGCTTATCAACAATCGCAGTTGGCGTGCCCTTGGGTGCCCAATAGCCATACCAAGTAGCAATGTCAAAATCAGGGTAGCCTGACTCTGCGATCGTTGGCAAATCAGGCAGCGCTTTGGCGCGCTTAGCAGTAGTCACCGCAATCGCTCGCAGTTTGCCAGATTTAATGAAAGGCATTGCTGAGGGCATTGAATCGAACATCAATTGAATCTGCCCACCGACCAAATCTGCCAGCGCAGGAGCACTGCCTTTGTAGGGCACATGTTGCATCTGCACCCCAGCAGCAATCTTGAATGACTCACCAGCTAACTGCTGAGCAGAGGCGCTGCCAGAAGAACCAAAATTCAGTTTGTTGGGGTTCTTTTTTGCATATTCAGCAAGATCTTTTACGGTTTTGATTGGCGAATCGACGGGAACCACCAATACAAGCGGGACCGCGGCTAGCTGCGTGATGGGTACAAAATCCTTGAGTGCATCGAAATGCATATCGGGATAGATGAAAGGATTAATCACGTGCAACGATGCGTTGGCCAAGAACACATACCCATCCGGATCTGATTTCGCGACTTGCTCAGCGCCAATCATGCCGCTTGCACCTGGACGGTTATCGACCACAATTGACTGTCCGAGAGACTTATTCATCTCAGCGGCGACAACCCGAGCCGTCAAGTCTGTCGGGCCGCCGGGGGGATAAGGCACGATCATTCTGATCGGTTTGGTGGGGTAGCCTTTAGTGTCTTGTGCACAGGAGTCTGTTGGCCCAGTGAGACCAATAAATCCCGCCATCAGCAACAGAGCGGTCGAAAGCGGTTTAGCTAGTTTTATTGGATTTTTTTTTATAAAGAAAATAGCTGTCATACAAGTCTCCTTATTTGTTCAACTGGACAACAACACCATCTTTAACCAATTGATGAATATGAGCGGGGTCAATGCCCGCTTCACTTAGTATTTGGAGAGAGTGCTCACCGATTCCCGGTGCAGCCTCAGCGGGACGTCGATATGGCTTGGTCGGCAAACCAATGTAGGGCAAATGACCAATCCCCTCTTGTTCGATTGAACCCACGGTGCCTAGGTGCATGGCCTGTGGATGTTGAATCACATCGTCATAACTGCGAACGGGAGCGTGCAAGACCTCGTGGCTCGCTAATACCTTCAGCCAGTGCTCAGTCGTGTTGGCCAGCAATATGGCACGTATATCGGCATGCAGCACTTCGCGATGTTGCATGCGATCACCATTTTCTTTAAAACGCGGATCTGTTATCCACTCAGGATGATTCAACGCTCGTGCGACACGCGCGAAATGCTCATTGCCGACAGCGACAACCGTTAAAACACCATCGCTTGTTTTGAAGATTCCGTTGGGTGCTGTCACGGCACCCGTGGGGCGATGCCCACCCGTCAAGGCGTGTTCAAGAAACACCATCCCTTGAAACGCGGCACAGGCCTCGAATAGATTCACTTTGACGTGCGTCCCGACCCCTTTTGCTAAGCGTTGATAAAGCGCTGCTGAAAGCGCTTGTGAAGCGTAAAGTCCTGTTGAGACATCGGCCGTTAACAAACCTATTCTTCTGGGGATACCGTTCTCATCCTGATTGCTGACCATCAGACCTGTATCGGCCTGCATGACAGAATCTGTTGCGGGCGCATCGGCGTAAGGACCATCATCACCATACCCGCTAATCGAGACATAGACGAGGTCAGGCTTAAGGGCGCTTAAGGTCTCGTAAGCAATGCCTAGACGATTGACCACGCCAGGACGAAAGTTTTGTACCACCACGTCAGCTTGGAGGGCGAGTTCGACCAAGACTTTTTGACCAGCTTCTGTTCTCGCGTCGAGTGCCAGGCCACGTTTGCCCGCGTTGAACTGAATCGACACTGCACTTTGGGTGCCCCGCATCGTGCTCACATAGCGGCCCCAATCACCAGCAGGAGGTTCCACTTTAATTACCTCAGCGCCCTGCTGCCAGAGAATATGCGCGCAATACGGGCCGGCTATGCCTTGGCTGATATCAAGAATCCGGATATGACTGTACGGTAGTTGACTCATGACATCATCCAAGACAAGTGGCTGAGTTGATCAGGATTTCAAGGACTGATGCAGGTCTTGCAACGAATACACTTTCAATCCGTGACTCTCACGCAAATACTGCATGCCTTCAACCGCTGCCCAGGCCCCTGCAATCGTCGTGTAGTACGTTACCCGCGCGGCTAAGGATTGAGTGCGAATCGCCCGCGAGTCGCTGATGGCGTTGCGGCGTTCTTCTACAGTGTTGATCACCAGCGAAACCTCACCGTTTTTCAGCATATCAACGATGTGTGGTCGACCCTCTGCCACTTTATTCACCGTCGTCACGGGAATGCCGGCTTCAGCGATTGCCGCTGCGGTACCACGAGTCGCCGTTAATTTGAAACCCAGTTTATGCAGACCTTGAGCCACTTCAATTGCTCTTGGCTTATCCTGGTTCTTGACACTGATAAAGGCAACGCCCGCTTCGGGCAGTTTCACACTGGCGGCCAGCTGGGATTTCACGAAGGCTTCGCCAAAACTGGTGCCGACACCCATGACTTCGCCGGTGGACTTCATTTCGGGTCCGAGAATCGTATCCACACCAGGGAATTTAACGAAGGGGAAAACCGCCTCTTTGACTGAATAGTAATGAGGCACAACCTCTTTGGTAATCCCCTGGGACGCCAAGCTTTGACCGGCCATCGCACGAGCTGCAATCTTGGCTAATTGCAAACCAGTGGCTTTGGAAACGAAGGGCACCGTTCGAGAGGCGCGAGGATTGACCTCAAGCACGTACACATCACCCTCTTGAACTGCAAACTGTACGTTCATCAGACCGTTTACATTCAGCGCGCGAGCCATGAGCGCCGTTTGTCGTTTGATCTCGTCGATAACTTCTTGCGATAGCGAGTATGGTGGCAGAGAGCAGGCTGAATCACCTGAGTGAACGCCCGCTTGCTCGATGTGCTCCATGACGCCACCAATAAAGACCTGTTGTCCGTCAGATAAGCAGTCGACATCCACCTCAGTCGCGTTATTCAGAAAGCGGTCGAGCAACACCGGTGAATCATTGCTGACTTTTACCGCCTCTCGCATATAGCGCTCGAGATCAGCTTGTTCGTGCACGATCTCCATGGCTCGACCACCCAAGACATAGCTTGGACGAACCACCAGTGGATAACCAATTTCTTGAGCGTGGGCAAGCGCTTCGCCTTCAGTACGAGCCGTGCGGTTTGGTGGTTGACGCAGGTTAAGTTTGTGTAGCAATTTCTGAAAGCGTTCACGATCTTCTGCTACGTCGATTGACTCAGGGCTCGTACCAATAATTGGTACCCCATTGGCTTCAAGTGCACGAGCAAGCTTCAACGGGGTTTGCCCGCCGTACTGAACGATCATGCCAACCGGTTTTTCGACGTGCACGATTTCAAGCACGTCTTCAAGCGTGACGGGTTCGAAATACAGGCGATCCGACGTATCGTAATCAGTAGAAACAGTTTCTGGATTGCAATTAACCATGATGGTTTCAAAGCCATCTTCGCGCAAGGCCAAGGAAGCGTGCACGCAGCAGTAATCGAATTCGATCCCTTGCCCAATTCTGTTAGGGCCACCACCGAGTACGATAATTTTCTTTTTATCTGTCGGCTTGGCTTCGCATTCTTCTTCATACGTTGAGTACAGGTAAGCGGTATTCGTCGCAAATTCAGCCGCGCACGTGTCTACCCGTTTAAAGACAGGACGAACATTGAATTGATGACGCAACTTGCGCAGCTCAGTTTCTGAGGTATCGAGTAAAAAAGCCAACCGGCGATCGGAGAAGCCGCGACGCTTCAGTTGCCGCATAATATCGGCATCAATATCAGCGACCGTTTTTTGCTCAAGCGCTAATTCAAGATCAACGATTTCTTTAATTTGTGACAAAAACCAGGGATCAATCTTGGTCAGTTGATAGACTTCATCCATAGTAAAGCCTTGGGCAAAGGCATCACCCACGTACCATATCCGCTCAGGACCTGGCTCACCCAATTCGATCTGAATTTTTTCTCGATCGATTGTTTTTTGATTTAAGCCGTCAACACCCACTTCAAGGCCGCGCAACGCCTTTTGGAACGACTCCTGGAAAGTCCGACCAATCGCCATGACCTCGCCAACGGATTTCATTTGCGTAGTCAGGCGAGCATCTGCAGTTGGGAATTTTTCAAACGCGAAACGTGGGACCTTGGTCACAACGTAGTCGATCGTTGGCTCAAACGAAGCGGGTGTGGCACCACCAGTGATCTCGTTTTTGAGTTCATCGAGTGTGTAGCCCACAGCCAGGCGTGCAGCCACTTTAGCGATCGGGAAACCAGTTGCTTTGGAAGCCAGCGCGGACGAACGTGAGACGCGCGGATTCATCTCGATCACGATCATGCGACCGTTCTCTGGGTTGAGCGCAAACTGCACGTTAGAGCCGCCAGTGTCTACACCGATCTCGCGCAACACGGCGATCGATGCGTTACGCATAATTTGATATTCTTTGTCGGTCAAAGTTTGCGCTGGCGCGACGGTAATTGAATCACCGGTATGAACACCCATCGGATCGAGGTTCTCGATCGAGCAAACGATGATGCAATTATCAGCACTGTCGCGCACGACTTCCATTTCGAATTCTTTCCAGCCGAGCAAAGACTCTTCAATCAGGAGTTCTTTGGTCGGCGAAGCCTCTAGGCCACGACGGCAAATCGTTTCAAATTCTTCGGCGTTATAAGCGATACCACCACCGCTGCCACCAAGCGTAAAACTGGGTCGGATCACAGCAGGAAAACCGCTTGACTCGGTTTTAATAGCAATCTTCTTTTGAATCTCCCAGGCTTCTTCGAGACTATGCGCCACCCCTGAGTAGGCCGACTCGAGGCCGATTGCGTTCATCGCTGTCTTGAATTTCTGACGGTCTTCAGCCTTCTCGATCGCGTGAGCGTTGGCACCGATGAGCTCAACGTTGTATTTTTTTAAGACGCCAAACTTATCAAGATCAAGCGCACAATTCAAAGCCGTTTGACCGCCCATTGTGGGCAAAACAGCATCTGGGCGCTCTTTTTCAATGATTTTTTCAACGACCTGCCACGTGATCGGCTCAATGTAAGTTACATCGGCTGTTTCAGGATCAGTCATGATGGTGGCTGGATTGCTGTTGACCAGCACGGTTCGATAGCCTTCGGCCTTGAGGGCTTTACACG
The DNA here is from genome assembly GCF_003003055.1 of Jezberella montanilacus. Taxonomy (GTDB): domain Bacteria; phylum Pseudomonadota; class Gammaproteobacteria; order Burkholderiales; family Burkholderiaceae_B; genus Zwartia; species Zwartia montanilacus. The sequence goes on from NZ_PVTV01000011.1 coordinate 697,470, forward strand.
CTTGGGCCCCAGAATAATCAAACTCACACGCCTGACCAATAATGATCGGGCCTGCGCCAATGATGAGGATAGTTTTTAGGTCGGTACGCTTGGGCATAATGAAATCTTTACTTGTTGCTGGCCATCAGGCCCATGAATTTGTCAAACAGGACGACGATGTCGTGCGGGCCCGGACTTGCTTCGGGATGCCCTTGAAAACAGAATGCCGGACGATCAATGAGTTCGAAGCCCTGCAAGGTACCGTCAAAGAGCGATACATGTGTGACACGCGCATTAGCAGGCAATGTCTTTGCGTCCACTGCAAAGCCATGATTTTGTGCGGTAATAAAGACGCGACCGCTTGCCAGGTCTTGCACAGGATGGTTAGATCCGTGATGCCCGGTTTTCATTTTGACGGTCTTAGCGCCCAGCGCCAGGCCCATAATCTGATGCCCCAGGCAAATACCGAACACGGGTAGTTTTCGCTCTAAAAATACCTTGGTTGCAGCAATCGCATAATCGCAGGGATCCGGATCCCCTGGGCCATTAGATAAAAAGACCCCATCTGGATTCATCGCCAGTACTTGCTCAGCCGATGTTTGCGCAGGAACCAGGGTGATGCGGCAGCCACGCTCTGTCAATAATCGCAAAATGTTCGATTTGACGCCAAAGTCGTAAGCCACGACATGAGGCAAGTGCTCGCCGCGCTTCTCTGCTGCAACAGCGGCGAAATTACCGTAGCCGGTTGTCAATTGCCAGGTTGATTCAGTCCAAGTGGATGTCTGAGTTGAGCTCACGACCTTAGCCAGATCCTGACCAGCCATTCCAGCAAAGCCACGAGCCAACGCCAGGGCTTTTTCGGAATCTTCGCCGACCAGAATACAACCGCCCTGTGCACCCCCTTCACGAAGGATACGCGTTAATTTGCGCGTATCGATCTCGGCGATTGCGACGACCCCTTGATCCTTAAGGTAGTCTGGCAACGATTGCGTCGCGCGGAAATTCGACATCCGTGCCGGGCAGTCCCTGACGATCAGGCCGGCTGCGTGAACTTTATTTGATTCGATATCTTCGTGATTGACCCCCGTGTTGCCAATATGGGGATAGGTAAGCGTCACAGCTTGCCCACTGTAGCTGGGGTCGGTCAAAATCTCTTGATAGCCAGTCATCGCCGTATTAAATACAATCTCGGCAACCGTATGGCCCGGGGCACCGATCGACACCCCCCTGAAAACGGTGCCATCCGCCAAGGCTAGAATTGCAGGTGGAAACCGATCGAATCCACCGGCGGCCACACCAGCCACCTCTGAAAATAGTCTTGACAGCACAATCACCCCGGTCTCAAAAATCTGTAAGCAAACCTTGGAATTATAGCCGATGCCTAGTCTTCTCGATTCTCTTCGCTCACACACCACCGTTGTGGCGGACTCCGGCGATTTTGAAAATATAAAGCACTATCAGCCAACTGACGCCACAACAAATCCGTCCCTTATTCTCAAAGCGGTGCAGCAAGACGTATACAAACCACTTTTAGCGCGTTGCGTGACACAACACGCCAACGCACCAGTCGAGGAGTTAGTTGATCACTTACTGGTGGCTTTTGGCAGCGAGATCTTGAGCGTCGTTCCTGGCAGAGTATCCACCGAAGTAGATGCCAGGCTGTCCTTCGACACCCGTGCTACGGTCGAGCGAGCCCGTCGCATTATCCGTTTATACGAGCAGGCTGGTTTCTCACGAGAGCGCGTGCTGATCAAAATCGCGGCGACCTGGGAAGGCATCGAAGCCGCCAGCATTCTCCAGACCGAGGGCATTCGTTGCAATTTGACGCTTTTATTCTCCTTGATCCAAGCAGTGGCTTGTGCCGAGGCGAAGGTTCAGCTGATTTCGCCTTTTGTCGGTCGTATTTACGATTGGCATAAAAAGTCTCAGGGTTCAACCTGGGATGAAGCGGGTTCTGCTGGCGTTAACGATCCAGGTGTCATATCAGTCGCAACAATCTATGCCTATTACAAGCGTTTTGGTCTCAGCACTGAAATCATGGGCGCCAGTTTTAGAAATACGGGTCAGATTTTGGCATTAGCCGGTTGCGACCTGCTCACCATCAGCCCTGAACTGCTGGGGCAATTGAAAAGCATTGAGGGTGACGTAGCCGCGCGACTCAACCCCGATTTCGCGCTATCGCAACAGTCGATCAAAATCAAAGCTGATGAAAAGAGTTTCAGGTTTGCACTGAATGAAGATGCAATGGCGAGCGAAAAACTATCCGAAGGCATTCGAGCCTTTGTTGCCGATTCACGCAAACTGGACGAGCTGATTAAAGCTTCTCAGTCTCGCCAGATTTAGGCTGCCACTTCATCAAGCGTTTTTCGATGATGCCGACAAGGGTATCGAGGACGACCGCGCAGGCGGTCAGAACAAAGATACCTGCAAAAACGGTGTCCACGTCAAGGCTACCCTCGGCCTGCAGAATAAGGTAACCCACCCCTGAAGCAGAGCCCAGGTATTCGCCCACCACTGCGCCCACAAAAGCCAATCCAACAGAAGTGTGAAGGCTGGAAAACACCCAGCTCGTCGCTGAGGGCAAATAAACTTGTCTGAGTAATTGACGCCTGTCAGCACCAAGCATCCGGGCGTTATCCAATAGGGTAGGACTAACTTCGCGGACACCCTGATATACGTTGAAGAACACGATAAAGAAAACAAGCGTGACGGCCAATGCCACCTTAGACCAGATCCCCAAGCCAAACCACATCGCAAAAATTGGCGCCAGAATCACGCGGGGCATGGAATTGGCAGCCTTGATGTAAGGATCAAGAATCTTACTCGCCATGGGGGAGAGGCCAAGCCAGAGTCCAACAGCTAAACCCGACCCAGTCCCGATAAAGAAAGCCAGAATCGTCTCTGTTAAGGTGATAGCCAGATGACTGTATATATCACCGTTAACCACGAACCAATCCCATATTCGGTGCCATACACCAAGGGGTTTACCAAAAAAGAAGGCAACTTTTTTGTCCTGAGAGGCAATTTGCCAGGTGCCGACGAGTACGACGAGTATCGTCACTTGCCAAATGCGTAGCGATAGCTTGGAATTAGGCTTGAATAAGGTCCGCATGGGTTGACGCATCATCCGAAGTGAAAGTGGCAGGCCCAATCTTATCCAATTCTCAGACAATTCGCGCGACAAATTAAAAATGACGACAACTACTTGAAAAAACACCGTGATCCAGCATTTCGATTGAAATGCAGCGCTTAAAATCAGCCATTCAAAAAATTATATAAACAAGATCTTATTCATGCGAATACAACTCGAAACCTTTATTGCCCCTATATTTGTCTTGATCTGGAGCACTGGTTTCGTGATTGCTCGTCTATCGATGCCATATGTTGAGCCCGCTACCTTTCTGTTTTGGCGTTTTGCGGGGGTTCTGGTGGTGATGGCAGCGCTCAGCCTCGTCTGGGATATCAAGTGGCCGAGCCGATCTCAAATGCGGCACATTGCGATCGCTGGCGTCCTGCTGCATTTTGGCTATTTGATGGGCGTCTGGTTCGCCGTCCGTTTAGGAATGACGGCTGGTTTAGTTGCCATCATTGTCGGGTTACAACCCATCGTGACGGCATGGTTTGCCGCCTGGATCTCCGAGAAGATTTCGCCACGACAATGGTTGGGCTTAGGTTTTGGTTTTGCCGGAGTCGCTTTAGTCGTGTGGGAGAAAATTAGCTTCGCCCATATCCCGCTGGCTAGTTACTTGCTCGCCTTCAGCGGACTGCTGTCCATGACCTTCGGAACGATGTATCAAAAGAAGTACTGTCCCACCTTTGATTTACGAGCCGGCTCAACCATTCAATTCAGCGTATCAGCCATGCTTTGCTTGATCTGCATGTACTGCTTTGAGTCTGGTGTCATGGTTTGGAACGCACCGGTAATCGGCGCTCTACTCTGGTCGATTTTTCCTTTATCCATCGGCTCAATCAGTCTGCTGTTTATGATGATCCGCAAAGGGGCTGCCACCAAAGTGTCAAGCCTGCTGTATCTCACACCACCCACCACCGCGCTGATGGCATGGCTGTTATTTGATGAACCATTTAACTGGATGATGGCTGCGGGGCTGGGACTAACGATGACTGGCGTGGTCTTCGTGAATGCCAAAACCTCAAACCCGTTGATCGCTAAGCGCGTTTCTGCTGGGCATAACCCTTAAGAACCTCTTCACGAAGAACGGCCCAGATCGCTGCGTGCAACTCAACAAATCGCGGTTGCATGCGTACTTCTGCCACATCCCGTGGTCGCGGCAAGTCGATAGTGAATTCGCCAATCGGGTGTGTACCCGGCCCTGCAGATAACACCACCACTCGGTCGCTCATGGCAATTGCTTCGTCAAGATCATGGGTAATGAACAGAACCGCCTTACGCTTGGCCATCCATAAGTCGAGCACCTCGTTTTCCATTAGTTGCCGAGTCTGAATATCCAGTGCCGAGAATGGCTCATCCATCAAGATGATATCCGGGTCGCGAATTAACGTCTGCGCAAGCATGGCGCGCTTACGCATGCCCCCCGACATCTGATGCGGATAACGGTCTTCGAAGCCGCCGAGACCGACGCGCTTCATCCATAACCGCCCCGCTTCTTGCGCCTGAGCGTTCGGCATACCAGCAAACTCACAGCCTGCCGTGACATTGTCCAAAGCTGAACGCCAAGGCAGTAGCGCCTCGCCTTGAAACATATAGCCAGCGCGTTTGTTAATCCCGCTCAGTAGTTCACCAAATGTTTCGACCGCGCCCGTTGAAGGGCTGAGCAAGCCTGCGCCGACATTCAATAACGTCGATTTACCACACCCCGTTGGCCCCACCACTGAGACGAACTCGCCGGCTGCAACTGTCAGGGTGGTGTTTGCAACAGCGGTGTACCTTGCCTTCGGATCGTCGCGCGAGACAAATGTGCAAGTGATGTCTTTTAATGACAAGGCGGGGGCGACTGGCTGGATCATAGTCAAAATGCTTAGTTCAAGCGCTGGTGATGAGGACTCGTCCCTTAAACTTTTACGTCAGGATATTTTTCGTTGGCACGCTTGGCAAAATCGTTGGTCCAGGTTTTATCAAGATCAATTTTGGCATCCCGGATGTCGTTGCTATAGGCAGCCAGGGCTTTCAAGGCTGTGGCCGGGCCGTCCGAGGGGATCATGCCATCTGGGGACATCGCCTCCATACATTTTTCAACAGCTTTGGTATAAAGATCAGGATTGCCTTGAAAATAACTTGCAGGCAGTGCTTTGGTGACTGCCGCTGGGCCTGCTTTCACGATCCATTTGTCGGCTCGCACCATCGCATTGACCAATGCCTGAATCGTCTTGGGGTTAGCGTCGATATAGCTTTGCGGCAGGTATAGACTACCGGCAGGCATGTTGCCACCAAAAATCTCGATGGTGTCTTTAATTCGACGCGTATCAGCAATCACTTGGATATCGTTTGATTCTTCAAGTGCAGTAATGACCGGATCAATATTTGAAATGGCGTCAATATTGCCCTCTCGGATGGCTGTAATCGCACCGGCACCAGTGCCAACACCGACGTAAGATGCATCGGTGACTTTCAGGCCGTGCTTGGCTAGATAAAAGCTAGCCAACATATTGGTCGAAGAGCCAGGGGCGGTCACACCGATTTTTTTACCTTTTAAATCAGCGCCGGTCTTGAAGTTGGCCATATTCTTTTTCGAGACACCCATGGTCATCATCGGGCAACGGCCTTGCAAGACGACACAACGAAAGAACTGACCTTTAGCCTGTAAATTGATGGTGTGTTCGAATGCGCCCGACACCACGTCTGCACTGCCGCCTACAACCGCTTGCAGCGATTTTGCGCCACCCGCAAAGTCAGAAATCTTGACATCAAGACCCTCGTCTTTGAAGTAGCCCAATTGCTCGGCAATCGACAGAGCCTGGTAGTAGGTACCCACTTTGCCACCTACGGCGATGTGAACACTGGTTTTTTCGAGCTTTTGCGCGAGTAGCAAACCGGGAGTCATTGAAAACAGGCCGGCTGAACCTGCGAATTTGATCAATTGCCTGCGTGAAATGGACATGTCGGTCTCCCTTGATTTTTTCTATCGTTATTTGAGCATAACGCTTACTTAGTAAGTTTGCCTCGCAGTTTAGCCTTAGGTGGGCTTGCGCTCCATTAGTGCCCACGCAACCGTACCCGCATCGACATACTCAAGCTCACTGCCTGCTGGCACGCCTCTCGCCAAACGAGTCACTTTAAGACCCTTGGATCGCAGCGCTTCTGACAAATAGTGAGCAGTCGTTTCGCCTTCTGCCGTAAAACTGGTAGCGAGGATCACCTCTTTGACAAACCCGTTCGTCGCCCGCGCGAGGGCACGGTCAAAATCCAGTTCAGCAGGGCCCATGCCTTCAAGTGGGGCGAGCCGTCCCATCAGCACGTAATACAGACCCGAATAACCGTGTGTCGCTTCGATAGAGTTCTGATCCGCTGGGGTCTCAACGATGCAAAGCAAGCTGGAATCCCGCTCGGGATGCTGGCAGGTGCCGCATAAGGTCGCTTCGGTAAAACTATTGCATTGGTCGCAGTGACGCAGTCGTGACACGGCCTCACTCAAGGCACGCCCCAGGTGTTGTGCGCCCTGCAAATCGTGTTGAAGCAAGTGGTAAGCCATACGGCTTGCAGTCCGTTCTCCCACGCCTGGCAGGCGGCGAAGTGCCTCGACCAAGGCCAGAAGCGGTTGCGGCTCTGACAGGCGCGCTGCCATCAGAAGGGTAACTTCATCCCGGGTGGCAAGGGCATGCCGGCAGTGACAGAAGACATTTTTTCAGAGCTCGTTGCCTCGGCTTTGCGCAAAGCATCATTGAAGGCTGCCGCGACCAAATCTTCGAGCATGTCTTTGTCGTCAGCCAAGAGGGTTGGATCGATGGTCACACGTTTTACGTCATGGCGGCAGGTCATGGATACTTTAACCAAGCCACCGCCCGAGGCGCCCTCGACGATGATGTCTGCCAGCGCATCTTGCGCTTTTTTCATGTTCTCTTGCATCTGCTGAGCTTGTTTCATCAAGCCAGCGATCTGTCCTTTCATCATGATTATTTTCCCTGATTCAGTTGAAACTATTGGAGTGTTGGACCTGGATGGACGGATCCGGGGATCACTTGTGCACCAAACTCTTTGACTAATACCTGCACGAACGCATCCTGTTGGACAATTTCCTCGGCGGCCTTTTGACGGGCGCTTTGCGCCGCCACGTCAATTGCGTGAGCTGACTGACCCGAATCAGCGCCAATTTCAAAGCGTAATTGAACTTTGACCCCAAAGTGCTCAGACAACACCGCTTTGAGTCGATCAACCGCAACACCTTCAGATAAGGCCTTATTGGCGATCTTGAGAGTTAATGTATTGGCTGAAATGCCCACTAGTTCGGATTGACGAGCTAATTGCGCGGCCAGGCCTGAGAGCTTTAACGAAGCAGAAAATATTGCCCAAGACTGTTCAATCCGGATAACGCGACTCGGAGCCTCGACCGGGGTGCTTTCAACTGTTGCTGCAGATACTGAAAACTCAGTAGCCGATTCAGTCACCCAAGCTGGCGGTTCATCCTGCTTGGTTACCTGCAGAGGTGGCGCAGGCGGCTCAGATGGGACTGAAGCCATCTGCTGAACAGCCGGCTCCTTGACGGATGGCGCGGCACTTGCCTGTAAAGCTGGACGATTCCCTGCAGCTGGATCCGAATAAAGTGACAACATGCGCAAGCATGACATCACAAATCCTGCATATTCATCAGGTGCAATGGACAACTCAGAGCGGCTATGAACGGCGACCGTGTAGAACAGCTGCACAGCGTCGTGCGGCAAGGTCTCTGCCAGACGACCGATGTCACCCGCCAGAGGGTCTGCTTGATCAACGACTTTGCCAATCCTTTGAGCAATAGCAATGCGGGATAACAAAATAGCCAAATCTGCCAGTGCAGCGCGATAGGACAAGCCTCTGGTGGCAAGTTCATCAGCGACCTCAAGCACCGCAGTTGCTTGACCTGCCTGCAACGCATCCAGCAAACGAATCAGATGCTTTTGATCGATTGTCCCTAGCATCCCCCGAACAGACTCTTCGGTGAGATTGCCGGCGCTGTAGGCGATGGCTTGATCGGTGAGCGATAAGGCGTCACGCATGGATCCTGAAGCTGCTTGGCCAAGCATACGCAAGGCAGCAAGCTCAAAGGGAATATGTTCTTCGCCCAGCACGTTTTGCAAATGCCCGACGATGGACTCCCCCGGCATCTGCTTTAAATTGAACTGCAGGCAACGCGACAGCACCGTTACAGGAATTTTTTGTGGATCGGTTGTCGCCAAAATGAACTTAACGTGCGCTGGTGGTTCTTCAAGCGTTTTGAGCATTGCGTTGAATGCATGCCCAGTCAGCATGTGAACCTCGTCGATCATATAGACTTTAAAGCGTCCGGTGCTCGGCGAATAAACCGCCTGCTCGAGAAGTTGAGTCATCTCGTCAACGCCGCGGTTAGAGGCGGCATCGAGCTCAAGATAATCGACAAAGCGGCCAGAATCTATCTCAGTGCAAGCCTGACAGACACCACAAGGCGTGGCAGTAATGCCAGCCTCGCAATTCAAAGCCTTCGCAAGGATTCGGGACAGAGTCGTCTTACCAACGCCACGAGTGCCCGTAAATAACCAGGCGTGGTGAAGCCGTTGTGTGTTTAAGGCATGAGTCAGCGCACGCACGACGTGATCCTGGCCAACCAGGGTATCAAAACTGCGGGGGCGCCACTTACGGGCCAATACAAGATATGACATGGGCGTTGCTTAACACCGACAATAAAAGGGAGGCGAGCCTGACTTCGGCACTAACTCTGCACGACTATGGCTGCTTCGTTCCCGACCTGACCAGATTTGCCGCCGAGCCATGCGAAGGGGCCCGCCAATCAGCATTCTAACAGGGGCGATCCATCTCTACCCAAAGATCATCTCTTGGGAAATACAAAGCCGCTTTAGCTGGGCGTCCATCCAATGCAAAAAGCTGTTGGCAATATCGTTGCAACTGAGGTTTGTAACGAGCTAGCATTCTTTTTTCAAATACTGAAAGTGGCTCAGAGGCTGCGGGTCGACTCGTTTTATAGTCCACTACCAACCAGTGATCGCCTTCGTCTAGAACCAAATCCATAATTGACATCTGACCATTTTCGTCAAGCAAGGCCCATTCGCGCTTTGCCTTTATCTGTCCGAGCAATCTTCTTCCGTGTTCTTGCGTCAACATCGCCCTTAAGACCTCGACAGCTTCTTGCGCCCCAAGACTGGCCTGTTCTGCGCTTAAGCCAGTCGCGCCTAACTGTCGCTCAATCACGCTCCCCTTGCTCGTGATGCGCTCGGTCGTCCAACGTTCCAGACCACTTTCTCCAATGTGGGCCAGCCATTCGTGAACAATTGTGCCCACCAGCCTTTCACGACCTGCTTCTGCGCCCCAAACATAGGCTTGATTAAACATAGGAATAATATTGCCTGGCAATTCAAGGGGTTCTATCGTGGTCCTTGAAGGTGACCCCATCGCTGGGACAGTCGCCCGCCGCTGTAGCAAGGGTCCTTTATAAAACGGCATATGTGACTCGACGCGTCGCTCATCTTGTTCAGGCAAAGGGGTTGGTTGTTGAATAAACGGCCACAAGCGTGCGAGCAAGCTCGATGACTCAGGTGCCGCGACAACCGTCGAATCCTTTTTGTCGATTTTTAACCGAGCGACTAAATGAAGGGTTTTTTTTGCTCGGGTTGCCGCCACGTACAAAAGCCTATCCACCTCATGGCTTGCGCGACGCTTCTCTCGTTGCCCCAAGAAATTAGAGTACGGATCAGCGGTGTCGCTCGCTCTCGATTTGATCGGACCCATCAGTAGTCGACCGTGAGCCTGTTCAATTCTAACCAAAGGGGTATCGTCACCTTTCGCTTTTTCATGCAAACCAAAAAGAATCACCGTGTCAAACTGCAATCCTTTGGATTTATGCATGGTCATCACCTCAACCACACCCTTGGATTTTTCTTCGACCGAAGCGGTAGCTTCGTCCTCAACTGACGAAGCGTACAACTTGGTCAGTCGCGATTCAAACATATCCAGATCCAAGCCGCCGTAGGGGGCGAGTCTTTCAATCAATCGAAAAACGCTTTCTGCGTCACTCACATCGCCAGTATGGCGCGCGAGTGCTGGCCCGTCGAGCTGTTGCCAGACGCGTTGCACCTTACGAGCAAACACTTCCCCCGTTTCTTCACGAACAGCTGCAGAAAATACGCGCGCAACAAATACCAGTCTTGCGTACTGATCGGGTTCGAGCACTTGCTCAGCAGGGTTTGGGCTTGCTTGAGCAACTTGCGCCAACGTTGCTTCTAAAATATCAATCACGGCTCGTTTGTCGCCTGCGAACAGCCGATGAAGGCTGAACAAAGTCAATCCGCAGTAAGGTGAGCGCAGCACAGCCAACCAAGCCGCCCTATCACCCAAATGACACAGTGCGCGGACAATTTGCACCAGATCAACAACGTAGGCCCGTTGATTCAAAGCGACTAATTCGACAGCTCGATACGGCAAGTTCTCTTTTGCCAGCAACTCGGTTGCGCCACGCAGGTTAGATCTCGTTCTCACCAAAATAGCGACCGGATGTTCACTATCAGGTGCTGCAGCCAGCGCTTCTTTTACGAGCACAATAAGCTGTCTGGCGGGCTCATCCTTATCATCTGAAATGATGAGGTGTTGATGAACAGCCTGCTCGGGACTGCCTTCATTGAACGCAACAGATGGCGCGTAGGTGATGGCTCCACCGATCGCATCGTCTTGTTTCGGAAAAATATGGGTGAACATGTTGTTCACCCAGTCCACGATACCTGCTCCAGAGCGGAAATTATCAGTCAACCGCAAAGGCGTAAGGTGCAGATCACCTAGACCCTGATCACGGACTTTCAAAAATAAACCAACCTCGGCTTTACGAAAGCGATAAATCGATTGCATGGGATCGCCGACCAAAAACACAGTTCGACCGTCGTCCGCTTGCCAACCGGAGGTGAGCCTCTCTAGCAAATCAAGCTGGGTCTGACTGGTGTCTTGAAACTCATCGATCAGTAAATGTCTGATACTCGAATCGAGTTTCAGCAGTAGCTCGGTGGGATCGTCTGCACGACCAAGCCCGTAGAACGCTCGTTGTGCAATCTCTGCAAAATCTACTTCGCCAAAGGTCGCAAACCGCATTTGAAGCTGAGCCACTGCGAGCCAGAGACATTCGATTTGTGCTTTGAGGATGTCCCACTGCGCATCAGAAAACCTTTCATCAACGAGATGTTCCAATGCTTGAAGGGCTTTAGCCCAACTTGGCTCGTCGCCTCCTCCATTGTTGGCAAGCCAAGCATTAAAGACTTTGCAATAGTCAGTCTTTGATTCAAAACCATGTTTTACATTGATGGTTTTCCTTACTGTTCCTGCTCCTGTGATCAGAAGCTCTGCCAATGCCCGCCAACGGGGTAAATCTGAAACGTTTGTATCGAATGCCTGGCCGTCCCAGTCCTGCAAGCATTTCAACTGATCATAAGTGGCCTGGTATTTTTCGGCCGTCGCCAGAAAGGACACTGCTTGGCGAATCAGCGGTGCCAGCTCTTGTGCATACCCAAGAGGCATCAAGGGCGGGATACCAGAGAGCTCTTCACTTACCGCTTGGGCAAAATGGTCTTCTAACGCGTTTCGGTCACGCTCATTGGTCACGGTCGGTAACAAGGTCATCCATTGGTCTCGTTGCCCGAGCATTTTCGCAAGGGCTGTGCTGGCGGCCTGAACATCTAAGTCCATGTGCTCGAGCAACTTGGCGACTGAAGGATTCGTCCCTACCGAGGCAAAGACTTCTCTTGCCGCGGCGAGATAGTGCTCGTTAGGCTCTTCTGCTACTGTCGGCATACCACCCAGTCCGGATAGCCAGGGCATACTGCGCACCAGGCTCGCGCAAAATGAGTCGATTGTTTTGATCGATAACCGCGCTGGATGGGCCAGCAGGTGCCAAGATCTTTCTTCGCTGCGCGCCAAAACGGCTTGCGCGAGCGCAAGGCTCCTTACCTCATAGCTTGTTTTAGGAGCAACATTATCCCGCGCAAGTTCCAATTTTTTCAACACGCGCGCGTGCATCTCGGCCGCAGCTTTGCGAGTAAAAGTAATCGCGACGATTTCCTCAGGTCGAGAAACCGTCGCCAGCAGCGCCAGGATCCGATCTGTCAACAGTTCGGTTTTACCGGAACCAGCAGGCGCTTGTACGATAAACGAATGCCTCGGATCGATTGCCCGCTCACGTGCCCGTGCGTCTTGGGGTTGACGCTCAGTCATCTGTATCCTCTTCGGTATCGAAAAAACGCAGCAAGGGTTTAATGTCGCAATAGGTCAAATCATTTTTACCCAACGATTCGTTACTTGCACAACCCGAGACAAACTCTTCAGTCAGGGCGCGAACATCGCCCTGCATCTTAGTCATTGCACCCAACCAGTCTCGGCCAGAAAACTCCTTCACATGCGGCAAAACAATGACGCCTGCAACACCAATATCGGCCTTGGCTAAGCCAACAACACTTTTCGTCTTATCGCGACTGGTTTCATGCGTTTGCTTGGCATGTATCTGAACCAGCATCAAGGCGGACACGCCGCACTCACCCTTTGCTTGTTCAAGCAAAATACTCGCATAAATTGGCAACTGGACATTAACAGGGCGAGCGCTATCCCAATCGTTGAGCACTGAGGTCAAGGCTGCGCTTGATTTGTAATCAATCACGACTTGTGTGCCATCCTCCAGCAAATCAATACGATCGATCACCAGATCCAGTTGGCTAGAACCAAGGTTCAAATGCTGAGTCACCTCAACCCCCTTGACTACAAAGGGTGCACGCTGGGACTCGACTTCAAGCCATTGATGAATCAACGGCAGATCTCGATCGACCTCCATTTGTCGCAAGACCTCTGGCAACTGGGCTAGCTCTAAGGCGGCGACCTCGGTCGCAATATTGCTTAACAGGGTATTAAGAGAATCGTTGGCTAGCTTGTTTTGTAAGGTTTCTTGGTCTTTTAATTCTGACCATACTCGCTCAAGCATTTTATGAATAAAACGGCCGCGTATTGTTTTAGATGGGATATCGGCGTAAGGCCTGAGTCCTTTTACGCCGAGACGATATTGAAAAAACGCCCATAAAGGATTGCGAGCTTGCGTCACCAGTATATTGGCGCCACCTTTAATCACCTCGTCTTCGAGTACTGCTGGACCTCGCTGATCTTCAAAGGTTTCTAGCCGAATCGACGATATTTGAACCTTGGGCCGAGCCCAACTATTTTTTACGAGACTTGCGACTTTGAGAACTGGCGACGGTCGAAGCTCTCGCTCTCCGTCCCGGCTGGCGAAGCTGGTCATCACCTCAGGTGCCACAGAACAGAGATGTTCGAAGATGCGCTGAGCCCAATGGAGTTCACGCTCGGCAGTTGACCTGGGGGCTGAACTGCGCGATAAAGCAGATACTGGGATAAAGGGGTTGGGATTCGGTGCAGCAGGAAAGGCTTCGTCCGACAATCCCAGTAGCCACACACCATCCCAATGACCTCCTTCTGCCTCAAGCAGGCCAAGTACATCAAGCCGCGAAGCCGCATCCCGCTGAGGTTGAAAAATACTGGCTCGTGCCAAACGACCAAGCCAGGCGAGTGCTTCATGAGCGTCAATTAACCCAAGAATTGGACTCAGGCTTGCGAAACGATCAATTAGCTTTTCAAGCGCTTCGGTCACTTGGTAATGAACCGAGCTTTGCGATCTTTCACCGGGGAAACCAAGCTGTCCGAGCGTCAGGCTGAAGCGTTGCGCCCAGCTCCGGCAATCCAAACTCGCTGAGCCCTTTTGCCAGTGCTGAAATGCCATATTCCAGTTAGCCGCAAGCTGTTCGGTCACGGCAATATCCCTTTGCCAGGCAGCCAGCGTCACTGCAATCGTTTCATGGCTGCGCCAGCGGGCGTCAATGCTCGCGCGAGCGCCTGCTTCAGCGACATGTCCTGCGCAATGACCAGCAAGTAATGCAGCACCCAAATCCTTCGGGGTCGCAGTTTGAGAAGCCGAGAACTGCACAAACGTCTTTAACCAGAGCAACGCAGCCCGACCAGGATTCCAATCGCTTAGCGGTCGACCCACTGCAACGTTGTAAGGCAGACTAACCTCACCCGTTTTGAGGACATCGTCGAGCGTGCGTCTGGCATGCGCGGCATCCGAATCGAGACTGACCGCAATGATTGCAAATTTACCTTGCGGGTCTGACAGCAATTTTTCTTTTGCCCAGCAGGCGGCTGTCATCCACTCGTCCTGGTGGGTTTCCAGCGTAACGCAGCGAGGTGTTTGGGCGACGGGAGTGCGTTCAGCGAACTTCTTCACTTCGATTCCCTGATCTCGCAAGACGCTCAAGACCTGCCGCATCCTGGGAGAAAACTCTGAGAAACCAGACAAAACCAGCGTTTTAGGCAAATTCAACGATCGCGCCTGGAGCAAAGACAAGACCCGCGCCACGAGTGTATTGCTATCAAGGGCGCTTATCGCATGAAGCCTCTGCCGGTAGGCATCTTGCCAGCGACTAAAGCTTTCAAACTCTTCGGTGGTCTCATTGGCGTCTACTTTGATCGCCCAGTCATCGATCAAGGCATCTGCTTGTTGGGCAGACCTTGCTGCTAGATTCACGTCCAACAATGGGTGCGAGTCTTCTGCAGCTTCAATTGTTCTAACCCATAGTGCAAGGGAGCCGAAGTGATCAAGTACGATCGCTTGAGAAGACAAGTCAGACTCGAAACTTGCTTGCTTAAGCAGGTGAGGCAGCCAATTTGACCAAGGCATGACGGTCGGAATCTCAAGAACCTGGCCAGGCTCTCGGATGTTTTCAACCAGAGACGCCATCACGCTGCGGCTCAAGCGATTATTGATAGTGAGGACGACCGTTGATCGGGCGCAATCTCCGGTTAAGTCATGAAGAGCAACGTTATCTAAGGCGGCGATATCCAAAGGGAGATCGCTCATCTTAAAAACCGCACATCGAGGCAATGCTATCCCAATGCAGGCTCATCTCAGGTGTCGTGTAGGCCCAAAATCCTGCTGCCAGAACCATTGACAGAAAAACAAAACCTAGCAGCTGAACCCACCGTTTCGCTGGGTGCTTATGGTTTATGTTTTTCATCAGGTGCACGCTCGTCGGGCTAGGCCAGGACAGCGGAGGGTTTAACGCTGAGTGGCTTTTCTCGGACTGGCAGGCAAAGGACAGCCGCTATCAGTGCCAGCGCTATGCCCATCCACCAGACCAAATCATAGCTGCCCGTTATCGCCTGGATACGACCACCTAACCACACACCTGTAAAGCTACCAAGTTGATGACCAAGAAAAATAATGCCTGATAAGGTCGCGGCAAATTGCATCCCATAGATTTGTCCGATCAACCCTTGCGTGAGCGGAACGGTACCTAACCAGAATAACCCCATCCAGCCAGCAAAGACGTAGACCACCCAAACACTCATGGGCATACACAATATCCACAAAATCCCCAAGGCTCTCATCGCGTAAATAATAGCCAGCAGATTTTTCTTACTGTACATCCCACCCAGCTTGCCCGCGGTAAACGATCCGACCACGTTGAACAAGCCAATCAATCCAATCGCCACCGCGCCGGTGCCAGCATTCAGACCTGCGTCGACGACGAAGGAAGGGAGATGCAGCGTAATAAACGCAGTGTGAAAACCGCAGACAAAGTAACCCCAAAATATCAAATGGAAAGTCGGATGTCTGAAGGCCTGCTTGATTGCCGACAACATGGATTGCTGCGGTCCAGATCCGTCTGTCTGCACTGGTTTACCTCGCAAAAACCAGGACAGAGGCAGAGATACCGAAACAAAGAGAGCCAAGACCCAGTAGGCACCGGTCCATTCGAGGTTAGTAATCAAGAACTGTCCCGTCGGCACAACTAGAAATTGTCCTAAGGATCCACCGGCACTTGCTATACCCATTGCTGTGCTTCTCGATGAAGGTGCGACCGTTCGGGCGATAACCGGAAGGATCACCGCAAACGTTGTGCCGGCCTGACCCAAGCCGACCAGAAATCCAGCGCTCAGGTACAACTGGGTGGGTGTCATCGCAAACCGGCTAGCAAGCAAACCAGCGGCGTAAAGCATGCCGCAGAGCGCGATGGTACGACCTGAACCCAACCGATCAGCCATCATGCCCGCGCCAATAGCGCCAAAACCCCAGGTCAGGTTTTGCAAGGCGAAGGCCATCGAAAAAATCTCGCGTCCCCAACCATGCTCAAGTCCCATTGGTTGAATAAACAGACCGAAGGTGGCCCGCGTTCCCATGGCCATCAATACAACAACGGTACCAAGCAATATAGTCCTGAGGGGTAAAGCTGTTTTAGATGAAGTCATGGAGATGATGGTCGGTGGCTATGGATAGGCCTGTCAACATAGGTCAACCAATTGATACAAGTTGAGCCACGCTGATTCAGGTTTCTTGCATCATACTGAAAACAGCAGATCCATGGCCTGAAGCCTTACTAACGGGTCAGGTTTTCGAAAAAGTATGCTTTGCCCAGTTTTCATCCCAAGAAAATAGTCAAAGTTTGTAACTGATCCCTCAGTTATCACTCGTTCAGCCGTGAGTTAGACTCGAACATCAAAAAAATACGCACGCTGGGGATCAATTTGCCTTTGTCAACGTCATACCTGAATCTTTGCCGAGTTTTCCTTTGGGGATTAGCGCTCTCAACGTCTGGACAGACCTTTGCGACCTATCCAGAGCGTGCAATTAAATTGATTGTGCCATTCGCTGCCGGCGGTGGCACGGATCTGGTGGCACGCGTTATTGGCGGTGCCATGACGAACGAATTGCATCAAACTGTCATCATCGAAAACAAACCAGGTGGCAGCACCATTATCGGTACAGACGCTCTAGCTAAAAGTGCACCTGATGGCTACACCTTGGTCATGGCAACGTTTGCGCATGCAGTTAACCCAAGCCTCAAAACAAAATTACCGTACAACCAAGACAAAGATTTCGCACCGGTATGTTTGATCGGTATATCGCCTAACGTGTTGGTGGTGTCAGCTGCAAGCCCGTATCAATCTGTTAAAGAATTATTAGAGGCTGTAAAAGCCAACCCAGGAAAATTTTCTTATGCCTCTCAGGGCAGTGGCACGTCGGCACATCTGGCGGGTGAGCTATTTGCGTCGTTAACTGGCGCAAAGTTGTTGCATGTCCCCTATAAAGGCGCGGCGCCCGCTCTGACCGACTTAATGGGGCGTCAGGTCGACATCATGTTCGCGACAGCGTCAGCGGTGGGCAACTTAATTGAAGCCGGCAAACTGCGTGCGCTGGCTGTCACGACGACCGACCGCTCGACCAGCCCTGTCTTAGCCAAGGTGCCAACCATTGCTGAGAGCGGCGTGCCAGGCTATTCAGCGGGAAGTTGGTACGGCGTGTTTGCTCCTGCTGGAACGCCGAAAGAGATCATTGCTCAACTTAACGCAGCAATCACTAAAGGGGCGCTGTCGAGCAGCTTCAAGAATCAAGTGGAGAGCGAAGGCTTAGTCATTAAGACGGGCACACCAGAGGATTTCGCTCAATTTGAAAAGACTGAAGAGCTGCGCTGGCGAACCGTCATTAAAGACGGTCACATTACTGAGGATTGACGCTTACGTCTCTGAAACCGAAATTTTAAGTGCAACGTATCACCGAAGGAACTGAAATGAGCTTCTCACTGATTGATTTGAAGGTGCAAGATGGAATCGCCACGCTTTTTCTAAATCGGCCTGAAAAACGCAACGCCATGAATGACGATATGCGCAGCGAATTTATTGACGCGCTCGAGATGATCACCGCTAACAAAGATATCCGCGCCTTGGTACTCACCGGACACGGCAAGGGTTTTTGTGCGGGGGGTGATATTTCCGGCATGGAAAAACGTATGAAAGCCCCCACTGGGGAGATCGGCTTCAATGGCTGGCACCGGCAACAACGTGTGCACCACGCGGTCTCTCTCTTGCATACGATGCCTAAGCCAGTCATCGCTGCAGTCAATGGCTCAGCATCGGGTCTCGGCGCTGACACCGCGTTAGCGTGTGATTTTATTATCGCCAGTGAGGCAGCAAATTTCACTTGGTCCTATATCAATCGGGGAATTATTCCCGACGGAGGTGGCATGTATTTTCTGCCCCGCCGGGTGGGCCTTGTGAAGGCAAAAGAGCTTATTTTTTCAGGCAGAAAGGTGGCCTTTGATGAGGCATGCCGGCTCGGACTAGTTGACCGAGTAACGAGCGCTGAGACACTGGTGGCAGATGCTCAAGCCTGGGCAGCTGAACTAAGTAAAGGTTCGTCCACTGCTTTGGCACTGGGCAAAACAATTCTTAATCAAACCTTTGAAACAACCTCGGCGCAGGTTTTTGCTCAAGGCAGCCAGGCGCAAGGGATCTGTTACACAAGCGCCGAGCATCGCGCAGCTGTCATGGCATTTTTAGACAAAGCGGCAGCCGCCAATCAAGCTTAAGGTATTGACATGACCGACGCAGTTAGCAAATTAATGACGCCAAAAAGTATTGCAATCATTGGCGCATCGACAGATCCCAAGAAAACGGCGGGGCGTCCGATCGCCTATCTGCAGAAGCATCACTTTAAGGGAAAGATTTACCCAGTCAACCCAAGAGTTCAAGAAATCGCGGGCTTAGTTTGCTACCCTGACATCGGTTCACTGCCAGAGACACCCGATGTGGCAATTATCCTGGTTGGCACCGACAAGACACTTAGCGCTGTGAGTGAATTAGCCGCGCGCGGCACACCTGCAGCAATCGTGCTGACCAGTGGTTTTGCCGAGCACGGCCCCGAGGGCCTGAAACGTCAAGAGGCGCTCGTTGCCGCAGCAGGCAACATGCGGATTCTCGGTCCCAATACGATTGGGATGGTCAATGTAACTGACGACATCCCCCTATCCCCGAGCAGTGCACTTGAGATGAGCGAGTTCCCCAAGGGTTCAGTAAGTGTGATCTCGCAGAGCGGAGGGATTCTGGGATCTTTGCTCTCTCGTGCTGCTGCAGCCGGTATCGGTCTGGCTAAATTGGTATCAACAAGCAACGAAGCTGACTTAGGTTTAGCTGATTTCATTGATTATCTAGCCGACGATCCAAGTACCAAAGTGATTTTGCTTTACGTTGAGAGCATTAGACATCCGCAACAGTTTCGCGCTGCGGCATTAAAAGCCAGACACGCAGGAAAACCAATTGTTGTATACAAAGTAGGCAAATCAGAAGCTGGCATGAAAGCCGCCATTTCACATACTGGTGCTTTAGCCGGTGCCGACAAGATGTATGACGCACTCTTTAAAGAGGTCGGCATTATTCGCGCAGATAACTTCTCGGACTTCTTGGATATCCCTGCTGCCTTGACGACTGGTCGAGTGCTAAAGGGAAATCGTGTTGCCATTCTTACTTCTACAGGCGGTGCCGGCACACTTGTCGCTGACGGCTTGGGTGTCAGCGGCTTTGAAACACCCGCACCAGATGAAGTGACTGCAGAACGGCTTCGTGCGTTGCAACCAGGGGATCAGGCAGTATTAGATCGAAACCCAATCGATGTCACGCTGGCTGGTTTGCAGCCTGATCTGCTAAGGGGTGCGATCCGTGCTTTGCTCGATAGTCCGAGCTATGACGCTTTGATTTTGATTCTCGGTTCGTCGAGCCTAGCCATGCCAGATCTGATGGCGAGCGCTGTGCGGGATTGCATGGATGCAAGTGACAAACCCGTGATCGCCTATGCTAGCCCGCATTCACCGGTGGCAGCTGCTTTGATGACCAAGCAAGGCATCCCCACTTTTACTCAACCTGAAAGCTGCAGCGTTGCGTTAAGAAGCATGTTGCACACCAGCCAAATGTTGCAAGGCGTGCCAGTGAGGGGGCGTTTGGCTCAATCCCCTGCAACACTTGACAGCTCAGCGCTTCATGGCTCACTGGATGAACACGAGGCCAAAGTTCTCTTTTCCTTATTCGGCATTCCCAAGGTCAAAGAAGTCGTGCTTAACGCACTGAACCCAAACCTTCAGTTAATTGAAGGGTTTGGTGACAAGATCGTTTTGAAAATAGTATCCAAGACAATTCTGCATAAGACTGATGTGGGTGGTGTGGCCTTGAATGTCGGGATTAACGATATCCCCAACAGAATCACCGCGCTGATGTCAGACGTTAGGGCGCGCGCTGGCGTGGAAGTCGAGCAAGTCCTGGTTCAAGAAATGGTGAGCGGCGGCCTTGAATTCATGATCGGCATGCACCGTGATCCCCTGGGAACAGGGATTTTAGTAGGCATGGGTGGTGTGACTGCCGAACTATTCAACGATACGAGCATTAGATTGCTCACACCAGGTACTGTGCTGCACGAAACAGAGGCACTCGAGATGCTGAAAGCGCTCAAAACCTGGCCTTTACTGGATGGTTATCGCGGCAAGCCAAAGTGCGATGTGGCGAGCTTGGTTCAAGCCATCGTTCAGTTTTCTGAGCTAGTGGCCTGCCTAGGTAACAATCTGATCGAATGCGAAATCAACCCTCTCTTTGTTTTTGTTGAGGGGCAGGGTGTCAAGGCTGCTGATGGCATTGCGATCTTCAACTAATTACATCTCAAGCAGCGGGCATATCACTCAGCTGTCTCACAATAAGGAAAACGCATGAGCCGTCGTCTAGAAGGAAAAATAGCTCTCGTGATGGGAGCTGGATCAGTCGGACCCGGTTGGGGTAATGGCCGGGCAATCTCAGTCAGATTTGCAGAGGAAGGCGCGAGCATTTTTGGCATCGACAGAGAACTGGACCGGATGACTGAGACTGTCAATCGTGTCAATGAAGCAGGCGGCCAAATGGTGACAGCTGTGTGCGATGTGACGAAAAGCGCAAATATCAAAACAATCGTTGAGCAGTGTCTGGCTCAGTTCGGTCGCATTGATATTCTGGTCAACAACGTGGGGGGCTCTGCCGCAGGTGGCCCGGTTGAAATGACTGAAGAGGTCTTCGACAGTCAGATCAATCACAACCTTAAAAGTGTCTTTCTTTCTTGCAAACACGTTTTGCCTGTAATGGAAGCGCAAGGTGCCGGATCCATCATCAACATTGCCTCAACCTCAGGCACAAGGTGGACTGGCTCTGCGCAAGTCGCTTACGCAGCAACCAAAGCGGGCGTTATCCAGTTATCTAAAGTCGTTGCTATTCAGTACGCCAAGCAGGGCATTCGGGTCAATACGATTATCCCGGGCCAGCTTCACACCCCAATGGTCGAGGTGAGATTGGCCGGCCAAAGAACCGGTGGTGACGTTGAGGCGTTATTGGCGCAACGCCAGGCACGCATTCCGCTGCCATTCATGGGTGATGGTCGCGACACCGCAAATGCTGCGTTGTACCTAGCCTCAGACGAATCCCGCTTTGTAACCGGTACGGAGATTGTTGTCGATGGCGGGATGTCGGTGAGATGTGGCTAGGCAGATCAAGTCACGGGCGCAGGGTTGAACAAGACCAATGAATTATGAATTTTCCAGTGTTCGGCCCACGTTTTTTTGCCACTCGCCACCGCCAGGATCATTTCGAATAATTCTTGGCCGACGTCAGCAATGCTCGCTTCGCCACTTGCGATTCTGCCGGCGTTGACGTCCATCAAATCGTGCCACCGTCTTGCGAGATCATTGCGAGTCGCGACTTTGATCACGGGACACTGAGCTAAGCCGTAAGGTGTGCCCCGCCCTGTCGTAAAGATATGAACATTCATGCCCGCGGCTAATTGCAGCGTGCCACAAATAAAATCACTGGCCGGTGTCGCCGCAAAAACCAAACCCTTCTGGTCAGGCTTGAGTTTCTCACCGGGTGCTAAAACACTATTAATCGGGCTTGATCCGCTTTTGACAATTGAGCCCATCGCCTTTTCAACAATGTTAGATAGCCCACCCGCTTTATTACCAGGTGTCGTATTCGCGCTGCGGTCGACCTTGCTACGGCCTAAATAATTATCGTACCAAGATAGCTCTTGAATAATGTCACGGGCGACATCTTCAGTGGCAGCCCGCATAGTCAATTGATCAACGCCATCCCGAACTTCGGTGTTTTCACTAAACATCACAGTGGCCCCAGCTCTCACCAAAAGATCCGTCGCAAACCCAACGGCGGGATTTGCTGTGACGCCACTAAAGGCATCGCTACCACCGCATTGAACGCCCACCACTAAATCTGAGGCAGGACAAGTTTCTCTGCGCCTCGCGTTCAAGCGTTCAAGATGGGGTTTGGCGGTTTGAACAATGTCATCGATCATCGACATAAAACCCACGTGATGATCAGCTTGTAAGCAAACCGTTTCGGGACCCGTCGCTTCAAGACTCTCAACTCGCACAGGAAAGCTGCCGGGGGGAAACATCCGCTCAGGTTGCAGTTTCTCGCAACCCAAACTAACCACAAGCAATTCGCCTCCGAAGTTAGGATTCAAACTGATATTGCGAAGCGTGCGGATTGGGATAATCGCGTCTTTGGCCTCGATCGCGACGCCACAACCGTACGTGTGCTCGATCCCGACCACGTCATCCACATTAGGATATCTTGGCAATAACTCATTTTTAATTCGATCGACGGCGTAAGCAACGACGCCTGATACACACTGAACGGTGGTCGTAATAGCAAGGATATTTCTGGTGCCCACCGACCCATCCTTGTTTCGATAACCCTCAAAGGTATATCCGTCCAGTGCAGGCAAAACTTGCGCAGGCGAAGTAGCGATTGGCAATCCCTCAAACCCAAGGGCTGGTGGCATCTCAATCAAGCGCTCGTGAACCCAGGAACCCTTTGGGATAGGTTTAAGCGCGCGACCAATGACGACGTTATACCTGCGTATCACTTCGCCCTGTTCAATATCCACCAACGATACTTTGTGACCTTGAGGCACTCGGTCTTTCAGAACTAGCTCCGTATCCAATACGGTACCCGCAGCAAGCCCCTTGTCATTGACAACGATAGCGACGTTATCAAGGTCGTGCATCTTGACATAACGCGGTATCTCGTGGGGCGTCACGTGCTCGGTTGTTTTAAAGATCATGTTCAAAAAGTCGCTTTTGTTGCTATCAACTGAGGTTACAGAACGGTGTGACCGGTGATGAGTGTTGGCAACCAGGTAGAAAACGAAGGCACGTAAGTGACTAAGGTAATTGCCACAAAGATCGCCAGATAATATGGCCATGCGGACTTGGTCGCTTCACCGATGGATATTTTCCCGATCGCACAGCCGATAAATTGAACTGAACCGACTGGCGGATGCACGAGGCCGAGTGCACAATTCAAGAGTAGCATCATGCCGAACTGAACAGGTCCAACGCCCATTTGAATGGCCAACGGCAAAAACAAAGGCGTTGTAATGAGAATATGGGCAGCCATATCCAAAAAGATACCTAAAAATATCTGGATGATATTGATATACAGCAGCATCAGCCATGGTTCATGTGTCGCACTTAATAGTGCCTGTTCGATGACGTCGGGGATTTCTAGATATGCCATCTGATACCGCAACATGTTAGAGACACCGATCAATAACAAAATCACGCCCGTGGTCTTTGAAGCCTTCGTTAGCGATTTCAGCAGCTTGTCGACCGTCATGGTGCGATAGATAAGAACAGTCAGAAATAGCGCGTAAGTGACTGCAATGGCGGCAGCTTCTGTTGCCGTCGCAACCCCTTCCAATATACAAACAAGAATGATAACCACAACACCCAGCCCAGGCATGGACGCAATAAAGAACCGAAGGACATTATCCCAACCCGGGAATTTCTCGACTCTGGTCGAACCATCAGCTAACTTGGGGTAACCGTTTTTGACGGCTTGCCAATAGGCAGCCACCAGCATACAGACCATGATCCAAAAGACGGGGATTAGTCCGGCGAACATCAGATCACCAATTGAAACCCCTTTAATGAAATGTCCAGCAATCGTGCCTGTTGCGGCCTGCGCTGCAAAAGCGTAGATGATCATATTGTGCGATGTCGGCATCAGTGCGCCGGACAACGACGCATGTGTGGTCACATTGACCGCGTAGGCGGCGCTATAGCCTTCGCGTTTCATAATGGGGATCATGACCCCGCCCATCGCCGATGTATCCGCGACTGGTGACCCAGACACCCCGCCAAACAGGGTACAGGCGAAGACGTTTGCCAGGCCAAGGCCACCGCGCCAGTGGCCCACCAAGCTTCTGGCGAAGTTGACAATCTTGTCCGCGATACCGCCGTGCAACATCAGTTCGCCCGAGAAGATAAAAAATGGTATTGCCAAAAAGCTAAATACATTCATCCCAGACGTCATCATCTGAATAGCTGTTTCGAAGGGCAAACCCTCAACGTAGAAAGTTGCCAAACAGCTCAGGCCAATCGCGAAAGCGACAGGTACGCCAAGAACGAGAAAAACCAGAAAGCTAATACACAAAACTGTCAGTGCCATGATGGGACTACCTTTTGAAAGCGCAACAGGGCAACAATGTGCTCAACACTAAACAAGTTGATCAGAATGCCGGCGAGTATGACAGGCACGTATCGCCATGCCTCTGAAACACCGATAGTCGGTATCGTTGTTGCGAAAGTCGATACGGCCATTTCATAGCCTCCCGCCAGTAGCAGTAGGGCAAAACAAATAGTCAGGACATACACCAAGACAGAACACCAGCGCTGGATTTTTGCTGGTAGCAAAGCGACCACTGAATCTAAACCAATGTGCCCGGCATCACGAACACCGGAAGCTGCCCCAAACATCGCGACGGAGATCACCAATAAAAGAGCGACTTGTTCGACATAGGGTGGCGCATTGTTAAAGACATAGCGCATAACCACTCCATACACCACCACTAACAGCAAGCCGGTCAAGCAAGCACAAGCTACATAGAGCGAGTAACGCGAGAGCTTTGCGTTAAGCCTGTTTAGATTATTCATGTTCAGCATCCATCCTGGTTGCTATCAAACAAGACCAGCCTGAGGACTGATCTTGTTTTTGATCAAATGATTTGTTTGAATCGTCTTATTTGGCGTTGACGATTTCCTGGACAAGCGCTTTCAACTCAGGGGTAGTCGCAAACTTCTCCCAAACGGGTTTTTCTACTTCGACAAACCCCTGGCGATCAATTTCTGCTGCTGGGACGATTGTGGCGCCGCCTTTGATCGCAGCTGCTTTTGCATCTTTTTCCTTTGCTTCCCAGAGTTTCACGTAGTATGGAACCGAAGCTTTAGCTGCTTTACGCAACGCATCTTGTTCCTCTGGCTTCAAGGTATCCCAGACTTTCTTCGAGAACACCAAAACCTCTGGCGTCATAACGTGCATCGTCTCTGAATAAACAGGCGCTGATTCAAAATGTTTGGCTTCATCATACGATGGGTAATTGTTTTCGGCAGCGTCAAGCAAACCGGTTTTCAAACCTGTGTAAACTTCTGCGTAGGGCATGGGAGTTGGTGATGCGCCCATTGCGCTAACCAAACCGACCATCAAATCAGATGGAATGACACGGATCTTCATGCCTTTTGTGTCGGCAACAGATTTGATTGGTTTTTTAGCGTAAATCGAGCGAGCCCCGCTTTCGTAGAAAGCCAATCCAACAAAGCCTGCTTTTTCGAATGCCGCCAAAATCTTTTCGCCTTGAGCACCATACATGGTGGCACGAAGGTGATTAATATCTCTAAACAGAAACGGCAATGAGGGTATGTAGGATTCTTGAACGATTCCGTTGAAGGCGGCTGAACTGACACGAACCATATCCAAGGCACCAATCTTGACTTGTTCGATAGTGTCCTTTTCAGACCCAAGCGCGCTGTCTCCAAACACTTTAATGCTGTCCTTACCGCCCGTTGCGGCAGAAAGCTCTTCGCCCATATGAGCGACCGCTTGATTGGTTGGAAAATCCTTGGCGTGAACGTCCGCGGATCTGAACACACGTGCCATGGATGCCGTTGCACTTAAAGCCAAGACTGCCGTCAACACGATTTGCACTGTTTTTGAATAGTTAAATTGCATAGTGAATCCCCTCTTGTTGTTGTGTAATGAAAAATGAACTTTAGATAAATCCCTGAGGCCCCAGTACTACATATCCTCCCCCCTGGAACTGGGCAGTTGGATCATTAATATCTGGGGATACAGTCTCAGCGAAGGTTGCTTCTTTAAATACATCGGCTGAGTCTTGCGGTACAAAACCTAGGTGTTTGACTGCGCTGTTATCCCACCAGGACACTGAGTTATTGGAGGCACCATAAACGATAGAATGTCCCACAACGGGCGCACTCAAACACGCGCTGATTAGTCGATGCAAGTCATTGAAACTGAGCCAGGTCGCAAGCATTCTTCTGTCTTTAGGTTTAGCAAAGGAGGAACCGATCCGAATACACACGGTTTCGATGCCATAACGATCAAAATAGAAACGCGACAGGTCTTCACCAAAGGCTTTACTCACGCCATATAGGCTATCTGGCCTCGGCGCATGCGCTGGCGTAATCGTTTCACTTTGTTTGTAGAAACCCGTCACATGGTTCGAGCTGGCAAAGATCACGCGCTTGACACCTTCGATACGGCACGCTTCATAAAGGTTGTACAAACCGAGGATATTGGCCTGAAGAATAGGACCGAATGAGCCCTCTACGGAGATCCCGCCAAGGTGGATGACTGCATCGACATCTTTCACCAAGGCGCTTACAAAGGCTGCATTGGCTAAGTCGCCTGTTGTGATTTCTTCCGACGATTCGGCTGTCTCAAGGGCGACGATATCTGACAGCCTCAAAACACTGCAGTTAGCTTTCAGACGTGTACGTAGCTCGCGGCCCAAGCCGCCCGCTGCGCCGGTGAGTAAAAGACGATGATGTGTTTTCACGATTATTACTCGCTGTGTTCCAGAACTTTTTATTCAGGCTCAATGCCTGCTTGTTTAATAATCCGTCCCCAACTTTCGAGTTCATCAAGCTGAAACTTGGCTAACTCAATAGGTGACGTCATAGCAACTTCCATCCCGTTTTGCTGTGCGAAATTATTCAATGACTCACTTGCCATCGCTTTGCGAACTAGCTTGCTCAATTTGTCGATAAGGTCTTGAGGGGTTCCCGCCGGCGCATATAGCGCGTTCCAGTGATGGGCTTCATAACCAGCTAAGCCAGCTTCTGAAATTGTTGGGACGTCAGGCAATAGCGTCGAGCGAGTGGGGCTACTCACACCCAATGCACGCAGCTTCCCCGACTTAACTTGCGGCAAACTAGTCGTAAGATCAACAATCATCATGTCAGTCTGTCCGCCAACCAGGCCCATCACAGCTGCAGGATTTGCTTTGTAGGGCACGTAGTTAAGTGTTGTACCGCTCATGTGCTGAAACAACTCAGCCGCCACTCGCGCAGATGAGCTGCCAGAGCCATAGTTAAACTTACCCGGTGCTTGTTTGGCCATGGCAATGAAGTCATTCACGCTTTGTACTTTCAACTCAGGATTTACCACCATCAGCATGTATCCTTGCACTAAGCGGCCCACTGGTTCAAAATCTTTGATGGGATCATAGGGCAGTTGTCTCAGCAAATGGGGATTTGCTGCCTGTGTCGTGTTGGTCGTAATGAAAAGCGTATAACCGTCTGGTGCGGCTCGAGCAGCTGCTTGCGCAGCAATACCGCCAAACGCCCCAGCACGATTATCGACAATTACGGTTTGCGCTGTTGCCTTAGTGATTTCGACCCCCAAGGCACGAGCCAAACCGTCGGTCGTACTACCAGGCGTAGAGCCGACAATAATCGTTATGGGCCGATTCGGAAACGCGTCCGCGGCGCTGCTCGCTTGTGCCTGTGTCACGATCGATACAGCGGTGACCAACAGTAATATCAACGTCTTTACAATCAAAGTTCTCATATTCATCATCGCCTCCTCGTTATCGTTTTGAGTCTCTGAGTCGTTCATGTCGTCAAGCTAGCTTCGGGCCTCAAACCACTCAAAGCCTGCTCCAAACTAGCTAAGACCATCTCACCCATGCTAGTGCGTGTCTCAATAGTTGCGCTGGCTCGATGAGCCTGCAACGACACATTATCCATCTTGAGCAAAGCGGATGGTACGTTTGGTTCATCCACAAAGACGTCCAAACCAGCACCGGCAATCCTCTTTTCAACCAAGGCGTTCACGAGGTCTGCTTCATTAATTAGCTTGCCTCTAGCGATGTTGACAATAAATCCGTTGCAACCCAAAGCGTTCAATATTTCCGCATTGACGATCCCTTCGGCCTGATCTGCGGCAGCCGCCAACACCAGCGCATCGCTGCTAAGCGCCAAATTTTTTAACGTACTCATGTACTCGTAAGGCACGTCTGGCATTGACCGCAAGTCGTTATAACGAATAACGCAGCCAAAGGCAGCGGCTCTGGTTGCGACCGCTCTGCCTACGCGCCCCATGCCAACGATACCCAGGTTCATGCCACTGAAGCGACGGGCTAAGGGGATGGCACTTGGTTGTGGGTTGGCAGGCCATTTGCCCTCTCGCACGAACCTATCACCAGAGAACATACCTCGGCAAGTACCAATTAGCAGACCGATTGCCAAATCGGCCACATCCTCTGTCAACGCGCCTAGTGTGGCGGTTACGGCAATTCCGCGTGCCCGCGCATAATTCAAATCAACCGCGTCTGTGCCGACTCCATTAATAGCAACCACTTGTAAAGCGGGAAGCTGATCCATTAGTGCATTCGATATTCCGGTATGTCCACCCGTTATGACGGCGCGCACACCGGAACCATGCCTGGCCAGATAGGCCTCTTTGTCAACCTGTTTAAAGAGCTGATGAACTCGGTATTTTGCTTCGAGCTGATCATTGATTGAGGCAATTAGGATTGGACTGAGCTGGAGGATTTCAGCCTTCATTGAAGATCTCCTAGCCACGGCCGACGAATGGCATGTTGCTGGCCATTACGGTCATACTTAATACATTCGCACTCAGCGGTAACCCCGCAATGTGACAAACTGCATCTGCAATGTGCTTAACGTCGATCATGGGTTCGATTGCAATCGCTCCGTTTGCTTGCAAAACCCCTTTACTCATTCGGACAGACAGTTCTGTGAGCGCGTTGCCAATATCGATCTGACTAGCAACAATATTGAACTGACGTCCATCCAAAGCGATACTTTTAGTTAGTCCAAGGACAGCGTGCTTGCTAGCCGTGTAAGGACCACTCAATGGCCTGGGCGTGTACGCCGAGACCGAGCCATTGTTGATAATGCGACCTCCTTGAGGCGTTTGTCGTCTCATTAAGCCAAAGGCCGCTCGCGCGCACAAGTACACGCCGGTAATATTTGTATCGACGACATTTTTCCATTTTTCTAGCGGCAGCTCGTCGATTGTTAATGCGGGCGCATTGACACCTGCGTTGTTGAACAACACATCTAGGCGGCCGAACTTATTTTCCACTGTCGCAAAGAGCTGTTCAACACTATTTACATCTCGTACGTCCGAAGGGATTGCGATCGCTTGTTGTCCATGACCGAGTGCTTCTTCGACAATCGCCTGTAACGGCTCAGGGCGGCGACCCGTCAGTACGACGGTGTATCCCAACTGCAGGAACGCAAGAGCCGTTGCGCGCCCTACACCACTGCCAGCGCCTGTTACTAAAACGACTTTATTGTCGGTAAGCTTAGTCATTTTGTCTTCTTTTTTTATGTTGTGAAATGGTCAATTGGCAGAAATCTTTCTATCTCGAATAATTTTTTCGTAACGAACACGATCTGTTTCGATCAAAGTTGAAAATTGCATTGATCCTAAGCCTGTCGGCACGGCGCCAAGATCGACGAATCTTGCTTTTACGTCGTCGAGGCTCATCAGTGCTTGAACATCATTGGCTACTTTCTGTACAACCTCTGATGGTGTACCTGCTGGAGCTAGCAAGCCAAGCCAGCTGATGGAATTGAATCCTGGTAAATAAGCCTCACTCATCGTTGGGACATCAGGCAAGGCCTGCACGCGTTGATCGCTTGTCACAGCCAAGGCTCTTAGTTTGCCTGCCTTGATGTGACTACTGGCCTCAAACACGGTCATAAACGACAATTGAACGTGGCCAGCCAAGAGATCCGCTACCGCTGGCCCGCCTCCCCGATAAGGCACGTGCAGAATACTGATACCGGTAGCTGCGGCAAACATCTCAGCGGCAAGATGCGGTGCGCTGCCTGAGCCTGAACTGCTGTAACTCATGCTCGAGTCTTTCTTTGCTAAAGCAACAAACTCTTTGACTGTTTGAGCCTTAACTGAAGGGTTGATCATCATCACCAGCGGTAGCTCCGCCACCATCGCGACAGGTGCAAACGCTTTATCCGCGTCATATGGTAAGTTCTGGTAGAGCGAGGGATTGATAGACTGTGTACCGATATTGCCCATCAATAGGGTGTAACCGTCAGGGGTGGACTTGGCAACTGTGTCGGCACCAATCTGACCCGCAGCTCCCCCTTTGTTTTCCACGATCACTTGTTGCCCCCATCTTTGGGTCAACTGATTTGCGATAATTCGCGCCCCGATGTCAGTCCCACCCCCTGGTGGAAACGGCACGATCAAGGTCACGGATCGCGTTGGATAATCGGCTTGGGCCCACCCAAGAGTGAACCAAATCCCCAACACGAATGCGCAAATGAACCGACTCATTGCGGCCCAAGCTGTTCGATCAGTTCTGACAACGCCCGCATCTCGTCGGGTTTTAAATCAGTCAACGGAGCCCTCACTGGACCCGCATCATGCCCGACTAACTTAGCACCGGCTTTGACAATACTGACTGCATAACCCGGCATTTTGTTTCGGATAGCAAGGTAGGGCATAAAAAAATCGCGCAACAACTGATGCTGGGTCGCCATGTCATCGTTTGCCACGGCATGATAGAAGGTCATAGCCGTTTTCGGTATGAAGTTAAATACTGCTGACGAGTAAACAGGCGTCCCCAGAGCCTTATAAGCGGCTGCGTAGACCTCTGCCGTAGGCAAACCACCAAGATATGAGAAGCGATCTCCCATACGCATATAGATGGACGACATGGTTTCGATGTCACCTACTCCATCTTTAAAGCCAATCAGATTCGGACAGCGATCTGCCAAGATAGCCAAGGACTCTGGTGTCAGCTTGCAAACGTTGCGGTTGTAGACAATGACACCAAACTGCACGCTTTTACACACGGCTTCAACGTGAGCAATCAAACCTTCTTGCCCTGCTTCGGTCAGATAATGAGGTAGCAGCAAGATGCCGTGCGCCCCTAATCGCTCTGCTTCTTGGGCACACTGGATCGCAAAACGCGTTGAACCACCCACACCCGCAATGATCGGCACCTTACCCTGACAAGTTTGCACGGCAGTCTTGATGATCTCTGGGTATTCTTCACCTGTTAAGGAGAAGAACTCACCAGTGCCCCCGGCGGCAAACAATGCCGTTGCACCATACGGGGCCAACCACTCCAGGCGGGATGCATACCCTTTCGCATTGAAATGACCATCAACGTCGAAATCAGTCACGGGAAATGACAGCAAACCGCTTGAAACAATAGATTTGAGGTGTTGTGGATTCATCGTATTTTTTTAAAAGTGAGTTGAAATGGTACCGGTACCAAACATTATGGTAGCGGTACCAAATATCAATTGTCAATTTCAAAATAATAAGGAATTACCCTTATTTAGCTGATTAACCGCTGCTTAGGTACTATCACGCTCGTGAATAGAGAACCCTACGTCAACGGTGGGCATCTGAACGACCCTACCCTCTGCTCTTGCAATCAAATATTCAGCAGCTAGCGCACCAATTTTGCCTGAATTGATCTGGACGGTCGATAACGCTGGGATCATGTTTTCAATAATAGGCACTCCGCCAAAACCCATTACAGCAAGCCCGTCGGGGATACGGATATTTCTCGCTCGCGCTTCGGTCAGCACACCCAACGCCAACAAGTCAGAACTGCAAAAAACAGCATCTACCCTGGTTGTGTTTTCGAGTATTTCGGCTAATGCTTGGCGCCCTCTCGTCAACGTTCTCTCTGATCCAACGTTAATCACCTGAACGGGCGGTAAGCCTTGCTGCGCAGCACGCTCGACGAAAGCAGACATTCTTCGATCGGCGCGTTCGTCCGACGCGCGCACGGACGCGAAGCGTTGATAACCTTTGCTGATAAAGTAATCCGCTACAGCAAGACCGATCTTATGGTGCGAGAAGCCGATCAGCATATCGATTGGCGTGGGCGTCAAATCCCAGGTTTCAACCACGGGGATACCCGACGCGAGCAAGCGCTTACGTGCATTGCTGGGCGGCATAATGCCTGTCAGAAAAATACCATCTGGTCTGCGACCAATAACAGCGCCGAGAAGCGCTTCTTCTCGACTAGCAAGATATTGAGATTGCCCCAGCATCAACTGATACCCAGCGTCGAAGAGCGCATTGTTAAGACTCTCGATGGTCTCGGTAAAAACCGAAAATACCGTGCTGGGTATGACGGCGGCGATCAGTTTACTTTTCGAAGAGGACAAACTACCGGCCATTAAATTAGGTACATAGCCTGTTCTGGCGACGGCGTCGTGTACTCGTCGCAAAAGCTCAGCAGACACGGTTTCAGGGTGATTGATGGCTCTTGAAACCGTAATCGGTGCTACGCCAGCAATTTTGGCGACGTCACGCACTGTGACCGCACCAGAGTTTCGGCGTGACCGCTTGATTGGATCGTTCGGTTGCATGTAATTTTTTACTTAGATGATAACGGCATCATCTTATAGACCAGCATCGCCTGCTGGGCAAGTTGTGGTACCGCCGACACGAATCGAACGTGCGACTCCCTTCTTAGGAGGAAGGTACTCTATCCACTGAGTTACGGCGGCAAACCAGGCGATAGTTTAATCTAGCCGCGAGGATGATGCGCAGCATGCAAGCTTTTCAGCCTCTCGCGTGCAACGTGCGTGTATATCTGGGTGGTAGAGATATCAGAATGCCCCAACAACATCTGAACAACCCGCAAGTCTGCACCGTGATTGAGTAAATGGGTAGCAAAGGCATGTCGCAAAACATGGGGTGACAGCGGTGAGTGGATACCGGCCATTACCGCATATTTTTTAATTAACAGCCAAAAGGACTGCCTGGTCATCGCGGCAGCCCTTGCTGTCACAAATAATGCGGGGCAAAGCCTCTGGCCCAGTAGTTGAGGGCGTGCCTCTGCTAAATACGTCGACACCCAGTGAGCAGCTTCTGCCCCAAGGGGCACAAGGCGATCCTTACCCCCTTTGCCTTGCACGACCCTCACGACCCCATCAGACAGGCTGATATCAAGGACGGCAATGCCAACAAGCTCGGATACGCGCAGCCCGGTTGCGTAGAGCACCTCGAGCATCGCACGATCACGCAATCCTCTGGGCAGGTGAACCGCGGGTTGTGCAAGCAATGCTTCTACTTGAGTCTCGGATAAGGTTTTAGGCACACGCAATGGTTGCCGAGCTGCTACAAGCTGCAAACAGGGATCAGCGGTAACACGATGCTGCCGAAGAGCCCACAGGTAATATCGCCTGAGTGTCGCCAATCTGCGATTGGCGGTACTGGCTTTAGTGACTGCGTGCTTGGCGGCGAACCAAGCCTCGATGTCTGCACCTGCAGCTTGATCAAGATCGATTTTTTTCTCGAGTCGCAACCACTCATCAAAGCCAGTTAAGTCCTGTCTATAGGCCGCTAAAGTATTAGCGGATAGACCGTCTTCCAGCCACACCGCATCAATAAATGCAGTAATGGCCTCGGACTCGAGCTTAGCCAATCACTGCAGCTCTATCTTCTGTTTTACGACGACATCTTTGGCCCAGTCATTTTGGGCTTTGATCTCTTTGGCGAAATCCTCTGGGCTATTGCCAGAGGGTGATGAGCCCTGCTCTTCGAGTACTTTCACGACAATCGGGTCTTTCAAAGCAGCAGCCGCCGCAGCATTCAATTTGGCGATGATGGCTTTAGGTGTACCAGCCGGCGCAACGAGCCCGTACCAAACTGCCTGATTCAACTGCGGGTATCCGACTTCAGCCAAGGTTGGAACATCCTTAAGATTATCGAGGCGCTTATCCCAGGCAACCGCGATCGGACGCAATTTGCCGCCTTGAATTTGCGCAATCGAAGAGGGCAAATTATCAAACATGATCTGTACTTGACCACCGACCGCATCAGCTACCGCAGGACCCGCGCCTTTGTAAGGGACATGAACAATGTCGGTACCAGTTGCGAGTTTGAACGACTCACCAAACAAGTGCAGGATGCTGCAAATACCTGAACTGCCATAGGAATATTTGCCTGGATTTTTCTTTAGTTCTTCAACGAGCCCATTAAAATCTTTGGCAGGGAATTTATTCGTGACCTCAATCACATTTGCGGTGTTCGCAAAATTGGTGACTGGTGCATAGTCTTTTACCGGGTTGTACGGCAAGTCTTTGGGCCGGCAAGCCGGTAACACCGCCATCGTCGACACGGTGGCAACTGTCAAAGTATAGCCATCAGGCTTGGCATGTGCACCCTCGGCTGCACCAATTGCACCCCCAGCACCAGCTTTGTTCTCAGCAACGACCGGTTGACCCAGTTCTTGCGACATCCGTTGTGTGACCAGACGACCGATAATGTCAGCCGAGCCACCTGGCGCGAACGGTATGATTACTCGAATCGGTTTATTTGGGTAGTTTTGAGCGTTAGTTTGCGCACCGACAACTGACGACAAAGTGGCAAGGCTAACCGTTGCCGACAAGGCGACACCAATCCTGATAACGTTCTTCATTCGGACTCCTGACAATATAGTCATCAATAGTAGCATTGGTCCCCTGATGATCACACCAAAATAACAACTTGAAACCTTGACCTAAGCTCATCCTATGTCCATCGCTTTACTCGTATTACCGGACTTTTTAATCATCGCCTTTGGGTGCCTACTCAACCGTCAACTCGGCTTCACTCGCGAGTTTTTTTCGAGCCTGGAGAAACTAGTTTATTTTGTATTGTTTCCGGCTTTGTTATTTCAATCTGTCTTGAAGGCCCCCATTCGAAGTAGTGGCGCCTCAGATTTATTTTTAGCAGCAGTATTACTTTGCGTCATTGGTGTTGTCCTGTCTTGGTTAGTTGCTCCATTTTTTCGAGGACAAGCCTTGGCACAAGCCTCCGCTGCGCAATGCGGCTATCGTTTCAACACCTATATTGCGCTTGCTCTGGCACTGACTCTGGCCGGTACAAAAGGGCAAGAGCTGATGGCCTTGATCGTCGGTTTCTCAGTTCCGGTCGTCAATCTCGCCGCCGTCTATCCGCTAGCGCGCCACCATGGCTCAAATATCTGGAGCGCCCTCATACGTAACCCACTGCTGATCTCGACAGTCCTGGGCCTAATCGGCAACTTAGCCCAATTGCATCTGCCGACGCCCATTGAAGTATCTATGGGTCGACTTGGCGCAGCAGCTATCCCTTTGGGTACGCTCTGCGTCGGCGCGAGCCTGAGGTGGCAGAGCGAAGGCAAAAACTACCACTTGGTAGGATGGCTGTTAACCGTTAAGCTTCTTTTGTTGCCGATCGCCGCTTGGCTCATCGGCTCGGCTTTCGGACTAGATCCCCTTAAACGACAAATGCTGATTGTGTTCGCAGCCATGCCCCCCGCCACAGCTGCCTATGTGCTGGCAGCTCGGATGGGAGGAGACGCAAATTTGGCGGGTTTAGTGATATCAATCGGTACCGCACTATCTGCGATTACCATCCCACTTTGGTTGATCTTTAGCAGCTAGTGTGTGAAGTCAACAGCGTCCGTTAAATCTTTCAGCAGGGACTGGCAGTACTTGCCATTTGCCCGTGCGCTTGGTTGCCGGATCCCCGCTTGTGGTCAAGGTAGTGATCAAGGAAATGGGAAAGCACCGTATATTCATGTTGGCGCAAGAAAGACGAGATGATGACGTTCAACTCATCGCTACTGTATGACTTTAAACGATGAGACACACTGAGCCCCAATGTCTCTTGCTCATTTGATTGATCGAGAAAATGATTTCGCATGGCGCAGGCCCTCAACTTAAGCATCAGCAAGCCTTATTGTGGCCGCATGTCGCTTAAAGCTAAATCCCTTATTCTTGGGGTGTTTTGACTAATTTGTAGAGAGACTCTCTATACTTTTACGTTGGGGCCGAAGCGCTGCATCAGCGGTCTTTCAAGTAACGAAATTAACGTGTCTCATTTTTTAGAAACTAACTATGTCTGATGAAATAAACACGCATCGGCTCAAGATGGACCTGCCAAATGAGCAAGCTACGGTAGCGTTGGGCCAAGCCTTGGCGCACGTGGCAGCAGATCTGACGAGCAGTGTGACGGGGCATTTTGAGCCAGGCAGCCAGGCAGGGGGACGGATTTATCTAAAAGGTGAGTTGGGTTCGGGCAAGACCGCGTTGACGCGAGCTTTATTACGCGAGTGCGGGGTGACTGGTCGCATCAAAAGCCCAAGTTATGCTTTAGTTGAATCTTATCAAGTTTCTAGCTTATACTTGTATCATCTTGATTTTTATAGATTTAGCGACTCAAAAGAATGGCTAGACGCTGGATTTAAAGAAATCTTCACGAACAATGCTTTAGTGCTGATCGAATGGCCTGAACGTGCTGATGAATTACTAGGCGCACCAGACTTGTTCATTGAGCTTAGCTATGCGGGGGATGGTCGTAGTGCCAGTCTCACCGCGCAGACACAAAAGGGGGTCTCATGGCTCACCACGCTGACGTCCCACCTGGATACTCACCCGAGCGAGTGAAGAGTCTTGGGCGACGCCGCCTGCTGAGCACAACGACCGTATTACTGTTACCGGTTCTTCCAAGACTTGCCCTGGCGTCAAAGCTATTGGCGGTAAGAACTTGGCCTGCGAGCGAGTACACACGCGTGACACTCGAACTCGACAGTGAACTCAAAGCAGAACATTTTGTTTTAGAGAGCCCAAACCGGATCGTAGTCGACATTCAGGGTTTGGATATGAGCTCTGGTCTGAACGATCTCGTTCGCAAAGTTAAGTCTGACGATCCCAACATCAGCACCATTCGGGTTGCGCAAAATCGACCTGGCGTTGTGCGATTGGTCTTTGACTTAAAGCAGGCCATTGCACCGCAGGTGTTCACTCTGAAGCCAGTAGGTGATTATCAATATCGCCTGGTGCTCGATTTTTATCCCAAAGCAGCGCAGGATCCTTTGGCTGCGTTGCTAAAAAACAGACCGACTAAAACAGAAGATGATCCCTTAGCCAAAATCCTGGAGGATATCGGCAAGCAAGCGGCTAGTGCGCCGCCCTCATCCACAGCGATGAATCAGACGAATGAGGTGCTTGGTCCGAGTCAAGAGATGGGTGGTAAGTTAGGTCGCCGAAAAACACTCACAGTTGCTTTAGATCCGGGCCACGGTGGCGAAGACCCGGGGGCAATTGGGGGCGGAGGTACTCGTGAAAAAGACGTGGTACTGGCCATCGCCCTTAAACTTAAAGCTCGGATTGACGCAACACCTGGCATGCGTGCCTACCTGACTCGCGATGGGGATTACTTTGTGCCGCTAAACGTGAGAGTAGAAAAAGCCCGTCGCATCAAAGCTGACTTATTCGTCTCGATCCATGCGGACGCCTGGGTGAAGCCTACGCTTGGCGGTAGTTCGGTTTACGCCTTGTCTTCAGGTGGGGCGTCGAGCTCAGCGGCTCGTTGGCTAGCCGACAAAGAGAACGCCGCCGACCTGATTGGTGGCGTGAACTTAGGAACACAAAATCCACAAATTGCTCAGGTTCTGCTCGATCTGTCCACCACTGCTCAAATCAACGATTCGCTAAAAGTCGGTGATAGCGTGCTGAATGAATTAAAAAATGTTTACCGTTTACACAAAAGTTCAGTAGAACGCGCTGGCTTTGCCGTCCTCAAAGCACCTGATATCCCCTCTATTCTGGTTGAAACTGCCTTCATCAGTAATCCTGAAGAAGAACGCATGTTGCGCAACGCCGCAGATCAGGACAAGTTTGCGGTCGCCTTGGTCGGAGGCATTCAACGATTTTTCGTCGCCAATCCACATTTGGCGATGGTCGGTTAACTGATGCGCCGACCGATCGCTCACTTACCCGATTTACTGATCAGCCAGATTGCTGCGGGTGAAGTGATTGAACGGCCAGCATCGGTACTCAAAGAGTTGGTCGAAAATTCAATTGACGCTGGCTCGCAAACGGTTGAAGTCAGACTTGAGGCGGGAGGCATTCGCCGCATAGCAGTCATCGATGATGGCAGCGGCATTCCCGCAGACGAACTACCTCTCGCGCTAACGCGCCATGCGACTAGCAAAATCGGGTCACTGTTAGAACTTGAATCAGTCCAGTCGATGGGATTTAGAGGTGAGGCGTTGGCTTCGATCGCTGCCGTATCCCAGATGACTATCACGTCGCGAACGGCCGAGGCTGAGCACGCTTGGTCACTGCAGCCCGGCGATTCGATAGCCTCACCCGCAGCAGGCTCTCAAGGCACGAGCATAGACGTACGCTACCTCTTCGATCAAGTACCTGCTCGACGCAAGTTCCTACGTGCTGAAGCGACCGAGTTTGGGCATTGTATTGATGCCATTGAGCGCATTGCTTTGGCTTTCCCCGAGGTAGGCTTCAGAGTATTTCATCAAGATCGGGCTGTCAGGCAATGGCTGCCCACCTCGGCTCTGGCGCGGGTAAGCGATGTGCTCGGTGACGAGTTCAACGAACACGGTATCGAGATCAACCTGCACGGGGGTTTGGTGTCGCTACTAGGAGTGATCACCCGACCAACGGCTTCGCGTGCACGGGCTGATCGACAGTTTCTTTATGTTAATGGGCGTCACGTCAAGGACAGGACGGTTTCGCATGCTATTCGCAGCGCCTATGCTGACGTCTTGCACGGCGATCGCCAACCAGCCTACGTGCTTTTCTTACAGATTGATCCGATGGCTGTAGACGTAAACGTACATCCAGCCAAACACGAAGTTCGATTCAGAGACAGCGGTGCTGTCTATCGCTTTGTTAATCACGGACTGACTCAAGCACTCTCTGGCACTGCGGTAACTGCAAATCCAGTTAATGCTGGTGCGAGTTCTGTTGTCGCGTTTCAGGAACCAGATCAGCAAGAAGTCTGGCGTCCTGTTGCACAACAGCCTTTGCAGTGGCGTGAAAGCACGCCAGCCAGACCAAATCAAATTGATCCTAGTGCCTGGAAACCTTTTTATCAACCGCTCAACGAAGAGCCGGCCGCTTGGCCATTGGGAAGAGCCCTGGCTCAGGTGCACGGCATCTATATTTTGTCGCAAACCGCTCGAGGTCTTGCGCTGATTGATATGCACGCGGCACATGAACGCGTTGTCTATGAACAACTGAAGACCGCTATCGATGCACAATCCTTACCTCAACAGGTGTTGTTAGTACCCCTTGTATTTCGAGTGACAGAAAGAGAGCTGGCGCTTGCCGACGAGCATCGAGACGCCCTGCTTGCCTTGGGCTTCGATATGGCGGCGGGTGGGCCGCAAGCCATGACCTTGCGCGCTGTACCCGCTATGCTTGCCCGTGGCGATCTGGAAGCGCTGGCACGTGGCGTATTGCGGGATATGGAGCAAATCGGCGCCAGTCAACTGATGACCGAACAGCGCAATACCTTGTTGGCAACGATGGCTTGTCATGGTGCCGTCCGTGCCAATCGCCAGCTCACCGTAGAGGAGATGAACGCTTTGCTCAGACAAATGGAGCAAACCGAAAGGGCAGATCAATGCAATCATGGTCGCCCTACTTGGGTGCACTGGTCAATAGCCGATCTGGATAAGCTGTTCTTGCGCGGACAATGAAAGACCTCGCCTGGTCTGCTCCCTTGATTTGTTTAGTGGGGCCTACCGCATCTGGAAAAAGCGCCCTGGCTCGTGCAATCGCTGATCGATGGCCCACTGAAATCATCAACGTTGACTCAGCCACTATTTATCGCGGCATGGATATCGGCACTGCTAAGCCAGATGCTGCTGAGCGCAGGGCCTACTCCCATCATTTATTGGATATTCGTGATCCGTCAGAATCCTACTCTGCTGCCGCATTTCGTCGCGACGCACTGGCTTGTGCTGCCGACATTCGATCTCGAGGCAGTCTGCCGCTCTTGGTTGGTGGCACCATGCTTTACTTCAAAGCGTTACGGGAAGGACTTAACGATTTACCAGAGGCCAGCCCTGAAATCAGGCAACAACTCGAGCTCGATGCGCGAGCGATAGGATGGCCTGGCATGCATCGGCGATTGGCTGCGATCGACTTGGTGACCGCAAACCGGCTGGCGCCGAACGATAGCCAACGGATTGGCCGAGCACTGGAAATTTACTTAATCTCGGGGAAGCCCATGTCCGAGCTCCTAGGCAAGAATTGTCCAGCAGATACAGGCACACCCACAATCACCATCAGCCTGGAACCGGATGACCGAAGCACGCTGCATCGCAATATCGAAAAGCGTTTTGATCAAATGCTTGAGAGGGGTTTATTGAATGAAGTAAGAAATTTATTTGAGCGCAACGATTTGAATCCCGCCCTGCCAGCCATCCGCTGCGTCGGTTACAGACAGCTGTGGGCCATGCTGGAGGGCCAACTTAGCCTGTCGGACGCGAGAGAGGCTGCGGTCGCGGCAACCCGACAGCTGGCTAAACGTCAATTGACCTGGTTGCGTAGCCTGCCAAATCGAAAGATCGTTAATTGCTTTTCAAGCAGCGCAACAGCAGAGGTCGTCGCACTGGTCAACGCCCAGCGCGAGTTGGTGCTCAAGTCGTGATGTATTGCTGCAGCTGCTCGATCATGAGCTTCTGCGTCGCTATCATCGCTTTGACAACATCCCCAATCGAAATCATGCCAACTACTTTATCGTCTTTCAAAATCGGTAAGTGACGGATTTTGTGATCGGACATGATCTGCATGCACTGTTCGACCGTGTGACCGGGTGTGATGGATATTGTTTTACTCGTCATGATGTCCCGAACCAAAACCGAGCTACTACTTTTACCCATCAAGACGACTTTTCTAGCGTAATCACGCTCTGAAAATATACCGACCAGACGATCGTCAGCTATCACGACTAGTGCGCCAATATTTTTGTCTGCCATGACTCTCAAGGCATCGATCACTGTATCGTCTGGTTTAACAGACCAAACTGGATCTGAACGTTCTGCAAGAAACTGTGTAATCGTCTTCATGATTCATCCTTTGAGTAATTCTTGTTAATCGACTTGGCCAGCTCAACACTAAACGAATGATTAAGCAGCCTCGTCCAGAATGACAATCAAGACACTGCAATGTGAAAGCTCGATGAGGGCTTTTGATCTTGCACCGCCCCACCAGCGAGCAGCCCAATTAGTACGATGCTTGTGGCCAACAATAATGAGATCGGCATTGTTTTTCTTGGCAAATTGGGCGATCTCGAACGCTGGGTCTCCGCGCAGACATACGCCAGTCACGTTGTAGCCGCCGGATCGCAAAGATTGCACGCCTGTGTCGAGAATTTCCCGCTGGGCTTCTTCGTCGATTTCCATTTCATCCTGGGTGACAAAACCTCCCACGATTTCCATTGAGACGTGATAATTATTGGTCGATACAGATAACAAAGTGATGTTGGCCGAGCTCCAGTTAGCGAGCTCTTTACAAGCTAACAGCGCTTTTTGATCAGCTTCAGAACCATCGTAAGCAAGCAATATGTTCTTGTACATATTCATCTCCTAGGCTTTCAGTTGAAGCAAGGGATTGCGCACGAGTCGCAATCACCACGACGTGGTGACTACCTTTCTAACATGAGCAAAATTTAAAAGCTAGATGGGTTAACGAGCGCCCTGCTCTCATCGCTTGGCCTATATATGAATATTTCTTGCTCTAATGAGCTCACCCCAGCGCTTGTATTCGCTCTGGATCAGCTCATCGAAGTGAGCGCCATCGAGCCCTAGAATTTCACACTCCATCGCGTCAAGCTTTTCGCGCACAGCAGGCAGTTTCATATTCCGTTGAAATTGTTCATCCAGAAACTGACGCACCGGCATCGGCGTTGCTGCCGGAACAGCCACCCCATACCAACTTCTAACCAGTATGTCGGGGAACCCTGCTTGGGCAACGGTGGGGACCTCAGGCAATGCCCGAGTTCGAGCAACCATATTCATTGCGAGCGGCCTGACCTTACCCGTTTGAATAAGGGTCAGCGCGAGATCTTGAGAGAGCAACCCGAAATGCACACTACCTTGACCCAAATCGGGTAGCGATTGTGGTTGCCCTTTGTAATTCACGTTGGTCAGGGTAATCCCGGCGTGTTCAAAAAACAGCTCCTGCGCCAGATGCATGGTGCTGCCCGTGCTGGGGTTAGCGGCGTTATAAAAACCGGGCTTTTTCCGAGCAAGTTCGATAAATTCTTTCAAGGTTGTCGCAGGCACGTCGCTATTAACCACAAATACAGATGGTGGTGCCGCGAAGGCGCACACGCCAGCGAATTCGCTAGAACGTCCCTTCATTTCGGCCATCAAGTGCTCACCGACAGCGAGTATGGGGGTTGCGGCAATCAGTGTGTAGCCATCCGCAGGCGCTTTCGCAACCGCGTCAATGCCAATACGACCATCTGCACCTGGTCGATTTTCGACCACGATACGTTGTGCTAGATCATAGGATAGCGGTTCTGTGACGGCTCTCATCACAATATCGACCACCCCTCCTGCAGGGTACGGGACGACCAATTTAATGGGTCGGTCAGGGAAACCCGACGCGCTTTTGATATTTTGCTGAGCCTGCGAACGATTGAACGCTGACAGCAAGAGTGCCCCCAAGCTTACTTGGGTGAATATTCTTCGATTCATGATTGCTCCTTTCATGCAGCCGATCGAGCCAACTCAGGATTCACCACCAGTTAAAGTGCCACAGCAAACTGAGTCGCCTGTGCGATGGCTCGTTTCGCATCAAGCTCAGCCGCGACATCGGCCCCACCGATCAAGGTGTAAGGTATCCCGCACTGTTGTAGCTCAGGGACCAAATCCGTCTTAGACTCCTGGCCTGCACAGATTACGATCGTTGCAACAGGTAACAACTTGTCCGTATCGTCGACGCGGATATGCAAGCCCCCATCGTCGATCTTCACGTACTCGACGCCCCCGAGCATATGCACACCGCGTTTTTGTAGCAGTAACCGTCGCGCCCAGCCC
Source organism: Jezberella montanilacus (assembly GCF_003003055.1). Lineage (GTDB taxonomy): Bacteria > Pseudomonadota > Gammaproteobacteria > Burkholderiales > Burkholderiaceae_B > Zwartia > Zwartia montanilacus. The sequence continues at coordinate 740,660 of NZ_PVTV01000011.1, forward strand.
GTGGTTTTTGCAAGGTTCTCGCCCAGCTTAGTCGCCTTTCGTTGCAACAGGAACACTTCGCGAGGGGATGCCGACATCTGCTCAACGACCAGGCCGCCACGACCGTCTGTGTAATGAACATCGATACCCCATTGAGTACGGTACTGATCCAGCTCTGCTTGATAACCATGACCTCCGGAGTGAGTCAACAATTCAGCCACGTCAAACCCTATCCCGCCGGCACCAATGATTGCAACGGTTTTACCGACTCGCTCAGGATGCTCAATCGCGTCTGGGTAAGTCATCACTTTAGGATGGTTGATACCTGGGATGTTCAGGCTCCTTGGCACCACACCAGTACTCACCACGACATGGTCAAACGACGATAGCTCTGAACCTTTTACATAATGGCCAAGTTTCAAGGTGACGCTGAGCTCAGTCAGTCTGGTTTGGTAATAGCGCAGGGTATCGTTGAAGTCCTCTTTTCCAGGAATAGCTTTCGCATAATTGAACTGCCCACCAATCTGTTGTTGCGCTTCAAACAGAGTGACTTGATGACCACGCTCAGCCAGCGTGACAGCTGTTGCAAGCCCTGCCACACCTGCCCCAACTACCGCCACACGTTGGATATCATGTGTTTTGATGATTTTGATCTCGGTTTCGTGGCAAGCCAGCGGGTTAACCAAACAGGTCGCGACTTGTCCGCTGAAAATTTGATCCAGACACGCTTGATTACAACCAATACAAGTGTTGATGGCGTCGGCACGGCCAGCAGCTGCCTTATTCACAAAGTCAGCGTCAGCCAGAAACGGTCTCGCCATTGAGATCATGTTGGCTTTCCCGCTGGCAATAATGTCTTCAGCCATTTGCGGATCGTTGATCCTATTCGAACTGATTACCGGTATCTTGACGTGTCCCATCAATCGTTGTGTGACGTCGCTGAATGCACCGCGAGGTACTGCGGTATAGATGGTTGGCACTCGTGCTTCATGCCAACCAATCCCTGTGTTGATAATGGTGGCTCCCGCCTTTTCAACCTCTTGGGCGAACTGAACCACTTCAGCCCACGTGCTGCCATCTTCAACCAGATCAATCATTGAGAGCCGAAAAACAATAATGAAATCGCTACCCACCCGCTCGCGGACTGCACGGATCACTGTCAAGCCGAATTTCATCCGGTTATCGTAGTGACCGCCCCAACCATCCGTGCGTTTATTCGTTCTTTTGACGAGAAACTGATTGATCAGATAGCCTTCAGATCCCATAATCTCAACACCGTCATAACCAGCAAACTGAGCCATCGCCGCACAGTGCGCAAAGTCTTCCACTGTGCGGTGAATATCTTCCTCAGTCATTTCTCTGGGCATATTGCGACTAATCGGTGCCTGAATAGCTGACGGCGCAACTAAGGATTGACCGCGGGCATAGCGCCCTGTGTGCAGAATCTGCAAACAGATTTTGGCACCATGTTCATGTACGGCTTGTGTAATCACTTTATGCTTGGCTGCTTCGATTTCGTTATTCATCAAACCCGTGTCTGCCCTGACAGAGCCGTCTGCGTTCGGGCCGTAGCCACCAGTAACGATCAGACCAACACCGCCCTTGGCGCGCTCGGCGTAGAAAGCGGCGATGCGATCATGTGCATCGGCGATATCTTCCAGGCCGGTGTGCATAGAACCCATCAATACGCGATTGCGAAGCGTTGTAAAGCCCAGATCTAGCGGTGCAAACAAATGCGGGTATAACGTTGTCATATTTAACCCCTCGGCTTCCATTTCATTTCGGTTCAATTGCCCTAGTCTTCGAAGACTGGCGGGCGTTTTTCTTTGATCGCCAGCATGCTTTCGACACGATCAACGGACGGCAGCATCGCCGCATTCCAGGTGGCGATGTAGTTCAGGCCATCTGCGACTGAATGATCACGTGCGTAATTGAGCATTTCTTTCGTGCCACGAATCGCCAAGGGTGATTTCGCTGCAATGCTTTGGGCAATTTCCATTACCCCTGCACGTAACGCGTCTGTTGATGCGAAAACTCGATTCACTAAACCAATTAATTGTGCTTCTGCTGCGTCGACATTTCTACCAGTAAAAACGAGCTCTCGAGCGATACCGTCAGCGATTAAGCGTGGCAAGCGTTGTAAGGTTCCTACATCAGCGGTCATTCCGATATCGATTTCACGAACGGAGAAAAATGTGTCAGTCGTGGCGTAACGCATGTCGCACCACGTGATTAAATCAACACCAGCGCCAATGCAAGCGCCGTTTATGGCGGCGAGGACAGGCTTTCTGCACTGTTCAATACTAGCTAAACAATCCTGCAGATAGAGAATCCTGCGCCGATGCAACTCTCTTACTCGCGCCGCGTCAACACTCCCTTGATGTCCTTCAACCCGTTGCAGCATTGAGAGATCGATTCCCGAGCAGAAATGCCGCCCTGCCCCCGTGATGACAACAACTCGCACTTCGGGTGTTGTGTCCGCCCATTGCATGGACTCACGCAATTCGCGCCACATATCTTCATTCAGTGCATTGGCTACGTCAGGACGGTTCAAACGAACCTCTGCAACCGCCTGACTAAATGTTATTGATAACGTGCTCGGCTGTGGGATTGCATTCATGTCGCGCTGTCTCCTTGCTTATGGTTCTCAAGCCGCTTAAGTGGCAATATTCAAGCACAGGCTTGCTTCGCAGCTTCAAGAATCGAAACCAACATATCTCACAAAGGTTTGGTTATCCTCACGAACAGATTTCACGTGATTTGCAACAAATTCTTCGTCTGGATAACCCATGGCAATGCAGGTCATGATGCTTTGATCATCTGGTATCCCTGCGTGCTCATGGACGACGCTCGATTGCATGATGCCTTGACCGTTGATAACCGTGCCTAAACCTCTCTCCCAGGCAGCCAAGACAATCGCGTGCGAGAGTGCACCCAAATCGAACTGACTGATCGCGGCAGGCTCAAGATGTTTGTCATAGGTCAATACCAGTGACACAGGGGCGTCGAATTGCCTGAACCCGCGCATCACCCAGTCGGTACGTCGTTCTTTGTCGTCACGAGCAATACCCATGGCTTCAAACAGTTGCACCGCAATCCCAATTTGGCGCTGGCGATGCACGCCCTCGTAAGCCTCTTTCATGGGAAAGTCGCGCTTAGGCGGAACCCCTGTGACCATGTTGTGAGTGTTCCCTTGTCGGATACGATCAAGCGGATCTCCAGTGATCACGTGAACATACCAGGGCTGAGTATTCATTGATGAAGGCGACCACTTGGCCACTTCAATGATTTCGTCGATCACTTCTCGAGGCACTGGTTTATTTAAGTAGCCACGAATACTCTTGCGTGACCTGATGAGTTGCGAAAACTCCATGTCATCTCCGTCTCGGTTTTATTTTTCATTTTTATAACAGAGACGATGATATCGCAGACTAAGCAATAATGGGGTACAGAGCCTAGGTCACACCACTAGCGTCTGTGCATCGTTTGATGCGCACTCACGGATCTCACCCAAGTTGTAGACCGTTTCGCCATGCTTCTTGAGGGAAGCGGTGATTTGACCGGCTTGATCTGCTGGGACAACAACGACCATACCGATGCCGCAATTGAAAACACGGTGCATTTCGGTATCGGCCACGCCCCCTTGCTGCTGCAACCAAGCGAACAACTCGGGCAATTGCCAGGCGTCGCGATGCAGATAAGCTTGCAACCCCGATTGCAGAATACGAGGCACGTTATCTAACAAACCGCCGCCAGTAATATGAGCCATACCCTTGATTGAGCCACCAAACTCAGCCAGCACCGCCAACATGGGCTTTACATAAAGGCGAGTCGGCGCCATCACCACATCTTTTAGCGGCTGGCCATAGAAATCCTGCTCTGGTTTAGCACCAGCACGCTGCAATACCTTGCGTAACAGTGAGTAGCCATTTGAATGAGCGCCACTCGAGGCTAAGCCCAGCACGACATCACCAGGAGCAATGGTTTTACCCGTGATGATCTTGGATTTCTCGACCGCGCCCACTGCAAAACCAGCTAAATCATATTCACCATCGGGGTACATGCCCGGCATCTCGGCCGTTTCGCCGCCGATCAAGGCACAGCCAGAGAGCTCGCAGCCTTTGGCAATGCCGCCCACGACTTGAGCAGCGACGTCCACCGACAACTTGCCGCAGGCAAAATAATCAAGAAAAAACAGTGGTTCAGCACCTTGAACCAAAATATCGTTGACGCTCATGGCAACCAGATCAATCCCGACTGTGTCGTGGCACTGCCAGTCAAAAGCCAATTTAAGCTTAGTGCCAACCCCATCAGTCCCCGAAACCAGCACGGGTTCTTTGTAGCGTTTGGGGACCTCAAACAAGGCACCAAAGCCGCCGATGCCCGCCAGAACCCCTTCCCGCATGGTTTTTGCTGCGAGAGGTTTGATCCGGTCGACCAGTTCGTCGCCTGCATCAATGTCAACGCCTGCATCGCGGTAAGTCAAAGGGGTTTGCTGTTGTGTCATGGGATAGCCGTGGTTGTGTGACAATTGCCAAGTTTCTGTAAGGATTTACCCGGATTTTAGACGAAGCCATGCAACAGCAGTTATTGCTAGAGATTATCCCTTCTGCGCCGCCCACCTTGGAAAACACCGTTACCGGTGATAACGCCGAGGCCATTGCGGCCGCTCGCAACTTACTCCCCGGCCGCACCTTGTACCTGTGGGGAGCGTCTGGCTGTGGTCGAAGTCATCTTCTAAAAGCGCTTGCTGCGACCCAGACAGCTCGTTTGTTTGACGCAAACAGCGACGACAAGGATATATGGGCAGCAGCCACAAGCGGTGTTGATTCGGTCAAAGCCAAAACGCTGATCCTGGTGGACGATATTCATGAAATGAATGAGTTGCAACAGTCGGCTGTATTTGCCTTGTACAATCGCTGGCGCGAGCTTGCATCAGCGACGGCTGCTTTTGCCCTGGTGGTGTCGGGTGATCGGGCGCCTTTAATGATGGATTTGCGTGAAGACCTGCGCACTCGACTGGGCTGGGATCTTGTTTATCGACTTGATCCGCTATCTGATCAGGATAAGTTATCTGCGCTTGAGAACCACGCCCAACTGATCGGATTGCCCTTGTCTCATGAGGTGCTGCAGTGGATGTTTACCCATTACGCGCGCGACATCAGACAACTATTTGCACTGGTGGATGCCTTAGACCGCTACTCCTTGTCTAAACATCGCAATATTACCGTGCCTTTGCTGCGCGCCATGCTGTCTGACCGAGATTTTTTGCAATCATGATGTCCAACCGACTTGCTCTCTTTGATTTAGATCACACCCTGCTGCCTCTGGATAGCGATTACCAATGGGCAGACTATCTGGCAAAAAGTGGCAAAGTGGGGGATCCAGCAGTCGCCATCGCACGTAACAACGAACTGATGGATCGATACAATTCAGGTCAATTAAGTGCTGAAGAGGGTGCCGCGTTTATGTTGGGCCTATTGGCCAACCAGGCGCCTCAGCACCTGGCACACTGGCATGAGGATTACATGCAACACGTGATCCGTCCAGCCATGACTGCTCAGGCGCTCGACCTCGTTGAAGGGCATTTGGTGGCGGGAGATCTCTGCGCGCTGGTAACCGCGACAAATAGTTTCGTGACAGCACCAATTGCACGCGCGTTTGGCATACCTCACTTGATTGCCACTGACCCTGAGTTTGTTCGAGGCCGGTACACCGGCAAAATCCAGGGGACTCCAAGCTTCAAAGAAGGCAAAGTGTTGCGGGTGAATTCATGGCTCAACGGTATGGGTAAGAGAATGAATGATTTTAGTGAGTCATATTTTTACAGTGACTCAATCAACGATGTGCCACTGCTTGAAGCAGTCACGCATCCCATCGTGACCAATCCTAGTGCAAGCCTGCTCACGCTTGCACAACAACGTAATTGGCCTGTGCTCAATTTGTTCGAGCATTTGCAAGATAACAAATCCTAATGATCCAAACCACAATCAAAAGTTTTGTCGGACGTCTTTTAGGCCGACGTCAGTCCGGTCCGCAACGAATTGATAAATCTCGACATGGCATCGACAGGCGAAACGTATCTCGCCATGCGATTAAGGTATGTGAGGTGTTGCAGCAACAAGGTTTCGAAGCCTATATCGTAGGCGGTGCCGTGCGCGATTTGATTGTGGGGCTTGAGCCTAAAGACTTCGATGTCGCAACCAATGCCACACCTGAGCAGATCCCCCCGCTGTTTCGGCGTGCCCGAATCATCGGCCGTCGGTTTCAGCTCGTGCATGTCGTCTTCGGTCAAGAAATCATCGAGACGTCGACATTTCGTGCGCCAGCGTCAGAACATCAACAAACAGATGATCATGGACGCATTCTTCGTGATAATGAATTCGGCAACCATGAGCAGGATGCCGTTAGACGTGATTTCACGATCAACGCGCTGTATTACGATCCATCAACTGAACAGGTGATTGATTTTCATCACGGCGTTGAAGATCTCAAAAAACGAGTGGTGCGCATGATTGGCGACCCGCAGACCCGTTATCGGGAAGATCCGGTTCGCATGCTTCGAGCAGTCAGATTTGCAGTCAAACTCAGTGCCACGATTGATCCTGATACCCGTGCACCGATCTCAGCCATGGCGGACCTACTTGAAAACGTGCCAGCCTCGCGTCTTTTTGACGAGATGCTCAAATTATTGACCTGTGGTCACGCAATGGACTGCATCCGGCAATTGCGCCAAGATGGCTTGCACCAAGGCCTGCTGCCATTGCTAGATGTCGTGTTCGAGCAGCCAGGGGGCGAGGACTTTATTGAACTGGCGCTGGATCGAACTGATCATCGAGTGCGCGCGGGCAAACCAGTTAGCCCGAGCTTTTTGTTTGCCGCTCTGCTGTGGCAACAAGTTGAAGCGCGTTGCAAAGTGATGGTGCAAAAAGGCGAGCCTTATGTGCAATCCCTGATGTCCGCGGCTGACTCAGTTTTGGACGAACAAACAGTCAAGCTCGCTATTCAAAAGCGATTTGCCTCTGACATGCGTGAAATCTGGTTCATGCAGCCGCGCTTCGAGCGTCGCTTGCCCAAGTCTATCTGGCGGATGTTTGAGCAGCCCAGGTTCAGGGCAGCGGTGGATTTCCTGCAATTAAGGGCGGCTGCCCATCAGTTTGATAGCGTGCTGGCTCAATGGTGGATGGATTTGGCTAATTCGGACGATGCTGGTCGTGCTCAGATTCTCGAAGATCTGGCGAAGCAACCTCGTGACACAGGTACTGCGCCCGCATCACGCACTCGGACCAGACGTCGCCGGGGGCCGAACCGCTCAAATGCCAAAACATCGGGTGAAAGTAGTGAGGGCGGCGGTAACACTTACGATCCAACATGATTGCTACAGCCTTCGTCGGGCTGGGTGCCAATCTCGGCGAAGCCCGTCAGACAGTCACTGACGCCCTCGTGACGTTAGGGCAGACAACTGGCATACTGTCCTGTGACTCTGCCCAGCTCTATGGTAGCGACCCAGTCGATGCGACTGGGCCAACTTTCGTCAATACCGTGGCTAAGTTAAGGACAACGCTGTCACCAATTGAACTTCTAGATACTTTGCAGCGCGTTGAACAAAGGTATGGCAGACAGCGGCATTACCTCAACGCACCCAGAACCCTGGATCTTGATCTGCTGTGGTACGAAGGGGTCGCGATGACTACGCCTCGACTGACTTTGCCACATCCTCGGATGCACTTGAGGGCATTTGTCTTGAAGCCGCTGAGTGAACTTGCGCCAGATCTGACGTTGCCGCAGGGGTCAATTCAAACCTTGCTTTTAACAGTCGAAGAACAAGCGATTTGGGTTCTGACTTAGACTGTCAGCAATCATTTAGCCGGTCAATTGCAATAAAAATTCGCCTGTGCTGGCTTTGATGCAGTCAGTTGGGATGTTACCGTAAGTCCTGCAAGACTCCCAAGCTCATCACTTAGCATTAAACTCGATCGCTAATCGAATCTATCATCATGAAACTTCAAGTTATCACGTCTGCCGATGCTCAGCTTCTAGAATACCAAGGGGTTCTTTCAAGCGCTGGTATGACGACCAGGTCTTGCTTCTATGGTTGGTAATCAATCACTGACCGATGGGGTGGTCAAGACGCTTCGGGATCAAATCCTGCAAGGGGAGTTGCGTCCTGGCGCTCGTCTGGTTGAAGGCAAAATATCAGAACAACTCGGTGTCTCACGCGTACCAGTGCGGGAAGCCTTGCATTTACTTGCAGCGGAGGGCGTTGTCACCATTGAAGCTCGCAAGGGTGCGGTCGTGACAGTATTTTCTGTTCAGCAAGTCAGAGAACTTGTAGAAGTGAGAGCGACGCTTGAGGCCCTTAATGCCAAACTGGCAGCGCGGCGCAATGATCCAGAGCAGTTAGCCATACTTGAACAGATCTTGAAACAAGGAAACGATCTGACCGGTAAAGATGATCTCGTGCGCATCGCTGAACTCAACATGGCGTTTCATGATGCGCTGGGCAAGGTTGCCGCAAATTCGATTTTGCAAGACATGATGAGATCGTTGCGTGAGCGCACCGCCTTGATCTTTACCTCGCGAGACGATGGTTTTATTACCAAAACCTGGCAAGAACATGAAGCCATTTTGCGTGCGGTGATCTCTGGTGATGGTGAGATGGCAGCCTTACTGGCGCTGCGCCATGTCTACAGTGCAGCACAAATCGATCGGCCAGTTTAATTAACTTTTTTTGGTGTCCAAGATACGCTCACATCACCAGTGATAAACGTCTGGCAGGCCATCCGGTAGTTATTTGCAAAGTCTTCTTCAGTAAGGTGCTTTCTTTCTTTTGCTTTAATCGCATCTGTGTTGGCAATGCCTTGCTCAATCCTGCACTTACAGGTGCCGCAGATACCACCGCCACAACGGTAAGGTATCCCACCTTTTTCTCTGAGTGATATGCGCAAAAGGCTGCCGCCTTCTTCGAGAGTAACCGTTTTATTGTCGTTCGTAATAAAGGTGACAGTAATCATGTTTTAACACGATGGCAGCGGCCACAGTCGAAGCGTGTTTCAGACAAGATCATTTTGTTCAATTTCCAAATCGTGGCTTACCCAAAGCTGGCACATCAGCCGAAACCCCAAATCGATTCTGTCCCCGAGTAACTTTAGCTCCTTCCAGTTTGGCTCAGGCAGATGCTCCTGACCTGCAATCACCCGACACGCGCACTTGCAACATTTGCCCATACCGCAACCATATTTAAGATGTGGATAGGGAAATTTTTTAATGCCCGCACACACGACCAGATTGGCATTATTCTTGACCTCGCCAGTCTGGATTTGACCGTTTTTGTGTATGGTGATGATAGGCATTGAGGTGCTTGTTTGACAGATTCAATCTATATATCGTGAGCAGTTGAAATTAAAGAGCCCAATCAAATTTAGTATACCAAACCAGCATAAAGTGATATAAATGTCAGCAAATATGATCAATTTGGTATACCAATTTTGATTGTGATCCTTGGTTTTGTTGCTTAAGCCCGCAGTCAACTTCTCAGGAGTTTGCCATGTCACTGTTAATGAGCCACGATGAGTTTCGCACCGCCCTTGAGGAATCCATTCAGGGCAAGACTGCAACAAAAGCCCTTTTTAGTATGGCTTGGGCCAATGGCGACTTGAGCCGCGAGCATTTTTGTCGCTGGGCAGAGAATCACTATCACTATGTGGGCCCCTTTGCTGATTACTTGGCTTACGTCTATGCACGCACCCCGGACAGCTGGACTGAGGCAAAAGATTTTCTTCTGTCCAATATGTACGAGGAGGAAATTGGCGGCGATCGTCACACCGATTTGTTAATCCGGTTTGCAGAGGCTTGTGGCACGACCCGTGAGCGCGTGACGAATCCGGACAATATGTCACCGACTACGCGAGGCCTGCAATCCTGGTGCTATGCCGTCGCCATGCGAGAGGATCCTGTCGTTGCGGTGGCGGGTCTCGTCGTTGGTCTTGAGTCACAAGTCCCGTCTATTTATCGTAAGCAAACGCCTGTTTTGCGCGAAAAATATGGATTTACTGATGAGCAGGTTGAGTTCTTCGATCTGCATATCGTTTCTGACGAAATTCATGGCGAGCGTGGTTATCAAATTGTTTTGGATCACGCCACCACGCCTGAGCTACAGCAAAAATGCTTAAAGATTTGTGAAATCGGTGCCCAGATGAGATTTCTCTATACCACCGCGCTCTATAACGACTACGTGGCGGGACACGATGGGCAAACACCTCACTTGAAGGTAGCCTGATGAAGCCTATCCTTCGCCTTGAGTTGCAAGAAGCGCGTGTCATGATCAACGCTGCAATTGCCAAGTCAGAAGAGATTGGCGTTTACGAAACGGTCTGTATCGTGGACGAAGGCGGTTTTCCCATCGCAATGGAGCGGATGAACGGGGCTCGTATCACCGGCCCGCAAATCGCCTGGAATAAAGCCTTCACTGCTGCGGGCCATAAGCGCTCTACCCACCTCTTTAATTCTCCTCCCAACGGGCCTGCGTTGCCAAACAACGAGGCTTTCGGGATTCAATGGAGTTTTGATGGCAAGTTTGCGACCTTTGTGGGCGGCTTCCCCATCGTGGTCGATGGCGAAGTAGTCGGTGGTGTGGGGCTAAGCGGGGGCAACGGCGAGCAAGATACCAAAGCTGGTATAGCCGCGCTTGAAGCTTTAAGCACGTTGCTTGCACCCAAAGGCCATCACGTCGTCACTGACGCAAATATTAAGAGATAGCGCAAATGAACACGGTTGCCATCGGAAGTGCGCATTGGGTGTATGCGTTCGGTGTAGGTGCGATCGTCGTCACGATGCTGTTGCGAGCGAACGTCGTGGTACCAGCCGTGCTGGCCACCGCATTGGTGGTTTTTGCGGCTACAGGTAGCGCCATTTCAGCGGTAAGTGGTGTGTTTATGGCGAGCTTTATCGCCGCAAAAGAACTCTTCAATATCTTTCTGGTAATTGCACTGATGACGGCGTTGTTGAACGCCTTAAAGATTTTGAAGTCGGATATTCGAATGGTGGAGCCTTTTCGAGCCGTTATGAAGAATGGCCACAGTGCCTTCGTCATACTCGCTTTCGTGACCTATTTGATTTCCCTGTTTTTCTGGCCAACACCAGCAGTACCCTTAGTTGCCGCTGTCTTGTTGCCTGCGGCTATTGCGGCTGGCTTGCCACCACTGGTCAGTGCCGCCGTCATTGCGATTGCGGGACAGGGTATGGCCCTATCCTCCGACTACATCATTGGTGTTGCCCCCGGGATTAGCGCCAAAGCAGCGGGATCGGGCGTCAGCGCCGCTCTAGTCGGTGATCGCGCACTGGTGTTGTCTTTTGTTGTAGGTGGCATTGCTTTATTGCTGTTGTATGCGAAACAACGACAAGTTTTTCTAAAGCCAAGTAGCACGTTGTTGCAAGCTTGGCAGGCGGTAGCAGAGAGTTCGGTTGATCAGCCCCCGGAAAAAAAAGGCACCTTTGACAAGGCTGAAATGGCCAGAGCGGTATCTTACGAGCAGCCGTTCGCAACGGACGCTGACATCAAAAACATCTTAAAGATCAGGGATCAACGCTTAGTTTTTTGGTCGAAAAGCTTTGCTGTCCTCACTCCCTTTTGTTTCCTGATTGTGATTGCCGTCATGATTTTGCCGAAATACGTTAAGGGGATGCCTGATTTAAAAGGTGGGGATGCTGCCTCATTGATTGGCGGTGCTGCTGCGTTATTGATGATATTTGCTACGTGGGCTGCCTCGGGCTCTCGTCACTTCTTTGAAGATAGCGCCAACCATATTACTGATGGTTTTGTGTTCGCCTTTAAGGCCATGGGCTCGGTCTTGCCGATTGCTGGTTTTTTCTTTGTTGGAGCAGGAGACACCGCAGGCCCCATTCTGGGGCTGGCCTCCAGCGTGAAGGCACCACATTTACTGTTTGAATTAATCCAGAGCGCCCAGCATCTGATTCCTCAAAACGACATGCTGGTTTCATTGGGGATTTTGCTCGTCGGCATGATTACTGGTATTGATGGATCAGGTTTTGCTGGTTTACCACTGACTGGTTCCCTATCCGGCGCTCTAGCACCTGTGGCGCACATGAATCCCGCTACCCTTGCGGCAGTGGGGCAAATGGGTGCCGTGTGGACGGGAGGTGGCACCTTGGTCGCTTGGTCTTCGCTTATAGCCGTGGCCGGCTTTGCGCGTGTGCACGTCATGGAGCTCGTGCGTGTATTGGTCGTGCCGGTTATAACAGGCTTAGTCGTTGCAGCCCTCGTGGCCCCCCTGATTTGGACGCAGTGAAGTATTTAACGGCGTCATCGTGCATGGTGGCTTCGGGTAATCCGCTTGCGATTGACGCTGCCCGCGCCATACTAAAACAGGGCGGCAGTGCGATCGATGCAGCCATCGCCGCAGACGTCATGATGGGTGTGGTCGAACCCATGGCGACTAGCATCGGTGGCGATTTGTTAGCGATGGTTGTGGAGCCAACGGGCAAAGCTCTGGCATATAACGGTACCGGACGAGCGCCTATTGCGTTTACCGATACCTTGCTCAATCAGTTTAAAAATCACCAAATTCCTGAGCGACATGGTTTGTCCATCACAACGCCCGGCGTGGTGATGGGGTGGTGGGATTTGCATCAGCGGTATGGAAAAATGCCCTGGTCCAATTTATTTACGTCCGGCATTGATATCGCACGTGATGGCTTTCGAATCGCAGCGATCGCAGCCAGAGAATGGAAAATCTTTGACTCAGTCTTGCATTACGATCCGACCAGTTCGGCCCTGTTTCGCGCGGGTGATCCGCCCAAAGCAGGTGAACTGTTTCGTAATCCCGATTTAGCTCGCGTACTGGAGAACATTCAGCAACGTGGGCCTCAGGGGTTTTATCAAGATTTTCCAGCAAGAGCCTGCGCGCAAGCGAGTCAGCGGCATGGTGGGGTGCTGCACGAAGATGATTTTGACAATCATCAAGGTAATTTCTGTGAGCCTATCAGTCAAAAGTTTAAAGATGTCACCGTTTACGAATGTCCACCCAACACACACGGCGTTGCGGTGTTGCAAGCGCTCGGTGACATGGCAGACTTGAGTTTTGACGAAATGGATGAGCCCATCGTGGTGCTTCGCTCTGTTCAAGCGATGGGTCGTGGCATGGAACACGCCAAAAAAATCGTCGCTGATCCTGCCGGGAACACAGTCTGTACTGTCGTCGTCGACGCCCATGGCTTGGCTGTCACGTTGATGAGTAGTGTGTTTAAGCGTTTTGGTTCTGGCATTTCGGCAGAAGGCTGCGGTTTCGTTTTGCAAAATCGCGGGTTTGGTTTTGCAGGGCCTGGCCATATCAATAGCCCAGCACCTGGTAAACGCCCGTTCCACACCGTGGTGCCCGCTGCAGCAACGAGAGACGGGCAATTCTTCGCCTCGTTCGGTGTCGTAGGGGGTGCCATGCAACCCCAAGGGCAACTGCAATTATTGCTCAAGGTTGTTGGAGCGGGTCACACAATCGAGACCGCCATAAAAGCTCCTCGGTGGCGTCTTGAATCTGCTGATACACTCGCCATCGAAGACGGCATGCCTGGTGACGTCGTTGCTGCCTTAAGATCTGCAGGCTATAAAGCCCCTACCTTCGGAGAACTGGGCGGTCGCAGTGATTTCGGTGGAGCCCAGTGGATTATGCGTCTGCCCGATGGAAGTTATGCCGGCGCATCTGATCCGCGCAAGGATGGCGCGGTTTGGGGTGAATGACCAAGTTGATTGGCGACTTAGTTCTTCGCCAACTGAGACGTAATCAAACCTGTGATCACCAAGGCAAGCCCACCAAGCCTTGCCAAGGACACTTCTCTAACAGCTGCACCAAATAATCCAAAATGATCAATTGCTGCAGACACCACAATCTGTGTACAAACGGCAAACAAAATAAAGTTGCCTACCCCAATGCGCGGCGACAAAAGCGTCGCGCTAACAACATAAAAGCAAACGAAAAATCCGCCTAACAGATACATTGGATTGACCGATCCTAGTGCACGAACATTTGGTAATTTCGAGGTCAGGATCAGACTAATGCTGATGGCTACGAGCAGGCCTACCAGCATCAGAATCACAGGAGCATGCAACGGATTACCGAGTGTTGCTCCAAGTTTGGCGTTCAAGACCGCCATCACTGGGATTAAACCACCAGCTAATGCTGCCCACAGAGCATATTTGATAAACAGCATAAAGTCCTAAATCGCTTTCGCGGCAACAAGATCAGCAATCATCTGCTCACTGACATTCAAGTCTTTCAAGATCTTAGCCGTGTGCTCACCAATAGCCGGTATTGGATCCATACGAGCATCAAATTGATTATTGCTGGCCGGTGGTAACAACGCTGGCAATGGTCCGACTGGGCTCTGTATCTCAACCCAACGTTCGCGGGCTTGAAGCTGAGGATGCGCCCAGACGTCTTTCATCTCGTTGACCCGCGCGTTGGCAATTTGCGCCGCTTCAAGACGCTGAACCACTTGGTCAATGGTCATTTTGCTAAAGGCCTCAACGATCAGCGCTCGAAGCGGCTCACGATTCGCTGATCGCCTGGAGTTGTTTTCATAATCGGCACTGGTTGCTACCGTTGGGTCCTGCAAGACCTTGTCACAAAAAGCGACCCACTCTCTTTCGTTTTGCAAACCAAGCATCACCTGGCTACCATCCCCTACCGGAAAGGGTCCATAAGGATAAATGGTTGCATGAGCCGCGCCAGCTCTCACAGGGGGTGCGGCACCGTCATATGCGTAATAAAGCGGAAAGCTCATCCACTCAACTGTGCTCTCTAACATCGACACGTCTAACCGACTACCGAGTCCTGTTTTATGGCGCAGCAACAAAGCATTGAGAATACTTGAATACGCGTACGAGCCGGCAGCAATATCCGACAAAGAACAACCTGCTTTAGCAGGAGCATCGGGTGAACCAGTGGTTGACACAAAACCGCTTTCGCTCTGTATTAAGAGGTCATAGGCCTTTTTGGTTTCGTAAGGGCCACCTTCGCCGTAACCTGAAATATCACAGACAATCAGCTTGGGGAATTGAGGATGCAAGGCGTTAAACGACAAGCCCATTCGGGCTGCAGCGCCTGGCGCGAGATTCTGTACCAACACATCTGCCTTCTCTAACAGTTGCATCAAAATGGCGTGTGCATCCGGATGCTTGAGGTCAAGCGTCAAACTTTCTTTCGATCGGTTAGTCCAGACAAAATGGGATGCCAGACCTTTTGTTCGCGTATCGTAGTTGCGAGCGAAATCCCCAACACCAGGTCGCTCAACTTTGATGACGCGAGCCCCCATATCGGCAAGTTGCCTTGTACAGAAAGGCGCAGCGATAGCATGTTCGAGACTCACCACGGTAATTCCGTCAAGCGGACGGGGGCGAGCGGTTGTTGGTGGTGCAGTTGTATTCATTGCTTAGATATCAAATTGAATTTCAGCTTGATGGGCAAGCGTGCCGTCTTGCTGCGCCCAGACGAGAGCCTGGCCGTTGTCTTGTATTATGCCCGCCACATCGAAAGGTGCTGGCGAGATCAAAGGACGCAAGCCTCGATAAGCCAGGTGTTTCATACGCGCCTGCGGATTAGCTTGCGTAAAACCCTGACACATCATGGTTGCAATCAGCGGGCCGTGTACCACTAAGCCCGGATAACCCTCCGTTTGTGTCACATAAGGGTAGTCGTAATGGATCCGGTGACTATTGAAGGTCACAGCAGAATAACGAAACAACATGACCTCTGTCGGATTAACTGGATAGATCCATTGCGACACGGGGGCGGGTTCACTACCAATGAGTTTCGGTGGACTGGGCTCCCGGTAAACGATGTCCTGCTCCTCGCTAATGAGCAGTTTCCCATTTTGCACAATGTCGTGTTTGACCGTGACGAACAGCAGAGAACCTGTCCTGCCTTGCTTCTCTTTAATAGCTGTCACAGTTGAGGTCTTTTCTGCTTCCACCCCTACTTTCAGGGCTCCAAGAAAATTGACGCGTCCACCTGCCCACATACGATTGCGATTATCCGCAGGTGGCAGAAAACTGCCACGCGCAGGATGACCATCTCTGCCCGTTTCAGACAAAGGGACCGTTTCAAGAAAGTAAGCCCAGTGCCAAAGCGGGGCCAGATCACTACCCACGCCTGGCTTAGCTTGCCCCAAGGTGACCGCGATCGAAGCAGCATGATTGGGATCAAGTCGATCCGAGACAGTCTTAGAACGCCCAACCCATGCGCTTAGATCGCTTGTTGTCATGGTGCTTAACTCTCCATATCCTGCATACGCTGCAGGTGATGAAGCGTATCGCCAAGCAAAAGGTCTGTGTAGGTCAGCCGTTTGAAGTAGTCGCCAACTTCCAGTTCGTCTGTCATCCCCATCCCGCCATGCAACTGAACCGCTGCCTCTCCAACTAAACGCGCGGCGGCGGCCACTTCAACTTTAGTCATAGACACCAATCGGCTTCTCTCAGCAGCGTTACTCTGGCCCAAGGCCTGAGCAGCGACATAGGTCATCGACAAAGCCATTTCCTGCTGGATCAGCATATCGCCCATCCGATGCTGCAGGACTTGGAAATTAGCAAGGTATTGACCGAACTGCTGTCGTGTTTTCAGGTACTGAATCGTCACTTCCGTCAGGTATTCCATCGCACCACTCGCATGCGCACACAAGGCGGTAATACCAAAATCTAATGCCAGATTAATCAAAGCCTCAGCTTCGGCACCTTTCGCAATGAGGGCCTCTGCGCCCACCGATACTTTATCTAGACCGACCGTGGCCGTCCGCATTCCATCGAAGGTAGGGTAGTCAGCCATTGATAAACCATTTGCTGAACGCTCAATTAAGAACAGCGCAATTTCACCTTCGAGCAAAGCCGACACGATAAGCGCGCTCGCAGCGGCGCCGTGCCAAACCAAGGTCTTGCGACCACTGACGACGAAGCCGGAACCAGAGCGTTCGGCATGGGTGCATAA
This sequence comes from Jezberella montanilacus, assembly GCF_003003055.1. GTDB lineage: Bacteria > Pseudomonadota > Gammaproteobacteria > Burkholderiales > Burkholderiaceae_B > Zwartia > Zwartia montanilacus. The sequence continues at coordinate 757,630 of NZ_PVTV01000011.1, forward strand.
AGGCCTGATCGAGTACCGCTCACCCTCTTCTTGCCACGCGATGGAGAGTACAGCCTCGCCTTCTGCGTGTGCGCTCAGCCATCTTTCCTTCAATGACTCATTGCTGCTATTCGAAAGCAAAGTGACTGCCATGACTGCGCTCGGAATAACCGGTTCGCTGACCAGTCCACGCCCAAGCTCCTGGTGCACGGTCAACATCGTTGCTGGAGATTCACCAAATCCGCCGTATGCCTCTGGGACCATTAAGCCTGCTACACCAAGATCAGCAAGCGATTGCCACGCTTGCTTGTCCATCTGACCTGTTGCCTGGCGGGCGCGACGGTGTTTAAAGGTCCAGTTTTCGCTCATGACACGGCGCAAACTGTCTGTCAACATGCGTTGTTCTTCTGAGTATGCAAAATCCATTTTGAGGTCCTTTTATACGCCGATAATGTGCTTGGCAATGATGCCTTTCTGCACTTCAGTACTGCCGCCGTAGATCGTAGTCTTGCGCGTATCGAAATACGCCGCCGCTGCAGCGGGCGAGAAATCAGGACTTGGGCCATGAAAGCTTGACTCTGCAAACATCCAATCGGGGTCATACGGCCACGCATCAGCCCCTGCAATTTGCATTTGCAAACGAGCAAGATCTTGTTGGATTTCGGATCCTCTGATTTTGAGAATGGATGCTTTAGGACCCGGTTCAGCCGAGCTGCTATCTGCGGCAACACGCAACAACAGCATTTCGAGCGCCCGGACAGATGCCTCGACGCGATTAATGTTGTCCCGCACTCTTGGGTCCATACCCAGCGACTCACCCCTTGAAGTCGTTCGCTCTGCTAATGATTTGAGAATCGCCAACTCACGATAGCAGTACCCCAAACCCGCAATGCCGGTTCTCTCGTGGCCAAGCAGGTATTTGGCGTAGGTCCAACCACCATTCAATTCACCCACAAGATTTTCGAGGGGGGCTTTGACATTTTCAAGCCAGACTTCGTTTACCTCTGCGCCAGAATCCAGGGTCTTGATCGGACGGACGTTCACGCCTGGCTGGCGCAAGTCGATCAACACCATCGAAATCCCCCGCTGTGCTTTGGCACCAGGATCGGTTCTGACTAAACAGAACATCCAATCGGCATGATGAGCGAGGGTCGTCCAGGTTTTCTGGCCGTTGATCACAAACTCATTACCGACAATTTCAGCCTTGGTTTTCAGGGACGCGAGATCGGAGCCTGAGCCGGGTTCTGAATAACCCTGACACCACCAGTCATCCATATTGATGATACGGGGCAGGTAATAATCTTTCTGTGCCTGATTACCAAACTTCATCAAAACGGGGCCGATCATGCTCAGCCCAAAAGGCAGCATTCTTGGGGCGCCGCCTTTAAACGTTTCAACTTCAAAAATCATTTTCTGTAGACTGGTCCAACCGGTCCCGCCGTATTCTTTGGGCCAGTTAGGTGCCCCCCAGCCTCGATTTGCCAGGATCTTGTGCCAGCGAATGTAATCCTCGCGGCTTGCCCTTTGGTGCGCAAAGGTTTTGGCGCGCATGTCTTCAGGGATCTGAGTTTTCACGAATTCGCGGACTTCGTCGCGAAAGGCTAACTCTTCTGCGGTCCAGGTTAAGTCCATGTTGGTTCTCCTTGTGGCAAATATAGTAACGCTCGTGGCAAACAGGGGATTCTCTGTTTTTGAAAGTCTGAGTTCTTATTCTTAAAATCCCGTATAACTATAAAGCACACGTACAATGCCACAAAACGAGCAAAAAAGCTTGGGGAGACACTATGAAAACGACATCAAAAATATTGGTGTGCTGCGTATTCACGTTCGGACTAGGAGCCAATGCAATCGCTGCGTGGCCTGAAAAACCGATCACCATCATCGTCCCGGCGGCACCTGGCGGGACCGCGGATATCTCTACGCGAGTCATCAGCGACAAGCTCGCTGCTGCGCTTGGCACCACTGTAGTAGTAGAGAACAAAGCGGGTGCTGCAGGCATTATTGGTTCGCAGTCACTCGTCCGCTCTGCTCCCGATGGCTACACCCTCGACATGGGCAACATCGGCCCCAACGCGATTAACTACTCGATGTACAAGAAACTACCCTACAAGCCTGAAGATTTCAGCGCGGTCACGATGGTGGTTGCCGTGCCGAATATTCTGGTTGTCAATAATGAGTCCCCCTACAAAACCGCTCGCGAACTGATTGAGGCAATAAAGAAAAATCCTTCCGGACAGTATTCATTCGGCTCCTCTGGCACAGGTCAATCGCCGCACCTTTCTGGCGAGATGTTCCTTCAACGCGCGGGGATTCAAGCTGCGCATGTCCCCTACAAGGGCGCAGGTCCCGCCGTATCAGCCCTGTTGGGTAATCAATTTACCTTCATGATCGATAATCTACCTAGCTCAATGCCTTACATCAAAGGCGGGCAATTCAGGGCCCTGGCCATCACCAGTAAGACACGATCACCCGAGTTGCCAGACGTCCCGACTATGGCTGAGGCAGGTATCGATAACATGGTTGTGACGGCCTGGTTTGGCTTGGTCGCGCCAGCGGGCACGCCGCTTGAAATTCGTCGGAAAATCCAGCAGGCAACGAAAGCCGTACTGGAAGCGCCAGAGATGCAAGCTCGATTTCAAGCAATGGGCGGCACAACCGGCGGCAATACCCCTGAAGCCTTTCAAACCTACATCGATGAGCAACGTGCGACGTGGAAACCTATCGTCGAAGGCGCTCATCTATCCATGGAGCAATGAAGTATGTTGAACAAAATAAAAGCGTCACTTGAAGATGCAATTGCCCCCATCCAAGACGGTGCATCCATCATCGTCAGCGGTTTTGGGGAGGCTGGCGTACCCTACGAATTGATGAACGCGATCATCGATAAAGATCTTAAAGAACTGGTCATCATCGCCAACAACGCCGGGACCTTTGATCGCGGTATTGCGGCAATGATCCGCCAAGGCCGAGTCCGCAAAGTGATTTGTTCGCATCCACGTCCGCCCAATTCAGAGGCGTTTGCCGAGGCGTACAAAGCTGGCAAAATTGAACTCGAATGCATGCCTCAAGGCACCCTGGCAGAGCGACTGCGCGCTGCGGGAGCAGGCTTGGGCCCATTTTTTACGCCAACGGGCTACGGCACCTTGATTGCTGAGGGGAAAGAGCAACGAGTGATAGATGGAAAAGGCTACATCCTTGAGCAACCCTTGTCAGGGGATTTCGCGCTAATCAAGGCAGACAAAGGCGACCGCTGGGGCAACCTGACCTATCGTTTCGCTCAGCGACAGTTTGGTCCGGTGATGTCCATGGCGGGCAAATACACGATTGTTCAAGTCAGAGAAATAGTTGAACTCGGCGAACTTGACCCTCAATACATCATGACACCTGGCATTTTTGTCAATGCGGTCGTCCAAACAGGAGCCAGTAAATGAGCAACTATCAATCGTTGAACCGCCTAGAAATCGCATATCTTGTTGCTCAGCACTTCGAAGATGGCGCTATCGTTAATCTTGGGATAGGCATGCCAACACAGGTCAGCAACTATCTGCCCAAAGACAAAGAAATCCTATTGCACAGCGAGAATGGCATCCTTGGCATGGGTCGTAATGCTGAAGGTGACGAAGTGGACTGGGATTTGATCAATGCGAGCCGCACGCCAATCACGCTCGTTTCAGGCGCGTCAATTTGCGAGCATACGACTGCTTTTGCGATGATGCGGGGTGGTCACCTTGACTACTCAGTCCTCGGAGGGTTTCAAGTCGCGGCCAATGGCGATTTAGCCAACTGGATGACTATCGAACCCAACGCAATTGCTGCCATTGGTGGCGCGATGGATTTAGCGATTGGTGCAAAAAGTGTGATCGTCACCATGGATCACGTCGCTAAAGACGGGTCACCAAAACTACTGGAAAAATGCACCTACCCCCTGACAGGGATTGGTGTGGTCAAGCACGTTTATACGGACCTTGCCATTGTTGACGTCAAGGCGGGTGAGTTTAGCGTTCGAGCCTTGCTGGATGGTCTTAGCTTTGATGAACTTCAGTCCAAAACCGGGGCGCCGCTCAAACGGGCTCCGAATATGTCGGTCATCAAACGCAGTGCCAATGGACAACTGAGTTTTTAACTCACGCAATTGGCATCGTTTTAATTACACGCAGGCTCATCAAGGGAAAGGAATATGATTCGAAAACCGACTGTTCTGAACTTGGCTCAATTGGTTTTACGATCTTGGCTGTTCGGATTGTTTTTATTCGCGACCAGCGCTGGCGCGCAGGAGTTTCCCACTCAGCCAATCACCTTATTGCTGCCTTACCCTCCGGGAGGCAGTGCTGATTTTCTGGCACGCCCCATGATGGCAGAGTTACAAAAGAAATTCGGGCAGCCGGTTGTCATTGAATATAAAGCCGGGGCGGGTGGCACGATCGCCACTAACGCGCTGGCTCACGCCAAACCAGACGGATACACAGTCCTGATGGTTTTGTCAGCACATGCTATCAATCCAGCGCTCTACCCCTCGTTGCCTTACGACACAATGAAGGACTTCGCGCCTGTTTCGTTAGTGGCGCGACTGCCTTTGTTGTTAGTGGTGAAACCGAGTTTGCCCGTCCATACCGTGAGCGAACTCGTCGCCTATGCCAAAGCCAATCCAGGTAAGCTTTCTTATGGATCAGCAGGTAACGGCAACACCAGCCATCTTTCATCCGAAATGTTTCAAAAAGCAACAGACACAAAGATGGTGCACGTCCCCTACAAGGGTAGCGGCCCAGTCGTTGTGGCGTTATTGGGTGGCGATATTGACCTGATGTTTGATAGCTTTTCTACCTCGTACCCTCAGGTACAAAATGGCAAGTTCAGACCGATAGCAGTCGCCAGTGCAAAACGCTCTGCTTTACTTCCCGATACCCCAACCATAGCAGAGACGGTGCCAGACTTTGTCATTGATGGTTGGTACGGAATTATCGCGCCCGCTGGCACACCCAAGCCAATTATCGACAAACTGAATCAAACTTTCAACGAAGTCGCAAACATCCCTTCAGTCAAAGCACAACTCAATGCAAGCGGGTATGACATCGTTGCATCGACCCCGGAAGCGTTCGCAAAAACGATAGAAAAAGACCTGATCACCTGGCGCAAGGCCGTCAAAGAATCTGGCGCCAAAATAGAATGAAGAAAACGATGAGGCACTTAAGTAATCTACTCATATCAATCGGGATAACAATTGGCTGTGCGACAGCCATAGCAGAGAGTAAATGGCCTGAACGCCCAATCAAACTCTTGGTCGGCTATTCGGCCGGAGGCCCGGTCGATACGACGGCGCGGCTGTTTGCCAAGTATCTCGGCGATGAGCTAAAGAGCTCGGTTGTCGTTGAAAATAAAGCCGGTGCAAGCGGCATGATTGCTGCTGATCAAACTGCGAAAGCAACTCCAGATGGCTATATCCTGAACTTCGTTGCCAGTCCGAGCATGACCATTACACCGGTGGTTCAACGAAGCAAAATGTTCAATCCGCGCACCGACTTCACTTTGATTGGCTCAGTCGTCAACTACACCAATATGCTCGTGATTGGCCCTCAGATACCGGCCAACTCCATTCAAGAACTGATTGATTACGCTAAGTTGAATCCCGACAAAGTCTCGTTTGGCTCAGCGGGGATCGGCGCCTCCAACCACATGTCCGCTGAGTTATTGCGCCAATCGACTGGTACTGAAATGTTGCATGTACCATACAAGGGCAATTCGCCAGCCATGATGGACGTCGTCAGCGGCAAAATCACTTTCATGTTTGACATCATCAGCACTGCCAAAGTGTTCGTCGATTCGGGACAAGGCAGAGCGCTCGCCGTCACGTCACGCAGCCGCAACCCGGGCATGCCCAATGTGCCAACCATGATTGAATCGGGCATCAAAGACTACGAGGTAGTCGGTTGGATAGGCCTAATCGGCCCATTGAATATGCCTGACGCAGTCGTCGCTCAACTCAGAGAAGCGACCAACAAAGTTAGAAGCAACCCTGACTTTATCGCGGCGGTAGAAAAGGGAGGGTACGCTGTTGACACGATCAACGAGATTCAATTTGGCGAACGCATCGCACATGAACTTGATCTTTGGCAGGAAGTCGTGACTAAAGGGAACATCAGACCCGAGTGAGAGCCCCGATCTCAGCGTCACTAAAGCAAACCGTGATTATCGTCAGCGCTACTCGTCAACGGTAATGTGAGCGGACCTGATCACATCACCCCATTTTTTAATTTCAGCTGACAAGAAGATCTGAAATTGCGAAGGACTGTCTGGTGCTGGTTCGGCACCCGCTACTTTTAGTGCCTCAGCTGTCTTGGGGTCGGCCAATACCTTAACCAAGTCGGCATTCACGCGATCGATGACCGCTTGCGAGGTACCAACAGGGGCGAGCAAGCCTGTCCATGAATAAGCTTCGTAACCGGCCAGCCCTGATTGCGCGATAGTTGGCAAATCCGGGAAGAACGTCGATGGCTCGGGGTTACCAACAGCCAGGGCTCTGATTTTTCCGGCCTTAATGAAAGGGATTGCTGAAGGCGCATCAGCGAACATCACCTGCACTTGACCTGCGACAAGATCTTGCATGGCCGGAGCACTGCCCTTGTAGGGAATATGCTGCATCTTGGTCCCAGCCAGGCTATCGAAAATCTCACCAGCCAAATGCGTGCCGCCTCCAGTACCCGATGAGCTGTAGGACAACTTATTGGGATTAGCTTTCGCATAAGCAATCAAATCTGAAACCGATTTAACTGGAAGAGATGGATTAACCACCAGCACAATCGGAAATCTGGCAACCAGACCAACTGGGACTAAGTCTTTTTGGACGTCGTAACTTAAATTCGGCTTCAACGCGGGCAAAATTGAATGATGGATAGCACCGAAGAAAAAGTGATAGCCGTCCGGTGCAGACTTAACCGCAGCCTGTGCTCCGAGGATTCCGCCCGCGCCGGCTTTGTTCTCGATCACAGTCGGTACTTTCCAGAGCTGTGCTAGCGCTTGGGTGGTAATCCGCGCCGTTGTGTCGACTGGCCCACCCGGAGCAAAAGGCACAATAAAATCCACAGCCTTATCTGGCCAGGGCTGCGCTGAGGCTGAAGAAGAAAAGCAAACCAGCAGCGCACATACCCAACCAAGCGAAACTCTTCTCATATCACGTCCATTGCTTTGTTATTTGTTCGACGAAACACGCACGGCTTGTATTTCGATCAGGCTAAGGCTGCCATCCCGAAAACTGAATAGCGAAGCGACCCGTTTGGCCCTACTATATTGCAACAACTGCGTTGTAACACTGAAAATTCAAAATAAACGGAGAATCGGGATGAGTGGAATGTTGGCAGGCAAAGTAGCAGTCGTGACTGGATCGGGCGGCGGTGTGGGACGTGGTATTGCCTTGGCGATGGCGGCGGCAGGAGCCAAAGTGGTCGTAAACGACATTGGTGCAAGTTTGCATGGCGAAGGTTTAAGTGCTGGTCCAGCCCAGCAAGTCGTTGACGAAATTATTAAAGCTGGCGGCCAGGCAGTGCCTTGCACAGACAGCGTTGCAACACGTGCAAGTGCCAATAACATCATTGAAACGGCAGTCCAGCATTTCGGCAAAATCGATATCGTCGTTAATAACGCCGGCAATTTGCGTGACCGTGTGTTCCATAAAATGAGCGACGAAGAATGGAGTCAAGTCATCGACGTTCATTTGAACGGCACCTACTACGTCAGCCGAGCCGCAGCGAATTATTTCCGCGAACAAGAATCAGGCTCGTTTGTGCACATGACATCGACCTCCGGACTCATTGGGAACTTTGGTCAGGCCAATTACTCCGCGGCTAAGCTCGGTATCGCTGCGTTGTCAAAATCTATTGCACTGGATATGTCGCGCTACAACGTGCGCTCGAACTGCATCGCCCCATTCGCCTGGAGCCGCATGACAAGCTCAATCCCTGCGAATACGCCTGAAGAAAAAGCGCGCGTCGAAAAACTACAGAAGATGGATGCCGGCAAAATCGCTCCGATGGCTGTGTACCTATCAAGCGATGCGGCCAGTCACGTGACCGCTCAAATCTTCGGTGTGCGCGCCAATGAAATCATGATTTTCAGCCAGCCGCGCCCAGTACGTTCGGTACACATGAGCGAAGGCTGGACACCCGAGTCCATTGCTGCGGTTGGCGCACCGGCGCTCAAGAGCCATTTCTATCCGCTTGAGCGCTCGGGTGATGTAATCGGCTGGGACCCCATCTAATCATGGACTATCAAACCATCAAAAACTGGAAGTTTCCAGTCGTTCATCAAACCTACACGGCAAAGGATTCAATCCTTTATGCCCTCGGGATTGGGTTGGGTCAAGAAGCCACGGATGCCAGCCATCTGCAATTCACCTACGAGAAAAACCTGCAAGCCTTTCCCACCATCGCTGTGGTGTTGGGCTATCCAGGTTTCTGGATGAAAGATCCAGCTACCGGGGTGAACTGGGTCAAACTCGTACACGGTGAGCAAAGACTAAATATTCACCAACCCATCCCCGCCGAGGGAAAAGTAGTGAGTACGCTCAAAATCACGCATGTGATTGATAAAGGGGCAGACAAAGGCGCACTTGTCATCAGCGAAAGAAGTCTGAGCGATGACAGGGGTAGCTTGCTCGCCACCATCACCTCGACGACTTTCTGTCGGGGTGATGGGGGGCTGAGTCAAACAGACGAAAGCCCGGAGCAACTCAAGGCTACCCCCGATACGGCACCTGATGTGACCTGTACCATCACTACCTTGCCTCAAGCTGCATTGATCTATCGCTTGAGCGGGGATGACAATCCTTTGCATGCAGACCCTGCCGTGGCGACCGCTGCAGGCTATCCCAAACCAATTCTTCATGGTTTGTGCACCTACGGTGTTGCCGCCAGAGCAGTGGTTCAGATGCTGTGCGGTAATGATGCAAGCAAGCTGACTGCTTTGCACAATCGTTTTTCCTCACCGGTTTACCCTGGTGAAACCCTGGTAGTAGACATGTGGCGTACCGGCTCAAATAGCGCAAGCTATCGTGCCAAAGTAGCTGAGAGAGATGTGGTGGTGTTGAGCCACGGTTACGCGGAATTTAAATAAATGACTCAAGCAAGACAGGCACCACTGACCGGCATACGGGTGCTGGATTTATCACGTGTGTTAGCAGGGCCCTGGTGCACCCAGAATCTGGCAGATCTGGGTGCTGATGTAATTAAAGTAGAAAGGCCCAAGCTCGGGGATGACACACGCGCCTGGGGACCACCCTACTTAAAGGATGCAGATGGTCACGACACAAGTGAAGCAGCCTATTACCTCAGCACGAACCGCAATAAACGTTCGATAGAAATTGATTTGGCTAGCTCAGAGGGCGCGGACCTTGTGCGTGAACTGGCCAAGCATTGTGACATTCTGGTTGAAAACTTCAAAGTCGGTGGTTTGAAACAGTACGGACTTGATTACGAAAGTATGAAGGCAGAATTCCCTCATCTGATTTACTGTTCGATCACCGGGTTTGGTCAGACAGGGCCCTTCGCCGAGCGCCCCGGCTATGACTTCATGATCCAAGGCATGGGTGGTCTGATGAGCATCACGGGTGAACGTGATGGATTACCGGGTGCTGGCCCTCAAAAGGCTGGCGTAGCGGTCACTGACATCATCACCGGCATGTACGCCTCCCTGGCTATCGTCGCAGCCATACGCGAACGCGATCGCAGTGGACTCGGTCAACATCTGGACATTGCGCTACTGGACTGCCACGTGGCAATGCTAGCCAATCAGAATCTCAACTACATGACGTCTGGTGTGACGCCACAACGTGCAGGCAATGCCCATCAAAACGTCGTGCCATATCAAGTATTCAAGACTTCAGACGGATTTATGATTGTGGCTGTCGGTAATGACTCGCAGTTCAGATCCTACTGCCAGGCAATAGAACGGGCAGATCTGGCAAGCGATCCGAAATACCTCACGAATCGCCAGCGTATCATCAACCGAGACGAGTTGATCCCTCTGCTAGAAGTCACCATGGCAAGCGGCAAGCGCGATGAATGGATAGCCAAACTGGAAGCTGGGGGTGTACCTTGCGGTCCGATTCAGTCAATTGATCAAGTGTTCGATCATCCACAAGTCGTCGCGAGACAGATATGGAAGAGCATGCCTCATCCCATTGCTGGGTCCACGCCCACGACGGCCAGCCCGATGATTTTTTCGGACACGCCGGTAGAATACCGACGCGCCCCCCCGACGCTAGGCCAGCATACAGATGAAATTTTGCAAGAATTACTGGGAAAGAGAGCAATCTAACGGTAGAGTAGTGCAAATTACGTCGCGATAAGACGACTAAACATTAATGGAGACAAACAAATGAAAAAGCTTTTTGCTGTGCCATCTTTCCTGTCTGTTTTGGCGATTACTGTGTTGACTATGCAGCCCGCGCTTGCTGCAGACATCACGATCGGGGGAGCATTCCCCATGAGTGGCGATAATGCTGAATACGGTCAGATTTTTAGCAGCGGGGCCAACATGGCGGTTGAGCATATCAACGCCGACAAAATGCTCTCGGGTAAGCTGAGTATCGTTTACGAAGACAGCCAAGCCACCCCTGCGCAGGGCGTCGTCGCAGCAAACAAGCTCATTAACGTCAACAAAGTACCGTTCATGCTGTCGGCGTTTACTGGCGTATCCAAAGCGGTCGCACCGGTAGGGGCTCGCACCAAGACCGTTGTGGTCAACGGTGGCGGCGTCGGACCTGATCTGGCCACACTCGGCGACTATTTCTGGAACACCATCCCTCTGGCCAACTTCGAGGTCAAAATCATTGTGCCCTATCTGGTCAAAGAGAAAGGCTTGAAGCGCGTTGCGCTGATTTATGTTGATGACCCGCTTGGCCAGGCAATTGTGAAAGAGCTCGGTACCGAGCTACCGAAAGTGGGCGGCGAATTGGTCGGATCATTTTCTATCCCAACCACCGCACAGCAATTCTCGGGCGTTGCCGCACGGGTTCGCGATGTCAAACCAGATGTCGTTTACTTCGCTACTTATGGCAATCAGGAAAGCCAGTTAGTGAAACAACTACGTGACAATGGCGTTAGCCAGCCACTGGCCAGTTACTCTGCCGTTGACATCCCCTCAGTCCAGAAACTGCCTGAGGCGAAAGGCATTATCTACACCAGTCAGCAAATTGATTGGGATAAACAAGATGCTCGTACCAAACGGCTGATAACCGATTACACAGCCAAATACGGCAAGAAGCCGACCACCTATGTGGTCAACTACTACAACTCAGTCCTGACCTTCGGCCTGCTCGCAGCAGCACTCGAAAAAGCGGGTAAACCCGTCACGGGCGAAAACCTTCTTGCTCAGCGCAAAGCAACTGACAAGTTTGAATTTGCCGGATCAACCGTCTCATTTGAAGCCGACGGCACCGTCAAAGCACCCATTCAAATTATGGAAATCGTGGGTGATGGCACAGGCAAACTACTGGTACCAGGCAAATAATAAATAGATATCCACCTAAGCTGCCCCAGGTAGAAGCTTCATGCTGATTGTTCAACTGATATTCAACGGCCTGCAAACCGGTGCGCTGTATGCACTGATTGCGGCCGGCTTCTCGCTGATTTTCGGCATGACGCGGATTTTTCATGCGGCACACGGCGCCACCTTCACGATTGCTGGCTACGCGTTCTTTGAAATGTACTCAGTCGCCCACTTCGGATGGCCGATTGCTGCGCTCACAGCTATTGCAGCAGCCGCTGTCTTCGGGATGCTGCTCGACCGCTGGGTCTACGCCATTATCCAGCGACATGAAGGTTCTTTCTTCACAGTGTTCGCCGCGTCATTCGGTGTCGCTATCGTGGTTCAAAACGTAATCGCGATGGCCTTTGGTCGTGGGTTAGTTACCATCAGTACGCCCTTGAGCAAAAGTGTCGAGCTTGCGCCTGGCTTATTTGTAGCACCCATGTTGGCAATCGTTCTGGTCTGCGCAGTCATCTGTTTTGCCCTGTTGCAGTATTTATTGACCAAGACAAATCTGGGCATCGCCCTACGGGCTTTAGGTGAAAATCCAGTGCTAATCGAGGTCTACGGCCTAACTCAGAGAAAAATCTCCCAATTTGCGTTTTTGATCGGTTCCATTCTGGTTGTACCGGCTGCGATTTTGACGGCGACGACATCGGGCTTAAACCCCTCCATGTCGCATCATGTCATGCTGATCAGTCTGGCAGCAACGATCGTAGGCGGTGTGGGCAGCCTGAGAGGCGCGGCACTGGCCGGTATGTTGCTGGGCATGGCAGAAAACCTCTGCCTGGCCATCATTGATCCTCAATGGAGCGAAGCGGTGACTTTTGTCATTCTCTTCCTCTTTATCCTGTTCCGGCCCGGCGGCGTATACGGCCGAGCCATTACCACTTGAGTCAGGCAACACGATGATCGCCTATCTCCAAAATATCGCTGTTCTCTTTTGTGTCAACGGCATCCTTGCGCTGACTCTGAATTTCATCATGGGATACGCTGGTATTTACTCGCTTGCTCACACCATTTTCTTTGGGATTGGGGCGTATACCGCGGCCTATCTCGCCTTGAACGTCACTGACTCACTATTGATTTCAATGCTGGTAGCTTTCAGTCTGTCTGCGCTGGTTTCAATGGCTTTAGCATTACCCGCTTTACGTGTCAGGGGAGAATATTTCGTTGCTGCGTCGCTGGGCTTACAAGTGATCGGTGTGACGATCTTTGCAGAATGGAAGTCTGTGACGGGTGGTTTAGGCGGAATGATCGGGATCCCGAGACCTAGGCTATTTAGCTATGTCTTTATTGATGACACCGCATTTTTAATTCTGTCAGTCATCGTGTTACTCGCCGTGCTGGGCATTCTCAGTTTACTCGTACGAGGCAGTTTTGGTCGCAGCCTCATGGCGATCAGGGATAGCGAATCTGCTGCGCAAGCCTATGGCAAACACGTTAACGCCGTCAAAACTTTATCGGTCGCGATCTCATCTGGTTTGGCTGCGATTGCGGGCGTGCTCTACACCTTTTACATGAGCTTCATTAATGTCGAAGGCTTCACACTCGAAACATCGATTCTTCTCATGGCCATGGTCATCATCGGTGGCACCGGTACATTGCTTGGTCCTGTCGCAGGTGCTGCTTTACTGATGACGCTACCCGCTGCACTGACTTACCTACCGTTTCTTCCCCCTGGAGAGCTAGGTGCTATTCAGCAAATTGTTTATGGTGCTGCAATGGTGGTGTTAATGATCTTCAGGCCCGGTGGCTTAGTGGGTGGTCGTAGCAAGGAGAAATCCGCGTGAGCACCGCAGAGATACTTTTGCAAATCAAAGGTCTGAACAAAAATTTTGGTGGACTGCAAGCGATATCCGATGTCACGTTGGATTTGCCTGCGGGGGTGATCACCACGCTTGTCGGCCCAAACGGAGCGGGAAAGACCACCCTTTTCAATCTGATCACGGGACACCTGATACCCACAACAGGCACCGTTCATTGGTTGGGTGCACAGATTAATGGCATCGAACCCTGGAAGATCGCACGCATGGGCATTGCGCGCACGTTTCAGGATCTGCGTTTGTTCAATCAGATGACCGTCGAAGAAAATATCATGACAGTCATGGAGCGCGGCAGCTGGATCTGGCAATCTGGTCAAGAAAAAAATGCCGAGCGAATCGAACGGGTTTTAAACGAAACAGGTTTGATCGACAAACGCAAAGAGCGCGCCGTCGATCTCGCCTATGCAGAGAGAAAGTTTCTGAGTCTCGCCCGCATCATGGCAAGTGAGGCAAAACTCTGGTTGCTAGATGAGCCCGCCTCTGGGCTTGATCCGCGCTCGTTCGAGAAATTCGTGACGTTGTTGCGTCAGTATGCTGCAAGTGGAGTCACCATTTGCATCATTGAACATAATCTCGATATCGTCATTCAATTATCAGATCGTGTGGCCTTTCTTGATCAAGGAAAACTGCTGGCTCAAGGCAGTTCACAGGATATTCTCAAAGATCCTCATCTTGCCGCAATCTATTTCGGAGATCACGCGTGAGTAACGTGCCCCACCTGAATCATGCGCGCAAAAGCGGTGACGAACCGTTTCTCGAGGCAAAGAACCTGCGAGTTGGCTATGGCGGTCGGCCAGTGCTTAACGACTTCAGCGTCAGGCTCGAACATAACGAAGTGCTTTGCTTGATTGGTCATAACGGTGCCGGCAAATCAACCTTGCTTAAGGCCCTATTTGGGTTGATCCCTGTTGAGCAAGGCACGCTTGCATTAGAAGGTCGACTGGTTGCGAAGCCAACGCCTAAATCTATGAACAGTGCTGGTATTGCCTTGGTCCCTGAGGGTAGAGGTGTGTTCCCAGGACTGACTGTCGCAGAAATCATGCGGCTAGGCTTCTGGGCAAACGGCACACCCAAAGGGGAACAGGCAGCCCGTCTCGATTGGGTCATGGACGTGCTGCCCATGATAAAAAAGTTTTATCAACAACGGGCCGGCACCTTATCCGGCGGACAGCAACAAATGGTTTCGCTCGGACGTGCACTATTGAGTCAGCCTCGCTGTCTCTTGCTGGACGAGCCTTCGATTGGCTTAGCTCCTAAGCTTTTTCAAGATTTGCTGGGGCCCATACGTGCGCTGCAGAAAGAACGTAAGATGTCGATCCTGATCGTCGAGCAGAACGTCAAAGAAGCCTTGAAGATTTCTGATCGAGTGATGGTGATGAAATCAGGCGAGCTTATTAAAGAAGGCACGCCCGACGAATTTGCAGACAACACGCAGTTAATGGAGTTGTATTGAGTCATTCGTATTTGGTCATTGCTCTTGGATCCATGATTTTTGTCATGGCTGGCGTCATCAAAGGCGTGCTGGGTATGGGCCTACCGACTTTTGCCATCGGTGTCCTCAGCCTCATCATCCCTCCTGCGGAAGCAGCCGGGATGCTGGTGATCCCCTCGTTACTCACCAACGTATGGCAACTCTTCAACGGCCCACATTTCGGCAATCTCACTAAGCGTTTTAGTCTCTTGCTGATTGCTGTCTGCGTGGGAACGCCGCTCGGGGTCATGTTCATGACCAGCGGTGCAACTCATTTGGCAAACATCGTACTGGGCTGCGTGTTGGCTTTTTATGGCGTATTCGGTTTGAGCAATGTGAAATTTGTAGTGCGTCCAACGTCTGAGAGACTGGCCTCACCTGTGGTTGGCCTGACTACTGGCGTCATCATGGGGGCTACGGGCATCTCGGTCATGCCCGTTGGGCCCTACTTTGCTGCACTCGGTCTAGAAAAAGATGATCTCATCCAAGCCTTAGGCTTGACCTTCACGGTTTCATCACTTGCGCTGGCGGTTGGTCTGATATTTGCCGGACAATTTCAGCTGAATGTCGCGACCAATTCCATGATCGCACTGATCCCTGCCTTTGCGGGGATGTACCTTGGGCAATCCATCCGCGGGATGATTTCTCAGCAAGTTTTCAAGAAATGCTTTCTAAGCGGACTTGTTGTGCTGGGATCGTATATGGCAATCAATACGATCCTTCAGCACTAACTTAAAACGCTCGCGTTTATCTCAGGCCACAACAACCGGTATCCCAGCAATCTTCGCCGACCACTCTTTAGGCCCTGTCGTGTGAACCGAGACGCCCTCTGAATCGACGGCAACCGTCACCGGCATATCCTCAACGTCAAATTCATAGATTGCCTCCATACCCAAGTCTTCAAAAGCCAGGACCTTGGAAGACTTGATCGCTTTGGACACGAGATAAGCCGCTCCGCCCACCGCCATCAAGTAGACCACCTTGTGTTTGCGGATTGATTCAATCGTTGCTGGACCGCGCTCGGACTTGCCAATCATGACCGTCAGGCCTGTCTGATCAAGCATCATGTCGGTGAACTTATCCATACGCGTTGAAGTAGTCGGACCTGCGGGGCCAACAATCTCATCGCGAACGGGATCCACCGGACCGACGTAATAAATCGCCCGGTCTTTAAACGACACAGGCAATGGTTCGCCTTTAGCCAACATATCCTGAATACGCTTGTGTGCAGCGTCTCGGCCAGTCAGCATTTTTCCGTTCAACAACAACGTGTCGCCACGCTTCCAGGTAGCGATCTCGGCTTTCGTCAGCGTATTCAAGTCCACCCGCTTGGACGCCTTGTAATCCGGTGCCCACGTGACCTTTGGCCAATCATCTAATGAAGGCGTATGCAAATGTGCTGGTCCCGATCCATCCAGCTCAAAATGTGCGTGGCGTGTCGCAGCACAGTTAGGGATCATGGCAACGGGAAATGAAGCTGCGTGCGTGGCGAAGGTCTTGATCTTTACATCCAGCACAGTCGTCAAGCCACCTAAACCTTGAGCGCCGATCCCCAAAGCGTTGACCTTGCGATAGAGCTCGATCCGCAGTTCTTCGAGTTTGTTTGCAGGACCACGCTCAAGCAGTTCATACATATTGAGATCTTCCATCAAAGACTGCTTGGCCATCAAAACAGCTTTTTCAGCGGTTCCGCCAACGCCAATCCCCAACATGCCAGGTGGACACCAGCCAGCACCCATCGTCGGGACGGTTTTGACAACCCAGTCTACGATGGAATCGTTAGGATTAAGCATGGCCAACTTGGATTTGTTCTCTGAACCACCGCCTTTGGATGCCAGCTGAACATCAACTTTATCGCCGGGCACGAGCTCAACATTGACGACACAGGGTGTGTTGTCTTTTGTATTCTTGCGCGCAAAAATGGGGTCATCGAGAATCGATGCACGCAAAGGATTGTCGGGATTCATGTAGCCACGACGCACGCCTTCATCACAGATCTCTTGCAGGCTCTTGGTGCTGTTAAAGCGAACATTCATGCCGACTTTAAGAAACACATTGACGATACCCGTGTCTTGGCACAAAGGACGATGCCCTTCTGCGCTCATGCGTGAATTAGTCAAAATTTGAGCCATGGCATCTTTTGCCGCCGGGCTCTCTTCACGCTCGTAAGCGCGTGCCAGATGTTTGATGTAGTCGGCGGGATGGTAATAACTGATGAACTGAATCGCATCAGCGATCGATTGAACCAGATCTTCTTCTTGAATCGTGACAGACATGTGATTGCCCATTAATGAGATGGTTGGAGTAGAAGTGAAAAAATGAAACTTATTTACCTTGCCAGACTGGTTTACGTTTTTCAGCAAACGCGGTGGAGCCCTCGCGCGCATCTAGCGACGAAAAAATGTGCGCCATGCGAGGCCGTTGCAAGTCAAACATCTGATCCGATGACCAATCAAGCCCTTCGTTAATCAGACGTTTAGCGGTTTGAATCGCCAAGGGGCCATTCTCGCTAATCCGCTGTGCCAACTTGATGGCCCCGGCCAAAGCTAACCCAGGCTCAGTCAATACATTAATCAAGCCAAACTGGTGGGCACGTTCAGCAGAGAACATATCACCTGTCAAAACGACTTCCATGGCGATATGGTACGGGATTCGTCTTGGCAAACGCATCATGCCACCCGAGCCAGGCACCAGGCCACGTTTCAGTTCAGGCAAACCAAAACTAGCGTTGTTGGCCGCTACGACCAAATCACAAGCCAAGACCATCTCGCAACCTCCGGCTAGCGCATAGCCTTCGACCGCGGCGATCAAGGGTTTTTTTGGTGGCGCTTCGACAAAACCGGCGAATCCCTTACCTTCTACAACAGAACGTTTGCCGGTGCGGGCAAAGTCCTTTAAATCCATGCCCGAGCTGAACGTAGCAGCAGCACCAGTCAAAATCCCGATTCTGACGTCGTCTCGCGCATCCATCTCTTCGAAGGCGGCGGCCATTTCAACCGCGGTGTCGATGGTGATCGCATTTTTCGCCTGAGGTCGATTGATGGTGATGATCTGAATGCCATCGCTCACTTCGACGTTGATGTATTGGGGCATTGAGTGACTCCGATTGCAGCAATGAATAGGGATTTTGTTAAATGATAGGCGATTAAGGGGGGAACCGCTGTTTAGTCCGTCTGGCGCTGTAAAATGCTGGTCTCGCTCGTCAGAAACGACTTTTTACCAAAGATACATGCTTACTTTTCAGCAAATTATCCTGCGCTTGCAAGAATACTGGGATCAGCAGGGCTGCGCGCTACTGCAGCCCTATGATATGGAGGTCGGCGCCGGCACCTCTCACACGGCAACATTCCTCCGGGCCATTGGCCCCGAGCCTTGGCGCGCGGCTTATGTACAACCATCAAGACGCCCTAAAGATGGTCGCTACGGCGAAAACCCCAATCGTCTGCAGCACTATTATCAGTACCAAGTTGTCCTTAAACCCGCACCACCTGATATCCTCGATTTGTACATCGGCTCGCTCAAAGCGCTGGGCATTGATCCGCTTAAGCATGACATTCGCTTTGTTGAAGACGATTGGGAGAACCCCACCTTGGGTGCCTGGGGTCTTGGCTGGGAAGTCTGGCTTAACGGCATGGAAGTCACACAATTCACTTACTTCCAGCAAGTCGGGGGTTTGGACTGTACGCCTGCAACCGGTGAGATCACCTATGGGCTTGAGCGTCTGGCCATGTATTTGCAGGGCGTTGAAAGCGTGTACGACCTGGTCTGGACAGAAAATACAAGTGGGAAGGTCTTGTATCGCGATGTGTTTCATCAAAATGAAGTCGAGCAATCAACCTACAACTTCGAATACGCCAACGCTGACATGCTGTTCAGGCACTTCAATGATTACGAAGCGTCGGCTCAAGCGCTCATTGCTGTGCCGCTGGCGCTACCCGCCTATGAAGCTACTTTAAAAGCTGCTCACACTTTCAATATGCTGGACGCTCGGGGTGCAATCAGCGTGACTGAACGTGCTGCCTACATCGGCCGTATACGCAATCTGTCGCGAGCGGTAGCACAAGCTTATTACGACTCTCGTGAGCATCTCGGGTTCCCCATGCTGAAACAGGGACAAGAGGTCAGCGCATGAGCTCGACCATCAGGGATCACAACGTGCCGGACCACATCGCTACGCTTATCAGCAAACCGCTGTTAGTGGAACTTTTCACAGAAGAACTGCCCCCTAAGGCCTTGAACAAATTAGGCCAAGCTTTTGCACAAGGGATGCGAGATGGGCTCGCCGCACACGGCCTGCTGGATGCCAATTGTGAGCTCAGCACCTTTGCCACGCCACGCAGATTGGCTGTCCGATTGACTGCCGTCCTTTCACAGGCACCGCAGCAGTCTTTTTCTGAAAAGCTCATGCCGGTAAAAATCGGTCTGGATGACTCAGGCGCGGGAACCCCTGCACTTCTCAAGAAGCTGGCATCCAAGGGCTGGGAAAAAATCGACTTGAACACCCTGGCTCGCGAATCAGACGGTAAACAGGACTATCTCGTGCTTCGGGGTGAAGCGGCGGGTGCAAAACTTGGGGAAGTACTCCAAGCGGTTATTGAATCAGCATTGGCCGGATTACCTATCCCTAAAGTCATGAAGTATCAACTGGCTGACGGACTGACCTCGGTCAAGTTCGTGCGTCCGGCGCACGCACTGGTTACTCTGTTTGGTCAGGACATCGTCCCGGCAACCATCTTAGGCTTGCAAGCGGGTCGCACCACGTACGGGCACCGCTTTTTGCACCCAGGTTCAATCGACATCAAAGATGCCAATACTTACGAGGATCAGCTAGCCAGGCAAGGTCATGTCCTTGCCTCGTTTGAAGCGCGCCGCAATGATATTGCCAAGCAACTTCAAACTGAATCAGAGCGTCTGGGCACTACCTTGTCAGACGACCCAGCCGTCGCGGCCTTGCTTGACGAGGTCACCGCGCTGGTCGAGTCGCCAAAAGTTTATGTCGGCGCTTTTGAAGAACGTTTTCTGACCGTGCCACAAGAGTGCTTGATCCTGACCATGCGTCTGAATCAAAAATATTTCCCCTTATTCGACCCGGTCAGCGGCAAGCTGACAAATCAATTTCTGATCGTGAGCAATATGCCAACAGCTCAACCAGAAGCGATTATTCAAGGTAATGAGCGAGTGGTGCGACCGAGATTGGCCGATGCTGAATTCTTCTACCAAACCGATCGCAAAACGCCACTCGCCGAGCGCGTCGCAACACTTGGCAATATTGTTTATCACAACAAACTCGGGTCACAACTGCAACGGGTGGATCGAGTTCGTCAGATCTCAGCTTGGATCGCACACGCATTGAATATAGACCCGACCGCTGCCGATCGTGCCGCCTTGTTGGCCAAAGCTGATTTGACGACCAATATGGTGGGGGAGTTTCCTGAACTTCAGGGGATCATGGGAGCCTACTATGCCCGAGGCGACGGTGAAGCCACCGAGGTGGTTGACGCGCTGCACACACAGTACCGGATTCGCTTCGATACGCCTATTCACCAAGAGCAACTGGCTTCTGCGATTTTGTTCATGGCCGACCGTGCCGAGACCTTGACAGGCATATGGGGCATTGGTCTCGCCCCCACGGGAGAGCGTGATCCGTTTGGTTTACGACGAGCGGCACTCGGTTTGATCAGCGCCTTCGAGCAATTGACTGCAGGCGGATTCCTGCGTATCAATGAGCATGGCTCCATGACCCTTGACGGGCTTTTACAAGCCGCCGCCAAGTCTTTCGCTGTTGGCACCTTAACTGATTCGACCGTCGCTGAGGTCAATGCGTTTGTAATTGAACGTTTACGCAACTCACTCATCCAGCAATTTGACCGCGATGCAGTTGAGGCGGTGCTCGCACTGTCACCCGCGCTGCACCAAATACCCGCTCGCGTCAAAGCTGTGACGGCGTTTATGCAACTTCCTGCTGCAACGAGCCTCGCTGCAGCGAATAAACGCATAAGCAACTTATTGAAAAAAGCCGATCAGACAACGACTAGTGTAGACCCTTCTTTATTGACGGATCCGGCTGAAATTAATCTCGCTGGCATCGTGGACAAGCTTCGGCCGGTTGCTACCGAACAAGTCACTGCTGGCGATTACGAAGCAGCCATGCAAACACTTGCCCAAGCTCGTGAACCAGTTGATGCCTTTTTCACAGAGGTCATGGTTATGGCTGATGAGCTTGCTGTTCGAAACAATCGTTTAGCCTTACTAGCAAATCTGCACGGCCTCATGAATCAGGTAGCAGATCTATCAAAACTGGTGACTACATGAAGCTGATCATCCTTGACCGTGACGGTGTCATCAATCAAGACAGCGAAGAATATATAAAAAGCCCGGATGAATGGCAGGCTCTGCCAGGTAGCTTAGCTGCCATTGCGAAACTCAATCAAGCGGGCTGGACGGTTACGGTTGCGTCTAACCAATCCGGGCTTGCCCGAGGCTATTTCGATACCAAGACCTTGACAGCAATCCACCAAAAATTGCGCAAAGAACTAGCCCAACACGGTGGTACGATCGACTCGTTCTTTGTTTGCCCACATGGTCCTGATGATGGCTGCGACTGCCGTAAGCCTTTGCCAGGGATGTTTCACGACATCGCCAGGCGCTACGATATTTCGATAGAAGGTGTGCCGGCAATCGGAGACTCCCTGCGTGATCTTCAAGCATCACATCAGGCGGGTTGTGCACCCTGGTTAGTGCAGACTGGAAACGGCCGCAAGACGCTCAGTAAAGGTGGGTTACCTGAAGGTACCAAGCTGGCACAAGATTTAGCAGACGCAGTTGAACAAATTCTGGAAGCCTCATCAAATTGATCATTTTTTTGCGTAGCGCGCTATTTGCAATTTTTGAACTTGTCACGGTCATTCCCTATGCCTTTGGTTGCATACTTTGGGCACCGCTAACTTTGCCCTGGCGCTACAGGCTCACGATGGGCTGGACTGCACTGACGATCTGGGGCGCAAAGTCAATCTGTGGCGTGAACTGGCGCGTCATCGGTCAAGACAATTTACCTGATGCACCAGCTGTGGTGCTATCCAAACATCAGTCCGCTTGGGAAACCCTCTTTCTTCCTTCACACCTGCCACGTGAATTGTGCTTTGTCTACAAGCGCGAGCTGCACAGAGTCCCATTTTTCGGATGGGGAATCGCCTTATTAGACATGATTGCAATCGATCGCAGCAATGGGCGCGACGCCATCGAGCAAGTGGTGAAGATTGGTCAAGAGAAGCTCAATCAAGGGCGCTGGCCCATTCTGTTCCCTGAAGGGACGCGAATCAGACCAGGCAAAATGGGCAAGTTCAAGTTAGGTGGCGCGATCTTAGCTTGCCGCACTGGCGTGCCAGTTATTCCGATTGCTCATAATGCTGGAGACTGCTGGCCGCGAAATGCATTTTTCAAAAAACCCGGTCTGATCACAGTGTCTATCGGCCCCCCAATCCCCTCGGCTGGCCTAACACCCGCAGAACTTAATGCCAAAGTGTTTGCCTGGATTGAATCCGAAATGCAAAGACTAAACCCAGAATATTACGCGGGCTGATCATGAGTCAGCTTGAGTTACTCCTGGCAGAACCGCAAGGTTCACAGCCAAACTGGGTTCAACCACCACAAAGCATGCCGGACGGAGGTCGTTGGCGCATCGTTCGATCGGGGCACAACGTCGTGGGCTTTGTATTACTTAGATCGAAGCGACGCAGCATTGGCTTTGTCATCGGCGACGACGGTTTGCGGGTCACTGCGCCAAACTGGGTCACGCTGGTGCAGATCGACAATGCAGTCATCGAAAAAATGTCCTGGATTTTGACAAAACTGCAGGACTGGCAACGCCGCAAAGATAGTATGGCGATGTCGCACACGCGCTGGCAGTCTGGGGGTGAACTTCCCTACCTTGGGTGTCCTATCGTACTAAGGGTGGGCGTACCCGGAGCTCATATCCCACACGGTAGCCCGCATTTTGAGGGAGATCACAACGCTCCTCAAGCAGGTCAATGCTTATGGTTGCCGTTGCCGTTAGACGCAGATAACTCACGAATCAGAGAGATGGCACAAGCTTGGCTGCAG
The DNA here is from genome assembly GCF_003003055.1 of Jezberella montanilacus. GTDB lineage: Bacteria > Pseudomonadota > Gammaproteobacteria > Burkholderiales > Burkholderiaceae_B > Zwartia > Zwartia montanilacus. Next base: position 780,523 of record NZ_PVTV01000011.1, read on the forward strand.
GGACGAGCGCGAAACTGGTTTCAGGACAGGTTGAACCACTTTCTTCGCAAAACGGGCCTCAGCATCACAAAATGGCGACTATCATCTGCCGGCACTCGCTGGGGATCATGCAGCAGTGATGGAAACATCATGCTTAACTGGCGACTGATACACTTTTCCCCCATGGTTATCGATTACGTAATTGCGCACGAACTTGCTCACTTACGCGAAATGAACCATAGTCGAGACTTCTGGAACGAAGTTGAACAACTTTACCCGGATTATCTATCGGCCAAACAGATTCTTAAACAGTTTTCGCCAGACGGCGTACCAGAACTTTAATCAAAGGACTAAGATGCGAATTCTTCACACCATGTTGCGCGTTGGCAATCTCGAGCGCTCGATAGATTTCTACACCACCGTCCTGGGCATGCAGGTCATTCGCAGTACCGAATACCCGACAGGCCGATTCACCAACACTTTTGTCGGTTATGGGGACGAAAGTCAGGGCGCAGTGCTCGAACTTACCTATAACTGGGATACCGATCATTATGAAATCGGTACTGGCTACGGTCATATTGCTTTAGCAGTCGAAAATGCCTATGAAGCCTGTGACAAGATCCGCGAACGAGGTGGCAAAGTCACTCGTGAAGCGGGGCCGATGAAGCATGGCACGACAGTCATTGCTTTTGTTGAAGATCCCGATGGTTACAAAATTGAATTGATTCAACGTAAATAATGTTAATGGCTAGCACTCACTCTCAATGAAAATTGTTGTCGCGCCCGACTCTTTCAAAGAAAGCCTCTCTGCCAAAGAAGTAGCGCTTGCGATTGCCAGAGGCATTCAACGAGTCTTGCCAGATGCTACTGTGCTTTGCATTCCAATGGCAGACGGTGGCGAAGGCACTGTAAATGCCGTCTTAGCTGCGACCAAGGGAGAGCAACGAATCTCCATTGCGCAGGATGCTCTCGGGCAACCACGAAATGCCGCCTGGGCCTGGCTGCCTGCTAAGACTGCAGTGATAGAAATGGCAACCGCAGCTGGCCTTGAATTGATTCGCCCAGAAGACCGCGATCCGATGCGCGCCAGCAGCTTTGGTGTCGGCGAGATGATCCTTGACGCCCTCGACCAAGGTGCGGAGCACATCGTTTTAGGTCTGGGCGGTTCGGCAACCAATGATGCCGGCGCAGGCATGTTGCAGGCATTAGGCCTCAAGCTAACAGATTCGGAAGGCCACACCCTAGCGCCAGGAGGAGCCGCCCTGATTCGACTGGCGGCCCTTGACGCGACCAATCTGGATCCGCGACTAAAAACCGTTCGAGTGACCATTGCATCCGACGTTGATAATCCTTTGTGCGGCACTCAGGGTGCCTCAGCGATTTTTGGTCCACAAAAGGGCGCCACGCCTGCGCAAGTGCGACAACTTGATGAAGCGCTAGGTCATTTTGCTGATTCGGTCACCCGAACAATGGGTCACGATTTTCGCAATAGCAAAGGCTCAGGCGCCGCGGGTGGCTTGGGTTTCGCAGCACACAGTTTCATGAAGGCTCGCTTTAGGCCTGGGGTAGAGGTGATAGCCGAACTCAGTGACTTGGTAAAAGCTGTTGACGGCGCAAGTCTGGTCGTGACTGGTGAAGGACGGATGGACGCTCAAACCTTGCACGGCAAGACGCCCATGGGTGTTGCGCAAATCGCAAAAAGACTGAGCGTACCAGTCATCGCAATTGCAGGTTCACTGGGCATTGGGTATAAGGAACTCTATGGCGTCGGTATTCAAGCAGCATTCAGCTTGACCAACGGTCCAATGACCCTTGCCCAGGCTTGTCAAGATTGCGCCCAGTTACTCGAAGACCGCGCAGAGGACATCATCCGTGTCTGGCTGGCTGGGCAACTTAGCGTTCACGCTTGAGCAAGGCTGTTAACACCTTGCGCATGCAGAGCGTCTGCCATGCCGATATAGGCTTGCACGGATACTGCTTCAGCCCGCAAGCTTGGCTCGATACCCAAGTCAGACCAAGGTATCATCGGCACCCAGGCCGACAAAACACCTCTTAACATTTTTCGCCGCTGGGAAAACGCGCGAGCAACAACCTCTGCAAAGAGTTTTTCGTTCGCTGCACGTCGACGGTTCTGATCTAGCGGAATCATTCGCACAATCGATGAGACCACTCGCGGCGGCGGATCAAAAGCGCTGGGATCCACATCAAAAAGCTTGGTCATCTTATAGCGATACTGCAACATCACTGACAAACGGCTGAAGTCACCACTTCCAGGTGTCGCCACCATTCGATCAACAACCTCACGTTGCAACATGAAATGCTGGTCAATAATGCTGTCGGCATATTGACTTAAGGCAAACAGGAGGGGGGTCGATATGTTGTAAGGCAAATTACCCACAATTCGCAAACTCGATCCGAACGCCGAAAAATCTACTTGAAGCGCGTCGGCTTCAATCACGTCAAGCTTGTCTGTGGAAAACCGATTGCGCAAACGACTGGCTAAATCACGGTCAATTTCAATGGCTACCAGTTTAGACAAGCGCGCTGACAACGGCTCTGTCAGCGCAGAGAGACCTGGCCCAATCTCAATCATTCGATCGCCGACTGAGGGGTCAATAGCGCGAACAATGGACTCGATAACCCCCTGATCGACCAAAAAGTTTTGACCGAATCTTTTCCGAGCCTGATGCGTCGCCACCCGCCTACTCAGTTGCTTGTTGCTTCAAGCGCTTTTCGAGACGATTATCGATATAGCTCTGATTTCTGAGTTGCAATACCCAATCTTCAAAGGCAGTTTCAGTACGCTTTTGATAGAGGTACTGCCTGACTTGATTGCGTCTAAATTGATCAGCCATATCTTCGGTGCGGCGATCATCAACGGTAATGAGGTGCCAACCAAATTGTGATTGCACAGGTTGGCTAACTTCACCGAGTTGCAGTTGGTTCATTGCCCGCTCGAACGGTGGTACGGTATCGCCCGGATTGAGCCAACCAAGATCACCACCCTGCGGAGCAGACGCATCGTTAGAGAAGCGTTTTGCCAAATCAGAGAAAGACTCTTTACCGACAATCAGACGGTCGCGTATATCTTTCAAGCGCTGCAAGGCTAACTCATCAGTCATGACAGGACTTACCTTGATCAGAATATGCCGTGCCTTAGTTTGCTGCACAAGCATTGGCCCTTTACTTTCACCAATTACAACCGGGCCCTGTGGGCCACGACCGGGTTGCGCATTTTGCCCAGAAGCTTGCTTTTGCGACGCTGTTGGCGACCCGGCCGCCTCTTTTGCATTTTTGCCTGGCTTGGCTACTTTGGATGACGCCTGTTGTTGAGGAGGGGCTGCATCCGATCGAGCCAATACCTTCAGAATGTGAAAGCCATTTCCACTTTGAATAATGCCGCTAATCTGTCCATTCCCCAATTTAATGACTGCGTTAGCAAACAGATCGGGCCAACCTTCAATAGGACGGGCGCCAAGTTGCCCCCCGCGCATGGCCTCAGGACCCTCTGACATCCCAGCTGCCACAGTTTCAAAGCTTTGTCCCGATTTCAACAGTGCAAGGATATCTTCGATTTTTTTTCGCTTGGCTGCAATCTCTTCTTTTGAGGCACCATCAGGTACCCGCACCAAAATCTGCGATAACGCCATTGCGAGTGGCTGATTGGGTGGCATGGTTGCCTGCTGTTGTCCATCAGCGGATTCCACCTCACTCGGCGCTGCTGGACGACCAAGCGGCGCTAAGCCACCTGCCTGTCGAGCACTCTGTTCACGCAAAAATGCATCCACTTCCGCATCCGATACAACTGTGTTCGATTCAACAACTCGCTGTCGCAGCCGATCCAGCAGGATTTCTTTTTTCAAGTTGTTCTGATACTCGGACCAAGTCAACCCAGTTGCCTCTACTTGTTTACGTAACTGGGCAACGGTCAGTTTGTTACGTTCTGCAATCGACTCTGTCGCCAGCTGCAAATTTTGGTCAGTGACTGTCAATTTCAAGCGCCCGGCTTCTTGTCCAATCAGCTTATCAGTCACCAAGCGCTGCAACACCTGCGCGCCTAAAAGATCATCGGGAGGCAACTGAATTTTTTGTGCAGTCAACTCTTGTTTGGCTTTTTTTAGCTCAACGTTCAGCTCACTTTGGGTAATGACGTCTTTGTTAACGACGGCAACAATCTGATCGGCTTCGATTTCGGCTGGAGCAGTGCTACTTTTATTTGCAGAGTCAGTTGCCTTGACTGGCACAGCAGACGTTTTGCTGGGCGAGGTCGAAACACTGTTGGCATCGGTTTTCTTTTTTACCGAGCTAGTTGACTGAGCCATCGCAGCGCACGGCACAACCAAAACCATACAACACAGTAGCTTGACGATTCTGGATGTCACACTCGATTGAGTCATTATTCGTACCTTTCAAATTTCGAAACATTAGGCACCATGGGCACTGGATTCTCATAACCAACAACACTCTTGGCGATGAGACCCATTGGATTACTGCCTAAAGCACCTAATCCGGACAACTCAAGCTGCAAGAACACCGCTGTGTTGTAGGTATTGGCAGTTGCAAGCGTCGTCGCGACAGTCGTGTTCAGCAACGGATTAAGGGCATAACGCTGCAATACAACCCTTGCCGCCCAACAGCAATCAGACTTGTACTCCAGCCCACCAAGCATCTGCGTAAAGCCTGGCAATTGATAAGTATTTGGACTGTTTACAAACGAGTAATCGATTCGACCGACCGTGTACCAGTTTTTTCCCAAGGGCCACTGACCAGAGACACTGATCTGGTTTTGACCTTGAGTCCTGTAAACGGAAGTATCGGTTGGTGTCACCTGATAGCGCCAGGACGCTGCAATCAACGCTTGACGTTGTGGCTTCCAGCGCGCAGACAGCTGGCTGCGATCAAACTGACCAGAATATGGGTTGTATTGCAAGGTGGCCGCGGTGCCAAGCTTATCCGTCCATGCGGCCGTGTTTTCAAACAACACCGAGGATGTGCTGTTGGTCCGCGCAACGGCATACGGCAAGGTCACCAACTGATCAGTCATGTAGTACTGTTGAGCCACAGCGAATGTCAAGCGCTCAAAGCCAGTGTCCGCATCAAGAAAGCGCGTCGAGACACCGGTCGTAATTTGATTGGCGTTGGCTACCCTGTCCCAACCACCAGAATAAATATTTTCTTGAAAGAGTTGCGAATAGCTGAGATCCGCCAACGTGGTGTCATAAACAGGAACCTGAGCTTGGTTCTGATAGGGCACGTAAAGATAATTTACTCTGGGCTCAATTGTTTGGATGGCTGCGTTATTAAATAATTTGGTGTCCCGCTCAAAGCGCATACCCGCATCAATCGAGGCTAACGGCAACATGAGCGTGTTGGATGACTGCCCGTAAGAACCCGTCAGTGCCTTCCAGTCGGTGTTGTACTGACTACCGAATAAACTCAACTTCGGCGTGACATACCAGCCTGGCTGCACGACGGGATAAGAGATTTGCGTATAAGACCTAAACCGCTGGCCTACCGGCAAGCTACTGTAGTTTGTCACGCCGACGCTATTGGTCAAGTCAAACTGCGTGGCCGTATTCTCGGTTTGAAGATCCAGGCCGTGCCAATTAAACAAATTACCGGCGAGCGCAACTTCTGGGACTTTATTGTAGGGAGCCACGACTGGATTCGATACGGACGACAGCGTTTGATAAGTCAAGTACTGAACAGAAGAAGACCAGAATCCGTCGGCCCAACCGGCCATCGCCATTCGCGGCAAGATTGTGGTCGGAATCTGATTCGCGCCAATCACCGCAAAATCCTGGAAATAGTTAGGATCCGAAACACCGGTCGCAGACCAAGCGGCATAAAAGCCGCGATCGAGGCTTTTGAAGCCATTCGTTGAATACAACCAGCGATTAGTCTGAGTTGTCAGATCGTTATTTAGATAAGTGCCTGAAAAGTCAAAACGATCATATAACGTCGCATCAAACTCGGTGCGGCGTTGGCCTCTGACATACGTACCCGGTGCGTAGATAGATGTGCCTTCGAACGCATTCATCCAGCGAAATTCGCCACCGATCTGCTCGCCGCGCTTACTCATCGTGCGGCTGACAAGGGTCGCATCGTAATTAGGCTGGAGATTGAAATAATACGGTTGCGTGTAATCAAAGCCCGTCGTCGAAGTGGACGCAAAAGTCGGAATCAAAAACCCCGACTTACGCTCTTTCTTGATAGGAAAAGTTAAATAAGGGGAGGCTAGGATCGGCACATCCTTAAAATAAAGTACGCCATTGCGAGCCACACCCTCGTTGTTATCAAAGTCCAGATCAAGTTTGTCCATCTGCATGTACCACGCAGGATTTGGACAGGGACAGCCAGAATAAGTCACATCGGTCACTGACATCTGACTACGACTAAAAATATCGGCCCAAGAACCAATGCCAGAACCACCGCTCTCTAACCAGAAGTTCGGTTGGTTGACAGTGCCCGTCCCGTTTTCGGTGTCGTAGTGGATTTCAGGACCCGTGATGGTACTCCCGTCGCGGATCAGTCGACCGTGGCCGCGTCCATCCATGACAGACGACACTTTGTTGTAGTCAATAACGTCGGCTTTCAAGATTGCATCCTGACGACGGGTGGACGCATTACCCGTGAGCAATACGTTTTCGTCAGCGTCCGACCTGAGCTCATCACTCTCGATAAAGGACGCCATCGGCTTGTCACCCGCGGGAGGGCGGTTCAATGCGGGCGTCAACCGCAAGCCCGGCCCAACCCAAGCTTTATCAACTGGTTTAGCGGCGAGAGGGTCGACCATCTGTTGACCATGCGCTTGCATGGCAGACAAACTCAAACCAAACAGCAAAAAAATACAGCGAAAAAAATACACGTGCAGGGTTTAACCTTGTGACAAGCGTTAGGCATCAATCGCACCTTACCGCTTTTATAAGCGCAAAATAGGTGCAGCCGAACGGTATTATAGAGAAGCAAACTATTACGTGTTGATAACTCGGCAATCTGCCCCGAATCGTACCCTTTTCTACGCATTGACTCATGACTTTATACGCTCAGGACGCTCGTTTCACCCTCCTCATTGATTGGCTGTCCAAATTGGGCACCGAATTGTCTATCGATCCGACAAGCGTGGTAGCCGCCTCGAGTGACGCCAGTTTTCGCCGTTATTTCAGGGTCTCGGCCACTACCAGAACCTTGGTGGTGATGGATGCGCCACCGCCCAACGAAGACTGTCGTCCCTTTATCGATGTGACGCAACGACTGATAGATGCCGGACTCAATGTCCCGCACGTTATTAGGGAAAACCTTAGTCTGGGATTTCTGCTTTTGACTGACCTTGGTCCTACCACTTACTACGATCGAATCGAAAATGGCATTGATGACCCAAGTCTTCAAAACATGTATCGGCAGGCCGTGAGCGCCCTTGTCCAAGTACAGCAAGCTCGAAAAGACGGTCTAGCCGTTTACGATGCGCCTCGGCTCAAAGCCGAACTTAGTTTATTTAATGACTGGTATCTGTCAGTGCATTACAAAATGACTCTCGATGGGACTCAGGCTCAAGCGATCGATCAGGTATTCGACCTGTTGGTACAACACAACTCGGCTCAACCGAGCGTGTTCGTCCATCGTGATTTTCACTCTCCGAATCTGATGTATTGCGCTGAGGCTCAGTACGGGCCAAATCCCGGCATTTTGGATTACCAAGACGCTGTTTCCGGGCCAATCACCTACGACCTTGCATCACTAGTCATGGATGCCCGCACCACGTGGGAAGAACCGCAACAACTAGATTGGGCGATCCGTTATTGGGAGCAAGCCCGTAAGGCAGGGCTGCCGGTGCCGACAGACTTTGCAGACTTTCACCGAGATTACGAGTGGATGGGTCTACAAAGAAACCTAAGGATTCTCGGGGTCTTTGCTCGCTTAAATTACCGCGACCATAAAGCCCATTATCTGGCTCACCTCCCACGGGTCAACCAATACGTCAGACAGGTCGCCGGGCGTTATCTGGCGTTTCGGCCCCTGATCAAACTGCTCGATCAACTGGACAACATCCAGCCATCTGTCGGATATACCTTTTAATGAGAGCCATGATTCTGGCGGCAGGTCGGGGCGAAAGAATGCGCCCGCTCACCGATCATCTGCCCAAGCCCTTGCTAAGCGTGGGCGGAAAGCCTCTGATTGTCTGGCATCTGCTTAAGCTGGCTCAGGCAGGCATTACTGATATCGTCATTAACCACGCGTGGCTGGGTGAAAAGATCGAGGCTACTTTAGGGGATGGAGGCGAGTTTGGGGTTCAACTTCAGTACTCGTCTGAAATCAGCGCACTCGAAACTGCCGGTGGTATTGCCACGGCACTTCACAAACTTGGGACGGACCCGTTTTTAGTGATCAACGGGGATATCTGGTGTGACTGGAACCCGTCGCACGCGGCTGAAATCGCCAACCGCTTGACTCGAACTGGTTTGCTCGCCTGGTTACTCATGGTACCGAATCCTCTTCACAATCCATCGGGGGACTTCACCTTAAACCCGGCCGGGCAGCTCACTCAGCACAAATCGCAATTAACCGCCCTAACTTTTTCAGGCATCGGTGTTTATCAACCTGCTCTCTTTGCCAACACGCCGAAAGGATTGCCCGCTAAATTGGCTCCGTTACTCAGAACAGCAATGGATCATCAGCTCGTTTTGGGCGCTCGCTTTGACGGCACTTGGATGGATGTCGGGACGCCCGAAAGGTTAAGTGAGTTGGATGAGTACCTCAGGAAGTCATTGCAGCAAGCCCCGAACCAGCTATCCTGACTGATCGCAACGCAAGATCACGCTAAAACGGTTATTCTTGCGCGCTTATCAAGTGCAGCAGAAATAGGACGTATGAATGGTAATCCGTGTGCAACCGCAACGACCAAGCTTTAAACCCATCCCCTACCAGAGAACCAGTCACCGGCGCGGCATCCCAGCCTGGCTCATCATTTTGACCATTGGTATTGCGATTGGCGCACTGGGTGTGCTTTTTTTACAAACAAGTTACGGGCCAAAACGACTATCGGCAACCGAGGCGCAAAAGTTGACAGACGAGTTAAGTAGCAGCAATATCGACCGTCAAAGATTACGCACTGAACTGGAAGAATTAAAAGCTGCGCTTGACGCGGTTCGTATCAATACCCCACCGTCCTCTGGCAGTCCCGCACCAGTTAGCCAATAACGCGGGCCCGGCACATGGGACGCTAATACTTAACCCCTATGCCCACGAACCCTGCAAAAATCGTGCCCCCACCACTCAGCGCCTCTCTCATGGGTCTGTTGGTATTGGGGGGGCTGATCCACGTCGGCTTTGGCTTTTTACTTGGCTTTTCTGTCGACGAGGCGCACTATGCGCTGTATGCCACAAAACTGGACTTTAGCTATTTTGATCACCCGCCTCTTGTAGGCTGGATTCAATGGCCGCTTGTTGCGCTTCAAGCACCAATCGGTGTGCTTCGCCTCATACCCGAGGCGCTTTGGCTGCTTTCGAGCCTCTTGGCTTGGCAACTTGCACGCGATCCTGCTCTGCCAGTTCTCTTAAGAATGCCGAAAGGTGTTTCAAGCAACGCTGGGGTGGGTCCTGCGACAGGGGATCAAGTCGAGCCAGCCCAACAACGAGAGCTAGCTGGCCTGTGGGCGGTCGGTTTAATCTTGATTTCACCGGTCTTACACGTTTTAGCGGTGGGTTTATTGCCCGATACTTTGCTGATGGCGCTGACGCTTGGCTTGATGAAACTCACGCTGCATGTCTGTCAAAACAATACGATCAAGCAGATTCGTTTACAACATTGGCTACTGCTTGGCTTGCTTCTCGGCCTGGCTGGCTTATCCAAATACACCGCGATTTTTAGCGCTCTAGCTGTGACGTTAGTCTTGCTTTGGCATTTTGGTCTGGCCGCCTTGAAGTGTCTAGGGCTTTGGCTGGCGATGGCTGTTGCCATGGTTATCGTTACCCCGGTTGTTTACTGGAATTTCACACACAACTGGATTTCATTCGTTTATCAAATCCACCATGGGTCGGGCGGCGACTGGCAATTTAAGCGATTCCTCCTGTTCTTTTTAATCCAGCTTGGCGCCTATGGGCCCTTACTGGTCGGCGCGAGCGCCATGGCCTTATGGTTGGGCGTCAGACAAAGACAGGCAAAGGGTTTGGCTATGATGCTTTTTTTCTTCATCCCATTTGTAGTGACCGCCTATCTCGCAGGTGGCGGCGGGCTGCCGCACTGGACAGCACCTGCATGGTTAGCGGCAAGCCCTTTTGCAGCGCGACTGATTGCGCAAGACTGGGCAAATGGTCGACGACGATTCATCAAGCTACTCGTCGTCGTGCAGGCTTTGGTGTGCTCACTCGCTTTCACCCTGCTATTTTTCGGGGGCCTACCGGGCGTCACTGCACAGGACAAGTGGGGCAAACAAAATCCCTTCGCAGACCTGTGGGGTTGGGATCAAGCAGGATCAGTGGCGAGAGATCTAGCGGTTAAACTAGACGTGGCTGGCATATCAATCAGCAACTGGACGTTAGCAAGTCGTATGGCTTGGTACGCGCAACCGCTGGCCATTTACGTGCTTGATGATCGCTTTGACCAGTTTGACATCTGGTTTGGGCAAATCCCCCGTAACAGCGACACGATATTTGTCAATTGGTCTCAAATGAAATTCGATCTGCCACTCAAATCCGGACAATTCAAATCCTGCGACTTCATCGAGACGCTACCCATCGCGCGGGCTGGCAGGGAAATCTCCACTTTTGATTTTTATCACTGCAAAAGCTGGGGCGGTCGGCCTTGAAAACTCGTCTCAAATTCATCGGCCCCTATTTGCGGATTGGGTTCTCGATACTGCTTCTATGGCTTGCGTTTCGCGGCGTTGACTGGAAGACGCTGCGTTCTGCGGACATTGAGGTTTCGCCCAAGTGGTTGATCTTTGCAATGCTAATCATGTTGCTGGGTACCGTGCTGGCATCTTTTCGCTGGGCATGGATTGCGCGTTCTGCAGGGATCAATTTACCAATAGCACGCTTCATCAAAATCTACTTTGCCGGGCTGCTGATCAATCAAGGCTTACCGACCATGATTGGTGGGGATAGCTACCGAGCCATTGAGGCTCACCGCCTAAGCGTGACGATCAATCCAGCAGTTGAGCCAACCAAATTGAGGATCGGTTTTTTTGTCGTGCTTTTAGATCGGGGCCTGGGCTTCGTTGGTAACAATATCGTCGGGGCGAGCGGATTGATTTTTGCAGGCTCACTGATCACCGCTTGGGCCACTACTCTAGGTGTTGCTGTATTGGCTGCAATGCTCGGTGGGATGGCTCTCTGCGCTCTCTTGCTTGCTTGGCCGACATCGCATTCACTGGTCAATATTGTGCTGAAAAAATTACATCTGTCTGCCGGCTTGCCAGCACTGACTATCGCGCTGGGGTCACCCACCTTTATTGTTCAGTTAATGCTTTCTGTTGCCGTTCACCTTTGCGGAATCTGTGGTTTCGGATTTTGTTTACGGGCCTATGGCGCAGCGGTGCCAATTGAAGCCTTGATGGTTGCATTGCCCGCACTAGGTCTACTGACGCTACTACCGATCAGTATTTCTGGCTGGGGCTTACGCGAAAGTACCTTTGCGACGGTGCTGGTCTTGTGGAACGTCGATCCAACTATTACGCTAATTAGCTCAGTGAGCTTCGGACTAGTCAACTTGCTCACGAGTTTGCCTGGTGCCTGGGCGCTCCTTCAACGTGCCAGACATCACCATCCAACCCAACAAAGCGAGCTTAGCAAATCATGAGTATCAGCGTTGACACCATGCGAGCGATTGACAGACGGGTCGGGGTACCGCTGTGTGCATTGATGAGTCCTTTCGTTCGAATCGCAGACTGGATAAAAAATTTAATCAAGTCGGCTCCTGCCTCTCCAGAAAAACTGCTTTTTATTGAATTATCAGAGATGGGCAGCGCAATCATTGTTGACCCAGCCATGCGGGATGCTCAAGCGCGAGGGGCTGAAATCTTTTTTCTGATTTTCAAAAGTAATCGAGCCAGTCTGACGCTGCTAAATACTGTCAAACCAGAGAACATTTTCACGATCGACGCCTCCGGACTGATCAGTCTTGTTCGTGACACTTTAAAATTTTTGCTCGATGCCAGGCGACGAAACATCGACACGGTGATCGATCTCGAACTGTTCTCTCGTTTCACTGCCTTGCTAACGGGCTTGTGCGGTGCGCGCAGGCGAGTGGGTTACGATATTTTTCACGGTGAGGGACTCTGGCGCGGCTCGATGTTGACCCATAAAGTTCACTACAACCCCCATCAGCACATTGCAAAAAATTTTCTTGCCTTGGTCTATGCCGCTTTCAGTCATCACAAAGAACTCCCGTATAGCAAAGTCCATTTTCCAGATTCTGCGATACAAATTGCTCAGGCTCACATCGAACCCTCAATGCATCAAAATGTGATGAATCGAATTGAAGCGCTGGCCAAAGCCAATGGTCTGGAATACCGCCACGGCACACACCCCCTGTTTCTGATCAATCCGAATGCAAGTGAATTACTGGTTCAAAGAAGATGGGCGCCCGAAAGCTTCTCAGCCTTGATCATCGCCATTGAACGTCAATGGCCCGACAGTCTGATTCTGATCACCGGGTCACCCGAAGAGAATGCCTATGCAGAGAAAGTAAGGCTTGGGGCCAACGTTGCAAACGCCTTGAACTTTGCTGGTCAAGTGAAATTCAGCGAGCTGCCAACCCTTTACACCATCGCAGATGTCATGGTCACGAACGATTCGGGTCCTGGGCATTTCTCGTCGGTTACCGACTTGCACACCGTTGTACTGTTTGGCCCCGAAACCCCTGCTTTATATGGCTCATTGGGTAAATCCATCCCCATCACGGCTGAGCTGGCCTGTTCACCGTGTGTCAGCGCAGCCAATCACCGTAAAACGCCCTGTCACGATAACGTATGCATGAAAGCGATTACCGTCCAGCAAGTGATGAACAAGGTTCTGGTTCAATATGAAGCTGCCGTGTCACATCAAGCGTTTCATCGCTCGGTCCTGCTGAATTGATGACTGTTGATCACACAGTGAGCAGTCTCAAAGCGCCAAACGATATAAATCGGTCGTTTAGTCCATGGTATTGGCTGTTACCGATACTGCCTTTACTCGTTTGGGCTATTGCTCACTTCACGGCTCCAGAACCGGCTTTGTTTTATTTTATTAATCAGCGGACTCAGCGTTTGTCTGACAGTTTTTGGGGATTTTTTGTTTTTCTTGGAAATGGTTGGGGCCTTTACTCGCTGGTATTTCCCTTGGTGCTCATTGCCCCTCGTTTGCTAGCGGCGGGCGCACTAAGTGGTTTGATTGCCGGACTCGCCTCTCGAACGCTCAAGCTCGCGTTAGATTTCCCAAGACCTGCGAGCGTGCTGGACCTCAGCACTTTTCATATTGTCGGCAACCCCTTGCTTCACTTGTCCTTACCGTCTGGGCACACGCTGACCGCCTTTGCAGTGGCGACTGCGTTTTATTTTTCGATCAATGCAGCAAAAAGAAAATACGCCTGGATCTTTTTCTTGATCGCTACAGGCACGGGGTTTGCAAGGATTGCAGTTGGCGCTCACTGGCCAGCCGATGTGCTTGCGGGTGCTTCGGTCGGCATCCTCAGTGGTCTGCTCGGTGCCAGTCTCTGTAACCGGATGCACACCGCCTCATTCACTACAAAATCCCGACTCACTTGGATTTTCATGATTGGTGCGCTCTTGGATGCTTATATGCTTTCGTCCACCGTACTCGATTTCGACAGCAATCATCCCTATCAAGTTCTAGGGATGATTGTGCTTGCCCTGACCCTGTTCAGCCTGGCAATCAAGGTCGTGGCCGACAGCCGTCATCGGGCTTGATCACCTCAGCCTCGTCAACGCGATAGCTTTAATTGCGCCAAGCGCTTCTCTTGTCGTGCAATCAAGCGATTCAAATCAGCCAGATCCATCGCCGATAAACTCGGACCAGGCTTACGCACCGTTGCACTAGCGATGGCACCGCGTGCTGCCAGAATGTGCTTTCTAACCGCCAGGCCAATATTCTGTTGCTGCTCGTAGCGCGCCAAGGGCAGATAAGCGTCAAAGATATCGAAAGCAGCATCCACGTCACCCCGTGCGTAAGCCGCGCATACATCCACCATCATCTCCGGATAAGCAAAACCTGTCATGGCACCGTCAGCACCTCTGACAAGTTCTTCTGGCAAAAATAAACCACCCCCGTTGCCAGTGAGGATGGACACACGTCTGAGTTCGCCCTTATCACTTGCGGCACGGATAGCCGATAGTTTGGCGAGTCCTGGTGAATCTTCATGTTTAAACATCACACAACGAGGCGAGTTTTTCAAAATACTAAGCACTACCCTGGTCGACATCTGCACGCCCGTGGCCACGGGATGATCTTGCAATACCCACGGCACATCGGATCCAAGTGTGTGATTAACCATGTCGAAATAAGCAAGGATCTGATCATCTGTTCTCACAGTGGCAGCAGGCGCAACCATGACACCGGCGGCACCCATATCCATCACGCTTTTGGTCAACTCGCCCATCGATGCGAACCCAGCCGCCGACGCCCCCACCACCACAGGCACCCTACCCGCTACTCTAGCCAGCACACGCTTTACAAACAGTTTTGACTCTTCAGCCGTCAATTTGGGCGCCTCGCCCATGATCCCCAGAATCGTCAGTCCAGTCACCCCGCTTTCAAGCGAAAAGTCGACCATCCGATCAGTACTATCCAGATCAAGTGCCCCATCGTCTTTGAAGGGAGTGACCGTGATCAGGTACACCCCTTTTGCAGATTCGTTCAGCGTGTTCATGAAATGTGAATTGCCCATTTTGATCTAAACAAATAGTCTAAGCGATTCACTCACGTTTTGGAGTCGACTTTGAGATTTCTTTCTGCCAATTACCGCTCACTTTTTGTGTCAATCATCGCGTCGATTGGGTTCTGTGGCGCGACGATGGCGCAGGATTTCCCGAAACAGCCAATCAAACTGGTTGTTCCCTGGGCACCCGGCGGTAATGTCGACATCACAGCACGGGCAGTTGCCCCCGCGTTGAGCGATATTTTGGGACAACAAGTTGTCGTCGAGAACAAACCCGGTGCTGGCGGTTTCATTGGCACAACAGGGGTGGTTAGGTCTGCCGCTGATGGCTACACCTTGATGCTTGGTTCGAGTGGCTCAATTTCTGTAGGGCCTGCGCTGACCAGAAACCCGCCTTATGATCCGACAAAAGACCTGGTAGCCGTTGGCCCGATTCATTCGGTGCCCATGGTGTTAACCGTTGCAGCCAAGGGCAGCATTAAAAACTTTGCTGAGTATGTTGCCCGTGCCAAGCAAGCAGACAACCGGGTTTCAATTGGTTCTGCGGGCAATGGCTCCAGCCAACATCTCGTGCTCGAATTATTGGCTTATCGATTAGGTATCAAACTTAATCACATCCCTTATAAAGGCAGCGGCCCAGCCAACAATGATCTCTTGGGTAATCAAATTGATTCAATGATGGATCAATTGACAGCCTCAATCGGGCATATCCGCAGCGGCAGCTTGATCGCCATTGCTCAGAGCGGCAAGCGACGATCAGCCCTGATACCAGATGTTCCCACTTTCGAAGAACTCGGTGTGAAAGACTTTGACATGGTGACTTACACAGGCATCTTCGGGCCTGTAGGTATGCCACCAGCCGTGCTGGATAGGCTGACAGACGCACTCAAACAGGCCTTAGCAACGACCTTAGTGAAAGAGCGCTTCGATAATCTGGGTGTGGATATCATCACCCTTGATCGCAAGGCCTTCCAGGAATATGTCAATAAGGATTTTCGTAATTCACAAGAAATCGGCAAGGCGGCAAATATCGTTATTAATGAATAAGGCGGTATTAGCGTTTAGGTCAGTTTTGTCAACCGGGTTGACGGGAAGCGCGTTATTTGAATAGCATAGGCTGTGATTTATCCGGCTGAGTGCTCCCCATCAAACCCACCGCATTCAAGAAGCTCATCGAGGACGTCGGCACCCTGTCCGCGTCCGAGTGCATCGAAGCCAAAAAGGCCCTGCGTGGGCGCGAACAGGAGGTGCAAGGCTCCTTGGTTCTACGCGAAGCGGAAGAGGCGATCAAGACCTGCCCCTAATGCGATTGCGAGCACTTCACCAAGTCAGGAGTCCGCGACGGACGGCAACGCTTCAAGTGCAAGGCATGCTCCAAAACCTTCAACGCATTGAGTGGCACTCCATTGGCAAGACTTCGCATGGCCGAAAAGCATATCGAGAATGCGGAGTGCATGGTGGATGGGCTGAGCGTGGCCGCAACTGCTGAACGATTGGGCGTCGCAGTCACCACGGCATTCCGTTGGAGGCATCGCTTCCTGCGCTCGCCGCAAAAAATACAACCTCTGCAATTGACCGGAGTGGTGGAAGCGGACGAGACGTTTTTCATCGAGTCCTTCAAGGGTCAACGCAAGGGCCTGCCTCGCCCGGCGAAAGTGCGTGGCACCAAGGCCGTGAAGCCTGGACTGTCCAAGGAGCAAATCCCCGTGCTGGTGGCCCGCGACCGTTCGAGCGGAGCCACGCTGTCAGCCGTCATCGCCTCACGCAAGGCCAAGGACATTGGAGAGAAGTTGTCGCCTGTCCTGTCTGACGATTGCCTGCTTTGCTCGGATGGCTACAAGGCTTATGGAGTCATTGCCAAAGCTAAGGGCATCCAATCCAAGAGCGTGCCAGCAAAGAAGGTGGCTGGCAGCTACCATATTCAAAATATAAATTCCTACCACTCGCGTCTCAAAGGATGGATGCATCGCGTCT
This sequence comes from Jezberella montanilacus, assembly GCF_003003055.1. GTDB lineage: Bacteria > Pseudomonadota > Gammaproteobacteria > Burkholderiales > Burkholderiaceae_B > Zwartia > Zwartia montanilacus. Next base: position 797,348 of record NZ_PVTV01000011.1, read on the forward strand.
ACGGAGTGGCCACCAAGAACCTCGACAACTATCTTGGCTGGCACCGCATGCTCGATAAGGACAACTGCATGGACGGCAAAACCTTCTTGAATACCTCGTTTCGCTAGGACTCCAACCTTCTTCAAGCACCTCTATGCAATAGATGTGGCCGCCATTGTGGATATGGCACATTTATCAGCAAAATTGAGAAACCGTTAGAAAGACGAGTCTGGCATTGCCAGGAATTCAATTTCGTTTGGCGTGGAGACGCGCCCCAACAATGCGTTGCGATGCGGAAACCGGCCAAAACGTTCGATGATGTCCTTATGCTTTCGTTCGAATTCCAAACTACTCTCCATGCCAGGAGCATCGAAAAGTGCCATTGCCACTAAGTGCATCATTGATGACTCGCTGTGCATGTAAGGAAGGAATAAAAATGAACGTTCTTTCACTTCAAGTTCACTGTCAGCTTGGACTGCAACGGCGGTTTGCGCCAGCGCAAGCGCCAAAGGGTCGCATGCAAAGGCTGACGCTTGGTCCCGGTAAATGTTGCGCGAAAACTGATCAAGCACCAAAATTTCGGCTAGTCGGCCAAGTGCAGTCTCACGCCACGCAAATAGTTCGCAAGCTGCCGCCGCCTTGTGCAAAGCCCCAAACCGCCGGAAAATCAACTGGTCAAAATCCGCTGATTTCTCCCACCACTGTTTAGGCGCGATCTCCTCAAACCAGAATGAAATGACTGAGTCGGGGCTCTGGTGCATGGTGCTCGCCTATCGGTTTGAATTATTGCGCAGTGAAGGCATGCCATACGGGGTCATGATTATCGCCAAAAACCAAATGACAGGACCGCCAACCGTCCCTGCGTTTAGTTCAATGACACCTGAGGTGACCATGGCAAAGAGAAAGGTAAGGTCGGCAATGCCTATGATGAATACGCCTATGAAATAGGCAGGCCAAGAAGCACGATTCAAAATGAGCCATGCCACGGCGAGGCCCAGAACTCCATATCCACCAACGTCGATGCAGAAGTTCAAAAGCAATTGGCCCTGCGCGAAGAGAGTGGTCGCATCGGTTGCTTGCAAAAAGGTCGAGCGAAGAGCCTTGCTGCCGCCAATCACCATGTTCCACTGTCCTGGCGTCCCGTTGCTGAGGTATTGGTGAATGCCTTCATAGCCCACCCAGACGTGCAATACGCCCCATAAGACGAACAGCCAAGCTCCCACCTTTGCGGCTGCTCCTAAGTTGGGTTGAGATGCAGATGTGCCATTAGGACCGGATGCGAGAAGTGTCATTGCAGATTCCTTATTAAATGTTTGTGCCGTTGTAGAAGAGGTTGTATCAGTGGTTAATATATGATATTCACAATCGAAACGAAATACCATAAAATAAGACTATACGTCTCATATATGGAACGAAATGAATCTTGATGACTTGTCCGACTTTGTCTTGGTGGCATCCAACGGTGGGTTTTCTCAAGCGAGCCGGATGAGTGGACGCCCGAAAGCTAGCCTGTCTCGCAAAGTCATGGATTTGGAGAGGAGCATAGGGGTGCGCCTGTTTGAGCGAAGCGCCAGGTCCGTCCAACTGACAGAGGAAGGAGAGATGCTCTTCAAGAGCACTTCGGGACCCCTCAATGACATTGCCCAAGCAGTGGACATGCTGCGAGACGGAAGTGCACAACCAAAGGGTCGATTGCGCGTTAACGTTCCATTTCTATTTGGGCTCATGTTTATGGGCCGCCTAACTGGCCAATTCAAGTCTGCCTATCCAGAGATTGAGTTGAAAGTAACGATGGAAGATCGCGAAGTGGACCTCGTAAGCGAAGGCTACGACGTAGTGATCCGGGTTAACCCGAAAGCGGATTCGGAGCTTGTGGGGACATGCTTCCTCAGGGACCAACTTTTAGTTGTTGCGGCGCCGTCCTTGTTGGATCCGTCAACGTCGGCTACTTCCCCTCGCCAGCAGTCGCTACCCGTGGTGGTTAGGAATGCTGCTAGGAACCCCGCCACTTGGAAGATCGGGGGGAACCCCTGTCGTGAAATCGAAACGAAGCCAGTTCTTGAACTGCCGACGTTCACGATGATCCGTGATGCTGTGCTCACAGGCATCGGCGCCGCCAAACTGTCGAGCGCACTTGTCGAAGAAGATTTAGCTGCGGGCAGGCTTGTCTGTTGGGGGCCTTCATCCGCTGCTCCTGCTGAAATTTGGGCATTGCACACTTCTAGACGCTTTGCGAGCGCGAAGGTTAAAGCGTTCATGCAGTATCTGAAAACAGCTTTTCCTGCGCGACGTGGATAGCAACAAACTTTATCTAGACTGACACAGAATCGGTATGGGTATTGCTATTGCTATTCTAGGATCATGAATTTTCCGGTAATGAAAGCTCTGACTGCACATCAATATTATTTCGTGGAGTTTGCGCAGTCGAGTGGTCGTTTAGTTCGAAATGGTTTTTCGATTAGCTGACCTTATCGCTAATACCGCCATGAATAACTAGCCATCAGCACTTATGCACCAACTTAGTGAATGGGGAGGCAATACAGGTAAAACGAAGGTATTGCCTGCTTTCCCTGCCTCAGCATAGGCATAGATCACGTCTTAAGCACTGACTTGGCACGATAGTTGCTTTGTTACCGGTACACCACAGACCGGAGCTCAGCAATGCGCAACAAGCAACCACCCGCCCAACCCGTTGATTCTGCTCGCCGCAACATCGTTACCACTGCAGTCAAATCGCTCGGCGCAGCCAGCATCATGTCACTGGTCGATCCACTGGTTAGAGCGGGCGCTTGGGCAGCGGGCAGCGATGCACCTGAAAAAACCGAAATCAAAATTGGTTTTATTCCTCTGACAGACTGTGCCTCGGTGGTGATGGCTTCTGTCATGGAGTTTGATAAAAAATACGGCATCAAAATCGTGCCGTCGAAAGAGGCGTCTTGGCCAGGCATTCGGGACAAGTTGGTCAATGGAGAGCTCGATGCGGCTCACGTTTTGTACGGACTGATCTATGGCGTGCAGTTAGGCATTGGCGGCCCCAAAAAAGATATGTCGGTGTTGATGACGTTGAGCAACAACGGGCAAGCGATCACGCTTTCGCAAAAACTAGCGGAGAAAGGCGTCAAGGATGGTCCGTCACTTCGCGCCTTAATGACTAAAGAGTCGCGTGAATATACCTTTGCGCAAACTTTCCCGACGGGCACGCATGCCATGTGGCTTTACTACTGGCTGGCCGCGAACGGTATTAATCCGATTAAAGATGCCAAAGTCATCACCGTTCCCCCTCCACAAATGGTTGCCAATATGCGAGTCGGCAATATGGATGGCTACTGCGTCGGGGAACCCTGGAACGCACGTGCCGTCGCAGACAAGATCGGCTTTACTGCGACAACGACACAAGCTATCTGGAAAGATCATCCAGAAAAAGTGTTGGGCTGTACCGCTGACTTTACCGTCAAATACCCAAACACCGCCCGTGCCATGACTGCTGCCATTTTGGACGCGTCTAAATTCATCGATGCTTCGGTCGTTAATCGCCGCAAAACAGCAGAGGTCATCGCGGCTAAATCCTATGTAAATACGGACATGGACGTCATTGTCGACCGCATGCTCGGCAGATACACAGATGGTATGGGCAAAACCTGGGATGATCCAGACGCCATGAAGTTCTACAACGACGGCCACGTCAACTTCCCCTACCTGTCAGACGGCATGTGGTTTTTGACACAGCAAAAACGTTGGGGCCTGCTGAAAGAGCATCCAGATTATCTTGCAGTCGCGACGAAAATCAATCGCATTGATATTTACAAACAAGCTGCGACGGCATCGGGTGTTGCCCTGCCTGCTACTGAGATGCGCACGTCGACGCTGATGGACGGCAAAACTTGGTCTGGCAAGGATCCTGCCGCGTACGCTGACAGCTTTGCTATTAAAGGTTGACCGAGAAATGCTGGTCGACCCAAAGCACGCAGAGGAGTCGTCGCTTGAACAAGACGCTGAGATGGCCGCGTTACGCGATCGTGAAACAAAGCGACTGGCGGCCCGAGACAAGGTGATGGCGGTGCTTGAGCCAGTCACCCCGGCTCTGCTGGGCAGTTTAGGTTTTCTGCTGTTTATTGCTATCTGGCAGGCGATACATAGTGCGATTACTGAAATCCCTTCGCCCGGCTTTACTTTTAACGCAGCAGTGGATCTGTTCTCCCATCCTTTTTATTCGAATGGGCCAAATGATCAAGGGATTGGCTGGAACATCTTATCTTCCTTGCGTCGCGTCGCTCTTGGCTTCGGCTTCGCAGCCATCGTCGGCATCCCAACTGGTTTTGCGATCGGTCGATTCAAAGTCTTCGGGGCGATGACGTCACCCATCATCAGCTTATTGCGACCGGTGTCACCCCTGGCCTGGTTGCCAATTGGCCTTCTACTTTTTAAAGCAGCCAATCCAGCGGCGATCTGGTGCATTTTCATCTGCTCCATCTGGCCCATGATCATCAATACCGCCATCGGAGTGCAAAGAATCCCAGTCGATTACATGAACATTGCTCGGGTGCTGAATTTGTCAGAGTGGAAAGTATTCACCAAGATCCTACTCCCGGCCACACTTCCTTACATGTTAACTGGCGTGCGCTTATCAATCGGTACGGCCTGGTTGGTTATCGTCGCTGCTGAAATGCTGACCGGCGGTGTGGGCGTGGGCTTTTGGCTATGGGACGAATGGAACAATCTGAAAGTCGAAAACATCATCATTGCTATTTTTGTTATCGGTATTGTTGGGTTGCTGCTTGAATACTGCCTGATCTCGATCGCCAAACGATTCTCTTACGAATAACTTCAGGATATCGCCAATATGTCGACCCTTCATCTCGATCGCTATTTGCTCATCCAAGGCGTCCAGCAAACCTTTAAGACCAAGAAAGGTCCTTTTGTTGCGCTCAAAGACATTGAATTGACGGTTAAGAAAGGCGAGTTCATTACCCTGATAGGTCATTCAGGCTGCGGGAAATCCACCTTATTAAATCTGATCGCTGGCCTCACGATGCCGACCGAAGGACGTTTGATCTGTGCAGGTCGAGAGATCGCAGGACCAGGCCCCAGCCGCGCAGTCGTCTTCCAAAATCATTCGCTGTTGCCGTGGCTGACTTGCTTCGATAACGTTTATCTGGGTGTCGAACGGGTCTTTGCAGAATCTGAATCCAAGAAGCAATTGCAAGAGCGGACAGCAGAGGTAATGGCTTTGGTCGGACTGTCACACGCGCAACACAAGTTGCCACACGAAGTATCGGGTGGCATGAAGCAACGTGTCGGTATTGCACGTGCCTTGGCAATGGAGCCTCAGGTGCTTTTGCTTGATGAGCCCTTCGGTGCGCTTGACGCACTCACGCGCGCGAATCTGCAGGACGAGTTAATGCGCATCATGGCCGCGAAACAAAGTACCGCTGTCATGGTGACACACGATGTAGACGAAGCTGTCCTGCTGTCAGACCGTATCGTCATGATGACAAATGGCCCGGCCGCAAAGATTGGTGAAATCGTGAGTGTTGCACTGGATCGCCCACGCGACCGCGTAGCATTGGCCAACAGCGTCCAGTATCAAGAGTACCGAACTGAAGTGATTGACTTTTTGTATCGAAAGCAGGGCAACCCCGCTCTCAAGGCGGCCTAAGGAGATTGCCATGAAAAAAATGAAACTGGTTCTGATCGGAAACGGCATGGCGGGTGTTCGCACCCTTGAAGAGCTGTTAAAAATTGCCCCTGATCTATACGACATTACTGTTTTTGGTGCCGAGCCACATCCCAACTACAACCGCATTTTGCTCTCACCCGTGTTAGCGGGTGAACAAAATCTTGAACAAATCATTCTCAATGATCTGGATTGGTATGAGAGCAATCAGATCCGTCTTCACTTAAACAAAACAGTTGTCAAGATTGATCGTAAGGCGCGTGAAGTCATAGCCGAAGATGGCACGGTTGAACCTTACGACAGACTACTGCTAGCGACTGGATCGCTCCCCTTCATCTTGCCTGTCCCAGGCAAGGATTTGCCCGGTGTAATCGCCTACCGCGATATTAAAGACACCAATGAGATGATCGCTGCTGCCAAGGACTATCAACATGCGGTCGTCATTGGCGGCGGTCTCCTGGGCCTCGAAGCGGCGAATGGCTTGCGAACTCGTGGAATGAAAGTAACGGTCATTCATCTAGCCGATTGGCTCATGGAAAGACAGCTCGATTCGGTTGCTGCCAATCTGCTACAGACCAGTCTGGAGAGTCGCGGTATTGACTTCCGACTGAAGGCACACACCGAAGCCTTATTACCCAATAAAGAGGGTACGCGTGTTGCTGCGGTCAGACTTAAAGATGGGACAGAAATCAGTGCTGACTTAGTCGTCATGGCAGCAGGCATTAAACCCAATACAGCGCTTGCGGAATCGGCTCGCATACATTGCTCGCGTGGCGTGATTGTGAACGACACGATGCAGACCTTCGACCCTTTGGTCTATGCAGTCGGCGAATGTGCCAACCACCGTGGTGCCGTGTACGGTCTTGTGGCTCCACTCTTCGAGCAAGCCAAAGTCTGCGCCAATCACCTAGCCGAATACGGTATTGCTCGCTATCTTGGCTCATTCACTTCGACCAAACTCAAGGTCACCGGCATTGATCTTTTTTCAGCAGGAAATTTCATGGGTGGTGAAGGCTGTGATGAAATCACGCTCGCCGACCCAGGTTCAAACGTTTATAAAAAACTTGTACTTAAAGATGACAAACTGATTGGCGCCTGTGTCTATGGTGACACCGCTGACAGTACTTGGTATTTCAAGCTCTTACGAGAAGAGAAAAATATCGCGAGTATTCGGGACTCGCTTATCTTTGGCGAAACGAACATTGGCGATGTTGGTCACGAAGGGCATAACAAAGCCGCGGCGATGGCCGATGGCGATGAAGTTTGCGGCTGTAACGGGGTCAGCAAAGGTCGTATTGTCAAAGCGATCAAAGAAGAGGGGCTATTTACTCTGGACGACGTCCGCAAGTGCACCAAGGCAAGCGCGTCGTGCGGGTCCTGTACTGGCTTGGTCGAACAAATTCTCATGAATTGTCTGGGCACGAATTACTCTGAGACCCCTGCAAAGAAAGCTATGTGCGCTTGCACGGACAGCTCACATGAAGATGTGCGCGTTGCTATACGCGAACATAAATACTTAACACAGCAGCAAATCAGGGAGAATCTTGGCTGGAGAACCCCGTCTGGTTGCGCAAGCTGCAGACCAGCATTGAACTATTACCTGATCTCGACGTGGCCGCATGAAGCGATCGATGATCCGCAGTCACGCTTTATCAATGAGCGTGCGCATGCCAATATTCAGAAGGACGGCACGTATTCTGTCGTTCCGCGTATGTGGGGCGGTCTCACCAACTCAAGCGAGCTGCGTCGTATTGCCGATGTTGCCGACAAATACAACGTGCCGACCGTCAAAGTAACGGGCGGACAGCGCATCGATTTGCTGGGGATCAAGAAAGAAGATCTGCCGGCGGTCTGGAAAGACTTAGGCATGCCCTCTGGGCATGCGTACGGCAAATCCATCCGTACTGTCAAAACTTGTGTGGGGTCAGAGCATTGCCGCTTTGGTACTCAGCTATCGATGAACATGGGTGTGGCACTCGAACGCATGCTGTTCGGTATGTATTCACCGCACAAGGTCAAACTCGCGGTCTCCGGTTGCCCACGCAACTGTGCCGAAGCAGGGATCAAAGACGTCGGCGTCATCGGGGTCGACTCAGGTTGGGAGATCTATGTTGCAGGCAATGGAGGCATCAAAACCGAAGTGGCTGAATTTCTTTGCAAAGTAAAAACCGATGAGGAAGTGCGCGAATACTCTGGCGCCTTCATTCAACTATATCGTGAAGAGGGCTGGTATCTCGAGCGAACGGTTCACTATGTGCAGCGCGTTGGCCTGGATTACGTCAAGAAACGAATTCTTGAGGATGCGCAAGGGCGCAGCGATCTCTATGACCGCTTACTGTTTGCGCTCAAAGATGCCCCTGATCCCTGGAAAGATTTTGAAAAAGCGGGCGTTGACACCAGACAGTTTCAACCAATCACCGTTCAAACCACTTAGCCAATTAAAAAAAAAATGGAAACGACTAAATCTGATTGGGTATTCGTGGTTAAACAGGCTGACATCCCTGTCGCCGGAGCGCGCGTCATTGAAGGTGCGGCGGCTGGCCCAATCGCCATCTTTCGCTCGCTCGACGACGTGGTGTTCGCAGTCCTTGACAAATGCCCTCACAAAGGTGGGCCGCTGTCACAAGGAATCGTTCACGGCCATGCGGTCACGTGTCCATTACACGCCTGGAACATCAATTTAGCTGATGGTTGTGCGTTAGCGCCCGATACGGGTTGCGCGCGTCCTTACACAACACGCTGCGAATCTGGGGATGTGTTTCTATCTGCGACTGAACTGGCGAGAGATTAATGCACGCAGCGACGGCGATCAACTCGCAGGTCAAAACTACCTGCTGCTATTGCGGGGTTGGTTGTGGCATGCTGGTCGAGACAGAGCAAGTTTCGGGCAAGTTACGCATCAAGAGCGTCACTGGAGACCCTGCTCATCCCGCCAATTTAGGTCGACTCTGTAGCAAAGGGGCCACGCTACACCTGACGGCGCAAACACATGTTTACGAGCAGACTCGCGCCAAGCACCCTGAATGGCGACACAGTAAAGACGCAGCGCGAACCCGCGCAAACTGGGATCAGGCAAACGAGTTGGTCGCCAGTCGGTTTGCAGACATTATCAACGAGCATGGTCCGAATTCAGTGGCCTTTTATGTCTCGGGACAAATCCTGACTGAAGACTATTATGTCTTCAACAAATTGGCCAAGGGCCTGCTCGGTACTAATAATATCGACACCAATTCGCGTCTATGTATGTCAAGCGCAGTTGCTGGCTATAAGCGCAGCCTTGGCGCAGACGCCCCACCCTGCAACTACGAAGATATTGATCGCGCCAGCGTGATTTTTATTACGGGTTCAAATGCTGCCTATGCTCACCCCGTTCTCTTCAGGCGAATCGAAGCAGCCAAAGAGAAAAACCCGGCACTCAAAATTATCGTCGTCGATCCTCGACGAACAGACACGGCTCAAGCAGCCGATTTATTTTTACAAATCCTGCCAGGTACTGATATCGCTCTCTACCATGGCATGTTGCATCTCATGCTCTGGGAAGGGTGGCTCGATCAAACCTATATCGATGCCCACACTGAAGGCTTTAGTGACTTAAAAGCACTGGTTAAAAACTACCCCCCTAAAACGGTTGCGCAGCTCTGTGGGATTTCTGAATCTGAGCTGTTTGAAGCAGCCAGACTATTTGCCACTTCTACAGCAACGTTATCTCTGTATTGTCAGGGTTTAAATCAATCGACTTCAGGCACAGCAAAAAATAGTGCTCTTATTAACTTGCATCTCGCCACTCGACAAATTGGCAAGGCTGGTGCGGGACCCTTCTCATTAACAGGACAACCCAACGCAATGGGTGGCAGAGAAGTTGGCGGTCTTGCCAATCAACTGGCCGCGCATCGCGACTTAGGCAATCCAGCGCATCGTCGGGAGGTTGCTGACTTTTGGGGAGTGACTGATGTCGCTGAAGCCCCCGGACTGACCGCCATCCCCATGTTTGAGGCGCTTCGCTCAGGTCGCTTGAAAGCCATCTGGATTGTTTGTACCAATCCGGCACAATCCTTACCCGACCAGACACTTGTCCATCAGGCTTTAGAAGCAGCAGAATTTGTCGTACTGCAAGAAGCCTATACCAATACTGCGACGGCACCCTACGCCGATGTGTTGTTACCCGCAACAACATGGGCTGAGAAAGAAGGGACGGTAACCAATTCCGAGAGGCGGATCTCGCGTGTGAATCCAGTGATTGCGCCACTTGGCGAATCTAAAAATGATTGGCAGATCTGCCTTGATATCGCCCGACTCATTGAGAAAAAACTTGAACGTCCACGTCGACTCAAGGACTCGTCGTTGTTTAATTTCACAACGGCTGAAGAGATCTGGCTAGAGCATCGCGCCTTGACCAAGGGCCGAGATCTGGACATCAGTGGCTTGAGTTATGAGATCCTCGACACCCAAGGTCCTGCTCAATGGCCCTATCCCGAAGGTGCAACCGAGGGGCAGGCACGCCTATACGAAGACGGCATTTTCCCAACCGCAACCGGCAGAGCAAAGTTCCTGACCGAGGACTATCGGTCAACGGCTGAAGCCACCAGTGCGCGGTATCCGATTGCATTAACCACCGGGCGTTTGCGCGATCAATGGCACGGAATGAGTCGAACCGGCACGATTGCCAGACTATTCGCGCATGCGCCTAAACCAGCGATCGACCTGTCTGCCGCTGATGCACAACGACTGGATTTGCACAATGATGAGCTTGTCTACGTGACCTCTGCGCGGGGCGTTCAAGTTCTGCCTGTCTCAATAACGACCAGTGTGCGTCCGTCACAGGCCTTCGTTGCCATGCACTGGGGCAGTGAATATGTAGCGGGGCATGCGGGCAAATCAATGAGCCTTGGTGTGAACGGTTTGACCAGTTCAGCTCGCGATCCGATTTCAGAGCAACCCGAACTCAAATTTTCGGCGGTCAAAGTTACCAAGGCTAATTTACCGTGGCATCTGCACGCCTTTGGTTGGTTTGCTGAAGACGTTGCCCTGAAGATACAGATCAAGCTTCGTGCTTTGTTTGATGAAGTGACGTATGCGAGCTGCGTTTTGTTCGGACGCGATGATGACAGTCATCGAACTGGTGTTCATCTAATGATGGCTGCGACGATTACTTTCGAAAATGATCTCATCGAGAAGATCATGACCATTCTTGACTTGAATGACTGCTCGAAGCAAGAATCTGCCCTAAGCTATAAAGATCAACGTCGCGGTGTTCGAAGGCATCTCCATATCCGACACAGCCAAAGCGGTCGACAAATCCATAAAGCGCTTGTTTGCGGCGGCTTGAAAGACATCGTGTCGTCAAATTGGCTGCTGGGATTTCTAGAGCAATCAACTGAAGTATCGTCTCTGGGACGTTTACTGCTTGTACCCAGTGAGCAGCCTCCGCTCGCCGTCACCCCTCGAGGACGAGTCATTTGCAACTGCGTGAACGTATCTGAAGCCAGCATCGTAGAATGTCTGCGGCAGATCCAAGAAACAGATCCCAAGCAAATGCTCGACACGTTACAAAAAACACTTGCTTGTGGCACTCAATGCGGATCATGCGTCCCTGAAATCAAGCAAATGATGACAACCCATGAGCATTCGTTCGTATCTTAAGCAAATCGGTCGTGGCAGCAAAGGCGCCAGCGACTTGAGCCGAGAGCACGCCAAAGACCTTTTCACACACATACTGAACCAAGACGTGACAGATCTGGAAATCGGTGCGTTTTGTCTGGCCATGCGTATCAAAGGGGAGACTGCCGACGAACTTGCTGGGTTTTATGACGCGGCGCTCGATCATTTGCCAAAACTATCGTGCGAAAGACCCACGATTTTATTGCCCTCTTATAACGGTGCTCGCAAAACGATGCTGATGACGCCTTTGTTGGCTAAATTATTAGCCGACATGGGTTTTTCAGTGCTGGTTCATGGATTGCATGAGGAAATAACACGCACCAGTTCTGAGACTGTTTTTAAAGCTCAGCACTGGCCGATCGCAGCAAACGCAGTTGACATCGTCGCTCATCTGCAGACTTCGAGGCTCGTTTACTGCCCTTTGCCAGTGTTATGCCCCGCGCTGGCCAGGTTGCTGACTGTCAGACAAACGATTGGGCTTCGTAATAGTGGTCATATTCTGGCAAAGTTACTCAACCCCTTCGAGAGCCAGAGCCTGCAAATCTGTAACTATACCCATCCGGCTTATCCGACGATTCTCGATGCGTTTTTTACTCTACATCCAGCTAACGTTATTTTGATGCGCGGTCATGAGGGTGAACCTGTTGCCAGTCCACGCCGTTTGCCAAGCCTGCACATCAAGCTGAATCAGTCGGCAGTCTGTCTGGATACTGAGGTCATCATGATCGAAGAGGACACTGCAAGGCTAGACACGATTGAGCTGACCGACACCATAGATTTGTATGACGCGTGTCTTCGCCAAAGAGCATCGCCCCCCGCAACGTTAATCAAGCAGACTCAAGTGATCCAGCAAACGATGAATGCCTTGAGCTAACATGACCAAATGACGACTCAAGACACCTCATCGGCAATTGTTTTATTTGCACACGGATCCAGAGATCCAAACTGGAGACTACCTTTTGAATCCATATTAATGGACCTGAAGGCTCATTATGCGGGCCCCTGTGCTCTGGCTTTTCTTGAGAATATGCAACCAAGCCTGGATGAAGCGATTGGTGAAGTCGCCCAACTGGGTGCAACACATGTTCAGGTGATCCCACTGTTTCTCGCGGTGGGCGGGCATCTGCGAAAGGATTTACCTGTTTTGCTTGAGCAGGCAAAAAGCCTTTATCAGAGCCTGACGATTAATGTGTGCGAAGCAGCAGGAGAAAACAACACGGTGCAAAAAGCACTCGTTAACTTTGCACTGGATCAAGTGAACCGGACTTAGTTAGTCCGATCGATGTGGGTCAGAAGATCTGTCGCCAAAATTCTGGCAACGACGCCGCCATGAACAGTAAAATCACCCAAAGGAACAGCTACTGGCCCAGCAGCCATTGAAGTGGCTGTCGCATTACCAAGGACCAGCGACTTTAGTGAGCCAAGACTGAGCTGTAAGGTCTCACCCTGTTTATAAATCTTCTCGATCCGAGTGCCATCAGCTGAAATCGCTTGCACCCAACAGTCACCGGTAAAAGTCAGGGTCAATTCTGAAACCACTGGTGCAGGCAGAATAGGATTCTCTGTCGCTCTAGCCAATGCTTCAGTTACTAGGTTCTGAGATTCTGGCATCTCAGTATTGAGCGCGACGGTTGCTTCTGGCGGGGTTTCAACCAAGTCACTGGCTTTAGCGAGCACTTCGACGCTTTCAATCGACTCAGTCTGAGCGACAACGTCATTGTTACTTTTAAATTCATTAAAGGCGACAAAACCAACCAGCACACCAACCACAACCAGGCTCGCTGCAATGGTTGCGCTGAGGTGACTGTTCTTAGCAGGGTTGATGTCAAACTTACCCAAACCTGGCTGATATTCAGGATGTTGTGCAAGTCCAAGACGACCGGTGTATGCTTTATTGGTCAATGCAGCCTGATCCAGGCTTTGCACGATAGCGGCTGGGAGTGGCAAGTTTAAAAAATTGGCGTATTTTTTGGTTGCCTGAACATAAAACCAGTCGTTGTAAAAAGCTTGATGATTGTCGGCCTCTAGACCACGGACCTGATTAGTCGACAAGAGCAACTGGCTGGACACATCTTGCAGGCTAAGACCCAGAAGCGTTCGCTGACGCTCGAGCAACACACCGAATGACTCGGTGGATACGTCTTTCACAGGCGACGGGTTCATTTTCAGGGTCATGGCAAGCCGCAAATTTTGAATAGGATTCAAAGTGACTCAGTGACGAGATTTTAACGCTTCTTTACGCTCCTAACACAAGCATTCCAATTTTTTTTACGAAGTCAAGCCCGTAAATGACCGATAAACTGGCAATAAGTGTTGTTTTTTGCTGTTTTCAGGCTTAAATGGTCGCCAATCGCTTAATAAAAGCCGCGCCTGTTTCTCTCGTCCCTAACAGCCCACCCATATCCCGAGTTGACTCTCGCGCAGCGATTGCTGAAGCCATATGGTGATCCATCGCGCGGCTCGCCTGAACAAATTCTGACCTCCCCTGGCGCTGTCCGTACCAGGCGAGCAACATACTTGCAGACCACACCTGAGAAAAAGGGTTGGCTATATTCTGACCAGCAATGTCTGGCGCGGATCCGTGAGCAGCTTGCGCCATAGCATATTGAGCGCCCGCATTGACCGACGCCGCCATCCCGAGGCTACCCGACAATTCGGCCGTCAAGTCCGACAAAATATCGCCAAACATATTGGTTGTCACAATCACATCAAACCGCTCAGGGGCTCGAACGACGTGCGCCATCATCGCGTCCACGATGATTTCTTCAACCGTCACCTCGGGAAACTCCCTGCCCACCTCGCGACACATATCGATGAACATCCCATCTCCTATGCGCAGTACGTTAGCCTTGTGAACCACAGTCAAATGCTTGCGCCGGATCATGGCAAGCTCGAATGCCGAGCGAGCAATCCGCAAACAGCAGTCTCGCGTAATCCGGCGTAAAGACACCACTACGTCAGGGGTGATGAGCATCTCGCTGCTGCCAGACTCGACATTACGATCGGCATAAAAACCCTCGGTATTTTCACGTACGACCACTAAATCCAGCTTGCCGTAGCGCGTTTGCGCGCCATCGAAAGTCTTAGCTGGACGGATATTGGCAAATAAATCGAGGCTCTTGCGAAAGTATTTGGAGGGATTGATCTCACCCTTGGACTCGTCTTTGAAGTCGTAGGTTGACATCGGACCTAACAACAGGCCATCTGCATTTTTGACAGCGTCAAGCAGATGCGGACGAAGGGTCGTACCGTGCAGCTTAAGACTGTCGTGGCCGGCGATATCGTGTTCGAGTTTTAAGCCGAGGCGGAACTTCTGCGAAATAACAGCCAAGGCATCAACTGCAACCGAGACGGTTTCAGGACCTATACCATCGCCGGGAAGCACAATAATTTTCATAGTGACTCGTGAAGTCGTTGAATAAAACGGGCAAATGCCTCAAAGAGGTGCATCAGACCACTGAAACTTCTGTTTTACCCGTTTGCGGCAGTCGCGACAAGAAACAAATAGATGGCATATTTTTTGCTTCAGCATCAACACAAAGTTTTGTTCCAAAGGAAAGCTCATGACCGCCAGCACCACAACCCTCCCTCCCTCAGAGACAAAGCAAAGTCTCCTGCATTCAAAATGGGTGCAGTTGCTACTTGGATTGCTCTGCATGATGGCAATATCCAGTCCGCAATACGTTTGGGCACTGTTCACCAAACCTTTCTTAGCTGAATTGAAGGTTGAGTTAGCTGCTTTGCAGGTCACGTTTTCTATTTTGATTGTGTTGCAAACATTTTTTTCGCCATTTCAAGGCTATCTTGTTGATCGTTTCGGACCCCGTTTGTTGCTGACACTGGGCGCCTTGCTGACAGGCCTGAGTTGGATTTTGTCGGCACAGATAACATCCGTTTGGGGTCTCTACATGACCTATGGCTTACTTGGCGGATTAGGCACTGGGATTGTTTACGTTGGCGTCGTTGGTTTGATGGTTCGCTGGTTTCCAACATCACGTGGATTTGCCGTCGGTATGGTTGCAGCGGGTTATGGCATGGGCGCAATCGTCACAACATTTCCGATTTCATCGAGTTTGACACAAAACGGATTCCAGCAGACTTTGACGATGTTCGGCGGCTTGATGGCAATCGTGGGGATGATCGCCGCTCAAGGGCTTCGCATCCCTGCGTCACTGACGCAAGCCATTGCCGACGGCGTTGGTTCAAGTACAAAAGTTCAGTCAGTTAAGCCACTGACGATGCTAAAAACACCGATTTTCTGGCTCATGTTTGCAATGATGACCATGATGTCGACCTCCGGGTTGATGGTGATCTCTCAAATGGGTGCCTTCGCGAAGAATTTTGGGGTGGCAGATGCGATGGTGTGGGGCATGGCTGCCCTGCCATTGGCGTTGACGATTGACCGGTTTACTAACGGCTTGACCCGTCCGCTGTTTGGCTTTATCTCTGATCGTCTGGGTCGGGAAAACACGATGTTCATCGCTTTCGGCCTCGAGGCGATTGCAATGTTCGCCTGGCTTAATTTCCGCCAAGACCCAGTCTTGTTTGTGCTGCTGTCTGGCGTGGTCTTTTTTGGTTGGGGCGAAATCTTTTCGCTTTTCCCTTCAACGCTCACAGACACTTTTGGTGAAAAACATGCGACGACCAACTACGGCTTTCTTTACATGGCACAGGGCATCGGTTCGATTCTCGGCGGTCCCATTGCTGCGATGATTTACGGTGCAAGCGGCAGTTGGGTTCCTGTCTTCATGGTGATGATTGTGTTGGACGCAACGGCTGCCGTGCTCGCCTTATTCGTTCTAAAGCCCATGCGCGCAAAGTATCTAGCCAGGCAAAATTAATTGTTTGGATCAAGCTTTGTTTGAATCCAGTCAGCCACTGTCGCTTGCTTTTGGTATTACTATTTCTGCCAATCTGAAAAATGACAAGTGACTGACTAGGATCGTCAATGAGCAAACTGAGAGCTGATCAAACACTCGAAAAATTCAAACAACGAGCCACTGGCAATTTGCCCGGCATGATGGGCATAGAAATCATCGATCTGGCGCAGGGTGAGGTCAAAGGCAGAATGCCGATACAACCCTTACACATGGCACCCAACGGATATTTACATGCTGCCAGTGTCGTGGCTCTTGCAGATACTACCTGTGGCTTTGCGACGATGGCTCATCTGCCAGAAGGCTCGCAATCCTTCACAACAATCGAGCTCAAAAGCAATCACCTCGGCACGCTGCGCGAGGGGGTTGCAGCATGCACCGCAACGGCGCAGCACTTAGGCAACAATACACACGTCTGGGACGCCGTAGTCAGCGATGAACAAACTGGCAAGAAAATCGCACTATTCCGTTGTACTCAAATGATTCTCTGGCCCAAGAAAACCGCTTGAGCGCTAGGGGGTATGATTCGGTCAACAATAACTTATTTGTCAGTCGAGACATCAGATGCTCAGCGATATCGAAATTGCCCAAAAGGCCGTTAAAAAACCCATTATTCAATTAGCTCAGCAAAGCGCAGGCATCCCTGAAGACCAGCTTGAACCCTACGGGCGCTTCAAAGCAAAAATTTCCCTTGATTACATCAATACTCTCGCCGATCGGCCAAATGGCAAACTGATCCTTGTGACGGCGATTTCACCCACGCCTGCAGGTGAGGGCAAAACAACGACGACCGTTGGTTTAGGGGACGGGCTCAACCACATCGGCAAGCGCAGCATTATCTGCTTGCGCGAACCCTCTCTCGGACCCGTATTTGGCATGAAAGGCGGCGCCGCTGGCGGAGGCATGGCGCAAGTCGTGCCGATGGAAGATATCAATCTTCACTTTACCGGCGATTTCAACGCCATCGCGTTAGCCAACAACCTGCTGGCCGCGTTGATCGACAACCATATTCATCACGGTAATTCGCTTGGATTTGATCTTCGTCGCATCACCTGGCGACGTGTCATGGATATTAATGATCGCGCGCTGCGGGATATGGTGGTCGGTTTGGGCGGCCCGGCCAACGGCTATCCGCGACAAGATCACTTTGATATCGTGGTTGCATCCGAAGTCATGGCGATCTTCTGTTTAGCCACTAGTATTGCCGACCTTAAACACCGTCTGAGCAAGATTGTTGTAGGCTACACAGTCGATAAAACGCCCATCCTTGCAAGTGATCTAAAAGCGCAGGGCGCGATGACAGCGTTGCTGAAAGACGCCCTGGCGCCCAATGTTGTGCAAACGCTCGAAAACAATCTTGCGTTTGTGCACGGGGGGCCTTTTGCCAACATCGCACACGGTTGCAATAGCGTCCTCGCCACCACAACAGCCTTAAAGCTGGCAGATTACGTTGTGACAGAGGCGGGCTTTGGGGCAGATCTTGGTGCTGAAAAGTTTTTCGATATCAAGTGTCGCAAATCGGGGCTCAGACCATCGGCTGTTGTCATTGTCGCAACCCTGCGGGCGTTGAAGTATCACGGCGGGGTTGAAGTCAAAGACACCCCGAAAGAAAACCTCGTGGCACTTGAGGCAGGCTTAGTTAATTTGAAGCGGCACGTCAACAACATCAAAAACAATTTCGGTTTGCCCTGCGTGGTCGCTATCAATCATCGCACTGAAGATACTGACGCAGAAGTCGAACAACTAAAAGCCAGTTTGGCTGCAGAAGGCGTAAACGTAGTCCTTGCCCGTCATTGGGCTGAGGGTGGTGCTGGGGCTGCCGAACTTGCGAGGGTGGTCGTCGATTTGTGCGAACAACCTAGCGAGTTTAAATTTTTGTACCAGGATAACGATTCGTTGTGGGATAAGGTTCACGCAATCGCCACCAAAACCTATGGGGCAGCGGATATTTCAGCCGATAAAAAAGTGCGCGCGCAAATTGAGCAACTAGAACAAAACGGTTACGGCCAGCTACCCGTATGCATTGCCAAAACTCAATACTCGTTTTCGACGGATGCCACCCTGCGGGGCGCACCGAGCGGGCACACCGTCAACATCCGCGAGGTGCGCTTGTCTGCTGGCGCGGAATTTGTTGTCATGGTCTGTGGCGACATCATGACGATGCCAGGTCTGCCTGTTACCCCCGCAGCCAACGCAATAGACGTCGACGACAGCGGTCGAATTATCGGTTTGTTCTGACGTTTACCGCGAAGCAACTCATACACTCCTCAACCAGAAACCAATCCCATGTTCATGATCAAGAAAATACGGGCAAGCTTGGCAATCCTGTCCTTGTCCATCGTGGGAGCTCAGGCGGCCGATCTTGTGACTCATTACCCTACACCCAAAGAAGCCGTTTGGACTGCAAAAACATTCAAGTTCCATACCGGTGAAACCATCGAGAATCTCAAGCTTGGCTACACGACGGTTGGTGATGCCAAAGGTATACCTGTGCTGTTTTTACATGGTACGGGCGGCTCGGGATCCGGTCTGATCAAACCCGGGTTTGCAGACGAACTATTCGGTCCGGGGCAGGCACTGGATGCCAGCAAATATTTTGTCATCATGCCCGATGCGATTGGCACCGGTCAATCATCTAAACCGTCTGATGGATTAAAAGCAAAGTTTCCGCTATACAACTACGATGACATGGTTCTTGGTCAGTACCGCTTGATTACTGAAGGGCTCGGCCTTAAACACTTGCGCCTCGTCATGGGTAACTCGATGGGGGGCATGCAAACCTGGCTCTGGGGGATCAAATACCCAGACTTCATGGATGCGCTCGCCCCCATGGCCTCCCTCCCAATCGAGATGTCTGGGCGCAACTGGATCATGCGTCGCATGTTGACAGACTCGATCAGACAAGATCCACTCTGGAAAAACGGTGACTACACCCAACAGCCGCCTAGCGCGCAGTTTGCCATCACTTACTTTCAATTCGCGATGAGCGGCGGTAATCAAGGGCTTTATGCACTGGCACCTACTCGGGCTGCTGCGGATAAGTTGATCGCTGCTCGGATGAACGTCCCGTTTACTGGCGATGCCAATGATTTGCTATACCAATGGGACTCGTCACGAGACTACAATCCATCCGCCGATCTTGAAAAAATCGTCGCACCTGTACTGATGATTAATTCAGCAGACGATGAGCGGAATCCACCAGAGCTGGGCCTCGACGAGCAACTCAAGCGGATAAAAAATGCAAAGCTGCACTTGATTCCTGCCAGTGCAAAAACCTCAGGTCACGGCACAACCGGCCAGGCAAGGTGGTGGAAAAACGAACTCTCAGACTTTCTAAAATCCATACCCAAAACATAAACATAACGAGGTAGGAGACAAGCATGAAAAAAGTAAATACCAGCGTCAGCATGGTTAAAACGAAGAAAGTCTTTGCAGGAAAATTCGCCGCTGTCGCGCTGGGCGCTGTCTTGGTGGCGTCGATTGCACAGGCACACGTCACCAAAATCGTCATCGATGAAACCGTGCCATTACCCACAACCGCCTTAAACAAAGATGTAAAGATCCCCTATCAAATGGTGGCTGGTCGAGCCTTTGGCGAGCTCGACCCTAGTCTGCCGCAAAACGCCCTGATTCAAGATATCCAGTTAGCCAAGGATACTGATGGCAAAGTGCGTTACGAAGCGTCATTCGTGATCTATAAACCTGTGGATGGCAAGCAGGCAAGTGGACTGTTGTGGCACGAAGTACCCAATCGTGGTCGAGTGTTCCCTTTTGCACCCGAAGAGCAGTTGGCTGGCGACATCTATCTCGCTAGTGGCTGGCAGGGCGATAACGCCGGTGCCACCAGGGTACGCCCGACTGCAACAGCGTTAGGCATGCAGTTTCTGAAGGTGCCTGTTGCTAAAAACGCTGACGGATCCTCCGTTACCGGCCTGGTGATGGGCCGAATCGTGAATCGCTCTGGTCTGGATTCACAACCGCTGATCGTGCAAACGAATCCTGTGCCTTACAAGCCAGTGTCACTGGATACAAGCAAAGCGCAATTGACCGCTCGGAGCGGTGAGACAACCACGGGTGAAGTCATTGGCGAGCAGGTCGTCCTATCCAAAGATTGGGCCTGGGCAAAATGCGATGCTACGCACCCTTTTCCTGGCCAACCCGATCCGACACACATTTGTTTGAGAGCGGGTTTTGATAAAGACAAACTCTATCAAGTTGTGTTTACTTCTGCAGATGCCTATGTGCTGGGGATTGGATTCGCAGCCTTTCGCGATGTCGGTCAGTTTTTCAAAACTGCGCAGCAGGACGATGTCGGCACAGCCAACCCCATTGCCAAGATGGTGACACACAGCATCGCCAGAGGGGTATCACAGTCAGGAAACTTCGTACGGGGCTGGTTGCACCTTGGCTTCAATCAAGATGAGCAAGGCAAAATCGTTCATGACGGCGCTTGGCCAATCATAGCTGGCCGACGCATCTCATTGAATTCTCGCTGGGCGCAACCTGATGGCGTGCTTGAGCTGTATCAAGCGGGTAGTGAAGGCCCGCAGTGGTGGCTACCCAAAGAGGATCCTTTACGTCACCTGCCCGCGGCGGGTATTCTGGATCGCTGCACCTCAACCAACACGTGCCCGAAAATCGTTGAACATTTTGGCTCCGCTGAGGTCTGGGCCTTAAAACTTACCCCAGAGTGGATTGGCACCGATGCGAAAGCTGATTTGCCATTACCACCCAACGTGAGACGCTATTACATTGCCAGCAGCAATCATGGCGGCGGAGCTGGTGGGTTCAATTCGAGTATCGCAGGTGCAGGACTTCCAGTTGCAGGGGCCGAGTGCCCCGGCAATAATTTCGGTATCGGTGTTTTACCGGCCAATCCAGTGCCGCACAGAGAAACGGTAAATGCCATTCGCTTGCACTTCCGCAACTGGGTAATGAAAGGCACTGAGCCACCAGCCAGTCGCTATCCAACCTTGGCAGCCGCACCGGGCGCAGGGTCAGGCACCTTGGCCTTAGCTGAGAAATCAGCGATTGGGTTCCCAACTTTACCGGGCCTGAGATCGACCGTCCCAGAAAAAGACTTCATCCTGCCAGTCATCGATTACGTCTTCGGCCCAGAGTTCGAAGTGATTGATGCCAAGGGCGTGCCGACAAACGTTCCGCCTCATATCAAACAAATTTTGCCCATGTACGCACCAAAAGTCGATGCGGATGGTAATGAATTGGGCGGTGTCCCTGTAGTGTTACTGGATGCACCGCTCGGAACCTATCTTGGCTGGAACATCACTGCCGACGGTGCCAAACCTTTTCACAAAGGGCAAATTTGCAATTATGTCGGTGGCATGATCCCGTTTGCGAAGACTGAGCAAGAGCGTCTGACCAACAAAGACCCACGCCAATCTTTGCAAGCCCGCTATGCCGATCACCAAGGCTATGTCACCGCAGTGACTCGTGCAACTGAGCGAGCAATGAAAGAGGGGTTCTTGCTGCCTGAGGATGCTAAAACTTTAATTCAGGCAGCAGAGGAAAGTGCTGTCCTGAAGTAAGCCTAGTGCAAGACAGTGCCGAGCGTTCAGGCGCTCGGCTCTAGTACCCAGAAATGATGGGTGCCGTCCCGTCTTAATTGTTCGATCAGGCCAAACTCCCAGTCCAAATAAGCCTGCATGGCTTCTTTGCGATTGTCCATGCCTTCATAAGGGCGCTTATACCGATCAAGTGTCGGCGAAAGGCAATTGGCATCTCCTGAATCGAGCGGAAAGCCTGCAGCTACCCAAGCAGCTAAGCCGCCCTCCAGCACTTCAACATCCGTGTGAACTTGACGTTGGAATTCGTTCGCGGCGAAAGCCGACAGCTTACCGTCCGCGCAGACCAATACATAGCGTTTATCAGATGGTAAGCGAGCAGCATCTTCGACAATGCGAGAACGTAACAAATGCCAGGCGCCGGGGATATGACCTTTGATGTAGGCCGCTTGTTTACCCAGATCAACTACAACGATATCGCTGGAGTCGTTCATTTGATCCGCTAAATCACCAACTTCTATCATCTTGACGTCCGGCAGATCTGGCGTTGAGCCAACCCACACGCCTGTCTCTTGCATGTCATCCATACTTTCTCCATCAAGTACATAGACATCCCAAGCCATCTGAGCCAGCCACGAGGCAGTCATATTCGCACGCACCCCATCTGTATCGCTCAAGACCAGCCTTGCGCCTCGAACCGCCGCGACCATCTCGGTCTCCTGAACCAGCTGCCCGCCTGGTGTCGATCTAAAGCCCTCAAGATGCCCCGCTGCAAACTCCTCTGGTGTTCTGGTGTCAAAAAAATAAGTGGTTCGTGCTGTTTGCTGCCGCCACGCTTCCAAATCCTGGATGCTGGCTCTTTTAACCCCAGCCCGATCTGCCACTTGCCTAGCCTTTGTCGCCGATTGCTCTCTCGTTGTGGTCGATACCTCAGTAAAGCGTTTTGCGGCACCCTTGTCTAACTTCTGATCAGCCAACACCCAGCCAATGGTGCCATTGCGCAGCGCACTGACTTGATTAGGGATACCTGCGTTAATCAAGGACTGGGTTCCAATAATGCTGCGTGTCCTGCCTGCGCAATTGACGATGACCCGGGTATTAGGATTAGGTGCTAGCTCCGGGACACGCAAAACAAGCTCTGCCCCCGGACAACTGATGGCGCTCGGGATACTCATAGTCTGATACTCGTCAAAGCGACGAGCATCAACGATCAGGACGTCAGCCCCCTCATCAATCAGCGCCTTGACCTCTTGTGCCGACAACGAGGGCGTATGCACTTTGGATTCGACAAGCTCGCCAAAGGATTTACTCGGTACATTGACATCAATAAAGACTTCCCCGCCAGCCTGCTTCCAACCAGTTAGGCCTTGCGTAAAAACATGTACCTGTGAATAGCCGAAACCCATCAAACGCTCAGCGGCCATCATTGCAGTGGTGTCCTCACCGCCTTCATCAAAGGTAACGATGACAACATCTTTACGAGGCAATTTAGAGAATGCATCAACCTCGATGCGCGCCAGGGGCAAGTTCGCGGCGAACAGGGGATGCCCGAGCGCGTGGGGATGCTCTTCTCTCACATCAAGGAAAGCAATTTCTTCGCGCGCGAGTAAACGTGAGCGAACAAACTCGAACTCAACCATTGATGGGGCATTCAATTTCTGGGATGACATATTCAACTATCTCCAAAGATTAGGTACGACGTCGTTGCCATAACCCGATATAAATGTTTTGGGTGTGCCCGTCGAAGGATCGAATACATGGCGACTGATGCGGCCGATGTTGCCGCCGTAGACGTGAATACTGATTGAGGTTTGATCAGAATAGTAATTGGCGACTTGATGCACATCGTGCGTTGCGGGTGAAACATAAGCAACCTGACCGGGCGCCAATATTCTTGTTTCACCTGGTTTGAGACTACCGTCAGCTTGCAAATGAAAGCGTGTGTCCAGTTCTTGACCTCGCAACATCCCGATTAAGCCCCACGTCATGTGGTCATGCACTGGCGTTTTCTGGCCAGGTCCCCAAACGAAACTGACCATAGAGAATCGCTCTAAAGGATCTGCATACAGCAAATATTGCTGGTAAAAGGTGGGATCGGGGCGAGCGAACTCCTCTTGTAGCCAGTCATCCTGCTCCACAAGGCTTGCAAGCAAACGGGCGCCCTCGACCAGAATTGCAGGCTCGGATCGGTCTACTGCAAGAAACGAGCTAAAACTGCGAACAAACCCTAAAAGTCGTTCATTCTTCATCGTGCCTCGCTTATCATTTTCTTGTTCGCATGAAGTTTAATTCAATGCTAACCACACTTTAACTTGCATCAAGAACAACATATCAGTAACCTAAATTCAAAGGTGAGCCAACGTAGCTACCGGAAGGGGGGACGAAATGAATACGACTGGATTCAGCATCGCTTGCAGGACGCTAAGATGGATAGTCGTGCTTTTTGTAAGCGGCATTAGCTTTGCCGCGGCACAATCTTGGCCTACCCAGCCAATTCACATGATTGCTCCGGTGCCGGCTGGCGGTGGCGTTGACATGCTCGCCAGAGCAATTGCACAAAAGCTTCAGATTGCTTACGGCGTTCCTGTTATCGTCGAAAACAAGTCAGGCGCAAGTGCACTGGTCGGCACTGACTTTGTTGCTAAATCTCCGGCTGACGGCACTACCCTGTTAATGGGTTATTCGGTGCTGGCAACCAATAAGTTTCTGCTTAAAAGTCTACCTTACGATCTGGATAGCGATCTTGTACCGGTCGCCTATGTCGGCTATATCCCGCTGATTTTAGTCAGTGCGCCTTCGCTCGAGGCCAATTCGGTGCAGGACTTGATCGCGTTGTTTAAAACCAATCCAGACAAATACACATACGCATCGGGCGGAGCAGGAGCCGGAGCGCATCTGTCAGCTGAAATGTTCAAACACATGACGGGTGTATCTTTGCTGCATGTGCCATACAAGGGCAACGCGCCCGCCTTAGCTGATTTGTTGGGGGGACATACCTCCGTTATGTTCGACACCATCACGACATCAATTCCATTGGTGCGAACTGGCAAGTTGAAGGCGTTTGCAACCACTGGCCCAAAACGATCACCGCTCGCGCCCGACATTCCAACCATGGACGAGGCGGGTGTGAAAGGCTTTGAAATGAGCGCTTGGTACATGATATTCGCGCCCAAAAAAACACCACCAGAGGTACTGCAAAAGCTCAATCAGTCAATCAACGAAGTGATCCGCGATCCTGACATGATCAAACAGCTAGGCGAACAAGGCGTGGTGTTTACGGGCGGATCATTGGCTCAAACACAGACTTTTCTGGACGATGAAGTGCACCGCTGGGAAACCATCATCAATGCTGCAAATATCAAGGCAGAATAAGCAATGAAAATTTTTGATCTCCACTCCCACTGGGGTACCGAGCGAGGTTACGTATTGAGAACTACGGATGCCTTAGCTCAGCAAAAGAGCACCTGGAACTCAACGCCTCAATACGATACTGACGAACAGATGGCCGCTTATTTGCGAGCGAACGACGTGCGGACCATTCTGGATTTTGGCTTTACCAAGAACTTGGCGATAGAGGAGGTGATACCCTTACACGATTATGCGATTGCGACGCAGGCCAAATACAGCGACTGCATATTCGGTAACTGGATTCAGCTGGATCCGCGACACGGCGAAAAGGGTGCACAGGAATTCGAGCGTTGCATTCAGGCGAGCAGCGGTTTTGTCAGTTTTTGTGTGTCGTCCTCAGGTACTGGTTTTGCAGCCAGCGATCCCATCTACCGCCCCATTTATGAAGTCGCACTTGCCTACAAACGACCTGTGCTTGTTCTCGTGGGTCACACAGGTGCCGGTGCAGGCTTGAGAGGTGGCGCTGGCATCAAACTGGACTTATGCCATCCTCGTTACGTCGACGAACTCGCGATCGATTTTCCTGACCTTGAAATTATCACAGGCCGTCCGGCTTGGCCGTGGCAAGACGAAATGATATCGATCATGATTCACAAGCCTAATGTCTGGAGCGAATTGCACGGCTGGTCGCCGAAGTATCTGACCGATCCATTCAAAAAAGAGATTCGCAGCCGCCTTAAAGATCGTGTGATGTTCGGGGCTGACTACCCCCTTTTCCGCTACGAACGACTTGTCAATGACTGGAAGGACCTCGGTTACACCGACGATATTCTTGAACGAGTCTTTTATAAAAATGCCGAACGTCTGTTCGGTTTAAACGGGGTCAAGTAATGGATCTCGCGTTGCACGGAAAGTTCGCTCTGGTGGGCGGTGCAAGTCAAGGAATCGGATACGCAATTGCCCACTTGCTAGCAAGCGAAGGAGCAAGCGTGGCGATGGTGGCGCGCAAAGAAGAGCCACTAGTTGAAGCCTGCGAGCGAATTCAAAAAGAGACAGGTGCAACTACGCTGCCAATCGTTGCGGACATCCGCAAAGCTGACGACTGCTCGCGCATCACAAATAGCGCGCTGGATAAGTTTGGTCAGATCGATATACTTGTCAACAACGACGGGGCACCTCCCCTGGGTGACATACTATCGTTTGATGATGTTGCATGGGCACGCGCTGTCGAGCAAAACCTGATGAGTGTCATCCGGCTCACTCGAGCTGCTCTACCATCGATGCAAAAAAACGGTTGGGGTCGCGTGGTTAATATCACAGCGCTGTCCGCAATACAGCCTATCGCGAAGTTTGGATTATCGGTCGCCACCTGGGCGGGTGTCATTGGGTATGCAAAAACCCTATCGCTTGAAATTGCGGCGCAGAACATCACTGTAAACACGATATGTCCTGGCCGGATCGCGACAGGCCGTCTGGGCACAGTATTTGGGTCGGGCACTCCTCATCAAATTGACCAAGATCAACTTGCGCAAATGGCCAAACAGATTCCTATGGGGCGCATCGGTCAGCCGGACGAAATTGCTGGTCTGGTGGCGTTTCTATGTTCACCCTGGGCTGGTTACATAACCGGCTCCGTTCAACATGTCGACGGCGGTCGGCACGGAGGCCTTATTTGATGAGTGATATGACTAACGTGACTAACGATCCAAGTTCGTCCAATCACGTACCGTGGTACTTCAGGTCTCTGGATTTTGAAAAGCTCTGGCGCGACTACCCACCGCCGCCCACCTATTTCGAAACGACTGCAAAGCTATCCAAAGACGAACTTCATCAATTGCAAGAAGAACGTTTTTTACAAACTGTAAAGCGTGGTTGGGAAATACCTTTTTTCAAATTGCATTGGGAAGCCCACGGCATGGCACCTGGGGATATCAAAGGGCTTGACGATCTAACGAAGATACCTGTGTACGACGTGAACGATATTCGCAAGAGTATTGAGCGCAATCCTCCTTTTGGCGATTTCATGGGTATTAGTCCAGAAGACGGAAAACGTATGCCACTCGTCTTGCAGACAAGTGGAGGTACAACCGG
Organism: Jezberella montanilacus; assembly: GCF_003003055.1. GTDB lineage: Bacteria > Pseudomonadota > Gammaproteobacteria > Burkholderiales > Burkholderiaceae_B > Zwartia > Zwartia montanilacus. The sequence goes on from NZ_PVTV01000011.1 coordinate 824,497, forward strand.
TCTGCCACGACCGATGCTTTATTCGCCACAGGATCGCGAAACCATGGCCATTCTGGGCGGACGGCGTATGGCCATGCACGGTATCGTACCGGGAGACCTCGTCCTGGTGGCCTACTCGCTTGGGCTGGGTAACGGTGGAATGGCCCCGCGCGAAGCAATCTGGCGCTACACAGGTGCGGTTCCTGTCATGACAGGAAGCGGCGCCAACACCCCTACAAGACGACAGCTTGAGATCATCAAAGCCTGGGGCGTCAAGGTAATACTGGCATTTCCATCTTACTTGCGACACATGGCGATTGTTGCGCGAGACGAAATGGGGATCGATCCTAAATCTCTTGGCATCAGATTATTGGGTACGCATCTTGGGATGGAAAACCGTGAGTTGCTCGAGGATCTCTGGGGCGCGAAGGCCTTTGATATGTATGGCACACATGAGAGCGGTATGCTGGCTGCCGAATGTCAGCACCAAACGGGCATGCACGTCATGGAAGACGCCTTCATCCTTGAAATGGCAGATCCTGAAACCGGTGCAATTCTGCCAGATGGTCAAAAAGGGACGACCTACATCACGACGCTCTACAAATATGGAGCCCCCCAAATTCGCTTTAACGTCAATGACATTTCGGCTTTCCACACAACGCCATGTCCTTGCGGCAACACCTCTCGCCGTTTAAAACGTATTTTTGGTCGCAACGACAACATGATCAAGCTACGCGGGGTAAATGTATTCCCTGAAGCAGTAGGCGCAGCTGTCTTGGAGGATAAAAGGACTAATGGCGAATTTTTCTGTTTTGTCGATCGCGTTGGTGAGGCAGGCGTGGATCAGATGGATGTCTGGATCGAAGTAATCGACGAGTCAGCAGATGTGTCCGATATCAAACAGGACATGGAGCGACGGATGAAAGAGGTACTGGGCGTTAAAGTCATCGTCACGCCCGTCCCGAAAGGCGGATTAGATAAATTCACGCTGACGTCACAGAGCTCAAAAGTAAAACGCTTGATGGATCGTCGCCAATAAAATAACCCGGAGAATATATGAAAAGCTTTTTATCGCTTTTAATGGTGTTGGCTATGAGTACCTCGATCGCCATGGCCGACACTCAGAAATGGATCACCACTTGGGTGGGCTCGGTTCAAGGCCCTTACCCGGTGGGCAACCCGTCAGCGCAGCCTAATCAGAGCGTTGTGTTTCCCGATGCAAAAATCGGTGCGAACAATCAATCCTTCAGACTGATTATCAAGCCAGACGTGTGGGGCCGCAAAACAAGAATCCGGCTGTCAAATGCCTTAGGAACACAACCGATTACCTTCGATGATGTGTATGTGGGTTTGCAACTCGCCAGTGCGGCCGTCGTTGCCGGTACCAATCAGCACCTGACCTTTGCTGGCAAAAACAGCATCACGATCAAGCCAGGCGAATCTGTCTGGAGCGACGGGGTCGCCCTGCCATTTGTTTCCCAGTCTGCAGCACTGGATGGTCGTAAGCTCGCGGTAAGTTTTCACGTGGTCGGCACAAGCGGCCCTATGACCTGGCACGCCAAGGCACTGCAAACCTCTTACCTGACACCCCCCGCTGCCGGCTCAGTGACGCAGGATGTTGCCGAACACGCCTTTCCTTACAGCACTGCATCATGGTTTTTTCTAGACGCGGTTGATATGCAGTTGCCAGCGGACACGCGGGTGGTGATGTGTTTTGGTGACTCTATTACCGACGGCACCGCATCCACCATGAATGGGGACGACCGCTGGCCGGATGTGCTGTCGCGTCGCCTGCACGCAAGGTACGGTTACAAATTGGTCGTACTGAACGCTGGGATCGGTGGCAATCAAGTTGCGGGACCAGCCGAATACAGCGCCAATAAGCCTTTTGCAGGAGGCCCTTCCTCGGGCATGCGACTGGATCGTGATGTGATTTCCTTGTCTGGCGTCAACGCCCTGATCTGGCTCGAGGGCATAAATGACTTCAGCAAAAACGGTAATGCGAGCAGCGCAGCCGTCATCGAAGCGATGACCGCCGGCATTAATAAACTGAAAACCGCAAAGATCAAGGTAATCGGTGCCACAGTTGGCTCGGCGCTCAACAGCACAAGCGCAGCCCATGGCTCTGCTGAGCAGGAGGCTAAAAGACAAGAATTAAACGCCTTCATCCGCCATTCACCCCTTTTTGTTGGGGTGATTGAGTTTGATCCGCTCACCTTGGACATGAAAACCGGTGAAATGAAAGCCGAGTTCGTGCCTGAAAGTACGACCGGTGGCCCTGGTGAAAAACTCCATCCAAATCGAGCTGGTTATCAGGCGATGGGGCACGGAATTGAGTTAAAAAAGATTATGTCCGCCACGACTCAGTAGACGAGAGGACTTAGCGGTTCAGACCAGAACGCCGTTGCAAACTAAATATTCATGAGTTTGTTTGCAGCTTCCTGCAAATATGTGACAGAAAACACAATTTTGTAACTTAAATCGCTAAAGACCCGTCTGACAAATGTCACGACGGTTCGCCCAACATTTATACTCGGTATGCTTTTTGCTTGCTGAAAAACGTCTCAGTAAGTGGACGCTCATTTGGATTAAGGTCAGGTTGCCCAAGTATGTGGATTGTCAGGACTGCACTAGATAGACCGTATACGTTCATCGTGATGGCGATTCTCATCCTGATCGCGACGCCCCTGTCTCTCATGCGCACCCCGGTGGACGCGTTGCCCGACATCGACATCCCCGTGATCAGTGTCATCTGGACTTACAACGGGCTGTCAGCCGAGCAGATGGGTAATCGCATTACCCAAAACCATGAAAGAACCATGACCACGACGGTCAACGACATTGAGCATCTCGAATCTCAGTCGCTGTCAGGCATCTCTATCATCAAGATCTTTTTTCAACCTCGTGTGAACATCGCAACGGCGATCGCTCAGGTTGTTTCGGTTTCTCAAGCAGTGTTGCGCGGACTCCCACCTGGCACCGTGCCCCCACTGATCATTAAGTACACCGCATCGAGTATCCCGGTGGTGCAGCTCGGGATGTCAAGTACGACGATTTCTGAAAAAGAGCTCTTTGATGCGGCCCTGAATATCGTTCGCCCGCAACTCATCACCATACCCGGCGTTGCCTTGCCCTTCCCTTACGGTGGCAAACCCCGTGTGGTATCGGTGGACTTAGATCCGCAAGCCTTGCTGGCGAAAGGCATGACCTCATCGGATGTCATCAACGCGATCAACACGCAAAATCTGATTCTTCCCTCTGGTGCAGCCAAGATCGGTGACATTGAGTACAACGTCGCGATCAACTCCTCGCCCAACAGTCTTGATGGCTTGAATTCAATACCCGTGCGCACGGTTAATGGGGCGACGACATATTTACGCGAAGTCGCTCACGTGCGCGATGGTTACTCGCCTCAAACCAATATCGTTCGGCAAAATGGCGAGCGCGCGCTCTTGCTGTCAGCACTCAAAAATGGCGGTGCCTCTACCCTTGATGTCGTGGCCCAAATCAAGGCGAAGCTGCCTCTTCTGGCGACACTCTTGCCAGAGGGTGTTGAACTCAAGCTTCTGTTTGATCAATCCATCTTCGTTAACGCCGCCATCATGAGCGTCATTCATGAGGCGTTGATCGCTGCGGGTTTGACCGCCTTAATGCTGTTGCTATTTTTAGGTAACTGGCGAACAACAGCAATTATTGCTGTATCGATTCCGTTATCAATTTTTACCTCTCTGATTGTGTTGCACATGCTCGGCGAGACGATCAATGTGATGACATTGGGCGGACTATCCTTGGCAGTAGGCATTCTGGTTGACGATGCGACCGTGACGATCGAGAATATCGAGCGACATATTCATATGGGCAAACGCCTCTATCCGGCGATTCTGGATGGCGCTGGCGAAATCGCCGTACCCGCCTTTGTATCCACGATGTGTATCTGTATCGTTTTTGTGCCAATGTTCTTTTTAGGTGGGGTCGCCAAATATCTGTTTGTACCGCTAGCTGAAGCGGTGATTTTCGCGATGATCGCGTCGTATATCTTGTCAAGAACCTTAGTGCCCACGCTTGCCTTGATGATGCTCGGCCCACTAGAAACACCTGGCCTCGTGTCGCGCTGGATTGAGGCTGTTCATCACGGTTTTAATCATCGCTTCGAGAACATGCGACGCGCGTACGTGCTATTGCTCAGCGCCATTCTGGTCAAGCGCAAAACTTTCATGTTCGGTTTTTTGACGTTTTGCGTTTTATCTTTGGGTATTTATGGCTTGCTTGGGCGAGATTTGTTCCCCGCCGTTGACACTGGGCAAATCAAGCTGCATATGCGGGCCCCTACTGGCACTCGCATCGAAAAAACCGCAGAAATCGCCGATGCAGTTGAAAAAGTTATCCGGACTGTCATACCAGAACATGAACTGGATACGATTCTGGATAACCTGGGTGTACCAAACAGCGGCATCAATTTATCGTACAGCAACTCGGGGACTATCGGCTCGCTTGATGGCGATATCCTGATTTCCTTAAGAAGTGAGCACAAACCGACCGAAGAATACATTGAAGCCTTATTGCCAGAACTAAGAAAAAACTTTCCAGGCATTGAATTCTTTTTTCAACCGGCTGATATCGTTACTCAGATTTTGAATTTTGGTTTACCAGCCGCGATCGATGTACAAATTCTTGGGCCGAATTATGCGGCCAATCAAATCTTGGCGGGTAAATTAAACGTCAAGATTGCCGCCATCCAAGGGGCTGCTGATGTCCACGTTCATCAAAGGCTCGATGCACCCACGATCAAACTCACAATGGATAGGGCAAGACTTCAAGGCATAGGACTCAATCCTGCCGATGTCGCACAAAACTTGCTGTTGCCGCTATCAGGCAGTGCGCAAACCTCGCCTAACTTCTGGTTGAATCCGTTCAACAATATCAGTTACAGCGTCCAGACACGGGCGCCAGAGGTCAAACTTGAATCACTCGACGATTTACTGAGATTGCCAGTGGGCACTTCAAACGCCGCCAGCGCCGCTGCTGCAGCGACGGGTTCAGCAGCCACTGCGCGTCCCAATCAGATTTTAGGTAACTTAGTCAAAGCCGAACCAGGGACTGAGTTCGGCATTCTGACGCGCTTCAATATATCTCCCTCAATTGATATTTACGCGAATGTACGCGGCCGCGACTTGGCGGCTGTCGCGACTGAGATTCAACAAATCATCGATGACGCCAAGCCAGAGCTTCCGCGCGGCAGCAGAATTAATTTACGTGGCCAAGTTGATACGATGCTGAGCTCATACATCGGTCTGGGCATTGGTCTGGTTGGCGCGATTGTTCTGGTCTATTTGCTGATCGTAGTGAACTTTCAGTCCTGGCTTGACCCGTTCATTATCATCGCTGGGCTGTTCGCTGCCCTGGCTGGTATTGCCTGGATGCTGATCCTGACTAAAACCAATCTGAGCGTCCCCGCACTAACTGGGGCCATCATGACCATGGGTGTTGCAACCGCCAACAGTATTCTCGTTATCTCTTTCGCACGACAACGGATCGAAGAAGGCGCCACAGCCATGACGGCTGCGCTGGATGCTGGTGCTACCCGTTTGCGCCCTGTTTTAATGACAGCGCTGGCGATGATTCTCGGGATGATACCCATGGCCTTGGGGCTTGGCGAAGGCTCTGAACAAAATGCACCGCTCGGTCGGGCCGTGATTGGTGGTCTTTTATTCGCAACAGTTTCAACTCTGTTTTTTGTACCAGTATTGTTTGGATCCCTGCATCGCTGGACTGAGCAACGAGCTGCAAAGAGGAATGCTCTGACATGACCGATACGCAACAAGCGCCAAAAAGTTCAGCTCGTCCGCCCAAACGTGGTCGTGCACAGAGCCGAAAGAAAAAAGGTGTGATAGCCAAGGCTAATTTCGCACTATTCATCATTCTTTTGCTCATGTGCCTCGCACTGGGCAAAACATTACTTGATCGAGTAGCTTTCAAAGAGGTGCTCGCAGCGCGTTCACAAGCAAACAGCATCCTGCATGTGCGAATCACGCGACCCGAATCCGCGGCAAAGCTTGGGCCTGAGTTTCTAAAGCTCAAATTACCCGGAACGCTTCAGGGCATCTCTGAAGCCCAGATCTATGCACGTGCAAACGGTTATGTCAGTAAATGGTTTAAGGATATCGGCGAACCCGTTAAGCAAGGCGAGTCCCTTGCTGTACTGGATATCCCTGAAGTCGAAAAGCAGGTCGAGGAAGCCCAGGCCAACTACAACCTGGCCCGGACCGCCTACACTCGCTGGACCAAGCTGCGCGAACAAGATGCCGTCTCGCAACAAGAGTTGGATGAAAAAACAGGCGTCTACCGCCAGACCGAAGCTGTCCTGAAACGCTTAAAAGAACAAGTTGGCTTCGCTCAGGTTGTCGCGCCTTTTGACGGCATCGTGACCAGGCGTAACGTCAATCAAGGCGATCTGGTCAATGCAGGTAACGGTGGGAATGCCTCACTGCCGCTCTTCTCAATGGCTCGTATAGACAAACTGCATATGTATGTATTTTTGCCACAAGACAGAGCTGGTGACATTAAAGTTGGGGATTCAATCGACCTGTTTAAGTCGAATGCGCCTGATACACCGATTAAAGGACGCGTAGCGCGCACAGCTGGCGCCATCGATACCAGCACCCGAACGCTGCAAGTTGAGATAGAAGTAGCCAACGATAGCAGGCAGCTCATGCCAGGCACTTATGTCGAAGTGGTTATGAATCTGACCCCTGGTAATGTTCTAGTCCTGCCGACTAACGCCCTGCTATTCACGCCTACAGGGCCTCAGGTCGCAATCGTTCAAGATAACAAAGTCATCCGCAAAGACGTTAAGCTCGGTGTTGATTACGGCGCGTTAGTTCAAGTGAGGACAGGGGTCAGCAAAGACGATCAAGTGATCATCAATCCGCCTGACTCCATCGCGCTTGGTCAACAAGTGGTTATTGAAACCCCGCCACCTTCTAAGGCGAAGCCTAGCAAATGAAACGTAAGTTAGCGCTGAGTCTGATTGCTTTAGCCTTGACTGGTTGCACGGCCATCGGTCCTGATTATGAACGTCCACTGACCCAGCTACCTGATAACTGGAAGACGCTGCCAGGCGTTCGCGCTGATTTGTGGAAACCAGCGACACCCAATGACGCGATGCCCAAAGGGGATTGGTGGAAAGCCTTCAATGATCCTTTGTTGAACGACCTTGAAGAGAAAGCACTGGCTCAGAATCAAACCCTGAAAGTAGCGCTTGCTCGACTGGATCAGTCAATGGCTCAGGTCGATGCAAAAACCGCCGCGCTATATCCTAGTCTGGCCTTAGGAGCCCAAGCAGCGAGGATCGCCTACTCGGCGGACAGATCAACATCGAGTTACGATTCAGTGCAGTACAGCACGATACAAAATAATTTTCAGCCTGCGCTGACATTGTCCTATCAAATTGACTGGCTCGGCCAGATCCGTCGTAACGTTGAAGCCGCAAAATATACCTCAGAGCAGGCGATAGCAGATACCGCAAACGTTAAACTATTGGTGACCGCGCAGCTTGCATCGGCTTATTTGCTGATGCGCCAAAATGATGAAGAATTGCGAGTCATGGGCATTCTGCTTGATCTGCAGAAAAAACTCGCTGCGCTCTATCAAAAGCGCTATGAAGCAGGCGCTCTCAACCGCTCGGACTTGGCCATACAAGAGGCGTTAGTCGAGTCCAGCGGTGCCCAGATCGACATTCTGCGGGGTACCCGCAATATTCAGGTTGATTTAATTGCGACCCTGATCGGCGTGCCAGCGAGTAGCCTGACGATACCCCAAGGGCACTTGCCCGACACGATGCCCAAGTTCCCGGCAGGTATACCTTCGAAGTTGCTTGAGCGCCGACCCGACATCGCTTCAGCCGAACGAGCGATGGCGGCAGCCAATGCCCAGATCGGCGTTGCGCAGGCCGCTTTCTATCCGTCACTGACGCTTTCACCAACCAACTACGGCTATCAATCAACAGCGCTTAGCAATCTTCTGTCTGTGCCTTCACTCATTTGGTCGATTGGCTTATCAGCTACTCAAACCATTTTCGATGGCGGAGCCATTCTCGCCAACTACAACTTTAGCAAAGCCGGTTATCAGGCGACGCTGGGCACCTATCGGCAAACCATCCTGACTGGCATCCAAGAGACTCAGGATGCCATGGGCACCTTACAACAACTCGACGCTGCTCGCGTCAAACAAGATGCCGCTGTGGATAATCTGAACAAAGCTTATAAGATCAGCAGCATCCGGTATCAAGAAGGCCTGGATAATGCATTTCAGCTGGCGTTGATCCAGCAGAATCAGTTAGCTGCGCTAAGAACAAAGTGGCAGATTCACGGCGGACAGTTCGTCGCAAATGTCAACTTGGTCAAGGCGCTCGGTGGTGGCTGGGAAGGGTTTAAAACACCAGCGCCACCCAAGCCCTTCACAGAAGAACAGACCTTTGGCAAACCGGAGGCAGGGCAGTAGATTTACCGCGCTGCGTCACTCTGTAAATCCCGCATATTCAGGTAGCGCAGTTTAGGTGCCAAAAACCAACTCGCCATCACGACCAGCAGTGTCACGACACCGCCAAAAACAATCGACGTGCTTAAGCCGAGCCAACTCGCTGCGATGCCCGATTCAAGGGCGCCAATCTCATTTGACGAGCCGATGAAAATACCGTTAATGGCAGAGACTCGGCCTCGCATATTATCCGGGGTGAGCAACTGCATAATGGTGCTTCGGATAATTACCGAAATCCCGTCAAACACGCCCATGAAGAGCAAACTCAACGCTGCCATGACGAAGGTCGTTGACACACCAAAACCAATTGCGCTGAGCCCGAACCCAGCAACTGCCGCGAGTAGCCATCGACCGGCATACTGATCGAGTGGTCGCCGCGCCAGCCATAAACCGACCAAGGTTGACCCGACAGCAGGTGCGGCGCGCAGCAGACCCAACGCTTCAGGATGCCCAGACAGAATCTCTGAAACATAGGCCGGCAACATCGATACCGCACCACCAAACAAAACCGCAAACATGTCGAGTGCCATGGCCGCCAGCATGACTTGTCGACCAAAGACAAACTTTAAGCCCTCAACAATGCTGACCCAAATGGAATCCGCGCTGGGTTTGGAGACTTCCTCTTGATAGCGAAAGGCTAACAATGCCATGACACCGATCAAAGCAAACACGACAACCGACAGATAAGCGCTGACGAGACCAGACCAGGCAATCAACACACCGCCAAAGGCTGGTCCGCCGATTTGTGCCATTTGAAAGACTGAAGTCCCGACAGCAGTCCCACGCGAATATTGAGACCGCTCAAGCGCCTGTGCAAACAAGACTTGATAGATTGGCCTGACAACAGCCCGGGCAATCCCAGCTAGACCAATTGAAAAATACATTAACCAAGCGGGCTTGAGCCAGTTCTGTTGAAAATCGCCCGTTGCCACCCACAACATCACTGCACCCATCAGCGCGTAGACAGCACAACCGAACAGTGCAATCTTCTTTTTAGGCAAAACATCAACCGCGTGACCGGCAAATAAAGCGCAACAAAAATAGGGGATGACTTCAGCGAGGCCTATCAGACCGAGCGCCATGACATCCTGAGTCAGCTCAAAGATGTGCCAGCCAACCGCCACGGTGAATATCTGGTAGCTGACCGTAATAGCGACCCGATAAATCATCAGGATGGTGAATGCCCTGGAAATCAGCAAAAGAGCCTCTCAACGCTTCGATAAGTTACAGACTCTAACGATAGCAGAAGTACTAAGCCAAGCAGACGATTATTGATATTGGTTGGGGCAAAAGGCGCAGTCTGGTACATTGGCTTTCAATCAGAACAACATCACATCGGGAGATACCCTTTGATCAAATTAGACCAGCATCCCGCAGGCCGGCATTTTTTGCAGATTCCAGGCCCTAGTCCCTCACCGGATCGCGTTTTACGTGCGATGAGCTACCCCACGATCGATCATCGCGGTCCCGAGTTCGCGAAGCTGGGATTCAAGGTGCTTAGCGATATCAAAAAAATCTTCAAAACTGAGCAACCCGTCATCATCTATCCTGCGTCAGGCACCGGTGCTTGGGAAGCCGCCTTGGTCAACACGCTCAGCGCTGGGGACCATGTGATCATGTTCGAAACCGGCCACTTTGCGACGCTTTGGAAAAAACTCGCAGACAATCTCGGCCTGAAATCAGAGTTCCTTGCCATGCCAGACGGGCAAGGTTGGCGCAACGGCGTGCAACCTGGCATGATTGAAGCGCGCTTGCGAGAAGATACTGAGCACAAAATCAAAGCCGTTTGTGTGGTGCACAACGAGACCTCGACTGGGGTGACCTCGGATATCCTTGCCGTTCGCAAAGCGATTGATGCTGCCAAACACCCCGCTTTATTGATGGTGGACACCATATCAGGGCTTGCCTGCGCTGACTACCGTCACGATGAGTGGGGCGTGGATGTATCCATCTCAGGCTCTCAGAAGGGCTTGATGTTGCCTCCCGGTATCAGTTTCAACGCGGTGTCGCCTAAAGCAGTAGCGGCGAGTGAGCATGCCAGACTTCCAAAAAGTTACTGGGGTTGGAAGGAAATCATTGACGTCAATAAAACTGGTTACTGGCCAAGCACCCCTAATACAAACCTTCTTTATGCGTTGGCCGAATGCCTCGACATGTTGCTAGAAGAAGGGATGGATAAGGTCTTCGCCAGACATAATCGTTTAGCAGAAGCCTGTCGCAGAGCCGTTCGCGCATGGGGTCTTGAAATTCAATGTGCGGATACTGCGGTCTATAGCCCAGTGCTCACTGGCATCGTGATGCCTGAGGGGATTGATGCAGACGTCGTCAGAAAAATCATCTATGAACGTTTTGATTTGTCGTTGGGCACTGGCTTAGGTAAAGTAAAAGGAAAGATGTTCCGGATTGGGCATCTCGGAGATTGCAATGACCTCACGTTGATGGCGACGCTTGCTGGATGCGAAATGGGCATGCAATTGGCCGGGATAAAACTAGCAGGCAGCGGCTTGCCTGCAGCCATGAATTATCTTTGCGAATATCCTGGCGGTTTGTTAGCTTAAAAATATAAGAGGAACAACATGCACACCAATCTGCACACATTAAGCGCACGTCTTCACTACGCCCGCGAACATCACATGAGACTGGATTCGATTCCGGCAGAAATGGTGCCCACCCATCCTGAGGCTGCATTTGAAGTGCAGCATGAGACGATGCGATTAATGCATGCGCAGATCGGCGGCTGGAAGGCTGGTGGCAAAACACCCACGGCGCCCATCACCGGCGCGCCCCTGCCCCTGAGTGGTATTTATAAAACCGGTGCAGAACTTTCTCGAAAAGGTTTTACCCCGCTCGCGCTTGAACTTGAAATCGCCTTTCGATTCAATCGCAGCTTCGATCCCTCTTCCACACCTTACGACGATGCAACCGTTTTACAAAGTATCGGCACGATGTGCCCGACTATTGAAATCGTTTCGAGTCGCCTGGCTAAATGGCCAAATGAAGACCCCATGAGTCAATTGGCTGACCTGCAAAGCCATGGCGCGCTAATCGTTGGTGAGTCGATTCCCTATCAAGCAGACTACAACTTTATCGCGCCTGCTTTAAGCTTTGAATTCAACGGTGAAAGCGTCCTTAAAGCGCCGGTTGTCAATCCCTCGGGAGATCCCCGTCGTACGCTGCCCTGGGTGGTTAATCATTGCACAAGTCGTGGCCTGACTTTGACGCCAGACACCATCATCACCACTGGATCTTATACCGGCGTCTATCTTGTCGAGCATCTTGGTTTAGCGATCGGGAAAATCCCCGGTTTTGCTCCCGTTACTGTAAAACTACTTTAATACCTGACTTCGAAGCATGCCTCACGCCACCTTGCCCCTGATTGCTAAGCCGTTAACGTTCAGTCCGAAATCAAGCGGGACTCAGTCCGATACCCCGCTGGCCAAACGCTTGCGGGAAGCAGTCCGGGGTGAGGTGAAATTTGACCTCGCCAGCCGCGGCCGATACTCAACCGATGCGTCCATCTATCAAATACAGCCTATCGGGGTGGTGATCCCCAGAGATCAGGATGATTTACGCGCTGTGCTCGATATCGCGCGGGTCGAAAAAACCCCTTTACTCGCGCGCGGTGCGGGCACGAGCCAGTGCGGTCAAACAGTGGGACAAGCCTTGGTGATCGACACCAGCAAGTACCTCAATCAGATCGTTGACTTTGACGCCGCTGCGAAAACTGTCACAGTCGAACCAGGTGTTGTGCTTGATCACTTGAATGCGTGGTTAAAACCTCATGGTTTGTGGTTTCCCGTTGATGTATCAACCGCTGCGCAATGCACGATAGGCGGGATGACGGGCAACAATTCCTGCGGCTCGCGCTCGATCGAATATGGCAACATGGTTCACAACGTCTTGGGTATTGACGCGATTTTGGCTGATGGCAATGAGGCCTACTTTGGTTCGTTGAAGCACGACATCACCGATCCACGTTTGATGAGTTTGCTCAAAAGCATACAGTCGATCGCTGAGCGTGAAGCGCAAGAGATCCGCGAGCGGATGCCAAAAGTTTTGCGACGTGTCGCAGGCTACAACATCGATCTGTTCGATTGTCAGAACCCACTGAACTACACAGACGATGGCTACGCCAACCTCTCGCACTTATTGGTTGGCTCTGAGGGCACCTTGGCGTTCAGCCGGCAGATCAAGTTAAAGCTTGCCCCGCTGCCCAAACATAAAGCGCTTGGCGTCGTGAATTTTCCGACCTTTTATCAAGCCATGGCAATGACGCAACACATCGTCAAGCTAAAGCCCTGTGCAGTTGAACTCGTCGATCGCACCATGATCGATCTCGCGCGTAGCAATCCCGCTTTCAGGCCGGTGATTGACAAGGCCTTAACAGGCGCACCTGAGGCCATCCTGCTTGTCGAATTCGCTGGCGAGAGCAAGGATGAGCAGATTGCTTTGCTGGACAAACTGATCGAGTTGATGGGTGATCTGGGATTGCCAGACTCTGTCGTAGCCATCCCCGAAGCTGCCGCCCAAAAAGCGCTCTGGGACGTCAGAAAAGCGGGACTCAACATCATGATGAGTATGAAGGGTGATGGCAAGCCTGTCTCTTTCATCGAAGATTGCGCGGTGCCGCTTGAGCATCTTGCGGATTACACCAGCCGCTTGACTGAAGTGTTTCATCGTAACGGTACTGAGGGGACGTGGTATGCCCATGCGAGCGTGGGCACGCTGCATGTGCGGCCCATCCTCGATATGCGACGGGATGGAGCAATAAAAATGCGGGCGATTGCAGAAGAAGCCTCCGCACTCGTCAGAGAATACAAAGGCGCTTATTCAGGCGAGCACGGTGACGGCTTATGCCGCGGTGAATGGGTGTCGTGGCAATATGGTCCAAAGATCAATCAAGCCTTTACTGACATCAAAGCGCTCTTCGATCCCAACAATCGCTTCAATCCAGATAAGATCGTTCGTCCACCCAAAATGGACGATGCAAGCAACTTCAGATTTCCGCCTGGCTATCAAGAATTAGCACTAAAACCCAAACTCGACTGGTCTCACTGGGATGTCAAACGCAATGCCTTGACAGGGCTTGAAACAGCGCCTGGCACAGGAGGCGATCTCAGCCACGGTTTGGCCAAAGCCATTGAGATGTGCAATAACAATGGTCATTGCAGGAAATTTGATGCTGGCACCATGTGCCCAAGCTATCGAATCACCCATGACGAACAACACGTCACGCGCGGCCGCGCGAACACCTTGAGGTTAGCCTTATCAGGGCAACTGGGTAGCGAAGGGCTTGCTGATCCAATCGTCAAAGATACCCTTGATTTATGCGTCTCATGCAAGGGCTGTAAACGCGACTGCCCCACAGGGGTCGACATGGCCAAGATGAAAATCGAGGCCCGCGCTGCCTGGGCAGATAAACACGGCATTAGTCTGCGAGACAGAATGGTCGCCTATTTGCCCCATTACGCAAATTTGGCATCGCGCTTCTCGGGGCTACTTAACTTCGCCGAGAAATTACCAGTTGTTTCTCCTCTGATTAAACGCTGGTTGGGTTTGTCCACTGAGCGCTCGCTACCTGTGTTCAAACCGTCATTTCTTTCTTCTGTCATTCAGCCCTCAACGCCTTCCGTTGGTCAGCGCGAAGTGGTTCTTTTCGTTGATACCTTCAACAATCATTTTGAGCCTGAAAACGCCCAAGCCGCGCTGCGCGTGTTGCAAGCGGCTGGCTATCATGTCCACCTGCCCATGCCCCAAGACGAAAGACCTATCTGTTGCGGTAGAACCTTTTTAGCCGCTGGCTTAGTGGATGACGCAAAAAAAGAAGCTCGCCGCCTGCTCGACACCTTCAAGCCTTTTGTGGATAGAGGTATTGCGATCGTCGGTCTGGAGCCCTCTTGCTTGTTATCACTACGCGACGAGTTTTTGCAATATGGCTATGGCGATGAAGCGAATAATTTAGCAAACATGGCGTTCTTGTTTGAAGAGTTTCTTGTGCGAGAAGACAAGGCAGGTCACCTCAACTTGAAGTTCAAGCCGATCGCAGCCCACAGCCAAGGTCTTCTGCACGGTCATTGCCATCAGAAAGCTTTCGATGCGCTAACACCGGTACAAAAAGTCCTTACGTGGATACCCGAATTAACCGTCGACACGATTGAATCATCGTGCTGCGGGATGGCGGGTAGTTTTGGGTATGAGGCTGAACACTACCAAGCGTCGAGAGCGATGGCCGAACTGTCTTTACTGCCTGCAGTGCGTAAACGAAGCGCCAACGCGCTGGTCATCGCGGATGGCACCAGTTGCCGTCATCAAATCCATGATGGTGCAAGTGTGGACGCCTTGCACGTCGCTCGGGTCCTTGAAATGGCACTTGAGTAGATAACTGTGATCCGCGTTTTATGCTCCAGCGGACGCTGGTCCACTGCATAGTTCGCGATCGTCACTCAGCGCAGAACTTCACCATCTCAAGCCCCACACGCTCCCCCGCTTCACGCTGGGGGAAATGCCCTACCCCGTCAATCAAGACCCGCTGATATCCTTGTTTGAAGAATTTCTCCTTACCTAGAGACCCGTCAGGGTGATTGCAATAATCAGCAGCGCCGTGAATGGCCAGCATCGGTACGTCCAGCACCGGTGCGGGATTTAACTTGGCATCAAACCCAGCGTAATCTGGATAAGCGGAGGCATGCCCCCAGCGTTGTCTATATGAATGTAAGACAATATCAGCCCAATCCGGATTATCAAACGCCTTCACTGTTTCATCAAACTCTTCTTCAGTAAACCAGCCAGGTGGAGACCAGGTATCCCACATTTGTCGAGTGAAGTTTTTCCTATCCTCTCTGACGGCTCGTTCGCCACGCGGGGTAGCCATAAACCAGTGATACCAATAATTACGAATTTGCAGATACGACAAGGATTGATCCGCTGAGTTCGTGCCATAGCCCACCGACATCATCACCAAATGCGACGCCACACCAGGTCGCAAGCCACAGGCGTTCGCGACCGAGCGTGCACCCCAATCATGCCCTGCCAGCACAGGTTTGATCAAGCCCAAGGCATCGATCAATCCTAACAAATCGATACCCAGAACAGAGAGCTGTCCACTGCGCGGCGTCTCAGCCGATAAAAACCGTGTGCCGCCAAAGCCTCGCAGTGATGGCGCTAAAACTCTATAGCCCGCAGCGATCAAACTCGGGACAACGGTATCCCAGCAACGCACTGAGTCTGGCCAGCCATGAACAAGCACAACGGTTCTGTTACCGCTTGGGTTCCATTCACGATATTCGACGCTTAATAAATCAGTATTCACGAACTTGGTTTCAAATAAGGTCGTCACTTCGTTCATCTTGATGCTCCTGTCCTCAGCATGGATCCCAAACTGCGAAGGTCTGAGACCTGTTCGATTGAAAAAATCGTATCTATCAACTGGTGAGTTTTCTGTTTACCTAATACGTGCTGCATCAGATCTGCACACTTGTCGATGACTTCGGCTTTTGTCATGGGATTGCGAGGTGTTCCGCGCACAGCATCGACCCGTTCTACCCACCTTTGTCCATCAGACAACTCAACCTCAACAATAGCAACTCGTACCGGTAAGAACGACGTCAGTGCATCGTCCTTGATTAAGTTAATTTTCCGCCGCGCTTCCAATATTTTGGGGTCTTTCATCCGCGCGACATCATGGGCCGCTTTGAACGAGACGGTCTTATCAAGCAACATCACCGCTGCCAGGTACTGCAAACAGATATCGGGAATCTCTCGATTATCAACGACAGCCGCGGCGTCCGGGCCTAAACGAACCACCACAGATTTAACTTGATCAGCCGAAAAGGCCTGTTTGCTCATAATATTTTGCATGGCGTCGAGTGGGCCTTGTACGGGTGAGCCCACTGTCCACTTCTTGATATCAGTCTGCGTGATCTCGAAGCGTTGTCCTAATTGCTCAACAAGCTTAGTTTTATCTGCAGCAGGTGCATAAGCATCAAAGAAATTATCAACGCCACTGAACACGTCGTCGACACCGGTCCAACCGTTTTGAACCAGAAGTGCTGAGCGAACCCCATTGCTGGCGGGCATACCCGCGAAGGTGAAGGCTTTTTCGATGTGATCGGTGTCGCGACGCCAGACCGCGATCCCAGACGATTGCTGACAGGTGTAATCCAGTACCCAGCGCATCTGCTGTGCAGATAACTGAGCCGTTGAGGCAGCAGCTGCCGCAGCACCAAATACGCCACCGATTGCATGAGAACTCTTATGGCTTTCGTAACTAAACTTGGGACCACCCATCGCCATCACAACTCGTGTGCCAATGTCGTAGCCCAGCGTCACTGCTCGCAAAAATTGAGTGCCATCAATCGCGAACTCCTGGCCTGCAGCAAGCGCAGCAGGCACGACTGCGCAACCTGGGTGTGTACGCGAGCGATTGTGTGAATCGTCGGTTTCATCAGAATGTGCCATGACCCCATTGACGAGGGCCGCTTCTATTGCGCTTGCTTGCATAGACGAGCCGATCACCGTCCTTAAGCCGAGCGACCCCTGACCGGCTCTGGTTTTGACATAGCTCAGCGCGGCGACACCAGGTGCCAACTGAGACCCCGAAACCATGGCCGCGAGCGTATCAATAATATGAAATTTGGCCTGTTCAATCACCTCGCGAGGCAATAATTGTGATGAGGCTTCAGTCATGTACTGACTCAGGGACTTCATCTCTGGACTGATCACTGCCGAATGCCCAGCGGACAACGAAGGGCCACCGCGCGATGCTGCCCCTGCTAGGGCGACTGCTTGAATAAATTGTCTCCGACTTGGCATTTGAATCCTCCACCCATCATATTGTTTCGGGTATGCTAACGCAGAGACAACCCTAATCGCCAGTTCCATTAAAACAGAGGCCAGCATGAGCCAAACCGTCAAAATTGATTTTGTTTCAGATGTTGCCTGCCCTTGGTGTGCCGTTGGCTTGGCAAGTCTCGAAAAGGCCATCGCAAATATTGGCAGCGATGTGAAGGTTGATCTTCATTTTCATCCGTTTGAGCTAAATCCCCATATGCCAGTCGGTGGTCAGGATGTTGCTGAGCATCTACATGGCAAGTATGGCTATTCGCCTGAACAATTAGAAAAAAACCAAGTACGAATCTTCGCAAGTGGCGCGGCAGTTGGCTTTGCCTTTCATCCTAAAGGTAGAAAGCGGGTTTACAACACCTTCAATGCTCACCGACTCTTGCAATGGGCTGGAACCATCAGTGACGACGCTGATGCGCAGCATCGTTTGAAGAAAGAGTTATTGGCAACATACTTCACTCTCGCGGTGAGCCTTGATGAACACAAAAACTTGCTTGACGCGGTCGAACGAGCCAGGCTTGACCCTGAGCGAGCAAAGCAGATTCTCGCAACAGATGAGTTTGCTGAGCAAGTAAGAACGGCCGAGAATTTTTATGCAACAGCGGGTATCAGCGCAGTACCTGCCGTGATCTTCAACGATAAATATCTCGTTGAAGGCGCTCAATCGGTTGAGCGCTTCGAAGGTGCGTTAAAGCATTATGCGAAGGGCGAGTAGCTGTAGGCGGGCCTGATTGATCCAAGCGTTTAGCTCTCAGCTAATACCTTTTGCCGCTCCCGCATTTCTTCAAGATTTGAAATGTTCATGTCCAGATCGGTCAGCAAGCCATCCTTCAATCCGTAAACACAGCCGTGCACGGTTAAAGATTGGTTGCGAGCCCAGGCATCTTGAACGCTGGTCGTCTGACAGACGTTAAAGACCTGCTCCATCACATTGAGTTCGCATAAACGATCGAATTTCTCCTGCTCGTTATTCAAACAATCCAGACTGTGCTGGTGCTTCTCATGCACATCCTTGATATGACGGATCCAGTTATCTGCCAAACCAACCCGCAGGTTGCGCAGGGCTGCATTGACACCCGAACAACCATAATGCCCGACCACCATAATGTGCTTCACGTGCAACTGGTCGATGGCGAACTGCAGGACTGACAAGACGTTGAAATCAGTGTGAACCACCATATTGGCAATATTGCGATGAACGAATACTTCACCTGGCGCCAAACCAACAATCTGATTCGCAGGCACTCGAGAATCAGAGCACCCGATCCAGAGGTATTCTGGATTCTGTTGGTTCACCAACCGCTGAAAATACTCTGGATCATTTTCTGTCACGGCACGTGCCCAGCGCTCATTCTGCTCGAACAGTTTCGCCAGAGGAGCAGATTGAGTCCTTGTCATAACAAAATCTCTTCAGTCATACGCACGCGCAAGCGGTCTAGAAAGCCCAGGCATTGTTCAAGCTGACTGATTTCAATGTACTCGTTTGGCTTGTGCGCAACCGCAATATCTCCCGGCCCGACCACCACACAGGGGATCCCTGCATTTTGCAGCCAGCCTCCGTCAGTCGCGAACGACACACGGCCGAGCAAATTATTGCGGGCAAGCGCAGTCCCCAAGTATGAGATCTTCGCATCCGCTGGCGTGTCGAGCGGAGCCGCATTAGCAATGGTTTCAAAGGTAATGTCAGATTGCTCATAGATCTTGCGCATCTCAGTTTTTAATTTTTCAGCGTGCGCCTGAATTTTGCCAATCAACTCATCCGAATTAGCACCTGGCAAAGCACGGCAGTCAAAAACAAACTCGCAATCTTTCGCGACAATGTTGGGTGCAGCCCCCCCGTGAATCAAACCTGTCTGAAGGGTCGTGTGCGGGGTTTTAAAGTCGTGATCGAATGGGCCTTCAGCACGCAGTTGTTCTGATAAGCTGTGAATCTCACCGATCAATTTTGCGGCGTACTCGATTGCATTCACCGCTTCAGGTGCCATTGACGAGTGTGCCTCCAGACCACGCACTTTGCAGCGTGTGACGCGCATCCCTTTATGACCTGTCATCACCTGCATCATGGTGGGTTCACCCACGAAACAGCCTGCAGGTTGAATATTGGCGGATTTCAAATCCTTGATCAGGGTCTGCACCCCGATGCATCCTACTTCTTCGTCGTAGGTTAGTCCGATGTGCATCGGTTGCTTCAGCGTTGACGCCAAATAGGCAGGCGTCATCGCGAGTGTAGCGGCGATAAAGCCCTTCATATCCACTGCACCACGACCAAAGATCTTGCCATCAGCAATATGCGCTTTAAACGGATCGGTATCCCAGGCCTGACCATCGACTGGCACCACGTCAGTGTGACCACAAAGCACAATCCCGGCGACATCAGGACGCCCAATGGTGGCAAACAGATTGGCCTTACGTCGCTCAGCGTCATAGGATAAGCGGGCGTCGACGCCCAGGTGCTTCAAATGGTCTCGCACAAACTCAATCAAGCCGAGATTGGACTCACGACTGGTCGTGTCAAACGCGACCAGGGTCTCAATCAAATTAATGGACTTCTGTAAAACTAAGGAATCCGACATATATCACTCGTTCATTCAAATATTAAGATGACACAAGATTTGTGCATGCATCTCGTTGCGACAGTATTTTTTAATCTACATTAGGGTTTTACCCTGTTTTAGATGAGTTCGCTCAGACAGTGCGATCATCCATCAGGATCAGACTAACTAAAACAACGATACTGGGAGAAAACGATGAATCTGCATATTGAAGGCCGAGTTGCCTTAGTCACCGGCGGTACACAGGGAATTGGCAAGGCCTGTGCGATCAAACTTGCCGCTGAGGGCGCTCAGGTCGTGATTGCCGCGCGCGGTAAGGACTTGCTGGACCAGGTGGCCACTGAAATACGCTCAACGGGCGGAACAGTCACAGCCATTCAAGCCGATGTCAGCAAAGAAGCTGACTGCGAGCGTCTGATCAGTGAAACAATCGCCACCTATGGACGAATTGATATTCTGGTCAACAACGCCGGAACCTCCGCAACGGGCGAATTCGAATCCATTACAGACGAAGGATGGCAGGCGGATTTTGATCTGAAACTGTTTGCGGCCATCCGCCTTTCACGTCTCGCTATCCCCCATATGAAGCAACACCACTGGGGTCGTATCATTAATGTAACCAATATCGGTGCCAAGCAGCCAGCTGCTAAATCCATGCCAACAACGGTCACACGTGCCGCTGGTCTGGCAATGACCAAGGCCCTGTCAAGAGAGTTCGCACCCAACAATATCCTTGTAAATTCAGTATGCATCGGCTTAATCGAGGCGGGACAACACGAGCGCAAGGCCGCAAAGTTGGGGATCGCGGTCGAGCAGTTATACGATAAATTGACAGCCGATATTCCTCTGGGTCGTGTGGGTCGAGCCGACGAAGTCGCGAATGTCGTTGCTTTTTTGGCTTCGGAAGCCGCCAGCTATGTCTCTGGCAGCAGCATTAATCTTGACGGCGGTAAGTCTGCTGTCATGTAAGAAACTGGATTTGACTCTAAAATAGCAAGGCACTAAAAAAGCTAACATTCTGTTTTATATAGGTTTTTATGACTCGTATCTATCAAACTCTGAGTATTTTATTGATCTTCGCGGCCACGTTTGCCAGCGGCATGGTGAAAGCTGACAATGACCTGCCCAGCGGTGTAATTGCCACAGTCAATGGCACTGCAATACCCCAGTCATTACTTGATCAGAGCGTACAAGCGAGCGTCAGACAAGGGCAGAAAGACTCACCAGAGTTGCGTCAGGCGATAAAGAACGAACTAATCGGTCGTGAAGTGGTTGCTCAAGAGGCTACCAGACTCAACCTGGACAAAACACCTACTGCGCAACAGCAGTTTGCCCAGTTAAAGCAAAATTTTCTCATCGATCTTGCCGTCATCGATTATCTGAATAAACACCCAGCAACCGAGTCCGATTTGCGCAGCTTCTACGATCGACAAGTGAAAGAACTGACAGATGCGCAGCAGTACAAGCTGAGATTAATTACGGTTGCAACCGAAGCGGAGGCAAAAAGTTTGTTGAGTCAAATCAACAAGTCTAAGAGTGATGTGTTTCCTGCTCTCGCGAAAGAAAAATCAATCGACGCCAGCAAACAGACGAGTGGCGCTCTGGATTGGGTCGTATCGACTCAAATCATCCCGGCGATTGGAAATGTCATTGTCAACCTGCCTAAAGGCGGGGTGGCCGCGAGCCCCATACAAACCCCAGCTGGCTGGAATATCGTTCGAGTTGAAGACAAACGCCCTTTCAAAGCACCCGCTTTTGAGGACAGCAAAAATCAACTCGCCAATGAGTGGGCTCAGAAGATGCGTATGGAATACGCGCAACAATTGCGCAATGCCGCAAAAATCGTCGATTAAAGCGAGATAGCGGTTTAAGCTTGCTTAAGATTCAGGGCGCAAAAATACGGGATCGATCGTCACATCCCCTTTATTGCTTGACACCAGTATCTGTCCGTCCTGCACATTGACGTTGATGTCCATGCTCGAAGCGACCAAGGCATCCAGGGCCTTGGTTTGTTCTGAAGGTAAAGCAATAATCGTCAAGTTTCTTGCCCGCCCAAGCTTGTTGGCTATTGGTTCCCACCATAATTTTGCGACCTGCCTGGCATAGCAATACACCTTGACCTGGTTGGCTCGCCCACACGCCTTCAAGATACGCCTCTCGTCGGGTTGCCCCACGTCAATCCAGAGCTGAATAGAACCGGTGAGATCTTTTAGCCAAAGATCCGGCTCATCGACTTCGCTCAATCCTTTAGTAAAAACCAGATCCTCAGACGCATTCAAGGCAAAAGCGACCAAGCGCACCATCATGCGCTCGGTGGTCTCTGAGGGATGTTTCGCCAACACAACCGCATGGCTGGCGTAGTGATGCAGATCTTGATTAGCAACGTGCAAATTCGCTTTGTAGATGGTTGCTCTCAGCGCCACGTCAATGCGCCTCGCCACTGCGTAGGATAAAACAAAGAGGCACCAGGTATCAAGACAACGCCTCAATTGCCGCGTTGACGCCACCAGCGGTGAACTTGATTCCCATGCGGTGAAAGGTGGCTTCAACTCCAGCCAGACAGCCCAGAATCATGGGCTCATTCAGGCTGCCTAAATGACCTATGCGAAAAACCTTGCCTGCGAATGGACCCAAACCGCCAGCCAATGCCACATTAAACTCGCTACGCGCTATTTTCCGGATTGCTTCGGGGTCAATATCCGGCGACACCTGAATTGCAGTCACTGCCGCCGACCTTGCCTCGGGCACTTTACAGACAAAATCCATCGTGCCGGCCTGCGACCAACACGATACGGCAGCCTGCACAGCTTTTGAAAGACGACGATGCCTGACAAATACGTTGTCAGGGCCTTCTTGATCGATGAGACTCAGAGACGCTTCTAGACCAAGAATTAAATTCTGAGGAGGCGTCCCGCAAAACTTTCCGTAACCCTGCGTGCTTTTGCGCTTAACCCAGTCCCAGTAGAACCTTGGCATAGGATTGGCCTGTGATACCTTCAGGGCCCGCTCATCGACCGCACAGAACGCCAGGCCAGGTGCCGTCATCAAACCCTTCTGTGTTGCGCCGACGACGACATTAGCACCAACCGCATCCATTGAAAAAGGTGTCGTCATGAAAGAAGCGACAACATCCACAACCAGTAAAGCCGGGTGTTTGGTCGCATCCAGCACCTGCCGAACCAGCGCAATATCATTTGTCGTTGAACTCGCCGTATCGGTGTGCACAGCAAAAACGGCGACAATTTCATGGTTCGTATCCGCCTTCAGGGCGTGTTCGATCGCGTCAATATCCATGGTGTAGCCCACCCTGTAGGGTGTGCGAACGACGTTGATCCCGACGCCCTCTGCCATCACAGCCCAGGACTCTGAAAAATGGCCAGTACCAATCACTAGCACTGACTGGCCAGGCCCAGCGATATTGACGTTTGCGGCTTCCCACGCACCATGGCCGTTGGCACCATATAAGAAGACATCTGCGCTTTTAGCGTTCAACAATGCCCTGATACCCTGCTCACAGACCTGAATAGCTTCTTCTCCACGAGGGTCCGATGTATCCATGGGTTGGTTTGACATCGCATCAAGAACCGCCTTGGGAACAAACGTTGGGCCAGGGGAGTGTAAAAAACGAACGCCGGGATATTGAAAAGTTGCCACTGAAGTCGCCTTAGACAGGGTGTTGTGTTGGAGTGAAAAACTATAAAAGAGTGAGTTTAAATCATGGTGAGTGCGAGCAGGCCAATCAGGGTACGCAAGCTGTTCCGCTACTGGTCGTTGCCGTTGGGTATATCTTACCCAACCAAGCATTGTGCGCCGCTCCCCAGGTTGTGCGTTGATGCCCCTCTGCACGACCAATATTGATCGCTCCCCACGTGGCTGCGTGAACCATCAACTCGTCATTGGTGACATTTTGCTCTTTGGTGGTGTTGGCGTAAGTCGCAAAACGAATTTGCTGAAAGCACACCGGCTCGGCCGGATGGGCCACTTGTTGTAACAGGAGTGAAGTTGAGATGTGATCTGGATGATCTCCAGGGTTCCAAAAATCTCTGTCTTCGCTAAGATTGAGCCTAACCCAGCTAGCGCCTTTGGACTCAATGGATACGATATCACCGAGCGTAGCTTGAAGTTCTTCAAGCGTGTACCGGTTACTGCGATCAATGGCTTCGATGAATGCGGCGGAGCCATTCATGAGGTTAGTCAGGCTTTGGTGGCCAGTCAGCGCAAATCCGGTTCCCTGCTTGCCGCCATCCGGCAAATTCAGATCGTACATGACAATGTTTGGACCAAAGGTCCGTCTCTCGAGCTGTCGTTTACCGACTAGTTGCGTATCTATTTTGAGAGAAGGAGCATTGATACCAGTCATGCTCACCATGAACAGAACCGCACGCTCATGCCCCAGCCGTCGCGAAATCCAGTAAGGGCGGTCCGAATCACCATTACCAACCCCCAGACCCGCATCACCGGCCGTCGTCACAATAAAGACTTTCTTGGCGTTGGGCTGTTGCACAAAATCCTGCAAAACCTGAATCCCCATGAACAACTCAATATCATCAGGGTGTGCGCCAACATAAAAAATCGTAGCGGGCAATTCATGTTGAGGCCTGGTTGTCGACTGGGCAAAACTGTGCAACTTACCCGCAATGACTGAATCAGTCACATTGGTGGCGTGCAAATCTGCCGGGTTGACATGACAACCGGACAAACCGATGAGAGATACGGTCACGAGACAGGCCAATCTCAAGTTATTTTTCATGAGTCCGAATAAATCGAAGGGATTACGTAACAAACGTGGAGTTTTACTCTGAAACACACAAATATGCTAACTTGCCTCGCTACTGCAACGAGATCTGAGGGCTATCAACATGGCGTTTCATCCCACACAAATCAAAGCAATGGTGTTCGATACGTTTGGCAGTGTGGTCGACTGGCGTGGCGGCATCACACGCGACCTCACCGAATGGGGCAATGCCAACAACGTCCACATCGACTGGCATGCCTTCGCCGTTGCATGGAGAGGTCGTTATCAACCTCAGATGGAAGTCGTTCGCAGTGGCAACAGGCCTTACACCAAACTCGACATTCTGCACCGCGAATCACTCGAGTTTTTAATCCCGCAATTCGGCCTTGAACATTTAACCGAAGCACAACGGATTCACGTCAATAAAGTCTGGCATCGTCTGACTCCCTGGCCCGATTCGGCCCCAGGGCTCGCCAGGCTCAAAAAGAAATTTATCATTGGGCCCTTATCCAACGGTAATGTGGCGCTACTAACGAATCTTGCAAAGTTTAGTGGCACTGACTGGGACGTCATCTTGTCCACCGAGCTGTTCAAGGGCTATAAACCGCAGCCGCAAACCTATTTGGGCGTGTGCGAAATTCTCGACCTAGCACCCGATGAAGTCATGATGTGCGCGGCGCATAATTACGATCTTGCTGCCGCTCAGGCAGTGGGACTGAGGACCGCCTTTTTTGCCCGCCCGACCGAACACGCCGAGAATCAAACGACCGATCTCAAAGCAGACAGGGCTTGGGATGTCGTCGCTCAAGATATTCTTGATCTTGCCGACAAAATGGGGGCCTGATTTGACCGATTTGCCGGATTTTCGTGTCAGAAAAATAGCGCATTTAATTGTTACTTTCGCGTCGCTGTTGGCGTTGACTGGGTGCATGACCGTTGGACCAGACTTTGATTCAGAGCAAGCGACAAGTGTACCCAACCAAGCGGAGCGCTGGATAGCCGCACAACCGCATGGAGCGAGCCTGACTGGGTTAAATGCCTGGTGGGGTCAATTTAACGATCCGCTGCTGCTAGAACTCATTGATGCAGCGCAAAGGCAGAGCACTAGCATGGCGGAGGCGGCACTTCGCATCGCGCAGGCTAGAGCCCTTCTCGTTTCTCGTTATGCCGCGGCCTTACCCGATGTCTCGGCACAAGGATCAGTTAGCAGGGGCACAACCATCCTTAATGCCATCACGCTGGGCACAACCAGCCAAGCGCAAGTCCAAGCAAGCTGGGAACTTGACCTCTTCGGCGGCTTACAACGAAATAGTCAAGCTGCACAAGCTCGTCTCACGTCGGAAGTCGCCAATTGGCACAGTGCCCGGATTTCAGTGGCTGCCGACACTGCAAATCACTACAACAATTACCGCGCTTGCGAACAGCTACAAGCCTTGGCAGAGGGCGATGCCGCGTCCCGCGAGGCGACGGCAAGACTGACAAACCAACTAGCCGCCACAGGCTTTCAGGCTCCTGCGAATGCATCGCTCGCCCGCGCCAGTGCCGCTGAAGGAGCCGGACGTGCAGTGGCTCAGAAAGCCGAATGCGATTTAACAGTCAAGGCAATAGTAGCCATGACCGGCATGGCCGAAGGGGATCTGCGTGCGAGGCTCACAGGCAAGTCGGGACAATTGCCAGCGCCAATCGACTTTGCTGTCACACAAATACCCGCCCAGGTGCTATCGCAACGACCCGATGTCGCTTCAGCTGAACAGCAACTGGTCGCAGCCAACGCAGACATTGGGGTGCGGATAGCGGAGAGATTGCCGCGCCTGGCTTTGACCGGGAATATCGGCCCGTTTAATTTCAGTTCAAGTGATGCGTCACTCAATGGCGGGACATGGTCACTGGGGCCATCCCTCACCCTGCCACTATTCGATGCCGGGCGGCGCGCTGCCAACGAAGACACGGCTTGGGTCGCCTACCAAACCGCTGAAACGAAATATCGAAGCCAAGTCCGCCTGGCAGTGAAAGAAGTCGAAGACGCCCTGATCACGTTGGATAGCCTTCGTATCAGGGACGAGGACGCACTCCTTGCCTCACAGGGCTATCACGTCGCTTTGCGTGCTACGCAGGAGAAATACAATTTCGGCTTGGCGAGCGTGTTGGATCTCGAAGAAACCAGACGATTATCATTTAACGCAGACAACATCTTAATGGGCATACGACGTGATCATGTCAACGCATGGATCGCACTCTATCGTGCGGTCGGTGGCGGATGGCAAGCAGGTGATCTGGTTCAACCGCCTAGTGCGTTTCCGAAGACAACAAACGATCAAAAAGGCATGAAGTAATGAAACGCATTGTTTTAATGTCCATAATTGCCACCAGCGTGTTGTTGCCATTACCGTTACCTGGATCCGCAGCAGTCGCCACAGCCAAACCGGGATTGACTGTCACGGTTACCCATCCAGTCGCCGCTAAGATCGACTCTAGCTTGTCAGCTAACGGCAGCATCACGGCCTGGCAAGAAGCTTCAATCGGCACCGAAGTAGGCGGCTTACGTATGGCAGAGGTCTTGGTCAATGTCGGGGATCGAGTCAAACGCGGGCAAATCCTGGCGTCGTTCTCCACAGATACGGTCAACGCCGATTTAGCAGTCACGAAAGCTCAGGCCGCAGAAGCCGCCGCAGCCTTGTCTGACGCTCAGGCCAACGCCGCAGGTGCTCGCAATCTGAAAGACTCCGGGGCGCTGTCGGCGCAGCAAATTAGTCAATATCTCACAGCAGAGCAAACAGCTAACGCAAGACTTGAAGCGGCCAAAGCTCAAGTCAACGTCCAAGCGTTGCGTTTGCGTAATACACAAGTGCGCGCGCCAGATGACGGCATTATTTCTGCACGGCAGGCTACTGTGGGCGCAGTGGTGCCCGCGGGAACCGAGCTATTCAAAATGGTTCGTCAAGGCAGACTTGAATGGCGTGCCGAGGTGACTGCTGAAGAGCTCGGGCGCATCACACCGGCGGCAAAAGTACAGATATACCCTGCCAGTCTGACCAGGGGACAAAATCCGGTCATCGGCACCGTCCGTATGATTGCACCGACGGTCGATACACAAACTCGTACCGCCATTGTGTATGTCGATTTGCCCAGCCTCAGCAATGAGGATGTGTCACTCCGTGCCGGCATGTTTGCTTCCGGAAAATTCGATTTAGGTCAAACAACCGGGCTGACTCTGCCACAAGAGTCCGTGGTAGTCAGGGATGGTTTTACCTATGTCTTTAAAGTCGGTGCCGACAATCGTGTTGTGCAACTCAAAGTGAAATTAGGATCGCGTTTTGATAAACGCGTAGAGATTATCGAAGGCGTCACAACCGATGATCTGGTTGCTGAGTCCGGCGCGGGATTCCTGTCTAACGGGGATCTTGTTGCTATCGATCAAGGCGAGTCGAAGCAACCGCAGCCCGTGCCCAGCAAACAGCAGGATCGTTAATGAATTTTTCCGCCTTTTCAATCAAGCACCCTATCCCAGCAATCCTGCTGTTCATCCTGCTGTCGATCGCTGGGTTACTGGCGTTTAAGGCGGAAGGCGTGCAGGATTTTCCCGACATCGAACTCCCCACCGTCACCGTCGAGGCAAATCTGCCGGGGGCCGCTCCTGCCACCCTCGAAACGGAAGTTGCTCGAAAGCTTGAAAACTCGATCGCAACGTTGCAAGGGATTAAAAATCTGCGCACCAAAATTCTTGAGGGCACAGTCAGTATCACTGTCGAATTCGTGCTCGAAAAAGACACCATGGAAGCCGTCAACGACGTGCGCGACGCCGTTAGCAGGGTACGCGCTGAGCTACCAGGGGATGTGAGAGACCCAACGGTCTTGCGCACCACGACGGCAGGTAAGCCACTGCTCACTTATTCAGTTAGCTCTGACCAGATAGATGAAGAGGCGCTATCCTGGTATGTCGACAATACAATCAGCAAGCAACTGTTGTCCACGAATGGGGTCGGTCGGGTAAAAAGACTCGGGGGGCTCACCAGAGAAATCAAAGTAGAACTCGACCCTCAAAAAATGTCAGCGCTCGATGTGACTGCCGCCGATGTTTCGCATCGGCTGCGTCAGATCCAGCAAGAAGCGCCCGGTGGTCGCGGAGATGTTGGCGGCGCAGAGCAAGCCGTACGAACCATTGCTACAGCGACTGTGGCGGCTGATTTGAACAAGCTCGATCTGTCTTTAATTGACGGTCGTCGAATCAGGCTAGATCAGATTGCGACGATTACGGACTCCACCGCAGAGCGACGGTCTATCGCACTCATTAACGGGCGGCCTGTGGTTGCCTTTGAAATCATGCGCAGTAAAGGTGCTAACGAAGTCGCACTGGCGAAAAATGCAAGAGAGGTCATTGGTCGCTTGCAGCAGGCACGACCAGAAATAACAATCAAAGAAGAAATCGACAACGTCGCACAGACCGAAGAGAATTTCAGAGGCTCCATGCACTTGCTCTATGAGGGCGCGATTCTTGCAGTGTTGGTGGTCTGGTGGTTTTTACGTGATTGGCGAGCAACCGTCGTGTCAGCGGCCGCGTTGCCGCTTTCTGTCGTGCCGGCTTTTTTAGGGATGTATCTATTTGGCTTTACGTTGAATACAGTCACCTTGCTGTCGCTGGCTCTTGTTGTGGGCATTTTAGTGGACGACGCCATCGTCGAAGTTGAAAACATCGAACGACATTTACGCATGGGTAAAAAGCCCTTTCAAGCGGCAATGGAGGCTGCCGACGAAATCGGGATGGCTGTCATCGCAACCACCTTTGCTCTCATCGCGGTATTTTTGCCGACAGCTTTTATGGCGGGCATCCCGGGCAAGTTTTTCAAACAATTCGGTTGGACGGCTGTCGTTGCTATCTTTGCTTCGTTGGTCGTCGCACGTCTGTTGACACCGATGATGTCAGCCTACCTGTTGAAGCCCACCAAGTCAGGCAACGCTGAAGTTCAAGTTGATAGTAAAGTGATGGTGGTCTACCTAAAACTCGTCAACTGGTGTTTGACGCATCGGTTAGTCACGATGCTTTCGGCAACCTTGTTCTTTATCGGGTCAATCTCTCTCGTGCCCCTGCTGCCAACCGGCTTTGTGCCAGCTGCTGATCGTGCGCAGACCATGGTCAACGTCGAACGCGCACCGGGCAGCAACTTGAAGGACACCTTGCAAGCCGCCGAGCGGGTGCGGACAAAGCTAGAGCAACTGCCGGACGTTAAAAGTGTATTTAGCTCCGTCGGTGCAGGGGTATCAGGCGATGCCTTCGCGGTTGGCACAGCCCCAGAAGTGCGCAAAGCAGCGTTGACACTTATCCTGACTCACCGCGATGATCGTCGCGACAACCAGCAGCAAGTTGAGGGCAAAATCCGTGAATTGCTGGCCCATGAGCCGGGCGTGCGAGTCACCGTCGGCGCGCAGGATATCGGTGTCAAGATGCAAATTGTTTTGCAAAGCGAAGACCCCGTCGCGCTGGGGGCTGCCGCCCAGTCGCTCGAACGGGAATTACGCACGCTAAAGGGTATAGGTAACGTGCTGTCATCGGCCAGTCTGGTTAGACCAGAAATCATCATCAGACCGGATTTCGCCCGTGCCGCAGACCTCGGGGTGACGGCCCAAAGCATTGCTGAAACAGTCCGCATTGCCACAAGTGGTGACTATGACGTCAGTTTGCCCAAGCTGAACCTGTCTGAAAGGCAAATCCCGATTCGGGTCAAACTACCCGACTCGGCAAGGACAGATATCGAAGCGCTTAAGCGGCTTACCGTGCCGGGGCGCTTCGGCCCAGTGATGCTCGGCAACGTGGTCAGTATGACGATGGATAGTGGCCCTGCTCAAATTGATCGACTTAACCGCAGTCGCAACGTGTCTCTCGATGTCGAGCTTGGCAGCAGAACGCTGGGTGAAGCTTACGCCGATGCGATGGCGCTGCCCACCCTGCGCAACTTGCCACCGGGCGTCAGACAAGCACAGCTCGGTGACGCGCAAGAGATGACGGCATTGTTCGCCAGCTTCGGGTTAGCCATGCTAATTGCACTGTTGTGTATCTACATGATTCTCGTGTTGCTGTTTCACGATTTCATGCAACCGATTACGATTCTTGGCGCGCTGCCGCTTTCAATGGGAGGTGCTTTCATTGCCTTATTGATCACCGGCAAAAGCTTTTCGATGCCGTCTTTGATCGGCTTGCTCATGTTGATGGGAATTGTGACGAAGAATTCAATCCTGCTTGTCGAATACGCCATTACCGCCAGACACCAGGGGATGCAGAGATTCGACGCGCTGGTGGATGCCTGCCATAAACGAGCTCGACCCATCGTCATGACGACCATCGCGATGACAGCGGGAATGTTGCCCATTGCATTGGGCTTAGGATCTGATCCAAGCTTTCGATCACCGATGGCGATAGCGGTAATTGGCGGCCTGATGACCTCAACGATGCTAAGTCTTCTGGTCATCCCAGTTGTCTTTACCTACATCGACGATCTTGAACACTGGATCAAAAAGAAAACAGGCAGAAAACCGGTCACCCAGTCTTCTGCCTGATCAGGGATTGCGCTCTTTATTTTTTTACTAGCGGGCAGGCACTTTCTGCAAGTGTCCCGAAAATATCTTCACCTTTCAAATCTGCCACAACATTATAGAAATCCCAAGGGCCTTTCGATTCGGATGGCTTCTTGACTTGCATCAGCTTCATATCGTGAATCATGCGACCGTCTTCTGGTCGGATATAGCCATTGGTCGCAAAAATATCGTTGATCTTGTTGGATTTCATCCATTTCATCACGACATCGGTATCGACCGAATGTGTTTCTTTGACCGCTTTCAGATACGTACTTACTGCAGAATAATCCCCCATCTGATTCATATTCGGTACATTTTTGGGAAATTTCTCTTGAAACCGCTTAGTGAACGCACGGTTCTGATCATTTGAGTTCCAGTACCAGAAGTCCGTCAAGTACATGCCCTGTGTTGCCTCTAAACCCAGCGCATGGATATCATTCACGTAGACCAATAGGCCAGCCATGCCCATCGTTTTCGCGACGCCAAACTCATTTGCAGCCTTGATAGAGTTAATGGTGTCGCCGCCCGCATTCGCTAGGCCAAGGATTTTTGCGCCTGAGCCCTGAGCTTGCAGCAAATAAGACGAGAAGTCAGCCGATGACAGAGGCACCCTCACTGCGCCCTTGACCGATCCGCCTCCTGCTTTAACGACATTGGCAGCATCGCGTTCAAGTGCATGACCAAAGGCGTAATCGGCAGTGATGAAAAACCAATCTTTGCCACCGCTCTTGAGCACCGCCGCAGCCGTGCCACGTGCTAGGGCAGTGGTGTCGTAAGCGTAGTGAATCATGTAAGGGGTACAGTATTTACCGCTAATGTCTGAGGATCCAGCGCCTACGGCAAGAAAGGGTTTCTGTTTCTCTGTCGCAACCGGACTCATGGCGAGGGTCACAGCCGAGTTCGATCCACCGATCAGCACATCAATTTTTTGCTGATCAAACCACTCACGCACTTTGGAGGCAGCGATATCAGGCTTGTTCTGATGATCGAGAACCAATAGCTCGATTTTTTTACCGTCGATCGCGCCACCTGCATCGGCAATTGCCATGCGGATGGCCTCTGCGCCCATGGGGCCATCTGTGTCGGCATAAAGACCCGACATGTCGGTCGCAAAACCGATACGAATCACATCGCTGGTAATTGCTGCGTGCGAGAGTTGAGTTGTCAAACCCAAGCCTGCGATCGCGAAAGCACTCGCCAACGCAGTCGTCAGTGAACGAAGTTTCATTAATGTCTCCAGATTATCTAAGCAGTCAGACGGTCCAAGTGCCGCTCACCGATCTTTTCGTGCTTTTGACTGCACTTCAGCCTAGTATATCTTTCACGACGTCCTTGTTACTCATATCAGCCATTAGGGTTTGCACTGAATAGCAGAAGCCTATCGCTCGGCTGCAACTCGCTTTTCGTGCCTTCGGATTGACCGCTACACTGGAGAGATTTGCTTTAACATAGCTCAATAAATAAATAAAAACACGGAATAAACCCCTTTTTTCGAGACACGAGTTAAACCATGGCAATCGCTGCAACCCCAGAAAGTAAAATCGTCTCTACTTCAGGCGCGATCGAAGTCGACGCCTTGATTATTGGTGCTGGATTTTCCGGCCTTTATCAACTGTTGTCCTTACGCGATAAATTAAACCTGTCGGTGCAAGTGATTGAAGTCGCAGACGAGGTCGGTGGTACCTGGTACTGGAACCGCTACCCCGGGGCACGTTGCGACTCTGAGAGCCACTCTTATCAGTACTACTTTTCTGACGAACTGGTCAAAGAGTGGGAATGGACACAGCGCTATCCAGACCACGCCGAGATTCGCCAGTATTTAGGTCATGTCGCAAAGAAATTCGATCTCAAAGCCAACATCAAATTCAAGACTCGCGTAACCGCAGCCAAATACCACGAAGCAAGCAATCGTTGGCACATTACGACTGATGCAGGTGATACCTATGTTGCCAAATACTTCATCACTGCTGTGGGTTGTCTTTCATCCGCCAATATTCCAAAAATTGCCGGTTTGGAGTCATTTGGTGGCGAGTGGTATCACACGGGTCAGTGGCCACACGAAGGCGTCGATTTCACTGGCAAGCGCGTAGGCATTATCGGAACCGGTTCAACTGGCATTCAGGCCATCCCTGTGATCGCCGAACAAGCTGGTCACTTAACGGTGTTTCAGCGTACCGCCAACTACAGCATCCCGTCACGAAACGCCCCCCTGACGGATCAGTTCAAACAGTTTGCGAAAGAAAAAATCAGCGATATTCGTCATGTCATGCACACCAACACCAATGGCCATGCCTTCAGGATGGTGCCACGGTCTGCGATTGCTACACCAGAGGCAGAGCGTCGTGCCATCATGGAAAAAGCCTGGGAAAAAGGTGGTCTTGAGTTTCGCGCCTGCTTTGACGATATCCTGATCAACAAAGACTCAAACGACACCATGGCCGAATTCGTTTGCGAGAAGATCCGCGCCATCGTAAGGGACCCTGCCAAAGCAGAGGTTTTGGCTGATATCGATCATCCCTTTGCAACTAAACGGCCACCAGTCGACACGCACTACTTTGAAACCTACAACCGCGACAATGTTTCGATCGTCAATTTGCGCAAAACGCCGATTGATTCGATCACGCCCAAAGGCATCAAAATCGGCGATCAAGAATACGAACTCGACATCATCGTTTTCGCAACGGGTTTTGATGCAATGACTGGGCCTTTGCTCAACATCAATATCACAGGCAAGAACAATACAGCACTCAAGGACGTTTGGTCGACCGGCCCGAGTAACTATCTCGGCTTGCAAGTGCCGGGATTCCCGAATATGTTCACCATCACGGGGCCAGGCAGTCCGTCGGTTCTTTGCAACATGCCAGTCGCGATTGAGCAACACGTCGATTGGATTACCCACTGTATTGCTGACATGCAGGCCAATGGCTTACAGAAGATCGAAGCAACAGCGAAAGCCGCAAATGATTGGGTGCAAGAGGTAAACGTAGCTGCCAATGCAACGTTGCTGCCGCAAGCAAAACACTCGTGGTATCTGGGTGCGAATGTGCCCGGCAAGCCTCGTGTCTTTATGCCTTACGCCGGTGGTATGGCCAATTACCGAAAAATTTGCGATGACGTCGCGAAGAATTCATACACTGGCTTTCAACGGACATAATTGATTGCGGCACGCCTGAAGCGGCCTCTGGGGTCAATGAAAAAATCTGAACTTTAGGTTTGTTAAGCTATCTGAATCTCTCTTGAGGTGAGGCAAGCGACGCAAAATGAGTAAAGAATTATCCCAGACCGCTCTACGAATTCGCTACCCTGCTGGTCAATATAACGATGGTCGCGCGTGGCCAGCGCTGGATGAACTCAGACCCATGAGTTTGTTACACGCAGACCTGCCAGCCTTGTTTCCCTACGTTGCGCGCGAAGAGGCGGTACCTCATCCAGAGCGCCGTAGACCCAGACAAGAAACTCAAGCTGCCGCACTACTCAATGCTGTCCGCAGCCAGAACCCCTGGAAAGATCAATGGGTTGGTTTCTGGCGGGATCATTTTTCAGTCAATGGCTACGAGGGCGGGGTTGAGGCGTTCATCCCTCACTTTGAGCGTGAAGTGATTCAGCGTCACGCTTTGGGTAATTTTCGTCAATTTCTTGAAGCCACGACTACCCATCCGTGCATGCTGTTTTACTTGAACAACCGAAGCTCGAAAGCCGGTAACGCCAACGAAAACTACGCACGTGAATTATTTGAACTTCACACCTTGGGTCGTGATGCCTATCTCAATGACCTGTACGCCGAGTGGCGCAGTGTCCCCGGGGCCGCGCAAGCCAAACCACAAGGCTATATTGACCAAGACGTCTATGAAGCGGCGCGGGCCTTTACTGGCTGGACCGTCGAAGATGGGTCAGGTATCGGTGGCGGTCAGCGCCTCGAAAAAACGGGGCGCTTCAAGTACGTCGAAGCGTGGCATGACAACTACCAGAAACGAGTGCTCGCGACTGAATTCAACCCTTACAGTGGTGCGATGAAAGACGGTCAGCGGGTGTTGGATCTGTGTGCCAGCCATCCTGCCACGGCCCATCATGTGATGACTAAACTAGTCAGACGCATGATCAGCGACAATCCACCGAAGGCCTTGATCGACAGTACGACCAAGCTTTTTATCCAGCACCTGCGGGCACCCAACCAGTTGGCGCTTGTCTATCAACATCTGGCAAAAGAAGCCTTACGGATGCCTGAGTCCCAACGACAAAAGGTACGCAACCCAATGCGCCTCGTTGCCGTATTTGCACAAGCGGTGCAGCTACCTTTCGATCTGACCCAAGCAAACATTCTCGGTCCCATCGAAGCCGCTGGGCCAGCAATCTACAGCTGGGTCTCGCCAGAAGGGCCGCCGGATGGTGTGTCCAGTCTCCTCTCAGCTGGCTATTTGCGGCAACGCATCAGCTTGATACAAGGTTTAGCAGAGAACTGGTGGGACACTGGCGAATGGGATCCTTACCGTGGCCTGTCAAGATCGGCCTCCTACGCGCAACTGATGTCGCACTGGGATGTCGCTTTGCTTGGCGAACCAAGACCAGAACTCTGGCAAGCAATCCTAACCGCACAACAAATTAATCCCGCTGACACAGTACTCAGTGTCAAGGAAGCTCGCAAAATGATTGGATATCTCGCCTGGTCGCCGTCTTTTCAGACCGAAGCTATCAAACCAGACACTGACTTACCTGTGTAGGGCAAAGGGAAGATCCACATGATCAATACCAATAAGCGGGATTTTTTAAAAACGACCGTCGCAGGTCTAGCACTAAGCGCAAGCGACGTCTTGATCGGGCCAATTGCTGGTATCAATCAGCTGGCAATCGCACGAACATCGTCAGGCTTATCGCAAAGTCTCGCTGATGGACCACTGATCATTGTTTTTCAAAGAGGCGCAGCAGATGGTCTCGCTATCTTGTCGCCGCTCGACGATGAAAACTTCAAAGCAGCCCGTCCACCAGAAATGCGTTTTAATACAAGCGAAGCAAGTGGACTCGTCACCATGGGGCAAACTACGCTTTACTGGCATCCAAGCGCACAGGCCCTTGCCAAGCTTTACCTCTCCGGTCACCTGGCCGTGTGGCCTGCAGTTGGCCTCCTGAACGAAACTCGGTCACATTTTGAAGCACAAGAAATGATCGAAAGAGGCGTGAACTCACTCAACAATCTGTCTGACAATCTCGGTTGGTTAACTCGTCAGGTGAATAATCCAACATCGAGCCGTCGAAACTCGGTAGGCGTACCGCTATTTGCTGGCAGTAATAACGTACCGCGTTCAATGCAAGGATCCCCGGGTGCGATGGCGATCCGGGATCTGCAAAATGGCGTGAACATACCCAGTGGGCAGACAGGCCAGAATATTCTGATGGCCTTGTGTAACGCAGAGCGCAAACAGCCTGCCGCAGACCTCATGCGTGTACACACTGAAGGCATGGCGCAGCTAAACCGGGCGCTGCCCAAAACATCCGACAATAAAATCGCCCCCTACCAGACTGCTGGACAAACGCCCTATCCCAACAACGATCCGGGTGTCGGGTTACGGTCGGTCGCCAGAATGATCGAAGCCGGTGTCGGGATGCAGTACGCTTGGGTCGATCAAACTGGCTGGGATACGCACGAAGGTCAGCCGGGACGTCTCAAAGGCGTCATTAACAATTTGTCGGTAGCCCTCGAGGCCTTCGCGCAAGATATGCGGGCCAGACACCAGCCCTATACGTTAATCGTCATGACCGAATTTGGCAGACGCCTGAGAAGCAACCGGAGCAATGGCACCGATCACGGTCACGGCAGTTTGGCTTTGATCCTGGGTGATCGAGTCCCTGGCGGAAAAACATACGGGACTTGGCCAGGCTTAGACGAGAAAGTTCTTGATAGAGCGGTTGATTTAGCTGTCACCACCGACTATCAAAAAATGATCGAACAAGCAGTGGCATGGCATACTACCTGAACTTTTTTAGGGACCGAGACATGAACATGAAAACAATCAAGAAATTGCTTGCAGGCGCTGGGCTGGCCCTCTTAAGCCTAGGTGCCATCGCGCAAACGAATCCATCCCGCCTCGATGAGATCATCAAAACCAATAAGTTAAGAGTTTGTACGCCGGGCGACTACAAACCGTTTTCACTAGCAAAACCAGACGGAAGCTTTGAGGGTTTAGATATTGATCTGATCCAGGCAGCAGCGAAAAGTTTGGGCGTTGAAGTAGAGTTAATCAAATCAAGCTGGCCAAAGTTGCTCGATGATTTCGTCGAGAAATGCGATGTTGCGGTCGGCGGTATCTCTGTATCCACAGACCGAGCCAAGCGAACAGGTTTCATGACCGCTTACATGGTCAATGGCAAAGCACCGATCGCCCGCTGCGAAGACAAGGCAAAATATCAGACCGTGCTGGATATCAACAAACCAACCGTCACCGTGATCACCAATCCAGGCGGCAGCAACGAGAAATTCGTCCGTGCCAACCTGCCTAATGCAAAGGTGATTGTGTACAACGACAACGTAACCATCTTTGATCAGATCCTGCAGGGCAAGGCAGATGTCATGATTTCAGAGTCAGTCGAGACCATCGTGCAGCAGAAAAGCAAACCAGGGCTCTGCGCCATCAATCCTGACAAACCACTGCAATATGGTGAGATGAGTTTCTTACTACCCCGAGGCGATGTAGCAATGAAAGCCTTCTTCGACACGTGGCTGCATCTGAGCAAAGAGTCCGGCGAGTACAAACGGATCCTTGCCAAGTGGGTTAACTAATCTGGATCATATACCCACCCAAAGTCATCAGACTTGGGGTGGGACAGTGCCCAGCGGTCTCGTTGTTGGTACAAAGTTAGTGTGCGCTTACTTTGTCATTGCTCCATAGACGAGATCCTGCACTTGCTCGCGATAGTATTTGCGCAAATCACCTGGTGCAGCCGTGCCAAGCACGACAACTAACCGCTCTTTTGGATCCGCAAAAAACGCGGTTCCGTAGGCACCATTCCAGGTGTATTCACCGACATTACCAGGGATGGCAGCGATACCGGGTTGCATTCTGACAGCCACGCCAAGGCCAAAACCGTAGCCCTCGCGATGAGGTTCTATCACCGCAACGCGATTCTTGATTTCTGGGCCAAGATGGTTAGCGGTCATCCAAGCCACCACTTGTGGGCTCAGGATACGCTTGCCATCGAGGACGCCGCCGTTGGCAAGCATCTGCCCAAAGCGTAAATAATCACCGACTGTCGCAAATGAGCAAGCTCCCCCGCAATCGAATTTGGTATCTTGCTTCAAGAAACGAATCTGCTGCGGCTTACCGTCAAGGGGATTATTTGGAAACGGCTGAGCTAACAGCGCCCTCTTGTTTGCAGCGACATGAAACGTTGCATCTTTCATCCCCAGGGGCTGCCAAACGGTTTTGTACAAGTATTCACCCAAACGTTGCTGAGTCACCTTTTCAACAACCGCACCCAGTACATCGGCTGAAAAGCTGTACTCAAAAACCGTACCCGGTTGGTGCGCGAGCGGCAATTTAGTGATGTTCTCGATAAACTGATCAATCGTACCCTCAAGCGGTGGTGCATCACCGGCTGGATAAAGCTTGGAAATCGGGTCGTCACCACGACCACCATAAGTCAAACCCGACGTATGACGCATTAAGTCATGAATCAGGATGGGACGCGCCTGTGGCTCATACTTCAAGCTGCCGTCCGCTTGCGGCAATCCAACTTTCATCTCAGCAAAGGCTGGAAAATAATCAGTCAGCTTTGCTTGAATCGGCAAACGCCCTTGTTCAGTCAACGTCAAAGCTGCGACCGAAGCCATGATTTTGGTCATCGACGCCAACGGAAAAATCGTATCGGTCGTCATCGCGATATTCTGTGCTTTGTCACGAAACCCGAATGCTTTGTAGTAAACGAGTTTGCCCTCACGCGCGATTGCCAGCACGGCTCCAGGTACTCGATCAGCCTTGATTTCACGATCAAAAAAACGGTCAATCCGGCTTAACGCATCTGCTGAAAATCCAGCAGATTCGGGTGCAACGGCTGGTAATGGCATCGTTGCTTGCTGTGCCGACGCTGCGCCGGCAATCGTCATGGCACTTAGCATGGATAGAATCCTTTTCATTTTGTCTCCGCTTGTGGGTATGTCGTCTGTGACGATCGTATCGGGCAGGCTCGCGCTGAATCCACCCCCAAACAACATCGTATGATAGAAGCCTTCTAAATCCAACTGTTTCAAGAGAATTTGGTCTGTTGTCTCATTTCATGGAAATCTACAAAATGAAAGATCCGAAGGTTATTGTGATGGGCGCTGGTGCCGTCGGTTGTTTTTTCGGTGGCATGCTCGCGCGAGCTGGGCACGATGTGACCATGATCGCGAGACCCGACCACGTTGAGGCGATCAAGCGCGATGGTCTGTATATGGACTGC
Source organism: Jezberella montanilacus (assembly GCF_003003055.1). GTDB lineage: Bacteria > Pseudomonadota > Gammaproteobacteria > Burkholderiales > Burkholderiaceae_B > Zwartia > Zwartia montanilacus. The sequence continues at coordinate 864,136 of NZ_PVTV01000011.1, forward strand.
TTGTCGTTTAAAGAGTATGTTTCGGTCAAAGCCACCGAGCAGCTTAACGTCATAGATCAGGCAGACCTGATTCTCTTTTGCGTGAAATCGCCAGATAGTGGTAAGACAATCGAGTTAATCAAACCCTATTTAAAGCCCGACGCGATCATTCTCAGCCTGCAAAATGGAGTCGATAATTGCCATAGGATTCGCCAACTGATCGACAACCCGGTTTACCCGGCAGTTGTCTACGTCGCGACCGCCATGGCGGGCCCTGGCCACCTCAAACATCACGGCCGGGGCGAACTCGCGATCGGTGGCTGGGAGCCCGAGCGTGCGCACGATAGCGAAATCCAAACACAGCTGAAATCAGTTTCGCATCTGTTCGAAGCAGCTGGGGTTCCCTGCAAGGTATCAGCGGATGTGCGCCAAGATCTCTGGTACAAATTTCTGGTTAACTGTTGCTACAACGGGATCTCGGCCATCGGACAAATTCAATACGGCGATATGGTCGCCGTGGAGTCAGTTCGTGATCTGATCGACGAACTGGGTCGCGAAGTCGTCGCCATCGCCCGGCACGAAGGGATAGCGATGAGCGACAAGGATGCCAAATACGTCATCGATCAAATCCCTAAAACGATGCCGACGCAAAAGTCATCTACCGGTCAAGATATTGCCCGACGCAAACCCACTGAAATCGACTATCTGAACGGGTTAATTGTCAGAAAAGGTAAACAATATGGGATTCCTGCGCCGGCGAATCAAGCAATCTATGCCTTAGTCAAAATGATCGAACACTACAACACTTGAGTATTATTCTTATACTAGACGCCTGTATTAGCCATTTGTACTAAGCCAAATCAAAGAGAAGGATTGCCATGCTTTCGCGCCCTGATATCACCCCCTACTTGGGTAGTCTGCTTAAATTTCGACGAGACATACACGCAAACCCTGAACTTAAATTCGAAGAGGTGCGGACCTCGGATCAGATTGCCGCTTACCTCGAATCCTTAGGCTTAACAGTTCATCGCGGCATGGGTCAAACTGGGGTCGTAGCTAGCCTTAAGGGGACTGGACCGAACGCTGGTGAAGCGCATCGCACCTTAGCACTCAGGGCCGATATGGATGCTTTGCCAATTGTTGAAAAAAACGGCTTTGAGCATGTCAGCAAAAATATAGGTCGTATGCACGCTTGCGGGCACGATGGCCACACCGCCATGTTGCTCGGTGGTGCGACCCTACTGAGTAAGAATCCAGACTTTAATGGCACTGTTCATTTCATTTTCCAACCAGGCGAAGAAGGCGGTGCTGGTGCGCAAAAAATGATCGAAGATGGCCTTTTCGATCAATTCCCAGCCAAGGCGGTTTTCGCGCTGCATAACTGGCCACCCTTGCCCAGCGGACAGATGGCGGTGCGTGTTGGTCCGATCATGGCAGCAACAGATAAAATAGAGATCACCATCTGTGGCAAAGGCGGCCATGCAGCACAACCACACTCAACAATCGATCCTATCCCGGTCGCCTGTGCTTTAGTCATGCAGTTACAGACGTTGGTCTCCCGCACCGTAAATCCGCTCGATAGCGCGGTGTTGACCATCGCTCAGATTGAAGCTGGCACAGCTGTCAACATCATCCCCTTCGAAGCCAAAATTTCTGGCACGCTTCGCACCTTAGGTACTGAAACACAAGCTCACTTATTGCAAGCCATCGAGCGCATGAGCAATCACGTGGCAGCCGCACACGGCACGACCGCAAAGGTCGTGCTGACCAAAGGCTATCCGTGCACTGACAATCACCGGGATGAAGCCCACTTCATGGCTGAGATCATGGCAGAGTGCGTGGGCAAAGAAAATGCCTTCCCTGATGTCTTGCCAGCCATGACCGGGGAAGACTTCAGCTTCATGTTGTTGAAAGTGCCCGGTGCTTACGGCTTTATCGGTAACGGATTGAACGGCCTGCCTGGCATCAATTTACATACGGCTGAATACGATTTCAACGATGACAACCTGACCATCGGATCACAGTTCTGGGATCGTCTGGTCAGGCGCTGGTTTGAGAAATAAATTTTTTATAAAGACTTGATTTACCAATTGATATCTACAATCAAAAGGACATGAATGGAACTCATAGAAGGACTCGAAACCCGTCGCAGTGTCAGGGGTTTTAAATCAACACCCGTCTCACCCGAGCTAATTAAGAAAATGCTTCATGCTGCCAATCGCAGCCCTTCTTACACCAACAGTCAGCCGTGGGAAGTCGCCGTCATAACGGGCCAGAAGCGTGACCTGTTGAGCAAAACCCTGTACGACCTTGCGGCGGCAAATACCCCGGCAACACCTGACGAACCGTCACCAAAAGGCTGGCCCGAGGCAATTGCACAGCGAACCAAAACCCACGGAGCCAATCGCTTTGCAGCGCTTGGGGTCGGTCGTGATGACACTGCCAAACGGGAAGAATTACGGCTAATTAATTTCAAATTTTTTAACGCGCCGGTTGCGATGCTTATTTTTATGGACGCGTCACTAGGCCCCTGGTCAACACTGGATATGGGTATCTTCATACAAAGTTTGACGCTGGCTGCGCATGGCCTCGGCTTGGGTGCGTGCCTGCAAGCATCCTTATCTTACTATCCTGACGCAGCCCGCGAACTCCTTGAAATTCCCAATACCAAGAAGCTGATCTGCGGCGTTTCAATAGGCTATCCGGATATGGATGCACCTCTTAATATCTATCGCAGCGCCAGAAAAGAAGTGGATGACTTTACTCTTTGGTACGACTAAATTTGCCAAGAGTAAAACACGCCGAACAACGTACAAAAAAGGATAAAACAGCAGCGATCATAGCTATGACGGCCCACGCACCCCAAAGCGCCTCTTGCTGGCTACGCCAGCTCACGACCAATCAAGGCTTGCTGGGTGACTCTTCAAGCGGTGCACTGCCCGTATGCAGGTTCAAGCGCATGTGATTCGGCACTTCTTGTCCGACATCAGTAAATGCTTTGCGCAAAGCTCCCATGCTCGGGCCCAGAATGCCGCTTCGGTTCGCGCTTAGCCACTCGCGCGAATCTCTCAAGGTGTTTAAGCTCCCCTGAAACCTTGGCATCACCCAGCGAGCAAACAGCTCATAGCTGCGCAGGGTCTGTTCACGGTTAGCCCATTCGTGAGATCTGAAGAGCACCGCACCTGCTCCGCCTCCGGTGAAGGTGAGCAATCGCTCGATACCCGCAGCTACCGTATCGGGCGAACCGACCAAGGTGGTCCCTGCCGCGAGTCCGTCGCCCAACGGATTTTCACTTCGCATTGGTGGACGTCCGAGTGTTTCGCTAAAGTAACTCAAGGTCTCAAGGCGTTCACCGTGTTTGACCTCTCTGATGGCTTGCTCATCATCTTCCGCCACATGCAGGTTGATCACCAGACGCCAAGTATCACGATTCATGGTTTTGCCATGTTTGGCCGCCTCAGCCTCGCCCAGCTGCCACTGCTCGGCAAGCTTTTGCGGACCACCGGGCAAGGCGGCGCCGAGCGACAACAAGCCCACCCCGTATTTGCCTGCCGTCAGCACACCTGAGGGTGTTGTAGCGCTCGCGACCGCAATCGGGAACCCACCTTTTGTGTAAGGCGCAAGGTGAAGCCGTGCATCTCGCAACTCGAACCAGTCGGTTTTGATGGTTAACGGCTCTTTGCACTCGAGCAGATGCATGATGGCGCCAAGAGATTCGTCCATGCGCCGACGCTGTTGATCTGCATCAATCCCCATCATGTAAGCATCAGAGACCAGAGCACCTGGCCCGCAACCAAGCATGGCACGGCCTCGGGTCATGTGATCCAGTTGCACAAAACGCTGCGCGACAAGAAAAGGATGGTGGTACGGCAAACTGGTGACACCAGATCCCAACATGATGTGGCGAGTGCGCTCCGCCGCAGCCGCGATAAAAATCTCTGGCGATGCAATGGTCTCCCAGCCACCAGAATGATGCTCGCCAATCCACGCTTCATCAAACCCCAACTGATCGAGCCACTGAATCAGTTCAAGATCGCGCTGCAATCCTAGTGTGGGATTGTCACCAAGCCTGTGAAAAGGAGCCAAAAAAATGCCGAATCTTAGTCCTGCATGTGCCATGCTTGTCTCTCAATTTTTAATTTTTAATTTTTAATTCTTACAGGTTTAACACAACTCACATCGCTGATAAAGCGATTCTTTAGCCTTGCTCTGACAACTCGCGCCAAGCCTCGAGCATGGTTAAATATGTGAAAAACATAGCTAAAACATATGGTGAGACAAGATGGGCAAAGTGCAGTTCGGTTTGATACTGAAAGTCTTCTTCATGGTGAGTACCCTGTCGATTGGGTTCACCGCTGCTGGTCAAAACGACGCATTGCCCAATGCGATTCGAATCATTGTTCCCTTCACGCCAGGTGGCAGTAATGATGTGTTCGGGCGAGCGCTTGCCGAACAACTGTCCCGCAAACTGGGCATCACCGTATTAGTTGAGAATAAACCCGGTGCCGGCGGCATGATTGGCTCGGCCGAGGTGGCGAGAGCTAAGCCTGACGGCACAACCTTGCTACTGAGCTCAAACTCTTTTGTGACACGAGCCGCAACGGACGATAAGCTACCATTTGACTCGAAAACAGCTTTCACACCAGTCGCCATGGTTGCTCAAGGCGGGATGCTGCTCGTCGTCAGCAACGACACCCCATACCAAACCGTTGCTGATTTAATTAACGACAGCAAGAAAAGACCAATCAACTTTGGTTCAGCCGGGATCGGGTCTATTGGTCATTTAAGCGGCGAGCTCTTCACCAAAATGGCCCACGTCGACATCACTCACGTCCCTTACAAAGGGATTTCCCCCGCCATGACCGACATGATTGGCGGGCGTCTCTTTAGCATGATCACAACGTCCGCGTCGCTTGGCGGTGCGATCAAAGGCGCGCAAGTGCGTCCGCTCGCAGTGACTTCACTGACTGCTTCCAAGTTTTTTCCGAATTTACCAACCGTGGCCCAAACAGTTCCCGGGTACTCGGTTAACGTATGGTGGGGCGTCTATGCCCCGGCCAATACGCCACCACCGCTGGTCGCTCGTCTGAATCGCGCAATCCGGGATGTATCAGCCCAACCCAAGTTGATGGATCTTTTCGCGGCCGAAGCCGCCGAACCGTCTGACATGTCCGCGACGGAATTCAGTACTTACGTCAACGAAGAGCTCGAAAAATGGCAACAACTTGCCCGCGAACGTGGCATCAAACAAATCGACTAGAGGCATCAAGATGACAGATCAACTGGTATTCGAAGTAAAAGACAACATTGCGACCATCAGACTCAATCGTCCTGAGCGCTACAACGCATTTACACAAGAGATGTTAATTGCCTGGGCACAAGCGCTCGAAGAATCGGCCTCGCGCGAGGATGTTCACGTGATTGTTCTGACTGGCACGGGCAAGGGCTTTTGTTCGGGTGGTGACGTTGGCAATATGAATAATCGCAGTGAAGACAGTGCTTATCAGCGCCGCCGATTTTTATCAGACTATGTGCATCGCATCCCGCTGTTGCTTGAATCAATAGACAAGCCTGTCATCGTTGCAGTCAACGGTGTGGCCACTGGTGCAGGCATGGACATGGCCTTGATGGGGGATATTCGAATCGCAGCTCGAAGCGCCCGTTTCGCCGAAACGTATGTGAAAGTGGGTCTTTTCGCCGGTGACGGCGGTACATGGTTATTACCAAGACTGGTTGGTTTACCCAAAGCGCTAGAGCTATTTTGGACGGCTCGCTTTGTTGATGCCGATGAAGCAGAGAAACTCGGTATCGTGAATAAAGTCGTTGACGATGACCAACTAATGGTCGCCACTTACGAAATGGCTGCACAAATCGCCGCTCAACCCCAGATAGCTGTGCGCATGATGAAGCGGGCGGCTCGTCAGGGTGAAAGAGTGGATCTGCGAACCCACCTGGACATGGCCGCCTCTCACATGGCCGCCATGTATTCAACTGAAGACCATAAAGAAGCTGCGAAAGCCTTTGTTGAAAAGCGCCCACCTGTGCTCAAAGGCCAATAATTTCTATAAATTTTTTATGAGACTGAATCATGCGTCAGACACAAGACACCATCCTTGAGCAATTTGCTGCTTTTTTTTGTCAGATGAAGTTTGAGGATCTACCTCAGCCAGTCGTGCAGAAGACCAAGATGCTGACGCTTGATCTGCTTGGCGTGACCATTGCGGGTTTGAAGATGGAGTTTCCCCGTATTACCAAAGATTATCTGACTAGCCTTAAGGGTATCGAAGAGGCTACCCTCTTTGGTCACGAGGGCAAAGTGCCAGCAATCCACGCAGCGCTCGCCAACGGCATCAGCGCACACGCTCTCGATATGGACGACGGGTATCGCTACGGTGGCGTGCATGCCGGGGTGGCCGTGATCCCTGCCGCGCTGGCTTACGCCGAGTCAAAGCAACTCAGTGGCAAAGAGCTGATCTTGGCCATTGCAATGGGCTACGAAATTATTAATCGTATCGCCAAGGCGATGAATCCATCGCATTTGAATCGAGGCTTCCACACCACTGGCACCCTGGGCGTATTGGGTGCCGCGGCAGCATGCGGTGTTTTAGCTGGGTTGAACAAAGAGCAGATGACCAGCGCACTGGGTATCTCTGCGCTACAAGGCGCGGGCTTGCTTGAGATTTTGCACGATGGTTCAATGGTCAAACCTTTACATCCGGGCAAAGCTGCCATGGCAGGCATCCTCTCGGTCGAAATGGCTAAGCGCGGTGCCAAAGGCCCTGTCACCGCACTCGAAGGGCCAAAAGGTCTGTTCAATGCCATGGCCGATGAAGTCAAACTTGACGGGCTGTTCGACAATCTAGGCGTTGAGTTTTACATCATGGATCAATACATCAAACTTCATGCAGCCTGTCGGCATATTCACGCATCGATCGATGGTCTGCTGTCAATCATGACTGACAACGAGCTTCAGTTCTCGGACATTGCTGACGTATCCGTCACCACGTATCCGGTTGCCACGAGCTTTTGCGGGTCTACCGTTCTGCCGGACACTGCTGAAGGCGCGAAATTCAGTATCGCCTACTCGACTGCCATGGCAGCTTTTTACGGCGATGTCAGCGAAGATCGTTATGCTCCCTCCATTGTTGATCATCCCGAGATACAAGCATTGGCGTTGAATATTCGTGCCACCACCAATGATCGGTGGACAGCAAGCTACCCACGTGAACGTGGCGCGACAATATTGGTTAACAGCAAAGTAGGACAGTCCTTCAGCGTCGACGTGCCCTTAGCTAAAGGTGAACCAGAAAATCCCGCAAGCGATGCTGACTTCATTGCGAAATTCAAACAGAACAGCACTCAATACAGCGACGCAATCACCACCAAAGTACTGGACGTCACCCTGGCGCTTGATCAACATAGCGTTGAGGACCTGACTAAGGCCCTGAGCAAGCTTGCCCCTTAAGGGTAGCGGTCTTACAAGCTTTTTAGATCAAATCTGACACCGATCCGTACACGCTCAGCTACCGGTCTGCCGTCTCGCACAGCAGGACTAAACGTCCACTTTAAGGCGGTAGCCAAAGCAGATTGATCGAGGGAATCAACGCCACTGCTACTTGCCAACTCGGCACGACTGACAACTCCGTCGACACCGACGTCGAGATTTAGAAAAACAACCCCCTCTTGTTTGGCACGGACGGCTGCGTGTGGATAAGGTGGCTTGGCATTATTAAGCGGTTTCGGGCCTTTATCGCTACCAGTGGCTGAGGCAAACGCGCCAGCCTGAGTCGTTGCGCCGGCTGCGCTGACCGCAGTGACTGAAGCATCAGCCTGGGTTGCTTGTGACGGGTTCGCTTTATTGCTGGGCGCAGCCGTAGCAGGCCTGACGGGTTTTGCTTGCGCGACTGGCTTGCCGCTCAGCGGTGTTTCCATCCCGAGCGATCGTGACACTTCAGGCGCCTTCTGAACCGCCACATCCACCATTTTTACAGGGACTGGCGCAGGCTCAGCCCGCTGAACCGCTTGCTGTGACAACACATCCTCTTTGCTTACTTCGGCCTCCTGGTCAGTTTCGGCCCCCCAAGACACAAGCTCTACAAAGGCAGTTTGGTCCAAGGGGTTGGAGAAACTCGCACCGCTCAGGCCGTAAATAACGACGACCAAGCCATGCATGGCACACACAAGCAACAGAAAGGGAAAAAAATAGCTTGGCGTGCTATTTTTTCGGCAAAGATAACTAGGGGTCTGCGCAATGACCTCGTCACTTTCATAGACGACCATTCAACGACTCGAAAAAACGAAATAAGGCCACTTATACATTTTATTTAGTCGCAACGACCCCTCGCCGTTTTGACGATTTTTGTTGTTTTTTTTTACAACTTTTACGTCAACTGTTACGGCAGCTTGTCGAAAAACTTTAGGCTCTTTTAATGAAAAAATTTATTAATCCTTTTTAGTTAAAGTAGTTTATTAAGTAAAAATACTATATATTTCAATTAGTTATCTTATGCTGTAAGCATAACACCTACATATTTAATGATAAAAAAATCACATTACAAATGGTGTTTACCTCATTTTTTAATATTAGCACGCAGTCAATAATGGCTCCGTAGAACAAATTTTGTTCAACATTCCTTAATAGTGAGTATCGTTATGAGTCAACTCGACCAAATGCAAGAACAGATGATGGCTGAAATTCGGGATGCAAATCTCAACTACCTGATTTTGGCTCAGCAAATGATTCGGACAGATAAAGCATCAGCCATCTATCGACTGGGTGTCAGCAAAGACATCGCCGATATGCTGGACACACTCAGCAATTCTCAGCTAATCAAGCTGTCAAGCTCGAGCGTGATGTTGACTCGGTTCAGATTCGATGACGCAACTATCCTTGAGATGCTCACGCATCACAACAAAGGGTATGCCCAAGCGATGGCTCACAGCGCGATTCTGATGGCTGGGCAAGCCGTTGAATCAGTTGCTTAATTACAACACAAGCCAAGGTCTGATTTAAAACCATGACAAGCACAGCGACCGCAGCCAAGAGCAAAACCGTTGTCGGCGAAGCTGAACAGTTGCAACTGGCGATCAGATTAATCAATCTTGGCGCACGGTTGCAGCTGCTTGAGTCTCAGACCTCACTCTCTCGTGAACGTTTAACCAAGCTTTACAAAGAACTAAAAGGGATGTCGCCGCCCAAAGGAATGTTACCGTTCTCGACCGATTGGTTCTTGACTTGGCTACCTAACATTCATTCTTCCTTGTTTTTAAATATCTATAACTTTCTCATCACCAACGCGGGCATTGACGGGATCGAGGCACTGGCAAAAGCTTATGAGCTGTACCTTGAGCAGGCTCGTGAACTCGAAAATGCACCTGAGTTTCAAAGTAGTGAAGAACCAGTTTTGAGCTTGATTCGGGCATGGACCCTGGTTCGATTTGTCGAAAACAAACTGCTAAAGATGGAAAACTGCTCTCGTTGCAGCGGGCATTTCATTGTCAATCCGTACGATCTGCATAATAATTTCCTCTGCAACTTGTGCCACGTCCCCTCTCGTGCAGGCAAATATCAAAAAAATAAAAAAACAAAATTGGCAGACGACGGATTCGACGCCTGACCTGACTCGGTGGTGGGATAAGCCCGCCCTCAAAGCACTCTTCATTCAATTAACAAGCGCGCTGCTAACCTGGGTTTTACTCAACCTATCGTTAGCGTTGCTCGGCACTGACGAGACTGTTCCAGCCCTGCTCTGGATCATGACGCAAAGCATCATAGCGCCAGTGTTTGCAAGAATCCTCAAACAAGAAGTATGGTGGTTGTGCATTCATTTCGCGTTTCCAATCGCCGTTTTTTTAACGCTGCGACTTGAGCTATCCAACAACGTTTACCTCATCGCTTTTTTGGTGAGTCTGGGATTTTTCTGGAGTAGCTTTAGCGGTCGAGTGCCCTACTATCCTTCACACAAGCCAGTCTGGGATCAGGTCTTGAATTTACTGCCCCCAGGCAAGCCACTCAAAATGATAGACATCGGCAGTGGGCTCGGCGGGCTTGTGCTGTATGCTGCACGACAAAATCCAACGCTCGACGTGGTTGGCATTGAGACTGCACCGCTCATTTGGGCGTATAGCCGATTGCGTGCGGCATTGACCAGATCAAAAGCTCATTTCATTTTGGGTAACTATGACAAACTTGACCTTGGCGACTACGACGTTGTGTTTGCCTACCTATCACCCGCTGCGATGCCAGGCTTAATGAAAAAAAGCCACGCGCAAATGAGAAACGGGACAATGTTCATTAGCCACGAGTTCCCTTTTCCTGATTTGCCAGCGACTTTGGTGATCGAATACGGCGACGATACAAGACCAAGTTATGTCTACCATATGTAGTGGGAAGCGCACTCATCCAGCAACAAACCATTGAAAAGACTCAAAAATATGTGTTGCTGAGGGACAATACAACGATAAAATCCCACCAATATGCATTTATTTTTGAATTCGACGCGGGGACGAACCTGTACCCTTAACTCCATCAATCCTAATTAAATAGAGGGTACGCGGTGTTTGTCATCATAGGTTACGTCGCCGTCTGTGCGAGTGTTTTTGGCGGGTTTGTTCTCGCTGGCGGCCATATTGCCGCTCTGTTTCAACCCCTTGAGTTATTGATGATTGGTGGCGCTGCGCTCGGCGCCTTCATTGTCGGTAATGACATGAAGGCAATCAAAGCAACCATTGCCGCTCTCCCGACCTTGTTCAAAGGATCAAAGTACACCAAGGCTCTATACATTGATTTGCTATCCATGATGTTCGAATTGCTCACCAAAGTGCGCAAAGACGGCATGATGTCACTTGAAAAAGATGTTGACGCGCCACATGACAGTCCTTTATTCAACCGCTACCCCAGTATTGTCAAAGACCATCACTTAATGGAATTTATTTGTGATTATTTGCGACTCATGCTGACAGGCAATCTGGATCCGTTTCAGATTGAAAATTTGATGGACGTCGAAATCGATACCCATCATCAAGAAGGCCACGTACCAATTCACTGCATCGCCAAGATTGGCGATGGTCTGCCTGCCTTCGGTATTGTTGCGGCCGTGATGGGGGTTGTACACACCATGGAGTCGGTCGGTGTCCCACCATCGGAGTTGGGAGAAATGATTGCCCATGCGCTCGTTGGTACCTTTCTGGGTATTTTGCTTGCTTATGGTTTTGTCGGTCCTCTATCTTCACTGTTAGAACAAAAGCTTGCCGAGTCAAGCAAGATCTATCAAGCGACCAAGGTGGTTTTGCTGGCTCATATGCAAGGTTATGCGCCGACGATCGCGGTCGAATTTGGTCGCAAAGTCTTGAACTCTACCGAGCGTCCGACTTTCACAGAGCTTGAAGAACACATTCGCCTGAGCAAAGTTAAATAATGACCACCGACTGCTTCATCGTACTCAATCATGGCTGATAGCGAAGCAAAACGTCCGATTATCGTCAAGCGCATCAAGAAGGGCGATGGCGGCCATCACGGCGGCGCCTGGAAGATCGCTTACGCTGACTTCGTCACAGCGATGATGGCGTTTTTTCTGCTGATGTGGTTACTTGGTTCCACTACCTCTGGCGATCTAAACGGTATTGCCGAGTACTTTAAAACACCTTTGCGCGTCGCGATGTCTGGCGGTTCTGGCGCGGGTGCCAGTGACAGCATAATTACTGGAGGTGGTAGAGATCTGACCATGAAGTCAGCACAAACACGCAAAACTACTGAAAAGGTCACAAAAAAAGAACGCCGTAACCCTAGGATTGTAGACCTGGATGCTGCAACCAAAAAAAACCTGGCCAAAGAGATTGAAGATCTCAAGAAACTGATGGCAAATATCCAAGCCGAAATCGAAGCTAATCCGCATCTCGCGCAATATAAAAACCAACTGACTTTAAATATCACACCAGACGGTCTCAGGATTCAGATCGTTGACGAAAAAAACCGTCCCATGTTTGCGGTGTCCAGATCTGAGCTTGAGCCCTATGCAAAGCTCATTCTGAAAGATCTGGGTACGATGCTGACGGGTATCCCCAACAAAATCATGATCTCGGGCCATACTGATGCATTGCCATTCCCCAATGGCAACAAGTCCTACAGCAACTGGGAGCTCTCTGCCGAAAGAGCCAACGCAGCAAGACGTGAACTCGTCGCGGCGGGGTTACCTGAATCGAGTTTGCTTCAGGTAATTGGCCTGTCATCTGCTGTGCCTTACGATAAAAAAGACCCTCTCAATCCAATTAATCGCAGAATCGCCATCACCGTTTTTAATAAAGCAGCTGAAGAGCGCGTGACACGCGAAATGGAGTCCAACCCGGTTTCGCAATCAAAAGAAGCGGCCTCCTTGCTTAATGACTTGAAAGAGGACGACGCTCAGCCACCACCCCTTAAGTGAGGAAGGGATGAGAGAGATTGAAGCCATTTTTTTTAATGAGACTTTCACTCTTTTGGCTCAAGTTGAAACATTATTTGCGTCGCTTCAGTCTGACGGACCGGCGCAAACCAGCTTAGAAGCAATTTTCAGAGCTATCCATTCGATAAAAAGCAGTGCTGCTGCACTCGGCTTCAAGAAGGCAAGTCAGCTTGCCCATGCCCTTGAAGATTTGCTCGTGCAACTGCGAGGTAAGCCAGTCGTCGAAATAGAGAACAACGTGGAACTCATTGAACAGGCGACCGGCCGCCTGAGGGATCAACTGCACCACGATCAAGCCGGCTCCTCGTTTGATGAGACTAGGCCTCCCCCTATCATCGACTCGCTCAATTCACGCGCAAAGGGGCTGAGTGCAAAACCTGATAGCGTTGAAACCTTGCTTGAATATGAAATCACGCTGATCAATCAACAACCAGCCGAACGCCTCTGTAACTTGTACGCCCACTTATCCTCGCTGGGATTAGCTCATATCTCAATCACCAGTCAAACAGAACAAACAATAGTGCTGCAAACCACACTGGCTCAAACCGCGGTGCTGGCGGTGTGTAGTTTTAGCGTTGAGCCTGAAGATGTCTCGATTAACGTTCGGGCATTGCAACGGCCAAATGATGGGGGAGGAAACCGGCGCGTCATGATACGCATGGGTGACGTGCTGCGGCCCATGTCCAGAATGCTTGCAGAGCTTTGCCTCGACACCGGCAAAAAAGCACAACTGATCACACAAGGCGATGGAATTGAATTAGTCCCAGCCCTCGCGCAGCAACTGATCGCCCCTGTCGCGCACTTATTGCGCAATTGTGTCGCCCATGGCATTGAATCACCCCAGGCTCGCCAATTGGCAGGCAAATGCGAACTGGGCCAGTTGAGCGTCACAAGCACGACGAATGGTAGTAACCTGAGCATCAGCGTGGCCGATGATGGCGCGGGGATGAATCGCGAGCAAATTCTACAAGGCGCTCAAAAGCAAGGCTTGCCGGTGGAGAACTGCCTAACGGATGACGAAGTATGGGAGCTTGCTTTAACCCCTGGCCTTTCCACTGCGGCGGAGCAATCGGTTCTATCTGGCCGAGGCGTCGGTTTGGATAGTGTAAAAACGACAGTGGCTAAGTTAAACGGCGATTTTCGAATACAGTCTGAAGTTGGTCTAGGAACAACCATGACGATCATCGTGCCAATCGACGTAAAAATGAGCGGTTAGGCGCAGAACACATAGAGAGAGTGATTGCAATCCATGTCCTTCAAATTGAATTACCAAGCGCGACTGAACCTCATCGCAACCCTGTGTTTAGTCGCCATTATCGGTGTAGGTGGCTATGCTGCGTATCTGACTCGGCTAAATGCAGACTTACTCAAGTTCAACCATCAGGTCGATATAGCCCCCGCAGTGCTGATCAGCGACCTGATTAGTCGCTCGGCCGAATCTGCCTCTCTTCTACAAACGGCATCTGAAAACGCAAATTTATCCGCTACTGACGGGTCTGCGAGCATACAAGCTAGCCACCTCAAGCAGGCAGGGAATTTAATAGCGCGTCTGCAAAAAAATATTGAAACGACCAAGGGTTTGTTGGCACAACTTGAGCAAGCCCTTCGTGACCCGGATCTGAAGGCGAAGGCAGAACGACTCAATAAACAGTATGCGGACATTACCAGTGCTCAGACGCTACCTGTAGCAGCTGAACTCGTTTCGGATAGCAATACTGGCGCCGTAAACCAACTCAACCGAGCGCTTAAGCAACAAGATCAACACCTCCAGCAAGCCAAAGAACTTCAGCGTCAAATCATCGACTCGTTAAAAATTTCTCAGCTAGAGATCGACCAAGATAGCCAAAGAAATATCGCTTTAGCTATCTGCCTAGCATCGATTATCACCATCGTGATTGCCGTTTTTCTGTTGATGAGCCGCCTGCTGACCGTCTATCGGGGCAAACTTGAGTCAGCGGCTAGAACCAAAAACCTCGATCCAAACCCTGCTCGAGCAAGACCAGTGCCACAAGAGCCCCCAACTGCAGAGCCAAGCGTGATTGTGTCGCACCCAGAAATCGTGCAACAGCTCTACAGCAAAATGAACGGCTCCATCAAATTGGTTTCAACCGTCAATATCGAACTGATGGAGCTAAACCAAGAGCAGAAGTCACTCACTAAAAAAGTGCTGGAAGGCTTACCTCAGCTAAAGCGCGCGCTGACCGATGCGACTAGCCAAGTCACCCTGACGCACGAATTTGGTGCGACCGTATCAGGTGTCGCCGGGTCAAGTGATGCATCCCTGACTGATATTCAAAGCCTACTAGCTCAAATTACAGATGACGCCCGCAAAATGGACGCTCTGACTAGTACGATAGATGCCATATCGTTGCAATCCGACATGCTTGCTTTTAACGCGACACTTGAGGCAGCGAAAGCAGGTGAGTTTGGTCTCGCTTTTTCAGTGATCGCCAGCGAGGTGCGTCTGTTAGCTCAAAAATGTATCGTCGCTACACAAGACCTGAGGGCCTTGATCCACGACATCAGTCACCGCTCGAATGCTCACGTCGAGAATCTCAATGAAACACAAACATCGCTTAGCCGTCTCAACGAGCTATCCACACAGTTTGTCACACAAGTATCCTCACAATTGGATTCAAAACAGGATGAGTTGGCCACGCTTGAATTTGCAGAACAGGCATACAAGAGAATTGAGCATTCGATCGATAAACAGCTGCAACTTTTTAAAGATATTAATGGTGCGCTAGGGCTAGGGGATGCAACCCCAGTTGAAACCTTAACGAAATCTGCCTCCGTTGCTGAACTCCCGGTGCGAGAAAACAGCCAGCCGCCAACGGCCCTTGCAGCTAATCACGAAAAGCCGGCCGCCAGCCCCTCTGGTAAAACAGACTCTGACTGGGCGCTTTTTTGAAATATTTCGAAACAAGGTCAATTATTTCACAAACACCCCCTGCGATTGGGGGGGTTCAAATTATTCAATAATCGCCTAAACTTAGGGGCCCAGGCTTTCGTGCCTGAACGCCAAAAAAAAATCAAACCATCAAATGTCTGAACGAAATCGTTACGCTAAGGCCAAATTTTTGATAGTGGACGATTTTCTGACGATGCGCCGCATCATCCGGACTCTACTCAAAGATAACGGCTACAACAATGTCGAGGATGCTGAAGACGGCGCTGCCGCCTTACAAAAAATGAAGCAGACAAATTACGATTTTGTTATTGCCGATTTAAATATGCCCAATATGGACGGGCTAGGACTCTTAGCAGCCGTCAGGGCAGACGCTCGCACCGCAAATACGCCAATGCTTATCATTGCCGCAGAAGCAAACAAAGACCACATCCTTGCTGCGGCGCAAGGCCGCGCGAATGGCTACATTGTCAAGCCCTTCACCGGGCCCATTTTGACCGACAAAATCGTCCAGATTTTGGATCGCACCACCAGGAAAAGTGCCGGATCAGGCAGATTGATCGACCATAAGCAGAATAATAGCGGTTAGTCAGTCAAAATCTTTAGCGAAAAAGGGGGACTTAGTACCCCTTATTCTTGAGATTCAAAACGACTATTAGGGCTCAAACTGACTTCATATAGATAACCACCTCGTTCTTGGGAACAGCCGTGGCTGAAGACAGTGATTTAGAACGTTCCGAACAGGCGAGTCAAACCCGCCTAGATAAAGCACGCGAAGAGGGCGATGTCCCCCGGTCGCGCGATTTATCCACGTTCGTCACGCTCATTTGCGCTGCAACCGGTATGGCCGTTTTCGGCAGCCAAATGGGTAATGCCATTCAAACGACCCTTACTGGCAGCCTGACTTTCGATAGAACCGCTTTGTACGACACAACTATCCCGCTCAATCAAATGGCAAAACAAGTTGCCGACTTGCTCTTGGCGTTCGCACCTTTTGCACTACTCATGCTGATCGCTGCACTCGGTTGCCCTTTACTCATCGGTGGTTGGAACGTCAGCTTCACCCATCTCACCCCCAACTTTGGCAAACTCAACCCCATGGAAGGGTTGAAAAACATGGTGTCGCAGCGGTCCTTGGTCGAACTCATTAAGTCCATTTTGAAAACACTGGTCATTGGCGTGATCGCCTACCTGGTGATAGCCAAAGACTTCCCTGTCATGCTGACGTTATCGAGCCTGGCGGTCGACGAAGGGATCACAAAAACTAAAGATCTCCTGCTCAATGGCTTTTTCTACACGGTCTCGGGTATTGCCCTGATTGCCTTGATCGACGCGCCTTATCAGATGTTTGCGTACGCTGAGAAGCTCAAGATGTCTAAAGAAGAGCTCACGCGCGAATCCAAAGAGCAAAACGGTAACCCACAGATTAAGGCTCGCATTAGACGTCAACAGCGCGAGATGGCACGCCGTCGGATGATGTCCGAAATACCGAACGCTGATGTGATCATTACCAATCCGACCCACTACGCGGTTGCCATCCGCTATGACGAACAGACCATGCAAGCGCCGCGAGTCGTTGCAATGGGTGTAGACGAAATGGCATTGAGAATACGTGCAATCGGCCGAGAGCACGAAGTCCTCATTATGGAGTCACCAAAACTTGCTCGTGCGCTATTTACGCATAGCGAATTAGGCGATGAGATACCTCAGGCACTCTATATTGCTGTTGCAGAAATCCTGGCCTATGTGTTCCAGTTGCGTAACTTCCGTCCTGGCATGGGTTCATACCCAATTGCGCCAAGTTATGTGGACGTGCCCGATGAGCTTGATCCCCTTTTGGCTAGCATAGAGCAAGGGCGCGCATCATGAATTTCACCCTACCCGCCTGGCTTGCCGGTATAAATTCTAAGTCCGTCGCAGCGCCACTCATCATTGTCCTGCTGTTGGCAATGATGGTTTTGCCATTACCGGCTTTTGGGCTGGATATTCTCTTCACCTTCAATATTGCTTTGTCGATTCTGGTGCTGCTGATCGGTCTGCAAACGTCGAAACCACTGGACTTTCTGGCTTTTCCAACCGTGTTGCTCGTCACCACCATGCTGCGACTGTCACTCAATGTGGCTTCGACTCGTGTCGTGTTAACCAACGGACATAGTGGTGCAGCCTCGGCAGGTAAAGTAATCGAATCGTTTGGCCATTTTTTGATTGGCGGCAACTATGCAGTAGGTATTGTGGTGTTTGTGATCCTGACGATCATCAACTTTACCGTGGTCACCAAGGGTGCCGGTCGTATTGCTGAGGTTGGCGCCCGCTTCACCTTGGACGCCATGCCAGGTAAGCAGATGGCGATCGACGCTGACCTGAATGCCGGCATCATTAACCAGGATCAAGCAAGAACCCGTCGCGCTGAAGTCGGCCAAGAGGCTGAATTCTACGGTGCGATGGATGGTGCGAGTAAATATGTACGTGGTGATGCGGTCGCTGGCATTTTGATCATCATTATCAATATCGTTGGCGGACTCATTGTCGGTATCGTTCAGCACGATATGGCGTTCATGGATGCGGTGAAAACTTTCACCCTGCTGGCCATCGGTGACGGCCTGGTCGCGCAGATCCCGTCGCTAGTCATTTCCATCGCTGCCGGTGTGGTCGTTTCACGAGTCGCCAACGACCAGGATCTGGGCAGTCAACTTGGCACGCAATTGTTTGCCAACCCCAAGGTGTTGAACGTCACCGCCTGCATTGTTGGTGGCATGGGGTTAATCCCTGGGATGCCACATGTGGCCTTCCTGGGGCTTGCCGGCCTTTTTGGTGGCATGGCTTATTTGTTGAAACGCAACACCAAGAAGAAGTCCGAAGAGGTAGCCCCAGCAAGCACGGAACCGCCGAAAGACTCCCTGGAAGCATCGTGGGACGACATTGCGGCGGTGGATATCTTGAGCCTTGAGGTCGGCTTCCGGCTGGTGCCTTTGGTAGACGTTCGTCAAAATGGTGAATTAATTAATAAAATCAAAGGCCTACGAAAAAAATTCGCGCAAACGGTTGGATTTCTTACACCGTCTGTGCATATCAGTGACAATCTGGAATTAAAACCTGCTGGCTATGCCATCAAGATTCGCGGTGTAACGATGGGCGTGGGTGAGTCGCATTACGGCATGATGCTGGCGATCAATCCCGGCATGGTAACCGGTGACTTACAAGGCACTTATACAAAAGACCCTGCATTTGGTCTGCCGGCAATCTGGATTGGTCACGACCAAACCGACGATGCGCAAAAAATGGGTTACACCGTTGTTGACCCAAGCACTGTGGTTGCCACGCATCTTAATCACATCATTGGTATGAACGCAGCCGAGCTACTCGGTCGCCAAGAGGTGCAGCAACTGCTCGATCTGCTCGCCAAAGACTCGCCAAAACTGGTTGAAGACTTCATCCCTAAAGTCGTCCCGCTCGGGATGTTTGTACAAGTCCTGCAAAATCTGTTGACTGAAGGCGTACCAATCCGCGATTTGAGAACGATCGTCGAGACTATTTGTGAAATTGCGCCACAAGTACAAGATCCAGACATCCTTACGGCAAGAGTTCGTCTGCGCTTGGGTCGTGCCATCGTGCAGCAATTGTTCCCCGATGGCGATGAATTGTCTGTCATTTCTCTTGAGCCCAACCTGGAAAAACTGCTGATGCAATCGGTACAGATGGGCAATCAATCAAGCGGGATAGAGCCAGGTTTGGCGCAGAGCATATCCCGGCAAGCGCTTGAGGCGACCCAGCGACAAGAGCAGATGGGTCATAGCCCTGTTCTGATCGTGCCTGCGGCAATCAGACACACCCTAGCCCGCTACTTACGCAGAACCAGTCCGAATTTACGGGTGCTGGCGCACGAAGAACTTCCCGAAACCAGAACGATACGAGTGAACAACTTGATAGGTAGAACCGCATGAGCGTCAAAAAATTCTATGCCCCGCGAGCTCGCGAAGCCCTGAACATGGTGCGCGGTGAATTTGGTGATGAAGCCGAGATCATTTCTAATCAGATCGTCAATGGCTGGGTTGAAATCACCGCAAAGGGACCTGAGTCTGCAAGCGAATCTGCCAGTTTAGCTGTGGAGCCCACCCATCCCCCTGTCGTCGATCGGGGCAAAGATCCAGAAGCCGGTCTGATGCGCGTTCTCGATGAAATTAGAGAGCTTAGGTCCACCTTCGACTCGCGCTTGAGGGAATTGACGTGGACACAATCCAAGCCCTCTGTCGCGAGGCATGCTGAGTGCTTAAAGAAAACCTTAGCAGCGGGGTTTTCAGAGGATCTCGCCAATCGTCTCATCGCAAAGCTACCGGATGACTTCACTGATGCTCAAGCTGTCGCGCACGCACGCAATATCCTCGTCAAAAATTTAAATGTGGCTCACGACGAAGACGAATTATTAAGGCCAGGCAGTGCGGTGGCCTTGCTCGGCCCCACAGGGGTAGGAAAAACCACCAGCATCGCAAAGATTGCCGCCAGATTTGCCATGAAATACGGCGTAGAAAAACTCGCCTTAATTACCACCGACTACTACCGGGTCGGTGCAGTTGATCAACTTCGAGTTTATGCGAAGATTTTCGGCATTGATGTCCACCCAGTTAAGGATCTCGCAGAGTTACAGCAAACGCTAAGACGGCTAGGGCCAAACAAAACTGTGCTGATTGACACCCCGGGCCTCAATCAAAGAGATCCTCGCGTTAACGTACAACTGGCCATGTTGGGCGGCACAGATCGTCACATTCAGAAATTGTTGTGCCTGAACGCCGCAACACACTTCGACACCACACACGATGTCGTCAACATATATAAGACCAAACTGATCGACGGTTGTATCATCACTAAAGTAGATGAAGCAGTAACCCTTGGATCGCCGCTCAATGTGGTCATGCAACACAAATTGAAGGTCTACTACTTAACGACGGGTCAGCGAGTGCCTGAAGACATTGAGCTAGTCAACAGCGACGCCCTGTTCAAAAAGGTGCTTAAAGAGGACTATACAAGCTTCACTTCCGTTGAAGAACCAACCAGACCATCACCGGTGACCGCAGCAACGATGCCAGTCAGCAGACCACAGAGAGTAAGCGTCCATGCTTAACACCACTTCAGAGTTTGATCAAGCCGAAGGGCTTAGACTTTTTATGCTGAATCGCTCGAAACGTCATGTTTCGGTCTACATCCCTGGGTCGGATTTTGATCGGCACAAGATTTATCAGCTGGTTCGTCAAGCCATGAATCTCAGGGCGATTGATGAGGTGTCAGAGGCCTTACTGGCAAATATCCCGGACTTGGATGTCACAGCGACCGAGGTGATCATTTGTGTCAATCACACCTCCAGGTCGATCACTGAAGCATACGGTATCATTAAAACCTTGCGTGCTAACGCAGATTACCTCTCAATAGGGGTATTTGTGCTGGCGCAAAACATGCTTCAGTCAGGCAAAATTTTTGAAAACATACGACAATTGGCTGCCGCGAATCTGGATGTAAATATCAATATGATTGGCAATGCGACGATCCAGGCAGTGATGGATCAAAAAATGATTTCGGCGCATGCCAGCTATACGAACCGACGTCTGAGCGATCATGACGCTTTGATCAATTAATGCTGGGAATAGGTTATGTACAACGCCACTGGCAAGACGGATGACAAAGAGAAACTGGTGCTTGCGCACGCAGATATGGTCCGCAAGATCGCCTACCAGATCAAGGCTAAATTGCCAGCCAACATCGAGATCGATGATCTCATGCAGGCAGGGATGATCGGGCTACTCGACGCCAGTGATAAGTTTCAAGATAACCAAGGCGCTCAGTTCGCCACGTATGCGGCCCAACGAATTCACGGCGCCATCATGGACGAATTGCGCGGCTCTGATTGGGTACCGAGAAGTGTACGCAAGCAGATGCGTGAAATCGAAACCGCAATTCACTATCTTGAGCAAAAGCTTGGTCGGGGCCCGACAGAAGCTGAAGTTGCAAAGAGAATGAACATCACGCTGGATCAGTATCACGCCTATTTGCATGATTCCAGCGGTCATCGACTGATTTACTTCGAAGATTTTCATCAAGAACAAGACACTGAGCACTATCTTGATGCTCACGTAGTCGACAAAAAAGCAGATGCTCTTCGCTTGCTGATGTCGACCGAATTCAAAGACAATTTGACACGAGCCATCGAGGCCTTGCCTGACCGGGAAAAAACATTGATGAGCTTGTATTACGAACAAGATCTCAACTTAAAAGAGATCGGGGCTGTGATGAACATTACCGAATCCAGGGTATCTCAGTTACACAGCCAAGCGGTCGCGAGACTTCGTGTCTCACTACAGGATGATATATGGACTGGTCGAGTGTAATCGGCCTGCTGGTCGCGCTGATCGGCATCCTCATCGGCCAAACGATTGACGGTGGGAGTGTTTTTGCATTATTTCAACCAGCCCCTTTTTTTATTGTTCTCTTTGGCACGATGGGTGCCGTTATCCTGCAAAGCAAACCCGCCAATCTCATCGAGGGCGCTCGTAAGCTGAAGCAAGTGTTTGTCATGCAAATCGACGACCGAAGCGAGTTGGCTGCCCGAATCAGCCAGTGGGCAGTGATCGCGCGTCGCGAGGGCACACTACCGCTCCAAGGTTTTAGAGATATCGAAACAGACCCGATTGCAAAAAAGGGTCTAAGACTCTTAATTGACAATATACCGGCCGAGACAATTCGTGAAATCTGCCACAACGATCTACATCATTACGAGATGCAGCAACTGAGCATCATCAAAGTATGGGATTCCGCTGGTGGCTACGCGCCCACCATTGGCATTTTGGCTGCAGTCATGGGTCTGATGCACGTCATGGAAAAACTAACCGATCCGACCATGATCGGGGGTGGTATTGCGGTCGCCTTCGTTGCAACCCTTTATGGGGTTGGTCTGGCCAATCTGGTCTTCATCCCTGTCGCAAATAAATTGAAAGGCATCTTGGAGTCTGAGATCAATCGATCAGAGATGCTGATCGAATCATTGACTTCAATTGCCGCTGGCGAACATACCGTCATCGTAAATGAGCGACTACTGGCTTATCTCTAATGAGAGCAGCACGACTACGCAGGCGCGCACAGGACGACAGCAAGCATCATGATCGCTGGATGGTGTCTTACGCCGATTTAATTACCTTGTTGTTTGCGTTCTTTGTCGTCCTTTATGCCAGCTCGTCGGTTAACTCGACCAAATACGAGCAACTTAAAGTGTCGATGGGCGCTGCATTCAATGCACAGTCCGATCCAAAGAAAGCAGTTTCGAAAGCCAACGAGCTGATCGCAAAAGGTGCACTGCCCTCTGTCGACGAGCCGACGACTGCTCGGACCGCCGCTGCATTGGATCTCGCCCCAGACACCGAACTGGACCCACATCAGACCATCCTTTTGTTGACCGACAAGGTCGACAAATTGAGCCAAGAACAAAAGGCTTTAAAAATATCCCTGGATCATACTCAAGGGGATAAGGCCAACTTGCAGCAAGTGCTTTCAGAGCTCGAGACTGAAAAACAGAATCTGCACATCACGATCGACAAGCTTAAAAATCGCCTGAACCATTCAGCCAACCTGAACAAAATTTTGTCAGGTGGCAACAACGACAGAGGGCGACTGCTTCAAGATATGCGCCAATCGATGGACTCTAAGGGAATTCAGGTCGAAATAGACTTGCGCAATGGCATTTTGAGATTGCCTGAAGCATTGCTGTTCGATTCTGGCCGAGCAGAGTTCACGCCCCAAGGGACTCAAGCACTGAAAATACTATCAACAAATTTGATGGCATTTCTGCCCTGCTACGCAAACACAGATGAGACGAAAACGACTGAAGTCAGCACCTGCGACAATCTTAGCAATGGTAAACAAAACCACCTCGAATCGGTCATGATTGAAGGCCATACCGATAACGTGAAAATAGCTAACGCCAACTTTCGCGACAACTGGGATCTATCCGTAGCTCGTGCACGCAATACTTATACTGAATTAGTCAAGTTGCAGCCGAAACTTGAAAGTCTGGAAAACAACCGAGGGCAGCCACTCGTCAGCTTCAGTGCCTACGCGGGCAGACGACCGATCGCCGATAACAATGTCGAGGCCGAACGACGTAAAAACAGACGGATCGATTTGCGGTTCATCATGTCATCGCCCGAAATAGCCACGGACGAAAAGTCTTTAGAAGACGCAATAAACAACGAATAACTGTCGGCCTGAGTCAGAAGCTTGGATCAACGATCTATTTTGCTCATAAAGCCGAGGATGGTGGACTGCAACTTCTTGCCATACTGCGGATCGGTTGCATAACCTGATTTTTGCATCGCGTTTGAATAACTGATCGGATCATGCACGCTTTGCAATACCTGCTTGTAGCGGGGATTGGATTTCAGCAGATTGACAAAATCCTTAAACGACTCAGCATAAGAATCATAAGCTCTGAATTTTTCGACGCGGGCAACTTTCACCCCATCAATAAACTCAGACGTATTAGCGTAAGCGGTACGCCCCGTCCATTGATCATTCGCTTTAATACCAAAAAGATTATGCGCGCTTTTGCCGTCAGCGAATTTAATTTCATGTTTGCCCCAACCCGACTCCAAGGCAGCCTGCGCCAGCATAAAGATAGCTGGGACTCCAGTGGCCTTGCTAACGCGATCGGCCGCAGGGCCCATGCGCAGAGAGAACTCAGCGATAAGTTCGTGCAGGTTTTTGTGATCACCTGGCTCACCACTGCCTGGCTGTTTGTCGTCCCCAGATTTACTCTCTTGATAATAGGCCAGCTTGGCTAACGACTGAGAAGTTAGCGATCCGTGAGGGGCGATGGCGGCAAAGGGATTGCCGTGAGTACCGAATTGCGAGGCAATCCTCGTTTGCAAGTCATCTCCTGAGACGCCGTTCAGAGATTCTCCATCAGCCGCAGGATTATCTGTCGTCGGGATTGGAACACCTCGATTGGGACTCAGTTGTTTGATCAAGACTTCTGCCAAGCCCATGCCCTTATTGGCAAGTGTCTGGCTGAGCTGCTGATCCAGCATACTGGTAAAGGTTTTGCTTTGCTCGCTATCGAGAGGTCCGTCATGCGGGGTCGCATCCCGCATGCTCTTAAGCATCATGTTCAAAAATATAGCTTCGAACTGCTTTGCCGCACCACGGATTGCTTCGGGCGAGTTGGCGTGGGCTGCGTTTTTAAGTCCGTTTAACGCATTAGCATCAATCGCCAGGTTACTCGCTGCGGCGGTTGTATCGTACGATCCACCAAATCCTGTTGACGAAGGGATCGGCATTTTGCTGTCGCCTCGTTAAATCACTTCGATGTCGGCGTTGAGTGCGCCCGACGCTTTCATTGCTTGCAAGATCGCCAGCAAATCCTGCGGCGTCGCACCCACGGCGTTCAAGGCACGCACCACTTCAGCGAGAACTACCCCTTTATTGAGCTCGATCACTTTGCCTTTCGCGGCATTAATATCAATCTGTGACTGTCTTGTCGTGACTGTCCGCCCGCCACCGAAGGCATTGGGCTGGCTAACCTGTGGTGTTGTCGAAATAATGACACTCAGGTTGCCGTGCGCGACGGCGCAAGCATCAAGCGTTACTGATTCGTTTAAAACGATGGAGCCAGTGCGCGCGTTGAGGATAACTTTTGCGCTGGCTCGCGGCACAACCAGATCAACACTCTCAAGCTCCGCTAAAAAAGACACACGATAACCAGCCAGGTTATTAGGATGGATAGAAATCACTCGGGCGTTCTGCGCCTGCGCGACGGGACGGCCAAAGTGACGATTCACCGCGTCCGCCACTGCGTTAGCCGTGCCAAAATCAGATGTTTTTAATTCGATATTGAACGTGTCTTGTTGAGCGATATTATTGGGGACAGCGCGTTCTATCGTGGCGCCTGCAGAGATCCGGCCTACGCTCAGCTGATTAATCACCGTTTCACTACCGTTTGCAGCAGCACCTGCACCCGCCACAACGAGGTTACCCTGTGCCATCGCGTAAACCTCGCCATCCGCACCCTTGAGGGGTGTCATTAACAGCGTTCCGCCCTTCAGACTCTTGGCATTGGCCATGGATGAAACCGTTATATCCATGGGCTGGCCAGGCTGCGCATAGGGCTCCATCGTCCCGGTCACCATGACAGCAGCAATATTTTTCAACTGTATTTGCGTCGTGCCACCTGGTGGTAACACGATGCCCATCTGTTGCAACATGCTTAAGGTCGTTTGCAACGTAAAAGGTGTTTGAGTCGTCTGATCGCCTGTGCCATCCAAACCAACCACCAGACCGTAACCAATTAATTGGTTGGGACGTACGCCTTGTATTGTCGCAAGATCTTTCACGCGCTCGGCCCCAGCGCTGAGACTAAGCAGGCCAAAGATTACAAGAGCGAGAGATCGAAACAATAGACTCACAATTTAACCCGGCACCAGGCTCTGGAACATACGATTGAACTTCTTGACAATATTTGCCAAATCAAAGGTGCTGTTAGTTCTATATTCAATCCGAGCATCAGCAATCGTATTTGATGCGACAGCGTTGTCGTTGGTAATCATGTAAGGGTTGACGATGCCAGAGAATCGAACGAATTCGACCCCAGCATCGAGCGCGACCTGTTTCTCGCCGCTGACCACTAAATTGCCGTTTTGACGGACTTCGATCACAGACGCCGTCATCGAGCCAGTAAAGCTATTGCTATTGCTACCCGAGTTGGTAATTTCGTTTTTTGCTTCGTTAGACATGTTGTAGGTGGGCTCAACCGTGTTGCCTGCGGCATTCGTAAAGGTGCTGACACCTGTACCTTTTTTGTCCAGATTGCCCGTGCCCGCGGTGGTGGCCGAGACGTTTTCGACAAAATTAATGGTCAAAATATCGCCGACCCGGCTCGCGCGCCGCCCTTCAAAGATCGGCCGGTAGGCCGCCACGCTATAAATTGCCCCTGCTGTCGGACCAGGCATGGGCAGGTTTGCCGTGGGGCTCGTTGCCTCAGTCTTGGTCACAGTCGTTGGTGTCACCGAACAACCCTGCAACAACAGCACTGTTGCTGCGAAGCATGCAAAAAACAATGTTCTAATTTGTGCTTTCATCTTAGCCACCCATCTGTCCCAGCTTCTGTAACATTTGATCTGAGGCGGTGATCGCTTTACTGTTGATCTCATACGCTCGCTGCGACTGGATCATGTTGACGAGCTCTTCAACCACATTGACGTTCGACGTTTCAACATAACCCTGCTGCAAAGTGCCCACACCGTTAGCGCCGGGAGCCCCCGTAATCGGCGTACCCGAGGACGCTGTCGCTGCATATAAATTCTGACCTAGCGCGGTCAAGCCAGCCGGATTAATAAAGCTTGCAAGCTGTATCGTGCCCAGATTACTGACCGCAGTGGTCTTGGGCAAGGTGATAGATACGGTCCCATCCTGAGCAACCGTCACGCTTTGAGCATTGGCTGGTATGGTGATGGCTGGCTGCACCACATAACCACTTGAGGTTACCAACTGCCCAGTACTGTTGACTTGAAAACTGCCATCACGCGTGTATGACGTTGTGCCGTCTGGCATCGTGATCTGAAAAAAACCACTGCCGTTGATCGCAATATCTGTGTTGTTGCTGGTCTGTGTCAGATTACCTTGCGCGAATATCCGCTCGGTCGCGACAGGCTTAACACCCGTACCAAGTTGCATGCCCGAGGGCAGCTGCGTTTGCTGCGATGACTGGGCGCCAGGCTGCCTGATGTTCTGGTACAGCAAATCCTCAAAAACCGCACGCGAACGTTTGAAACCGTTTGTACTCACGTTAGCGAGGTTATTGGATATCACATCCATCTGGGTTTGCTGAGCATCCAGACCTGTCTTGGAAATCCATAATGAACGAATCATGACTAACCTCTTTTTTTACCAATTTTAAAGAGACCACCAAGTTGTGGTCCCCCTTAACTTATCAATTCAATTGCAGGAGCTCGCTGGCTTTTGCATCATCGCTTTCAGTTGTTTTCAGCATATTCATTTGCAGATCGAATTGCCGGGCCAAAGAAATCATGTTGACCATAGACTGAACGACATTGACATTGCTACCTTCCAACGACCCGTTCACTACTTTGACTGTTTCGTCGACAGGTGCCGGACCGCTCGAAACAAATAGACCATCTGTGCCACGAGTTAAGCCAGCTTCGGGGGGATTAACCAACTTTAAACGTCCGATCGGATTGGATGGGCCGGGATTCGAGCCATCGTTGACCGCAGAGATCGTGCCATCACCCGCAACTGAAAGAATCACGCCTGGTGGCACCGTAATCGGACCACCGTCGCCAACAACTGGCAAACCATCAGGTGACGTCAAGATACTGTTTGAGTTGATTTTGAACGAGCCATTTCGCGTTAACCCCTCGGTTCCATCAGGCCGTTGCACTGCAAACCAGCCCTTACCCTCAATCGCAACATCCAGATTGCGCCCCGTCGGCTGGATTGGCCCTGGCGTAAAGTCAGTACCCGAGGTCGCGTTCACAACAAATGCGCGCGTATTCAGCGCAGCGCCAACAATAGGCACAGCCCGAAAGGTGTCAATTTGGGCTCGAAAGCCATTGGATGACACATTCGCTAAATTATTCGAATTTGTCGTCTGTTGGTCGAGAATATGCTGCGCGCCCGACATGGCCGTATAGATAAGACGATCCACGCTTAGTCCTTTTTCCTGAACATGATGTTCAACATCCCTTAGCCCATCTGGATAGCGCTACCCAAAGCTTGATTCATGACCGTGATGGTCTGTGCGTTTGCCTGATAGGCGCGCTGCGCAGCCAGCAAATTAACGAGCTGAGTGGTCTGATCGACGTTTGAGGATTCAAGCGACGAGCCCACGAGCTCGCCGTAATTTCCACTAGCTGGCGTCCCAACGGTCGCAACACCCGATTGAGCGGTCGCGGCCCATGAATCATTACCCAAATCTCGCAGACCGTTAGGTGCCTGAAACATCGCAGTGGTGATTTGGCCCAACGCGTAATTGGTTTGACCACTGGTCAGGGTCGCATTGATCGTCCCGTCAACTGCGATATTAATACCAGTGATGTAACCAGTGCTGTTGCCGTTAGCTGTTGCGCTTTGCGTCGAGCTTTGGGATCCCTGAACAGTGGAGTTCAGATGGGTCGATCCGGTGTAATCGATCGTGCCAGTGTCACCAGAGGTATCCATCGCCACGCCCGTGATAGTGCTTGCTGCGGTGTCCAAAGTGCCGTCTGTATTAAAGGTCAGCGATCCGATCTGAGAAGCCGTGGGGCTCGTCACGTAGTCGTTTGAGCCACTGTTTGCCGCGTTAATCGTGGAATAGACGTTCCAGGTCGTGCCTGTGCCCGAATAGACATAGTAAGTCGCCAACGTCTGCTCTTCGCCCTTTGTGTTGTAGGTGTTAACCGACGTAGCATAGTTGTAAGAAGAGGGATCAGTCGGACTGAAGGTAGACGTAGGCGGCGCCTTGGATGCCGAGTTTAAATTGATGTTGAGCGCAACGCTGGTCGTGACAGTTGGGGGGACATAACCTGAACTCATCACAATAGGTGCAACGACACCGGCGTTGACCAAACCATTGGTCGCGTTATAGCCGCATACTTGTTGTCCAAGTGAATTAACCAGATTACCTGCCGAGTTGACTTGAAAGGTACCGTTGCGTGAGTAGGTGGTTTGGCCAGTGGTCGGATCCTGCAGCTGAAAGAAACCCAAGCCTTTAATCGCGACGTCTGATGAAACTTGGGTCGCTGCGACGGTTCCCTGCTGAAACTCTTGCCGGATATTCGATGTGCTGGGACCGTTACCTTGGGATGCTTGCGTACCAGAACTGCTCGAATTGAGAGAACTGGACATCACGTTCATGAAATCCATATTGGATTGCTTGAAACCTGTGGTGTTGGCATTGGACAGATTATTGCCGATGACATTCAAATCAGCCGCTGCAGCGTTAACGCCCGCTAAACCTATATCGAAAAACATAATGACCTCCGGACTTTCGTCAAAGCACTGCTTACAGGACTGTCTGCACGCTTGAAGGGCTGACAGTTGTGTTGTTATTCAAGTTAAGCATGACACCTGAGGCGCTATTGGAGACGCCCACGACACCGGCCGCCTGCATCGTCGTCACACCCACCGCTTGACCGGCAGACGTTGCGCTGACGCTAAAGGTATAGGGTGTTCCGGTAGGGACTGGATTGCCATTCGCATCAGTCCCGTTCCAGCTGATTGGTACATTGCCTGCTGATTGCGCACCCAGATTCATGACATCGACGACGGTACCAGCCTGATTTTTAATTGTGACGGTCACGTTATCCGCATTAGCAGCAAGTTGCGCGCCAAATTGAGATTGACCGTTCACCAGCGTGGCGTTGTTGCTAATACTTGGCACCAAGACAGACTGACCGATCATTGAAGTCGCTTGACTCATCTGGGAGCCCTGCAGACTGCTGGCCAGATTGCTCATGGTGGTGTTCAACTGATTGATCCCGTTGACAGTATTAATTTGAGCCAATGAATTGGTCATATCCTGACTGGTCATCGGCTGAGTCGGATCCTGATTTTTCATCTGCGCAATCAGCATGGTCATGAAGTCCGCACTCATCTTAGCCGCGCTCGTCTGTGACGCTGCGTCAGTTGAACCGGCGGTGCTCGTTGAAGCTGTGCTAGTTTTGCTATTGATGGTATTCATCAAGCTGGGCGAAAATGTGTTGGATGAAACGGTTGTCATGGTGGTTATCCTGTTTCTAAATTAGTTTTGATCTAAGGTCAGTGTCTTGAGCAACATGGACTTTGCTGCATTCATCGTGTCAACATTATTCTGATAGGCCCGTGAGGTCGAAATCATATTCACCATTTCTTGTGTCACGTTTACGTTAGGCATCGACACATAACCGTCTGCATCGGCAAGTGGATTGGCCGGTTCGTGAACCAATCTTGCTGGCGACTGGTCATCCACGACCTGGGTGACTTTCACGCCACCCGCTGCATCGCCATTAGCGATGGTCGCAAAAACGACTTGCTTAGCCTTATAGGGCTGTCCAGTTGAACTGGTTGCACTATCAGCATTCGCCAAGTTACTTGCAACCGTATTCAATCTCTGGGATTGCGCGCTCATGGCAGATCCAGCAATATTGAATACATTGAATAGTGAAGTCATGTTTTTGCTCCTTGCTTTAATTCATGCTCGCTGCGGGATTGAGTCGCTTTGGCGATCAAGGCTGCAGCGCCGTGTTCATATCTTTAATATTTGCACGTAGAAGGGCCAAACTCGCCTCATAATGCAAGGCGTTATCGGTAAATTGATTTCTCTCGACATCACCATCGACCGTATTACCATCAACACTACCTTGCGTACCGGTCCGGTAGAGCGCGTCTGAATTTGCATTAGTCAGGTCAGACCCTGCCCCAGAACCCGTTGCAGACAGATGGAACGGCGACGTCTTCAACAACGTAGTCGCTAGACCACCAGCAGCCCCAGTCATTAGGGAGAGCGGGCCACCAGCGGACGCCACCGCAACGCCCGCAGCACTTGTGACGCCGGACGCCAAGGCGGTGCCCGCCTCACCCATCGCATTTTTCATCGTGTCTGCGAAGCTTATATCTCGTGCTTTATAGTTAGGCGTATCGGCATTGGCGATATTAGCGGCCAGCAGTTCTTGCCGCTGCCCCCTGACGCGAAGGGCAGTCTGCTGAAAGTTAAATAAGCTATCTAGCTGATTCATGATTTTTCCGAGATTTCGTGTAAATGCCCTAAAGTTTTGGACTCGCTTGCCGTTATCCACACTACCACTGGGAGTTACCCATGCTTGGTAATGTAAGGCCGAGAGGACTGGCGCAATCAAACAATCAACGGCATAAAAAGCCTGTTTTTTGTCGGATTGCCCGTTTGCGCATGAGGCTAAGATGCAATCCTCGATAGGTGTAATGCGGGGTTTATTCCATCATGCAGCTCGGCAAATCTTTTCTCAATGCTCGCTTTCGCAGCTTTCTGTTGAACGCGCGAGCATGGGGCATGTTGATGGTTCTGAGTCTCACGACTGCCGCGACAGCCGCGGGCAGATCGCCTGAGCCGGCAACGCAGGATTTAGAGGTATTACATCAGAAGGTGGTTGAATTCTTGGTTGACCAAAGTCGTGGTTTGCCTGGTCAATCAAGCGTCAGCGTGCTGCCAATAGACAGCCGTTTGAAGTTGGCGCCGTGCAACTCGGTAGAAGCTTTTTTTACCGGTGGCAACCGAGCATGGGGAAGAACCACTGTTGGCCTTCGTTGCAATGAAATGCCCCGCTGGAGCGTGTACGTGCAGGCAAATGTAAGCGTGTTTGGTCAGTATCTAGTCGCAGCGTCTGCGATGTCGCAAGGGCAGATCATCAGTCGCGCCAACTTGGCCTACCAAACCGGGGATCTGACCACCCTGCCACCAGGTGTTTACAGCGATCCATCCCAGGTGGTTGGCCGGGCAACCCGAATTGCGCTGAACGCAGGCGCAGTATTAAGGCAAGACTTATCTGAATTGCCGCTTCTGGTTCGACAGGGGCAGACAGTGAGGATTATCAGTGCCGGTAACGGATTTACGATTTCTACCGACGGGCTGGCTCAAAACAGCGCCACCCAGGGGCAACTTGTTCAAGCGAAAGTCACCAGCGGTCAACTGGTTAGTGGCATCACCAATGCAAATGGCCAAATCGAGGTTCTGGCGCAATAAGATGCTATTAAGTTATTGGCGTGGGTGCCGTTAATGATATTAAGTGGCAATTGAAACGGTAATTAAGGTAGATTTAAGACAAAAAGTTATAATCTGCTATAAAGTTTAGGTGAACGTTGCCGTTATAGCTAGTAACGTTGCTGGTCAACAAACATGGTTAGGGGAGGTTATTATGTCCACAATTAACGGCGTGAACCTTTTAAACGTAACATCCGGCTCAAATACTCAGGCTGCAACCGCCGCAACCACGCCAGCGGCAGGCGCAACCACGGCAGGCATCGGTACGAATGTTGCTAGCCCTACTATCGCCGGCTCGGCTATTACGACGCAATCAACACAGCTTCAGGCAATTAAAGCGTCACTTGATATTGGTGCGCCAATTGATTTGCTCAAAGTAAGCTCATTGAAAAGTGCGATTGACGCGGGCACCTACGTACCTGACGCTAGTCAAATTGCCAACGGGCTGATCGCTTCGGCAACTGGATTTTTATCGCCGTAAATGATGGTTTAGGACTTTAGTTTTTAAAAGTACGGCCGTTATTTATAATATACGTGTTGTGTTTTATTTAACAGATACAAACAAGGCAGTGCTAGACACTTTATTTTATAGGGCAGGGTTGCAGTGGTCTTCGTATCACGCACTGGTGCTTCTTCGAAGGTTTGCTTGATGCGGTAAGTGCCGCATCGCAAAATGAATAAATCAAATCTTAAGGAATGTAATCATGTCCGCAATCACAGGCTTAACCTCAACGCTTGTCCAAGGCGTTAACAGTGTCCAGGCAGAGATCGCCAAAGTTCAAAATGAACTGGCGACCGGTGTCAAAACGATGAATCCTGCTCAAAAGGGCATCGTCACCCGTTTGTCGTCTCAGGTCGCTATCTATTCAGCTGATGCGGCGAATATTACGCAAGCATCAAGCGTTATTAATGTTGGGCAAACTAGTCTCAACAATTTGTCGACAATCATTTCCCAAATGCAACAGCTTGCTACCCAGGCAGCGAGTGGCGGTTTGTCGACAACAGACCTGGCAAGCTTAAACACGACATTCACCGCGCTGGCGAGCCAGATTTCAGCGGCTATCCAGAATGCGACAGTCAATGGTAATAACTTTCTGTACAACTCGCCGACCGGTACTTACGGCTCGACAACCAACGGAACAATCACCATTCAGATCGGCTTGGACACTACAGGTACAGCGACGATCGTCGGTCAGGGATTGGACACAACGCTTGCCATGCTCGTGACTGGTCTGTCGATTTCTTCACAAACAGGTGCAAATTCAGCGATCACTGCGCTGGCCAGTGGTCTAACGTCAGTCTCAACTGCACAGTCCAACCTCAATGCATTTTCAACTGCGATGGCCTCTGATTTAGCATCGGTGACTTCACTCGGGGCGAATTTGACTACGACGATCAACTCGCTTCAGGCAGTGGATCAAACAGCGGCTCAAGCCGAACTACAGCAGCTGAACAACCAGCAATCTGTTGACTACTACCTGGTCAGTCAGATGAACACAGAAGCGGCTGCGATCTTGACCTTGTTCCGTTAAGTTTCTCAGCACTTACTGGTTGGGTTAGCTTAGATAACCAGCATTTAATCGAAGTTAAATGCTGGTTATTTTTACCTGTAATTGCTAATATTATCTTAGTATTTTCCGTTGTATTTAATTAATTTTATTATTTTCTCCCGCGCCCTTAAGTTCCTGGATTTAGCGTCGTTATATGAGTATGAGCTTGCAGTTTGAGCAAATGAATCTGACTAACTGATTGAATTCATTCAGTTATTC
>NZ_PVTV01000012.1 GCF_003003055.1 Jezberella montanilacus
TCCTTAGGCACCAACTTGCAAGCCACGGTCAACTCGCTCCAAGCCGTCGATCAAACCGCCCTGCAAGCTCAGTTGCAACAGTTAAACAACCAACAATCGGTTGACTACTACCTGGTCTCGCAGATGAACACCGCCGCTCAGGCTGTGCTCACACTCTTCCGTTGATCTGAGTAGCGGTTGTTAGTTGAATTGATTTGAATAATCTTTAATTGAGGAGTTATCGCTCGCACAAACTTAATTATCGAAGGGCTGAGTGGGATCGCATTGCGGTTTTGCTCACGGGTTTTACCATTTTTAAGCTTTGCAGTTGCTATAAAACTAAGCCAACGCGCCAAACATTATCTGGGCTCGGTTGCTGTGGTCTGTGTATCACGCACCGAAGCTTTTTGCAGGGTCGTATGAGTAAGCAGCCCGCCTACTCATATCGTGTATTTGCACAATCTACAAATTAAAAGGATATTTATCATGAGCGCAATCACAGGCTTGTCCTCGCTGCTTGACCAAAGCGTCAGCTCTGTTCAAGCACAAATCGCCACCACGCAAAACCAGTTGGCAACGGGCATTAAACAAACCAACCCCGCTATCCAGGGTATTGTTACCCGTCTGTCGGCCAACATCAGCCAGTACTCGTCAATCGGCACTAACATCACGGCAGCGCAGAACGTGGTCGCCGTGGGTCAAACCAGCTTGACCACCATCAGCTCACTGATTTCACAGATGCAGCAGCTTGCCACGCAAGCAGCCAGCGGTGGCTTATCAACGACTGACTTGGCCAGCTTGAACACCACCTTCACGGCCCTCGCCAGCCAGATCTCGGCAGCCGTCTCCAACGCCTCGATCAACAGCACAACCGTGCTCTCAACCGGTGGCGGCTTGACTGTCCAGATCGGCTTGACGACTGCGGCAAGCTCAACGGCTGCGTTTGGTACCCTGGGGCTTGATACCTCGGTTGTGTCGGTTGCCACGGCCTTGTCAATCAGCACCGGTACCGCTGCGTCGGCCTCCATCACGAGCTTGACTGCCTTGCTCACGACTGTCTCAACAGGTCAATCCAACCTGAATGCCTACAGCGTGTCTTTGGCTGCGGATCAAAGCGCCGTGACTTCGTTGGGTACCAACTTGCAAAGCACGATTAACTCGCTCCAGGCGGTTGATCAAACTGCCCTGCAAGCTCAGCTCCAACAGTTAAACAACCAGCAATCGGTTGACTACTACCTCGTATCCCAGATGAACACGGCAGCTCAGGCTGTCTTGTCCATCTTTCGTTAATACCCTAGCTTCACCATAAGACTGATTGTGCGGCTTAGGGTAAAACCACACGCCGCACAATCCCTTAGTTTTGAGGATTGGCACTAAGTCGGAGTTATGAGGAAATACCGTTTAGGTCGCGGTATTTTTTCAGTGAAAATCACGAAAGCTTAAATGTCTATCCCAAAAACTGCCATAACAGTTGGTGCTTACTATTCAACGAACAACCACCAATTGAGAAAAATCGTTGAAATGCCTGTAGACGCTAAAGGTGTCGTTAGAGTTCGATACATCAAAAAAAGCATATGGCTGACTGGTAAATCGTTCGAATTTGGCGAGGGCGTCCTCTCAAAACCGATCGTGTTAGACACGTTTGCCAACACCTGCGATAAGGTTCTTGCCGAGACAGACCTTCAGCATTTAAAAGATAAAAATATTCTCCTAGCTGGCGAATAAAAACGCTAGCTGGATAAAGTATGTGACAGATACCCTATTGTCTGGCTCAGTAACCTTAGTGCATTGCTTGAGCCATCCGCAATACTACTGAAACAATTGCTTTCAACCTGCCGCCTGATTCTCAAATGGCGCCAACAAGCAATGGTTTCGCCTACTCCACCGTTACACTCTTAGCCAAATTGCGTGGCTTATCTACATCTGTGCCGCGTGCACATGAAGTGTGGTACGCCAGTAGCTGCAAGGGTACTGTGTGCAAAATTGGGGACAACACCCCATAAAACTCAGGCATACGAATCACATGCACCCCCTCACTGCTCGAAATATGCGAATCCGCATCGGCAAACACATACAACTGACCACCCCGTGCACGAACTTCTTGCATATTGGATTTCAGCTTCTCTAACAACGCATCATTAGGCGCAATCGTCACCACGGGCATCGACTCTGTCACCAGCGCCAGAGGCCCATGCTTCAGCTCACCAGCGGGATAAGCTTCGGCGTGGATATAGCTGATCTCTTTGAGTTTAAGTGCCCCTTCAAGCGCGATGGGATAGTGCATGCCACGGCCAAGGAATAACGCGTTCTCTTTGGTGGCGAAGCGCTCGGCCCAGGCAATGATCTGCGGCTCAATGGCCAGCACCGCACTTAAAGCAGCGGGCAGATGCCGCAAGGCTTTCAAGTGTTCAGCTTCTTGCGCGGGAGTCATATGACCCTTGACCTTGGCCAAGGTCAGCGCCAACAAAAACAAGGCTGTCAGTTGGGTTGTAAAGGCTTTGGTGGATGCCACGCCAATCTCAACACCTGCGCGAGTCAAGAAGGCCAGCTTGCACTCGCGCACCATCGCACTGGTGCCGACGTTACAGATGGTCAGTGTTTGTTCCATGCCAAGCGAACGCGCATGTTTCAAGGCCGCCAGCGTATCTGCTGTCTCGCCAGACTGCGAAATTGTAATGACCAAGGTGTCGGGATGAGGCACGCTGTCGCGATAGCGATACTCACTGGCGATCTCAACTGAAACAGGGATTTTAGCGATCGATTCGATCCAGTATTTGGCGGTCAGACCAGCGTAGTAGCTGGTACCGCAAGCCAAAATTAACACCCGATCAATCTGCTTAAACACTGCAGCCGCTTGTTCACCAAATAAACTAGGTGAGATCGACTCAATCCCAGAGATGGTGTCGCCAACTGCGCGAGGTTGCTCGAAAATCTCTTTCTGCATGTAATGGCGATAAGGCCCGAGCTCAGCCGCACCCGTGTGAACGAGCACCGTATTGACCTTTCTATCTACCTTCACGCCATTGACATCATAGATATCAATGCGATCGAGATGCAGATCAACCACATCACCTTCTTCAAGGTAAATAATCTGATCTGTCGTGCCCGCTAAAGCGAGGGCATCAGACGCCAGAAAATTTTCGCCTTGACCGATGCCAGCAACCAAAGGCGATCCCTGACGGGCACCGACCACTCGATGTGGTTCGTCTTTACAAAAAGCAGCAATACCGTAAGCGCCATGCAAGCGTGCGACTGTCTGTTGAAATGCCGCTAACAAATCACCCTTGTATAGGTGATTGAGTAAATGGGCAATCACTTCAGTGTCAGTCTGGCTCACAAATACATAACCAGCTGCTTGCAGCTCGGCGCGCAGCGCCTCATGGTTTTCAATGATACCGTTGTGAACAAGCGCAATGCGTGGCTCGCCGCCACCGAACGATGAGAAATGCGGATGCGCATTGCCGGTTGTTGGGGCGCCATGTGTTGCCCATCTCGTGTGAGCAATACCAGTGAAACCGCTAATCTTGTCCTGTTCGATGACACGATCAAGTTCTGCTACGCGCTCAACACTACGAGCACGCCGCAAGCCTCCATCCTGATAGACCGCGACGCCGCAAGAATCGTAACCTCGATACTCGAGACGCTTTAAGCCCTCGACCAAAATTGGGGTAATGTCACGGGTCGAAACAGCGCCTACGATGCCACACATAAATCAATCTCCTGTCTATCCCGTGATTGTCACCGCTTTGCGACAAGGGTGCAAACTAGGCTGTCGTCAAGCCTCGATAAACCTCGAGATAGCGGTTAGCCATTGCGCTGACGCTGTAATGCGCTTGCACATCTTCGAAAGCCTGTTGAACCATGGGTGCAATAACGCTGGGGCGACCCAGTACCAGCAAAATCTGGCTCGCCATGGCGTGTACATCACCCACGGCAACCAAGAGACCTCGCCCATTTGCTAAAGTTTCTTTTAACCCACCTGCATCCGTTGATACGACTGGAACCCTCTGTTGCATCGCGTCCAGAACGCTACTACCCAGTGCCTCAAACTTGGAGGCCATCACGAAAACCGACAAAGCTGGGTACAACTGCTCGACCGACTGCTCGAATCCTAGCAACAAATAGCGATCCTGCAGACCCAGCTGATCGATACGCTCGCGCGCAGCATGCGCCGCTTGCTCGGCCGCCCCCCAATGCACAAAGGTGACATCGTCCTGTGCCTTGCACACCTCGGCTGCAGCCTCGATCAGAGTCAAGGGATCTTTCTCAAAAGACAAGGCCGCAGCTGTCCCGACCAACCGACGTCCTTGCAAGCTTCGGTGGACTAGAAACGCCTGAATCCGCTCTGGATGAGGATCTATGACAGCGACTGCGCTGGGGATCACCTGGGTCTCTATGCCCAGTTCACGTGGGCCTGCCGCAGCCGCTTCACTGATGGCGATCAGGCGATCCACTTGCAGCCACTTTAGCCGGGTCTTCCAATGGCCTCGCTTCAGGGCAAAACTGGTGCGCTTGGTAAATACGAGGGGGGTCGATACGAGCAGTCGAACCAGCGCAGCCCAGGTAACCGCTTTCGCAGTTTGAGCGTGGACAACATCGTAGCCGCGCGCAAGCGACAATAGCTTGAGCCCGAAACCGATCCCCGAGTCTGCTTCAAAAACATTGAATCCCGCGGCCTTAGCTCGCGAGGCAAGCTCGCTTTCTCGGGCAGTTAACAAGTCAAGCTGATGGCCTTTTTCTGCGAGCGTCTGCATGGTGAGCAAGGTTTGCCGCTCACCCCCACGCCAGGATTTTTCAGTATTAATTTGCAGAATGCGCATCGCGCTCAGCCGTCCGACCTAGATGCAGTGGCCTGGCGATGTCTGATGACATTAACCAAAACCGCAATCGAAGCAAAACTTGCACCCACAAGCAAGCCAATCGTTGACCCCCATTGCTCGGTCAAGGCAAAGGCAGACGCAACCGTCGCTGCGCCGAAAGATTGGCCAAATACACGCGTGGTCGCCTGCAATCCACCCAAGGCACCCGCACGGGTTTTAGGGGCAGACCTGATCAACACACGATTATTGGGTGTTTGAAAAAATCCGAAACCCACCCCCGCGACAATCATAGCCATAATGATCCACGCGTCAGCAGTGCTGGAGGGCAACAAAATGATGAAAACGATTCCACAGGCCATCGCGGCCGCCCCTGCACCGCTGAGCAAGGAGACAGGAAAGCGATCAGATAGCCTACCTGCGAATAATGCCGTCAAGGCCGCACCAGCTGGCCACCCGCCCATCAAAATACCCATTGATATCGGTGGGCGGTGCATCACATGCTGAAAATAGAAAGGCAGAGACACAAAGGTAGCCATCTGAGCCATAAAGGTGCTCGCTGAAGCAGCGATGGCAAAGCGCATCGCTGGAATCCTGAACAGGTCAACTGGCACCAACGGTGCCGTCTGTGCGGAGGACTGCCGGACAAGCAGAAAACCGACACCAATGCTGAAGCAGATGGCACAAACCGCGAGCAAAGGATAGGTAGAGAGATAATCGACGCCCACGATCAGCGATCCCAGCGTCAACATACTCATCAGCGCACCCACGAAATCAAAGCGCGATTTAACGGGGGGTACATCGGGCAACGCTTTCACCCCTAGCATGGCGAGCAAACCAAACGGAATATTGAAGGCGAAAATCCAGTGCCAATTCGCAATATGCAGAATAAACGACCCGATTGCCGGCCCTAAAACTGACATGACACCGACTGTCATGGCATTGATCCCTATCCCTTGTCCCATTTTGTCAGGCGGATAGATATAGCGCACTAGCGCTCCGAACAGGCACATGATCGCAGAGCCACCGAGACCCTGGCAAACCCGACAGAACAGCAACAACCCCATGTTCGGCGCGAGCGAACTCGCCAGCGATGCCAGCGTAAAGACCAACAAGCCGTAGTGAAATAGTTTTTTAAACCCAATCCGCTCACCAAGCGCTGCCAGCGGCAAAAGTGTCATGGCTACTGTGATGCCGTAGGCGTTGACTACCCACACGACAAGGGAAGAAGATTGATTCAGATCACGGGCAATCGCCGGCAATGCCATATTGGTCATTGAGGAATCGAGCACCGAAATACTCAGTCCCATCAAAAAGATCAAAGTTGCCCAGTGCCGCCTTGGCAAGGGCAACCCCTCTGGGGCCGAGTAAGCTGGCTTGGGCGCTGCTGTTGTATTGTGGGTCAAGTTTTCTTTACCGGCCGCTTCCATTTTGGGATAGTTATTTGCTTGGCACGTGAGATTGTCAGTTGATGCTCTGGCGCATCGCTTGTCAAGGTCGTGCCGGCGCCAAGTGTTGCACCACGCCCAACGGTAACCGGCGCAACCAATTGGGTATCGGATCCAATAAAGGCATCGTCACCGATCACTGTCGTGTATTTATTTGCACCATCGTAATTGCAGGTAATGGTGCCAGCGCCAATATTGACCCGTGCACCAATCTCTGCGTCCCCAAGATAGGCGAGATGACCGGCTTTGGCATCTTCACCGAGTCGAGCATTTTTAATTTCAACGAAATTACCAACGTGCACACGATCACTCAGTGCAGCGCCCGGACGAAGTCGTGCATACGGTCCGACGTGCGCATCCTTACCCACGACCGCCTGCTGCAGATGGCTGAAGGCTTCGATTCGTGTTGAATCCCCGATACTCACATCTCGTAATACGCAATGGGGACCAATGTGGACTCCGTTGCCCAAAGTAACAATACCCTCGAACACGCAGCCAACGTCGATGAACACATCTCGTCCACAGTGAAGTGACCCACGTTGATCAAAGCGTGCCGGGTCGGCCAAAGTCACGCCCGCCTCAAGCTGTCTTCTTGCGAGTTCTGCTTGCCAGGTTCGCTCGACCGCCGCTTGTTGTACGCGACTATTGACGCCTGCGGTCTCGTAGGGTGCACTGGGGTGTGCCACATTCACACTCAGGCCATCGGCTACAGCCATGCCGATAATATCTGTCAAATAGTACTCACCCTGAGCGTTGTTATTGGTGAGCCTCGCTAGCCAGGTTTTTAATTTCGCGGTAGGTGCGACCACGATGCCCGTGTTGACTTCTTTAATTTGACTTTCAGCCTCAGTGGCATCTTTATGCTCAACAATAGCAACAACTTGGCCACGGGCATCGCGCACGATTCGGCCATATCCTGTTGGGTTGTCTAGCAGCTCTGTCAGAATCGCGACACCACTGCCCCTCACGTCTAATAACCGCTGCATGGTCGAGGGCTGAACCAGCGGCACGTCCCCGTATAAAACCAATGTGACATCGTTGTCTTGATTCTCTAAGAGGAGCGGCTCAGCCTGCTGGACGGCATGCCCTGTTCCGCGCTGCGGATCCTGGATCGAGAACTGCAAACCGACTTCATCAGCAAAACGGGTTCGCACTTGCCCGGCCCCATGCCCGATGACAGCAATAATATTGTCGGCCTGTAGTGCCCGCGCAGAATCCAGCACATGACTCAACATGGATTTACCAGCTATCGGATGAAGTACTTTAGGCAGATCAGACTGCATTCGCTTGCCTTGACCGGCCGCGAGAATAACGATATTCAACATATTTGTGTATTTGTTTTGGTAGCGAACCGTTTTAATTGAGTTGTTTGAACGGCTCTCTGTTAAGACTTCGTCGTAGCTGACTTGCTTGTCTTACTGGCTCGTCGAGTCGTCGTTTTTTTTGCGGCGGGTTTCTTTTTAGCCGCTGCTGTCGATGCTGAATTGACGACAGACTGCGTCGCTGCGGTTGATGCTGCCATCGTTGCTGCCGTCGCCTGCGCGACCTGACCGAACTGCTTTTGCAACATATCCCACCATGCTTCAGCGGCCTCTGTCACCTTGGTATCGGCTGCGGGCAAAGGAGATGGTTCTGCCGCAGCATTGATGCCTGACACGTAAGACTTGAGTGTCACGATGGTTGCAAGCTGGACCTCCATGCCCTGTATGGTGCTGCTCAACATGGATAAATTAAGTTTCAACCAGTTTTCGACAGCACGTAAGTCGGTAATTTTTTTCTCGAGTTCGTCAGGATCCATTGCACGAGTCATTTGAAGACCGGCATTGAGGCCGCCCGCCCCAGTCAACCCCGCAAACGCCTGTCGCATCATCTCCATACTGGCTAACAATGGGTTGCTACCTGCCTCACCCGGCTGCCCCATCCCGGGCAACACAAAGGGGTTAGAAGAAAAAGCGTTCATATGACAGTCCTTTTGTCTTGGGTTCAGTAAGATATTAAGATATTCTGGGACAATAGCGATATGCAAACGACTATAACTATTACTGAACTTGAAGCTGCGATTAACTTTTGGCGTCAGCGTAGCCCTTCTGTTGGCGAAGAGTTACGTTTATGCAAAGAAGCGTCTGCCCTCGCCAATCCTTATGCGCTGCTGATTTATCTGCATCGCCAATCTATCAACCTTAACGAAATGCCCGAGGCTGCTCAGCAGGCTTGGTTGTCCTGGCAAGCAAGCGTCACTGGCTAACTATCAACCGTTAACTCCGGGGTTCCGGTCAAGCAAGCGCTGTTCTTTACTCAGCAAGCAGTGTTGTTAAATCTTTAATGATTGCAGCTACACCAGAATTGTTTTGCAACAAAACGCGCGATTCGCCTTTTTTGTCAAAAAGATAAAACGATGCGCTGTGATCCATGGTGTATTGACCGTTTGCTTGTGGCACTTTCGCGTAATAAGCCTTATACAAGCCTGCCACCTGTTTGATGTCTGCTGGCGTGCCTGTCAGTCCGAGTATTCTGTCATCAAAGGCTTTAATGTAGGCGGTTAAGACCTCGGGTGTATCTCGCTCGGGATCAACGGTAATCATAAGCATTTGCACCTTGTTTGCCTGATCACCGAGCTGCTTTAAGACCTCGGCCAACTCTGCCAGCGTCGTGGGACAAACGTCAGGACACTGCGTAAAACCAAAAAATACCAACGTCACTTTACCTTCGAAGCTGTGATCCGTGTAATGTTTACCGTCCATACCCGTTAGGCTGAGTCCACGGCCTAAATGAGTGCCTGAGATATCACTGCCAGTAAACACTGGCTTTTCATTGCTGCAACCAGCCAGCGCGACAAGCACGCTGACGAAGATCAGAGAAGCCAGGCCATAATGTCTCAAATGCCTGAGTGCCAAGGCCAGCGTCATTGAATCACCACCCAGTGATCAAGCAGTAAAGCTGCAAACAGCAGAGAGAGGTAGATAATTGAATCTCTAAATAATTTGCGCGCCAGCTCATCACTATAAGAACGGAACAAGCGGTAGGCGTTAAACACGAACCACGCACCAAGCAGCGTCGCTAGCGCAAGATATAACAAACCGCTCATGCCAATCACATAGGGCAACAGGGTGGTGGCCCAGAGAGCCACGCTGTATAGCAAAATATGCAACCGGGTAAATTTTTCACCATGCGTGACAGGCAGCATGGGTAGTCCTGCGCTGGCGTAATCTTTAGTACGGTATAGCGCCAAAGCCCAGAAATGGGGCGGCGTCCATATAAAGATAATCAACACCAGCAACCAAGCCTGCGCCGGCACTGCATCGGCAATAGCTGCCCAACCCAGCGCTGGCGGCATGGCGCCTGATAGCCCGCCAATCACAATATTCTGAGGGGTCCGAGGTTTAAGGATGACGGTGTAGATCACTGCGTAACCAACAAATGTCGCGAAGGTCAACCACATGGTGAGTGGGTTGACCCATCGATACAAAATCAACATTCCAGCACCACCCAGCAGACCCGACAGCAATAATACCTGTGTGGGCGGGATGGTGCCTGCAGCGGTTCCTCGTCTCGCTGTTCGAAGCATCTTGGCATCGACTTGTTGCTCAATCAAACAATTGATGGCAAAGGCTGCCGCAGCCAACAACCAGATACCAACGGTCGCACAAGCGACCTTAGACAGATCAGGTAAGCCAGGTGTTGCCAGAAACATCCCAATCACGGCACAAAAGACCGCTAATTGGGTGACGCGCGGCTTAGTCAGCACCCAATATTGGCGCAACAAACCGAGATTGCTGTCTTTAGCGGTGGTTGATGTCATGACTGCGTTTGTGTTGAGTGAGTCGACATTGTACCGAGCCGAACCAGCATGGTCACTGTCACAATCACAAGGCCTGCTGCCCCGCCGCTATGCATGACCGCGATCGCAATCGGCCACTGGAAAAAAATAGTCGTCAATC
Source organism: Jezberella montanilacus (assembly GCF_003003055.1). Lineage (GTDB taxonomy): Bacteria > Pseudomonadota > Gammaproteobacteria > Burkholderiales > Burkholderiaceae_B > Zwartia > Zwartia montanilacus. The sequence continues at coordinate 10,183 of NZ_PVTV01000012.1, forward strand.
CTGTTAAAACTTGCGCGCACAACAAAGTTAACGCTAGATTGGCTGGACCTCGCAGGCCTGCAAACTGCCGGAGTTGCCATGCCAAGATTGCCAGATAGCTAAACACCACAAACGCGGCATTTCGGTGAACCCAGTGGATAGCGGTCAGCGCATGCTGAGAAATCATTGCACCTGCAGTTGTCTCTCCCAAGCCTCTCAACAACGAAAAACCGTCGTTAAAATCCATTTCAGGTAGCCAGTCCCCCTGACAGGTCGGGAAATCCATACAGGCCAGTGCCGCATAATTAGTACTGACCCAGCCACCGAGACCGATTTGCGTAAAAAGAACGATCAAACCCAAGGCGGCCCAGGGGATAAAGCGCTTAGCCGACTGGGGAATCGTCGCATGTGTTTTTTGGCGGGCAGCGAGCCAAGTCATTAAACCGAGCAGAGACATACCAAATAGCAAATGGGCGGTTACGACGATTGGCATGAGCCGGTGGGTCACTGTCCAGGCACCAAAGGCGCCTTGAAGGCAAACGGCGACTAGGGTGAGACTAGCCAAAAAGGGCGTGCGGCCTATCGGCTTGCGATGGCGCCAAGCCATGAAAACAATGGCGATGATCAGCAGACCTAAAGCTGCGCCCGCGTAGCGATGAACCATTTCGATCCACGCCTTCGAAACGGTCACCGGACCGTCAGGCATGGCGGTGGTGGCGGTGTTGATGTCATGCGCTGCACCAATGGGCGTGACGCTACCATAGCAGCCTGGCCAGTCTGGGCATCCTAAACCCGAGTCAGTAAGCCTGACGAAGGCACCAAACATAATCAGATCGAGGGTCAGAAACCAAGTCAAAAAAACGAGACGACTATACCGTCGAAGTTGGGTATCGCTCATTTTTAGCTAACCAATCCGCGAGTTGGTAAGCAGCTTACGAAGTTCATCGCGGATTTTGCTGGGATCCGCATCTTCAGGGTATTGAATAAACAGGTTACCGAGTGGATCGATGATCCAGAGAAAATTATTGATACCTTTATTAATTGGGTTTTTGCCGTCGTTGGGATATAAAAACACCGTGAGCTGCTCGGGCTTGACTCGGACCATGATCGTCCCTTTGTAAGCGTCCAGCACTTTTTGGGGCACTGGGGCATCATCGGTGATGAACCAGATTCTCTTCAGCCGTTCGACTTCTTTACCTTGGCTTGCGTGGGCATTGCGCCAGATAAATAGTTTTTTAGCGCAGTCATCACCGCACTGACCGCTATCGGCTGTGGCCAGTACCCATTTACCGTTCAGGGTTGCCAGATCAAATGGCTCACCTTCAATGGTCGTGAGCACTAGGGCGCCTGATGCTGGAACAGGTCGTTGGGGGTCGATAAGCATGCCGTAGGCAACACTATTGGCGGGCCTCAGGCTGGGATTGAAATAAACCAGCACTGCTGCGAGAACGGGGGCCAGACTCAGCAAAAAAATAAGGATCAAGGGCAGCCGAGACCGGCTCTTGCCCTGTGGACCTGTTGGTGACCGACCAACGTTAATTTGGCTCATTTCACATCTACCTATAAAAGCTTGCGCAGGTTATGGCGCACCCACCATTATCGCCGATCTAGTCTTCACGCTTTGTCCGGTAATAGGCTTTAAAAGCAATAACCACCCAAGCTATCAGGGCAATCGTTGCAAACCCAAACCATTGCAAGGCGTAGCCCTGATTTTTATCGGAGTCAATTGAGGGTTGCGGCCAAGATCGGCTCAAGCCATCAGCCTTTGTGTCGGTTTGCAGCAGCACAGTCGAGATAAAGTTCAAACCTGTTGCCGTTTTTAGGTCAATCAGCTCGATATTTTGAACCCGCGGCAAGGATTCTAATGAAGGTTGATGACTACCCGCTTGTTGCTGCGGCCAACCCTTTGGTAAGGTGCCTTGGCCGGCCGGTCCACTCAGGCGCCAGATTTCAAAAAGCCGAGGCACGTGTTCTGCTAATTCTCCGGTGACGATTTGCTCTTCGTTCCCGCCTACCACTTGTTTAATTAAAGCAATATTTTTAGCTTCCTCACTAGCTGGATCTACTGTAAGACCGTCAATCATTCGGGGTAGCCAGCCTCGCAATACCAAGACCGCCGAGCCATCTTTAAGCATCAAGGGGGTCGCAAGCCACAGACCTGGGCGGCCTTCTTGATTGCGGTTGTCGATGAGTAAACTCAACTCGGGCATCCACCGACCTTCAGCAATCGCTGGCAACCAGGCCTTTAGACTGGATGGCGCAAGGGTTGCTGACAAAAATAGCGGACTGCCTTTGCGTCCTGAGTCGATTTGGGCTGCGATCGCTTTACGTTCCTCTGCACGACGCAATTGCCAGCGACCTAAAGAGACAAACACGACACAAATCACCGCCAGCAACAGCAGGGCCGCCCAAGTCATCAGCCGATCATGCCGGGTGGTCATTTGAGCGATAATCCGATTATTACGGGGGTATTTCTAATGCGTATCGTTGTTGCGATCATCTTTGTGGTTATCCTGGCAAGTCTCGGTTCGGCGCTGTTTTATCTGATGAGGGATAAGGGCAAAAGCAGCAAGACTGTCTATGCGCTGACAGTGCGTATCGGTCTGTCTGTCGTATTGTTTCTGTTCCTGCTGTTCGCCAACTGGATGGGTTGGATTCAAGCGACAGGCTCACTGCGCTGATACGAGCACTGCAGTGATACTTAGTCTGTCATTTTGATAAAAAAAGCCGGCATTGCCGGCCTTTTTTACGCGTGTCGATCGAGCTGCTTACATCCAGTAAACAAAGATGTACAGGCCAAGCCACACCACGTCAACAAAGTGCCAATACCAGGCAGCACCTTCAAAACCGAAGTGGTGATCGGGTTTGAAATGACCTTTGATCATCCTGAACATGATCACGGTCAACATGGTCGCACCCAACAACACGTGAAAGCCATGAAAGCCTGTCAACAGAAAGAACAGTGATCCGTAGGCTCCAGAAGAGAACTTCAGATTCAGCTCTGTGTATGCGTGTATATATTCAACAGCTTGGCAGCCCACGAAGATAAAGCCAAGGATGATCGTCGCAGCCATCCAGAAAATCGCTTTGGCGCGATGATTGGCGATCAGAGCGTGATGGGAAATTGTCAAGGTAACGCCCGAGGACAACAACAAGGCGGTATTGATTGTTGGCAACCAGAAAGGTGTCACCGTACCAAACGACTCAACCGTGCCAGCCGGACCAGCATTGGGCCATACGGCGTTAAACGCTGGCCACAGCAATTGTTTGTGATCCAGATCACCGAGCCAGGGGATAGTGACTGTCCGCGTGTACCAGAGGGCACCAAAAAATGCCGAGAAAAACATGACTTCAGAAAAAATAAACCAGCTCATGCTCCAGCGATATGAATTATCGATGCGCTTGCTGTTAAGTCCGGTTTCAGATTCGTGGATCGCGTCGCCAAACCATGAATACAGGACAACAAACAACCCCAACACGCCTGCAAGTACGGCCCACTTGGCAAGATCAACGTGATTGACCCAGGCTGCCGCACCCAACATGACAACGAGCAGACACATACTCGCACGAGCCGGATGAGGCGAGCTATGCGGCACATAGTAATAAGGCGCCTCTTTGGCTTGAATCGAGTGTCCTGCACTCATGTCGTTCTCCCAGCTACAGATGTTTGGTTACAAACAGTTAATAAGAAATAACTTGAACAGATTTTTACCGAGCCGATCTGGGTCGTTACTTTAGTAGTGATATTGCCCAAGTTGCTACAGACACTAAAGCCACGACAAAGATCACACCGCCGATCAGTCCTGCAATGACTAAGTGAACGGGGTTCAACTTAGCCATATCTTCTTGATACCCAGAGCCCTTACGCACCCCGAACATTGCCCAGGATACTGCTTTGAGCGTCTGAAAGAAATTCAGCTTTCTCTGGCTAAGTTCTTTCAGATCTTCAGTCATGCGTAAAGTTACCTCGACAATCAAGAAACACTAAACCGCTACAAATTCTTAACGATAGTCCACGCAAATAACGCGACAACAATAAACAAAAACACCAGCCCGACGCGTTTATTTTTGCTACGTTGTTCTGGTGTCATTAGCTTGGCTTATTTAACGACTGGTGGTTCTACGAAAGTGTGGAACGGTGCAGGTGAAGGCACAGTCCATTCGAGACCTTCGGCGCCGTCCCAGGGCTTCGCAGCTGCGGGCGCACCTTTGCCTGCGTATGCTTTAAGCACGATGTAGAGGAACAATAACTGCGACAAACCAAACCAGAAGGCACCAATCGTGGCTATCTGATGGAAGTCAGTAAATTGAGCTGGGTAATCGGCATAACGACGCGGCATCCCAGCCAACCCCAAGAAGTGCATCGGGAAGAAGGTGACATTAAACGAGATCATGCTTGACCAGAAATGGACCTTGCCCAAGGTTTCGTCATACATGTAGCCGCACCACTTGGGCAGCCAGTAGTAGGTACCTGCAAACAAGCCAAACAGCGACCCAGCAACCAGCACGTAGTGGAAGTGTGCCACGACGTAATAGGTGTCATGCACTTGGATGTCGATAGGCGCCATCGACAGGATCAAGCCAGTGAAACCACCAATCGTAAACACAAAGATAAACCCGATCGCAAACAACATAGGGGTTTCGAATGTCATCGAACCCTTCCACATCGTAGCCACCCAGTTAAACACCTTAACGCCTGTTGGGATTGAAATCAGCATCGTTGCGTACATGAAATACAACTGTGCTGTAACCGGCATACCTGTCGCAAACATGTGATGGGCCCACACAATGAACGAGAGGATGGCGATCGAGGCTGTTGCATAAACCATGGAGGCATAGCCAAACAGCTGCTTGCGTGAGAAGGCTGGGACGATCGCCGAGACAATGCCGAAGGCCGGCAAAATCATAATGTAAACCTCGGGATGACCGAAGAACCAGAAGATATGCTGGTACAGCACTGGGTCGCCACCGGCTGCTGCGTTAAAGAACCCTGTACCGAAATGGCGGTCCGTCAGTACCATCGTGATGGCTGCTGCTAAAACGGGCATCACAGCAATCAACAGGTAAGCCGTAATGAGCCATGTCCAGCAGAACAAAGGCATTTTCATCAACGTCATGCCAGGCGCACGCATGTTCAAGATTGTGACGACGATATTAATCGCCCCCATGATTGAAGATGCACCCATGATATGCACAGCAAAAATCGTCAAGTCCATGCCTGGACCCATTTGCGCGGTTAAAGGTGCGTATAAGGTCCAGCCAGCTGCAGTTGCCCCACCTGGCACAAAGAACGAAGTGGTTAACAGAACAGCGGCAACGGGCAGCAACCAGAAACTAAAGTTGTTCATCCGCGCAAAAGCCATGTCTGAGGCGCCGATTTGCAACGGAATCATCCAGTTCGCAAAGCCAACAAAAGCTGGCATGATCGCACCAAAAACCATAATCAGACCATGCATGGTCGTGAACTGATTGAACAGTTCAGGCCTAAAGAACTGTAACCCGGGTTCAAACAGTTCTGTGCGCAGCAGAAGGGCTAAGGTGCCCCCCTCAAGAAGCATTGTGAACGAGAAGATGAGATACATCGTCCCAATGTCTTTGTGATTGGTTGCGAACAACCAGCGACGCCAGCCATGAAGCATGCCATGATCATGGTCGCCTTCGTGCCCGTGTCCTGAAACGTGGTCTGCTGTAACGCTGCTCATATTGGACTCCCCTGCTGCTTTTACCTATATCGTGCAAACGTGGCACGATACGTCGTTAAATTTGATTGTTAGATCCCTGGCTCTGAACTTAGCGAGCCGCCTTGATATCTGCCGGCGCCACAACAGGATCCTGACCTTTGCCTGCATTGCCCCAGCTATTACGAGTATAAGTAATCACCGCGGCAATCTCGACGTCACTCAGCTGATTGGCAAACGACTGCATGGCGGTGCCTTGGCGCCCTTTGAGCAGAATCGCAATTTGATCTGCTTTGGGGCCCATCACGACTTTGCTACCGTCAAGTGCAGGGAATGCACCCATGACACCTTTGCCGCTACCTTGATGGCAGGCTGCGCAAGTCTGATAAACCTTTTCTCCCCGTGCAACGAGCTCGGCTTGGGTCCATTCTTTGTTCGGGTCATCGGCTGAAGCGGCAAGCAGTTTTTGCTGATCTTCGGACCACTTGGCAAAGTCGGCCTCTGATCTGACGTCAACGACGATAGGCATAAACGCGTGGTCTTTACCGCACAGTTCCGAACATTGTCCGCGATAGACACCTACTTTGTCGGCGCGGAACCACGTATTACGGATAAAGCCGGGAATTGCATCTTGCTTCATGCTCAATTCAGGAACGGCCCAGGAGTGAATCACATCGCCACCGGTCGTCGCGATACGAATCTTCTTGCCGACAGGCACGACTAACGGATTATCAACTTCCATCAGATAGAAAGGGCCTTTAGGCTCTTTGTTTTCAATCTGGGCGCGTGGCGTCGACAGATTTGATAAAAACTTGACGCCTTTAGCAGGCCCATCGATGTATTCGTAACCCCATTTCCACTGGTAGCCCGTGGTTTTGATGGTCATGTCAGCGCCGCTGGTATCCTTCATGGCAACAACCGTGCGGGTTGCTGGCAGGGCCATTGCGATCACGATCAGGAAAGGGATAACCGTCCAGGCAACTTCTACCCCGACATGTTCATGAAAAGTAGCAGGCTTTGCACCGCGTGATTTCCGATGCGCCCATATTGAATAGAACATGACACCGAAGACTGCCAGAAAGATGACCAGGCAAATCCACAACAGCATGTAGTGCAAATCATTGATGGCGTGCGTAATCTGAGTGACGCCCTCTGGCATATTGATCTGATTAACACGCGGCCCGCCGGGCATATCCTTGACCTGCGCAGTCACCAGCTCGCTCATGAGCATGGCACAGGCGCCTAGAAATCCACTGAACTTCTTCATGCTGACCTCGAAAAATTCATCACCAAACCGCGTGAGTATAAACGACAGCGAGGTGTAGTGGTTTACGATAGGTTAATTAATATTTCTATTCGGAATCATTCCTATTAAGGATGCCATGCGCTTGTTTCCACACCAAGTTAACTTGAGTCTTTCTCGTTCTAAGCTGAGCGGTTTATTGTCATACTTTTTAGGGCAAGCGAATCAGTCTGCCCCGTCTGACGCACTGCCCTTGTGGATTGGCGGCCATCTTTGTGGCTCGCTGCGTCGTGCCGCTGTCGAGACATTGCGTGCGAGCCGTTCAGTTCGCTTACACACACACACCGTTCACATTGGTGACGAGCTGACCTCACTGCCAGCACTCAATGAGACTCTTGCCGAGATCGCCTTGGCGTTAAAGGCAGCCGGCCAAGCGCCAGGTTGGCGTGATGAACTGCTGGACGTCTGGTCAGAGCAAAATCAATCAATCGCGGGCATTGAGCGCGGGGTGGTGCGTCCGCTTGGACTGGTCACCAAGGCTGTGCATCTGAATGGCCTCTCGGCAGACGGTGGCATTTGGGTTGCCCGCCGTTCACTAACCAAAGCAACAGACCCGGGGGTGTGGGATACGCTAGTCGGCGGACTCGTTGGCTATCAGGAGGACCCGGAAATCGCCTTAATCCGCGAGTCCGATGAAGAGGCTGGTTTAGATGCACCTCAAATTTCGCAAAGAACTTCACTCAGAAAAATTACGCGCATGCACAGACAAGTTAAAGAAGGCTTTCAGGCTGAGGATGTGCTCACCAGCGAGTGCGTACTCGAATCCGGTGTAACCCCTCAAAACCGGGACGGTGAAGTCATGGAAATCGCCTGTCTGGCGCCCGACACCCTCATGCGAATGCTGGGAGAAGATGCCTTCACTATCGAAGCATCCATTGTGCTTGCGGAAGATCTGTTACGCAGAAGTGTTGGGTGAGGCGCTCACAAGATCCTTTGGGGCGGCTGTGCCGGACGCTGTCTGCTGAGCCTGCCACACCTCAATCGCTCTGAGCCGTTGTTTAGCAACCGATTCGATGTGCGCTCGCAAGTCTGGATCTTGCTCGAGCAGCGTGTTAAACGCCTTGGCAGGTAAGCACAAGAGTTTGCTGTAGCCCAACGACCTGACCTCGAATCCGGCGGTTTGTTGACCGAGCAGATGTAGCTCACCAAAAAATTCACCAGTACCCAGTTCGACATGGGTATTGTCCGGCAAGAGTATTCGCACAGCGCCAGAAGCGACGAAGTAGAGCTCTATTGATGGCTTATCTTTTGCGAGGACCCTCTGGTCAGGCAAGTAAAGCCTGGGACGCAGCAGTTTTGTCACTTCAATTTGCTTGCTGTTAGAGAGCCCCTGCAAGAGTGGCACACGGGCGACCAAATCTTTCGCACCCATTTCAATATCCAACCGCGGATCTTGCTCCAGAAAAGCCCAGCGGTTGCGCAGCTGGCTTAGCAAATCTTGATAGACTGCGCCGCTGAGTAGGGAGTGACGAAACATCTGCTCATATCGCTCTCGTTCTAGTTTGCGTGCAATGCGGCCTAAGTATCGTTCTTGCAACCACATTGCGTAAATTGGGTACTGCAAGTTCAGTGCTTGTAACCCTTCGTTGATTAACGCAAGCCGCTCGTGATGAAGCGAGAGGATCTCAAGACTGATTTCTTCGCCGAGCAGCGGGCGCACCTCCTTTTCAGCGAACTTAATGACCAACTGCGCGGCTGATCGCATGACCAGCAGCAAGCCGAAGCGTTGCGCCAACTCGGCAGCAAGCCAGCGTTGCAAACCAATTGCTTTATGCGCTTGCAGCGCTCGCCTGAATCGACGCGGATAGCGCATTGCTTTTGCCGACGCAAGACGAAACCCCTGCACACCAAGGGTTCGAATTCCATCTTCCGTTTGTTCTGCTCTGCTGAGCAGCTGTGCCGCTATCTTTTCATCAATAAGCTGCTCTTTAAGAATCTCGAAAAACATTTCATGCTCATGTCGAGCCACGATCGCCAGGCCCAGTTCAACACGCTCGGTCACCGAAAAATTTTTGAGCAGACCTTCCGTTAGTTGAATCGTATTGACTGCCAAAACAGCCCGTAGCTTGTCGCGTGCTTGCCCTGACAGTCCCTCTGCTTCGGCGATCTCATCTGTCGCCAACTGGACGCTGCTCGTCGCTTCGAACAGCGCAGTGTTGCGCAGCGCTTCTTCTTTCGGGCTCAGTCGGTTTAACCCAAGTAAGGCGATTAACGGTCGCAAAGTGAGGCCCTTCAAAACAAGCGTGGCGAGCACAAAGCCAGTAGCAGAAACGCCAACAAAATGCCGAATGTCCTCTGGAATAGTCTGATGCTCGATAACGGCAAGCGCCAAAGCTAATGAAACAGCGCCACGCAACCCTCCCCAGCACAGTGCGAGTTTGTACCGAGTGCCGACTCCCGCGCTCAGGTTTGCCATACTCAACAGCGGCAGCAGGCCGAAAACCACCAACGCTCTCGCAAATAACGTCGCAACAAACACGAGACTGATCTCGAACAGATTCTCAAGATTCAAATCCGGCATTAGCCGGGGGATGAGCATGGCTGCTAAAAGAAAGATAAGAGAGTTAGCCCAGAATCCAAACTGATGCCACGCTTGGGTCAGCATTTCAAAGGTGTTGGGTGCCATTTTGGTTCGGCCAGTTGAACCGACGACGAGTCCGGCGACAACCGTGGCGACGACTCCCGACACGCCAAAATAGTGCTCGGCAACTAAATATGAAAGGTAGGCTAGCGACAGAGTCAGCGAAATTTCTGCAGCGGGCCAACCGCGAAGCCAGAAGAAGAGCTCGCAGGCAATTCGTCCCAACACAAAACCCGTGAGTGCTCCGCCTGAAAACATGATCACTGTATCCGACAAGACGAGCCCGACTTGCCAGCTGCCGGAGTGACTCACCACACCAAGCAGCACCGTGTAGACCGCGATTGCGCCGGCATCGTTCAGCAGGCTTTCGCCTTCCACTAAGGTCATTAACCGATTGGGGGCGCCAACTTCTTTAAAAATGCCTACAACTGCTGCGGGATCCGTTGTGGCGACGATTGCGCCCAACAATAGGCACGCGGCTAAGCTGTAAGGAGTGAACTGACTCACCAGAAAGCCCACAGACAGGGTGCTCACAAATACAGCGACAATGGCAAGCATTAATATTGGACCAATGTCTTCCATCAGTCTGCGCACGTTCATTGCCAGGGCCGTTTCGAACAGGAGCACAGGCAAAAATACGACCAGAAAGGTCTGGTGCGATACATCGAAGGTGTTAATGATGCCCAAAAAATCGCCTAATACTGGTGGCAACCAGGCGTTTGGGTGCGCCGCGTAGGCGAGCAGAAAGCCACAAATTGCCAAGAGCAGCGAATGGGGAAGTCTTAATTTCACCGCGAGTGGTGGCATAAAGCAGACCAGCATAAGCAGTCCCGCTAAGCCGAACACTAACGAGCCGATTTCCATCTTAAGCAGTCAGGGCCAATCTCATTTTTTTCATTGCAGCAACCTCAATCTGACGGATACGCTCGGCAGAAACACCAAACTCATCAGCTAGCTCATGCAAGGTGGCACCACCATCATCCTGTAACCATCTTGCTTTAACGATACGCCGAGAGCGGTCATCAAGCTTTGCCAGAGCCGTGTCCAGGCCCTCACCCTGCTGCAGGTCGATAGCCCGACGTTCTATGACTTGGGTCGGGTCGTCGTGGCCTTCGTCGGACAGAAACGCAATGGGCGCAAAGGTGTCGTCGTCATCCTCGGGGTTCTCGAGAGCCATCTCGCGACCCGACATGCGGACTTCCATTTCGCGAACTTCTTCTGGTTTGACGTTCAGCGTTTTAGCAATATGCGCCACCTGATCTGGATCAAGTGTGTGACCATCCGGGCGCATGCTGCGCAAATTAAAGAAGAGCTTTCTTTGAGCCTTGGTGGTAGCAACCTTGACCATACGCCAGTTTTTGACGATGTATTCGTGAATTTCCGCTTTGATCCAGTGAACGGCGAACGACACGAGACGCACGCCGCGCTCAGGGTCATAACGCTTAACAGCTTTCATTAGACCAACGTTGCCCTCTTGAATCAGATCCGCGTGCGGGAGACCGTAGCCAAGATATTGCCTCGCAATTGACACAACCAGTCTCAAGTGTGACAGCACGAGCTCGCGGGCAGCATCAAGATCTTGCTGATCGCGCAGCGCGCGAGCAAGACTCACTTCTTTTTCGGCAGACAAAACGGGCAAGTGATTAACTGCCGTAATGTAGGCGTCGATGGAACCCAGAGCACCTGGGTTGGCAATGGCCATTGCCAATTTGTTTTGGGCCAAAGTCACAGTCGTCGTCATGATGTTTCGTTACCGCCCCCACACAGAATGACTTTTTTTACTCGGGATGACTTTTATTTCATTCGTATCGATTTTAGCACTCTCCTAAACTGAGTGCTAATAGGATTGGCTATTTTCGCGAAAGTTCCGAATTTTTTAGGAGGGTGTTAATCTTGGGCTGCAGACGTCGGGCGTCACTACCCCTCGCTTGTCTTGTTTATGCCCCGGACTCAGCATGGCCGATTTATTCAAATTTTTATCTAAAATCCTGCTTGCTTGCGTGCTTGTCATCCTGGTTGGATGGGCAAGCTACATTGGCGTCCGGTATTACCACGCAGAGCAAGTGGCATATCGCTGGGTTTCTGGCCTAAAGGCCAAGCAGGCGGCCTGGGAGAACAAGATTGCATCGGCTGGTGGCAATACGCTCATTGGTTACTCAGGGCCAGATTCGGCGAGAGTGATCGAAGGAGTGAAAGGTAATTTGTCTGGTCTAGCCTATGACTCATTACAGGACAAGTTGTGGGCCGTTGTAGATAAACCAGCCGCATTGGTTTCTTTATCACTAGACGGATTGGTGCTTGCGACCTATCCACTTAAAGGAATTTCGGAGGCTAATGGGGTGGCCTGGCTTGGCGCCAACCGGATCGCATTAGTTAACGGCCGCCGCAATCGAGTCGTCATTGCTGAAATCCCAAACACCCCGCAAACCATCGATGTCACACGCGCTTTTTCTCTGGTGTTGAGGTTTGGCGAAGACGAGGACAGTAATCACGGCTTTCAGGGCCTCGGGTACGACCTAAAACGCGATCGGCTTTATATTGCGAAAGAGCACAGCCCCAAGGGTCTCTATCGTATTAGTGGCTTGAGCAATCTGCAATCCTCCGAGTCCAAGGGATTACGGATTGAAAACTTTAGTTTTTGGCTCGATGAAATCCCCTTCGCCACAGATCTCGCCTCTGTCGAAGTGGATCCGAGCAACGGCAGAGTCCTTCTGTTAAGCGAAGAGTCCCAGATTCTCGTGCAGGTTGACGGGGATACGGGAGCGGGTCGGGGCATGCTTGAGCTATCCACCAATAAGGGTGGTCCCATGCCGAAACCTGAAGGGGTGGCGATGGACGATCGAGGTAACATCTACATCGTGAGTGCGCCGAACCTGTTTTACCGATTCCGTAAGCCCTAATTAACCCTCTAGCGACTGGGCTGACAAAAGTGGCTCGACTAGCTCGACTTTATGCGCCCGGCATCGCTCAACTTGCCTTTGCCTCGTTCTCGGCCGATTTGTTACACGGCAAGTTGCTCACGGCAACAGTTTTTACTCAGATACAGGGATGGCTCGCCGAGGCAAGTCAACGCTTTCATGTGCCGGTTCACGGTTGGTGTATCGATCACGATGGAATCGGGCTTTTAGCAACTCCTCAGGATGACAGGGGCCTGGGGCGGCTGATGCAGTCAGTTGGCCGTAATTTGGCTTCACGCTTGGTTCAAGGTGCCGTGTTTGCTGGGCGGTACCATTCTTGTCTGATTCAAAGTGATCGGTGGGTTGTACCGTCCCTCGTTTGGCTGGAGAGTCGCGCCTTTAGTCGTAGGGCGTTCATTCCAGCAGATCCTTGGCCCTGGTCATCGGCAGCTGTCCATATTGGGTTGCAACCGCCAGCGTGGCATAACCCTCACTCTGATTACTGGGCTTGCGGCAACACCCCTTTCGACAGACAGGCCGAATACAGGCAAAGATTGGTTCTCGGCAATACCCCAAAAGACTCAGAAGCCATTGAGGCGGCTGTCCGAGGTCAGTGGGCTTTGGGAGACAAGCAATTTTTAAGCGCATTGTCGCTGATAGCGAATCGCCGCCCGACTGCCTTGTCTCGAGGGCGTCCAAAAAAAACTGGCCCACCAAACCTCTCTCGGTGAAACGTTATTCACACAGTCTATACATTGAACTTCTCACGACACCGGTCCGTCCCCAATATTATCGAATCCCTGCTTATTGAGACTTTAAAAGGGGACGGATCGTCGGATTTTACTTGCATGCTAGGGTTTTCCACGGTATTGTCTTTTTTCGCACTGCACCATGATCGCAGCGCCACCGGAGCACCCAATGAGCACCCACCCATTACACTTCCATCCGACCAATTCGGTACGGACCTCAGCAACTGCCCCCGTCGGTTTGCCACCGTCGCAAGGGCTGTACTCACCTGCGAATGAGCATGATGCTTGCGGGGTTGGTTTTGTTGCTCATATAAAAGGGCATAAGAACCACGATATCGTCAAACAAGGTTTGAAGATCCTCGAAAATCTCGATCACCGTGGCGCAGTTGGCGCAGACAAGTTGATGGGAGATGGCGCTGGGATACTGATCCAGATCCCTGATGTTTTCTACCGCGAAGAACTCGCCAAACAAGGCGTAAAACTCCCCGCACCAGGCGAGTACGGCGTTGCCATGGTGTTTCTGCCTAAAGAGATCGCCTCGAGGCTCGCCTGTGAACAAGAGCTCGAGCGCGCAGTGAAAGCTGAGGGCCAAGTAGTACTGGGCTGGCGTGACGTACCCGTAGACACCGACATGCCCATGTCGCCAGCCGTACGTGCCTGTGAGCCCTTCATTCGGCAGCTATTCATTGGGCGCGGCGCAAACGTGATGGTGCCCGACGCGCTCGAGCGCAAGCTGTACGTGATTCGCAAAACGGCAAGCCATGCCATTCAGTCAATGGGGCTCGCTCATGGCAAAGAATATTTCGTCCCTTCAGCCTCTGTCCGTACGGTAGTGTACAAAGGCCTGTTGTTAGCGGACCAAGTGGGGCGCTATTACCGTGACCTCGCTGATCCACGCACCGTATCGGCCGTTGCTTTGGTCCATCAGCGTTTCTCGACAAACACCTTCCCTGCGTGGCCTCTGGCCCACCCCTACCGGATGATCGCCCACAACGGCGAAATCAATACGGTGAAAGGCAACTTCAACTGGTTACGGGCCCGTGAAGGCAAAATGCAATCTGCTGTGCTGGGTGAAGATCTAAGCAAACTCTATCCAATCGTTTACGAGGGGCAATCTGACACAGCCACGTTTGATAACTGTCTCGAGCTGCTTGTGATGTCAGGTTATTCACTTGCCCATGCCATGATGATGATGATCCCAGAGGCTTGGGAACAACATACCCAAATGGACGCCAGCCGCCGCGCCTTCTACGAATATCACGCAGCCATGATGGAGCCCTGGGATGGTCCGGCAGCCGTCGCCTTTACAGATGGTCGCCAAATCGGCGCAACACTGGATCGCAATGGTTTGCGCCCAGCCCGCTATCTCGTCACCGATGATGATATGGTCGTGATGGCGTCAGAAGCGGGTACTTTGCCAATCCCTGAAAGCCGCATCGTTAAAAAATGGCGTCTGCAGCCGGGCAAGATGTTCTTGATCGACCTTGAACAAGGTCGCATCATCGATGACGCTGAAATCAAGGCCCAGTTATCCAATTCGCGTCCCTACCGGCAGTGGATTGAAGGGCTTCGCATCAAGATCGAAACGCTCGTCGCACCTGAAGGCGAAACGCCGGCGACAAGCAGGGAAACCTTGCTTGATCGCCAGCAAGCGTTCGGTTGGACGCAAGAGGATTTCAAATATATTCTCGAGCCCATGGCTGCTTCGGGAGAAGAAGCGACCGGCTCGATGGGCAATGACGCGCCGCTGGCAGTTTTGTCCAATCGGGACAAACCTTTTTATAACTACTTCCGTCAATTGTTTGCGCAGGTCACCAACCCACCCATTGATCCGATTCGTGAACAAATGGTGATGTCTCTGGTGTCCTTTATTGGTCCCAAGCCTAACTTGCTTGATATCAATAACGTCAATCCGCCCCTACGCCTCGAAGTCAATCAGCCGATACTTGATGCAAAAGAGATGTCGCGGATCCGATCGATTGCAGCAATAACGGGCGATAAGTTCAGCAGCCATGAGATTGACATCACGTATCCCGCTGCTTGGGGCGCAGAAGGGATTGAAGCCCGCGTTGCGGCATTGTGCGCCAGCGCTTTAGATGCTGTGAGAAGCGGCTACAACATCCTCATTTTGACCGATCGCGCCGTTGATCATCAGCGTGTTGCCATCCCTGCATTACTTGCCACTTCAGCCATTCATCAAACTCTGATCCATGAAGGGCTGCGCACCAACACGGGTTTGGTTGTAGAAACCGGTTCAGCTCGTGAAGTCCATCACTTTGCGCTGCTCGGTGGCTACGGCGCCGAGGCGATTCATCCTTATCTGGTAATCGAGTCACTAGAGGCAGAAGCCGCCAGCGCCGAAAAAGCTGAAAAGGCCGTTAAGAACTTCATCAAAGCGATCGGTAAGGGACTAAACAAGGTCATGTCCAAAATGGGCATCTCGACCTACATGTCATATTGTGGCGCGCAAATTTTTGAAGCGGTTGGTTTGCAATCTGGCCTGATTAACAAATACTTCTCAGGCACGCCAAGCAATATCGAAGGTGTCGGTATTTTTGAAATCGCAGAAGAAGCGCTGCGCACGCATCGCGCGGCCTTCGGCAAAGATCCTGTCCTTGCCCACGCACTGGATGCAGGCGGCGAATACGCCTTCCGCGTTCGTGGTGAGGAGCACATGTGGACGCCAGACTCAATCGCAAAACTACAACACGCGTCGCGCGCCAACAGTTACAACACATACAAAGAATACGCACAACTGATCAATGATCAAAGCAAGCGTCTGATGACACTCAGAGGTTTGTTCGAATTCAAAGTCGACCCCGCGCGCGCGATTCCGCTTGACGAAGTCGAATCTGCAAAAGAGATCGTCAAACGCTTTGCAACGGGCGCGATGTCGCTCGGGTCGATCTCCACCGAAGCTCACTCAGTGCTGGCGGTTGCCATGAACCGTATTGGTGGTAAATCAAATACTGGTGAAGGTGGCGAAGACGAACTGCGCTATCGCAACGAATTGCGCACAGGCAGCAGCGGCATCAAAGCCGGTGCCACCCTTGCCTCCGAGTTGGGGGCAGATCGCATTGCGGCTGATGTACCGCTGCAAGCGGGTGACTCGATGCGCTCGAAAATCAAACAGGTCGCATCCGGTCGCTTCGGCGTGAGCGCCGAGTATCTGGCAAGTGCTGATCAGATTCAAATCAAGATGGCTCAAGGTGCCAAGCCTGGCGAAGGCGGTCAATTGCCCGGACACAAAGTGTCGGAATACATTGCGAAGCTTCGTTGCTCAGTGCCTGGTGTTGGTCTGATTTCACCACCACCCCATCACGACATTTACTCGATTGAGGATTTGGCCCAGCTCATTCACGACCTCAAAAATATCAACGACAAAGCATCGATCTCGGTCAAGCTCGTATCGGAAGTCGGTGTAGGGACGGTCGCTGCTGGTGTTGCCAAAGCTAAAGCAGATCATGTGACCATCTCGGGTCATGATGGCGGCACGGGTGCCTCACCTGTTTCGTCAATTAAACATGCTGGCACGCCCTGGGAGCTCGGTCTTGCTGAAACCCAACAAACTTTAATGCTCAATCGCCTGCGCAGTCGCATACGCGTGCAAGCTGACGGTCAGATGAAGACGGGGCGTGACGTTGTGATTGGTGCGCTGCTTGGTGCGGATGAGTTCGGTTTTGCTACCGCTCCGCTCGTCGTTGAAGGCTGCATCATGATGCGCAAATGCCATCTCAATACCTGCCCTGTTGGCGTAGCAACGCAAGATCCAGTATTGCGTAAAAAGTTTCAAGGCAAGCCCGAGCACGTCGTCAACTTCTTTTTCTTTATCGCAGAAGAAGTTCGCGAAATCATGGCTCAGCTTGGCATTCGGCGGTTTGACGATCTGGTTGGGCGCGTTGATTTGATTGATACGCGTGCTGGCATCGATCACTGGAAGGCCAACGGTTTAGATTTCAGTCGGGTGTTCTATCAGCCGCAAACCGACAGCTCACGGCGCCAGATCGAAGAACAAGACCACGGTCTCGATGTTGCACTCGATCACGAGCTAATCGACCGCGCGACACCTGCCATCGAGCGCGGTGAAAAAGTATCCTTCATCGTCCCGGTACGAAACCGCAATCGCACCATCGGGACGATGCTATCTGGTCGTATCGCCAGCAAGTATGGCGACGAGGGCCTGCCCGATGACACCATCCACATTCAATGTAACGGTACCGCTGGACAGAGCTTCGGCGCCTTCTTGGTCAGTGGCATCACACTCGACCTCGTTGGTGAAGGTAACGACTACGTTGGCAAAGGCTTGTCGGGTGGTCGAATTATCGTGCGCTCACCAAACGATTTCAGAGGTTTCGGCCCAGAGCACATTATTATCGGCAACACGGTGCTGTATGGCGCGACCTCTGGCGAGGCCTATTTCAACGGCGTCGCAGGCGAGCGCTTCGCCGTGCGCAACTCGGGCGCCGCAGCCGTCGTTGAAGGCACAGGCGATCACGGTTGCGAATACATGACAGGTGGCACAGTTGTCGTGCTCGGCGCGACTGGTAGAAACTTCGCAGCCGGTATGTCAGGTGGCGTTGCTTATGTTTGGGATCCGGACGGTAGCTTCATCGATCGTTGCAACCTGAGCATGGTGGCAATTGAACCCGTTCTTTCTGCTAAACAGCAAGAAAAAGATCAAGGTATTGCTCTGTTCCACAATATGACCCGTGGCGCTGAACGCGAAGCGGATGAAACCATCTTGCGCAGATTAGTTGAAAATCATTTCCGCCACACTGGTAGTTTTTGCGCCCGTGACATGGTGAGTGACTGGGATAGCGCCCGTGGCAAGTTCATCAAAGTCATGCCTATCGAGTACAAACGCGCGCTTGCTGAAATGTGGGCTGCCGCTAACCCCAAATCTATTGCTGCATAAGAGATCATCATGGGCAAAATTACTGGTTTTCTTGAAGTAGAACGTCTACAGGAAGCATCGGAAGCTCCTCAGAGTCGTGTAAAGCACTGGCGAGAATTCGTGCTGCACCTGTCAGATGAACAAGCGGGCAAACAAGCCGCTCGTTGCATGGACTGTGGCATCCCCTTTTGTAACAACGGGTGCCCCGTCAACAACATCATCCCCGACTGGAACGATTTGGTTTATCACCAGAACTGGCGTGGGGCGATTGATGTATTGCACTCGACCAATAATTTTCCTGAGTTCACCGGGCGAATTTGTCCTGCTCCGTGTGAAGCCGCTTGTACGCTGAACATTAACGATAACGCTGTTGGAATCAAATCCATTGAGCACGCAATTATCGACAAAGCCTGGGCCGAAGGGTGGGTAACGCCCGAGCCGCCAGAGTCCAGAACAGGCAAACGTGTAGCGGTTGTGGGATCGGGTCCCGCCGGTCTCGCCTGTGCTCAGCAACTTGCGCGTGCTGGACATGACGTCACGGTTTACGAGAAAAACGATCGTGTTGGTGGCTTGCTTCGTTACGGTATTCCCGACTTCAAGCTCGAGAAGCAGTTGATCGATCAACGCATGAAACAAATGGAAGCTGAGGGCGTGACCTTCAAGCCATCCCATTACATTGGTAAAGCCACTGATCCAGCAGCAACCAAAGGCCTGGCCGTCATTACGCCTGAAGCATTGAAGGCTGAGTACGATGCGATCGTCTTATCAGGTGGATCCGAGACACCTCGCGATTTGCCTGTGCAGGGCCGTGAACTGGATGGGGTCATGTACGCCATGGACTTCTTACGGCCACAAAACAAGGTTGTTGCAGGCGACAAAGTCGAAGGGCAAGTGCTTGCCAAAGGAAAACACGTCGTCGTGATCGGTGGTGGCGATACGGGCTCAGACTGTGTTGGCACGAGCAACCGTCACGGTGCAAAATCGGTGACACAAATTGAATTGATGCCTAAACCGCCTGAAACCGAGAACAGAACCATGACTTGGCCATATTGGCCAGCCAAACTGCGCACCTCGTCCTCTCATGAAGAGGGTGCGGAACGCGACTGGGCTATCACCACAAAACATCTCGAAGGCAAGGACGGCAAGGTACAAAAGCTTGTCGCCTGTCGGGTTGAATGGATCAAAGACGAAGCAACTGGTCAACTTAAAATGCAAGAAGTCAAGGGTTCAGATTTCGATATTAAAGCTGACTTGGTCCTTCTTGCAATGGGGTTTGTTGCACCGATCAACAACATTCTAAAAGCCTTCGAAGTTGATCAAGACGGGCGCGGTAATGTTCGCGCGAACACCGACGACTATCGTACGAACGTCGACAAGGTATTTGCTGCGGGCGATATGCGTCGCGGTCAGTCGCTGGTTGTCTGGGCGATTCGCGAAGGCCGTCAGTGCGCAAGATCGGTCGATGAGTTCTTGATGGGTTCAACTGTGCTACCTCGCTAAAACGATGTCAGCCATCCTTGCGCTAGACAATGTCTCGCTGGGTTACGGTCAGAGGACCATCCTTAAAGATATTTCTCTGACTGTTGCGCAAGGTGAAGTCGTCGCGCTCATGGGCGGTTCAGGGTCGGGAAAGACAACCCTGCTTCGCGCTGCAACCGGCCAGTTAAAGGCACGCTCGGGATCGATCAAACTGTTCGGTCAAGAGGTGAATAGTTTCGACAACAAATCACTGCGCGAAGCTAGGCAACGCATGGGGGTTCTTTTCCAGCAAGGTGCGCTGTTCACCGATCTTAATGTCTTCGAGAATGTAGCGTTCCCCCTCAGAGAGCACCTGTCGCTACCTAACGAGCAGCTTCAGCAAACTGTTCTCGACAAGCTGGCGGCGGTCGGATTACGTGCTGCCGCTCATCTCAAGGTATCCGAGATTTCGGGGGGTATGGCCAGGCGCGTCGCCTTAGCCCGCGCGATTGTGATGAACCCCGAGCTGATTTTGTATGACGAGCCCTTCGCAGGTCTTGATCCGATCGCTGTGGGTGTTACCGCGCGTTTAATTCGACATTTATCGACGACTTTGCATTGCGGCTCACTCATTATTACGCATGACGTGGCCGAAACCTTTGAGATTGCCGATCAGGTTTATTTAATCGGGCAAGGCGCCATCAAGGCCAAAGGGACCCCAGCCGAACTGCGCGACGCGGTTGACCCTTATGTTGAGCAATTTCTCCGCGGTTTGCCCGATGGCCCAGTCAAATTTGACTATCCGCTGAGCGCTGAATTTGAAGCATGGCTGGTCAAACACACGGGCTGTTCATGAAAGCATTCACCTGGATTGCGGCAACGGGCCGATTCGTCAATCAAAATCTGATGGCAGTGGGTGCCTTCGCGAGGCTGCTTGCTGCCATGCTGCTAAATAGCGGCATGGCCTTTAAACGCCCCCGCCTCATCATCAGCCAAATTCATTTTATCGGTAACTATTCTCTGATTATCATTGCCGTATCAGGCCTTTTTGTCGGGTTTGTTCTTGGCTTGCAAGGCTACTACACGCTCAATCGCTATGGCTCGGAAGATGCGCTCGGCTTGCTGGTAGCACTTTCACTCACGCGCGAACTGGGGCCTGTGATCACAGCCTTGCTCTTCGCTGGACGCGCTGGTACGTCCCTGACGGCTGAAATCGGTCTCATGAAGGCAGGCGAACAACTCGATGCCATGGAGGTCATGGCAGTCGATCCTGTCAAACGGGTGCTAGTCCCCAGGTTTTGGGGTGGTGTTATCGCCATGCCAATCCTGGCTTCAGTTTTTTCCGCGGTCGGGATTTTGGGCGGCTGGCTGGTTGGGGTTGCCTTGATTGGCATCGATAATGGTATTTTTTGGTCTCAGATGCAAAGTGGCGTGGATATCTGGAAAGACATTACGAACGGCCTGATCAAAAGTTTTGTTTTTGGTATCGCAGTTACTGCGATTGCGTTGTATTCGGGCTGGCGTACCAAACCTACCCCAGAGGGTGTGGCGCGCTCAACCACCCAAACAGTTGTCGTGGGATCGCTAACCGTGTTGGGGTTAGATTTTCTGCTGACAGCCCTGATGTTTGGCAACTAACAAAGGAAACACTCAACATGTCTAACGAAAAAGCTGATTGGTGGGTAGGACTTTTTGTCTTACTGGGGCTTATTTCCTTGACTTTTCTCTCATTGAAAGCCGGCAATCTGAGCTCATTTTCTCTGAATAAAACCTACGTCGTTTACGCAAAATTTGACAATATCGGGGGGCTCAAAGCTCGCGCACCCATTAAAAGTGCAGGTGTTGTAGTGGGTCGGGTGTCAAATATTGATTTGGATCACAAGAGCTTTCAAGCTGTTGTCACGCTGGATATTCAGGAGGGGGTCGATTTTCCTGCAGATTCTTCAGCAAAAATTCTGACCTCTGGCTTGCTAGGGGAGCAATATATTGGATTAGAACCAGGTGGGGATGACAAAACCCTGAAAACAGGTGACACGATTCATTACACACAGAGTGCTATCGTGCTTGAAAATCTCATCAGCCAGTTTCTATTCAGCTTTGCTGATAAACAGGGTTCTAGCACTACCCCCTCCGATTCAAGCACGGGATCCAAAGCCGAGCGATAATGTTACAAATTGTCGTTATTGGCCTGATGTAAGGTCACGCTTGTTTCACCAAGGCTAAGCTCTCAAATGGTCGTCCCATTTATTAAGGCACTGTCCTGTGCTGTTCTGTGCACCGCGCTGATCGGTTGCGCCGCAGGTCCCGCTGGGCCACCTAACCCGAGGGATCCCTTTGAGGCAGCAAACCGCAGCATGTTCGCCTTCAATGATGGCGTGGATCGTGCTGTGCTAAAACCCTTGGCTCAGGGTTATCAGGCAGTGACCACGCCAGATATTCGCAATTGCATCAACAATATGTTCCTGAACGTGGGTGAAATCTGGGCGGGTGCAAACAGTGCCCTGCAAGGTCGACAAGAAGATGCTTTAACGACGCTGGGTCGCTTCTTGCTCAACACAAGCTTAGGTCTTGGTTGTTTTGACTGGGCGGGTGCAAATGGCGCCAAGCGTATTCCAAATGATTTTGGCGTAACACTTGGTGTGTGGGGTCTGAGCACTGGGCCTTACGTTGTTTTACCGATCTTAGGCCCAAGCAATGCGCGTGACGGCGTGGGTAAACTAGCCGACCTGTACGTCAATCAAATTGAAGTTGGCACAAGCATTCAGAACGTCGGGCTTCGCAACAGTCTGTATGGGCTCGAATTGCTTGCACGACGAGAGGCTTTGCTCGGAATTTCTGACACGATTGATAAAACCGCGCTCGATTCCTATAGCTTCATCCGCGATGCTTACCTGCAAAGCCGAGCGGCTCAGGTTCGTGGTGCGGCGGCCGAGGCCGATCACATCCCCAACTATGACGATAGCGACGATGCCTCCGCCACTCAAACAGCTACTGATAGCCCGAAGAAGTAGAAAGCGATGACATTAAAGAAAATCATCACCGCTATTGCCCTTTTTGGCCTTGTCCAAATCGCTTTCGCTCAAGCGAACGGGACAACTGCGGCAGCGGACGCTAGTGCAGCCAAAACACCGGTCGAGTTCATCGAACAGGCAGTCAATTCGACTTTGCACAGCATTCAAAATGATCCGTCCATAAAAATGGGCGATATGGTGCGTATTTCACAGGTAGTCGAACAGTTTGTCGCGTCTTACGTTGATTTCAGAAAGACAACCCGGCTTGCCGCAGGGCGCTACTGGAAGGACGCCACACCTGAACAACAAGAGGCATTAGCGCTAGCTTTCAGAGCAACATTATTGAGAACGTATGCTGGGGCGTTTACTCGCGTCGAACCTGCTACCGCGATGAAGATCATGCCGTTTAGAGGCGACCTAACTGCCAGCGACACCGTCGTCAGAACACAGCTATTCAGGCGTCCGACCAGTGACGCAACTATTCTGGATTACCGGCTCGAAAAAACACCAACAGGCTGGAAGATATACGACGTAAACGTAGAAAACATCTGGCTGATTGAAAACTATCGAAAC
Source organism: Jezberella montanilacus (assembly GCF_003003055.1). Taxonomy (GTDB): domain Bacteria; phylum Pseudomonadota; class Gammaproteobacteria; order Burkholderiales; family Burkholderiaceae_B; genus Zwartia; species Zwartia montanilacus. The sequence continues at coordinate 33,306 of NZ_PVTV01000012.1, forward strand.
CAGTTTTCACAGCAAATTGCCCAGAACGGTATCGCCGGGCTGATTGACGCGTTGAACCAACACAATCAAAAACAATAAGGCAAAGCGCCGTCATGCATGCAGTTTCGTTTGAGCACGTCTCTAAAATCTACCCACCGCGTCGTGGTGGATTTAAATCACTATTCTCAAAACCTGAAGGCACAGGCTTTCAAGCTTTGGATGACGTGACGCTAACAATTGAGCAGGGCGAGTTTTTTGGCCTGCTTGGGCCAAATGGGGCGGGCAAAACGACACTGATATCGGTCCTTGCTGGTCTGGCAAAGGCGAGCGCTGGGCGCGCTAGCGTGTGCGGGCATGACGTCGTGACCGATTACAAACAGTCAAGGCGTTCCCTTGGTGTGGTGCCGCAAGAGTTGGTGTTTGATCCGTTTTTCACTGTACGAGAAACGCTAAGAATTCAGTCAGGCTACTTTGGTTTACCCAAAAATGATGACTGGATTGATGAAATCCTGGCAAATCTTGGTCTGACCGAAAAAGCAGACAGCAACATGCGCACCTTATCGGGTGGCATGAAACGTCGCGTGCTTGTCGCACAAGCTTTAGTACATCGGCCTCCTGTCATCGTGCTGGACGAGCCGACCGCTGGCGTTGACGTCGATTTACGTCGCAGTCTATGGGAGTTCATCTCCCGGCTGAACAAAGCAGGCCACACGATCCTGCTCACCACCCATTACCTCGAAGAAGCTGAATCACTCTGCGGCCGGATTGCCATGCTTAAACGCGGGCGAATCGTTTCCTTATCCACCACTGCAGCGCTACTTGAGCAATTTGGTGGACGTAGCCTGGAAGAGGCTTTTGTTGAAATCATGAAAGACGACTCGCAAAATGAGGAGGCTCTTTCGTGAGCACGAGCACTACAAAAATGGCCTCGCCGCAAGTGATGGGATTGGGTTTTCCAACACTCTTCAAAAAAGAACTACTACGTTTTTGGAAGGTCAGTTTCCAAACGGTTGCGGCACCTGTGATCACTGCCCTGCTTTATCTTGTCGTTTTCGCGCAAGTGCTGCAGGACAAAGTTCAAATGTATGGTCACGTGCCGTACACGGCATTTCTGATCCCCGGCTTGATGATGATGAGCATGCTACAAAACTCATTTTCTAACCCGTCATCGTCACTCATTCAAAGTAGGATGACGGGTAATCTTGTGTTCGTTCTGGTGACGCCAATGTCTCATTACGAGATCTTCAGCGCCTACGTGCTTGCTGGTGTGATCCGCGGGATTGCTGTTGGCATCTGTATCTGGCTCGTGTCTTTTTTCTTTGTCACGATTGAATGTGTGCAACCGCTCTGGATCTTGGTTTTCGCTGGGCTTTCTTGCGGAATCATGGCCATGCTCGGTTTAATCGGTGGTCTGACCTGCGAAAAATTCGATCAACTGTCTGCATTTCAAAACTTCCTGATCATGCCAGCCACGTTTTTATCCGGCGTGTTCTATTCTGTACACGCTTTGCCAAAGTTCTGGCAATACGTGACGCACTGGAATCCGATTTTTTATACTATTGATGGATTCAGACACGGTTTTTTCGGTGTTTCAGACGTCTCACCTTGGCATAGCCTGGCAGTCATCGTTTGCGTCTTCATCGCACTGGCGGCCTTTGCGCTGCGTCTGCTCGCCACTGGCTACAAACTACGAACTTAAGGTTGATTACTCACTTATGCTACCCACCCCAGAAAATATTCGGGATTACATTGCCGCCGGGCTGACCTGCGAACACCTTGATGTCACCGGCGACGGCGCTCACTTTGAAGCGATTATTGTGAGCCCTGAGTTCGCCGGCAAGCGATTGATTGCCCGTCATCAGCTCGTCTACCAAGCACTGGGCGAACGGATGAAAGACGAAATTCATGCGCTCTCCATGCGGACTCTCACGCCTGATGAATACAAGGCGCTGGGTTAATGGACAAGCTCTTAATCAGAGGCGGTACGCAGCTCAAAGGCGAAATCAATGTGTCAGGCGCAAAAAACGCCGCACTGCCAATTCTGTTTGCCTCTTTGCTGACTAGCGAACCCCTCGATTTACAGAATGTCCCTCATCTCAACGACACGGCCACCGCCCTCAAACTTCTAGATAAGCTTGGCGTAAAAAGCGAGCGCCAAGGTCATTACAAGGTAACCGCCTGCGCAAATCAAGTAACTGGCTTTGAAGCGCCTTACGATTTAGTGAAAACCATGCGGGCATCAATTCTCGTTTTAGGCCCGCTGGTTGCAAGGTTTGGCGAAGCCAAGGTTAGTTTGCCAGGAGGCTGCGCAATCGGGCAGCGCCCTGTCGATCAGCACATCAAAGGCCTAACCGCTTTAGGAGCCGAGATTGTGGTCGAGCATGGCTATATCATTGCCAAAGCGAAACGGCTCAAAGGCGCCATTATCCGCACGGATATGGTGACGGTCACTGGCACCGAAAACCTGATGATGGCAGCCGTATTGGCAGAGGGTGAAACCATTCTTGAAAATGCTGCACGCGAACCAGAGGTTGTTGACTTAGCGGAACTGCTGATCAAAATGGGCGCGAAGATAAAAGGTCATGGCACTGACAAAATCGTGATTCAGGGCGTTAAAAGCCTTTCTGGCGCTACTCACAGCGTCACGCCAGACCGAATCGAAGCCGGAAGTTTTCTTTGCGCGGTTGGTGCAGCGGGGGGCAGCATCGTCTTGCGCAGTGTCGATCCCACTACACTTGGCGCAACTATTTCAAAGTTACAAGAGGCCGGGCTCGACATTACACAGGGTGACGACTGGATCAAGGCCAGCATGTCCAAACGACCCCGCGCAGTGGATGTGCGTACGCATGAATACCCGGGGTTTGCCACCGATATGCAAGCCCAGTTGATGGCCTTAAATACGATTGCTCAGGGTACGTCTGTTATCAACGAAACTATTTTTGAAAATCGTTTCATGCATGTTCAAGAGATGATCCGTCTTGGCGCTAATATTGATATTGATGGTCATACAGCTGTTGTGCGCGGTGTTCAAAGACTCTCGGGTGCAACCGTGATGGCAACCGATTTAAGAGCATCGGCAGGTTTGGTTATCGCCGCTTTGGCAGCTGAAGGCGAAACAACGCTTGAACGGATTTATCATCTGGATCGCGGCTACGAGCGGATGGAAGAAAAGTTGCGCGCACTGGGTGCCAATATTGAGCGAATTTCGAGCAGGGCAAACCAATGAGTAGTCAAACGAATACCAACCCGCTAGCGCTCCCCATCACCCTTGCACTCTCAAAGGGACGCATCTTTGACGAGACGCTACCCCTGTTAGCTGCCGCTGGTATTGAAGTATCCGAAAATCCAGAGACCTCGCGCAAGCTAATCATCGGTACCAGCAACCCCATGGTCAGACTGATCATCGTGCGCGCGTCTGATGTACCAACTTATGTCGAATACGGCGCGGCAGATCTGGGCATTGCGGGTAAGGATGTGCTGATCGAGCATGCCAGCGACCATCCGGGCGGTCTCTATCAACCGATTGACCTTAACATCGCCCGTTGCAAGCTTTGCGTCGCCGTTCGCAAAGGTTTCGACTATAGCTCCGCAGTCAAGCAAGGGGCGAGGCTTCGGGTCGCAACCAAATACGTGAATGCTGCTCGCGAGCACTTTGCTGCGAAAGGGGTTTACGTCGATTTGATCAAGCTCTATGGCTCCATGGAGCTCGCACCGCTGGTTGGCCTTGCCGATGCGATCGTAGACCTAGTGTCAACAGGCAACACGCTAAAAGCCAATGATCTGGTCGCCGTCGAGGACATTGTCGAAATTTCGTCTCGCCTGATCGTCAACCGAGCTTCATTGAAAACACGGCATGCTGAGCTTCAGCCCTTGCTAGATGCTTTTGAACAAGCGAGCCGCAGTCATGCGGCATCATAAATATTGGTTTTGTTAAGCACGGTGTAACCCATGGCAAATATATGTCGCCTCGACTCTCGTGACCCAGGTTTTAAAGCGACGCTCAGTCAGTTGTTAAAAGTCGACGCTGAGCAAGATGACGCCATTGAGGCCGCCTGCGCACGCATTCTTCGAGAAATTAAAGCGGAAGGCGATACAGCCTTAGTGCGGCTGACCAATCAATTTGACCGGATGAATATCAGTCGCGCCACCGAACTGGAAATAGATCGCCACGAGTGGTTGGCCGCACTGAACAGTTTGCCGCGCCTTCAGCGCCTCGCACTGGAGGCAGCAGCAGAGCGCGTCAGATCCTATCACCAGCATCAACGCCAAAATAGCTGGTCTTACACGGAGGCAGACGGCACTCGGCTTGGTCAACAGATTACTCCACTAGATCGTGTTGGCCTTTACGTACCGGGTGGCAAAGCGGCATACCCTTCATCAGTGCTGATGAATGCTATTCCGGCCAAGGTCGCAGGTGTTGATGAAATTATTATGGTGACCCCTACGCCTGACGGGATTCGTAACCCCATCGTGCTCGCGGCTGCTGCGATCGCCGGTGTAGATCGTGCCTTTGCTGTAGGTGGCGCCCAAGCCGTCGGTGCGCTGGCCTACGGCACTGACACCATCCCCGCAGTTGACAAAATTGTCGGGCCAGGCAACGCATATGTAGCTGCCGCCAAACGGCGTGTCTTTGGTACGGTCGGCATCGACATGATTGCAGGACCTAGTGAAATCCTGATTATCTGTGATGGCAAAACCCCCGCTGATTGGATCGCCATGGATCTGTTCTCACAAGCTGAACATGATGAATTGGCTCAGGCGATTCTGCTTTGTGATGACAGGGCTTACCTAGATGCGGTCGAGGCTGCCATTGATCGTCTATTGCCCACGATGCCACGGGCCGATATTATTCGCACGAGTTTAGCTAACAGAGGCGCCTTGGTGCTAGTAAAGGATCTGCAAGAAGCATGCGATCTGAGCAACCTGATTGCGCCAGAGCATCTGGAAGTGTCTGTCGCCGATCCAGATGCGTTGTTACCCTTAATCCGGCATGCTGGCGCCATCTTCATGGGTTCTTACAGCTCAGAAGCACTGGGCGACTATTGTGCAGGTCCCAATCACGTTTTACCAACCTCTCGCACAGCCAGATTTTCATCGCCACTCGGCGTTTATGATTTTCAGAAAAGATCCAGCTTGATACAAGTTTCGAGCCAAGGGGCGAAAACGCTGGGAGCAATTGCTGGCACCCTCGCTGACGGTGAAGGGCTACATGCCCATGCTGCGAGCGCTCGGTTCAGACTAAAAAAAGTGTTTGAATAAAACAATGCTGCAACAAGCCCTACAATAACAGCCTAGATATCCGATTGGCCGATCAATATTTCGAGTGCATGAAATGCGTACCGCCGAGATTACCCGCAATACAAACGAAACCCGGATCCGGGTAGCGTTAAACCTTGATGGCACCGGTCGTCAAAACTTGAATACGGGTGTGCCGTTTCTTGATCACATGCTGGATCAAATCGCGAGACATGGTTTGATTGATCTCGAGGTGCATGCTGAGGGTGATCTTCACATCGATGCGCACCACACGGTTGAAGACGTCGGGATCACGATTGGCCAGGCAATTGCCAAAGCGGTCGGCGACAAGTCCGGGATTCGTCGCTATGGTCACGCCTATGTGCCCCTCGACGAGGCGCTCTCACGGGTAGTCGTTGATTTCTCTGGTCGCCCAGGGTTGCAATTTCATGTGCCCTTCACCAGAGCACGGGTGGGCGACTTTGATGTCGACCTGACAATCGAGTTCTTTCAAGGCCTGGTCAACCACGCGTTACTTACCATGCACATTGATAATATCCGCGGCGTTAACGCCCATCATCAATGCGAAACTATTTTCAAGGCAACCGGAAGAGCCTTACGCATGGCACTTGAGAGGGACCCTCGCAGTGAAGGGGTTGTCCCTTCAACAAAAGGCGTGCTCTGACCCATGCTAAAGATCGCCATCGTTGACTACGGGATGGGCAACTATCACTCGGTCGCGCGTGCTCTGCAACATGCCGCACCAGAGGCCGAGGTCAAACTCTGCCAGTCAGCAACTGAGATCGATGAGGCTGACCGAGTCGTGTTTCCAGGCCAGGGGGCGATGGCGGATTGTGTTCGCACCCTTGATGAGGCCGGGCTTCGCGACAGCGTGTTGCGGGCCCTCAATAACAAGCCCTTGCTAGGTATTTGTGTCGGCGAACAAATGCTTTTCGACCGTAGCGAAGAAGGCAACACTGAGAGCCTTGGTTTCTTCAAAGGCGTTGTGAGAAGATTTAGTGGTCCTGCCTTCGGTCTAAACAGTGCAGAGTCGGATGACCGACTAAAAGTGCCACACATGGGCTGGAATCCCGTGAGGCAAGTGCGCACTCACCCACTGTGGTCTGGCATCCCGGACATGACGCCTTTTTATTTTGTTCATAGCTATTATGCTGTGCCTGAAGATCCACAGCTAACCGTTGGTTCAAGCCTGTACGGCGCTCCCTTTGCCTGTGCCATCGCGCGAGATAATATTTTTGCAGTGCAGTTTCACCCTGAAAAAAGCGCAGATTCCGGTTTGCGCCTGTGCCGTAATTTTGTAGACTGGAACCCTTAAATCTAATAATGTCCACTTCTCGACCACAACTAACAGAAATGACATTTACTTCTCGATCAAAAACGATATGCTGCTGATCCCCGCGATTGACCTAAAGGACGGGCAATGTGTCCGTCTTCGCCAAGGTGACTTGGACGACGCCACGATATTCTCCGAAGACCCGGTAGCCATGGCAAAACATTGGCTGGACAAAGGGGCAAGACGTTTGCATCTGGTTGACTTGAACGGCGCGATTGCGGGTAAACCGAAAAACGAGTCCGTGATCAAAGCCATTGTTCAGTCGGTTAGTGCAACTATCCCGGTGCAGATTGGTGGTGGCATTCGAGATCTGGACACAATCGAAAGATATCTGGATTTTGGTATTTCGTATGTCATCATCGGGACAGCTGCCGTAAAAAATCCAGGGTTTTTGCACGATGCTTGCGGTGCGTTTCCAGGTAGCATCATCGTCGGGCTTGATGCTAAAGACGGGAAAATCGCAACCGACGGCTGGAGCAAACTCACTAAGCACGACGTAGCAGATCTGGCCAAAAAATTCGAAGACTACGGCTGTGAATCGATTATTTATACCGATATCGGTCGGGACGGGATGCTCTCGGGTGTCAATATCGAGGCAACTGTGCGGCTGGCTCAACACGTCAGAATCCCAGTCATTGCATCTGGGGGTGTCACGGATCTGACCGACATCGACGCTCTCTGTGCGGTTGAAGAAGAGGGCGTAGAAGGTTGTATTCTCGGTCGCAGCATTTACGAAGGCACACTGGATTTTGAAGCGGCGCAACTGCGTGCTGATGAACTTGCACCATGACTGGCAACCCCCCTATTGGCGCACAAAGCGGCCTCACGCGCCGCATTATTCCCTGTCTTGATGTCACGGCAGGTCGGGTCGTTAAAGGGGTGAATTTCGTTGAACTCGTGGACGCTGGCGATCCTGTTGAAATTGCGAGCCGCTATAACGATCAAGGTGCCGACGAACTGACATTTTTGGATATCACTGCAACCAGCGATGCGAGGGACCTGATCTTACCCATCATCGAACAAGTGGCGTCGCAGATATTCATCCCGTTGACGGTTGGCGGTGGTGTCAGGCAAGTAAGCGACGTCCAACGTTTGCTAAACGCTGGTGCTGATAAGGTTTCTATCAATAGCGCTGCAGTGGCCAACCCTGCTCTGGTTAGGGACGCATCCAATTACCACGGGTCCCAATGCATCGTCGTGGCAATCGACGCAAGAAAGGTCAGCAAAGCAGAAGAACCTGCTCGTTGGGAGATCTTCACTCACGGCGGTCGTCGGGCAACAGGTATCGATGCGATCGACTGGGCCAAAAAAATGGCTGAGTTCGGTGCAGGCGAATTACTGCTAACGAGCATGGATCGGGATGGCACCAAAGCAGGTTTCGATCTTGATCTGACTAGACGGATTTGCGACTCGGTTTCAATCCCCGTCATTGCCTCGGGTGGCGTCGGCAACCTGCAGCATCTCGCGGATGGCGTGACGTTAGGTGGCGCTAGCGCAGTGCTGGCGGCAAGTATCTTTCACTATGGTGAATATACAGTTCGCCAGGCGAAAGCCTACATGGCTGAACGCGGCATCCCTGTCAGGAGCTCGTGATGACAAATTCGCTAAGGCCGGCTTGGCTGAACGAAGTTAGCTTCGACGACAAGGGATTGATACCTGCGATCGCGCAAGACGCTGAATCCGGCGAGATATTAATGGTGGCCTGGATGAATGCGGAAGCACTGCTCGAGACTGCCCAGACAAGCCGCGCCGTATACTGGTCACGCTCCCGCGATCGGATTTGGCGCAAGGGTGAAGAATCCGGGCACACACAGGACGTCATTGAACTGCGTATTGACTGTGACGCAGACGTCATTTTGTTGAAAGTTAAGCAGCACGGCGGGATTGCGTGTCACACCGGTCGGGTCAGCTGTTTTTATCGTCGGTTAAATACAAGTACCATCGAGGCAAACTGGGATTCAGTCGACCCTGTGCTGAAAGATCCAGAGTTAATCTACAAATGACCACTGAAAACCACCTGCACGATGATCTGGTTCTGGCACGCATCGCCGACGTGCTAGAGACCCGTTTGCCTGCCAGGGGTGGCGACTCATCCTCGTCCTATGTAGCCAAGCTGTTTGCAAAAGGCCCAGATGCCGCTTTGAAGAAGATCGGCGAAGAGGCAACTGAGCTCGTGATGGCGGTTAAAGATGGGGCAAAAGATAGAATGGTTTCTGAAACAGCCGATCTATGGTTTCACTGCCTGGTCACTCTCGTTGAGCATGGTATCCGACCAGAGCAAGTTTTAGCAGAACTGGCCCGGCGCGAAGGCGTATCGGGATTGATAGAAAAAGCGAGCCGTCAAACATGAGTGATCACTGCCTATTTTGCAAGATCGTTGGAGGAGCTATTCCTGCCAAAATTGTCCATGAGGATGAGGATTGCGTTGTTTTTCACGACATTGCGCCTGCTGCGCCAGTCCACTTATTGGTCGTACCACGTCACCACATCATATCTTTGCAAGAGGTAAACCCCACAGATGCGGGTTGGTTGGGTAGAATAATGGCATTGCTTCCCAAGATTGCACTAGAAAACGGCTGCAATCCTGGCCACGATGGTGGTTTTCGCCTTATGGTCAACTCAGGTATTGAGGGTGGTCAAGAGGTAAATCACCTGCATTTTCATATTCTTGGTGGTAAGCGACCCTGGCAGGGGCGCACCACAGCTAACGGGTAAACGGAGATCCACTATGGGCGGCTTTAGTATTTGGCATTGGCTGGTTTTGCTGGCAATTGTTGCGCTGGTTTTTGGTACAAAGAAAATTCGCAATATCGGATCAGACCTTGGCAGTGCGGTCAAAGGATTTAAAGAAGGGATGAAAGATCCCAACGCAAAAGAAACTGAACCCACCGAAACACCGCGTGTTGCAACCGGTGAAACGATCGACGTGACCGCTAAAGAGAAATCTGGCACCACGCACTAAACTTCGGGTTCAACCTTGGTTGAACCTGATCTCTCCGGCATCTCAAAATGTTTGACGTCAGTTTTTCTGAATTAATGGTCGTCGGTGTCGTTGCCCTGATTGTCATCGGCCCCGAACGCTTACCTAAGGTGGCTAAAACACTTGGGCATCTTGTAGGACGTGCACAGCGTTATGTGAACAACGTGAAAGCCGACATTCAGCGCGAAATGGATCTTGACGATTTGCATAAGTTCAAGGATCAAGTGCAGGAAGCAGCACAATCGATGAAGAGTTCGATTAACGAAGCTCAAGCAGCCATTTCCGACCCCTTGAAGACGTTTGAAAAAGACACCATGGATACACTTCATGAGGTCGGTCATGACTCGGGGCTATCTCCATCCACAGCATCTTCGGCAACTGGGGCTGAGGACTTAGTCAAGGTTGAACTCACTGATTCAGACTCAGCGCTTGCACAGGTCGAAGCAGCGACGCCAAGTGCAACGAGAGAAGAGCCTGCTGTGCCCCAACAACTTGAAATCGATGCGCTGCATCCGCAACCGTCTGCGAGCACTGCTGCGACCACCCAGACCAAGACGGGGGCAAGTTCGTGAGCTCAACGGATAACGCTGAACAGGATGCAAAGCCCGGCGATACCTTCATGTCGCATCTCATCGAGCTCAGGCAAAGGCTTCTCTACGCGGTCGCTGCAATACTGGCTGTTTTTCTCGTCCTGTTTTTTTACCCCGGCGCGTCCTATATTTACGACTTACTAGCGCAACCAATGTTAGCCTCTCTGCCAGAGGGCACCAAAATGATTGCTACGGGGGTCATTACTCCTTTCATGGTGCCAGTCAAAGTAACTTTGATGGCGGCTTTCGTTATCGCCCTGCCGGTGGTGCTTTATCAAGCATGGGCTTTTGTAGCGCCTGGCCTGTACCAACACGAGCAGAAGCTCGCCCTGCCGCTCATTGTTTCGAGTTCAGTTTTATTTATCGGCGGGATGGCGTTTTGTTATTTTGTCGTTTTTAGAACTGTCTTTACGTTTATCGCCCAGTTCGCCCCTCAATCCATCACGCCAGCGCCGGATATCGAAGCCTATGTCAGCTTCGTCATGAGTATGTTTTTGGCATTCGGGGTCACGTTTGAGGTGCCAGTCGTCGTCGTGATCCTGGTTCGAATGGGCTTAGTGACCGTCGAGAAACTCAAGTCTTTCAGAGGTTATTTCGTCGTTGCCGCCTTCTTTATTGCAGCCATTGTGACACCGCCCGACGTCGTCAGCCAGTTTATGCTCGCTGTGCCACTCTGCATCCTCTATGAAGTGGGTTTACTGTTTGCTCGAGGCGTGAAGCCGCGCGCTAAAGAAGACGATTAAGTTTAGTTTGCTGTGCTCAGCTTATTGCCCCTCAGAAAAAACTCAAATACGCGGTTTTTCGTCGAAAACACCCTAATTGGCGTATAAAATATCTCTGAAAGGCATCAAAAACATCTTGATGTCTTTTTCTGTTGCATATAACCTTTAACTCAGGATTTCTTTTTGAACGATGCTTCTTTGAGCATCGCAACCCGATCTCGTTAAAGGAGCTTCATCCCATGCTAGCTCACCGCCTCAAGCAAGCCCGCTTAAAAGCCAACTTATCACAAGAGAAGCTTGGGAAACTCGCCGGCATTGACCCAATGTCAGCAAGTGCTCGCATGAATCAGTACGAACGTGGCAAGCACGCACCCGACTACCAGTTAATGTGCAAAGTGTCTGAAATTCTGACCATGCCAGTGAGCTGGTTTTACACTCAAGACGAAGACGCTGCAAAGTTACAAGAGATTTTCTTCAATTTATCAGCAGACAACCGCAAATCGATTCTGGCTTCAGCAGAGACTTTGTTGGCACGAAACACACCCGTGGCAGCAACCGAATAAGCAACCAGGCATTCGGCTGGTCAGTTATCTATTGATCGGTGGCTTAGTGCCCAATGTGACAGTGATGTCCTGGTGCTGAGCTTTGCGAACCACATCCAGCTTGACGGTCTTGCCGGGTAACAAAGCGGCAATCCGCCCCAAAAGTCGGTTTGCATCTTCAACTTTCCTACCGTCCAGATGTTGAATGATATCCCCCACCTGTAACCCTGCAATCATCGCGGGCCCATCGCGGACTATGCCTGCCACAATGGCGCCTTGAGCTTGCTCAACCCCAAAAGCTCGCGCAAGTTCAGCCGTCATGTCCTGAGGCTCGATCCCCAACCAGCCTCGCTTGACTCGGCCCTCTTTAATTATCTGATCCATCACGCGCAAAGCGGCGCTGGCGGGAATTGCAAAACCGATTCCCAAGGATCCGCCCGATTGAGAGTAAATCGCGGTGTTAATTCCGACAAGTTTTCCTTGAGTATCGATCAAAGCGCCCCCTGAGTTGCCCGGATTAATGGCGGCATCAGTTTGAATAAAATTCTCGTAAACATTTATGCCAAGGCCATCTCGACCGAGCGCCGAGACAATACCCATTGTGGTTGTCTGGCCAACGCCGAATGGATTGCCGATTGCCAGCACAACGTCGCCAACTCGCAGGGTCTCTTGCGTAGCAAAAGGCAAAACATGTAGGTCAGGTAATTCGATCTTCAATACCCCTAGATCGGTCTCCGGATCGACGCCAATCACTTTTGCATTCGCTTGCCGGCCATCACTCAACGCAACCAAAATCTCTTCGGCACCATCAATAACGTGAAAATTCGTAAGAATATGGCCGGCCTTAGATACAACGACGCCCGAACCAAGGCTGTTGCTCTGGCGCCGCTCACTAAACCCAGGCATTTGCTCAAAAAACTTCCTGATAAAAGGATCCGCTGGCAAAGGTAGCCTGCTCACAGCAACGTGTTTGGTCGTAAAAATATTAACGACCCCTGGCGTGGCGGCAGCAACACCATTAGCAAACGAGGTCGGAGCGTTAAAAGAACGAGCCATCCGCTCTGATTCTTTAGACAACTTCGACGGGTCTACGTTAGTATTCAATGCAAGTGGAGGCGATGCCTGCTTGGTCGTCGCGCGGCCCAGCCAATCTGGTCGCAAAGTCACCACAACGAATAAAACCCCTAGGCAGACCGTCACAGTCTGCGCAAATAACAGCCAAATTCGACGCATCATGTCATCACACAAAAAGAAAGCCGTTGCCACAAACGAATTATGCGCGTGGCTAGATAAAACACTTAATGCTCAAGCCTTTGCAGATTACTGCCCAAACGGGCTGCAGGTTCAAGGCCGCGATTCTGTCTCGCATATTATCGCCGGTGTCACGGCAAGCGAAGCCCTTATCGACTTGGCAATACAAGAAAAAGCTGACGCGTTATTGGTTCATCATGGTTGGTTCTGGAAAGGGGAGGATTCCCGGATAATTGGAATCCGCCGCACTCGCTTAGCCAAACTGCTGGCGCACGATATCAACTTGATTGCTTATCACCTACCCCTCGATGCGCATCCCACATTAGGGAACAACGCCCGATTGGCACAAATTCTTGGCTTTGATACCAGCCATACCACCGGACGCAATGGACTGATTGGCGTCGGGCGCAGTCAATCCATCCGCAACCTGGGACAATTAACCGCCCGAATTGCCGACAAACTTGGTCGCGTGCCGTTGGTCATCGGCGACAGCAAGAAAAAGATCACCCGTATTGCCTGGTGCACGGGCGCTGCACAAAGCATGTTTCAAGAGGCTATCGACGCGGGCGCAGACGTCTTTATTACTGGTGAAATATCTGAACCAACCGTGCATCTGGCGAGAGAGTCGGGTGTCGCCTTTATCAGCGCAGGACATCACGCGACCGAGCGCTATGGTGTTCAGGCACTGGGGCAAGCGCTTCTAGAACACTTCCCCATTACCGTCAAATTCATGGATGTTGACAATCCGGTCTAGCCAACCAGGCAAGGACAAGTGTCCCTACTCGGTTTTGCTGGCGTTGTTCAGATTAGCTTGAAGCAAATCGCGGATTTCAGTCAATAGCACTTCTTCGGGCTTGGGCGGAGGGGCTGCGGCCTCAAGCGCCTGGCGGGCTCGCGTGCTGTTAATCCCCTTCACCATGAAGAAGATGACGAAGGCAAGCAAAACAAAATTGATCACAATTGTGACAAAGCTACCCCAGGCAAACACATTCGCACCCGCCTTCGTGAGGTCCGCATAAGTGAGCGCCCCACTATACCCAGCCGGCATGTGTAAGACGATGAATTTGTTACTAAAATCAACTGTGCCCCCGACCATGAAATTGATCACTGGCATGATGATATCTTTGACTAAAGACTCGACTATTTTGCCAAAAGCTGCACCAACAATCACACCGACCGCCAGATCGACCATGTTGCCACGGACGGCAAAATCACGAAATTCCTTTAAAAGACTACTGGCTTTACTCATTTCTTGTTCTCCATCCTTTTTTTGCTTTGCGGCTGACGCTATAATAAGTGGTTAAGGATATAGTAACAACCGTAACCTTCTCGCTGCAACGACCCTTTCAACGGACCGAAGACATGACTTTTCGGGTTCCAAGAAATAGTCAACTTCCGCAGCTGCAACAAGGATCGTAGAGAATGAGTCAGGATTCAGCTATGCAAGACGACGAGGGCTCAGTGCCCCCAAATCTGCCGTCAGACCCCTCACGTCGCTTCTGGATTGGCGCCACCTGTGCTGCAGGCGGCGTTGCAGGCGCAGGGATGGCGGTGCCGTTTGTCAGTACTTTTCAGCCATCTGAGCGCGCCCGTGCTGCAGGCGCACCTGTCGAAGTGGATATTTCCACTTTGCAGCCCGGCGAAATGCGGACGGTCGAGTGGCGAGGTAAGCCTGTCTGGCTGATCCGCCGCACAAAAGAGCAACTCGATTCGCTCAAAGTGACCAATAATGAAGTTGCGGATCCTGCATCGAACCGCCCGGGTTACACCCCAAAGTACGCTCAAAATCAATGGCGTTCGCGCAAAGAAGAGCTCTTTGTGGCGGTCGGCATCTGCACGCACTTGGGCTGCTCACCATCACCGTACTTCAAGCCCGGTGCGCAACCCAGCCTGCCCGACAACTGGGAAGGCGGCTTCCTCTGCCCTTGCCACGGATCAACATTTGATCTGGCTGGTCGCGTATTCAAAAACAAGCCCGCACCAGATAACCTTGAAGTGCCACCTTACCAATATTTAAGTGACACCAAAATTATCATTGGTGTTGACGAGGATAATAAAGCTTAATCGTCATACCGACGAAACCGTAACAACGCGACACTGAAACATATCAAGGAGCCATCGCATGGCTGGCGATAAAACCGTCGAAACGACAGGACTGATTGGGTGGATAGATCGTCGATTCCCCCTGACGTCGACTTACAAAGCACACCTGTCAGAGTACTACGCACCAAAGAACTTTAACTTCTGGTACTTTTTTGGCTCACTCGCCCTAATCGTGCTGGTGTTGCAGATCGTGACGGGTATTTTCCTCGTCATGCACTACAAGCCTGACGCCCAATTCGCGTTTCAGTCAGTTGAATACATCATGCGCGAAGTACCGGGTGGCTGGTTCATCCGCTATATGCACTCAACCGGCGCTTCGATGTTCTTTGTCGTAGTCTATCTTCACATGGTTCGTGCGCTGATCTATGGCTCATACCGCAAGCCACGCGAGCTGATCTGGATCTTCGGTGTCGGCATATTCCTCTGTTTGATGGGCGAGGCCTTCTTTGGCTATCTGCTGCCTTGGGGTCAAATGTCTTTCTGGGGCGCGCAGGTTATCGTGAACCTGTTCTCGGCCATTCCTTTCATCGGTCCTGAGTTGTCAATCTGGATTCGCGGTGATTACGTTGTATCGGATGCCACTCTGAACCGCTTCTTCTCCTTCCACGTCATCGCCATCCCGCTCGTGTTGTTAGGCCTTGTGGCTGCACACATTGTGGCATTGCATGAGGTTGGTTCAAACAACCCTGACGGCGTTGATATCAAGAAGTATAAAGACAAGCATGGTCGCCCTCTGGATGGGATCCCTTTTCATCCTTTTTACACCGTGCATGACATCATGGGTCTGGCAGGTTTTCTGATCATCTTCATGGCCATCGTCTTTTTTGGT
The DNA here is from genome assembly GCF_003003055.1 of Jezberella montanilacus. Classification (GTDB taxonomy): domain Bacteria; phylum Pseudomonadota; class Gammaproteobacteria; order Burkholderiales; family Burkholderiaceae_B; genus Zwartia; species Zwartia montanilacus. Next base: position 48,891 of record NZ_PVTV01000012.1, read on the forward strand.
CCTGAGATGGGCGGTTACTTCCTTGAATTTAACAACTTCATCCCAGCTGATCCGCTAAAAACACCTCCCCACATTGCCCCAGTCTGGTACTTCACACCGTTCTACTCGATGTTGCGTGCAACGACCAGTGAGTTCACGACTGTGTTGACTGGTTTGGTTGGCTTGGGTGCCATCCTCATGTTCATTCGGCAACAAGGCATCATGAAGATTATTTCGGCCGGCGCGCTCATCGTCGTTGCCGTTCTGCTGCAAGTGATTGATGCGAAGTTTTGGGGTGTTGTTGCGATGGGTGGCGCAGTTGTTTTACTGTTCTTCCTGCCTTGGCTCGATCACAGTCCAGTCAAATCGATCCGGTATCGCCCGGGTTGGCACAAGGTGTTGTATGGCATCTTCTTTGCCAACTTTCTGGTGTTAGGCTATCTGGGCACTCAACCACCCAGCGCCGTGTTTAACTTGATGTCGCAGATTGGTACGTTGATCTATTTGGGCTTTTTCTTCCTGATGCCCATCTGGAGCACACTTGGCACGTTCAAAGCAGTGCCCGACCGTGTCATCTTCCACGCCCACTGAGCCCAACTTTATTTACGGAATGACCATGATCAAGAAGCTGATTGGTGCTCTTGCCCTAGTAATCTTAGCCACAGGGTCTAGTGCTAACACGGGTGGCTACGAGCTAGAAGCCGCACCGAACCGTATCAATGACCTCACGGCGCTACAACATGGCGCCAAGCTGTTCGTTAATTACTGTTTGAATTGCCACAGTGCATCGTCGATGCGCTACAGCAAACTTAAAGAAATTGGTTTGACGGATGAGCAGATCAAGTCCAACCTCTTGTTCACCGGCGTAAAAGTCGGGGACATGATGATGGGTTCGGTCTCTGCCAAAGATGGTAAAGCCTGGTTTGGCGCTGCGCCTCCAGATTTATCTGTCATGGCTCGGGCCAAATCGGCTACGGCAGGCCCAACCGGTTCGGACTATATCTACACTTACTTGCGTACCTTCTATCGTGACACAAGTCGGCCGACTGGCTGGAACAACCTTGCTTATCCCAATGTAGCCATGCCTCACGTTTTATGGGATCGTCAGGGTGATCGCGAGATGACGGTTGTCGCGATGCATGAGCATGCAGCAGCGGAAGGTCACGGCGGTGAGCACGCCGCATGGCAGCGCGTCACAACGACCTACGATGCGATGGGCTACTCCACCGTTAAAACCGAAGCTGTTGAAAACTACCATGGGGCCGCTACCTCAACGGTGACGTTCAAGAGTGCTGATCCTGCCCGCGCAACAGCCTACGATAATGACGCAGCAGATATCACTGCGTTCATGACGTGGATGTCAGAGCCTGTGCAACAAACTCGCAAACGTATCGGTGTTTGGGTGTTGCTGTTTCTAGGCGTATTCTTTGTCATTGCCTGGCGCTTAAACGCTTCCTTCTGGAAGCACGTCAAGTAATGTCTTTTCCGAGGCCAGCGTCTACCAAAAAGTGGGCGCTGGCCTTTCGCTTTTCTTATTAGGACGGAACCCATCATGATGGTCCTCTACTCCGGCACAACCTGCCCTTTTTCGCACCGCTGTCGTTTTGTGCTGTTCGAGAAAGCCATGGACTTTGAAATCCGTGACATCGATCTCTACAACAAGCCCGAAGACATCGCGGTCATGAACCCCTACGGTCAAGTGCCCATCATGGTTGAGCGCGATTTGATTCTGTATGAATCAAATATCATCAACGAATACATCGACGAGCGTTTTCCGCATCCGCAGTTGATGCCTGCTGACCCCCTGATGCGTGCCCGCACGCGTCTGTTTTTGTACAACTTCGAAAAAGAATTGTTCATCCATGTTGCAGCACTGGAAGATCGCTCAGCACGTGGCGATACCAAACGCCTTGACGCTGCCCGCATCGCCATACGCGATCGCTTGTCGCAACTGGCGCCCTTGATGATGAAAAACAAGTACATGCTGGGCGAAGAGTTCTCCATGCTTGACGTTGCCATGGCACCTTTGCTCTGGCGCTTGGATCACTATGGTATCGAGTTACCCAAGACAGCAGCCCCAATCCAGAAATACGGTGAGCGTCTGTTCTCGCGCCCTGCGTATATTGAGGCACTGACTCCGTCAGAAAAGGTAATGCGTCGTTAAGCGAGGCGTTTGAAGATGGCTGAAAGCTCTACAAAGCCCTACATGATTCGTGCACTACATGAGTGGTGCACGGATAATGGCTACACCCCGCATTTGACCGTCAAGGTTGACTCGAACACCATGGTGCCCCGAGGCTATATTAAAGACGGCCAGATCACGCTCAATATCGATTCTCTTGCCACTAACCGTTTGGTTATTGGCAACGAAGCCATTGAGTTTCAGGCTCGCTTCAACGGGGTCACTGAAGATCTTTATGTCCCAGTCGCCGCTGTGACTGCTATCTACGCACGTGAAACTGGTGCAGGCATGGCCTTTGAGGCCACGGACTCGGCTGCCCCAGTTGCAGCAAGTCATGTGTCAGTTCAGGCGGATAAGGGTTCAAAAAGTGAGGACGATCCAAAAGATCCGCCCCCAGCTCGACCCAAACTGAGTATCGTCAAATAAAGTCGGCAAAAATCACCTATAATCTCGTGCCTTGATTACTAAATCAAGCGCGACAAAAGCAGCAGCAATGCCGGAGTAGCTCAGTTGGTAGAGCAGCTCACTTGTAATGAGAAGGTCGAGGGTTCGATTCCTTTCTCCGGCACCAGTTATATCAAGGACTTAGCCCGACTCAAGAGGTTGGGCTTTTTTGCTTCTGCGCCCGACGTTATGTGTGTTTCCGTCCAAAGAAGGATAAGGCCTTTTGTTGGAGGACTGGAAAAGGGTTATAAACGATCAAAACAAGGTTTGGGATTTAACCTCATCGGAGACCTTCGTGGATCAATCATTTACCTTTGGCACCGTCGTTTACCTGTTCCTGGCTCTATTGATCATCGTGTCCCTGACGAGAACCGTCAAAATAGTCCCGCAATCCGAAAACTGGCTAGTAGAGCGGATCGGCAAGTACAACCGAACCCTTGGGGCCGGTCTACATCTGATTATCCCTTTCTTCGAATCGATCTCCTCGTTGCACAAGATTTCAATTCAAGAAGTCCAACTCCCTACCGATCGAATTGCCGCAATCACGAAAGATAACGTCACGATCAGCATTAAGCTCGCCATCCTTTATCGCATCGTCGATGTCTCGCGTACGGTTTATCGCATCCAAGACGTGAAAAGCGCAGTAGAGACAGTCGTAATCGGTGCAATTCGTAATGTAATCGGCCAAACGGATTTAGATGGCGTGCAAACCAATCGGCAACATCTGGCCGCGGTCATTGAAGAACAACTTCAGCACGTCGCGAGCGAATGGGGTATCAAGCTGACTCGTGTCGAAATCATCGAAGTCGATGTCGACCCCGCTACAAAAGAAGCCATGCAAATTCAGCTCAATGCAGAGCGCATGCGACGTGGTAGCGTCACCGAGGCCGAGGGAAAAAAACAAGCGCTGCAGTTGCAGGCTGATGCAGAGTTATACACGGCGCAACGAGTCGCTGAGGCCACACGCTTGCGCGCTGATGCACAGGCTTATGCGTTAGAGGTTGTATCTAAAGCCATCAGTGCCGGCGGTAACAGCGCAGTTGAATTTGAGATCAGAAAAATACAAGCTGCCGCTGTGCAAGAGCTTTCAAAAAGTAGCAATTCAAAAATCATCATGCTACCGACTGATGTCTTATCGTCACTGACATCGACCATTGCGCGCATTACCGACAAGTTCTGATATGGCGATCTATCAAATCAGCTTGCTCATCGCGGTTGGGTTTGCGATCATCGAGGTATTAACCTTTACGTTTCTATTCCTGAGCTTCTCAATTGGCATGATGGCAGTTGCACTATCCCAATACTTATTTGCTGGTCTGAGCTGGAGCCGAGACATCGTCATATTTTCAGTAGTCTCAGTGTTAGCTGTGGTGTTTTGCCGGTTGGTGTTTAAAAAGCGTACGGATCAAATACAGCCTCTTGAAGATGACGTGAATCGTTACTAGCGCGAGTGCTGCGGTGAAAGCAAGTAACAGTCAGAAACAGTAGCGCTGCCAGGACATTTTTGACTCATCGCTCAGCTTGAAACGTCCACCACTAGACTAGAATCATCGTCTAATTATCTTGAAGGTGTTGCATGCAAACTCGTATCGCCAAACTCGAAGCAATTATTCCCACGCTCGCAACGCGTGAGGATTTGGCAAAACTTGAAGTCGGGATGCACCGGGAAATCTCGGCAGTTCATCGCGAAGTGTCATCCCTTCACAAAGAAATAGGCCGGGTACACGAGACCATTGCCGCTTTGATGTGGAAGATGGTATCCACCATCATCGCCACATCAACCGCTTTAGTATCAGCTACCTATTTCCTGGCTACACGCACTTAGTTCGGGTTTTCCGCTAAGCCACTAAACCAGGGTTTCTGCGAGTCGTGGCAGGCAGCTTTGTCCACGGCAAATCCGCTGGATCAGCGGCCATTGGCCCAGCCGCTTTGGCAACCAACACATGCGACGCGATCGGAGTGAAATCTGCTCTGAAGTGATTAGAGCTTTTTACAATCAGTATCTTCATCGTCTCCGGGTGAACGCCGAGCATTCTGAAGAGTTCCCGATCTAGCAATTGCTTTTTACCACTAGCCACCGCGACCAACACACCATCTATTTCAAGCAGCGCACATTGGCCCAATTTGATTGATAGCCCTGTCATCATTGGACCTTTAAGGGTGACCTTGCCGTCAGATAAAGCCTTAACTTTAAAAGTCCCTTGCACAGGATCATCACTCAGTTGACCTGTGAAGGTCGGGACGGCGGTACCAACCGTCGTCGTGATCGTCGAGCCCAGTCCTGCAGCATGTGCCATCGCTGCTGCCGCTGAGTCATAAATCAGTCCGATCGCCACTTTACCGGGTATCCGTTTGCCCGCGCCTTTCTCTAATAGCGCTCTGAGCAAGCCGGTGGTGTTGCTATCGCCGCCAGCGCCCGGATTGTCTTGGGTATCTGCAATCACAACTGGTTTGTCATTCGACTCGGCAAGCACACAGGCGTGCTCAACAGCATCTCGCGCTGAAAAGATTTCAAGCTGCCATTGCGTCGGTTCACTAACGAGTCGATACAAGCGATCAACCGCAATGTCTGCCGCCGGCCCGTAACCCCAGACCATTGGCGCACACTCAGCGATATCCGCTGCAGGAAAAGCCATACAGAAGCTAAGACAAGCATTGAACTCTTTATCAAGATCGAGGATGTCTTCGTAACGTGATTTGGCAGGCTCTAGCCAGGTGCTCTGTGCGTTCAAGGGGATTAGAAATGGCAGACGTCGATACGCCAGGGGCTCTTTGCGACCCAGTTCGATTCGGCGCTTTAGCAACTTCGCTGCGAGCTCGCCAGTCGCAGCCATATCCACATGAGGATAAGTCCGGTAAGACGCCAGAGCATCGGCCTCTGCCAACATTTTCACTGTCACGTTCGCGTGCAGATCCAAACTGACAACAATGGGCATCTTGGGACCAACGATCGCGCGAATCCGCCCAATCAATTCGCCCTCGCAGTCATCGACATGCTCGGCAACCGCAGCACCGTGAAGATCGAGGTAGACAGCCTCGAAGCCGCCTTGACGAACATCGGCAAGGATTGAGTCACTCACACGCTCGAACGCATCGCGGGTGACGTAAGAGGAAGGGATCGCGCCGCACCAAGAGCCAGGCACCAGTTGCCACCCCTCGCGACGAGCCGCATCCATGAAGCCACCTATCGGGATATTGACGCCGCGCAAACTGTCGAGCATTGCCTGTCCTTTGATAAACGCCGGGAAGGAATCACCGCGATTAAAAGCAGCCCAGTCGGCCAGCGAGGGCGCAAAAGTATTGGTCTCATGCTGAAATCCTGCGACGTAAATCTTCAAGAGGCACCCCTTCTGTTCAGACGATTCTATGGATAGAACATTTTGTCACAACTGTGAATTGAATGGGCAAAAGCTTGTACGACCAGCGTTTGCCTTTTTCATGGCCGGGCCGGATGAACGGTTGAAATAAAAAGCCGCCCTGGTCTCCCTGAGCGGCTTTTTGACTCACGATCGTTTTAGCGATCGCTTACGTTGGTCTCTTTAACTCCACATCTTCACCACCAGTGGCACGATCAAAAGTGCCACGATATTAATGATTTTAATTAAAGGATTGACCGCTGGGCCAGCCGTATCTTTATAGGGATCACCCACTGTGTCGCCGGTCACAGCCGCTTTATGCGCGTCTGAACCTTTGCCACCGTAATGACCCTCTTCGATATATTTTTTGGCGTTATCCCAAGCACCACCTCCGGTACACATCGAGATCGCGACAAACAGACCTGTCACGATGGTCCCCATGAGCAAACCGCCCAGGGCGGCTGGGCCAAGCGCCAAGCCCACCACAATCGGCACAACGACTGGCAACAAAGAAGGCACAATCATTTCCTTGATCGCAGCTGAGGTCAACATGCCAACCGCAACGCCGTACTCTGGCTTACCCGTACCATCCATGATGCCGGGAATCTCACGAAACTGTCTTCTGACCTCTTCAACAACAGAACCTGCACAGCGGCCAACCGCCTCCATCGCCATTGCACCAAACAAGTAGGGGATCAAACCGCCGATGAACAAACCGATGATCACCATGTGGTTAGACAAATCAAACGTCACTTTTTGGCCGGCAGACTCGAGTGCATGAGTGTAGTCAGCAAAAAGGACCAGGGCGGCCAGACCAGCAGAGCCAATCGCGTAGCCTTTAGTCACAGCCTTAGTGGTGTTACCGACGGCGTCAAGCGGATCGGTAATATCCCGCACTGATTGCGGCAAGCCAGCCATCTCAGCGATACCGCCTGCATTGTCAGTAATCGGCCCATAAGCATCTAAGGCAACAACAATGCCAGCCATCGACAGCATGGCTGTGGCAGCGATGGCAATACCGTAGATCCCTGCCAACGCATAAGCAGCATAAATCGCCGCGCAGACGCACAAGACAGGGCCTGCGGTCGACTTCATCGATACGCCAAGACCAGCGATGATGTTGGTGCCGTGACCTTGTGTTGACGCTTGAGCAATATGCTTGACCGGTGGATAGTCAGTACCCGTGTAGTATTCAGTAATCCACACCAACAAAGCCGTCAGTGCCAAGCCAACAACCGTGCACCCAAACAATTGCATCCGGCTGCCAGCATGGCCGAGTGCGTCGTCAGGCATCGCCCAATTCGTCGCAAAGTAGAACGCAACCAGAGAGATAACGCCAGCGATGATCAAACCTTTGTACAAGGCGGGCATGACATTTTTCATACCCGGTGTCGCTTTAACAAACGAGCAACCGATGATTGAAGCGATAATAGAAATACCGCCTAAGACGAGCGGATAGATCACGGCAGCAGCAACCGCCCCCTTAATCATCAAGGCGCCCAGCACCATCGTCGCAATCAGGGTTACGGCGTATGTTTCGAACAAGTCAGCCGCCATGCCGGCGCAGTCGCCAACGTTGTCGCCCACGTTGTCGGCAATCACTGCAGGGTTACGAGGATCATCCTCCGGGATACCGGCTTCAACCTTACCAACCAGATCAGCACCCACGTCGGCGCCTTTGGTGAAGATCCCACCACCTAAGCGGGCAAAGATCGAAATCAACGATGAGCCAAACGCCAAGCCGATTAGCGGATGCAAGACAGCGGACATATCCGTGCCTTTACCTGTCGCGCTCAAATACATGTAGAACAAACCAACACCAAGTAAGCCTAAACCGACTACCAGCATGCCCGTTATCGCACCGCCTTTAAATGCAACATTCAAAGCTTCGTTCATGCCTTGAGTTGCTGCCTGAGCCGTTCGTACGTTAGCTCGCACAGAGACATTCATGCCGATAAAGCCGCAAGCACCCGACAGCACAGCGCCAATAACAAAACCCAGGGCGGTCGTGTAAGGAGCCACGCCATGATCAATGAAGACAGCAATCAAGACGGTCAATACGACGCCAACGATGCCAATGGTGCGATACTGTTTGGATAGATAGGCCGCTGCCCCTTGCTGGATGGCATCCGCGATCTCAACCATCTTCGCATTACCCGTGCTTTGCTTAAGAATCCACGACCTGACGGTGAAACCGTAGATCACTGCGATCAACCCGCAGGCCAACGCAAAATAAAGGCCCTGTGTTTCGATAGGCATGCTTAAAAACTCCCTTAAGTGTGGTCTCTTGAATTGTTTTGATTCACTCATTAGAACTTTTGCTGCGCCCTCAGTATGTAACAGATTGTTCACGATGCAAAGGGGGCTAGGCCGTGTTTCTTTGTTAACATTAGGGTATTCACTAATTAAACATGGTTTGATGGAGTTCGCATGAGTTTAGATATGGTCACTGCAGGCGATAAAGTGCCTGAATCCTTCAACGTCATCATCGAAATTTCGATGAATTCTGACCCAATCAAATATGAAGTCGATAAAGAGTCAGGTGCGCTGTTCGTTGATCGTTTCATGGGCACGTCCATGCACTATCCATGCAATTACGGCTACATCCCCAAGACGATTGCTGGTGACGGCGACCCGGTTGATGTGCTGGTGATTACGCCTTTCCCCGTTATCCCTGGCGTGGTGGTCAGATGCCGCGCCCTTGGTGTTTTGTTGATGGAAGACGAAGGCGGTCAAGACGCCAAACTGTTGGCCGTGCCAATCGATAAAGTTTTGCCCATTTACAGCCATTGGCAGCAGGCGACAGATATTCACCCGATGCGCTTAAACGCGATCCAGCACTTCTTTGAGCATTACAAAGATCTTGAGGCTGGCAAGTGGGTCAAAGTGCAAGGCTGGGGTGGGATTGAAGATGCCCACAAGGAAATCCTTGAGGGCATCGCGAACTATAACGCTCAAAAGTAACTTGTCGAGGCTTACATTGCCTCACGCAGAATTTCTACGTAGTCTTGTTCAGTGGCGATGCGGGGATTGGTGAAGTGACAGTGATCCTTCATCGCCATTTCTATAGCTGCCGGATACATATCCTCCGTCACGCCCAATGCGCCCAAACCTGAAGGTAAGCCCAAGCGTTGATTCATGGCTTTCACGGCAGGCGACACGTCAGTGCCAGATGACAGGCCGGTTGCTTGCGCCAGTCGAGCCAGTTTATTGGCCTGCTTCATTGAATCAACACTCGAGTTGAAATTGATCACTGCCGGCAACAGCATGGCGTTCAGCGTACCGTGATGTAGCTTGGGATTCAACGCGCCCAAAGAATGGCTCAGGCTATGCACAGCACCTAAGCCCTTTTGAAACGTCATCGCGCCTTGAGTAGAGGCGCTCATCATGTGAAAACGCGCTTCTTTATCTCCGGGGTTTTTGGTGGCTCGCTCAATGTGAGCCCAACCGCGCCATAGGCCGTCCAACGCAATCCCCTCAGCAGGGAAATTCAAGGCGGCCGACATGAAGGTTTCCATGCAATGGGTGATCGCATCCATACCCGTTGCTGCAGTTAACAGCGGTGGTAAACCCAGTGTGAGTTCTGGATCGCAGATAGCTACCTTGGGGATAATGTAAGGCGATACCAGTGCCACTTTGCGACCGTCATCGAGAATCATCATCGAACCGCGACCAACTTCACTGCCCGTGCCTGCAGTGGTTGGGATAGCGATAACCGTGGCAGTCGCAGCGGTGATCCGGGCAACACCGCCCTCCACTGCCGCAAAGTCTTTAAGGGGGCCTTCGTGTACAGAACAAATCGCCACCGCTTTGGCTAGATCCATGGCCGATCCGCCACCCAACGCGATCAAGCCATCAAACTTGCCTGCGCGATATTGTGCAAGCGCCACACGCATGGCGGCCTCGGTTGGATTAGGCGGGGTCTGATCAAAGACACCTACAGCTGAAGCGTTCTTGAGTTGCGCCAAGACCTTATCAACAAGGCCTGCTGCTCGCACACCTGCATCGGTCACAAGCATCGGCCGAGTCACACCCAAGCGATCACATTCTGCTTGTAAAAGTTTGATTGCACCGTGTTCAAATTGAACTTGGGTGACGTAGTTAATGAGTGCCATGCTTTGTCTCCGTTTATGTTTTATGTATTTTACTGCTGCCAACCAAGAATCTCTGCCAAACGCTTGATGACCCAGCCCGCCTCTGCGTCGCTCAGTCCAATATCGGTCTCAGCCAGTCCAGTACTGATCCGCTGCAAGACATCAGACTCGGTGATACCGAGCTCCCACAGTTTATTGCTCGCTTGCTCAGTCAGTAAATTGGCGAGGTCTTCACACAAGTCATAGCGCTCATGAATATGCTCTCTTGAAGCGCTCGGCTTGATCCGACCGGGTTCAACAAACATAGAAATAAAAGACGGCGGGATAATGATTTGGTTGTCGTCCGACATCTAGTCTCTCTGTATCTAGTAATAATACGCATTGCCGCACTCAGCTTAACCGAAGATACCTGGACGCCTGGGAGGAGGTTGTCATCTGCCTTGCTATCTCTGATAATCGGGCATGCTATCTAATGCACTCAACCACAGGGATAATAAAAATGCTGGATAACTTTTCAAGCTCACAGATCATCCGGAAAGCCGTTGTCGCCACCAAGGGAGGGGTTGTTTCGGCTCAACATCGCCGCGCCGCTGAGGTAGGCGCTTCGGTTCTGCAAGCGGGCGGGGATGCGATCGATGCAGCGATTGCCACGTCGTTCGCAATCGGTGTACTGGAGCCTTGGATGAGCGGTCCAGCAGCGGGCGGTGCGATGGTAATTTGGCGAGCTAAAGAACAAAAAGCACACGTTATCAATTTCGGTTGCCGCTCGCCTCGCGAGCTCGATCCCGCCGACTATCCTTTGTCTGGAAGTGGCAAATCAGCAGACCTCTTCCCCTGGCCCGAGGTGGTCGACAATCGCAATGTCCAAGGCGCCACAGCTGTCGCCGTACCTGGTGTCGTATCGGGGATGGATTTGGCGCACAAGCACTTCGGCAAGATGCCTTGGAAGGACCTTGTGAAACCGGCCGCTCAACTCGCTGATGAAGGTTTACTGGTGGATTGGTATACGTCTCTGGTCACCGGTACCAACGCAAAAGTGCTTTCAAAAGACCCAGACACTGCCGCCATGTTTCTGGACGAAGGCCGCTACCCAATAGCCGGCTCATGGACAGCCAACATCGAGCAGCATCTCAACCAGAAAGCCTTTGCCAAAACACTCGGGCAAATCGCAGATCAGGGTGCGAAAGCTTTTTATCATGGCGATATCGCTCACGCTTTGGTCAAAGATGTTCGGGATAAAGGCGGCTGCCTGAGCCTTGACGATCTCTCACACTACGAAGCTGAGCTGGTCGATCCGCTTACCATTCATTATCGTGGCGGCAAGGTTTTTGCAGCCCCTGGCTTAACTGGCGGGCCCACCTATGGCAAAGCGCTTGAGATCCTCGCAAAAGAATTGACCCCTAAGGCTGGTGCACCAGGCTCAGACACCTATTCAGCCTACGCACGTGCCTTGAGCCTTGCCTTCAAGCTTCGCTTTGAAAACATGGGTGATCACGAATCCCCAGCTGCACCAGGATGCACGACCCATTTCAGCGTTGTCGATCAAGAAGGCAACATGGTCGCAGTCACGCAAACCTTGTTATCTATTTTTGGCTCGCGTGTGGTGTCGCCCTCGACCGGTTTACTACTTAACAACGGCATCATGTGGTTTGATCCAGAACCGGGCAAAGCCAATTCACTCGCTCCCAACAAGCGCTGTCTGGCAAACTATTGCCCTATCGTGGGACAAGACGCGATGGGTCGAACCTTTGCGTTGGGTGCTTCAGGAGGGCGCAAGATTCTCGGGTCCGTGATGCAGTTAACTTCGTTCATCATGGATCACGGTCTGGACATTGACCAGGCGTTTCATCAGCCACGTATCGATGTGAGTGGTGGCGAGACCATCCTTGCGGATCAGACCTTGCCTGACAAGGTGATGGCCGCCTTGAATGAAGTCATGCCTACCGTGGCAACTCGCCGAAGCGTCTATCCTTATTCTTTCGCCTGTCCGGCGGGTGTCATGCGTGCAGGTGATCTCAACACTGGTTGCACTGAAATCATGTCGCCTTACGGAGATTCTGTCGCGCAGGCAAGTTGATAGCTTCGACTGAACGGACTGGGTTGGCCAATACCACCTCAGTTACTGACTCGTTGAAGCTTTTCGAGCCCAGCGATAAAGTAGGCAAGCGGTGGGGTCTCACGACCCTGTACTTTTGCCAGATCATCATAACGACGCAGACGAACGCCTTCGGGTGCGAAGGGCTGTGCGATGAAGGCTGCCGCCTGCTCTTCGTTAAACACCCCGCCCTGCAGCTCCAAACTGTGCTTTGATGCGGGTGATAACGTATCCCAATAAGTCTGCTCGGTCGCGCACAAATAACGTTTTGCGTCGACATGCAAACGAATCGGTTCAAGCACAGCATCATCAAACAGCGGGCGCAAAAACGGTAGCGCAATGTACTGATGCAAGTCGTCTTTTGCGGGGGGTTGAGTTCTATCCATCTCCTCTTGTTCGCCGAGAAAATGGCCAAGATCATGCAGCAGCGCGGCTCCGATGGTCTCAGGCGTTTCGCCTGCTTGCTCTGCCAAATGCGCGCATTGCAGGGCATGATCCAACTGACTCACCGCCTCGCGACCATACTGGTTTGAACCACGTGTCAAAAAGAGAACCTGAATCTGCTCTAAGGTCAGTGCCATATGAATTATTGCCTAGTTAAATTAACAGCTTGCGGATATTGGCTGACAATAAGTCCAGCAGAATCACGGTTGCGATGATGATAAGCATGACGGCGCAAGTCTCGCCGTACTGAAAGCTGCGCATGATGTCCCAGAGAATGGCACCGATACCACCTGCAGCAACCATGCCGACGACCGACGCTGAACGCACATTCGATTCAAAACGGTATAAGGTGAATGACACCCAGAGCGGCATCACTTGTGGCAGGACGCCATAAATGACTTCGTGCAAACTACTTGCACCTGTTGAACGAATGCCTTCAACCGGCTGGGGATCGATTGCTTCAACCGCTTCAGAGAAAAGCTTAGCCAAAATTCCAGTTGTATGCACCCACAGTGCCAAGACACCTGCGAACGGTCCTAAACCAACAGCCACGACGAACAACATGGCAAAGACCATTTCATTAATCGCGCGACACGAATCCATCAAACGACGTACCGGTTGATAACACCACCAGGGCACGAGGTTGGATGAAGCCAGCAAAGCCATCGGCACTGCACTGACTACTGCTAGGGCGGTACCCCACAGGGCAATCTCTAAGGTGACGAGCATCTCATCAAGATACACTCGCCAGTCTGCAAATTTGGGCGGAAAAAAATCCGCCGCAAATTTTGCCATGTTGCCTGAATCCCGCCATAACTCAGCGGGACGCATATCGGCACCATGCCACGACGCAATCAACAAGATGCCAAGGATTGCCCAACCGAACTGTATCAACAGACTGCGGCGGGACAAGCTATCAGCGCTAGAGAGCATCGTGGCGGTAGACATATCAGTAACTTACTTTTTCAACGCAGCGAGCTTGCCATCAATTTCAGCAATCGCTTTAGTTTTGTCACCTTCAGCCATCGTCGTGTCAGCTTCTAACTTAAGGCGCTTAGAGAACAAGTCGAGTTCACGAATCGGGATCAACTGATCATTGGTCGACGCCTTGAAGCCAGACAGCTTAGCAACATCTTTCAACACCTGTTTTTCGCGATCATCCTTACCGTAGCCCAGGAAGAACTTCGTGATTTTCTCTTTGGTTGCGGCCGGTACATCTTTACGAATGACGAGAGGATCCGAAGGGATCAGCGGTGAAGTCCAGATGATTTTGATCTCTTTAGCCTTGTCTGGTGCATTGGCCTTCATGATCTCGAACTGCTCGCTATTGAAAGTCGCCACATCAACTTGCTTAGCAGAAACAGCTAAACCGTTGCTTTCATGATTGCCTGAACGCATGATTTTGAATGCAGTTTTCGCGTCGACTTTATTTTTGGCGAACACGTAAAAACCTGGAACGAGATTGCCAGATGTTGAATTTGGGTCACCATTACTAAAGCTCAAAGTTTTGGCTGCTTTCAACATATCGTCAATGTTGTTGATGGGGCTGTCTTTGTTAACGATCATGTAAGAGTAATAACCCTTCGATCCATCAGCATTGACCATCTGGGCGAAAATCTCACCTTCTGAGCGATCAACAGCTTCCATCGCTGATTTGTTGCCAAACCAACCCACTTGGACCTTGTTGAAACGCATCGCTTCGATCACACCAGCATAGTCAGGCGCGAAAAAAGGCTTGATGTCCAAACCTGTTTGCTTGACCATATCGTCGATCAAAGGCTGCCAGCGAGCTTTAAGTGCTTGCGTGGAGTCGGTCGAAATAATACCGAAGTTAATCTCTTGTGCTTGGGCGACAACAAACGCGCTGCTCAAGGCAAAGGCTGCAGCAGTCGTTGCAAGTAGCTTTTTAAACATGGGTTTTCCTATCATTAGGCCAGTGGGGAGGTCAAATCAATCAAGCGGCTTGGGCAATCAACACAGCGTTAGTCTTGCCTTGACTAAACTGCGCACTACTTTGATGTGCATCATTCGTTGTTGATGAAAAGAGTTCATCAACTTGCACACCATATAAATCTTTTAGAAGCGTTGGGGTAAGCAACGATGAGGCACCGTCAAAAACGACGCGCCCCTGATGCAAAGCGATGGTTCGCGGGCAATACTTGATCGCCATCTCAACCTGGTGCAAAGATACGATTACGGTTGACCCATCTTCGCGATTAATTCGTGTCAGGATCTCCATCACATTGCGCGATGATTCTGGATCCAGCGACGCGATGGGTTCATCTGCCAGAACAACCGTCGCACCTTGAACGAGCGTGCGAGCGATGGCGGCACGCTGTTGCTGGCCGCCAGACAATGTCGAGGCGCGCTGCGCTTGACATTGTGCGATCCCTACACGCGTGAGGGCTTGGATGGCCAGCTGCTTATGGGCGCTGGTAAACAGGCCCGTGATCCCCCGCCACCAGGCGATACGATGCAACAAGCCCACTAAGACATTGGTCACAACGGGCAGACGATCCACCAAATTGAACTGCTGAAATACGAAACCGATATTTGCACGTGTGCGGCGAATATTGCGATCAATTTTGCCCCGCCGCTGTACGACCTGACCATCCACCTCGATCAATGAATCGCTGGCTGCGTCGCCGGCGACAAGACCAGCAATGTGTCGAAGCAAGGTTGATTTACCAGACCCCGATGCACCAATCAATGCCACCATCTCGCCTGGTTGCACGGACAGATTGATATTGATCAACGCATGCTTATCGCTGGAGAAGTGTTTATTGAGATTGGCAACGCGCAGGATAGAGGCGGTCATGTGAGTACTCGATGGAGTTTTCAACTGAGACCGCTAGTGTGCTACACCCTTATGACAGATTTTTGACAGTCAAGCCGCCTGACACCGCGAGCTCAAATGACTTGTCTACCCTCGCGCCAAACCGAGCGGATAACGGCGTGTCGATGGTCGTTACCCAGCTGGACGAATCTGGTCCGGACCAAATCTGCCCGCAGGCCGATCTCGATCTCACCGCGGTCAACTAAGCCAAGCGCCTGAGCAGGTGCCTTGGTGACGGTATTAACCGCGTCCGAGATTGATAAGATACCGTCATTGACGAGCCGCATGACCGCACCGATCAGACTGCCGGGCACGTAATCGGACGACAAGATATCTAGCAAGCCTAGCTTAGCCAGTTGGGATGCCGCAACGTTACCGGAGTGCGAGCCGCCGCGAACAACGTTTGGGCCTCCCATGACGGTGAGCAATCCCAGAGCATGGGCCGCTTGCGCGGATGTCAGCGTCGTTGGAAACTCGGACATGACCGCTCCCTCGTGATGAGCCTGCTCAACATGTTCGAGTGTGGTGTCGTCATGACTTGCCAAGCGAATATTGTGCGACTTGCAATAGTCGACAAAATATTTACGATGCGGGGCCGCGTACTCAGCTTGCAGCTTCTCGGCATGCAGCACTTTGTCATTGAATTTCTCTTGGCTCCAGCCCTTCTTGCCCACAAAGTAAATACGAGCCTGCTCAATATCTTCCCACTGCCGTTGCCCTGGTGTGTGATCCATTAAAGAAATCAACGAGAGTGTGGGATGCTCATGAAATGGCTCAAACAATTCGATGGTGTTGGGCGCTGGCAACTCGCAACGAACATGCAAGTAATGATCGGCACGCAACAGATCCTGTTCATGACAAAGCCTAATTGCATTGAGCACAGTACCCCAAGCACTGCCACGCAGGCTTTCCTTATCCGACTCGCCAACGCCTAAGGCATCCAGCACGGTCGTGATGCCGGCCGCAGCAATCTCGGCGTCGTGTGCCAACAGCGCTGGCACTTCGGCCCAGTGCACTTTTGGTCTTGGCATCAAATGTCTTTCGAAGTTATCGGTGTGAACTTCAATCATCCCGGGCATCAAATAATCACCACCAAAATCGATCGCTTCGGGTAAAGACGACACCCTGTGGTCAATCGATTGGATTTTTCCGTCCAACACATGAACTGTGCCGTCAATAACCTCAGTTGGCAGAATGATCTTCGCGTTCGTAATCACCATTGTCCCGCTCATACTATCCCCCTGAATTCACCTACATTGATTCTGCGTGTGGCCACTTTTTCTCCGACGTGGGCGTCGTGAAAAATGCCGATGATGGCAGAGCCTTGGTCACGTGCCTCTTTAATTAGTTCAACAACAGTCTCGCTATTACCTTGGTCAAGCGAGGCGGTGGGCTCATCGAGCAACATCAAGGGCCGCCGCTTAATCAGACCTCTCGCGATGTTGATGCGCTGTTGCTCCCCGCCTGAAAACGTTGCAGGTGGCAAATGCCAAAGCCTCTCGGGGATACGAAGTCGCCTAAGCAACTCGCTCGCCTGCTCTCGTGCCTGCTTGATTTTATCGCTATCGCTTGCCGCTGAATCAACTAAGGGTTCGGCCACGACATCAAGCGCGCTCACTCTCGGTATCACCCGCAGAAACTGGCTGACGTAGCCAATTGTGTCGCGTCTGATCTGCAGCAACTCTCTGGACGTTGCCTGTGTCATATCAATCAGAGGGCTGTGGGCATTTGGGTCACCACCGATGACCCATATCTGACCACTGCTCGCTTTGTAGTTTGCGTAAATCAGCTTGAGCAACGTACTTTTACCCATGCCTGAGGGGCCGTCAAGCACCACGCACTCCCCCGCTTCGACAGTCAACTCAACGTTCTGCAGCACTGGCAAGGTTGCGGCGCCTTGATTGTGCAACACAAAGCTTTTAGAAACGCCTTGTAGTTTAAGGATAGGAAGGCTCATGGTTGCAGCACCGAAGATACCAATAACTGTGTGTAGGGGTGATGAGGATCATCAAGGACTTGATCCGTTAAACCTGACTCGACCACTCTGCCCCGTTGCATCACCATCATGCGGTGCGCCAATAGTCGAGCGACCGCGAGATCATGCGTCACGATGATGGCAGCTAATTGCATCTCTCTTGTCAGTTGCCTGAGCAGATCCAGCAACCGGGCTTGAACTGACACATCGAGCCCCGAGGTTGGTTCATCCATAAATACCAACCGAGGTTTAGTCACGAGATTGCGGGCAATCTGCAAGCGCTGACGCATCCCACCCGAAAAGGTTCGAGGGATATCGTCTACTCGTTTGGCGTCGATCTCAACCCGCTGCAACCAGTCAATCGCCGTCGCACGCAACTTGCCATAATGCCTGTCGCCCATGCCCATGAGTCGCTCACTGACATTGGCGCCTGCCGATACATCCATTCTTAAACCGTCGGCTGCATGCTGATGAACAAAGCCCCACTCAGTGCGTGAGAGCAGCCGTTGCTGTGCCTGGGTCATTTGATAGACATCGTGAAGTTCACCGTCAGTCGTACGGTAATGCACTGAGCCGCGATCGGGAGCAATCCTCGCTGCGACGGCGTTTAACAAGGTGGTCTTGCCCGAACCGGATTCACCGACGATGGCAAGCACTTCGCCCGGCCAGAGGTCAAAGCTTGCGTCGGTCAACGCCAAATGATCGCCATAACTTTTTTCGAGGTGTTGAACTCGAAGGATAGGTTGCTCAACAATACTCATGACGAGGTGTCCATCCCTGCTTCATTTTGCTCTTGCCGCTCTGCGCAGTAATCCGAATCCGAGCAGACATGCATTCGTGAGCCTTGATCATCAGTGATGACTTCATCGAGGAAGCTGTCAGTTGCCCCACACAAGGCACACGCGGCATCCCACCGCTGAACTTCAAAAGGATGATCCTCAAAGCCCAGACTTTCAACGCTGGTGTATGGCGGGACAGCATAAATCCGTTTCTCCCGGCCAGCGCCAAAGAGCTGCAGGGCCGGGTTCATATGCATCTTCGGATTATCGAATTTAGGAATCGGCGAAGGCGCCATGACATAGCGATTATTAACGAGGACCGGATAATCGTAAGTCGTCGCAATATGACCATATCTGGCGATGTCCTCATAGAGCTCGACATGCATCAGCCCGTACTCTGCAAGACCGTGCAGCAGTCGCGTCTCAGTCTCCCGCGGCTCGAGTTGTTGCATCGGTTCAGGCTTAGGCACCTGATATACGATGATTTGATTCTCAGTCAGCGTCACCTCGGGGATTCTGTGACGCGTTTGAATGATCGTCGCCTGCGTCGTTTTCGTGGTGATCTCCACCCCAGTTGTACGCTGGAAAAATCGACGGATATTGACGGCATTGACGGTATCGTCTGATCCCTGGTCAATTACTTTTAGGACATCAGCGGGCCCGATTACCGCGGCGGTGACTTGGATACCGCCGGTACCCCAACCATAGGGCAGCGGCATCTCGCGCGAGCCAAAGGGCACCTGATAGCCAGGTATCGTCACCGCTTTGAGGATAGCGCGACGAATCATGCGCTTGGTGCGCTCATCAAGATAGGCGAAATTAATATCGCCATCCGTATGGACGGGGGTAGTCATACATTATCCTCATCAGTGATGCTTGGATTTGCCCGCATTTTTCTGACCAATTCAAGCTCAGACTGAAAATCAACGTAGTGCGGCAACTTTAGATGCTGGACAAAGCCTGAGGCTTCAAGACTGTCACTATGCGATAAGACAAACTCTTGCATCTGGGCCGGCGCCTTGACGGTCTCGCCAAGTTCTTCAGCACGCAAGGCCCGGTCCACCAGACTCATCGCCATTGCTTTGCGCTCACTGTGCCCAAACGCTAAACCATACCCGCGTGTGAATTTCGGTGGCTCAGTTTTGCTGCCAGCGAATTGATTAATCATTTCGCACTCAGTGACTTCGATATCGCCAATTGAAATTGTGAAATCCAACTCTTCAGGGGCAATTTCAATTTCGATCGCACCAAATCTGATCTCTCCCACGAAGGGATGCGAGTTAGCATAGCCACGCTGGGTGGAATAAGCCATTGCTAACAAAAAGCCTTCGTCACCACGGGCTAAATTTTGTAGTCGAGTTGCGCGATCGGCCGGAAACCTGAGCGGCTGACGGGTTAAATCTTTGGGTGCCGGATCACCTTCAGGTAAGGGTGCGGTTTCAATCAGGCCCTCATGATTGAGCAAGTCAACCACTCGCGGCGTGCTGTCAACGATGGGTTCCGATGCACTGTCAACCCTGCGTATCGGCGATTCCTTCGCTTTGTCGGGATGAAGATTTTGTTTTTTCTCATCGTAATCCTGTACAAGCAGACTGAAATCGAGCAAGCGTTGCGTGTAGTCATACGTTGGGCCAAGAACTTGTCCACCAGGCAGGTCTTTAAACGTCGCAGAGATTCGCCGATCAAGTTGCATGCGCGCCGTATCAAGGGCGACGGTTGTGCCTAAGCGCGGTAGAGTCGCCCGATAAGCACGCAACAAGAAAATTGCCTCAACCAGATCACCCGATGCTTGTTTGATTGCCAGCGCCGCGAGTTCGGGATCAAAGAGGGAGCCCTCCGTCATGACCCGATCTACTGCCAGCTTTAACTGCTGCTGTATCTGACTAATGCTGAGCTCAGCTTCGCCTGTATCGCCACGACGCTGTCGCGCGAGCAACTCATAACTATTGAGAATAGCTGTCTCGCCACCTTTAACTGCTACATACATGGCTTAACCCCTTGCTCGGTCAAAAGAAACGTCGTGCGAGCGAGGCCGGTTATCTGTGTCGGCTTGGTAAGCAACACATCGACGCCTCGCGGAAAGCTCAGCCTGTTTGCTTTGATACCGTTCAATAGCGTTTCAAAAGATTCATCCTTCAGCCCATCAAGTGCCAACTCAATCTGGTCCTTGATGCCTGGCCCGGCTAGCAGCAGTGCTGGGCGCCGACTCGCTGTCTCTGGTTGCTCTGCCATATCGACCACGACCGTCGCAGAGTGATCAGGATAGCTCTCTGTCCCCAGCGAAAACTGACTGAAATCAATCAGCGCGTCATCTTGATGAAACCAAAGAAAATTCGCAACAGACGGATCATCTACCACTACACAACCCGTATGAAATCTCAACCACGTGGGTGCTGTACTTGCCAACAAACTAGGTGACAACCAAAGCTGGCAATCGGGATCAAGCAAGGCAAGCAGTAAGGCTGCAGAACTTGCGTGACCCTGCGGGGGTACTTCGGCATCATGCGTCAGAGCAACAGGCAGGCCAGGACGTGACAACGCCTCCAGCACTGCCCGAAACACTTGCTGACTACCGATCGATTCATTACTAAAGCCAGCACCGATTTCTTCCAGGTCAACTGTGTTCATGCTTGATCCTCGTCTGCATCCGGAGAACTGGATTCTCGAGCCACGGTGAAAAACTCGACTTTGGTGCTTTCAGCCCGCTTGCGACGAGCCTCTCGCTGGCCTTCAAGAAATTGTTGGATAGGTGCTAGGATGGTTTCTCTGACGACCGAGCATGTCGTCTCATCTTGAAGCAAGGCGTCAGCCATCGCTGCAAGCTCTGCTTGTCGGTGAGCACGGCCCAACACATAAGAAACGCCAACAACTGTCTTGTTAGCAGACAACGTCAATTTAAGCGCGCATCGGGTGACGGTCACTTCACCCAGGTTAAAACGCTCGCCTGTCGCACCGGCACGCCCTTGCACCATCATCAAACCAATTTCAGGCTTGCGTAACCACTGAGGTTTCGAATCAGCACAGAGCGGAGGTATTTTTTCCAGGAGATCCGAGGGCGCTCGCGATAAAAGCTTGAGCCAAGCTTGGCGATCGACCGCAACACTGGCATTGTCAACAGACTGAAACATTGAACGATTACCGTAATATTTGTATAGACAACTTTTGGGATATGCGGATAGCATAACCTTTTTTCATTTCCCTTTTATGACATCACCACTCGCTGCTGTGTCAACGTCGTCGCGCATCAGTGCCTGGGCGCGTATTGCCGAGACGCTCGCGCAGACGATTGCTACGGGTGGCTATCAACCAGGCCAACGTCTGCCATCCGAGCATGCGCTCGCCGTTGAATTTAGCGTCAACCGTCACACCATCCGACGCTCGCTCGATCACCTCAGCAGGCAAGGTTTGGTGAAAGTGCTTCGAGGCAGTGGAACCTATGTCGAAGATTTCGCAGTTGATCTGATGATCAAAAAGCAACCTAGCCAGCAAAACAGTCTGGCGATTGCTGGGTTGAAAGGCCGACTGGTCGTTTTGTCTAGCGGTACCTTGCGGGCAAATGCTGAGCACGCGCGCTTATTGAGGATCCCGTTGCGAAGCGCTGTTGTACGCCTGACCGTGCTGGGCGAAGCACAGGGCAGACCTTTACACGTGGGCGATCGCCTTTTCCCTTTGCCCCGTTTTGCGCAAATAGAAAAAATCGTGACAGAAACTGGCTCTATTTCCGCCGGCTTTCGCCATTGCGGCGTTGGGCAATACAGTCGCCTTGAAAGTCGGGTGGCCGCACAAATGCCAGAGCGAGAGATCGCCGACTATCTGCGACAACCTCAAAGCCGGCCCGTCCTCCGGGTTGAGAGTATCAATATCGATGAGCAGGGGTCGCCGATTGAATTCGCCACGACTTGGTTTGCCGGTGATCGGGTCAAACTGACGATCAGCCATATTGATTGACTGCGAGATAACAAAGCCATGAATACTTACGACGGCGCCTACCGATACGCGATTTACTTCTGCCCTGCGCCCGATAGCGCTTGGTGGCAAGCCGGCAGCAAGTGGCTAGGCCGTTGCGCCTGGACTGAGGAAGCCTACACCCAGCCCAAGATACCCGGACTGACTGCGAACGAGTTTGCAACCCGAACCGCAGATCCTCGACGCTATGGTTGGCACGCAACCTTGAAAGCACCTTTCAGTCTGAACACTGGAGTGAGCTTGCAAGACCTTCGAGCAGCCGTCGCTGGTTTAGCAGCGCGCTTAACTCAAATCAGTAACCTCAAACTACACCCCGTTAAATTGGGGCACTTCATCGCTTTAGTTCCAAAGCTTGCAGATCAAGCAACCGAGATCCGCCTGATCGCGCAACAGACTGTCGAACATTTGCAACCGCTTGCGCGCCCTCTGTCTGACGATGACATTGCTCGTCGCCGTCAAAGCAGACTAACCCCCGAGCAAGACGCGTTGATGTTGCGCTGGGGCTATCCCTACGTCATGGATCAATTTAAATTCCACATGTCCTTGACGGATCGACTGGATCAGCTGTCCGAGGCAGGCGTCGCGAATATTCTTGAGGCAGCGAGTCAGCATTTTGGACAATTGCCTGATTTAAACCTCGATGGTTTAGCGATTTTTGCTGAGCCCATCAAGGGTGGCGATTTCCGACTCGTCGAGATTCATAATTTGAGGTAACGTGTGACGTATCACCAAAGACAAATCCCGTGAGATCGCACCATGTACTTACCTGCACACTTTGATCAGCAAGATCCCGAAGAATTAGCAGCACTGGTCAAGGCATATCCCCTGGCCACCATGGTAACCATGAACGGCGATGAGCTCGTTGCAAACCATATCCCCTACTTGTTAACCGGGCCTTTAGTGCCTGGTGCAACGCTTAAGGGGCACGTTGCGAAAAACAACGACGTCTGGCAACACGCCGACTCTGCCAAAGATATTCTTTTGGTATTTCAGGGATCAAGCGCCTACATCACGCCCAACTGGTATCCGTCAAAACAAGAGCACCACCAAGTTGTGCCGACCTACAACTATGTCGTCGTACATGTTTACGGTAAGTTGTCGGTTTACCATGACCGACCAAGCAAACTGGCCATCGTTGATCACCTGACTCAGTCGATGGAAAAAACACGCTCCAGTACCTGGAAGGTAGGCGACGCGCCACCAGACTTCATCGAGAAAATGCTTGACGCGATTGTGGGTGTAGATGTCACGGTGACCCGTATTCAGGCCAAATGGAAAATCAATCAAAATCGCTCCGCGACTGACCGCGAAGGGGTTGCAGACGGTTTAGAGCAGTCAGCGCTTTCTGATGCAGACAGGCAGATGAGTGAGCTGGTTCGCTGGGGCCAACACTGAACGTCTGACGCTAGTCGATCAGCCCAGGCTGGCAATATTGATAAGCGTTTTGCGGTCATGCCAGCGCTGCAAATTATCAATAAAGACCTGCGCGACTCGAGCAACGATACCGTCTGAAAACCCCGCAGTATGCGGGCTGCAAATCACATTCTGCATGTCCCAGAGTGGTGATTCTTTTGGCAAGGGCTCCTGGGCAAAGACATCAAGAAACGCGCCTGCGAGTTTCCCACTGTTCAAGGCTGCAATCATCGCTGGCTCATCAATCACCGCACCACGTGACACATTGATAACATGAGCAGTCGGCTTCATCTTGGCCAGAGCATGGGCACTCAACAGATTGGTAGTCTGTGCGGTGAGCGGACAGGCGAGAATTAGCCAATCAGTTGTCGGAAGGATCTCTTCAAATTTCTCAAACGCGACAAACTCAACACCACCCTCACGTTCTTGCGCAGTGCGACGAACCGCGACAATGTTTAGTCCGATTGCGCTTAACCACGCGCCCAATTTTTGGCCGATGGGCCCCCAGCCTACGATGGTCGCAGTTTGCCCCTCCAGCTCGGGTGGCATGCTGGTTTTAATAAAAGGCATCCATTCGTGTGCACGTTGCGCCTCAGCCAACTGAGGAAACCGCCTTGCCAAACTCAGCAAACCCGTCAAGGCTGTTTGTGCAACCATCCCAGCGCTTGCGCCAGATGCAGTGGTAACCATCACTCCTTTGGCAAGCAAATCGAGAAAAACCTGACGATCAGCGCCGGCAGAATGGATTTGCAGCCATTTCAATTCCTGAGCTTTGAGTAACGCATCGTAAAAAAACTGGGTAGCCGGCATGATGCGATGCTTGGTCGAATGACCCGTCACTTCCCGCGAAATAAACGCCACGTCAGGTGTTGCTGCACCTGAGTGAACGTCCTCGGCGGTCACGTGAGACCATCCCTCAAGTCCACAAATCGCACTGATTTTGACCCCGAGTTCGCGGGCGCTATGGTCAGACAGCAAGATCCTCAGCTTACTCACTTTTCGCTTGCCCCTGAGCTTTCAACCACGGCCTTCCACTTCACATACTCCGCCTGAATAAAGGCCTTGAAAAATTCAGGGGACTTGCCAACCGGATCTGCTCCCTCTGACACGAAACGCTCCTCTAACCCGACCATCACTTCGTTCACACTCTGGTTCAACTTAGTAATGATCTCTGGCGGTGTACCTGTCGGTGCAAGCATGCCAAACCATGAGCCCGACGAAAATCCTGGATAACCATTTTCAGCGACGGTTGGCACATCGGGTAGCGAACGAGATCTGTTCAAGCTACTCACCACAAGCGGATTAAGCTTGCCAGCTTTAATTTGCCCAATCACAGAGGGGATCGTCGCGAACATAAAGTCGATTCGCCCAGCGATCAAATCATTGAGCGCCTCAGCCCCTTTGTAGGGGATATGCTGCGCGTCAACACCCAATAGATCCATCAACATGACGCTCGACAAATGAGACGATGTACCTACCCCGGTCGACGAGTAGTTGATTTTGCCGTTCGCAGCCTTCGCGTAGGCAATAAATTCTTTGAAACTATGAACAGGCAATTTTGGACTGACCAGCAACACGTTCGGGACGTCTGCAATCAGAATCACGGGTGTCAATTCTGTCAGTGGGTTATAGCGAAGGTTTTTGAAAAGCGTCGGATTGACAGCGATGGGGCCAACCGAGGCTATCGTCAACGTGTAGCCGTCCGCTGCTGATCGGGCAACATACTCATTACCGATATTGCCGCCTGAGCCTGGTTTGTTCTCGACGATGAATGATTGTTTAAATTTTTCGGACAGTAATTGCCCAACGCTACGGGCAATTACGTCAGTTGTCCCACCTGCGGTGAAAGACACAACAATCTTGACAGGCTTAGTGGGATAGTCGTCCAGCCTGCTTTGTGCCTTGACGATCGTGGCTGGGCTCAGTAGTGCTAACGACACAAGCAAGACGGACAGGGCGCCAGCGACACACCTTGCCCTCAATAGCCTAAGAGTCAGCATACTCTTAGTCTCGGTAAGAGGGGTCAAGCCGGTCAAGCTTGCGAAGCAAGGCTGGCCATTCCATGACACCATAGGGTCTGCGCGTACCCGGCTGATAATTGTTCCAGGTGTCTTCTAGCACAGGTTGAGACACCTTCATCAATGGCGTATTGCACGACAGGGATCCAATTTGCGCGCGACAAGCCAGCTCAAGCCTGTGCATCCAGTTAAACGCCTCACCAATGGTTCGCCCGACCGTCAGCGCGCCATGGTTACGAAGGATCATTGCCTCGCCAGTCCCTAAATCTCGCACCAGCGACTCTTGTTCTGCCTCGTCAAGGACCACGCCTTCGTAATCGTGATAACTTATTTTCAGAAACCGCATGGCTGTCTGCGTCAAAGGTAATAGACCACATTCAAGAGAAGAAATCGCCATTGAGGCCCAGCTGTGCGTATGAATCACGCAACCGACTTCGGGGCGGGCATGGTGGACGGCACTATGAATCACAGCGCCCGCTTTATTAATCCCATAGTTCAATGAACCAAAATCAGGCTTGGTGAGAATGTTTCCGTGGTGATCCACCTTAAGCAAACTCGACGCAGTGATTTCTTCGTACATCATGCCATAGGCATTGATCAGATACGTGCCCTCTTCACCTGGCACCCGGGCTGAGATGTGGTTGGCCATCATGTCGGCCATGCCGTAGATCTCTACTAAGCGGTAACAAGCCGCCAGGTCTACTCGCGCTTGCCATTCAGCCTCAGAAACCTTCCCTTTGAGCGATGGAATAGCCAAAATTCCTTGCTTGGTCATGATGCTCGTCTCCCTTCTCGTTGGCACATCGTTCTTGCCAATTGGTTATGATTAACAGTCGTCGTTGATTTGATCTAAATGGTTTTTAACTGCAGCGCCCGTAAGCGAGTGTAAATTGACATCCAGAGCATTGTGCTTCTTCTTTGTGACAGTAGTCTTGACCTTGTCGGGCTGCGAGTCAAGTCATCTCTTTCAGCAATCCGCTGCCTTCTATCATCACGACCCTGCCCGACACGTTGCGGTGATTGACCGGCAAGAGATTAGCGTGATGCCTCGCAGCGAGAACACTTGGGAAGCCTACGGCGGTAATCCGGGTAAAGAAACCCAGCCAACCGGTAACGTACAGCAACGACAAATCAAAGCGATAGAGACCGTCTCACTTTGCAAGGTCGTTTCATCGGGATACGACGTCACACACGAAAAAGACCAGATGCTCTTGACAGCTCAAGTTGACTGCTCGGCAAAATAGAGCTGATCGACCTCTGATCTAAACGCCAATCTCCTCACAGGTCACGGCGATTTTTAATGCGTGATCGCCGCCCCCCCGGATGACGCCTCTTAAAGGTGAGACGTCGCCAAAATCCCGGCCAACTGCGAGCCGAACATGCTGATGTCTGGGGATCACGTTATTGGTGGGGTCCAACTCAAGCCAGCTGCCAGGGACACCAGGACAATAAACAGATACCCAAGCATGTGAAGCATCTGAGCCACGTAACTTGGTTTGTCCTGGGGCTGGCCGAGTAAGCAAATAGCCGCTGATATATTGCGCACTCAAACCGAGGGCCCGCAGACAACCGATCAAAATATGCGAAAAATCCTGGCAAACGCCTGCACGCTTGTTAAACGCCTCAGTGATCGGAGTATCGACCGTCGTCGCAGTCGTTGAATAGGTGAAATCTTTATAGATGCGCTCATTAAGATCCAGGCAAGCCAATCCGATCGGACGCCCTCTTTTAAAGGACACCAGCGCATATTGTTTTAAAACCTCAAGCCTGGGCACATGAGGGCTTGAAAAGACGAACTCGGTTGCTGGCACATAGGGTCTATCAAGCACGTAGCTCAATGATTCTGCCACCTCTTCCCAAGCGGGAGAATCATCCAAATTCAGGCTGATATAGCGATCCTCGATCTCTACTACCGATGATGCCCGCACCGACAAAGATGAATGAGGCGCGGCAATGGTAAAAAAAGTACGTATGTTGCCAAAAACATCTCGTCCCTCGGATCGATTGGTCGGATCGGGATCGACTGACAAGTCAGCACTGATGATTTTTTGCCATCGCGAGGTAAGCGGATGCAAATAGGCTAGATGATGTGCAAGCTCAACATCGGTTTGATAGCCATATATCGTCTCGTGTTCGATTTGTATGCGCGTCATGATACGAAATGCCTATCTACGGCGTGTGCAAAAAACCGGTGGCTGATGCTGTCAGATAACTGCAGGGCAAAAAGCCCCAGTCCTTCAACACTTTGTACGATCTTAAGTACCTCCTCTTCTGAGGAGTCAATAGTCGGTATCGTCGACAAGATGCCTTCTGCATGCGGGATATGAGCGATCTCAGCGACGAGCTGATCAAGAATACAGACCAGAGCTCGAGGATTTGTCTGATCGTGCACGATCAAATCAATCAGAGCCAAAGTGTCTTGCTGCCGCTGATAGCGTCCACGGTAAGTAATCGAGCTATCAAAGAGGGTGAGCAGGCTATCAAATCCCCGAGGCGTATAAACCGCTGAGTGCTTGAAAAATGCCTTGATCGTCGTGGTGAGGATAATCATGCGCTCGACTAACCTGCCCGCCGTCAGCATGTGCCAACCCAAATCACGAGTCATGCGATCAGATTGAAAGCCGACAAGCGCTGCTAACTGAACGCCAACAGCGTCGAGTAGCTCAATCGTATCAATGGCGGGCCTGTTCGCGAGGCTGATCGCTTTGCGCGCCTGCGCTCTCGTGTTGTTTTTCAGCGAGCCTTCGGCCCGAGGCACCATCAAATCAATGCCTAGTATTTTTTTCATCGCGTGCGCAATTTCCGCATGCTCGGCCGGCAATCTATCACGCGCTGCTTTTAGTGTGAACTCAAGCAAGTCAATATGATCAGTCAACCCATTGTTACCGCGTAGGGTTAATCCACGAATGAGTGTCTTACCTAAGAGCGCGGCTGATCTGGTCAGATCTGGCGACACTGGCGGGATCATGCCGTGCTGTTCAAGCAGATCACTAACCGTATCGTTCAGCACAGGTAAACTATTTTGCTGATCAGTGCTCATCAGCACTAACGCTTCTTTGGCTAAGCGCACCATGGACTCGCAACGCTCTGTATAACGCCCCAGCCAAAAGAGGTTTTCAGCCGAGCGGCTCGACACCAGTTGGTTAGACTCCGTCCATCGCGGCAGCTTGACTCGGCTCGGTAACATTGAATAGTCGTCAACAGACTGGTCCGTCATGACCCAGGTATCAAGCGTACTGCCCCCGCTTTGTATCGAGACGACATGAGGATCAACCGCTGCGATGCGGGTCATGCCTCCCGGTAAGGCTTCCCAGCCACCATTGCCATCCGCAATTAAATAGACACGCAGCATTGCCGTGCGAGGCGTCAGTTCCTGGCCGGACCAGGTTGGCGCTTGCGAAAAAGGTAAGTAACTCTGCGTCGTATATCTGTCTGGATCCAGATCAATGCGATCACGCAAATGTTGCAATTCTGGCGTATCGAGCAAACTGGCGATGACCGGAGGAAAGCCCTCTCGGCCATTGGTGCCAAAAGTCGGCTTCACAACCTGGGTATGCAGATCTTGTGAAATATCCTTCCAGGCGGCTCGCTCACCGCACCACCACGTGTGCAAGGAAGGCATCTTCAATGGCTCACCCAAGAGATACTCGGATATCGATGGCAAAAAGCCCTGAACGGCGGGCGACTCGACGAATCGAGTGCCGAGGGCATTCGCCATCACAACATTGCCCGCGCGCACAGCTTGCAACAACCCGGGAACTCCCAGAGTCGAATCCGCCTTGAGTTCTAGTGGATCGCAATATTCGTCATCTATTCGTCTCAATAGTCCGTGTATTCGCTGCAAGCCATGCATCGTTTTTAAATACAGCTTGTCATCGCGCACAGTCAGATCAGCGCCTTCGACCAAAGCCAGGCCAAGGTAGCGCGCAAGGTAAGCATGTTCAAAATACGTGTCGCTTGACGGACCTGAGGTCAGCAAAGCGAGCCGAGCACCACCACCGGCGATTGCTGAGGCCGCCGTCCGTATCGAGTGAAGCAGTCGTTTGTAACTCGATGCCACATGCTGAATGCGCATCTCACGATAAGCCTCGGGAAACAACCCAGACGTAATCAAGCGATTCTCAAGCGTATAACCGAGACCCGAAGGTGATTGGGTTCGCTGCCTGACCACCCACCATCTGCCATCAGGCCCCCGGGCAATATCGAAGGCAGCGACATGTAGATAGATATCGCCCAGTGGTTTGACGTCTTTCATGCCTCGCAAATAGCCTGGATGGCCAAAGATCAGGGCTGCAGGCAGATAGCCCGCTTTGATCAACGTTTGTTCGCCGTAGATGTCATGAAGCATCAGATCCAGTAATTTCGCCCGCTGTGCGAGCGAACCAGCAATCAAGCGCCACTCTGGAGGAGTGATCAAAAGAGGCAGGGGATTCAAAGACCAGGGACGCGTTTGACCTTTATTGTCGGCAAACACGTTGTAAGTCACGCCATTCTGCGCGATCAGGCGCGCAATGGTCTCGGCACTTTCGGGAAGTTGCTCGAGGCCATTTTGCCCAAGATATTGAAAAAAGGTTTTCCAGTGCGGCCGCAACTCATCTTGTAAATCACGGCATTCATCAAAGTGGCCGGTTTTGACAGCAGCAGTCAGCGCTAAAATATTTTTAATTAACTCATCTTGACCATTGGCATCAAGCTTTTCTGAGCCAAATTGAGAGGTCGATTGAAGCGACATGTATGTAGAACTGTTGAATTAGTTTCGTCTGAGGTCAAGTGTAAATGGAAATTCAATTCCCGTGGCTTGATGGGTCAGTTGCACAGCACCTGGTGTATGTTGTTGTGGAAAAAATCTCGCCAGTCGACGGCTTTCAGCTTCGAAGGCGTTGATAGGTAGGGTGTCGTAATTGCGACCGCCAGGATGAGTGACATGGTAGCGGCACCCACCCAACGAGCGAGATAGCCAGTTATCGACCAAGTCGAATGACAGGGGGGCATGAGCGCCAATAGACGGATGCAAGGCCGACGGTGGCGCCCAGGCCTTGTAGCGAACGCCGATCACATATTCACCTTCTATCCCCGTCGGCTGTAAGCTCGGCACAACGCCGTTGACCGAGATGGCGTAGCGATTGTCTGTGTAGCCCGATACCTTGAGCTCGATCCGCTCAAGCGACGAATCGACATAACGGACTGTACCGCCCGCAGAACCTTCCTCACCCATCACATGCCAAGGTTCGAGTGCTGTGCGCAACGATAAACGCATCCCTCTGATGTCGACATGGCCAATTGCGGGAAAGCGGAACTCCATGTGCGGCTCAAACCATGACCGATCAAACTTGAAACCTGCACGACCCAACTCAGTCAGTACATCTTCAAAATCCATCATGACAAAAGTCGGCAATAAAAATCGGTCATGCAGTTGAGTCCCCCACCGGGTCAACCTGGTTTTTGACGCAGGCTGATAAGGGGTTTTCCAGAACCAGGCCACCAAGGCACGGATTAACAACTGCTGAACCAGACTCATCCTCGCATGGGGCGGCATTTCGAACCCGCGCAACTCAAGCAAGCCGAGACGACCTGTCGGGCCATCTGGTGAATACAGCTTATCAATACTGAACTCGGCACGATGCGTGTTGCCGGTCACATCAGTCAAAATATTACGCAACGCGCGATCAACCATCCAGGGTGGACAATGCCCATTGGTCTCTAACTGACGTTCAATTTCGTTTAATGCAATTTCAAGTTCAAAGACTTGATCATTGCGCGCTTCATCGACCCGCGGCGACTGGCTTGTCGGTCCGATGAACAAACCCGAGAACAAATAAGACATCGAGGGGTGGTTGTGCCAAAAAGCAAGCAAGCTGCCCAGAACATCCGGGCGCCTCAAAAAAGGGCTATCCGCTGTTGTCGCGCCACCCATTACAAAATGGTTGCCCCCACCTGTGCCGGTGTGACGCCCATCGTTCATAAATTTTTCGGTGCTCAGCTTGGTCTGATGCGCGGCCTCATACAGAAACTCAGTATTGGCAACCAATTCATCCCAGCTATTTGCTGGATGAATATTGACCTCAATCACGCCCGGATCAGGCGTGACCTGCAAGACCGTCAGTCGCGGATCCCGCGGAGGTGGATAGCCTTCTATGACAATCTTGAATTTCAGCGTCGCAGCCGTCTCTTCTACTGCGTTGAGCAGCGCGAGATAGTCCTCTAGTGAGGTCAGTGGCGGCATAAACACGTAAAGAACCGAACTCGCGCTGCCAGCGAATTCGATTGTCGGGCCATTCGCCCGCTTAGGGTTGCGAACCTCAACGACCAAAGCCGTTCTGATCAGCCCGGGCACAGACTCGTTCTTGGCAGGTGCAAGCGGCGTCCGCCCTTCATCGACAGAATCAGCCTTGGTCGTCGTCAGGCTTTCAGCCTTTATTTTCGCGGCTACCGAATTAACACCCAGTGCAGCACCATCCCGATCGGAATATTGCCGCTTAAGTTCAGTCAGCGCAGGCAAGGCAGTGCGCGGTGCGTAGGGATCCTGATCGTAGGAGCGCAGCTGATCAGCTGCACTGGCCCAGGGCAAGGAGTCAAGGGGCAAGCGGTAACCCATCGCCGAATCGCCGGGAATGAGGTACATGCGATCATCGCGAAAAAACCAAGGGCCAGATCGCCACTTGTTACTGCCAGTCGCTTCCTCCTCAGATAAAACTCTCAGGGGCAACGCATAACCTACGGGCGAATCAAGCTTCTGTTCAAACACTCGACGCAGCCGAGCTCTCTCCATTTCATCATCAAGTTTTGACTCGAAGGGATCAACGTTGACAGCCAGCTTTCTTTCACGCCAGAGGTAGTAAAAAACATCTTCAAACCCGGGCTTGATGAAAGCGCTCGACACACCCAGCTTGTCTGTCAACAAACGGATAAAGCTTTCGGCGTCGGCTTTGGTGTAGTGATGTGGATCTCTTTCGTCAGCAAACAACGTCGGATCAGTCCAGCAAGGCTTACCATCCTTGCGCCAGTATGCAGATAAAGACCAGCGAGGCAACTGCTCACCCGGATACCATTTACCTTGACCAAAATGCAAAAAACCGCCTACTGCATAACGTGCCTGCAGCTTTTTCAGTAACTCAGTTCCCAAGCCTCGTTTGGTGGGACCCAATGCATCGATATTCCATTCAGCACCATCGCGGTCGAGCGCGGACACAAAGGTAGGCTCGCCCCCCATGGTCAAGCGCACGTCCATGCCTGCCAGGGAGTGATCAACTTTCTGACCCAGGTCGACAATGCCCTGCCAGTCTTTATCCTCGTAAGGCTTGGTCACCCGAGCAGACTCGTGTACCCGTTGAACCGACATCAGATGATCGAACTCCACCTCGCATTCATCAAGCCCGCCCGAAACGGGCGCGGCAGAAGACGGTTCTGGTGTACACGCAATGGGGATATGGCCTTCACCCGCAAGCAACCCTGAAGTGGGGTCCAAACCGACCCATCCCGCGCCTGGCAAATAAACCTCGCACCAAGCGTGCAGATCAGTGAAATCAGACTGAGCGCCGCTCGGGCCATCAACCGCCTCAACGTCAGCCTTAAGCTGGATCAGGTAACCCGAAACAAAACGTGCCGCGAGGCCAAAATGCCTAAATATCTGGACTAATAACCACGCCGAATCCCGGCAGGATCCCGAAGCAAGCTCAAGCGTCTCTTCAGGCTCCTGCACGCCAGGCTCCATACGAACCGTGTAATCGACCTGATCGCGCAGACGAGTATTGAGATCAACAATGAAATCGATCGTTCGTAGTTTGTCGTAATGAACCTTTGCGAGAAACTTGGCCAGCAAAGGGCCCGGCTTCTCGACACGCAGATAAGGGGCTAAATCATCGGCGAGCGCCGGATCGTAGGTAAACGGAAACTGCTCGGCATCTTCTTCGAGAAAGAAATCGAAAGGGTTGTAAACAGACATCTCGGCGACCAGATCAACCGTAATCTTGAATTCACGCGTTCGGCTCGGAAACATCAACCGCGCTTGATAATTCGAGAAGGGATCTTGCTGCCAGTTAATGAAATGCTCTGCTGGCTCGACGCGCATTGAGTACGACAGTATCTTGGTTCGGCAATGCGGAGCGGGGCGCAGGCGAACGACCTGCGGCCCCAAATTCACCAGCCGATCGTATTGATAGGTTGTAACGTGATGAAGTGCGACGTGGATGGCCATGATCTCAATACTGCACTTTTTAGGTGCATAAAAGGTTAACTTCAATCCAAATTCTTATACTAACTTCATTAGTCCTCGAAGATATTGTCGAATTGAGATATATTTTTGAAAAGCGAGCTTGTGTCGTTTTTCTTAAAGGTATCTGCATGCAACAACGAGTAGCCGCTTTTGACGAAATGATGAACGAAGTCAGACTGACCGATCAGGTTGGCGACGTCACGCACGCCAATCCACGGGCGCATTACAAAGCCTTCGCTGCCTGGCTGGCGCAACAACCCGATCACGTCTTGAACGCCCGCCGCGAGGAAGCCGAGCTTATCTTTCGCCGGGTTGGCATTACCTTCGCGGTCTATGGGGACAATGACGGGACCGAGCGGACCATCCCCTTCGATATCGTGCCACGAGTGTTTCCGGCCAGTGAATGGGCGTTACTTGAAAAAGGCTTGATACAACGCGTTCGCGCGTTGAATATGTTTTTGCACGACGTCTATCACGACCAAAATATCCTTAAAGCAGGGATCGTACCGGCAGAGCAAGTCCTCAACAACGCTCAGTTTCGACCCGAAATGAAGGGCGTTCAAGTCCCCTTAGATATCTACGCTCACATCGCTGGCATTGACCTCGTGCGCGCAAACTATGGTGATTCGTCAGGGCAGTTCTTTGTGCTCGAAGATAACCTGCGCGTGCCGTCTGGCGTGTCGTACATGCTTGAAAATCGCAAAATGATGATGCGGTTGTTTCCTGAGCTTTTTTCCCAGCACCGTGTCGCGCCAGTCGCACACTATCCGGATTTGCTGCTTGAGGCGCTGCGCAATGCGACGCCTGCGCACACCAGCATGCCCAACGTGGTCGTGTTGACGCCGGGGATGTATAACTCGGCCTATTTTGAACATGCGTTTCTCGCCCAGCAAATGGGCGTCGAGCTAGTTGAAGGCAAAGACCTCTTCGTCGACGACGACGTCCTTTACATGCGCACGACACAAGGGTCACGCAGGGTTGATGTCATCTACCGCCGCGTTGATGATGACTTTCTTGACCCTGAGTCCTTCAAGGCAGATTCCACGCTTGGTGCTTCAGGCTTATTGCGCGCGTATCGGGCAGGCAATGTTGCAATTTGCAATGCAATCGGTACTGGGGTGGCGGACGATAAGTCCATCTATCCCTACGTACCCGACATGATCAAATTTTATTTAAGCGAAGAGCCACTCATCGCAAACGTACCCACTTACCTTTGCCGCAAAGCTTCAGAGCTCGATCATGTACTCAAAAACATGGCGCAGTTGGTCGTCAAAGAAGTTCACGGCGCTGGTGGCTATGGCATGCTGGTCGGACCCGCCTCAACGCAAGCCGAGATCGAAGACTTCAAACTGAGAGTGAAAGCAAATCCAAGCAACTATATCGCTCAACCAACGCTTGCGCTGTCGACCTGTCCGACGTTTGTTGAGTCGGGCATCGCTCCTCGACATGTTGATCTGCGACCCTTCGTGCTGTCTGGCAATCACGTGCGCATGGTTCCCGGTGGACTGACACGCGTCGCACTGAAAGAAGGCTCTCTTGTGGTGAACTCATCGCAAGGCGGCGGCACCAAAGACACCTGGATTCTTGAGGAATAAGGCTAAACATCATGCTATCAAGAACCGCCGACCACGTTTACTGGATGTCCCGCTACACCGAGCGCGCTGAAAACACCGCGCGGATGCTGGACGTCAATTATCAAATGTCACTGCTGCCCCAATCTGAAGAGGCAACCGAGCACGCCTGGCGAGCCATGCTTGAGATCTCTGAGCTAAGCGCGCAATACAACGCAGAGCAGTCGAAATATTTACCTGCTCCCGTCATCGCCTTCATGGTGAGCGACATGGATAATCCTTCGTCGATTATGCGCTGCTTGCAAGCCGCTCGCGAAAACGCTCGGGCCGTGCGCGGCTCGATCACGACCGAGCTCTGGGAGACTATCAACACCACCTGGCTCGAAGCGCAAAGAATGATCAGCGACGAGGCGCTTACGCGCGCACCTGCACATTTCTTTGATTGGGTGAAGTTTCGCTCGCACCTGACGCGCGGGGTGCACAACGGCACCATGATGCGCAATGAGGTGTATGACTTTAGTCAGCTCGGTACATTTCTTGAACGAGCCGACAACACCGCGCGTTTGCTTGACGTCAAATTTTTAGCTGCCACTAAATACCGTCACGAAGACCCCAACGCAGTCGATGATTTCTATTATTGGACCGCTATTCTCCGGTCTGTATCTGCCTTTGAAAACTATCGCAGCCACTACAAGGACGTCATCACACCTGAGCGTATCGCTCAATTGCTGATCCTTAACCCCAGCATGCCGCGGTCTTTGGCAGCAAGTGTGCAAGAGGTCTGCGAGACCCTGGTACGCGTTCGGAATCGGCAATCCGGCGGTACACAGCTGGCCGCCTTCGGTTTGTTGTCAGAACTGCAAGACTCCGTCATTGAAGAAATTCTGCAAAAAGGGCTTCATCCCTATTTAACTGAGTTTCTTGATCGCATTAACCGAATCGGTAGTGGGATCAGTCGGGATTTCTTGATGCCCTTGATTGAGCAGACTCAAACGCAGCAGTAACAGCAACTAGAAAAATCCGTCGGGTTAGCGTCGCTAGCGTATAATGCCTGCACGACACAACGTTCCAGTCCTCGTGTCTCGCTAAGCCCCGCTTCTGTGGGCGCCCGCCTCAACGGCGTTTTACTCCCTGTTCGTCTACCCCGATTGGAGCCTGCGGCGACCCCGCGAGCCGGTATGACGATGGAGCACTTTTCTTGTCTACCTCTACTACTTTTGCTGACCTCGGGTTAGCCGATTCCCTTATGCGTGCCATTGCCGATGTCGGCTACACCACGCCCACCCCTATTCAAGCGCAAGCGATCCCCCGAGTCTTAGAAGGCCGTGATCTGTTAGCCGCTGCACAAACCGGTACTGGCAAAACAGCTGGGTTCACGTTGCCAATTCTTCATCTGCTGCTATCCAAGCCTGCCGAATTACGCAAACCTGGCCGGCCACGCTGCCTGATTCTGACACCAACTCGCGAGCTAACTGCTCAAGTTGAAGAGTCCGTCAAAACCTATGGTGTGCACACCAATATTTCATCTATGGTGATGTTTGGTGGCGTCAATATCAATCCTCAAATCAATGCGCTACGCAAACCGCTGGATATCCTTGTCGCGACCCCTGGTCGTTTGCTCGATCATTGCGGTCAACGAACGGTTGATTTGTCTGGCGTCGAAATCCTGGTGCTGGATGAGGCAGACCGAATGCTGGATATGGGCTTTATTCGCGACATTCGCAAAATCCTGGCGTTATTGCCCCGTCAACGACAAAATCTGTTGTTCTCGGCAACGTTCTCTGACGAAATCCGCGAGTTATCGAAAGGCGTTTTACGTGACGCGATTGAAGTATCGGTCGCTGCCCGCAACACAACAGTCGAGCGTATCGATCAAAGTGCGCACATGGTGCCACAAGCACACAAGCGCGATGTGCTCAGCCATATCATCCGTGAAAGCGGTTGGCATCAAGTTCTGGTCTTTACTCGCACCAAGCATGGCGCAAACCGCCTTGCCGAAAAGCTCGTCAAAGACGGACTAAAATCTGCCGCGATTCATGGCAATAAGAGCCAGGCGGCTCGCACTCGTGCGCTGGATGATTTCAAAACAGGAAAAGTATCCGTATTGGTCGCAACGGATATTGCAGCGCGCGGCATTGATATCGATCAACTTCCACAGGTCGTCAACTTTGAGTTGCCCAACGTGCCTGAAGACTACGTTCACCGCATTGGTCGCACTGCACGCGCGGGGGCAAATGGCTCGGCCTTGTCATTAATTGATAACGATGAACTTAAATATCTACGTGATATCGAGCGTTTAATTAAACGCAAAATCACTGTTTTGCCAGCTCCAACCGGTTGGACCGCCTCGCCCCCGTCAGCGCACGGTGCTGACGATGACGAAAGAGCCGCTGGCCGGCGTGAAGCGCCCCGGCGCCCAAGACCGCAAGGCAACGCCTCAGCGAACGGCAATCGCCCAGCCTTTGCCCCCGGACGCTCTGGTCCACCACGCGCCCGCTCTGGTCCAAGCACTGGCCGTCCCGGCGCTGGCGCCTCAACCGGTGCGGCTGGGCAAGCGAACCGAGCTCGCCGCCCCTCCCCTTTGAGTAAATAACCCGACTAAATTCTCGCGCCATGAGTATCCAAACTGAAGTCGCACGGCGTCGCACATTCGCCATCATCTCGCACCCCGATGCGGGCAAGACAACCCTCACCGAAAAGCTTTTGCTTTTCGCGGGGGCGATTCAAATTGCCGGTAGTGTGAAGGCGCGAAAAGCGTCAAGACACGCATCCTCTGACTGGATGGAAATCGAAAAGCAGCGGGGTATTTCAGTTGCCTCCTCCGTTATGCAAATGGAATACCGCGACTGTGTCATCAACTTGCTTGATACGCCCGGCCACCAGGACTTCTCCGAGGATACTTATCGCGTGCTGACGGCGGTTGATGCCGCTTTGATGGTAATTGACGCTGCCAACGGTGTTGAGCCGCAAACGATCCGCTTGCTGCAGGTCTGTCGTGCACGAAACACGCCCATCATCACCTTCATCAACAAGATGGATCGCGAGGTCAAAGAACCTCTCGATCTTCTAGCCGAGATCGAAGAGCACATCGGTATGGATGCAGTCCCCATGTCATGGCCTGTCGGTATGGGTAAGGCTTTTGAGGGGGTATTTGATATCGCCCGCGACAAAATGCGTCTGTTTCGCCCGGGCCAGGAGCGTCGTGACGACAGCAAAGACGACGTCATCGACGGTCTGGATAATCCAGAGATCGCTAAACGATTCGGCGACGCTTTTACGAGCGCAAAAAACGATATCGAACTCATTCAGGCTGCTTCGCCCGTTTTTGACAGGGCTGAGTTTCTGGCTGGTCGGCAAACACCGGTGTTCTTCGGCTCTGCCATCAACAACTTTGGCGTTCAAGAGGTATTGGATGCCTTGGTAGAACAAGCGCCACCGCCCGGGGCGCGAACAGCCATGGAGAGACAGGTCAATCCTGAAGAACCCAAATTCACAGGTGTCGTTTTCAAAGTGCAGGCGAACATGGATCCGGCTCACCGAGATCGTGTTGCGTTTGTCCGCGTGAGTTCTGGCAAATTTAATCGCGGTATGCGTTTAAAAGTCTCGCGCAACGGTAAAGAGATTCGTCCTAATAATGTCGTGTCATTTTTGTCACAACGTCGTGAGTTGGTCGATGAGGCCTACGCCGGCGATGTGATCGGCATCCCCAATCATGGCATTTTGCACCTGGGCGATGTGTTAACCGAAGGCGAATCCTTGCACTTCACCGGCTTACCATTTTTCGCCCCCGAGCTTTTTCAAGCTGTAGAAGTCAAAGATCCCTTGCGCATTAAGCAGTTGCGCACGGGTTTGGCTCAGTTAGGCGAAGAAGGGGCAATCCAGGTATTTCGTCCAATTGCTGCAGGTGGCGCATTACTGCTTGGTGCTGTGGGTCAATTGCAGTTTGAGGTCGTCGCGCATCGTCTCGCGGCAGAGTATGGTTGCGAAGCTCGCATGATGGCCTCTCGTTACAGTATGGCAAGATGGATCACCGCCGAAGACCCGAAAGAACTACGCAAATTTATCGACGCTAATGCCTCCCATATCGCCTATGATGTTGTCGAAGCGCCTGCGTTCTTGGTGACCTCAGGCGCGCAACTTCGTGTTGCAGAAGAGCGCTATCCGTCGATTCGCTTTCATGCCATGCGAGAACACGGTGCAGCCCCATCCGCTGCGCATTAACTGAGACGAAAGACCATGTCATGGCGCGTGTTGATCGGTTTTCTTGTGATTGTCGGCATTGGTTGCTGGCAAGGCGGTATCAGGCTTGGTGAGTGGCTTGTCAATAAAGCACCCGCGACTATCTCAGCTGGCAACGACGCAAAAAACCAAGCTGCGCTAGACGATAAAAGCAAGCTGACACTGGCGCAACCCCCGCAGCCACGAATTGACGGCACCCTGGGTGTACCAAAGGAAATTCCGCCAGTCGAATGGTCTGTTCTGGCGATGAGCGTTGACGGTATCGTGCGTGACCCTGATGAGATGATCCGCATCGATATCCCCAAAGCAGAGGCCGATATGCCGAGTCGAGAACTCTCTACTGGGGGTAGCCAACTATCGCAAGGCCCTTCGGATATTGTCACGATCGACGCTCCTCGAGCGTCCGGTCAATCCCCTATGGTCGTCGCCAGCATTCCGCAAACGCCTGCGATGCCTGCTATACCCGCAATACCCGCAAGGCCGGCAGAACCCCTTAAGCCAGCCAAACCCAACAGCCCGATGCTTAGTTGGCAGCAAGCTCTCAAAAACGATCTCGATCAGTGCAATAAGCTCAGATTTCTTGACCGCCCCCGGTGTGTAGAACAAGCGCAACGCAAGTTCTGCGAGCCAAACCGTGGTTGGGGCCAAACTGCCAATTGCCCGGACATTGCAGGAACTTCGAACCGGACAGCGGGCGGTTAACAACCCTTAGTTAGCCTGCGCTTGAGACCTTCTCAGTGGTGCAGTGGGAATACGCAATAACTCACGATACTTAGCCACCGTGCGCCGAGCAACAGTTATGCCGTCTTTATCAAGTAGCGTCACCAACTGACTATCCGATAAGGGCTTGTGCCTATCTTCAGAGGCGATCAATGCCTTGATTCGAGTTTGAATCGACGT
This sequence comes from Jezberella montanilacus, assembly GCF_003003055.1. Classification (GTDB taxonomy): domain Bacteria; phylum Pseudomonadota; class Gammaproteobacteria; order Burkholderiales; family Burkholderiaceae_B; genus Zwartia; species Zwartia montanilacus. Next base: position 89,394 of record NZ_PVTV01000012.1, read on the forward strand.
AGCCGACGTTGCTTCGCCCCCATCGGTTGATGCCAACCCAGTGCTAAAAAAACGTTTAAGCTCAACAGTGCCAAAAGGCGTGAGAATATATTTTTGCGTCGTGGCTCTTGAGATCGTCGACTCGTGCATGCCGAGTTCACCTGCGATGTCTTTAAGTGTCAACGGCCTGATTGCTTGCCAACCTTTGAAGAAAAATGCTTGTTGATAACTGACGATGATCTCTGCGACTCGCCGAATCGTGTCAAAGCGTTGAACAACGTTGCGGATCAACCATCTGGCTTCTTGCAACTTCCCGTGCAGGTCTGCATTCGAACCCGACCGCGCAGTACCTAGCGCCTTGGCATACATTTCGTTGATGCGCAGTTTGGGCATCACTGCGTCGTTAAGAAACACCCGCCAACCCTCATCGGTCTTGCGAACAATCACGTCAGGTACTGCGAACTCCGCAGCGGGACGCGTCCAATTAGAGGCGGGTCTTGGATTTAGCTTTAAGATCAGCGCGTGAGCCCTCTTTAGTTGCGCAGTATCGCAACCCAACATTTCGCGCAATTTGATCATGTTGCCAGTCGCGAGCGTCGGTAAGCCTGTGCGGCAAAGCTCTCGAGCCAAAGCGAGTGTCTTCTGATCTCTGGCCTCAGGCAATTGATCCAGGTCTGCGTATTGAAGCTGTAAATCGAGGCATTCAGAAAGATCGCGAGCACCGATGCCTGGCGGGTCAAACGAGTGCAACAGATTCAGCGCAACAACAAAATCATCAACCGTGAGGCCCAGAGAAGGATCCATCCACGTGACGATCTCTTCGACGGACGACGCGAGCAAACCATCATCATTTAATTCTTCAATCAATATCTCGACCAGCGCTGCATCTCTTGTAGAAAAACGAGTGGTGTTCAACTGATCCAGCAAATAATCCCGCAAACTCCCTTGAACTGCCGTTTCTGGCCGAACATCCTGATCATCATCGCTCGAGTCTCGTGCCGACTTGAAGTCGACCGACAAGGTACCCGAACCGTAATCCGGATCGGTGTTCAGTGGCTCTGTTGCAGCTGCGTTCACTTCACTGCTCTGACCATTATCAGTCTGCGCAGTCGATGTTTCGTATCGGTTTAGGGCGAGTCCTGTCTCACCAGAACTAGGTTTTTCATCAGACTCAACGTCCTGCGCTTGGGACTCTAAGAGCGGATTTTCTGCCAGCGCACGTGCCACTTCAGCCTCGAGATCAAGAGTAGATAACTGCAAAATCCGCAAAGATTGTTGCAAAGCTGGGGTCAACGTCAGTTGCTGGCCCGTTCTCAGTTCGAGTAGTTGTCGGCTCATATATATAATATTGTGCATGATCATCCCACTCAGTGCCAAAAATCGCCGTCAAGACTCGCGTTTATTGCAAAATATCTGCCTTAGACTAGCGTGGTTGCCCGTCTTGATTCGGGTCTTAGTGGTTGGCATCGTTGCTGTCGCTTGGTACTCGGTCTGCATCAGCGTTCTCAAAAGAACGGATGGTTTGCGATATGAGAGCTTCAGCTGGCTAAGCATTCTCGGCCCGCAGGTGCTTGACTTTCTGAATCGCATCAACTGGTATATCTGGGCGGGGTTGCTACTCATCATCACCTTATTTATTCTGGGCGGGATTAGAAGTTACCTCATTCAAAGCATGGCGACCGGGCGCAATGCTTTAGTGCCCCTGGAGATCATCCAGGAGTTATCCGAGCAACTTTCCCCTGAAGCACTTGATGTACTGCGGTGGGTCTGGAAAGACAAAGAAGTGCCTATTAACTACGGCAATATGCGGATGGCTTTAAGACAGCTTCGGTCTGGTCGCGCCAGAAAACTGGCACTTGCGCGCGAACAAAAGGCAGTCATTGATGCAGCACTAGCAGCCAATGCGGCGGCTAGTACCGTGCCCACAGAAACCCCTGCTCAGGCACCGCGTTCCCGCTGACTGGTTTAGCTCGCGTTTGCATTTCTCGTCAATTTATGTTCGACTTACGGTATGAAAGTAATTTTTACGGCTAGCCGTCGTAACTTCTCCCCAAAGACAACCCGTGTCAACCTGAGTGTTGAGCGCGCGTGTTCGCCCGCCATGTCTGGCGAGCAATCTACCTTTGCGCTACCGCTACTACTAGCGATCGGTTGCCGGGCCTAGCGCCCCGTGGCAGTCCGGCAGCCATCCGCCACCCACTGATTCAAAACCTGGCGCAATCCAGTCAGGTCAACATGCTAAAAAGTAAAAAAACTCTCTTGAATTCAATCTTTAAGGGATATTTGTCATGATTCGAGGTCATTATGCTTTCCAACCCAGCAAGTAAATACGTTCCATTCAAGCCCTTCGAACACGATTTTGTCGAGAGAACCTGGCCAACCAAGCGTATTACCCAGCCGCCTGTCTGGATGAGTACCGATCTGCGCGATGGCAATCAGTCGCTCATTGAACCCATGAGTGTCGAGCGTAAATTGCGCTTCTTCGACATGCTCATCAAAATCGGTTTTAAAGAAATCGAAGTTGGATTTCCCTCTGCCTCGCAAACTGATTTTGATTTCGTGCGCAAGTTAGTCGATGACAAGCTGATCCCTGACGACGTCACCATCATTGCGTTGACGCAAGCGCGGCCCGAGTTGATCGCTCGCACGGTCGAGTCCGCAGCCGGTGCGAAACGAGCCATGATCCATTTGTATAACGCTTGTGCGCCAGGCTTTCGTCGGATCGTGTTCAACATGAACCGCGACGAAGTCAAACAAGTCGCCATTGATGGCACCCGCAGTGTGATGGCCGAGATGGCCAAATACCCACAGACCGACTGGCTCTACGAATACAGTCCCGAAGTATTCAGCACGACCGAACCCGACTTTGCGCTCGAAGTCTGCAACGCGGTCACTGAAGTGTGGCAGCCGACGCCTGAGAAAAAAATCGTCTACAACTTACCGGCGACGATCGAGGCGACGACGCCCAACATGTATGCCGATCAAATCGAATACATGCACAAAAACCTGAAGTGCCGCGACAGTATTATTGTCAGCCTGCATCCGCACAATGACCGTGGTACAGCAGTTGCCGCTGCAGAGCTCGGTTTGATGGCAGGCGCAGATCGCGTCGAAGGTTGCTTATTCGGCAGTGGCGAACGCACGGGCAACGTCGATCTGGTGACCCTGGCGTTGAACCTCTATACACAAGGCATCCACCCCGGTCTGGATTTTTCGGATATCGATGAAGTAAGACGCTGTGTTGAGTATTGCAACCAGCTGCCCGTCCACCCACGGCATCCTTACGTGGGCGATTTAGTGTTTACCGCCTTCTCTGGCTCACATCAGGACGCGATTAAAAAAGGCTTTGCGGTTCAAAATCCAAACGGCGTCTGGGAAGTCCCCTACTTGCCTATCGATCCCGCTGATCTGGGTCGCAGCTACGATGCCGTGATTCGGGTCAACAGCCAGTCAGGTAAAGGCGGCGTGTCCTATTTGCTAGAGCAAGAGCATGGTCTGGTGTTACCTCGTCGGTTACAAATCGAATTCAGCCGAGCCATTCAGCGGGTGACAGATGAAACCGGACGCGAGGTCACTGCAGATGATGTTCACTCGGTATTCAAGTCAGAATATCTGACCTTGAACAAACCTTGGCGCCTGATCAAACACAGTATCACTGGTAACCCAACAGCTGCTGCGGGTCAGAGCTTTACGATCGAAGCAGAGTTTGAGGTTGATGGTGAGCGCCGTACCTTGAACGGCAGTGGTGATGGTGCAATATCAGCCTTTGTGGATTGTCTGGGCGTGCCAGTTCGGATTGTTGATTATCATGAGCATGCAATTGGTACGGGTACCGATACACGCGCAGCGTGTTATGTTGAAGCGCGCATTGATGACGGCAACACCGGTTTTGGTGTCGGGATCGATCGAGATATCGTGACAGCCTCGTTTAACGCGGTTTTAAGCGCAGTTAACCGTCACCTGAGTGTCAATTAGCCAAACAACCTCAGGGCGGCCTACGCACGTAAAAACTTACGTCCCCAGAGCCGTCAACTCGGCCTCTTCAAACCCCGCAGCACGTCGTGCTTCGAGATTGAAGGGGCCTTTCAACGTCGGTGCGCGATAAGTTCTCGATAAATCACGATAGGTGGTGATGGGATCCAATCCACGCTGATCGCACACGTAGCGATACCATTTGTTGCCGATCGCCACGTGACCGATTTCATCTCGCAAAATGAGATCAACAATCTCAGCCGCAGCTTTGTCTCCCCCACTGGCTAGCTTGTGGCGGACAAGCGGTGACGCGTCTAAGCCTCTTGCCTCCAGGGTTCGCGGCACGAGCGCGAGTCTGGCTAAAACATCCCCTTGCGTACGTTCAGCCATTTCCCATAAGCCATCGTGACAAGCGAAGTCCCCGTAGGCATAGCCCAGCCGCTTGAGATGATCATGGAGCAGACTAAAGTGCAGAGACTCTTCTTGCGCGACCGTTAGCCAGTCACGATAAAACGCCTCGGGCATATCAGCAAATCGCCACAACACATCTAAAGCCAGGTTAATTGCATTGAATTCAATATGAGCAAGCGAGTGGATCAAGCCTGCTCTGCCCTCATGGGTACTGACACTTCTCTGTGGCAATTGGCTCGGCGCCACTAAACTCAGCACGGGTCGTCCCGGGATACCCTCAGCCGCGACTAAACTTGCCCTAAAATCAATTGGACTGGTCCTGTCGATTTGCGACAAAATATGCGCCTTGCCATGCCAGTCGCTCTGCGTAAGCGCCTCAAGTGCAAGATGTCTCAGCTCATTCTTCATCCGCTCATGTTACTGATATTTTTGTGAACAAACTACGATGCCATTTAAAACTGTAACCAATCTCCGTGGCATCCCGCTGGCTGCACTCCTCCCCGGTTTGATGGGTCTCATCCCCTTTTGGTTTTTTGCCGTTGCGTCGAATCACGATATCGGGCTTGACCCAATCACCGCTTTGCTCGCTTTGTTGGGCTACGGTGCTGTGATTCTGAGTTTTGTCGGCGCAATCTGGTGGGGAATCGCTGCCCATACCGAATCAGGAACGAGACGAAACGCGATGTTTCTCTGGAGCGTATTCCCTGCTCTGATCGGCTGGTTCGCGATGGTGGTTACGCCAGATGTCGGATTGATCATGCTGATGGCGGGTCTTGGCCTTCAGTGGCTGTTGGACTTGATGTTGCACAAGCGTATGCCGCTCGTGGTAACCACCTGGATGCTTCAGTTGCGTACCTTGTTAACTGTGGGGGCTTGTACTGCCTTGGTATACGGCTGGTACGGTTTGCGGCACGCGATAGGGCTTGCGAACTAACTAGTCGACCTTTTTACTGACTTTCTTCTTGGGTAGTGCAAGCATCGTCCCTCGACAATCTGGCGCGCCACAACGACAGGCGTATTGCCCCTTGAGCGTCTTAGTTAACTTTTCGTCGATGACTAGGCCATAGTCATAATTCAGTTCTTCGCCACGAGCGATATCTTTTTTTGCTTCGATATAGACCCGTTTACCGCCCTTGCCCTCACTGCTCTCACAATTGGGGCTGCAAGCGTGGTTGATCCACCGCGCGTCGTTACCATTTTCGTTGCCGTCGATAACCTTGCCAGAACTCAAAGCAAAAAAGAAAGTATGAAACGGATCATCAGGATTAGTGGGATGCCTGCGATCTGCTTCTTTTGCACTGATGGTAGCCCCGAGATACTCGATGATTCGGGTGCCTGCCGGGATCTTGCGGGCGGCAAACACCCCACTGCCATGCACTTTAGATTGACGGACAACGTGCCAGGGCTTTTCAGTTTTGCTCATGAATCAAGTGCATCGTTCAGCTTTGAAGGGGAAGTCGATTTAGTCTTTTTTGACTGCAAAACAATGTTGCAATTCAGGAAACTTAGACGATCGTACCTCATCGGCGTAGCGTTCAACAGCCTGACGCATTTCATTTTCAAGATTGGCATAACGCTTCACGAATTTCGGTACTCGCGAACCGCTCAAACCGAGCATGTCTTCGGTGACTAAAATTTGACCATCACAAGAAACTGACGCACCGATACCGATGGTCAAAGCCGATACAGCCGAACTGATGTTGGCTGCCACCGCCTCGGCTAAACCTTCTAGCACGATGCCGAAGGCCCCTGCGGCTTCGAGTGCCTTAGCATCGTCCATCACCCGCTTGGCAGATTCTTCTGTGCGACCCTGAGCAAGATAGCCACCCATCGTATTCACGTATTGTGGCATCAAACCGATATGCGCCAACACAGGTATTCCGCGAGAAACGAGATACTCGACGGTTGTTGCCATCACAGAACCGCCTTCAAGCTTGATCGCATCAGCGCCATGCTCAAGCAGGTAGGCGGCGCTTCTAAATGCTTGGGCGGGTGACTCTTGATAACTACCAAACGGCATGTCAGCGATAACGCAGGCTCTTTGCGTACCTCTCACGACAGCCGCCGTATGTTGAGCGATCTGCTCTAGTGTGATCGACAACGTATTCGGTAACCCATAAGCAACCATCGCCGTCGAGTCTCCAATCAGAATAAAGTCGACGTAGTCATCGAGAATCCTGGCCGTGGATACGTTATGCGCCGTCAGGGCCACGACTTTACGATGACCTTTGCATGCCAGCAGTTGCGGCACGGTCATACGTCTTACGTCTGGGTGTACGCTCACGTTTTAGCCTTTTTTAGTCATCACTGCCGGCGGTCTCAACTGTTATAGCTACCTTCTTTGCTGCTTTTTTTACCGCTTTTTTCGCGGGAGCCTTTTTTGCTGCCGCCTTCTTAGGCGTTGCCTTCTTCACTGCCGTTTTGGTTGCAGTCTTGGTTGCAGTCTTGGTTGCAGTCTTGGTTGCGGTTTTCGTTGCGGTTTTAGCAGCTAGCTTTTTGGCCGCCGCACCACCCGCCGTTTTACGCGCTGGTCTATCGGGTCGAGCCTCAAACTCGAAGCTCACCTTGCCGTCAGCTCCCCGCGACAAATACGCCTTGAACTTACGATTCGTTCGGCTTGAGACAAAGCCCTCGAGCAAATCCGTTTTACCCGTTTCAAGCAGCTTGCTCATCTGCTCTGCGCTGACTTCTTGCTGCAAAATAACCTTACCCGACTTGAAGTCGCATGTCCGAGCCGGACCAACCGCTTTCTCACACAAATAGCTCATGCCGTGCTCAAACACGCGGGCACTGCATTTGGGACAAGTCCCGAGCGCCTGATGTCCTGAAAAATCAACTGGCTCGGCGTTGTCATCATCATTTTGACCGAAATCGAACGCTAACTTGCACTCACCATCCAGCGTAAGGATCGCAGCGAACGGGCGCCCCATCTTGCTAATGAAACCTTGCATCGGGCCAATCTGCTTGTCGTGCAGCAAGGTTTCGACTTCAGCCGGTTCGAAGGTTCTGCCTCCTGGGTGCTTGCTGATCGAGAAATCGCATTGCGTGCAAGCATACCGGCGATAGTTTTCTTTCACGACCGCGCCGCACTTCGGGCAAGGGGTGGTCAGGGTAATGTAATCGCCAGGCACTGTATCGCGGTCATACTCTTTCGCGCGCTTAACAATGACCTGCGTCATCTGGGCGATCTCGCGCATGAACACCTCGCGCGCCAATTGTCCTTGCTCCATTTGCTTGAGCTTGTGCTCCCACTCACCTGTTAATTCGGGAGAGGTAAGCTCTTGCACATCCAGGCCTTTCAGCAAAGTCATCAGCTGGCGTGTTTTGGCGGTGGGCACCAAATCACGGCCTTCACGTCGCAGGTAGACCTCATTGATCAACCCCTCGATAATCGATGCACGCGTCGCCGGCGTGCCCAGGCCTCGCTCAGACATTGCTTCTCTGAGTTCGTCATCCTCAATATCCTTGCCAGCTTTTTCCATGGCTGACAACAAGGTGCCTTCGTTATACCGAGCTGGTGGTTTAGTCACCAAGGCGACAACAGCGATTTCTTCGGTACGAACGTTTTCTTTGTCGGCTACCGCAACCAGATTGGCATCTTCTTCTTGCGCCTCTTTGCCATAGACCTCAAGCCAACCAGGGGCAGTCAACACTTTGCCTTTGGTTTGAAAATGATGACCGGATACGACTGTGATCCGCATGGTTTCGCTATATTGCGCTGGGGGGAAAAACACCGCCAGAAAACGCTTGACCACAAGATCGTAAAGTTTGGCCTCGGCCTCGCTCAATTCTTTAGGGATTTGCAAGGTTGGGATAATGGCAAAGTGATCCGATACCTTGGTGTTATCAAAGATTCGTTTGTTCGGTTTGATCCAACCATTTTTGGTAATTTTGGAAGCATGGGGGGCTAGGGCACGTGCTACGCCCTCCCCTTGAGACAAGGCACCAACCGTCTCAATCACTGTCGGGATGTAATCCTCGGGCAGATGTTTAGAGTCTGTTCTGGGATACGTGAGTGCTTTATGCCGCTCGTATAACGACTGAGCCAGCGCCAGGGTCGTTTTTGCCGAGAAGCCAAAACGGCCATTGGCGGCCCGCTGTAACGACGTCAAGTCAAACAAGGCATCGGCCCCGCGGCTCGTCGGTTTGGCTTCTTCTGTCACCACGCCATTTTGGCCACGGCAAGCCACAACGATTGTTTTCGCAGCAGTTTCTGTCCAGAGCCGGGATTCGACCTGCTCTTTATCGTCAGGATCGGTCTTTGCAAACTTGGGATAGAACCAGCGCCCCTCATAGAAACCAGCTGCCGCAACAAAGCTTGCACGAACTTCCCAGTAATCGCGCGAAACGAAATGCCGAATTTGCTCTTCGCGTCTGGCAACGATGGCCAGAGTGGGCGTTTGCACACGACCAACCGGGGTCTTGAAAAAACCCCCATCCTTACTATTGAATGCGGTCATGGCCCGAGTGCCATTAATACCGACCAGCCAGTCGGCCTCAGCTCGTGATCGTGCGGCGGCTTCTAATGGTTTGAGAGATTCGTCGGTGCGTAGCTCAGTAAACGCTTTACGAATCGCATCTTGAGTCATCGACTGCAGCCACAGCCGCTGCACTGGCTTATTCTGGCCAGAGTACTGTTGGATGTATCTGAAAATCAACTCACCTTCACGCCCGGCATCACAGGCGTTGATCAAAGCGCTGACATCTTTGCGTTTAATTAACCGCACCAGCATCTTGAGACGCTCGGTGGTCTTTTTATCCGAAGGATTCAATTCGAACTGCGGTGGGATCACGGGTAAATGAGCGAAGCTCCATTTACCTTTGACTGGGTCATTGGGCGCAATCAAGCTCAAAAGGTGGCCAACGCTGGACGAAAGCACGTATTGCTCGCTCTCGAAGTAGTCGCCTTCACGCGTAAAGCCGCCAAGCGCTCTTGAAATATCAAGGGCTACTGAGGGTTTTTCGGCAATGATCAATGTTTTAGTCATGTCTATCCAGATACACCGATGAGCACGGCACGCATTAAGGCACGCTTAACCACAATAGGTCAAGACACCGCAAGCGCATCATAAGTGCGTTATCAACAGGCGTGCAAGTTAGCACGTTGTGCTGCCTGATCCCAAATCCGAATGGCTTCCCGCCAAAAAAGGGTGAGGTCGCTGGCAGGAATGCGCTCGAATCCTAAGAGTTTCCACGTTTTTTGTAAGGTTTCAAGCGGATTGGTCAAGTCGAGCGCGGGCGCTCCGTTCTGTTTTGAGAGCTTCAACCCCAATTCATCTGTGACAACCGGTACATGCCAGACTGTCGGTTGCGGGTAGCCTAAAAACTGATTCAGCAGTCGCTGCCTGGCCGTACTACTCAGTAAATCCTCACCCCGGACAATATCGGTGACACCCTGCGCCGCATCGTCAACGACCACTGCTAGCTGATAGGCCCAGATCCCATCCGCCCGTTTCAGCACAAAATCGCCCACAGCCTGGGCGACATCCTGTTGCAGGGAACCCAAACGTCTGTCTGTAAACGCAACGACTCCCTCAGGCACCCTAAAGCGCCACGAGAGCGCTTGTCGGCCCGCAGGTAGGCCCTGGCGGCAGGTGCCCGGATAGGGCCGCTCACCGTCCGGAAACTGGCCCTGTTGCCGCAAGACCGAATCGGCAATCTCGCGCCGGGTGCAACCGCAGGGATAGACGCATTGTTGGGCAAGCAAACGATCAAAGGCAGCCTGATAGTGGGGGAGTCTGGTCGACTGGTACCAGACGTCACCGTCCCAATTCATGCCTAAAGCCTTGAGTTGCTTAAGTATTGTTCGGTCAGCGCCGGCTACATTGCGGGGAGAATCGAGATCTTCAAAGCGAACAATCCACCTGCCCTGGCTCGCATGAGCATCAAGGAAGCTAGCCACCGCAGCCACTGCAGACCCTTCATGCAAGGGCCCGCTGGGGCTGGGAGCAAAACGTCCGACGTACGACAAACCAATCAGTGCAGCATCTAGTGCAGCAGTCGGTCTTCGTCGTCGCGCAGCAGCTCTTCAAGGATCAAATGATCGACTTCTGCTTCTTGGCTCCAGAGAACCATCAGCGCGATGATCTTGATTTTCTCGAGCGAGACAGGTGCTTCGGCCGTTGCCATGGCACGATCAATCACTATTTCTCTCAACGCAGGCGATAAAGCCTCGGTCGCTTCAAGAAAGGTGATGAATCCTATTGAGTCAGAGCCAAGATGGCTGTGCTCACTGTCGGCATAGACCCGGGTACCGCTTCCGGGTGATTGTGCCAATTCGACACACTGTTCAGTGGTCTCGGCCAATCCCATCAACCAGCCCAGGGCATCGTCGATGTCTTCATGCTCAAACCCCGCTGCGGCTAACCGCTTAGCCAGTACATCCGCTGATGGACAAGCTTCTGGGGTGTAATAGTTTTCGAACAGGTACACCAGAATGTCAAACATAAGGTCGCCTATTTAAAAACCGGGAGCCGGATTGGACTCCCGCTGTTGTGATTTCACTTTACGCTCAAAACTAACTTGCGACAACGTCTAACGCAAATATATTTTACGCGTGGTTAAGATGCCACATTGAAATTTTGCTCGGACTGCACGCTCAGCAACTCAACTCCCTCAGCAACCTGATCACCCACCGCGAAATACACCTCTCCGACCACTCCATCTGTCGCCGCAGAAATCGTGTGCTCCATCTTCATCGCCTCCATGACCAAGAGGGCATCACCCCGTTTAACCGACGCGCCAGACTTAACGTAAACAGCAATAACCTTACCTGGCATTGGGGCAGTCATTCCGCCCGCATTCGTGTGCGTGCCCTGCTCTGCTTGTGCCAGAGGATCCGTCAAGATCAAACTTGTTTGCCTGGATGGCTCAAACACCTGAATCGCTGTACCGTCCCGAAGCACGGTTGCCTGATGCTGTTGACCCAGGATGGAGAGACAAACCTGCATCGCCAAAGCTTGAGGATCAGATTGAGTAGTCCAGCTGACCAACAGTTTTCGGCCTTCTAACTCAAAAGTACGAGTGTGCCCGTCACCGGTCACCAGAATAGTTCGGACACTCTCGCCATCGACCAGCATGACCTGGCGAGCAGCTAAACCCGCCAAACGCCAAGTGCTCTGATCACGCCACGGGTCGCTCCACAAACGTGACTGTGCTCCTTGCTCTGTTAGCACTGCAATCGTTGCCAAGACCAAGGCCTGGTCAGTCGCGCGAACCGCGGCGGGCAATAACGTATCACGGTGTTGCTCAATGAGCCCGGTATCCAGGTCCCCTTCGGCAAAGGCCTGATTCGTCATCAATCGGCGTAAAAACGCGACATTGGTGTGCACGCCAACAATGCGGGTGTGCTCGAGAGCCTGCACCATGCGCGCTCGAGCTTGATCCCTATCCTCGCCATGGACAATCAGCTTTGCAATCATGGGATCGTAATAGGTCGAGATCGCGTCACCGGCTCTAATTCCTCCGTCTATGCGAACAGGGCCATTTAGAAACGCGGTGCTCTCAGGGAAATCAAGGTATTGAAGCGTCCCAACAGATGGCAGAAATCCATTATCGGGGTTTTCTGCATAAATACGAACTTCAATTGAGTGGCCTTTGAATTGCAGCTGCTCTTGCGTCAGGGGCAGAGGCTGGCCGGCAGCAATCCGTAACTGCCACTCGACCAAGTCCAGTCCAGTGATCATCTCGGTAACCGGGTGCTCTACCTGCAAACGGGTATTCATTTCCATGAAATAGAAACGACCATCGGGTTCAACAATAAACTCGACTGTCCCAGCGCCAACATAGTTAACGGCTTTGGCGGCCGCGACAGCAGCTTCACCCATCGCCTGACGACGTGCTGCCGTCATCCCTGGAGCGGGGGCTTCTTCAATGACTTTTTGATGACGGCGCTGAACCGAGCAATCTCGTTCGAACAAATAAATGCAATTGCCGTGTTGATCTGCAAAGACCTGAATTTCGATATGCCGCGGTTTTTGCAGATAACGCTCGATCAAAACCTTGTCATCACCAAAGCTGGACAGGGCTTCTCGCTTGCACGAGCCAAGCGCATCCTGAAAGGCATCGCGGCTAGTGACCACTCGCATTCCCTTACCACCGCCACCTGAACTGGCTTTAATGAGCACCGGATAACCAATGGAGTCTGCTTGTTGCAACAAAAAATTCGGGTCTTGCTGCTCGCCGTGATAACCCGGCACCAACGGAACGCCTGCTTTGTCCATCAAGGTTTTAGCGGCCGATTTGCTACCCATGGCAGCAATCGCTGAGGCCGGTGGGCCAACAAAGACAATCCCTGCCTTAACGCACGCTTCTGCAAACGCCTCGTTCTCGGATAAAAACCCATAACCGGGATGCACGGCCTGCGCGCCCGTTTCAAGCGCGGCACGGAGGATAGCATCGCTCAGTAAGTAGCTTTCTCTCGCTGGCGCAGCACCAACACGAACTGCAGCATCACAACTTGCCACATGCTTGGCATTCGCGTCAACATCCGAATACACCGCAACGGTCTTGATACCTAAACGACGGGCAGTCGCTGCGACACGGCACGCAATCTCACCGCGGTTTGCAATCAATAGGGTATGAAACATTTTTTGTCCTTGCTAGACCGATTACATCCGGAACACGCCAAAGCGCGTTTCACCAATCGGTGCGTTCAACGCCGCCGACAAACCCAAGCCCAGTACTCTGCGCGTATCGGCCGGCACAATCACGCCGTCATCCCAAAGCCTCGCAGTCGCATGATAGGGATGGCCCTCGCGTTCGTACTGCTCTCGCACAGGGGCTTTAAACGCCTCTTCCTCCTCGGGCGACCACGCTCCACCCTTGGACTCAATACCATCGCGTTTGACGGTGGCCAAGACACTCGCAGCCTGCTCACCGCCCATCACCGATATTCTCGCGTTGGGCCACATCAACAGTAACCTTGGACCAAACGCCCGACCACACATGCCGTAATTACCGGCACCAAACGAGCCGCCGATCAAGACGGTGAATTTGGGAACGGCAGCCGTCGCGACCGCAGTGACCATTTTTGCGCCATGGCGCGCAATCCCTTCGTTCTCGTATTTGCGACCGACCATGAAGCCCGTAATATTCTGCAGAAACACCAGTGGGATTTTGCGTTGTGCGCAAAGCTCAATAAAGTGTGCGCCCTTCTGTGCAGACTCTGAAAACAGAATGCCGTTATTCGCGACAATACCGACCGGCATGCCGTGGATATGAGCGAAGCCTGTAACGAGTGTTGTGCCAAATCGTGCTTTGAATTCGTCGAACTCAGAACCATCAACAATACGAGCAATGATTTCACGAACGTCATAAGGCTTGCGCGTATCCGACGGGATAATCCCGTTAATTTCTTGTGGGTCGTACTTTGGTGGAACAACCTCGCGCAATACCTGTTGCTGGGGTTTCTGGCGATTCAATCTGGCGATGGCGTTGCGCGCCAACAAGAGGGCATGCTGATCATTGGCGGCGAGATGATCCACGACACCAGAGAGCCTGGTGTGAACATCCCCACCACCCAAATCTTCTGCGGTAACGACCTCGCCCGTCGCTGCGCGAACCAGTGGGGGTCCACCCAAAAAAATGGTGCCCTGATTTTGCACAATAATGGATTCGTCGCTCATGGCGGGCACATACGCCCCCCCCGCCGTGCACGAGCCCATCACCACTGCTATTTGCGCAATTCCCTTGGCCGACATGTTGGCCTGGTTATAAAAAATACGCCCGAAGTGGTCCCGGTCGGGGAAAACCTCTTCTTGCTGAGGCAAGTTGGCACCACCCGAGTCAACCAGATAAATACAGGGCAGATTATTTTGCTCGGCGATCTCTTGCGCGCGCAGGTGTTTCTTCACTGTTAACGGGTAGTACGTCCCGCCCTTGACTGTCGCATCGTTGCACACAATCACGCACTGATTGCCTGAAACCTGACCGATGCCCGTGATGATGCCGGCTCCCGGCGCGTCACCGTTATACATGCCGTGCGCTGCCAGGGGTGACAGTTCAAGAAACGGTGAGCCAGGATCAATCAATTGCTGAACACGGTCGCGCGGCAACAACTTGCCTCGCCCGATATGCTTCGCTCGAGCTTCCTCAGATCCGCCCTTGGCCGTTTGATCGAGCTTCTGCTTGAGATCGTCGAGCTGAGACTGAAGATTCTTGGCGTTCTCAATGAACTCCGCCGAGCGGGTATTAATCTTTGATTCTATCTGGGGCATGTTAACCAGCCTTTATTTGCAAACATCAGTCATCCGTTTTTTAGATGGATTACATCGTCTCATTGAACAACTCACGACCGATCAACATCCGGCGAATTTCGCTGGTGCCCGCGCCGATCTCATAGAGCTTCGCGTCACGCCAGAAGCGCCCAAGCGGGTATTCGCTGATATAGCCATTACCACCAAAAATCTGTATCCCTTCGCCAGCCAACCACGTTGCTTTTTCAGCGCAATACAAAATGACTGCCGCGCAGTCTTTGCGGATCTGTCTGACATGCAGAACGCCTAGCTGATCCAAATTTTTTCCAACCGTGTAGCAAAACGCCCGGCAAGCCTGAAGCGTCGTGTACATATCTGCTACCTTGCCCTGTATCAATTGAAATTCACCAATGGACTGGCCGAACTGCTTACGATCGTGAATATAGGGGATGACCTGATCCATCACGGCCTGCATAATGCCCAGCGGACCCCCGGTGAGCACAGCCCGCTCGTAATCGAGACCACTCATCAGCACTTTGACGCCGCCATTGACTTCACCGAGCACATGATCGCCGGGTATCAGACAGTTCTCAAACACTAATTCACCGGTATGGCTACCGCGCATGCCTAGCTTATCCAGCTTTTGAGCGATGCTGAACCCGGGCATCCCTTTTTCGACCAAAAAAGCAGTGACACCTCTCGCGTTAGCCTCAGGATTCGTCTTGGCGTAAACCACCAGTGTGTCCGCATCCGGGCCATTGGTGATCCACATTTTCGTGCCGTTCAACACGTAGTCAGCTCCCTTGGGATCTGCTCGCAGTTTCATACTAACCACGTCCGACCCGGCACCCGGCTCGCTCATGGCTAAAGCGCCAACATGCTCGCCCGATATCAGTTGGGGCAGGTATTTGCGCTTCTGCGCTTCGGTTCCGTTGCGATGAATCTGATTCACACACAAATTAGAGTGCGCACCATAAGACAAGCCAATTGCACCACTCGCACGAGATATTTCTTCCATGGCAACCATATGGGCGAGGTAGCCCATGTTGGCGCCCCCGTACTCTTCGCTCACCGTCAGCCCCAAAACGCCTACATCGCCCATTTTGCGCCATAGCTGCATCGGAAATTGATCATCCTTGTCCGCCGCAGCGGCTAATGGGGCAATCTCCTTGTCAGAAAAGTCCCGGATCGCCTCGCGCAACATGTCGATGTCTTGTCCGAGTTCAAAATTCAGGCCTGGCAATTGCATATCAGTCTCCTCACGTTTTTAATTGGGGCAAGCGTTGGTATAGTTAGACTTCGACATAAAACTCGCGTGGTCAAGCCACCAGATCCAGCACAGAGACAAACAAGCTCATGAATCTACTCGAAAGCAGATTACATTACCCCTTAGGCGACACCTTGCCCCAACCTGCAACAACCATTGAGGTCGCGCCAGGTGTTCGCTGGATCAGAATGCCGCTTCCTTTTGTACTCGATCATATCAACTTGTGGCTGTTACGGGACAATATCGAAGGCGTAGAAGGATGGACGGTCGTCGATTGCGGTATTGGTCGAGACGAGGTCAAAGCGCTCTGGCAACAAATTTTTGATACCCAACTTGAAGGACTGCCCGTGCTGCGAGTGATCTGCACACACATGCATCCGGACCACGTGGGTTTAGCCGACTGGATCTGCAAGCACTGGGGCGTGCCCCTGTTCATGAGTATGACTGATTACATGACAGCCAAACACTGGAGCTCGCACACCAACGGCGCCGGCACGGGTGGGGCGACTGCCGTTGCACACTTTGCTAGTCACGGCCTGCGCGATCAAGAAGCCTTAGCTCAGCTGGGTGCCCGATCAACTTATTACAGTGGCTTGGTGCCCAGCGTGCCCGAGTCCTATATTCGCATGCTTGATGGCGACATCATCAGGATTGGTGACCACAACTGGCAGACCATTGTCGGATACGGCCATGCTCCTGAACATATGGCGCTGTTTTGCCAAGACCTTAAAGTACTGATATCAGGCGACATGCTGCTGCCGCGAATATCAACCAATATCAGCGTCTTTGACATCGAACCAATGAGCAACCCTCTGCCGCTGTATTTGCGCTCGATCGCCTCGTTCAATCCGCTTCCCGAAGATACGCTCATCCTGCCCTCGCACGGCAAACCGTTTACCGGCCTGCACGAGCGCGTCAATCAACAACAAGAACATCATCGTGACCGGCTGGCAGAGGTACTGGAGGCGTGTGCGACGCCGCAGAGCACGCACGATATCTTGCCCGTGCTCTTCAAGCGCAAGCTAGACTTGCACCAAACCACGTTTGCGATGGGTGAAGCGACTGCTCACTTACACGCCCTCTATTACGACGGCAAGCTATCCCGGACAGTCGGCGAAGATGGCATCATTAGATTTACATGCGTTTAACCGAACGGCTGCCACCACAATTAAGGATTTTTTGTGAACCACGACCTCGATACTCGTTTGCTACATATTGGCAGTGCCCCCTTTGACCCTGTAACGGGTACTGCCCCCGTTAACCTGCCCTCGATGCGCACCAGTACGGTCAGATTTGAGAATCTCGATCGATTACAAGAAACCGTTGCACGTCGCATGAAAGGTGAGCGTCCGATTACCTACGGTCGATCGGGCATGGATACCCATCGCGCGCTCGAAGAGGTATTTAACGCGCTCGAAGGCGGTTGCTACACTTGCCTGGCGCCGTCTGGCTTAGCAGCAATCAACATCCTGTTCATGACCGTTTTGCAAGCCGGCGATCACGTGCTGATTTCCGACAGTGTTTATGCCCCCGTCCGCAACCTCAACAACGCTTTGTTGAGTCGTTTGGGGATCTCGGCATCGTATTTCTCGGTTGGCCATGATGATGTCGCCGCGCTAATACAAGCCAATACCAAAATGATTTACGTCGAGTCGCCAGGTTCCTTACTGTTCGAGATGATCGATATCCCCGCCTTAGCCAAAATCGCCAATGCAAGGGGCCTCGTTTTAGCCGCTGACAACACTTGGGGCTCCGGATACATCTACAAGCCACTGGATTTGGGCGCTCATATCTCTGTGATCGCCGGGACCAAATACGTCGTGGGGCACTCTGATGTGATGCTGGGTGCTGTGGTGACCAATGACGAGGCCTTAGCTAGGCGGATTTTTCAGACCCAGTATGCAATGGGTAATTCGATTAGCGCGGACGACGTATGGCTTGCATTACGTGGCGTCAAAACCATCGCTGTTCGTATGCCGCAACACGCTAAAAATACGCTTGAAATTTGTCAGTTTTTTGACTCACGCAAAGAAGTCGCACGGGTGTTTCATCCGGCATGGCACAAAGACCCAGGCCATGCGCTATGGCAGCGCGATGCGACGGGATCAAACGGCATGCTTTCGATCGAGCTTAACTGCAGCCCAGAGGCTGCCAAGCCTTTCGTCAACGCGCTCACGCTCTTTGGAATTGGGTTCTCTTGGGGTGGCTATGAAAGCCTGGTGCAATGGGTTGAGCCCGGCTCATTAGCGCCACACACCTACTGGGCCAACAATCCACACGCGGTGATCCGATTGCACATCGGCCTCGAATCAACGGTGGATCTGATTGAGGACTTAACTCAGGCGTTGGGCAAGATCCAAAACTGGGATCTTTAATCGCATTTAACTAGTTGCCTCTCACTTTCTTGACCAATGCGTCTGCAACGTCAATGGTTTGCTGATACCCGCCAGCTTCGGATGGCGAGGTAAGGTATTTACCCGCCACGGCCATTGATGGAGTGCCCTCCACGTTGTAGGCCTTAGACAGCTGATTGGCTCTCTCGGTTTTCGACAACACACCAAACGAGTCGAACACCCCTTCGAATTTAGCCTTGTCGACGCCCTGACTCGCCACCCAGTCTGACATCTCTGCTTTGGTGAAGATACGCTTATGCTCTTCGTGAATTGCTTTGAATACTAACCCGTGCAGATCCAGCCGATTTAATGCCTCAAGAGAGAAGTACAGTTGTGCAAGGGGCTTATACGCCGCGCTGAAGACGACAGGCACCTGGGTCACCACCACATCAGAGGGCAAGGTCTTTGCCCAGGACTGCAACATCGGATCAAGAACTGCACAATGGGGGCATGAGTAGGCGAAAAACTCGAGGACTTCTATTTTGCCAGGCTCAGTTCTTTGGGGTGGGTCAATTGCTTTATATTTAGCTGAGGACACGTCTTGAGCGGCAACCGCTGAGGCACTCACGAAGGTCGTCATAGCGACTGCACAGACGGCCAGCGCTCGCAAAAACATATTTGACTTCATTTTCGGCTACCTGATGATTTAAAAAATTATTGTCTGACGACAACTGCTGGGATCTTCTCTTCACCTAACCGGGCTCGTACACGATTCATTTCGTCCAGACGGCTAAACGGACCGACTCGCACTCTATGAACTTGACCACCGCCCACTTCGGCTTGCTGTATCTCTGACGATATCCCCATCAAAATAAGCTTGGCACGCAAGGTCTCTGCATCTGACCTTGCTTTAAATGAGCCCACTTGAAGGTAATAAGTACCGCCCGAAGCGCCCGCAGCGCTGTCACCCGATTTACCGGTCTCGGACTTATTTGCCTCGGGCTTTGGAACATCGATTTTAGCGGCAGAATCTTTCGCCACTGAGGGCGCTGTTTGCGATCGGGAGGAAGACGGCGAAACAGGCTGCAGCGTCGCGATTAAGTCGCCCAAGTCATCTTTCATGTCACCCGGCTTGTTCGCAGCCGACGATGTCGCCGCGCCAGGTTGCTCTGAGACTTTCGGTACGTCAACAAGAGGCCCATCGGGATTACTTCCCGTTCGATTACCAAACGCAGCGTTTGGATCGGGCGCGTCAGTCACGGAGCCCGAGGGCAGCGTCTTATCGGGTGAGCGGCTGACCTTATCAACAAAAGGCAGGGGCGATTTCTTCAGGTAATAGGCGACTGAAGCCGCGATCATCAAACCAATCAACAATCCAGCCAGCACACCGTAGACGATGCCACCAATACCACCACCGCCTGAAGATTTACGTTTAGCCATACCTCAATCTTACATCCGTTCAGGTGCCGACACACCCAACAAATCCAGGCCATTTGCCAATATCTGGCGGGTTGCGTCTGCCAGACGCAAACGCACGCATTTCAGTTCAACATCATCAACGAGCACTCTTTCGGCGTTATAGAACGCATGAAAATCAGATGCACAGTCACGCAACCAAAACGCCAGTAAATGGGGAGATAATTCTTGCCCTGCCTGCTCAATCAACGCAGGGAACTCGGCAAGACGTTGCAGCAACGAGAGCTCCGTCGGCGCACTCAAGAGGCTTAACGGTGCCAAAGTTCGTGCTGCCTCATTGGTGCCAGACTGGGCAAGCATTGAGCAGATACGCGCGTGGGCATATTGAATGTAATAAACGGGATTCTCTTCACTTTGCGAACGAGCAAGATCTACGTCAAACACAAACTCAGTATCAGCCCGACGCTGAATCAGAAAGAATCGAACGGCATCGCGCCCAACCCAATCAATCAAGTCGCGCAGGGTGACATAACTGCCTGCGCGCTTTGAGATTTTGACCTCTTCACCCGCGCGCATTACCTTGACCATCTTATGCAGAATATATGAAGGGAAATCCTTCGGGATTCCCATTTCCAATGCCTGGAGGCCTGCGCGAACACGCGCGACCGTGCCATGGTGATCGCTACCCTGGATGTTGATGGCGTGGGCAAATCCACGATCCCATTTCGTCACGTGATAGGCCACATCAGGCACAAAGTAGGTGTAACCACCCTCAGATTTGCGCATCACGCGGTCTTTGTCGTCGCCCGTACCGAGCTCGGTCGTGCGCAGCCACAAAGCGCCTTCACTTTCATACGTGTTGCCGCTCGCCACCAACTTGGTCACGGTTTCTTCAACACGACCGCTCGTATACAGAGAGCTTTCAAGATAATAGTTATCAAAAGCCAGGCCAAACGCCTGCAGATCCAAGTCTTGCTCGCGGCGCAGATACGCAACGGCGAAACGGCGGATATTATCCAAATCATTGAGATCACCGTTTGCGGTGACAGGTAGACCGTCGCTCGCGGTAACGGTCTTTTTGGCGATGAAATCGCGGGCAATATCGGCAATGTATTCACCGCGATAGCCATCCTCCGGCCATTCAGGATGGCCAGGCTCATCGCCAATGCCTGGGTTCACCCCACGGCCGCGCGCCTGAACACTAATCGCCAGATTATGAATCTGGTTACCCGCGTCGTTGTAATAGAACTCGCGACTTACCTCGTAACCACTGGCATCAAAGATGCGACAAAGGGCATCGCCAAGCGCGGCTTGACGCGCGTGGCCGACGTGCAAAGGTCCTGTTGGGTTTGCCGAAACAAATTCAACCATTACTTTTTCAGCTTTACGAGAGGCTCGCCCATAAGACTCGCCTTGCTCTGTAATAGCCGTCAACACGGCCACACGTGCCTGATGCGTCAAACGAAAATTGATAAACCCGGGCCCGGCCAATTCGGCAGACTCGATCATGGCGCGGGCGCTTTCGTCAGCCATCAGGGCATCAACCACTTTTTGAGCTAACTCGCGTGGGTTCAATTTGGCTGGCTTCGCCAGTTGCATCGCCACGTTTGTCGCCAAATCCCCGTGCGAGGCAATTTTTGGGCGCTCAAGTAGGACATTGGGATTGGCGTCGGGCAACACGCTTTTAACGGCTGCCTGAAGGCTTTTTATTAAGTTTTGTTTTTGCTCGGGGAGCATGGTGTGTGGCTGCGCAATGGGAAGCTTGAAATAATAGCCTGAATTGGTTTTAGAAACTTCTGACCGCTTTGGTGTATGGTTAGTTCAACTAGGAGAAAAAAATGCTAGTGACATTCAGCAGCAAAGCCGGCGGAGACGTTTTAATGCTTGGCGAACATGCCAAACCCATCTTGCTATTGGCGGGTAAAATCGCCGAAAACCCTTTCCCCGTTCGCGGCGTTTTTAGCATTGAACAGTTACCCGAAGCGATCCAACGGCTTGAAGGCGGGGTGGCAAGCGAAGTCCCAGCCGAAGTAGATGAAGAGACCATTCCCAGCCCCTTTTTGTTACCGGTAAGTTTGAGGCAAAGGGCCTTCCCCTTGCTTGACCTGATGCGCAAAGCTCAGAAGAGCGGCAAGCCTGTCTTATGGGAGACAGGCTCCGGTTGGTAAGGTCTAATCTTGACTGACGTAGGGGTTAAAACTTTTGACTCAAGCTTTGAACGACTTATTCCAATAATCCAAAACGACTGATTTCTGTGTAATGAGTTTTTTGGCATCATAGGCAAAGACTCGCTTCATTTCGTCATCCGTAAAACTGACGCGCGCACGCAAATCAGCTGGAAGGTCGGCATTACGAACCGTTGGCGCATAGCCCATCGCCCTAGCGAACTCGACTTGCCCCTTAGGATCTAGCATTGCGTTAAGAAATTTAGCGGCACCTTCCTTGTTTCGCGAACTCTTAGGCACAGCACCCTCAAAAGTCACCGCCACCGCACCCTCTTGCGGCACGACAAAACCAAGCGGCAAACCGTCGTTCTGCCATTGCAGAGCGCGGGCCTTCCACATGCAACTGATCCAGATCTCACCCGACTTGAAGGCAGCGGCAACCGCTTCGTTTGAGGGAAACACCTTGGGATCGTTTTGTTTTAGTTTCGATAAAAACTGAGTCCCCGCATCGTAGCTACCCATATTTCCGCCATTAGCCAAACCCGCAAAAAGCGTGCTTGCCGCAAAGAGGATGTCGGAAAAACCTACCCGACTCCTGTACTTTGGATCTAGTGCATCGTTAAAAGATTGGGGCGGCGTTGAAATTTTTTCTTTGTTGTAGACCAGCACCATGGCACTAAAAATATGGGGGATCGAATATGCAGTTTTAAATTGATCATGGACGTGCACGAGATTAGGGATCGTTTTGTCACTAAGCGCTTCGAGCGTGCCGGCTTGTGAAGCGTCGTACATATCCAGATCTTGTAACAGGGCAACATCCATCGAACCCCGACGCGCATTCACCTCTGTTCGCAACTTCGTCAATCGCGCTTCGGCGCTGCCGGTATCAAACACAACAGGCACACCAGAAACAGGATTAACGATTTTCAGCAATAGGTTCTGGTAGTCGCCCCCCCACGTTCCGACCACGACATCAGTGCCTTCAGCCATTGCCTTTTTTGCTAGCAGTGGTGCAGTTGGCAGCAATAAGAGCCCCGAAGCAGTTTTCAGTAATTGACGTCTGGTCGTATTTGGCGATGACATAAGCGATCCTGATTGCGTAGTTAATGAGAAACAACGTTGAACAACGGCTGTGGGGCATTGGTCGGCATTAAGGCATTTGAGAGACAGATAATCCCATCCGCCAACTCATTCATAATACTAATAGCATCCAGATCCATTGTCATCACCACAATAACATCAGCCTCAGTCAGAAATTTCGTCAATCGTCTTGGCATTGAATAGGTCGTGCCAACGCTTTGTATGAGTATCGGCTCGGCGCAATCAGAGACATGCACAAGCAACTTTGTGCGCAAAAGTCTATCCCCACAGAATCCCGCTAAGTCGTCCAACCATTGCGCGACATCTTCCCAATAAAGCGCTCGCGTCGCGATCCCTTTCAAGACATGAATTCTGGGATGGGCTGCGGTCGTTGAGAGGTCTCTCATCGTCAGTTGCTGTTGCCATTCATCTTGATTTTGCTCCATTTCGTAGCACTGAAATGCTTTCTCGACCAGGATGCGTCGGTCGGTGTCGGCAACGATCTGCGCCAAAGGATTGATCGAGCTCACATAGTTAATTCGACGGGGTAGCAAGGTTTCATCAACACAATCAAGCTTGGTGAAAACAATCCGCTGTGCAGCGCTGAGCTGCGCGACGGCCTCGTCAAAACGTTCACTGTTCAGTTCACCAACTTGGGCATCAAAGGTGCTCACGACCAACACGCGCAGACGTCTGACGACCAAGGCAGGATCCGCTAACGAAGCAAGAATCGGGCTGGGCTTGGACACCCCGCTAGTTTCAAGCACAATCCTGCGCAAAGGCGGCGAACCTGAGGGACGTGGCGCCTCCAACAATTGCTCGACGGTGTAAACCAGACTGCTACGCAAAGAACAACAAACACACCCGTTTGATAATAGGGTGAACGGCACCTCAGTCGTTTCTTCCTGAACCAACACACCGTCAATACCGATTTCGCCAGCTTCATTAATAATGACAGCCGTGTCGTTCAAATCATTCTGGGCCAGAAAATCAACAACCAGAGACGTTTTGCCACTACCCAGAAATCCGCAAAGCAGAATAAGCTCAACGCCCTGATGGTCGGTCACTGTCATCACCCTCCCAGCTTGAATCAACTAACGCACGCACATCTGCGAGCAATTCTTCAACGTCATAAACAACGCCTGCACGGATCGTGTATTGCAGGGACTTTTTCCATTCGGTCGCAGCAGTAGCGTCATTTAGTCGAAGCGCTCCAGTGCCATACATCTGTTTAAAGTCCTCGAGAGGATTGCACTGATGCACCAACAGATCCGCTCGTTTCCCCAAATCAATTGATCCCGTATCTTCATCGATACCTAAGAGCGCAGCACCTTGAGACGTCGCAGCACGTAATACCTCCAGAGGATTGAATCCTGCTTCTTGCAGTAGCTCGAGTTCACGAATTAGCCCAAAGCCGTAAATCTGATAGATAAAGCCAGAGTCACTTCCGGTACACACTCGGCCGCCCCGGTTTTTATAGTCATTAACAAACTGCATCCAAAGCGCATAGTTTTGTTTCCACTCAATTTCGTTCTGCGTGCTCCAGCGATACCAATAAGCGCCATGCCCACCTCGTTGCGGCTGGAAATACTTCCAGATCGACTTCCAGGTGTAGGCGCCATGCCAATCCGCACGACGAGCTCGCATCAAATCGCGATTGGCGTCGTAAATATTAAAAGTCGGCACAAACGTATGATCCAGCTCTAAAAACTGATCAAGCACGTCATTCCATTTTTGACTACCAGGCGCTGCAGCCTGCATAAACATCTGTCCAGCCACAGAAAAGCGCATGTACTCATCGCCGTAGTTGTAATCGGCCGGGAAGTTTTGCACGACTCGTTTTTCAAACAACGCCTCTGGAATACCGTAATAATGTTCAGAACTGGTCAACCCCCATTTCGCAGAGCTTAATGCGTTCACACGCGTCACGCTCATTTGTGCGTGATGGCAACCGCTCTTGAGACCAAGTCGATTGGCCTCATCCAAAGCAGCCTGCATGATCAAAGGCGGTGCGCCAAAGAATTTAACGCCATCAGCACCCCGTGCTTTAATGCGCCGCACCCACTCGCGCGCCTGCTCCGGCGTGAAGATCGTTTTAATTCTGTCGTTAACAGCCGGGAAGTAGCTGTGACAAATCATTCTGGGTGCCGCTATCTCGTTGCGCTCAGCCGCCTCACGTTGCTGCAACATGTATCCCAAACCATTGATACTGCCCATCTCACGCACGGTTGTCACGCCATGTGCCAGCCACAGCTTGTAGACATAGTCTGCTGGTGGCACCGACCCACTCATGCCATGATATGGCGTACCCACGTGACCATGGCAATCAATTAATCCCGGCGTAACGAATTTGCCGTGACAATCGATTTCGTGATCACCCGCTGCTGGTCGTCGCCCAGGTTTAATGGCAACCTGCGGGGTGCCCACATTAACCAGACCGGTGATGCGTCCAGCTTCAACAACAAGATCCACTGGTCCCCAAGGTGGTGCGCCGGTACCATCGATAATGGTCGCGCCACGCAAAATAAGGCGTTTGAACGGCCCCGCGCCACGATCGCGCTGGGTAGCCGCCGTTGCCGGAAACATTCCCTTAGGCTCGTTAATTAAACGGCTTTCTTCGCCGCAATCGAAATCCTTAATGATGCTGGTATCAATCATGCTCACCTCTGCGCGTAAATTTTCCCTGCTTTCATGACGAGGTCAATGTGATCGCCTTGTCCAAGCAAGCAAGTAATATCTTCGTAAGGATTGCCATCGACAATCAATATGTCGGCAAAAGCGCCTTCTTGAAGCCGACCCAATTTTCCAACTTGGTTGAGTACTTCTGCACCAATCACTGTTGCACTTTGAATCACCTCAAAATTGCTCATTATCTGTGTGCGGATTTTGAATTCATCACTTTGCAACCTTTGGGTCGCGCCGAGCAAGTCACTTCCGTAAGCAATCTTGACGCCTGCTTTTTTAAGTAGCGCCAGGGCAGTCAACCCGGCCTGACGAACCACTTCTATCTTGGCGACACTATCCACCGGAAAACCCAAGGCCGCGCCTTCTTTCGCTAATGCCTCATAAGTCACCAGCGTTGGCACTGCATAAGCACCTTTCTGAGCCATCAATTGCGCAGTCGACTCATCAATCAGGTTTCCGTGCTCAATCGTGCGAACGCCTAAATTAACAGCCCGTGCAATCGCCTCAGCGGTGTACGCATGCGCCATCACATACGTTTGCCGACCATTTGCCTCGGCCACAATAGCGGATATTTCATCATCCGAATAACCCCAGGCACCAATGGGATCTGTTGGCGATGCGACACCACCCGAAGCCATGATTTTGATATGATCCGCACCCATTTGAAACTCTTCGCGCACGGCTTTACGAACTGCATCAACACCATCAGCGACACGGCCAATGTCACCTGCGCGAAAACAGCAGCCACAAAAGCTCATGGGCTTTAGATGGTCTGACCGAGGCCGGGGGTCTCCGTGGCCGCCCGTCTGGCTTAACGCACGGCCGGCGGTAAATAGGCGCGGCCCATCTATTGTCCCCTCTTCAATTGCACACTTCAGCCCCCACCCTGCACCGCCGGCATCTCTGACGGTTGTGAAACCACGGCGCAACATCGCCTCCATAATCGGCACTGCACGCATCATCACCAGTGCATCGGGTAAGACCCCTTGCGTGCTGAGATTCAACTGCGTTGCCATGACATGCACGTGACAATCGATTAAACCCGGCATCAGCGTCTTACCCTTGACATCGATCACTTGGTCAACCTGCGTCGGGATGGGCGTATCTGACACCTTTGCAATCCGATCATCGACGACAAGCACGTCGTGCTGCTTCAAAAGGTTTGGCACAAGCGGATCAAGCAGTGCACAGTTCTTAAACAAAACCGAGGCCATCACAACTCCCTTACAAGTTATAAATCACGAAACCATCGTCTTCTGATAACGGCGATGTATCAGCCAATTTGCACACAAAGAAACCAACAAACTAGTCATCAGCAAAATCATTGCCATTGCCGACCCCATTGGCCAATTCGATGCCCGAGAAATCTGCGCATAAATACTTGGCGCCATCATGGTGATGCCGCTCCCACCCAGCAAAACAGGCGTCGCATAAGCATTCATGCATAAAATAAATACCAACATCGTGCCAGCAGCAACGCCTGGTGCGATCAGGGGAAATACGATTCGGCGAAGTGTTGTGAATGCGCTTGCACCAAGATTTTGAGCTGCCTCTTCGAGCGAAAAGTCGATTCCTTCCAAGACGCTCTGCAGTGTCAAAATCATGTAGGGCAATACAACCGCAGTTGTGCCAATGACAACCGCCACGGGCGTATAAAGCAACTTGAGTGGGTGGTCAATTATGCCTAACCAGTGCAACAGTGCATTGACTGCCCCCGCGTTACCCAGCACCACCATCCATCCAGCAGCTCTGACGACATTGCCGACCATCAGCGGGAAAATCAACAGAATAATTAAAAAGCTTTTGTAATTCGTTTTTGTTTTTGCCAAAAAATAAGCAACTGGAAATCCAAGTATCAAAGACAACACCGTGCAAATGGCAGCCACTTGCAGGGTGCTCACGAACACTTGACGGTAATAAGGATCCGTAAAAAAACTGATGTAGTTACTCAGGCTCAATGCAGCCTTCATCACTTGACCTGGCACGAACTGGTTCAAACTATATCTTGCCACC
Source organism: Jezberella montanilacus (assembly GCF_003003055.1). Lineage (GTDB taxonomy): Bacteria > Pseudomonadota > Gammaproteobacteria > Burkholderiales > Burkholderiaceae_B > Zwartia > Zwartia montanilacus. The sequence continues at coordinate 116,911 of NZ_PVTV01000012.1, forward strand.
AAGAGCATCGGCACAACAATAATCAGCAAGACAACAAGCGAGGCTGGGAACGCCAAGCTGGGTCCTGATAATTTTTTTACTTGTTGGGGTGCGGGAGATAAGTTCATGCTCAGTTGCTGAACCTATGAATCACAAAAGACTGCGTTGTCGTCTGCGCGCCAATTAACAAACACCTCAGCGCCCGACTGAAAGACCTGGGTATCTATCCCTGCGGCATTGCTCAGTTGGCAGCGGATTAATTCATTTCCGGCGTCCATTAAGGTAACTTCAATTTGAGGACCTAAATAAGCAACGCTAGTCACTTTGACCTGAATGCTGTTGTCTAACTGCGGTTGGCTAGACAACAACATCCGTTCGGGACGCACACCCACGCACTGAGTGTCGGCTCTCAAGGCAGCTACGGACAACACAGTGCCGGTCGCTGTCAAAAAAGCGTGGTCAGCAATTGGTCGGCCGCGAAAGAAATTCATCTTTCCCAGGAAATCTGCAACAAGCAAATTGACTGGTTGTTCATAGACGTCGCTTGGCTTGCCAACCTGTTGCACGGTTCCCTTATGCATGATGACCATTCGATCGGACATAGCCAAAGCTTCTTCTTGATCATGCGTGACAAAAACGGTAGTCAAGCCTAAGCTTTGTTGCAACTCACGTATCTCTTCTCTCACCGCCTGTCTTAGCCTGGCATCGAGATTAGATAACGGTTCATCAAGCAGAAAAACTTGAGGTTGAATCGCCAGTGCACGTGCAATGGCAACTCGCTGTTGTTGGCCACCTGACAGTTGTCTGGGATATCGATCTTTAAAACCAGTCATCCGGACCATATCCAGAACAGTCGCGACCCTTTGCTTACGCGCTGCCGGCGGGACTTTGTGCATCTCGAGACCAAATGCAATATTTTCTGCAACGGTCATGTGAGGAAATAACGCGTACCGCTGAAACACCATACCCGTGTTTCTTTTATGCGGTCGGGTCTGCGTTACGTCTTCTCCATCAATCAGTATTTTTCCGTGAGTCGGTGCAACAAAGCCCGCAATCATTCTTAAAGTCGTGGTTTTACCGCAACCGCTCGGGCCAAGGAAGGTGACAAGCTCACCATCCTCAATTTCAAGAGAGAAATCGTCGACGGCCACAGAAGAGTCAAATTGCTTTCTTAGATGAACAAGTGAGACCTTTGCCATGCTCAAACCACCTGACTAAGTTTAACGAACCGATCAGTGATCAACATGATGGCTCCTAATAAAGCAATTTGTACCGTCGCCACGGCGGCAATCGTCGGATCAAGATTGAACTCAAGATACTGCATCACTGCGATCGGTAAAGTGGTTCTGCCAGGCGACACGAGCGACAAGGAAACCTCTAGGTTTTCAAATGACACGATAAAACTGAATAACATCGCAGCGACCATTGCGGGGCGCAACATAGGTATGGTTACGCGCCAGAAAACGCTGACCGCGTTTGCGCCCAGATTGGAGGCCGCCTCCTCAATCGATGGATCCAAACCATGCAAACTGGCAGATACCATTCTGACAGTCCAAGGAATGGTTAGGCAAACGTGCGCAAGAACCAGACTAGCCGTTGTGCCAACGATATCTTTATCAACGAGATTCTCTGCCTGAATATAAAAAATATAGATGGCGATCCCGGCAACAATGCCTGGCATCAATAAAGGCGACAACAATAAAGTGTTAACGACGCTTTTTCCTTTGAAGGGATTTCGAATGATCCCGATAGCCGCTGCAACGCCCACTAATACGCCAACTACCGCGGAAAATATTGCCACCTGCACGCTGAAAACAAAACCATTGACGAAGGATTTGTTCGCCCACGCATTGACGTACCAGGCGAGCGAATAACCAGATGGGGGGAAATAAAGAATCGCGTCTTTAAAAAAACTAAGCCAAACAACAAAAAATAGCGGGCACAACATCACGCCATAAATGACTACAACGAATAGCCTCAACATAACCTTGCTCAATTGCATACTCGCAGTATTCTCATCCTGATTATCAATCGGCTAATGAATTTCTATCATAAGCCATGTTGAATCAGCGTAACTGCCCGCATCACTCTGGTTTTGAAGCTATTTCAAATCGCAGCAACACCTGTCCATCGTGTTCAAAGTAGTGCGCCACCACTCGGTCACCAATCACAACACCATTCCTGGTGTGCCCCATGAGCTTAAATCCCTCATCAAGCGAAACGATAGCAAGAGCATAAGGTACAAGCGCCTTAAATGATTCCGACGGTGCGCGTCCCACTTGAGTGACGCTGTACACCTTGCCGTTGCCCTTCGATTCGTACCAACGGAGCGTCTCAGTCCCACAAAACTGACAGGCGTATCGCGCCAGGGTTTGTGCCTTTGCACAAACTTCACAACGCTGAAACATCAACTGTCGTTTACTCAAGCCATCCACAAAGGGCTGGGCTAACGGCGACGAAGACGGTTTCTCAAACATGACTCAGCCCTCTCGCGCCAAAATCAAACTCACGTGCGACGACATCACGCCACCATCAGCATGGATAAACGCATGCTTAGGTGACTTAACTTGCCTCGTGCCAGCCAGCCCATTGAATTGTCGCCATGCTTCGGCCGTATGTGCCAACCCGCCGGCCACCCCGCAATGCCCAAAAGATAACAACCCACCATGCGTATTCAACGGCTGATTACCATGTTGTGAGAAATCCCCCGCGCGTAATCTCTTAACGGCACCAGCCCGTGGTGCAAAACCTATCTCCTCTAACAACATCACCAAGGTGATAGTGAAAGAATCGTAAATACCCAGATAATCCATGTCAGCAGCCGAGAGGTTTGCTTGTTCAAACGCTTGCTTTGCCGCATGCGCAGCGCCTGTATTCAGCACATCAACCATGGCAGTCAGATGTTGATGAAAATGCCCCTGTCCTGCACCCGCAATTCGAACAGGAACGCCAGATCTAGGCTCGGCCGAAACGACCAACGCCATCGCCCCATCAGATATGGGACAACAGTCCATCAATCTCAATGGCGCGGCAATGGTTTTTGACGCCAGCACATCTGCCACTGTTATCGGATCGCGCAAATGTGCATCAGGATGCCTTGCGGCGTTCCCCCGCATCAAGACCGCAAACTCTGCCAAGTCCTCTGAGGTAACACCGGTCTCGTGCAGATACCGCGAGGCCATCAACCCATAATAGGCTGGCACTGAAGCACCGTTCGGCACTTCAAAATCCGCATCCCCCACTTGTGCCAAGGTTTGTATTGAGCTGTCGCGTGTCTGCCCAGTCAAACGGTTTTCGCCTGCGACAACCAACACGTGACGACAGCGGCCACTCACCACAAGCTCTCTTGCAAGCATCAACATGGCCGCGCCCGTCGCACCACCCACCTGCATGCCGTGACAATAATTCGGCCGTAAAGAAAACTTTTCGCAGAACAAAGTCGACAACATAAGGTGCGGCAGCGTCGTCGCGTAGCCACATAAGACACCGTCGATTTCTTGTCTACTTAACTGCGCAGCAGTCAAGGCAGCACTCGCCGCACGCGCCATCAAATCTATCGAACTGAATCCTTCTAACCGACCAAACGGGGTATTACCAACACCGGCAATATAAGCATGACTCATGCTCAATTCAGCTTGATGTGATTGGCTCGCGCAAGCTTATCCCACTTGTCACGCTCACTAATCAAAAATGTTTGAAACGCTTGCGACGTATTACCCACGGGCTCTGCGCCCTGCTCGTAAAAAAGCCTCTCAATCTCGGGAGTCTTTAGTGCAGCAACGGCTGCCCCATTAAGGGCATCGATCGTTACCTGAGGAGTGCCTGCAGGTGCCATCAAACCAAACCAGGCCGATACTTCGTATCCAGGGACACCCGCCTCTGCCATGGTTGGGATGTCCGGCGCACCGGGCCACCGCTTCGCTGTCGTCACCGCTAATGCCTTGACCTTACCTGACTTAATGTAAGTCATGGAAGAAGGCAAATTATCAAATCCTATGGGTATCTGTCCTCCCATCAGATCGATCAGCATGGGCGAACCCCCTTTATACGGGACGTGCGTTAAGTCAATGCCCGTCATCAGCTTCAGCAGTTCACCGCTCATATGCGGAGAGCCTCCGTGACTGGTCGAACCAAAATTGATTTTGCCCGGATTTTGTTTTGCCATAACAATCAAATCCTTAACCGTCTTTGCTGCAAAGTCCGGATTTGCCATCAAAACATTAGGCGTATTCGCAACCAGCGTAATCGCTGCAAAATCTTTCACTGCGTCATAGGGAGGTGGTTCTTGCAGTGCTGGGATGATTCCATGCGACGCAATGCTCACAAACACCAGCGTTAATCCGTCGGGTGCTGACTTAGCGACCTGCTGCGCACCAATCACACCACCTGCACCGGCCTTATTTTCAATCACTACTGTCTGACCTAAGCGTTCACTCATTTTGGGCGCAATCGCACGCGCAAGCAAATCCGTCGTACCTCCAGCGGGATAGGGCACAATCAACCGGATCGGCTTGTCGCTGGTTTGCGCCTGCGCGGGATTGATCAAGCTACTCGCAATCGACAACAAAATAGCAAAAGCTGCTCGCATGATTTACCTCGGCAAAAGCCGTTGTGATTGCATTTTCTCTAACCAAAATCCAAGCGAATCTTCAGTATCAATACACCCCGCAAAACCATGCTGACGCAGTTTTACGCCACTCAACACCGCATTAGCTGGATGCGCTAAACCATGCCCGAGGGTCCGATCCGTGAACTCCCAGGAGCTATTAGCCAATTGCTCGAGCGTCAGCGGTTTTAGTCCATGCTTAGCAACGATCCTTGACCACACGGCCTCGTATTTAGGCATCTCATCTTTTAAACACAAAGGCTCGTGTCCGCCAAGCGGCATACCGAAGCGTTCAGCGACACTGGGCCAAAGGTCCCGCCACACCAAACCGTCGCCATTGACCACGTTATAGGTTTCGTTCGCAGCGATTTCATGAACCGCCGCAAAATGTGCGGCTTGCGCAATCAAACGACTATCGCTTGCGCCGTTCACGTAATCACCCCCACCCGGGAAGGTCAACGGTAAGCCTTGTTCCCGCAAAATCGCCGCAAACGCACCGATGGCAATCATCACATTCATCGGACTTGCCACGGCGTAGCCCAAAACCACCTGAGGCCGCAATATCGTGAAAGTCCAAGCAGCTTGTGCTTGTCTGGCGCGAATAAAATCCTCTTGCAACCAGTAAAAATTTTGATGATTGTGGCGAGGCCATCTTTCTTTACAGGGAACAGGGGCCGGCTCGACATGACCGCCATACGCCTTCGTACCTTGTAAGAACGAAACATGCCGCAAGCCTTTGGCAACGGGCTCAATCGCATCGAGCAAATTGCGCAGCATCGCTTCATTAATCGACATCTGTCTTGGGTCGCGCCAGCCTGACACCAAATCAGGCAATTCAAACAAGGCTGCGTACAAAATATGCGTCACATGCGAAAGTTCGGTGGCTGCTTTTTGACACGCAACCGGATCGGTCAAATCAACACGAAGCTGCTTCACACCTTCGGGCAAATCCAGCGGTCGGCGCGCTAAGGCAAGAACCTCAAAGTCTGGTTGGGCAGAAAAATGGTCAACCGCGGCTGCACCAACAACACCCCCTGCGCCTGCTATTAATATTCTATGTTTTTTCACAGCATCCCCGAATCGGTCATGCAAGCAAATGCTGGCCTTGCAGTTTGGTCTTTAAGTGCTCAGGTACTTCTATTTCAAAGCCAAGGATGGCGGCTGACAAAGCTTTGCCATAATTATCCAGACAAAGGCTACGCGATACACCACCGCCCAACGCACCCTGGCAAACAAAGTTCAGTGCATCGATATTATCGGCCTCATAACGAGTAACGACCCCTTTGATCGCACCTGCATAAAACGCTTTTAGGCGATCAGCCGTCAACTGTTCTTTCAGCAAAGGATAAAACTCTGGTTGGTAGGCAAAGACCGCAATGTTTGACGTATCACCCTTGTCGCCCGATCTCGCGTGCGCAACATGTTGAAGTTTGACTTTCATTTTGTTCAGCTCTCGAAATAACGAACAGTCGGGGCAAGCTGAGTGCGATCCACAAGCCCAGACCACACACCAATCACTTCACGGGTTCTATCCTGATGCGGCACGCGCTTGCCCGTGTGGGCAATCCCAGAGACCGCCATACCATCGATCTCCCGACCAACCTTAGCAGCTTCCTCTCGTGTCTTAGTTCGTGCCGCAACTCGAACTGCTATCTCATACGGCTCTGGCGCGCTGCCTGGTGTCGCGTCCCCATGAATCGCGTTTAAGCCTAAGTAGTCGATCCGAACATCCTCTGCGTCAAGCTTGACGATCTTGAAACGTTCTTCAAGAATCTTTTTAGCCAACTGTGCCCGTCTTAACGCACCGGGCCCCGCATAAAAAAACATATCCTCACCGATGAAGCCTTCCGTGCATCCCATTGACACCTTGAAGGTCGGTGTACGGGGCTTGCCTCCAATGTTTGAGACGCGAACGCGATCAGGGCCCACCACCTCGATCTTTGCAGTAGTGAAGTCCACGACCACATCAGGGGTCAAATAATTGGCTGGATCATGCACTTCGTAAAGCATTTGCTCTTTAACCGTCTGCAAAGTAATCGCACCGCCCGTGCCCGCAACTTTACTCAGCACAGTTGAACCATCTGGCGAAACCTCTGCAATCGGGAAACCGAAGTTCCACGGCTCAGGCACATCCTTGAAGCCGGGATCTGAAAAATATCCACCAGTCACCTGAGCACCGCATTCAAGCAGGTGGCCAATGCCAGTCCCTTGTCCAAGCTTCACATGGTCGAGGGGATCCCATCCAAACTCATACATCATCGGGGCCAGGAAAATCGACGGGTCAGCAACGCGGCCTGTGATGACGATCTGCGCACCACCCTTTAACGCTTCGACAATAGGCTCTGCACCCAGGTAGGCTTCCGCCGAAATCAATGTTGATTTCAAGGTCGACGTGGGTTTGCCGTTTTCTAGAATCGTATCGGTCAGCTCCAAGACGCGCTCTGTAATCAAGCTGCCATTAACCGACGCAACCTTGACGCCCGTGAAGCCAAATTCCTGCAGCCAGTAAACAACTCGCTCAGCCGCAGCGTCAGGATTGATCCAGCCTTGATTGGTAATGATCTTGGTCCCGCGTTTCATACACGCTGGCAGGACTGCACGCATCCTATCGTCAAGATAGGTGTCGTAGCCGGGGAAACTTGGATCGCGGCGCGCCCGCACTTGTGCAGCCGAAACCGTCGCCTCAGCCATGGTTTCAAAGCACAAGTAATCAAGATCGCCTTTCTCTGCATTCAAGGCTGCAGGTTCGACGCGGTCACCCCACCAGGCCGCGCCTGAGCCAATTCGGATGCTGCTCTTCATGAGCGCTTAGACGGTTGCGACCGCTGACGACGGTGATCCCACGGCACCGGGCAAACGCAATGGCGGCGCGGTCAACAAGAAACGATTACGGCCATGCGCTCTTAGCCAGTTAGCCAGCTCAGTCAGATAGAACATCTCACCGAGATGAATACCTTGCTTGAACAAACAATGCTCATGCAATGGCAGGATAGCGCAGCAGCCAATGTGGCTTGTTGCTGGATGCGCTTCGACTGCGTAATTGTCTGCAATCAATGCAACGAGACCGCTATCCGTGATCCACTTTAATAACTTCTGATCACGGCCATCGAGCGCTGCATAACTGTTTTCAAGTTTATGTCCGTCAGGATTACCCTTCATGTCAATCAAGGCTTGAGCAAAACCGGTATGCAGGCAAACCATGTCGCCCTTTTCAATCACGACCTTGTCCTTCTCAAGGATACGCATCATGTCGTCGTAACCAACATTTGTGCGCGCGTCACCCAAGTTGGCGCGCAAATCGATCATGACGCCGCGACCCTGTACGCAAGTCTCTGCCATGTTCTGGATACCTAGCGCTTTTGCGTAGGAGGTGCTGACTTGACTACCTGCACCAGCATAACCAGCATCTTCTGCTTTTTCTGGTCCAACAACATCGGTACCTGCGCGGTAACCGTTGTAATAAACCGCTTCGGGGATACCATCGCCATTCGCGTCAAACATCGAGCCGACGTGAGCCAAGCTATCCCACTGCGTTGAATATTGCAAATGCATCACAACCAGGTCATCACTGACTACGTCGGTTTGATCTTTGTTGAAGTCAAACAATTTGACGTTCATGTTCGGGCGACCTTCACGCAGCGTCGGACGAAGAACTGGCGGATAACGACGGGGGTTCAACACATTGCCACCAGGCAAATCAAGGGGCAATGAAAGCATGAATGCTTTGCCTACTTTAACCTCCGCGACGCCCTGCATGACTTTTTCCGGCGTCAAGAGATTCATCTTGCCGCGCTGGTCATCGTCGCCAAAATCACCCCAGCTCGAACCTTCAGGGCGATTAGCCCAACGTTTTGTTGCCATGTTTATGTCTCCGTGTTTTTGTTTGATTTTATAGTTAGATATTCGTGGTTTATTGACGTTGCGTCAACTGTGCTAAGAGAAAACAGCAAAAAAAAACGCTAAGCCGCCGAAACGCTTAGCGCTTTTTTCACCAACTCAATTCACTACACGTCAATATTCGCGGCCTGTAACGCATGCGTCTCGATAAACGCGCGTCTTGGTTCGACGTTATCGCCCATCAACGTAGTGAAAATCGCATCTGCAGCAATCGCATCTTCAATTTGTACACGCAATAAGCGGCGCACTTTAGGATCCATCGTGGTCTCCCAGAGTTGCTCTGGATTCATCTCACCCAGACCCTTATAGCGTTGCTTGGTCACGTTACGCTCAGCTTCGCCACGCAACCATTGCATGGCATCGCGGAAGTCGCCGATCATCGATTCTTTGCGCTTCTCGCCTTCACCGCGAGCAACCGTTGCACCCTTACCGATCAAGCCCTGGAAAGTCGCCGCAGCTCGAGCCAACACGCCATAATCTGCGCCATCCACAAAATCGTTGTCAAGCACCGTTGCCCGAACATTGCCATGATGCTTGCGACGAATCACCAGTCTATTCGCTTCGCTCGCTACATGGTATTCAGCTGTCACTTCAACCTGATTCGGCAGCAACGGATCTTGCAATGCAGCCTGCATCCGATCAGCACTTGCCTGAGCACGCTCAAGCGTATCCAGTTCTATCGTTGCGCCGCCAACAATTGCCGACAAAGTCGATACGTCCATGAAACGCGACAACCGGGCAATTACACCATCGGCTGTCACATACTGACGAGCCAGCTCCGCGAACGCTTCGCCTGCTATGGGGGTTGCACCTTCAGAGGGAATGAGCTGCGCATCACGCAACGAGAGTTGCAACATGTATTGCGTCTCTTCAACTTCATCCTTCAAATAACGCTCATCTTTACCAGCCTTCACTTTATAAAGCGGGGGCTGTGCAATATAGATATAACCGCGCTCGACCAACTGCGGCATCTGACGATATAGCAGCGTCAATAACAACGTGCGGATATGTGCGCCATCAACGTCGGCATCGGTCATGATGATGATACGGTGATAACGTAATTTATCGACATTGAAATCAGGGCCAATGCTTGTGCCCAGCGCTGTGATCAATGTCGTGATCTGCTCACTTGAAATCAACTTATCGAATCGCGCTTTTTCAACGTTCAAGACCTTACCGCGTAACGGCAAAATAGCCTGAAACTTACGATCCCGGCCTTGCTTAGCCGAACCACCTGCTGAGTCACCCTCAACTATATACAGTTCGCATAGTGCTGGGTCTTTCTCTTGGCAGTCAGCAAGCTTGCCGGGCAAACCTGCACCTTCCAGTACGCTTTTGCGGCGTGTCATCTCACGCGCTTTGCGAGCGGCTTCGCGAGCGCGAGCAGCCTCGACAACCTTGCCACACAATGCTTTCGCGTCGATTGGATTTTCGAGTAACCACGACTCTAGCGTACGGGCTACCGCTTCTTCGACCGCTGGCCGCACTTCACTTGAAACTAGCTTTTCTTTAGTCTGGCTGCTGAATTTTGGCTCCGGGACTTTGACCGAGAGAACGCATGTCAAACCCTCGCGCATATCGTCGCCGCTGGTTTCAACCTTGGCTTTTTTAGCCATTTCATTATCAGCAATATATTTGTTGATAATCCGTGTCATCGCAGCACGCAAACCAGTTAGGTGAGTACCACCATCGCGCTGGGGAATATTGTTGGTGAAACAAAGCACTTGTTCACTGTAGCTGTCGTTCCATTGCATCGCAATTTCGACACCCACCAAAGTACCACCCGCATTGGATTCGGTACTCACCGAAAACACGTTAGGGTGCAGGACCGTCTTGGTCCGGTTGATATACTCAACGAAACCTTTTACGCCACCCGAAAATGCGAAATTCTCTTCTTTGCCCTGGCGCTGATCGATCAAACGAATCTTTACGCCATTGTTTAAAAACGATAATTCGCGCAAGCGCTTAGACAAAATCTCATAGTGATATTCAACATTGTTGAATATGTCTGTGTCTGCTAAAAAGTGAACTTCAGTCCCGCGCTTTTCGGTTGTACCGGTTACCGCCAAGGGCGCAACCCGCTCGCCTTTGCGAAACTCCATTTGGTGCACCTGGCCATTGCGGCGAATCGTCAGCTTCAACCATGACGACAGCGCGTTAACACAGGAAACCCCTACGCCATGCAAACCACCAGACACTTTGTACGAGTTCTGATCAAACTTGCCGCCAGCGTGCAACTCGGTCAAAACGATTTCCGCAGCACTACGACTGAACTCATCGTCTTTATGGATATCTGTCGGGATCCCCCGACCGTTATCCGTGACAGAAATTGAGTTATCGGTATGGATCGTCACGACGATGTCATCACAATGACCCGCTAAAGACTCGTCGATCGCGTTATCGACCACCTCAAACACCATATGATGCAAGCCCGTACCGTCGGACGTGTCACCGATGTACATACCTGGACGCTTTCTAACGGCCTCGAGGCCTTTTAGCATCTTGATGGAATCGGCGCCGTAATCACCGTTGTCTACTGGCAACTGCTTTTCTTCTGACATTTTTTAATTAAATCCGCATTGGCATAACAACATACTTGAACGAGTCTTCTTCGGGCAACGTAATCAGGGCTGATGCATTCGCATCAGGCATAACCGACCAGCGTATCGTTTCGGTTTTCACGTTTGCCAAAAAATCCAGCAAATAACTCACGTTAAAGCCAACATCCAACGCCTCATGGCCATAATCAATATCTAGCTCTTCTTGTGCCTCTTCTTGCTCTGCATTAGTTGAAGATATTTTCAACAAATGCTGACCCAGTTGCAGGCGAACGCTTCTGAATTTTTCGGAGGTCAAAATAGCTGCTCGCTGCAAACTACCCTGCAGGGCCTCGCGCGACACGTCAAAATGGCGAGTGTAATTAGACGGAATCACGCGCTTGAAGTCCGGAAACTTACCCTCAACCAGTTTAGATACCAGTTCTACCTGACCAAATGAGAAACGAATCTGGCCAGGCGCAACGTCGATCGTGACAGGCTCATCGCTGTCATCAAGTAAGCGTTGCATTTCTAATACCGTCTTGCGCGGTACGATGACCTCTGTTAACTGGGTGATGCCGTCTGCCTGCGTTGAGCCGTGCGCCAGACGATGGCCATCTGTTGAAACAGCACGAAGCATGCCTGGTTCAAAAACCAACAACATTCCGTTTAGATAGTAACGGATGTCCTGCTGTGCCATGGCGAAGTGCACCATATTGAATAAATGCTTCAGTGTCTTGCGAGGCAATGTTAGTGATACGTCCCAGCGTTCTGGCTGCGACATCACCGGAAAATCATTTGCCGGTAGCGTTTGCAAAGAGAAGCGGCTCTTACCGGTTTGCACGGCTAGTTTGCTACTTGCGGTTGACAATTTGACATCACCCACATCGGGCAACGCGCGCAGAATGTCTACCAGCTTTCGTGCGGCAACGGTCAGTGATTCGTCGTCTGCACCCACCCCAAATTCGGCGTGAGTGGTGATCTGTACTTCGAGATCCGTCGCAATAAAAGAGACTTTACCGCCTTGTTTACGCATCAGGATGTTTGCCAAGATCGGCAACGTATGTCGTCGTTCAACAATCCCAGCCACTGTTAAGAGTGGCTTGAGCAAAGCATCGCGTGGGGTCTGTACAAGTTGCATCGATTATCCCTTTAGAGTTTGTTCGAGTACGTGCAGCGTATGGTTGAGGTCGTTCTGTTTTAGTCGCAAATCAGAAATCTTGCGAACGGCGTGTAATACCGTGGTGTGGTCCCTACCACCAAATAAATCACCGATTTCAGGCAGGCTCTTTTGAGTCAATTCTTTGGCCAAGTACATCGCAACTTGACGGGGCATGGCGATATTAGCGGGGCGCCGTTTCGAATACATGTCAGCGACTTTCATTTTGTAATAGTCAGCGACCGTCTTCTGTATGTTCTCAACTGTTATCTGACCACTAGAAACTGACAACAAATCCTTGAGCGCATCTTTGCAGATATCGACATTGACAACCTCTCGGCCATGGAATCTTGCATACGCCAGTACTTTACGTAAAGCACCCTCAAGCTCACGAACGTTACTGCGCAAATGCTTGGCTATGAAGAAAGCAACCTCTTCAGGCATTGCCAAGCCTTCAGTTTCGGCTTTGCGCAACAGAATGGCCACTCGCATTTCTAGTTCTGGTGGCTCAATCGCGACGGTGAGGCCTGAGTCAAAGCGTGAAATCAGGCGACTATCAATACCAGCGAGTTCTTTTGGGTATGTATCACTTGTGATGATAATTTGTTTACGCTGGGCAACCATCGCTTCAAACGCATAGAAGAATTCTTCTTGTGTCCGATTTTTGCCCGAGAAGAATTGAATATCGTCGATCAGCAATAAATCCAGCGAGTGATAGTAGCGCTTGAAATCATCGAAGGCTTTACGCTGGTAAGCTTTGACAACATCAGATACATATTGATCTGCATGGACGTAACGTACCTTTTTGCCCAGCCCAGCCTGCATCATCGCATTGCCGACGGCATGGATCAAATGCGTCTTACCCAGACCAACCCCGCCATACAAAAACAATGGGTTGTAGGATACGCCTGGGTTTTCTGCAACTTGCAAGGCGGCGGCACGAGCAAGCTGATTCGCTTTGCCTGTCACAAAAGTCTCAAAGGTCAGATCAGTATTTAAGCGTGACTTCTCGTCGACCGCTTGCACGACTGCCGTAACGGATTCTTGCCGAACCTCGTTTGCCGCGGCAGCCGCCGCTGGGTTGTTTTCCGACACTCGTGCGGCTAGCCCTGCGGGTATGGCTAGTGCACCTGAGTGAACATCGTTGGGCTTACCTGAGGCATTTGTTGCGTCATTCCCCGCCTGCAACTCGAGATGCAATCTGACTGGCTTTTTGAACCAATCCGTCGCGTACTGTTCTATTTGATTTGAGAAATTCTTTTTGACCCAATCAAGCTTGAAACGATTTGGCGCCGATAGCCGCAAAACCGCTTCGGACTCGTTAAAGTCAAGCGGAACCAACGGCCTGATCCAAGCGCTGATTTGTTGCGGGGGAAAATCCTGCTCTAGATGGTTTACGCAGGACAGCCAAAACTCGTTCATATTTCTCACTATGTAAACCCTGATTCTACCCTGCCATGAAAAAGTTATCCACAGGGAGACGTGCGTGAAATTCCCTATTCACAACCTAAATATTTGACTAAATTGATTATTTTTGATGAAATGGAGGGCTTTACGGGATTTATCCCGCTATTTTTGCTCTTTGATTTGGGTTATCCATCATGAAACGTACTTTCCAACCTTCCGTTACCCGTCGCAAACGCACTCATGGTTTTCGTGTTCGCATGAAAACTCGCGGTGGTCGTGCTGTGATTAACGCTCGTCGCGCCAAAGGCCGCAAGCGTCTGGCGGTCTAATCCCTCGTTCTGGCATTATTTGCGCCAGCACTTTTAGATTTAACCACTATGCCTAGCGCTTCGTTCCCTCCAACGGCGCGCCTGCATCTTCCTTCTGAATATGCCGATGCCCTCGCAGGCCGGCGAATTGGTCGGGGTGCTCTTTTCGCCGTCACAGCAACTAAACTAAAGCCGGTGGATCAAACTACCGATACTTTAGCTGATGCGTCGACGGCAAGACTGGGGCTAATCATGGCAAAACGACATGCCAAACTGGCAACAACTCGAAACGCCTTGAAAAGGGTGATTCGTGAATCATTTCGTCTGCAAAGACTAGAGCTGCCGGCTGCTGATTACGTCTTCCGTCTCCACAAAAGGATTGATATCTGTTCACTTACCGCTCTAAAACGACTGGCGCGGGCAGAGGCAGACGCTCATTTCGCTCGCGCTCGCTCGATAACGACGGCAAGCAGATGATCAAGCAATTATTGATTGCTCCGATCAAGGCCTATCGGTTTTTTTTAAGTCCTTGGCTGGGTCAATCGTGTCGGTTCACACCAACATGCTCGGCTTATGCTGTTGAGGCAATTGAGGTCCATGGTTCTTTGAAAGGCTTAGCACTTGCGGCAGGTCGCCTTGGCCGCTGTCATCCTTGGTGCGCAGGCGGCGCAGACCCGGTTCCGCCAATTACGACACACAAAAACACAGATTAAAAGCTAAACTCCCAGCCTCTCGAGACTGGTTACACATTTATTGGGCAAGAATGGATATTCGACGCACGATCCTCTTAATGATTTTTTCTCTTTCACTGCTGATGCTCTGGAGTAACTGGCAGGCGCATGAAAGCAAGTTGGCGCCTTTAGCTGTCAAGTCACCTGTTTCAGTTACCGCGGCGACCCCAACTACCCTCGATAAGTCCGGGGCTCCAGTTACAAACACTGTTGGCAACACAACGGCAAACGCTGCAGGTTCTGTTTCTGCAACCGGTACCGGTGTCACCGGCGCAAAAGAGTTAATCGTAGTTAAAACAGATGTTTTAAAACTTACGTTCGACCTTCACGGCGCTGAGTTAATTCAAGCTGACTTACTGAATTACCCATTAACTGCTAACTCCGAGATGCCTACGCCTCTTTTGCAGCATAAGGATGGCCACATCTATATTGTTCAGTCTGGTTTAGTTGGTGCTCCTGGGACATCCAATCTCCCAACGTATGCTTCAAATTTCAAACTTGCCAGCGATTCACTTGAACTTAAAGGGGACACTTTAAAAGTATCCTTCGCTGCAGAAGCAAGCGGGGTAACGCTAACGAAATCGTTTACCTTCCACCGTGGCAGTTATGCTATTCACGTAGATCATTCGATTGACAATCAAACGACTGCCGACATTTCACCAGAACTCTTTTTGCAAATCACGCGAGACGGTCAGCCTGCTGATCAGCAATCGACCAGTGCTAGTTGGTTGCCCGGGTGGTTGGGAGGCGTATCGAGCGGGCCAGCTAGTTTCATTGGCCCGGCGATATATACAGACGAGCACAAATACGAGAAATTCACTTTCTCTGAAATCGAAAAGAGCAAAGAGAAAAATAAGCCAATTAAACAGACGGCTAATGATGGTTGGTTTGCCTTGATCCAACATTATTTCTTAACCGCCTGGGTACCTACCAAAGGTGTCGCTCGGCACGTCGCGATCGTCGAGCACGATAAAAATTTGTTTTCCGTTAACAGTATTCAATCTGCCGGTCTGATCCCGGCCGGTAAAGCCGTCACTATCCCCGCAACACTTTGGGTGGGTCCGCAGGACCAGAACGCGCTCGAAGCAATTGCGCCCGGTTTAGACCAGGTTGTTGATTACGGCATGCTCAGTATTATTGCCAAACCCGTGTTTTCTTTGTTGACTTGGATTCATAAACTTATTGGTAACTGGGGCTGGAGCATCATCGCTCTGACTGTGCTCATTAAAGCTGCTTTTTACCCTCTCTCGGCAGCCAGCTACCGGTCCATGGCCAAGATGAAACAGGTATCACCCCGTCTTCAAGCTTTAAAAGAAAAATTTGGTGACGACCGCCAAAAGCTAAATACAGCAATGATGGAAATGTACCGCACAGAGAAGATCAATCCTCTTGGTGGATGTGTCCCGATTGTGATTCAGATTCCGGTGTTTCTGTCTCTTTATAACGTGCTGTTAAATAGTGTTGAATTGCGTGGAGCGCCTTGGATTTTTTGGGTGCAAGATTTAGCGGTTCAAGATCCTTACTTTATTCTGCCCGCAATTATGATGGGTACGATGTTCTTGCAAATGCGTTTAAATCCCAAACCACCTGATCCAGTCCAGGCTAAAGTCATGATGTTCATGCCACTCGTTTTTGGCGGGATGATGTTTTTCTTTCCCGCAGGCCTGGTCTTGTACTGGTGTATCAATAACACCTTATCAATTGCGCAACAATGGTATATCACTCGAAAGTTAACCACTGCAGCTAACGATCCAGTTAAATAGGTATCTAACAATCTGCTATGAGCGGGCATCGTTTACCCATTATTGCTATCGCGACCGCTACCGGTCGCGGTGCAATCAGCGTAGTAAGAATCTCAGGGCCCCGATTGGGGCCCTTTATCATGGCACTGCTACAACGGCCTTTGATCGACCGTCACTCCCATTATTTACCTATTATTGGGATGGACGGGATCACCATCGATCAAGTCATTGTTATTCATTTTCAAGCGCCTCATTCATTTACAGGCGAAGATGTTCTTGAAATTCAATGCCATGGTGGGCAAGCAGTCGTTAGACAAATCCTTAAACATTGTTTATCAATCGGGCAACCCTTCCATCTACAACCTGCGCGACCAGGTGAGTTTACAGAGCGCGCTTTCTTAAACAATAAGATCGATCTTATTCAAGCAGAGGCTGTTTCGGATCTTATCGACGCATCTTCTGAGTCGGCTGCACGTGCAGCGATGGCATCACTGTCCGGAGAGTTTTCCAAGCAGATCAATGACTTAGCCGAAGCTATCTTACGTTTAAGATTGCTGGTGGAAGCTACGCTCGATTTCCCCGAAGAAGAAATAGATTTTCTGGAAAAGTATCAAGCACGTACAAAACTAAGCGAAATAGAGAGCCGACTTGCCTTGATACTCTCAAGATGTCAACAGGGTCTCGTTTTGCGGGAGGGCTTAAATGTTGTTCTGGCAGGCGCTCCCAATGCTGGTAAATCAAGCCTACTGAATGTATTGGCGGCGGATGATGTGTCAATCGTGACAGATATTGCCGGCACGACGCGTGACAAGATTACTCATTTAATACAACTCGATGGCATTCCGGTCACTGTTACCGACACAGCGGGTTTACGAGACACAAGTGACGAGATTGAAGCGATTGGGATTGCACGCACCTGGACAGCTATTGAGCAGGCTGATGTAGTCCTTCACCTCATCGACGCCTTGAACCCTCAAAGACAGCTGGATACCGAGATTGACAGGCGCCGGGCACGATCGAGTACTGTTTTAACAGTCATTAATAAGCTGGATCTGGTTGACTCGGTTAGCCCTGAATCTGACGAATTAAGCATTTCGGTAAAAACCGGCGAAGGGATAGACGAACTCAAATCCCGTTTACTGGCACTCGCTGGTTGGCAACCAAGTCAGGAATCCCCCTGGATGGCTCGACAACGGCACACAGGCGCTCTGGCTAAGGCAATGGTTCACATAGAGACGGCTGCTGTGCATGCCGCGCTAGACGACCGCGTACTGGACTTGTTTGCTGAAGAATTACGCCTGGCTCATGACGAGTTAGGTTCAATAACGGGAAAAGTGACACCAGATGATCTGTTAGGCGAAATTTTCTCGCACTTTTGCATAGGAAAATAATCTGCTTCATTTTTCTTACAGGGGTTTGCAGTAGTAGCTACTGTTGTTTTCAAACCATATTGCTAAAAATTGTGGTTGTGGATAACTAGGGAGAACAGTTTGTGCAAAGAATGAGGATAGTTTTTGCATAAGTGACAGAATTGTTTCCGTTACAAAAACTATCCAATTTTGTACCCACTTCAAAACAGAGTTTATCCCCAGTCAAATTTTAAGGTAAAGAACTGATGTATTGAGCTTTTTAATACTTGTTCGACTTATCCACAACCTGTATTAATCATTAGTCTTTATATATAAAAGATTAAAGAACAACTAACTGCTTTTTAAAAACACGTAAAAGACTACAACTTCTTTTAACTAGCAAAAGAACTCAGCAGCTGAGTTTTCGATCTATACTGTGATCAGTCGATCAATTGCAGCGTTAAGAGTGGCGGGCTGTTTAGCAAAGCAAAATCGAATAATGTTGTGATTTGATGTTGAACTTCTTGGATCGGAATAAAAGGCAGATACTGGTATGACGGTTACGCCATGGTGTTTAGTTAACCAAATTGAGAAGTCAGCTTCAGGTAAATCTGATATTTCGCTGTAGTCAGCGAGCAAAAAAAATGTGCCATCGCTCGGTAAAGGTTTAAATCTGGTTTGATTAAGTCCATTTATAAGATGATCTCTTTTTTCTTGATAGAAGGCTGCTAAACCCAGGTAGGTATTAGGATCTTTGCAATATTGCGCCATGGCATATTGAAAAGGCGAAGGTACTGTGAACACCATGAATTGATGAACCTTTCGAAGTTCATTTGTCAATGCTGGTGGTGCACAGCAGTAGCCCAGTTTCCAACCTGTGGTGTGTGTGGTTTTACCAAAAGACGATATAACAAAAGTTCGAGCCGCCAGCGCCGGCCTTGTTGCTAAGCTTTTATGGCCTTCTTTGGTAAAGACAATATGTTCATAGACTTCGTCCGAAATAAATAATATGTCGTGTTGATTGCTTAACCGTTCTAGTTCGTCGAGATCCGCTTCTGTCAAAACAGAGCTAGTTGGATTGTGCGGAAAGTTTAGTATTAATATTTTTGTTGCCGGTGTAATGCTCGAAGCCACCCTATCCCAGTCAATACTGAAGGTGGTTGAGCCAGATGTTGGAGGTGTAAGTGGCACACAGATGGGTGTAGCACTAGAGAGCGTAATTGCTGGGATATAGCTGTCGTAACATGGCTCCAGAACTATGACTTCATCGCCAGGCCCAGCGCAAGAAATAACTGCAGCCATCAACGCTTCAGTAGCGCCGCTTGTGACGGTAACTTCTTGATCAACGTCATATTGGTGACCAGAAGTTTTGAACATCTTTTCAGCAATTGTGTGTCGCAAAGCTGGTACGCCCGTCATGAATGGATATTGGTTATATCCATCGTTCATTGCCTTACTTACTAGTGAAATTAATGTTGGATCAGGATTAAAGTCTGGAAACCCTTGGCCCAAATTGATGGATTCGTGATCAGCCGCTAATTTCGACATGATAGTGAATATGTTGGTTCCCACTGCAGGTAGTTTGGTATTTATTTTCATCGATTTTATAAGTTGGGTAGTCGTTTAATTTTAAGCTGTCGCAGCTTGATAATTGTACGGATTGGTAGATAGTTTTAGGTTGCGAGACAATTATTACCCACAAAGTTATCCACAGGGTTGGCATCAATGTTTCACGTGAAACATCATCCAAATTCATTATTTACTTGTTGTCATGTTTCACGTGAAACAAACGTTAAAGTTGTTAATCTCACTCACCACAATAATAGAGAAGTATTCTTTGAATTAGCAATCAAGGACTATAATTCGACCCCTTACGTAGTACTAATCGGTTATGGAACATCCAAAAATATTCGATGTAATAGTGGTGGGCGGTGGCCACGCAGGAACAGAAGCAGCGCTCGCTTCTGCTAGGTCTGGTGCTTCTACCCTTTTACTTACTCATAATATCGAGACCTTGGGTCAGATGTCATGTAATCCATCAATCGGTGGGATTGGAAAAGGACATCTTGTTAAAGAGATTGATGCCTTGGGTGGAGCAATGGCTATTGCCACTGACGAAGCCGGTATTCAGTTTCGGATATTAAATGGTTCAAAAGGCCCTGCAGTTCGAGCAACTCGGGCCCAGGCTGATCGTGTTTTATATCGCAAAGCTATTCGCAATCGGTTGGAAAACCAGCCTAATCTTTGGCTTTTTCAACAAGCAGTCGATGATCTTATTGTGGAAGGCGACAAAGTCGTTGGTGCAGTTACTCAGATAGGATTGCAATTTCGAGCCAAAGCAGTTGTGCTAACTGCCGGCACATTTCTTAATGGACTCATTCATGTCGGCTTGCAAAACTATACAGCCGGTCGCGCTGGTGATCCGCCAGCGACGCGACTTGGTCAAAAATTAAAAGAGTTAAAGCTACCTCAAGGTCGTCTCAAAACAGGGACCCCACCTCGAATCGATGGTCGCTCAATTAATTACGCTGTTTTGGAAGAGCAACCAGGTGATCTAGATCCGATCCCGGTTTTTTCTTTTTTAGGTTCCCGAGAACTTCATCCACAGCAAGTCTCTTGTTGGATTACTCATACGAACGAAAAAACGCACGATATTATTCGAAGCGGATTAGATCGGTCGCCAATGTATAGCGGAGTGATTGAAGGGGTAGGGCCAAGATACTGTCCTTCGATTGAAGACAAAGTTCATCGTTTTGCCGACAAAAACAGCCATCAAATATTTCTGGAACCTGAGGGGTTAGATACTCACGAAATCTATCCCAACGGCGTCTCAACCAGTCTGCCGTTTGACGTCCAACTCAATCTTATCCACAGCTTGCCAGGACTGGAGCAAGCGCATATTGTTCGACCAGGTTATGCGATTGAGTATGACTATTTTGATCCCAGAGAATTGAAAACCAGTCTTGAGACCAAAAGCATTCAAGGACTATTTTTTGCTGGTCAAATCAACGGGACAACAGGATACGAAGAAGCAGCTGCGCAAGGACTACTCGCCGGAATTAATGCCGCAAGATTAGCTCGAGAGCAAAGCACATTTGTTTTGCGCAGAGATCAAGCTTACATGGGAGTTCTAATCGATGACCTCGTCACAAAAGGGGTTACCGAGCCGTATCGCATGTTCACTTCAAGGGCAGAATACCGACTAAGTCTACGGGAAGATAATGCCGATTGGAGACTCACTGACCTTGGACGGCAATTCGGTATGGTTGACGATGAGAGATGGGAGGCATACAGCCGTAAACGTGAATCCGTTGAAGCTGAGATCCAGCGCTTAAGATCGACGTGGGTAAATCCTAAGATGGTCGAGCAGCACGTTGCTGAAAATACTTTAGGTAAAGCGATAGAACGTGAGTACTTACTATCTGATTTACTTAAACGACCTGGCGTTACTTATCAGACATTGATGGCAATGCCTTATGTCGACGGTGTTCAGATGCCAAACGGTTTACCACCGGGCGACGCGGCAGAACAAGTACAGGTACAAGTGAAATACGAAGGATATATTGCCAGACAGCAAGACGAGATCACTCGAGCGCAGTCTCACGATTTGCAACCAATACCCGGTGATATTGATTATTCTGAAATCCGTAGCTTGTCCTTCGAAGTCCGACAAAAACTCATGCAATATCGCCCTGAGACGATTGGTCAAGCGTCGCGCATGTCTGGCGTCACACCAGCCGCAATCTCGTTGCTCTTAATCCATCTGAAGAGAATCAAATATGGTTCCCAGATAGCAGACAACGCGGCCTAATAGCCAGACTCAATGAACCAAGTGATGTCCTCAAAGTCGAGCGCAGAGCGTCTCATCAAGGCAGGCTCAGCCCTGAATATGACGCTTCAAGCCACAGAGATTGAAAAACTGCTGCATTATGTTGACCAATTACACCTTTGGAACAAAACTTATAACCTCACCGCTGTGCGAAATCCTGATGCCATGCTGGTTCAGCATATATTCGACTGCCTCTCGGTTATCAAGCCCCTAGAAACCTATTTGGCCAAAGTTGTGTCACCTCAGCGTACCGTGTTGGACGTAGGATCAGGAGCGGGCTTACCTGGCATAGTCATCGCCACCATGATGCCCAACACCCAAGTCGAGTGCGTTGATACGGTCGACAAGAAAGCTAGCTTCATACGACAAATGGCAGGTGTATTGGAACTACCTAATTTGATAGCGAATCATGCAAGGATAGAACAGCTGCCACCTAAAAACTGCTCAGTTGTTATTTCCAGAGCGTTCGCTTCCATACAAGATTTCATCGCAGTAGCTGGCCAGCATGTGGGCGAGCATGGCGCCTTGGTGGCAATGAAAGGTCTATACCCAGGTGAAGAGCTGAAACAGATTGAGACCAATAATGCTTGGGCCCTCTTCAAAACAGAAGAACTAAAAATACCCGAACTAAATGCTCACAGATGCATGATCTGGCTAACCAGGAACACCCAACCATGACTACACCCACACCATCCAACATGATGCGCGTATTTTGTATCGCTAATCAAAAGGGCGGCGTCGGTAAAACTACCACTACGACTAACCTTGCCGCTGGTTTAGCCTCGCACGCCAAACGGGTCTTGTTAATTGACCTTGATCCCCAAGGCAATGCAACCATGGGTAGCGGGATTGATAAAAGTAGTATCGAGCACACTGTTTACGATGTTCTCATCAACGAATGTGAAATAAGGCAAGCCATCGTCGCCTCAGATTCAGGTGGCTATGACGTCCTCCCCGCAAATCGCGAACTAGCAGGTGCAGAGATTGACTTAGTTGGCTTTAATGAGCGAGAGCTGCAATTAAAGAAGGCCATAGACCAGGTTTCAGACCGCTATGACTTTGTTCTGATTGATTGCCCGCCTGCCTTATCGCTATTGACGCTGAATGGATTGGCTGCGGCACACGGGGTAATAATCCCAATGCAGTGCGAGTATTTCGCCCTTGAAGGTTTGTCCGACTTGGTCAATACGATTAAACGGGTTCATCGCAACATCAACAACGATTTGACCTTAATTGGTTTGTTAAGAGTGATGTTTGATCCAAGGATGACATTGCAACAACAAGTTTCTGCACAATTAGAGCAACACTTCGGCGACAAAGTTTTTAAAACCATTGTTCCGAGAAACGTTCGTCTGGCTGAAGCGCCTAGTTATGGAATCCCCGGCGTCAGCTATGACAAATCATCCCGTGGCGCAAAGGCTTATATCGATTTCGCCCAAGAAGTAATTGAACGAACAGAAAACGGCGTGCAGTAAATGAAGACAGGAAACGCAATGGTAACGAAAAAAACAAAAGGCCTTGGACGAGGTCTCGACGTCTTGTTGGGCGCAGACGGCCCATCGCTTGAAGTACTGGATGCTGGGTCAAATCAACCACGACCAAATCAGTTGCCGCTCTCCCAACTGCAAGCAGGCAAATATCAACCACGTACCCGCATGGATGAAGGGGCCCTTGCTGAACTAGCAGACTCCATTCGTACACAGGGCATCATGCAGCCTATTCTCGTGCGCCAGGTGAGTAAAGCACCGATTCGTTATGAAATTATTGCTGGCGAACGTCGATTTCGCGCCGCACAGTTAGCCGGACTGGAAGAAGTACCGGTATTAATTCGCGACGTAGCGGATGAACATGCAGCAGTCATGGCACTGATAGAAAATATTCAGCGCGAAGATCTCAGTGCAATTGAAGAGGCTCAGGGAGTTAAAAGACTTCTTGAAGAATTCAACTTAACGCATGAACAAGCCGCTGCAGCAATTGGTCGTTCTCGGTCAGCCACTTCAAACTTATTGCGGTTGTTGAACCTTGCGTCAGTCGTTCAAACGATGCTTTTAGCTGGCGATATTGATATGGGCCACGCCAGAGCGTTATTAGCGGTGGATTCCGCTACGCAGATCCAACTGGCCAATCAAATCATCGCCAAGGGCCTGTCGGTTCGAGAAGCTGAGAAATTAGTAACCCGCACGGCAGCTGACACGACTTCTCAACAAACCAATAACAAAAAAGATAAGACTAAATCTCGAGATTTAACCCGGATTGAAGAGGCGTTGTCAGACAAACTAAATACGAAAGTGACGTTGAAGGCCGACGCCAAAGGTAGAGGTCAAATGCTCATTGAATTTCATAATTGGGACAATTTCTCAGCAGTAATAGAAAAAATGAACCTTAAGGATGTGCTCAGCGAAGCTTAGCCAGACACCTTCGCCGAAACGAGCCAACAACCAGCAAGCAGAACTAATCAAGTAAACCGGTAGGTCCGCACCCGAAAGTCAGCAGACAGATGCGCGTTGACTTGACAATACGTAAAACTTCCCCCATAATCGTTGGTTCTCTTGTGGAGAGGTGCCCGAGTGGTTAAAGGGGGCAGACTGTAAATCTGTTGGCCTTGCGCCTACGTTGGTTCGAATCCAACCTTCTCCACCAGAAAACTGTTTTAAGCGGTCCCAAACTACTGAAACGACCTCGCGGGTGTAGCTCAATGGTAGAGCAGAAGCCTTCCAAGCTTACGACGAGGGTTCGATTCCCTTCACCCGCTCCAGTAAATGTTGAGCGGCAAGGTTGCAGTAATGAAGGGACTTACTTCGAGCGGTGAGTCGTACAGATTTAATGGTTCGTGGGGTCGGTTTCCCGGCGAATGCGCCCATGTGGCTCAGTGGTAGAGCACTCCCTTGGTAAGGGAGAGGTCACGCGTTCGATCCGCGTCATGGGCACCAAAGGCATTTGTGCTTTACCGCAGTATTGAAATAGATTTGTTTAAACGTTTTTGTTATTCAACCTAAGTCACCAGCTTAAGTAAAGGTCAGGAGTCTGCCATGGCAAAAGAAAAGTTCGAACGTACCAAGCCCCACGTAAACGTCGGCACAATCGGCCACGTTGACCACGGCAAGACCACACTGACCGCAGCGATCACAACGGTTCTGTCGAAGAAATTTGGCGGCGAAGCAAAAGGTTATGCGCAGATCGATGCAGCACCTGAAGAGCGTGCTCGCGGTATTACGATTAACACGGCTCACGTTGAGTACGAGACGGCTACCCGTCACTACGCCCACGTTGATTGCCCAGGCCACGCCGACTACATCAAGAACATGATCACCGGTGCCGCACAGATGGACGGCGCGATTCTGGTCGTGTCCGCTGCCGACGGCCCAATGCCCCAGACGCGCGAGCACATTCTGCTGTCACGCCAGGTGGGCGTGCCTTACATCATCGTGTTCCTGAACAAGGCTGACATGGTTGATGATGAAGAGTTGCTCGAACTCGTCGAGATGGAAGTGCGTGAGCTGCTTTCTAAATACGAATTCCCAGGCGATGACACACCAATCGTTAAGGGTTCAGCCAAGTTGGCACTTGAAGGCGACACTGGCCCACTGGGCGAACAAGCCATCATGGCATTGGCCGATGCGCTGGATTCATACATTCCGACGCCAGAGCGCGCGGTTGACGGTGCGTTCCTCATGCCCGTTGAAGACGTGTTCTCGATCTCGGGCCGTGGCACCGTGGTGACCGGTCGTATCGAGCGCGGTATCGTTAAAGTCGGCGAAGAGATTGAGATCGTCGGTATCCACGACACACTGAAGACGACTTGCACGGGCGTTGAGATGTTCCGCAAACTGCTTGACCAAGGTCAGGCGGGCGATAACGTCGGTATCCTGTTGCGCGGCACCAAGCGTGAAGAAGTCGAGCGTGGCCAAGTACTGGCCAAGCCTGGTTCGATCAAGCCACACACAGACTTCACCGCCGAGGTGTACATTCTGTCGAAAGACGAAGGCGGTCGTCATACCCCCTTCTTCCAAGGCTATCGCCCACAGTTCTACTTCCGTACGACTGATGTGACCGGCACGATTGAATTGCCAGCAGATAAAGAAATGGTTCTGCCAGGCGATAACGTCTCGATGGTTGTGAAGTTGATCAACCCGATCGCAATGGAAGAAGGTCTGCGTTTCGCTATCCGCGAAGGTGGCCGTACCGTTGGCGCCGGCGTCGTTGCGAAAATTCTGAAGTAAAAATCAGTAAGGGGCACGAACCTGAAAAGGTTTGTGACTTGTTTAGCAGTACTGGTACAGGGGCGTAGCTCAATTGGCAGAGTGTCGGTCTCCAAAACCGAAGGTTGGGGGTTCGAGGCCCTCCGCCCCTGCCACAGCCAATAAACAGTGTTAATCGCACTACTTGTGTTAACACAAAAAGAAAATGTCGAATACATCAGTCGAGTCAGTAACCAGCAGCACCGACCGCATCAAACTGGCATTATCAGTTTTAGTGGTCATCGCGGGTATCGTTGCCTTCTCAATGTTTGAAGGCAAGTGGCCAGCGGTTGCGCGCGTGGGTGTGTTCGTTGTGAGTTTAATAATTGCCGCGCTAATAGCGTGGTCGAGCGAACCCGGACGACGTACCATTGCGTTCGGTCAGGATTCCTACAATGAGGTCAAGCGCGTTTCTTGGCCTACTCGGAAAGAAACCATGCAGATGACAGGCATCGTTTTTGCCTTTGTCGCAGTAATGGGTTTGTTTCTGTGGATTCTCGACCGAACTGTTGAGTGGGTGCTGTTTAGTGTCTTGCTTGGCTGGAAATAATAAAGGCGATCGATGAGCAAACGTTGGTATGTTGTTCATGTCTATTCCGGCATGGAAAAAAGTGTTCACAAAGCAATGGTTGAGCGCATTGAGCGCGCAGGCTTGCAAGATGCTTTTGGTCAGATTCTGGTTCCCTCTGAAGAGGTGGTTGAATCGAAGAATGGTCAAAAGTCAATTAGTGAACGTCGGATATTTCCTGGTTATGTTCTCGTCGAAATGGAACTGACCGACGAAAGTTGGCACGTTATTAAGAACACCCCTCGTGTCACGGGCTTTCTTGGTGGATCGGGTAACCGTCCTTCGCCAATATCCGAAAAGGAAGTTGCGAAGATTCTGTCTCAGATGGAAGAGGGTATCGAGAAACCACGTCCCAAAGTCTTGTTTGAAGTGGGCGAAATGATACGTGTTAAAGAAGGCCCATTTGCCGATTTCAATGGCAACGTTGAAGAAGTGAATTACGAGAAGAGCAAAGTACGTGTTTCAGTAGCAATTTTTGGACGCTCAACACCAGTTGAGCTTGATTTCAGTCAGGTCGAAAAGACCTGATTAAACCCGGGGAGCCTAATTAACTTTAGGCGCTTGAACCCACTAGGAGTAAAGCATGGCGAAAAAAATCATAGGCTTCATCAAGCTGCAAGTGCCAGCTGGTAAAGCTAATCCTTCACCACCGATTGGTCCAGCTTTGGGTCAGCGCGGTTTGAACATCATGGAATTCTGCAAGGCATTTAATGCCAAGACCCAGGGCTTGGAGCCAGGTCTGCCCATTCCTGTCGTGATCACCGCGTTTGCAGACAAGAGCTTCACTTTCATCATGAAGACGCCTCCGGCGACTATCTTGATCAAGAAAGCTGCAGGGATTCAAAAGGGTTCTGCCACCCCACATACCGATAAAGTCGGTAAGTTGACTCGTGCTCAAGCTGAAGAAATCGCGAAGGCGAAAGCGCCTGACCTAACAGCTGCTGATCTTGACGCTGCGGTCCGTACGATCGCTGGTAGCGCCCGCAGTATGGGCATCACGGTAGAGGGAGTCTAATCATGGCAAAGCTTTCAAAACGCATGGCTCTTGTTGCCGGCAAAATCGATCGTGAAAAGTTTTACCCGGTTACTGAGGCAATTGCCCTTGTTAAAGAGTGTGCAACGGCAAAGTTTAACGAGTCAATCGACATCGCCGTGCAACTTGGTATCGACCCTAAGAAGTCTGATCAGTTGGTTCGTGGTTCTGTCGTGTTGCCAGCAGGTACAGGTAAGTCAGTTCGCGTAGCGGTTTTCGCACAGGGTGACAAGGCTGAACAAGCTAAAGCTGCCGGTGCTGACATTGTTGGTATGGAAGACCTGGCCGAACAAATCAAAGGCGGCACGTTTAACTTTGACGTGGTTATCGCTTCACCAGATACGATGCGTATCGTTGGTACGCTGGGTCAGATCCTCGGTCCGCGCGGTCTGATGCCTAACCCAAAAGTTGGTACGGTGACCCCGGATGTGGCGCAAGCAGTTAAAAACGCCAAAGCTGGTCAGGTTCAATACCGTACTGATAAAGCCGGTATTGTTCACGCAACAATTGGTCGCGCATCGTTCGACGTTGAACAACTGAGAACCAATTTAGCCGCTTTGGTCGATGCTTTGAACAAAGCTCGCCCGTCAGCAGCAAAAGGTATTTACCTTCGTAAGCTGGCAGTGTCGTCCACGATGGGCGGCGGTGCTCGTGTCGAAGTGGCTTCGTTGACGGCTACCCAACAGTAATCGTCAATATGTAAAGGCTTTGGGCTGCATTCGGATTTATCCGAATGTTGCTGTCAAAGACGGTTGGAGTCGATGTTGCGGCGATGGAATTCTCTGTCCTTGTAACTGACACTTAATCCCAGGTTGTTTCTGGATCCAGCCTAGACGGCGTCCACGGAAGATTTCTATTAGATTTCGTCCAGGTTCGCCGCATTCGGTTGATGCAAGGGAATTATCCCAGGCATCTTATGATGGAGTGTTCAAACCGTGAGTCTCAATCGTCAAGAGAAGGCAATTGTCATCGAGGAAGTTACGACCCAGGTCGCAGCCGCTCAATCGATCGTCGTTGCAGAGTACCGTGGTCTGGACGTCGCCTCTGTCACCGTACTGCGTAAAACTGCGCGTGAATCGGGTGTGTACTTGCGAGTCCTTAAAAACTCGTTGGCACGCCGGGCTATTTCTGGCACACCTTTCGAAGGGTTGTCCGATAAGCTTACCGGTCCATTGATTTATGGAATCAGTGTAGATCCGGTCGCCGCTGCAAAAGTGTTATCTGCATTTTCGAAAACCAACGATAAGCTCGTCATCAAAGCTGGGGCATTGCCCAACAGCGTATTTGATGCCGAAGGCGTTAAGGCTTTGGCCACGATGCCTTCACGCGAAGAATTGTTGTCGAAATTGCTTGGCACCATGCAAGCACCGATCGCAACGTTCGTCCGTACCCTCAATGAAATTCCAACCAAGTTTGTGCGTGGCCTAGCAGCTGTGCGCGATCAGAAAGAGGCTGCATAAGTCTGTTGGACTTCATTGAAGACAAAAGCGATACCAACCCCTGGCAATTTATTTAATCTGGAGTATTAACAATGGCTACTAAAGCTGAAATCCTTGATGCCATCTCGGCAATGACCGTTCTGGAACTCTCAGAACTGATCAAAGAAATGGAAGAGAAGTTTGGCGTGTCTGCCGCTGCCGCTGCTGTTGCTGTCGCAGCACCTGCTGCTGGTGGTGCTGCCGCTGTTGCTGAAGAGCAAACAGAGTTTACTGTTCACCTCACCGAAATTGGCGCAAACAAAGTTAGCGTCATTAAGGCCGTTCGTGAAATCACTGGTCTTGGCTTGAAAGAAGCTAAAGATCTGGTTGATGCAACACCAAAGCCAGTTAAAGAAGGCATGGCTAAAGCTGACGCTGAAGCCGCCAAGAAGAAGCTTGAAGAAGCTGGCGCTAAGGCTGAATTGAAGTAAGCCTTGCCAGTGTCGCCCGGGTGCGCCAATAGGCTATCCCGGGCGTTTGCGCTTTCAGAAAACCCCTCAGCGGGGCTTGGCTCTACAGAGCAGAAGGGTTTTCTGAAGTCGTAGAAAGTAGTGCTAGTACAGATATTTATAAGCCCGTGGCCGTGGTTTGACGGCCTTTGTAACCTCGAGTCGGAGTGCCAATGCCTTACTCGTTTACCGAAAAAAAGCGCATCCGCAAAAGCTTCGCCAAGCGTGAGGACGTTCAAAACGTTCCTTTTCTCCTGGCGACTCAACTGCAATCCTATTTAACCTTTTTGCAAGCCGAACTTGCCGCGAACGCTCGTAAAGAGCAAGGTTTGCAGGCGGCTTTCAATTCGATCTTCCCGATCGTTAGCCATAACAATATGGCGCGACTCGAGTTCGTCAGCTACTCGCTGGGTGAACCCGTGTTCGACGTCAAAGAGTGTCAGCTACGTGGGTTGAACTATGCCTCGCCATTGCGCGCCAAGGTACGCCTTGTCCTGCTTGATCGTGAGATTAGTAAACCCACAGTAAAAGAAATCAAAGAGCAGGAAGTCTACATGGGCGAAATTCCGCTCATGACCAGCACTGGCTCTTTTGTCATCAATGGCACTGAGCGCGTCATTGTGTCGCAGCTGCATCGTTCGCCAGGCGTGTTCTTCGAACACGACCGCGGCAAAACGCATAGTTCGGGCAAACTGCTATTTTCTGCACGGGTTATTCCTTACCGGGGCTCATGGCTGGATTTCGAGTTTGATCCGAAAGATCTGCTGTTCTTCCGTGTGGATCGTCGCCGCAAAATGCCGGTAACGATTCTGCTGAAAGCAATTGGCATGACGCCTGAAACTATATTGTCCCAATTCTTTGAGTTCGATGAGTTCGAACTTCAATCTGAAGGCGCAATGATGGAGTTCATCGGCGATCGCTGGAAAGGCGAAGTCGCGCGTTTCGATATTTCTGATAAGTCAGGCAAAGTGCTTATCGAAAAAGACAAGCGCATTAATGCTAAGCACCTGCGCGATGCTGCTGCAGCGAAAATCGAAAGAGTATCGGTCCCCGAAGACTTTTTGATTGGGCGCGTACTGGCCACAAATATCGTTGATGTGGATACTGGCGAAGTCGTTGCCTCGGCGAACGAAGAAATTTCAGAATCAACCCTGAACACGCTGCGGATTGCTGGTGTAAGTAAGATAAAAACCTTATTCACGAATGATCTTGATCGCGGTCCCTTCATCTCACAAACGCTTCGCACGGATGAAACCGGGGATCAGCTGGCCGCACGGGTTGCTATCTACCGCATGATGCGCCCTGGTGAACCACCAACGGAAGATGCAGTTGAGGCGCTGTTCCAGCGCTTGTTCTACAGCGAAGACACTTATGATTTGTCTCGCGTAGGTCGCATGAAAGTAAACAGCCGTTTGGGTCGCGGTGATGACATCACTGGCGCAATGACGCTGACCAATGACGATATTCTCGAAACAATCAAGATCCTCGTCGAATTGCGTAACGGCCGTGGCCAGATCGATGATATTGATCACCTGGGTAATCGTCGCGTGCGTTGCGTTGGTGAGTTGGCAGAAAATCAGTTCCGGGCCGGATTAGTCCGCGTTGAGCGCGCAGTCAAAGAGCGTCTCGGTCAAGCCGAAACTGAAAATCTGATGCCACACGATTTGATCAACTCCAAGCCTATTTCGGCTGCGATCAAAGAGTTCTTCGGCTCAAGCCAATTATCGCAATTTATGGATCAAACCAATCCATTGTCCGAGATCACGCACAAGCGTCGTGTATCGGCCTTGGGACCTGGCGGCTTGACCCGTGAACGTGCCGGTTTCGAGGTTCGTGACGTGCATCCGACGCATTACGGTCGTGTCTGTCCGATTGAGACCCCTGAAGGTCCAAACATCGGTCTGATTAATTCAATGGCGCTGTTCGCTCGTTTGAACGAGTATGGCTTCCTTGAAACACCTTATCGTAAAGTTGTAGACGGTTCGGTAACTGATCAGATTGATTACCTGTCGGCGATTGCTGAGGGTAATTACATTATCGCCCAGGCTAACGCAGAGCTCAGCGAAAGCGGCAAATTCACCGACGAGCTGGTGGCTTGCCGTCAAGCTGGTGAAACCTTGCTGACGTCGCCAGCGAATGTTAACTATATGGACGTTGCGCCTTCGCAAATCGTTTCTGTCGCCGCATCATTGATCCCCTTCCTTGAGCACGATGACGCGAACCGCGCCTTGATGGGTGCAAACATGCAACGTCAGGCAGTTCCTTGCTTGCGTCCCGAAAAGCCAGTCGTTGGCACAGGCGTTGAGCGCACGGTTGCTGTTGACTCAGGCACGACCGTTCAAGCATTGCGCGGTGGTTTAGTCGACCACGTTGATGCTGACCGTATCGTGATTCGTGTGAACGATAGCGAGAATGTGGCAGGCGAAGTTGGCGTTGATATCTACAACCTGATCAAGTACACGCGTTCCAACCAGAATACCAACATCAACCAACGCCCTATCGTGCGTCGCGGTGATGTCGTGGCTGCTGGTGACGTCCTTGCTGATGGCGCATCAACTGACTTGGGCGAATTAGCCCTTGGTCAGAACATGTTAATCGCCTTCATGCCCTGGAACGGTTACAACTTCGAAGATTCGATTTTGATCTCTGAAAAAGTTGTTGCTGATGATCGCTACACTTCGATCCACATCGAAGAGCTGACGGTCGTTGCTCGTGATACCAAACTGGGCCCTGAAGAAATCACACGGGACATCAGCAACTTGGCTGAAACACAGCTCAATCGTCTGGATGATTCAGGCATTGTGCATATTGGCGCCGAAGTTCGTGCGGATGATGTGTTAGTCGGTAAAGTGACACCTAAAGGTGAAACACAACTGACCCCCGAAGAGAAACTGCTTCGTGCGATTTTTGGTGAAAAAGCATCCGACGTTAAAGACACCTCGCTGCGCGTGCCCTCAGGCATGGTCGGTACGGTGATTGATGTTCAGGTGTTCACGCGTGAAGGTATCGTGCGTGACAAGCGCGCGCAATCCATCATTGATGATGAACTGCGTCGCTATCGCCAGGATTTGAACGATCAGTTGCGTATCGTCGAGAACGACACGTTTGACCGTATCGAAAAAATGCTTGTTAATAAAGTGGTCAATGGCGGCCCTAAAAAGTTAGCTAAAGGCGCAAGCATTACGGCAGAGTATCTAGTCGACATGGATCGCTGGCAGTGGTTCGACATTCGCTTGGCCGATGAGGCTAATGCGGTTGTCCTCGAACAAGCTAAGGATTCACTCGAACAGAAACGTCATCAATTTGATCTCGCGTTTGAAGAAAAGCGTAAGAAGCTCACCCAGGGCGACGAATTGCCACCCGGTGTGTTGAAGATGATCAAAGTTTACTTGGCCGTTAAGCGTCGCTTGCAGCCTGGTGACAAGATGGCAGGTCGTCATGGTAACAAAGGTGTTGTTTCGCGTATCACTCCAGTAGAAGACATGCCCCATATGGCAGACGGTACCCCAGCGGATATCGTGTTGAATCCTTTGGGCGTTCCATCACGGATGAACGTCGGACAGGTGCTAGAGGTCCATCTGGGCTGGGCTGCAAAAGGTCTGGGTCATCGCATCGGTGAAATGCTGCGTGATCAACAGAAAGTAGAAGTCAAAAAGATTCGGACTTTCCTTGAAAAGATCTACAACAGCACGGGCACAGGTGCTCGCCTTGACGAGTTGAATGACGACGAAGTCATTGAACTGGCTCAAAACCTGCGTAATGGCGTTCCATTTGCGACCCCCGTCTTTGACGGTGCGACCGAAGCAGAAATCACTGGCATGCTCGAGTTTGCTTATCCACAAGATGTTGCAGACCGCATGGGCTTGACAGAAAGCCGCACGCAAGCGTGGCTCTATGACGGCCGTACTGGTGAGCAATTCGAGCGCCCTGTAACGGTTGGCTACATGCACTATCTGAAACTGCACCACTTGGTGGATGACAAGATGCATGCCCGTTCAACGGGACCGTATTCGCTTGTTACTCAGCAACCGCTGGGTGGTAAGGCTCAGTTCGGTGGTCAGCGTTTTGGTGAGATGGAGGTGTGGGCACTTGAGGCTTATGGCGCGTCTTACACGTTGCAGGAAATGTTGACGGTGAAGTCCGATGACATCACTGGTCGTACTAAGGTTTATGAAAACATTGTTAAGGGCGACCACACGATCGACGCAGGCATGCCTGAATCGTTCAACGTGTTGGTTAAGGAAATCCGTTCCTTGGCCCTCGACATGGATCTGGAGCGTAAATAATGAAAGCGCTACTCGACTTATTTAAGCAAGTCTCCCAAGACGAACAGTTCGATGCCATCAAAATTGGCATTGCGTCGCCCGAAAAGATCCGCTCATGGTCTTACGGTGAAGTTCGTAAGCCAGAGACTATCAACTACCGCACGTTTAAGCCTGAGCGTGATGGTTTGTTTTGCTCGAAGATTTTTGGTCCCATCAAGGACTACGAATGTTTGTGCGGCAAATATAAACGTCTCAAGCACCGTGGTGTGATTTGTGAGAAGTGCGGCGTTGAAGTGACCGTGGCCAAAGTGCGCCGAGAGCGCATGGGCCATATCGAACTCGCCAGCCCAGTTGCGCACATCTGGTTCTTGAAGAGCCTGCCTTCCCGTTTAGGCATGGTTCTCGACATGACCTTGCGCGACATCGAGCGCGTGCTTTACTTCGAAGCATGGTGCGTCATCGAGCCAGGAATGACCCCGCTCAAGCGTGGTCAAATCATGTCAGATGATGATTTCATTGCTAAGACCGAAGAGTATGGCGACGATTTCCGTGCCCTGATGGGTGCAGAAGCTGTTCGTGAATTGCTTCGTACTATCGATATCGATCGCGAAGTTGAAACACTGCGCGGCGAACTTCGCGCAACCTCGTCCGAAGCCAAGATTAAGAAAATATCCAAGCGCCTGAAAGTGCTTGAGGGTTTTCAGAAATCTGGTATCAAAGCCGAGTGGATGGTGATGGAAGTCTTGCCAGTGCTGCCACCGGATTTGCGTCCGCTGGTTCCTCTGGATGGTGGTCGTTTTGCTACCTCAGACTTGAACGATCTCTATCGTCGCGTTATTAACCGCAACAATCGTCTCAAGCGCTTGTTAGAGTTGAAAGCCCCAGAAATCATCTTGCGTAACGAAAAGCGCATGTTGCAAGAGTCTGTTGACTCTCTGTTGGATAACGGCCGTCGTGGTAAAGCGATGACTGGTGCTAACAAGCGGCAACTGAAGTCACTTGCCGATATGATTAAAGGTAAGAGCGGTCGCTTCCGTCAGAACTTGCTTGGTAA
Organism: Jezberella montanilacus; assembly: GCF_003003055.1. Taxonomy (GTDB): domain Bacteria; phylum Pseudomonadota; class Gammaproteobacteria; order Burkholderiales; family Burkholderiaceae_B; genus Zwartia; species Zwartia montanilacus. The sequence goes on from NZ_PVTV01000012.1 coordinate 151,540, forward strand.
GCGCGTTGACTATTCGGGTCGTTCGGTGATTGTGGTCGGTCCACAACTCAAACTGCACCAGTGCGGTCTGCCAAAGTTAATGGCACTCGAGTTGTTCAAGCCTTTCATTTTCAATCGTCTGGAACTGATGGGTTTAGCCACGACGATCAAAGCAGCTAAAAAGCTTGTAGAAAGCCAAGAGCCAGTGGTGTGGGATATTCTCGAAGACGTGATTCGCGAACATCCGGTCATGCTCAACCGTGCGCCAACCCTGCACCGTCTTGGTATTCAGGCCTTTGAACCAGTTCTGATCGAAGGCAAGGCAATCCAGCTGCATCCACTCGTTTGCGCGGCCTTTAACGCTGACTTCGACGGTGACCAGATGGCGGTCCACGTCCCTCTGTCGCTCGAAGCGCAGATGGAAGCACGCACGCTGATGCTTGCATCGAACAACGTGTTGTTCCCCGCTAACGGCGAACCGTCGATCGTTCCGTCACAAGATATCGTGCTGGGCTTGTACTACGCGACTCGCGAGCGTATCAACGGCAAAGGCGAAGGCATGTTCTTTGCCGACGTCGCGGAAGTTCAACGCGCTTACGATAACCGTGAAGTTACTTTGCAAACACGTATCACCGTGCGTTTGCCTGAGTACACGCGTGTTGGCAAAAATGAATTCGAGCAAGGCATTCAGCGCGTTGAAACAACCGTTGGACGCGCCCTGCTTTCTGAAATTCTGCCGAAAGGTCTTCCTTTCTCGGTCTTGAATCGCGCCCTGAAAAAGAAAGAAATTTCACGTTTGATTAACCAGTCCTTCCGTCGCTGTGGTCTGCGCGATACGGTCATCTTCGCTGACAAACTGATGCAGTCGGGTTTCCGTCTAGCAACGCGTGGCGGTATTTCTATCGCTATGGGCGATATGTTGATCCCTCCAGTCAAGGTCGATATCTTGGCTGAAGCGAGCCGTGAGGTTAAAGAGATCGACAAGCAGTATTCGTCTGGTCTGGTGACATCTCAAGAGCGCTACAACAACGTTGTGGATATCTGGGGCAAGGCTGGCGATAAAGTCGGCAAGGCCATGATGGAGCAACTTGCCACCGAGCCAGTGGTTGATCGGCATGGTGACAACGTTCGCCAGGAGTCTTTCAATTCCATCTACATGATGGCCGACTCAGGCGCGCGTGGTTCAGCTGCCCAGATTCGCCAGTTGGCTGGTATGCGTGGATTGATGGCTAAGCCAGACGGCTCAATCATCGAGACACCCATTACAGCTAACTTCCGTGAAGGTCTTAACGTGTTGCAGTACTTCATCTCAACACACGGTGCACGTAAAGGTCTTGCCGATACCGCACTGAAGACAGCAAACTCGGGTTACCTGACACGCCGTTTGGTTGATGTGACGCAAGATCTGGTCATTACTGAAAACGACTGCGGTACGTCCCACGGTTATTCGATGAAAGCCCTCGTTGAGGGTGGCGAAGTAATCGAACCATTGCGCGAGCGTATTCTTGGTCGTGTGGCCGCAGTTGACATTGTCAACCCTGACACACAAGAAACAGCAATCTTTGCGGGTACGCTGCTTGACGAAGACCTCGTCGATAGCATCGACAAGCTTGGCGTTGATGAAGTTCGCGTTCGTACGCCTTTGACTTGCGAAACTCGTCATGGCCTTTGTGCGCATTGCTACGGTCGTGACCTCGGTCGCGGTTATTTAGTAAACGTTGGTGAAGCAGTTGGCGTGATCGCTGCTCAATCAATCGGTGAGCCAGGTACCCAGCTGACCATGCGTACTTTCCACATTGGAGGTGCAGCATCGCGCTCAGCAATGGCCAGTGGCGTTGAAACCAAGTCGAATGGTGTCGTGCGCTTTGCCAGCACCATGCGTTACGTGACGAATCCAAAGGGCGAGCGCGTCGCGATCTCCCGCTCAGGCGAAATTGTTATCTTTGGTGACAACGATCGTGAACGTGAGCGTCACAAAGTGCCATACGGTGCAACGTTACAAGTTAACGACGGCGATGTACTGAAGGCCGGTGCGCGTCTGGCAACCTGGGATCCATTGACCCGTCCTATCGTTTCTGAATATGCAGGTTCTGTCCGCTTCGAGAATATCGAAGAAGGCGCAACGGTTGCAAGACAAGTAGACGATGTGACTGGCCTATCCACACTGGTTGTTATCACGCCGAAAACACGTGGCGGCAAAATTGCTCTTCGTCCTCAGATCAAGCTGATAAGCGAAGCTGGCGAAGAAGTCAAAATCGCCGGTACAGATCATTCAGTAAACATCTCGTTCCCCGTCGGTGCATTGATTACCGTTCGTGACGGTCAGCAAGCCCAAGTGGGTGAAGTGCTCGCGCGTATTCCTCAAGAATCGCAGAAGACTCGCGATATTACTGGTGGTCTCCCGCGTGTTGCCGAGCTGTTCGAGGCGCGTTCACCCAAAGATGCCGGCATGCTTGCCGAAGTCACCGGTACTGTCTCCTTCGGTAAAGATACTAAAGGCAAACAACGCTTGGTCATTACTGACCTTGAGGGCATCACTCACGAGTTCCTGATCCCGAAAGAGAAGCAGGTATTGGTGCATGACGGCCAAGTTGTCAACAAAGGTGAGATGATCGTTGATGGCCCTGCTGATCCTCATGACATTCTGCGCTTACAAGGTATTGAGCGTCTAGCCACCTACGTGGTCGATGAAGTTCAAGACGTGTACCGTTTACAGGGTGTGAAGATCAACGATAAGCATATCGAAGTGATTGTTCGTCAGATGTTGCGCCGTATCAATATTGTCGACAATGGCGATACTTCGTTTATCCAGGGTGAACAAGTCGAGCGTGCTGAGCTGCTCAACGAGAATGATCGTGCTGTCGCTGACGGTAAACGTCCAGCCACGTACGACAATATTCTTCTGGGCATCACGAAGGCTTCGTTGTCGACGGATTCGTTTATCTCTGCGGCGTCTTTCCAGGAAACTACCCGAGTGCTTACCGAGGCTGCCATTATGGGCAAGCGCGATGACCTCCGTGGTCTGAAAGAAAACGTCATCGTGGGCCGTCTGATTCCTGCGGGCACGGGCATGGCATACCATGTGGCACGCAAAGAGAAAGAGGCTATCGAGGCAGCAGAACGCGAAGCCGCCCGTCAGTTGCTCAACCCATTCGAAGATGCACCACCACTTGCCATCTTTGACGAGTCTGAGGATACCAACGGGTAACCGACGTCGCTAGTAGGAAATTAAAAAGGCCAAGAGCGTACACCTCTTGGTCTTTTTTACCCGACAGAGCGACTTTTTTGCTTGCTTGGTCTTTGTAACACCCGCAGTTGTGACAATCTCAAGGTTGACATTAGTAGTCATTTTGCGATATGCTAGTGGGCTTAGTCATTTTTATGGCTAACATTAAATAATTTAGTGCAGATCACGGTAGCTCTGGGCTTGCCGAAGGGTCTGGTTTTTAAGCAATACCCGCTCTTTTACGGTTTTCCGTGTCTAAGTGGGTTTGCGCGAGCAGCCCAGGAACGGGAATTCTGGTCAAGCGCCGTAGACAGCGCGAAATCAGAGATAAAAGGGAAAGAAGGTCATGCCAACCATTAGCCAACTCGTGCGTAAACCGCGCGAAGTCAGCGTCACAAAGAGCAAGAGCCCAGCGCTCGAAAATTGCCCTCAGCGACGCGGTGTTTGTACACGTGTGTACACCACCACTCCTAAAAAGCCAAACTCCGCCTTGCGTAAAGTCGCCAAAGTGCGTCTGACCAATGGGTTTGAAATTATTTCGTACATCGGTGGTGAAGGCCATAACCTGCAAGAACACTCGGTCGTGCTGGTGCGCGGCGGTCGTGTAAAAGACTTGCCTGGTGTGCGCTACCACATTGTTCGTGGTTCGCTCGATTTGCAAGGCGTTAAAGATCGTAAGCAGTCTCGCTCCAAGTACGGCGCCAAGCGTCCGAAACAAGCTAAAGGCTAAGCATCTTTCGCGGTAACAAATTTGTATTGCAGTAATGGTACACAGTAGTAGTGCAACTGATTGTGATGGTCATAATCAGGAATCGTAAGTAAGTAGCCATGATGGCTCCTTTAGGGCACAGCAAAGCTGAGGCTCAACTGAATAGACACAAGGAATTGAAATGCCCCGTCGTCGTGAAGTTCCCAAGCGTGACATTCTGCCCGATCCAAAATTCGGCAGTGTCGAGCTCGCAAAATTTATGAACGTTGTGATGTTGTCAGGTAAAAAAGCCGTTGCTGAGCGTATTGTCTACGGTGCGCTCGAACAAGTTCAAGTCAAGACTGGCAAAGAGCCAATCGAAGTCTTCAACTTGGCAATTAACAACATCAAGCCAATAGTCGAAGTAAAAAGCCGCCGTGTGGGTGGTGCCAATTATCAAGTACCGGTCGAAGTTCGCCCGGTTCGTCGTTTGGCACTGGCTATGCGCTGGTTGCGTGAAGCTGCAAAAAAACGCGGTGAGAAATCAATGGATCTGCGCTTGGCTGGCGAACTGCTTGATGCAGCTGAAGGCCGCGGTGCAGCCATGAAAAAACGCGATGATACGCACAAGATGGCGGATGCTAACAAAGCATTCAGTCATTTCCGTTGGTAATCTAAGGACTCAACCATGGCCCGTAAAACTCCGATCGAGCGCTACCGCAACATCGGTATCTCTGCCCACATTGACGCAGGGAAGACCACAACCACAGAGCGAATTTTGTTCTATACCGGTGTCAATCATAAGATTGGCGAAGTGCATGATGGCGCAGCCACCATGGACTGGATGGAGCAAGAGCAAGAGCGCGGCATTACCATCACGTCAGCGGCGACTACCGCTTTCTGGAGCGGTATGGGTGCTCAATATCCCGAGCATCGTATCAATGTGATTGACACCCCCGGCCACGTTGACTTTACGATTGAAGTAGAGCGTTCAATGCGCGTGCTTGACGGCGCATGCATGGTTTATTGTGCTGTAGGCGGTGTTCAGCCTCAGTCCGAAACTGTATGGCGTCAGGCAAACAAGTACAAAGTACCCCGTCTCTCATTTGTTAATAAGATGGATCGTACTGGTGCGAACTTCTTCAAGGTCTACGATCAGTTGAAGACTCGCCTGCGTGCTAATCCCATACCAGTGGTTATACCAATTGGTGCTGAAGAAAACTTTCAAGGCGTGGTTGATCTCGTTAAGATGAAAGCAATCATCTGGGATGAAGCTAGCCAAGGTATCAAGTTTTCATACGGTGAGATTCCCGCTGAACTCGTGGATTCAGCAAATGAATGGCATGAAAAGATGGTCGAAGCCGCGGCCGAGTCATCAGAAGAGCTGATGGATAAGTACCTCGAAACCGGCGCGCTAACCGAAGCGGAAATCCAGCTCGGTTTGCGGACACGCACGATCGCTGGCGAAATTCAGCCCATGTTGTGTGGCACTGCGTTTAAAAACAAAGGCGTTCAGCGTATGTTGGATGCTGTGATCGAATACTTGCCGTCGCCAGTGGATATCCCACCGGTCAAGGGCGAACTTGACGACGGTACAGCAACGAGCCGTAAAGCCGAAGATACAGAGAAATTCTCAGCTTTGGCATTTAAGCTGATGACTGACCCCTATGTTGGTCAGCTGACTTTCGTTCGTGTGTATTCAGGTGTGTTGAAGTCTGGCGATACGATTTACAACCCGATTAAAGGTAAAAAAGAGCGTATCGGTCGTATTTTGCAGATGCACGCTAACAATCGCGAAGAAATTAAAGAAGTGGTTGCTGGTGATATCGCCGCCGTTGTTGGTCTCAAAGACGTCACAACAGGTGAAACACTGTGCGATATTGATGCACACATCATGCTTGAGCGGATGATTTTCCCTGAGCCAGTGATTTCACAGGCAGTCGAACCAAAGACTAAGGCTGACCAAGAAAGAATGGGTCTGGCGTTGTCCCGTTTGGCGCAAGAAGATCCTTCCTTCCGCGTACGCACAGATGAAGAATCTGGTCAGACCATCATTTCTGGTATGGGCGAGTTGCACCTTGAGATCATTGTTGATCGCATGAAGCGTGAGTTCAGCGTAGAAGCTAACGTGGGTAAGCCACAGGTTGCCTATCGCGAAACCATTCGCAAAGTGTGTGAAGAAATCGAAGGTAAATTTGTCAAGCAATCAGGCGGTCGTGGTCAATATGGTCACGTTGTGCTGAAGCTTGAGCCCTTGCCTCCAGGCGGCGGCTACGAATTCGTCGATGCAATTAAAGGTGGTGTTGTTCCCCGCGAATACATCCCTGCGGTCAACAAAGGTATCGAAGAAACGCTTCCAGCAGGTATTTTGGCTGGCTATCCAGTCGTGGACGTTAAGGCTACGCTGTTCTTCGGTTCGTATCACGACGTTGACTCGAATGAAAACGCCTTCCGTATGGCAGCCTCAATGGCGTTCAAAGACGGCATGCGTAAAGCCAGCCCCGTCTTGCTTGAGCCAATGATGGCCGTCGAAGTCGAAACACCTGAAGATTATGCCGGTACCGTGATGGGCGATTTGTCCTCACGTCGTGGCATGTTGCAAGGTATGGATGACATCGTTGGTGGCGGCAAAATCATCAAAGCCGAAGTGCCTTTGGCTGAGATGTTTGGTTACTCGACAAACCTGCGTTCATTGACGCAAGGCCGTGCAACCTACACGATGGAATTCAAGCATTATTCCGAAGCTCCCAAAAACGTTGCCGATGAAATCATCGCGGCACGTGGTAAATAATTAGTTAGAGGAAAAATCATGGCAAAAGAAAAGTTCGAACGTACCAAGCCCCACGTAAACGTCGGCACAATCGGCCACGTTGACCACGGCAAGACCACACTGACCGCAGCGATCACAACGGTTCTGTCGAAGAAATTTGGCGGCGAAGCAAAAGGTTATGCGCAGATCGATGCAGCACCTGAAGAGCGTGCTCGCGGTATTACGATTAACACGGCTCACGTTGAGTACGAGACGGCTACCCGTCACTACGCCCACGTTGATTGCCCAGGCCACGCCGACTACATCAAGAACATGATCACCGGTGCCGCACAGATGGACGGCGCGATTCTGGTCGTGTCCGCTGCTGACGGCCCAATGCCCCAGACGCGCGAGCACATTCTGCTGTCACGCCAGGTGGGCGTGCCTTACATCATCGTGTTCCTGAACAAGGCTGACATGGTTGATGATGAAGAGTTGCTCGAACTCGTCGAGATGGAAGTGCGTGAGCTGCTTTCTAAATACGAATTCCCAGGCGATGACACACCAATCGTTAAGGGTTCAGCCAAGTTGGCACTTGAAGGCGACACTGGCCCACTGGGCGAACAAGCCATCATGGCATTGGCCGATGCGCTGGATTCATACATTCCGACGCCAGAGCGCGCGGTTGACGGTGCGTTCCTCATGCCCGTTGAAGACGTGTTCTCGATCTCGGGCCGTGGCACCGTGGTGACCGGTCGTATCGAGCGCGGTATCGTTAAAGTCGGCGAAGAGATTGAGATCGTCGGTATCCACGACACACTGAAGACGACTTGCACGGGCGTTGAGATGTTCCGCAAACTGCTTGACCAAGGTCAGGCGGGCGATAACGTCGGTATCCTGTTGCGCGGCACCAAGCGTGAAGAAGTCGAGCGTGGCCAAGTACTGGCCAAGCCTGGTTCGATCAAGCCACACACAGACTTCACCGCCGAGGTGTACATTCTGTCGAAAGACGAAGGCGGTCGTCATACCCCCTTCTTCCAAGGCTATCGCCCACAGTTCTACTTCCGTACGACTGATGTGACCGGCACGATTGAATTGCCAGCAGATAAAGAAATGGTTCTGCCAGGCGATAACGTCTCGATGGTTGTGAAGTTGATCAACCCGATCGCAATGGAAGAAGGTCTGCGTTTCGCTATCCGCGAAGGTGGCCGTACCGTTGGCGCCGGCGTCGTTGCGAAAATTCTGAAGTAACTCAGGGCTCGTTCTGGTCAGACAGGTTCTGGCCAGACTGTATGCTGAGCAGTGCCTGTAAAAAATTGTTCTTTATCGCTCTTTTGGAACCGTCATGAAAAATCAAAAAATCCGCATCCGTCTCAAAGCTTTTGATTACAAATTAATTGACCAGTCGGCTGCTGAAATCGTTGACACTGCAAAGCGTACCGGTGCGGTGGTTCGTGGTCCTGTCCCGCTGCCTACACGTATTCGTCGTTATGACGTATTGCGTTCGCCACACGTCAACAAGACATCTCGTGACCAGTTCGAAATCCGTACTCATCAGCGCTTGATGGATATCGTTGATCCTACTGACAAAACGGTTGACGCGCTAATGCGCCTCGACTTGCCTGCAGGTGTCGACGTTGAGATTGCATTGCAATAAAAATGTTGTTTAACAAGCAGTTGTGTTAGCAACTGCTTGTCACGTTCAAAAAATTAGTGCTAGAATACAAGGCTTATCTGTGAAAATGCAGCGAAAGCTGTAATAGCAGGTACGCTTTGACACCACAAAAGAACTGTTGGCCCTCGGTAATAGGTCACAAAAGTTCGTGCAGTATATGAGCGCCCAGCGAAAGCTGGGTTTTATCAGCCCCGACCAATCGAAGTCGGGAATTGGGGCCCAACCCCGGAGAAAAACCATGTCGAAATCGACAACCACGCCTGCCGCGCATCGGCTAGGGCTGGTGGGCCGTAAGGTCGGTATGACCCGTATTTTTACGGAAGATGGCGAGTCCATCCCCGTGACAGTGCTGGATGTATCGAACAATCGCGTCACACAAGTTAAGTCACTTGATTCTGATGGCTATGCCTCTGTTCAAGTCGCTTACGGCACACGACGCGCCTCACGTGTAGCCAAGCCACAAACAGGCCATTACGCTAAAGCTGGCGTAGAAGCTGGCAGCATCTTAAAAGAATTTCGTCTCGATCCAGCTCGCGCAGCTGAGTTCACGCTTGGTAGCGTGGTCGCAGTTGAGAGCGTCTTCGAGGCTGGCCAACAGGTCGACGTCACCGGTACCACGATTGGTAAAGGTTTCGCTGGCACGATCAAGCGTCACCACTTTGGATCGCAGCGCGCGTCGCACGGTAACAGCCGTTCACATCGCGTACCTGGTTCGATTGGTCAAGCTCAGGATCCTGGCCGTATTTTTCCTGGTAAGCGCATGTCTGGTCACCTGGGTGATGATACGCGCACCGTTCAAAACCTCGATGTTGTCCGTGTTGACGCTGAGCGTGGTCTTCTGATGGTCAAGGGCGCTGTGCCTGGCTACGCAGGCGGCGACATCATTGTGCGTCCGGCCATCAAGGCCCCAGCTAAAAAAGGAGCCTAAGTCATGGATATCAAGCTCCTAAATGATCAAGGCCAATCTTCATCTACCTTTGCTGCGCCAGACACGATATTTGGCCGCGATTTCAATGAAGCACTTGTCCACCAGATCGTCATTGCGTTTCAGACTAACGCTCGTTCAGGCAACCGCGCACAGAAAGATCGTGCCGAAGTGCATCACTCAACGAAGAAGCCCTTCCGTCAAAAAGGCACAGGGCGCGCCCGTGCTGGTATGACATCCTCGCCACTGTGGCGTGGCGGTGGTCGGATTTTCCCGAATTCACCAGAAGAGAACTTCAGCCAAAAAGTGAACAAGAAGATGTATCGCGCGGGTATCCGTTCGATCCTTTCACAGTTGGCTCGTGAAGACCGGATTTCTATTGTTGATTCTTTCACCTTAGAGTCCCCAAAGACCAAACTTGCAGCTGACAAGCTCAAGAGCATGGGTCTGGATGAATCGGTTTTGATTATTACTGATTCAGTGGACGAAAACGTGTACCTCGCGACGCGCAACCTGCCACACGTTGCTGTGGTCGAGCCGCGTTATGCCGATCCTTTGTCTCTGATTCATTACAAGAGATTGTTGATCACGAAAACGGCTGTCGCTCAACTCGAGGAGATGCTGGGATGAACAACGATCGTTTAATGCAAATCATTTTGGCACCCATCGTTACTGAAAAAGCAACAATGGTCGCTGAGCAAAATAACCAAGTCGCTTTCCGCGTTATCGCCGACGCAACCAAGCCTGAAGTTAAAGCTGCCGTTGAACTGCTGTTCAAGGTAGAAGTTGACTCAGTGCAAGTGTTGAATCGCAAAGGCAAAGTTAAACGCTTTGGTCGTTTTATGGGTCGTCGCCGTCATGAGCGCAAGGCATACGTCTCGCTGAAAGACGGCCAGGAAATCAACCTCGCGGAGGTGAACTAAATGGCTCTATTAAAAGTTAAGCCAACCTCGCCAGGTCGGCGTGGCATGCTCAAGGTTGTTACACCAACCTTGCATAAAGGCGCTCCTTTTGCCCCGTTGCTCGAAAAGCAGGTGCGTGGTTCTGGCCGTAATAACAACGGTCACATCACGGTGCGTCATCGTGGCGGTGGTCACAAACAACATTACCGAATTGTGGATTTCCGTCGCAATAAAGATGGTATCCCCGCAAAGGTTGAACGCCTTGAATACGACCCAAACCGTACTGCACACATTGCGTTGCTTTGTTATGCAGATGGTGAGCGTCGCTATATCATCGCACCTCGTGGTCTAGCAGTTGGTGCGACACTGATTTCCGGTATTGAAGCACCGATCCGCGCTGGTAACACATTGCCTATTCGTAATATCCCAGTGGGTACAACGATTCACTGTATCGAATTGATGCCCGGTAAAGGTGCCCAGATGGCACGTTCAGCCGGTGCTTCAGCGGTCTTGTTGGCTCGCGAAGGTACTTACGCTCAGGTGCGCCTGCGCTCGGGTGAGGTTCGCCGTGTTCATATCGAATGCCGTGCCACCATTGGTGAAGTCGGTAATGAAGAACACAGCCTGCGTCAGATCGGTAAAGCTGGTGCTGTACGTTGGCGTGGTATCCGTCCGACGGTTCGTGGCGTTGCCATGAACCCGGTCGATCACCCGCATGGTGGTGGTGAAGGTCGTACCGGTGAGGGTGGCGTACCAGTCAGCCCATGGGGTACCCCAGCTAAGGGTTACAAGACCCGAAGCAACAAGCGGACGAGCAATATGATCGTCCAGCGCCGCAAGCGTAAATAAGAGGGCGAATCATGTCACGTTCAGTCAAGAAAGGCCCATTCGTCGATGCACACTTGATCAAGAAGGTCGAGGCTGCAGTTGCAGAAAAGGGCAAAAAGCCGATCAAAACCTGGTCGCGTCGGTCCACGATTCTTCCCGAGTTCATCGGGTTGACAATCGCGGTGCATAATGGCCGTCAGCATGTTCCCGTTTATGTTAACGAGAACATGGTAGGCCACAAACTCGGTGAATTTGCGCTGACCCGTACGTTTAAAGGTCACGCAGCCGATAAAAAGGCCAAGAGGTAAGAAATGGAAACCACAGCCATTATCCGTGGGGTGCATATCTCTGCGCAAAAGACCCGAATCGTTGCAGATTTGATTCGTGGTAAGTCTGTTGCTCAGGCATTGAACATCCTTACCTTCACTAACAAGAAGGCTGCCGGCATTCTGAAGAAAGCTGTTGAATCAGCGATCGCAAATGCTGAGCACAATGACGGTGCAGATATCGACGAACTCAAAGTCACCACGATTTATGTGGACAAGGCTGAGTCGATGAAGCGCTTTTCCGCTAGGGCCAAAGGCCGCGGCAACCAGATTGAAAAACAGACCTGCCACATTACTGTGAAGGTCGGAGCCTAAGGAGTCACGATGGGTCAGAAAATTCACCCGATTGGGTTCCGTCTTGCGGTCACTCGTAATTGGAGCTCAAAATGGTTCGCCGACGATAAAGATTTTGGTGGCATGCTTGCTTCCGATATCCGTGTTCGCGAATACCTGAAAAGAAAGCTTAAGGCCGCTTCGGTTGGCCGTGTTGTTATCGAACGCCCCGCCAAGAATGCCCGGATCACTGTTTATTCAGCGCGTCCTGGTGTTGTGATCGGTAAGCGTGGAGAAGATATTGAAGGTCTGAAATCAGACTTGCAGCGTTTGATGGGTGTGCCAGTGCACGTCAACATCGAAGAAATACGCAAGCCTGAAACAGACGCGCAATTGATCGCCGATTCGATTTCGCAACAGCTTGAGAAGCGGATTATGTTCCGCCGTGCAATGAAGCGAGCCATGCAAAACGCAATGCGTATGGGCGCTCAAGGCATCAAGATTATGAGCGCTGGTCGTTTGAACGGCATTGAGATTGCCCGCACAGAGTGGTATCGCGAAGGCCGTGTACCGCTTCACACATTGCGCGCCAATATCGACTACGGTACTTCTGAAGCCCACACGACGTACGGTGTGATTGGCATCAAGGTATGGGTCTATAAAGGCGATATTTTGGCAAACGGCGAAGTGCCTGTTGAAACCGCCGCTCCTCGTGAAGAAGAGCGTCGCCCACGCCGGGCCCCACGTGGCGACAAGCCAGAAGGTGCTCGCGTTGCACGTCCTGCCGGTCGTACTCGTGCGCCCCGCAAGACTGACGCCGCACCCGCGCCTGAAGGAGAATAAGCATGCTGCAACCAGCACGCAGGAAATATCGTAAAGAGCAGAAGGGCCGTAATACCGGCCTGGCAACACGCGGTGCGAACGTTTCGTTTGGTGAGTTTGGCTTAAAAGCAACCGGTCGTGGTCGCTTAACAGCCCGTCAGATCGAGGCAGCCCGTCGTGCCATCAACCGTCACATTAAACGTGGTGGACGTATCTGGATCCGTATCTTCCCTGACAAGCCAATTTCACAGAAGCCAGCGGAAGTACGTATGGGTAACGGTAAAGGTAACCCGGAGTATTGGGTTGCAGAAATTCAACCCGGCAAAGTGTTGTACGAGATGGAAGGAGTCAGTGAAGAACTGGCGCGTGAGGCTTTCCGCCTTGCCGCGGCTAAGTTGCCAATCGCTACGACCTTCGTATCGCGTCACATCGGTGCCTAAAGGGTATAAAGGAATCGATATGAAAGCCAGCGAATTACGTACAAAAACAGCCGCCGAGCTCGGTCAAGAGCTCGAAAGCCTGCTGAAGGCCCAGTTTGGTCTGCGTATGCAGAAAGCCACTCAGCAGTTGACTAACAATAGCCAGATCCGCAATGTGCGTCGCGATATTGCTCGTGTTCGTACACTGTTGACTGAAAAGGCGGGAAATTAATATGACCCAAGCCCAAGCAACAACAATCGCCAAGCGTCAGCGTACCTTGGTTGGTAAAGTCGTCAGCAACAAAATGGATAAAACCATTGTTGTACTTGTTGAGCGTCGCGTGAAACACCCAGTACTGGGTAAGATCGTTATGCGCTCAGCTAAATACAAGGCTCACGACGAAACCAATCAGTACAACGAAGGCGACACAGTAGAGATCGCGGAAGGTCGTCCTATATCTCGTTCGAAATCATGGACAGCTACACGATTGGTTGAAGCCGCCCGCGTGATCTAATTACGACGCAGGTGCGAAAAAAGCGACAGCAATTTGCTGTCGCTTTTTTTATTGATGCCCGTTATCGGGGCACCGCATAACAAAGTTATACCTTAGACGTGTGTTACGAATTTGGTCACTAAGTAAGCATCAAACGTTTCTGCCCCGCCCTCGCTGCCGATACCGCTATCCTTGACGCCGCCGAAGGGTGTCTCTGGCAGAGCGCTGCCAAAGTGATTGATATTGACCATACCAGACTCTAATGCATTAGAAACTTTCGTTGCAGTTTGCAGTGAGTTGGTGAACACATAAGAGGACAAACCAAACGGTAAGCTGTTCGCACGAACCAAGACTTCGTCGATGTCGTTAAATGGCACGACAGGTGCGATCGGACCGAATGGTTCTTCAGTCATCAACATCGCGTCATCCTTCAAGCCAGTAATCACTGTAGGCGGGAAGAAAAAGCCTTTACCATCAATGGGCTCTCCACCAATCACGACCTCACCGCCACGCTTGCGCGCATCGTCAACGAAACGGCTCAGCGCGGGAATCCGGCGCTCGTGAGCCAGAGGACCCATTTGAACACCGGCATCCAGACCGTTGCCTATTTTGATATTTTTCAAAACATCCGTAAATTTGGCAAGAAACTTATCGTAGACCGACTTTTGAATGTAGAAGCGAGTGGGTGACACGCAAACCTGACCGGCGTTCCGGATCTTAAAATTGGCTAACATCGTAGCCGCGCGATCGATATCCGCATCCTCAAACACCAAGACTGGCGAATGACCACCGAGCTCCATGGTTACGCGTTTCATGTGAGCGCCAGCTAATCCTGCAAGTAACTTGCCGACCGGCACGGAGCCCGTGAACGAAACCTTGCGGGAAATAGGCGACTTGATCAAGTAGTCAGAAACCTTAGCTGGTTCACCCCAAACAATATTCAAAACACCTGGTGGCAAGCCCGCATCCTGAAACATCTGGGCAATCGCCATGACCGCGCTTGGCGCGTCCTCAGGGCCTTTCAGAACCAGGGTGCAACCAGCACCAATCGCAGCAGCGATCTTGCGGATGGCCTGGTTATAGGGAAAATTCCAAGGAGTAAAAGCAACGCACACCCCGATTGGCTCTTTAAGTACGAGCTGCCGAACATTGGACGCGCGCGGCAAAACAACACGACCGTAAATCCGGCGGCACTCTTCGGCGTGCCAGTCGCAATGATCGGCGCAACCAACCACCTCACCCACCGCCTCAGCCAATGGCTTACCTTGATCGAGCGTCATATTGCGACCAATTTCTTGCGCACGATCTCGTGTCAGCTGAGCAACGCGCCGCAAAATCGCCGAGCGATCCATAGGGGATGAATGCTTCCAGGTTTCAAAGGCCTTTTGCGCTGATTTCAACGCGTGCTCAAGATCCGCTTCGCTTGCATGTGGCAGCTGACCAAGCAATTCCTGAGTTGCCGGGTTGATGACGTCTTGCATTTTTCTACCGTCGCCGGAGATAAACTCTCCGTTGATATACAGCGAAAGATTCTGATACATGAGTATTCCTGTGAACGGGCGTGGAGTGAAAGGGGACTTAGTGTACAAGGAAAAATAAACTGCACCCACCAGAGAAAAACCTTTGGCAACCAACAAAAATCAATAATTTCGCAACATGATGACCAAGAACAACAATAAAGCGCCGAAACACAGTTGCAAAAATTATAATCAGGATATATACTGGTGGACTTTCCTGAATCGTAAAGAGAAACAGGGTGGCATAGTTAAGTAAAAACGTCGCAAATTAAACAAAGCGGCCAATTGCAAAGCTCGGCAAACCATCTTCAGCGGATCAGAAAAGTAAATTAACAGATTTCAACCCAGGGTGCTTTGTGGCGCCTGACGGGACCAAAACTGGTGAACTGGGAGCGTTTGATAATCAAGCGCTTGTATTTTACTAAGTTGGAACAGGAAAAATCATGATTCAAATGCAGACCACGCTAGACGTGGCCGATAACACCGGTGCACGCTCAGTGATGTGTATTAAGGTGCTCGGCGGTTCTAAGCGCCGTTATGCCTCCATAGGCGACGTTATTAAAGTAACCGTGAAAGATGCTGCCCCACGCGGCCGTGTCAAAAAAGGTGAAATCTATAACGCTGTTGTTGTGCGTACGGCCAAAGGTGTTCGTCGCAAAGACGGCTCGCTGATTAAGTTCGGCGGTAACGCGGCAGTTTTGCTCAATGCCAAACTCGAGCCAATCGGCACTCGTATCTTCGGACCAGTCACTCGTGAATTGCGCGGTGAAAAGTTCATGAAGATCGTGTCCCTGGCGCCAGAAGTGCTGTAAGGAGTCATCATGGAAAAAATTCGTAAAGGTGACGAGGTTGTAGTCTTGACTGGGCGTGACAAAAAACGTCGCGGTACCGTGTTGTCGCGCGTTGACGCGGATCACGTGTTAGTCGAAGGCATCAACGTTGTTAAAAAGCATGTGCGTCCAAACCCTATGCAGGGTGTTGCTGGTGGCATTATTGACAAAACCATGCCCATCCATATCTCGAACATCGCTTTATTTAACCCCGCGACTGGCAAAGCCGACCGTGTTGGCGTGAAAGAAGTCGACGGTCGTAGAGTTCGTATTTATCGCTCCAGCGGCGATGTCGTTGGCGCGAAAGCGTAAGGGGCCATAAACATGTCTCGTTTTCAAGAACTGTATCAAAACAAGATTGCTGGCCAACTACGCGAGCAATTTGGTTACAAGAGCTCAATGGAAGTGCCGCGTATCATGAAGATCACTCTAAACATGGGTGTCTCTGAAGCCGTCGCTGACAAAAAAGTAATTGACCACGCCGTTAATGACCTGACAAAGATAGCTGGCCAGAAGCCGGTTATTACCAAGACCAAGAAAGCGATCGCCGGTTTCAAAATCCGCGAAAACTATCCTATCGGTTGTATGGTGACTTTGCGCGGTCAGCGCATGTATGAATTCCTCGATCGCCTCGTTTCGGTTGCATTACCCCGAGTTCGTGACTTTCGCGGTATTTCTGGTCGTGCGTTTGATGGCCGTGGCAATTACAACATCGGTGTCAAGGAACAAATTATTTTCCCTGAAATCGAATACGACAAAATTGACGCGCTGCGTGGGATGAATATCAGCATCACCACCTCCGCCAAGACAGACGAAGAAGCAAAGGCGCTGCTGACAGCGTTTAGCTTCCCGTTCCGCAACTAAGGGGCGCAAACGTGGCAAAACTTTCCATGATCAATCGCGACATCAAGCGCACCAAAACGGTAGAGAAATTTGCCGCTAAGCGCGCTGCCCTCAAGGCAATTGTCGACGATCAATCCAAGTCCGACGAAGAGCGTTACGAAGCGCGTCTGAAACTGCAGGCGTTACCCCGCAACGCAAGTCCATCACGCCAGCGTAACCGCTGTGCAATCACAGGTCGTTCACGCGGTGTATTCCGCAAGTTCGGTCTTGGCCGTATGAAACTACGCGAATTGGCTATGAAGGGTGAAATTCCCGGCATGACCAAGGCTAGCTGGTAGGAGAAAAAATATGAGCATGAGCGATCCAATCGCCGATATGCTGACTCGCATTCGCAATGCGCAGCAGGTAGATAAACCCTCAGTGACCATGCCCTCCTCAAAGCTGAAGGCGGCTATTGCTGCTGTGCTGGTAGACGAAGGCTACATCGATGGTTTTCAGGTAAAGGGTACTGAGCAGAAGCCAGAGCTCGAGATTACGCTGAAGTACTACGCTGGTCGCCCAGTGATTGAGCGTATTGAGCGTGTCTCCCGCCCAGGGCTGCGAATCTATAAAGGTCGCAGCAGCATTCCTCAGGTTATGAACGGCTTGGGCGTAGCAATTGTGTCCACCTCGCGTGGTGTCATGACCGATCGCAAAGCACGCGCCAATGGCGTGGGCGGCGAAGTGTTGTGCTACGTGGCCTAAGGAGAACCAAATGTCACGTATTGCTAAATATCCAGTCGAATTGCCAAAGGGCGTAGAAGCCAGCATTCAGGCAGACAACATCACTGTTAAAGGCCCGTTGGGTTCTTTGACGCAGTCCTTGACGGGTGATGTCATTGTTAACGAAGACGGCGGTAAGTTGTCATTCATCGTTGCCAATGACTCTCGTCAGGCAAAAGCTATGTCAGGCACATTGCGCGCATTGGTAGCCAATATGGTTACCGGTGTGAGTAAAGGGTTTGAGCGTAAGTTAACACTAGTGGGTGTGGGTTATCGCGCAGCCATTCAAGGTGACGCGATTAAGCTTCAGCTTGGCTTTTCTCATGATGTGATCCACCCAATGCCTGCCGGTATCAAGGCAGAGTGTCCGACTCAGACAGAAATTATTCTGAAAGGCTCGAACAAGCAAGTCGTTGGTCAAGTGGCGGCAGAGATTCGTGCATATCGTCCACCAGAGCCATATAAAGGCAAGGGTGTTCGCTATTTTGACGAGCGTGTCATCATCAAAGAAACCAAAAAGAAATAATTGCGCAAACAAGGAAACATCATGGACAAGAAAATTTCCCGTTTGCGTCGTGCAATTCCGACACGCAAGAAAATCGCCGAGTTGCGAGTCAATCGCCTTCAGGTTTTCCGTTCGAATTTGCATATTTACGCAAACATCATTTCGCCAGAAGGCGATCGCGTGCTCGTTTCGGCCTCAACGGTCGAAGCAGAAGTGCGTCAACAGCTGGCTGGTCAGTCGGGTCGCGGTGGCAATGCCAACGCTGCTTCATTGGTGGGCAAGCGTGTGGCCGAGAAAGCAAAAGCAGCTGGCATTGAGCTTGTCGCTTTTGATCGCTCGGGTTTCCGTTACCACGGGCGTATTAAAGCCCTGGCCGATGCCGCGCGTGAAGCCGGTCTGAAGTTTTAAGCGAGGAATCTTCAAATGGCTACTAAAGCACAAGGTAAAAACGCTCCCGAAGAAAGGGATGACGGCCTTCGCGAGAAAATGATTGCGGTCAACCGCGTCACTAAAGTTGTAAAAGGCGGTCGCACAATGAGCTTTGCCGCACTGACAGTCGTCGGTGATGGCGATGGTCGGGTAGGCATGGGTAAAGGCAAAGCACGTGAAGTGCCAGTCGCTGTTCAAAAAGCGATGGAGCAAGCACGTCGTGAGCTGTTTAAAGTGACGCTCAAAAATGGCACGGTTCATCACACTGTGGTGGGTAAGCATGGCGCAGCGACTGTTTTGATTTCTCCAGCTGCTGAAGGTACTGGCGTAATCGCCGGCGGCCCAATGCGCGCAATTTTTGAAGTCATGGGTGTTCGCAACGTTGTGGCGAAAAGCCTTGGCTCGAGCAATCCCTACAACATGGTACGCGCAACTTTAAACGGTTTGCGCGCTTCACACACCCCATCAGAAGTTGCTGCTAAACGTGGCAAAACTGTTGAAGAGATCTTGGGTTGATCATGACTCAGAAACAAATCAAAGTCACCTTGGTCAAATCGACCATCGGTACCAAGCAAGACCACAGAGCTACGGTTCGTGGCCTGGGTTTGCACAAAGTAAACAGCAGCAAAGTGCTGGTGGATACACCTGAAGTTCGCGGAATGATCAACAAAGTTGATTATCTCGTGAAGGTTTCAGAGGCCTGAAAGGAATAATCATGTCGATTACGCAACTCAATACTATCAAACCAGCTGAAGGCTCAACACACGCAAAGCGTCGCGTGGGTCGTGGCATCGGGTCTGGTTTGGGCAAGACTGCTGGTCGCGGTCACAAGGGACAAAAGTCCCGTTCAGGCGGCTTCCACAAAGTGGGTTTCGAAGGCGGTCAAATGCCTTTGCAACGTCGTCTGCCTAAGCGTGGTTTCGTCACGCTGGACGATCACTTGTACGCGCAGGTTCGCTTGTCTGATTTGCAAGCATTGCCTGTCGACGAGATCGATGTGCAGGTGCTCAAGCAGGCTAACGTTATTGGTACCCAAGTCAAGTTTGTAAAAGTGTTTAAGTCGGGTGAGCTCACACGCAGAGTTACCCTAAAGGGTATCAATGCAACGGCCGGTGCGCGCGCTTCAATTGAAGCTGCTGGCGGCTCGATCGCTTAAGACGGATTAGAAGAATGGCAACAGCACAGACAACTAAGGCAGCAGGACCACGTTTCGGCGACTTAAAGCGCCGTCTCGTGTTTCTGGTACTGGCCCTGGTCGTCTACCGCACAGGGACCCACATCCCTGTCCCCGGGATCAACCCTGATGCATTGGCCGACTTGTTCCGCCAGAATCAAGGTGGCATCCTGGGTATGTTTAATATGTTTTCTGGTGGCGCCTTATCTCGCTTTTCAGTGTTTGCTTTGGGCATCATGCCTTACATTTCTGCGTCAATTATCATGCAGCTGATGTCGGTAGTGGTGCCGTCACTTGAAGCAATCAAGAAAGAAGGCGAAGCCGGTCGCCGTAAGATCACTCAGTACACGCGCTACGGAACAGTGTTACTGGCTCTCGTTCAGGCGGTCGGTATCTCTGTTGCACTTGAGTCGCAGCCTAGTTTGGTCATCGACCCCGGGATGTTTTTCCGCCTTACGACTGTAGTAACGTTGGTGACCGGAACAATGTTTGTTATGTGGCTTGGCGAGCAGATTACTGAGCGCGGGCTCGGTAACGGTATTTCCATATTGATTTTTGCGGGTATTGTCGCTGGCTTGCCCAATGCGCTGGCCGGGTTGCTCGAGCTAGTTCGGACAAACGCCATGTCACCCCTGTCAGCACTTTTTATCATTGCGCTGGTTGTGCTTGTGACTGGCTTTGTTGTTCTGGTTGAACGTGGTCAACGTAAGATCACGGTTAACTATGCTAAACGCCAGGTAGGCAATAAAATATATGGCGGACAGACCTCCCACTTGCCGTTGAAGTTAAACATGGCGGGTGTGATCCCACCGATTTTCGCTTCGTCGATTATTTTGTTTCCGGCAACGATCACCAGTTGGTTTTCAAGCAGTGAGAATATGCGCTGGTTGAGCGATATTGCTGCTGCCTTAGCGCCACGCCAGCCGTTGTACATCACGCTGTATGCCACTGCGATTATTTTCTTCTGCTTTTTCTACACAGCGCTTGTATTCAATAGCCGTGAGACAGCCGATAACTTGAAGAAAAGCGGTGCATTTGTTCCCGGTATTCGACCAGGTGAGCAAACTGCAAGGTTTATTGACAAGATTTTGATGCGCTTAACCTTGGCAGGTGCGATTTACATCACGTTGGTTTGTCTAGTGCCAGAATTTTTAGTCATGCGCTGGAACGTACCGTTCAATTTTGGCGGTACCTCCTTGCTGATTATTGTTGTAGTAACGATGGACTTCATGGCACAGGTTCAGGCCTACATGATGTCTCACCAGTACGATTCTTTACTCAAGAAGGCCAACTTCAAGAGTCAGAATCTACCAATGAGATAAGCGAGAACAATGTCAAAGGACGACGTCATTCAGATGCAAGGAGAGATTCTTGAGAATCTCCCCAATGCAACGTTTCGTGTCAAACTAGAAAACGGCCACGTAGTATTGGGGCACATATCTGGCAAGATGCGTATGCATTACATCCGGATTCTGCCGGGCGATAAGGTCACAGTGGAGCTCACCCCCTATGACCTGACGCGCGCCAGAATTGTGTTCCGCTCTAAATAAGCGGTCGGGTAACGGAAGAGAAACAGGAGTCAACCATGAAAGTAATGGCATCAGTTAAGCGGATTTGCCGCAACTGCAAGATTATTAAACGTCACGGCGTGGTGCGAGTGATTTGCACCGATCCGCGGCATAAACAGCGTCAAGGCTAATTTTGGTTAGCAACAGCGCAACGTATTACATCAAGGAACAGTCATGGCCCGTATAGCTGGCATCAACATTCCGCCGCATCAGCACGCTGAGATCGGCTTGACCGCCATTTTTGGTATCGGACGTACTCGCTCACGCAAAATTTGCGAAGCAGCTGGTGTGCCCTTTTCAAAGAAGGTCAAAGATCTTACCGACGCAGAGCTGGAGCGCATTCGTGAACACGTAGGTGTGTTTGCGGTTGAAGGCGACTTGCGTCGTGAAGTGCAGCTCTCGATCAAACGATTGATCGACCTCGGAACATACCGTGGCATGCGTCACAAACGCGGCCTGCCGGTTCGCGGTCAACGCACTCGCACCAACGCTCGTACCCGCAAGGGACCACGTCGCGCTGCTGCAAGCCTGAAGAAATAAAGAGGAATAGAAGATGGCTAAAGCTTCTGCTGGTGGCGCTAATCGCG
Organism: Jezberella montanilacus; assembly: GCF_003003055.1. Classification (GTDB taxonomy): domain Bacteria; phylum Pseudomonadota; class Gammaproteobacteria; order Burkholderiales; family Burkholderiaceae_B; genus Zwartia; species Zwartia montanilacus. Next base: position 173,061 of record NZ_PVTV01000012.1, read on the forward strand.
TCCGTAAAAAAGTTAAAAAGAATGTGTCGGATGGGATTGCTCACGTCCACGCCTCTTTCAACAACACAATCATCACGATCACTGACCGTCAGGGCAATGCTTTGTCCTGGGCGACCTCTGGTGGTGCTGGTTTCAAAGGCTCACGTAAGTCAACGCCGTTTGCAGCTCAGGTCGCTGCTGAAACTGCTGGCAAAGTAGCCATTGAGTGCGGTATCAAGACACTCGAGGTTCGCATCAAGGGCCCAGGCCCAGGTCGCGAATCATCTGTTCGTGCACTGAATGCGTTAGGGATCAAGATTTCGAGCATTGCCGATATCACGCCTATTCCGCATAACGGTTGCCGTCCACCTAAGCGCCGTCGTATTTAAGGGGAAGCCAAATGGCCCGTTACACAGGTCCTAAATGCAAACTCTCGCGTCGCGAGGGTATCGATTTGTTTTTAAAGAGTGCACGCCGCACGCTCGACTCAAAGTGCAAACTTGACTCGAAGCCCGGTCAACACGGTCGCACCTCTGGTGCTCGCACGTCTGACTATGGCATGCAGCTGCGCGAAAAGCAAAAACTCAAGCGTATGTATGGCGTGCTCGAGAAGCAGTTCCGCAAATACTTTGCTGAAGCCGAGCGTCGCAAGGGTAATACTGGCGAACAGCTGATTCAATTGCTTGAGTCGCGTCTTGACAATGTGGTTTACCGCATGGGCTTCGGTTCAACACGTGCTGAAGCGCGTCAGTTAGTTGCTCACCGTGCGATTGAGCTAAACGGCCACACTGCAGACATCCCTTCAATGTTGATCAAGTCTGGCGATGTGATTGCCGTTCGTGAAAAATCAAAAGGGCAGGCTCGGATCCGTGAATCAATGGACTTGGCTAGTGGCAACGGCATCCCCCAGTGGGTAGACGTCGACACAGCTAAATTGTCCGGTACATTCAAACAAGTACCTGACCGCGCTGACGTCGCTCGCGATATCAACGAGTCAATGGTTGTTGAATTGTATTCACGCTAATATTGCTCGGTTTTGGTTTTACGTAAGCAAGGCGATCTGTGTTTGCACAGGTCGCCGACTCATTTTAGTGTCAGCCTTATCGGTGTAACGAACCGAGGGTATTGAAAAGGAAAAAAGCATGTCAACACAAGGTTTTCTCAAACCACGCTCGATCGAAGTCGAGCCAATGGGTACACACCACGCCAGAATCATCATGGAGCCGTTTGAACGCGGCTATGGGCACACACTCGGCAATGCGCTACGTCGCATTTTGTTGTCTTCCATGTCCGGCTATGCTGCGACCGAAGTTCAAATTACCGGTGTCGTACATGAGTACTCGACTATCGGTGGCGTTCGCGAAGACGTTGTTGATATTCTGCTGAACTTGAAGGGCGTCGTATTTAAGCTACACACACGTGACGAAGTTACTTTGGTTTTGCGCAAGCAAGGTTCGGGCGCGGTACTGGCCTCTGATATTGAATTGCCCCACGATGTTGAAATCATCAACCCGAATCATGTCATCGCAACCCTGACCGAGTCGGGCAAGCTTGAGATGCAGATTAAGGTTGAGAAAAACCGTGGCTATGTGCCTGGTAACGTGCGCGCGTTGATCGATGACCGCGCCCACACCATTGGCCGCATTGTGCTTGATGCATCTTTTAGCCCCGTTCGCCGTGTGAGCTACACAGTAGAAAGCGCACGTGTTGAGCAGCGGACTGACTTGGACAAATTGATTCTAGACGTTGAAACCAACGGCGTGATTTCTCCAGAAGAAGCGGTTCGTCAATCAGCGCGTATTCTGATGGATCAGATTTCTGTCTTCGCTGCACTCGAAGGTGCTGGTGATTCATATGAGATGCCATCGCGTGGTGCGCCACAGGTTGACCCAGTTCTGTTGCGTCCGGTCGACGATCTCGAGTTGACGGTTCGCTCGGCTAATTGCTTGAAAGCTGAAAATATTTATTACATCGGTGATTTGATCCAGCGTAGCGAAAACGAGCTGTTGAAGACACCAAACCTTGGTCGTAAGTCACTCAATGAGATCAAAGAAGTCTTGGCTGCTCGCGGCTTGACCTTGGGCATGAAGTTAGAGAATTGGCCACCAATGGGTCTAGAGCGTCCATAATTTAGTGCTAGTACCAACCGGCCCGCAGTTTACTGATAGAAGAGCCGGCAAAAATCCTCGGGCGAAAAAAGCCCTTCACGATTCACGATTCAAGATTTAAAGGAAATTATTATGCGTCACGGCAATGGATTACGTAAATTAAACCGCACCAGCAGCCACCGTCTGGCTATGTTTCGCAACATGGCTGTTGCCTTACTCACGCACGAAGCAATCAAAACGACTTTGCCCAAAGCAAAAGAGTTGCGTCGTATCGTTGAGCCGCTGATTACACTGGGTAAAGCCCCAACATTAGCTAACAAACGTCTGGCATTTGCTCGTTTGCGTGACCGCGACGTGGTGGTTAAGCTTTTTGCTGAAATTGGCCCACGTTATGCTGCTCGTAATGGTGGATACACGCGTGTGCTCAAGATGGGTTTCCGTCAAGGTGATAACGCACCAATGGCATTCATGGAGCTCGTCGATCGCCCAGAGATTGGTGAAGTTGTTGATAACGCTGCAGCTGAGTAAACTTTAACAAGTCAGCAGTCAATCCAGCTTTATAAAAAAAGCCCCGCTGAAACAGACGGGGCTTTTTCTTTCAGGATCTCGGCACATTATGATCCGCATCACTGAACTACGCTTACCTATCGACCATCCGCCGGAGGCACTTGAAGCCGCCCTGCTTGCGCGTTTGAAAATTACGAAAACACAGCTATTGGGTTTTGATATTTTTAAGCGCAGCTATGATGCGAGAAAAAATACCAAATTGACGCTCATCTATACGCTGGATGTAAGCCTCGATCCTGCGCTTCAAGAGAAAACCCTTGACCAGTTTGCCGGCGATATCCATGTCAAGCCAAGTCCTGACACGAGTTACCACTATGTAGCGCAGGCCCCGACAATACCAGTAGGTCACCGTGGCACACTGAGGCCAGTCATTGTGGGGTTTGGACCGTGCGGAATCTTTGCGGCCTTGCTTCTCGCCCAGATGGGGTTCAGGCCCATTGTGCTCGAGCGAGGTAAGCCAGTGCGTGAACGTACGCTGGACACTTGGGGACTGTGGCGTAAAAAAATACTCAATCCTGAATCCAATGTCCAGTTCGGCGAGGGTGGTGCCGGCACGTTCTCTGATGGCAAGCTCTACAGCCAGATTAAGGACCCGAAATTCTATGGTCGAAAGGTCATACAAGAGTTCATCAAAGCGGGTGCGCCTGAAGAAATTCTCTACGTAGCGAAACCGCATATCGGTACGTTTAGATTGGTGGGTATTGTTGAGAAAATGCGGGAAGAAATAATCGCCCTTGGTGGTGAAATACGTTTCTCGCAAAAGGTCGTTAATGTCACGCTGCACGACCAAGCGATCCAAGCCATCCATCTGGAAAACGGGGACACAATCGAAGCTAGCCATGTCATCATGGCCCTCGGACATAGCGCCCGAGATACCTTCGAGGTGTTGTACGAAGCAGGGGTGTTCATGGAGGCCAAACCATTTTCGATCGGATTCCGGATTGAGCACCCCCAGTCTCTGATTGATCGCGCACGGTTGGGCCCTCATGCCGGTAATAAGATCGTTGGCGCCGCGGATTACAAACTTGTTCATCACGCCAGTAATGGCCGAGCGGTTTACAGTTTCTGTATGTGCCCGGGAGGCACTGTGGTTGCAGCGACCTCTGAATTAAACCGTGTGGTGACGAATGGGATGAGCCAATACTCGCGAAATGAAAGAAATGCGAATGCTGGCATCGTTGTGAGTGTATCCCCAGAGGACTATCCGGGTGGACCGTTAGCGGGCCTTGCCTTTCAACGTCAAATTGAATCCAAGGCGTTCGAGTTGGGTGGCTCAAATTATGAAGCACCGGGTCAATTGGTCGGCGACTTCTTAAAAGGAAAGCCATCAACGCAACTAGGCAGCGTCATCCCGTCTTACAAACCAGGCGTACACTTAACCGATCTGGCTGAAAGCCTGCCAAACTATGCAATCGATGCGATCCGCGAAGCCATCCCTGCCTTTGAAAAACAGATAGCTGGCTTTTCAATGCATGATGCGATTTTGACGGGCGTTGAGACCAGAACCTCAGCCCCCGTTCGAATGACTCGCGGCAACAATTATCAAAGCGTGAACACAAAGGGCCTATACCCCGCCGGTGAGGGTGCCGGTTATGCTGGGGGGATCTTGTCGGCCGGGGTGGACGGAATCAAAGTAGCTGAAGCCGTCGCCCTGGATATCTTGGCTAGTGTTTAGTTGCTAGAACGCCCATCACAGCATCCGGAAGGCCTGTAGCGATTTGGGGTAAGAAGCAAAGCACAACAACCGATAACAGCATAATGATGACGAAAGGCACAATGCCCCAGATGATCTCGCTCAGCGGAATATCTGGAGCAATATTTTTGATCACAAAGATGTTGAGTCCCACCGGCGGATGAATCAGGCCAGTTTCCATCACAATTGTCATCACCACACCAAACCAGACCAGATCAAAACCCGCGGCACGAAGCGGCGGCAGAATGATTGGCGCTGTCATTAAGATAATCGACACCGGTGGTAAAAAGAATCCAAGCACAATCACGAGCAATAACACGGCGGCCAATAAAACCCATCGTGAAGGATTCAATGCCACGATCCATTCAGCCGCAGACTGGCTCAGGTGTAGATCGCTCATCACATTTGAAAACAGAAGAGACATGCCGATGATAAACATCAGCATCGTTGATTCTTTAATTGTTGCCTCAAACATGGGCTTCAGGTCGCGCACTCGCCAAAGCCGGTAGATACCAGCGATCAGAACGAACGCAAGCACTGCACCGAGGCCAGCAGTCTCAGAGGGGGTGGCAAAGCCACCGTAAAGCGCAACCATCACGCCTGTCAGTAGCAACAGAAAGGGAAGCACGCGCGGTAAGTAAGATAGTTTTTGCTCAAGAGTATAAGACTCTGTTTGCAGAATCGCCGGGGTTATCGTCCCGGGCGACGCTTTCATTTCAACTAGCGCTTCGCTATATTGCCGCCTGAACTGCCAGACCGTGTAGGCAGAAAAAAGTGCCACCAACATCACGCCAGGCCCAATACCCGCTAGAAACAGCCGACCCAAGGATTGTTCAGCAGCCACTGCGTAGAGGATCATGGTGATCGATGGGGGTAGCAAAATACCGAGCGTGCCACCCGCCGCGATGATGCCCGCTGCGAAACCAGGTGAATAGCCGCGCTTGCGCATCTCGGGGATACCTGCGCTACCGATTGCAGAACAGGTCGCAGGGCTAGAGCCAGCCATTGCGGCAAAGAGCGCGCAGGCCAGCACGTTAGCAACCCCAAGCCCACCAGGCACTTTACCTAGCCAGGCATGAAGTGCACCGTAGAGATCTTGACCGGCGCGTGAGCGTCCGATCGCTGCACCCTTAAGGATGAAGAGAGGGATCGAAAGTAGCGTGATGCTGGCCATTTCCTCGTACACGTTTTGTGTCACGATATCCAGCGAGGCTGCTGGCATAAAGCAGGCCATGAAAATCAAAGCAACCGTGCCTAAAGCAAAGGCGATCGGAATGCCTGAAAACATCACGAACAAGGTTACGGCAACAAAAAGAGAACCTAATAACAATATCGACATGATCAGTGGCCTTTGGCAGCAGTTGTCGTCACGCCGAACAGATGACCAAGCGTATGCAGCAGTAGCTGAATACAGAGCAGGGACATACCTGTAGCCATTAGCCCGTAGGGAATGGCCAGTGGAGGGCCCCAGGAGGAGGAGGTGACCTGCCCATCTGACCAAGCCTCATGCCACAGTGTCCAGGATTTCCAGGTGAAGAAGCTACAGAAAGCAAAGCTGACCAAATCGATAAAAAAGACCCGTAACTTTTCAAGAAACCCTGGCAATAAACCAGCTACGGCCGATATGCCAATGTGACTACGTCGCTCTTGAACAAAAGCGGCACTTAAGAAAGTTACCCCGACCAGACAGAATACGGCGGCTTCATCTTGCCAGTCGGTGGTTGCATTAAATAGCGAACGGGACACAACCGAATAGCTCAAGATAAGTGAAGCAGCCGCAAGCCCGAGTGAGCCGAGGGCAACCATCAAGCGATTGATCTGTGAGATGAATCCTTGAAAATAAGAAATGATGTTCATGTCAGTCTACTAAATAAGCTGTTGCGCGGCCTTCATCAGCGCCGCACACGTTGCATTTCGGTCGCTGAAATCCTTCCAGGCTGTGCGGGCAGCAATATCGCGCCACTTTGATACCACTGTGTCGTCGAGCGCGAAAACCTTTGCACCAGCTTTTTCGTATATTTGCCCAGCCATGATGTCGTCTTTTTTAGCTTCAGTCATGCCATAGGCTTCCATTTCTGCGCCAACCGCCATGAGCAACTTCTGATGATCGGGTGGTAGCGCATCAAAGATCTTTTTCGACATGATCAAAGGCTCAAGCATGAACCAGTAGGATTTGTTTTGCGCGCCGGTGTAGGCCTTCGCCAGCTCTTCAAGCTTGAAGGAAATAAAGCTGGTGGATGAGGTGAAGGCAGCATCCATTGCGCCAGTTTGCATCGCCGCGTAGATTTCGCTCGACGGCAATGAAATGACAGAGGCACCCGCGTCCTTGAGCATCATGTCGAATTCTTTGCTGCCGCCACGCACCTTCAACCCTTTCGCATCCTCGGGACTCACGAGTGCTTTGCTACGGCTGGCCACACCGCCGGCTTGCCAGATCCAGCTCAGGATAACGATCCCCTTCTCCGCCAGAAGTTTATTAAACATGGAGCCTACATCTGCGGTTTTCCATTTAGTTGCTTGTTCGTAACTTGTTACCAGGGCGGGCATCAAACCGATATTCGTTTCGGTCACCTCGCCACCTGCATAGGGGATGGGAAACAAGGACATATCCAGTGCGCCTTTGCGCATGGCGCTGAATTGCGCGTTCACCTTCATGAGCGATGAACCAGGATAAATTTGAAACTTCACCGCACCGTTTGAACGGCCCTCAACGGCCTGCGCAAAGCGCCGCACTAAACGATCGCGGAAATCACCCTCATCAATTGTTCCGCCGGGGAATTGATGAGAAATCTTCAGATTGGTAGCAGTCCCCTGCGCTGACGCGAGGCCGCTGCCCAACAAAGATAAAGACCCTGCACCGATTACGAATTGACGGCGAGTGTGGTTAATAAATTGATTGTTTTTCATCGGAGGCATCCCTTTAATTTTTCTTATCTAATAACGCTACTTGCTTCAAACCAGTCGGCTAACGAGACGCGACGAGATAATTTCGCCCTGGGTGAACTTTTCATGATTTTCTTCAACCGTGGCAAGATCGTACAGATAATTCACCATCAACCCAGCCGATTGACGTAAACCCTTTTTCGACAGATCAGCCGCCCAGTTGATGCGGTTAAGCTTTGCACCATTACTGAGATGGAACTTCGCGACCTGGTTACCGTTCTTTTCAGGCGTAACAAACATCAAATAGATTGAGCACAACGACTCGAGCGCTTCTTTATCAGCGGGCGTTGCAGTTTCTGGAGACCAGCCACCGGACAAGCGTTCGGGCCAGGATTGTTTTTTCAAGTTCAGTGTGTCGAGCGCTTTCTCTAGCCTCTGGGGAATGGCAAGCTTGGGGTTCGTTTCACCGACTTTCGCACCAGCGATGACCCAATCCATGAAGCCCGGTATTGGCGACAAGGTGACAAACGTTCGCAGTGACTCAAACTCTGCTTTCAGGTGTTCGGCGACTCGTTTGATGAGAAAATTGCCCATCGATACACCGCGCAGCCCAGGCTCACAGTTGCTAATCGAGTAGAAAACCGCAACGCGAGGACTATTGGAGGCTGACACAGCGGATTTTTTGTCCACAAGCGGACCGACTGCCGCAGGGATATCTTGAACGAGAGCTACCTCAACAAAGATCAAGGGTGTATCCGGGATTTGCGGGTGGAAGAACGCGAAGCAACGGCGATCCGGTTGCAAGCGTCGCTGGAGGTCATCCCATCCGTCAATTTCGTGGACGGCCTCGTGCTGAATGATTTTTTCAAGAATTAAGGCAGGAGAACGCCAGTCAACTTGATGCATTTTAAGAAAACCGGGATTGAACCACGATTGCAACAAGTGGCGCAGATCGTAATCAACTGCGGCGAGCTCGGCATTTTTGCTGAGCAGTTTGAACAGATCGCGGCGCATTTCCAGAAGCCCTACCGTACCGCCGGGGCTGCGGTTGATGCGACGCAAGAGTTCCTGGCGTGGAGGCTCAGCAACTTTGGTTAACTCGATCAGACTTTTGGCAGACGGTTTGGCTGCATAGTTCTGTGCAGCGGTAGTGACGGCGGCGGGCTCAGGGTTGAACTGGGTAGCCAGATTAGACAGAAAAGTGGCTTTTTGATCGTCCGTTAAACTTTTATAGCTAGTCAGTAAATCGGTGGCCATGCTCGCGCTGTTGGACTCACCCCGCTCAGACAATAATTTGGTCGCGGAGGCGAGCGCTTTCGATAATAAGCGCGCTTGAGCGATTTTTTGCAAAATGGTCATTCAAGTCCCTTGAGAACGAGCGAAAAGATTAGCGGCGAATTTTACGCCTTGATGACAGGACTAACACGAGGAAACTTTATTTTCATAGGGTAATCCCGAGCGGGTGGCCATCAGCAATCGCTACAATAGGCTTTTGATCGTTGGTTTTGCGCAAAAAAACACCAACGACACTCTTCATCCACTGGATAGTTATGGTCTCAGAGCCTAAGCACGATGACGTGTTGGTGGTGTTAACAACCGCCCCTGATTTGCTTTTGGCAAAGCGCATCGCACACCTATTGATCGAAGAACATCTTGCCGCCTGCATCAATCTGGGGACACCCGTCTTGTCTGTCTATAGTTGGGACGGTGATGTTCAGGCGGCCGAAGAAATCCCCATGACTATTAAAACGACCAGACACGTTCAAGAGCTTCTCGTTCAGCGACTGGCCGAACTGCATCCCTATGATGTGCCTGAAGTTATCGTTCTGCCGGTCAGTGGTGGCTATGCACCCTATCTCGACTGGGTGGTTGCAGCTACAAGCGCGATAGCTGACCCCAAGGTTGCCAGCTAATGCGCGTCCAATATTTTGATCGCCTTGTCCGTATATGCCTGCTTGGTATTTTTGCCAGTGTAGGGCTGACGCTATCCGTCGCCAATGCAGGGGAGCCAGATTTTCTAGAGCCAGAGCAAGCCTTCGTTGTAACCGCCAGGATGGGCTCCCCGGATAAAGTCGAACTGCGTTTTGATATTGCAAAAAATTACTACATGTATCGCTCGCGCTTTAGCTTTGCGATTGAACCCGAGCAGGTCAATACTTTTGTTCAACTGGGTGAAGCGAGCTTCCCGCCCGGCAAGATCAAGCACGACCCCACCTTCAATCAGGATATGGAGCTCTACTTCAATGAGTTATCCATTAGTGTGCCGCTAACCGCTTGGCCAACCGGACAGGCGACGGAGCCCTTTACGCTCAAGGTGACTGGTCAGGGCTGCGCAACGGCGGGACTTTGTTATCCACCGATGGATTTTTTTATCAAAATATCAGCCTCACCCGATGCCAGGTCATATGTTGTGCTCGACCATCTCAAGGCCGCTCAGCCTGACAAGTTGTCTGGCGCGAAGTGGGGCAACCTGTTGTTCGGATCCGATGACGTCAGTCTGGCGAGCTTGCTGGCATCAAGTGGTTTGCTTGAAACTGCTTTGTTATTTTTCGGGCTTGGTGTGCTGTTGGCATTAACGCCCTGTGTTTTGCCTATGGTACCGATCCTGTCGGTTTTGTTGCTCGGGCAGACAGGCGATAAGCGTGAGCTGCGCGAGAATCGCGGGCGTGGCTTCATTCTCGCCATGGCCTATGTCTCTGGCATGTCAGTTGTCTATACCCTTCTGGGTGTCGCGGCAGGCTTAAGTGGCGCAGGCCTGGCCGCCTGGCTGCAGACGCCGTGGGTACTGACAGTTTTTGCACTGTTACTGGCAGCGTTGGCCTTGGCCATGTTTGATATCTACCAGTTTCAAATGCACCCAAGTGTTCAAACAAAGTTGACCCAACACCAAGCATCTTTAAGAGGTGGGCGCATCGTTGCTGCAGTCGTGATGGGTGCGTTATCTGCGTTAATAGTTGGGCCCTGTGTCGCGGCGCCCTTGGCAGGTGCTTTGCTTTATCTCTCTCAGACGGGTGATGTGGTACTGGGCGGAACCGCACTGTTTGCCATGGCCTGGGGGATGGGTGTCCCGCTTTTAGTCATGGGTGCATCGGCTGGTAAGCTGATGCCAAAAGCTGGTGCATGGATGGATGGCGTTAAACATTTTTTTGGGGTGCTGTTGTTGGCCACAGCGTGGTGGATGGTGACGCCGTTGTTGCCGAGCTGGATACAGATTATTGGTTGCGCAGCCCTGGCTCTTTTTGCAGCCGTCTTATTGCGAACTTTTGACGCCTTGCCGATGACCCCGGTAAGTCATCACCGGCGATACTTCAATAAGGTATTGCGCAAAACAATCGGTCTATTGCTAACGGTTTTAAGTGTGCTCTGGCTGGTGGGTGTTGCCAGTGGTGGACGTTCTCTGTTAGCGCCGCTGGCACATCTTGCGGCGCTTCAAGAAACGAGCGTCAGTCAGTTAACGGTGCCAGGCTTGACGACCAAAGCGTTGGCACTTGAACGACCCTTTCAACGAATCAAGTCAGTGCAAGAGCTTGACGCCTTATTGGCGCAAGCCACTAAACCGGTCATGCTGGATTTTTATGCTGACTGGTGTGTGTCTTGCAAAGAGATGGAAGCCTTCACTTTTATCGATCCCAAGGTATCGCAAAAACTTGGGCAGATGATACTTCTGCAAGCTGATGTGACCGCTAACGATGCGCAGGATCGCGAATTATTGAAACGATTCAAATTGTTCGGACCACCAGGCATCATGTTTTTCGCAGCAGGTGGGGCGCTGCGCGAAGATATCCGAGTGATCGGATTTCAGGATGCCGGGCGTTTTAGTGCAACACTTGATCGCGTACTCAACTAAGTCTGCTTCGGTAAACCGTCATCGATTCACCACAAAACTAGCCTACCTTACAGGATCAAATATGTCTTCGGCAAGCTCGCTAGACCAACTTAATTCAGTCAGTCGAGATGGCTTCATCGCACTGCTCGGGGCGCTTTATCCAGAAGGATCTTGGGTAGCTGAAACCGCTTACAACACTAGGCCTTTCAAAAGTCTTGCAGCGCTGAAACGAGCGATGGTTTGTGCCGTCCGCGAGAGCGCTCGCAGCCGAAAGCTGGCGTTGATTCACTCAGCCGAGCAACTTGCCCCTGCGTTCGTGTCGGCTGCATTAGTTGAACTGGTTGCAGCACAGCTGGCCAGTTACCGCGAGAGGTTTGGATTTCCTTTTGTGTTCGCTGTGCAAGGGCCTCGTGCAACAGGTCTGACTAGCGAGCAAATCATCTCAACGATTGAGCGTCGGCTCGGTAACCATGTTGATTTTGAATTTGCCGAAGCGTTACGTAACCTTCACCGTCAGGCTGAGCTCCGTTTGGATGAAATGTTTTCAGTTGAGCCAAGCCTGGGTAATCAGGTGTGGGATTGGGCTGAGCATCTGGCTAGCGATAGCGACCCAGATTACGCCGAGCGTGGTCAACTGACCGTGACTTATCTGACTGATGCGCATCGCGCGGTGGCGAAGCGTCTGACGGACTGGATGAAAAATGAATGCGGATTTGATGAGGTCAGTACAGACGCAGTCGGTAATGTCGTCGGCATTTACCACGGCGAAAGTAAAGCGGCCAAGCGACTGATCACTGGCAGCCATTACGACACGGTGCGTAATGCCGGTAAGTATGATGGCCGGTTAGGTATTCTGGTACCCATGGCATGTGTTAAAGCCCTTGCGCGCGCGGGCCGTCGGTTGCCCTTTGGCATAGAGGTCGTGGCCTTCTCGGAAGAAGAAGGCCAGCGTTACAAGGCAGTTTTCCTGGGCTCGGGGGCCTTGACTGGCGACTTTAATCCTGCTTGGCTTGAGCAAACTGATGTTGATGGCATCAGTATGAGACAGGCCATGGAGCATGCAGGTTTAGCGGTTGCAGATATTCCCAAGCTTAGGCGCGATGCCGCAAACTACTTGGGTTTTGTCGAGGTTCATATTGAGCAGGGGCCCGTGCTCAATGATTTAGATTTGCCGCTTGGTGTTGTGACGTCTATTAACGGAAGCGTTCGATTTCTGGGTGAGGTGATGGGGATGGCGAGCCATGCCGGTACCACGCCCATGGATAGTCGCAGGGACGCCGCAGCCGCTGTTGCCGAATTAATACTCTTCGCAGAGAAACGTGCGAGCGCGGTCGCTGACCTTGTTGCGACCGTCGGTATGCTTTCAGTTCCAAATGGGTCGATCAATGTGGTGCCGGGTCGTTGTCATTTCAGTCTTGATATCAGGGCGACGACCGACGAAGTGCGCGATGCATGTATTGATGATGTGTGTAAAGAACTAGCTGCCATCTGCAGCAGGCGAGGTGTTGCCTATCGCCTTGAAGAGGCAATGCGAGTGTCGGCGGCGCCAAGTTCTCCAGCCTGGCAATCGCGCTGGGAGCGTGCCGTAGCTGCGACAGGCTTGCCGGTTTTTCCAATGCCGAGCGGTGCGGGCCACGACGCAATGAAAATACACGCGATCATGCCGCAAGCAATGTTGTTTGTTCGAGGTGAGAATGCCGGCATCAGCCATAACCCGCTTGAGTCAACTACCAGCCACGATATTGAGTTGTGCGTCGAGGCGTTTCAAACTTTGCTCAATGATTTGAGTCAGGATCCTGCATGAGTTCAACCGATTTTTATACCGAAACAGATGCTTTTGTCGATGCGCACTTCGCTGAGCAGGTTCGATTTTTACAAAACCTAGTGCGCGTGCCTACTGATACACCACCGGGCAACAATACCCCGCACGCCATGCGCACACGCGAGCTGTTGGCAGAGTTTGGTTTTGAAGCAGCTGCTTACGAAGTGCCCGATGCCACGGTGAAGGTAAGTGGCTTGCAGTCTATTACTAATCTTGTTGTCCGTCGCCGCTATCAAGCACCTGGCAAAATCATTGCGCTCAACGCCCACGGGGATGTTGTACCGCCGGGTGCTGGGTGGTCTCATGAGCCATATGGTGGTGAGATCGTCGCTGGTAGGTTGTATGGTCGAGCAGCAGCCGTTAGCAAATCTGATTTCTCAACCTTCGCGTTTGCTACCAGAGCCATCGAGGCCGCGGGCGTTCCCTTATCAGGCGGCATTGATTTGCTATTTACTTATGACGAAGAGTTCGGCGGTGAACTTGGGCCCAAGTGGCTTCTTGAAAAAGGCTTGACCAAACCTGACCTAGAGATTGCGGCCGGCTTCAGTTATGAAGTGATCACCGCTCATAACGGCTGCCTGCAGCTCGAAGTAACCATTACGGGAAAAATGGGTCATGCTGCAGTGCCGGAGACCGGTGTCGACGCGCTACAAGCGGCCACCCGAGTGCTTGTAGCGTTGTATGAAGAAAATACTCGTTTGCGGCAATTCAAAAGTGCTGTCAAGGGAATTAACTTTGGCTATATCAATGTTGGGCAAATTGCTGGTGGCACAAACACTAACGTTGTACCCGGTCAGGTGATTTTAAAAATCGATCGCCGAATGATTCCTGAAGAAAATCCAGCTGAGGTTGAAGCCTACATCCGTGAGCTGATGACGATGGCGGCGACAACGCTGCCCGGGATCAAAGTAGAGATAAAACGGCTGCTTCTTGCAAATGCAATGAAACCCTTGCCCGGGTTTGAACAGTTGGCGGATCCACTTTGCAAACACGCAACTGAGTTGTTTGGCGAGCCGATTAGTGCGTCCGGGACGCCGCTCTACACCGACGCTCGTTTGTTTAGCGAAAGAGGTATCCCTGCTGTTATTTACGGTGCGGGGCCAAGGACAGTAGCCGAGTCGAATGCCAAGGGTGCTGACGAACACCTCGTGCTCGAAGATCTGCGCCGTGCTACAAAAGTGCTTGCCCGCACATTGCTGGATATCCTCAAAGTATAAAAATCTATGGCTACCGAAGCCACTACTTCGCAGCAACCTCAGTCATCCACTCAAGGCGTCATCTTTTTGCTCGCCCTGGCAGCTTTCGCCAGCTCAAGCGCGTTCCGTGTTTGCGATCCCTTATTGCCTTTGCTGGCGCGCGAGTTTGCTGTTGGCCTGACAGAGTCATCTTACGTCGTCACGTCGTTTTCAGTGGCCTATGGGGTTTTGCAGTTCTTCTACGGCCCGCTTGCCGACCGGTACGGCAAATTTCGCACACTTTCTTATGCGACTTTGGGGTGCGCGGTTGGCAGCTTGATTGTGGCGACAGCACCGAGCTTGCAAATAATGGTCTTCGGACGGTTTCTGGCTGGCGCAACGGCGGCAGGTATTGTCCCGCTATCCATGGCCTGGATTGGTGATCATGTCCCTTATGAAAGACGACAGGCTACCTTGGCCCAGTTTATTACGGGCACCATTTTCGGCGTGTCGCTGGGGCAGTTGATGGGAGGCGTGTTCGCCGATACCCTGGGATGGCGGGCGGCGTTTTACGCTCTCGCAGCCACCTACGTGACGGTGGGCCTTTTGCTGTTAAGTAAGCTAAAAACCGTTCCTGAGAAAAAGCCAGTCCCGGGTCAAGACACCTCTCTGCTGGGGTCGATTAAACAAGTGCTGGCCGTGCGCTGGGCGCGAGTGATTCTGCTGACCGTTTTTACCGAAGGCGCCCTGGTATTCGGGTCACTGGCGTTTGTCCCGTCTTATTTACAAGATCATCATGGGGTCTCGCCTTCAACGGCCGGCATCATTGGGGGTATGTTCGCCATTGGTGCTTTGATTTATGTTTTTCAATCGAACTCGCTGGTGCAACGACTTGGCGAGCGCAAAATGGCGCAGTGGGGTGGGTTTGTCATGGCAATCGCCTACACCTGCTATTGGGCGTCAAGCTTCTGGCCCTTTGCCGCGCTGGCCAGTGTGTTGCTGGGCTTTGGTTTTTACCTCTTGCATGCCGTGCTGCAAACCAACGCGACGCAAATGGCCCCGGCCGTGCGAGGCACTGCGGTGTCTTTATTTGCGTCGTTTTTATTTATGGGTCAGTCCATTGGCGTTTCACTCAACGCCTGGATTGGGGATAGCTTTGGCCTGGTATGGGTCTTTGTACTTGGCGCGGCAGCTATCCCGGCCCTGGCACTGCTGTTTGCTCAGGCTTTGTTAAGCAGGCGTGCAGCAGCGGGTGCAAAGTAGGTCAGAATACCATCCGCCCCAGCGCGTTTAAAACCGAGCAGGGATTCCATCATGACCTTCTCAAGATCAAGCCAGCCATTGGCTGCAGCTGCCTGCAACATGGCGTATTCACCGCTGACCTGATAGGCAAAGGTTGGCACCCTGAAAGCATCTTTGACCCGGCGTAAGACATCAAGATAAGGCATGCCTGGTTTGACCATGACCATATCTGCGCCTTCTTGCAAATCAGCGGCAACTTCTCGCAGCGCCTCATCAATGTTGCCAGGATCCATTTGATAGGCCATCTTGTTTGATTTGCCTAGGTTTGCGGCAGACCCAACCGCATCCCTGAAGGGGCCGTAAAAACCGCTGGCGTATTTGGCTGAGTAAGCCATAATGCGCGTGTTGATGAGGTTTTCTGCTTCGAGCATACGCCGGATAGCACCGATACGACCATCCATCATGTCACTGGGTGCCAGAATATCCACACCTGCCTGAGCTTGTACGCGGGCCTGCTGTACGAGAATATCTTTGGTGATGTCGTTCAGCACATAACCATCGTCGTCAATGACGCCGTCTTGCCCGTGGCTGGTGTAGGGATCCAGTGCGACGTCAGTCAGAATGCCGAGATCGGGAAAGCGTTTTTTAAGCGCTGACACGACCCGCGGGATCAAGCCACTTTGATTCAGCGCCTCTGACCCGTCTGGTGTTTTGAGCGATGGCTCAATCACAGGGAACAAAGCCATGACGGGGATGCCGAGCTTGACGCAATCCTCAGCAACCGGCAACAGGGTGTCTAGCGAATAACGCAAAATGCCGGGCATGGATCCGACTTGCTGCTGGATACCAGTCCCTTCGGTCACAAAAACAGGATAAATAAGGTCATTTACCGTTAGTGTGTGCTCACGAACAAGGCGTCTCGTGAAGTCATCCCGACGCAGACGACGGGGGCGATTAATCGGGTAATCCGCAAGGATTATGTGAGGAGTTGTCATGGCACCACCTGAGGAGAAATCCAGTTTTCGATTTGTTGTGTTGCTTCTTCCAAGCCGATACGGGCAGTCGCAGAGAAAGGGACTGCGTTCAAGGCACCGATATCAGCGAGTTCTTTTTTTACCGCAAATACGGCCTTGATGCGTTGGCCGTAAGGAAACTTGTCAGCTTTGGTCAGCAAGGTCATGACTGGACGACCCGTGGGGGCGATCCAGTTCGCGAGGCGACGATCCAAATCAGTCACGCCACGCCGGATGTCGATCAGGAGCACGATACCTGCCAGTGAGGGGCGATCCGCCAGATAGCCACCGAGAATATCTGCCCATTCTTCCCGTGCCCGTTGTGCAATCGAGGCATAGCCGTAGCCTGGTAAATCGACGAGAAACCCAAGCTGGCTATTTTCGGGATCGAGCGGGTCGGGCATACCAAACATATTAATTAACCTTGTCCGGCCCGGGGTTTTACTTGAGAACGCCAGTCGCTTTTGGTTAGCCAGAACATTAATGGCGGTTGACTTGCCTACATTTGATCGGCCAACAAAACAGACCTCGGGCGGCCCGGCGGGGGGAAGTTGGTCAAGCCTGGCGGCAGAGGTAAAGAAAGAAGCGCGATGGAGGATGGACACAATTAGCCAATAACAGGGGTCAACCCGTATTGTATAATCAGAGGCTTAATTCTACGTAATATCGAGATTACGGTCGTCGAGGTCTTCAATGAAGCATTTGCTGTCCCGGCTCTTATTTTCCAGCGTTGCACTGCTAGGTGCGTGTTCAGTCAGTACTGTTGTACTGGCCAACGATGTCGCTGGCCCCGTCAAACCTGATGTTGCCAAGGGTGCCAAACTCTTCAACGAAGGCGATCCAGCCCGAGGCGTCATCGCCTGTCTAACGTGCCATGGCACAGGTGGCAATAGCGTTTTGCCAACCAATCCCAATCTGTCGGCACAGTCGCATGAGTATCTCGCCAAGCAACTGAGTAACTTCAAGGTGCTGCCTGGCGCCGAGCTTGCGGTTCGTCGGGGCGCTGATGGTGCTCCTTCCGTCATGGCTGCGATGGCTGGTCCACTGACTACTGAGGATATGGACAACCTCGCGGGCTATTTGTCACAACAGAAGCTGACAGCGCCTGCGACCGCAACAAATCCAAAGCTGGTTGAACAAGGTCAGAAGATCTGGCGCGCCGGCGTTCCTGAGCGCAACGTCCCGGCCTGTGCTGGCTGCCACTCGCCTAACGGTTCAGGTATCCCTGCTCAATACCCACGGTTGAGCGGCCAGTATCCTGACTACATCGCCACACAATTGAACTATTTCCGTGCAGGTTATCGCAGCGCTCCAATGATGAACGCGGTAGCCGGTCGCATGAATGATGCTGATATCAAAGCGGTGTCAGATTACGCAGCGGGTTTGCGTTAAACAGAGATAAAAAGCGCGTCAGTTCGCCAAAGCGAAATGATCAGGTCTATCTCGTAAAAAAAGGGGCGTCGTCAAGGCACCCCTTTTTTCTTCACTAAGCAACAGTCAATACCATGAGCTCAGCTGAGACGGCACTAAAGTCAACGGTGGCAACATCGAGAGACGGTTTTTTTGTGCGATTCGTTGAATTGCTGAGTTCAATGCGTTTCGCCATTAGCTTGCTGGTTTTCATTTGCCTGGCCAGCGTTATCGGCACAGTGTTGCCCCAAAGTCGGCCCGCCTCAAACTACATCGATATGTTCGGCCCTTTCTGGTACGAAGTACTCGATAAATTTTCACTCTGGCATATCTATAACAGCGCCTGGTTTTTGATCACCATGGCATTTCTCGTGACGTCGACAAGCCTATGCTTGATCCGCAACACACCCAAGATGCTGAAAGATGCCCGGTCATTTCGCGAGAATATCCGCAGCTCAAGTCTCAGGTCCTTTCATCATAAAGTCGACGTTCAGACGGCCCGAGATATCAGTGACGCAGGCCGTGCCGTTCGAGGCTGGCTGGCCAAACAAGGTTATGCGGTCAAAGTGCGAGAAGACGGTGAGGCCCTGCTCGTTGCCGCGAAAAAAGGCAGCGGTAATCGTCTGGGATATATCTGTGCTCACGCAGCGATTGTGATCATCTGTGTGGGCGGCTTGCTCGACAGCGAGCTGCCGACACGCCTGCAAATCATGTTCCTCGGCAAGACTCCAATCGTCGAAAACATGTTGATTGCCAACGTACCGCAGCGGGGTCGTTTATCGGTCGATAATCCGAGCTTCAGAGCCAACGTCTTGATACCAGAGGGTTCAGAAAGAAGCAGTGCCATCGTGAGCGTGGATGATGGCGCCCTGGTTCAGCCGTTGCCCTTTACGTTGAAACTGAAAAAATTTGACGTTGAGTTTTATTCAACTGGTATGCCCAGCCGTTTTGCCAGCCAGGTAGAAGTCATTGACCCGCAGAATGATAAAAAATTCGAAACAACAATTGAAGTCAATGAACCTCTTCGTTACCGGGGCGTCACAGTCTATCAGTCCAGTTTTGATGACGGTGGCAGCACGGTTGAGTTGCTTGGATATCCGCTGGGTGGTAGCGCTAATCTGACTTTTGATGTCAAAGGTAAAGTTGGCGACGCCTCAGATGTCGCACTGGGCGCGAGCGGTAAAAGTGTCAAAGTAGAAGTCACGAAATTGAGACCGTTCAATGTCGAAGATTTTTCGGGTGGCGAGCCGGCTGAACAGAAGGCTTTTGCCGAGCACGTTGCGTCAGTGACCGGAAGCGCAGCGGGCAAAAAAAATAAAAACCTGCATAACGTCGGGCCCAGTGTTGAATACAGAATAATTAATGAAAGCGGGCAAGCGACGCTGTTTCATAATTACATGGTGCCTGTTGAACTCGACGGCCTTCAAGTTATTTTGGCAGGGGTTAACGAAGGCGGCGGCTTTCGCTATATGAGAATCCCGGCTGATGCTGAAGGAACAGTCAAAGAATTTATGAGCCTGCGTGCGACCCTCGCCGATCCTCTGGCCAGACAAGAGGCTGTTGAGCGTTTTGCAAAAAACTACGGGGCGTCGAGCTCAGATCAGCAGGCCCTCAGACTGTCCGCACAGCGGGCGATCGATACGTTTGAAGCGGGCGGCTTACAGGCTATTTCAACGTTTCTTGAAGCTAATGTGCCGCAAGCCGAGCAAGCGCGTGCAGCCGATGTGGTCATACGCCTATTGGGCTCTTCAGTGGCCGAGTTGCGCAATATTGCACGCCAACGAGCTGGGTTGCCAGCGCTAAGCAATGCGCCTGATGAGTTGGATCGCAATGTCGATTGGGCGCGCACAGCAGTCGCCGCCTTGTCAGATCTCAAACTTTATCCGTCCGCCATGCTGCTGACATTGAAAAGTTTTGAACAAGTTCAGGCCAGTGTCTTTCAAGTGTCCCGCACCCCCGGCAAAAACATTGTTTATTTAGGGTGTTTACTGCTTGTTGTGGGTGTCTTCACCATGTTTTTTGTCCATGATCGCCGTATCTGGATCTGGCTGAAATCCTCAGAGACCTCAAGCGGCACCCATGTATTAGCGGCAATGACTTCCCAGAAGCGTACACTTGATTTCAATCGCGAATTTGACCGATTCAAACAAGCATTGAGCCGTTTAAGCTTTGTCGAAGGTAAAGATCCATCATGAGTAATCTGTCCGCCGCAAACACTCAAGCACTGCCACTGACGAACGATTGGGACGATTTGTCTGATACGGGCGACACCCGTTTGCTGCGCAGCCGTCCCAACTGGTACGACTTGGTGTTTTTCGTCTTGCTGGCGCTCGGTGCAGGCGTCACTCTCGATCGTTTCAGTGGCGCTATGGATTACTACGAGCAAGTGATCCTGTGCTGCGCCGTGCCGGTATTGACCTGGATGGGTTGGCTCTGGCGCCCGCTTCGTCTGTTGATGATTGCAGTGGGACTGGCGGCCGGTTTAGCGATTTGGCTGTATCAAGGCGATCTGGCCCGCGCCGAAACAGTATTTTTACTGAAATACCTCTTCTCTTCTCAGTCTGCCATCCTTTGGATGTGTGCCCTGTTTGTGCTGGCGACCGTGTGCTACTGGATAGGATTTATCAGCCCAACCGCGGCGTGGCTCGGCACTGTCCTGACTTGGTGTGCGGTGTTTTTAGGGACCACGGGGATGATGGTTCGCTGGCGCGAGGGCCACCTGATGGGCTCCGATATTGGGCACATACCTGTCAGTAATTTGTACGAGGTATTTGTTCTTTTCGCCTTGATTACCGCCTTGTTTTATTTGTTTTATGAGCGTCGTTACAACACTCGTGCCTTGGGCGGTTTCGTGCTGCTTGTGATTACTTCGGCGGTGGTTTTCTTGCTGTGGTATTCGTTTAGCCGAGATGCTGCACAGATACAGCCTCTGGTTCCTGCCCTCAAAAGCTGGTGGATGAAAATCCATGTCCCGGCGAACTTTATCGGCTATGGCACGTTTTCATTAGCGGCCATGGTGGCCTTTGCCTATCTGATCAAAGAGCACGGGCGCACGCGTTCGTGGCTAAAGCTCGCCCCGCTTTTCGTGCTGGGGGTGTTGCTCTGTATTGAGCCCATGGTCTTTCGCACACAAGGCTTATCGGCGACCTGGATGCTTTATTTCGGCTTTGGTTCAATGATTGTCGCGGCGATTCTGTTCTTTCGCCGACCGATCGCGGATCGTTTGCCCTCGCTTGAAGTCCTCGACGACATTATGTATCGCTCGATTGCGATCGGCTTTGCTTTCTTTACCGTTGCCACGATTCTCGGGGCCCTATGGGCGGCTGACGCCTGGGGCGCCTACTGGCAGTGGGATCCCAAAGAGACCTGGGCCTTGATTGTCTGGCTGAATTACGCAGCCTGGTTGCATTTGCGCCTGATGAAAGGCCTCAGAGGCACAATGGCGGCTTACTGGGCCCTGGTGGGTCTTCTTGTCACCGGGTTTGCTTTCCTGGGCGTCAATATGTTTTTATCTGGGCTGCATTCATACGGAGCAATCTGATTGTCGACACCAGCTAAACCACCCGCTCAATCATGGGTGGTGCTGACCGCTACCACCTGTGTACAGGCCCTCGTGGCCATGGCTCTGATGACATTGCCGGTGGTTGCGCCAGAAGTTGCTAAAGACATAGGGGTGTCGACAGCATACTTGGGCGTTTACGTTGCCACCGTTTATCTGGGTGCGATGATCGCGAGCCTCTTGGGTAGCGCAGCTGTCAAGCGCTGGGGGGCGATACGCTTAAGTCAGGCAGGCTTGTGCATTGATGCGATAGGCTTGTGTTTGTGCGCCGTCCCGAACCCGGCGGTGATCCTGTTAGGTGCGGTGCTGATTGGCTTGGGTTACGGGCCGATTACCCCCGCCAGCTCGCACTTATTGATCAAAACCACCCCAGCTAATCAACTATCTTTTGTCTTCTCGATCAAACAGACCGGCGTGCCGCTTGGTGGCATGGTGGCAGGTGCGGTGATCCCGTCTATGGCGTTAGGGATAGGCTGGCAATGGTCCTTTATCGCCTCGGGCATTGCTTGCGCGCTGTGCGCGTATTTTGTTCAACCCTTGCGCGAAGAACTCGATGACGATCGAGATTCAACCGTACAGTTTTCTCTCGTTGCTAGCCTGATCGATCCCTTGCGGCTGGTGCTCAAGCATCGGGTGCTTCGCTTGTTGGCGGCCTGTTCTTTCTTGTTTGCTATTTGTCAGATGTCGCTGATGGCCTATTTGGTGACTTTTTTGTATGAGGATCTGCATTGGGGCCTGGTCGCCGCGGGTGCCGCCTTGACGCTGGCCCAGGCCGCGGGCGTGGGCGGTCGAATTGTGTGGGGATATATTTCTGATAATTGGCGCGGCCCGGTTGTGATGCTCATCATTGTTGCTGCCCTCTTGATGCTGTCAGCTTTGGTTACACCCTTTGTGAACGAGCACACTTCACTTTGGTTGTTGTTCCCTTTGTTGATCGTATTCGGGTCTACCGCAATCGGATGGAACGGCGTTTTTCTTGCTGAAGTCGCACGCCAAGCGCCTAACGGCCAAACCAGCATGGCGACGGGCGGATCTTTATGTATTACCTTCCTAGGTGTCGTGACAGGTCCGTCGATGTTCGGTGTGCTGGCAGGATCCTTGCATAGTTACGGGGTCAGCTACGGGTTTCTAGCAATCCCAGCCTTGATCATCTTGTCTATACTGATTTCGCTATATCGCCGTCCTGACTCAGCTAACTAATCCCCAGTCTATCTTTTCGCCTATTTACTTCGTCCATTTACCGCGCCCATGAAAACCTATTTTCATCCTGATCAAAATCTCCATCATCCACAGACCTATCTGTCTCGCGGCAAAATGCGTGTCCCGCAAGAAATCCCCTTGCGTAGCGAGAAAATACTGGAAGGCATTGCTCAGCTGGGACTGCCAGTCGAGCAACCCAAGGATTACGGCCTGGAGCCGCTGTTGGCAGTCCATGATGCTGGTTATCTGACGTTTCTTGAGACCGCACACCCACGTTGGGTCGAGACCGGCCCTGACTGGGGTGATGAAGTGATCTCGAATGTCTTTATCCGCGAAGGCAACCCTTTGCGCGGCATCATGGCTGAGGCCGCAAAATACCTGGCCGATGGTAGCTGCCCGGTGGGCGCGCAAACCTGGGTGGCATCCTATTGGTCAGCACAAGCGGCGGTGGCGGGTGCGCAAGCCTTGCTCGACGGTGACAGCAAGGCCTATGCCTTGTGCCGTCCACCTGGCCATCATGCGCGTAAGGATGCTGCAGGTGGGTTCTGCTATGTCAACAACTCCGCTGTCGCAGCCCAATACCTCAAACAAAAATACTCACGCTTGGCGATCCTCGATACCGACGTCCATCACGGCCAAGGTATTCAGGATATTTTCTATGATCGGGATGATGTGCTCTACATCTCTACACATGGTGATCCAACGAACTTTTATCCAGTTGTCGCAGGATTTGATGACGAGACAGGCACGGGGGCAGGTAAAGGCTTTAACCTCAATCTACCCATCCCGCACGGTTCAACCGAACAAGTTTTCTTCAACAAGGTAAACGCTGCATTCGCTGCAATCAAAGACTTCAAGCCCGATGTGCTGGTCATGTCACTCGGCTTCGATGTGTATGAAGAAGATCCTCAAACCAAAGTGGCAGTGACAACCGAGGGCTTTAACCGACTGGGTAAACTGATTGCAGGGTTGAACCTACCTACCTTGGTGGTGCAAGAAGGCGGGTACCACTATGGCTCGTTGGCGGCTAATACGGTTAGTTTTTTCTCGGGTCTGCTTGGTCGATAAACTGGCCGTCTGTTTTCTGCAGATTAAGGTAAACAACTCTCACCCCTGATCAGATCTGCAAACGTCTCACGCTGTCTGATCACGTAGTATTTGTCACCATCAACCATGACCTCGGCAGGTCTGGTTCGGCTGTTGTAATTGCCTGCCATCACGAAGCTATACGCACCTGCTGACTCAATAGCGATCACGTCGCCCTGCTCAAGCGCCAGATCTCTTTCTTTTGCCAGCCAGTCAGCGCTCTCGCAAACCGGGCCGACGACGTCATAGCGGGTTGTTGCCGTATTGCGTGCGACGAGCGGTAATACACCATGCCAGGCCTCATACAGCGCTGGCCGGATCAAGTCGTTCATACCCGCATCGATAATCGCAAAGTTACGGCTTTCGGTTAGCTTTAGATACTCTACGGTCGTCAACAAAACACCTGCGTTACCGACCAAGGACCTGCCAGGCTCTAGTACCAACTGCAGATAATCAAACCCTTTTGCTTTGAGTTCGGCAAAGACCTGATCCAGCAGCACCTTGGGCGCCAAGGGGGTTTCGTCGTCGTAACGGATACCGAGCCCACCACCTAAATCGAGGTGATGCAGTTTGATCCCCGCCTGATCCAGCTGCGCAATTAATTTAAGCAACTTGTCGAGTGCGTCCAGGTAAGGACCTACCTCTGTGATTTGCGAGCCGATGTGGCAATCTACCCCCACTACGCTGATGCCGGGCAGGGAGGCTGCGTGCATATATGCCGTCACTGCTTCTTCAATCGCGATACCGAATTTATTTTCTTTTAGCCCAGTCGAGATATAAGGATGCGTTTTGGCATCGACATCGGGGTTGACGCGCAAGGATACCGCCGCGATCTTGCCCATAGCCGTTGCTACTTCCGACAGTCGATCCAGCTCGGGCAGCGATTCTACGTTAAAGCATTTAACGCCGGCCTCTAAGGCAGCCTGCATCTCGCACACCTGTTTACCGACGCCCGAGAAGACGATTTTGGCGGGATCTGCACCGACGGCAAGCACTCGCGCTAACTCACCGCCAGAAACAATGTCAAAACCGCTACCCAGTCGCGCAAACTCTTTCAGCACTGCCAAATTAGAGTTGGCTTTCATACCGAAGCAAACTAACGCATGATGACCCTCTGTTGCCTGGGCGTAATGTTGCCAGGCGGTCTTGAGGGCGGCGCGCGAGTATACATACAGGGGCGTACCAAGGGCTTTGGCGAGCTCAGAGAGGGCAACCCCTTCTGCATAGAGCTGCGACCCCTCGTAATGAAAGTGAGGTGCACCCGCAGGGGTTGCGAGTGATGCTAAGTTTGTAGTCATATAAAAATAAAACGCTTATTCAACAACAATCGGAGGCGGCGTGAGCGGGACGCGATCCATGAACAATGGCGCAGCGGGATCCATCTCATCCAGCATATCGTCTTGCGCCTCAGCGGCAGGCGGAGCCTTGACGTAATCAGGCGGTGTCCAGGTACGATCGACCGGCGGCTTTCTGGGTGGATAAGGGGGCGCGATATAGATCGGCATTTTCAGGCCGCAACCCGAGAGGGCTACGACGAGCCCAAGCATCGCTACAATGCGACTAATCTTGCGGTGGTAAGTAAAAACCATCTAAACAAACTCCGTCATGCCCGAGGGTACATTATGACCGAAACCGAATTTCTTGACCGAGTGACCGCTTTGCTCAATGCGATCGAAGCGCAAGCCGACCACTGGTTTGAAGCACTAGATCTTGACGTCGAGACACGCCGTCAAGGTAATGTACTCAATCTCATCTTTGATAACGGACATCAAATTGTCATCAACAGCCAAGCTCCCCTGATGGAAATGTGGCTCGCCGCACCCAGCGGGGGGTTCCATTACCGTTTCGATGGCACCTACTGGAAAGACACACGCGGTGGGCCAGACCTGCACCAAGCCTTATCGCTTGTTTGCAGCGAAGCGGCTGGGCAAGCCTTGACTGTGAGTCTCTAATCCTCAGTTTCTTAACCAGTCTTCTCGATTACTTACCGCTTATTGCCCAGCACGGTAGGGCGAATTTGAAGACCCCAAATTATTCAAGAAATCACCCAGCGAGTCTTGTCCGGAGACAGGTGGCATGGGCACACCAATCTGGCCTTGCGGCCCGTCCAGGCCGACGCGCGTCACCGTTTGACCCGGTGGGAACTCTCTTAGATATAAATTACCGCCCTCAGCAATAACGCCATCGGGTGCCGGCGCTCTGGGCACTTCGGGATAGTTCTTCAAGGCCGACATCATGTAGCCCGCCCAGATTGGCAGGGCTGCCCCACCGCCGGTTTCACCAGAGCCAAGGGATTTGGGCTTGTCAAAACCCATCCAGGCGATCCCGACCAATTGCGGCATATAGCCAGCGAACCAGGCATCAAAGGATTCATTCGTTGTCCCGGTTTTACCCGAAATGTCGTTACGCTTGAGTATCTGACGCGCTTTCGCCGCGGTACCGACTGTCGCATTGTTACGCAACAAATCGTCAATGATGTAGATGGTCCGACCATCAACCGTCCGGTTTGCTGAATCCCCTGCTATCACAGGCTTTGCTTGCATCAGGACTTGCCCATTCGCGTCGGTGACCCGGTCAATCAGATAGGGCGTGATTCGATAACCGCCGTTGGCAAACACTGAGTAAGCGCTGGCCAGTTGTAACGGCGTTACTTCACCTGCACCGAGCGCCATGGGCAAGTAGGCTGGATGACGAGACTTATCAAAACCGAAACGTGTCACATACTCTTGCGCGTATTGCGGACCGATCAGCTGCAAGATGCGGATTGAAACCATGTTTTTCGATTTGGCCAGCGCATCGCGCATGGTCAGCATGTCTTCGTACTGATTGCCATAGTTTTTTGGTGACCAAGGCTTAGAACCGGTTTGTGCCGCCGATAACTCGAAAGGCTGATCCGAAATCAAGGTCATGGGTGTCAGACCTTTTTCAATCGAAGCCGAGTAGATAAATGGCTTGAAGGATGAACCTGGCTGGCGCCAGGCTTGTGTCACCCGATTGAAGTTGCCATGATAGAAGTCAAAGCCGCCGACCATCGCTCTGATTGCACCGTCTTGCGGGGTCATCGCGATAAACGCAGCCTGTACCGTGGGCGGATTGAGAATCTCAAAACCATCTACGGTTTTGTGCAGATGAACCACCGAGCCTCGCTGAAGCCGTTGATCAGCCGCTGCTCTGGGGTTCAATGCACGCTGAATGATACCCAGTGCCTTCTTATCCTTAATCGAAACGATGTCTGACGAGCTGCGTGCCACGCGAACTTCTTCAGGCTTCGCAGACAAGACGACACCAGTCAGCATATCCGTGCGGTCAGGATGTTTTTCGAGAACGCCATCGAGAAACTCGTCAAACTTGGCAGGGTTGTTCTCGATGCCAGGGGGTACCTCTACGGTATCCTCTGGCCCGGGATAGGGTGCCCGTCTCGTGTAGTCGATTACGCCTTCGCGCAAGGATTCGTAGGCGGCTTCTTGATCCTTGGCAACGATGGTCGTATAGACGTTCAAGCCCCGTGAATAAACGTTGTCCGGATAAGATGACACCATCAGCTGACGCGCAAGCTCTGCGATGTATTCGGCATGAACCGCATAACCGCCAGCGGGCGTGCCTTCAGCGGATTTCACCACGATGGGTTGATCCAGCGCTGTTTTGTACTCTGTGTCAGTTAAATAGCCCAGGTTGTGCATGCGACCCAGGACATAACGCTGACGAATGACGGCCCGAGGTTTGTTGGCGATGGGGTTGAAGCGCGAAGGGGCCTTGGGGATACCAGCGAGCAAAGCGGCTTCAGCCGGCGTGACATCGGCAAGATTTTTGCCTAAGTAAGCCCGTGAGGCCGCAGCAAAACCGTAGGCACGATTACCCAGATAAATTTGATTCAAATACAGTTCAAGGATCTGGTCTTTGGTGAGGCTCGCTTCAATCTTGAAGGTCAACAGAAGCTCATAGAACTTGCGCGAATAGGTTTTTTCAGAAGACAAATAAAAATTACGCGCCACCTGCATAGTGATGGTGCTGGCGCCCTGAGTCTTTTGCATGGACATCAGGTTGGTCAGGCCAGCGCGAAGCACACCTGCCCAGTCGATACCACCGTGCTGATAGAACCGGTCGTCTTCCGCCGACAAAACCGCGGCTTTCATCACGTCGGGGATTTCTGCAAAATGCAGCACATTGCGGCGTTCTTCACCGAATTCGCCGATCATCACCTTATCGGCGCTATAGATGCGCAGTGGCACGCGCGGCCGGTAGTCGGTCATTGCGGTCAGCTCAGGCAAGTTGGGCCAGGCGAGCGATAAGGCCATGGCAGCGAGCAGAACCCCACAAAGTGCCAGCCCTAGCCCTAAAATGCTTAACTTAAGCAGAAAATTGATAATGAAAGAACCGCCTGATTTCTTTTGAGGCTGGTCGTCTTCATCGTCGTAAGAGTCGGAGTATTTGTTCATTGCCGGCTATTTTAATGGTTTTGGGGTGATTGTCCCGACGTATTGTCAGGTAATGGCGAGGTAATGGGATAATGTCGTGATGAATGAAGCCGATCCGCAACTTGCTCCCGAGGGCCATGACAGCCCGGCGCATGCTACCCCGCAATTACCGTCGGGGGGTGTTGACCTGCTCGGCCACGACCATCCGGTTTTTTTGGTTGGGATGATGGGGGCCGGTAAGACAACGGTCGGTAAGAATTTGGCCAAAATGTTGAACAGAGAGTTTGTGGACCTGGATCATGAACTTGAGGCACGTTGCGGCGTTCGCATCCCAACCATCTTTGAGATCGAAGGCGAAGAAGGGTTCCGTAAAAGAGAGTGTCAAGTGCTTGAAGCGTGCACGCGAACCCCTCGGATTGTTTTGGCGACCGGTGGCGGTGCGGTGCTCGCCCCGATCAACCGGCAGTTGCTTAAGGCGAGAGGTATCGTGGTGTATCTGCGCGCGGGTGTTGACGAGCTTTACCGCCGCACCAGCCGCGACCGCAACCGTCCGCTGCTCTCCACACCTGATCCGAAAGGGACGTTGCGTCATTTGCTGCAGCAGCGAGAACCCCTTTACCGCGAAGTCGCCGACCTGACTGTTGAAACGGGTACGACCAGTGTGACGAATCTGGTGACAGTCGTCGTCGATCAATTACGAACCAGCCCCAAGATTGTCTGGCTTCAAGAGAACGGAAATCCCCCATGCACGCCGTAGACGTCACCACCCCGGGTGGACATTACCCGATACACATTGCTCCCGGCCGCTTGGATCTGTTAGCGCAAACCATCCCGGCGGATGCGACCAGCATCGTCTTGGTGACCAATCCCACCATCGACAGCCTGATGGGACAGCGTGTTCATTCGGTTTTGAGTCAAACCGGTAAAAAGATTATTCGCATAAGCTTGCCCGATGGTGAAGCCTTCAAAACGATCGAAACCCTGGATTTGATCTTTGACGCCATGCTTGAAGCGAAACTCGACCGACGCACCGTAATGGTCGCCTTAGGGGGTGGGGTGATTGGGGATGTGGTTGGCTTTGCCGCCGCAACCTATATGCGTGGCGTGCGCTTTGTGCAAGTGCCAACCACGCTGCTTGCCCAAGTCGATTCGTCGGTGGGCGGTAAAACAGCGGTCAATCACCCGCGCGGCAAAAATATGATCGGTGCGTTTTATCAGCCTGTCGCCGTCGAGATCGACACCGACGTATTGAATACTCTGCCAGAGCGAGAGCTATCTGCTGGCTTAGCCGAGGTCATTAAATACGGCCTCATCATGGATGCAGACTTCTTCGCCTGGTGTGAAAAAAATGTGAACGGTTTGCGTGCTCGTCATCCTGAGCTCTTAGCAACGGCTATTCGTCGTTCATGCGAATTCAAAGCCTATGTAGTGTCCGAAGACGAGCGCGAAACCGGCATGCGTGCCTACTTGAATTTAGGCCACACCTTTGGCCACGCCATTGAAGCTGGCTTGGGCTACGGTGAGTGGTTACATGGCGAGGCAGTCGGTTGCGGTTTGTTGATGGCCGCCGATTTATCGGCAGAAGTCTTTGGCTTTGCCCGCGCTGATGTTGCTCGGGTGCGCGACCTCGTTCAAGCCATTGGTTGCCCAACGGTCGCGCCTCGATTGGGTGGGATTGAGCAATGGGTGTCCTTGATGCTGGGAGATAAAAAATCAGAAGCGGGCGAAATCCAGTTCATCTTGATGCCCCGCTTGGGCGAAGCCGTTCGCACCAAGGCTGATCCCGCCTTGGTCGCACAAGTGATTGCGCGCAACACGGTTTAACGCATTAAAAAAAGGTGCGCCATGTCAGAACTCGCTGTTTATGCATGTCATCCCGAACTTACGAAAGGCCGTCGCTATCCTGAGCCAGCCCCAAATAATCGAAGCGAGTTTCAGCGAGATCGCGACCGTATCATCCACGCGAATGCCTTCAGGCGGCTTGAATACAAAACACAGGTTTTTATTAATCACGAAGGCGATCTGTTTCGCACCCGTCTGACGCACTCGCTTGAAGTTGCACAGATTGCCCGCGTGCTTGCACGCAGCCTCAAGCTTAATGAGGATCTGACTGAAGCCATCGCCCTGGCCCATGATCTGGGGCATACCCCTTTTGGGCATGCCGGCCAAGATGAACTAAACGCCTGTATGCGAGAGTTCGTGCCCCAGGGAGGTGGCTTTGAACACAACTTGCAAAGCTTACGCGTGGTGGATGAGCTCGAAGAGCGCTACGCCGCCTTTAATGGCTTGAATCTATGCTTCGAGACTCGCGAGGGTGTGTTGAAGCATTGCTCTCTGTCACACGCCCGCTTGCTGGGGGCTGTGGGCCAACGATTCATCGACAAGACCCAACCTTCGCTTGAGGCGCAAATTGCCAACCTGGCTGACGAAATTGCCTACAATAACCACGACATTGACGACGGATTACGATCTGGCTTACTCGCGCTTGAACAGCTGTTGAATGTGCCTATTTTCGAGCGGCACTATACGAAGGTATTGAATACTTGGCCTGCAATTGCGCAGCGCCGCGCAATATCCGAAACGATTCGAAGCATGATCAATACGCTGATCTCGGATGTTGCTCAGACGACCGCCTGCAATTTACAAAAGGCTGCTCCCCAAGATGTTGATCAAGCTCGTTGCTGTGGTGAGTTGGTTGCGTTTTCACCAGAGATTCGGGCGCAGGCCAATGTGCTCAAAAAGTTCTTGTTCGATAATCTCTATCGGCACTACAAAGTGATTCGAATGACCAATAAGGCGCGAAAGATTGTCCGCGATCTGTTTAGCGCCTTCATTCACGAGCCAAGGCTCTTGCCACCCGACTACCGGCGCGATGATGACACGATCCAGGGGCGCGCTGTAGCTGACTACATTGCGGGGATGACGGATCGCTATGCAATCCGTGAGCACGCAAGATTATTCAACATGACTGAACATTTTTGAGAATTCGCTGTCAAACGCATTGATAGCCCGATTTTCAATGCTGTTGTTGAGGTAATCCGTCATGAAACGCTCTTTTGCCAGATTCGTGCAGGTCCTTTCACTCGTCAGTCTGGGTGCAGTAGGATGTTTCACGGCGTTGCTTCTGCCTACTCAGGCCTTGGCGCAACCCCGTCAACCCGACCAGCTATCTATTGTTGAATTTTGTAATGCACAAGGTTTTAAATGCCAGTTGCGCTTTGTCGATTCGTACCGGGGCGAGAATGTTGTCGAAAGCATTCAAAACTATCTCGCCAGAGCGGGTGACACGAGCCTGGGTAATCGAGTCTCTGTGCAGGCTGAGTGCTCGCCTGGCTGGGTTGCTTCTGTGCAAGCCCAAGACGGTACGGTGTCCTCGGGTGGATTGCTGAGGGGCAGCGCTACCGTCTGCGGCTACTCAGACCCCGTCGCGGCACTGACAGCAGCCTTGCGGGCTTGCGATTCCCAAAGCGCCAACCTCTGCCGAAACGCCAACCAAATGCGTGCTGTCTGGGGGCAGTGGGATGGTGTTACCGGCCGTAAGCGCTTAGTAGAGCCCGGTCGTCCGTATGATCCGCTAAGTTATCCAGACGGTCAGCAATGCACCTCGACTGTGCCCATTTTTTCAACGTCGAGTTGTTTAACCGAAGCTGTTCATCAGCTTAAAGCGGCAGGGGTTAGATAGAGGTTGCTGAAGTTAGCTGCAGGTCGACCTTGTTAGCGCTGTTTCAAGACTCGCTTCAAGTACTGCCCAGTGTGGCTCGCTGGGTTGGAGGCCACTGCTTCAGGTGTGCCCTCGGCCACAATCATGCCACCCCCATCACCGCCTTCGGGTCCCATGTCAACGACCCAGTCAGCGGTCTTGATCACATCAAGATTGTGCTCAATGACAACAACGGTATTGCCACTTTCGACGAGCTGATTCAAGACCCGCAATAACAAGGCAATGTCATGAAAATGCAGCCCAGTAGTGGGTTCGTCAAGGATGTATAACGTTCGACCTGTGCCGCGTTTTGAGAGTTCAAGCGAGAGCTTGACCCGTTGGGCCTCGCCACCTGAGAGCGTCGTTGCACTTTGTCCGAGGCGCAAATACGACAAACCAACATCGATCAACGTTTGCAGTTTGCGAGCAACGATAGGGACAGCCTCGAAATAAACCATGGCCTGCTCAACAGTTAACGCAAGCACTTCATGGATGTTGCGTCCGCGGTAACGGATTTCAAGCGTCTCGCGGTTGTAGCGCTTGCCCTGACAGACGTCGCAAGGGACATACATATCGGGTAAAAAATGCATCTCAACCCTGACCACGCCGTCGCCCTGACAGGCCTCGCAACGACCGCCCTTCACGTTAAAACTAAAGCGTCCCACGTCATAGCCGCGTGTGCGCGCCTCGGGCACGCCCGCGAACAATTCCCGAATCGGGGTGAAGAGGCCGGTATACGTTGCAGGATTACTTCGAGGAGTACGACCAATCGCGCTCTGATCGACATTGATGATTTTGTCGATATGTTCGAGTCCTTTAATTGACTCGAAGGGGGCGTACTCGACTTGCGAGTGATGGAGAGCACGCGAGACAACCACCGCAAGCGTGTCGTTGATGAGCGTCGATTTGCCAGAACCCGATACGCCAGTGATGCATACCAGTTTGCCCAGGGGCAGTTTGAGATCGACCGCTTTCAAGTTGTTGCCAGAGCAACCGGTTAATTCGATCCAGGCTTGCTCTTCTGTCAAGGCTCGTCGCACGGGCACTTCAATTCGTTGCGTACCGCTCATGTACTGGCCCGTGAGCGATTGCGGATTTGCTTCGATCTGTTTCGGTGTGCCTTCAGCCACAATTTGGCCGCCATGCTCGCCAGCCCCCGGGCCCATATCGACCACCCAATCCGCCTGGCGAATCATGTCTTCATCGTGTTCAACCACGATCACACTATTGCCCAGATTGCGCAAGTGCTGCAGGGTGCCAATCAATCTGTCGTTATCGCGCTGATGCAGGCCGATTGAGGGTTCGTCCAATACATACATCACACCGGTCAAGCCCGAACCAATTTGGCTGGCCAGCCTGATGCGCTGGGCCTCGCCGCCAGAGATGGTGTCCGCGCTGCGATCTAGCGAAAGGTAGTTAAGACCCACATTGTTCAAGAAGCTCAGGCGCGAGGCGATCTCTTGCACAATCCGGTCAGCGATCTCTTTGCGCGACCCTGTTAACTGCAGCGCTTGAAACCACTTCAAACATTTCGACAGAGGCAGGGCCTCGACTTCATAAATCCCCAGACCACGCTCTTGCCAGCCCGCTTCTGCAGCGGTACCTTGAATCTTTTCAGGTGGTGCAATAACCTCGTCGCCAATGCGAACATGACGCGCCTCGGGCCTAAGCCTGGATCCGAGACAAGCCGGGCATGTCTGGGTCGCGCGGTATTTACCTAGTTCTTCGCGGACAACAGACGAGTCTGTCTCTAACCAGCGCCGTTGCAGGTTGGGGATAACACCTTCGAACGCATGACGCTTTACCGTGCTGTGCCCTTTTTCATTCAGATAAAAAAATGGGATCTCGACGTCGCCTGATCCAAAGAGAATAATTTGCCGAATGGTCTCAGGGATTTGATCCCAGGACAGGTCGATGTCGAATTCATAATGCGTGGCCAGACTCGAGAGCATCGAGAAGGTGAAGGCGTTGCGCTTATCCCAGCCCCGGATAGCACCAGACCCCAGACTGAGCTCGGGGAAGGCCACGACGCGATTCGGATCGAAGTAGCCGACATGGCCAATCCCGTCACAACTTGGGCAGGCGCCGACCGGATTGTTGAAGCTAAACAGCCGCGGCTCGAGCTCGGGCAGACTATGGCTGCAGACTGGGCACGCATAACGACTTGAAAACAGATGCTCGGTATTGGTCTCCATGTTCAAGGCGATGACACGACCTTGCGACAAGTTCAGTGCGGTCTCGAAACTTTCAGCCAGACGTTGCTTGCTTTCTGGCTTGATCCGGACACGATCAATCACCACATCGATGTCATGTTTTTCGTTCTTGGCCAGTGTGGGCAGGGAATCAAGATCAACCATCTCACCATCTACTCTCACCCGCACAAAGCCTTGAGCCTGCAAGCTGGCGACTTCGTCTTCAAACCCGCCTTTCTTCGTGCGAGCCACGGGCGCAAGGATGGCAAGCCTTGTTTCGCCGGGCCACCCCATCACACTATCCACCATCTGGCTAATGTTTTGTGCCGCTAGGGGTAAGCCGTGCGAGGGGCAGTAAGGGATGCCGACACGCGCATAAAGCAAGCGAAGGTAGTCGTGAATTTCGGTAATCGTGCCGACTGTTGATCTTGGGTTGTGCCCGGCCGCTTTTTGCTCAATCGCAATCGCGGGCGACAAGCCTTCGATCAGGTCAACATCAGGCTTATCCATCAATTGTAAAAATTGTCGCGCGTAGGCCGACAGGCTTTCAACATAGCGCCGCTGACCTTCTGCGTACAGCGTGTCAAACGCGAGCGATGATTTACCCGATCCGGACAAGCCCGTCACCACGACTAATTGGTGGCGAGGCAGGTTTAGCGAAATATTTTTGAGATTGTGGGTGCGGGCACCCCGAATGCGGATTTCTTCCATAGAGCCTGATTGATCGCATTTGTGACGGGCAACTTGGTACTATACCGTGCTTGGATGTCGCGGGCGTAACTGATGATGGTTTCGCTCAAAGAAACAGGGACGATCTGGTCGCCCGGTTGCGCTAACCTGAAATTTTCTAAATCTGACCATGTCTAGCAAAGTTAAGCTGTCCCTTACGCCGATCGAACGCAAAGCCAGTTTCGCACTGGCAGGCCTGTTTGCTGCGCGCATGCTGGGCCTTTTTTTGTTGCTGCCGGTGTTCGCGGTGGCAGCGAAAGGCCTGCCCGGGGGAGACGATCCGGCCAAGGTCGGCTTAGCGCTGGGCATGTATGGCTTGACGCAAGCGTTCATGCAAATCCCGTTTGGTTTGGCGTCTGACCGCTGGGGACGCCGCCCTGTGGTGGTGACAGGTTTGTTGTTGTTCATTCTTGGTAGCGTCGTCTGTGCGTTGTCGAATGATGTGTTCTGGATCACGATTGGTCGGGCGATTCAAGGATCGGGTGCGATTTCGGCTGCTGTGACCGCCTGGCTGGCCGATGCCACTCGACCCGAAGTGCGCACCCGTGCCATGGCCATGGTCGGTGGATCAATTGGTATCTCGTTCGCGGTTTCTCTGGTTGCTGCCCCCTTGATTGTCGGTGCTTCGGGCTTGACCGGTTTGTTCTGGACGATTGCCTTGCTGGGTGTGATCTGTCTCGCGGTAGCGGGATGGGTAATCCCCAGCGCACCAGTCACGATCAAGATGGATGATAGCGCCCGACCATTGCAAGTGCTTACTAACACAG
The DNA here is from genome assembly GCF_003003055.1 of Jezberella montanilacus. GTDB lineage: Bacteria > Pseudomonadota > Gammaproteobacteria > Burkholderiales > Burkholderiaceae_B > Zwartia > Zwartia montanilacus. The sequence continues at coordinate 208,427 of NZ_PVTV01000012.1, forward strand.
CGTTGCTCAGACTAAATTTCGGGGTGTTCTGTCTGCACATGACGCAGGTGGCTTTGTTTGTTGTGGTGCCGCCTCTATTCATCAAGCTAGGTGATCTGCAGTCAGCCGAACTCTGGAAGGTCTATCTACCGGTTATTTTTGGATCCTTCTTACTCATGGTGCCAGCGATTTTCTGGGCCGAGACACGCAAAGCGCACGTAAAGTTGTTGCGTGTAGCCGTGGCCGGGCTAGTCCTCGTCTGTGCGCTCTTACCTGCTAGCAGCGGTGATTTTTATTCGCTTGCCTTTGCACTGACGGGCTTCTTTGTCATGTTTAACGTGCTTGAGGCCTTGCAGCCCTCACTGGTTTCGCGCATGGCGCCACCAGAGCTTAAAGGGCTGGCCTTGGGTTTTTACAATACCTCGCAAGCGGCTGGCTTGTTTCTCGGTGGGGCACTTGGTGGCGAACTGCTGTCACGAGGCGGCAGCGATACAGTCTTTTGGGCGGTCTGTGGGTTATCTGCAGCTTGGTTATTGGTGACCTGGGGTTTGAAGCCCCTGGACCAGCAGACAGCTAACCCGTCCGCACCAAACCCGCAAACGCCCAACTAGTAAGCATTCAACCATTAACCAGCAGGGTCACCCCACGATCCGAACGCAGGTGACTAAGGTTCTGCTCTGAATCCAGATTGCCTGATCACGGGCTCCCATTGCTTTTTGAAGCTCGCCAAAATCTCTTGCGATTGAGTTAAATCGGCCACCACCGGATCAAGCATCATCCCCTGAATCGTTTGTTGCACGGTCGCATCTTTCATCACTCTGGTAATCGCATTGCTCAGCAAGGTAACTTTATCCTGTGGCATGCTGGCGGGGGCAAAAAACGCATTCCACCCCGCCCCGGTCAGCGCCAGGTTTGATTGTTTAAAAGTCGGTACATCGGGCAAAGAAGCTTCAGGGGTCTCACCGGATACCGCGATAATTTTGACCTTGCCGGCCTGATGCATGGGTAGCAAAGAATTGAACGTATCCATCGCAACGTTCAAATGGCCGCCTGCGAGATCATTAATTAAGGGGGCGGATCCTTTGTAGCCGATCACTTGCACGGGTGCGCCAATTTTTTCTTCCATCATCATGACAAAGAAATGGGGCAGACTCCCTGTGGCCGGCACGCCGATGTTGTATTTGGCGGGATAGTAGCCCAGCTGATAAACCAGATCCGCCATGCGTTTGACATTGGATTCGGTCGATACCGCTACTGCAAAGCGGTAGTTGCTAACCATGGATACGATCTTGAAATCTTTGCCCGGGTCGTAACCGATATCATTCATGACCAGCGGTGCAATCACCATGATGGCTGGGTTGCCGATCAGTAAAACGTTGTCGGTTGCCGTGGCTTTTTTCGCAACCTGAGCCGATATTCGGCCCCCTGCACCCAGTTTGTTTTCAACGATAACCGGCACGCCCAGCTCGTCTTTCAGTTTGTCACCGATGATGCGGGCCACCCGATCTGAGTCCCCACCGGGGGGATAGCCAACAATGATTGTCAGGGGCTGAGTCAGCGGCGCACTGCCTTGCGCTTGTGCGGCAGGCATTTGAAACGACAAGCTGAGTGAGAGTAAAAAACCGGCAATAAGTTTGGGCATTTTGATAACCAAAATGGATTAAGCGGCGAGAGGTTGAAACACTCGGATACGACTTAAAAGTTTTCGCTTCAATTCTCTTGTAGCAATTCGCATATCGTATTCGGTTTGCAGGTTTAGCCAGAACAGGGGCTCCATCTTAAAGTACAAACCAAGCCGTAGCGCGGTGTCAGCAGTAATAGGCCGTTGCCCATTCACGATTTCACTAATCCGGCTGGCTGGCACATCAATGTCGCTCGAAAGGCGTCGGGCCGTAATACTCAGCGGTTTCATAAAGTCTTCAAGCAAAATCTCGCCTGGATGAATTTCTGCAAGTCTTTTAGCCATGTAATTTTCATGCGTTCAAAACAAAGGAACTTTATATTTTATTCTGTTTTGCAGAACCTTTATGACAGAATAAATAGTGTAGCTATTTCAACAACAAATCCGCAGTGATTTCATTGATGGATTTAACGCCGCATAATTGCATGGATCTGATGAGTTCATCTTTCAGGATGTCGAGGGCGCGCTTGGCACCGGCATCGCCTGCGGCGTGTGCGCCGAACAAGGTCGCGCGACCGATCAGCACGCCCTGGGCGCCTGAGGCAATCGCTTTGACCACATCCACCCCGCGTCTGACCCCGCCATCAACCAAGACAGGGAGACGACCAGCCGCCCCCTCAACTACCCCCGGCAACGCATCCATGGTTGCCGCTGCGCCGTCGAGCTGACGGCCGCCATGGTTCGACACAACGATGGCATCGATCCCCATTTGCGCTAATCGATCCGCATCGGCGCTACGCATAACGCCTTTGACAATCAACTTGCGTGACCACTTGTCGCGAATCTTTTGCAGGTCAGCCCAGCTAAATGCTGGATCGTAGTTTTTACCGACACTGGATACCAGCGCTTTACCACCCGGATTATTTTCTTTAAGTTCTTTGATGTTCTCCAAGGCGGGTATGCCGCTCGCGAGCATGGCAAGCGCCCACAGTGGCTTAGATGCAAAGCCCAGCACGTTTTTAGGCGTGAACTTCATGGGGAAGCTCAACTGATTTCTAAAATCCCGTTCGCGTTTACCTCCAACGGGTAAGTCAACAGTAATCATCAGCCCTTCGTATTCTGCGACTCGGGCGCGCTCGATCAGCGCAGCGAGTTTTTCTTTATTGCTCAGGATATAAGCCTGAAACCACAACCGACCCGAGGCCGTGTTCGCGATGTCTTCTATGGTGGTGGTGGCTGAGGTGGATAGTGTGTATGGGATGCCCATGGCGGTGGCTGCTTTGGCGATCGCAATATCACTGCCGGGCCGACCGAAATTTAAAGCACCCGTTGGCGCCACTGCGATGGGCAAACTAGACCGACCACCGACAAGATTGCACGTCGTATCAACGACCGATACATCGTTCAGCGCTTTGGGTAATAAGCGAACACGCTGAAAGGCTGCGAGATTGTCGCGCAGCGTGAGCTCTTGTTCTGCGCCGCCATCAAAAAATTCAAAGATCGATCGAGGTAGACGCGCCTGAGACATCAGTCTCAAATCATCGATGCTAAAGGCGCGTTGTGCTTTCTTCACTAAGCTCATGCTCATTCTCTACCCAAAATTATTCAGCCGTGATCCCGGCTGCCTCAATCACCTTGGCCCAGCGGGCTTTGTCTTTCTCTAAAAACGCTTTGAACTCAGCAGGTGAGTCACCGACAGAGATGGCACCGAGATCTTTCAAGCGCTTTTGCACCTCGGGCTGATTGAGTGCCTGCAACAATTCTTTGTTCAAACGGTCGACAATCGGCTTAGGTGTGCCGGCAGCGGCCAGTAAGCCAACCCAGGGCGCAGTTTGCTCAAAGTCTGGGAAGCCCGACGCATCCATGGTCGGTACACCCAGAAAATCCGCCAAGGGTTTGGCAGTACCGACAGCCAGTACCCGAATGCGCTTCTCAGCGACTTGATCCGCAATGCCGATCATGGGATAGAACATAAAAGACACGCGACCAGAAATCACTTCGGTTAGTGCGGGCGCATTGCCTCTGAAAGGCACATGCAGCATCTTGGTACCTGACACCGTCGCCATCAGTGCGCCAGCCAAGTGGGCTGAGCCGCCATTGCCTGCTGAGCCATAGCTGATTGACTCGGGCTCTTTCTTCGCTTGCGCAACCAAATCCGCGACGGTTTTGTAAGGTGAGTCGTAAGCCGTCACCAGAACCAGTGGCAAATTTGCAGCGAGAGAGATCGGCTCGAAGCTGCCTAAAGGATCGTATTCGGCTTTGCTTTTCAGCAGCAAAAAGTTGACATTATGGGATAGCGAGGCAAACAAGGTTGTGTAGCCGTCAGGCTTGGATTTAGCCACTTCTTTCGTGGCGATCAGCGAGTTCGCCCCTGTGCGGTTTTCTACCAGGACGGTTTGGCCCATGGATTGGGTCATGTGCTGCGCCAAAATCCGACCAATCACGTCTGTAGGGCCACCTGCGGCAAAGCCAATCAAGACTCTCACCGGCTGCGAGGGGTAATTATTTTGAGCTTGCACAGCTTGCGTCTGAAGGCTCAGCCCAACTACAGCCGCCATTAAAAGCAAACCACCTAGGATCTTTCTCTGCATGATATTTGTCTTCTCGTTTTATGAATCAAGCGGCTTGGGGCATATCACCGACGGGAAAATAACGATCGGCCATCACCTGGCATCGTTTAATAAACCGATGCTCGTGAGGCAGGTAATCCGCCACAGCATTGTGAATAGTACCCATGTTGTCCCACATCAATACATCCCCTTCCGTCCAGCGATGCCGGTAGCGAAACTGGGGTTGTAATTGGTGTTCGAACAAGAAAGCCAGCGTGCGCTCGCTCTCGACCGCATCCATCTCGTTGATCTGGATCGAGTAGCCGGGATTCGCGTAAAGCACTTTTTCACCGGTGATCGGGTGAGTCAGAAAAATGGGATGTGAGACCGGTGGCTTAGCCGCGCGCTGTTCGGGCGTGAGCGGGGGGCGAAGACTACCTGGCTGTTTGCGCATGTTTTCCCAGAACTTGTTGAAGTCGTGCAGAACGGTCATGCCATCAAGCTTGGTTTTTAGCTCATCTGGCAAGGCCAGATAAGCGGCACGCATGTTGCAAAACTCGGTACCACCCAGGGGCTGACCATCGCGATGCGGGATTTCTATCCCATAGAGTACGTTGGTGAAAGCAATCATCTTGCTGTAAGACATGTCGGTGTGCCAGTCCTGGCCGGCGTCACCTAAGCCAACCGGTTTGCCTTCGTCTGTTTTCTTGTTCGAGAGGATCATGACCTCTGGGTGCCCCGGCTCTTGGTACATATTGGCTACGTTCACCTCGAGCGTGCCAAAGTTCTGGCTAAACGCTTTGAGCGCGGGCCCGGTGAGGGTCTGTGCGGGATACCAAAGCACACCATACTTGCCCAGCAAGGCTTCGAGTTCTTTATAAGTGGCGTGGGACAAAGGCTGGGCGAGGTCGATGTTCTCTACACAGGCACCAAGACCTTGACCGCTGGGGGTGACTTTCAGCATGCGAGCTCCGTTCTGTTGACTAGCTTTCGTGAATGACTGTAGCCACAATATAAACAATGATCGACCTAAGGGGTGGCTCAATCTGTGACCCAATATCTGCGACTCCGCCCACGCGAAGAACATTTTGGCTCGTTTCAAACTGTTGGATGTCGATTAAACTGTGCCAAGACAGTGACGAGCTAGGTAGTTTTGCGTCTAGCGCAAATGGACTCGTCGTCTGATCATATCGGTTTGTACAGGGTTGGGTGTTTATCCACCGAGCCCGTTTGATGAATAGTTTTTTGAATATACGGAGATCGGCATGGCATCGGTCAATAAAGTAATTTTGGTGGGTAATCTTGGCCGCGATCCAGAGGTGCGTTACAGCCCCGATGGCGGCGCAATCTGTAATGTGTCGATTGCAACGACCAGCAGCTGGAAGGACAAAACATCCGGCGATCGCCGTGAAGAAACCGAATGGCATCGCGTCGTGTTCTACAACCGTCTGGCTGAGATCGCAGGCGAGTACTTGCGCAAAGGTCGTCCTGTTTACGTAGAAGGCCGCCTAAAGACGCGCAAATGGCAGAACAAAGAAGGCGTCGATCAGTACACGACTGAAGTCGTCGCTGATCAAATGCAGATGCTTGGTGGCCGTGACAGTGGCGGCGACAGTATGGGCGGTGGGGCACCGGATGGGATGAACGACAGTCAACCCGCGTCGCGTCCAGCGGCCAGACCGCAAGGCCAGCGGCCAGCAGCACCGGCGGCAAATGGTGCCAATTTGGCGGATATGGAAGACGACATTCCGTTTTAAAGTCCGTGTTGTTAGCAGTTTCGATTAAGCCAGCGGGGTCATGAAGATGACCCCGTTTTGTTTAAACAAGACAAAATCGGCGTCACGTCTGAAGGCAGCTAGCTAGATCTGCACGCTGACTAGCGCCACCACCTGAAGTTGGCACAAATATTGCTCATATCCCTGAACAAAACAGGGAGACGCAATACCGTGCAGCCACCATTCGCTGGAATCACTCGCAGACCAGCTACCGCTGAGGCCACAGAGGCCGATTCGGCGTGGATCACGCGCGTGTCCGCTGAGCCCTCCAATCAGCAGCAATCGCAGGCTGGCTCTGGTCCCCTGGATGGTTTGCACTTTGCTGTCAAAGACAATATTGACGTAGCGGGTTTACCGACAACCGCCGGATGCTCGGCTTTTGCTTACACGCCGAGCGAGCACGCCCACGTAGTGGAACGCTTGCTTCGGGCAGGCGCGCGCCTGGCAGGCAAAACCAACCTCGATCAGTTTGCTTGCGGCCTCAACGGAACACGTTCTCCCTACGGCCCGGTTCCGAATGCGCTCAACCCGGCCTATGTTTCGGGCGGATCCAGTTCCGGCTCGGCTTACGTCGTGGCCAAAGGCTTGGCCGACTTCTCGCTGGGCACGGATACGGCAGGCTCGGGCCGTGTGCCCGCCGGTTTGAACAACATTGTGGGCCTGAAACCGACTCGTGGTTTGATTTCGGCCCGAGGGGTGGTGCCCGCAGCACAAAACGTCGATTGCGTCTCGATTTTTGCAATGACAGTCTCAACGGCAGCGAAGGTGTTGCAGGCTTGCATAGGCTATGACGAGGCGGATCCGTTTTCCCGAAGGGTTACGATGGCATCGAAACCCTTACCAGCAAAGTTTCGCTTTGGCGTACCCGATACCCTTGAATTCTTTGGCGACAAACTCGCTGAGGCGGCTTTTACCCAGTCCCTTGAGCAGCTGACGGGCCTCGGTGGTACCGCGGTGACGATTAATTACGCACCGCTCGCGCAGGCCGCGGCCATGCTCTACGACAGTGCATTGGTCAGTCAGCGGTATACCGCCATCCAAGCATTTTTTGATGCCCATGAAGAAGAGGTGATCGAGCCGGTACGCAGCATCATCGCCAAAGGACGGCAATATAGCGCCGCCGACTACATTCGTGCTGAGATTGATATGCTGGCCCTCAGTCAAGTCGCCGGTCGGATGTGGCAAGAGATAGACGTACTGTTTGTGCCGACCGCACCGACGCACTACACCATCGATCAAATGCAAGCGGATCCTGTCGCCCTTAACCGTAACCTTGGGCAATACACCAACTTCGTTAATCTGTTTGACTACGCTGCGCTGTCGGTGCCCAGTCTGATGAGGCCTGATGGATTGCCCTTTGGCGTCACCCTGATTGGCCCTGCTGGCAGTGACTGGCAACTGGCCGATCTGGGCCAGCGCTATCACCATGCCACGGGTTTATCGCTTGGCGCAACCACACGGTCCTTGCCTGAGCCAGCACCCATCGCAGCCTTGCAAGCCCCAGCTACGGTAAGGGTCGCAGTGGTAGGGGCTCACCTTAGCGGTATGTCCTTGAACTGGCAACTGACTGAGCGGGATGCGACCTTGGTCGAGGCTACGCATACGGCACCAGACTATCGCTTTTTTGCGTTAGCAAATTCGCAACCGCCCAAACCTGGTTTGTTGCGTGTGGAGCCAGGCAAGGGGGCCGCAATCGCCCTCGAGATCTGGGAGATGCCGCTAACCCACTACGGTTCCTTCGTTGCGTTGATCCCAGCCCCGCTGGGGATTGGCACCTTGACACTCGCCGATGGCTCTTCAGTACAAGGCTTCGTTTGTGAAGCACAAGCGCTAACAACCGCGACGGATATTACTCACCTGGGCGGATGGCGCGCCTACGTAAACAGCTTGACCCACTCAACCAATTGACCTTTTACCCACCCGTGGAGTTCTTCATGACCCATCGCACCTTGACAGCTAAGTCCCATGTCTCAACTTCGCGCCGCAAGCTCTTGCAAGCTGGCGTAGCCACCGGTGCATTGAGCGTCCTGGGAGCGCACCCTCTGGTTCAAGCGCAAACCACCCCAAAAATCCGCATCGGGTATTGGCCCATTGCGGCGGGTCTGCCCTTTTATGCGGCGCTTGAAAAAGGCTACTTCAAAGAGGCTGGTCTGGACGTTGAAGGCGTTAAATTCGCCAGCGCTGCACAGATCATGGAAGCAATGCTTGCCGGTCGTTGTGACGGTAGTGCCAACGGTACCGGTTCAGCCAACTTAGGCATCGGTGAAGTTGCCTCCCCTGGTACTTTCAAAATCTTTGCGTCCAACCCAAGTAATGTCAAAGACGTGTTGGACGAATTTTTAGTCGCCTCCAGCAGCCCAGTAAAAACCATGGCTGAGCTCAAAGGTAAAAAAGTAGCCTCCGGACCGGGCATTCAAAACCTGACGCTGGCCAGAACAGTACTTGAGCGCGCAGGCGCTACCGGGGCGACCGTGATTGAACTGCCGATTGCACAACACGTGGCAGCACTTGCGGCAGGTCAGGTTGATGCTGTCTATACCCTGGAGCCGACCGGTACGATTGGCCGTTTGAATGGCGCCACCCGCGTCCTGGAAGCTGGCGTCATCTCCAAGTACATCCTCGGTGATGCGATGGCTCCGTGGTTCGGTGGTTCGGCTTCACTGACCGCAGATTTTGTTAAAAAGTATCCGGCTGAGACCAAGAAATTTGTCACGGCCTATGGCAAAGGTATTGATTACGTGCGCAAGAGTACCGTTGAGGCGCGTCAGTACTTGAAGGGCTACACCGCGATCGAAGGCGATCTCACGGCAGAAGTCCCGATGGCTGCCTATACGATGTACAACGAATTCACGCCCAAAGATATCGAATACTTTCAGAAATTCTTCGATCTGTTCTTTGATAAAGGGATCTTCACGTCGCGCCCCATGGTCGAGTCCATGCTGTACAAGGGATAGTCATGCAGGATACCAATCGCTGGAATCCAGCACGGCTCATGCCACTGATAGGCCCAGTGGCCCTGTTCTTGATCTGGGATCTGGTGGTGAGGTTCAAGCTAATACCCCCCATCCTTTTACCTTCGCCGTGGGCAACGTTGGGCGCACTCTTTACCGGAATGGGAGGGGGTAGCCTGTCTGGCGATTTCGCGTACACCCTGCTGCGAACGTCAGAAGCCTTTCTGATTGCAGCGGTGATGGGCGTCCCGCTGGGCGTATTGCTGGGCAGTAACGAGCGTGCCTACCGGAGCGTCGAGTTTGTGATTGATTTCTTTCGCTCCACCCCCTCGTCAGCCCTCATCCCCTTGTTTCTGATGATTTTTGGCGTTTCTGATATCAACAAGGTCGCAATCGCCGCCTTTGGTGCGCTCTTGATCGTCCTGTTCAATAGCGCCTATGGGGTGATTAACGCCCGCAAGCAGCGAGTCATGGCGGCCAAGGTGATGGGCGCCAGTCGCTTTCAGATTTTCAAAGATGTGCTGATCTGGGAAAGTCTGCAGCCAACGTTTGTAGGCTTACGAAGCGCCGTATCCATGTCACTGGTGATTGTCATTGTGGCGGAGATGTTCATTGGTTCTGAGCGAGGTCTTGGCCATCGCATCATCGACTCGCAGCAAGTCATGAATGTCAAGGATATGTATGCATCCATCCTGGCCGCTGGTGCACTCGGGTACGTTTTAAATATTATATTTTTAGTGTTCGAAAAACGAATCGTGCACTGGAGTGGGAGATAAAGTTGAGCGTCGTCCTGAACCCCCTGATCGCGCCCGATCCACCGCCGCCGGCGTTTGTTCCCGGCCCAGTTGGTACGCACATCACGATTCGCAATCTGACCAAATATTTTGCCGGTGCTCCGTTATACGAGGACTTCAATTTAAACATCCCGAAAAACAAAATCGTCTCGGTGTTTGGTCCCAATGGTTGCGGCAAGAGCACACTGATCAACATGATTGCGGGCCTGATCCCGATCGATCGTGGCGAGATTCTGTTTGATGGCAAATCTTTAAGCGAGACCAAGATTGGTTATGTGTTTCAGAACTACCGCGAAGCACTGTTCCCCTGGATGCGTACCATTGATAACATTGCCTATCCGCTCAAGCTTGAAGGGAAGTCAAAAGCGGAAGTCGCGCAGCGCATGGAAGAGCTGATCGTCTCCTTTGATGTGAATTTCGACCTTAAGCGCTACCCCTATGAATTGTCGGGTGGCCAGCAACAAACAGCCTCGATCATGCGTGCTCTGGCACCCAAGCCCGAAGTATTATTTTTGGACGAACCATTCTCGGCGCTCGATTTTGAGATGACCTTGTTTATCCGTGAGAAATTGCAAGACGTATTCATGCAAACCGGCACCACCATGCTGCTGGTCTCACACGATTTAGAAGAGGCCGTCTACTTGGCCGATCAAATCTTGTTGCTCACCAAGAGACCAACTAGTGTCGCCGAAATCTTGAATTACGACGATCCGCGTCCCCGCACCATCGAAACCTTGTCTCAACCGAGCTTTATTGAGGCCAAGAAACTAAGCCTTGAAATTTTCCAGCGTGAGGTACGTAAATGAACCAAGCAGAGACCCTTGATTTTGTGTTGATCAGTGCCAAAGCACTGGGTATTCCCATGGACGCAGCCTGTGCAGAAAGAGTCGCCGCGCATTTGCAGCGCACGGCCGCAATGGCCAAGATGCTCGAGAGTGCAGCGTTGACACCGTTTGATGAGCCTGCTGAAATCTTCTGCCCAAAGCCACAGTGACATGAACACACAAGCATTCAGCGCAGATCAACTGGCTAGTGGTATCGCCCGTGGTGATTTCACTGCTGGCGAGGTCGTGGCGGCTTACATCAAGCGTATCGAGGACACCGAGGCAAAAGTCAACGCCTTCACCACGCGCTGTTTTGACCGCGCGCTTCAAGAAGCCCAAGCCATTGACGGGCGTCGCGCTCAAGGCGAGCCGCTTCCGCCTCTGGCAGGCGTGCCTTATGCGGTGAAGAACCTGTTCGATATAAAGGGGGTGGTTACCTTCGCTGGCTCAAAAGTCAACCAAGCCAACCCACCAGCGCAAGCTGACGCGTTTTTGGTGCAACGGCTGCAGGCAGCCGGTGCTGTGCTCATGGGTGGACTCAATATGGATGAGTTCGCTTATGGCTTCACAACAGAGAACTCGCACTATGGGCCAAGCCACAACCCCCATAATCTGGCTTGCATTGCAGGGGGTTCTTCTGGTGGATCGGGTGCGGCCGTAGCTGCGCGCCAAGTGTCCCTCTCGCTGGGATCAGACACCAACGGGTCGATCAGAGTTCCCGCATCCTTGTGCGGTGTTTGGGGCTTGAAGCCAACCTTTGGTCGTCTTTCAAGAAGAGGCTCTTATCCCTTTGTGCACAGTATTGACCACTTAGGGCCATTTGCCGACTCACTGAGTGGCCTTGCGCTGGCTTACGACGCCTTGCAAAGTCCAGACCACCTGGATCCCGGGTGTCACGCCAGACGTATCGAGCCTGTATCGACGGCCCTGACGGCAGGCCTGCAAGGGTTGCGCATTGGCATACTCGACGGTTACTTCCATGAAAACGCGAGTGCCTCCGCTCTCCAAGCGGTAGAGGCTGCTGCCCGCGCGCTCGGTGTGACCGCTCACGTCACGTGGCCTGACGCAGCATTAGCACGCGCAGCAGCTTTTATTGTCACCGCAAGCGAAGGGGGGCAATTGCATCTGGACCACCTGCGTACGCAAGCGCAAGACCTCGAGCCCCTGTCGGTTGATCGTTTTATGGCCGGAGCGTTGCAACCCGCAGCCTGGTATGTGCAGGCGCAGCGCTTTCGCCGCGTCTATCGGGATCGCGTGAATAAATTGTTCGAAAACTGGGATGTCTTGTTAGCGCCCGCGACGCCGGTAACTGCCCCAGCGATTGGCACAGAGTGGCTGAGCTTAAATAATCAGCAACTGCCTAGCAGAGCAGCAATGGGGATCTTGACCCAGCCGATTTCCTTTGCTGGCTGCCCGGTATTGGTCTCGCCGCTTTGGCCGGAGGCTGCGGGAAGCATGCCCTTGGGCGTGCAAGTCATTGCGGCGCCATGGCGCGAAGAACTTGCGTTTCGGGTCGCCCATGTTTTAGAAACGAGCGGCGTGGCGCATCTGAACCCAGTGGAGTTTTGAATGGACATTAATTTGCCGGAGGTACTGGCTGAAGTCAGAGCAGTATTCGAACAATACGAAGAGGCGCTGGTCAACAACGATGTCGTGACGCTCGATGCATTGTTCTACAACAGCCCCCATACCTTGCGTTATGGTGCGACCGAAAATCTGTATGGTTATGAAGCCATTCAGGCTTTTCGCGCGAACCGACCTTCCCAAGGCTTGGCTCGGGAGAGAATGAACATTGTCATTACGACCTATGGCCGCGACTTTGCCACGGCTAATACCGAGTTTAAACGCGCAGGTAATGACCGTATCGGTCGTCAGAGCCAAACCTGGCTGAGGACGCCCGAGGGCTGGCGTGTGGTGGCAGCACACGTTAGTTTGATGGGATGAAAGCTAAACGCCCTCTGAGGAGGGCGTTTAAGGTGCGGCTTGGACGCGGCTGAGTACCGTTAATCCTCTATTGCACTCTCATAGACTTCATGCGGCTTGGTCCCATAGTACTTATGTACGCCATGAGACCAGGTTTGATCTGACATATTAGGCCAGTCTTCGTTGTCGAAACCGGGTGCGTCAGCCAGCCGGTCTTTAGAAACATGCAAAATGAAGCGCTTGTTTTCGGTGTCAAGGGTCAGCGCTTCCCAAGGTACAGCAAATAACTTTTCGCCCAGGGTCAGTACACCACCGAAAGACAGCACGGCATAACAGATGCGACCGGCAGCCACGTTAAGCATGATCTCTTTGATATCACCAAGGTGCTCATTCTGGCGGTTGTACACGTCGTTGCCGATCAGCGTATGGGCACCCATCAGCCTCGGGCCCGGGCCGTGGTGATCAGGCACTGTGTACATACCGTAGGTATCTTGTTCTAGATAATTCATGGATGTTTCCTCTAAGCTGTGAGTGGACGGGCAATCAATTTCAACAATCGCCGTGGGTGCAAGGAATCGCCTCGATTGCGAATGTGGCTTGAACCCTGAGTCAGATTAGCGTTGGTCGTGTACCAGGTCGGTGCGCTCGCATACAAAGGAAAAGCAATCAGTTCTGGTATATTTTTTGTTTAATCTGCTCCGTGCGTTGCCGTACAGCCAAACCGGCAGGCGTATCGGATAATGAAACCCCCAAACAACCGGACGAAGAACAATGAAACTGGGCCGCTTTTTTCCCCAACATCTTCGAAATTATCAGCTGCTGGTTTTAGGTGCAGCGGTTATTTCCAGTGGTTTCCTCTTGCTCTCATACACCATGACTAGTCACGCAACCGAAGAACCTGACTATAAAGTTGTGCAGAAACTCACCGAGGATATCGAGATCCGTGAATACGGCACCTACGCCGTTGCTGAAGTCCTTGTTCAAGGCTCCGCCAGCGAAGCGGGTAACACCGCCTTCCCCATCCTTGCAGGCTACATCTTTGGCAAAAACAAAGGCGAGCGCAAATTAGAGATGACCGCGCCGGTGACCCAGACCGCTGAGCCAGTGAAATTAGAGATGACGGCACCTGTCACTCAGACCGCGGCTGCAGACGGCTTTATCGTTCAGTTTGTCTTGCCCAAAGGGGTCACGGTTGCGAACGCACCCGAGCCGACTGACGAAAGGGTCAAGCTGAGAGACATCGCCCCAAAAAAGATTGCTGTCATACAGTATTCGGGATTCTGGTCTGACGCTAACTACAACGAGCACTTAGATCAGTTGCAGGCCGCCTTGCGCCAGGCTAATTTAGTTACTGAAGGCGAGCCAGTCTATTCGCGTTACAACGCACCGTTCACGCTGTGGTTTTTACGCAGGAATGAAATCTGGTTGCACTTGGCGAAGACACAATAACTTCCAGGTGTGTATGAATCGCAAATAACCTATTCTTATTCTTTACCCAGATCCAGTTTATTCCTCAGCGCCTGAACTTTTATCCTTTTTGAACACATCGACATGTCAAACCAAGACAAACCCAGTAACCACAACATCAATCCCTCGGCCAACCTGGATGGCATGTCTAAAGGCTTGACCAATTACGGCGATCGCGGCTTTTCGCTGTTTTTGCGTAAAGCCTTTATTAAAGGCGCGGGTTATACCGACAAGGCGCTTGACCGGCCTGTGATTGGCATCACCAATACTGGTAGTTCATACAACCCCTGCCACGGCAACGCGCCACAGCTGATTGAGGCAGTCAAGCGCGGTGTCTTGATGGCCGGTGGCTTGCCCATGGACTTTCCGACCATCTCTATTCACGAGAGTTTCTCGTCGCCCAACAGCATGTTCCTGCGCAACCTCATGTCTATGGATACTGAAGAGTTGCTGCGCGCACAGCCGATGGATGCCGTGGTATTGATCGGTGGTTGCGATAAAACCGTCCCTGCCCAATTGATGGGGGCGGCCTCAGCGGGCTTACCTGCAGTTCAGTTGATCACAGGATCAATGTTGACCGGATCCCATCGCGGTGAGCGTGTGGGCGCCTGTACGGATTGCCGCCGCTACTGGGGTAAGTTTCGCGCCGATGAAATCGACGCGGAAGAAATTGCGGATGTGAACAATCAACTGGTGGCGAGCGTTGGCACTTGTTCGGTCATGGGCACGGCAAGTACCATGGCCTGCATCGCGGAAGCTCTGGGGATGACAGTGCCAGGCGGTGCTTCGCCACCAGCGGTCACGGCTGATCGTATCCGCGTGGCAGAACGCAGTGGTGAATTGGCTGTGGAGATCGCGCGTAAACAATTGACCATTGACAAGATCCTGACGGCCAAGGCGTTTGAAAATGCCATGCGGGTGTTACTGGCGATTGGCGGGTCAACCAACGGCATCGTTCATTTGACTGCGATTGCGGGCCGCATGGGCTTTGAGATTGATCTTGACGCACTGGATCGTATGGGTCGCGACACACCTGTCCTGCTGGATCTCAAGCCATCTGGTGATCATTACATGGAAGACTTCCACCACGCAGGCGGGATGGCCACACTGTTGCGAGAACTCAAGCCTTTGTTACATCTTGATGCCTTAACCGTCACGGGTCGCACGCTGGGCGAAGAACTTGACGCGCAAGGCCCTGGCTTTGAGCAACACGTCGTGCGCACAAGCGCCAACCCTATTTATCCTCAAGGCGGTATTGCAGTCTTGCGCGGTAACCTTGCACCGGGTGGCGCCATCATCAAACAGTCGGCAGCCAATCCCAAGCTCATGGAGCACGAAGGTCGCGCGGTCGTGTTCGAGAACCTTGAAGACATGGCCAACCGGATTGATGCAGATGATCTGGATGTGACGGCCGACGATATTCTGGTGCTTAAAAACATCGGTCCCAAGGGTGCCGCCATGCCAGAAGCTGGCTATATGCCCATCCCCAGAAAGCTTGCGCGCGCAGGGGTCAAAGACATCATCCGGATTTCAGATGGCCGCATGAGCGGTACCGCCTTTGGCACCATCGTTTTACACGTGACCCCAGAATCCGCCATCGGTGGTCCACTGGCCTATGTGCAAAGCGGTGACCGGATCAAGCTCAGTGTTGCTAACCGAGAATTGACCTTGCTGGTTAATGCAGAAGAGCTCGGTCGCCGGGCACAAGCCAAACCAGTGGTTGAACCCACTGCAACGCGCGGCTATCGCAAGCTGTTTTTGCAAAGCGTCACGCAAGCAGATAAGGGTGCAGATTTTGATTTTCTGATGCCACCCGCCACGGCAGGTAGTATTCCAAAAGACAAATAGCGGTATTGAAAAGTATCAAGCAAAAGCAAAAGCAAAAATAAAAGGCTGTCAGCAAGTTAAACCGAACAGCCAAGCCAAAGTAAGTGAGGAGCAAAGTATGTCAGAAAATAAATGCGGGATCGTGCGCAGAAGCTTGAATCAAGCCTTGTTGAGCTTAGCAGCGCTCGCGCTGACTGGCTTAACCGAGGTAACCGGGCTAAGCGGGTTAACTGCGCAAGCACAACCTGCTTCACCTTATCCATCTAAGCCGATCAAGCTTGTGATCGGTTATTCGGCTGGCGGCCCCACCGATCTGATCGGACGCTACATGGCCCACGGGATGGAGCAGATTCTTGGGCAGCCCATGATTGTCGAGAATAAGCCCGGTGGCGGTTCGAACATTGCCAGCGAGCAAGTTGCGCGCGCTGCGCCTGACGGTTACACCTTATTCGTCGGCACGATCTCTAACGCCACCAATATGTCGGTGTACGACAACATGCGTTACGACACGATGAAGGATTTCGTGCATGTGACGCACTTCATGTCATCGCCTAGTGTTCTCGTGGTGAATGCCGCGGTGCCCATCTACAACTTAAAAGAGCTGATCGCCTACGCGAAAGCAAACCCAGGAAAACTGACGTATGCAACGACGGGTACGGGCGGTTCAACCCATTTTGCAGGTGAACTCCTTAAACTGAGAACGGGCATCGATGTGCTGCATGTGCCTTACAAAGGGGCTTCACCAGCGATCACCGACATCATGGCAGGTAATGTGTCGATGGGCTTCATGACTGCTGCGGGTTTGGTGCCCTCAATACAAAGCGGCAAGCTTAGGGCGATTGCGGTAGCAGGGGTTAAGCGCTTGCCACAATTGCCGAACGTGCCAACGGTTGAAGAAGAGGGCATACCAGATTTTGAGGTGAGCTCATGGAACGGCCTCTTTGCGCCAGCCGGCACGCCTCCCGCTATTGTTCAGAAGTTGTCACAAGCCGCACTGACCGTGCTGGCAAGACCAGAGACACAGGCGCAGTTTGCCGAGGATTCCGCTTTTGTGGCGGGGGGCTCGCCAGAAGATTTCCGCAAATATGTTGCTGCCGAGATTGCTAAGTGGGCAGCCGTTGCAAAGGCAGCTAATATCAAACTGAATTAAGCTTTTGACTTCCCGCTTCTTGCCCGCCCATCCTCTCAGGAGACTTGCCGTGAATAAACCTACCCCTGAATTTGATAGTTTGTTACCGCCTTTGGTGTTGAATCGTCGTGGTTTTTTGACGACCTCGGTGATGAGTGGCTTTGCCTTGGCCGCTGGTCCCGTGATGGCACAAACAGCCATCAAGACTGACGACAAAGGCTTGATCGCCGGTCAAGTGCAGATTCCTGTTGCAGGCGGCAGTGTGCCTGCCTACCGCGCAGCACCCGCTGGTAAGAAAAATCTACCTACCGTTCTGGTCGTGCAGGAGATCTTTGGCGTTCATGAATACATTCAGGATGTCTGTCGTCGTTTAGCCAAGCTCGGTTACCTGGCCATCGCGACCGATTTGTACTCGCGTCAGGGCGATCCGTCCAAATACCCTGAAATGAGCAAGTTATTTACCGAAGTCGTTAACAAGGTGCCTGATGCACAAGTGATGGGTGATCTCGATGCGACGGCGGCCTGGGCTGCCGCGAATGGCGGCAATGCCGCGCGGCTGGGTATCACAGGATTCTGCTGGGGTGGACGCGTGGCGTGGCTTTACTCTGCACACAATCCCAAGCTCAAAGCTGCTGTGGCCTGGTATGGCCGTTTGGTGGGTGATAAAGATGCGTTGCATCCCGTCCAACCCGTTGAGCTGGCCGGCAAATTGCATGCGCCGGTTCTCGGCATGTATGGCGGTGAAGATGCGGGCATCCCGGTTGCCAGCATCAACATGATGAAGACTGCGTTAGAAACGGGTGATGCGGCTGCCAAGGCTTCTGAGTTTGTTCTGTATCCTCACGTGGGTCATGCGTTTCACGCAGATTACCGTCCAAGCTACCGCGAAAAGGAAGCAAAAGACGGTTGGCTCAAGATGCAAGCGTGGTTTAAGCAGTACCTGTAGTGACTACGATTGCCGTCATTGGCGCAGGACCTGCAGGCTTGATGGCGGCAGAGACCCTTGTCAAACAGGGTCTTACTGTTCAAGTTTACGAAGCCAAACCCTCTGTCGGCAGAAAATTTCTGATGGCTGGGCGCGGCGGGTTGAACATCACCCACTCAGAGCTGCCAGAGAAGTTCGTGACCCGTTATCGCGGTCGGCACACAGAGATGCGTGACTTGTTAGCGGGCTTTGACGCACAAGCTTTACGCGCTTGGGTACAGGGCTTGGGGATAGAGACTTTCGTCGGTAGCTCAGGCCGTGTTTTCCCGCAAGAAATGAAAGCTGCTCCCTTGTTGCGTGCCTGGTTGCACAGGTTGCGCGGTCAGGGTGTCCAGTTTTATATGCGACATCGTTGGCTGGGGTGGGATGCAGCGTTGGCTCACCCCCCTAGTCACGTGCTGCACTTTGAAACACCAGCTGGCGCCAAACACGTCAGCGCTGATGCAACAGTGCTAGCCCTGGGCGGTGGTAGCTGGGCATCGCTTGGCTCTGACGGTGCGTGGTGGCCCTGGCTGCAAGCACAAGGCGTCGAACTGAATCCTTTGCTGCCAAGCAATTGTGGCTTTGAGGCGAAATGGTCTCAACACTTCATTGACCAGTATGCCGGGCAACCGATCAAGACCGCGACCTTTAAGACCTCAGCTGCCAAATCGGTGGCTATCCGTGGCGAATGCATGCTGACAGCTCAAGGGCTTGAAGGTGGGGTTATTTATTCTTTATCCGCAGAGTTGCGCGATCAGATCCTGAGCCGAGGCAAGGCGAGCCTCACCATCGATCTGCTGCCCGATCACGAAGCACAACGCGTGCTTGATGAACTCACACGTGAACGAGGATCCAAATCCATGTCCTCGCATTTGCGCACTCGCTTGGGCTTACATGGCCTCAAGGCTGGCTTGTTACGCGAATGTACGAGCGCAGAGACCTTCAAAGATCCCTTGAAACTGACCAGGGCGATCAAAGCATTGCCAATCACGCTGGTGGCCTGTCGTCCCATTGACGAGGCAATCAGCACTGCTGGGGGCGTCAAGTTTGAGGGCCTGACAAAAGGTTTGATGTCTAAACAGCTGCCCGGTGTGTTCGTGGCCGGTGAAATGCTCGATTGGGAAGCCCCGACCGGTGGCTATTTGCTCAATGGTTGTCTGGCCTCAGGTAAAGCAGCCGCCGAGGGCGCGATTGAGTGGTTAGCAGAAAGCAAGACAATGCCATGAGAAAAACTCACGAACGACACATCAAATAGAATTGGGCTCGCTTAACTAGCTTAGTGCGTCAACGTAAAGCAGGCTTTATCAATCTGTGGCTTCATTAAGTCCCAGATTGTCGAGTTTTCGGCGGGTGTCCAGCTTTGTGCAACATCCACGATTTGGTCGACTATTTCGCTGGCGTGCTGCAACCTGCAATGCGTCTGACCAAAGTCAATTAAATCTTGACGGGTGGGCCAGGACTTTGTCTTGTTGAGTTTTAGCGCCAAAGAGTCTGTCGGGATATAGCTTGTGGTGTTGACTACGTCGTATAGTGGCGATAAGCGACAGTCTTCAGTTTGTGGGTTGGTATATAACAAACCGAAATTTTTTAAGTGCGCATCGCCGTTACGTAACGCAAGCGACAACGTGACGGATTTGAAGAACTCGAGCAATGACTCGGTGACATGAGCGGGTGAGGCAAATAGCCCAATCGCTTTGGCGACATCCTCATAGCTACTGTTGTATTTATCCTCGTTTTGCTTATTCATCAAAGAAGTCATATCTTCAAAACCAAGATAGCCCTCTTCAGACAAATCAAATCTTTCAATGACGAAAAGTTTCTTATCGTCAGACAACCAGAAATCGGGCGTTTGTAATCCCGCTTTGCGTGCGATGGACATACAGTTGAATTCGTTTTCAGCGAGATCCGGATAATCAAAGCCGCTCGACTTAATGATCAAGCTTCGGTTTTTCATCGATACTTTGTCGATTGAGTCGTTAGCTTCGTGAACTCTGCTGGCGACAAGCACTTTTGGCTGGATGCCTGAGATGCCAGACGCCAGCGCGTACTGGTTCGCAAGATGGTCAAAAAGATCCTCTGTACCCTTCCAGCTCAAAATGTCACTTAGGCTTTCACTTCTGAACTCAGTGGGATTTTCATTTTCAGTCATCAAGCTACGCACGCGACCGATGACTTCCCGCCCAGATATTGCCAAAACAGTCATATCGTCCATTTTGGTGACCTTGGCAAAATGTTCGACGATCCAATCTTTGAGAAAGCCTTCAGGGAGATTTTGCCGAATCGCTCCGGGCAAAATATTGGCCGAGTAACTCTTAGATCGTAGCGGCATTGTCAGAGATATTTCTGTCTCGGGGCGATCCGATCGATAATTGAAGACAAATTGGCTTTCGCGTGCCAATTCACCCGCGTAGCCTTGGGTAGTATGAATATAAAGTTTTTTAATTCGCTGCATGTTTAATCCGAATCATCTGGAAAAAGCGCATCTAAGTCGTCTACTGTCGGACGGCCACGGCCGGGCCGAACGAGAAGCTCAAGGCCGAGCGCCATGCATATCCGCTGCAGCTTGACGATACCTATTTCGTGCAAACCATTCTCGAAGCGGGAGACCATTTCGCGAGTGACCCCGGCACGTCGTCCGAGCTCAGCTTGTGTGAGCCCTTTTTCTTTTCGGCTCTGGATGATGAAATCCTGTATCTGTACAATATCCATGTGATTAATTTATCACAAACTATAACGAAATATAAATTTTGTGATGTTTATATCACTAATTTTATATCAAGTTCTAGTGCTGTAGGGTCCGCTTGGCACGGGCCTCCTGCGGCGGCATATGATTAAAATGCCCAAGATCAGGCTATCCTTGTGACAAATAACGATTCGTCGGGCTATGTAGCCCGCTGCTCAAAAGACAACTATGACGACTTCTCACGCTAGCGCTACTGCACTTGAATTTGATTACATTGTTGTCGGCGCTGGTTCAGCAGGCTGCGTGCTCGCCAACCGGCTATCCGCCGATCCGCAGAACCGGGTGTTATTGCTTGAAGCAGGTGGGCCCGATAACTATCACTGGATTCACATTCCCGTGGGTTACCTGTATTGCATTGGCAACCCGCGCACCGACTGGTGTTTCAAGACGGCGGCTGATCCTGGCCTAAATGGCCGTCAGCTCGGTTACCCAAGGGGGCGGGTGCTTGGCGGTTGTTCCTCCATCAACGGCATGATTTACATGCGCGGCCAGCGTGCTGATTACGATGGCTGGGTCGCCGCCGGCAATCCGGGCTGGGGTTGGGATGACGTACTACCGGTCTACAAAGGCATGGAGCATCACCACGCCGGTAACAGCGAGTTTCACGGCGCTGATGGTGAGTGGCGCGTCGAACCCGCTCGCTTGTCTTGGGAGATCCTGGATCAGTTCCGTCTCGCCGCTGAGCAGGCCGGTATCAAACCCATTGATGACTTCAACACCGGCGATAACGAAGGCAGCAACTATTTCGAAGTCAACCAAAAGGCCGGTTGGCGCTGGAACGCCTCGAAAGCTTATCTGCGGCCGATAAAACATCGCCGTAATCTGACCGTTTTAACCCATGCCCGTACGACTCGGCTGGTGTTTGAGGGCAAGCGCGTGGTCGGCGTTGAGTTCATCAAAGACAGCACCAAACAGATCGCCCGGGCCGCTCAAGAAGTAGTGATGGCCGCTGGCTCAATTGGCTCGGCGCATATCTTGCAAGTGTCTGGTTTGGGTGCTTCGAGCGTCTTGAGTCCTTTGGGCATACCCGTTGTGCATGAACTCAAAGGCGTGGGGCAAAATCTGCAAGATCACCTACAGCTAAGAATGATCTACCGCGTGCAAGGCACCCGCACTTTGAACACGATGGCGAATTCGCTGTGGGGCAAGGCGATGATCGGGCTTGAATACGCACTTACCCGTCGAGGCCCCATGAGCATGGCGCCCTCGCAACTGGGGGTGTTCGCTAAATCTGATCCCTCACAAACGCGAGCGAACGTGCAGTATCACGTGCAGCCCCTGTCGCTCGAAAAGTTTGGCGAACCGCTACACAGTTTCCCGGCTTTTACCGCGTCGATCTGCAATGTCCGCCCGACCAGCCGGGGTCACGTGAAGCCGCTGTCGTCTGATACGGCCGAGGCCCCAGAGATTCTTTGTAATTACTTGTCGACCCCAGAAGATCGTCGCGTCGCCGCTGATAGTATTCGTCTCACACGTCGCATCGTGGGCCAGTCTGCCCTGGCAAAATTCAAGCCGCAAGAGCACAAGCCGGGCGTGGACGTGGGTGATGACGAGGCGGCACTCGCGCAAGCGGCCGGCGATATCGGTACCACTATTTTCCATCCTGTCGGCACCTGCAAAATGGGTCAGGATGAACTGGCTGTGGTTGATGCGAGTCTGCGCGTTCATGGTATTCAGGGATTGCGCGTGGCTGATGCCTCGATCATGCCAACGATCACGTCTGGCAACACGAACTCGCCCACCATGATGATCGCAGAGAAAGCGGCTCAAATGATTTTGGCCGACCGCCGCGTTTAGGGGCTGGGCGCAGTGCTTAGTCGGGCAAACAGCTGTAAGCAAATGTATCTGCAGGGGCATTAAGTAAAAACCGTCGTCCGGTAACGCGTGGCGAGTTATAGTGCCCGGCATACCGTTTATGTTTGGGCGACACCGCGATGGCGATTCCGTTTTCTGTTCAAGTCCTGGCAACCGTGCTGTTTGCGTGTGCGGTGTTGCACACCTTTTCTGTTGCGATTTTTGCCAAGCTATCCGATAAAAAAGGGCCTCACGCGGGCTTCTGGCATCTGTTGGCCGAGGTAGAGGTTGTCTTCGGTATCTGGGCCTTTATTCTCATCGTCGCCATGGCGGTGATGGCGGGGACGTCAACCGCGATTCACTTTGTTGACCACAGTAACTTCACCGAGCCTTTATTTGTGTTCGCGATTTTGGTGGTGGCAGCGAGTCGGCCAATTCTTGAACTCGTGGCGGCGCTGGTACGTCTGTTGGCGAGCGCGCTACCGGTCAATAAGCACCTTGCGACTTTTTTTATTGTGCTGAGCGTGGTTCCGCTGATGGGGTCTCTGATCACCGAGCCAGCGGCCATGACCCTGGCCGCACTGCTCTTGCGTGACGCCTACTTCAAACGCCCTGGTCACGAAACCTTTAAATACCTGACGCTAGGTGTGTTGTTCGTCAATGTATCCATTGGTGGGGTGCTGACGGCTTACGCGGCGCCGCCCGTGCTGATGGTTGCTTCAAGTTTTGGTTGGGATAGCGCCTACATGCTGACTCAGTTCGGCTGGCGAGCACTGATTGCGGTCATGTTTAACGCTGTCTTACTCACCCTGGTTTTTAGAAAACAACTGCTTACCGGTGAAGTCGAGACACACCGCGGCATCACAGAGGATGTCCCAGTTCGAGTGCCCAAAATTGTCGTCCTGGTGCATCTGGCTTTTCTGGCGGGCGTAGTGCTTACCGCGCACCATCCCGCGATATTCATGGGCTTATTGGTCTTTTTCATCGGGTTTTGCACAGCTTATCCGCGGCATCAATCACGCCTGATGATCAAAGAGGGCCTGCTCGTGGGATTTTTTCTGGCGGGTTTGGTCGTTTTGGGTGCTTTGCAAAAATGGTGGCTTCAGGATTTGCTTGGTGGCCTTTCGCCATTGGTCTTGTTTTTTGGTGGGATGGGCCTAACCGCCTTAACCGACAACGCCGCCTTGACCTTTTTGGGTTCACTGGTCGACGGGACTTCTGAGGCCTGGCGTTATATGCTGGTTGCAGGGGCGGTGGCCGGGGGCGGTTTGACCGTCATTGCGAACGCCCCGAATCCAGCGGGCTACTCGATTCTTAAGGGAAGCTTTGAGAATGAAGCGATTTCTGGCGGTCGATTGTTTATGGCTGCGCTCTTGCCGACGGCGGTCGCTGCGGTCATGTTTCTGATCTAAAGCACCGAATCAGTAAAAACCCGCTAAAATTCAAGGCTTTCCCCGATTTATCGGATGCCTGGGCCTGGCTTCGGCTATCTGTGTTTATCCAAAGAGTTTCATCGTGCCAATTTACGCCTATAAATGCAGCGCGTGCGGTTACGCTCACGACACGCTGCAAAAGATGTCAGACGCCCCTTTGACCGTCTGCCCCGAGTGCAAGCAATCAACCTACGCCAAGCAGGTCACTGCAGCTGGTTTTCAGCTTAAAGGCTCAGGTTGGTACGTGACGGATTTCCGCGACAAGGGTACTGGCGCGGCCAAGACTGCTGAGCCTGCTGCGGTCCCAGCAGCTAAAGATGCTGCCCCCGCTTCGGGTGGTTCGAGCGCTGCACCGTCGGCACCAGCCAGTGGCTCGGCCGCTGGATCGACGCCCGCCGCAGCGTCCTCCACTGGTTCGGCGAGCGGTTCTAACAACACTTCTTCGGCCGCCTCTGCTGCCACGCCATCCTCCTCATCCGCCGGTTCCTCCGGTGGGTCGACCGCTAACAGTTAAGCCCACCAGGACAACACCCACATCATGCGCTGGCTGAAAACCTACCTGCTTACCGGCCTCTTGATCTGGGTGCCCGTGGTGATTACCATTTGGGTCTTAGGGATAGTCGTTAATACCCTTGAAGGCGTCGTGCCAGCCTTTCTGTCGCCGCAGGCGCTGTTTGGTTTTGACTTGCCAGGCTTCAGAGTGCTGCTGGTTTTGGTGGTGCTCCTGGTCACTGGTATGCTGGGTGCGAACTTTTTAGGTAAACGACTGTTTAGCCTGTCAGAAAAGATTCTTGGCAGGATCCCACTCGTGCGCTCGATTTATCACTCGGTCAAGCAAGTCAGTGATACGCTTCTGGCGCCTAACGGGCAGGCGTTTCGTCAAGCGGTGATGATCCGTTATCCGCATCAAAGCTCTTGGTCGATTGCATTTTTGACAGGCGCACCGACAGGTGAAATTGCGGCGCACCTCGCGGGTGACTTTGTCAGTGTTTACGTCCCCACAACGCCCAACCCGACCTCAGGTTTCTTTCTGTTAATGCCACGCGCCGAAGTGATCCCGCTGAACATGTCAGTGGATACGGCGCTGAAGTACATTGTTTCGATGGGCGTGGTTTCACCACCCGCGTCGTAATTGTTCGTTATGAATCGCTCGTTTTTTCTTGGAGTACTTTGAATGCGTACCTGCTACACCGGTCAGGTTTGTCGTGATCACTTGGGTCAAACGGTCACTTTGTTTGGTTGGGTGCATCGTCGTCGCGACCATGGCGGCGTGATTTTTATCGACATGCGTGATCGCGCAGGTCTGGCGCAGATCGTGTTTGATCCAGATAATGAGCAAGGTTTTGCGATTGCCGAACGCCTTCGTAATGAATTCTGTATCCGCGTCACGGGCCTGGTGCGCGAGCGCCCAGCGGGCACTAGCAACAGCGATCTTGCTTCTGGTGAAATCGAGATTCTCTGCCGCGAAGTTGAGATTCTCAACCCGTCAGTGACCCCACCTTTTCAGCTCGACGACGAGAACCTGTCTGAGACAACGCGTCTGACACACCGCGTCCTTGATCTGCGCCGTGGCCAAATGCAGCGCAACATGATGTTGCGCTACCGCGTCTCAATTGAAGTGCGTAAATTTCTGGATGGCTTGGGCTTTATCGATATCGAAACTCCGATGTTGACCAAGAGCACACCTGAAGGCGCGCGCGACTACCTCGTCCCATCACGCGTCAATGCAGGTGAGTTTTTTGCTTTGCCTCAATCGCCCCAGTTGTTCAAGCAGATGTTGATGGTGTCTGGTTTTGATCGGTATTACCAGATCACTAAGTGCTTTCGCGATGAAGACCTACGCGCTGATCGCCAGCCCGAATTTACCCAGATCGACTGCGAAACTTCGTTTCTGTCAGAGATCGAAATTCGCGAAATTTTTGAAGAAATGATTCGCCACGTCTTCAAAGCCGTGCAGAACGTTGATTTGCCAGCGCCTTTCCCGACCATGCCCTGGTCAGAGGCCATGCGCTTGTATGGTTCAGACAAACCAGATCTTCGCGTCAAGCTCGAGTTCACCGATTTGACCGACGTCATGACAGACGTCGATTTCAAAGTGTTCGCGCAGGCTGCGACAACCGAAGGTAGCCGTGTAGTCGCGATGCGCGTGCCGGGCGGCTCAGCCATTACGCGCAGTGAGATCGACAGTTACACCAAGTTCGTGGCGATTTACGGTGCAAAAGGGCTGGCCTGGATCAAGGTCAACGACATCGCTCAAGGCCGTGAAGGCTTGCAGTCACCCATCGTCAAAAATCTGCACGACGAAGCCCTGGCTGAAATGCTCAAGCGCACCGGTGCACAAAACGGCGATTTGATTTTCTTTGGTGCGGACAAGGCCAAGGTTGTGAACGACGCGATCGGCGCCCTGCGCGTCAAGATTGGTCACAGTGAGTTCGGTAAAGCTGGCGGCTTGTTTGATAACGTCTGGAAACCACTCTGGGTGGTTGACTTCCCGATGTTCGAATATGACGAAGAGGCGGATCGCTATGTGGCGGCTCACCATCCCTTCACCAGTCCGAAAGATGGCCACGAAGATCTGTTGACGACCGATCCATCACAAGCGATCGCCAAAGCCTACGACATGGTGCTGAATGGTTGGGAGATCGGTGGTGGCTCGGTTCGTATCCACCGCGAAGAAGTTCAGAGCAAAGTCTTCCGTGCCCTGAAGATTGATGCTGAAGAAGCTCAGCTCAAGTTTGGTTTCTTGCTCGACGCGTTGCAATACGGTGCGCCGCCACATGGCGGTATTGCTTTCGGCCTGGATCGTATTGTCACCATGATGACGGGTGCCGAGTCGATCCGCGACGTGATTGCCTTCCCCAAGACACAGCGTGCGCAGTGCTTGTTGACACAAGCCCCCTCGCCAGTTGACGAGAAGCAGTTGCGCGAACTGCATATCCGTTTGCGCCAGGCGGATATCAAGCCAGCGTGAAGTATCTAACGTGATTCAGCGAAGCACGGTCAGAGAGGGGTAAGCAATGACCGTGCTTCGTATCGTTAGCTACAACATCCACAAGGGCAAGTCGGTCTCTGGTCGAGATTCGCTTGCAGCGTTGCGTGTGAATTTGCATACGCTTAATCCCGACATCATGTTCTTGCAAGAAGTGCAGGGGCGTAACGAAAAAAACTCAAACCTGCATGCCCAGCATGAGTCCCTCGCTGCGGCTTTGCAGATGCAAGTGGCCTACGAGCCCAACGCAGTTCGTGTTCAAACCCATCACGGCAATGCTCTATTAGCCAAGTATCCGATCATTGAGTTCGAGAATCAGGACATATCCGATCACGGGCTTGAACAACGCGGCTTGCTGCATGGCATTCTTGATATCAAAGGCGCGCGGGTTCATTGCGTTGTCGTTCATCTGGGCTTATTTGCTGCGAGTCGGATCCGGCAGATAGAGCTGCTTTGTGAGCGTATCGATCGTCTTGTACCGAAGCAAGAGCCCCTGCTGATTGCCGGTGATTTCAATGACTGGAAGGACGAATTGGCGCCGCTGTTTGTCGAGGCACTTGGCGTATCTGAAGTCTTTGCTCAATCTTCCCGTCAACTTAAAAGTGCGCTGAAGATGCCTGAGCTATCGTCTGAACTAGCGAAATTAAAGCCATCGCCGAGGACGTTTCCTGCGGCTTTCCCCTTGCTGCCTTTAGATCGTATTTATCAACGAGGTTTTGCCGTTAAAAGCGCCAAAGTATTGAAGGGCAGGCCGTGGACCCAATTGTCGGATCATGCCCCCATCATTGCAGAGCTTGAGTTGCCGTGAGTTTTAAGTGCCGTGTGCGGGTCTATTTGATGGAATGAAAGACCACTGGGATGCCAATGCCCATCGTGCCGACGCACAGAGCTGCCAAGGTGCCACAAATCCAGATGATGAATTTTTGAGAGATCACCAGACTATTGATACTTGTTGTTAGTTTTCTGACAGCGACTTCGATGATTTGCAATTGCACTTTAAGATCATTGAAGTCATTGGTTGTTGCGTATTGCTGATGATTGTCATCGTAAACACGGTGAAGCACGTTAGCGTGAACGTCAGCCTGTGCACGACTGACGCCAGCGCTGACCAGTTCGTTTGAATAAGCAAGAGAGTTAAATGCTGCCATTACCACCCCATATCAATTAATCGAGACGTGAGGTCACGATGAATATAGTGTGAACTTTTATGAAATGGTTTTCAATAGAGCGCGCCCAACTGTTGCACTCTTTTACACTTTGGCTCGCAAATCCTCGGCGTTAAACTCTGGGTCTGACAAGGCCATCAACCAACCAATCATCACAGCGTAAAAACCGACGGTTCGCATGCCGCGGAACATCAGCTCGGTTAAACCAAACACCGCAAAGCCGAGACAAATCGCCAGGCCCATCGCCGCCGCAACTCTGGCATTGTTGTCACGCCCAAGCGAGAGCCGGCGTGCAAATAAAAACGCGGGTGCAAAGTACACTAATAACAAACCTAAGCCACCCAACACACCTTGCGTGGCCAAGACCATCATCATGTCGCTATGAGGTTCGGCCCAACCGTTAGCGACTCGTTGGGATACGAGACCTTTGCTGACCCGCAGTTGTAGTTCAGGCTGAAAATTCTTGCGCAGTCCCAAACCAAGGATCGGGTTCTCAACAAACATGTCCATTGACGAGCGCCACAACTGCACCCGAATGCAAGTCGAGGTAAAAGCGGTTGAATTGGTCGTGAGGCATTCACTGACTTCGTTGACACCCTCTGTGATGCGTTGATGCATCTTGGGTATGCACAAAATTAAAATCGTGCAGACCGCAATCAAGCCGATGGTGACATACAACATGGTTGCGAGGCGTTTCACCCAGCCATTCAGGTAAATCCAGATCACACCGAAAACAGGCAGGGCCAGCCAGCCGGTTCGGGTTTCAGTGAACACAAACGCGACGAAGGTGATGCCGACAGTGACCCACTTGATGGTTTTTTCTGTGCGCGACCAGGGGGTGAGCGTCCAGCGAGTCGAATACATCAGCAGGACTGCGATCAGCAGCATTAAATTGCCGTACGACACTGAGTTGAATTCTGGCGTTAATGGTCGCCCAAGCTCGCGCTCAGCTGGCCAGAACACATAGGCTGAACTTGCCAGCCCGGCAAAGACGAAGCCCCACGATGCTTGACGCAGCCACTGAGGTTTCATGCTGAGCACAGCGCCCAAGACAAACAGAGAGCCACACAACAAACGCGTCGCGCGCTCAAGCTCTGCCCCAGCCCCTGTTCGATGCAAGCTCATAAATAGCAGGGTTGGCAACAGGCAGTAGGCTAGCGCGCTGGCTAAGGCCCGATAAGGTCTAAGCCCAGTCAAGGTGGCTTTTACGCCCCCTTCTCTGGTGAACCACATCACGAGAGACGACAACACCAGCGCATACCAAGCATTGCTTGCATGGCCGATTTCTGTCAGAAGCAAAACAGGTATGGCTGTAAGCAGCGCGCTACCCAGCACGGAGTTAATTTGCTGTATTGAAATTCGCATATGGCGTCATGATATACGAGCAGCCCAGGTTAAGACGGCTGGCTGCAACGCATCCTAGGGATTGTCCTCGTGTTGAATCCGGATTCGCAGGCTTACCCATGCCACAAAGACGCAAACAAGCACGCAAATGATCAAACCAACCTTGACCCCCGTGCCGACAGAAATGCGCGCAATCAAAATCCCCACCGTTGCGGTGCCGGCTGCGCTGCCGACTGCTCTGGTGGTTTGAACAAGGCCTGAGGCAACGCCAACATCAGCCCGTTCGGCTAGCATTTGCATGAAGAGCGTGAAATTTTGCAGCAAAAAGCCCAAGCCAACACCGCAGAGCGCCAGGGTGAGCAGAATCCAGGTATCTGAGCTTTGAGCCGTGAAGGTGACCGTTGAGACACAACCCAGGCTCAACAGGGCTGCGCCCAAAACCATTAGCCGCTGAGGATGAGAAATCCGTCTAAAAAAATAGCCATTACAAATGCTGCCAATCGGGATGCCTGCCACGAGTGGGGTCATCAATAAGCCCGCCTTGGTTGGGCTGAAGCCAAACTGATCTTGCAGTAAGAGGGGGATATAGAAAATAAGCACATACATGACAGCCCCGATTAAAAAGGCTGCAAGATTCAGCCAACGGGCTTTTGCCGTGCGCAAAATCCTCAAAGGAAAGATGGGCGTGACGGCGCGACGCTCGATGGGGATCAGTGCCCAGGCCGACAGACCGCCCGCCAACATTAAACTCAAGGCAAGCAGCAGATGGTTGGATTTCGAGGGGGCGATGGCTAGTTCTAAACCTGCCAGTGGCGCCCCAACCGCAACCGTCAGGACGGCGGCGCCTAACCAGTCAAAGCGATGATTATCCGCCTTACGCGGAGGCGTCACTTTAGGGAAATGCGTCCAGATCATATAAATGGCGACCCCCGCGGCGGCCGGGGTCAAAAAGAAAGCTGCTCGCCAGCTCAGCGCCTGGGTCAGCATGCCCCCCAAAACGGGGCCTAGCCCGCTTGAGACAGCAAAGGCCACCGACACCAGTGCCATCCAGCGAACCCGCTCTTTGTGGTCGGGGAAGATATCTGCAGGCGCGGTGAAAGTGGTGGCAATCATCATGCCGCCGCCCAGCCCCTGAAAAATCCTGAAACCAATCAATTGCGCCATGCTCTGCGAAACGCCGCTCAGGATAGAGCCCAGGCCGACAATGGCCAACGAGATCAGCATCAAATGCTTGCGGCCATACAAATCGCCGATCCTGCCAAAAATCAGAATCGTGATTGCGCAAGCCAAGAAATATCCCGTCCCTACCCACGCATAGCTGTCCATCCCATCGAGTGCCTGGGCGACTTGAGGCATTGACGTACTGACGATGGTCGAATCAAAGGCCGCTACCACGACTGCCGCACAGATGCCGGCCATTGCCAACAACAGTTGATTGCGCTGATAAGGTGAGTCAGGCGAGCGAGAGGAGGAAGGCGATTCGGTTCGCATAAGCAAAAGCATAGCACTCGACGTAAGATACTAATTGTCTGTGCCGACCTGACCAACAATAAGAGACAAGCATCATGAATATGTACGAGCAAGATCTGCCCAAGACCGCAGCCAATTTTGCGGCTTTATCCCCGGTTGACTTCATCAGGCGATCAGCTGAGGTGCATCCTGAGCGCACGGCCGTGATCCATGGCAGCATCAACCGGACGTGGGCTGAGACCTACGCGCGGGCGATGAAGTTGGCTCATGCGTTAAAAAGCCTGGGGGTGGGCAAGGGCGACACGGTGACCGTGATGCTGCCCAATATCCCTGAAATGCTTGAATGCCATTTTGGTGTGCCAGCGATCGGCGCAGTCATCAACACCTTGAACACTCGTTTAGATGCGGCCAGCTTGACCTATATGCTCAACCACGCGGCGTCTAAAGTCGTGATCGTGGATAGAGAATTCTCGGCCGTGATGCAGGCAGCCTTGATCGAAGCTCGGCGGGTCAATCCGGCTTGTTCACCCAGCGTGATCGATGTGGATGACAGTCAATACCAAGGTGCTGGCGATCTGATTGGTCAAAATACCTATGATGTTTTGCTTCAGGATGCCTCGGCTGAACCGCTTGATTTTCAGGGTGATGAATGGGACGCGATCGCGCTCAACTACACCTCGGGCACCACTGGCGAACCCAAAGGGGTGGTCTACCATCATCGTGGTGCTTATCTCAATGCCGTGAGCAATATTCTTGAGTGGGATTTACCAGCGCATTGCACGTATTTGTGGACCTTGCCGATGTTTCACTGCAACGGCTGGTGCTTTCCCTGGACAATTGCCGCGCGGGCCGGTGTCAACGTCTGCTTGCGTAAAGTCACGCCAGAGGGTGTCTTCGAGGCGATTCGCGACCATGCGGTCACTCATTATTGCGGGGCGCCGATTGTTCACAGCATGCTCGTGAATGCCCCCGAGCCCCTCAAGCAATATGGCATGGCTAACGTGGGGCCTGGCAAAGCGGTCGCAACGGTTAAGGCTATGGTGGCCGGCGCAGCGCCGTCTGCCACCTTGATAGAGAGTATGGCGTCGTTGAATATTTCACTGACACATGTTTACGGTTTGACTGAGGTTTATGGGCCGTGCACGCTGTGCGCACCGCAAGAGGCCTGGGATGAGTTGCCAGCGGCTGAGCGCGCAGTCTATAACGCCCGACAAGGGGTCAGATATCACTTGCAGGCTGGTGCCGACGTGCTTGATCCCCTAACGCTTGAGCCTGTGCCACGAGACGGCGAAACCATCGGCGAGATCGTGGTGCGCGGCAATATCTGTATGAAAGGCTATCTAAAGAACGCCCAAGCCACTCAGGATGCCTTTGAGGGAGGCTGGTTTCACACGGGTGATCTGGGCGTTCGCTTCCCCGATGGTTACATCAAGATCAAAGACAGAAGTAAGGACGTGATTATCTCTGGTGGCGAAAACATCTCGAGCATCGAGATTGAAGACGTGCTTTACAAGCATCCAGCCATTATGGCGGTGGCCGTGGTGGCGAAGCCCCACCCCAAATGGGGAGAAACACCGTGCGCCTTTATCGAGCTAAAACCGGGCACCCAAGTCGAAGCGGCCGAGCTGGTGGCGCACTGTAAGCAACATCTCGCCGGGTTCAAGGTGCCTGGCGCCTTCGAGTTCGGTGACTTGCCCAAGACGTCGACCGGCAAGATCCAGAAATTCGAGTTACGTAAGCGCTCTGGTGCTGTCGCGGCGATTGATGTTTAAACAAACGGGTTGTTTGGCTTCAGAGTAAAATCCCGCAAACATAATAAGGATTTCGCTGCGCATGGCCTACGTTTTAGGCGCGTTTCTCGTTTCACTGGTGATGTCATTGCTTTTGGTACGGCATCGCCGGCTGCGGCTGGCTGGGGTCGATCACGATCTCACCAGTGTTCAAAAATATCACGCCAGTCCCGTGCCGCGCACGGGCGGGGTAGCGATCTTCACGGCGATGATCCCGGTGTTTGCGTTGGCGGCCTTCCGCGACCCTGAGATTTATCCAGACCTGGTGATTTTGTTTGTTAGTGCGCTACCTGTGTTTTTAGGTGGCTTGGGCGAAGACGTTTTTAAAAATGTGCGTGTCTTGGCCAGGCTGGGCCTCGCCTTGGTTAGTGGCGCGCTGGTGTACTGGTGGCTCGGGTCAGCCGTCACGCGGGTCAACGTCTATGGCCTGGATGACATCCTCAAAATCAGCGCAGTCTCATTTGTGTTCACGATTTTTACGATTGCGGGGGCGGCAAACGCCATCAATATCATCGACGGTTACAACGGGCTGGCCACGGTTGTAGCGGCGATGATTTTGGCGGGCCTCGGTTACGTCGCGTTTTATCTTGGTGACCGGCTGATTCTGGTTGCTGCGGTGGGTATGCTCGGCGCGCTCGGCGGATTTCTGATCTGGAACTATCCCCGTGGTTTAATTTTTCTGGGTGATGGGGGTGCCTACTTCATCGGCTATATGATTGGCGCTCTTTCAGTGACCATGCTTGCCAGGCATCCGAACGTTTCGGCGTGGTTTCCCTTGTTGCTCTGTATTTACCCTGTCTTTGAGACCTTGTTTTCGATTTATCGAAAAAAATTCGTGCGAGGGACATCCCCCGGCGCGCCGGATGGGGTGCACTTGCATATGCTGGTTTATAAGCGTCTGGTCAGATGGGCCGTTGGTTCATCCGAGGCGCATCTCATCACCGAGCGCAATGCGATGACCTCGCCCTATCTCTGGGTGTTGTCATCGATGGCAGTCATCCCCGCCGTGTTGTTCTGGCAATTTCAAACCCCGTTGATCGTCTGCACTGTGTTGTTCTCGGTGTCTTATGTGGTGCTTTATCGCACGTTGGTGCTGTTTCGCATGCCTAAATGGTTGGTGGTAAAAAAGAAGAATCGCCAGTAAACATGCGAGTCTTGCACGTACTTAAAACCTTCTTCCCTGATACCTATGGCGGTATCGAGCAGGTGGCCCACACCTTAGCCAGCCATACCAGTCAGAGGGGGGTTGAAAACCGTGTGTTAGTGCTCACACCCGGCAAAACCCGCATCGATATTGACCCAAGTGGTTATGAGATCCGTCGTTACCACCAAGATCTGTATGTCGCTTCAACCGGTTTATCCGCAAGCTTTCTGCTGAACTTTCGCAAAGAGGCTGCTTGGGCTGATGTGATGCATATGCACTTTCCCTGGCCCTTCGCTGACCTGTCATATCTGATGACGGGGATTAAAAAACCATCCATCCTCAGCTATCACTCAGATGTGGTGAGTCAGGTCCGGCTTAATCAGCTTTATGCCCCCCTTCGGGATAAATATTTTGGCAAGATGCAACAGATCGTGGCCGCATCGCCGGGGATCATGGCAAGTAGCCCCGTGTTGCAGCAGTGGCAAGATAAGACGCAGCTGATCACCTACGGGATTGAGCATTTTGAGCAGGGCTCACTGCAAGACCCTGCCGTGTCCAAATGGCGTGATCGTTTTGGCGAGCGATTTTTTCTGTTTTTAGGTGCGCTTCGGTATTACAAGGGCTTGCATATTCTGCTTGAGGCCTTAAAAGGCCGCGATTATCCAACCGTGATCGTGGGCAAAGGGGATCAGCATGATGCCCTCAAAGCCCAGGCCCAGGTGCTTGGCCTTAAAAACCTGCACTTCATTGAGGATGTCACCAACGAGGAAAAGCGTTGCATCATGCGGGCGGCATATGGGTTTGTGTTTCCGTCCCACTTGCGATCTGAGGCGTTTGGCATTGTGCTGGCAGAAGCTGCCCAGCAGGGCACACCCATGATCACCTGCGAGATCGGTACTGGCACGAGTTATGTCAATCAAGATCAAGAGACGGGGTTGGTGGTGGGGCCAAACGATGCGCAGGGTTTCGGCTCAGCCCTGGATCGGTTTTGGCGGGAGCGCGAGCAGGTTAAGGTCTGGGGTGAGGGTGCGTTGGCGAGGTATCAGACCCACTTTATGGCGGATCAAATGGCGGCGCAGTATATGGCGTTGTATCAGCGACTTTACCGACCCAACACTTCGCGGTAAACGTCTAAGGTTCGATTGCTACACGCATCCCAGGTAAAAGTTTTAGCGCGCGCCAGTCCTTTTACTTTTAATTCGCTCACCAGCGCGTCATCGGCAATCAATCTCGTCATTGCTTGGCTGATGGCCTCAACATCGTGTGGATCGATCATCAGCGCAGCATCACCAGCGACTTCAGGTAGAGAAGTGGTGTTGGA
Source organism: Jezberella montanilacus (assembly GCF_003003055.1). Classification (GTDB taxonomy): domain Bacteria; phylum Pseudomonadota; class Gammaproteobacteria; order Burkholderiales; family Burkholderiaceae_B; genus Zwartia; species Zwartia montanilacus. The sequence continues at coordinate 243,427 of NZ_PVTV01000012.1, forward strand.
TGTGATGACCGGAACCTGGGCGGCAAAGGCTTCAATGACAGGCAGACCAAAGCCTTCGGCCAGCGATGGGAAAATCAAGCCGCGTGCTGGCTTGATGACAGGCAATAAATCGTCTGCTGGCACATGCTCTAACCAACGGACTAGACCTGACGGCGCTTCTTGAGCAATCAAGGCTAAAACGTCTTCACACTTCCAACCGGCGCGGCCAATGATAATAAGGGGATGACTTGCCCGCTCGGCAGCGGGCAGCGCCCGATGGGCTTGAATCGCAGCAACGACATTTTTGCGAGGCTGCAAGGTTCCTACCGATACAAAATAAGAAGTCGGGAGTTTGTACTTGTCACGGATGCTTGTCAGGCGGGTTTCAGAAACCTCGTTGTACCAACGCTCGTCCACGCCCAGGGGGATCACGCGTATCGTCTCAAGCGGGATACCGCACCAAGTTGATAACTCGACCTTGGAGTATTCAGAAATCGTGATGACCGAATCGGCCCAGTTTGCGGCTCGTTTCCATAGCGCATTTTTTAGGCCGCGTAGCTTGCCGCTCACCCATTGAGGATGAGAAAGGGGAATCGCATCCATCAAGGTTGCCACCACAGGCACGCGAGAACATTTTGGTACCCAGTGATCAGTGGCGTGGATCAGATCCACTGTCTTAGCAAAATCGCTTATGCCCGGACAACTGAGGCCAGTCGTGGCCGAGAATAAAGCGCTAAGCGAATAGTGACCCAGCGTCATCCCAGGCACTTCTGTCAGGCTAGCGGGCACTTCATCGCCAAAGGCGAAAGGCATCAATCTGATCGGCGCACTGTAGAGCTCAGCATTGCTGGTAACCGTGCCATTGGAAACTGCTTCCATGCGTCGAAGCATTTCGAGGGTGTAGTTGCCAATGCCGTCGATACCGCCACCGGCCATTCCTTTGACAAGCGCTGAGACGCCAAAGCCAACTTTGATCATGATTTTAATGCTGCAGAGTGCAGCATCCAGGCAAGGGTTTCGTGCAAGCCGCGTGGTGCCCACTCAGAGACATATTGTTTTAACAAGCTGTTATCGCCACCGAGCTTGAGCACCTCGTTGGCGCGAACAAACTCTGGGTTGACACGTGCTTCAATCGTTTGACCTGTTAGTTCAGACGCCATTTGCAACGCCCCGCGCAGCGACACCAGGTTGCTCGAGCACACATTGATGATTTGCCCGACTGGCTTGGCCTCAAGCAGCGTTCTATAAGCATGCACAACATCGCGTACGTCATTGAACTCGCGCCAAACGTCCATATTGCCGAGTTCGATGGTGCTTTGCTTGCGCACAAAATGCGAGACAATCTTTGGGATCAAAAAGCTGTCTGATTGGCCGACGCCCGTGTAGTTAAAGGGGCGTGCAATCACAACCGGGATTTTAGGTATCCAAAGCTTGGCCATGTATTCCATTGCCAATTTACTGACAGCGTAATCATTCGCTGGCTCAACAGGTTTTGCTTCGCTAAGTAAGCCTTCTTGCAAATTACCGTAAACATTCGCACTACTTGCCAGCAACACACACGCTAAACCCGCTGCAACCGGTGCCAGGGCTTCGAGCAGATTGCGGCTGCCAACCAGGTTGACGTCGTAAAAAGCCTTGGGCTGGCCATGGCCAACAAAAGCGATCCCTGCCAGGTGCACGACATAGTTTGGTTGGGCTTTAGCGACTGCCTCTTTCAGACTAGGCAGATCCAACAGATTGGCGACTACGCTGCGAGGGTTATCCGACGGGACATCACCGAGTCCCCAGACCTCGTAGCCGTGTTGCTCGAGTTCGCGGGCCATATAGTGGCCAGTGAACCCCTGCAAACCCGTGATCAGTACTCGCTTCAATGCTTGTCTCGATACTTGAACACACCAGTCACCAGCTCATTTGATTGCTTAAAACGAGAACCCGCGCTCGTTGCGCCCAAGATCTGCCACGACCATCATGCGACAAAGTTCTTCAAGCGTCGTTTTAGGGGCCCAGCCTAGCTTAGCCATGGCTTTTTCAGGGTTACCAATCAAAAGCTCGACCTCCGCTGGCCGGTAAAACTTGGGATTGATGCGAACCAGTGTTTTGCCAGACAGTATATCGATAGCGTGTTCTTGCTCGCCGCTACCCTTCCAGTCAAGCGAGATATCAGCCGCTTTAAAGGCCATGGTGACAAAGTCACGAACCGTTTCAGTGCGGTTCGTTGCGAGCACGAAGGTGTCAGGCTCATCGGCTTGCAGCATGCGCCACATGCCTTCAACGTAATCCTTGGCGTAACCCCAATCGCGCTTGGCATCCATGTTGCCGAGTTCAAGCACGTCGAGCTTGCCCAGTTTGATCTTGGCGACTGAATCGGTGATCTTGCGGGTCACAAACTCGCGACCGCGCAGGGGCGACTCATGATTAAACAAAATACCGCTGGTGCCAAAAATCCCGTAGCTCTCGCGGTAATTGATCGTCATCCAGTGGGCATAGAGCTTGGCCACACCGTAAGGGCTACGTGGGTAAAAAGGGGTGCTTTCAATCTGGGGGATGGCCTGCACCTTACCAAACATCTCTGAGGTGCTGGCTTGATAAAACTTGATCTTGGGGTTAACGATGCGGATGGCTTCAAGCAAGTTGACCGGGCCAATGCCCGTGATATCTGCTGTCGCCAGTGGTTGATCAAACGACACGCCGACAAAGCTTTGAGCGGCGAGGTTATAGACCTCAGTTGCGCCAGTCGTTTGCAGCAGGCGAATGCTTGAAGACAAATCGGTCAGATCGTATTCAACCAAGTGCAAGTCGGGGTGCTTGTCGACACCCAGCTCTTCAAGGCGCCAGAAATTCACCGAACTTGTGCGGCGGTAGGTGCCGTAAACGGTATAACCCTTGCCTAAGAGCAATTCTGTGAGGTAGGCCCCATCTTGTCCGGTGATGCCGGTTACGACTGCAATCGTTTTTTGACTTGAATTCGCCACGCTTAAACCCGATACGCTAACAAAAGGGCGATTATACTTGCGGATATGTACTAAAAAGTACAAAAAAAGGTCAAACTCCACCAGTAGCCAATCGAAGACCGACAGACAGCATGAAATTAATCCCAGTAATTTTGTCCGGCGGTGCCGGTACTCGCCTATGGCCGGTGTCCAGAGAGTTGCACCCCAAGCCTTTTATTCGCCTGGCAGACGGCCAGAGCTTGTTGCAGAAGTCATTTCTGCGAGCCATCGCGCTGCCGGGTGCCGTCGAAGTCCTGACGGTGACCAATCGAAACTTATTCTTCAAAACCGCAGACGAGTACCGAGAGACGGGCCCCATCCCTGTGCCCCTGGGCTTTATTCTCGAGTCAGAAGGCCGAAACACCGCGCCCGCAATTGCTGCCGCAGCACTCACCATTCATCAAACCTATGGTCCCGATGCCGTGATGTTGTTTTTGACGGCAGATCACCTGATTGCTGATTTCACCGCCTTTAGCGAGGCCGTTGCCACGGCGATCGAGCTGGCTTTGCGAGGTAAGGTAGCTACCTTTGGGATTAAACCTGAAGCGCCTGAGACCGGCTATGGGTACATAGAAGCCAGCGGTCACGACGTGCTGCGTTTTGTCGAAAAGCCCGATCTGGCCACCGCGCAAGCCTATGTGGATAGCGGTAAATACCTCTGGAACTCAGGTATGTTTTGCATGACGGCTCAAACCGCCATGACCGAACTGGGTGAATACGCGCCAGCGGTATTGAAGGCGGTTGACGAAAGCCTGAAGGTGTCACGCCGTGTTGAGGGCGCAGGCCAATATCAGATCGAACTTGATGCCGCGACGTTTGCAAAAGCCGAAAGCATTTCAATCGATTACGCGCTCATGGAGAAAACCCATCACGCAGCCGTCGTCTCGTGCTCGATCGGCTGGAGCGATATCGGCTCTTGGAACGCGCTCGGTGATTTGATCAAACCCGATGCAAACGGCAACAGCGTGAAGGCTGAGGCCTTTATGCACGACGTCAAAAACTGTTACATCCAGGGCGAAGATCGCATCATCGCGGCCGTCGGCATTGAAAACCTGATCATCATCGATACTCCTGATGCCCTGCTGGTCGCAGACAAAAATCACTCTCAAGATGTCAAGCAGATCGTCGGGCAACTGAAAAAAATTGACCACGAAGCGTATAAGCTGCATCGCACCGTGCACCGCCCCTGGGGCACTTATACCGTGCTCGAAGAAGGCACTAACTTCAAAATGAAGCGCATCGTAGTCAAACCGGGTGCCTCGTTATCGCTGCAAATGCATTACCACCGCAGTGAGCACTGGATCGTCGTTGATGGCATGGCAAAAGTGGTGAATGGTGATCAGGATTTGCTCATTGCCACCAACGAGTCGACCTACATCCCAGCTGGGCACAAACATCGCCTCGAAAATCCCGGCAAAGTCGATCTGGTGATGATCGAGGTGCAAAGCGGCAGTTACCTGGGCGAAGACGATATCGTCCGTTTTGAAGATAATTACGGGCGCGTCTAATGCTGACCACCCATCAAGGTTAAGCGATGCGCATGTTTGCCGCCCTCTGGGGTTACCGGGGCTTTATCTTCGAGAGCGTTAAGCGTGAGTTTCAGAGCCAGTACACCAACGCACTGCTAGGCGCGGTCTGGACGATTATCAAGCCGCTCTCGATGATCGTTGTTTATACGGTCATTTTCTCGCAAATCATGCGCGCCAAGTTACCCGGCGTCGATACCAAGTTTGCATATAGTATTTACCTTTGTGCAGGTGTCCTCACGTGGGGTTTGTTCACTGAAACTGTGAGTCGCTTACAAAACATTTTTCTTGAGCAAGCTAATCTGCTCAAGAAAATCAGTTTTCCCAGGCTCTGTTTGCCCGTCATCGTTGTGGTGAATGCTTTGGTCAATTTCTTGATCATCTTTGGCTTATTCACGGTGTTCTTGATTTTTACAGGGTTATTTCCAGGGATGGCATTTTTATCGCTGATTCCTTTGCTTCTTATTCAGACACTGTTTACGATCGGCTTAGGTGTGAGTCTGGGTGTCTTAAACGTTTTTTTTAGAGATGTCGGGCAATTCTTTTCAGTCGTCTTGCAGTTCTGGTTCTGGCTGACCCCTGTGGTTTATCCCCTGTCAATTTTGCCCGCGACCATGCAAAGCGCCGTTCAATACAATCCCATGACGCCGCTGATTGCCTCGTATCAGCGCGTTTTAGTCGAAGGCCTGTGGCCGAATTGGTTGTCGCTCTGGCCGGTGACGACGTTAGCCGTGTTGCTCTGTGCCTTCGGATTGCGGTTGTTTAGACAGCATTCCGGCGAAATGGTGGATGAGCTCTGATGGGTGCGATTACAGTTACCAATCTTGGCAAGGCTTACAAGCAGTACGCGAATCGGTGGGCGCGGTTGGCCGAATGGATACTGCCCTGGGTGAAGGCTCAATCGACACTGAAATGGGTCTTGCAAGATATCAGTTTTGCCATCCAACCGGGCGAAGCAGTCGGCATTATTGGCATCAATGGCGCCGGTAAAAGCACGCTTTTAAAAATGATCACCGGCACTACCCAACCAACCTCGGGCAGTGTGCATATCACGGGCCGCGTCGCCGCCTTGCTTGAACTGGGCATGGGTTTTCACCCTGACTTCACCGGTCGTCAGAATGCGATGATGGCGGGTCAATTGCTGGGCTTGAGCGGGCAGGAAGTCGAACAACTGATGCCAGAGATCGAGGCCTTCGCTGAAATCGGCGATTACATTGATTTACCGGTTCGAGTCTATTCAAGCGGGATGCAAATGCGCTTGGCCTTCAGCGTGGCCACTGCCAAGCGGCCAGACGTTTTGATCGTCGATGAAGCCCTGTCAGTGGGGGACTCCTATTTTCAGCATAAAAGTTTCGACCGGATCAGAGCCTTTGGTCAGCAAGGGACGACGCTATTGATTGTGTCTCACGATAAGAATTCTATCCAGAGCATTTGCGATCGGGCCATTTTGCTCGATGCAGGGCAACTATCCATGGAGGGTGAGCCTGCCGCAGTCATGGATTATTACAACGCTTTGCTGGCAAAACGTGGCAATGTGACTGTCAAACAAACGACCAATGCCGACGGTAAAGTGCAGACCATATCCGGGACTGGCGAGGTCACCATGGAAAAAGTTTCAATCTGTGACGAGGCCGGGCAAGCAATTGAAGTGGTCGGCGTTGGCCAGCCAATTAAGCTAATCGTTGAGATATTGGCCCATCAGGATGTCCCAGAATTAGTGCTGGGTTATGTCATTAAAGATCGTCTTGGTCAGGCGGTTTTCGGCACGAATACCCACCACCTGGACAATAAACTCGAACGAATTAGCGCGGGTAGCCGGATGACGTATAGCTTTAGCTTCCCTGCGAATTTAGGGGTAGGCAGCTATTCGATCTCAGCAGCCTTGCATACAGCAGATACACATATTTCTCAAAATTATGAGTGGCGCGATCTGGCGGCTGTCTTTGACGTCATTAATGTAGACAAGGGTTATTTTGTCGGTGTGAACTGGTTGCCGCCCATCATGGAGTGCAAGCGATGACAGATGGTTTTTACCGTGCGTTTGAAGACAAACACAGAGGTTCGCTTGAGGTGATCAAGCAAAGACAGCGAGTATATTTGCCGCTGATTGAACCGCTGCTCAAGCAGTACCCAGCGGCACCTGCGATTGATCTAGGTTGTGGCCGGGGCGAATGGCTAGAGTTGTTGGTTGAGACTGGGTTTCAAGCACACGGTATTGATCTCGACGAGGGCATGCTTGCTGAGTGTCGGTTGAGAGGGTTGAACGTTCGCACGCAAGATGCGCTCGCCGCCTTAAGAGGTGTCGCGGACAATAGCCAGGCTGTCGTATCGGGATTTCATTTCGCCGAGCACATCCCGTTCGAAGTGTTACAGCATGTCGTACAAGAAGCGCTAAGGGTTTTGCTACCAGGCGGATTGTTGATTCTAGAGACCCCGAATCCAGAAAATATCCTCGTCGGCACTGCTAACTTCTATCTTGATCCCACGCACGAACGGCCGCTACCTCCTTTGCTGATGGAATTTTTGCCCGAATATTATGGTTTTCATCGGACAAAAATTTTACGGTTGCAAGAGCCGTCTGGTCTGGATCTAGAGCGAGACCATAAGATTTACGATGTTTTTGCTGGTGTCAGCCCTGACTATGCAGTGGTGGCACAAAAAACGGCAACTCCCGAGCTGTTGACGATGGTAAGCCATGCTTTTGACAGAGACTTTGGGATAACACTCGGGTATGCGTCTGCTCGGTATGACGCTCAAGTTAATGATGAGATGGCTGATATCAAGCTTCAGCTCACTCGGGCGTTGCATGATTTAGATCAACGCTACGATAAGCGGGTTCGGCTGGGTGAGGCTCATCAGCAAAGGATTCAAGATCATTTGACATTGATTGAGGCTCGTCGCCCGATACCTAGGGTTAAGCGACTAATTAAAAAGATCATTTTTGCTGTTTTGAGACGAGCGCAGTCTTTTATAAATAGCCAACCTAAGCTGCACAGGTTTTTAATCAAAGTGAGTGAGCGCCTTGGCGTTTTTGACTTGCTTCACAAAATATTAAATTTAGGCAATCAGTCCAACAAAGCTCAGCAAAGTCCGGGCTCAAATGATTTGAATGTGGCTGATGAAGAGATGCTGGCTGATCAGCCTCAAGCCGTCAGGCATCTGTTCAATGAACTGGATTCGGCCATTAAAGAGACAGAGAAGCACTGATGCGTATCGTCATTGACATGCAAGGGGCTCAATCTGAGAGCCGTTTTCGTGGGATAGGGCGTTATTCCTTGTCCATTGCGCAAGCGATCGTGCGCAACGCCGTGGGTCACGAAATTATTTTGGTATTGAACAGTCTGCTGGTCGATACCGTTGCGCCGATTCGTGCAGCGTTTGATGGCTTACTGCCTCAAGAGCAGATTCGGGTGTGGGATGGTATGGGTCCGACGCGCGAGGTTGATCCGTCCAATCACCAGCGGCGTGAGGTTTCAGAGCGAATCAGAGAAGCGTTTATTGAGAGTCTTCAACCCGATCTCGTTTTGATCACCAGTCTCTTTGAAGGTTTGGGTGACGACACGGTGACGAGCGTCGGGGTGTTTGATAAAAAGACCCCGACAGCCGTGATCTTGTATGACCTGATCCCGCTCATCAGCCCTGATAAACATTTTTTGAGCAGCAAACTGCATCAGGATTTCTATCAGCGCAAAATCAATTCATTGCGCAACAGTCATTTGTTGTTAGCGATTTCTGAAAGTGCACGGCAAGAGGCGCTGACTGCACTCCGGTCGGCACCAGCGGATGTCATCAACATCTCTGGTGCCTGTGACGCTTCGTTCAAAAAGTTATCTCTGTCTGCTGACGAGACTGCCGCACTGAAGAAAAAATACGACATCGATCGACCGTTCATTATGTATACGGGTGGCGCAGATGAGCGAAAAAATCTGGTTCGCTTGATTCAAGCATATGCCCAATTGCCGCGCGATGTCAGACAGGCGCGCCAACTGGTCTTCGCCGGCAAAATGCCGATTGATTACACGTCGGTTTTTAGAAAGACCGCAAAAGAAGCAGGATTGCGTGATACAGACTTGATCATCACTGGATATCTCGAAGATCAAGACTTGCTCAAGCTCTATAACTGTTGCGAGCTCTTTATCTTCCCCTCATTACACGAAGGTTTTGGCTTGCCGCCGCTTGAAGCCATGGCCTGTGGGGCGCCGGTTATTGCCGCAAACGCCTCCAGCTTGCCAGAAGTGATCGGGTTGCCTGAGGCCTTATTCGATCCGACCTCGGTTAACAGTATCGCTGCCAAGCTCGAACAAGCGCTGACAGATGATGTTTTCAAAGCCAAGCTGATTGCGCATGGCGATGCGCATCACCAGACTTTCTCATGGGATGCGAGTGCTCGCGTCGCACTGCAAAGTATGGCGCGGTTTGCCTCAGATGACACGACGGCGGCGCCCAGCATATCTCAGCTGGTGATCAATGAGGGGCATTCCCTGGCCGCAGCTGCTCAAGATATCTTGCTGATCAAGCTCGACCACCTGGGTGATTTTATTTTGGCCATCCCAGCCATCAAGAAACTCAGCGCTCGCTATCCTGCTGCTCGAATTGACGCAGTGGTCGGAAGCTGGTGTTTGCCGCTGGCGCGCAGTCTGGGTGTCTTTAATCAAATTTACACTTTCGATTTTTTCAAGCAAAAATCTGCAGCTTCGCCCAGTGCTAATAGCGCCGCGATCAAAGGCTTTATTGAGAAACTGCCAGATCACTACGATATTGCGATTGATTTGAGACGCCAGCCAGATGGGCGCCAACTATTAGTTGCGGTAGGGGCGAGATTGAAGGTTGCTTACCAAACTTTTAATCGTGAGCTCGATCAGCAAATCAATTTATTGTTGCCTTCCGCCAAAGATGTGTCATACAAGAAAACACGCCTGAACGAGCAATCAACTGCCAAGCAAATGCTTGCGCTGATTGACGCGATTCCTGGCCGTGACGACGACTACCTCGCCGCACCTGAATTTGCACGTAAAGCAGACGCTGGGGGTGGGTCGATTGCCGTCTTTCCCTATGCGGGCAATGAGGTCAAAGAGTGGGGGGTTGCCAATTTCAAAGACCTGGTTGGTAAGCTGGCGGAGCATACAGCAGTAGATAACATCCATGTCTACGTGATGAGCGATAAAGAAGCTCGTCCGTTTCTGGCCGAGCAATCGCCCAAGATAAAGATCCATGTTGCCTTGGCTTACGACGCCTTGGTCGAATCCCTGTCTGACAGCAGTCTTTGCATTGCGAATAATTCTTTTGGTGCGCACATCGGTTCATACCTTGGACTCACGGTGCTCGGTATCTATGGCGGTCACGAAACAGTCGCTGAGTGGGCGCCAGTCTTCGGTCGTTCAATCGTTTTGCATACGGCAGAGGAATGCTCACCCTGCCATATCGCGGCTAAAGAACAGTGTCCTTACGGACTACGTTGCCTGACCAAGATTAAAGTGGCTGAGGTCTATCAGAAGGCAATAGAGCTGGTTCAAACGGCAATCCCTGGTTCAGAACCCTCTGCGAGTGCGACTGGTCTGCAGCTTAGTACCGCCAGAAAAATCCGCAGCCAAGGATCAATTGGCCGTGATTTGATTGCATCGATCTCGTCGCTAAATCTTGAGGGGTGGGGCGCGCACAACCGTTTCAGGCTAGCGCAGGCGCTCGCCAGAAATCAAACTGCCCGCGAAGCCAGGCGGATTTGTGTGGATATTTCAATGCTGGTGGCGATGGATGCCAAGAGCGGAATACAGCGCGTGGTCAGAGCGTTATTGCATGCCTTTGTCACTCAACCACCGTCTGGTTTTGAGATATTGCCTGTTTACACGACGCCAGACTATGAAGGCTATCGCCATGCAGCGCAGTTCATGCAGCGTTGGTTAACTCCAACGGATGAAGCCAAAGGGGGCGGTACTCGTCACGAGTCAAGCTTGCGAGACGAAGCTGTGCTTTTTACCGATCGAGATATTTTTCTCGGTTTAGATTTGCATCCATCTTTTGTCCCCGCACGCGAGGTACTGCTGCGGCACATGCGTAACCTAGGTGTGCAGGTTAAGTTTGTTGTCTATGACCTGCTGCCTATCACTATGCCCAAAAATTTTCCGCTGGGGATTGAGGCAGTATTTACGCAGTGGTTCAGCACGGTGATGCAAGCACAAGAGTTGATTTGCATATCCAAGGCAGTCGCGGATGAGATTAAAGCCGATTTTCTACCCAAAGCTGAGGGCTTAAAGCCAATGCGCATCACGCATTTTCAGCTGGGTTGCGATATTGATAACTCTGTGCCAACAACTGGGATTGACGCTGACGCGGAGGTATTACTAAAACAAATCAAAACGTCGACTACCTTTTTAATGGTTGGCACGATAGAGCCCAGAAAAAATCACGAACAAGTGCTGTTGGCGTTTGAGCAATTGTGGTCTGCGGGTGAAGATATCACGCTCGTTCTTGTGGGTAAATTTGGCTGGAACATCGACGGCCTTGCTGAAAAGTTGCGCGGTCACCCCCAAGCCGGTGCAAAACTCTTCTGGCTTGAAGGCATCAGCGATCAATATCTGCAAAAGCTTTACGAGACCTGCGATGCGCTGATTATGGCGTCGGTGGGTGAAGGTTTCGGTTTGCCGTTGATCGAGGCGGCATCCTATGACTTGCCGCTCTTAGCGACTGACCTCGCTGTTTTTAGAGAAGTCGCGGGCGACTATGCCTATTATTTTGATGGGTTCACCGCTCGCGAAATCAAAGCAGGCGTGGTTGATTGGTTAGCCTTATACAAGAACCAAAAACATCCCGTATCGACTGATATGCCGTATGTGACTTGGCAAGAAAGCGCGTTTCAGTTGCTTAAACTTGTACGTCACTAGAGCTTAGGCAAGCATCAATGTTACTTACGCCTTTAGCCAAGACCCAGTCGCTCAGGGCAAGCAACAAACGACTGGCTTGGTTTGAATGGCTGGGCCTTGCCGTCATCTTTTCAACAGGCTTGCTCTGCTATTTGATGCCGACGGTCGGTTGGTTTCAACAAATGCCGGGCGATCTGGTCGATGCGCGCTTTAACAGCATTGTGCTCGAGCACCTTTACCAATGGGTCACGGGTCAAGTATCCAGCCTTTGGAGCCCGCATTATTTTTTCCCTTTCAGAGGGGTGCTCGCGTTTAGCGATAATCATTTTGGCTCAGCCGCTAGCTACATTGTCGCGCGGGTTGCCGGTTTTACGCGTGAGGACGCGTTTTTACTCTGGTTCATCACTGGCAATCTCTTGAATTTTTGGGTGTGTTGGTGGGTATTACGCGGCCTTGGATTTTCACTGTTAGCGTCCGCGATCGGGGCTTTCGTTTTTGCGTTTGCCTTACCTGTGTTGCATAAAGAAAACCATGCCCAGTTAGTCTATCGCTTTGCTACGCCATTGGCGTTCGGTGCTTGGTATCGCGCCCTGTCTAGCTTTCGGCTAATCGATCTCGCAAAGACAGGGCTATGGTGCGCCATGCAAACGCTCTGTTCGATTTATTTAGGTTTATTTCTCGTTTGTTTGTTGTCGGCGATGTTTGTTGCTTATGTTTTTTGCAGACTGCTTTCAACACGGCCTCAAGTGCCAGTCAACCCACCACCACGATGGATCATCACTATCGCGTGGTTCGTCTTGGCTGCGCTGGCGGTCTGCGCGGCTGCGCTGGTTTTACGTGAGTACCAGAAAATTGCCTTGATGTACCATTTTTCTCGGACGCTTGAAGACATCAAACCAATGTTGCCAAGGCCGGCAAGCTATTTGGCGGGCGATGGGTCCCAGCTCACTGGCTGGATAGGTAAACACTTTACTGATATCCCCGTGCGGCATGAACAACAGTTGTTTTTGGGCATAGGGCCTTTGCTGCTGGGCCTGGCCGGGTTGACCTATTGCTGGTTAAAAAAAATCAGACCTGATACCTGGGGCGCCATACTTTTGGTTGGACGCGTTTCAAGCATCGCCTTGGCCATGCTGTTTTTTCTTACGCTGTCCGTTGACGGCCATTCCTTGTACTTAAATGCAATTGAAAAATTGCCCGCTTTGAGATCGATTCGCGCCGTATCCAGAGTCGTGCTGGTCATGATGATGCCCGTCGCCGTGCTTGTCGCGCTACCCATGCAGGCATTACTTGAATCGCGAGGACCTCAATTGGCCAAAATAATCCTCGGCCTATTGGTGGGCTTTGGGGCGACCTGTGAAGCGAGCCATTACAACTTTTTGCACGTTGCCAAGCAGGATTGGCTGGACAGAAGTCGACACCTGTCAGACTTGATCACTCAACCGCTCGAGCAAGACAATATTTTGTTCTTAACGGCTGACAGCGAAGAGACGTATTTGCTGACAGAAGTTGACGCGGTCATCTACGCCCAAGATCACCACTTGAGAACCATCAATGGTTACTCGGGGAATATCCCCCCGGGTTACCGTTACCCTGATCCATGCCTGGCGCCGAGTACAAGGATAGATGGCTACTTCAAGTATTTTTTGCCAGATGATGAGCTCAGAAAGTCATTGAATGACCAAGTGAAGCTTGTATCCAGCAGCGTTTGTGCTCGATCTGAAGGTATTAAGTAAACCACGCAGTCGCTATAATTAGCCTTAGGTATTGAATTTACACAAATCAAGTCTGGTCCTTATGAATATTTTAGTTGTAGGTGCAGGTTATGTCGGCCTGGTCACCGCTGCGTGTTTAGCGAACAAAACAAATCGAGTGGTTTGTGTAGATACCGACCCCAAAAAGCTAGCCAAGCTAGCGTCGGGTCAAATACCTATTTATGAACCCGGTCTCAAAGAAATTGTCGATGCTGCGGTATCGAACAAATATCTGACTTTTGAGCTAGGTATCAAGGCTGGCTTGACCAAGGTCGAGTCTGAATCCACCGAACCTACGCTAGTGTTTATTGCTGTGGGTACACCGCAAGGCGAAGATGGCTCAGCTGATTTGCGGTATGTTTTAGCGGCCGCCCGCGAAATCGGCCAACAGCTGACCCAACCCGCCATTGTGATCAACAAATCGACCGTGCCAGTTGGTACTGCAGAATCGGTCAAAGGCGAAGTCGCGTGGCAGTTGTTTCAGCGTAAATGCTTTATTGAGTTTGATGTTGCCAGTAACCCAGAGTTTCTGAAAGAAGGCGCTGCAATTGAGGACTTCTTCAAACCTGATCGCATCGTCATTGGCACCGATAATGAAAACACCAAAGCAAACATGCTTAAGCTGTATCGCCCCTTCGTGGATGACGAAAAGCGGCTGCTGACAGTGGGGGTTAAAGAAGCTGAGCTGATTAAGTATGCATCCAATGCGATGTTGGCTACCCGCATCTCTTTCATGAACGAGATTGCCAATATTTGCGACCGTTATGGCATTGACGTCGAAGACGTTCGTCAAGGCGTGGGTATGGACAGTCGGATTGGCCCAGCCTTTCTGAAAGCAGGTTGTGGGTATGGTGGTTCTTGCTTCCCTAAAGATGTCCAAGCGCTGGTGCGGATCGCGCAGAGCGTGGGCGTTGAGCCGCTGGTTTTAAACGGTGTCGAGTCGCGCAACAAAAAACAGAAGCAATATTTGTTTGAGCATATCGTCGCCAAAATGGGCAAAGACCTCACTGGCCGCAAGATCGCCGTTTGGGGCCTCGCTTTCAAACCCGAGACCGACGATATGCGCGAAGCATCGTCTATCGATTTGATTCGTGCCCTGTGTCATGCCGGGGCACAAGTCGTCGCCCACGACCCCGTCGCCAAAGAGGTCGCTGAACAAGTATTTGCCGATCTGATTCGCAATGGTCGTTTAACGCTGGTTGATCATGCCATGGCTGCGACTCAAGACGCTGATGCGCTGGCACTCGTGACTGAATGGGCCGAATATAAAACAGCAGACTTAGATGCTTTGAAACAATCGCTCAAAGCCGCCATTGTGTTTGATGGGCGCAATCATCTGAATCCAGTCGTCATGAAGCAGCACGGCTTTCATTATGCCGGCGTCGGCCGTGTTTAAACCTTGTCGCAGATGAGCATGAAAAAGATTCTAGTTACTGGTGGTGCAGGTTTTTTAGGCTCACACCTTTGTGACCGGCTGACCGCTCAGGGGCACCGTGTCATCGCGCTTGACAGCTTTTTCACGGGCAACCGCAGAAACGTCCAGCAGTTGCTCGGTCATCCAAACTTTGAAGTGATCGAGCACGATGTGGTTGATCCAATCCACATTGATGGCCTGGATGAGATCTACAACTTAGCCTGTCCAGCGTCACCTGTTCATTATCAGCATGATCCCGTGCACACCATGAAGACGTCTGTCTTGGGTGCGTTAAATATGCTCGAACTCGCGCGCAAGTCCAACGCGAAGATATTTCAGGCCTCGACTTCAGAGGTCTATGGCGATCCGATTGTGCACCCCCAGCCAGAAGGTTACTGGGGTCATGTCAATCCCATTGGCATCCGCAGCTGCTACGACGAAGGCAAGCGCGCGGCTGAGACTTTGTTTTTTGATTATCACCGCCAGCATAAGCTTCGCATTCGCGTGGTCAGGATCTTTAATACCTACGGCCCACGCATGGCCGCAGACGATGGTCGTGTCGTGAGTAACTTTATCGTGCAAGCCCTGCAGGGCAAAGACCTAACCGTCTATGGTGAGGGCTCGCAAACGCGCAGTTTTTGTTATGCCGATGATCTCGTCGAAGGCTTTATCCGTTTGATGAACGCTGATGATGCGGTCACGGGACCGGTCAATATTGGCAATCCTGGCGAATTCACGATGCTTGAGCTCGCAGAGCGTGTTTTAAGACTAACGGGATCTCAGAGCAAGCTGATTCATTTCCCCCTGCCTGAGGATGACCCCAAGCAGCGTCGCCCGGATATTTCGAAAGCAAAAGAGTTGTTGGGTTGGGTACCGACGGTGGCGCTAGAAGAAGGCCTGGCTCGCACCATCGCGTACTTTAAAACCGTGCTCTAAACCAAGCGGCCAACACTCATGTCTTCATACACTCCGGATCAGCCCTTCGCTGTCGTTATGCCGGTCTACGAAGATCGTGAGGCCTCAACCCGCCTTTTTCAAACCTTAAACGCTCAGTACGGTGATCGACCTTACGTGGTGGTGGTGGATGACGGATCAGTGAGGCAGCCGGTGCAAATCGAAGCAATCGAAGCCGCCGGATTGAAAGGAGTCGTGATTTCACTTAAACGTAACGTCGGACATCAGCGCGCGATTGCGCTGGGCTTGAGTTACGTTGCAGATAAATTGCCCGATATGAGCTTTACCGTCGTGATGGATTCTGACGGTGAAGACACACCGGAATCGATTCGAGAGTTGGTCGCGCCCTTGCAATCACCTGATGTAGATGTCGTGGTCGCCCAACGCAAGAGCCGGATCGAGACGTGGCGATTTAAAGCCTTTTATGTCGTTTACAAAGCCCTGTTTCAGTTGCTGACAGGGCGCAAAATTAGCTTCGGCAACTATATGGCACTCAAACCTAATGCGGTGAAACGTCTCGCTGCTATGCAAGAGCTTTGGACTCACGTCGCTGGTTGCACCTTGACCTCTAAGATGCGTATTGCATCGCAATTGATTGACCGAGGGCCACGCTATGCCGGTCAAAGCAAGATGAACTTTGTGGGGCTCGCTTTGCATGGCTTCAAGGCCCTCATGGTGTTTGCTGAAGACGTTTTGGTGCGTGTCGGCATCGCGTGCGCGTTGATCGCAGCATTATCCGTTTTGGTCAGTTTTTTGGCTATTACCCTCAAGCTCATGGGTTTTGCGACGCCGGGCTGGTTCTCGGTGGCACTGGGCATACTGATGCTGGTGTTTATGCAGACGGGTGCGCTCACCTTAATGACCTTGATGTTGACCGGTATTGTTCGCAGTGGGACAACCAACCCCGTGGACTACCTTGCCTTAATCGATACGGTTACACATGCTGAGCAGACTTAATCGCGAGTCGCTTCTAACGCTTGTTCAACCAGCCAAGTTTCTTATTAACGGTGTTATTGCAACCATCGTGCACTTTTCAGTGCTCACCTTTTGTTTAAAAGTGCTGCTTTGGCAGTCAGCCGGCCTGTCGAATATGATGGCCTCTGTTTTTGGCATCATCGCATCGTTTTTGGGTAACCGTTATTTTGTATTTAACAACTCGGAAGAGCCGGTTCAAAAACAGATCGCTCGGTTCGTCACTTTATCAGTGACGCTTGCTGGTGTGCATTTTTGTGTCATGTATGTGTCTACCGATATTTACGGCACCGATTACCGCTTAAGCTTTTTACTCGCCACGGTTATTCAAACTATTTTGAGTTTTCTTGGCAACAAAATCATGGTGTTTAAAGTATGAAATACCTCAAACTGATCGTCGCCACCGCCATATACGGGGTCTTGTTACTCGCGATCTATTACGCACACATTGCGTATTTTAAAGTCAATGTTTTGTTTTATAGCTCGATCATCGATGCTGTTATTGCAGCGGCTGTGGCTATCACTTTGATTGTCACCATCAAATGGTTTAGGGTATTCAGTTTGTTTGAAGGCCTTCAATTGCTGTGTATCTGGCTGCTGTTGGGCTATTCGTTTGCGATCTCAGTACCAACGGTGATTGATCGTTCTCTATCCTTTTACATCCTAGAAAAAATCCAGCAACGGGGTGGCGGGATTAAGTTCGACGCTTTCGATCAAGTCTTCACCAAAGAGTATGTCAAAGAGCATCGCTTGGTCGACGTACGCCTTACCGAGCAGCAGCAGTCCGGTACGATTGCGATCAAAGACGGTTGCGTCAAGCTAACCGAACGTGGCAATACGATTGCCACGGCTAGTCGCTACTTCAGGGCGCATTTTCTGCCTAAGCAGAGGCTGTTGCTGGGTGAGTACTCTGATGCGCTGACCGATCCCTTCAGAAACAGCAGCACTCAGATGGATTACACCTGCAACTGAGATGATACAGCGCCAATCAGATCAGTATTCACATCTTGCGGCGCTTGACGGGTTTCGTGCTGGTCTTGCCTTGTGGGTCTATACCGGTCATCTGGCCAAAGCAGTTGGATACTCAAATAAACTGCTCGCCTTGCATCCCCTCGCTGTTGATTTGTTCATGGTGTTGTCTGGATTTTTGATGGTGCACACCTGGAAAGGTCGGCACGGCTACGATCAACTGTTTGGTGTGACTGCCATCAAGTTTTATATCGCACGCTTATTCAGAATCGCACCTCTCTACTTTGTCTTGCTCGGGGTTTGTTTCCTGCTGGCAGATCCGCTGGCAACGATGCACGATCAGATTGAGACTATCTTCCCGCCTCCCTGGATAGCTGATAAGGCGAATTACCACCCGGTGACAGCCTGGGCGGTCACGTCCCCACACTGGTGGCTGGCGCATCTTAGTTTTGCTTATGGTGCTATCCCGGGAATGCAGTCAAGCACCCCGCTACCGGACTGGAGCCTCTCACTTGAGATGCAGTTCTACTTATTGTTTCCCTTGCTACTTTTTTCGTTTCGGACCAAGAAATTGCAAATCCTGCTTGTAGCGGCGAGTGTCGTTTTAGCTTTGTTGAGCCCGAGATTATTAGGTAACTATCTTGATGCGGGTAGCTTGGCACATTTTGGGCAACCCAGTTTTATTACCTACAGACTTAACGCTTTTGTCGCTGGTATGGCCGCAGCTAACTGGCTCAGGCACCATCGCCAGACAGGCAACAGCATTACAAAGACCAGTGTGTTTTATATACTGCTCGGTCTCGTTTGCATTGCGCCCTTGACCAAGCCAGTTATCTTGCTTTACGGTATTTTCTTTATCGTGATCTCAGGCGCGCAACCTAAACTTAATCGCTGGCTTAGTGGGCGACCCTTGCATTTTCTTGGCGAGATTTCTTATTCTATTTATCTGGCCCATATCTTTGTCGTGACCGGATGTGTGTATCTTCTGATTCAGAGCGAGGGCTATTTAAACATCGCACCCGGACTTCGGTTTTTAATTGCGCTGACCGCCACCGCGCCCTTTGTGTTCGGGACTTCTTATATTTTATATCGATGCGTTGAATTACGCGGTATTAGCTTCGGGCGAAAGTTTGTGAAGCGCATCAGCTAATCGGTATTGATATCGATACCCTCAATTTGTACACCGAGGCGTCGGCTATCTTCGTTGATTCCTAAGTTTCTGGGAATAAAGCATCGTTCAAGTGTGACCGACAGAATTTTCTGTGAGCGCTTCAACAAGGAGTCTGCAGGTACTTCCATCGTGAAACTTCTCGGCCCAGCTTGCGTCAAGCTAAAAGACTGTGACGACAAGAGTGTGGAATTCAGGTCTCGCAAAGAAAATTGCATAGCCAAAGGACGTTGATCAAGAATCAGTTGGTTGGGCTTTAAATGAATAGTTACCGACGTGACATCGTCCGTAAGCGGCAGTTCGAATAGACCCGCGGTCCATCCGTCGGGATCTACTGGTCGATTTTTATAACACTGGGTGTCAACAGTGAACGGGAATTGAGCTTGGGCGCTGTATGTCATGATCCCTATGACCACTGCCAATACGCCCAGTCCTGCACATAGGCTCGCGCTCGCTAGGCCTTTAAGTGCCCTACTCGGCTTTTCGTTAATCGATTCGTTAGTGCTCAGAGTAAACGAGTCGTTCTCTGCCTCTGCATAGACATACATCAAAGCTAACATACTTGCAGCGATGAGCAAGGTCTCTCGGACTAATAACGAGTGCGCGAAGATGTTGCCAATCAAGATAGCACCCAAACCGATCGCTGCTGGAATCAGTGCCCGTCGATTTTGGGTAAGAACGATTGGATAAATTAGGAGAATGCCAAAGACGATACCCCCAACGAGACCGGTTTCAACGAGTGTATGAAGGAAATAGTTGTGTCCATTTTCGCCATTTTGCTGAATGCTTAAAAAGAAAGAGTGAGTTAGATCGTGATTTGCAGACTGTCGATAATATTCACCCTGGCCCATGCCAAATATTGGGAACAGAGAAAACATTTTCAAACCCGCGGCATACACCTCGGGGCGATAAGAGAGCGCAAGGTTAAATGCAGCCAGATCCCTCACCCCAGCAAGTTGCAGACTACTCTTGATGAAAGCGAGCCACGATTCGCTAAAGAAGAGGCCGCCTAATAAAAATATGAATAGAGTTGCAACGCACCCTAGGACAATTGGCCAAAAATACTGGCGATGCCTATTTAACCAGCAGAGCAAAACCAATAATTGCGTCAGCAAAGCAAGCGCAAAGGTAGCTTTTGATTTGCTTAAAAATAAAGCGACCCAAGATAAGGGAATTACCCCTAAGACAAGAGCAACGCGCAAGGGTAGATTTTTTGACCAGTAGATCAAGCCCCAGAGCCCAATTGCCCCAATCAGCATTTGGCCAGCAAACGAATGAATATCATCTTGAAAACCGAGGGCCATAAAGCCGAAGCTTTCAGAGCGAAAAAGCATTTGAACTGCGGTAAATCCGATACCGTATAGAGACTGTCGAATCCCAACAATTGCGGCCATCACCAGTGCCACAATCAGAGGGATAAATAAGTAATACTCTCGCTTTTTAAGTGCCTTTAACAGTGGGACGAGTAGCGCAATGAATAAAAATGCACAGCCATACACTGCCCAGTCGAAAAGCGGACGAAAGTCATCGTGCCAGTCGAGCGAGCGAAGATGAAAAAGGTTGTAAACCAGAATGTCGAAGCGGAAGAAAGAAGACGTTTGTTTTAAATTTCTGGCAATCGCGACGATTGCAGAAAACGTGACCAAAAGCATAGCTAAGCCCACCGGCCAAGGCATTGCGATCGTATCGCGCCAGAATCGCCGTCGCCAGATGCCATTGATTAACGTCCCAAGTGCCAATCCAGCCACTAAGTCAAGACCCGCGTTGTGTACAGGCAGTATCCGCCCATAACCAAAATATTGTTGAATCTGCCACGCAAGCTTAGGCTGCAAAGGCAGGGCAAACATGACACCGATCAAACCGGCACGGGGGCTGACAAGGCTCGTTGCAAATGCGCAAATCAGGCCAAGAGCAGAAGTGGAGATCCGATATTTTGGATCGAGACTGACCAAAGCGGGATATTGATTCAGGATAATCAGCAACCCAGCGGTAAGGGCTATGATCAATCCAGCACTGCTCACGATTGGTTTCAACAGTGCCAGAGGGTGAAGCTTGAGAGAATTCATTCGTAGATAGAGGTTAGTGACGTCGTGCCTACATGTGCGGAAACTGATCGGCTTGCGTGAGCGATGCTCCGTTTTGGTCCTTAGTTGTGAGAATCGGCTCAATTTCGAGAGGCCAATCTATACCAACTGTAGGATCGTTCCAGGCTAAACAGCGCTCGGCCTGAGGTGAATAGAAATCAGTCGTCTTATATAAAAAATCGGCTTGATCGCTCAATACTAGAAACCCATGCGCAAATCCGGGTGGTATCCACAACTGCCGTTTATTTCTCTCGTCCAGATAGACACCAGCCCACCTACCGAACTCTGGGTGATTACGCAGTAGGTTAACTGATACATCGAATACTGCCCCTCGAACGACACGAACCAATTTGCCCTGAGGTTGTTCTATCTGATAGTGCAACCCCCGCAATACGCCCTTGCTACTTTGGCTGTGATTGTCTTGAACAAACGTGACATCAAGACCCGTCGCAGCGGCAAAATCTTTCTGATTGAAACTTTCAAAAAAAAAGCCACGCGAGTCGGTAAAGACTTTCGGCTCTAGTACAAGCACCCCTGCTAACTCAGTTTTACTAACAGTGTAGGGCAATGGAAGCTCCCAGTATCATTACAGGCTTGGCTGATCAATGAGTTTTAGCAGATAGCGGCCGTAGTTGGTTTTCTTTAATGGATCAGCCAGGCGTTGAAGTTGTTCGACTGATATCCATTTTTGTCGGAACGCAATCTCTTCTGGACATGCAACCTGCAAGCCTTGTCGCTTTTGAAGCGTAGCGATAAAACTTGACGCTTCGAGCAAGCTATCGTGCGTGCCTGTATCCAGCCAAGCGAAGCCACGACCAAGTATCTCAACATTGAGTTGGCTCAAATCAAGGTAGCGTTGATTGACGTCAGTAATCTCTAACTCACCTCGTGCGCTCGGATTAATGCTTTTAGCAATTTCGCAGACTTGTTCGTCATAAAAATACAAACCGGTAATTGCATAATTGCTTTTGGGCTTCAACGGCTTCTCGGCAATACTGACAGCGCGAAATGTTGAATCGAACTCAACTACACCATAGCGTTCTGGGTCAGGTACGTGATAGGCAAAAACTGTCGCCCCGTGATTGGCTTGGCTTGCATGTTTTAGATTCTTGACCAGGTCATGACCATAGAAGATGTTGTCCCCAAGCACGAGTGTGCTCGGATGTCCGCCAATAAATCGCTCACCTAAAATAAACGCCTGGGCCAGACCATCCGGACTGGGTTGCACCACATATTCAATATTGAGCCCCCATTGGTGCCCGTCGCCAAGCAATGCTTCGAATCGTGGCGTGTCTTCCGGTGTCGATATCAATAGAATGTCGCGAATGTTCGCCAGCATCAGAGTCGACAAGGGGTAATAGATCATTGGCTTGTCGTAGATCGGCATCAATTGCTTAGATACGGCCTTGGTCGCCGGATAGAGTCTCGTACCAGCCCCGCCAGCTAAAATGAGACCCTTTCGTGTTTTTGTCATGTTGGATCGGCTAAGACGTTATGAATACCAAAAAACCATTTCAATACATCAGAAACGATGAGACTGAATAGGTCACAATGACCGTTTGCGCATTATAGTGCGAGGCTTCGACTGTCCGTTGCCAAGAAAGACGCAGTGGCAACTCGAGTGAAAGGCTCTATTTCACCGGATGCGAGACCCCATTGATTTACGCCCATAAAATTCTCCCTTTATTTTTTTCACCACTGTTCGTCGTTTTTATGTTGCTGGCGTTGAGCATCTGGCTGAAACGCAGGGTATTGGTCGCGATTGCCTCGCTGACGCTTTACCTGACCAGTATCCCGATCACAGCCTTTACTCTGATCAATTCGATCGAACAATATCAGCTTAAGCTTACTGTCGATGATTCGCCCCAAGCAGATGCGATTGTCGTGCTTGGTGGGATGATTGATTGGGTCAAAACTACTCACGGCGTGGCCCCAGAGTGGGGTGATCCAGATCGATTTTGGGACGGCATTGCACTCATAAAAGCTGGAAGAGCGCCAATGCTTATTTTCACAGGAGGCAAACTTCCTTGGCAATTAGGTGATGAAACGGAAGGACAAGTCCTTAAGCGTTACGCCATCCAAGCACAGGTCCCAGAAGAAAAGATCTTGGTCAGCGATCCTGTTGAAACCACTCACGATGAAGCAAAAGCGATCGCCAAAATGCTCGATCCGATAAAAAGCCGAATTATTTTGGTGACGTCTGCCTTTCACATGCCACGGGCAAAAGCGTTATTTGACGATCTCGGCTTTGATGTATTTGCCTACCCAGTTGATTTCAGGGCAAGCGGGCGACTCGATTTGTATACTGCTTTTTTGCCTAACCCCAGCGCTTTGGCAACCACAGACTTTTGTATTAGAGAGCTACTTGGAAGAATGTATTATCGAGTTAATACCATTTTGCGTTGAGACGATGTCAGATCTAGCCATTGCCCTGATTGTGTTCAACCGACCTCGCCACACGCGGGAGTCGTTTGCCAGCATCCGTGTACAACAACCCAAGAAGCTGTTTTTGATCGCAGACGGCCCGCGTGCAGATCGGCCTGAGGAAGCGCAAAAGTGCAAAGAAGTCAGAGCCATCATTGCTCAGATCGATTGGCCCTGTGAGGTGTTTCGCAACTATGCCGATCAAAATATGGGGCTTAAGCGAAGGGTATCGAGCGGCTTGAACTGGGTGTTTGATCAAGTTGAATCCGCCGTTATTCTTGAAGACGATTGCGTACCCCATCCGGATTTCTTTACCTATTGCGAAGATTTGCTCGAGCGGTACAAAGATGACGAGCGTGTCTGGGTCGTCACGGGTAACAACTTTCAACGCGGCAAGCGACGTGGGGATGCGTCTTACTACTTCTCTAAGTTCGGGCACTGCTGGGGTTGGGCAACTTGGCGGCGCGCCTGGCAACACTTTGATGGCGAGCTTACGTTTTGGCCCGATTGGAAAGGCTCAGCTGATTGGGATAAAAAAATGCCCGACCCGCTTGAGCGAGTTTATTGGATCGATATTTTTGATCGCGCTCGGGCAGGCAAAATTGACTCATGGGCATATCCTTGGCTTGCTACCCTTTGGCACCATGGCGCTTTAACAGCAATTCCACAAGTAAATCTAGTTACGAATATTGGTGTTGGGCCAGACGGCACCCACACCGTCGCGCTTGAAGACGAGCCCGGCATCCCAGTCAAACCTTTGGGGCTGATCACTCACCCTGTTGAGATCAAGCAGAATGCCCAAGCTGATCAGTATTTTTTCGATCATGATCTTGGTGGTTTGAATCAGAAATTTCCCCGCAAATATCTGGCTTTCCCCATACGAGTTAAAAACAAGCTCGTCAGAATCCTCAAGGGCCAGCCGTGACGAGCAAGCAAGCCATCGTTGTGCCGCTCTATAAAACTGAGTTGACCGAGCCAGAGCTGATGTCCCTTGAGCGCACCTTGAACGTGCTGGCTGAGCACGATCTTTTTATTGTCGGGCCAGAGCGTCTGCAATCTTATTTTGTGGCTTTATCTAAGCAATATGGCGAACGGCTCCGATTGCAACTATTTTCGGATCATTTTTTTGAAAGTATCGCGGGCTACAACCGCTTACTTGTTTCAGAGCAGTTTTACGCTCGCTTTACGGACTACGAGTACATGTTGCTGGTGCAGACAGACGCCCTTGTGCTTAAGGATGAGCTAGCACTCTGGTGCAATAAGGGCTATTCATATATCGGTGCACCCATGTTTAAAGGTTTCACCACACCAGTCAGGCCGTTAACCCTTTTTTGCGTGGGAAACGGCGGCTTCTCGTTGCGCAATATCGAAGATTTTTTGAAGGTATTGCGGCAACCCCGCCTATTTAAAAACAAACTCATGGAGGACTGGCCTGGTGGTTGGATATCGATAACTTACCGTTACCTTATAGACTATTGGAGCTTCTCTTACAAAAACACACAGCTGAATATCGACGTAAACGAAGACGTTTTTTGGGGCTTGTTTGTACCAGCTGCATGCAGTTTTTTTAAAGTCCCACCTGTTGACGAAGCCATTGCTTTCGCCTTTGAAGCCGAGCCTGAGCATCTCTATTGTCTCAATGAGCAACGCCTGCCGTTTGGTTGCCATGCGTGGCAAAGGTATGACCAAGGGTTCTGGGATCGTATGCTGACCTCTGACCAACTCCATCATTTACCTATAAAAATCAAATAGATCAAAGGCTTATCGTCAATAAGATAAGAAACAAGTGACATGAAGCATGCTATCATGTGCGATATTTTTCTCGCCTAACGAGTCCAGCCACAGTGTTTTTTGCCATCCCTCACCTTGCACTTGCTGCAGCCGGTTTTGCCTCTCTAGCAATCTGTCTCGGCATTGTTTGGACGACGCATTTACACGGGTCTCACACCCTTGACTCAGAAGCCGGTGTACAAAAAGTGCATCAAGAGCCAACACCCCGTATCGGTGGCGTCGCCATTTTGATTGGTTGCTGGATCGGTTGGTTCTTTGCGCCGCCAGAGATCGCGGTCATGTTGGGCCCGATCCTCATTGCTGCCTTGCCAGCTTTTATCGCCGGCGTCACTGAAGATGTGGTTAAACGGGGGCGTGTGACCGAGCGCTTGCTGGCGACCTGCGCCAGCGGTGTGCTGGCATGGTGGCTGACTGGGGATAGTCTTACCAGGGTAGGTATTGGTGGGGTGGATTGGTTGCTCGCGATCACCCCCGTGTCGGTGCTGTTTACTGCGTTTGCGGTGGGTGGTGTAGCCAACGCCATCAATATCATTGACGGTTTTAATGGTTTGGCAAGCAGCACGGTGTTGGTTTGTTTGGCTGGGCTAGGGTTGTTGGCCTTTTTAGGCGGCGATGCTGAAATGGCCAAGATTTGCTTCATTCTGGGTGGGGCAACGTTTGGGTTTCTCTTGGTTAATTACCCGTCGGGCAAGATCTTTCTGGGTGATGGCGGGGCGTATTTGCTGGGCTTCCTGTTAGGCTGGATCGCAGTGATGGTTGCTATCCGCAATCCAGGCATGTCGCCTTGGGCACCGCTTCTGGCTTGCGGTTATCCGATTTTAGAAGTGCTGTTTTCGATGGCGCGTCGCTCAGCGCGAACGCTTAAAATGGGGCACCCAGACAGGCTGCACCTGCACAGCCTGGTCTGGTCGCGGATCGCCCGCAAATGGATGGCGGATTCGTCGAGCCTGAAACAAAACTCTAGCGTGATGCCTATGATGTTGGCTTACGCTTTGATCCCTGTTGCCTTATCTATTGTTTACCGCAAAAGTACACTGGGCTTAATGTTTGCATTTGTTTTTTGTGCGGTTGTGTACGCATTTTTGTATGCGCGATTAATACACTTTAGCTGGGTGTTGCCTAAATTGCGTCTGACCAAACGTGCTCAGAAAGACGTCAGCAACCACTGACGGATCAAAAAACATGTCAGTCGTTCTGTTCAACGAACTCATCAAACAAAGCATCCAAAAAAAACGGCCAATGTCCTTTGGCAAACTGGGTGCAGTTGAGACCGATTGCATCGCCAATAGTCAGGCAAATAAACAAATTATTTGGGGCGAAAATCTCGGAATTAATGCGGGGGTGTTCCCCTTAACCGAGAAAATTGTCGCCAAGTGGATGAAGGAGTATCTCGACTCAATCCGCTCGCTCGATGCAGTCGCAGAGTGGTGGTTTGGTAAAGATACCGCGCTACTTGATCAATATAACCCCACCAGACTGACGACGACGGTGATAGACGATCTGCTGCCCTTTTATCTGGGTAAAGACGCTTGGCATTATGGGTTGGCGGATAAGACGGTTTTGGTGGTCCACCCCATGGTTGACAGCATCGAGGCGCAAGCCCTGCGGTTTGCATCTATCTGGCCAGGCGCCTCTATTAAAAAAACCATCTGTGTCAGATCGTTCTACCCACCTTGGTTAACGACATCACATCCTTACAAGAACTTTTTTGATTGTTTAACAGCGATCAAAAAACAGATTGCTAAACATCAGTTTGATTTTGCGGTGGTCGGCGCAGGTGCTTACTCTCTTCCCTTGCTGAAGTTTATTAAGCAAATGGGGGTGCCGTGCGTGCATTTGGGAGGCCAAACCCAATTATTATTCGGTATTCGAGGCCAGCGCTGGGAGACCGAATACGATGAAGCCTGGCGCCAAGCTAACTTTTACAATAATTCGCAGTATTGGATAAAACCGTTACCAACGGATATCCCGACCAATAAAGAGATGGTTGAAAACGGTTGCTATTGGTAGCAACTGCTTCATACCAAAGCCTCGTGTCTTTAAACCTGCGGTGAGTTTTTGAAATGACGATGAATAACAAAATGCCCAAGATTTATGTTGCAGGCCACCGTGGTATGGTCGGCTCGGCCATTGTGCGTCAGTTAATCGCAAACGGCCATGATCCGGCTCAAATCGTTGGTCGTACCCACGCTGAACTTGATTTAACAGACCAAGCGGCCGTCAGGGCGTTTTTTGCCACTGAGAAGCCTGATCAGGTCTATTTGGCCGCTGCTAAGGTCGGTGGCATTCACGCTAACAATACTTACCCGGCTGAATTCATTTACGACAACTTGATGGTTCAGGCCAACGTCATCGATGCAGCATTTCGCAACGGAGTCAAAAAGCTTCTGTTTTTAGGCAGTAGCTGCATTTATCCGAAGCTGGCGCCGCAGCCAATGCCAGAAAATGCCCTACTCACGGGGTTTCTCGAACCTACCAATGAGCCCTACGCAGTTGCCAAAATCGCAGGCATCAAAATTTGCGAAAGCTATAACCGGCAATATCAAAAGGACCATGGGATTGACTATCGTTCGGTGATGCCAACCAATCTTTACGGGCCTGGTGATAACTATCATCCAGAGAATTCTCACGTCATCCCGGCCTTAATCAGGCGCTTTCATGAAGCCAAAATCGCCCAGGCACCGACGGTATCGATCTGGGGCTCGGGTAAGCCCTATCGTGAATTTTTGTTTGTCGATGACATGGCCTCTGCCAGCGTTCATGTCATGAATCTGGATAAGGCAATCTATGACGAGCATACGAGCCCGATGCAAAGTCATATCAACGTGGGTTATGGCTCAGACATCACCATCTTAGAGGTGGCGCACGCCATTGGATCCGTGGTGGGTTACAGCGGTGAAATTGTGTTCGACTCAACCAAGCCTGACGGCGCACCAAGAAAATTGATCGATAGCGGTTTGTTGAAGCGGCTTGGATGGCAGGCCAAAATCAACATCGAGACGGGCTTGAAACTTGCCTATGCAGATTTCTTAAATCAAATTCGCTAAGGCTACCCAGTGAGTATTGTTTCGGGCGTCATTGAGCCGTTCAGCCGGCTTTATAAGATATTGCCTGTTCCTAGCAAGCGTGGCCTTGCCTTTGTTGTCTTGATCAGTTTGGTGGCATCAATCTTCGAGACTGCCAGCGTGGCATCCATTTTGCCTTTCATGGCGATTGTGATGGATCCAACAATCTTGACCAAATATCAATGGCTTGAAAGTTTGTTGAAATTTTTGGGTATCGAAGGCCAACAGGCAGCCATTATTGCAGCTGGTGGCCTGACGGTTGCCGTGCTCGCAATTGGTAATGCCGTGACGGCATCGAATCTCTGGGTACAGACACGCTATCTGGCATCTGCTCGGCGTCACTTAGCGACCGAGTTGTTCTCAGGGTATCTCTATTTACCTTATTCGTTTCATATTCAGCGCGATACGAGCTCATTAGGCCGAGTGTTGGGTGGCGACGTGGAATCTGCCGTTGGTGGTTTTCTTGCATCGCTTCTTGGCGTCGTGTCTAAAGGACTCAGCGGCCTGGTGCTTATTTCTCTGATCGTGGCGATCGACCCAGTCGTGGCACTGGGGACTGTGATGGTGCTGGGTTGTGGCTACATGATGGTTTACCGGTTGATCAGGGTCAGACAGGTCAGGCTCGGTGCAAAGATGGTTGAGGCCAGTACGATCGTGGGTCGCACCGCGCTCGAAGGTCTATCAGGCATCAAAGAATTACGCGTCTTAGGCCGCGAAAATGCCTCGACCGTTGAATACAACCGATCCATGACCGAGCTGATGAATACTCAAGCGTCTAATTCGCTGGCCTCGGCGATGCCGCGCTATGTCATAGAGGTCTTTGCCTATGCGGGGATTGTGGCTGTTACGTTGGCCTTCGTTCTCAAAGGGCAGGGGATGTCTGCCATCCCTTCACTGGCTTTATATGCCTTGGCGGGTAATCGCTTGGTGCCAATCTTTCAGCAGCTGTTTGCTGCCGCCATCACGATCAAATATCACACCAAAGCCGTCGAGTCTTTAGAAGCTGACTTGGCGACGGTGCGTTCTGCGCAAACAGAAGCTGACGATGAGCAAGCAGTTGCCTTGAGCTTTAAAACCGAAATCCAATTGACGGATCTGAGTTTCAAGTATCCAACCGCTGAGCGCTTAGCGCTTAACAAACTTACCCTCACCATCCCCCAAAATCAAAGTATCGGTTTGGTGGGTAGAACCGGCTCAGGCAAGACTACGCTGGCCGACGTTATTCTTGGGCTGTATCCCCCGGCAAGTGGCACGATTGCGATCGACGGGGTTGAGTTGACCGAGCAGAACGAGAGAGCTTGGCGTAAAAGAGTCGGCTATGTGCCGCAGGCAGTATTTTTGACTAATGCGTCGATCGAGAAAAATATCGCCTTAGGTATCCCCGATCACGAGATCGATCACGAGGCTGTTCATCGCGCCGCCCAGATGGCACAAGCTGAAGAATTCATTAACCAATTGCCCGACGGCTACGGCACCGTGGTCGGTGAGCGTGGCGTTAAGCTCTCTGGCGGCCAACGTCAACGGTTGGGGATTGCCCGGGCGCTTTACCATAACCCTGATGTGCTGGTATTCGATGAAGCCACCAGTGCACTCGACGGGATGACAGAAGACGCAGTGATGCAGGCCGTGCAAGACTTGAGTCAAGAGCGTACGATGATCTTGATCGCTCATCGTTTGCGTACCGTGCAGGCGTGCGATCGGATTGTGATGCTCGATAGTGGTTGTATCGTTGCAGATGGCACCTACCAAGATTTGATGGCAACGTCGGATTTGTTTAAACGGCTAGCAGGCAACGCATTGACTGACGTTGAATAGATGATGCTAGATACCCCTATCGCCTTCATCATCTTCAACAGGCCGCAACACACCCGGCAAAGTTTCGCGGTGATTCGCGAGCAGCGGCCAAGTAAATTATTGATCATCGCCGACGGTGCGCGCGCAGGGCACCCCACTGATGCCGCTCGTTGTCGAGAAACGCGTGAGATCGTTGCTCACATTGATTGGCCTTGTGAGGTGTTAAGAAATTACGCTGAAGCAAATATGGGGTGCAAACGTCGCGTCAGTTCTGGCCTTGACTGGGTCTTCGAGCAAGTAGAAAAGGCGATCGTGATTGAGGATGATTGCCTGCCTAACCAAGACTTTTTCTCTTTTTGTGACACCCTGTTGACGCGTTACGAGGCTGATTCGCGCGTTTGGGTCATCACGGGCAATAACTTTCAGAACGGTAAGAAGCGTGGCGACGCTGCGTATTATTTTTCGAAATTCAACCATTGCTGGGGCTGGGCGACGTGGCGCCGAGCGTGGCAGCACTATCGGGTTGATATCCCCTTTTGGCCTGGCTGGAAGGACACCGTTGACTGGGTGAAAAAACTGCCCGACCCCGTTGAGCGAAAAATCTGGTCAGGCTTGCTCGATCGGGTGCAGCGCGGTGAGATCGATACCTGGGATTATCAATGGACGGCGACGGTTTGGTATCACGGTGGTTTGACCGCGACACCTCAAGTGAACCTCGTGACGAATATCGGGTTTGGGCCTGAGGCGACGCACACCGTGACCGCAGACGATCAAGCAGGGTTACCGGTGTTGCCCTTAGGCCCGCTGACTCACCCAACCGTTGTTAAACAAAATCTGGTCGCTGATCGTCACGTGTTGAATCAGAATTTCGGCGGATCCAGCCATCCAGATCGATTCAACAATCAGCTCAGAAGAAGAAAAGAACAGCTTTTTCGATCGCCACAATGGGCGCTCAAAAAGCTGAAGCAAGCTTTCGGGTCTAGGGGCTAGCATGTGCGGCATCCTCGGTCTGATCCATCGCCAAGCTGAGTCTCGCCCGCTACTGTCTGACCGGCTTGTGGCCAAGCTCGCGCACCGCGGGCCCGATGACTCAGGCACCTATAGCGATGCTCACGTTCAGTTTGGCCATACCCGCCTCTCAATTATCGATCTGACTGCGGCGGGACACCAGCCCATGCTCAGTCATCATGAACGCTACGTGGTGACCTACAACGGTGAGATCTATAACTACCTTGAATTGAGAGGCGAGCTCGAAGCGCAGGGGGTCAGCTTTACCAGCCATTCTGATACTGAAGTGCTACTGGCCGCTTACGAGGCGTGGGGGTCGGCTTGCGTCAAGCGGTTTGTGGGCATGTTCGCCTTCGTCATTTGGGATAAGCAGGCACAGACCGCTTTTATTGCCCGTGATCGTTGCGGCGAAAAACCTTTGTTTTATCAATTCAACGAGCACCGATTAACGTTTGCCTCTGAACTCAAAGGGCTGTTGCCTTTGCTCGCCGAGCGACCAGCGCTCAACCCGGTTGCCATCGACCAGTACCTGCACTATCAGTTCATCCCTGAGCCTGCGACCTTGTTGCACGGTGTGCATAAACTAGCTGCAGGGCACACGATGACCTTGTCGCTCGCTGACTGGCGAGTCGACCCGCAGCGCTACTGGGATGTCGAGGCGGTCGCTGAACCAATTGTCAGACCAAAAAGCAAGACAGATATTCTTGCTGAAATCAAAGCCAGTCTGACGTCTGCCGTCAACATGACGTTGCGCGCCGATGTTCCTGTAGGTGTCGCGCTGTCAGGTGGGATTGACTCAGGGGCAATTGCAGCGCTCGCTCAACAAAGTAACCCACAGCCAATGCACGCCTTCTGTGTTGGCTATCCAGGTCGCCCACATTATGATGAACGTGCGCAGGCTCGTGAATTGGCAACCTCGCTGGGGATGATTGTCCATGAGGTCGAGTTGCCCGTCGAGAGCTTTGTTGATTTCTTCCCAGAACTCGTGAGCATCATGGATGAGCCGATTGCTGATCCGGCCGCTTTTGGGCATTACTCTGTGCCTAAAGCAGCTGCCGATCAAGGCATCAAAGTGTTGCTGTCGGGGATTGGGGGCGACGAACTGTTCTGGGGCTATCCCTATGTGACCGAGGCGGTCAGGCTTAACCAGTTGGCTGCTGATCATCCGACACTGCTTCGCTTTGCCCGCTGGGTAGGCTCGGCCGGGGCGCATCAATTCTTATTGAAAGTGTCTTATTACCCTCGGGCGCATCCAGCCCTTCGCCATTGGGCAGATATCTTGCAGAAATTGGGTGACCCTCGCCAGCCGCCTGAGCAATTGCTGTATTACCTCTTGCATCCCGATTTCGCCGGGGCGTATCCCTTAACCAAAGCTGTTTACGGTGAGGCGATGCGTGCTGTTAATCAGCAGACTTTGTTTGAACCCACCGCACACCGACAACCCGCTCGAGATCAAATACCCGCAGCGATCATCCGCCTATTGTTTGATACCTGGTTGACGTCAAACTGCTTGTCGTTAGGTGATCGGGTCGGCATGGCCGTCGGGGTAGAAACGCGCATGCCGTTTCTCGATGCTAACTTGATTAAAACCGTCATGTCACTCAGAGCGGTTGAACCTGACCAAGCGCTAGGCCAGAAGGCCTGGCTGCGTGAAGCACTCAAAGGCGTTTTGCCGGATGCGGTGTTATCGCGCCCCAAAGCGGGTTTTCAGCCACCGGTGCATCAATGGCTGACGGGCGTAATCCAGGCCTATGGTGATCAATTGCGCACGGGGCAGCTCGTTGAGTGCGGTGTCCTTCTTCGCGACAAAGTGGATGACCTGC
Source organism: Jezberella montanilacus (assembly GCF_003003055.1). Taxonomy (GTDB): domain Bacteria; phylum Pseudomonadota; class Gammaproteobacteria; order Burkholderiales; family Burkholderiaceae_B; genus Zwartia; species Zwartia montanilacus. Next base: position 275,999 of record NZ_PVTV01000012.1, read on the forward strand.
TGGCAACGACGAAGGCGCAGGGCTGGCATGGCTTGTTTTTCACTTATAAATTGGTGCTGCTTGAGATGTGGTACCAGCAGGTGGTCGCTCGATGAACCGATCTGCACCGGTCATTTTGCTCTACAACCCGATCTCTGGACACGGGCATCTCGATTCATGGAACGCTCTCTTTGTGTCGCTCTTGCTCAAGGCTGACTGGCGGGTTATCGCAGCCACCCCGGATACGGCTGATTTAATCGCCAGGCTGCAGATCAAGGGGCAAGCGGATTCACCAAACTTGCAGGTGCTGGATTGGGCTGTCTCACCGCGCACGCTGAGCGAGCGAGTTTGGGGTCGCGTGCTTCGCGCTTTGAAGCCTCTCTTGAATGCGCGGTTGAAACATTTGTTGGGTGCCGATCCAGACACCCCCGGCCATGATCCGAGGTTTCTCAACCCAGATGATTTCGCTAAACGGCTTGCGGCGTTCAGAAGACAATGTCGCTGGTCACCCACCCTGGTGTTCAACATGTATATGGACATGTATCCGACGACACGCCAAAGCTGGCAGCGGTTTGACTCAGCTCGCATGCTGCCTTGGGCGGGGATTCGTTTCGTGCCAACCGTCGACGGCAGCGAAGCTTATTACGACTTGCCTTCCTTTGCGGGTATGTGCTTTTTGGATGAGCGCGTCCGAGATCAATACCTCTACGCCTTGCCACGCAAGTGCTTCGCGTACTTGCCAGACATCACAGAGAGCAAACTGCCAGAGGTGCCAACCGCCCTCTTGACTGAAATTAAGCAACGCGCCCGAGGTCGCAATATTGTTTTCCTGGGGGGAACCCTCGGGGGTAACAAAAATCTGGCGCGCTGGTATCAACTGATTGCGGTCATGGATGCCGGACAGTGGTTTTTTGTGCAGATCGGCGAGATGTTTGAAAAAACCCTCACCGAAGAGGATGCGCGAGAACTTGCCAAGATCAAGGTGCAATGTCCTGAGAATCTTTTCATTAAGCTTGCCTATTTGCCAGACGAAGCGCACTTTAACGAAATCATGCAAGCGAGTGACGTGATCTTTGCGGTTTATCGCGATTTCACAATCAGCAGCAACATGCCCGGCAAAGCCGCTGCGTTTGATAAACCAATATTGGTTGCGAGTGGGCATTTAATGGGTCAGCGAGTGCTGCAATATGATATCGGGATGGCGGTTGACGAGAACGACGTGCCCGCCATGCAAGCGGCCCTGGTCGCACTTGTTAACCAGTCGCCTTGTCGTCAGGCACAGTTCGACCTCTATAGAAAAGATTTCAGTAGCGACGCCTTGGGTAAGCACTTGATGAAGTTTTTAACCGACTGTATGCACAAACCAACCTGATCACCGCTTGGATAAACAGATGAAAGTCTTGCAACTCTCGACCGATGATTTCAGTGGAGGCGCCTCGCGGGCCGCTTACCGCTTGCACACGGCCTTGTTGCAATGTGGTGTTGATAGTCGCATGCGGGTATTGACCCACCAGACGGCGAATGACCGGGTGATTGCAGGCAAAGGGCCGCGCAGTTTCAGTCAGAAAGTCAAAAACAAATTACAGCAGAAGTGGCGTGACTTTGACCGCCGTCAATTCAAGAGCACTAACACCATCATGCATTCGTTTGGTGACGAAAGTGCTTACGTCGTGGCTGAGATCAATGAGAGCGATGCCGACGTCGTCAACTTGCACTGGGTGGCCAATCTGCTATCCATTGAAGATATCGGCCGCATTCGCAAACCGATTGTCTGGACGTTGCACGACATGTGGGCGTTTTGTGGTGGTGAGCATGTGGTGTTCGATGAACAGGCTGAGGCTCGTTTCAGGGTGGGTTATCGACCTGACAACCGGCCAAGGGGTGAGTCTGGCCCTGATCTGAATCGCCAGACCTGGGAGCGCAAGCGCAAGGCCTGGTCGAACCAGACGTTCAACATTGTCACACCAGGACATTGGATGGCAGGTTGCGTCGGTGATAGTGCCTTGTTAGGGCATCAACCGGTGCGTGTGATCCCTAACCCGCTCGAGCTCAAGCACCTCTGGCACCCGATTGATAAGACCTTTGCTCGGGCCGTCTTAGGGTTAGCCCAAGACAAGCAGTACGTATTGTCAGGTTCTGCGGGCGGGATGGCGCAGCTCAAGGGCGAAGACTTGCTGCGCGATGCTTTGATGGCGTTAAAAAAGACAGGGCAAGTCGTGCCAGATTTGTTGATCTTTGGTCAGCATCGTCCAGCACTTGCACAGGAGTGGCCGTGCAAGGTGCACTGGTTAGGCCGAGTCAATGACGATTCCGTCATGCGATTGATCTACGCCGCCGCAGACGTGATGGCGGTGCCGTCTCGGCTAGATAACTTGCCCAACACGGCGATTGAAGCGCATGCCTGTGGCATACCGGTGGTGGCTTTCAACATTGGTGGGTTACCGGATATCGTTGAACATCAGCAAAGCGGCTGGTTGGCGCCTGCCTTTGACACTGACAGTTTGGCGCATGGGATGACCTGGATACTTCAGGACCCGGCGCGCTGGTTGCAGCTATCGTCTCATGCGCGTCAGCTGGTTGAGCAACGCTTCGCCCCCGAGGTTGTGGTGCGTCAGTATCTTGAGGTCTATCAAACTGCTGTCACCAGTTATGCAAAGCAGTCGTCCGAGCACCGATGAATCCCGACGGCTATATCCTTGTCTATAACCCCATCTCGAACGAAGGGCACTTGGATTCTTGGCATGTGCTGTTTGTCGACATGTTGCGACAAGCGGGATGGCGTGTAATTGCCGTATCGACAGATCCTCGTGCTTTGCGAGCAAAATTGTTAGCAAAAGGGCTAGAGCCGTCGGATGCGTTGGTTGTTTTTGAAGCAAAGCAACACCACGCAACCCAAGCCTCGATGATGCGACAGGCCTGGCAAGCGTTGAATACTGGCTATGACAAAGTGCGGTATCAAGGCAGACCTAAGACTCTGACGCAGCATGGTCATCGCTTAGGCATACTCTTCGCGCATCGTGTGGTTGGGATCGTTCACAGCGCCTATCGACGCTTTCGCCTGGGTCGACAGGCCTTGCCATCCTCGGACGAAGCTCAGCCTAGAACTGAATCGGTCTTGCAGCCGGCGCAGTTTGCCGCTGCTGTGAACGAGGTCCTTACTCACTATCCTGGGCAGGTCAGTCACGTACTGAATATGTATATTGATGCCTACCGGATCGACGAAGAGGCTTGGCGCGACGTCGACTTCATCGAATCGACGCCGTGGTCAGCGGTTTGCATCACGCCAGGGGCCGAGCCGGTCGAGGCGTATTACCAAAAACCAAACTACCGCGGCACCTGCTTTTTGGATGAACTGGTTTGCAACCATTATCAGCAGACACTACCTGACCGGCATTTTGAATATATGCCTGATATTGCCGATGTCGATTTGCCGGCGACGCGTACTGCGTTAACCCAACAAATTATCGCCCAAGCGGCAGGCCGCAAAATTGTGTTTCTGGGTGGCTCAATCGGCAAGCAGAAAAATCTTGCGCGCTGGTATGACGTGATTCGTCGTTTAGATCCGCAAGCTTGGTACTTTGTGCAAATCGGCCGGATTAATCGTAATAATCTCACCCCAGCGGATCAACGTGCCTTGGATTCGCTGGTCGTTGATCATCCTGCCAATTTATTTGTTTATCCGGATTATTTGCCGGATGAACGTCATTTCAACGATGTGATGGCGGCATCAGATATTATTTTTGCTGTCTATCGCGACTTTACGCGAAGCAGCAACATGCTCTCTAAGGCCGCCTATTTTAAGAAGCCCATTCTTGTCTCAGCGGCCTACTTAATGGGTGAGCGGGTCAGCCGTTATAAAATCGGGCTGGCGGTAGAAGAAGATAGCGTAGACAGTATCTGCGATGGCTTGGCTCAACTGAGTGCGATCCCCGATCTTGTTGACCATTTTGAAGCCTACCGACAAGACTTTAATCTTGATGTGGCTAGGCAACGATTGTCGCGCTTTATCCAAGCGGGTCTTGCAAGCTAGGCACGCCGATTCAAATACAAAGGCATGATGTCAGACTTTCAACTCAATACTCCCGTTGCGCTCATCATCTTTAATCGCCCCGATACGACTGCACGGGTGTTTAAAGAGATTGCGAAGGCCAGACCACCTAAGTTGTTGGTGGTCGCTGACGGGCCGCGCAGCAATCGTTTGGGCGAAGCAGAAAGATGTCAACAAACCCGCGCCATCATCGAGCAGGTCGATTGGCCTTGCGAGGTATTGACCAATTTTGCCGATGCCAATATGGGCTGCAAGATGCGGGTGTCGAGTGGAATCGACTGGATTTTCGAAATGGTGGAAGAGGCCATTATCCTTGAGGATGATTGTTTACCTGAACCCACCTTCTTTCGGTTTTGCGAAGAGATGCTGAGCCGCTATCGTGAAGATGACCGTGTCAGTATGGTGTCAGGCGGCAATTTGCAGTTTGGTCGTCAGCGGGGCTCGGCAAGCTACTATTTCTCGCGTTACACCCATATCTGGGGTTGGGCGTCATGGCGCAGAGCCTGGAAGCACTATGATCGCGACCTCACCCTCTGGCCAAAGTACAGGGATGAAGGTTGGCTTGAAACGACCTTCTCAAGCAAGGGCGAGCAGGCCTACTGGCGCAATTCTTTTGAGGCGGTTCACAATGGCAGCCTGGATACTTGGGATTGCTCGTGGACGTTTACCTGTCTGTTGAAGGGCATGCTGCAGGTTGCCCCCAATGTCAATCTGATCTCTAACATCGGTTTTGGGCCTGAGGCGACACACACCCAAGTGGTTGGCATCCATGCGAATATGGCGACCGAACCGATGATCTTCCCGTTGATTCACCCTGATGCAGTTTTACAAGACTGCAAAGGCGATCAATTCATTGCCGATGATCAAATCGCACCGTCTTTTGCCAAGCGCCAGTGGCGTCGTATCAAAAGACATCTCTTACGGATGCGTTGAATGCGAATCGCATTTGATCATCAGGCCTTTTGCTTGCAACGTACTGGTGGCGTGTCCCGCTATTTTTGCGAGCTGGCGAGAGCAATGCAACAGCCAGCAGATTGCTTGAAAATTTTCGCCCCTGTTTACCGAAATGTCTATTTACGTGAATTACCGCGGACGATCGTGCGCGGCATAGCGGTGACCGACTACCCCCCCTATACGGCTTCAATTTGCACGAGTTTGAACGGCCGCTTGGCCTCTGCCCTGATTGAGAGTTGGCAGCCTGACATCATTCATGAGACGTATTACAGCAACAGGCGCAGCGGTTCAAAAAAGGCGCCCACCGTCTTGTCTGTCTTTGACATGATCAGTGAGCTTGGACTAATGGGCGATACGTGCTCAAGCGCTGATTTAAAAAGTAGCCCTAAATATCAAGCAGTACATCGAGCAGATCATGTCATTTGTATATCTCATTCGACACAAAGGGATTTGATCCGTCTGTTTGACGTACCATCTGCTAAAACCTCAGTTATCCATCTTGGTTGCGATGCGTTTCACGCTAACGAAGCGCAAAAGGTAGATCGAACCTACATAGGCACCATGGGGCAACCAAAGCCTTATTTACTCTACGTTGGCTTGAGAGGCGCCTACAAGAATTTCGCTCGCTTGCTAGAGGCGTACGCTAACTCTAAGCGACTATCGAGCGACTTCAATCTTGTTGCGTTTGGCTCAGCCCCGTTTACGACCGCAGAAACAGCCAAGATCAACGCGCTCGGTCTATCTTTGGATCAAGTGCAGCACAGCGGCGGCTCGGACGACGATCTTGTCCAGCTTTATCGCAATGCCTCGGCGTTCGTCTATCCGTCTCTTTATGAAGGCTTTGGCTTGCCGCCACTTGAGGCAATGGCGCAGGGCTGTCCTGTTGTGAGCAGTAACACCAGTTCAATGCCAGAGGTGATTGGCGATGCGGCAGAATATTTTGATCCACACCAAGCGGATTACATCAGCGCAGCGATTGAACGAGTGGTCTACTGGTCTGAGAGGCGCGAAGATTTGATACTTAAGGGCAGGTTACGATCGAGCATGTTTGATTGGGCTCGTTGTGCGTCAGAGACCAGGCATCTGTATCAGACTATCGTATCAGGATCAAAGTAAAACTCGATGAACATACTTTATCTATACACCGAAATCATGGGCTATAACCTGCCCATTTTTGCCCAGTTAGTCCGTGAATATGGGGCCACCGTTCACGTGATCAGGTGGACAAACAACAAGTTGACCCCCTTTGTTCCAGCGACGATCGAGGGTGTTAACTATCACGATCGATCGTCGTTTTCGCCTAAAACGCTGCTCGAATTTGCCAGTAACCTAAAGCCGGTTGTCGCTTATATCTCAGGATGGCAGGATAAGGGCTATCTGCCCGTGGCGCGCTTGCTGAAGCAGCAAGGGACGCCAGTCGTCATGGGTCTGGATAGTCAGTGGTTTGGTAATCTGAGGCAGCAAATCGGCGCCCGACTTATTCGGCACTGGTATAAGGAACGCTATTTTTCTTTCGCTTGGGTGCCGGGCCCATTGCAGTATGAGTACGCTGCGAGGATTGGTTTTACAAAAAACGAAATCATTGGCAATCTTTTATCTGGCAACACTGAGCTGTTCTCACAAGCGGCAACAAGCTTGACAGATGCCAAGCAGTGTTTATACCCCAAGCAATTTTTATATGTTGGGCGGTTTGCCAAAGCAAAAGGGATTGATATCTTGCTCGAAGCTTATGTCCGCTATCGATCTACCTATCATGGCACCTGGAAATTAAAGTGTGTGGGCAATGGCCCTATGGATGCAGAGCTTTTGCAAGCACAAAAAAACGACTCGGCTATTTCAATCGAACCGTTTGCAGAGCAGTCTGCCCTCGTTAGTTATGCCGAACAGTCTGGGGCATTTATTTTGCCGAGTCGTTATGAACCCTGGGGGGTTGTTGCGCACGAATTTGCTTGTGCAGGCTTGCCATTGATCCTGTCAGATCAAGTTGGTTCAAAATTGCAGTTTTTGATTAAGCACTACAACGGTGATGGTTTTAGCGATCACGCGGTTGACCAGCTTGCTGAAGCCATGCATCGCCTGTCCTCACAGAGCGATGAGCAGCTCATTCAAATGGGCCAACGAAGTGCGCAACTGGCATCAACACTGAGTCCTGAAATTGCTACTTCGAGTTTGATGTCTGTCGTCAAGGATTCGGTTCATGAGTGATCTCGTTGTGGCTATCGATGCATCGCGCATACGCTCCGGAGGGGGCGTCGCCCATTTGATCGGCATCTTAGATATTGAGCGAATTGAAGGATTTGGCTTTAAAGAGATCCACGTCTGGAGCTATCGAAAATTACTGGATTTAATCCCCGATAAACCTTGGCTGGTCAAGCATCACGCTAAAGAGACTGAGCAATCCTTGCTGACCCAGCTGTTTTGGCAGGCGACCCGTTTGCCAACTGAGATTCGAGAGGCAGGTTGTCAGATTTTGTTTTCGGCGGATGCCGGTACTGTATGTCGCTTCGAACCCATGGTTGCGCTTAATCAAAATATGCTGCCTTATGACGAGGGCGTATTAAAGTTGTTCGGCTTTAGTCGGAATCGCTTACAGCAAACCGTTATCTATCTTGTTCAAAAAAGTGCTTTTCGGTTTGCAACCGCGTCTATTTTTCTTACTCACTATGCTGCAAAACGAGTCCAGCATTACACGGGTAAGCTTCTGAACACGACAGTGATTGCTCATGGCGTCGGGCAAGTTTTTAAAGAAACCTTGCCGCAAGCGAGCTGGCCAAGTGACAAAGCACAGCCCATTGAATGCCTGTACGTATCGCCAATCCTGGAGTACAAGTATCAATGGGTGGTTGTGAGGGCGATCAAGTTGTTGCGTGATCGTGGCCATCAGCTCAGACTGACTCTGGTCGGTGGTGGTGGGCGGCGCGCCTTGCGTCTGTTGAACAAGCAAATCGAAGCATCAGACCCTCGTCATGAGTTTGTCACGGTGCTAGATTTTGTGCCACACGAAGAAATACCCTTGCGTATTGCGCAGACTAACATTTTTGTCTTCGCCTCGGGGTGTGAAACATTCGGGATTTCGCTACTTGAGGCCATGGCGGTCGGCGTACCAATTGCGAGCTCGAATCAAAGCAGCTTGCCTGAGACCTTACAGGATGGTGGTGTCTATTTTGATCCAACTGACGATACATCTATTGCTGACGCGATCGAACAGTTGATTAACGATCCAGTCAGACGTGAGCACTTGGCACAACAAGCAAAAACCTTGTCTGAGTCCTATTCCTGGCCGCGTTGTGCAGAGCAAACTTGGGACTACATCGGGCAGGTTTACGCGCAGTACAAAAAAACTAACGCAACCAAGAAGACGCGATGAAGATAACAATCGTGACCATCTCGTTTAATCAGAAGCAATATTTGAAAGCATGTATTGACTCCATACTGAACCAAACGGGTTGTGAGCTTGAGTACATCATTGTTGACCCAGGAAGCACTGACGGCAGTCGTGAACTGATCAGCTCATACGGGGATCAAATCATTAAAGTATTTCAGACAGATCAAGGCCCAGCTGATGGTTTAAATCAAGGTTTTGCTAGAGCCACGGGTGATATTTACGGGTTTATCAACTCCGATGATTACTTGTTGCCTGGCGCCTTGTCGGCAGTCCGTCAATTTTTTGAACAGCATGGCACAAACACTTTTGTTACTGGTCAAGGCTTCACCGAATATGCTGACAGCCAGCGAAAACGCGTCAAACCGAATGTGTTGACTAAACAGGCCATGCTTTATCGGTCAGCCGTGTTGTTTCAGCAAGCAACTTTTTTTTCGGCTGACAGCTATAAACAGGCGGGTGGGTTCAACGCTGAAAACAACACCTGCTGGGATTACGAGCTTTATTTGAAGCTTCTGGCACAAGGCGCTACGCATGCAGTGATCGATCAAGATCTGGCGGTTTTTAGGCTCTATGAGGGATCAATTTCTGGCTCGGGGCGTCTGAAACGTTTGTATCTTGCCGAGCTCGACCAGTTGTTTGAGCAATATATGGGACGCAAAAGAAACTTGGTTGATAAAGGTACTACGGTTTACCTGCGAGCGAGACGAGAGTTGGCACGACGTATGCAAATTTCGCGGTCTTAACAATACAGGTCACTGCATTTTGCCAATCATTCATCCAACCCACCTCGCGATAGATTTCAGTGTGCTGTCAGTCGCACTAGCGTTGATCGCCTTCACTTTAGCAGGTTGGGGTCGGTTGACGCTCAGACTGGTTGGCATCCCCAATGCAAGGCTCATCGATTGCGGCACGCTTTGGGTGGGTTTTACGGCTGTTACTGCTGTGGTCGAATTGGCACAGTTATTTATCCGAATCGATTGGATCGCCAGCCTGATCGCAGTGGTAGTTGGTCTGAGTGTCTGCTTGTTCGATAAGCAATTTTCAATCGTGCAGTCACTGAAACATCTCGTTGGGTTTTTCAAAACCTACCAATTTGGCTTCATTTGCCTTGTGCTCCTTCTGGTCGTTTGGTGCTTGCGTGCGATGGGGGCACCCAACAACGTCGATTCGGGCCTGTATCACTTTCAAAGTATTCGATGGCTAAACGAGTACCCGTTGTTAATGGGGCTGGCAAACATTCACTGGCGCTTTGCCTTTAATCAAAGCTATTTTGGCTTTCTTGCCCTGCTCAATTTTTATCCCTTTTGGGGCAAAGGCTATGCAACGGGTGGTTTGTTTCTTTTGATTTTGTCGTTGAGCACAGTGATTGAAGTGGGGATAAGGCAGGCGCTTTTATGGCGATGGATTGTTGGTGGTGTGCTGTTTATCTATTTTGGCTACGTCGCTGGCACCATCGCCAACCCAGCACCAGACATGGCGATTGGATTAGTCGAAATCGCCATGTCGCTTTTACTGATGCGTTTGGCGTTTGCGACAAAAATATCTTCACAAACTGATCGGGATTTTGCAACCATTGCGCTGTTGGCCTTTACCGCGGTCGCGATCAAGCTTAGCGGTGTTGCCTTTGCTGCAGCCTGTGTCATGTGTGCACTGGTGTTTATACGAGGTCGGCTTTCTGTAAAAAGCATCAGTTTAATAAAAGTGGCTTTGTTGCTTGCGGTGGCGACCCTGGTTCATAGCATCAGAAGTTACGCCTTGTCTGGCACGATCATGTTCCCGAGTACAGTGTTTGGCCTTTGGCAAAAAGAGTGGACCTTACAGCTTGCTCAAATACGCTTTGAGACTGACCTGATTTTGAGTTTGGCCAGACAGCCTGATGTGATGGATCCGGCAGGTGTTTTAGGAAACTGGCACTGGTTGTCAGGTTGGATGCATCGTCTGCCAAATCACATTGCCATTCTTTTTAGCGCATCTTTACTGGCGATGCTGTTTAGTCTTGCACGTGTAATTAAATCAAAAAACTCAACTGACACTAAAACGTTACTCCTACTGTATCTGCCGTTGCTATGCAGTTTGATCTTCTGGTTTCTGACAGCTCCTGATCTGAGATTTTTAGGTGCTGTCCTGCCAATCTTTATCGCCACCGCGCTCTGGCTTGCCGTTAAACAGACCCAGTTGAGACCATCGACGCTGGGCCACAGTAATTTTGAAAAATGGTCTATTTTGCAGGCACTGGGGGTTGTGTTGGTGCTGATGGTGTCTTTTAAACTGACTGGTGTCAGAGCGATATCTCTAGAGGGATGGCAAGCAGTCCCTCAAGTCAACGCCGAACTCAAACGAACGGATTCTGGGTTTTATATATTTGTTCCTGGTGGGGGTGGATTCTGTTGGGATCACCCCTTGCCCTGTACCCCTGTTTTTCATCCTAATCTTCGTTTTAAAGATGCCTCCTGGACTATTTTTGATGCTGAGTTCGGTCTTTATCGAAAATACTTTACGACTAAAACCAACCCAGATCCTACAGGGAACCAAATCTATCGTTTTCCCTTGCAAGATAATCCGTCGACTGCACCCGCGCAGTTAAGCCATCCCTGAGTCACCCATGAGTCAGTTTATCTCTTTCGCTCGACGTTTAGCCCGGAAAGCCCGAGGCATAGTGGTTCTGCCGTTCAGGTTTGTAAAGTGGGTCGCTAGTGAAACATTGCGACTGATCTTTAACCGCTTGCTTGACGAACAATGGCTGATTGATCATTGCCCTAGCGGTCGCGCGGATGTCAAATCAGTGTTGCTCGTTCGTCTGGATCTCATCGGCGACTACGTGCTTTGGTTAGATAGCGCGAGGGCTTATCGCGATATCTATCCTAATCAGAAAATCGTACTGTGTGCCAACAGCATCTGGTCATCTTTGGCAAAACAAGAGCCTTGGTGGGATGAAGTGTTGGACGTTGACGTCAATCGTTTGCGATTCGATAAGACCTATTGTCTTGGGTTGATGCTAAAGCTTCGGTGGCGAGGCTTTGGTGTCGCGATTCAACCAACTTTCTCTCGGGAATTCGCGGTGGATCGGTTGGTTAGGGCAACGGGAGCTGCTCATCGCATTGGGCAAGTCGGTGACGCGAATAACCTCACCGTCGCTGATAAAACAATCACGGACACTTGGTACACAGACCTAATGCGTGTAGGCGATCCGACAGCCATGGAGCTCTCGAAAAATGCTCACTTTGTCCGTAACCTGGGCGCGACGAGCTTTCGCAGTAGTGTGGGACGACTACAGTCACCGAGGTTAGCATCACCGCTAATTGATGCTAAAACACCTTATATTTTGATTTCACCGGGCGCTTCGTGGTTACCTAAGGCATGGCCTGCTGCGAACTTCGCGCAACTAGCCGATGAGCTATTTACTCAGTATGGTTTACCTGCTGTGCTGTGTGGGTCGTCGGCGGATCAGGCGCTATGCGAGCGTATTGTGCAGATTGCAAAAGCGCCCCTACAAAACTTAGCTGGTAAGACTACCTTAACTGAGCTGCTTGATTTGATGGCTGGTGCGCGGTTGGTGGTTTCTAATGATTCGGGCAATATCCATTTGGCGGCGGCCTTGCGGATACCTTCAGTGTGTATCTTGGGGGGCGGCCATTCTGCCAGATTCATGCCCTACGTCGTTGAAAACAGCGATGCTTGTGTGCTGCCCTTGGTCGCGGTTCAGCCAATGGATTGCTTTGGCTGTCACTGGCGCTGTCAGTACAAGACTGAGCCGAACACCGCTGTGCCTTGTGTTGCGAACATTACCCTGTCGCAGGTCCGTGAAAAGTGTCAAAGTGTTTTGCAGAAGCTATCGAATGAGTATCAGATAGAGGTTGGTCAATGAGTGGGACCAGATCGTTGCGTGAGATGAGGCTGTTTAATTTGCAGACAAAGCTGGCCCGCTTTTTCTCATGGTCTGCATTGGGTATCGGCAGCGCTGCCGTGCTTTTAGTTCTGAGTAGTTACGTATGCGGCTACTTGCAACCCGTGCGTTGGCCGACCCTGTTCTATTTTGAATTGGCATTCATTGTTACGCTGATTTCAGAGCGGCGCGGAGTCATGCTGGTCACGTTCTTGTTACCGTTAGTCCCAACACTACATTGGCAATTACAGTTTTTTTATCACCCAGCAGTTCCGTATTTTGTAACAGCCGCGGGGATTGACCTGGTAACCGGCCTGACCTGCGCGCTTTTTATTAAGCATTTAAATCGTCCACAATCTCTGCGCTTCAACCCAAGCACGATCCCTTGGCCGATCGGGTTGTTAGCCTGGGTAATTTCGCTTTCGACAGCCTTGGCTATTGCGCGCAATCTATGGCGCAGTGCCTCGCGTTTTGAGCTGTCGACGTTTCTGCATGAGACGGTTCGGTTCAAACTATTTGTGAGAGGTAACGATTTTTCGCCGATAGGGGATTGGTTGGCGATTTCACTGGCCTTATTGTTTTTGGCCCTGCTCGCCGACTCTCTTCTCAGGCGAGCAGATAGAGAGCAGCTAATATTTAAACCAGCAATCGCTTCGCTATTTGTGTCGGCTTGTTACGGGATTTACCAGGCCTTTACCAAAATCGGCTTGCCGCAGGCCGCGGTCGAATACCGGCCAGAAAGTTTTGGTTACAGCGCCATCGGATTCCAGCCTGACATCCATGCTTATGCAGGGCACATGTTGTTAGGCTCTGTCGGTTTATTTGGTGTATTGAAATTATTGAAATCGAACCGATGGCGTTATTTTGCTTACGTAACGATTGTGCTTTGTTGGATCGCGCTCTATCTAAGCAAATCTCGGGCTTCGTTGGTTTTCAGTATGGCTGTTTTTGCAGTGATCATTCTGTTGCTTGCACGGGATTTTCTTCGCAACAAGTCAAAAGTAGTAGGGTTTACATGCGCGGCGACTGGATTTGCGTTGATTGCGCTGTTGATTTCTCTGAGCCCGTGGTTACAAGATGCTTTTATACAAATTCAGGACCCAAAGTTGCTGACGTTTGAGCATCTGAATTTGTTAACCAGTCGGCGTCTTGAGTTGTTTGCTGCAGCCTTACGAATGTTTTCAAGCTATCCCTTGATGGGATTAGGTCAAGGTAATTTCTTACTTAGCTCAGCCGTCGTTCCTTTTAGTCATTCAGTCTGGATGTCTCAGTCGGGCGGCGAGAACGCGCACAACTATTTCTTACAAATCTTGGCTGATGTCGGGATCGTTGGTGCAGGTTGTTATTTGCTCGTTTTGCTTTGGCCACTTTGTCGGACGAAAAATCTCAGAGCATTGATACCGGCGGCAGTAGCAATTCTCGGGCTTTGTCTGGGTAATCTCTATTCCCATTCGTTCATCATTCGTGACAACCTTTTACTACTTTGTGCTTTTATGGCGCTCGGTTATTCATATGCCTACCCTCGACCAGTCGCATCTGGTAACGTTGATTTCCACGCTACACGCTGTAAGTTGTCTGGCAAGATCATTGTGCTGATCATCGCGATTGTTATGTCACTTATTCCATTCGCCTTTCTAGAGGTTGCGACTTCATTTGATCGTTTGCCGTTTCAACAATCTAGTCATCGCTAAGTTAAAGACACCTCTGTATATGACAAACATCTTGATTACTGGCGCTAATGGTTTTATCGGATCTGCTGTCGTTGCGACACTGGTTGCGACCGAAGCTGGCGTGATTCGAGCAGCGGTCAGAAAAACTACTGTCAAATTGCCAAGTCGAGTTGAGGTAGTCGAACGCTTAGAATTATCTCCCGATACTGACTGGACGGTCGCCCTCAAAAATATTGATGTCGTGATTCACTGTGCTGCGCGAGTTCATTTACTCAAAGATAAGGCAGCCGATCCTCTCGCTGAATTCAGAAGCATTAACACTGAAGGGACATTGCATTTCGCCCGTCAAGCTGCTCAAGCAGGAGTCAAACGATTTATTTTTCTGAGTAGTTTAGGGGTAAATGGGGCTGAGACATTCGATCAGGCTTTTGCTGCAGACGACAGTCCGGAACCGCACTCACCGTATGCTCAGTCGAAGTTAGAGGCAGAATCTGGGCTTTTGAATTTAGCGCTAAGTACGGCGATGTCGATTGTTATCATTCGCCCACCCCTTGTCTATGGCCCTAATGCACCGGGTAATTTTGGCTCGTTGTTGCGGATCGTCAATAAACAGTTGCCTTTGCCACTGGGCTGGGTAGATAACAAAAGAAGTTTCGTCTTTTTGGATAACCTTGTAGACTTGATTCGTTGTTGTGTTCGTCACCCCAACGCGACTAATCAGGTATTTTTAGTTTCGGATGACGAGGACCTGTCTACCACACAGTTGCTCAAGAAAATGGGGCAAGTTTTTAATAAACGGGCACTGCTCATACCCGTGCCAGTGATTGTGTTGAAAACTGCGGCCAAACTCATAGGCAAGGCTAAAGTGGCGCAGCAACTGCTTGGATCGTTACAAGTCGATATAGCAAAGACACAATCGTTGTTGGGTTGGGAACCGCCTTTTAGTGTTGACGAGGGGCTGCGTAAAACCGCGGTAATACCGAAGAAAATTAGTTAGCTTTCTGCTCTTGAGCCAAGGTGAGCCAGTCGACGATGGCACCCTCAGGCTGATAACCTGACACAAGTTCGAGCAGCAACGATCGGATTTCGCTGACGTTGTTCTGATCTAGCGCTATCTGCAAGGCGTTGAGTTTGATTTCGAATTCAGACCATGGCAAGCAGCTTTCATTCGCGGTCATAATGCGCGGATGAACGGTAGCCTGCGGATTGTCACCAATTAACAATTCTTCGTAAAGTTTTTCGCCTGGCCGCAAGCCAGTGATTTCAATCTCTATATCGCCATCTTCATCAGCTTGATCCTTTAACGTCAAGCCAGACAGATCAATCATACGTTTTGCGAGATCGATGATCTTGACGGGTTGACCCATATCCAGAACAAATAAATCACCTCCCTGTGACATCGCCCCTGCTTGCAGAACCAACTGAGCGGCTTCTTGGATCGTCATGAAGTACCGAGTGATGTCAGGGTGCGTGAGGGTGATGGGCCCACCATTTTTGATTTGCTCGCGAAATTTGGGTACGACTGATCCAGACGATCCCAGCACATTTCCGAAGCGAACCATAGAATACACAGTTCGTGCGGCCGTCGAGGCTGACCCTAAACCCGTCGTTGAGTGCTCAGCAAGTCCTTGTAAAACCATTTCGGCTAGGCGTTTGCTGGCACCCATAATATTGGTCGGTCTTACAGCTTTGTCGGTACTGATCAAAACAAACTTCGAAACATGGCCTAGGGCGGCGCGCGCAACTTGTAGCGTGCCAAAGACGTTATTTTTTATGCCTTCGACGGGGTTGTGCTCTACCAAGGGCACGTGCTTGTAAGCAGCCGCATGATAAACAGAATAGGGTCGCCACATCAAAATGATGTCACGCATTCTGGCAAAGTCTTGTACCGAACACAGCAGCGGTATCAAGCTAGTACCTGACTTCTCGGCAAGAGGCAGTAAATCTTGATGAATTTCGTAAAGAGCGAATTCGCTTTGCTCGATCAGCAATAGGCTTGCGGGCGAAAGTCGCAGCAATTGACGGCAAAGCTCTCCGCCAATTGAACCGCCTGCACCCGTTACCAGAATGACTTTGCCTTCTGTGTGCTGGGCGAGCAGGGAGTCATCTGAATGAACCATTTCTCGGCCGAGCAAGTCATCGATATCCAATTCTCGTAGATCAGAGGTGCTGATTTTTCCCTGAGCTAACTCAGTAACACTTGGCAAAGTCCTGACCGATACCTTTGCGTCGAGCATGGCATTGATTATCTCGTTACGGCGTTTGCGCGAGATGGAGGGTAGAGCGAGCAAAACATCAGTAACTTGCAGAGAGTCGATCAAGTTGCTCAAATCAACTGGGCTGTGAACCGGTAATCCGTTGATCACATGTCCTTGCAGTTTGATGTCGTCGTCGAGAAAACCAACTACCTTCATTTCGTGGCTGTGAGCCATCGCAGCGGCTAACTGCTGGCCCGATGAGCCTGCACCATAAACCAAGACTTTCGGTAAGGTCGATCTTGTTAGCAGATTCTTGTAAGCACCACCCAGCCAATATCCCGCCAAGGCGCGTGATCCACCTATCGCAAGTAATAGCAGAATGGGCTGAATCAGACCGACTGTACGCGGGATGCCCTCAAAGCTGAATGCTGTGAATAAAGCAGCGTAAACCAAGCCATAAATAGCGGTTGCTTTGGTGATGGCCATAAATGCTGGCCACCCAGAATATCTAAAAATTGCCCTGTAAAGCCCCCCGATCATAAAAATCGGTATCGCTAAGCCCATTGAGACCAACGCCGCTTTGGCCGCCGGACCAGAGAGCGAAACGAACTCTCCAAGCCGCAAGTAAAAGGCGAACCAAACCGTAAACACACAGATGCTTGCATCGACGACCAGAACGACCAAACGCTTGGTCACCCTGGGTAGGTTAAGAATGGTCGCAGTGGTACTCGGATTGGTCATAAAGAACGTTCTTAATGCGAAACGCCATCACGCTGGATGACTTTTAAAACGGTTAACCACAAAATTTGAAGATCAAACAGTAATGATTGCCTATCCCGGTATTCGATGTCATAAGCAACTTTTTTGTCAATTGGCAGATCATCCCGTCCGTTGACTTGCGCCCAACCAGTCAGGCCAGGTGCGAGAAGCTGTATCCCGTTTTCAGTCCGTAACGCGATTAAATCATATTGATTGAACAGTGCGGGCCTAGGGCCTACCAACGACATATCGCCTGTCAGAATACTCCACAACTGGGGAAGCTCATCCAGACTGGTTTTACGCAGAAAACCGCCGATTGGCGTGAGGTAGCTGGCCGGGTTGGCGAGTAGATGGGTGGCGACGGTCGGTGTGTCGATCAGCATGCTTCTGAACTTAGGCATGCTGAAGAGTTTATTGTGGCGCCCCACTCGGTTGCTCCAGTAAAAAATAGGCCCTTTAGAGCTGATCTTTACCGCAATACTCACAAACAGAATCGGTAGCGCCAACAGCAGCAAGCCCAGGGCACTTAAAGTGAAGTCAAGCGTTCTTTTCATGATGATTCAGGCCAAGGGCAGTCTATCCGCCCAGTGACGTCATGGTTCAAGATTTGCGCCATACCTTGCGATTGACGAAGTCTGTGTAGCTTTGAATAATACGCAAAACCTTGTCAGACACATTGTCAGGGGCATAGTCTGCCACTAAGTGCAATCCCCGCGTTTGGCCGCGCGGTTGCTCGGCAAGGATAGCCAAGCCTTGTTCAACACGGTCAATATCCATACCCACCATCATCACTGCAGCTTGCTCGAACCCTTCTGGCCGCTCGTGGGCCTCGCGCAAATTCAAGGCGGGAAAATTCAAGATTGATGATTCTTCAGTAATCGTACCGCTGTCAGACAGCACTGCACGTGCGTCAAGTTGAAGCTTGACGTAGTCCGTAAACCCAAAGGGTTTCTCAAATCTGATCAAGGGGTCAGCGACCAAACCGGCGTCGGTGATCCGCTTTCTTGTCCTGGGGTGTGTTGAGACGAGAACTGGCTCTCGATAGGTTTGCGCTAAGTGGTTCAACAACTGAAACAGTTTCTTTAATTGGCTGGGCGAATCGACATTCTCTTCCCGGTGCGCACTCACCACAAAATACTGCTTTGGTTTAAGGTTAAGTGTGGATAAGACCTCAGATTTATCTATCCCTTCACGATAGTAATCAATCACTTCGCGCAACGGACTACCCGTCTTGATAATCTGATCTGGCGGTAAGCCTTCGCGTAATAGATATTCTCGAGCAATCTCGCTGTAAGTTAAATTGATATCAGCTGTGTGATCGACGATACGTCGGTTGATCTCTTCAGGCACTCGAAAATCGAAGCACCGATTACCAGCCTCCATATGAAAAATGGGTACTTTACGGCGTTTGGCTGAAATGGCGGATAGTGCACTATTCGTATCCCCAAGTAACAGCAGTGCCTCAGGCTGGTACTTTTGAATCATTTCATCGGCAGCGATGATGATTCGACCGATCGTTTCTGCGGGTGTTTCGCCAGCGGCTTCCATAAAGGCATCGGGCGCACGAATCCCTAAGTCCTTAAAAAAAATCCCGTTTAATTCATAGTCATAATTTTGACCGGTATGAACCAAAATATGATCGCAAAACTGGTCGAGTTTATGGATCGTGCGGGATAAGCGGATGATTTCTGGCCGAGTCCCGACAATGGTCATGACTTTCAGTTTACGCATTGACTGCCCCACGAATCAGATCGAGGCTCATGAGTACTTCTTTTACCTGTTCAACATCCAGACGACGGGTATTGTGGGATGTATAGTCATCGTAATTAGAAATTTGTGTCTCGCCGGTGACGAAGTATTTATCGTAGTTTAAGTCGCGGGCATCCGCGGGGATGCGGTAATAGTTACCCAGATCTTCCGCTCGAGCCATCTCTTCACGCGAGACGAGAGATTCATAAAGCTTCTCGCCATGGCGGGTGCCGATCACTTGTATTTCGCTCTTAGTTGCAAAGAGAGAAGTCATCGCTTGGGCAAGATCCCCTACCGTCGAAGCTGGTGCCTTTTGTACAAAAATATCGCCTGGCTTGGCATGTTCAAAGGCATATAAAACCAGATCCACTGATTCTTCAAGCGACATCAAGAACCGTGTCATGTGAGGATCGGTCACTGTGATTGGCTTGCCCTGCTGTAATTGCTCAAGAAATAATGGGATTACCGAGCCACGTGACGCCATGACGTTGCCATAACGCGTTGCCGAGAGCACCGTTTTGTTGGGATCACAGAGCCGGGACTTGGCGACCATGAGTTTTTCCATCAAGGCTTTAGAGATGCCCATTGCATTGATCGGATAGACCGCTTTATCTGTACTAAGCAGGACGCAGCGACTGACGCCTTGCGCAATCGCCGCGCGCATGACGTTTTCGGCCCCGTGCACGTTGGTTCGAACGGCCTCCATGGGGTAAAACTCGCAGGAGGGGACCTGTTTTAGTGCAGCCGCATGAAAAACAAAATCGACGCCATGCAAGGCATCGTGCACGCTGTCATATTCACGGACGTCACCGATGTAGAACTTAAGTTTGTCGCTTTTGTGCTTGAGACGCATATCCTCTTGCTTTTTCTCATCACGGCTAAACACCCTGATCTCTGCGAGCTCAGAGTCAAGCAGTCTGGTCAGCACGGTGTTGCCAAATGAGCCAGTACCACCGGTAATTAAGAGGACTTTATTTTTAAACATATGGTTTATTGCCTGCAAGAAGACTGACTAAACTTATGCATCTGCCCAATTAGTTCTGTCCAAGGCACAGTTTGATATCCAGTAGCAAGTTTAAAGCGAGTCGAATCTAAACATCGATCAATCACGAGATTATCATCTGCCACAACATTGATTTGCTTGCAGTAAGCATTGGCAACAAGTTTGAGCAGTTCATATTTGTTAATCGGCGAGGCTGATACATGGTATGTACCGCGGAGTTCAGGATGCGGAATGACAAAATCCCTAATCACCCGAGCCAATTCAACAGTTGGCAGCCCCGAGAAAATCGCCTTTCGGAAACCCTTCACCTGACCTGTTTGAGATAAAAACCAATCAACCAGGCCATGATTACTGTTTATTTCGTGGCCTATGATTGAGGTTCTTAGGGTGATAGCATTATCGTAATCAACCTCACCCAAGAGCTTGCTGCGCCCGTACAAATCTTGTGCATCAGGCATATCTTGCTCTGTGTAGTTGCCTTTTTTGCCACTAAAGACGCAGTCAGTGCTAACGTGAATCAGTCGGGCATTAACTTGTTTACAGTGCCTAGCAAGTTGGTGTGGCAGTAACGCGTTGATCTTGATTGCCGCCACTGCGTCATTGGCCTCTGCAAGCTGTTTGACCAGCCCCACACAATTAACAACAATATTGGGTCGTAGCTGAGTCAGCAACTGAGCCAAGCTTGATTCGTTTTCAACGTCAACATCTTGCACGATATTGTGCCGCAAAGAAACAGGCAAAGCTTGAACGAAGTTAGGTGATCGACAGGTGCCGTGAGTGATAAAGCCATCGCTTTCACTAAAAAAGCGGTACAGCGCGTTGCCCAGCATGCCAGACGCGCCAAGAATCAAAATCTTAATTTGCGACTCTGTCTTCAATTGGCGGCGTCCTCAGTAGCGCTTCTCGCACGGTTGGATAGTACTGTAGCGAAATGATCACGCAGTCGGGTTGCCAGCATGTTAGGTTCAAAGTGTTCTTGGTAATAGGCAACACCCTGTTTGCCGAGTAGTTCGAGTTGCTGGGGTGACAAACCGTACAGCTTTAGTATCCCTTGTGCTAAGGCAGCAGCATCTTCGGCAGGGCAAGATACGCCTGCCCCTGACTCTTCGACGACTGCGGCTCCTTCACCATCCAATGACGCGATGATGGGTTTACCAGCGGCAAGATAGACCTGCACCTTGCTTGGAATCGTTTTGCTGATGATCGGGTCACGACACAGGCTAACCAATAGTGCTGACGCTTGGGCTAGTATCCCCGGCATGGCTTCAACTGGAAACCTCCCTGGCATCGTCACGTTTGTAAGGTTTCGGCGTTTGATCTCGGTCTCGATCCAGGTGGTCAAGCTGCCGCTACCGATGAGTACGATATTGATGGCATTGTGCTCCAACAACATCTCTGCCGCATCAAGCACTTTATCCAGCGCTTGAACGGTGCCCATATTGCCAGCAAAGACAACGTTGAAGCCTTTGCCGAGGGCCACACTGGGTGCTTGTTCATGGCTAGTGTGTTGATTAAACGCGAGTTCGCCAGGGTTCGGGTGATACTCGATTGGTGTCGCCCCAGACATCTTTTCGACCGACGATCTAAACCCTTTGGATTGCACTAACAGAAGATCACAGCTACGGTAAATCCAACTCACCACAGCCGCAACACTACGCAGCACGGTTTTATTTTTGACAAAACCTGAAGCTTCAAGGCTTTCGGGCCAAAGATCCTGAACCCAAATGACTACTTTGGCGCTTTTTAATTTGCCTAGCCAGATGGCACTGACAGACTGGGTAAATGGCGACATCCCACAAACGAAAATCAGATCGAACTTTTGACCGCGCAACACAAATGGGCCGACTATTGCGCTGCTCACAACAAATGATAAATAGTTAAAAATCAGACCCAGAGTGTTGGATTTACCACGAGGGAGTAGGGGCACCCGATGTATGACGTAGCCCCTTGGATGCGTTTCGGTACTCACCTGCAGAGCCCGATAGCCTTCGAAGGTTTTACCGTGGGGATAGTTTGGTTGACCCGTCAACACAGTAACCTCGCACCCAACGTCAATTAAGGACTCGACAACCTCGTTGATACGGAACGACTCGGGCCAGAAGTACTGACTGAAAACGAGGATTTTCATCTAGCCTCGCCCTGCGCCGTTTGAGCTGATAACCATTGTTGTGCAACCTTAGGCGCTATCCGCTCACCAAACAATTGAAAGTCGACTAGCCAAAAAACAAAGCTTGGCTGAGTAAAACATAGTTTCAAAAGGGACCAGAGCAGTGTCCATTTACTCCGCTTACCGCTAAAGCGAGCCGTCAGCTGGTCGCGCGCAATGTGTCGCCGAAAATATGACTGATATTGCTGTGTCACAAACGCTCGAAAATCCAGATACCTGGGATGATCGAATCGGCTCGCGTCTGGCGCACCGCGTTGCCTTAACCAATACCCCACGACCGCAACTCGTGCGTCTATGACCTGAGGGGTACCGGCTTCAAAATTAGATATCTGACCTGTGTGTTTGCGATAGCGAACCAGGCACTGAGGGATTGATCCTAATGCACCCAATTCGGATAAGCGCAGCCAGAGATCCAAGTCTTCGGCGCGTTTAATCTCTGTTCGATAGCCTCCGGCTTTTTTTACAACGTCAGTCAGATAAAATGCTGAAGAATGCGGCGGAAAGCGCTTAAAACGGACCAGATTATTGAGTAAACGATCAGTTTCTTGAGGATAGATAAACGATTTCCCAAGACGGCCATGTTCGTCAATTTCAGTCAAACCAGTGCCCAGAAAAACGAGTTGTGGATTTTCGAGCGTCGCCTGCAGCTGCAGCGCCAGCCGCTCTGGCTCAGCAATATCGTCTGCATCCAATCGTGCAATCCATTCGCCTCGAGCTGATTCAATGCCCAGGTTCAGAGACGCAGACAACCCTAGCCCGGGTCTATTGATGAGAACAATCCGAGCATCCCTTTTTATGTAGTCTTGGATGATATCGACAGAACCGTCGGTGCTGCCACCGTCAACGATGATCAGCTCTAAGTCGGTGAAGGTTTGCTTTAAAACACTATCAATCGACTCTGAAACCCATCGGGCTCCGTTAAAGCACGGCATGAGGACTGAAATGACTGGGTTGGCGGTATTCTTGGCTGTCATCGCACAATTGTATTTCAGAATGAATGACTTACTTTTGGCGATCAACGCTGTGAACGCGTCTTCGACCACCTAATATAATGAGCCAGATTAAAGGCAGATTGATCCGTATGCCTTAACAAACGTTGGGATGTCGCAGATGTCGATTTTGATTACAGGGGTTGCTGGTTTTATTGGCTGTAATTTGGCAAAGCGCTTCACAGACGAAGGACACCAGGTATTGGGTGTGGACAACCTTAGCCGCGGTACGCTCAACAATCTTGCCTATTTGCAAAACAACCCAAATTTTACCTTCGTCAAAGCCGATTGTGCCGAACGGGTTGGTTTCCTTGAGGCCATCGAAAATTTTCACAAACAATCGCCCATTATTGAAGTTTGGCATCTGGCAGCTAATTCAGATATCCCGGCTGGGGTGACCGACGCTCAGGTTGACCTCAAAGATACTTTCATGACAACCTTTAACGTGCTCGAGGTGATGAAGCAACTCGCTATCCCAGTGCTTGCTTTTGCGTCAAGTTCGGCGGTTTACGGGGATCACGGAGAACAAAGCATTTCAGAGGATTCTGGGCCACTTTTGCCGCTATCCAACTATGGGGCGATGAAATTGGCCTCTGAGGCAGCAATCAGTGCTGCGGCAGAGAGCTTTCTGGCTCGGGCGTTTGTTTACCGGTTTCCCAACGTCATTGGCGTGCCTGCGACACACGGGGTCTTACTGGATTTTGTGAACAAGCTCAAAACCAGCCCGGATGAACTGAAGGTGCTTGGTGATGGGACTCAGCAAAAGACTTATCTTCATGTTGATGATCTGATCGACGGTATGCTGCAAGTTCGCCATGGTGCGACCGAAAAGCTTGCTGTCTACAATTTAGGTGCTGACGATACAGGGATGTCGGTGCGTCACATTGCAGAGGCGGTCGTCGCAGCCGCTTCACCGAACGCGCAAATAGTTTATGGCATTGAGAATCGTGGTTGGGTTGGTGATGTGCCCAAGTTTCAATATCGTCTTGATAAGCTAAAGAAACTGGGATGGACACCTAAACTTGACTCTCGACAGGCCATCGTCCGTGCCATCGCAGAAATCATTCAACAAGAGATCACCCGCGCATGAGGCAGGTTGTCATTCTGGCAGGTGGTAAAGGCACTCGACTTAAAGACAGACTGGGCGATTTGCCCAAGCCTCTGATCGATGTGTGCGGCACCCCACTACTTGAGCATCAAATCTTGCTAGCCAAGCGTTACGGCTTTAATAGGGTGCTTGTGTTGGTGAATCACAAAGCCCAGCAAATTGTCGATTTTTGTTTGAGCAAAGACAATTGGGGTATCGAGGTCCAGTGCATTGATGATCAAGTGCCACTGGGTACGGCAGGGGCAGTGCTTAATGTGTTTGGGCAACTCGAAGACCAGTTTCTTGTCATGTACGGCGACACCATGATGGATGTCGATTTGAGTCGCTTTTGCCGGGCTCATGCGAGCAGTCAAACCACAGGCGCCACGCTATTTTTGCACCCCAACGATCATCCCCAGGATTCTGATCTCGTTGAGGTGAATGGGTCGAATGTGATTACCCAATTTCACCCCTATCCCCATCAAGCTGACACGTATTACCCTAACCTAGTCAATGCAGCCCTCTATTGCATGAGCAAGGCCGCATTGCTCCCCTATCGGCATCGGGGACAGGTTGAGCTGGATTTTGGTAAGCATTTGTTCCCTCAAATGATCAGGGACGGCATTATTTTGCGTGGTTACAACAGTCCAGAGTACATCAAGGATTGCGGTACGCCAGATCGAATCGACAAGGTCAGAATTGACTTCAGCAAGGGAAAGATTACGAACGCCTCTTTAGCTAATAAGCAAGCGGCAATATTTCTGGATAGAGATGGCACGATTATCGAGCAAGTCGATCAGTTGAATTCACTTGATCAAGTAAGTTTGCTTGATGGTGCTGCGACAGCAATTCGTCGCTTTAACCGAGAAGGTTATAAGACCTGCGTCGTGACCAATCAGCCCGTGATCGCCAGAGGTGAGTGCAGTGTCGAACAGCTGACGCAAATCCATTACAAAATGGAAACCTTGCTTGGTCGTGAAGCGGCCTACCTTGATCGCATCTATTATTGCCCTCACCATCCGGATAAAGGTTTTGCTGGTGAGCGAGCCGATTTGAAACTTGTCTGTCAGTGCAGAAAGCCCGCAACCGGGATGATAACGAGGGCTGTTGTCGATCTAAACGTCGATCTTGAAAAGTCTTGGATGATCGGTGACACCTCTACAGACATTGAGTTGGCCAAGCGATCCGGCTTGAAGTCCATTCTGGTAGAAACGGGGTATGCCGGTCGAGACGGAAAGCACCCAGCCAACGCAGATTTTGTTGTTCTAAGCCTAGCAGAGGCAGCAACCTTAGTGCTCGATATTTATCCCTCAGTAGTGGACAAATATCTTGATGAATTGGCCAGTCTTCAACCCGGCGCTTTGGTCATGATTGGCGGCCAATCGCGTAGCGGCAAAAGTACTTTTGCCAATATATTGAAGCTGGCGTTGCTAGGGCTAGGACGTCAAAGCCACGTGATCTCGACAGATCGCTGGATTCTGTCTGAAGCGGATCGCGGCGACGGCGTGTTGGCCAGGCACGCCATGACTGAGCTTAATGAGGCATTGACGTCACTTCAGTCGATGACGACTCAGCTTAAGCAGATATCGCTGCCACGCTATTTGAAACACCAGCGACTACATCAAAAAAATGCAGAACAATTTGAAATACAACCAGAAGATATTGTGATCGTTGAGGGCGTTGTCGCCCTTGCGACAGACGCTGCAAAGGATGCAAACAAGCGCTTTTATGTTGACACGGATGAGGCCGAGCGCAGAGCAAGAGTAATCAATGAGTACTGCCTGAGAGGCTATACCGCTGAGGAAGCAGAGACCGTTTATCTTGATCGTCTTCAGGACGAAGTGCCTGTCATTGCTGCGCTTGAGCACGACGCCATCAAGGTTAAACTACCCTTAACAGCATGATAAAAGCCCTAACCCAATATGATTATTAGTCGAACGCCGCTGAGAATGAGTTTAGTGGGTGGTGGCAGTGACCTTCCTGCTTTCTATAAGAGCGAAGAGGTTGGTGCAGTGATCAGCTCTGCTATCGACAAATATATTTACGTGAACGTCAATAAAAAGTTCGATCAAGGCATTAGGGTCGGGTATTCGATCAATGAAGAAGTCACTGCCGTTGATCAGATCAAGCATCCCCTCGTTAGGGAAAGCATGAGATACCTTGGTCTTAATGGTGGCGTAGAAATTACCACCATCGCTGACATCCCGTCTAAAGGCACAGGGCTAGGGTCGTCGAGTTCGTTTACTGTCGGTTTGTTGCATGCGCTTAATGCCTATATGGGCAAGTACAGTTCAGCCGAAGTCTTGGGCAAAGATGCCTGCAAAGTTGAAATTGAGCTTTGCAAAGAGCCGATCGGCAAACAAGATCAATACGCAGCGGCATACGGGGGGTTTAATCTGATTGAGTTCAGGCCTGACGAATCGGTTGTCGTCTCACCGCTTATTTGCAAAGCAGCCACGATTAAGTCATTGCAATCAAGTCTGCTGATGTTTTACACCGGCACCACAAGAAATGCCTCAAGCATTTTGCAAGAACAGTCAGATTCTCTGGCGAACAACCCGGTCAAGCTTCAAGCACTGCGACAAATGGTTAAGCTTGCTTACAGTTTGAGAGACGAGCTACAGGCTAATAATCTTGAAGCAATGGGCGAAATCTTGCACGAAAACTGGCTACTCAAAAAGAGCCTGGTCGCAAGCATCAGCAATCAAGAAATCGACCGTTGGTATGAATTGGCGATGAATGCCGGTGCACAAGGCGGGAAAATCCTCGGCGCTGGTGCTGGTGGCTTTCTGTTGATGACTGCGCCGCCCGAGAAGCATACTGCCATTAAAGCAGCGTTATCCATGCTCAAACACGTCCCCGTCGAGCTTGAACCGCTCGGCAGCCGTATTGTCTTCGACACCGCTAGATCAGAATAGAACGAGAAAACACAATGTCATTCAGCCAAGGTATTGCCGATTTGTATTTGAACAAGTTAACACGTTTGGTTTCAGCGCTTGATCGTGAGCAGATCGATCATGGGGTTCAAGTCGTTGCTAATGCCTGGCTTGCCGGAAAGCAGATCATTACGCTGGGTAACGGTGGCAGCGCTTTGACAGCGTTGCACTTTATCAATGATTGGAATAAAACGATTTCTATGCAGACGCAACGCAGTTTTAGGGGACGGTCTCTCGTTGATAACGTGGGGCTGCTGATGAGCTATGCCAATGATATTTCTTTTGAGGATGTGTTTGTTGAGCAACTGAAACATGTTTTGCTACCTGGCGATCTGGTGCTGGCGATCTCTGGCAGTGGTAATTCTGAGAATGTCATCCGCGCGGTTGATTATGCAAATCAAAATGGTGCAGTGACACTCGGCTTGTGCGGATATCGAGGTGGCAAGTTAAAAGAGATTGCACAACATGTGGTTTGGGCAGATATCGACGATATGCAGATATCCGAGGACATACATTTCATGTTTGGTCATATGGTGATGCAACGTTTGGCTGGGTATTACTAGGCTGCGCTTTTGTTCACGAACGACTCTTAATTAGCAATGAAGGAATATTAATGCTTCTAAAGTACCGAACGTGGTTGATTTCTATCGTAACGCTGCTGCTCATCATAATCGTGCGCATTCCGTTTCTAACTCAACCATTGGTTGGTGAAGAGGGTACCTTTGCAATGTTACTAACGGAGACTAAGCACCCCACCGTTTCGGTGGTTGACCTTCCTGACTCGGGCTTAAGGAGTCGTTGTCAACTGTACGTGGCTAAATTGGCAGGCGTTGATTACATGGCTACAACGGATAGAAATATTTTTCCCTATTGTTTTTTATCGATGGTAGTAAATCCTGCCACTAAAATCTTTTACTCAGAAAAACTAACGTTTGATCAAAAAACTTTTCATGTGAGGTTGGTATTCCTTCTGATAACAGTGGTTGGATTTTTATCTATATTAATTTTGCTTGTTCAATCCACTAAAGATGTGACAATCTCTCGCTTTACAGTTTTGAACTTGCTTGTTTTATACGCTTTTACAACTCCCCTGTTAGTTGGCGGATCTATTCAAGCAAATCTGGAAGGTTCAATTGGGGTTGCGCTGTTTGGGCTTTCGTCTTTGATTGCCTACTTGGGTGTTTATGAACTAAGGAAAAATGTAAGCGTTTATATTTTCATTGCTGGCTTTTTAATTAGTTTGGGCAAAAATGAATGGCCATTAATCGCCTTGTTCACTTCGTTCTTCTATATATTGGTGCTTCAATTTCTCTATCGAGATGCGGCTTGTAGTTTAGTAAGAAAACGTCAATTTTCCACTGCATTAACTTATGTTTTCGGGCTACTCGCGGGTATTTTATTTTGTTATTTGCTGTCCCCTAAAGATTACGTAGACGGCTATTTATTAATGAGGAATATGAACGGCTCACACCTACCAATATTGGGATTGGTTCGAGCTACGTGGTCTTTCCTATACCCAGTTGCCGCACTGGTTGGATTCGCTTTGTTTTTGTATATTATTCGATTCAAGAAAAATTTCGAATACGGCCCTATCATATTCATTTGGCTAGGCTCTGGTATTGGGATGTTTACTGGATTTCTCAATAGTGGTTGGATTGGGGACGGGTTCCCAAGATACTTTATTCCTTCAGTGATATCCTTACTACCTTTTTTGCTAATAGTACTGAGGGAAACAAAAAGAAATAAGGACGTTTTTCTGGCCGCTATTTTGCTCATTGGCCTAATGATTAACGGACTGTCCCTAGCGCAATCTTATTTGCATCGCGAATCTATCACATCAGTGCCAGGGCTTAGTACAATAAAACTGCGGTCGGACACAATATCGTTAGTTGGTCAAAACAGTGCCGATCGAAATTTAATTCCCTTTGATCATTTTGCCATACGCTATTACTTTCCCGATGCTGACATGGTCAGCAATGGTATGGGACTGGCAGGGGCAAAATTTATACTAGACAAGTTTGGGAATCAAACTATGAGGATTATTGTTGCTCCCGAATAGTCTTTAAATAGTTCGGGTTACCAGAGAGGTTGACAGCCCTTTTCTTGATTCAAACCAACGCAGTCCCTAGACATTTTGTGCCAAAATCGTCGAACCAAACGTAATTAGTTTATATTTTTATCCAGCTATCAGGAAGCAAGCCGTCAAAGCCCCAAGCGGTCTGACTACTTTGTCTGGTGAATCCCGGCGCTATGACTATTTTATTTTTGTGCTGCGACAACCACGCACCCCACCAACTAAAGGTACTGTTAGCGATTATGAAGTGCTTACATTGCGTCATCAGCCACAAATCAGCGTAGGCGTTTTCGGTCCCTTGATTGTGCGAAACGAGAGTGACATTGATATCCGGTACTTGAATTAACGATCGCGCAGCAATTACGTCATCTGAAAACAAGAAGTAGTGGGCGTCTGGGGCGTATTGCTGCATAGCCGCTAACGCATTCGCATAATAATCTGCGGTAGCGTTATTGTCGCCAACTGCATCAGGCTTATCGAAGAAGCGAACATGCACAGCAACCGCGGTGCAGCTTTGAATGAATTGCGAAACTTTTACATTCAGCAAATCCGCCGGCGGTTTAATTTGTAAATCCTCTCGAATTACCTCTTCGATGTCCTTAAAGTATTGCTCACTTTGCCAATAGCCTTCAATGTACAGGTAGTTGCGAGGTTTGATTTTCAATAGCCGCGGATCAAAAGCGTTACCTACTTGTTGAATATAGTTACGCTTTTCGAAGGGCACTCGGTTGTTAATCCAACGTTTTACATAGCGTCGGATTCGGGCGAAAGGCTCAAGACGATCGGATGATGACGCCAAACTGCAGTTGATATTGAAGTGTTCGAGTTGGTATTTTTGTTGATATGTAGTGTCAAATTGAAAACCACTTATGCTATCGATATGCAATTTGCCATCATTTTTTAGCGCCACTCGCTTGGCCGCAGCATAGGCAAAGAGTTGGTTGCCTAGTCCACCACGAATACGCAGTATTACCTTCATATACGAATGAGCAGTTGATACTTGTGAGCGAGAATCGTACCGCGACCGGTTGATTCGATTAATCTTTTTACAAGCGAGCCTTTGCCCGGTTCGAAGCCAAATTTTTCTTGAAAATTCCTGAACGACTCAATTGCATGTGGCTGGACGAATCTAATCGAGTCGAGGTCCACAGGTGTATCGTCGATTAACACCAGCGACCCAGACTGTAGATTTCTCGTGGCAGTCAGATACTCATTTAGACCATGAATTGCACTTGGTATGGGGTCATTCCAGTCAACATCCCATGAGTCCAAATAAAGTAGATCAATTTTGTTTTCGGGGACTGTAAGCGTACTCAAAAATGATACTGAGTCATCGCAGTAAAGGCTTGTACGATTCGATACTAATCTACGTAGCTGCAGCATGGGGTCTGGCCGGATGTCTACACTGTAGCAATGACCGCCGAAGCTATTGCAGTAAGCATCAAATAGAATTGTGCTATTCGTACCCCATGCCGACGAACCTGTCTCAACAATTACCGCAGATTTGTTGTTCAAGGCATCTAGCGCCATGAATAAAGTTGGACAACACGGATGATTTGGATCTGAATATGCACGGAAATGCTCAGTAACTAACCGTTGCAAATTTTCGGTCTTTGCTCGTTTTCCCGCCCCGTCGAATCTTAAACTGCCGCGCGTTAGTCTTCCTAGCGCTGCGGTGAGTCCGAGACGTTTAAGCAGTCTCCAGCCTATCGGATTTACTAGTGTCATACCTTTATCCCGTCTCTTATATTAGGCAAGTCATAAGGAGCCACGCGCGAGACGCGCTTTTATGCTCCTGCAGATCCTATTCTGCATTAGATCGATATTCATCAAAGTCGTCTTTCCATTATTGATTCTTCCTAAAATACGGTTAAATCGGTTCTGGTTTGTCAACTGACTGAAAAGCTTGCTGTGAACGTGTATGTTGAATAGGTTAAATGTCTGACCATTGAGGCGATTTCTAATCGTAAACTTGCGATCGTTAATGTTTATGCTGTAGTTTAACTGCCAAAGATCACAGCCTTTATTCTCATTTTCGAAACCGTTAAACAGCAGAACTCCGCCATTCCTGGGATCGATGCCCAAAAGAAACTGGCCGAGTGCGGCGGCGTCAAAGATACCCTGCGAGTCATCAGGGGATACTGCGTCCCACTGGGCTAAATTTGTACTATGCACTTGGTGTTCCGTAGGAAGCGAAAAAAATTTATTAGAATTATTGAGCAAGTCACCTAGTAAATTCATGTCGTTTTTCTCAGCTAATTTGTTATTAGCCGCTAACACATTTAGCTCTGACAGCGCAGAGGTATCATTGATGTAGATTAATGATGCCATGCCCCGATTTACTGCATCACGCGGACAAAATATCCCCCGACCAAGCTTATCCAGCTTTGTGGATAGCCCATCTAGATTAAAAATTAGGTTATCTAGCTCCGCGTGAAACAAAGAATCTATTGCAAAAGTTTGAGTGAACTGTTCGAGGACAAAGAAGCGTTCAGTAGTTTTTACCCAGAAACCATCTCTAAACTTGACGTCAAAGGTTTGGTTCGCTTCTTGCCAAGATTTAGGTGTTTGATAGAAATCCTCGACATAGTGCTGAACATCCGCCTCGATGCAGGGCCCTGCAATCCTATTCGAGATTAAAATTATTTCTGCGCCACTCAAGCGTTTAGAGAGTTGTAGTGCTGCCCTCCCCCAAGCGGGCAAGCTAGAGCCTAGCCATACAAATACAAGTTTTGCCACGATTTATCCTGATTGTAAAAAAACGAGGCCTACAAACTGCTCCGATACTGTTGAGGTGTTTAAAACTAGCACTTTTGGAACAGACCCCAGCAATCGGTAATGTATGTTTCAGATTTTTTTCTGCCATCCTGCAAAATAGAGAAAGGGATCAATAAGTCCCTCAGCCCGTGCACGCCAGGTTGTAGCTGTTTGGAAGTTAACCATTTTCCGCTTACTGCATTCATCATATATTTGTATGAGCCCCAGTTGTTTATAGAAATCGGGGTTAAATTATTCTCTGTCGCGAGGCGCTCTAAGAAGCGAGGGTGATACCCTGATGAATAAAAATAAGGATCAGAGTGTATGCAATTTATTGTTGGAATAGAGATGAAAATATAACCACCGGAGCGAGTGTGATGAGTTATGTTTTTCAGCGCAGTATGAGGGCTAAAAATGTGTTCCAGCACTTGATTGCAAAGTGAAAATGAAAAATTTCTTGGTTCTTGATCTGCCCAAGAGCGATCTAAATCAAATGCGTCACTTTCTTCAAAATTGAGCAAAGTGATATTAGTTGTATCAATGAATTTCAGTTCGGGCTCGTTTAAAGAGCCTGAGAAAATGCCAACGCTTTCTTGTAACGACAGATTAAAATGATTAATACACTGAAAGAAGTCGTGTAGTGACACCACTCTTGGGTAGCTAAAAACACGGCTTAAAGCACCGTTAAAGCGATGATCCTCTTTAACTATAAATTCATCAATTGCCTTAACAGTGAAATTCGGCTTCCACCCAGAAAATTCGTATGCCATTATTGATAAACTTTGTGAGGTTTTGTTGGCGTGCCCGTTCGGAAATCAATTTGACATCGACACGACCAACTATGGGGATTGGTTTATAAAATTAACAAATCGGTAAAGTTGCCAAATTCCCCCAAGCTCGCATAAATTGCGTCTAGAGCGTCATGCGTTAAGGCAAGTTTTTCGTTTGGTTTGCTCAGATCATAAAACGATTCGTAATTTGTTTGAAGTAGAGCAGCTTTTAACGAACTGAACGAACCTGTTCTTTTCATACCATACGGCCAGAACTCAATTACCAGTGGAGGCCCCTTGGCCAGTGCTTTCGACGCACCCGTTAGAATGTGTCCTTCAAAACCCTGCGTGTCCATCCAGATGAGAGTGCCTTCAGGCTTTAAGTCTGGCACTACCGAATCAAGCGTGTCTGATCGCACCGTCAACGTTTTCCGTCTGTCCTCGCCATACAAACCAGCATCTGAACTTGTTCTTATGCGATGATCGCCAAAATTAGAGTCAGAGAGTTCGAAAGTGAGACTGTCACCGCTAGTGGGTCCTAGCGCAAGATTATGAGTGGTGATTTGACCCGATACTTGATTTATGAACACGTTGGCTGATAGAAGTGAAAAATTATGAGGCTCGGGTTCAATAGCGATTGCGCGTTTGAACGCACCTCTTGAAACGGCTGGCACGCATATTGAACCTATGTTTGCACCGACATCCACTAGTAAGTCTCTCGAAAAATTAGGGCCCAGAAGTGAAACTACAGTCTCGAGCGACTGATAATCTAAGAGCCCATGACATGCGAGCATTCGACCGATACCCGAGTCACGAGATGAAACAATAAAGGTTTCAGTTTGACATTGTGCAACCACTAACGTGGGGTTTGGTGTAGTGTCAAATACCAGCTGGCGGATAGCCCCGAATCGCATCAGTGAGGGGAAAAGTGGCTTTCTGACCAGGCCAAAAACAAATTTTGAAGTCAAATATGTATGCCGATAGAGTGCCCGCTTTGCCGCAACCAAAAAGGGTACTGTTTTCAACTGTAGCTTTATACGAGTTAGTAAACTTTCAGCCACGGGAGTCATAACAAGCATCTTTTAAGGTTTATATGGTGTCGGCGTAATAAAGCTTGGCTCTGGTGTCCAGCCAGCTTTAATTATATCTTCAGGCGACTTTCGCTGTTAACGGTTCGTCGATTGGCTAATGCGCCAGGCATTACGTTTACTCAGGTAGCGAGCCAAGAACTTTCTGAACAGGCCAGAACCGCCAATCATCAAATTAGTATTTTTTGAATGATGAAATATTTGATTTTGACCGAAACCATAGTAAACGGTCGACGGTCGTCCTAGTGCCAGAGCAAGAGTTGCTCCGCCTGAAGCAAGAGCGGTGAATGACAGAGAAGAGTTGATCAATGAAGCATAATCTTCGAGCGACTTGGTGCGGATCCAGTCGTTTTTACAAAATCTCAGCAGATGCTTGCTTGGGTTTACCAGCAAATAATCCGGATGTTGGTCGAGAATCGCCATCGCATCAAAAAGGGTAAACGCGCCTACATAAGACGTGTAGTTCAAATCAATGAAGTGTTTGTTGGCGTATGCTTTGCTACATATTTTTGGCAGGTATAACTCAGGACTGATCTCATCGGGTAGATCAATTCCGTGAGATGCCATAGCTATATTCACGGCCTTATTGACGCGAGATTTTGGTTGAGGAGAATGAACTGGTGGGTCATCGGAAATCCCATCAAGATATGGGTTCGCCTGCCACACTACTTTATATGTTTCCGGCCCTCGAAACGTGCTCTGGCTCGAAAGATAGACTCGGTCAGCCATCCCGTATTCTTTAAGTAGCCTTGGTAATGGGCTGTAGAAAAGATGATCACCCAAGCCACCATATTCGACTTGAAAAACGTACTTCCTCAAAATCTTCCTTTATTGTACGCATTTCGACAATGAGTTAAAACGGATTCGTCGAGGCCTGTTAGGCCATAACCCACTTTGATTTTATTTGATAAAGGGCATTCCCGTTAACAATAGCAATTAAGGGATAAGTTTTTATGTCCTATTATCACCTGAGATACACTAGATCATTTGATTGGGTTAGCGTGATGAGCGTGTTTGCTAAGGCAAATCAGTCGTGGTTTTCGTTTTTAAAGGAGCTCTGGCCACACATTGAATTGCGTCGGAGACAGCAGCTCGGCTTCGTATTTGTTCTGATGGTTGTTGCTTCATTTTCAGAGATGCTGACCATTGGAGCACTCGTGCCTTTTCTTGGGGTATTGCTTGCACCAGAGAAACTACTAGAAAATGAAGTCGTGAGGTTCGTTTGCAATGCTTTATCTTTGTCTGCATCTGGCGAGCTGTTGTTTCCTATCACTGCCGTATTTGTTTTCTTTGTCCTGTTTGCTGGCGTTGTCAGAGTGCTACTTTTGTGGTTACAAATCAGAATTAGTTATGCCATTGGGGCAGACCTTAGTTTAAGCATCTATCGTCTTACACTTTATCAACCGTACGCTGTGCACTTAGGGCGAAATAGCAGCGAGCTGATCGCCTCGATTTCAAATAAAGCCGACGTGATTGTTAACAACGCAATTCTGCCGATGATGGTACTTGCGAGCTCCGGGCTCATAGCATTGGTCATCATTTCAACTTTGATTGCGCTTGCGCCAGCCGTAGCTATTCTTAGTTTTTTGGGATTTGGCCTGATTTACGGTTTAGTTGCATTCTTTACTAAGTCAATTCTGCAAGAAAATGGGAAGATCGTTAATCGCGAGTCTGTTCTTGTAATTAAGGCCTTGCAAGAAGGTTTGGGCGGGATTAGGGATGTCCTGATAGATGGTGCTCAGGAAGTTTACTGTGATGTATACAAACAAGCAGATAATCCTTTGCGTCGGGCAAAAGCCAATATTCAAGTGATCGCAAACAGTCCTCGTTTTGTAATTGAGGCATTGGGGATGGTGCTTGTTGCTATCCTCGCCTACGGGCTCTCTCGCCGTGCCGAGGGTTTGTCGAACGCAATCCCATTGTTAGGGGCCCTAGCACTCGGTGCTCAGCGGTTACTGCCAATCTTGCAACAGTCCTTTCAGACTTGGTCTGGCGTTACAGGGTCTCAAGTGACTTTGTCAGAGGCCCTTGGTTTACTGACTCAACCTAAGCCGGATCATGCGGACAAACCCAACGGTTCGTTGTTGCCGTTCAAACACGCTATACATTTAAATGGGATGAGCTTCTCTTACACAGGTGCCGATCGGTACGCGCTTTGTGACCTTAATTTAATCATCCCTAAAGGCGGTAGGATTGGTTTTATTGGCACTACTGGTAGCGGTAAAAGCACGCTCTTAGACATAGTTATGGGATTGCTAACTCCCACCTCTGGGAGTTTGCTGGTCGACGGCGTCAGCGTGACCGAGGCCAATCATCGCGAATGGCAAAAGCATATTGCGCACGTGCCACAGGCTATTTTTCTAGCTGATTCAACGATTGCTGAAAACATCGCTTTCGGTGTCCCGCGTGATCAAATTGATGAAAGTCGGGTCATCCATGCGGCAGAGCTTGCTCAGTTAGCTGAAACCATAGAAAAATTGCCACAAGGTTTAAAGACAGTAGTAGGCGAGAGGGGAATCAGGCTGTCGGGCGGGCAACGGCAGCGAATCGGAATTGCGAGAGCTTTATATAAACAGGCAGACGTGATTGTATTTGATGAAGCAACAAGCGCACTTGATAACGAGACAGAGAGCGCGGTAATGGATGCCATTGAAGGGCTTTCGAAGGACCTGACTATATTGATGGTCGCGCATCGGGTTACAACGCTAAAAAAATGCGTTTCAGTCGTTGAATTAGCACATGGTCAGATTGAGCGAGTGGGATCATACGCCGAGATTATTGGGTAAAAACATAACCGCTCAGAGGCGGAGAGTATTAATACGTTTCTATTAACCTTGTTCGACGATCAAAAAGCACTCAAAAAATGTCTATCCAGCTTCTGGTAGCTAGGAAGTTTCGAAACAAAATTTTAGACAAATCCAATCTTGGTGCAGTCCTAGATTGGGCGTCCACAACGAACCAAAGGCTCAAGCGGAGCTTCAACAAGACAGAGCCGAGTGTTTATTATCATTATTATAGTAGGTATACCCATCCTCACATACGAGAACGGTTTTACGATCACTCGGCACCGGTTCAATGGAAAAATTATGAGGACGCTGCCCTTGCTCACTTTTTGCAAATGCCAGAAAAGGTTGTTAAACCTTATCTTATTGAACCAAACGATCACATCTTAACAATTGGTCATATGTTTGGTGCAACTAAACCATCAGAATTAATAAATCGAATCCCGGATATACAAGAAACGATCGCGTCTAATAACTTTAAAGGATTTTTGCTTGCACCAGATGGCCTAGAAGATCAGTTCAGATATTATTTTGGTAATGATCATGAATGTAAAATGCTATTTTTTTCACAACGCCGATTTATCCCAACGGTCGATGTTTTAGCAAATAGGTGTGATAATAATAAAAAGGTAAGCGAACCAGTTAATTTTCTATGTCTAGCAAGTGATCATGAGATTAAAGCTGTCGATATTTTGATAGATGCATGGTTGGCCATAAATCACTTGAATGGCGCCACACTAACGCTTGCTTGTCCAAATATTCCAGAGGAGTATCTCAGGCGTATCAAAGCTACTAAAAGTATTAAACTTATTCAAGCTGCACCGCTTAAAGCTTCGATAAAAAGTCAGTTGCTATCAGCGGGAGATGTATCTATTTTTTTAACACATATTGATGGAGGAGCAAATCTTACGGAGGGTATGGAATACGGCCATGCGGTTATAGTCAATACGAGTCATCGCTCTAAATATATTGTCAATACTGAAAACGGACTAATTGTCAATTTTCCGCACGAATTTTATAAATGTGGGCATTATGGTGTCGAATACGACAGCGTAGAAGAATATCTCGATATTGTTGAACAAGGCAAAAAAGCTGGTAATTACGATCGTTCCAAAATTGAGCTTCAGCGCGCTATCGTTGCGTACATTGAAAATCCAGAGTTATTACTTCAACATTCACAAAATACGCTTAAAGCAGTAGCAGAACAAAATCTCGAGCGCTCTAATACTGTTTTGTTAGATATCTATAAAAAGGCAATAGAAGGTTAAAAATTTAAACGCTCAATGTTAAAAATCAAAATATCTTCGCCTGGAAATCACCCAACTTACGATATCAGTCAGTACGTTGGAAATCAAGACAGCTGTGTTGATGGATGCCAATTTTTTTTCAATAATCTGAAAGTCGAAGAGGCTGATTATTGGTTTTGCAACGAAGATCTGTCGGCTCCGGTAGAAAGTTGTTTAGTCTCACCACATAATGTTTATTTTGTTACTGCCGAGGCAACTTGGCCTAAGATGTATTATCAAAGCGCTAAGAAACTGAGTTTTCTTGAGCAGTTTGCAAAAATATTCACTTGCCACGCAATATATCTGCCGACTGTTCAATATGATCTGCCATTTCTACCTTGGATGATTAACGCAAATCACGGTCCAAGCATCCATTTTCCAAATGAGCGAGATGTGATTTATTTTGAACAATTGAAAAGTCTGCAAAAAACAAAGTTAATTTCAGTATTTTGTTCGAGTCAAAATATGACTGAAGACCATCAGCTTAGAATAAATTTTGTTAAAGCACTAAAACTACATTTCGGCGACAAATTAGATTGGTACGGTAATGGTGTTAATCCTCTTGAGGCTAAATGGGATGGTATTGCACCTTACAAATATCATATAGTTTTGGAAAATCAATCTAAAAATAATGTCGTTACCGAAAAGCTATATGATGCATTCTTGGGGTTGTCTTTTCCGATTTATTATGGAGCACCCAACGTTACTAATTATTTTGATTCTCAATCATTAGCGATTATAGATATTGCGGATCTAAACGGGTCGATACGGATAATAGAAGATATTCTAGCTCGTGATCAATATGCCGAGAAGTTGGTAGAGATCGTCAAAGCAAAAAACCTTATTTTGACTAAATTTAATGTTTTTAAGAGAATGGCTAAAATATGTATAGAGGATGCCGCAAACAGAAATATTGAAGAACCAGAGTCAAAAATTAAAGTCGTTCTTCGTCGAAGCGATCAGTTCAGAGTGGTAAGTGATTTAAAAAATATTCTCAAAAAAGAGGGGGCGTGGATTGCATTAAAAAAGATCTATTTTTATTACGCTGGGCGATGGTTGAGGATGTTGAGCGACAAGCTTCTATCCAAATATTAAAATTCAAAGAACTTAAACGGTTACCCCCAAGATTCGCTGACAGCCGAGGTGATATCATTTCCGGCTTATTTGCTTGAAAATCTTGATTTGATTGCACAATCGGTGTCGAGGTCCGTAGGAAAAACAAAGTTGCATTAAACTCCTATGGGCAGGGACCATAGTCATGATGGGGCGATTACACCCGACCAACTGGCAAAATGCTGATAGAGAACCTATAAGATGAAATTAGTTTTGTTAGCGGGTGGGTTGGGCACACGTATTTCTGAAGAAACGGGTTCGAGGCCTAAGCCGATGATAGAAATTGGCGGGAAACCAATACTCTGGCACATCATGAAGATCTATTCTGCTCATGGCATCAATGATTTCATTGTTTGCTGTGGCTACAAGGGCTACGTGATTAAAGAGTACTTTGCAAACTATTTCCTTCACTCGTCTGATATCACTATAGATTTATCGGCGAACGCGATTGAAGTTCATCATAAAAAAGCAGAGCCTTGGCGCGTAACTTTGGTCGACACTGGAGAGGAAACTCAAACAGGTGGGCGAATTAAGCGCATCGCAGAATATCTCGATGATGATTTTTGTTTAACTTACGGCGACGGTGTAGGCTCGGTTGACATCACAAAACTTCTGGAGTTCCACCGTACTCACGGCAAACTTGCGACTATGACTGCAGTTCAAGCCCCTGGCCGGTTTGGGGCCATAAGTTTTGATGGTAATGCAGTCAGTGCCTTCGTTGAAAAACCATTGGGGGACGGTGGTTGGATCAATGGTGGATTTTTTGTACTAAATACGAAAGTGCTTGATTTGCTAGAGGATGATACGACCCTGTGGGAAGATAAGCCGCTTCAGACTTTAGCAAAATCAGGTCAGTTGCAATGTTATTTTCACAAAGAATTCTGGCAGCCGATGGATACATTGAGGGATAAAAGGCATTTGGATGCGCTTTGGGCTTCTGGTGACGCTCCCTGGAAGGTTTGGTAACAATGGAGTCAAGTGCCTTACCTGACGACCCTTTCTGGCGGGGTAAGAAAGTATTTTTAACCGGCCATTCGGGATTTAAAGGGGGCTGGCTGACCTTATGGCTCACTTTAATGGGTGCGAAGGTTACGGGTTATTCGCTCCCGCCAAATACTAAACCTTCCATGTTTGCTGTTTGCGGTGTTCAGGATGTCGCTGAATGCTCCTTATTTGGTGATATTCGTGAATATCAACAACTAGAACGGGCAATGAAGGATGCTGCGCCTGACATAGTGTTCCATTTAGCTGCGCAACCTTTAGTCCGGCATTCTTATGTTCACCCAGTTGAAACTTACCAAACTAATGTAATGGGGACGGTCAATCTGCTTGAAGCAATGCGTCAGATCCGCACAATCCGAGCAGCAATCATTGTCACGACAGATAAGTGCTACGAAAATACCGAGCAATCAGTCGCTTTCAGCGAAGACGATCCTATGGGCGGCCACGATCCTTATAGCAGTAGTAAAGGTTGTGCAGAAATCGTAGTTTCGGCCTATCAACGTTCTTTTTTTTCGCGGGATACATATCCCGCCCATGGTGTGGCTATTGCCACAGCTAGGGCCGGGAATGTCATAGGCGGTGGTGACTGGTCGGTTGATCGTCTTGTTCCAGATGCTCTTGCCGCCTTTCAAACCGGACAATACCTATCAATTCGGAACCCAAACGCAATCAGGCCGTGGCAGCATGTACTTGATCCACTTGCTGGCTATTTGGTGCTTGCGAAAAAACTGTTCAAATCTGGAGTGACCTATAATGGTGCTTGGAACTTTGGCCCAGATCCAGAAAACGAAAAGCGGGTGGTGGATGTAATTTCGTCTCTCGCATCTGCCTGGGGACCTTCGGCTAAGTGGCGTTATGACGAGGCAATACATGCGCATGAGGCTCGCTTTCTCAAACTGGATTGCTCTAAAGCGCACTCCCAACTTGATTGGCGCCCACAGTATCCCCTTGAAATTGCTTTGCAAAAGACCGTCGAATGGCATCTTGCTGCGAGTGCCAGCAAAAATATGAGGGAGTTCAGTAATTCCCAAATTGCTGAATACAGATTGAGCCACTCAAGCAATTAGGTACACACACCACTGAAGCATCCAGATGAACAATCCTATTACTCTATCCGGCACGACGGAACAAACTCAAATACGTAAACAGATCGCAGATCTGGTTGATCGATACGCAGCTATCGAGTTTGCAAAAAAGCCTTTTGTCCCAGGAGCAAGCGCGATACCACCATCTGGAAAGTTGATCGATGGCAGTGAAATTAAAAATATGGTTGACGCTGCCCTAGATGGTTGGCTCACCACAGGGCGGTTTAATGAGCTTTTTCAAAACCGACTGGCTGCGTACATCGGTGTCAAGCACCTGCTCACAGTCAATTCTGGTTCCTCAGCAAATTTGATTGGTTTTTCGACTCTGACTTCCCCTAAGTTGGGTCACCGTGCCATCAAGAGAGGTGATGAGGTCATCGGGGTTGCCGCGGGCTTCCCAACAACCGTTAACCCAATTATTCAATTTGGAGCGATACCAGTTTTTGTAGACGTTGATCCGTTTACACACAACATTGATGTAAGCAAAATTGAAGCAGCGATCACATCCAAGACAAAAGCTATTATGCTTGCGCACTCACTTGGAAACCCCTTTGACGTTGCGGAGGTCTTAGCTATTTGCCAGAAATATGGCCTTTGGCTAATTGAGGACTGCTGCGACGCACTTGGCTCCACGTATGGGGGGCAGAAGGTTGGGACCTTCGGGGATATTGGCACATTGAGCTTTTATCCTGCGCACCATATCACCATGGGTGAAGGCGGTGCGGTTTTTACCAACAACACTGAACTCAAGGTAATAGCAGAAAGTTTTAGGGACTGGGGGCGTGATTGTTATTGCGCGCCAGGGAAGGACAATACTTGTGGTAGGCGCTTCTGCTGGAAATTAGGTGACTTGCCAGAGGGTTACGACCACAAATACACGTACAGTCACCTAGGCTACAACTTAAAAATTACAGATATGCAAGCTGCCTGTGCTTTAGCCCAACTGGATAAACTCCCATCATTCGTTCAAGCTAGGATAGAAAATTTCTCGTTTTTATTTGAACGCTTGCAGTCTTGCGCAGAGTTTTTACAACTGCCTGTAGCCACCAGAAATTCACAGCCGTCATGGTTCGGATTTCCAATAACTTTGAAAGCCAACGCACCTGTCACGCGCTTAGATCTTTTGACTTATCTCGATCAAAAGAAAATTGGCACGCGATTGTTGTTTGCTGGCAATCTCACGCGTCAACCGTACATGGTTGATCTCGAATATAGAATCAGCGGTGATTTAACCAATACCGATATCGTGATGAACAACACATTTTGGATAGGAGTGCAACCTTCGTTGACTAAAGACATGCTCGAGTATGTTGCAACGAGTATCGAGACGTATCTTGGACTCGGGTTTTAAAGCTAGAGACTAGATTCGAGGAAAATCAACACTGTATTATATTTAATTTTCTATTGCGCCGAGCACACCAATTGAAAGTATCTGACTATCTTGCAGCCAAGTTATCGCATCACGGCCTATCCAGTGTTTATTTAGTCACTGGTGGTGGTGCGATGCACTTGAATGATGCATTCGCTCGGCATCCTCAGCTTGAAGTGCATTGTTTTCATCACGAGCAAGCCGCAGCAATTGCTGCCGAGGGATATGCCCGAGCAATACAGAAGCCATGCATACTCAATGTCACGACAGGCCCTGGCGCGTTAAATGCTTTGGTTGGGGTTTATGGAGCATATGTTGACTCGGTGCCTATGTTCGTTGCATCAGGTCAAGTTAAAGTTGAAACACTCGCAGCTACGTACCCGCAAGTGCCACTTAGACAATTGGGCGATCAGGAAGTTGATATCACCTCTATGATTCGACCCATAGTCAAGTATGTCAGAGCAGTAAACACGAGCGCCGACGTCTTTGATGCCATTGACCGGGCAATTTTTCTGATGACTTTTGGGCGACCGGGCCCAGTCTGGCTCGATATACCTATTGATATTCAGGCAGCACGGTTGCCTGATAGTCAGATTGCAGCTCGTAAGGAATACAGCTTGGACTTTGATGCAGTTATAGATGATTTGCTTCGTGATGAAGGATGTACACCTAACACCATCCTAGAGCTGCAGCAGGCTAAAGCCAGGTTTGACGAACCACAAGATCAGTTCAGGCAAGCTATTGAAAAGCTCTCGGAAGCTAAGAGACCACTCATATTCGTTGGTACCGGCGTTATGAGCAGTGCAAGAGCAGAATTTAGTCGGTTAATTAATAGGGTCGACTTGCCTGTTGTGCCGGGTTGGAACGCGATGGATTTAATCCCTTCAGACCATAAGAACTTTGCAGGAAGACCTGGTACCGTCGGTGATAGAGCAGGTAATTTTGCTGTTCAAAACGCCGATTTCATACTGATTTTGGGTTGTCGCTTGAATATCCGGCAAATCAGCTATGGATGGCGTAACTTCGCCAAGAACGCTTTCAAAGTAATGGTCGACATTGACCAAGCGGAACTAGACAAGCCCACCCTTACAATCGATTTGAAAATTAAGACGGACGTTAAACACTTCCTAGATTACGCGCTCAAAACTATTCCTGACAAATCCCCTGAGCTTCATAGGGAATATAGGGACTGGTGTCGCACCAAAGTACAACGATACCCAGTTGTGAAAGACACGGTCCACTCAAATGGTCCGTTAAATCCTTATATTTTTCTTTATGCGCTCTCCAGGGGATTGTCCTCGGACGCTACTGTCGTAGCAGGTAACGGTGCCGCTTGCGTGATGACTTTTCAGGCGTTTGAAACCAAGAATGGGCAAAGAATTTTTACAAACTCTGGCTGCGCATCTATGGGATATGAGCTGCCTGCTGCAATTGGCGCTGCATTAGCACTCAAGCGTGAACGCGCTGTCATATGTATTGCTGGCGACGGTAGCATCATGATGAATCTGCAAGAGTTACAAACGTTAGTTGGTAAGCAACTACCCGTCAAGATCTTCCTATTAAACAATGACGGCTACCTATCCATAAAAATGACGCAGCAGGCTTATTTTTCTGACAACAAATTTGGAACGGATGCTTCAAATGGGCTGTCTCTGCCATCATTTAGAAATGTTGCGATTGGTTTTGGGCTCGCCTATCAGTCAATTAATAATATTATCGAACTTGAGGATTTCCTTAAAAGTGACGAGTTTAATAGTCTGAAACCGATGCTGATCGAGGTATTTGTAGATCCGGCACAAGCCTTCGAACCAAAATTGGCCTCCCGTATCAACGCAGACGGCACTATGTCCTCACCAGAACTGGATGATATGGCGCCGTTTCTATCGGAAACTGAACTAAGTCAGAATAGACTGTCGTAAGGCGCATCGCTAGGTGGATAACGTGATGTCAAAACAACTATTCATATTCGACTTGGATGGAACGCTGGTTGACTCAAGCTCGACTGTGATCGGAATTCTGAATCAGCTACGAGCAGAGCGTCAATTGCCAACGCTTGCGACTGATGAGGTGTACCCCTATCTGAGTAATGGCGGTGGGCAGTTAATTGAACAATTCGTGTCGCGCGAAGAGCCTGTTGAAACTGTATTGAGCCAGTTTAGACTGCGATACAGGGAGCACCCACTAGATACTGAGAGCGTGTATGTCGGGGCAAGGGAGTTTATTGAGACTTTACAACGAGCGAATCGAGCGGTTGCTATCTGTTCAAACAAGCCAACT
The DNA here is from genome assembly GCF_003003055.1 of Jezberella montanilacus. Lineage (GTDB taxonomy): Bacteria > Pseudomonadota > Gammaproteobacteria > Burkholderiales > Burkholderiaceae_B > Zwartia > Zwartia montanilacus. The sequence goes on from NZ_PVTV01000012.1 coordinate 320,410, forward strand.
TTCCTGATAGAAAAGGTACTTAACCATCACGGTTTAAGTGATAACTTCGATATGGTGATAGGGGCATCCGACGTTACCGCTACAAAACCTGATCCAGAGGGTATCCTAAAAATCTTGGCACTCGCGGATGTTTCGTCCAGTGAGGCTATTATGATTGGTGATAGCAAAAATGATCAAGAAGCCGCTCTGCGTTCCAAGGTGGCTTTTTTTCATCACCGATCGGGCTATGATGACGGGGTAGATGAGCGAAAAACCAGTCTGCAGTTTAACCATTACCATGAACTAACGAGATTATTCAATGAATAGCACTGAAAGAAAAATGCTCAGCATCCTAAAGGATATGGCTGAAAATTCCGAAGCTGTTGCGGTAAAAGCTGAATTTGAAGCTGAAGGTACACGGACTGAAGAATTACTACGATTGCTAGAGATTGCACGCAGGGCTGATGTAAAAATAGGCTTAAAAATTGGTGGCTGTGAGGCGATACGAGACTTGATCGAGGCGAAACAGTTTGGTGTCGAATATATTATTGCTCCAATGGTAGAGACTCCGTACGCGTTACAAAAATATATAGAAGCGAAGAACAAGGTTTTTACCCCTGATGAAAGAGGTGACATTGGGTTTTTGGTAAATATTGAAACCGATTCTGGGTTCCAACATTCAGCTGAAATGGCCGAATTAGCCGCGTCTGAGAATGGAATTCAGGGCCTAGTGTTTGGTCGTGTGGATTATGTGGGCTCTCTTGCAATGCCACGTGATTCCGTTAATTCGCCTGAGGTCCTTGCTGCCTGCCGAAAAGTTGCTTTAGATTGCAAAGCTCATGGTTTAGACTTTGTTGTCGGAGGTGGTATTTCGATAGATGCAGTTGATGTTCTCAAATCGATTAAGGATGCTCACCTATCTCGCTTTGAAACTAGAAAAATAATTTTTTCCGGCTCTGCGCTCGATAAGCCAGCTCTGAAACAAGGTTTGCTCAATGCGGTCCATTTCGAGTTGCTTTGGTTGCTCAACAAGCGTGAGTACTACTCCATCATTACCAATGAAGATGACAAAAGAATTGAGATGCTCGATAAGCGCTGGAAACTCTTAAGCCAGTAAGGTGAATTTGTTGCCTCAATTAGAAATCGCGAAGCGGGTGTGCAGGGTTTGCCTCGGTAAACGGCTGGAGCTTTTGTCTTCTCTGTCTGGGTTCCCGCGAGGGGCTCAGTACTTTTTGCCAGATCTGTCCAACGTAGATGCGGACAAATCAGTGAGTCTTGAAGTGGTGCAGTGTATCGATTGCGGACTAGTGCAGTTAACAAATGCACCGGTTGATTATTACCAAGACGTTATTACTGCTGCCGCGCTTTCGCCTAAATCCAAGGATCAATTGAAGCAAGAATGGCAACCGATCATTACAAAACACAGCCTCCAAGGGAAACCTGCTATTGAAATAGGTTCAGGAACAGGTGATTTTCTGGAAGTCCTTAAACATTTAGGGCTTGTAGCTATAGGGTTGGAGCACTCGCAGACTAATGTTCACTCAGGTCAAGCCAAATCACTTAATGTACAAAAAGGATATCTCTTAGATAACCAGCCATTGGGTAAGTTCGCTCTCGTTGTTTGTAACAATTACTTAGAGCATCAGCCGCAAACAGGCACTTTTCTGAAAACACTAGCGAGCTTATTAGAAGACGACGGGATATTATATTTATCGGTCCCAAACCTTGAGTATTTGCTAAGAAAGTCCTGTTTATACGAGTTTGTTGCTGATCATTTGGTTTATTTCACTCGGGATACTTTGCGGCTTGCCTGCGAGATAAGCGGATTAGTGGTGATCGATCAATATCAGAAAAATAATGATAATGATCTTGTCTTGATTGCAGCCAAGAGAAAGCCTCTGTGCCTCACTGACAGCATAAAAATTGTTGATGAGATAAGTCGGTCGCTTAAACAGTGTGTCGTCCGAGCAAAGGAAGCTGGTAAAACTATCGCTGTTTGGGGCGCTGGCCATCGTGCGCTGGCACTGATGGCTATTTCAGATTTAATAGAAATTGATTTCATCGTAGACTCTGCAACTTTCAAACAAGGCAATTTCACACCTTTGCTGCGAAAGAGGATAGTAAGCCCTGCGGAGTTGATAAAAAATGGGTGTGACTTGTTAATCGTCATGCTGCCTGGGAACTTTGCAAAGCACATAGAGACTTTTATCGTCGATAACAATTTAAGTTGTGAAGTGATATTTTTTGAAGATAAAAAACTCACTGTTTAACAGTAATAACAAGTTGGAGTAAGAACATGAGCGAACAGCAACTTGCTGTGCTACAGCCGCGTATTCATTCTGCTAATAAGCGACCATTGGAAGATCTTTTGCCAATTGCGACACCTATATCAGCGCATATTGATATCTCTAGCGTTTGTAACTATAAATGCAGTTTTTGTTTTCAAGCCGACACAGTCGGAATGAAGAAGGCTGGCCTCAAACGCGGCTTTATGAGTCTTGAGCTATTTAAAAAAATAGTCGATGATTTTGATGCCTTCCCTGACAAGATAAAGAAAATAAAAATAGGCAACCACGGTGAACCATCGCTGAATCCTAATTTTGTTGACATGATCGCTTACGCGCGGGCGAGTGACTCTGCGGACATCATCGAAGTCTTTACCAATGGATCTAAGCTAACTCCTGAAATCAATTCGGGCTTGATTAGTGCTGGATTGCAGCGCATCAATATTTCATTGGAAGGCTTGACGGATGAGCGGTATTACCAAGTCGCAGGTGTTCGTCAAAATTTTCAGGAAATAATTGATGGCGTTAGAGACTTATATGAACAAAAACAGAGAGCAAATAGCGATCTGAAAATATACGTGAAAATTGCAGATCAAGCGCATGCGTTGAAAAAAGAGTCTACAGAAATATTTTTACTCTCAGAACAAGAGCGCAAGTATTTCTTGGATACTTTTAGTCCTATCTGCGATGAGATTTTCATCGAAAAAGTTGTCCCACAATGGGCAGAAACCCAGCTTGACAAACAAAATGAAGTCTCTGACAGAGGCATGTACGATCAGGAAATAAAAGCTTGGAAAGAAGTTTGCCCTTTCATATTCATGTATATGCATTTCAATTGTGATGGCACTGTAAGTCCTTGCACATTAGATTGGCCGAGAAAAGTGGTGATTGGCAATGTGAGCGAACAATCGGTTTCAGAGATATGGACGGGTGCACTTCTAAAAGAACTGCAAGTTGCGATGATTGCGGGTAAGCGGAAGTGCGTAAACTTCTGCGGCTCTTGTTCGGCCCCGATGGTTTGCGTAGAAGAAAACCTTGATCCGCATTTGGACAAGGTTATTCGGTCAATTAGCGCCCAAAAAGAGATGGGAGATCTGGCTTCTAATCGTTGGCTAAAAACGGTTGACCAAGTGATTAACTTCCAGTCGGTTGAGCGTTAGGTCGATGGCAAGGCTATTAATACTCGGAGCTAACGGTTTTATCGGGAAAAACTTAAAAGAGTTTTTTTTAAAAACAACAGATTATGATGTTTTGGCTCCGACTAGGCATGAACTAAATTTGTTGGACGATGCGGCCTGCACTGATTATCTTGGGGCACACTTGCCCGAATTTGTTATTCATTGTGCTGTCGATATTACCTCAGTTGAAAAGACGCTTGCGATGTTTTTCAACATCTACAATCAAAAGGCTTCTTTTGGTCAGTTGATCACACTGGGATCTGGCGCAGAATACGATAAGCGATGTTACACCCCTAATATGACCGAAGAACGGTTGGGTATCAGCGTGCCGATAGATACCTATGGGCTTGCTAAATACCTAATCGCGCGAGAGATTGAAAACGGTCGCAACTCTAACGTTTTGAATTTAAGGGTGTTTGGTATATTTGGTCCGCACGAAGATATCAATCGTCGATTCATATCCAACAATATATGCAGAGTCCTGTGTGGTTTACCAATATCAGTTAACCGCGACATGCTCTTTAATTATATCTATGTGGATGATCTTGCGAAGGCTATAGCCCTCATATTGCCAAAGTTACCTTTACACTCGAAAAGTTATAACTTTTGCAGAAGTGCTTCAGACTCTTTGTTAGACATAGCCGAGTTGATCCATCGTAAACTGAGTGTTGAGTCAGAAGTTATTGTCCGAACACCCGGGAGAAATCCTGAGTACTCGGGGTGCCCCGATAAGTACTTTAAGGAAGTAGGTCATGTGCAGTTTGAACCCATGGACGTGTCAATAGATAAGTTGATCAAATACTACACGCAATGCATGGGGTCGGGTGAGTTAAAAGCACTGCGCGAGAAATGGAAGTAGGAATTAATCGGTAACTTTGGCGTCATAGTCCATATCTTATTTGGGATCCATATAGTGAGTAATAAGCATCAAATTCTACCCAAATTAAAGAATAAAAAAGTGATCATTTGGGGTGCACGAATGACGGGGATTGGGGCGCACCGTTTCTTGGCAGCCCACAATATACCCATCGAATTTTTCATTGATTCAGACCTCGCATTTCAAAACAATAAGGTACTAAATTTAGAAGTAGTTGTACCAACCGATGTCAAAGAAAAACTAGATTCCAACGCTCAGTACGTTATTCTTGTAGCAGTATCATTGAAAGAAGAAGAGATAAAACGCATCATCGATAAACTGGGGCTGGATGGTGTAGTCGAAGTAATTAGCTTCAGAGACAATGAGAACCCTTACTTCACAGTAGATATTTTGAGCTCCTGTAATTTGAGGTGCGCTTCCTGCCCCCACAGCATTGAAGACCATGACGTCCCGCGCGGTTCAATGTCACTAGAGACGTTTAAAGAGGTTTTTGACAAGATACTCGCGGATGCACCCTCTATATCGCACATCAGTTTATACAGCTGGGGCGAACCACTAATCCATCCGCATGTCGCTGAAATTGTGGAGTATGTGCACGCTAAAAATGTTGCTGTAGCTTTATCAAGTAATTTATCGATAAAATTTGAAGATCGAATAGAACGTCTAATATCGATGTCCCCAGACTATTTAAAAATTTCAGTGTCTGGCTATTATCCGACTGCCTACAATAATACTCACGCAGGTGGGGACATTAATCTTGTTAAGTCAAATCTGTACCGATTGAGATATCTGTTAGACAAATATTCGTCTAACACAGTCGTCGATATCAATTACCATCTGTACAGGGATAACTCGGGCCAAAATCTTCTTAAATTTAAAGAACTGGCCCAAGAGCTTAACTTCATTTTCTCAGAAACATATGCGCTCGTGATGCCATTGGAAAGGGTCCTATCTCACCTCGAGGGAGCGCCAGATTTTCAAACTAAGAGATTGGAAAGCAATCTTTTAGTCACAATTGATGAGGGTATTGCCGTTTCTTCAATCGGAGCAACAGCTTCGACGGAATGTCCTTTTCGCGAAAATCAAATCAATATCAATGCGGATTTAACGGTGCCAGTATGTTGTACTGTATTTGAACGTGGTGAAAATGTTGTTGCTCAGAATTTTTTGAATGCTAGCCTCAGCGAAATCGCGTCGGCGAAGTCTAAAGTCGAGTTGTGCACAAAATGTACATCACTTAAATTGCCTGAATACAATATGGGTTACAACAGAGCCGAATGGCTGAAATTGGCTCAGTCAAAGACTCTAAACGACGTCGGCAGCAAGTCAGCGCCAAAAGTGATTAGATTGCTGAATGATCATTGACCACATAAGATCGATTGAAAACAAAATTTCAGACCCTAGGGATGGTCTGGTCGATGATCTGTTCTATTTTGTGGGACGACTAACTCCTTATGTAAATGTAGATCTGTTAATTCGACATCCCGAGCACGGTGTATTAATGACTTGGCGCGATGACGAGCACAGTGGTAAGGGATGGCATGTCCCAGGAGGGATAATCCGACTAAAAGAGAAAATTGAAACTCGAATAATAAAAGTCGCATTAACGGAACTCAATGCGGAGGTAACTAGTTTCAAAGGACCTCTTGCTATTAATGAAATTATTGCTGAAGAAAAAACAAATCGTTCTCACTTCATTTCGCTACTATACCAATGTGAGTTAACAACAGAGTCACTTGACTGTTTGATTGAAACAAAAGATCAAAATATCAGATTCTTTCAAGCCAAACCTGCTGACATCCTATCCTGGCATGAAATATACGCTGAATATTTTCTATGATTAATTTGTGAATAACAGGCGCTGACGGTTTTATCGGGAGAAATTTAGCCGAGTATTTTCGTGCAGCAACTGGGTATACAGCTTTTGCGTCAAGCTATATAGAATTTGATCAAACGGTTGAATACTACGATCAAAAAGATGAAGACTCGTAAAGTGTGAGTGGCGATACCACTGAAACACCAGTTGAGCTCAATGGGCCAATTTTACTTGTTCGAGGCTACGATGAAACTCGGTCGATTAAGTCTGCGTGATGGTCAATATTCAGAAAGAAAAAATTCGTTTCAATTGTAGATTCACTCATCAGACTAAACTCTTCGAGTAAGTTTTTCTTGATGATGTAGGATCGATACCCAAGTGATTTAAATAAGTTAAATATCTCGTTTGACCGCTAGAGTTTAAAACGTATATTGACGATCTGGAGCAATCTCCACACCCACGTGTGGCTGAAAAATAGGTGTGAATCAATTTGATGTCTAAAAAAAAAATGACTGTGGTTCTAATCGTCTACAACAGGGCGGATAAAACACAGCAAACGCTCGAGGCGTTAAAAAGAGCGAAGACTGTTGATCAGTGCAACCTTCTTGTTGTGCAGCAGATTGGCTCTGAAGAGGTGACCAAGCTAGTTAACGATATTTCATGGATAGAAACCACACATCACTTAACTCAGTATCCGGAATGCACGAGCGTCAAATATCGTATCAATAGCAATGTGAGGAAGGGGCTTGAATCGGCCTTCGCTGAACCGGCTTGTGAATACGCACTAATCTTAGAAGATGATATTTTGCTCGGCTTTGATTTCCTGCATTTCTGTAATGTCATGCATGAGCGATATCGTGATGATCCGAAATTCAAGGGAATAAACGCATTTTCTAAAGAAGGATACAGTGAAAGTCTGCTGTGGTCGTACGGTCAGTTTCGCTATGGTGTCGGCAAAGGATGGTCTATCAGCCGAAAGCAATGGGAAGCGGTACAAAAATATTGGATCCCTGGCGTCGATCAACACTTTGACTACCTAATCGAAGAATGGACGCGCGAGGGTTTTGTTGTGATGCCTTATTGCAGCCGATCTCTAGATATCGGCTGGGGCGAGGGAAGCTCGCATGGACCCAAGGACGAATTTGACGAGCACTGGGTCGCAATGAGAAAGAGCTGGGTCGGTAGCGATCCGTTTCCCCTGCAAGACTATCAATGCTTCGAAGACATGCCGTTTTCTTGGCGCAGCGACTGCGTGCCATACAAAAACAATTTCAGTCAGTTGTTCAGCCTTTACCGACTCAAAGCGAAGAACACCTTGAAAAGGATCCTTAAAAGATAGTCTCTAAGTTAGGTTAGATAAACTTAATCCGCCGAGCCGCGAAGACCACCATGCGCAGAAGCAGAACCCCGTGCTTCCAGCGTGAAATATTGGTCTCGCCATAGCGCCTAGCCCGGTAACGAATCGGCACTTCAAGAATCTTAAGATTCAGACGCGCTGCACCAAATAACAAGTCAAAGTCGCCGAACGGATCAAAATCACCGAAGTAGGCTCGGTTCGCAGCAATCCGATGATAATCGGCACGCGTCAGCACTTTTGTTCCGCAAAGCGTGTCGCGAATTGGTTGTCCCAGTAACCAGCTAAATGCCCACGAAAAAAACTTATTGCCGATTAAATTAGCAAAGCGCATCGCGTCGGCATCCATGGGATAAACGAGTCGGACACCGTTAACGAACTCAGCCTCATCGTTGACAATAAGGTCATAAAACCGAGGTAAATCCTCTGGGGGCACGGTAATATCAGCATCCAAGATCATTAGGATATCGCCGGTTGCAGCCTCAAATCCGGTGCGAACGGCATCCCCCTTGCCTTTACCTGGTTGTTTCAGAAGGCGGCAATTTCTTTGTGGGTTCTTTTCGATCGCTCGTTCAATTGCTGCATAAGTGTCGTCAGTGGAGTTGCCCTCGACAAAGATGATTTCAGTGCCTGAACCCATCTCAGGGATTCGTGCCATAAGCTCATCAATATGACCTGATTCATTACGAGCAGCGACGACTACTGACACAGACATCTCAGTATTTTTTTTTACGCTTAAGGGTCGCGCAACAATGAAGTTGGCCAGATCAAGGTGCCTAAACGGCCAAACCTTTGCAAGATAGCGGTTGCAAAGGGTGGTGAGCACGGGGACTTGAAACGGTAGAAGCACTTCGCTCCAGTGTCGCAAGGGCTCAAAGCCGGCAATCTCAAGCAAATTTTTCATATCGTGCGTAGTCAGCCAGTTTTGTGGCAGAACGCGTGTCGCCCACTCCATATTTCGCGCTATAGAGAGTGGGATGTTCCAGAGGTGGCTATAGAAATTAAAAATGACGCGCGTTTTGGGATGGCAGCATTTTTTGAGCTGACTTAAGACAGCCTGGACATCCCATAGATCGTTGACTAGCTCAGAGATGATGATGAAGTCGAACTTACGTCCGTCAAGAGAAAAGTCATGCGCATCTGCACAAATGAATTCAAGATTTGGGTGCGAAACGCGCGCCTGATCGATGATGGACTCACAGAAATCAATACCGACCCCTAGGGCGGGCTTTAATAAAGCCAGTAAATCACCTTGCGCACAACCGATCTCTAAAATACTCGCGCCCGTGGTTACTAAATGCCCGTAGATGTTAGCCAAGGCTTGATGGTAATAACCACCGAGGGATTGGCTTGGTTGATCAGCGCTCTGGCTCCAGGCATGCTGGCGTGCTTCGCGATACGCTTTAGCTTCTGTTTGAAAAGTCTCTTGCATATTATTGTGTGTTCAAGCCTGTGATTTGATAAATAGATTGTGCTTGACCGATAAAAATAGGCACAAGCTTAAAGACTTTTAATTGCTCGTATGCCTGATTGGTAACAAGCAATACATTTCGTTTTTCACTTAGGTCGTGTTCAACGATATCAAGGTTGTAAAAACCGTGACCGCGAATGACGAGTTTACTAATCCAGATATTGAAGTCGTAAAAATTGGTAAGTAGAGCACCCACTTTCGGATCAGTGGCAGGTGCATAGCCCAGGCCGAAAGACATGGCGCACTGTGGTAGTCGACAGCCGTAAGTCCCGATCAAAATTGGGTTGTCAAACTTGGCGATAGCCGTCTGCACTTGAACCATGTCCGACTTAAACAGCTCGCGCTCTTCTGCAAGTTGCTTGTAAGAGCTATTCGCGGCACCCAACATTAATAAGACCCCGACAACACTAAGTAACGAAAAGGCTATTCGTTGCAGCTTCGCTCCCAGGCTTAGTTTAAATAGGCTGTTCAGCATCCACGCCGCCCCAGTTGCTTCAATGATGAGCGCAGGCACCATGTAGTGCGCCCCGGGATGCTTGAGCACGAGCATCGTCTGCCCAAGCATGACGATTAGCAATACGCTTGGGGTGTAGATGAGGTTCAAGAGTGTGTTGGACGAGTTTGCCCTGATTGAGCTGCTTTTCTTGACCAATCTCAACAATAAAATGCCCAGCACCACACCACCCAAACATAGAGCAACCAAAAACCATAGGTCAAAGACATTTGTAAGTGAGCGAAGCGCGGGTCGTATTGTGCTGAGGTCGATAAACTCAGCTTTACCCGATCCATAATGACCAGAGTGGGTTGCAATACCACCCACCCAGTTAAAAAATCGCGGCAGTGCTTTGATCATGGGCAGCACGCAAAAAAACCACGACACGAGCGCGGCACCAAAACTCAACAGGATCGCTCTAGGCGATTTGAGTAACAACACTAAGGCAACCATCGGGATAAACGTCAGCTTGACTGCAACCCCAAAGCCGCAGAGCAATCCCGTCAAAATGGGGGTAACGCTATCTTTTTTACTGTTGGCGTCTTTGCTAAAAATTGAGGGGGCAAGCACCGCGACTAGCAGCATGGAGCCAAACATCAACAGGCTTTCTGGCTCAGGGTAGGCCATTCTTGCGAATACAACGCCAAAAGCGACCGCGCATGCCTGAACAAAAATCCCAAGGCCCATCCGATTTGTGCTTTTAAGCACCCGGTCACCGAGAATATAAGACGCGGTGCAGTTCAGCACCACCAAGACGTAAGAGATAATTTGTAAATAGCGCTCTGGATGACTCCCCACAGAGATATCCAGTGCATCGTTAGACCAACCCATTAGCTTGGCAATTGACCAGCTGACGTATAAAACGCCAGCAATTAGCGTCTGAACGGGCGTGCCTGGATGATCAATATGGTAGGGCGAGTGGCCATTTAGTATCAGCAAGCCATTTAATAAATACTGGTAAGCTGGATCTGAATCTAAATAGAGTGGATATATTTTTTTTATAAAACAATATTGAATTATAAAAATAACAACTGGCACAATTAGTAGCAGTGATCTAATTGAAGCTTTTTTCATTAGATATCCAAGCACCCGAGGCGAGTAGCGTATATTCGGCGCTGAAGTTGACCGTACCGCTACCCGATATTTAGCCCCAAAGTATACACATGAATAGAATCAAGCTTCGCGGGTTTTATCAAGGCTATCGCTTATCAATAGGGCTATTCGTGTTCTGGTTTCTTTACCTCTTTGTATTGACTCGATATGCGCTTTGGTCGCATGTCGGGGTTTCGCATATGGAGCCCCTGTTTGCAGATCTTCACGCGATCTTGAGCGCCATAGACTGCAACGGGCGTGGCATTAACGTCTTTGAGACCAACCCCTGTGACGTGGCGGGTCGAGTCCACGTGTACGGGAGTCTCTGGCTTTCTCTAGGCCAGTTGGGGCTTGGGTCAGCCCATTTATTTTCAAAGGGCTTTATTGTCGATATTGTTTTCATGGCTATCGCGGTCATGTTGCTTAAGCCATCGTCTAAGCGTGAGTTTGCAAAGAGTTGCCTAATTTTATTTTCACCAGCCGTTACTTTGGGGATTGAACGCGCCAACAACGACTTAATTGTTTTTAGCTTATTAGCTGTTAGTGCGCTTCTCTATGCGAAGAGAGATGGATTTGCCCAAGTGTCTAGCCTGGTGATTATTTATTTATCAGCACTTTTAAAATTTTATCCATCCGTGTTGCTCGCTTCATCTTTGATTATTCTTAAGCGCAATATAAAAGAGTTGATAGTCTTCAAACTCGTCACGATCAGTCTATTTGCGATTTGGTTGACGACCAATCTAAATGAGCTCTTATTGATTAAGGATATTGCCCCTAAACCCCTGGACTTTTATGCAACCGGGGCGAGAGCTTTGCTAGCGTATGTTGGGCGCCCTTACCCTTGGATATTATCGATCCCCACACTGTGGTTGTTTAGTGGCTTTATCGCAGTCGTCGCAGTTGGTGCCATAGCCCTTGCATCTCGTTTGAAATCCGCTGACATACAACCCAGCAGTTCGAGGTTCAACTACGTAATCTTCATTTTTGGGCTGTCGATATTATTTGCCACCTACGCACTCAATAGCAATTATGACTATCGCTGGGTGTTTTTTATATTTGCCATGCCTTTACTTTTTGATATTCAAAAAGCGAACGCTTCAGATTCGTTTGCAAGTCGAGTAGCGACTATTGGGCTAATTTGTGCGTCACTAACCATGTGGATGGAGGCCTTCAGGGCATCTGGTGTTTTCGGCTTGGTCAATATCAATGTGTTTTTTAATATTGGTCGATCAACATTTTCGATTGAATTATTTCAACAATTTATTAAAGAATTCTCTGCGTGGGTTCTCTTTGCCATTCTCTTTGCCTTTGCAATCAAACAATCCCCATTTGCAATGCCACGATTAAACTGGCGACACCCGCGCCAGTGATGGCACCTGCCAGGATCTCGATACGAGTGTGCCCCATGCGTTCTCTTAAACGAGACTGACCGTCGTCAAAGGGTTGAGATAGTTTGTTGATTGCAGCAGCTTGCTTACCAACCTGCTTTCTTAAACTTGAGGCGTCAAGCATAACGATAAAAGCTAAGGTAACTGCGACCCCAAACGCGGGATGCTGAATCCCTTCTTTGAGGGCGATCAGTGTAACCATGCTGCAGACAATGGCACTATGGTTACTGGGAAGCCCGCCATAGCCAATCAAGTTGAACGCTAATCGCCTGGCTCTTAAGCTATTGACAAGAAATTTTAGACAACCAGCGACCAGCCAGGCGATAAATGGGGTCAGAATGTATGAAAGATCCATTTTCAGGCTGGCCAAAGTGCCCATGCGCAGGCGGCGCACCACACGACGATCGTTATCAATAGTGGCCAATCTGCCAAAAAAGCGTCTGTTGGTGATTCACCCGCATCCAGTACATCCACGACATACCAATAGCGAAAGAGCCCGAATAGTACGAGGGGTACAGTCACGATCAACTCAGGGCGGCTGGACATCACGAACATACTGTAGAACACCAGCGCACAAGTGGCGGACATCTCTGCGTATTTGTCAACAAGCGGTTTTGTGTATTTGGATAAGACTGCTCGGCCCTCAGTGCCACTAAGACTGAGTTCTTGGCTACGCTTAATCGCGGCCAAATATAAGGCTAGGCAAAGTGTGGTCACAAACATCCAGCCAGAGACGGGCGCATTCAGTGCGACTGCACCTGCAAGAACCCTAAGAACGAACCCGATTGCGATCGTGAAAATATCAACCACAGGCTGGTGCTTAAGAATAAACGTATAAGCTAAATTCAGACAGCTATATCCCACGATCACCATGATAACTTTGGGCTCAACGATATAGCCAGCGATCAGGCCACCATAAAGACAGACAAGTACACAAAGTGCCAGTGATATGGGGATGGTCCCAGCAGCTAGAGGCCGAGACTTAGACTTGGTTGGATGCAGGCGATCTCGATTGATATCTTTGAGATCATTAACAATGTAGGTTGCGGATGACGCTAGGCAAAAAAGCACAGCAGCTAAGACTGCGCTTTTAAGTGATGCAGGGTTGGTGAACCGTCCCGTAAAGAGCAACGGAGCCAATACAAACCCGTTTTTGACCCATTGTTTAATTCGAATAAGCTTGAAGAGATCTTTAACAAGCGCCCCTGCTGGTTTTTTTGAGTCGTTGACGTGCATGGGGGTTAAAATCCGCAGTCGTTGAAATAACGATCTATTTTCGCATTAATCCGCGGGCGCGTAAAACAATAAGGAATCGAGTAATGGGTGGTGTGTCGTGAGACCCGTTTCATCTTGGGGGCGATTAAGCCGAGCCTCTTACGAAGTGAAATATTGCTCAAGTATTTCTCACGCAGCGAATGCGATCAAGTTGGCCAAGCCGGGTATCCCATTTGGTAACGGTCGAAGCTACGGTGACGCTTGTTTAAATCAGGACGGTTATCTTTGGGCCACGAGAGCCCTCGATTATTTCAGCTCGTTTGATCAGCAAACGGGTCTTTTAAGGTGCGAGGCTGGCGTCTTACTCAAGGATATTCAAGCCTTGGTCGTGCCAAATGGCTGGATGTTGCCTGTCACGCCGGGTACGCAGTTGATTACCGTTGGTGGCGCAATTGCCAATGATGTCCATGGCAAGAATCATCACCGACAGGGATCCTTCTCGGACCATATCACTCGCCTAACGCTGTTGAGAACCGATGGCGAAGTGATCGAATGCGGGCCTCAGCTAAACCACGACTGGTTTGTTGCGATCGTTGGTGGCATTGGCTTAACCGGTTTGATTGTTGAGGCTGAAATACAGCTCAAGAGAGTTCCTGGCCCGTGGTTGACGACTGAAACAATCCCTTACGCCAATATTGTCGAGTTTTTCAAACTTGCGGATGACTCTGAAGCCGATTGGGAACATACGGTCTCGTGGATAGATTGTCTTGCTGGAAATGGCGGTAGAGGTTTGTTCATGCGAGGAAACCATCGCCCTGTCATTGCTGAAGCACGCCTTAAGAAAAAGCAGTCTCGCATCCCCTTTGTTCCACCGATCTCATTGGTCAATAAACTTACCCTGAGGCCATTTAACGAAGCATATTATTGGTTGAACAAGCGTAAAGCGGGTGAACAAACGACCGTGCACTATCAGCCATTCTTTTATCCCCTGGATAATCTGCAAGACTGGAACAAAATGTATGGTCCTCAAGGGTTCTACCAGTATCAAAGCGTGGTACCCCGAGATGTGGGCCAGGACGCAATCACTGAAATGCTTAAGCAAATTGGCCAATCTGGTGAAGGCTCATTTCTAGCAGTGTTAAAGACCTTCGGTGATCGAGAGTCAGTCGGCCTCTTGAGTTTCGCGCAACCCGGTGTGACTTTGGCATTAGATTTCCCGAACAAGGGCGTAAAAACGCTTAAATTGTTTGAGCGGCTAGATCAGATCATAAGTGAGGCTAAGGGTCGGATTTATCTTGCTAAAGATGCTCGAATGCCTAAGTCGTTATTTGAAAGTGGTTACCCAAGGTTTCAAGAGCTTATCAAGTATCGAGATCCTGGCATCAGTTCAGACATGTCGCGACGCCTATTTGGAATATAACAATGAGTCAAAAGAAACGAATTGTCATTATCGGTGCTACCTCAGCCATTGCTACCCATTGCGCAAGGCAATGGTTAGAGGGTAGTGAAGTAGATATGACGCTAGTCGGTCGAGATCTCGAAAAGCTTGAGCGCCTAGCGCAAGATTTGCGCGTGCGCAGTCAAAGCTCGCAGATTTCTGTTCGGCTTGGGGATTTTGAAACGCCTGCTGGCATTCAATTGACTGTTGACAAGATATCCAGCGACGAACGTCTTGACATTGCATTGATTGCGCACGGGTCACTAAGCGACCAAGAACGCTGCCAAAATGATTTGACGCTATGCCAAAGCGAGCTGATGTTAAACGGTGTTTCGCCGGTTCTGTACGCTGAAGCGTTTGCTTCCAAGATGCTTGCGAACAATCACGGTACGGTTGCGGTCATTGGATCTGTTGCTGGTGACCGGGGTCGGCGATCAAATTATGTATACGGCGCAGCGAAAGGTTTGGTGACGAGATATATGCAGGGTCTACAACATAGACTGGTGGGCAGTGAGGTGAGAGCCGTCCTGATAAAGCCGGGCCCGACCGATACCCCCATGACGTTGGTCTTGAAAGAAAAAGGAGCAAAACTCGCCCCTGTCGAGGAAGTCGCTGCCGCGATTGTATCGAGCGTTGCGAAAGGGTCAGACCTTATTTACGCGCCCCAAAAGTGGAGGGTAATTATGATGATTATTCGACATTTGCCTAAGTTCATATTCAATAAGATGAATATTTAGTGATTTCGATGCCGCAATGATTATTAGTTAGAAATAACGCTTCAATTTGCGCAAACTGTTTTGCATAAGCAGTAACTTAGGGGTTTCAAACACAAACCGCTTTACGCGCCGCGCGAACGGGATATATTTCAATATATTTAGCGAGGTAGACAATCGTCGCTCAGCCGTTGCGATTGAGGTGATTGTTTCAATTGGCGTATCTTTACTCCAATAGTCGACCGCATTGGACGTCACCCCCCCATTTGAAGTCGGTGAACTGTCAAAGCATTTGCTGCGATCGATCGTAAAGCTGACGATTGATTCAAAAAAGCTGATCGAATAAATATACTTTTTGTAGATCAAACTTGAATGATCTAAGTTTGGAAAGCGAGCATTGATATTGTCGGCCAGTTTTTTAGCCCATTCTACAAATGAATATTTTGTTGGATAGCCGAATGGTTTCATGTAGCTCGTGTGGGTATCTTCAACGACTAGTAACCCGCCATTTTTAACATTTGGGATGCAGTAGTGAGCAGTAACGATTTGTTGCTCGTAGGTATGGCCACCATCGTCCAAGACCACGTCTACCGTGCCGACTTTTTTAAAAAAATCATCCCAGAAAACGGGGTCACTCTGACTGCCAATGTGTATTTCAAAACCGTGACTTTCCCATTTTTTTGCTAATGGGTTGAGCTCAACGCCAATGATTCGGGCTTTTGGCCCAAAATAGTCACGCCACATAAAGAGCGAACCACCATTTAAAACACCGACTTCGACGAACGTTATCTCCTTACCTCGATATCGTTCAAAAAGGTCAGCATACACCTGGAAGTAGGAGGAATGCTTCAGAGAAAGGTATGGTGATTTTTTATAACTTTGGTAAACGTCGAGTTTGGCTAACTCATGATCAGGTGGAAAACCCGTAGGTACAATCTCATCATGTGCGGCAACTGGTCTTTGTTCATTGGTATTCATGGCCACTGCGAACTCTCTCTTAACGGGCGGTTGACTGCGTGACTGATCGGATAAGGTTTGAATAAGTGCTCGATGAAACCTCACAACCATTTTAATATCTGTTCAGGGTCAGCCTCAAAATTTTAAGAATCCCCATGCTACGTAACATTCAGTCGAGATTTTCTTTCATTGTTCCACTGAGCGGCAGTATCGCTTTATTTGCAATGTTGTTTACGGCAACGCGATACGGGTTGGGCTTAAGCCCAGACTCTACTGCATATGTCAAAGCAGCTGATGGCTTGTTGAAAGGCTACGGTTGGGCCTTTGCCAGCGTCCAATGGCCACCCCTTTATTCACTTGTTCTGGCCATTTTTGGCTTTCCGTTTGGGGGTAATGTCTTCTTTGGCGCACGGTTGTTACATGCCCTTTTGATAGCAATTAATTTTATTTTAATCGCTCGACTACTGATGCAATATGCTACGTTCAGGCCCCTTGTGTCATACGTGCTGGCATTTTTAATTAGTCTGCATGAGGTGCTTCTGTGGGTTGACTTTTACGTCTGGAGTGAACCTCTTCTTATCATCTTTGTTTTATTGGACTTGCTTCTAATACGCGTTTTGCTGGTGAAGCAGTCAAGTAAAATCGACGTGATCGAATTAGGTTTGATTGGTCTTGCCATCATGGCTGTGATGACCCGATACATCGGTATCAATGTCGCTTTGATCAATATGGTCGTTGTGTTCGCATTGACGAAATCATCAAATATCTGGATAAAGTTAATACGCTCAGGGTGTCAGGTCGTTGTCCCAGCGATCTTAATGATGTTGTGGCTATCGGGCCATCAGGCGATCGATGACAACAGCGCAATCGTACGAACTTTGCAATATCCTGAAATCAACACGGCTAAATTCGTCATCGGCCTGGAGAATTTTGGTCGATGGCTGTATCCATCGTCGAGTAAGTTTCCAGGGTTAATTCCAGATGGGCTTTTGATGGCTACTGGCTTGGCGCTATTGCTCGCTATTTTGTTATCGGTCGCGCCGTTCGTACGACTGTTGCTGCCAAATAGCTTAAAAGAGCAGTGCCTTAATACTCGTTCTAACAGATCGAAAATATTAAGAGGCTGCGCAGGAGTTTTCATTATTTTCTATTTGTCGTTTCTTGCTTTCATTATGTGTTGTTACGACAAAAAAGTTTTTTTTGATAATAGGTTTTTGTCACCAATATTTATCCCGACTTTGCTAATTGTTTTGGGATCTATTCCAAGCCTGAGTTGGAAATGGCTAAAGAACTCATTGATATTCTTGAGTATCATTATTCTTAGTTGTACATATTTTTATCTGAGGGCATGGTTACTCATCAACTATTTCGATGGCGTCGAAATAAACTCAAGATCAAATATCAATAAAGCAGTGTACGCAAAGACGAAAGCGTATCCTCCAACCTGCCAAGTTTATGCAGATGAACCTTGGAACATTGTTTTGTACTTCGATACTAAGGTTCGGTGGTTGCCAAGACAAATTCTATTTGGCACCGGGTTTGTAAACTCAGCGTATGAGTCTGAGGTACAAGCAATGAAGGGTGATGCGCAAATCGTATTAATAGAAAAGCGAGACGATCCGCTCGTCGCAACCTTGGACTCGTCGCTTGATTTCGAGAGAGTATACGAGGGCGTTGACGGCCTTGTTTGGGTCAATCGCACGATTGATCAAAGCGTATGTATAAAAAAGTAACCAAGCTTTCAAAATAACAAGTATTCCTCAAATAGCTCGATATGTTTGAATCATGTCCGAACCTCGCCCGTATTTAAGCGAAGCTGATATCCCAGAAAGCTATCGAGCTGACATCGACGGTTTGCGCGCTATCGCTGTTTTAGCTGTAGTAGGATTTCACGCATTTCCCGGACGAATACAGGGCGGCTTCGTCGGTGTTGATATCTTTTTTGTGATTTCAGGCTTTCTGATTTCAAAATTTATTTTTAAAGCTCTAGATCAAAAAAGTTTCAACTTCATCGATTTTTATTCTCGTCGTGTCCGACGATTATTCCCAGCACTGTCGCTGATTCTTTTGTCTTGCCTTGTCGCCGGCTGGTTTCTCGAGTTACCTAAGGAATACGCACAATTGGGCAAACATGTGTCGACGGGCGCGGCGTTTGTGTCTAACTTAACCCTTTGGCAAGAGGCAGGGTACTTTGATCCAGTCAGCCACTCCAAGCCACTACTTCACCTTTGGAGTCTGGGTATCGAAGAGCAGTTCTATATTTTTTATCCTTTAGTACTGTATCTGATAGGTCACTTGAGCAAAGCTCGAGGACGGCCCTTATTGTTGCTGACATTGGCTTCTTTTGTCCTGAGTGTTTTTCAGATTGGTGCAGATACGTCTGCGGCTTTCTATTCGCCTTTGACTAGATTTTGGGAGCTGAGCGTTGGAGGGTTGCTTGTGCTTGCCCAAAGTCATCACGACTTGGCGAAATGCTCACTGTCTCGGCTCGTTAAAAACAGTATGTCGATTATCGGGCTCGCAGCCATTGTTCTGTCCCTGGTACTTTTATCACCTAACTCTGTTTTCCCCGGGTGGTGGGCGATATTGCCTGTTGGCGGGACAGCCGCACTGCTCTGGGCCGGTTCGGATGCGATTATTAATAAGCACCTTTTATCTCATCGTGCGCTTGTTCTGGTCGGGTTGCTTAGCTATCCCTTATATCTTTGGCATTGGCCGCTATTAACTTTTGCACAAATCGACGCCAGTGAGCCGCTCAGTCGAAGTATCCGAGTAGCGATCGTTTTGATTTCGATGGTTGCGGCATGGGTCACATACAAGTATGTTGAACAACCTATACGACGACGGCAGCTGTCAGTCGGCCTAACGACCACGCTGCTGACCGCAATTGCGTCAATTGGATTGGCAGGCCTCATCATCTATTTGTTGCAAGGGATTCCGTCGCGAATGCCACCCATCATTCAGCAGTTATCAGCGATTGAGTTTGATCACAGCATTCAAACCCGAGTCGGTACTTGCTTTCTCGTGGATGGTCAGACAGCACAGGACTTTTCTAAGTGCAACGACAATCCCGTCGAAGGCAGGCAATTTGCTTTGTTAATCGGAGACTCGCACGCGTCACATTTATATCCAGGGTTACGTAAGCGTTTTGGTGAAAAAGTGAATATTATTCAGAGGACTGCCGGGGGCTGCCCTCCGATATTTGACGTGGAATCAAGGTCAATGGGGGGCCGTCTTTGCGACGAGGTTATTCAATATGCAAAACGGTGGGTCTCTCAAAATAAACCGCAGATTGTTATTCTTTCGGCGAATTGGTTATTTTATGAATCGAGAGATCTCAGTCAAACTGTCGCTTCGCTTCGGTCTAGCGGCGTAGAGAAGATTGTTGTCGTCGGGCCGGTTCCCCAGTGGCACGACAGTTTGCTTAAACAAATCTATCGACACTATAGAGAGTCTCAACAGCCTGCGGTACCGCGGAAAATGTCACTGGGATTAAATCCACAGGTTGTCCAAGTAGATGAGCAAATCGCCATGACTGCCGCATCCTTGAGTATTGACTACATATCACCTCGACAACTTCTGTGTGATGAGCAAGGGTGTTTGACTAGATATGGCGAATCGCTTGATACATTGATGACATGGGACTACGGGCACCTAACGAATGGCGCGTCCCAGTACTTAGTCTCAAAGTTTGCTGATATTGTTGGGCAGCCTAATCAATAGCAATGGTACGGTCAGACCCGCACTTTAGCGAACTTATTGGCGGACGAGCCCTTTGATTCGATACAAGTTTTGTATTTCTGTGCTCAACAGTTTTTCGAGCTCAAATTTATGTAGTTGATCAAACTCGGGGGAAATCAAAAGAACATCCCTATTTTGTGCGATGAGCTCATTAATGGTCGTGCGCAGCCCATCTTCGGTCAACTCACCGATACCGGGTACGTGCAGTCTTTTATTAAAAATATCGAAATGCAGAAAATTTGGGGTAACTTGCTTCATTCTTAATTCCATTTCTGGCACCAACAACATGCCGAACCATTCTGCACATTCAATAAAGTTGCAGTTGAATGCGCCAACAAGGACTGGATTTTTGTATTTTTTTAACTCGTTATTGATTGCTTCATAAGAACGCTGACCTTTGTTTTGGTTTTTTGCGAGCGTAGAAGTTGCTTCTGTAAAGGACACGAGCGATATGGTTAAGACGCAGACAAACCAAATGACGCTGATCCAGTGTTTCGTCTCACCTTGTATCCGAAAGAAAGCTAGATTGTTGATGACCCAGGCGCCACCCAAGATAGCGAAGGGTAAAGCAGGGATCATGTAAGTTACACCAGGGTGTTTTGCGACCATGACTGTCTGTGCCGACATAATCAGCACCAAGACAACGGGCACTCTTAAATCTATGCGGTCTGTGCTTTCAGGTAAGTTCGCGCTAATGTTTTGCCGATCTTGAACGAGCCAATGTCTAGCTAGACTGAGAACCACGATAGTGACTAAAAAAATGAGTGTGTAATAGTAAAGTTCAAAATTGCGTGCTAACCAGCTGAGCGCCATACTGAACTGATGTGAGTCTATCAAGCCGCGCGACCCTTCTCCATGAGCGCCAGAGTGGCTAAGCACTTGATAAAACCATGAAAACATTGATGGCAAGCGTTCAAATATAGGTGCGACACCTATGAGCCAGCCGATCACTGCAAAAATAAAGGCCCTCAAAATGACTGAGGACGGTTTGAATAAAAACAGTATGGCGAGGATCGGCAAAAAGGTAATTTTTGTTGCGACTCCGATGCCGCACAGCAGGCCTGCAGCTGGGTAACTTTCCAGAGAGTCCTTTTCTGTCGACTTGTCCTTGCAGAAGATGATGGGCGTCATTACCCCCAGAAGGGTAATCACAATGGGTATTAGCAGTGCCTCTGGTGTTGGAAAAACCAGATTTGGCACGACAGCTGGAAACAAAAGTGGTGATAACTGGCAGCCGATTGAGAGCAGGTAACTACCAGTGACTCGATAAACTCGTGTACCGAGATAGTAAATAGCTGCACCAGACAGTAGCAGCAAAACAAAACTGACTGATCCTAAGTAAAGCTCTGGATGCAAGAGTGCTGAATCAAATATCCCATAGGTTTCAAGCCCGGCAACTTGCATTAACGCCCATAGGGTAGCAGTCGTGCACGCGATTAGTGACTGTAATGGTGTCCCAGGATGATCGGTATGGTAGGGTGCGTGTCCCCGCAAGATGTCGATGCCAGCGAATAAATATTGATAGGCTGGATCTTGACCGTGCGCGGTATGACTGTTTATGTGTAAGGGGTACATTTTGCTGAGCAAAAGTAGTCCACATAAAACAGTAAGGCCGCTGCACAAAAAAAATAAATAAGCTTCCTTCTTCTCGGGAAGTTGTTTTGATTTACTCACAGTTCTAATCCAAGCTAAGCGGCTAGCATTTTCTCCAGTTGGGTGACGCAAACCTCTTTTGCGAAGTGCGTCATGGCATAATTTTGCCCTGATTGTCCTAGTTGTTGCAAATTATTGTCGCTCGAAATGAGCGTTTTCATGGCGTCGATACACGCTTGAGTATTTGATGAGTCTGCAGACACCCCGCACTGAGCATCAATGATCAACTGATGCCCGTCACTTGCCAATTGCAAGAACGCAGCAACGGGTAACCCAGCGGCCATATGCCCTAAAACCTTACCGGGCACCACTGGTGTTTTGTTTTGCGGGCTAAGGCACACCAAACCAATCGTGCAGGCATCCAGTAACTTCGGATAAGCCTCGCGCGACACAAAGCCTTCAAACCGTACGTTGCTCAAGCCTTTGCTTTGTGCCAAGGCTTGCAATCGTTGCTTTTCTTTACCATCCCCGACTAACAAAAACAGCAAGTCGGTTTGATCTTGCATTTGCTCGGCAATATTCAAAATCAAATCAAGATACTGCGACGGCCCCATCACCCCCGCAAACACGGCGACATTGCGATGGGTGATTCCCCATTTAGTTCGATAGTCGTGTGTCGGATCATTCGTTTCACCGCTTGCGTTGGTGTGATGATCAATATCGACCCAGTTGTGCAAGATCTTAAGGTGACCGCTGATGCCAGGATGCTCGTTTTCGAGGACAGCCCGATTACCTTCAGAATGCACCGTAACGACGTCTGCAGTTTGATAGGCGTGCTTCTCAAGCGCTTTGAATAATTTGATTTGAAGAGGACTGCGCAAAATGCCCAAGTCAATCGCATTTTGCGGGAACAAATCCTGAACGTTTAGCAGATAGCGAACACCCCGCTTTCTCAGCGCACTACCGACCAGAGCTAGCGGCAGAGGGGGGCTGTAGACCACAACTGCGTCTGGCTTGATTCTGTACTGTTTAAGTTTACGCAGAAACTGCCAGGGCATGATCAACTGCGCTAAGCCTCGCAGGATGTAATTGACGTTATGGTGTGGCAGCGTCTTGACCCGAATGACGCGAATGTCGCCTTCAAGTTCTGACTCGTCAAAGGTGCGCAGCGTGACGTTTTGATCGAGATTGTATTCAGGCCAGGTGGTGATCACGGTGACCTTGTGCCCGCGAGCCGAAAGCTCTTGCGCCAATTCAAGCATCAAGTGTGACGCTGAGCGGATCTCAGGGGGGTAAGAGTCTGTGACCAGCAGAATGTTCACGCCGACATCACCCTCGTGGCTGAAGGCGAGACGCTTTGGCCAGTGGCAAGCGCATATTCGATAGCGAAGATGACATCCATGGTGCTAAACATTTCTGTTGTCGACACATCAGCCACGGTCCTACCACGCACACAATCAACAAAGGCTTTTAGCTCTTGCGCGTAGCCCATTTCTTGACTGCTGGTTTTAAAGGTTTCGGTTTTGCCACCTTTGTGCAATTCGCTCACCCGAAAATCTCTTGAAACGATGGTTTTGCCGTCGAAAAACATTTCAGTCATTTCGCGTGAATACGCTTTATCGCCAGAGGCTGAATAAATCATAGACCCGACTGAGCCATCGTCGAGTTTGAAGCTGAGGGCGATGTTGTCATTGTTGACGGTACTGCTGTTGTCGCCTGAGATCCGTTCGGCGGCAACCCTGACGATGCTCGCACGCGCCAAGCATTGAATCAAGTCAATGAAGTGCGACATTTCACCAACCACACGACTTCTGCCTTCATCCTCGCTGTGTACCCAATGCGATGCCGGCACAAATCCAGTATTGATTCGCATCTGCAAAACCAGCGGTGCTTGACGCGTTGCAAGCCATTTCAGCATCTGTACGGTGTGGGGTGAGTAGCGGCGATTATGACCGACAAAGATGATGGGCAGTGCCTCAGCTGCTGCAGCTTGTTCGCGCAATTGAGCGAGTTCATCTTCAGTCGTGCAAAGCGGCTTTTCAAGAAACAGCGCCTTGCCATGTTCGATGGCTTGGCTGACGAGTTTGGCGTGATTGCTGTGTGGGGTAAGCCCCACCACCGCATCGATCTCGGGATTTTGCCAAACGGCTGACGATTCAGTGGCTTGGTTAGCAAAACCGAATTTTCTCGCGCTGTGTTCAACGCTTGCGCCAGATCCTGTCACGAGGGTGTGTAACGCGACATCAGTTTGGGACTGCAAGGCGGGTAATAGCAGCGCCTTACCAAATAACCCAGCACCAATCACACCGACTGACACGCTGGCGCTTGGGCTCTTTTTGTTGGCAAGTACTGACGTGATTGGTAAGTGCCGCTCGATAAGTGCCTGGTCAGGATAAGTCAGCAAAACCCCGATGGGCTGCACAAGCTCACCAGCAACGAATTGTGTATAAACGCTCTCGGCCTGAGCGATATCAAATCGATGGGTAATCAGCGACTGAACATCTACTTTCTTATCAGCGACAAGGCGTAAAAACTCTTGTAGGTTGCGCTTTTGAGTCCAACGAACCTCGCCAATCGGCAGATCGACGCCTTCGATTTCATACACGGGATCAACGGATCCGGGCCCAGCCGCCTTAGACACGACGAGGTCGACTTCTTTCTGCCAGAGCTCGTTGCGATCGGGGTGAATATCAGCCACACCAACCACCACGATACGCCCTTTGGGCCGCGACAACTGAACTGCTTGATCTACCGGGCCCCGATCTTTGGTGGATGCAGTGATGATGACAGCATCCGCACCCACCCCACCCGTGACGTGATTGCACAGTGTATCAAGTTCGGCAGAGTCGGTGGTGATGTGGGCAAACCCCAAGCGCCTAGCCAAGTCAGCTTTGTCTTGGGCGGGGTCAATTGCAATCACTTCGCACCCATAGGCACGCAGCATTTGAATCGTGAGCAGGCCAAGTAAACCGAGACCCATGACAACGATACGCGAACCGAACGTCAAATTAGCGCTTCGAATCCCGTGCAGAGCAATAATGCCCAGCATGCCGAAGGCCGCTTCTTCAGAAGAGACTTCTTTGGGGATTTTGCAGGCAAGATTGACAGGGATAGCTACAAAATCAGCGTGCGAGGCGAAGCCCTGACCGACACAAGCGACGCGATCTCCCGGCGAGAATTCGGTTGCAGCAAGACCGCATTGTTCAACGACGCCAGCGCCGCTATAGCCAAGAGGGGTGGGCGTATCTAGTCTACCCATGGCTTCTTGCCAGGTCTTTAACAAGCCTTCTTTCTTGGCTTTATCCCAGGCCCGTCTGACCAAATCTGGGCGCGCCGCAGCCTTGCCAAGCAAGGATTTACGACCGAGCTCAATCGTTGAGCGCTCAGTGCCGAGGCTAATCAGTGAGTGCTGGTTGCGCACCAGAATGCGCTTGGTGCCGCATTGAGGCACCGGTACGTCACGAAGAGCCACCTCACCTGTCTTGTAACTCTGGACGACCTGCTTCATTAACGATCGGTTCCCTGACGCAACACGTAATTTTTTACAGCTGAAGACATACCTGGGGGGAATTCAGCATCTCTGCTGATATTGTCCCAATTCGCTTTGAACCAGTCGATGGTGGTGCGAAGCCCGTCTTCAAAGGTAGTTTGAGGGTTGTAACCGAGAATGTCTTTGGCACGATCGACGCTTGCCAGCAAGCGCGATTTTGTATCCCATTTGCGACGGTCTGTGTACAGCAAGCCTGCAGTGTTGCCGGTTAGCTCGTTAACCATCTCTGCCATATCGACAATTGCTGTTTCGCTAGCTGACGCAATATTCATCTCAGCACCGATCGCCTTTTCTTCAATGCCTGCCTTGAGCAGTGCATCGACGATATCCATGACGTAAGTGAAATCGCGAGTCATTTTGCCGTCGCCGGTAATGGGCAATGGTTGACCTTTCATCGCCCAGTAAATGAAATTGGGAATCACATTACGGTACTGGCCTGGCACTTCGCCCGGGCCATAAGAGTTAAAAAACCGCGTCTTAACGATCGGTAGGTTGTAGTGGTGCCAGTAAAAATTGCAATAGAGCTCGCCCGCCATCTTTGAGATCTGATAAGGGGTGGTCAAGTGCATGGACATGAACTCTTCTTTCAGCGGCAAAGGCGCTTGAGCACCGTAAATCGCACAACCTGAGCCTGCATAGACAAAGCGCTTGAGATTGCCTTGCAAGACTGAATACTCAAGCATTTTGACGGTGCCGAGTTGACTGACCAGCAGGTCTTTTTCAGGGAAGTCTACTGAGTTCTGGTTGGCAAAAAAGGCCGCCAGATGAAACACATATTCTGGCTTTTCGTGAAAAACACGTTTTAAATCAATATCGTTAGTAATGCTCCCGTGCACAAACAGGACGTTTGGCAAATTGGGGATGCTCCATTCGTAAGACGCAGACAGGTCGTCGAGGATAATGACTTTGGCTGCACCAGCCTCTGCCAACGCTCGGGCGAGGTTGCTTCCGATGGCACCAGCACCGCCGGTAATCAGAATGGTTTTATCTAGGTAGGGTTGCTGTGCGCTCACGCGAAATACCTCAAACTGGTGCGAATTGCTTGGATTGTAACGGTGTCGGTGAAAGCTGACCAACTTACCTTTTTCGATTGATTTCCGGTAAACAGGGTTGTGAATACGTGGTGTGACGTTTAAGCGGGCGATTTTGCTCAATTTATGCTGTGTACAATTCAAAAAATGATGTATTTCAACGTTGCGCTGCTAATCCTGTCTTGTCTGGGTTATCTCAAATTTATTGCTGAAAAGCTTAGGCTTGGCTTTGGCGCTGCACCCTTTATTTACTGCTGTTTTGTTGCCCTTTTGTTGTATTTTTTCGGTATTGGTGATTTGCTCCCCTGGGGATACCGGCTCGCCACCGCAATAGGGTTAGGACTACTCGCTGTTGGGGTCGTGGGCTCAAGACAGCGATTTTTTGATTTTGCGCAGCCCGTTAGTCTGGCTTTCGTCTTGTTGTCGCTGCTTGGCTGGTTTTATTGGGCGATTGATGGCGACTTCAGATTTTTGCTTTGGGATGAGTTCTCTTTTTGGGCCGCCAGTACAAAACTGATTTACACGACCGACTCGTTATTTAAAGAAAATTCGCCGATTTTTCTCAAGTCTTACCCACCCATTCAGCAGCTGTTTCAATATTACGTGCTGCAGTTCTTTTCTTGGTCTGAGAAAACCGCCTTATTCGCTCAAGACATTTGGTTGCTGTCGGGCGTGCTGTGTATAGCGTCCTTGGCGCGGGCTGGGGCGATGACCAAGATTGCCCTGTTTTTTCTCGTTGCCACGCTTATGTACGCGTTTGGCTACTCATTCTCGAGTCTCTACTCTGACGCGCTGTTGGGCATGTGTTTCGTCGCTGCCTTGAGTTTCGCAGTTAAAGAGGACCAGAGCGCTGCGACTTGGGCTGCCTTAGCTTTGTCGGTGGGCGTGTTGCTTCTATTAAAGGAAATAGGCATTTTGCTTGCTCTGGTGGCCTGCTTTGTCTACGCGACCAATCTGTTGCTCGCGAATCGTTCTCAAAGACAGTCACTGGGTGATGTGCGTGTTGCGTTCTCTGGCAGGCTGCGCTCAAATTTGTTAAAGATTGTGTCAATCTTTATCTGTATGTTCGTGGTGATGCAGTCCTGGGCGTGGTATGTAAGAAGCATCGGGGCATCGCGAGCCCTTGCCATCCCAACCCTGGCCGAGTGGCGTGACGAGCCTCATCAGCGAAGATTGCTGACGACCCTTGGCGAGTTTATGCACCGCATGACCGAGACAGCCTATCACACCATCTCAATACCGTTCACGCCCTGGCATCCGACCCTTCTGATGATTGTCGCGACCCTGAGCTTATTGTCGCTGCTGGTCTTTTATCGAGCGAGGCCTGGTCAACGCTTGTTTTGCGGGATCACAATAGGTGCCCTATTTGTTGGATTTTGGGGCTATGCAGCAGCTCTGCTTTTAAGCTATCTGATCATTTTTACTGAATATGAAGGTATCCGGCTCGCATCGTTTGAGCGATATCTTTCGACCTATTTGCTTGCCTGGGCTAGTTTTGTGTTGGTGATGTTATTTGACAGCACGGATTCCTGGGTTCGTAAAATAAATACCTTGATTGCAGTGATTTGCTTGACTGTATTGACAGCGATGACCCATGGTCAGTTTTTAACTGAGCTCGGCGGGATCAAATCTGCAGGCCCTGATAAAGCCTTAAGGCAACAAATTGAGAGTTTCGCAGACCAGGTGAAGCAACATATCCTGCCCAGCGACAAGGTTTATTTCATTGCTCAGCGCTCGAACGGCCTCGAACGCGTCATGTTTTATTACGCGATGCTACCGAACACAATCTCTATGTCCTGGTGCTGGAGCCTCGGACAGAAGTACGATGAAGGTGATGTTTGGACGTGTAATCAAGCCCTTGAGGGCCTGCTAAAGGGGTTTGATTATCTAGCCCTGTATCGCGGTGACGAGCAATTCTGGGATAACAACCAGGCGATTTTTGATCCGACGTCTGTGGGAGCCGCCAGCGGCTTGTATAAGATTGACCGCCATGACGGCCAGACATTGTTGACTAAAGTGAGTGATTAATTACCCGCCTGGGGATCTGGCGTTGCAATGATGTACAAAATATCGCTAGGCAGTAATTTGAGTAAAGGCAGCGAAGCAGCAACGGCCAAAAACAACAAACCATTCGTCACCCGGTGACTTTTACCTACGTACGAAATTCGCTGATACAAGCCGCTTAAAACAACAGTCTCTAATCTGCCGTGGGTTTGCACCTTGAAACCAGCACGCTTCAACAGTGCGGCGAGTGTCTTCTTATTAAAGTAATGAACGTGTGGCGAGGGTAGCCCAGTTTGCCAAAGTCGCTCGAAAAATGAACTCAAACCAAATCGGCACAGCAGTTTGGATAGTTGATAGAAAATCCCATCCCGGTTGGGGACATTGAGCAACAGGATCCCATTTGTATTGAGATGCCCTTGCACGGCTTGAAGCGCAGCGTGGATGTCGGGGATGTGTTCAATCACGTCGTTGAACGTGATGACATCGTATTGATCGCCAGCCTTGAGCGCCTCCGGGAAAAACCCCAACCTAACCGGTAACCCTCTTTTTGCCGTTTGCTCGTAAATAGTCTGATCGGGCTCAAGACCCTCTACTTTGAGTGCTTCGCCGGCGACCTCTAGAAACCATCCGTGAGCGCAGCCGACGTCCAGTAATGTCGATCCTGGGGGCTTGTACTGAAGAATGTGCTGGATGAGCTGACGAAAGTTAAGTTGTCTGACGCGCACTAAACCGGACGCTCTTGCAGTTTCGTCTAGGCCAGTCGAGTGACTTGAATCGTTAATTGTCGGCGTAAGCGATGCGCTTTCGTAATGACAGGCAGGACACGTCATGTGCCAGTCTCGCAGACCAACCCCCATGACGGTGTAGCAGCAAATACAGTGACGGGTCATGCTCTAGATACGAAAGCGGATAAACTTGTATCATACCCGCTTCAATACAGGGGCTACATGTACGACGCCGCACAACACCATCGTATCGCTGTCGTGATCCCGTGTTTCCGGGTGGCTAAGCACATTTTGGGCGTTTGCCAATCTATCCCAGAGATCGTTGAGCTGATCTATGTGGTTGATGATGCCTGCCCCGAGCGGTCAGGGCAAATTGTTCTCGAAAATGCGACTGACCCACGCTTAAAGGTTCTATTTCACGAACAGAACCAAGGCGTCGGGGGGGCTGTCATGTCCGGGTACCAGGCAGCGCTGGATGATGGTGCAGATATCATTGTCAAAATCGATGGTGACGGCCAGATGGATGCTTCGCTGATTCAGTACTTTGTTCAGCCTATCGTGTCCGGTCTGGCGGATTACACAAAGGGCAATCGCTTTTATGATTTGGCGAGCTTGAAAAGCATGCCCCGAATTAGAATTTTCGGTAATGCCGTGTTGTCTTTGCTTAATAAGTTGTCGTCTGGGTATTGGACTATTTTTGATCCGACCAACGGCTATACAGCGGTTCATGCCAATGTTTGTCGTCGTCTGCCGTTCTCAAAGATCAGCAGTCGATATTTTTTTGAAACAGACATGTTGTTTCGGCTGAATACGCTGAGGGCAATGGTGATGGATATCCCCATGGACGCGCATTACGAGACTGAAATCAGCAATCTGAAAGTGTCGCATATTGCAGGTGAGTTTCTCGTGAAACATGTACGCAACTTTTGCAAAAGAATTGGCTATAACTATTTTTTGCGCGATATGTCTATTGGCTCGATCGAATTACTATTTGGGGTGCCGATGATGCTCTTTGGCGTGTTGTTCGGCCTGCATGGCTGGATTTTGTCGTCTCAAACACTTGTATTGGCTACGGCCGGCACGGTGATGATCGCTGCAATGCCAATTTTGCTTGGCATGCAGCTGATCCTGTCATTCATCGGGCACGACATTGCTTCGGTCCCACGGCATGCTATTCATCGACTCTTACAATCTAACTCAATTAAACATTTATCCTAACTAAATCCTATGCCCTCATTGTTGAAGCCCGTTAAAGAAGCGCTCAAGTCCATTGCATTTAAACACCTTGGTCTTGGGGCGCCGGTTTACCCCTATTGCATTGAGCCAATCCAGCTAGCAACTTTGATTAACGAATTTGAGCGTGTAAAGGATGTTGAAGGCTGTGTCGTTGAGATTGGTGTGGCCAGAGGGATGACGTCACGATTTTTGGCTGAACACATTAAGAACCAGAAGCTTGCTGATGAAACGCCTTATTACGCAATCGATACCTTCGAATCGTTTACCAAGGCGGATCTCGATTATGAGGTGCAATCGCGAGGCAAAAATCTGCTGGATCTCAGAGGGTTCGAGTACAACGACTTCGAGGTCTGGAAAAAGCACTTTGTGAATTTTCCCTTCGTGCGCGCGATCAAATCGGATTGTTCTACGTTTGATTACACCAGCTTAGGTCCGGTCAAATTGGCCTTTTTAGATGTTGATCTTTATTTGCCAATTAAAAAGACCTTGCCTATGCTGTATGACGTACTGGTTGCTGGCGGGTCAATCGTGATCGACGATGTGCTTAATAATACGACCTACGATGGGGCCTATCAGGCATATATGGAGTTTTGTGAAGAGCGCAATATCAAACCAACGGTGATTGGCAATCGTTGTGGTTTGGTGACGAAACCAGCCTGAAATTGATCCAGATTGGGCTGCTCAGTTTGCTGCGATGTAATAGCGAACGAGCAGAAGATTGATGGTGATACACAGGCAATAAACACCGAAGCCAGCCAGGCAAAAGATAGTTGGCACTAATTTTTGATTTGACAGTTTGGATATGGACGGAAACAGCCCATAACTAAGCAAGATTGCCGGGATTAGAAAATATCTGCCTTGAACACCGATGATCACTCGGCTTGGGTACGGTGTCCAGGTTGTCAACATGGCGAACAGAATTAAAAACACTGAACAGCCAGTAATAAAGACAAATAATAGATTGAGATACCAGTGGCTTTTGAGATGCTCAAAAGAAAACGATAGGGCAACAATCACTAAAATCGTTGTAAACAAATAGACGTAAGTGCGACCGGGAAACGGCGCCGTCAGCCAGCCCAGCATTCCCAAAAATGAACTGAACCAACCCCTTAACGTTGTTGAATCAGTCAAGGTCGACCAAATTACCTGAATAAGGCTGCCCGGGTCGCTTACATACGCAAGCGCGATTTGCCCGCTTGAGATACTGCTTGGTACCCGATGATCAACCGTGTGGGCGCTCGCAATCGCTATCCAAACAAGAACTAAGCCCAGAGCAATAAAAGAGCCGAAGAGGTGCAGCTTGTTTTTGTCCCGCGCAAAAAGAACGACGAATAATAGAAATAGCGGAAGCAACTGAAGCCGGCTTGAGGCAAGAAGCCAGAAAATGATGACCGCGAACCAGAACAATTTATTGTTGCCTGGTGGCTCTCGCATCAGTTTTAAAAAAATCGAAATTAATAACACCGATAATGCCGTGGCAATGCCATCCAGACTTGTTGACGACAGTTGATAGGTACTCATCGGTATGGCGATCAACGCAAGGGTGACAGGGGACGGTGTCGTTAGGCTAAATGCATAACCAAGGATCAGCAATACGACAAGACTGGCGGTAAGCCGAGTCAAATAATAAGAATGATTGATTGAGAGGCTGATTGCTCGGCTAACGCGCAGCGCCAAAGCTTGGGGGGCATAAATTAGGGGAAAATAATAGGCAGTTGCAACCGTAGCACTGAAGGTCTTGGCGTTCTGCCATTGAAGTTCGTTGGCTTTGTGTACGTCGGTAGCAGTGATTTTTTTGTCAGGATTCAGGCCGATCGGATCAAATAGGGCGATGTATTGAAGCAGCCCGTCGTCAATCTCTGTGCCTGAAGATTGGTTGCCGAGTGGTTTAAATAGAATCGTGCCCTCACCCAGCGCATAAGCACGCTTGACGTGATCAAACTCGTCGGGTGACTGCAGGGGGGGAGTAATGTAGTTAAAAACGAGAAAGACAATGAGTAAAAACGAAAGTGCGTAAGTGTTATGCCACGTCGTATTGCCAATTTTTTTTATGATGGTGTTGAAAGGCATAGTCTTGAGGCGTTATACGACGATAATATCTATCTAAATCCAGTAAATAAAGCCAGTAAAAAACATCTAGCCAATTGGCGTGTTGGAGAAAAACCCGTGTTCTACCGTGGTCTAAGTGTTGCCTTGATTGTACCTTGCTACAACGAAGAAGCCGCGATCGCTAAAGTCATTAGAGACTTTCGTATCGCTATGCCCGAGTTACAAATTTATGTTTTCGATAACAACTCCAGCGATCGAACTAAAGAAATTGCGTTGCTTGAAGGGGCCAATGTTTTGCATGTGGCACTACCCGGTAAAGGTAATGTGGTAAGACGCATGGCTGCTGACGTTGATGCTGATATTTATGTCATGGTGGATGGTGATGCGACCTATGACGCACCATCGGTTGGTCCGATGGTGGATAAGCTGATTGATGAACATCTCGATATGGTTGTGGGCTGCAGAGAAACTTCGCCAGAGCTAAGTGGTGCTGCATACCGTCATGGCCACCAGTGGGGTAATCGTCTTTTTACGCAAACGGTTTTGAGAATTTTTGGTGGTAGCTTCACGGATATGTTGTCCGGTTATCGGGTATTTTCTCGGCGATTTTTAAAATCAACACCTCTGATGTCGCGTGGCTTTGAAATCGAGACCGAGCTAACGGTGAACGCTCTCGAACTGCGAGTGCCTTATGGCGAGGTCATGACGCCTTATGGTGCAAGGTTGGAAGGGTCTGAAAGCAAGCTGTCAACTTATCGGGATGGTTTCAGGATTTTGTGGGCGATAGGCAGATTGTTTACGCATGAACGCCCGTTAAGCTTTTTTGGCATGGTGGCCGTGTTGCTTGCGGCTTTTGCGATCGGTTTGGCTATTCCGTTAATTACTGAGTTTTTGGCAGTTGGTTTGGTGCCCAGATTTCCAACGGCTGTCTTGTGCGCGTCGTTGATGATATGTGCCGCGTTATCGTTTTTCGCTGGCTTGATTCTTGATAATGTCGTTCGAGGCCGGCAAGAGGTGAAGCGACTTGCCTATTTGTCTTATCCGCCGCCTAAGTCCGCTTAATAGAATAATTGGGGGCGTATATAGCGGCTTAAAGGCCAGACCTATAATGACACGATGAATAGTTCTAACTCCATTATCGTTTTTCCTCAAGGCGCGTCGCTTTGAAAGTCCCCAAACGCCTAGCCCCCTTGCTAGAAGAAGGCCTCATCGACGAGGTCTTGTCCCAGCTCATGAGCGGCAAAGAAGCCACGGTCTACATTGTCCGTTGCGGTCAGCATATCCGCTGTGCCAAGGTCTATAAAGACGTCAAGCAAAGAAGCTTTCGCCAGGCCGCATCCTATATGGAAGGCCGCAAGGTGCAAAACAGTCGCCAGCAACGCGCAATGGAGAAAGGCAGCCGCTACGGCCGCGAAGTCCAGGAAAAGCTCTGGCAAACGGCTGAAGTCGATGCCTTGTTTAGATTGGCCAATGCGGGTGTTCGCGTGCCGACCCCCTACATCTGCACTGACGGCGTGTTGTTGATGGATCTCGTGCAAGATGCCGACGGCAATGCCGCGCCTCGGCTCAACGATGTTGAAATGACCGAAGCGCTTGCACTTGAGCTGCATCAATCCCTGCTGAATGAAGTCGTGCGCATGCTTTGCGAAGGCATGGTGCATGGGGATCTGTCTGAATTCAACATCTTGCTTGCGGCAGATGGCCCGGTGATTATCGACTTGCCTCAAGCAGTCAATGCGGCGGGTAATAACGAGGCGCCAGTCATGCTTGAGCGGGATGTGAATAATCTGGCCACCTACTTTGGTGAGTTTGCCCCTCAGTTATTGGGTACCCAGTACGGCAAAGAGATCTGGAAGCTCTATGAGGCAGGGGAGCTCAAGGTTGGGGTACCACTGACTGGCAAAGTCGCAGCCGATAATCGTGTGGTGGATATGGATGCGTTGATGTATGAACTCGAAGAAACGCGACTTGAACAAGAAGAAAAACTCAGACGGGCGCGTGAGTCTGATGCCTAAGGTGGTTGTTTAAAGGCGTCGCCTGATGTTTAACTTGTCTACCTTGTTTGCTCAATATTGCGACTAATCGTCAGTATATTGATAAAAAGTCGCGACTTTTTGCCAATATGCTATAAAATAGTCGAATGAAACGCTATTTAGACGATAAAGTCCGCCAAGATCTTCAAAAGAAAATGGTTGTGCTCACTGGTCCCCGCCAAGTGGGCAAAACGACTTTGAGTCAGCAACTCCTCAATGAATTCTCCGGGGGCCAATACCTGAACTTTGATGTGATGCCTCACCGGGCTGTAATCCAAGCGCAAAGTTGGCGACACAACGCGCCTTTGCTGGTGTTCGATGAAATCCACAAAATGCGCGACTGGAAAACCTGGCTCAAGGGGGTCTACGACGGGCGTTCGCCGAATCAGTCGATCTTAGTCACTGGTAGTGCGCGCATGGATACCTGTAGACAAACGGGCGAGTCTTTGGCTGGCCGTTACTTTCGGCTCAGATTGCATCCGATATCAGTGCGCGAATGGTGCGAAGCCAATGACGTATCGCCCGACAGCGCGCTTACTCACCTGTTGTCCAGAGGGGGCTTCCCCGAGCCTGTATTGGCAGACAACGACACCGACGCGCAACGTTGGCGAGCCGATTATTTTGCCGGTCTGGTACGCGAGGACGTAATTGAATTTTCGCGTTTGCACGAGGTGAATGCCATGCGGATATTCGCTGATATGCTTCGTTCGCGCGTGGGCTCACCTTTGTCGATTGCATCGCTGGCGCGAGATTTGAATTTGTCACCGGCGACTTTAAACAAATATCTCGATGTTTTAGAAGCCCTATTCATTGTGTTTGTGGTTCGCCCGTGGCATCGCAACATTGCACGTGCCACCTTACAAGCGCCTAAAGTTTATTTTTACGACACTGGTTTGGTTGTGGGTAATGAGGCCCTTCAGTTCGAAAACTTGGTTGCGTGCCATTTGCTTAAAAATGCGCAGTGGCAGCAAGACACGCGAGGCGCTTCGGTTGACTTGCATTACATCCGTACGAAAGATGATGCTGAAGTGGATTTTTGTTTGAGCGAGGGCGATACGTTGACCCATCTGGTCGAGTGTAAGCTGACTGATACGCGACCGCATACAGCTTTAGTGCGATTCTCAAAACAGTGGCCGCAAGCACAAGCGATTCAGCTGGTTCGTGATTGCAAGGTCGAGGCCGATATTGGTCGTTTGCAGGTTAGGGATGCTTCGAAGTGGTTGGCTGGGTTGGAGGTTTGATGCAGCATTCAACGATATTGAATGAACCTGTCGGTAGGAGTGTGACAAATAGATCCACCTACTATTTGAACCATACGGCTTAGTCCGGTAGGGTTGAACGCTATATCTACTTGGCATTGGGTCCGCTATCAAATAATATAACATATTATTTCAATACTAACATCGATAATGTTATATTATCAATATATGTTAGAAAAAAACTTAAGCCAACTGACTGTTAAGTATCTGAACCAGATACTTGGGGGCGAAGCTATGCGCTTGGCAGCCAGAGAGAAATCAGACGAATTGCCTTACTTTCTTCGAGATCTCTATGATGTGCTTCCTGGAAAGTTGCTAGGGCACTTGGTCACGTTTGCCTTTGTCAAAGGAGGGCAGCCGTTAGCTGCCCAGCAAATCGACCAACATACAAAACAGTTGCGTGAACTTTTGAAAAATCCAGTGATCGTGGCGTTGCCAGAGATTGGGCCTGGGGAGCGCAAGCAACTGATCAAGCATGGTGTAGCCTTTGTGGTGCCGAACAGGCAGTTTTTCGCTCCGCAGCTGGGAATGATTCTAAGCGAGCGATTCAGGACCGAATCGCGTCGTGAACAAGAACTGGTAAGCCCTGCCACACAGGCGCTCGTAATTTGGTTTCTACACCATCAGCCAATAAGCGAGATTTGGCATCCGTTCGAGGAGGCTGCTGGGCTGGGCTATACCGGCATGACAGCGACTCGAGGGATAAGGGAGTTGCTGCAGCTCGATCTGTTTAAGCTAGAAGTTCGAGGACGCGCCAAATACCTGAAACTGAGCGGATCTCGTCGGGAACTCTGGGAGAAGGCCAAACCGCACCTGCGTACGCCTGTACTTCGAACCTTGTGGACCTACGATCGTCGGATTTTTGATCTCAGTGGTGTGCGTTGGGCTGGTGAGAGCGCGCTCGCACTAATGACTATGCTTAGCGAGCCACAGCAACCGATGCTTGCCCTGACGGCTGATATTTTAGAACAAGCTAAACACGCGGGAATTTTTTTCGAGCCTCGAGAGCTTGCTGATGGCGTTGCCGTTCAGTTGTGGCGTTATACACCTGGGATGCAAGTGAAAGAAAAAACTGTGGATGTTTTGTCTCTTTGGCTGAGCTTGAGGGCTAACCAGGACGATAGGATTCAGATTGCGCTTGATGAAATTGAGGAGAAGTTTGTATGGTGAAAGGGTTGTCGATTTTTCGGGATTGGTTCAAGGATTTTGAAAATCAGTACGTCCTAATTGGCGGCACGGCCGCTAGCATTGCGATGACCGAGGCGGGCTTGCCATTTAGGGGTACGAAAGATTTGGACATTGTCTTGCACGTGGAGGTCCTGACGTGGGAGTTTGGCCAAAAATTCTGGGAGTTCGTGCAAGCTGGCGGTTATCAGCAAAAAGAGGGGAATACAGAGCAAAAGCCTTGTTTATATCGATTTCAGAAGCCGCTCGATAATGAGTTTCCCCATATGTTGGAGCTGTTCTCAAGGGTTCCCGACAGATTGAACTTTATCTCACCTGGTCACTTGACACCTATCCCGATGGACGAGCAGATCTCTAGTCTCTCAGCTATCTTGCTAGATGACGAGTACTACCAGTTCGTCATAACTGGGCGGAAGAGTAAGTACGGAATGCCGTCCTGGGTAGGTGAAGACAGACTGATTCCACTAAAAGCTGTTGCTTGGATGGAAATGACCGAACGCGAAGCTAGGGGCGAGGCGATTGATTCGAAAAAAATCAATAAACATCTAGCTGATGTTGTTCAATTGTCGGGGTTGCTCCAACCGGGTCAAACTATACAAATGGGTGACAAACTCAAAGCTGATTTGCAAGCCTTTGCAAAGACGGTTGTCGAACTAAAAAAACCAAATCAGGTTCAAGCTATGCGCAGGATTGCAGAGGCATATTCTATCAATCTGTAATACTTCCCTTCACGAGTTGTGCGCGGTTCAACTAAACACCGCCACAATCCGCTCACAAGCTTTCCCATCCCCATAAGGATTGTGCGCCTTGGCCATCGCCTCGTAGTGCCCGGCATGGGTCAGCAAATCGTTCACATTCTCAACAATCGACGCGGTACTTGACCCGACCAGTCTGACGGTACCAGCTTCAACGGCCTCTGGTCTTTCTGTGGTTTCTCTCATCACCAATACCGGCTTACCAAGGCTGGGCGCTTCTTCTTGTATGCCGCCGCTATCGGTCAGCACCAGATAAGCGTGCCTAAGCAAATAGGCGAAAGGTTCGTAATCCTGGGGTGCGATCAAGTGCACGTTGGCGAGGCCTTTAAGCAACCGGTAGACGGGCTCTTGCACGTTGGGATTGAGGTGCACGGGGTAAACAAAGTGCACGTCGGGGTGCGTTTGCGCAAGGGTATGAATTGCCTGGCAAATGTTTAAGAACCCTTCGCCGAAGTTTTCGCGCCGGTGGCCGGTTATCAGAATAAAGCGCTGCGGTGACTTCTCTTGAACCGATGCCGCTTGTAAAGAGCCTACCGTCGACTTCCAGTTGAAATCGAGCGCCTGATTCAGCGTCTCTTCAAGCTGCGCTTGTCGTGCCGAGTCTTGATCGATACGTTGAGTCACCCACTGCAGGGCATCGATGACGGTGTTGCCCGTCACTATAATCGCCGCATCCTTAATACCTTCTGCCAGCAGATTCTGTTTGCTTAAGGCGGTTGGCGCAAAATGCCACTGGGCGATTTTGCTGATGACTTGCCGATTGAACTCTTCGGGGAAGGGGGCGTGAATATCGTGGGTTCTGAGCCCCGCTTCCACATGCCCAACAGGGATCCCCGCGTAAAAACCCGCCATCGCGGTGGCGAGTGCGGTTGTCGTGTCGCCATGCACAAGTACTGCATCGGGCTTTTGCGCTTTAAGAACATCGCGCATCCCGGTCAACACCCGACTGGTGACGTCCGACAAGTCTTGTCCGGCTTGCATGAGGTTCAGGTCTATGTCAGGGGCGATCTGAAACAGCTCCAGCACTTGATCCAGCATTTGTCTGTGTTGTGCGGTGACGCAGACGACGGTCTGCAACGCAGGCGTGGCCTTCAGCGCATGAACGAGCGGCGCCATTTTGATGGCCTCGGGACGAGTCCCAAAGACGACTAGGATTTTCATAAAATGGGCGGTAACTCGGTAAGCAATGCGTTATTCTAAGTCATCGCCAAACTGGATCAATCTAGGAAAAAAATGAAATCTTTATTTTCTCGGCAGTCTCTCGTACTGTTGGCCCTCATGGTCAGTGGTTTGTTTTGTCAGACTGCGGTTGCAGAAACCGCGGCAGAACTGAACCGGACATGTCGTGCGGCGCTGGATAAATTAGTGCGTACAACGCCTGCAGCGCAGCAATTAAATGAAACAGCTATCGCAGTGCTTGTTTTCCCTGCTATCAAGAAGGCCGGTTTGGTTGTAGGTGGCCAATACGGCGAAGGGGTGTTGATGCGTGGCGGCAAGACCGTCGCCTACTACAACACCGGCGGTGCCTCGTTTGGTTTACAGGCAGGTGCCCAAGAGTACGGTTACGTGATGTTCTTTACCAAAGAGTCCGCCCTAAAAGCCCTTGATTCGACTGAAGGTTTCGAAGTGGGTGTCGGCCCCAGCGTGGTCGTGATGGATCAGGGCATGGCGATGCAAAAGACGACGATGAATCTGCAGGATGATATTTATGCTTTCGTTTTTGGCCAAAAAGGCCTGATGGCTGGGTTGGGCGTGCAGGGTAATAAAATTACGAGAATTAAAAAGTAGTGTGTCTAGTGAGCTCCTCGTTTAGGTGCCAAAGGTAGCGTGACAATCTGATCCACCCGCCTTTTACAGTTGAATAAATCTGAGGAAGTCTCTGATATATTCCTGCGCACTTCTAAGTTGGCTTCAGGGTTGCAAATAATGATGGATGCAGTAGTTGGAAAAATGATTGAACAGTTAAACAGTAGTGTGTTTGTGCTGATAGCTATTTTGTGTGTTTCTTTTTGGATTGTTTATCGCGTTGGTAAGTGGACAGAAACCTTTTCAAATCACTCCAAGAAAATCGAATCGTCAGAGATCAACCATCAAAGTCTCTATCAAAGTATTGCGCACATCACAGCGAAAGTAGATTTAATTTATTGCAACACACTAAAAAACCCAGTTGTCATGGCTAGAAGCCCTGTCAGTCTTACTGAGACTGGTATCCAGGCAAACGGTGTTATTGGCCTTGATGCAGTTTTGCAAAGAGAGTTTTCGAAGTTGGAAGGTCTAGTCGGTAAAAACATACCAACAACGTCATACGATATTCAGACTGAGTCGATGCGTGTTGCAGACAAATGCTTCACCCAGCTACTCACCGATGCTGAATTGAACCGCGCCAAGGATTTTGCCTTTAAGACAGGACTACGGCTTGAGGATCTGTCATCCATCCTGGGCGTCTTGCTGCAAAATGAGTTGTTGAAGCAAAGAAATATTTGTTTGTAGGTACCGATAAAATCAACACAAGCGAAAATATTCGTGCGGGCACAAAAAAAGTAATGCAAAAAAATACAAACGCACTCTCTGTCTCTTGCTCGTTACTGCTATGCGGATTAATCCTTGGGCACACAGCCGTTGTCGCTCAAACTGGCAATCTGCCTGCATGCCAGGGCGATTACGATCTGGCGACCTGGACCAAGTGTTTCGGCAAGCGAGTCAATCCCAATGGCGAAGTGTACGTTGGTGACTTTTTGAATGGGGTGGCGCACGGCAAGGGGACATACAGCTTCCCCAGCGGCACTAAGTATGTCGGTGAATACAAGAACGGTCGGCGTGATGGTGCAGGTACTGAGTACCGGCCTGATGGCACTGTTCGGGTCACTGGCACCTGGGCAAAGGGTGTTTTACAGAAAGAGCCCGCAAAGCTCACAGAAGAAAAACCGAGCGCCCCGGTTGAACCTAAAACAGAACCCAAAACCGAACCCAAGACTGAACTTAAAGCCGAACTAAAAGCGGACACCGTAACAGAGCCTGCGCCCGCCACCTCTGTCTCCGAGGCGACCTTAATACTGCGTGAGCGACAGTCCTTGCTGGATGAACTGCTCACCAAACGCTGGAAACTCAGCCCCACCCTGGATTGCCAACAAGGCGGCGGGTCGTATAGCGTCTATGACAAGGCTGAAGGCCGCTATTTTGTCAATAACGGTTTGGTCGATAAAGCTGCCCGACAGCCTGAGGTGGATATCAAAGCAGTCGATGCGGATCACGTCGTGTTTTTGATCAATTACTGGGCGACCCCTTTGATCGAAAAAGCGCTTCATGAATCCAAAGTCTTCGCCACGCAACTTGAGTTGACGCTTGAGCGTGACCGGCAGGGCAAGATCACCGAGACTGAACGTGCAGTTTTGATGGACGCTCGCTCAGCGATGGATGGCGTTAAAAAATACAAAAACGAATTGACTGATCCGACAGAGCTTGTCGCGTGTGAAGGCACGACGTTCTCGTCAGACACTGACGCTGATGATCGGTATAACGGCAGCGCCAAACTGCGCTGTGACGTCAACGTGGATTGCACCAGCCAAGATGACGTGATGACAAAGGTAAAAATCAGAGCAGAGCGTGGTCTGAAAACCAATCAAACCTGGGTGACAGCCTGCCTCGACGTCTTGACAAAAAACTTGAAGCAAACGGAGCAAAACCTCGACCCTTGGACAAGCGACCGTGCCGCAAACATCATCTTGGTCTGCAATGGTGACAAGCAATAGCTTAAAGGCGTGACCCTCATCTGTTAAAAGACGTATCCCCTGTATTTGACTTAGTACCCATGAGGAAGACCGTGAAGGTTGTTTCAAAAGCAGCATCGATCAATTTGATCTCATCATCGGACCGGTTCAGTCAGCCAATTAATTTATAAAAACTATAAACTTGTCATGAGTTGGCATGTCGAAAAGCCAGATCAAATGAAAAAACAGGGCTTAATTAATGAGTAAAAAATTCTCTGAGCTACGGTCACGAATGTCACCTGAGTGGCAAGAAAATGCGCAGGCAAGGAAAATCGAAATGTGTATATCAGATCTTTTGGCAATGCCAGCGGAAGGGGCTGAGATAGATCTCCGCATTGAGACGTCAAAAGACCTGATTAAAGCAGCGAATTTGGATTAGCGTTAAACCCGTGGTCGGTTACTTAAGACGGCACTCGAAGCTACTAGCCTGATTAACGTCGCCTGCGCCTTTGTATTGAGGCCAGGTGGGGTATTCGCATAAAGGCCGCGTGCGACCCGGTACGCCAATCGTATCGGCAACAATCTGGTTTTGCGGGGCTTGGCCTTTTTCAACCCAGCCCTCAAGAGTGGCCAACGAATCCCAGGCAGCGTTGTACACGGTGCTTAAAGCATGCCCATAACCAGGGATCTCGTAGTAACGCACAAATTGTTTGACTTGGTCTTTGCCCATGGTGGTTTGCAAGCGCGCCACGTATTGCTCGGTTGCACGCGTGCTGACCAGCACATCGGCTGTGCCGTGTGCGATCAGCAGTTTGCCACCGCGTGCCTGAAACGCTGACAGGTCAGTTTTGTTGACATCTTGCATCGCTGTCAGTTCACTGATGCGAGCTTGCCACTTGCCAGGCTGCTGCGGATCCAGACTAAGCGAATCAAACGAGGTATCTTTTGTGACAAAGAAACGCACCCACTGATCCCAGAAAATACTCATATAAGGCGCGTTGTTGGGCATAGGGTTTGCAGGTTGGCCCAGGTTCATTGCCAAAAACGTGACGCGCGATTGCATAGGGTGTGCGCCTGCCAGGCCTAAGTCGGCACCCCAGACGTTAAAGCCTGGGTATTGAGTTTCGCCGCTACCCAATTTGTACTTAAATGTGATCGGCGTGTTGTAAACCTTAAGCGCGTTGATTTGCGCATCGTTGAGGCAGGCATCCTCTAACGAGCCCTCGCCGCCGGCGCAACGCAGGGGTTTGCCATTGAGTTTGGCTGTGCTGGGGTTGAATTTGGCATTACAGGCTTGCACGTTGCTGATCAAGCCGTCTTTGACACCATCAAGAGCGTCGCAGGTCTGCATGGCAGCGTCGTAGAGCAGTTTGCGTTTGCCCTGATCCAGATGTGCCCCTTCGACAGCGAGCGCACGGGTGATACGACCAAATTGCAGGTCCAGACTGGCTGCGTTCCAGGCGGGGTAGAGTGCCACAACACCATCCCAGTCTTGTGGCCAGCGTTGTGCAACAGCCAGGGCTTCGCGCCCCCCAGTTGAGCCACCAACAAAATACATCTTTGCTGGTTTACCGGCTTTGTAATGTTGCTCGATCAGATAGATCGATACGTCGCGTGTTTTCTTTAATGCGTCACCGGAGAAATTCTTCGCAGCCTCGTCGTTAACACCGAACGATCCGTCTTGACTGACCAAGGCGCCAGCCTGATGCCCCGAGTCACTTGAGAACGTGGCATAACCTCGTGCCAATGGCACTGGCGTGTTGGCTGGCCCAGCGGGAATGTTGCCGTTAGTGGCCGGGATTGTGCCGTTGTATCCACCGCCGCCCAGCATGAGACCTTTGCCGTTGTAATTACCAGGCAGGTTAAGCGTGAGTTTGATGTTGGGTGCTTTGCTGTCAACCGGCAGGATGTCTGCGTTGACCTTGCAATACGCGCCGACAGCGGCTGCACCAGTGCCAGTTGCGGCAATCAGTTCGGCAGAGGTCACCTTTGCCCCGCTCGTTGGTAAACCAATTGCTGCTGCGGGGATCATGGTGCTAGTGAGTTCGGCGCAGATCTGTGTCGTACGTGGATAGGGATCTGTTGACGCAACAGTTGTGGGTGCTGTGTTGCAACCTGTAAGACTGGCAATTGCGGCAACACCCGCAGCCATAGCAAATAACCGATGCACTCGACGCATGAGAAGTCTCCGAACAGGTCTTATGAATTATTTTGAGAGATAGCCTTGTCGAAGATAGTCTAACGCAAAAACTTAAGCTACCTACAAGTGACGAACTGTTAACAAGCAGGCGTTGGTAAGGGGGTTAAGGTTTTGTGGTACCGGCATTAAAAGTTAGCTCTGATTTCGCTGACTTTGAAACTTCCAGGCTGTCTCGCACATGTCTTTTAATGACCGTTGTGCCTGCCAGCCCAACACCTGTATGGCGCGACTGACGTCTGCGCAGTATTCGGCGACGTCGCCGACTCTTCTGGGGGAGAGTTGTTGGGGGATAGGGCGACCAACGGCCGCTTCGAACGCAGCGATGACCTCATGCACGCTATAGCCGCGTCCCGTGCCGAGGTTGAAGGTGTGAAATCCTTGCTCGTCGCGCAGCAGAAAATCCAGCGCAGCGACGTGACCGTCTGCCAGATCCATCACATGGATATAGTCACGAATCGCCGTGCCGTCGGGTGTGGGGTAATCGCTGCCAAAGATGTTCACTCTGGGATACTCGCCCGACGCGGTGCGACTGACAAATGGAAACAAATTATTCGGTTTGCCGTCGGGATCTTCACCAATCAGACCTGACGGGTGAGCGCCTGCAGGATTGAAGTAGCGCAGATTGGCGATGCGCCAAGACTCATCCGCACGCGCCGTATCCTCTAGTATTTGCTCAACTTGCGCTTTGGTGCGACCGTAGGGGTTGATAGGCAAGATAGAATGATGCTCGTCTATCGGAAGGTATTGCGGGATGCCATATACCGTCGCGCTTGAGCTAAAGATTAAGGTCTTGACCCGGGCATTAACCATCGCCGCGAGCAAGCTAAGTGTGCCGCCAACGTTATTTGAGTAATAGGCAATTGGCTCTGCAAAGGATTCGCCTACTGCCTTGAGCCCTGCAAAGTGAATCACCGCATTGATGCTGTGATCAACCAGGGCTTGTTGTACCAGCTCAGTGTCTCTGACATCGGTTTCGATTAAAGAAAGCCGCTGACCCGCCAAGCGTTCTAAACGTGTCACGGCGTCTTTGTCGGCATTGCTGAAGTTGTCCAGCAAGACGACGTGATGACCTGCCTCGATCAACACAATGGCAGTGTGGCTGCCAAGGTATCCCGCCCCGCCGGTGAGTAAGATGTTCATTGAGTGATTATAGGGAGCCCAGCAACTTTGCCAAAACCGCAGCGACCTCGTCGTTGCCGCTG
The DNA here is from genome assembly GCF_003003055.1 of Jezberella montanilacus. Classification (GTDB taxonomy): domain Bacteria; phylum Pseudomonadota; class Gammaproteobacteria; order Burkholderiales; family Burkholderiaceae_B; genus Zwartia; species Zwartia montanilacus. Next base: position 364,936 of record NZ_PVTV01000012.1, read on the forward strand.
GGCTTAACGGGTGGGTAGCGACCGCCGCTTAATAAGCCAGCCATGACCGCTCCGATTGCAGCGCTATTGAGCTGCGGATACGTCACGCTGTGACAGTGAGCAACCGAGTGCAGCCATTCAGTCAGAGCCGCAGTCTCTGGCCAATCATTGCGTTCAAGATAAATCACTGGGATGCCTGAGCAGGCGACTTCGGCAAAGGTGCCATAGCCCGGTTTGGTCACGACCAGATCAGCGCTGGCAATCAGATCGCTGTAATGAAAGTCGAGTAAGTCGACAGAGATTGCGTGCGGGTGAGTCCAGCAAAGATTGGCTTGTGTGAGGTAGTGGACAGGACGCCCATGGATGTGCATGGGCCAGGCTTGAAGATTAAGGTCTAACTGCACACCGCCCATACTGACCAAAACCAGCCAGGTATCCGCGGGCAGCTGTCGCTCGCGAAGCAAACGCTCGCGCTGTGATTGACCTGGTGAGCAAACCGGGCCAACGGCTTGTTTGTTCTTTAACCAAGGCATAGGCATGGCAGGGGCGCACTGGAAAAAATACTGCGCTGATTGATAACACCCGCGAATCTGGTTCAGGAGTGCCGGGTCAATTCGATGCCCTAAGCTATCCTCGAAAATATCTGCCCAGTTCAGTGATGACAAAGCAACTGTCGGGATGCCTGCGCGCTCGGCCGCTGCCAGGGTCAGATAAGGAACATCGGCTAAAACCAGATCCACTTGCTGTCTAACAAGATGCTCGGCTAAGGCATCGACTTTGCGATCCCAGTCAAGGTGAAGCTCGCGCAAGGCGACAGTGCTGGCGTCAATGTCGGTCGTGACGGCATTGATCATGCTCATGCCGATATCGTCTGCCAAGGCTTCGATTGAAGCGACATCAGGGATTCGGCCGCGGATGCGAGCGGCATCGAAGGCGCCTCGCACGGTGATTTTCAAATCCGGTATCAGACGCTTTAGCGAATTGACTGCCGGCGCGACTTGCGAAAGATGCCCAAAGCCGTGGGATGACACGGCGACCAGCAAATGTTTACCCGACATACAGCCTACTCAAGATTGACCATATTGCTGATCAACCCACAGACGATAAGCACCACTCGTCACGTTGGCGACCCATTGCGGATGGTCAAGATACCATTGCACGGTTTTCTCGATACCGGTTTCGAACGTGTTTTGAGGCTTCCAGCCCAGCTCACGTTCGATTTTGCGGGCATCGATCGCGTAGCGACGGTCGTGACCGGGACGATCTTTCACGAAGGTGATTTGGTCTGCATAGGATTTGCCGTCCTCACGGGGACGCAGGGTATTTAGACGCGCGCAAATCGTGTTGACAACCTCGAGATTGGTCATTTCGTTCCAGCCACCCACGTTATAGGTTTCACCTGGCCGACCTGCTTCAAGCACTGTTTCAATAGCCAGGCAGTGATCTTCGACAAATAACCAGTCGCGCACTTGTTGCCCATCGCCATAAATGGGCAGGGGTCTGCCGGCGAGTGCGTTCGAAATAATCAATGGGATGAGCTTTTCGGGGAAATGGTAGGGGCCGTAATTGTTGCTGCAATTGGTGGTCAGTACAGGTAGACCGTAGGTATGGTGCCAGGCGCGTACGAGATGATCTGACGATGCTTTACTGGCTGCGTAGGGGCTATTGGGTGCGAAGGGATGGTCTTCGGTAAACGCGGGGTCTGTTGCCCCAAGCGTGCCGTAGACTTCATCCGTTGACACATGCAAAAACCGAAACGCTTGTTTGTGCTGTGCGCTTAAGTCAGACCAATAAGCTCTAACCGACTCAAGCAAATTGAAGGTGCCGGTCACATTGGTTTCAATAAACTCGCCGGGTCCGTGTATCGAACGATCAACGTGAGACTCGGCCGCAAAGTTGAGGACTGCGCGAGGTTGATATTGTTCAAGCAGCTGCGCGACTAACGCCCGATCTGCAATATCGCCTCGAACGAATACATGTCGTGCGTCCTGTTTAAAGGCGGCAAGATTGTCCAGATTGCCCGCATACGTCAGCTTGTCGAGATTGACGACTGTTTCGTCGTGTCGACTCAGCCAAGTATGGACAAAATTACTGCCGATAAAACCCGCACAACCGGTAACTAGAATCATGATGAAGGGATGATGAAGGGGTAATGTCCTGGATCTCGCAGTTTAACGGACTTGAAAACGACCTCACGCCAGTCATTGATCTGTAGCCAACCCTGTCGAAATGGACCTTTGAGTGAGCGCTAAACTAGAGCAATGAAATGTTTACTACGCTATTTGGCTGTGCAAGGAGTTCACTCGGATGATCAAACATGAGTAGTCTCGAGAAGATGTTGAGTATGCTGGATGTCTTTACGACCGAGCGCGCGGTGTGGTCTTCCGAGGATTTGATACAGCATCTTGGTGCGCCCGCGTCTACGTGCTATCGCTATCTCAAGGTCTTGCATACCTCGGGCTATCTGGCCCGGGTTGCCAACGGATCCTATATGTTGGGTCCCCGCATCATGGAGCTCGATCGCGTCACTCGCGAGAGCGATCCTGTCTATATTGCAGGTTCACCGATTGGTTTGCGCTTGACCTATGACACCGGTCAAAGCGCTTTGCTTTGCATTCTGTACAGCGATTCAATTATGTGTGTTCAACAGACACGCGGGCGGGACGTGCCCAATGGCTTGTTCACACGCGGCCAACGTCGCCCACTTGTTGCTGGCGCATCCGCTAAGGCAATTCTTGCCTATCTGCCTCTGCATCAGTTGCGGATTCTCTATGCGCGCCATACCGATGCGATCGCGGCGGTTGGCTTAGGTCACGCTTGGGATGACTTTAAAGCCAGTTTAAAAGTGATCCGTCAAAATGGGTACAGCATGACGATGGGCGATTACAACCCTGGCATTGTGTCGATCGCAGCTCCCCTGTTTAATCACCAAGGTGAGGTGCTGGGCAGCTTGGCACTAGCTGCCTCCAGTACGGTCGTGCAACCCGCGCAGTTCAAAAATTACGCCCCGCAAGTGATGGCTGCCGCTGCAGAGATCTCGGGGCGGATCTCGGCAAATACAGACATCACAGCGCTGCCAGCCCGAGCGTTGGGCTAGCCCTGTGGATCGTGAGTGAGAGTTGCCGCGACCTAGTCCGCGACTATCTTTCTAAGCAGGTTATCAACACTTGTCGCACAGACTCAGCAATCGTTTTATGTTAGCGAGCATGTTGATTTTTTATTTTTCCCTTAAAGTCATATGGTTAATGAACTTGAAACAACTTAGTTTTTTCTTGTAAGATGTCCGACATCTGTCATTTTTTGACAGAAATTCTCGAATAGTGAAAATAATGCGACAAAAAGAAGCAGAAATAAAAAAATAATATTTCTCACGAGAAGCAGAGAAGGCGCCACTGATTACTTGAAAAAATTAGAGGGAAAGTACATGTACAGTACGAAAGGGTCGATTACATCGACTGTCTACACTTCAAGACGCGAAGCGCCGGTTGGACGACGCACAACTCAATCCAAAGCTGCTTTCGGCTCGGTTCAGGCAAAAGCCGCAACTGCTTTTGATAGCGTTGGGCGACCTGAAAATCTGCCGGATGAAATCGCCGAGCAACTCAGATCACGAATTCTCAATGAGAGCCTGGCCGCAGGTCAGCGCTTGCCTACTGAGCAAGAGCTTGGGGCTCAATTCAGTGTGAGCCGTAATGTCATCCGCGAAGCGATTGCCCGCCTGAAGTTGATGGGTCTGGTCGAGACCCGTCATGGCGTGGGAACCTTTGTTTGTGCTGATCTGGCTGTGCGTCCTTTTGATGTATCGCAGGATGATTTTCTCGAAATGTCACAGTTGATCCACGTGCATCAATTACGCGTCGAGATCGAGTCTGGCGCAGCGGCACTTGCTGCCACCAATCGCACGAGCCAACAACTTGAAAAGATACAAACTGCCCTGAAAAGGGTGGATCAGGCATCGGGTGACTGGGAGTTGGCCGCGCAGGCAGCGCTGGATTTTCATTTGGCCGTGACCCAGGCGTCGAATAACCCTTACGTGGTCCGAATCATGGGTCATTTGAGTCACGTGATCCACAATGCGGTGCGCACGACTCGCTTCGGCAATGTGGGCACCAACCGGGCCGACGAGGTTGAAGCCGAGCACCATCAGATCGTGGATGCTATCGTTAGGCGTGACGCAGCGGCTGCCCGCCAAATCATGCGTACTCACCTTGAAAACGGCATCTCGCGATATCGCACACTATTTGGAGCGCTTTAATGTCAACTGTTAGATTGCTGGACAAAGTCATTACCGAAAACCTCATCGTCGAAAAACGCGGTCAGATCGGCTGGATTACCTTTAACGATCCAGGCCGTCACAATGCGGTCTCGTACGACATGTGGGTCGGTATCCCGATTGCTCTGGCAGCTTTCGCCGCGGATGAGGATATCCGTGCCGTGGTACTCACAGGCGCTGGCGAAAAAGCGTTCGTTAGCGGCGCCAATATCTCTCAGTTTGAAAAACTTCGCACAGCAGCCGATGCAGTGGCCGAATATGAGCGCGTAGGTGAAGCCGCCCAAGCGGCGATTTATGACTTCGTCAAACCCACGATCGCCCGGATTCAGGGCTACTGCATTGGTGGCGGTTTGAATATTTCTTTGTGCTGCGATGTGCGCATTGCATCGCCCGATAGCTCGTTTGCTATTCCTGCCGGCAAATTAGGTCTGGGTTACCGCCTCACCGCGATTCGCAATCTGATCAATACGGTTGGTGGCCCAACAGCGATCAATATTATGTTGTCGGCTGCTCGCTTTACTGCAGCTGAAGCACTGGACATGAAGTTGATTCAGTATATGGCGGCTCCCGGTGAGCTTGACGCAACGCTTGATGCCTATTTGGCTAAGGTCGCGGCCAATGCGCCTTTGACTCTGCAAACCGCGAAAGCCTCGATTCGCGAGTTTCAGAGAATTGCTCCGCATATCGATGTTGAAAAGATCAATGCGATGGTCTTGGGCTGTTTTGCCAGCGATGATTATCAAGAGGGTAAACGCGCCTTTGCCGAAAAACGTGCACCGGTTTTCCGAGGCAAGTAAATCGCCACGTCACGCATCCTGTTGATCGGCGCAAACGGGCAGCTCGGTCATGAACTGAGGTTTGCGCTGGCTTCCCTGGGCGAGGTGACTGCCCTGACTCGCCCGGATCTCGATCTGAGCGACGCCTCGCACCTTCAAGCGAATATTGAGCAAGTGCTTGAAACGCATCACCCTGAGGTCATCGTCAATGCAGCCGCCTATACCGCAGTGGATAAGGCTGAGTCCGAACCTGAGCTCGCCGTGCAGATCAATGCGCATGCCCTTCAGTATTTGGCAGAAGCGGCCAACGCCAGCGGTGCTTGCCTGGTTCATTATTCGACCGACTACGTGTTTGCGGGTGATAAACCACTGACGCATCAATACGTCGAGACAGACACAACGAATCCCCAATCGGTATACGGTAGAAGCAAGCTTTTGGGTGAACAGCTGATCGCCCAATATTGCCCGAAGCATCTTATTTTTAGAACCAGTTGGGTGCTGGGTCAGCATGGCGGCAATTTTTTAAAAACCATGTTGCGTCTGGCGCAAGACCGGGATCAATTACAAGTGGTATCCGATCAGTGGGGCGCGCCGACGAGCGCTGCCCTGATTGCACAGACGACCACGCAAGTGTTGACAGAAATGCTTGCTGCGCCGGCGGATGACTCGCGCTGGGGTATTTATCATTTGGTCGCTGCGGGAGCAGTCACGTGGCATCAGTATGCTCACTATGTGATAAGCAAGGCCAGAGAGGCAGGGCTTGCGATCAAGATAAATCCGCAAGCGATAAGCCCGATCAACACAAAAGATTATCCCGTTGCCGCGATTCGTCCGCTCAATTCGCAGCTGAACACCGATAAAATTCGTCAGAATTTTGGGATTGTGTTGCCAAACTGGCAGATGGGTGTGGATATGGTTTTGAAACAAGTGTTGGCAACGATGCCTTTGACGACCCCTGTCGTGGTGCAACAAGGCAAACCTTGATGGTAAAGAGAATTCTGATTGTCAGAACCTCGTCGCTGGGGGACCTGGTGCATATGTTGCCAGCGATTTCTGATATCGCGAAACAGCTGCCCGAGGCTCAGATTGATTGGTTGGCTGAAGAAGCCCTGGCGCTGATACCCAGTTGGCATCCTGCCGTGCATGAGGTCATTGCGGTTTCTCATCGCCGCTGGCGCAAGTCGTGGTGGTCGGCAGAAGTCAGGCAAGAACGCAAAGCACTCAGAGAGAAGTTGCGCGCTAAGCATTATGACTTGGTGCTCGATATGCAGGCCTTGCTGAAATCGATCTGGCTTGTACGGATGACCACTGGTGTTCGTCACGGACTGGATTTCAGCTCAGCGCGCGAACCCTTGGCATCTTTGTTTTACGATGTCAGACATCGGGTTAAGTTTTGGCAACCAGCGGTGACCCGTCAGCGCCTGTTGGCGGCTGCGACGTTTGGCTATGAGTTCGAGGGCCCCCCGAATTTTGGTTTGCAGTCGTTTGAGCAGCAGGGTGCGCTTGACCGTAGCAAGCAGGCCTCTTACGCGGTCATCATGCCCTCTGCCAGCCGCGAGGACAAATTGTGGCCGGTCGAAGATTGGCATGCTGTGTTCGATCGCTTGGCAGTTGCCGGGATGTCGCTTAAAGTTTTGGCGGGCAACGAGGCTGAGACGCAGCGGGCGCAAGCGCTGATTGCTGGCCGTAGCCAGGCAGAAGTTTTGCCACGAATGGATTTGAACGCCGTCGCTCGCTGCTTGGCGGCATCGACTTTGATGGTGGGCTTGGATAGTGGTTTGACCCATCTCTCTGCCGCGCTAGGGCGACCGACTATCGCGATTTACAAGGCCTCAACGCCCGTGCGCACTCCTCTGGTCGGCGCTGGGTTTACCGCGAGTCTGGGTGACAGAGGGTGCCCTCCCACTCGTGAGGCGGTACTGGGCGCTTTGTCACAGATCCTCGATTAGTATTGAACTATGTTGCTTGCGATTTATTCGGCGGTATTGTGGTTGGTTGCCCCTTTTGTGTGGGCAGGCATGTTTTGGCGCGCCCGTCGGGCAGGGGCTAACTGGGAAATCCTTTGCGCTGAGCGGTTTGGCCATTACACGCAACCGTGGGATGGGCCTCGTCCTGTTTGGGTACACGCAGTCAGTCTGGGCGAGACTCGCGGCGCAGCGACTCTCATCCGTGGCTTGCTGGCACAAGGTGACCGCGTCTTGTTGACGCATATGACTCCAACCGGTCGGGCCGAAGGGGCGCGACTGTTTGCTGATGAAATCGCTGCAGGACAATTGCGACAGCAATGGGTGCCCTATGACTTCCCGGGGGCAACCCGTGATTTTTTTGAACGTTACCACCCGCGCTTAGGCCTGTTGGTTGAGCGTGAAGTGTGGCCCAACCTCATCGCTCAGGCCAAGCTGTGTGGCATCCCGATGTTGATGGTGAACGCACGCTTTAGTCAGCAAGCGCTTGAGCACGTTCATCAGATCGAACGCTTTTTTGGATCGCTCCTGCGGGATGCCTATACCAGCCTCGACTTAGTCCTGGCGCAGACAGCAGAAGATGCAGCCCGTTTGTTCGAAATCGGGGTTCGCAATGTCCTGGTGCTTGGCAATATGAAGTTTGATCTTCAACTGCCTGAGGTTGCCATTGAGACTGGACGCCACTGGCGTATTGCGCTTGATCGGCCAGTGATCGCGATCGCCAGCACGAGAGACGGTGAAGACGTGTTGTTTGCCCAAGCCTTGAAACGCTTGCTGACGAAACAGACCCGAGCCTTGTTTTTCTTGATCCCACGCCATCCGCAGCGCTTTGACGAGGCAGCTAGTCATCTGGATGAGGCAGGTCTTCGTTATGCGCGATGGTCTGTGATTCGGCGCGATAGTCCATCAGTGCCGTATATTGCTGATTTACAGGTGATTTTGGCCGATACTGTGGGTGAAATGCCCTTCTTTTACGCCGCCAGCGATATTGCCATTGTTGCCGGTAGCTTCGCGCCGTTTGGCGGGCAAAATCTTATTGAACCTTGTGCTGTAGGCGCCCCAGTGATAGTGGGCCCTCACACCTATAACTTTAAAGACGCCGTGCATGATGCTGTTGCGCAAGGTGTTGCTGTGCAAATCACAGGTCACAGTGATGATGCGAACTCTGCTGAAAAGACAGCACAGTCAACCACAGCCTTAGCCTTGATTCAGGCCTTTGAGTGGTTGGGCGATCCTGTTAGCCTCGAGCAACGAGGTCAAAAAGCCAAGGCTTGGGTAGCCCAGCATAAGGGTGCGACGAAGCGAACGCTCGAGCAGATTACCGAGTTTGAAAACGCCCTGGGGCAATAACAACCGCTTCAGGATTCAACTGAGCTTCGGGTGCACCTTTGGTTGAGCGCCCTTTATCGGCTGGCGCCGCACCAAACACGCCTTGCCCCAAGGCAAAGACGCCTAAATTAACCAGCAGAATAAGAACAAATACGATACGCATAAGCTATCTTAGGGCGCGGTCACTGACGCGTCAACTCGAACCGCTCGTTTGAGTGTTAGCCTGGTTGATTGGCGAGTCTGGCTACGCCGTCAAGAACGGGGTTAATCAGGAAAACAGGGTTAAGGTCAGGCATCATCCGACGCACTTCAACCTCGACCTCAAGCCAGCCCCCACCACTGACGCACAAGATAGGATCTGCGCCAAAGTGTTTGCGGGCGATCTGACATTGACGAAGCACAGCACCTGCCTGCGCCGCTACGACCCCTGAAGCGATCGCTTGCAGCGTGTGTTTTGGATAGTCGTTACTGGCGCTATCAGCCAGCGGCAGGTTGGCAGTGCCCTGCGCAAGCGATTGTCGCATCAGCGCAGGCCCTGGCAAAATGAGCCCCCCCTGGAAAATATTGTCGGGTGACAATGTATCTATCGTTGTCGCCGTGCCGAAAGTAGCCAGAATCAAGGGCGCATGTGCCCCAGGAAAATGCCCTGCCAAGCCCAGTAAAGCCGCCCAGCGATCTGCACCGAGTTGTGTGGGTGGTGTGTAGCCATTTTGCACATCGAGCGCAGCGGCACTTGGCAGTATCCATTGGATTTTGCAGCCGACCGACGCAAGTGCAGTGCCAATGGCTTGAGCCACGACGTTACCCGCGACATTGACGCCCATGGCGGCAGTAGGCTGCATCGGTAAGCGATCAAGCCATTTGGTGAGCGCGCCGGTCAAGGCATCCAGAGGCTGCAGGCTAATGGCGTGCACGGTTGGTTCACGGCCCATGGAAGGGTGTTGCCATCCCAGTTTGACCCGGCTATTACCTACATCAAGCAGAATAATCATGTGTTTTGTTTACGTCCTTGTGCGGTTTGAGATCTGACCGAAACGTCACCGACGAATACCGGCACGATGCCGGTTGGCGTATTAACCAGCAGTTGACCTTGCTCATCGACACCCTGAGCGGTGCCAGTCAATAATAGTCGCCCTTGGTCAAAGGTGTTGACACCTTGCCCTGCCAGCACATCGACCGCAGCAAAGCGTGCCTGAAATGCGCTAAAACCTCGCACAGCGTATGTGTTAACTGTGTGTAACCACGCGTGCGCAATTTGGCTCACCAGTACGATGGGATCGTGTGCTGAGCCGGCAATCTCTGTCCAGTCCGCAACGGGTCGGTCAAGTGCGGCAGAAAGTATCGCCCCATTGCGTAAATTCAAACCTATCCCGATCACGACTTGGCTGGACTGTGCAGTATCGCCGGATGCGGCGCGAAGCCCTGCACTTTCAATCAGGATCCCAGCAAGCTTTGCGTCGCCCCATTGGATATCATTTGGCCACTTCAGCTTGAGGCGGTTCGCTTTGGTCAGGGTATCGTCTGTTTGCGGGAGAGGTGGTTGCTCGGTAGGTTGCTCAATACGTTGCTCAGAAGCTTGCTTGGGGTGGCTGATGAGCGCTCGCAACACTTCGCAGGTAGCGACTCCAATGGCCGGCGAAAGCCCCGCGAGTTCAGTAATTCGCCGATTCACTTCAAACGCACACGAAAACAGCAAGCTGGCACCTTCAGCTGCGGCCCAAGGGCGCCCAGCACGGCCTCTGCCTGCTGTTTGCTGATGCGATCCACGTAGCAGGGCACCGCGGCCTGGTGTGTCGGACTGTGGTGCGTTGCCCCGGCTTGCTTTGACACACTCGACCAAATCAGTGTTGGTAGATCCTGTCGCGTGAACCCATTGAATCTCGCTGAAACCGTTAAGCTGGTTTTTAAGTTCGGACTCAAAGGCTGCAGGGGTAGGAAATGTCATTTGCATGTCACGATTTTAGGCCTCAAATGCCTTTTAGGGACTTAATGTAGGGTCGAGCACACAATCGCTCAGCTTGTGTTTTATGATCAGGTAGTGACTGCCCAACCTCAGGATTCAATGACCGCTATATCCGTCAGCCCTAAACCATCCACGCCTGTTACTTGCGACGGTGACGCCTGCCGCTTGTCAGGCAACTGGAACGTTCAAGCGCTTGCGCATCGTAAAGAGGTCGTTACCCGTCAGCGTGCCTTGACCAAAGCCAAGGGTTCGACCGCTTGGGATTTATCTCAAATCGAGCAGATGGACGCCGTTGGAGCCCAGTTGATCTGGGAGGCTTGGCAGCGCAAACTACCCTCGCAGTTGACGGCGAGCCAGGATCAACTAGACTTATTTGAAGTGTTGAGTGCCAACCCGATTGCGAATCCCCCTCCAATCCCAAGGCTGGATTGGTTGGACTGGATCAGAGATATCGGTCAGACGATATTTGTTGCGGTCGATAATGGTCGCGAGTTGTTGACGCTTCTCGGTGGTTTGCTCTTAAACGCCTGGGGGATGCTGCTACGACCCAAACACGGGCCCTGGCGTGAAATTTCTGCCCAGGTTTTTCGCACGGGCACGCAGGCCGTCGCCATTACCGCTCTGGTGGGCTTTCTTATCGGGATCGTCTTATCGTATCTGTCGGCGCAGCAGCTCAACGCGTTTGGCGCGGGTCAATACGTCATCAAGTTGCTCGGCGTGTCGATCGTTAAAGAGTTGGGGCCCGTTCTGGCCGCCATCATCGTCGCAGGGCGCTCAGGTTCTGCCATCACGGCGCAAATCGGTGTGATGCGAGTCACACAAGAGCTTGATGCGATGGAGGTCATGGGGATTTCGCATGGTCAGCGTCTGATTATGCCGCGTGTCATTGCCTTAGCTATCACCATGCCCTTGCTTATTATGTGGACCGACACCATGGCGTTGCTCGGCGGTATCCTCGCAGCCCAATACGAGCTCGGGCTATCGATAGTTTGGTCTCTGCAACGACTGCCTGACGCGATCGGGATCAGCAACTTCTGGATCGGTAATGTCAAAGGCGTGACGTTTGGTATCTGGATCGCACTGGTGGCCTGCCATTTTGGTTTGAGAATTGAACCGAATACCGAGAGCTTGGGACGTGGCACGACGACTTCAGTGGTGACGTCGATTACGGGTGTTATTCTGATCGATGCTGTTTATGCCATCATTATCAACGAGCTGGATCTGTGATCATGGTTGCTACAACTACAACTACAACTACAACTACAACCACAGCCACAACGGCAGCCGCAACGGCAGCTGCAAATACGATCACGCTAACGCCAACGCCAACGCCAACGCCAACGCCAACGCGGGCAGCCGAAGCTAAGCCCGCTGGCAAGCTTGTCATTGACGTCAAAGACTTGACCACGGCGTTTGGTGATCATGTGGTGCATGAACATCTGGCTCTGCAAATTTTTCAGGGCGAGATCCTGGCGCTCGTCGGTGGCTCAGGTTCGGGTAAAACAACGCTCTTGCGGCAAATACTGGGCTTGGATAGTCCCAAGTCAGGTTCGGTCAACGTGTTTGGTCAACCAATCCACGATTACCAAGGGGCAAAGCGAGTTGCCCTGACGCATCGTTGGGGGATGCTCTTTCAGTCGGGTGCTTTGTTTTCTGCGCTATCGGTTTTTGATAACGTGGCGCTGCCCTTGCGCGAGCTACATTATCTGCCCGAAGATCTGATTCGCGATGTCGTCATGATGCGGCTGAGCTGGATGGGTTTGAAAGAGCGAGATGCGCTCTTGATGCCGTCCAACCTGTCGGGGGGGATGGTTAAACGAGTCGCCCTGGCGCGTGCGCTGGCGCTCGACCCAGAACTATTGTTTTTAGATGAACCGACAGCAGGCCTGGATCCACAGCGCTCGGACGAGTTCGTCAAGCTGATCAACACCTTGCATCGTCAGCTCGGATTTACGGTGATTATGGTCACGCATGATTTGGATACCATTCGCGACTTATCAACGCGGGTGGCTGTGCTGGCAGAAAAAAAAGTGCTGGTGCAGGGTAGTCTCGAGGATGTGATGCAACTTGATCATCCGTTTATCAAAGCATTTTTTCATAGTGAACGCGGCGAACGCACGTTGGGGCGATTGGACGCCAAGGAAGGTATAAATGGAAAACCGTAGCCACGCGCTGATGGCCGGCTTGTTTGCTTTGATCCTCACGATAGGCGGTATTGCTGCCGCCATCTGGATCAGCAAAAAGAACATCCCGCTTAGCCCCTATGAACTGGTGTCGACTTCGCCGGTGACTGGCTTATCGACCTCCTCTCAGGTGCGCTATCAGGGCGTGCCCGTCGGAAGGGTCGATTCGATGCGCTTTATCCCCAACAAGCCTGGCCAGGTTCGTATCAAAATTGGCGTCGATCCCGCTGCGCCCATTACCCTGGGCACTTGGGCTGAACTCGTGACCTCAGGTGTCACGGGGATCTCGAACATTGAACTGCGTGACAATGGGGATGTCCCGACCCGGTTGATGTCCTCAGCGGAGGATATTCAGACCATCCCGATGCGCCCAAGCTTCTGGGAAAGACTGCAGTCTCAAGGCAGTGGCATGATCAGTTCGGCTGAGCGAGTACTTAGTCAATTCGAGAAATTCACAAGTTCGGAGAACGCCTTGGCGTTTCAGAAAACCATGCAAAACATAGCGGTGGCCACAGGCACGCTCAATGACACCTTGCGAGCCCTTGACCCGAGCCTTAAAAAGCTGCCCGGGTTGATTGAGTCGGTAACCACGACAGTGGATCGAGTTAGTACCTTGACTGCTAGCGCTCAACAATCGATCAATGTAATCAATGCACCAAACGGCCCTTTGCACGAGGCTGCGCGCAGTTTGCTCGCGTTGAGACAAAGTGTGGCCCAAGTACAGAGCTCGACCCTGCCAGATTTAGCAGTATTGTCGGTGAGCGTGGGTGACGCCGCACGCAGCTTTGCCGCAACTACCCGACAGTTGGGGCAATCGCCGCAGTCGTTACTGTTTGGTGCGCCTGCTGCCTTGCCCGGCCCTGGCGAACCAGGGTTTTCTGGATTCGGCGGCAATTCTCGTTGAGCAAAAGGACATTAAAAATGATGAGTTTGGTTAAACAATATGGGCGTCGGTTTTGCGTCGGATTAGCGTGTGCGATGACCTGTTTGCTCTGTGCTTGCACGGCAGGCAAACTGGGTCAGGCCGCTCGTCAACTGGATCTGGGTACTGGCCCCGGCGTGATGAACAAGATGGCCTTGCCGAGAAACGCACCGGTTGTCGTCCCAGAAGCGACAGCCTCTGCCTTGCTCGTCGACACAGCAGTGATCTGGCGTGTCGGCCATGCAGGGCAGCCGCAAGCGTACGCGACTTATCAGTGGGCTGCGCCGCCAGCCAGACTCTTAAACCAGCGCCTTATTGAGCGGCTATCCTTGCAGGGGGCTGTTTTGCCTCAGAATGTCGGGGGCGATTTGCCTCAGATCCGCTTAAACTTGCAACGTTTCGAGCAGTTTTTTGCAGCAGATGGTTCATCTAGCGTTGGTGCACTCACTCTGCAAGCCGTTCTGGTCAAAGACGGCAAGGTACTGGATCAGCGCCTGGTCGATATTCAAGTGCCTGCTGCCACACAGGATGCCCCGGGCGGTGCAGATGCTTTGCGGCAAGCGACCGATCAGGCGACCGAACAAGTGGCAAAATGGGCGTCTGATCAACTAAAGCCTTAATACAATGCCCGCACATACTGAATTAACAACGTTTGATGGCTTAGCCGGCGTTATCGATTGCGCACTCGATTGGCCTGACGACACGCCCTTGGGCTGGGCCTTGGTCTTGCACCCTAATCCGTCCCAAGGTGGCACGCGTGACAACAAAGTGGTGACCACGATTTCACGAGCCTGCGTCCAGCTGGGCTTGGTGGCAGTGAGGCCTAATTTCCGGGGTATTGGCGGCTCAGCTGGCGAGTTTGATCATGGCAAGGGCGAGCTTCTGGATATGGCGGCACTCGTTGAGCAGTTTCGGGTCCGTTACCCCGATATTGCTGCGGGCAAATGGATTTTAGGCGGCTTCTCGTTTGGCACGTCAATCGGCTTGCAACTCTATGCAAAATGGACGGCAGAAGCAAAAAACCTGCCGGATCTGGTCATTTTGACAGGCTCGGCTGCGCTGCGTTTCAGGCATGCAGAGGCACGCGCTCCTGAAGATGCTTTGGTCATTCACGGTGAAGACGACGACGTCGTCCCACTGTCAGAGGTCATGGAGTGGGCTCGTACAGTAGCGATGCCCATCGTCGTGATCCCAGAGGCAGGTCATTTTTTTCATGGCAAGTTACTTGTGCTGAGGCAAATTATCCTGAACCGGATCAAGGCTTGCCTATAATGACGTTTTAGTTTGGATAGGCATCATGACAACCAATAAACAGTTCGAATCGAATTCTTTTCAATCATTGGTTGCGCGTGTCCAGAGCGAAAAGCCACTGGCCAGATTTTTAGTTTGTGCGGCGTTTTTGATGGCGCTGACCGTCAATCCAAACGCGGTAACCAACGTCAAGGCGGCAGCACCGGTGACGCCAGCACCAGCAGCGCCAATTGCAAGCGTGAGTGAATTGTCCGCCATCCCGGTTCCGGCACTCTCTGCTCGGGCTTGGGTGTCAGTTGATGTGGTCACGGGTCAGATCATCGCCATGTCCAACCCAGATCAAAAGGTCGAGCCAGCGTCGTTGACCAAGATCATGACGGCTTATCTTGTTTTTAATGCGCTCAAAGAAAAGCGACTGACGCTCGAGCAAGATGTGCCCGTATCCCAGCTGGCTTGGAAGACTGGTGGCTCACGCATGTTTATCGAGCCACGCAAGCCCGTGACGATTGATGAATTACTGAAAGGCTTGATTATTCAATCTGGCAACGACGCCGCTGTCGCGCTCGCTGAAGCCACCGGGGGTAGCGTTGCAACCTTTGCCGAGTCGATGAACAAAGAGGCAAGACGCTTAGGGATGGTGAATTCGAATTTCACCAACCCGGATGGGTTGCCCGACCCGTCGCACGTGACCACTGTGCGCGATTTGTCTATCCTGGCACGCGCCCTCATTGTTGATCACCCAGACTACTTCAAGTACTACTCGATGAAAGAGTTTGTCTACAACAAGATCAAGCAGACGAACCGCAATCGCTTGTTGTGGACTGACCCAACTGTCGATGGCATGAAAACTGGTTTTACTAATGCAGCAGGTTATTGCTTGGTCGCGACGGCCTTGCGTGGTGATCGTCGAGTCTTAACGGTGCTGGTTGGTGCCGAGACGAGGACGGCGCGCACTGAAGAAAGTTTGAAGCTTTTGAACTGGTCTTTCCAGAATTTTGATACGGTGAAGTTGTTCGGCAAGAGTCAGCCTGTAGTTGAAGCGCGGGTTTGGAAAGGCGATGCAGAAAGCACCAAACTGGGTAGCCTTGAACCGATTGTTGTGACGGTTCCTAAGGGTAAGGTAGGCGACATCAAACCGATGGCAACTCGTCCCGATCCCTTGCTTGCACCGCTTGAAGAGGGTCAGAAGGTAGGTCACTTGACGTTGATGCTGGATGGCAAAGTTTTACGTGCCCAGCCACTTGAAGTCTTGACTGCAGTGCCACGCGCTGGATTTTTTGGCCGTATGGTTGATGCCGTTAAATTGTGGTTCTATTAATCGGCAAATAGACATTAACAACTTGCGCAATAACTGCGCGGCAAAGGGATAAGTATGGTTGAGAATCTGTTGATCCAAGGCGTTTCGGGTGATCCGACCGTATACCTCAATGGCGCCTTCGGCCCGTTGTCAGGGGCGAAAGTATCGGTGCTGGATCGCGGCTTTATTTTTGGTGACGGCATCTACGAAGTCGTGCCGGTTTATTACCGCAAGCCATTTCGGATGTCTCAACATCTGGATCGACTGGATCGCAGTTTGGCTAAATTGCGGATCACGCCACCCAAAACACGTGCGCAATGGATAGAACTGATTGAGACACTCATCGCCCAGTCGCCTGATGAAATGTGCATGGTTTATTTACAAATCACGCGTGGCGTGGCTAAGCGGGATCATGTTTTCCCCGTGCCTGAGGTGACGCCGACGGTATTTGGTATGGCCTCACCCATGTCGGTACCCAGTGCCGCCGTGCGCGAGAAAGGGTTGAAGCTCATCAGCATGCCCGATATGCGATGGTTGCACTGCGATATCAAATCCGTATCCTTGCTGGGCAATTGCTTGGCTAAACAAGCTGCAGTTGATGCAGGTGTGGATGAAGTGGCGCAGTTCAGGGATGGTTTCCTGACTGAAGGCGGCTCATGCAATATCTGGCTGGTACAAAACGGCAAGTTGTTGGCAGCACCTAAAAACAATCTGGTGCTCGAAGGCATTCGTTACGGTTTGCTTGAAGAACTCACCAAAGCTGCGAATATCCCTTTTGAGTTGCGTCCCATTACGCAGGCTGAAGTTGAAGCAGCTGACGAACTCATCGTTTCGTCGGCAACCCGCGAAGTGCTGCCAGTGGTCGAATACGACGGCAAGCCAGTTGCTGATGGCAAACCGGGCCCCGTCTATAAACTGTTGCGAACCGCGTACGACGAACAGATCGCCGCATTGAAATGACCCAAGCGCCCAAAGCACCGACTGCTTTTAAAGCGCTGCATCCTGCTGACGCGCCCAAGGAGGTCGGTGCACCCGAGGCCCAGGACTCCTTGATCAGCTATCCGTGCGATTTTCCCATCAAGGTGATGGGGAAACACCACGCTGATTTTGCTCAGACCTTAACTGAGGTCGTGAAGCAATTTGATCCCGATTTTGATCCGGTGACGATAGAGTTTCGGCCAAGCAAAAGCGGCAATTACATGGGCCTTACCTTCACGGTCAAAGCGACGTCGCGTGAGCAGCTCGATGCGCTCTACCGTGCTGTGCACGGCCATCACATGGTGAAGGTGGTGCTTTAAGTGCGGTGGCCCCGCCCAGTTGATTATGTGACGGTGTGGGATGCCATGAAGGATTTCACGGCCAAACGGGATCAAGACACTTTTGACGAAACCTGGATCGTCGAGCACAACCCCGTCTACACCCTGGGGCAGGCCGGTAAACCAGAACATATTCTGAATGCGGCGAACATACCGGTGGTTCAGACCGACCGGGGTGGTCAGGTCACTTATCACGGGCCGGGGCAGGTCGTTGTTTATGTTCTGGCTGATCTGAGACGCTCAAAACGCTATGTCAAAGACATGGTTAATCAACTAGAACAAGCGGTGATTGATACGCTTGAGCAGTTTGGTTTGAGTACTGCCAGTCGTAGGGCGGGTGCGCCAGGTATCTATGTGCCTCATCCCGTTGAGTTTGCCAAAATTGCGGCTTTGGGTCTGAAAGTTCGCCATGGCTGCACGTATCACGGGGTTGCCCTGAACGTCGATATGGATTTGACCCCTTTTTTGGGGATTAACCCCTGTGGTTACGAGGGTTTGCAGACGGTAAGCATGGCCTCGTGTGGGGTCGTGGCGAGTTGGGACGAGGTTGCAGAGGCCTTGTCGCAACAGATCGTCCAGCACTGCGGGCTGCGGGTAAAATAAACAATTAAGGCGTTGAAACACTATGTCGACAGATCAGACAGATTCCGCGGTTAAATCTCCCATTGCTTCGAGCACGTACGATGCGCAGCCCGATGCTGGGTACGATGCAACCAAAAAACAGAAATCAGAGGCCAAGACTTCTCGTATCCCCATCAAAGTGGTGGCCGCCGAGCGTTTAAAAAAACCTGATTGGATTCGTGTGAAAGTCGCGCCAGCGGGGTCGCGCTTCAACAGCATTAAACAGATTTTGCGTGAGCACAATTTACACACGGTGTGCGAAGAGGCTTCATGCCCCAACATCGGCGAGTGCTTTGGCAAAGGCACGGCGACCTTCATGATCATGGGCGACAAGTGCACGCGCCGTTGCCCGTTTTGTGATGTGGGCCACGGTCGGCCCGATCCGCTTGATGTGGACGAACCGGTCAATCTTGCAAAAACCATCGCGGCGCTGAAATTGAATTATGTGGTGATCACCTCGGTTGATCGTGATGATCTGCGCGATGGTGGTGCAGCCCATTTTGTTGAATGCATTAATCAGGTTCGGGCGTTATCGCCCCTCACGCGTATTGAGGTGCTGGTGCCTGATTTTCGAGGCCGTCTTGATCGCGCCCTCGAAATCCTTGATGGTGGCCCACCTGATGTGATGAACCATAATCTTGAGACGGTGCCACGGTTATACAAGCAAGCTCGGCCTGGGTCTGATTACGCACACTCGTTGAAACTATTAAAAGAATTTAAAGCACGCCATCCTGAGACACCAACTAAATCAGGTCTGATGCTTGGTTTAGGTGAGACCGATGAAGAGATCCTTCAGGTGATGCGCGACATGCGCGCACATGATGTGGATATGTTGACGATCGGGCAATATTTACAGCCGTCGCAGCATCATCTGCCTGTACTTCGTTATGTCCATCCTGATACGTTCAAGATGTTCGAAAAAGAAGCGTACGCCATGGGCTTTCAGCACGCGGCAGTGGGGGCGATGGTGAGATCGTCATATCACGCCGATGAGCAGGCCCATGCGGCGGGTGTCGCTGTTGCATGATGGTTCGCATTTAAATCAATTGCAATGCTTGTTCCAAAAAACTTGCGGTCTGTATCAACCCGTTACGCTCCATTGCATCAACAAACTTTTCGGGCGTGAAGGCAGGGTTTTTGAGGCGAGCACGCATCGCTTTAAATGCGGGCAGGACAACCAAGGGTTCCAGTTGTAGTTGCTGAAGCAAGAATTCGTCTGGATGTAGGGCAGTAATACCCAGTGGATGCAGTATTGATGATGGAAAGTCCTTGATGTTGATCGTCACGATTGAGTCGGCGTGTCCTGCAATTGCGGCTGCTAGGACATGCCGATCGTTTATATCGGAAAGCGAAAGGCAAGGCTCAATTAGCTTCCAGGCTTCTTCCAGTACTTCCCAGTCAGGACAAGCGTCATGCATCAAATCTCGACGCGCATGAAAGTCAGCCTCTGCTCTGTTTTTGTTTTTAGCCAGATTTCTAACCCACTCATCATCAATCGCTTTAGACCATTTCGCTGCATAAATTCCTGTTGCCGCGACTTCCATTAAGGCATCAGAAATAGCAACCGAATACAAAACGTTTGCGTCCAGAAGTGCGGTGTATCGATTGTGCCCAGCCATTATTTATTCTTGTCAATATTCGAGGCCGAGCTCGCGTGCGTTGTCTGCCTTCATGTCGAGGGCTTTTTGTTGTGTGATGCGCATCGTTTTTGCGTAGTCCATCAGGTCTGCAAATCTGATACGACGGTGCGTACCAACCATCCGATGCATTAATCTGCCCGCTTCGATCTCTTTGATGACAAATGGTCGAGAGACATTCAAGAAGTTAGCTGCTTCAACCGTGCTTAGCTCCTGCTTTTCTGGGACAAGCATGACTGGGTGGTTGCGAGCCATAAGCCCAAGCGTTTGACCAAGAACTCGCAAAATTTGAGTTGGTACTTGGACGCTCGGGCAAGAGCCATCATCACTTTCTATCGTGATAGTTGCTGCTCGAGAGTGATCAAGGCAAGCCATGATCATTCTCTCTGCGGTCTTCACCATTTCAGTTTCGCTATCATTTAAAGTAGGCGGGACAAGTCTGTCCCTGTCGATGATTGTGCTCATGGTGCTCTCTTGTGATGTTCTGTTTTAACGTGTTTAGTAATTTACGTAGGCACGCCATTACTATAATCTCACAAGTGCAATAAGTGCAATAAGTGAAGCAAATGACCGAAAGTGCTGTTGCTTTTAAATATTTTCAATTATCAAATTGTGCGGAAAACCTCGGCGTTCAGGGCGAGGATGAATAGCACGGACAGCGTAGCTGTCCTAGATGTTGCTATCTTGTGAATACACAGACTGCTGTATATAATCACAGCATGAAGCGATTGCAAGCGTACAAATTTGAGCTGATGTCTCATGGTCAACAGCAGCG
>NZ_PVTV01000013.1 GCF_003003055.1 Jezberella montanilacus
AAGGAAGTGAGGTTGTTTGTCTATCCAGGTTCATCACAAACCTGAACAGCTTTACTTCCAAACTTCTTTGTGAGCACTTGATTTCGTTAAGCAGCTCAAGAACCTGTTACGGCCCTCGCGCCTGCGCACTCATTCCAAGCGCCCACACTTATCGGTTGTCTAGTTTTTAAAGAACAAGGTATTCGGGACTTATTTACTACCAAAACATCGCACTGAGTGCGTTTGCTTTGTTAAGAGAATTTTAACATACTTCTTTAATCTTCGCTTAACTTGCTTTTATCGTCTGGCAAAACCGCTTTATCAGCTTGTTTCGCAACTGGACTTTCGTTGCAACCGGCTGTTGTTTCATCAGCACAGAAACGAGATTATGAACGGATTTATTTGTCCTGTCAAATCAAACACAAAAATATCGTCAAAAATATGTAAATTTGATGACAGATCCGTGAATTGTTCAGCGCTATTTCAATTTCGCCGCAAATTGCTGCTTAAATTTGGCGACCTTGGGTGCAATCACGAACTCGCAGTAGCCTTGTTTTGGATGCAAGGCAAAATAATTATCATGCATCGCTTCGGCGGGCCAGAACTTGGCGCTGGCGCGAAGCTCAGTGCAAACCTTAGCTGCGTATTTACCCGAGGCGTCGACAGTCGCGATAGCTTCTTGGGCCAATCGGTGCTGCTCATCGTCTTGAACAAAAACAGCGGATTGGTATTGCGGCCCGATATCATTGCCTTGCTGACCGGGGGTAGTAGGGTTGTGGGTTGCAAAGAAAACTTCTAATAAGACACGATAAGTAACGACGTTCGGATCGTACTTTATCTCAATGACTTCTATGTGGCCGGTGGTTTTTGTACAGACCTGTTCATAGGTCGGATTATCAACGGTGCCCCCGCAATAGCCCGACTTGACTGAATGCACCCCCTCAAGCGCAGCAAAAACAGCCTCGGTACACCAGAAGCAACCGCCTCCAAAGACTGCGACCTCGACCGACTGAGTATCTGAACTCATCTTTAACCTCTTGTAAGTTTTCAAGTAATTATTGTTTAGGCAGCGACAAGATCCACGCCGCAATTTGCCGTGCATCTGCATCGCTGACGTGAGGCTGGGCAGGCATGGGTACCGCCCCCCATCGCCCTGCCCCGCCTCGCTGCAAAGATCCAGAAAGGTAATCAAGCGGTGCGTCTACTGACGAATACCGCTTAGCGACGGCTACAAAACCTGGACCAACTCGTTTGGCATCAATCTGATGGCAGCCCAAACAGTTTTTACTTTTGGCCAATGCGGCCCCTTCTTCGACGGATTCGTGAACCGATAACTTAGTATTGGTTGCCACACTTTTGGTGTGATCTTGAGCCTGAACGAGACTCACCCAACCTAGGCTAATCAAACCAGTCAGCAAGCTCGAGAAGACGAGCAAGCCAGCCGCCCCGCAATGCTTAACGATCAAATGCATCAGTAACAGCCCCGCGGCTTGCTGTACTCGCAAGGGCTCCAAACTTAGCCAGGACGCCTCGCGTATAGCGAGGCTTACGTGGTTTCCAGGCGGCACGACGGCGTTCGATTTCGGTTTCAGCGACATTCAGTTGCAGCAACAGTTGTTTCGAATCAATCGTGACTGAATCACCCTCTTCGATCAAGCCGATTAAGCCGCCCACAAAAGCCTCAGGTGAAACGTGACCAACAACCATGCCCCAGGTACCGCCCGAAAAACGTCCATCAGTGATTAATCCAACCGATTCGCCGAGACCTTGACCAATCAGCGCAGCGGTAGGCGCCAGCATTTCGCGCATACCAGGACCGCCTTGTGGACCCTCATAGCGAATCACAACCACGTCACCGTGGGTGATTTTTCGATCCATGATGGCTTTCATTGCGTCATCTTCAGAATCAAAGACGCGTGCTGGCCCAGTCATGACCGGGTTTTTCAAACCGGTGATTTTGGCTACACAACCTTCTGGCGACAAATTACCTTTCAAAATCGCCAGGTGACCTTCAGCGTACATCGGACTTTCCATGCGATGAATGATACTTTGTCCAACAGGAGGTTGATCAGGGACATCTTTCAAATTCTCGGCAATGGTCTTGCCGGTAATCGTGAGGCAATCACCGTGAAGTAAGCCGGCATTCAGCAACATCTTCATGACCTGGGGGATGCCGCCAACGCGATGAAATTCAACAATCAAATGCTTCCCGGACGGCTTCAGGTCACACAAGACCGGCACGCGCTTACGCACAGCCTCGAAATCGTCGATCGTCCATGGCACCTCTGCGGCATGAGCAATCGCTAAGAAATGGAGCACTGCATTCGTCGAACCGCCCGTTGCCATAATGACCGCGACTGCATTCTCGATCGATTTGCGTGTGATGATGTCACGCGGGCGCAGATTTTTGCGTACAGCCTCGACCACTGTTCGTGCGGCAGCCGCTGCGTTTTCGATGGCTTCGCCATCTTCATTGGCAATGGTGCTTGAATACGGCATCGCCATGCCCATGGCTTCAAAGGCAGAACTCATCGTGTTAGCAGAATACATACCGCCACATGAACCGGTACCAGGGATTGCATTCTGTTCAATCCCCTTGAAATCCTCGGTACTCATACGCCCCATCGTGTACTCGCCTACCGCTTCAAAAACGGACACGATGTTCAGATCTTTGCCTTTATAAGATCCTGGCTTAATAGTCCCGCCATATACATAGATGCCGGGTACGTTCATCCGTGCAAGCGCGATCATGCCACCTGGCATATTTTTGTCGCAACCGCCGATGACGACAACGCCGTCCATCCATTGACCCTGAACACAGGTCTCGACGCAATCGGCAATCACCTCGCGTGAGACAAGCGAATACTTCATGCCTTCAGTACCCATCGACATACCGTCTGAAATAGTCGGGGTACCAAATACCTGCGGATTGGCGTTGGACTCGCGAATTGCTTTGATCGCGGCATCGGTCAACGGCTGCAGCCCACTGTTGCAGGGTGTGATGGTTGAGAAACCGTTAGCCACGCCAATCATTGGGTTGGCAAAATCGCTTTCCTTGTATCCCATACCGTAATACATCGAGCGATTCGGTGCGCGTGTCACGCCTTCGGTAACGTGTTTGGAACGTTCGTTATTTGCCATGATTAATTATCCATAAATGAACTGTCAACGTAGAGTGCAGACAATCCTGAAGATTACACCGCCCCTACAGTTTAATTTGATGCAGACGGTTATTATCGGACATCTTTCAGATGAGGGTATCCGATGCTTGCATTTCCCCAAATTGATCCGGTTGCGGTACGTATCGGCCCACTCGCTGTCCATTGGTACGGCTTGATGTACCTGCTTGGTTTTGCCTCAGTATGGTTTTTAGGCAACTGGCGAATCAAAATGGGGAAAACTCGATTGAACCAAAAGGATCTCGAGGATTTAATTTTCTATGCAGTACTTGGGGTCGTGCTAGGCGGGCGCCTGGGGTATGTGCTGTTTTACAAACCTGCTTACTACTTTAGTCATCCCCAGGAGATCTTCTTTCTGTGGCAAGGCGGGATGTCTTTTCACGGTGGGCTGCTCGGTGTCATAGCAGTGATTTTATTGCTCGCCCGGCTACGTAAATACCGCTGGATGGAGGTCAGCGATTTTGTAGCGCCTCTTTGCCCACTGGCGCTGGCGGCTGGCAGGCTGGGTAACTTTATCAACGGCGAACTTTGGGGCCGTATCACTGATGTCCCTTGGGCGATGGTTTTCCCCGGCAGTGGTGATGGACTGCCGCGCCACCCGTCACAGCTTTACAACCTCAGTCTTGAAGGTATTTGCCTCTTCGTGTTGCTTTGGTGGTTCTCAAATAAGCCTCGGCCACTTGGTCAGACCAGTGCGGTATTTCTGATCGGCTACGGCTGCCTGAGATTCATTGAAGAGTTTGCACGTGAACCGGATGATTTTCTTGGATTTCTCGTGGCTGGCTCTACCATGGGACAATTGCTTTCTTTACCAATGGTTGCGACGGGCATCATCATGTTTATTGTTTGCGGGCGGCAAGCGAGCAAAGCCTCTTGACCGCTCTGTCGTACCCCAAAACCAGCAACTGCGAATTAAAAAAGAGCCCGACTTCTTTTGAAATCAGGCTCTTTCAATAAATGCCCCGCTCGTGCCGTCCAGACCGGCATCTCGAACCGTTGGTTCAAGGTGGTCACCTCTGACCTGACTTTGAGCGCATCTAACTAGAGATGTGCACACCCATCAGGACATTCGGCAACGCGGTATGCCATAAGCATGGGTAAGAGAATATATGGTCTATTCGCGGACACAGCAGGGACAAAACTTCGGCGCTACTGTTGTTGCAAGGCGCCGTCAATCAATCCATTCATGTAATCTATTTTACGCTTAAATTCGCCAACCGCCATTCCACCGGTTCCACCTGCCCCGTGGTCAGCTACTTTCATGCCCAATAGCTCGCTGGCTAGCTGAATAGCTACCATCACGGCGATTCGTTCATTACCCGAAATTTTGCTCGAACCTTGAATTCGACCTGCTAACTGTGCGACATGGGCAGTCGCTGCCACCAAATCAGCTTTTTCTTCTGGCTCACAGGCTAAAGAGTAATCCCGACCCAATATAGAGATATCGACGCGTTCCATTATTCAATGTCCTCGATCAGCACACCAGGCAGTCGCTCAAGCACCGAATCAATTCGGTCCCGCGCTGATTCAGTTGCTTGTCTTAGCGCAGAAACTTCTTGGCTGCGACTAATTAATTGAGCTTGCATGGTTGTGTGCTCTTGCTTAAATAAATCAAGCGAGCCTTGCAAAGCAGCCTGTTTTTCATGTGATTGAACGCGTAAGCCCTCAATTTCAGCCTGGCAGGCTGAGACCTCGGCGCTGAGCGCCTTGGTTTGCTCGCCCTGCCCGGCCAACTTGGCAGCCAAATCATCTCGCTCTCTTTCTACCTTAGCTAGTCGCGCCTGCAGAAACAGACGCTCGGCGTCAAGCGTCTGGGCATGTTTAGCAAGCAGGGAAATGCGAGTGCTGAGGTGAACAAGGTCTTCTAACATACCCATATCGTAAAAGAAAAACGCGGCCAAGGGTTCAAACCATGGCACTGGCTCGCCATTTTAAACGCAACTCTAGGGAAAACCCCAACCGCCTAAACACAAATCTAGGGTTACACAAGCTTGTTCGTCCATTACCATGCTGAACTGACAATAATTATTTGCTCACTTTCTTTAAGCAAATAGAGATTCTGTTTCAAAAATTCACTTTTTATTTAAAAGTTAGCAGCGCAGTAAAGGAGCTTCAAACCATGCAGCTAAGAAATAAGCAGGACTTCTGGTCCGGTGTCATGTTTGTTACTTTGGGAGCGGGTTTTGCTCTTAAAGCAACCTCATACTCAATGGGGACCGCTGCACGCATGGGCCCCGGCTACTTCCCTTTTTGGCTCGGCATTTTGATGGCTATTTTGGGCGCGGTTATTTTGCTGACAGCGTTACGCCCTAAGGCAGACGAAACCGAAGTGGCCAGTTTCAGTTTTAGAATTCTGGCCATCATCATCGGCGCAGTCGTGATTTTCGGCTTCTGCCTGAAACCACTGGGCTTGATTATCTCGCTGTTTCTGCTTGTCATCATCAGCAGTCTAGCTAGCCACGAGCATAGCTGGAAAGTCTCGCTAATTAATGCAGCCTTCTTGGTCTTGCTTTGCTGGCTGTCTTTTGTAAAAGGTCTTGGGTTGATTTTCCCCATTTGGCCCGCCTTCCTCGGTTTGAATTAAGGGGTCTATGCAAATGGAATTACTACATAATCTGTACATCGGTTTTGGCGTGGCATTCACGCCTGAGAACCTGTTTTATGCGTTTCTGGGCTGTTTGCTCGGCACTCTGGTTGGCGTCTTGCCTGGCTTGGGGCCCGTACCGACGATCGCGATGCTGTTACCCATTACGTACGTGCTGCCACCGATTGCCGGCCTGATCATGCTGGCTGGTATTTACTACGGCGCGCAATACGGTGGTTCAACGACCGCTATTCTGGTCAATTTACCGGGCGAGACGTCCTCTGTGGTGACCACCCTCGATGGCCATGCGATGGCCAAAAATGGTCGAGCGGGGGCCGCTTTAGCAATTGCTGCTCTGGCGTCATTTTTTGCCGGTAGCGTTGCGACCCTCCTGCTTGCTGCGTTTGCGGCACCATTGGCAGAGGTTGCTTTTAAATTTGGCCCAGCAGAGTACTTTTCGCTCATGGTTCTGGGCCTGGTCGGCGCGGTGGTCCTGGCATCAGGCTCGTTGATCAAAGCCATTTGCATGATCTTGCTCGGTCTGCTGCTCGGTATGGTTGGTACCGACGTGAACTCAGGTGTTGCGCGTTTTGATTTTGGCGTCCCTGAACTGCAAGACGGCATTGACTTTGCCATCGTGGCAATGGGTGTGTTCGGTTTCGCTGAAATCATGAGCAATCTTGAAGACAGCGGTGAGCAAGGTGACGTCGCAGTCGCTGTGGGTTCACTTTATCCAAACAAACAAGAGTTCAAAGAAGCGTGGCCCGCAGCTGTCCGTGGCACTGCACTGGGATCTCTGTTGGGTATCTTGCCGGGTGGTGGTGCCGTGTTGTCCTCGTTTGCGTCTTACACGCTCGAAAAGAAAATATCCAAACACCCTGAACGTTTCGGCAAAGGTCATCCAGCTGGGGTGGCAGGCCCCGAAGCCGCGAACAATGCAGGTGCTCAGACCTCATTCATCCCGTTGCTGACTCTGGGTATCCCCGGTAATGCGGTGATGGCGCTGATGGTCGGTGCAATGACCATTCACAACATTCAGCCAGGCCCTCAGGTGATGGCAAGCCACCCTGATTTATTCTGGGGTCTGATTGCGTCGATGTGGATCGGTAATTTGATGCTCGTGGTCCTGAACCTGCCTCTGATCGGTATTTGGGTGAAGTTACTCAAAGTACCGTACCGCATTTTGTTTCCCGCAATTTTGGTGTTTTGTACCATTGGCGTGTATTCACTGAATTACAACTCCTTTGATATCTTTACGACGGCCTGCTTTGGCATCGTGGGGTACATCTGGAGCAAGCTCAAGTGCGAAGGTGCGCCGCTGCTGTTGGGTCTTGTGCTGGGGCCAATGATGGAAGAAAATTTCCGTCGCGCCTTGTTGCTTTCTCGCGGTAGCTACTTCACTTTCCTGGAGCGACCACTGTCCGCCTCGTTACTAGGTGCCGCCCTGATCTTGGTCTTGATTGTGGCTTCACCATCAATTCGCAAAAAACGCGAAGAAACCTTCGTAGAGGAATAATTCATGGCCAGCAGCATCAATGCCAGAAGTTACGAGCCAACTACGCCTGTCAAGGTGGCGTTTATCGGTCTTGGTGTTATGGGACTGCCAATGGCGGGCCATCTTGCCCAGGCTGGTCATGACGTGACGGTCTACAACCGGAGTGCGCAAAAGGCGCAAGCGTGGGTTGCCGAGTTCGGTGGCCGTTCGGTCGCAACGCCGCGCGAAGCGGCAGCAGGCGCGCAAATCATCCTCGCATGTGTAGGTAACGATGAGGATCTGCGCAGTATCGTTTTGGGTGACGACGGTGCCTTCGCGGGCATGACTGCGGGTGCAACGTTTATCGATCACACGACTGCATCAGCGTCGGTTGCTCGTGAACTCAATGCAATCGCAAAGAGCAAAGGCCTGAAGTTTATTGACGCCCCAGTATCGGGGGGTCAAGCCGGCGCAGTGAACGGCATGCTAACCGTCATGTGCGGCGGTGACTCAGCTGATTTCGCGGCGGTCAAAGATGTTATGGCTGTTTTTGCACGCGCTGTAACCTTGGTTGGTGAAAGCGGTGCCGGCCAGTTGGCAAAAATGGTCAACCAGATTTGTATTGCCGGACTTGTGCAAGGGCTCTCTGAAGGCGTTGCTTTCGGTCAAGCCGCCGGTTTAGATATGAAGCTAGTCTTGGATGTGATTAGCAAGGGCGCTGCACAAAGCTGGCAAATGGAAAATCGCGGACACACCATGGTTGACGATAAGTTCGACTTTGGGTTTGCGGTTGACTGGATGCGCAAAGACCTGAGCTTGGTGATGGATGAGTCGCGCCGTAATGGTGCCCGAGTCCCCGTTACCGCGCTGGTAGATCAGTTCTATGCTGACGTTCAGAAAATGGGCGGGTCACGCTGGGACACATCGAGTCTGATTAAGCGCCTGAGATAAGCCGCAGGCGTCCAATGACGCGCAGCCAGCTCAACCAGCCGAGCAGCTGCGCGTTGATTAGCTCAATCCCCTGTCATCTGCGACGTATCAACTACCGGTCGCTCTTCACCGGTTTTTTTAAAAATCAAACCTGATAACTCGTTGAGCGCCAATGAATACACTTCGCGCTTAAATTCGATAACGGTATCAAGGGGAATCCAATATTCGCACCAACGCCAGGCGTCAAACTCAGGCGAGTCGGTCGCTCGGAGACAAACATCGTTGTCGCGGCCAAGCATACGCAACAGAAACCAGATCTGTTTTTGTCCTTTGTAATGGCCTCGCGACTCGCGTCGGATGAACACATCCGGCACGTCGTAACGCAACCAATCTCTCGTACGGCCCAAGATACGAACGTGATCCGGCATCAACCCGACTTCTTCGTGAAGCTCGCGAAACATAGCCTGCACCGGGCTTTCGCCGTATTTGATGCCACCCTGCGGGAACTGCCAGGCATGTTCCCTTATCCGCTTACCCCAGAAGACCTCGTTTTTTTGGTTGACGAGGATAATGCCCACATTTGGACGGTAGCCCTCGCGATCAAGCATGGCCAGTCCCTGCGAATTCAATACAATTGCACCTGATTATACGTATCCGTCGACTTTTTGCATTTTCATTTTTCGCACACTCTTCTTACTAGCCAACTCATGCGCGCATCCGCCTTTCACATCACCACTCTCAAAGAAGCCCCTAACGACGCTGAGATCGCCAGTCATCGCTTGATGATGCGTTCGGGCATGATCCGCAAGCTTGCTGGCGGTATCTACAACTATATGCCGCTGGGATTGCGAGTCATCCGAAAAATCGAAAACATTATCAGACAAGAAATGGACGCGGCCGGTGCCCTCGAATTATTGATGCCCGTGGTTCAACCTGCCGAGCTCTGGATCGAGTCGGGTCGCTGGGAACAATACGGCCCCGAACTACTGCGCATGAAAGATAGGCACGGGCGCGACTTCGTGTTGCAGCCCACATCCGAAGAGGTCATCACCGATATCGCACGCAACGAAATCCAGAGCTGGCGTCAGTTGCCAGTCAATTTTTATCATATCCAAACCAAGTTTCGCGATGAAAGGCGCCCCCGTTTTGGTGTGATGCGCGGTCGCGAATTCACCATGAAAGACGCCTACTCGTTTGATCGCGATGTTGCTGGTGCACAGAAAAGCTATCAGGTGATGTTCGATGCCTATATGAAGATTTTCAATCGCCTGGGCTTGAAATTCAGAGCAGTATCCGCCGACACGGGTTCGATCGGTGGCTCACAAAGCCACGAGTTTCAAGTTATCGCAGATATCGGCGAAGACCTGATTGTGTATGACCCAGCGACGGACTTTGCAGCCAATATTGAACTGGCTGCTGCACCGTGCCTGATCGCGCAGCGTGCGGCACCGAGCGAACATGTCGCAGAAGTCTCTACCCCCGGGGCATCAAAGTGTAGTGCTGTGGCTGAAATGCTGAAAGTCCCCCTGTCATCAACTATCAAGTCGATTGTTCTGACAACCGAGCCAAAGGATAAGCCTGCCGTTATCTGGTTGTTGTTGCTTCGTGGTGATCACGACATGAACGAGATCAAGGTAGGCAAAATCCCCGGCCTGAAAGATGGTTTCAGAATGGCAACAGACGAAGAGATCATCGAACACTTTGGCTGCAAGCCCGGATATCTCGGGCCTGTAAAAACCATCAAACCAGTAAAAGTGATTGCCGACCTGACGGTGGCCAACATGAGCGACTTTGTTTGTGGCGCCAACCGCGAAGATTTCCATATTCAGGGTGTGAACTGGGGCCGTGATTTGCCCGAGCCCGAGCTCGTTACTGATCTTCGCAATGTTGTTGAAGGCGACCCCGCACCCTCCGGCGTGGGCTCCCTCGCTATACAGCGGGGCATCGAGGTCGGCCACGTGTTTTATCTCGGCACCAAGTACTCTGAGGCACTAAAAGCCACTTTTCTCGACGAAGGTGGTCGTCCAGCGCTCATGGAAATGGGTTGTTACGGCATTGGCGTGACCCGAATTGTGGGGGCAGCGATCGAGCAGAATCACGACGACAAGGGCATCATCTGGACCAAAACGATTGCGCCGTTTGAGGTGGTGGTCTGCGGGTTGGGCTGGGGCAAGAGCGAAGCAGTCCGGGAGCAGGCGGAAACGATCTACACAGCGCTCAAACAGCGTGGAATTGACGTCATCCTAGATGATCGAGACCTTCGCCCAGGTATCATGTTTGCTGAATGGGAGCTAATCGGCGTGCCATTGCGGGTGACCGTTGGGGATCGAGGCCTCGCCGAGGGCATCGTCGAGTTGCTCTCTCGCAAAAATCCGGATCCCACTAAAATTCCGGTGCAAGATTGCGTCGATCAAATCATTGACGCACTCAAGCAATATTGAGCCGTCAAATTGACCGTGGCGACCAACTAATGAACCGAGCAACCAGCCCAGCTTATTGCCATGCAATTGATATCCGCGTCTATTACGAAGATACGGATGCTGGTGGCGTCGTTTTTTACGCAAATTACCTTAAGTTTATGGAACGAGGTCGAACCGAATGGCTTAGGGCACTCGGGGTTGACCAATTCGATATGGCTCGTGACCTTCAAAGGTGCTTCATGGTCACAGAGCTGGACGTTAAGTACCAAAAACCCGCACGTTTGGATGATTTACTGCATGTAGAGAGCAGAATCACGCGACTGGGGCGAGCTTCGCTTAATTTTGACCAGAAAATTTTTCGCCAGACGGAACTGCTTGTCCAAAGCGCGATCCAAATATGCTGCGTAGATACCGTTAATATGCGACCTGCGGCTTTGCCGACGCTTGTCAGCAAGAAACTTCAGGCAATTACTCAGGATTAATCCATGCAACCAACCTCAGACATGTCAATGATCACGCTCGTTACCAACGCGAGCATCCCCGTACAGCTCATCATGCTGCTGTTAGTGGTGATCTCTGTTTTGTCGTGGACATTCATTTTCTCAAAGCGCTCAGCCATCCAGACTGCCCTGAAACAAACCAAGCGTTTTGAAAATGATTTCTGGAGCAGCGATGACTTGGTTCGGTTGGCTAAATCAGTGTCGAATGCCGAGGGTGCTCAAGGGGCTCTGGCGCGAATCTTTGAAGCCGGCACAATCGAATTTCAGAAAGTTCGTCGCACCAGCCCAACGGCTGACACGAATGTGACGCTCGACGGGGCTCGGCGTGCAATGAGAGCAGCATATCAACGCGAGATGGATGACTTGGATTCACATCTGAACTTCCTCGCATCAGCTGGTTCCGTCAGTCCTTATATCGGTTTGTTGGGGACGGTGTGGGGCATTATGCATGCCTTCGTTGGTTTAGCCAACGTTCAACAAGCTACCCTTGCTTCCGTGGCACCAGGGATTGCAGAGGCATTGATTGCTACTGCCATTGGCCTGTTCGCGGCGATCCCAGCTGTCGTTGCCTACAACCGCTTCACTCATGACATTGATCGTCTGTCTATTCGGTTCGAGACGTTTGTGGATGAATTCCTCAACGTGCTGCAGCGGCAGGTTCGCTGATGTCATCCGTCAGATCAAACTATGGTCGTGGTGGCCGCAAACTCAAGAATGAGATCAATGTAGTCCCCTACATTGATGTCATGCTGGTGCTGCTCGTGATTTTTATGGTTACTGCCCCACTCATCACACCTGGTGTCATTGAACTACCGTCAGTTGGGCAAGCATCCAACATCCCGACAACGCCGATTGAAATTGAGATTGATGAAAAAGGCGCGATTAAGTGGCGTAAGCGCGACCCCGGTGCAGTGGGTCAAGCGGTTGAGCGTAGCGCTTTGGCTCAAACGCTGCTGAATCAATTAAAACCTGATCAGGCAGTCGTCATCGCCGCGGATGGCAAAGTGTCTTATGACACTGTCATGAAAGTCATGGACGATCTGAGAGCAAATGGCATTACCAAGCTGGGCCTGCTCGTCGATCAAAAAGGTAAAACTGATAGCAAAACATCCAAATCGTCGAAACGATAACGCCGTGTCGATCAATTACCTTGAATGTTGAAGCAAGATAACAAACTTATGCCTGAACGCGCAGCTACCACTCGCCGCACGCCCAGACGACTCAGGCGACGCCAGCGGGACTGGAAGTCGCTGTGGTTTGCAATAGGGATGCACAGCCTTCTGGTGTTGGTACTGGTGCTTGAGCTGAACTGGAAAACCGAAAAGGCGGGTCCTTTGCAAGTTGAGCTGATCATGCTCGGCAATAACGGCACGCCGCCACCCATACCGAAAGTCGAACCGACAGCAGAGCCGAAGCCGGAGCCAAAACCCGAGCCTGAGCCCGAAGTGACACCTCCTCCGCCACCACCGCCACCACCGCCCCCTCCGCCTCCACCCGCACCGCCGGAGGTAGCGCCCAAGCAAGAGGTGGATCCTCAGATTGCGATCGAAGAGGAGCGCAAACGGAAACTCGAAAAAGAAAAGCTCGAGAGTGAGTTGGCTGAAAAGAAAGCCAAAGAAGAAGCTCGCAAAGAAGAGCTGCGACTCAAACACGAGCGCGAGTTAGCCGAGAAAAAAGAACGCGACAAAATAGAGCAAGAACGTAAAGAGAAAGAAAAGAAAGAGCAGGAGAAAAAAGCAAAAGAAGACGCCGATAAAAAAGCGGCAGAAGAGAAAAAGTTGAAGGAAGCTGCAGAGAAAAAAGCTGAAGCGGACAAAAAGGCTAAAGAAGAGGCGGACAAAAAAGCCAAAGCCGAGGCAGCCAAGAAAGCAGCAGCCGACAAGGCCTTGAAAGACGCGATGCGTAGCGATATCCTCGGTGATCCCGGTGTGGCGAGCGGCACAGCCGATAAAAATCAGGCTGGCGGCGGTAATAGCAATGGCTATGCAGCAGCTATCCTCGCCTGCGTCAAACCAGGCGTGAATTATCCGACGCCACCACAGTCAGGTAGTACAAACCCGACAGCAGTTTTCCGAGTACAGGTAAAATCAGACAATACGGTCGGAACGATCAAATTAGTGTCGTCCTCTGGTAATAGCCGCTTTGACGATGCGGTTGAGACTGGGATCTCGAGATGCTCACCCTTGCCGAAACGTCCAACAGGCCTGATCTTGCAGTATTTAGACTTGAAGTACCAAATGTACGACTAACAGGAGATTTCTATCCATGAAGTTTGGCCAACACAGTACTGCGTCAGACCCTGGTCAAGGCTTTTGGCAACGGTTGCCCGCCAGCTTGGCGGCAGTGTTGCTCGTCCTGATGGCAATGATTTCACCCTCGCGCAGTGACGCGCAGCTCAAGGTTGATATTTCGGGCGTCGGTGCGCGGCAATACCCCATTGCTATTGCTGACTTCAATGGCGACCCAGCAGGTGCACTGATTGCGGACGTCATTCGGGCAGATTTGACCCGTTCGGGCCAGTTTCGTCTCGTGAACGCCACCGGTGCCGGGCTGGGCGTTGAATCAGTGATCGCTTCGGAAGAATGGCGCGCGAAAGGTGCCGATTACATCGCTTACGGATCGGTCGGGCGACTTGCCGATGGACGTTATGACGTCAAATATCGTTTAGGGGACACAGTCAAAAAGACCAACCTGGACGGGATAGCGTTCTCGGGAACAGAAAAAGAACTGCGTCGCATTGCTCACCAGATCGCTGATCGCATTTACGAAAAAATCACAGGGATACCTGGCGTGTTTGCAACCCGCATCGCCTATGTTTTAAAACAGGGCAGCACTTATGAGCTACAGATCGCAGATGCTGATGGCCAAAATCCACAAGTCGCTCTCAGATCAAGAGAACCTGTCATTTCACCGGCTTGGTCGCCCGACGGCTCTCGCCTGGCTTATGTCAGCTTCGAATCAGGCAAGCCTGTGGTTTATGTGCATACCCTCGCTACAAGCAAACGGGTACCCGTTGCCAATTACAAAGGTAATAACTCTGCCCCAGCTTGGTCACCAGACGGTAATACGCTTGCTGTAGTATTGACGCGTGATGGACTCTCTCAGATATATGTTGTGAACGCTAGCGATGGTGGTGGTTTGCGTAGGATCACTCGATCGCCTTTGATCGACACCGAACCATTTTTTAGCCCTGATGGTCGTTCACTTTTCTTCACCAGTGACCGTAGTGGCAGCCCCCAAGTCTATCAAGTCGGACTGGACGGCGGAGAACCAAAACGGGTGTCTTTTAACGGTGGGTATAATATATCTCCAAGAGTTTCTCCAGATGGGAAAACCCTACTCACTGTAACAAGACGTGACGGCGCGTATCGAATTGCATCGCTGAATCTGGCGACTGGCTCTGAAACCCTTCTAACAGAGGGATCTGACGATCAATCGCCAAGTTTTGCGCCAAACGGGATGCAAGTCCTGTATGCCGCAGTGCAAGGGGGTCGCAGTGTGTTGGCTGGTGTTTCAAGTGATGGTCGGGTTCGCCAAACACTTTCAGTTTTGAATGGTGAAATACGTGAGCCTACCTGGGGTCCGTTTTTGCATTAAGTATTTAATCTCCTAAGAAAGGAAAAGTAATGTCGCGTATCGCTAAAAGTCTCACTATCGTCGCTTTGGCTGCCAGTTTGGCTGCTTGTAGCTCTGTTGACCTGAACAAGGACGCCAACGGCGCAAATTCAGCTGATGCCAATGGCATCATGGATCCGTTTAACCCAAATAGCCCACTGGCTCAACGCAAGTCGGTCTACTTCGAGTTCAACGACTATAGCGTGAGCGAGCAATATCGCGGCGTCGTTGAGATGCATGGCAAATACCTTGTGTCCAAGCCAGCGCAACGTGTCGTCATCGAAGGCAATACTGATGCTCGTGGCGGCGCAGAATATAACTTGGCACTCGGCCAACGTCGTGCAGACGCTGTCCGTCGTATGCTTACCTTGATTGGCGTGCCTGATACACAGGTTGAAACCATCAGCTTAGGTAAAGAGAAGCCAAAGGCAATGGGTAATACCGACGCCGACTTCGCTGAAAACCGTCGTGCCGATTTCGCTTACAAGCGTTAATCCACTGGGTCTAGTGTAGGTATGTCAAAATAGGGCGGCTTTATGCCGCTCTATTGCTTTTTATAAGGATGTTTCATGCGATCTTTTGCACTAGTTGCTCGATCACTCAGCGCGACCGCTGTCGTGCTCGGTGCAGTCTGCTTGCCTGTCGTCGCGCACGCGTTTGCCGATGATGACGCTCGCAAGGCCATCCTCGAGTTACGCCAACAAATTCAAGCCATGACTGATGCCAATCAACGAGCCCGACTCCAGTTGGCGGACCAAGTTGATACGCTACAACAAGAAGTTATCAGCCTGCGCGCTCAAATTGAGCAAATGGGTCGCCCCTCGGGTTCGACGGGTCCGGCCACTGAACCCACCGCCAATAGCCAGGCTGCTGGCGTACAAGATCCAGCTGAACAATCAGCCTACGATGGTGCTATTGATCTGTTTCGTAAAGCTCAGTACAAGGATTCAGCCGAGTCGCTTGCAGCGTTTCTTGCCCTGTTCCCAGAAAGTGCTTTGGCACCATCAGCGAGCTTCTATCTGGGTAGCAGCCGTTATGGCATGAAGGACTATAAAGGGGCAATCGACCAATTAACCACAACGGTTCAAAAGTACCCGAGTCTGCCTCGCGTACCCGATGCATTGTTGGTGATAGCTGGTTGCCAGATTGAGTTGAACAATCGCGCGGCAGCTAAGGCGACTTTCCAGAAAATCGTCAAAGAGTACAAAGGGACCCCTGCGGCCGAGACAGCAGCAAAACGTTTGCAGTTATTGCAGTAACTGGTTAGCTTGATGGCGGTGATCGGTCAGCGCAATAAAAGCGCGACGCCGATCACCACTAATATCATCCCTATCGTTTCGTTTCGGCTACTTTTAGTCAGAAACACTCGCCACGTGAATAGCTGTGCGAACAGGACTTCTACCAGACCAAGCGTTCTGACGTTGGCTGCCGCAGTTAAAGCAAAACCAAGAAACCATCCTTGCGACGCCGATGCACCGAGCAGGCCACCCCAAATGGATACCCGCCAAGCCTTCAAGCATCTCTGCCATCCGGCTTGATCAAACAAGCTCATCCATCCAGCAAGCAGAAGGGTCTGAACGCCAAGGCCACAAGCCAGCGACCAAGAGGCGTGAGCCAGGAAGTGCCCATCACCTAAAGACAAAATTGCCCCACGAAATGAAACAGCCGCGACCGCAAACGCCCCACCCGCCAACAAACCCATTGCCACAGGTTGCCACCCGCCTTTCGAATCGTCAGCCGTTTTGTTTGGCTTGCGTGCCATGAGGACCACCCCAGCTGTCGCGACGGCGATCGCAATCATTGCCATCCAGGTCAAGTGATCGCCCAGAACGAAGAGGCCAAATAGAGCCACCTGAATCGGTTCAGTTTTGGTCCAGGCTGTCACTACAACAAAAGCCCGTTTGCGCATCGCACCCAGCATCAGCGCAGTCGCAGCAATCTGCGACACGGCACCGGCGATAATGAAGCCAGCAAAGCCCCAACTCATGAGGGGGATCTGAGAGCCTGTCACCCACAAGGCCAGGGCGGCAAAAAGCACAGCAAAAGGAAAACCATATAAAAAGCGAACTTGCGTCGCACCGATGGTACCGAGCTGCTCTGTCAAACCCCGTTGAATCGCATTGCGGCCCACTTGAAAAGCCGCGGCCGTGATAGTGGCTGGTATCCAAATCCAAGCCCATTCTGTCGTCATTTTTTTTCTGCCCTGTTTCTATTTGAAGGCGCTGATGCCGACCAAGATAATAACGGCTAAGAGTAACGCCAGAGAAACTGACTTCCAGAAGGCGACCGGGTTTCGATCAATGAGTGGCTGCATGCGTTGCGTTTGAAACGACGGATTAGGACGATGGAGGTCTTGAACAAACTCTGAAATCTCCTGGTATCGATCAAAAGGGTCGATTGCCAGCGCTTTGCGAACAGCTTCGTCTACCCAGACGGGGATTTTGCTTGAATGAAATAATAATGACCGGTATTGAAGCTTCTTCTGCGCCTTTTTAGTCGTTGTTTTAGCTACTGCAATGCCATACGGTAGTTCACCTGACAACATTTGATAAACGATCACGCCAAGAGAAAACAGGTCAGAGCGAGATGAGCCTGTCGCCCCGAGGAAATACTCAGGGGCTGCATATTGAGCCGAACCGAGTAAGGTGATTTGCTCGATCGGTGTGTCGACTTCCGCGATGCCGGCTACCCGGGTCGCACCGAAGTCGATAATTTTCACTGTGCCGCTTTTATCGATCATGATGTTGTCAGGTTTGATATCCTGATGCAGCATTTCAAGCCGATGAAACGCGCGCAGTCCTTTGGCAATCTGCTCAATGATATTGCGAACGCTGGTGAGATCAGGATTAGGATGGTCGACCATCCACTGAGCCAGACTTTGTCCTTCGATATATTCTGTCGCGACGTAGAGGTAGCTTCGCTTACGATTCATCGCACAAGGTTTGAGCACATGTGGATTGTTGATGCGACGGGCGATCCACTCTTCCATTAAGAATCGTTCGAGATACGCAGGATCATCGCGCATGCCGAGCGACGGCAACTTAAGCACAATTTGCTGGTTCGTCTCTTCATCAACAGCCAAATAAATGTGACTGCGGCTACTGATCTTGA
The DNA here is from genome assembly GCF_003003055.1 of Jezberella montanilacus. Classification (GTDB taxonomy): domain Bacteria; phylum Pseudomonadota; class Gammaproteobacteria; order Burkholderiales; family Burkholderiaceae_B; genus Zwartia; species Zwartia montanilacus. Next base: position 17,793 of record NZ_PVTV01000013.1, read on the forward strand.
GCTCACGCTGGATCGCATAACCGTCGAAACGGGTCCGCGCATCAGGAGCAGGGGCAAAGGGTAAGGTACAGATTTGCCGAAACATCTCGTTTGACTCGGGTGCAGGCAGCTCATCAATCCGAATAATTTGCAGCGTCAAATTATCAGTACTGCCACGCTCGTACGCCATTTCAACAAGAGATTGAGCGACTGCATCCCAATCACAAACAAGATCCTGAGACGCTGTAGCGATCTGAGTTGATATTGTTTTGGCGTCAACATATTCGTAGACCCCATCTGTTGCCAAGATGAAGATATCACCTGAACTTAAGGGTACAGAGCAGTAGTCGATACTCAAACGACTATCGATACCCAGTGCGCGTGCGAGATAGCTTTGCTCAGAAGATATCCAAACACGGTGATCGTCAGTGAGCTGCTCGAGCTGATCACCACTGACCCGATACACACGCGTATCGCCAACATGAAAAACATGTGCAGTCGTTGATTTGAATATGACCGAGCTTAATGTGCAAACGTAGCCACGGTCTTTTTCGTAACGATGAGCACCCTGTTGAGTTTGCGCAAACAACCACGAATTGATCGCGCCCAGGACTCGCTCTGCAGAGGTCTTGACCGACCAGGTTTCAGACGTTGAGTAATAGTCTTCTAGAAAGCCTGTCACCGCGGCTTCGCTGGCGACGTGACTGACGTCGCTTGAACTGATCCCATCGGCCAGAGCGATGGCGATGCCTTTGGCGCTTAACTGAGGCTCTTGTGGTGCACAAAAGCCGTAAAAATCCTGATTGATCTCCTTGCGGCCTGGGCTTGAATACTGACCGACGGATACCTTCAGTGTTTGGATCATCTAGTAGCTCAACTCGCCTGCAGGCCCAATCGCCTGCGGCGAGCCGAACCTGCAAAGATTATTTGAAAGAACGCTTGGCACCTGTCATGACGTGCGTCGTATAGAGCGTCAAGCCAGTGAACAAGAGTCCACCGACCAGGTTACCCAGCACGGTGGGGATTTCGTTCCAGAGGAAATAATCGGCGATCGAGAACTTACCGCCCATCATCAAGCCCGCTGGGAACAAAAACATGTTAACGACAGAGTGCTCGAATGTCATGTAAAAGAACACCATAATTGGCATCCACATTGCCATGACTTTGCCGCTGACTGTTGTAGAAATCATTGCACCGACGACACCGGTAGACACCATCCAATTGCACAGCATGCCGCGGATAAAGATGGTAATCCAGCCCATCAGGCCATATTGTGCGTAACCAACCGTTCTGGCGGCGCCAATACCACCGAGTCTCACACCGATATCGTTCGGTGCGGTTGTGAAACCGTAGGTGAAGATAAAAGAAATGAGAAAAGCGACGGTGAGTGCACCTAGAAAATTGCCGATGAAGACCACACCCCAGTTTTTTAAAACAGCCCCGACCGTGACACCTGGGCGCTTATTTAGTAACGCCAAGGGTGTCAAGACGAACACACCGGTCAATAAATCAAAGCCCAACAAATAAAGCATGCAAAATCCAACTGGGAACAACACGGCGCCAGCCAGTGGGGAACCCGTTTGAACCGTAATCGACACAGCAAAAGCTGCAGCCAGCGCGAGGATCGCCCCGGCCATGTAAGCGCGAATAAGAGAATCGCGCGTTGCCATATAGATTTTTGATTCGCCAGCATCAACCATTTTGACGACGAATTCTGAAGGTAAGAGATAGGACATCAAGGACTCCTGGGGTTAAAAATAAGTTGTTATGGGTAAGCGCTTCAAGCCGCGTCGGTAAGCAGATTCGAATTGGGCTGACTGAGCGCCTGCAACCCAGCCGTTACATTGCCAACAATCATGATCGCTGGACTCGTCAGGCCCTCGCTCGCAAACGCCGTAGAGAGGTCTTTGAGTTTGCACACCACGTCGCGTTGAGTCGGCAAACTTGCGTTTTGAATGACGGCTACAGGGGTATCTGAGGGCAGGCCTTGCAGCAGACCTTTTGTGATGAAGCCGACATTTGATACACCCATGTATATAACCAGCGTCAATTTGCTGCTATGGCAGGTCGCAGCGATCTGCTGCCAGTTGACAGCCTGATCGCCCGGTTTACTGTGACCAGTCATGAAGAGTACGCCGTGCGCCACATCACGATGCGTGAGCGAAATATTCAGTGACGTCGCCCCAGCAAGGCCAGCGGTAATCCCATTGACCGCCGTAACGGCGACACCAGCCGCCTCAAGATAGGCAAGCTCTTCGCCGCCTCGACCAAAGATAAAGGGGTCACCTCCTTTGAGGCGCACGACTGACTCACCATTACTGGCCTCTTGTACCAGCATTTTTAAAATCAGACGCTGGGGCGTTGATGCACACCCACCCCGTTTACCCACGTGAATCACTCTGGCAGCTCGAGACGCGTATTGCAAAACCTCATCGTTTACCAAATCGTCAACCATGATGACACTAGCCTGCTGGATCGCGCGAACCGCTTTCAGTGTCAACAGTTCTGGATCGCCTGGACCTGCGCCAACCAGCGTGACGAAACCGACCTGTTTGGTCGGCTCGCATACGGAATTCGACTTGGTAAAAATGTTCATACTCAGCAAACAGCAAGTTATGTGCCAGAGTCTGCCATATGCCTCGCGACGATTTGGTTTCTTTCTCTTGCTTGCTAGCGCGCCTTATTTTGGTGCATGGTCGCGAAGTACTATTGAAATCATGCACTTTTACCGCTGTCAGATCATTTTGCAATCGAAAGCAAAGCTAGGATTTTCGTCATGAAGCAGGTCATTGATTTCAAGCGTTTACCTGACCGGTTCCGGTCTTTTGCCGCCCGAGTGATCCCCGTATTAATCCTGTTGCACACCTACATCGGCTGGCAGCTTTTACCGGTCATGCCCTTGCCGTCCTACAGTATGCCGCTCGGCATTATTCTGCTCGCCAGCTCCTGTTTTTTAACGCCTTTAGGGCTTTTCGCGCGCTTTGTCGTGGTGGATGAGGATCTGGCCGATCGCACGAGTCTGGTTGGCTACATCGCGATGGGTTTGTTCTCAAGCTTATTAAGCCTGACGGCGTTGCGCAATCTGCTCTTGCTATTTGTAAGTGATACTTCAACGCAAAGTACCTCTGCCTTAATGGTTGTGGCAATCACACTTTTCGTTAGCTTAATTGGGTTTGTTAACGCTCGAAAAATCGCTCGCGTCAAACACGTCACGATTAGGCTGGACAATCTGCCTGCCGCGCTTCACGGATTCAGGATCGTGCAGCTCAGCGATATTCATGTGGGATCGACAATTAAGTCAGCCTATGTCAAAGCCATCGTCGAGCGTGTCAACTTACTCACCCCGGACCAGATTGCGATCACGGGCGATATCGTGGATGGTTCGGTAGCAAGACTTGGCATCCACACTGCTCATTTGGGACAACTCCAATCCCGCCACGGTACCTACCTGGTCACCGGGAACCACGAGTATTACTCGGGTGCTGAAGAATGGATCACGGAGTTCAACCGCCTTGGGATCAAATGTCTGATCAATGAGCACGCAGTAATTAACCACGAGGGAGCGCGACTGCTTGTTGCCGGAGTGACCGATTTCACTGCGCATCAATTCATACCTGCACATCGAAGCGATCCTGAGCAAGCCATTGCAAATAGCCCTTCAGGTTTGGTGAGTATTTTACTGGCGCATCAGCCTAGATCAGCTGCTGCTGCCGAGAAAGCAGGCTTTCATCTCCAACTCTCAGGCCACACCCACGGGGGTCAGTTCTGGCCTTGGAATCTATTTGTGCCGATGCAACAACCCTTTGTCGCTGGCCTGAACCGTCTCGGCAAAATGTGGGTCTACACTAGCCGGGGAACAGGCTACTGGGGGCCACCTAAACGCTTTGGGGCGCAATCCGAAATCACACTGATTACCCTAGTGGGAAAGCTAGGCAGTTAATTTAAAATTCAGCGACACGGTCAAAGAACCGTCGGCAAAAAGAAGAACAAGGCGGGGACATCGAATGAAGGGACCACTCAAGGGTATCAAAGTACTCGAAATGGCTGGCATAGGACCTGGGCCCTTCTGCGCCATGATGCTGGCAGATATGGGCGCAGACGTAATCCGTGTTGATCGACTTCATCCTGGTTTTCTCGGCGGTGGCGGCACGACGATCGACCGAGGACGACGCAGCATCGCGCTAGACATCAAAAAGCCCGGCGCCGTAGAAATCATCCTTCGTCTGGTACAAGACGTTGATGCCTTAATCGAAGGATTTAGACCAGGTGTGATGGAGCGCCTGGGCTTGGGTCCCGAGGTTTGTCTCAACAAAAACCCGCGCCTGATCTATGGCCGCATGACAGGGTGGGGGCAGACTGGCCCCCTGTCGCAAGCGGCTGGACATGATGTCAACTATCTTTCGATTACAGGTGCTTTGCATGCGATGGGATATGCCGATCGCCCGCCAACGCCTCCGCTTCATCTAGTGGGAGATTTGGGTGGAGGTGGCATGATGCTGGCCTATGGCATCGTTTGCGGTTTGCTCGAGGCTAGCCGCAGCGGCAAAGGCCAGGTAATAGATGCCGCGGTTGTTGACGGGGTCGCCACCCTTGCATCGGCGTACTTTGGCATGATTGCCCACGGCAAGTGGACTACTCAACGTGAAGCCAATACGCTCGATGGTGGCGCGCCGTTTTACGGCTGCTACACATGTTCAGACGGTCGGTTCGTGTCGATCGGTCCAATTGAACCTCAGTTTTACGAGCGCTTGTTGGGCCTGTGCCAAATTGAGGATCCCGCTTTCAAGGATCAGTGGAACAAGCAGCAATGGCCGATCCTGAAACAAGCCTTGGCCAAGATATTCGCTTCTAAAACACGCGATGAATGGTGTCAGTTGCTCGAAGGCACTGACGCCTGTTTTGCACCTGTGTTGGATTTTGATGAAGCACTGACCTATCCCCACAATGTTGAACGCCAATCTTTCGTGACGACCGACGGTTTGACTCACCCCGCACCAACACCCCGTTTGAGCAGAACGCCAGGAGTCGCCGGAGCGATTCCTGAAACAGGCAGCGATACGGTCTCGTTGTTGCGAGCTCTCGGGTATTCGGCAGATGACATTACTCGGCTGCGCGCGGCAGGCACGATCGGGTAATCAGGGGCATAGCTAGCAGACTATTCAACTAACCGAAAAATAAAGGAACAACATGTCGATAAAAGGTAAAGCATATATTGTCGGTGCCTTCGAGCATCCAACCCGTAACGCGCCAGACAAATCGGTTACTCAATTGCATGCTGAGTGTGCTCTGGGTGCTCTGCGTGATGCGGGCTTGAGCATCAAAGACGTTGATGGCTATTTTTGCGCGGGCGACGCACCGGGTGCCACAGCGCTATCTATGGTTGAATATCTGAATCTGAACCTGAAGTGGGTGGATGGCTCAGACCTCGGTGGTTGCTCGTATATGGTTCACGTCCGCCATGCAGCCCACGCAATCGCCGCAGGTAAATGCTCGATCGCACTTATCACGCTGGCGGGCAAACCAAAGAGCAGCGGCATGGCAACAGGCACCGTACCAAGAGCCCTTGGCCCTGAACGTCCAGAAACACCCTGGGATCTTCCCTACCGTTCAACCATCACTGGCGTCTACGGCATGCTTGCCAATCGCCATATGCATGAATACGGCACGACCTCAGCACAACTCGCTGCAATCAAAGTCGCCGCTTCAACCCATGCGCAGTACAACGAGCATGCGGCGCTGAGAAAAGTCGTCACGGTGGATGATGTCTTGAACTCGCCGATGATCGCTAGCCCCCTACGCCGGCTTGATTGCTGTGTCATTACGGACGGCGGCGGTGCAATCGTCGTGACCACACCCGAGATCGCAAAGTCCTTGAATCGACCGCGCGTCAAAATAATTGGAACCGGTGAGACAATCAATACCAGTAGAGGCGGATATCTGGATGCCACGACGACTGGCGCAGCGGTGAGCGGAAAGCAGGCTTTTTCAGAGGCAGGCGTCGGCATCGAGGCAATTAAGTATGCCTCGCTCTACGACAACTTCACCATCATGGTTTTAATGCAAATTGAAGACTTGGGCTTTTGTAAAAAAGGCCAGGGCGGTGCCTTCGTGGCTGAGGGAAATTTGATTTCTGGCAAAGGCAAGCTGCCCTTCAATACTGACGGTGGCGGACTTTGCAACAACCACCCAGCCAACCGGGGCGGTATGACTAAACTGATTGAAGCGGTTAGGCAGTTGCGCGGTGAAGCACACCCTGCTGTGCAGGTAAAGCATTGTGACGTGGCGTTAGCGACCGGCCCTGGTTACGTACTGGGGGTTGGGCACGCTCATTCAACCATCATTCTGGAAAGAGAATAATCATGAGCGAGACAAGCATGCAAAAAAACTACCAAGACGACCCTTACGCGCTGACCTATCCCGAGACAATGCCGTTTTGGCAAGCAGCAGAAGCTAACCAGTTTTTGGTCAAAGGTTGTAACAACTGCAATAAAGCGCATTGGTATCCGAGAGTAGTCTGCCCTTTCTGTGGCAGTGATCAAACCAATTGGACTGAGGCCTCAGGTCAAGGAACGATCTATTCCTTCAGCCTGATCGAACGTGCTGATCCGCCCTACGTACTCGCTTGGGTGACGCTAGATGAAGGCCCTGTCATCACCACCAATATCGTTGATTGTGAACTAGCTTCAGTCAAAATCGGAGATAAAGTAAAAGTAAAGTTTAGACCGACGACAGAAGGCAGGCTGATGCCGGTGTTTGTGCCGATTTAATTGAGGTCAGTTGAAGCCCTAGAGATAACTTGTTCACGCAATCGAAAACCCATCGGAGACAAATAACATGGCCTACTTAACGCGAGCAGTTGTTGCCGCAAGTGCTTTACTACTAATGTTTTCGGGCAACTTTGCTTTTTCACAGCAATATCCCAGCAAACCAATTGAATGGGTCGTGCCCTACCCAGCAGGCGGCGGCACAGACACAGTCGCTAGAACTTTTGCCCAAGTCATGGGCGAAGCACTTGGCCAGCCCATCATCATTTTTAACAAACCCGGGGCAGCAACCAATATTGCAGCTGACTACGTTGCTAAAGCCAAGAACGACGGGTACGTGATCATGTCGGCAGATACGGGTACCCTAGCTGCCAATCCATTTCTGTACAACAACCTTACGTTCAATGTCGAGCGAGATTTCACGACGATTGGATTGACTGTCAGATTCCCCATGATTCTGGTAGTAAATCCCAATGTGCCTGCTCACGACCTGAGAGAACTGCTCGACTGGATAAAGAAGCAAGCTAACCCAGTGGCTTACGCCACGCCTGGCGCGGGTACCCCCCACCACCTGACCAGCGAGCTATTTAGAGAGGTCACCCAGGTGAAACTCACACACATCCCTTACAAGGGCGCCGCCCCTGCGGTGCAGGATGTGGTCAGCGGTCAGGTGCCGATGATGTTCGTCGATACAGCGGCAGGCTATCAGTTCATCACCTCAGGCAAGCTCCGACCTATTGGAGTAGCCAGCCTTAACCGGGTAAAGGGGTTCGAGCAAATCCCTACACTTGAAGAACAAGGCCTCAAGAATTTCGAGGCCTATGCGTGGCAGGGATTGATTGCGCCAGCAGGAACAGCTGCTGAGACCATCAATACGCTGAATAAAGCTCTCTTAAAAGCAATCGATTCAGATCCTGTCAAAGCTCAACTAAAAGCGTTGGGCTTGGAGGCCACGCCGAGCTCACCCGCAGCCATGACTGAATTTGCTGCGAAGGAAAGAAGCAAATGGAGCGCCGTGATTAAAGAGGCAGGGATTAAAGCAGACTAAAAAAGAAGCACAGCCGTCTGTTTTATTACTCGCTTTACTTAACGTACAGGGCCGGAAACTGCTGTTTCAAAGCCTCTATTTTGGGTAAGTCGTTGTAAACGATGTAGGGTTGTGACAGATGGCCAGCCAGATAATTCTGGTGGTAATCCTCGGCCTCGTAAAACTTGCTCAATGGTGCGACTTCAGTCACGATCGGTTTGGCAAAAGTGTGGGCTTTAGTTAATACTTGGATTTCGTCCTCGATCACTTTCTTTTGCGCAGCGTCTCGATAAAAAACGGCAGAGCGGTACTGAGTACCTGTGTCAGGTCCTTGACGGTTCAACTCGGTGGGATTGTGTGCCACCTTAAAAAAGACCTCAAGCAACGTGCTGTAAGACACCTGCTCGGGATTGAACTTCACCATTACGCTTTCAGCATGGCCTGTTGTGCCACTGTTCACTGCCCTGTAACTTGGGTTCTCGGTCTTGCCACCTGCGTAACCAGAAACCACTGCTTCAACGCCTTTAACGTGTTTGAACACCGCGTCGACCCCCCAAAAACAGCCACCAGCGAAGACAGCGGTTTCGGTTGCAGCTTGAGCCATACTCGTTGCGCCTAAAAGCGCGGCAATGACAAGCAGTTTGCGGGTATTTTTCATGACAATCCTTTGCGTTGTTACTTGTCTGTTCGTATGACACTTTATTTTGGTTACAACCGATCAAACTATTTTTGAACGTAACGATTACGAACCATCATGCAGAGGCAAATCAATCACTTGAAAAATCTCACGGCCATCTTGGCTTTGTACAAAGGCAACTAGGCCAAGCTTTTTATTCTTATGACTTTGAGGAACGTTGAACTCAATACTGGTTCGATTGGGCCACCCTTCAATCTGTCGTTCATCCCATTTTCTAACCACGTGATCGTGCCGCAGGACATCCCCTTTTTGTCGAGTCCAGTTACACTCATATTCGCGAATTTTCGGGGTTTGGTTACAAATAGAAAATTTATGTAACCGAATGACTTCTTCAGACGAAGTAACAATAGTTAGAACTGCGCTGTGGTGAATGGACAATCCAAATCACGAAAAATTTAGTGCATTTCAGATGCAACTGAGAGACTGGTTTATCAGCGCGTTAGGCGGTGATAGTCAGGCCTATTCTAAGTTTCTGGTTAGCTTGACCCCCTATTTACGAGGATTTTTTAGAAAACGTATGCAGATGTATCCGGATCTTGTCGAGGATCTAACGCAAGAGGTGCTGCTTGCGATTCACGCTAAGCGGCACACCTACGACGTGAGTTTGCCCATCTCGGCTTGGATACACGCAATCGCTAAATATAAATTCGTTGATCTGGTCAGAGCGCAAAAGCATTTAGCGCAGCATGATAGCCTTGACGAAGATTCGGATGTTTTTGCAACGAGTGATGAGGTGGCACAAGATTCACGGCGAGACTTGGATAAATTACTACAGAGTCTGCCTGAATCTTCTCGCGTTGCGATTCAGTTAACCAAACTGGATGGACACTCTGTTAAAGAGGCATCAGAGATAACAGGCATGACTGAGTCCGCTATCAAAATAGGTGTGCACCGTGGGCTTAAGAAGCTAGCAGCAGCACTGGGGTACAAATATGAACACTGACACACTTATCCAATTACTTGCTCGCGAGCCAGCGCAGGCGCGTGGAATGCCGTTTGGTTTGAGGTTGGCGGGCTCGGTATTGCTTGCCACCTTGATATCGTTGTCCTATGTCGTTTTCAAAATGGGGGTTCAGCCTGATCTTCTGACCAAAATAACTGGCTTTGCTTTCTGGGTGAAGCTTGGCTTTGCGATGTCTTTATTGTTTGTTGGATTGGCTATCACAGTCAAATTAGCCAAGCCCGGCAAGGCCAGGTCAAATTTCGTCCTCGCAATGGCTGCGCCAGTTGTTGCCATTTGGACAGTCGCTCTCTGGACCATCAGTCAGCCCTCGACAAGCTCACTGAATGAGATGATCGAGGGTAGCTCGTGGCAGGTCTGCTCGATGCGGATTGCATCACTATCGGTGCCTTTATTTATTGCGGTATTCTGGTCGTTGAGACACATGGCGCCGACTCGGCCACGATTTGCAGGCTTCACAGCTGGCTTGTTTGCGGGGGGACTGGCGGCATGTATTTATGCCCTGTTCTGCGGAGAGTACTCACCTGTCTTTATCGGTATCTGGTATTTGCTGGGGATACTGGCGCCGGCTGTCGTGGGCGCAGTGCTTGGGAAATGGCTATTGAAGTGGTAAAGGCACCTGGGCTTAGTGATATAGCGACCGCTCAAACTCGCACAATCTTTTATAGATCGACCTGAGCTCTGTGATGTCCGTCCATCGATCAATCAGATATGAGAACGACTCGTTGACCTTGCCGAAGGCATTACCCACCTGTTGTATTACCCCGAGCGTAATCAAGCCTGAAAATAGCGATGGCGCCATCAGCAGATACGGAAAGATAATCATCGCTTGCTGGTACAAATTAGCCCAGAGATTAAAGTAAGCGTAGTGATTGAATAATCTGAAATTATTAGCCTTGACGGCTCTGAATAAAGACATGACATCACTTAACACCAAGCAATCGCGCTGATCCTCTGCGTACACGAGCTTCTTGCGGAACGCCGCTTCGACTTTTTGGTTGTTGTATTCAAGTTCGGGCAGTAACCTGCCCACAACCCAGGAAATCACCGTGCCGCCAATGGCAGCCAGCAAGGCAAGCCACAGAAGCGACCCATCAAAATGCAACCATGTGATGGTCATGTCTGTCGATAATCCCCAAAGGATAGGTATAAAAGACAAAAGCGTGATGACAGCACGGATTAAACCCAAGCCTAAGCTTTCCGTCTGTCTGGCAAACCTCATACAGTCTTCTTGAATACGCTGCGACGCACCCTCAATTTCAGTTGGGGTGTTTTTCCAACGCGGTAGATATTCAGTAGTCAGCGCTTGACGCCAGCGAAACACATAATGTGAAGCCAAGAGGTTCTCGAGACTTCGTAAAAAAATGTAGGGGAACGCAATCCATGCAAAAGTCTGCGCGAACCCCCAAAACTGTCGCAAGCCATCCTGCTGCGCGGGTTTTTGCAACAGGTCAAAAAATCCGCGAAACCATTCATTGAGCCGAACCGTCTGCCAGACCGTGAGTAAAACGAGGCCCACCATGAAGGACAAACCTCCCCAGGCCCATATCAGCCACTCGCGTTTCATAAAAAAACAGCTGAACATGCGATCTTCCTCTTGAAATGATGGGAAGACTGCTTCATCGACCACACTTTGAGACTAGCTCAAATCGACGGCAATGTCTGTTTGCTGCAGCACATTTCTGGCCACAGTGTGTTTATCATACGCCAGCGTCGCTGAAAATTTTTTTAGAATAATTGCGATTTTTTAGTTGTAGACAACTTCCAGCACCTGACTCAGTGTTGTGCCTTCGAAATTTGGTTTTTCACCAATTTCTTCATAGGGATGCCCAAGCCTGTTAACCCAGAACACATCAAAGCCGAACCATTTGGCTCCCACAGCGTCCCAGGCATTGCTTGAAACAAAGAGGATTTCATCCTTTCTGAGGCCAAACGCATCCAAGAGCAACTGATAGGATTGAGGGGCGGTCTTAAATAATCGAACCTCTTCGACGGTAACGACTTTATCCAAGTAGGGTTTGAGTCCATTACTTTCAACTACTGTGGCTAGCATCTCTCGACTACCGTTGGATAAAATCGCAGTGGCCCGCCCTTGTTCTTTTAAGCTTTTTAAAACACTTAAGCTGTCGGCAAAACCAGTGAGCTTGGCGTACTGATCCATCAGACGTTTTTCGTTTTCTGAAGACCACTGCAAGCCCAATCGCTTGCAGACATAGCGCTGCGACAGCACAGTAAGATCCCAGAAAGGTAAGTAGTATTTGCTTCCCTGGGTATCAGGATCACTCATCGTGACTAAGCGTGTGTATTCTATTTGTCGGTCACGCCACATCAAGGCAAAAGCCTGACCATTACCTGGGTAAAGCTCTTCAGCCAGTTGCCCCATTGAATAGACGTCAAAAAGCGTACCGTAGGCATCGAACGCCACTAGCTTGTACATATTGACTCCTTTTTTATCGTCGATTTTTTTTGTTATCCGTTGCGATCAAAAGGTTTCGTTTTTACTTCTGATCTCGAGTTCCCATGTCCAGGCGGCTTTGGGTTGATTCAGAATTGCCATATACGTTTGGGCAATCGCGTCGGCCGTCATCGCGTCATGCGCCGGATCGGACTTAACGGAACCATCAATGACAAAATGGGCAACGTGAATACCCTGTGGCGATAATTCACGTGCCAAGCTTTGAGCTAAACCGCGAACAGCAAACTTGCCCATAGCAAAAGCAGCCGACCCCGCAAACCCCTTCACACTGGCAGTCGCGCCTGTGAAGAAAATTGCGCCATGGTTTTTTGGGATCATGCGCTTGCTTGCCGCTTGCGCAGTGGCAAACGCTCCGATCGCAGTAATGTGAACCGCATCAGACACTTTTTGTGGGTCGAGTGACAGGATGTCGCCTTTCACCCGTGCACTGGGATTAAAGAGGACAACCTCTGGTTCACCCAGTGCTTGATCCACACGAGTGAACAATGTTTGGATGTCATCAACTGCGCTTGCGTCCACGCTAAACGCATGAGCGCCGATGCTGTCCGCCAGGGGCTTAAGTTTTGTGACATCACGTGAAGCAACGGCAACTGCATAGCCTGCAGCGATCAATGCTTTGGCGAAACTCAAACTAATACCGGGCCCTGTGCCAATTATTAATGCGACTTTGATTGTCATCGTTGATATCCGATCAAAAATTGCAAAGTTATTTCAAAATCCTGCATGGTCAATGAATAGTATCCGAAAGACGTTATGTTTTATTTTTGGCCTGTTCCACCTACGTAATTTGCAATTAGTCTGAATGCGTACTAATATAGTTTGAATACGTACTAATTTCACGTACAGGCTTAACAACTAGGGCTGAGTCGATATGAACTACTTGTCATTGATCAGAGAACTGGTCACTACCTACCAAGCTTTTGAGCATTACTCAACAAGCCACATCAAGACGATGGGACTAACCATGACCCAATTCGACATCTTGGCAACCTTGGGCAATCAGCCCCCCATGACTTGTAAAGAACTGGGCGAGAAGACACTCATCTTGAAAGGCACGATGACAGGCGTTCTAGAGAGGCTTGAGTTAAAAAAATTGATAAAAAAAATACCCAACGAGTGCGACGGTCGCAGTTACAAAATTGGTTTGACACCAGCAGGCGACAAGATGTTTCAGCAGGCTTTCCCGACTCATCTCAAATACCTTGAAGAAGCATTCAGCAAATTAGGCGAAAAAAACTTACAGCAAACCGTTGACGGACTAAAAGAAGTAAAGGCACTTTTTAACTAACCAATCGATCTTTACACCACAAACTGGACTCATCAAATGAAAAACTACCAAAATACCTTGAACCTTGTTGGCCGTTTACTTATCGCGGCGATGTTTCTGCCTGCTGGGTTGTCCAAACTGAACGCATTTGACGGAACCGCCGGCTATTTTGCCTCTTTAGGTTTACCGGTGCCAACCCTTGCCCTGGTAATTGCGATTGCAGTTGAAGTATTGGGCTCAATTGCTCTCATTGTGGGCTACCAGACACGCGTTATTGCAATTGTTATGGCAATCTTCACTTTGGCAGCCTCTTTTGCTGGCCACGCATTCTGGAACGTTCCGGCGGATCAAATGCGTGTCATGCAATTGATGTTTTTTAAGAACCTCGCTGTTATCGGTGGTTTCCTGATTTTGGCATCTAACGGTGCTGGCAAATTCAGTATTGATGGCCGTAAAGAAGCCAACTAGTCAGCTAAGTCCTTAAAGGCCTTCCGTCCTTTCACAGAAGTATTCGACTCATCGTTTTTATCAAAGGTATACATCATGTTGAACACAATCGACGCAATTAAACAAAGAACTTCTGCTAATAATTTTGATCCGACCCATGTCATGAGCAAGGCTGAGATCGAAGATCTGGTGAGTCTCGCTATCGAGTCACCCACTTCTTTCAATATGCAAAACTGGCGTGTGATCGCTATCACTAGCCCCGAAGCAAAAGAGCAATTCAAGGCGTTAGCGTACGGTCAAGCAAAAGTCAAAGACGCAGCCGTAACCTTTGTTTTTGTGGGCAAAATGAAAGGTCACGAGGCCCTACCGGCTCTTGTTAAACCGTTACTGGACGCAAAAGTGATCGATCAAGCGGCCTACGACGGTTGGATCAACATGGCTAACGGCATGTATGCTGGCAAAGATCAGATCCAGCGCGACGAGGCCATCCGCTCAGCTTCATTTGCAGCTATGACATTAATGTATGCCGCGCAAGCTAAAGGGTTGGTATCTGGCGCAATGATTGGTTTCGATCCAGTCGGTGTTGCAGCAGCGTGCAGCTTGAGTGATCAGGAATTTCCGGTCATGATGCTTGCTGTGGGTAAAGCAGCACCAGGTAACTGGCCGCGTAAGCCACGTCTGACAGTGGATAAAGTTTTGTCCGTAAAGTAATTTAACCAACAACTAAGAGAGATAGCATGACTGATTCCAACGCATACATGCCGCCCAAAGTCTGGACATGGTCCCAACCGAGCGGCGGCACTTTTGCCAATATCAACCGCCCAGTAGCAGGCGCGACCCACGATAAAGCCCTACCCGTCGGCCGCCATCCGTTGCAGTTGTATTCGTTGGGCACTCCGAACGGCGTAAAAATCACCATCATGCTCGAAGAGTTGCTTGCGCTTGGTCACACTGGCGCCGAATATGACGCTTGGTTGGTCAATATCCGCGAGGGCGATCAATTTGGCTCTGGCTTTGTTGATGTCAATCCAAACTCAAAGATCCCCGCATTGATGGATCATAGCGGGGCTCAACCACAGCGAGTTTTTGAGTCTGGTTCAATCTTGCTGTATCTTGCAGAGAAGTTCGACGCCTTCTTGCCAAAAGAGCCAGGTGCACGCACAGAGGCCCTGAGCTGGTTGTTCTGGCAAATGGGTAGCGCACCTTATCTAGGCGGCGGTTTTGGTCACTTCTATGCCTATGCACCCACTAAGATTGAATACGCGATCGATCGCTTTGCAATGGAAGTCAAACGAGAGCTTGACGTTCTTGATCGACGCCTGGCGAGTAATGAATACCTTGCCGGCAGCGAATACTCCATCGCCGACATCGCGGTGTTCCCTTGGTACGGTGGGCTGGTCAAAGGCTGGTCGTATGGTGCCGCAGAGTTTCTGAGTGTTCAGGACTACAAACATGTTCAGCGCTGGGCAGAACTCATCTATAGCCGTCCAGCGGTCAAACGCGGCCGTATGGTCAATCGCATGACTGGTGAGCCGCACGAGCAATTGCTTGAGCGTCATGACGCCAGCGATTTCGAAACCAAAACTCAAGATAAGATCGGCACGACGAAATAGCAATTCGATTTAAGTGGGCTAGACAGTCGACCAATCGGCTCTCTAGCCCTTAGCTAATCGGGATAAGTTTACTGACCCCTTCGCGAAATATTGGTTGCAAATTAGGCAGACTCTGGTCTGCGCAGCTTCACGAGCTGCTCTTTACCGACCGTGAAGTAATCTGCTGGGCCACCAGCCCTGAGAACATGACCGGCCTCTGCGGTTTCATAAACACCATCTTTTAGTAACGACTTACTGATGTGTACCTCGACCACTTCACCCAGCACCAACCAAGTGGGCACTCTTTCGCCCGAAATCCTTTTAAGTTGAATGATCTCGGTGCATTTACATTCAAAGGCAACTTTGGCCTCTGCCACTCTGGGTGGTGTCACCAGCGATGACTGCGCTTTTGTCAGGCCTGCCGCATCGAACTCGCTCACTTCTGGTGGGTACGAAAAACAAGACTGATTCATCTGCCCGAGCAAATCAAAGGTGACTAAGTTCCAGACAAACTCGCCAGTTTCTTCAACGTTTTTAATGGTGTCCTTATAGCCGACACTTGAGAAACCAATGATGGGTGGCACATAATTAAACGCGTTGAAAAAGCTATAAGGAGCCAAATTGACAACGCCTGTCTTGCTCTGCGTTGAAATCCAACCAATAGGTCGAGGACCTACTATTGCGTTGAAGGGATCATGCGGCAAACCATGGCCGTTTTTCGGCTCGTAAGAATAGAAATCAGTCATCAAAAAACCCTTAAAAAGTTGGCTGCGGATGCCGCTTGATTTGAACGACAAGAACAGCTGCCACGATACAGGCCAGCCCCGCAGCAAACAAGGCCGGGTTATAGGTCAGCATGAGTGTGCGGGTCAGACCAGCACCGTATGCTGCGGTGGCCGCACCCAGCTGATGTGCAGCAAACACCCAGCCAAAAATTGCGCCAGCACGCTCTTTACCGAAGGTTTGGGCAGCGAGCTTGACGGTGGGGGGCACGGTCGCAATCCAGTCAAGGCCGTAGAACATGGCAAACACTGACAAACCGTAAAGCGAGAAGGTCGAGAACGGCAACCAGAACAGAGACAAACCGCGTAGTCCGTAATACCAGAAGAGAAGTTTACGATTGTCGTAGCGATCCGACAGATAGCCCGACCAAGTCGTACCGACAAGGTCAAAGGCGCCCATCAGAGCCAAAACCGACGCTGCAGGCACTGCCTCGAGACCATTGTCGGCGCACAGCGAGATGAAATGCGTTTGCAGCAAACCATTTGTACTCAAACCGCAAATAAAAAAGCTTCCAGCAAGAATCCAGAAAACCTTGTTGCGCGAGACTTCAGCAAGTAAGGTGAAAGGTCCCCAGAAATTCAGCGGCACTTTAACGGGAGACGGTTCTTCAGACTGACCTTCAGGCTCACCAAAGGCGCGCAAGCCCACATCTTGGGGATGATCACGCATAAACATGATTGCCAATAAACCTACGCATGCACAGGCGAACACCACAGGTAGAACGGCATAGCGCCAACCGAGGTGCTCAATGATCCAGGCCGCAGCGGGCAGAAATAAAAGCTGGCCTGTAGCGGTGCTCGCAGCAAACAACCCCACCACCAGTCCACGATTAGTCGTGAACCACCTATTTGCCACGATGGCGCCAAGGACGAGCGCTGTCAACCCGGTTCCGCAGCCCAAGACGAGGCCCCAGAGCAAAAACAATTGCCATAATTGCGTCACAGTTGGGGCCAATGCCATAGCGATCGATATAAAACAAGCTGCCGTCACCATGATCCTGCGCAAGCCGAATCTTGCAATAAAAATTGCAGCAAAAGGCCCAAGCAAACCAAACAGTGCGAAGCGCACAGCGAATACGGACGACAACTGATCTGTGGTCCATCCGAACTCTTTGCTCAGTGGCTGCAACATTGCACCCGGCAGTCCTAGCGCCGCTGACGTCGTCAGCATGGCAAGAAACGTCACTAAAGCAATCACCCATGCGTAATGAATGTCGCGGCGTTGAAGAAACATACTAGTGAACCGAGCAAGCATTAGCGCTATCCTTGACTTCACGGCATCGCCGTGCCATTGAACCGACAGGTCATTAATCGACAACTTTGTACCAAAATATTAACCTTTGTTAGCGCTTGTGGCGCATCAACGCCGAAGTAAAAGATGGATAAACTAATGATGCGCGGATATGACCATCACCAACTAGGACAATGCCTCATGCTGAAACTCTACTTCCATCCTTCTCCAAATCCCATCAAGGTAGCGCTATACCTCGAAGAAACAAATACTCCGTATGAGATTGTCGTGACGGACACGCGCAAAGGGGACCAGCACAAGCCTGAGTTTCGCCTGATCAATCCAAATGGCAAAACACCCGCACTCGTTGATGGTGATATTCAAGTTTTCGACAGTACTGCCATCATGCTCTACCTGGGCGAAAAAATTGGCAAGTTCATGCCTCCCAAGCATCCAGCAGCACATGCTGAGTTCTACTCTTGGTTAATGTTTCTGGCGACAGGCATCGGCCCTTACTGTGGTCAGCTTGTTCACTTTAAACACTTCGCGCCCGAGAAGCTCGAATACGCGCTCAATCGTTATGACTTTGAAGCTTGGCGTCATTGGGATATTTTAGAAGCTCGTCTTGCCAAACAGCCTTATATGCTTGACGAATACGGCATTTTAGATATGTCAGTCTGGGCGTGGGCAAGAATGATTCCGTTTTTCTTTGGTACCGATGCTTGGGAAAAACTCCCAAGTGTTAAGCGGCTCTTGGATGAAATCAATGCAAAGCCAACTGCTCAAGCTGTAGAAGCCATCAAAACTCAATACACCTTTAAAATGGAAGTCGACGAGGATTCGAGAAAAAATCTGTTTCCCAGTAACGAACGTTTAAAAAAATGAAACCGTTCTAGGAGCCTGTCTGGTCAATGTGCTTTACCAGACAGAGTAAATATCCCAGCAGATCTACGCTCTAGTGACCAACTTCCATTTTCGGATTTCGGTACTGGAGCCAATATGAAGATCATCAGAGTACTTCTCATTAATTTAGGATTATTAGTTGCCTTGGGCGGTTGCTCAGGGATGTCACGCCAAGGTCAGGATACGGCAGTTGGCGCAGGTGTCGGGGCGATCGGCGGAGCGGTCTTGACGGGCGGTAGCGTTCTTGGCACGCTCGGTGGAGCAGCAGTTGGGGGTGTCGTTGGTCATGAAGCGGGTCGATAACGATTACCTGTTTAATGTTCTGGGCAGTTCAGCAAGAAACTAACCCAAACTCATCCTTACATTGCGAAACTGTCGTTTTTACGTCGGCAAGTTCTGCGCATACGTGATTTTCAAATCTGATTAGCCTTGCCTCGACTTGGTTTACCTTTTCATCGACTCGCATAACCTTGGATTCGACATACAGGACTTTAGATTCGACTTGGTTGCATATTTATCGTGCTCTTCGTCATAGACACTCTGAAGCACTTGAGCGTGAGCTTCAGCCTGATCGCCATGGTTTTAAATAATCAGATAGATTGCCTTCCAGATGCTTGCCGTGGCATAGAATGGCTTACCTGATCCTCTGAGCTATCATCTCTCAAAAGCAATCGCTAAATTGTGGTTCAAAGAGCAATGCAAGCGCCACAGATCGCGCATCTAAACCGGAAATCCAAATGACGTTAATTGAGCATTTACAGTGGCGCTACGCAACCAAAAAGTTTGATTCAACACGAGTGGTTGCAGCAGACAAAATTGACAGGATCCTTGAGGCTGTGCGTTTGTCTGCCAGTTCAAGCGGTTTGCAGCCTTATGAATTATTTGTCATCACGAACAAAGACCTTCGCGAACAAATCAAGCCCATTGCGATGAATCAGACACAAGTGACGGACTGTTCTCATTTGATCGTATTTGCGGCTTGGGATAATTACACAGCTGAGCGCATTAATGAAAACTTCGACAGAACTGAGACGATCCGCAATGTAAGAAGTGAATCGGGAACCGCCTATCGCCAAATGTTGCTGAATCTCTATCCCGCAAGAGACCCTGAAGTGAATTTCACCCATGCAGCAAAACAGGCTTATATTGCCTTGGGTACCGCCTTGATTGCCGCGGCAGATGAAGGTGTCGACGCGACCCCAATGGAAGGCTTCAATCCTCAAGGTCTAGACGAACTCTTAAATCTGAAGGAAAAAGGATTGCGTAGCGTCGTCATTTTACCGTTGGGATATAGAAAAGCTGACGAAGATTGGTTGGCGAGCCTGCAAAAGGTTCGCACACCGAGCGAGCGCTTCATTAACTGGCTGCGGTAGAAGGAGTCGAATCCATCATGTCAAAAGAAAACCGATTGTTAGAAATCCGCATTCTTTTTGTGGATGACATGGGCATCATGCGCCGCGCCATGGAAAATTCGCTTAAAGAGATCGGTTATGTCCGGTTAACAGAGGCGAGAGACGGACAGGCCGCCCTAGCTTTGCTTAACCAGCAAGCGTTTGATTTAGTCATTACAGATCTGGACATGCCTGTGCTTGACGGCATAGGGCTGTTGAAGGCCATAAAAGCAAACGAACGTCTGGCCAAGATACCTGTCTTAATCGTTTCTGCTGAAACCGAACGGCACAAGATTGTCAGCGCAATCACGAACGGAGCTCACGGCTATATTATTAAGCCCTTCGCCATCGCCAAGTTAAAGGGCAAAATAGACGAGATTTTGGACAAAGCTGAACTTCAAGCCACGCCGCCTAAGACCAACAAGTAATAAGCAACAAGCGTTTAACAACCAAGTCAAAATCAGGTCGAAGTTCGATGACCGGGTATTGTGCAACCGGCTAAGCACATCCTTTTGATTCTGAGGATACGCTTGTCTGTGGAACGGCCCGCTTACTTTCGGTTCAACCTAGCAGCACCATAAAACCTCGCGGCGTTGCGATGCGGGCCTGAAAACCTGGCTTCGGTGCTGCCACGACTGGGATATCGATTTCCAATTGCTTATAGATATCCTGTAAGGCCTCAGCCTGGGGATGCAACACCTCAAAACTAACCCACTCGCAGCCCGAGGGCGAACTGACAGAGGGGTGCGGGGCATGCCGCCAATCAATGAAGAATGGGATCTGAGGTCCAAAAGAGCTGTCGATCAGCAAGCTTGTCCATTCCAATTTAGTCCCATCTGGTTTTTTGCGACTACCAGGGTCAAGCTTGCTGCGAAGGTCTGCGAGGCCTTGCGTTGCGTCCAGTTTTTTCTGGATAGTATCGGTCTGCATGGCATAGGTAAGAATGGTTGGACCAGACAGTGACCTGATACGATCGGTTCTTGCATTATGAAGATCCATTCTGGCTGGATCAAGCGCCAAGATTTCGAGATAACTATTGCTGCCTAAAGAAATCAAGGCATTACTCGTACCGTAGATTGGATGTACGCCACCAAATACCGCATCCAAACCGGTCAGCTTCTGGATTAAGGCTACACCCTCATTGAGATCGGCGATACCGAGCTGGATGTGATCAGGTCTCATACGCATTTCACTGGATTCCTAGGTTTGTTTTGGTTTTGTCGGTTTGATTCTACCGTGCGCTTGGTCGCTGAGCGTTGAAAGTTGAAAGCAATTGTTTCCGTAATATTGCTGATGGATAAACACCCGCGGTAACGTGTTAGTGAAGGGGGCAGCGTCGCTATCATCACCGCCACTTTCAGGCCCTTGGAACCCTGCATGGAAACCAGAATGACAGCACTTGAAAACCGCTTCGATACTATCCTACCAACTTTAGCCACCAAAGCAGATGTCAAAGCCCTTGAGCTCAAACTTGCTGAGTCGTCAGCTCAACTTGAGCTCAAACTGGCAGAGTCGTCGGCTCAACTTGAACTCAAACTGGCAGAGTCGTCAGCTCAACATCAGACGAGTCTCAATAGGTTAGAGATAAAGTTACTCGATATCATTCATCGAGAAATCAAGACCGTTAAACAAGAGTTGCAGCAAGAGATAAAGGCCGTTTGTCAGAAGATAGATTCGAACAACTGGCGGATGATCGTCTGGATGACGACCGTCGTGATGACTGGGTTTGCTGGTGTGTTCTACATCGCGCGGTACGTGCCGGCGGGCTGAGCGACCGAGTTGGATCAGCAACTTGCAAAACCACAAGGCCAATGATTTCGTCCTAGACAATATTTGCGAGATACGTTGTACGCTGTACGCTGTTTACCGCAGCTCTCGGCATTTTTCGTCAATTGACTGCCGCATCCCTTTATATCGCTATGGCTCAAGCGATGCAGCATAGGCAACAACTGCTGTCATATCATCCAAAGACAGATTGGCGACGACGTCACGCATCGCCACCGCGCCAGCCCCCGAGCGACTGCCGTTTCGCATGTCATACAGTTGACGAAACAGGTACTGTGTTGAACGCCCTGCCAAGGGCGGGATGGCATCGGTGCCCCTTAAATCAGCACCGTGACAAGCGATACAGGCATTTGTCTTGCCGTTGCCTATCGTTGCAATTTTTTGTCCGCGATTAATACTGCCTATCGGTACATAGGCGGTAAAACCAGAACGGGGATCGCGCAATTCAGTTAGCGAATAATCATTGGGTACTTCAACAATTCTGTTGCCGATGGGCTCCTTTGCATCACCGGGGATTGCTGCCCACATCGAACCCGTCGCGACGCGAGTCAACGGCACTTGATCAGTCTCAATCACCTTAATCCATGGCTTGTATTTCTGCGATGAAAAATATTCTGCCGCAGCTTTCAGCTCATCTTCTGAAAGATTTACCGCTGCAGCGAGCATTCTTAAATGCGGACCAGTTTGTGCCTCAGAGCTTCTTCGATGTCCCGCTTGGTAATCATGTACCTGCTGCACAATGTAGCTAGCTGGCAAGCCGGCGAGCGCAGCGTTTTCTGGCCTCCCTTGTCCATTTGGATAGTGGCACATCCCGCAAGCTCTCACCTCTGGCTTGCGCCCGTGCACAACGACTTCTGGCATCTCAGGATGTGCGCCGGGGAACCAATCGTGCGCGGTGAACAAATCGATTAGCTCAGTCCTGGTGAACGAATATTTGCTGCCATCAAGCTGATGCTTAATACCGTCATCAACGAAAGCAGGTGGCGCCGTAGAAGGCAGCACGGGATAAGCCCACGGTGTCGTCTTTTGTAAGGGTGCACCTTCAGACGCCCCATTTCTACCTTGCTGACCGCTCGCAGGCCCAAATATCAAAGCCAACAGTAAGACTAACAATAAGCGATAAGCACTCGACTTCGCTGGTGTAGCAAGGCCAAACCATGAATCAAACTGATACCTCGTCGTTGCGGCGATTGTTATATTCATTGGCAGGATGGAAACCCAAAAAATGCACTTAAGGACAATCAGGCCCTTAGAATACCGAAAAAAGCCTAAGCCCGCGGCACAACCGTTAATTTTCGAGATGCCTATGATCCGCACAAACGACAGCCAACAGGAAAGGCATATGCGCCCCGACCGTTAAAAGTTGAAAGCAATTGTTTCCGTAATATTGCTGATGGATAAACACCTGCGGTAATGTGTTAGTGAGGTGGGCGTCGTCGCTATCATCAACGCCACCTTCAGACCCTTGGAACCCTGCATGGAAAACAGAATGACAGCACTTGAAGACCGCTTCGATACTATCCTACCAACTTTAGCCACCAAAGCAGATGTCAAAGCCCTTGAGCTCAAACTTGCTGAGTCGTCAGCTCAACTTGAGCTCAAACTGGCAGAATCGTCAGCTCAACTTGAACTCAAACTGGCAGAGTCGTCGGCTCAACAGCAGAACAGTCTCAATAAGTTAGAGATTAAGTTGCTCGACATCATTCATCAAGAGATAAAGGCCGTTTGTCAGAAAATTGATTCGAACAACTGGCGGATGATCGTCTGGATGACAAGCGTCGTGATGACGGGGTTTGCAGGTGTGTTCTATATCGCTAGGTACGTACCACTAGCCTAAGTGTGACCGCATCGCTCTGCTTCTGACTGGCCTGTCGAACGTCGGATAGCGAGGAAATTCAACTGTGAGCTGAATTACCAGGGGGCGATGAATCCCCTGAAATGTGGGATGTCGGAATTAAACATTTCCGACTAAATTTCATAATTGGATTCAAAAAATAGGACTGGTCGCCTTGATTACTATTACGAGTTTCAATTATCTGAGCAATGGTAAAGAGTATTCAGCAAAACTTGCGACCGCTGAACAACTGGCAAATTTTTTAGCAGCGGATCCTAAGCGTGGTATCAATGGGAACTGCAAATGTGGAACAGAACCGCAATGCTTTGAAGGAAATGTCTGGCGTTGCGAAGCAAGCGGTCAAGTGGGTTGTTTTTGGTATGTCACAAACGAGCTATGTTGAAATGGCGACCATTTGACAGGAACATAACTAAAGCACCTGCTCAAGAAAGTCTCGGGTGCGTTGAGCCTGCGGTTGATCAAACAGTTGGTCCGTATTCAACCGGCGCGCACAAATATGGTCATCAAACAGCGCATGATTCGATTCCCGTTGGCGAACTCAAACCCGCGTCCGCAATCTTGGTGTGCGGAGATTAGTTGCCTTAAACGCCGCACATATTGCGGTGATTGATTTGCGCTCACGGCGAATAAGTCTCGTAATCGCCGCATGAAACGCAGAGATTACCTCTACATCTGGCAAGCCCCTAACTGGCCGAACTGGCGCTACGACCTGTCGACCTTGGCACTCAAGGGCTGATGGGCTTTACTTGTGACTTCTTCATCTGTAGAACACCTCATAATGAGAAAATTCTACCTCTAACCTCGGTTAACCTAGGGGACGATTACCTCTGGAGTTTCCGATTTTCTGGCAAACGATGTCTGGAGTTTCAGAAAAACCGCTGAGCCGATGCGTGATTAAGTCCTGGTTAACCGCGAACACATCGAATAAGATAAGAAAAAAGTTTGAGGTATTACTGAAGGTGTTCATGGCTCGATTCAAGCCGCCCTTTCACCGAAATGGCGTACCGTCGCCTAAACAACATGCGCCGTAGACCTAGTCCTGGAATGTTCCACGAATTATCGGATATTGTGGCTCCTAACATTGATGAAACGGCTATTTAGTAGTCAGCCTGTCTTTAGTGGGCGCCACGAACATCTAAGCTGGCTGCCCATCAAACGGTGGTTTTCTAGACAACCGGCGATGTCCTTTTTTTGGGGGGCATCCAAGCCGCCGTGGGTGTCCACACCACGTAACGCGGCGTCAGATTGAAACGTCTTGAAAATTCGCCACGACGCTCCATGTCGTAGATCTGCGTATCGGCAAGCGGGATCAACTGGTGCAGTTCGGGGCAGCGGATGATGCGTCGGAAGGTAAGGGGCGCGCAACGACAAGTTGGTGGCGTTCTTCGTATCCGTCGACGTCGCGAGGCGGTTTGGCCGATGTGCAGCGAACGTCGATGCGGTCGAGTGGGCTGGAATCCTGGTTATTCATCTTTTGCTCCTCGAAGGGGCAATGCTTGATCAGTCATCGTTCGGAATTGGCCATGTAGAGCAATGGTGACTATCGGCAGTCTTATAGGCAACTGGCTACGGCGTACGTGGGCGGGGCTCTGCTAAGTCATTCGTCAGCCAACTTGACAAGTGTCAGAAGTTTTTGCATAATTCTACCAAATAGGGGCGTTTCGTTATGCAAACCATTGCCAAACAAGTACTGGAATACGCATCTGGGTTGCCGGAAGGCACCCCTTTGGTCGCGAAGGAGCTTCTGCATTTGGGGGGCAGGGCTGCTGTAGATCAAGTGCTCTCTCGCCTGGTGAAGCGCGGTGCCTTGTTGCGGGCTGGGCGAGGTATTTACGTCTTGCCCGTGGAGAGTCGTTTCGGGATGCATGCACCGTCCACCAGTAAAATGGTCGAAGGACTGGCTAGTCAGCGTGGGGAAGCGATCGTGCTCCATGGGGCAGCTGCGGCCAATGCGCTTGGCCTCACCACCCAAGTGCCAATGAAGGCCATCTATCTGACATCCGGGCGAAATCGGCGTCTGAAGGTCGGCGCGCAAACGGTCGAATTCCGGCACGCGCCCATCTGGCAACTGATCTTTCCTGGCCGTCCAGCGGGAGAGGTAGTGCGGGCGCTCGCTTGGCTGGGACCTGAGAAGGCTGGCGAAGCACTGCGCAAGCTTCGGTCCAAACTGCAACCGTCCGAACTCGAAGAAGTCGCATCGGCGCGTGCGCGCCTGCCGACCTGGATGGCGCAAGAAGTTAGTGCTTTGCTGGCGCATGGCTGAGTTTTTCGAACTCTCTAATGTTGAGCGCCTGGAGGCGCTCAACGCGGCTGCCAGCAGTTCCGGCCGCCTACCTCATCTGCTTGAAAAAGATATCTGGGTCGTCTGGTCGCTACGACACCTGTTCGATGGCCCCCATGCCGGTCATCTGGTCTTCAAGGGTGGAACATCTTTGTCCAAGGCTTATGGTGTCATCCGCCGGTTTTCGGAGGATGTCGATCTGACCTACGATATCCGCGCGATCGCAGGTGATTTAGTCGGAGAAGCCGACGCACCGCTGCCAGCCAGCAAGAGCCAAGAAAAGAAATGGAGCAAAGAGATCCGGGCGCGCTTGGCTGAATGGGTTTCCAGCGAAATCGCGCCAAGGCTCAAGCAGGACCTTGAGCGGCAATCTCTACCTGCATCGGTACGCGCCGAAGATGACAAGGTTTTTATCGACTACGTTCCGTTGGCAGCAGGTACGGGCTACGTTGCCCCGGCTGTCATGCTGGAATTCGGTGCCCGCTCTACCGGCGAGCCCAGCGAACCACGCCTTATTCAGTGCGATGCGGCTGCATACCTGCCGATGCTCCTATTCCCGACGGCCACGCCCCAGGTGATGCGCGCCGAGCGCACCTTTTGGGAGAAGGCCACGGCGATCCATGTCTTCTGTGCCCAGGGGACTTTCCGTGGGGGTGAACGTTTTGCCCGTCATTGGCATGACGTGGCTCGGCTGGATGCGGCCGGTTTCGTGGATGCGGCTATCGCAGACACGGCGCTCGGTAAAGCAGTTGCCGATCATAAGAGCATGTTCTTCGCCGAGAAATCCCCGCAGGGCGAACTGATCGACTACCACGCGGCAGTTTCTGGCGGCCTGCAACTTGTACCAGATGACGGTGCGCTGGTCACGCTTGCTTCTGACTATCAGCACATGGTCGAGGACGGCTTGTTCCTTGATGATGCCGAGCCTTTTGACGTTCTGCTGGAACGATGCCGAATTATTCAGCAAAAGGCAAATACAAAACCGTCTCAGGACGCGATTTTTCTAGGCGTAGCCGTGTAGGCATCTATCCTCACTTAACCGGAACTGGCGATGTACCTCTCAGAAATCCAGATCAAGAATTTTCGCCAGTTCGGGGCAGAAGAACCGATTTTCTGTGTGCAGTTCCACGAGGGCGTGACCGCGCTTGTCGGTGAAAATGATGCCGGAAAGACTGCTGTCGTCGATGCGATTCGCCACGTGCTTTTGACCCGTGATATGGAGTTCATGCGGCTGCAGCCTGATGATTTTCATATTCGTCTGGATGGGCAGCAAGCTGCAGATATCACCATCTGCTGCAAGTTCTCGAAGCTACGCTAACGGATCTAACAGTTTAATCACAGATCACATCCTAAAACTGATTCAGCTGCGACTGCGCCTTTTCAATTAACTGTATTGCCTGGGGCATACAAACTTTTTCCACCACTTTGTGGCTCGGCATACTATCTATTGCATGTCGCGTATGCTGGCACATTTCACGAGAGTGTGGATGTATCCAATATTTTTTTTATTAATATCGACACTTTATCATTTACATCGAGTCATGTACACGGCATGACAAATGTGAGATTACCCGTTGCGGCCTAGCTAAAAAAACTACTACTCGACTTCGGTCTTCGTATGAGTACATGAACCACCTTCAAGTAGTCCAACTTTTCCGCCGCACCCCCTTTGGGGGTGCGGCGGAAAAGTTGGACTGGTTTATGCCGTAAGTCCTCGTCGCAGGAATTATTGGAAATGATTAAGAGTAATCGTAAGTTTCCTATCGCTGTGTCAAACGCTTTTAAGGCCGCTGGCGTGTCGTGCGCAACTACGCTGATGGTCGCATTCTTGTTTGGGTAGCTGCGAAATGAAGCTAACCTGGAGCAGCATCGCTGTTATTTGTTATGTTGGTTTTTCAGTTAGCACGCAAAGCTTTGATATATTTGAAAAAAATCGATACTTTTTTGAAAAAAGATTAACGTTTTAGCAATAGAAGTCTGGACTATGAAATCTAACAAAAAACAATAACTTATACAGAATCTGGCAACCGATTTTTCGGGGCAACATAATTCTCAAATTACGAAACTCTTTTGCGTTGGCGAAGTTCAACAATAGTGATCTTAAGCCCTTTGAGAGTAAGTGCTTCCCCTAAAAGTGTTGCCAGCTATAAATATTGACTTTGAACTTGGACGGCCAACGACACAAGGACGCATAAGGATTTGCAAGTTAAGTGTAGTTGGCAATCCAAGTCTGGAGTCCATTGTTGAATAAAAACGATGAGTTACTACAACTCTGGCAAAGTCGCATTTTTTTGAACTGGCAATCGTTCTCTGGAGTTTCCGATTTTCTGGCAAACGATGTCTGGAGTTTTAGAAAAACCCAAGAGCAGAAGCCTTGAGCACGACAAACTGGTCACCGAAGTCAACGGTTTAATGCTCAGCAACTTCTATTGTGATCGGGTAATCATGTCCTTGCGACAATATCATTACTATCTTTAAAGGCAACCCATCTGCGCCTCTAAGAATACGTCTTTCATAGATTCTTTTCATTGTGTCCAGTTGACCAAAAAAATCGTCGATCTGTAGCTTATTTCCTGCAATATCCAACCAATAACTCTTATGGATGCGTTCGTCACTATTGCACTTGGCAAATACAGCGATCGCGACCAATCCCCAAAACACCTGAAATGGTAGCTCCAAGTATTCACGGCCCACGTTTTTCACATGCACGCTTTCAACCCATTTAATATTTGTAGCGATCCCATCACCGTGTGACAGTTCGCATCGTATAGCGTGATAAATAATTTCCGAAAAACTCGGTGTATGGTACGTCTTATGCTTCCCGTTAATCGGATAGTTTCCAAATTTCGACTCTAACAAATCCCATCCTGGGAAGGCCATCAATTCGACAATCCAAATGTGTTCATCAAGGAATTGTTTATATGCGTTCCCCTCACCAAATTCTTTTCCTAAATGTTTTTTTGCACTTTGGTCAATAGCGGTGCAAAGATCTCGAAAACCAAGTTCGAAGTTTCCTCGTCCAGCATCATCTATTGCACCAGCTATATTTTGAGCAATCGAAAGTGTCATAAAGCACCCACAGAAAACGCAGTAACCCTCAAACGAAAAACCCCAGGGCGAACGCTAGTTGATGGCCTCTCGCAATAACAAGATATCAGTATCTTTAGTGGCAACACCAAACTGAGTAAGTAAGCAATGAACTTGCCCGCGATGATGAGTTTGATGGTTAAAGATATGAGCAACCAGTAGGTCGACAGGTTTTGTAACCTCTATGCCACGGGCGGTTGTGTAAGTGAGCGTTTCATTTAACCAATCGTCCGTAACTGTTTTAGCCCAGCAAATAAACTTTTGATCCATTCCTTTGCGGGCGATCTTGTATTCTTCCCAATTCGCCCAAGCTGAGCCAGATTCATCGATAGGAGATGCTTTGTATTGAGTATGAGTCAATCGGTCAAGCCAGATCGAATCACCCCAAAGCAGATGGCTTAACGTCCCCTGTATTGAGCCAAAAAACGCACCCACATCTTGCTTTCGTTGTTCTTCATTCAGTTCATCTGCTGCTTCAATGGTATTGATGTTTTGCCATTGGTTGTAGTTGGCAAATGAAATGACATATTTTGCTGAGATCATTGCGTTCTCCCACTAGATGATCCGTAGAACTGGTTTCGAACTGTCGAAACTGGTCACGATAAGGCAGAATCGGCGGTCACGTTAGCCAGAATACGCAGTGTCACACACGGAATCAGTCAACCCTTGGACGTCTGCTGGAGTCCGAGTTCTTGGAACTTCAGTCGTTGCGAAAGGCATTTGTAGATCTCTAATCTAGATTACTAATCAACTTGTGGGCATTCACCACCTTCAGGCCCATAAAAAAACACCCAAGTGGCAAAGTCATCAGAAAACTGACTGAAACGATGTTCAATACCCGCCGCCACAAATAGGACATCGCCAACAACAGCGTCATATTCTTTAGCACCCACGGTGAAATGGGACGAACCCGATGCCACGACGTAAATTTCATCACGATCATGCGGTTTTTGAAGGTCGACCCCCTCGGGTTTGTATAGCTCTATCTCTAGTAATCCGTGCGAAAAGAATTTACGGAATAGTGAGTGGTCGTCAGAAAGACTTTTGAGTGAATCCACCAAACTTATCTTTGACACTTAGGCACCATCGTTTTAGACCGCAGGTCGTTTTAAAAAGAGTGAAAAAATATCAAACTATTGTGATGATTTTCCGACGCACTGCGATTAAATGTCAATCCCCTAAACATAGGATTGTAAAAATTGCACTATCTAAATAAAGTTGGCATGCACATGCGGTAGTCCCTTTTCAACTGAGGTCTGAGGTATAGCTATGCGACGCACGAATACCCCCTAAAATTGAGAGATTGATTCATCAAAATTACTTGTGATACACCTCTGGTGAAAATCATCAATCATCACAGTTAATGTCGAAAAAGGGGTATGGTGAACCAAAAGTGATGATCAAGGAACCTCGGTATATCCAGCTACCTCGCATAACAGCTAGAAAGTCTCGGACTAAGACATAAATCAGCCCGCGTGTTTATCGCGTAACCCTGCTAAAAATCAATATTAATCCCGTGCAACTGAGTGATCTCTTTTCAAAATAAGAAAATAACATCATGTTAAAAAAATCAATACTGGCATTACCTTTTCTGCTGCCCATTTTATGTAACGCAGCACCCAATCCCTACGACGGGGAGTGGGATATGAGCATTGTCTGCGAAACTGTCCGTCCTCATCCTTCTGGCCACCACGAAGTTGCTTTTCATCAAGCAAAAATCGTGGATGGCAAAGGTGAGTTCACTGAAAGAGGCAATATTGGCCCCAATCAATTATCTGTTGAGTTTGAAGGCGGTGAGGTTCATCTCAAAATATTTGCTTATAAATACGATAAGCCAGCCTGGTTTTCACAACTCAATGAGCGGGGTCAGGTGGCTGAGCATGAATCATTCCATTTCTTTGGTAAGCTCTGGCCTGGTGGTCGCGATACAGGCGTGGTGTCAAACTGCGTGATCGATGGCGTTAATTTGAGCCGTCGTAATTGATTTACTGGACGCGGAGAGATTATCGCAGTCATAGACTAAATGCTCTCGCGTTTTTTTACTGGTGCTTACATACCTTTGCGTGTTGTGACCTCGTGCGTAGAAGCGATAAGCGTCGAACTTTTCGACCGCATCTCCGAACAGCTTACTTTGCATCTCTTTAGACAATCAAGCTACCTCATAAAACAAGATGAAAAAACTCATACTTGCCCTACTTTTACTCGTCTCAAGTAATGCTATGGGAACGCCTAAGGATGACGTCTTAATGTCGGCTGATCGGGGCGACTATGCGACGGCGTTAACAATTGCAAAGTCCGAGGCGGATAAAGGCGAATCATGGGCGCAGTACACCCTTGGCGTGATGTATTACAACGGGCAAGGTGTAGCCCAAAACTACGCTGAAGCTATGAAATGGTTCAAGCTCGCTGCTGCGCAGGGGGATGCAAGCGCGCAGTACTCCCTTGGCGTGATGTATGAATCCGGGCAAGGTGTAGCCCAAAACTACGCTGAAGCTATGAAATGGTACAAGCTCGCTGCTGCGCTAGGGTCTGCACAAGCGCAGTCAAACCTTGGCGTGATGTATGACTTCGGGCACGGTGTAGCCCAAAACTACGCTGAAGCTATGAAATGGTACAAGCTCGCTGCTGCGCAAGGGTCTGCGCAAGGGTCTGCACAAGCGCAGTTAAAAATTGGCGGGATGTATTACTTCGGGCGCGGTGTAACCCAAAACTACGCTGAAGCTATGAAATGGTTCAAGCTCGCTGCTGCGCAGGGGGATGCAAGCGCGCAGTACTCCCTTGGCGTGATGTATGAATCCGGGCAAGGTGTAGCCCAAAACTACGCTGAAGCTGTGAAATGGTACAAACTCGCCGCTAAGCAAGGGTATGCAGAAGCGCAGCACAACCTTGGCGTGATGTATGACTTCGGGCACGGTGTAACCCAAAACTACGCTGAAGCTATGAAATGGTACAAGCTCGCTGCTGAGCAAGGGGAAGCACGAGCGCAGCACAACCTTGGCGTGATGTATGACTTCGGGCACGGTGTAACCCAAAACTACGCTGAAGCTATGAAATGGTACAAGCTCGCTGCTGCGCAAGGGTCTGCGCAAGGGTCTGCACAAGCGCAGTTAAAAATTGGCGGGATGTATTACTTCGGGCGCGGTGTAACCCAAAACTACGCTGAAGCTATGAAATGGTACAAGCTCGCTGCTGCGCAGGGGGATGCACAAGCGCAGTCAAACCTTGGCATGATGTATGACTTCGGGCACGGTGTAGCCCAAAACTACGCTGAAGCTATGAAATGGTACAGGCTCGCTGCTGAGCAAGGGGATGCACAAGCGCAGTCAAACCTTGGCCTGATGTATGACTTCGGGCACGGTGTAGCCCAAAACTACGCTGAAGCTATGAAATGGTACAGGCTCGCTGCTGAGCAAGGGGATGCAAAAGCGCAAGGCAACCTTGGCTTGATGTATTACAAGGGGCAAGGTGTCCCTCAAGACTTTGTACTAGCCCACATGTGGACAAATCTAGCTGCGGCTCAAGCACTTAAAGGCGCGGAAGAAATTCGCAATATAGCTGCCAAACGAATGACGACTGCACAAATTGAAAAGGCTCAACAGATGGCGCGAGATTGCCTCGGCAAACACTATAAAAATTGTCGATGACCTTTTCGCGTCGAAGTTTATCGTGCCTATAAGCTGTCTGATAACAAGGGTCGGCATTGGTAAAATATGCACGCCGGAATGACTTTAATTGCGTGACTCGTCAAAGCAATTTCAATCACAACACGACAAATAAGAAAAGATCATGCATATTCTTAAAATTACATTAGTTGTCACCCTGCTGGGAGTGGTGACGGCCTGCGCCAGACCGCCGCAACCGGAGCCTCAGTTGATCCGATATAGCGGCGGTTGCGCGACCGTTCTGAGCGCTGAGGACGTTTCTGAAGCTCCCGATTTCATCGATCCAACGAAGCGGAAGTCCTACGTCGAGTCCGGGCAGATTGGACAGGTGCTTGGCGCAACGGTTCCTGGACTTGGGCTTGTTGCGAATGCGGTAATATCAGTTGGAGCAGCCATGACGGCCGGAGCTGTTGTTGATGAAGCAACGAAAAAAGGCAATGTCGGCGACGCGAACAACCCTCAGTGGAAGGGCGTCAAAAAACTCACCATCAAACCTGATTACGGCGACCCTTTCACCATCAAATTTCTTGGGTTATCGGTCGACAAAGGTGATCACATTGCAATGAGCGCAGACTACGATCCAGATTCAAAACATTTGTATGTTTTCAATTCTGTTTATTTGTCAAAAGAAGTTCCAACTGATGCGCCCAGTTCATTTTACGTGGGAGCCTGTTATGGGCATGGCGCGTCTGGCTATCATCAGGCGGTTTATAAAGATGGCAAATTTGTTGAAGGCCCCTTGCCTGCGCCAATCCGGTCTTATATTGAATCGCAAGCTAAAAAATAACGCTCGTCTGGAGTGAAGTATGAAAAAAATCGGCACTACTTTTCTTTGTGCGAGTGCCTTGAGCTTGCCGTTGACCGCTTTTGCAATTGAGCCTAGAGTGAGATGCGGCGGAAAAGTTGGACGAGGATATTCCGCGCCTCTCTCATGCCCCCCAAACGGTTTCAGACACGAGCCGAGATGCGCGATATGAGCTTCGAGTATATCGAGGTGTTTTACAATCGGAAGAGACAATATTCAACTCTCGGATATGTATCACCGTACAACTTCCTGCACAGCTGGCTCAGTCAGCAAGATAAGGAAAAACTGGTAGCATGAAACGAACCCTTTGGTAGACGAAATACAGAGGGAACCTCATACTAACTGCTTTTTGACTGGCAAGCTACCCAGTCCAGCCAGCAAATTTTTACGCTGCTTGTAGGGCTGATTTGACCCGTTTGCACGTTAGCAAGTTGCTAGCTTGTTGAGGGTTTGTGCGATGGGCAGCTGGCGTACTTCAGATAACGTGATTTAACTCAGCACTGTAAGATTTCACCAGCCAAATTATTTAAGCCCAAACGACAGGAAAGCCATGTCAGACGTTAAATCAGAAAAATTTATTGATCACTTGAAGCTGAAATGGCGTAGTCAAAAGTGCCCTATGTGCGGTACTGGTAATTGGAACGTTTCCGACAAAGTATTTGAGCTACGAGAGTTTCATGATGGGAACCTCGTTATTGGTAGCGGCCCAATCGTGCCAATAGTGCCTGTAACTTGTGACAACTGCGGAAACACTGTCCTAGTTAACGCAATCGTTTCAGGCGCAGTAGATAGGGAGACCAAAAATGGGTGAAGAAAGCAACTTCAAGGTCTCCCAAGATTACGAGATCATCCCACCGCAAAAAAAGAGGGCGTACGTGATACTGGTTGAAGAGTGGGACCACATCAAAGGGCAAGTGTCAGCTTTGAAAGACGACACCAATTTTTGGCACACACTGGGTTCTGTGCTGCTAGGCATAGCTGGCTCAGGGCTTCTATCGGCAATCACATTAGATATTCCGGTTCCTGAAGGTGACAAACGGATGCCAATGCCAATCCTGATTTCATGGGGTGCATTTGTAGCTACAGGATTAACTGGTTGTCTTTGCATGTACTTCGCCAAGGCGCAGCGAAAGGTGGATGCACAAACAGCAGGAAATGCAGTGGCGCAGATGGAATTAATCGAAAAAAAATTTCAAGCAGAAGATCATAACGTTTAATAAGCAGAAACGAATGTACATGGAATCCACCAAGCAAGTTAGATCTCGCTTGGTGTCGGATGCCTTAAATTTCAACCCGCGTAATTACTTCCAACTTCTGTTCAAGCGTATAGCCCACAGTTCCGTAACTGTTGAACTCTGAGCTGGCCATTCGGTGTTGGTGTGGCGTCTAACTACACTATCGAGGGCATTAAACGAGATACACAGCCTTAGTTAGATTTTTAAAAACGGATTTTTATGCAAAACAAACTTATCTTAAAACTTTTAATCACCGTTCTATCATTTCATTTCATTGATGCTCATGGTTATAAAAGCAAAATGGTTGAAATACCTGATGAATTTGTACGCCAAAGAGGAAATATTGTTTTTTTTAACTGGGCGAAATTTTTGATATATCCAGGCAATATCAATTTTGAGAGTAAAACCAAAGGCCCCGATGGCCGCATCATTTTCAGTCTGACCGAACCAGCAAAACACACTTGGGGGCTTGCGGACCCGCCGCTGGGTAATGTTAAGCCCTGGACAAGTGCGGAGGCGATAAAGAGGGGAGCTAATATTAAGGCTACCATTGATTGCAAAACTAGGTCTGTTGGAAAAATCGATTTAGATTTTCCAGAATTGTCAGTCAGCGACATAGTTATACTTAATTCGCATGGCAATTTGCCAGGTGAAATTAATTTTAATGAACTAAAACAATTATCCGATCGTCTGATATCGCGGGTATGTAACAAATAGAGCTGGTCTGGCCAAACTAGACAGCCCGGCAAGTGATAAAAAGTCATTGGTCTTTTTGGCAGCTTGAGGTGAAACACCAACTAGCGGGACGCAGCGAATGCTGGACTTGGTTTTGCGGTCAGATAGTGCGTTCTTGAGAACCCATACGTGCGGGATCTCGTGATCAAGTACGCAGTCCTCAAGCCTTACAAAGATAGGCTCTGACAAGCGTAGTCCAGTGTTGAGTTGAATCAAGCCCACAAGTCTGTATGACGCATCGTGGCTAAGCAAGCGACGTTTGACTGATTGAAGAAGCTCAGGTGTGATGGTTACCCGAGCGGTTAATGTTTGTGTTGACGCCGGATGAAAATTAACCGTGCGACACGATTATGATCAAAGGTCAGTAAGTCGGGGATTTATTCAGCGCGACATTGTCAGAGTCCTTGCAATTCGACAGTTGAATACCAAACCATCAGGCGATAAGTTTTTATTAGTGTCAAATTGAGTGACTTAAAAGCAGGAAAGATCAGTTCAACAAATATTAAGAATATTCGCCATAAAATCGCCCAAATCTGGTGAAAGCGCTTGGAAACCCTTGTGGGTTATGCCTCTCTGTTTTTCCGACGAGTGCCAACTTCGTGACTTGAGTGCCACATTCGCTGATTTTCGTGTCGAAAATCAGCGAATATGGCACTCGGCACTATATAAAAATCAAGCACTTACAAAAAAATAAATCAACGAATTTGACATCTTTGCTTCAGCGAATTTGACACTTTCGAGGTTTTGGGTCAACGAATTTGACACCAATAAAGCCTTACCCAAATCGCTATAAGCTCCATCATTGATCTGCCTCTACTTCTCACCCCTATTAAAACGGTGAGGATTACCAGTCAAAGTTTTCAGCCGCACCCCCATCGGCAGGCAGAAACGCCTCTGCTCAACAGAAGCTAGCAAAAGCACATCGGAAGCTTGCAAAAGCGAGCAGTACCGAGCCGACAACAGCGTCACCGACAGCTTAGATTCGACGAGGGACAACAACATATTGTTTTCTCCTGATCGCAGATTAGTTCATTCAATTTAGTTTGAATCGCGATCGGTGTCTTCGGTCGATTTAGCGCCAAAGTAATAGCCAGTAACGACGAAAATAATATTACTTAAAGTAGGCGCAACATCTTTATTACCGGTAAAAGCAAGCCAGCTCTGACTATTGAATGGCTGGCTTCATGCCCGTCATGTAAATCCCTCAACAAAAAAATTTGACTGATCTGTCGATTCTAATAGCCGCCTCTATTGCTATCTGGACGTACCTTTTCTTTAAAACTGAGCCATTAAGCCTACGTTCACGACGCCAAGGCTTTGACCGGTTCGTGTTTCACCCGTGATACCCGCATACGCGTATGCACTGTTTGCAACTTTCGCGGTACCCCTCAGGCCTGCTTGCACAAAGACACTGCCCACATTTGCTGTATAGATGTTGGTACCAAAGCCTGCAAGGTTTGCTGTCAAGGTCGGATTGATGAGCGTGTTGGTATCAGCACCCACAGCAAGGTTTACGCTGTAGGTGTAATCATCGACCATTGGATCTTTGTTTAGAGATCCAGCCGAGAGACCAATAACGCCCCTGACGCCATTACCCGAGTAGCCGTTCACGCTCAGGGCCGCTACACTCGCCGTGCCCTCATCAAACGGGGATTGGTTGACCATCTGCCAAGTTACCCGTGCATAGGGCGTAAAAATCAGGTTGTAGTCGCTAACCTCAACCGGTCTGCTGATGCCAAGGCTTAACAAGGTATCGTTACCTAGTATATTTTTCCCTTTGAGACTTGCACTGGACGTGGGATCGTTGCGGGTGACGCTCGTGTTGCTCATACCGAAGCTTGCCATGCCATCAAGCACATAGTTCTCGAACACGGGTAGCTTGCCGTAGACAAAGATAGACTCTTGCCCAACCGTGCCGCTCCCGTTGTTATTGGTTAATCCTGTGGTCGATAGCGTAAAGCCCACACCCGCTTTGATGCCATTCTCTTGGTAGAGATCTGTCCCAAACACGGCCTGATAAAGACTGCTGTTATAGCCACTGGCGTTTGAGTCTGAGGATCTGCTTCCGTACTGGTAAGCAATCTCCCCCCAGACGTTCGGACGATAGGGAATGGCCAAGTCCTCTGTCGGGTTCACGGTGGGATTAGTGCTCACGCTCGCGTTAGGCTCGCCCATTGGGTTCTGGGCAGTAACCCCAGTTGGATTGATAATTGGGGAATTCATCCCAGGTGCTGCACCAAGCGACTTGTCACCGAGCCTTGCCATGACGGCACTTTGCGCACGCAAGGTTGCTTGAGGCACAGTCACCAACGCGGCGCCATAGACTTCACCAGCCAGAGCTTGACTAAAGCTCGGCAGTGACGACAAGGTTTGGGTGGCTGTTGCGTACATTAGATTGCTCTGAGTCGTCGTGGCTGTTCCTGCAAACTGCGCTGCACTGAGTCGATCAAGTGCGGATGCCACAGACAGGCTATTGCGGCTGGAATTGGCCAAGGTAGACGAGTAAGACGTTGGGATCACCGCCAAATCTATACTGTTACTCCCCGCATAGTTATAGAACGGGATGAACTGTGTGCCAGACGCCAACCCAGCCGGTTGAGAAACAGATGTGAAAGCGCCAGAAATACCACCCAGCGCCGTGACGATCCGAAATGTATCACCCAAGTTGGGCACATACGATGCACTTCCATAGCCTGATTCTGTTGTCTGGAATAGGCTCTGCAATGTGGGGGTGAGCGTGGCACCAGAGTTGATGGTGAGCTGACCACCAACATTCATAAATGAGTAATACCCTGTGGCTCCAACGGGCGAGGTGCTAGAAGCCTGCGTCGTGCCCGCAATGTCTTGCTGGTAAACAGACCCCGAGTTAAGTGTCAGATTGTTGGTCGCTGCTAGGTAACCCGGTGAGTTACCGGGCTTGAGTAAACCGTAGACGAGGACGTTACCGGGAATCGTACCAGTCCCCATTAAGCCTGCCGCAGACGCCACAACAACATCACCGGTGCCAGTAGGCGATGATCCGGCCACCGACAAGGTTCCGCTCGAAACGGTCGTGCCACCAGTGTAAGTATTTACCGCGGTCAGACTCAGGGTGCCAGAGCCAGTGACCGTTAAAGGACCAACCCCTGTCAGTGGCCCTGAGAGGGTTGCTTTACCAGAAGTCGGGGCAGCGATCGTGCCGCCGACGTTTGCCAGCACGATGGACTGGGTAGCACGATCTTCCGCATCCAGCGCTAAGACGCCTCCAGAGAGTGAAATGCTTAAGAGGGACTTCACGCTACTGAGGCTGACCCTTGCGCCCTTTGAAACACTGGTAGGGACGCTACTAGCGCTGCTGCTTTGAATGTTGCCACTACTGCTACTACTGCTGCTACTACTGCTGCTGCTACTACTGCTGCTACTACTACCACTGCTGCTGCCACTGCTGGTGTCACATCCAGAACAAGCAGCGATGAGCAAGTTCCAAATGTTCGTACTCGATCCCGTTTCACTCAGGGTATAGGTGTAACCGTTGGAAATAGCACTCGTGCTCGTTGCTGTCCCCGAGAGGCCCAGTTGTGTGGGCGTAATGCCACTCAGCACCGAAGTAAGTGGCGTATTTAAAATAGCACCAGGTGTCGACAGCGATGAAATACCAAATAACGTTGAACCTGTCACAGCTGTCACCGCGAGTCGTCCGAAGTTCGTCGCGCTGTTGATAATAATGTTGTAGTTCGTTGGCAACTTACCCGAATAGGTCAGCGCACCATTCGCGTTACCAGCACCCTGACTATTGTTCAGCGTGCCAATAGTCCCCAGGTTATAAATCCCGTATCTGCTGCTACCCGTTGCAGCAATACTGCCTGTATTGGTGAGTGTTGTAATATTTCCTGGCGTATCGTTATAGATCCCATAGCCAACAGCAGTTGAGATCGTGCCTGAGTTGGAAACAGTCGTCGCAGCAAAGCCAGTGTAAATACCGGATCCGTTGTCGGCTCCGCTATTAAGTGCATTGTCGTGCCCACCAGCGGTAGCGATTGAGAGAATACTTCCGCTGTTGGTGACAGAAGAAATTGTTCCGAGCTTCGTCGCTGACGCACTGTATAAAGCTATCCCGTCACCAGAAGCTTTGATTAGACCAGTGTTAGTGACGCTACCATACGTCAAACTTTTGGATGCGGTATGGGCATTAATTCCGTCTGCAGTATTTAAGGACGATGTTAAGGTACCACTATTAGAGACCGTGCCAAAGTAGCCGTCGCTAACAAATTTAATTGAACTACCGGTGGTCGATATGGTGCCACTGTTATTAACCGTACCAATATAGCCACCGTAACTGCCCATACCTGCGACAAACTTCGACGAGATGCTATTGATCGTTCCATAGTTAGTGG
Organism: Jezberella montanilacus; assembly: GCF_003003055.1. Lineage (GTDB taxonomy): Bacteria > Pseudomonadota > Gammaproteobacteria > Burkholderiales > Burkholderiaceae_B > Zwartia > Zwartia montanilacus. Next base: position 57,128 of record NZ_PVTV01000013.1, read on the forward strand.
CCGAAGCGACTGTGCCGGTTCCGCCAAATACGGAAAACGCATCCCCTCCGCTATAGTTAAAGGTAATGGTGCCGTAGTTTGTAAATGCGTAGGGTACATTGTTACTGCCAAAGTTAATTAAGTTACCGCCATTCGCAACTGTTGAACTAAAGTTGGTGTAGCTACCAAAAGTTAAATTTCCTCCTGTCCAGAGGTAACAATTGTTTGACCCAGGGTTTGAACTGGCGGTACCGCCATAGGTTGTGGTTGTGGCGACCGTCGTGATGGCCGTCGTACTGGTCAAGCATGTTTGCGCCAAAACGGCCTGATTAAAAGCAGCACCGCAAAATGCGATGGCAATGCTTAAACTAATTAAGAGTCGCTTACTTATGTTCTGCGCAGATAAAGCACTAAACAATCGCACCTTGAAATTTAAATTAATGCTTGAGTTCATGTCGTTATTTACTTTGGTTGATAGTTTTTAATTGCCAGTGGCAATCAATTGCCCTCGCCAAGGCGATCAAACGCCTTAGACATTACGTATTCATTTACGTATCTAAAATGTCTGATTTACTCAATATGAAATACGGTTTGTTGCGCAGCCGCTTCAAGCAACCAAATCGATAATTGATTGTGACTGATGCTTATGCTCATTGAGTAAAGTATCGACAACGAAATCACACATGACTTCTACGAATAAATATGACATGCCATATTTATGACGCAATTAGAAGGATTTAGAATTATTGTTGGTCTCATGCTTGAAGCGTCTGAGGCCTATTGACGGTTGTGAAATTTGACCTATTCATGTCAAAAAAATTAAGAGCGAGAGTAAAAAAAGTATGTCAGATAAAGTGCAGGTCCATAAAATAGAATGGCTCCTTGATTCATCAGAGGTTGAAGATGCTGCTAGTGAAGTCGGTGCAGTAATTGAAACAAAAGAAGTAAGTTATCCATACCCCGAAGGGTGGGCTGAGGGATATTCGTCGCACACACAAACATCCGATGGCATGGAGCTCGTGAGAAGCTCACACCGATTTTTTCGTAACGTATGTCCACCAGAAATAAATGTGGGCAAATTCAGTGTCAAGCTCGCTGAACCTGTTTTTGCCGTAACTATCGTTCACCGTGGATCGCTTGCGATCTCGGATCCTTCACTCTTGCCTAAAAAGACTCTAAGAATGCCAGGTTTGGATCTGTTTGCGCACATCGAACAATACTCACTGGAACAATCTTTTAATACAAAAACCGATCTTGAACTGAGTGCGTTGATGATCCCGATGAGTCAATTAAATATTTTGATGGGAGAAGAGCTCGCCTCCTCAATGCTGAACACGATTGGGATCGAAAAATTTAATTCCTTCAATCCATCACTAAAGGTACCCCCATCCATTTCAAATATTCTTGATGACTGTCTCGATAACAGACTCACCGATAAATTGAAAGCATTACGATTGCATTCGGGCGTGTTGGAATACCTGTGCAGCCTATCTCTGTACCTGGATTCAAAAGTAGTGACACTGCACAACAAACCGTCACGATCGCGAGCTAAGGCAGTGCACGACCATCTGATCACGATTGACGGCAAGACTCCAACACTTGCAGGTCTAAGTAAACGTTTTGGTGCATCACCAAATCAACTCAACAAAGAGTTCATGGATGAATATCATGAGTCCATTTTTTCGTTCCTAACCAATCATCGCCTTGAACAAGCTAAGTACGCACTTGAGCTGGGACATCAACCGATAAAGGTTATTTCGCATACGATCGGGTACTCGCACGTAAATCACTTTATTACTGCGTTTAAGCGTAAATTTGGCCTACCCCCTGGCGCATTTCGATCCGGTTTGAGCATCGACAAAACCGATCAAGAGATAGATGCATGGGTAGTCCGCGGAAAATGGACTCTCGTTCCACAGCAAACCGATCAGTGATTCGTCCTGAGCGTTTTGAATTCCAGGCAGTAGTATTCAACCGGCGTCGGCAATTAAAATCTATATCGGACTGGACCGGATATTTTTTGGTTGCAAAGTGTTGGATTGCCGACTACAACTTACAACTAGGAGAGAGGTAATCCTCCCCTTTTTAACTGAGGTCAGAGGTAGAGCTGTGCGGCCGTTGCCTGCCGCTGTTTTGGTGTGAAACCACCCAATGCCATGTTTGAGCGTTCGTTATTGTAAAACCAAGACCATTTCGCTGCGAAGTCTCGCACCTCATCCAGATCAACCTAGTAGTATTGGCTTACCAGTCCATGTGCTGCCTCATGTGAAATCCAAACGTCCAGCGACTGCTCAACACCATATTGACTGGTGGTTTGATCGGCTGTTCGCGCAACTCCCAACGGACAAAAGCACAGGTCACGACGATCTGGCATAACGATCCTCAATTTAAATAGTCTAGGGCAAGATTTCAATGAGGAAAGCGACTTTGTTCATACGGTTTGCAACGTATTTAGCCATAACTTATTGATAAATAATATAAATTTATAATTCCTATAGATATTTTTTGAATTTCTGGCAACTTTTGTCTGGACTATCTTAGTCAATCAAAACAATCACTTACATAAACTCTGGCAACTGTTATTTTCGTAGTACCGTAACCCGCAGGTTATGAAACTATTTTAAGTTGCGCGAACTTCAAAAACCTCTTTTCTAGGTCATTGCTAGTGATCACTTACTGAGAATGTACGGCCAGCTATAGATATCGACTCCAGACTTAGTTTGCAAAACTCTGGACATGGATTGCCAACGACATTCGCTGATTTTCGACAAGAAAATCGACAACCGGTCTCAACACCCCCCTTGCAATCCTCAAAACCGACCTTATAATTAGCACTCGTGGTAGATGAGTGCTAGCAATCTAAGTACGGCTCTCGACACTAACTTTACCTTTAACTTTTAACAGGAGTTCAATATGGCCCTGCGTCCCCTGCACGATCGCGTGATCGTCAAACGCCTGGATAACGAGCGTAAGACTGCGTCCGGCATCGTCATCCCAGAAAGCGCTGCTGAAAAGCCTGATCAAGGCGAAATTCTCGCTGTCGGTCCTGGCAAACAAACCGAAGATGGCAAAGTTTTGCCAATGGACGTCAAAGTTGGCGACAAAGTATTGTTCGGTAAATATGCTGGTCAGACTGTAAAAGTCGACGGCGAAGAAGTACTCGTGATCCGCGAAGAAGAAATTCTCGCCGTGGTCCTGTAATACACCTCAGACACGAAGGAAATTAAATGGCTGCTAAACAAGTCTTATTCGGTGATGACGCACGCGTGCGTATCGTCCGTGGCGTAAACATCCTCGCCAACGCAGTAAAAACAACTCTTGGCCCAAAAGGCCGTAACGTTGTGCTTGAGCGTTCTTTTGGCGCCCCAACCGTCACCAAAGACGGCGTATCGGTTGCTAAAGAAATCGAACTCAAAGACAAATTCGAAAACATCGGTGCACAGTTGGTCAAAGAAGTTGCTTCCAAGACTTCTGACAACGCTGGTGACGGTACAACGACAGCAACAGTTTTGGCACAATCGATCGTTGTCGAAGGTCTGAAATACGTTGCCGCTGGTATCAATCCAATGGATCTTAAGCGCGGTATCGACAAAGCTGTCATCTGCGCAGTTGAAGAGCTCAAGAAGCTTTCAAAGCCTTGCACAACCAGCAAAGAAATCGCTCAAGTCGGTTCGATCTCGGCAAACAGCGACGCGTCAATCGGCCAGATCATTGCTGACGCAATGGAAAAAGTCGGTAAAGAAGGCGTCATCACTGTTGAAGACGGCAAGTCGCTCGAAAACGAGCTCGACGTCGTTGAAGGCATGCAGTTTGACCGTGGCTACCTGTCACCTTACTTCATCAACAATCCTGACAAGCAAGTGTCAGCGATGGAAGATCCTTTCATCCTGATTTACGACAAAAAGATCAGCAACATTCGCGATCTGCTGCCCGTACTCGAGCAAGTTGCTAAGTCAAGCCGTCCTTTGTTGATCGTTGCTGAAGATGTCGAAGGCGAAGCACTGGCAACTTTGGTTGTGAACAACATCCGTGGCATTCTCAAGACCACCGCTGTTAAAGCGCCTGGTTTTGGTGATCGCCGCAAAGCAATGCTCGAAGACATCGCTATCCTGACTGGTGGTACCGTGATCTCTGAAGAGACCGGTATGTCGCTCGAAAAAGCAACCTTGGCTGAACTTGGTCAAGCCAAGCGCATCGAAGTGGGTAAAGAAAACACCACTATCATCGACGGCGCAGGCGACGCAAAATCAATCGAAGCACGCGTCAAGCAAGTTCGTGTCCAGATCGAAGAAGCAAGCTCAGACTACGATCGTGAAAAACTGCAAGAACGCGTGGCTAAATTAGCTGGTGGTGTTGCCGTGATTCGCGTCGGCGCTGCGACCGAAGTCGAGATGAAAGAAAAGAAAGCACGTGTCGAAGATGCCCTGCACGCGACTCGCGCTGCTGTGGAAGAAGGCATTGTTCCTGGCGGTGGCGTTGCATTGATCCGTACACGCGCTGCCGTGTCACAAGTCAAAGGCGACAACGCCGACCAGGACGCTGGTATCAAACTGGTTCTGCGCGCAATCGAAGAGCCACTGCGCACCATCGTTGCTAACGCTGGTGACGAGCCAAGCGTTGTGGTTAACAACGTTGCAAACGGCAAAGGAAACTACGGCTTTAACGCAGCCACCGGTGAGTACGGTGATCTGGTTGAGCAAGGCGTTCTGGATCCAACTAAAGTGACCCGCACAGCACTGCAAAACGCAGCATCAGTCGCCAGCTTGTTGCTGACAACAGAAGCCGCTGTTTGCGAAGCGCCTGAAGACAAGCCAGCTGGTGGCGGTATGCCTGGTGGTGATATGGGCGGCATGGGTGGTATGGGTGGCATGGGCGGTATGGGCTTCTAAGAACTCACCACTGCTCGAGATCCCGGCTCGCCGGGGTTGTCAGCCCAGCATTAAAAAAGACCTCGGACAGTGTTCGAGGTCTTTTTATTGTTTGCAGTCGCCGTGATGCAGTAGCATCAGGTTAAGACCACCCGAAGGATACAACCATGCACTTATCCGACTTGAAGTTCCTGGCTTGGATGCCAATGGATGGTATTCAGATCTTTGCAGTCTTGTTTCTGACGTTTTTGATTGGTCTGCAACGAGAAGGTCACAAAGGTAGTGCCCAGCCTTTTTCATTTGGCGGCGTGAGAACTTATCCCATCATCGGCTTGGTTGGCTTTGCTGCATCGGTACTGGCGGGACAGAACTTGGCGCTCGTATTCATCGGCTTTGGGATTGTCGCTGCGTTTCTACTCATGGCTTACTGGCGCAAGGTGTCGGCCTCTGAGTACACGGGTGCAACGTCTGAGCTGATTGGCTTGGCTACCTATTTGATTGGGCCGCTTGTATATCACGATCAACTCTGGATCGCCACTGCCATCACAGTAGCCAGCGTGCTGCTACTCGAACTCAAAGAGTTTCTCGAAGGCCTGGCAAAGAAAATAGAAGCCGCCGATATTCTGGCTTTCACAAAGTTCCTGCTCCTATCCGCCGTCATTCTTCCGGTCCTACCCAATCATGCCTATACCGATTTTCAGATCAATCCGTTTGCGACCTGGCTAGTTGTTGTGGCGGTCAGTGGCGTGTCTTACGCGAGTTACGTGCTGCAGCGAGTCGCCAAAGGCCATGGGGGCATCTTGCTGACCGCGCTTCTGGGTGGCGCCTACTCATCCACCATTACCACCGTCGTGCTTGCCAGACGATCCCGCACCACCATGCAAGACAGAGTTTTCTCTGGGGGTGTGCTGATGGCCTCAGGGATGATGTATGGGCGAGTGGCGATTTTACTCGCCATCTTCAATCACGATTTGATGATGCGTCTGGCTGGCCCATTTGTCGCCTTGGCTGGTATTGCGATTGCAGGTGGCTTTATCTGGGCACGCACCGATTCAAGCCAAAACATCGAAACCCCCGAGACCAGCTCTGTCAAGAATCCGCTTGAAACACAAACAGCTTTTATTTTTGCCGGTCTTTTTATTGTCATGATCGTCGCCACCTACTTCGCAGTGCGCTATCTGGGAGCAGCCGGGATGTATGCGCTTGCTGCGGTCATGGGGGTAACCGATGTGGATCCTTTCATCATGAGCCTGACTCAAACTGCCTCAAATCTCGCCCCGACAGTGGTCACAGCCAATGCCATTTTGATCGCCACCGCCAGTAACAATTTAGTCAAAGGGGTCTATGCCTACACACTTGCGTCGCGTAAAACGGCTAGCCAGAGCCTCATATTTTTAATCGCACTTGCACTCTTGGGTCTGTTACCCTTGCTATTTAGCTAAGCAAACGATACGCTATGCTTTGCGCCGAGCGGGTGATGATATTTACAAACCTCCCTCAACAGAATTTAAGTTAGGGGCATCACGATGAACACGATACTAGTTATTGAAGATAACGAGCTCAACCTCAAGCTGATGGTTGATATTTTGACGATCAATGGATATCAGACCTTGGTTGCTCGGTCAGGTGAAGAGGGCATGAGTTTGCTCGCTACACAAACTCCCGACCTGATTCTGATGGATATCCGAATGCCAAGTATTAGCGGTATCGAAGCGCTTAGGCGGATTAAGGCAAACACGAACCTCAACAGCATACCGGTCATTGCCGTCACGGCATCAGTCATGAATCACGATAAACAGTTGATCTTTGCAGCAGGATTTAACGATTTTTTGCAAAAGCCAATCGAAATCCCTGTGTTTCTTGAGACCATTCGCAAGCACCTAGCTGCTTAGCAGAGCCCTATATCTGAGGTTCAAAAACAGGGATTGAGAAGTAAAACCGCGATCCGTAACCTACCTCGGATTCCACTTTAAGCTGGCCGCCGTGCAGTTCAACCAGGCGTCTCGAAATCGATAGGCCCAGACCTGTGCCTTGATTAATTCGGTTGTGGAAATTGTCGATTTGCTTGAACTGCTCGAATACTTCTTCCAGCTCGGCTTCACTCATCCCGATACCGGTATCAATCACCGCGAACTCCATCCATAAATCCGTCGCGGTGACCTCAACGGTCACTCGTCCGCCTGCTGGGGTGTATTTGATTGCATTCGCCAAAAGATTGATTAAGACCTGTCGTAACTTTGTTTTATCTGCGTGACACAAGATCTCGGTTTGGATATTGACCGTTAGTTCAACCTGCTCTTTCTCAGCTCTATCTTGCACCATCACCATGGTGTTCGCGATGAAATCATCCAACTCGAAATCAGTCACGACCAACTCGAGTTGGCCCGATTCAATTTTCGCTAAATCGAGGATATCGTTAATCAAAGTGAGCAAATGTTTGCCAGACAGATGGATATCACCAATGTATTCAGCCTGTTTCTCATTGAGACTACCAAATACTTTTTGTTGCAAGAGCTCTGAAAACCCGATGATGGCATTGAGTGGTGTGCGCAATTCATGCGACATGTTGGCCAGAAACTCAGACTTCGATCGATTGGCTAGCTCGAGTTGTTGGTGGCTCCAGAGCAACTGCTCGTGCTTGACGGCAATCTCACTTGTCCTTTTGGCTACCTTTATCTCAAGATCTTTATTTTGTTTTTCGATTTGCTCTTTTGTCTGTAGCAATTCATATTGAATTAAAGCCCGGTGGTAATAGTTATTCGTGATTTGAGCGTCTTTTTTCAGAAAGACCTTAATTGTAAAAAACAACAGGCAGTTCGCAAAGAACGCAATCGCAAAAATGGGCGTAAGTAATCGGTAGTAAGCATCCAAATAGATATCACTGCCAAACGACACTTCAATATAAAAGGGGTAATCGCTGACTTTAGATAGGGCAATCATCCTTCTCTTGGTAGCGCTAGAACGTATTGAGTCATCAGGAGAGGTAATAAATACCGAGGAGTCGCTGAAACCTCGAATACTGGCGTCATTGTCCGTTTCGCTGGCTTTGAATCTGCCAGTGAGTGCTTCACTTTCTGGCCAGGCTGCGACAATTAACCCGTTGCGTCTGTACAAAATAATTGAGGCAGACCTGCCAATATTTGAAAAGATTGTTTTGTAAAATTTTGAGAAATTATCAATCGACATACCGATCAACACCACACCTAAAAATCGACCGGATGTGTCGTTGATACGCTGGCTCATGTAGAAAGACCATTTGCCAAAGTTATTAAACACTGGTTCACCGTAAAACACAGAGTCATCGTTGTGCGACTTCCACCAATCGTATTGAAGTTTACCGTCAAGATTTATCTTGATCGGTGGATAGAATCTCGAAAAATTAATGACCTCACCATTTTTGTCTGTCACGATTGCAACATCAATCAGCGGGTTACTGTTGATTTTTTTTTGTAGATTTTCGTGAAAACTACGCTCAGCCATAGACGCTTTAAAACCAGCCTCGTCGGCGAAACGATTGCCATTAATTTCGTCTGTTATCGATTGCAGCAGCACAGTTGACGAAAAGAATGACTGGTTCGCGTGCGCAGAGATCGACAGAGATAAATTCTTGATGTTTTTCTTCCACTCGTTCTCTGCTTGAGTGTGTTCAAAATAAGCGAGCGTAAACGCCAGCAGCACGATAAACACAGCAAACACGACACCGCCGGTCAGAATCATGCCTCGATTACTAATCGATATCGGCTTTTCTTCCAAGGCGGTGGTCTGCATGGATTATTTCCTGTCAGCTTGCCGTGCCGCTTTCTTTGCCATGAAGTCATTTACAATCGCGGCGTGCTCTTCAGTTTTGTGGACAATGGCTTGATAGGCGGCAGACAACTCAAGCAAATTAGCCAGCGAGCTGGTTTGACCTTCGCGCAACAAGCGCTTAGTCATGCGTACAGCGTGAGGTGAGTTCACCGCCATCTTTCTGGCCAAGGTCTGCGCAGTCACAAGCAAATCTTCAGGTGCAACGACCCGAGACACCATGCCCCAATCAAGCGCAGTTTGGGCATCAATGGGTTCACCGGTAAATGACATCTCTGCTGCACGTGCCATACCAATGACTCTAGGCAAAAACCACGCCCCGCCATCACCTGGCACAATCCCCACTTTGACAAAACTTTCAGCAAAAGTGGCTTTATCTGAAGCAACCCGCACATCGCACATGCAAGCCAAATCACAACCCGCGCCAACGGCCGGGCCGTTGACAGCCGCGATCACTGGCACCTCGATTTGATGAACAGCCAGTGGCAAACGCTGGATTCCGTGTCGGTACTCCTGACGCAAGACGGCGCTACTGAAACCATCACCGATTTGACGCTTCATTTCATCGATCTTACCGCCCGACGAAAACACAGTACCTGTTGCAGTAATAATGACGGCGCGCACAGTTGGATCATGCTCTATACGGTCGCAGGCCGCCAAAATACCTTCTGTGATGCCAGTACCAGTGAGTGCATTGCGGGTTTCAGGATGATTCAAAGTCAAGGTCACAACACCTAATTCATCCTGCTCATACTTAACCACTTCGTTCATCTTTTGTCATCCTAAGAAATTATTGTTTTGTCCGTCAGTGCTCATTCAATACAAGCTTGCCACGTCGACGTTTACAATACCGATCATATGGTAGCTTGCAGGTGCGTTGTGGTCATTTAACCCTGTTAATGCTCAGAATCCAAGTTCTATCTGGTGTCAAACTAAATACTCATGTCATTCATTCAAAAACTCAATCGTGCGTGGTGCGAATCGAACTCTCTGTTAATGGTGGGTTTGGATCCTGATACGACGCGACTACCTGTCGAGCTGAAGGACAGACCTGACGCCATCTTCGAATTCTGCCGGCGAATCGTTGATGCGACGGCGCCTTACGTCTGCGGGTTCAAGCCCCAGATCGCCTACTTTGCCGCCGCAAGAGCCGAAGGTCAGCTCGAAGATATCTGCGCTTATATCCGTGAAAATCACCCAGAATTGCCAGTTGTACTGGATGCCAAGCGAGGCGATATTGGTGCAACGGCTGTGCAATATGCAAAAGAGGTGTTTGGTCGCTACGGTGCCGACGCAGTGACGGTCAGCCCCTACTTGGGATCAGACTCGGTCGAACCTTATTTAGACTGGGAAGGCAAAGGGGTAATCGTGCTGTGCAGAACCTCTAACGCTGGGGGTTCGGATCTTCAGTTTCTTGAAACGGACGGGATTCCGCTTTATATGCGGGTGGCTGACTTGGTGGCAAACAAATGGAACCGTAACGGCCAATGCGGCTTAGTCGTGGGTGCAACTTACCCAAATGAATTGGCTGCCGTGCGCAAAGCGATTGGTGACGACGTGCCGCTCTTGGTGCCGGGCATTGGTGCGCAGGGTGGTGATGTCGCAGCGACTTGCGCCGCAGGCTGTAACTCGAAAAAACAAGGGATGATGATTAATTCGTCACGCGCCATTCTCTATGCACAAGGGCCTGGTGACTGGACAGAAGCCGCGGGCCAGGCCGCGCTTGAAACACGTGATTCAATCAACGCACATCGATGATCCAAGGGGCATTCTTAACCGGGATGCTGTTGGGTTGCTTCACTAAAACAGTCGTATGCGGTGTCAAGTGCAAACTTTACTGAGGCTTCACGAACGGCGGACCGATCACCGTCAAAGACCTTTGAAACAGTTCTGATGCTCAGTGCGCCGTCAGTCTTTCGTAAGCCAAAACCGAAGCAGACAAACCCCACTGGCTTACCGGGTGAGCCGCCGCCGGGCCCAGCTATCCCTGTAATCGCAATGGCCAAACTGGCTTTTGGTGCTTTAGTGAGAACACCTGTTGCCATCTCGCCGGCAGTTTGCTCGCTCACCGCACCATAGGCTTTTAAGGTTTCGGTCGTTACACCCAGCTGTGCTTGTTTGGCCGCATTACTATAAGTGATCCATCCTTGATCAAACCAGCTACTTGATCCCGCAATGGCTGTGGCAGAGCCAGCTACCAGGCCGCCTGTGCAGGATTCTGCTGTGGCGAGCAAGCTTTTTCGGGCAATTAACGCTTGGCTTAAGCGAATCACTGACTGCTCGATCATTTCATTCACATTCGTTCTCCAAGCGCTACCAAGATAGCTATCACCACCAAGGTATAAGCTGCGGCCGCGATATCGTCAAGCATGACTCCCAGGCCGCCTTTGATCTTGGCATCAATTTTTTTAATACCGCCAGGCTTCACAATATCAAAGAAACGAAACAAGCCGAGCGCAATTAACTGCCAGAACCAGTGTGAAGGCGTCAGCCACAACACCAACCAGAAAGCGACGATTTCATCCCAGACTATGCCCACATGGTCATGTACACCTAAGGATCTGCACACTCGGCCACAAGCCCAACTACCGTAAGCAAAACCAACCACCAGAACAATCGCGATGCGTAAATCAGTCTGGTAGCTGGCAGTCACGATCCAAAGCAACCAAGCAACCAAGCTACCCCAAGTGCCCGCGCCAGGGCGAAGCAAACCAGAGCCAAAACCAAATGCCAACAATCGATTAGGTGAACTAAGCACCCATTTCAAGCTAGGCCAGACAGTACGATGTCGTGCTGACACCTTGAGAGGCGAATGCTCGTTCGAGTCAGGATTCATGCAGGCTCTTTAAAATGATCGTAACTGTCGGGCAATGCCTTGATTTCGTTCCGTGCGGCATCCAGCACAGTTAGACCAGAACGCTCAACGATCTGACCGATGCGAGTTAGACGAACATTAAGCGTGCGCCCAATGTGCTCAATAGCCATACGCTTCGATACCGCAGCAGTGAAGCACAGCTCATATAAATCCCCGCCCCCCAAAGTCGTTTGACGGCGAGTTTCTATCGGTAGCTTTTGGATCACAGCATGCATTGGCAGCAAGGTCTCTTCAATCACTGCGCCAACCTGACTTTGGGTCAAAATATGCCCCAGATCTTGCAGCAATCCATCTGACACGTCGATAGCACTGTGCGCATGGCCTAGCAGTGCGAGGCCGAGATCCAGTCGAGGGATGGGTTGCTCAAGGGCGCCTCGAGTGGCTGCCAACCAATCAGCTTGTAGCGCCAACTCACCACTGAGCATACGACAAGCTAGATCTGCTGCGCCCAATTCACCTGATATCCATATATCGTCGTCAACCGTTGCAGCGTTTCGTTTCAGGGCAAGCGCATCGTCGACTTCGCCAAATACCGTCACACTGAGCACAATATCTCGTTGGCTACGAGTCGTGTCGCCGCCGATTAAGGGGCACTGATAACGATCCACCAGACTATAAAATCCATCTGCAAAGGCTCGGATCCAAACATCCGACCAGGTTGGCAGACCCAAGCCAAGCATGCATGCGACTGGCCTGGCACCCATCGCCGCCAGATCGGACAGGTTGACTGCAAGCGCCTTGTGACCCAACAGATAAGGATCAACATCAGAGAAGAAATGTCTGCCCTCGAGAAGCAAATCTTTGCTGACGGCCAAGCGTTTACCGGGTGAGACGGATAGCAGGGCACAGTCATCCCCACCCCCTAATAACGAGGGGTCGACTGGACGCTTGAAATACCGCTCAATGAGATCGAATTCTGAGGCCATCTCGAAGCCGCTCTGCAGCTATCGGCGCGCCGCGTAGGCCGCCACCTCAACTGCGCGAACCTGTGCCGCCAACTTATCAAGCACACCGTTGACAAATTTGAAGCCGTCGGTGCCACCGAAGGATTTTGCCAGTTCGACGGCCTCATTGATCGCAACCTTATAGGGCACATCAATCTGATGAACGAGCTCAAAGCTGCCAATCAGCAAAATGCCGTGCTCAATGGGCGAGAGTTCATCAAGCGGTCTGTCAATAAACGGGACAAATTGCTCGCGCAGGGCTGTCGCGTCTTTCATGACACCCATCAACAGCGTTCGAAACCATTTGGCATCCGCCTGATCGAACTCTTCTTCGTCGCGCATGTGGGCTTCGATTTCACCTGCGTTGCTGAGGCTATCTGTCTTACTTAGTAACCAAGCGTAAACACCCTGCAGGGCAAGCTCACGCGAGCGCCGGCGGGCGCTGCGGGGCGGCGTGCTGGCTGATTGCTCTTCACTCATTCTTCGTCTTCTTCGTCTTCGTCTGCCTCAGGCTCAAGTGCAGATATTAAATTCGCCATCTCAACCGCGCAGCGGGCACAATCGCGACCTTTGTCAGATGCACGCTCTTCAGCCTGCTCGTCTGTGTCAGTGGTCAATACACCGTTCGCAATCGGGATGCTGGTCTCAAGCGCAATACGGCTAATTGCAGCGGCGCTTTCGTTACTGACGATTTCAAAATGATAGGTCTCACCACGGATCACGGCGCCAAGGGCAATCAATGCGTCGAACTCGAGTGTTTCGGCCATTCTTGCCAAGGTAACGCCGAGCTCAAGCGCGCCGGGCACGCTAATGACCATAATGTCGCGCTCGTCAACACCGAGGTCTGCGAGTTCTTGGAGGCAAGCGTCTAGCTCCATCATGCCGATGTCTTCGTTAAAACGGGCACGAACGATGCCGATGTGCAGACCTTCGCCGTTCATGTCGATAGGAAGCGTAAATGGGCTCATGAGGCTTGTCCTTTGGGATGTTGGATGAATGTGTATTGGTTAATACTGATCGGGTGAAGCGTAACCGTTAATCGTCAGGCCAAAGCCTGGCAAAATGCTGGGGATCTTGCGTGGACGGGCTAGCAAGCGCATCTGCCCAACATTGAGATCCCTAAGTATCTGTGCGCCAATGCCGTATGTGCGCAAATCCATGCGTCCCGGTTGCTTGCGTCCTTGGGGCATATTACTCGCATCCCAGGCGCTGATCTGATCTAGCAGGCGATCAGCAGGGCTATTGCAGTTCAGAAAAACCATGACGCCTGAGGGTGCAGCTTTGATCGTCGTGAGCGCACGTCCTACTCCCCAGGTGTGACCAGGGCCTTCAAGATCAAACAAATCAAGAACAGTGGTGGGCTCGTGAACCCTAACCAAGGTCTCGTGTTGAGGGTCTATTTGGCCAGAGATTAACGCCAAGTGGGGATGCCCCGTGACGGTATCCTGATAGGCGATCATCTCGAATTCGCCCCAAGCGGTTTGGATAGAGCGCTGACCCAAGCGGGTCAGGATCGATTCGTGCTGACTACGGTAATGGATCAGATCGGCAATGGTACCGATCTTGAGTTGGTGAGTTTTGGCGTATTCGACAAGATCCGGCAGACGGGCCATGGTGCCGTCGGCTTTGAGAATCTCGCAAATCACTGCTGCTGGGGTAAGGCCCGCCATAGCGGTGAGATCGCAACCCGCCTCAGTATGCCCTGCCCTAACCAGCACCCCGCCAGGTACCGCACGTAACGGGAAGATATGGCCAGGTTGCACTAAATCGCTCGGCTTGGCATTTTTAGCCACAGCTACTTGAATGGTGCGCGCCCGGTCAGCGACTGAAATGCCCGTTTCGACCCCTTCTGCAGCTTCGATCGTGACGGTAAAGTTAGTGCCGAATTGGGTGCCATTTCGCTCTGCCATCAAAGGCAAATTCAGTTGACGGCAACGGTCTTCGGTCAAGGTCAGGCAAACCAAGCCACGACCGTGGGTAACCATAAAATTGATTGCTTCCGGTGTGACGAACTCAGCCGCCATGACCAAATCGCCCTCATTTTCGCGATCCTCTTCGTCGACCAGCACAACCATTCGACCGGCCTTGAGTTCTTCGACGATCTCGGCGACAGGGGATATAGCAGAAATTGCTTGACCAGCGTTATCAACAGGCATGGGAATGTTGTTTTCGGTTCTTAAAAACCTATTATAGGTTCGAAGCTACTGCGCTCACAGACTGAGCCTCTCGCCTTGCAATCAGGCTGTCACTCGTGAATTGTTAACGATTTATGACATGTCATCAAATTTCCTTAGGAAAGCCACTACACTGAGCTCTGGTTAGTTAAATAGTCAGGAGGGATGATGGCAGAACAAGAGCTAAAACTCGCCGTGCCCAAACATTGTCGACGCGCCGTTGCAAAAGAGCTCGCTCGCGGCACGGTTACTCAGATCGCGCTTCGCGCGATGTATTTCGACACGATAAACCGCTCTTTGGTCAGCAAAAAAATTAGCTTGCGACTCAGACAAGAGGGACGGCAGTGGGTACAAACGCTTAAGATGCTTGGCGAACACGTACTATCGCGCCTTGAACTTAATCACGACAGGCCTGGCCCCATTCTGGATTTGAGCGTTTACGTGGGGACGCCTGCCGAGCCTGCCTTAGCCAGCCTGACGGAGCCTTTACAGGTTTGCTACGAGACCGTTGTCAAACGCGCCTTACGAAAAATCCGCACAAAACAGGGCACGGTTGAGGTCGCGTATGACTTGGGTTATCTCAACGCGGGTCAGTTAAGTCTGCCAATATCAGAGGTTGAGTTCGAGTTAGTGTCCGGCGACTTATCCGCAATTTTTCACTTGGGTAAAAAGTGGCAGCGGTCATTCGGTCTCATCTATGATGCCCGCAGCAAGGCAGAACGCGGTGATCGACTCATGACGCTAGCGACCAAACTGAGTGTGGCAAACAGTGGCACTGTGGCTTCTGACTCGATCGATTCAAGCAAAGACATCGCCTGGTTCTGGGCGCAGCGCGGCATCGGTCCCGTGCTGCTTAAGCCCGAAATGGATATTGCGGCGGCCCTTTCGCGAGTCACAGCAGAGTGCCTGGATCAAATTGCGCGCAACGCAGCGATACTGGCTGAAGTCGATACGGCTAACATTTGTCGCGCCGGCACGCCAGATCACGTCCATCAATTGCGCGTGGGGATCAGAAGGCTTCGCTCTGCCTGGTCAATGTTTAACGGGTTGACTGCCCTGCCACCAATGGCTTTACGCGAAGAAATCAAAACGCATTTCTCGCAATTGGGGGGCACTCGCGACGACGATGTTCTGCGCGAGACTTGGCTACCCGTGCTTGAAGCCAGTGGTCAACCGCCCATTAAACTCGAGAGCGAAATGACGGCCGATAACGCGGGCGAACTGTGCGCAGGCCGAGAATTTCAAAGTTGGCTGCTTGATATGCTGGCTTGGTCAATCGGGGTGGACTTGTCGCCACCATCGCCACCAGTCAGCATCGCACTTGAAGCCGCGCCATTAAACGAGTCTGCTCCTGGCGCTGCGGATCCTGCTGTTGGGTCTGCGAGCTCGCAGAACACCCCTTTCGATGACAGGGCGACCGGCAACCTGCAGGCTCAGATTATCCCGCTGACACCCAAGGCAATCGTCGAGTTGACGCTGACGCAGACGCTATCGACCAAACTAAAAAAATGGCACAAAAGAGTAATCAGCGAGGGTTTGCATTTTGACAAGCTTGACATCGAAGCGCGTCACGAATTACGCAAACGAGCCAAGCGACTTCGTTACTGCTTGCAGTTCTGCGAGCCTCTCTTACCCGAAAACCGCCTGAAACAATACCGCAAGAGTCTGGCCGTGGTTCAAGATGTGTTGGGCGAAATGAATGATCTATCGGTAGCAAGCGAGCGTTTTGAGGGCTTGAAAACCACTCAGCCGCATGCCTGGTTTGCTGTGGGCTGGATTGCGTCCCGACTTGAGGTGTTGACTCAGGATGCAATGAAGGCGTTTAAAGACTTGTCCGGAGCTGAGCGATTCTGGCGCTAGCGACTCAGTCCGCAACCAGCGCCCGGGCAAATTCATCAGCAACAAAAGGCTGCAAGTCTTCAATGCCTTCGCCCACCCCTATCCAGTAAACAGGGATAGGGCGGACGCCCCGGCTCGCTGCGGCCACTGCTGCCAATGTGCCGCCTTTAGCTGTCCCATCCAGTTTGGTGACAATCAGTCCGGTTAGCCCGATTGCTTCGTCAAAAGCCTTGATCTGCGACAGCACGTTTTGGCCAGTATTGCCATCCACTACCAGCAACACTTCGTGTGGCGCTTGCGGATCCGCCTTGGCGATCACTCTGCGGATTTTTTTTAGTTCATCCATCAGATGCAACTGAGTAGGCAGACGTCCCGCGGTATCCACCATTACGACGTCCATACCCCGTGCGCGACCCGCATTGACTGCATCAAACGCTACTGCAGCAGAGTCACCACCGTCTTGGGCGATGACGGTCACGTTATTTCGATCGCCCCACTCAACCAGCTGTTGCCTGGCGGCCGCCCGAAACGTATCACCCGCAGCCAATAGCACTTTGGCACCCTGTTTTTGCAAGGTGAAGGCCAATTTGCCAATTGAAGTCGTTTTACCGGCGCCGTTAACCCCTGCGATCATCACGACCAAAGGCGTGACTTGACCCACTACAAAGGGTTTTTCAAGCACGCGCAGGTGATCACCAAGAATTTGCACCAATGCCTGCCTGACTGCTTCGGCATCTTCTATTTTGTCTTGTTTGACCCGGGTGCGCAGGGCGTCAAGCAACATACTCGTTGCAGCCACACCAGTGTCGGCCACTATCAGCGCGCTTTCAAGCTCTTCGAACAGGGCCTCATCAACACGCACCCCGACAAATAGACCGCCAATCGTCTGACCAGTTCGGGACAAGCCCTTGCGTAAACGACCGAGCCAGGACGAGGGTGATACAGAAGCGGCAGGCTCTGGTGGAGCTTCGAGCGGCAAAGGGCTATCATCCAACCGTTCTTGAGTTGGTTGATCGACGCTGGTTTGAGATTTTTTCTTAAAGAAACTAAACATGGGTAAGAAGTATATTCGCATCGTGGCGGGACAATATCGACGCGCACAGATTGAAGTGATCGAAGCAACCGGATTGCGCCCCACCCCTGATCGTGTACGGGAGACACTCTTTAATTGGCTGACCCATTTTTGGGGAGGTGAGTTTGACGATAAGCAGGTGCTGGACTTATTTGCAGGCAGCGGTGCACTGGGCTTTGAGGCAGCCTCCCGAGGGGTAAGGCAGGTGCAAATCGTCGAGCAAGACCGTCAGGCTCTGGCAGCACTGCGCACGTTAAAAACCAAATTAAATGCAACTCAGGTAGACATCTATGCTGGCGATGCGCTTGCGTATGTCCAGAAAGCGACTCATCCAGACTTTGATCTGGTGCTGTTGGATCCCCCTTTTTCGGGAGAATGGCTAGAAAAACTGTGGCCCCAGTTGCCAAAGTTGCTTGCAACAGACGCTTTGGTCTATGTTGAATCGGGAAAACCCTTGGAAATCCCTGACAACTTCAAGATATTGCGCCAAGACCGCGCCGGAGTCGTACACTACTCACTCATCCAGTTTGTTGCACTGCAAAAATGATCACTGCTATTTACCCTGGTACGTTTGACCCTCTCACCCGCGGCCACGAAGATCTTGTTCGGCGAGCGGCTGGTTTATTCGACCAAGTCGTCGTGGGGATTGCCCACAGTCGCAACAAAAAACCCTTCTTCTCGGTTGATGAACGCGTCGAAATCGCGTCAGAGGTCCTCGGCCACTACCCCAATGTTCGGGTAGCCAGCTTTGCCGGATTACTGAAAGATTTTGTCCGTGAGCAGGACGGCCGAGTCATTGTTCGCGGTTTGCGCGCTGTGTCAGATTTTGAGTTCGAATTTCAAATGGCTGGCATGAATCGTCACTTGTTGCCTGAAGTCGAAACCCTATTTATGACTCCGTCCGATCAGTATCAATTTATCTCGGGCACCATCGTGCGTGAGATAGCAATGCTGGGTGGGGACGTTGGCAAGTTCGTGTTTCCATCGGTAGAGCGTTGGTTGCAAGAAAAAGCCAAAGAACGCAAAGAGCAAAGCTGGCCGCAATAGCGCTGTCACAGCTTAAACAGAGGCACTCATGGCCTTACGCATCACCGACGAATGCATCAACTGCGACGTCTGCGAACCGCCTTGTCCCAATCAGGCAATTTCAATGGGTGAATCAATCTATGTGATCGATCCACTCAAGTGCACGGAATGCGTTGGGCACTTTGACGAACCGCAATGCAAAGTTGTGTGTCCAGTTGATTGCATCGAAATTCATCCTGACTGGAAGGAAGGCCAAGATGTGCTCATGGCCCGCTATAAGCAACTGACTGGCAAAACTTAAACAGCGACATCCAGGCGTTTGACAAAACGGCAGGGTTCCCCGATGACGTTTTCAAACCAGGTCGCAGCCAAGTCGCCTTCGTCGACGACTTTGATGGCAGAGCCATCAAGATAAGCGGTGCTTTGCACGCTCTCGTCGTCCTCGATCACATCGAGCACGATATCGAGGCGCAACATACCGGTCGCCGTCAATGCAAGATAGCCAAACTTAACGTCGGCAACAACCTGCTGCAACGAAGGATAATCCTTGGCAGACAGGGAGTTACCCTCAAGATCCGTCAAAAACCAGCGACCCTGATAGTCACTGGCTGCTTCGCGAGTCGTGCCCTGGCACTCAAGAACGGGGTAATAGGTTGCAGTGGTCATAATCGAGATGGTTTGGGTGTTGCGATAAACATGATGACAAGCTGCTCAGGATAACGCACAATCAGGCTCGTTGACTTATTGTTGGGTGCAACGATAAGATTCTGCAAGAAAAAACTAAATAACTATAAAGTTATCAACACAGGAGACATCGCATGACCCTCAATAGAAAAAGTACGCCTGCACTACCCACTCGTCGAAAAATCATCCAAAGTGCAGGCGCGGCAGCAGGTTTGTCAGCCATCGGATTGCCAGCGATTTCGTTTGCTGACGACAAGCCAATCAAAATCGGTATGCCCACTATCTTGTCAGGTCGCGTTGCCACACTCGGTATTTCGTCACGAAACGCTGTCATGATGGAAATTGAAAAGTTCAATGCCGCTGGCGGTTTTGGCGGTCGCAAAATCGAGGTGATTGTGCGCGACTCAAAAGGTGCTCCACAAGAGTCAGCGCGTATTGCGCGTGAACTCGTTAACAGCGAAGGTTGCGAACTGCTCATCGATGGTGAAGCGTCAACAGGCTCATTTGCGGTGCAAGAAGTTGCTCGAGATCTAGGTGTGTTCTGTATCCATACATGCTCAGAGACCTCGTCACTGAGTGCTGACCCTAAATTGCGCTCACCTTATAGCTTCAGATGCGCTCGCCAGGGGATTCATGACGCCATCATTGGTGGCTCTTATGCCGCTACGGTTGCTAAAGAGAAAGGCTTGAAGCGCTGGATGACGATTTCGCCTGATTACGCGTATGGCCGCGACACCACGGCTGAGTTCATGGAATACCTCAAACACTTCAATAAAGACATTGAAGTCATTGGTGAAGTCTGGCCCAAGATTTTTCAGCCCGACTACACCGAGTCGATCACCCGTCTGCAGCAAGGCAAACCTCAAGCCGTCTATTCGGCTTTGTGGGGTGGAGACTTGAGCTCTTTCATCGACCAGGCAAGTATTTATGCTTTGTTTAAAGATATGCCCTTCTTTGCAGTAAGCATGGCTGACTACACGGTACTGACAGCAATTAAAGCAGTCCCGCCCAATCTGTATTCATGCAATCGTTACCTGAAGAGTTTCCCTAACACGGCAGCCAATACTGCCTGGGGCGACGCGTATTTTGCTAAATTCAAAGAGTACCCAACCAACTGGGCCTGGCAAAACGCGGCTGCAGTCAGCTTCATCACCACCGCCATGAAAAAGACCAACAGCATCGACAGCAAAAAACTATCCGAGGCCTTGCGGGGCATGACGATCGACTCCCCTTTCGGTGCAAACGGCAAAATCACCATGCGTGCTGAGGATCAAACCATTGTTGAATACGCTGATGGTTGGGGTGCCCTGATCAACAAAGAGCCCTACATGCCAACTCCGCAGGCTGGTGACTGGAAGGTTGTCTACGAACTCGAAGCCGAATGGAAAAAGCGCAAGGGCTATCTCTGATCGCTTTTGATTTTTCTTGATGTCTGCTTGAACAGAATGCCGGATCGAAAAGATCCGGCACGGAGATTTGCTTGGAACCAAACGCTTTATTTGAATGCTTCAGTGCGATGTCGTGCATCGTCACTCAAACCAGCGCGGGCCTTATCGTGGGTGCGCTACTATTTTTGGTTGCTGGCGGTTTGACCTTGATTTTTGGGGTGCTGAAGATAGTCAATTTTGCCCATGGCTCGCTTTATATGCTGGGCGCCTACCTGGCATTAAGCGCGTTTAGACTGACCGATAATTTTTTTATAGCCGTGATCATCGCTGGCTTAGGGGTTGCACTGTTCGGCGTGCTATTCGAGCGGTTTCTCATGCGCCGCGTATATAACGCAGATGTGTTGATGCAATTACTGGTTTGCTACGCCGTCGTCTTAATTATGGATGATGCCGTCAAAATCATCTGGGGTGCTGAGTTTCAGTCAATGGGCATGCCTACCGAGTTTCAGCTTGCACCGCTCTTTATCGCAGGTGGAGTAGTACCCGTTTTTTACCTGTTCTTGATTTCTGCCGCAGGGGTCATTGCCGTTGCGCTTTGGTATGTGCTGACCCGTACCCGCATGGGTAAGATTGTCCGTGCCGCCGCACACAATCCGTCGATGACCTCAGTGCTTGGATTGAACACCAGCTTAATTTACGCCGGCGTCTTCGCGATTGGTGGTTTGTTGGCTGGACTGGCTGGTGGGTTGGCGGCGCCTGTGCGATCCATGTCTTCTGGCATGGGATTCTCGATTCTGATCGAATCTTTTATCGTCACCGTCATTGGTGGCATGGGCTCTGTCATGGGTGCGCTGGTCGGTGCGCTGTTGATCGGGCTGGTGCGGTCTTTCGGCTCAATTGGGTTTCCGCTCTTTGTCGAAGGGCTCATGTTTTTGGCGATGGTGTTGATTCTGGTATTTAAACCAAGCGGACTGCTTGGCAAGGAGACTCGGATATGACATCGCCAGCTTTTTTCAAGCGAGAATGGCTTTGGGCTGTCGCGATCATCCTGCTCTTGTTCGCACTACCGTCGCTCACGTCGTCCCGGACAGCTCAGGACTTTGTGGTTCGACTGGCCGCCTACGGCATCTTCGCTTCATCCTTAAACATCCTGGTAGGTTACGGTGGCATGGTGTCTTTTGGTCACGCCATGTTTTTTGGCGGTGGATCTTACGCCTTTGCACTGTTAATGCAAAAGGCTGGCACCTCAATCCCTGTCGGGATAGTGGGTGGCATAGTGTTCTGTGCGGCTCTGGGTTTCGTGATCGGGGCTATCTGTGTGCGTTTAAAAGAAATCTATTTTTCTTTCATCACGTTGGCTTTTCAAATGCTGGTGCACAGCGTGATCCTGACGTGGACTTCACTGACAGGTGGTGACCAGGGCTTGATGGGCGGTATCCCTCGTCGAGAGTTTTGGGGTATCAATCTCGCCAATAACACCACGTTGTATTTTTTTGCAGTGACTGTGGCTGTGATCTGTCTGTTGCTCATGCGATACATTCTTCAATCGCCTTATGGCTATACCTTGCGTATGGTGCGTGATAACGCCGATCGGGCAAGATTTCTGGGCATAGATGTCTGGCGAGTCAAGTTATACGCCTTCATCCTGGCTGCTTGTTTCGCGGGGATAGGGGGCATCATCATGGCTTTGTTTGTCTCTGGCGCCTATCCTGAGTTCAGTTACTGGACCACCTCAGGTGAAGCGGTCTTCATGATCATGATGGGTGGCTTGCATGTGTTTATCGGGCCTGTCGTCGGGGCCGCACTATTACTGATGTTCAATGATGTGATCTCGCGCAACACGGAGTTTCACGGCTTAGCGCTTGGCATCATCGTGCTGGTGTTTGCACTCGGTTTTAAACGTGGCATCACTGATTTTGTCTTGCAAGCTTTTGCCAAACTTAAACATAAACGGACAACATCACATGCTAAGGGTTGAGAATCTCTGCAAATCCTTCGGTGGCGTTGTCGCCACATCAGACGTGACGATTGAATTCCCCACGGGATCCTTAAGCGCAGTTATCGGGCCAAACGGTGCTGGCAAGACGACTTTTTTCAATTTGATCTCGGGTGCGCTGCCTCCAAGCTCAGGACGCATTCTGCTGGATGGTGTGAACATCGTCGGTCAATCCAGTAGTGACATTGTGCGTTTAGGTATCGGTCGGGCGTTTCAAGTTGCCAAACTGTTTAAGACTTTGACGGTTGAGCAATCACTGCGAGGCGCCTTGATGTCGCCGCTTGGTAAATCGCTGCAATTACACGGCAGTTTTCCGTTGAGCGCCACCAGAGACCGCGCCCATCAAGTGATGGAGCAGCTTGGCCTGCAATCGAAAGCAGATGTAGTCAGCGGCAATCTATCCCATGGGGACCAAAAATTATTGGATATTGCGCTGGCCTTGGTGCTGGATCCTAAAGTGCTCCTCCTGGACGAACCCGTAGCTGGGATGGGACCTGAGGAACGCGAGCAGATGATTGAGACCGTCTATGACCTCTGGCAAAAAGGCGGTTTGACGGTTGTACTGATCGAGCATGATATGGAGATCGTTTTCAGAATATCGCAACACATACATGTGTTGTCCTACGGCAAAGTGCTGGCGCAAGGTAGTGCCGAAGAGATACGCAATAACCCAGCGGTCATTGAGGCTTACCTCGGCACACCTCAGGAGACGCACGCATGACGGCAACTATTCTCAACATCGACAAAATAAATGTCTTCTATGGCAGTAGTCAGGTGCTGTTTGATCTGTCGTTTGAGGTTCAGGCTGGTGAGACGCTGGCGTTGCTTGGGCGAAATGGTGCGGGAAAAAGCACCACCATGAAAACCATCGCTGGTGTTTTGAAAGCCAAAAGTGGCAACATCACCCTACACGACCAGTCGATCGTGCAACGCCCTGCGCATTTGATCGCACGTGCAGGGATTGGTTTTGTGCCTGAAGACAGGCAGATATTCCCCGATCTGACGGTAGAAGATAATCTCGATATCGCCATCAAACGCGGGGCCAACGGGGAGGACGACTGGAGCATTGATCGCGTCTACAGCATGCTTCCCTTGCTCGAACCCCTCAAAGATCGGCTGGGTGGACAACTCTCAGGCGGCGAGCAACAGATGCTCACGGTAGGACGTGCCCTGATGGGTAACCCGGATGTGCTGTTGCTTGACGAGCCAAGCGAAGGACTGGCACCGATTATGGTTCAGAAGATCGGTGATTTGATCCATGCGCTTAAACAGCTGGGCAAAACCATCGTTTTAGCTGAACAAAATTTACACTTTTGTCTCGGGCTCGCTGATCGCGCAGTCGTCATTGATAAGGGCAGAGACGTCTTTTGCGGCACCATTGCAGAGCTGAACACCAGCGCTGACATCAAACAGAGATATCTGTCTGTGTAAGATCGCTTCGCTAAAGGGGCGGGCGCTGAATACCAGCCAGTTGCCCCCCCCGTTATCCGCCGAAGCCATTGGCCACGATAACCTCGACCAGATTGGGACGACCACTTTCAACCGCACGTTTAAGCACTGCCGACAGTTGCGTGGGATCAGTGACTCGCTGAGCAGTCAGTCCCAGTCCCTTGGCAACGCCGACAAAATCGATCGGGGGATCAGTCATATCCATTGCCGTGAAGTGGTCAGTGCCTCGCATGGCGAGCAGGCGTTCTTTAATGATGCGATAGCTGCGATTATTAATAATCACGTAAGTGATGGGCAGCTTGAAATGCGCTGCGGTCCAGAGCGCTTGGATGCCATACATCGCACTACCGTCACCAATGGTTGCAACCACCGGACGCTCGGGCTGAGCCATACTGACCCCGACAGCACCCGGCATCCCAAAGCCTAAACCACCGCTGGCCAAGCTGTAGAACGACCGTCTGTCGTCGGCTGGGAACATAATGGCAATCCCCGCAGAAGCAGTCAGCGTTTCATCAACCAAGATGACGTTTTTAGGCAAGACGTCGATCAGTTCAGCAGACAAGTAGCCCTGATCGATCGGTGTGGTGTGCGCGGCCGCTGAAACCGCTTTTTTAGCTACGTCTCGTTTAGCAGACCAATTAATCTCTGACAGCGCTTGCACGCGTTGCAAAGCCTCTTGAGCATAGCCTTCGGCTCGCAGGCTTTTGATAACGGGCAACAAAGCCTTAATCGTTTCAGCGACATCGGCCCGAACGGCGTGGTGGGTTGGATAGTTTTTGCCAAGCTCCCAGTCACGTTCACTGATGTGCATCACTGGCATACCCTCAGGCAGGGGCTCTACATCGTTGCGCGGGGACATACGCAGTAAGTCAGCCCCCAGACAAAGGAGGTGATCATATTGCGATAGCGTCTGGCGGATTCTGACCTGATTACGAGTCAAGTCGCCCATGTTGCAAACGTGGCTGGCGGGATAGCGCGCGTTATAGGGCACCGACTCGAGGTATACCGCTGCGCCCAGCAATTCGGCCAACTCGGATGCTTCGGCAAACACATCCCCATCGGCGATCTCTTTACCAGCGATGATGACGGGGCGTTTGGCAGCGAGCAAAGTCTCAGCGAGCTGTTTAAGTTTGCTATCGTTGGGGCGATTGCCTGTGTCTACCCGGGTGGGGAAGCCAAAATCAATTTCAGCTTCTTCGTCCAGCACCGAGCCGGGCAAGCTCAAAAATACCGGTCCCATTGGTGGTGTCATCGCAATTTTGGCTGCACGTCGAACAATACGTGGCAGATCCTCAATGCGCTGCACCTCGTATGACCACTTGACTAGCGGTGCAGCGATTTCAACTAATCGGTCATAGAGTAAAGGCTCTTGCAGGCCATAGCCCACCTCGTACTGACCGGCGGTGATTAGCAATGGGGATCCAGAGAACTTGGCGCTATAGATCGCCCCCATGGCATGACCCAAGCCCGGTGCGCAGTGCAAATTACAGGCAACCAATTTATTCGATGCGCGGGCGAAGCCGTCAGCCATTGCAACAACAATCGACTCTTGCAGGCCAAGCACATAGGTCAGTTCGGGAAACTTCGGCACGGCTTCCATGATGGCAAGCTCGGTCGTACCGGGATTACCGAACAAGTGAGTGACCCCTTCATCCAGCAGTAGACGGATAAATAAGTCGCGACCAGTGATTTTTTCTGTTGCCATGATTAAAGTCCTGCCAATTGATTCATCTTGTTGGGATCAAGCCCCAGTTTGCTTGCTGCAGCCAACATATCGCGCCAAGTATTTTCATCAACAGGGATGCCCTCTGCAAGACGTTTTGTGCGTGAGACACGTTCTGGCTCACCAGCAAGCTTGACCCCGTCGGATCCCGGCATTGCTGGCGAGGCTTTGACCCATTGAACAAATTGCTGCATCTCTTCTTGAAACAAAGGGCCTTGACCGAACTTCTCTGGATCAAAAATAATCGTAAACATCCCGTTCAGGATTTCTTTACGGCCGTCTGCGGGTGTACGGCAAGTCATGCCCGCTGCCAGCGCGCCGCCCAGCAGTTCGCAGATCAAGGCCATGCCGAAACCTTTGTGCTCACCGAAGGTTCTCAATGCCCCGTAGGGTTCGATCACGCCATAACGGGGATCGGTAGTTGGATTCCCTTTATCATCCAGCATCTGGCCAGGTGGCAGTTGCTCGCCCTTGTTGTGCGCAACCCTTGTCTTCCCCTGCGCAACAACGCTAGTCGCAAAATCCAGCAAGATGGGCTCGCCCCCTCTGACCGGGATACCAACGGTAAATGGATTGGTGCCAAATCTGGCATCCGCACCACCCCAAGGCGCAACGATAGGGCGCGAGACAACATTAACGAAATGCAGCGAAATCAGATTATGGGCAACGGCCATCTCGGCCCAGGCACCAATGCGGCACAAATGATGTGAGTTACCTAAGGCGACCATGCAGCTACCGTGCTGTTTAGCCCGTGCGATGCCAAGCTCCATTGCTTCGTGACCGATGACCTGACCGAAGCCATGTTGTCCATCAAGTGCCAACATGGCGCCGCCATCCATCCGCATCTCAATGTGGGCATTGGCCTTTAAACCACCACTCAAGAATGCTTCGGTGTAGCGCGGAAGCATACCCACGCCATGCGAGTCGTGGCCAGTCAAATTAGCCTGTACCAGGTTCTCTGTCACGAGTTCGATTTCACGGGCTTCACTGCCGTAACCAGCCACTAAATACCGCACAGCTGCGCTCAGTTTGTCGGCGGGTATCAAATGCATCACTGCCATGGTGTCTCCAGTTGTCGGTCTACTTTTGTTTTTTGTTGATAGGAGCATAGCGCAAGGCGGGACATTCACTCAATTGAAACATTAGCTGTCTAAGCTTCGCTGGC
The DNA here is from genome assembly GCF_003003055.1 of Jezberella montanilacus. Lineage (GTDB taxonomy): Bacteria > Pseudomonadota > Gammaproteobacteria > Burkholderiales > Burkholderiaceae_B > Zwartia > Zwartia montanilacus. The sequence goes on from NZ_PVTV01000013.1 coordinate 84,114, forward strand.
TTTATCAACCGTGTTTAGATTTCTTGCCAGCCTGTCAATGGATGTCCACCATGCACTCTTTCGATTCAAAAACTAAATTTTTACTAGCTGCCGCGCTGAGCTTTGCCCTGAGTCAGTCAGTATTTGGGCAGCAGGCAGACCACCGCCCAGTCCTTAGAGTAGCGGTACAGCAAATTTTGACGAGCGGGGCGCTTGATCCGCTACGTGAGCAGAGTAATGTCGGGACACGCATCCTGCCGATGATATACGCCCCGCTCATTCAGCTCGACACCACCGGCGACCTCTCTGCACAACCCGCGCTGGCCGAATCCTGGAAGCGGATCGATGACAGGACTGTCGAATTCAAACTTCGCAAAGGGGTGAAGTTCAGCAACGGTGATCTCGTTACCGCTGAAGATGTGGCGTTCAGCTTTGGACCAGAGCGCATGTTTGGGGTATCCAAACCACGCGAGCTGAATCAGGACTCCAAAACCATTGCGGTAGATACCGGCAAAAAGAGCATCACGCTTGATCCCAATGGGATGGGCACACCTCCGCCAGAGGTCGTCGCGATCGCGAGAAACTTATGGCCTTCTCTGATCAGCGTCAAAGTCATTGACGCACAGACTGTGCAGCTGATCAATGCAGTGCCCGACGTGACACTCGAGGGTAGAGTTGCCCGTTTAGGTTCAGAGATCATCTCTAAGAAAGCGTATCTGGCCTCTAAGGACTGGAACGCTTGGTCGCAAGCCCCAATTAGTGCAGGACCCTACAAAGTCAAAGACTTTAAGCTTGATCGCCATGTCATTTTGACTGCCAATGATGACTACTGGGGCGGTAAACCACCTGTCAAAGAAATTCAGTACATCGTCGTGCCCGAAGTTTCTTCTCGCATCAATGGATTGTTGTCGGGCGAGTATGACTTTGCAACGGACATCCCACCTGATCAGTTCAAAACAGTTGAAGCTAATCCCAAGTTTGAAATCTCGGGCGGCCCGATTCTTAACCATCGTCTCGTTGTTTTCGATAAAAACACGGGCGCGTTGCAAAACCCGAAAGTTAGGCTGGCTATGGCACATGCTATCGACCGCGACGCCATCGTAGAAACGATTTGGGCCGGACGCACCAGCGTGCCAGCGGGCTTGCAATGGGAATACTACGGAGACATGTTTATCAAAGACTGGCATGTACCCAAGTACGATCCCGTGCTAGCCAAAAAACTCTTGCAAGAGGCTGGCTACAAAGGCGAACCCATCCCCATGCGTACGCTCAATAACTATTACACCAATCAAGTGCAGACCGATCAGATCATGCTTGAAATGTGGCGCGCTGTCGGTTTGAACGTACAAATGACCATGAAAGAAAACTGGCAACAGATCTTTGAGCAAGGTCCTACCCGAGGCGTGCGAAATTGGTCAAATTCATCGCCTTTCAACGATCCAGTTAGTTCTTTGGTTAACCAGCATGGCCCCAATGGTCAGCAGCAGCAAACAAAAGAATGGACGAACGTTGAATTCAACAAACTGTCAGACGTACTTGAAACCTCTGTCAATTTGGCTGAGCGCAAGAAAGTATTTGCTCGCATGCTTGAAATCGCCGAGTACGAAGATCCGGCTTACACCGTCTTGCATCGCAACGCTGTGTTCTATGCGAAGCGCAAAGACATTAGCTGGAAGCCTTCGCAATCTTTCATGATGGATTTTCGGGCGACTAATCTCAAACTTCCCCAGAAATGACATGGACTGATCCGACGGCGCAACCGTTACTCTGTGTTCGAGATTTAAAACTGGGTTTTCAGTATGACGATGGTCTGATCCCGATATTGCACGGGATAGACTTTGAGATCGACAGAGGCCAAGCGCTTGGTATTGTGGGCGAGTCGGGTTGCGGCAAAAGCATAACCTGGCTAGCAGCGCTTGGTTTGGCGGGTTCGCGCGCACGGTCCACTGGATCGATCACGCTTGATGGTAAAGAATTGCTGCACGCCGACGAACGTGTCATGACGACAGTGCGTGGACGTCGAATTGCCATGATTTTTCAGGACCCTTCTTCGTCTTTGAATCCAGCCCATCGAATCGGTTCTCAAATCGGCGAAGCGTTAACGCTTCACCAAGGCTTACGGGGTGAGGCCTTGACCAGAGAAACTGTTCGACTGCTGGACCGAGTTCGAATCCCTCACGCTGCACAACGGGCGAAAGCTTATCCTCATGAGTTGTCGGGTGGTATGAATCAGCGCGTCATGATCGCCATGGCGCTCGCTGGCAAACCTGATTTGCTTGTAGCTGACGAGCCGACTACTGCCCTGGATGCCACAGTCCAAGCGCAAATACTTGAGTTGCTTAATGAGCTCAGACGCGAAACCGGGATGGCGCTGGTGATGATCTCTCACGATCTGGGCGTGATCGCGCAAGTAACGGAGCGCGTGATGGTCATGTATGCAGGGCTCATTGTAGAGTCGACTGAGACCGCAAACCTTTTTAGCAATGCCAGTCATCCCTATACCCGCGGCCTGTTATCTGCGCTGCCCGACATGGGTGAAACAAAACATCGGTTGACGACGATTGGCGGCACTGTGCCGGAAGCTGGCCGGCTGCCAAGCGGATGCAGCTTCCATCCTCGTTGCCAATACAAAGTTGAGCGATGTTCGATCGAAAGGCCTCTGCTAACCATGACAACGAGCCGCCACGCAGTCGCCTGCCATCGAAGCGGAGAGGTGGTGACATGACTTCGTTATTGCGCGTCAACCAGCTTTGTAAAGCATATCTGATCAACAAGTCATCAGGATGGTTTGGTCACAAGCAGACTTTGCATGCGGTTGACGGTGTCAGTTTTGAATTATCGGCGGGCGAGACGCTCGGCCTCGTGGGTGAATCGGGCTGCGGCAAGTCGACTACAGCCAATTTAGTGCTGGGACTACTCGCGCCCAGTTCGGGTGAGGTAGTTTTTGACGATCAACCTGTCCATGCACAAAAAAACGCAACGTGGCGCGCAGCTCGCAAGCAAATGCAAATGGTCTATCAGGATCCTTTGGGTGCACTTGATCGCCGCCTGCGGGTTATCGATCAAGTCATCGAGCCACTTGACATCCAAAATATTCTGGATCGCGCCAGCCGTCGCGAGGCTGCGCTAGCGATCATGACCGCAGTCGGATTAAGTCAAAATTTATTTGAGCGCTACCCGCATGAGTTATCAGGAGGCCAAAGGCAAAGAGTGGTGCTCGCGCGCGCACTCATTCTTAAGCCCAAACTAATCGTTTGTGATGAGCCTATCTCTGCGCTTGATGTATCGATCCAGGCGCAAGTCATCAATCTTTTGCAAGATATTCAAAAACAGATGAACCTTGCCATGCTGTTTATCAGCCATGATCTCAAGGTAGTCAATCACATCTGCGATCGGGTCGCAGTGATGTATCTGGGCAAAATTGTTGAGCAAGGGCCTGTTACTAAGGTCTTTACACGTCCTGCACATCCTTACACCCAGGCTCTCTTGTCTGCTGTTGCCTCACCCTTTAAACCTGACGCGACTGACAGGATCATCCTGGAAGGTGAGCCGCCGAATCCTGTCAATCGTCCCTCTGGCTGCGCGTTCCATCCTCGCTGCTCGAAGGCCAGTGAAATTTGCAAACAAGCGTCGCCCCGTCTGGGTCAGATCACTGATGCTCATCAGGTGAGTTGTCATCTCTATCCGCTAACAACAGTGGAAGCATCGCCATGCTGAGCTATCTGAGGGCGCGTCTTCTTCGCTCGCTGTTGACACTATTTTTGGTGATCAGTTTTACTTTTATCATTCTTAGATTGACCGGCGACCCCGCAATGATGATCTTGTCCCCCGACGCACCACCCGAAGCGATTGCGGCGTTTAGAGCAACGTGGGGTTTGGACACGCCATTGTGGCAACAGTTTCTGGGATATCTATGGAACATCGCTCAGGGCAATTTTGGGGTGTCAATGCGTAACGGGAACTCCGCGATGGGGCTTGTCCTCGAGGCGGTGCCCGCGACACTGGCCATTACCATCCCCGCGTTCCTTCTCAAGATTTTGCTTGGGATTCCGGCTGGTGTTTTAGCCGCTTTGTATCGAAACAGCTGGATTGATCGTCTATTGATGAGTTTGGCGGTAGCGGGGCATACCTTACCCAGCTTCGTCTTGGGGCTCTTGCTGGTTTTAATGTTTGCGGTGCGGCTCGGATGGCTACCGAGTGGAGGCTTTAATTCACCATGGCACGCACTCTTACCGATCGTGACATTAACGATCAGCGGGGCCGCCGTGTTGGCGCGTTACACCCGCTCGTCCATGCTTGAGGTGTTGGGACAACCCTATGTGAGGGCAGCGATCGCAAAAGGACTTACCTATCGCCAAGTGATTTTGCGCCATGCCTTACCCAATGCCGGTATGCCCATCGTGACAATCGCTGGCCTGATGATGGGCGGCCTAATCGCTGGCGCCGTGGTCGTTGAAAACGTTTTCTCCTGGCCTGGTGTTGGCCGTTTGATGGTGTCTGCAGTGGGTAACCGAGACCTGGCAGTCGTTCAGGCAGCTTTACTGCTAATCACGGTGGCGATGATATCGGCCAATCTGCTGGTCGATGCGGCCTACGGCCTGATCGATCCCAGAGTGCGCAGCGGGTCAAGTGGGCGCAAATCATGATCAACCAATGCCTGAAAGAGTGGAGGCGTTACCCCTGGCTAGTGAGAGTCGGTATCGTCTGGATATTGATGATCTTAGTCGTGGCTATCCTTGCAGATTCGTTGGCTCCTTATACTTTCACGTCGCTTGACCTGAAAGCGCGACTTTCGCCACCCGCGTGGATATCTGGCAATCTGAAGCACCTACTGGGTACCGATGAGTTAGGTCGCGATGTTCTTTCGCGGCTGATCGTATCAATCCGTGTGAGCTTACTGATCGCCGCTGCGAGCACGGTGATCTCTGCGGTCATTGGTGTTTCGTTAGGATTACTTTCAGCACACTTTCGCGGTTGGGTAGAACAAGGAATTTTGATCTTGGTGGATTTTCAAGCCTCCATTCCTTTCATGATTATTGCGCTTGCCGTCTTGGCTTTCTTTGGTAATTCACTGCCCTTGTTCATCGGCCTGATGGGGTTTTACGGCTGGGAGCGCATGGCCAGAATTACCCGGGGACTAACGCTCGCAGCTAACGAGCAAGGTTACGCCAGTGCGGTTTATGCTCTGGGTGCCGCGCCGATGCGCGTATACCTGAGACATATCCTGCCGAACATCGCCAGCAGCATCATCGTCAGCATGACGTTGACTTTCCCAGAGGTCATTCTGCTCGAATCCGGCTTGTCGTTTTTGGGTCTTGGCGTGCAACCACCGATGACCAGTCTGGGCAACATGGTTGGCTATGGTCGTGAATACGTGCAATCTGCGCCGTGGGTCTTACTCGCGCCAAGCTCTATTATTGTTTTCACTACTTTCTCGATCAGTATCGTTGGCGACTGGCTCAGGGATCGTCTGGATCCAACGTTAAGATAACCTCTCTTTAAGGTAAGACAGCATGAACGCATCCAAGAAAAATGTTTTGATGATTGTGGTCGATCAATGGCGTGGCGATACGTTGGCGAAACTCGGCCACCCTGTGATCAAGACACCGAACATTGATGCACTGTCGGCTGAAGGTGTCACCTTTGCTAAGCACTACACGCAGGCCGTACCGTGCGGCCCTGGTCGAGCTTCTTTATTGACAGGTCTGTACATGATGACGCATCGAGCGGTGCAAAACACCATCCCGCTCGACGCCCGTCACACCAATCTAGCACTGGAAGTACGCAAAGCGGGCTACGAGCCGGCCTTGGTCGGTTACACGACCACGACCCCTGATCCGCGTGAAACCGCCGCACAAGATCCGCGCTTTACCGTGCTGGGGGCTGATATGGAAGGCTGGCGTCCGGTTGGCTCCTGGGGCTTAAAAAACGAAGCTTATTTTGCCTGGGTTGCTGCCAACGGCTTTAACGTGCCAGCCAATCCTTATGAGATTTGGGCACCTATGGGTGCGACCGAAGATGATATTGGTGCCACCAACAAACCCAGTGTTGTCCCCGCAGAACTTTCAGACACGAATTGGTTCACCGAAAGAGCCCTTGAGTTTTTACAAGGTACACAGCATAAGCCCTGGTTCTTGCATCTTGGTTATTACCGTCCGCATCCGCCGTTTACCGCGTGTGCGCCCTATCACGCCATGTACAACCCTGACGATTGTCCGTCACCTGTGCGCGCTGAATCGCCGGCGGTTGAGGCTGGGCAACACCCGCTGCTCGATTTTTATATTCAAGCGGGCGAGCGCAAAAAGTTTTTTGAAAATGGTCAAGGCAAATCCGCAGATATGGCTGAGGCTGAAGTGCGCCAGATGCGCGCCAGCTATTACGGCATGATGAGCCATGTCGATGATCAACTGGGCCGTGTGTTTGAATTTCTCAAGAAAACAGGCCAATGGGAAGACACCCTGATCGTCTTTACGAGTGATCACGGTGAGCAACTGGGCGACCATCATCTGCTGGGCAAGATTGGCTATTTTGATCAGAGTTTTCACATTCCGATGATCGTGCGCGATCCGCGCCCGGTAGCAGACGCAACGCGTGGCAGCCTTGTCAATTCCTTTACTGAGACGATCGATACGATGCCAACGATCCTGGACTGGTTGGGACTTGACACACCCAGAGCCTGTGACGGTCAATCACTGATGCCCTTTGTTGAAACTGGCAGTGCGCCGGCGGACTGGCGGACCGAGGTTCATTATGAGTTTGATTTCAGGAACATTTTTTATTCAAAGCCTGAGGAATTTCTTGGGATTGGCATGGACGAGTCTTCATTATCTGTGATTCAGAACGAAGACTATAAGTACGTACATTTTGCCGCCCTACCACCGCTATTCTTTGACCTCAAGAAAGACCCAGGCCAATTTAATAACGTTGTTAATGATCCCGCATATACCTTGCAGGTGCTGAAAATGGCACAAAAGATGATTAACTGGAAAATGATCCACGCAGACCGTACACTAACAGGATACGCAGCCTCACCAGAAGGGCTTACCTCGAGACTATGAGTCAAGCAAAAACAATACTGGGCGAATATCAGTCCCTGATCTTCGACTTGGATGGCACCTTGATGCACACTGAGCCCGACATCCGTAAAGCCATCAATGGCGCCTTGCGCGATTGCGGCTATCGTGAACTGCCCGTTGATCTGGTTTTACCGAATCTCTACAGCACGCTGACGGACATCATTGCGGAGGCGACAGCATTGATCGACGTGCCGCCCTCAGCGATACCGGCTTTGCACGACGCTTACCGTATCCACTACGTTGAGCAGGCGCATGGCGATTCAGTGCTGTATCCCGGTGTACTGGATTTCTTACAGGCCAGCGCCGCACGTGGCTGCGTCATGGCAGTCTGTACCAACAAGAACGAAGCTTTTGCGCATCAGGCGCTTGAGCGAACAGGTGTTCACGATTTCTTTGTTTGTGTGACAGGTGGCAACACCACAGCGTATTCAAAGCCCCACCCAATGCCACTCGAGCACACGCTGGCACAAATGGGCACTCGAGCCAATGAATCGATTATGCTCGGTGATACGCACGTCGATGCGGCCACAGCACAGAATGCGGGTGTGGCTTTCGCCCTGCATAAAAACGGTTACGGCGGGATAAGATTAGACGGATATCCGACACGAGCAAGTTTCAATAGCTACACAGAGCTTTGAACTAGTTTAGAAATCAATCGGCACTGAAAAGATAGCTTTGACTGTCCATGAGTCAGTGGATGAGTTCAAGCCACGCCCAATACCAAACTGAAACGGTACGGGCCCTGCGTCAACGTAGGCGACTGCAAAGAGCGTCTGGCCCGTCGTCTGCAAGTTGACAGGGTAGTTCAGCGACCCCAGGTTTGAATAGTATTCAACGCCCAGCGAAAACCCTTCCGTGATCTCGCGCGAAACGCGACTGGCGAGATTGAACATTGGATTCTGGTTCGTGTAAGGCTGACTAAACGAAAAATCAAAAATCGGATTGACCACGACTAGCCATTCGTCAAAGTGCTTACCGATAATGAATCTCGCCTCGCCCGAATATTGTGACTGCTCGTATTGATACAGTGTGTTCGACAACTCAAAATTAACGCCCGCGAAGAAGCCATCCCCTTTCTTCTCTTGGATCGGCAGCCATTTGAGTCGGCCTTTAAAGCCAGCGTAATTCCATTGCGTGCCAACCATTACACTATTGACGTATAACCCCAACTCTAAATCATGCCCGAGCCCGTAGGCAAACTCAGGCGTGATACGCGTATTACCGTGATTCATCACCTCACCCGGGTAACTTTGTGAGGTCAGGCCTGAAGGTGTCGAATTAACATGCAATTCAAGGCTGTACTCGCCTTTAGCGTTGATCTCGTCGTCGTAGACCTGAATCTCGTCTTGCAGAACAGCATAGCTCGTGCTCAGCCACAAGGCCAAAAAAACCGTTGTAAGGCCTTGGAAAAATGACTGGAGCGAGACACTGATGGTCTTTTGATTTGCTTGATAGGGGCGCTGCATGAGTAGATGCTTTGAGCAAATTAAGGGATAACCCTAGTTATAACCGATTAACCCACTGCCAAATTGTCATACAGGGTTCAGGTCAGATTTAAGTTTGCGTGTCGCGAGTGGCAGGCGCGCGTCCAAATAGTTACTTTTGCTTACCAAATAGTGTCCCGAAAGCAACTAAATTGCCATGTTTACGTATTGTGCGGGCTGGTACCAACCTCTATCATTTGACGCCATTGAAACAATACAGTCCATACAGAAAGAAATGATGGAAAAAAGAGTGACCACCCTCGAAGTTCGCATGGATCAAACAGCTCAATCGATTGATCGGCTCGATCGATCAATTACCGATTTACGCGTCGATATGGATAAAAGATTTATTCACGCTGAAGAAAAAATAGATAAACGATTTATTCATTTTGAAGAAAAAATAGACAAAAGGTTCATACATTTTGAAGAAAGGATAGACAAGCGGTTTATTCATTTTGAAGAAAAAATAGATAAGAAATTTGCGCGAATCGAAGACATCATTGATCGCAAGTTTTCGTGGTCAATCGGCATACAAATTACCACCCTGCTCGCCATGATGGCGTTTATGGGCAAGATGGCGCAGTTCTATTAAGCACGCCATGGAGAAAAGAGTCACCACCCTAGAAGTTCGTATGGATCAAACAGCTCAATCGATTGATCGTCTGGATCGATCAATTACTGATTTACGCGTAGATATGGATAAAAAATTTATCCATGCCGAAGAGAAAATAGACAGAAAATTTGCGCGAATCGAAGACATCATCGATCGCAAGTTCTCGTGGTCAATCGGCATACAAATTACCACCCTGCTCGCCATGATGGCGTTTATGGGCAAGATGGCGCAGTTCTATTAAGCACGCCATGGACAAAAGAGTCACCACCCTTGAGGTTCGTATGGATCAAACAGCAAAATCCATCGATCGTCTGGATCGATCCATTACTGATCTACGTATCGACATGGATAAAAAGTTTATTCACGTCGAAGACATCATCGATCGAAAATTTTGCTGGACGATCGGCATACAAATTACCACCCTGCTCGCCATGATGGCGTTTATGGGCAAGATGGCGCAGATTTACTAGGCGTTAGGTGCCTTCAGTTAATATTTACTTCAAGTCTGACGCCCGTCAACCAACGGCGTCAATATCTGAGGGATCTTAACGTGCGCAGCGCTGTCCTTAAACGATTCGGAGCCTTACTCATCACATCACTTGGTCTGTGTGACTGCTCCCGTGCGCAAACAGCTGATTTAATTGTTTCGGCCGCAGCCAGTCTCACTAATGCTTTCACCGCATTGAGCCAATCCTTTGAAACGACTCATCCTGGCACAAAAGTCATCATGAATTTTGGTGCTTCCGATTCACTCATGATGCAGATCATCAATGGCGCGCCAGCGGATGTTTTTGCCTCCGCCGACCAAGTAGCGATGGACAAGGCGGTCACATTAAAAGGGGTGAACAGGGATAGCCGCCAGGATTTTGCTTCGAATCAAGTCGTTGTCATCGTGCCCGCGGAGAGCAAACTACGCTTGGCCGACCTCAAAGCGCTTGCTAGTCCAAACATTAAAAGGGTGACCTACGGCAATCCTGCCTCGGTTCCCATTGGACGTTATGCGCAGGCTGCCCTAGAAGCTGTAGGTCAATGGGATGTTGTGGCCGCAAAGGCGGTTCTCGCCCAGAATGTTCGGCAAAGCCTCGATTACGTTGTGCGCGGCGAGGTGGATGCGGGCTTTGTCTTCGCGACCGATGCCGCACTCGTTGGCGATAAGGTTCGCGTCGCCTATCGAGTTTCCTCCGCTATGCCCGTGACCTATCCGATCGCGGTCACTTCTACGACCAGACAGCCCAGGGCTGCGCACGAGTTTGTTGACTATGTTCTGTCTGCTCCAGGTCAAACGATTCTTGCCAAGTATGGATTTCTCAAACCCTGAGCGCTACATTTAGGTTCAACTCAGGCCGTGAATTCGGATACTATCGAAGTGATTAATTGAATACCAAAGTGAATACAAAAGGAGACGAGTGATGAGTCAAAATCACCCTATTGCAACTGAGCAGGCATCGGTAATAAAAAGAATCGAAGCAATCGAGTCTGTGATGAACGCTCAGGGCATGGAACCGGCCGCCGCTATTGAAAAAGCGCGGCACACAGCCGATGAGGCGTGGGTACCAGCAAATGGTGCACGAATGGTCGCTAAGGCGTGGACAGATTCTGCTTACCGCACACGTTTGCTTGCAGATGGCAAAGCGGCGGCAGCCGAGTTAGGTTTTGAAATGCCACCGCATCACCGTTATCTCGTCGCGCTCGAAAACACGCCTAACCTGCACAATGTCATCGTCTGTACCCTTTGCTCTTGCACGGCGTTCACAATTATCGGGCTACCGCCTGACTGGTACAAGGATCTCGAATACCGGGCGCGTGCGGTTCGAGAGTCTCGAACGGTCTTGAAAGAGATGGGGCTTGAACTACCCGCGACAACTGAAATCAAGGTTTGGGACACAACGACCGACACTCGATATATGGTCATCCCGCAACAACCAGCCGAAACCATAGGATGGCCTGAAGACAAACTGGCAGGCATTGTTACGAAAGAGTCCATGATTGGCGTTGAACGCCTGATGGGGAGCTGAACTGATGGATGGCATACATGATTTAGGTGGCCGGCAGGGCTTTGGTACCGTCCAGTATGGTCGAGACGCAGCGGTTTTTCATGAAGAGTGGGAAAGAAAAGCCAACGCCCTATACGGATTGGCGGTTCGTCATGGGGTGTTCAATATGGACGAATACCGTCACGCAATCGAACGGATGTCGCCCCGCCATTACATGTCAGCAAGTTATTACGAACGCACACTGACAAGTTTGGCAACTCTACTCGTCGAAAAAGGTTTAGTGACGCGAGAAGAACTCGAACACCTTGCAGGCGGCGCTTTCCCGCTTTCTGGGCCCAGCACACCAGGTCGCAGTAATGCGGCTGATCGTCATCAGTTCAAGAAAGGTGATAGGGTTCGCGTGCGAAACGATTTCTTTGGTGGACACATCCGTCTGCCCGCGTATATCCGCGGCAAGCAAGGTGTTGTGGTTCATGAGACGCCAGCCTATCCATTCCCCGATGCGCATGCGCACGGCGTTCACGCTGCTGATGAGCCCACTTTTGATGTCGCCTTTCGCACTGAGGATCTGTGGCCAAACGCATCAGACTCAGCCATCGTACATGTGGGCGTATTTCAAAGCTACTTGCTACCGGCTTAGCTCCCACGACAGACGAAGCCCAACACCTGTTTGAAACTTAACTTCAAGCAGGTGTTGAGTGTTAGACGTTAAACAAGAAGTTCATCACATCGCCGTCTTGGACGATGTATTCTTTGCCTTCAGCACGCATTTTTCCGGCTTCTTTGGCGCCTTGCTCACCTTTGAAGGCAACAAAGTCCTCATAGGCAATCGTCTGGGCACGGATAAAACCGCGCTCGAAATCTGTATGGATAACACCCGCAGCCTGGGGGCCCGTAGCACCGATCGGAACTGTCCAGGCACGCACCTCTTTCACGCCCGCAGTGAAATATGTCTGCAAACCAAGCAACTTAAACGCGCCCTGGATTAAGCGGTTTAGGCCAGGCTCGGTCATGCCCATATCAGCTAAGAAAACCCCCTTGTCTTCGTCAGGCAGATCTGCGATCTCGGCTTCGATGGCCGCGCAGATAGCGACGACCGGTGCATTGCGCTCAGCCGCGTAGGCGGTTAATTTATCGAGCAAGGGATTATCGATAAAGCCGCTATCGCTCACATTACCCACGTACATAGCTGGTTTGGCAGTGATAAAACATAAGGGTGCCAACAAGGCTAAGTCATCAGCATCCATACCGAGAGCACGTATGGGTTTGGCCAAGTCCAACTGGGTGATACATTTTTCGATCAAACCAACCATTCGCTGGGCGTCTTTATCACCAGACCTCGCCGTCTTTTGAAAACGATGCAAGGCTTTTTCGGCTGTTTGCATGTCAGCGAGCGCGAGTTCGGTCTCGATGACTTCAATATCTGAGATCGGATCGACACGACCAGCAACGTGAATGACATTGTCGTCTTCAAAGCAGCGCACCACGTTCACAATGGCATTGGTCTCGCGGATATGGGAAAGAAACTGATTGCCCAACCCCTCACCCTGACTGGCCCCTGCAACGAGACCTGCAATATCGACAAACTCGACGGTGGCATGAAGAATGCGCTCGGGATTGACGATTTCTGCTAGCTTATGCAACCGAGCATCGGGCACCTCGACCACGCCCACATTGGGTTCAATGGTGCAGAAAGGGTAGTTTTCAGCCGCGATACCCGCTTTGGTCAGCGCGTTAAATAAGGTTGATTTACCGACGTTGGGCAAACCAACGATGCCGCATTGCAGAGCCATGAGAATCCCGAATATTTTTTAAATGAATAACTGAACAATGACGCCAAAATTGATTTTGGCCATAGATAACCGAAGAGTTTAACCGCTATGGCCGACCATCCCCAAGACTGACGTTGTCAGGGGTTAATCAAGGGAGTGCGGCAGCTTTGCGCAAAGCATCAATCTGCCCCTCGAGATTGCCCCACGCAGCCTTATCTGGCGCATATCTGGCGCGCATATAACGGACAAGCTCAGCAATCTCCTGTGTCCGAAGGTACTCGCCAAACGCGGGCATAAAACCAATATCTTTTGAGGCAGGATCGCGCACACCCTCAAGAATCACCCGAATCACATTATCCGGCCTGTCACTATGTAAGTTCGTATTGAGTGCTAAGGGCACATTCATACCAAGCAGCTTGGGCCCCTGGCCATCATGGTGACAGGCACCGCAGGCCATCATGAACATCCGTTGAGCAGAGCCGGTCAGCGCAGGTGCGCTCTCCGCTGCTTGTGCAACAACAGCCTTCGCAAGCGCGGGGGTAGCCTGTTGAGCCTGAGTGTCTGACTGGTAGGACGCTAAATAATGTGACATGGCCCGTAAATCCTCTTGTGGCACCGTACTCAATTGCTGCACAACTGTCGACATGGGGCCTGAAGCACTGCCATGGTTCGGGCTAAAACCAGACTGCAGGTAAGTGAAAAAGTCTTGCTCTGTCCAGGGTACGGGCGCTCTGGACAGTGCAGTGAGTGCAGGGGCTTCCCATCCTTTTACCAGTGCCCCAGACAAAAAGGATTGACCGACTTGCTCAGCACCAAGCGCATTACGAGGGGTATGACAGGCGGTGCAATGCCCAGGGCCATTGACCAGATACTCGCCCCGCAACCATTGCGCAGAAAGCTGCGGCTGCTCGGTCGCTAGCGGCTGAGGGTTGAGAAACGCTACGTTCCACAGCGCCATTAAGGGACGCAGACTAAAGGGGAAAGAAAGCTGAGCTTCCTGAACAACATTTTTCACAGGCTCCTGCGTCATTAGGTAGGCATAGAGCGCGGTGATGTCATCGCTTGTCATCCTGGAAAACGAGGTGTACGGAAATGCAGGATACAAGTGCTGACCATCTCTGGATATACCTTGGCGCATCGCACGTTCAAACGCAGCAAGCGACCAATTACCAATACCCGTTTGAGCGTCGGGAGTAAGGTTAGATCCATAAACGACTCCAAAAGGAGTCTGCATCGCCAGGCCACCTGCGAAAGGTTTACCACCCAGAGTCGTGTGACAGGACACACAGTTACCCAAATCTGCCAGCACCTTGCCCCGCGCGATGGTGTCGTCAGAATAGGTTGCGAGAGCGGGACGCGCAACCGGAGCGATTACTGAGCGCCAACCGAGCATTGCAGCGCCCGCCGTCAACATCCCCATCGCCAACAGACCAGCCCTCACCCAGACCTTGCGTCGACGAGGCCAGGCGGCATCGGAAGGCAGCTGGGCAGCTGGGGTCGCTGAAGCTTGGGTCGAACTGGTTTTGAAAGTGTCATCGGGCAAAGGATTTAACGCGGCGCGAATGATCTCTGCCGTAAATGGGGGCTGCCTGAACCGCACACCCGTCGCATCAAAAATCGCATTCGCAATCGCAGCCGTTCCCGGCACAGACGCCGACTCACCTGCCCCAAGCGCAGGTTCGTTTTGCCTGGGCATCTGCATCACTTCAATCACAGGCACTTCGCGGAAAGACAAGATCGGGTAGCTGCCAAAGTCACGTGACTGGATCGCATGCGTCTTAGCATCTGTGCGCACAGATTCATGCAAGGCGCGGCTGGTTGTCTGCACGACGTTGCCATGCACTTGTTGCTCAACCCCTTTGGGATTGATCGTCATCCCGGCATCGTGTCCTACCACCACGCGCTTGACATGCACTTCACCCGTTTTACGGTTGACATCGACATCCGCCACCCAGGCCGACCAGGCAGCACCAAAGCCTGGCCACTTGCTATGGATATAACGCGCATAGGCCAGACCCTGACCACTCAGGATGTCTCCCTGCGCCTGTTGCTGTTGTGGCGAAGCGTGCGCCTGCCAACTAGCTTTGTCAGCGGTCGCCTGCAATAACTCTCTGGCACGGGGATCATCGAGATAACGTAGTCTGAACTCGAGCGGATCCACCCCTGCAGCAGTTGCCAGTTCATCAATATAGGACTCATGCGCAAAAGAGTTGGGCAGCGCTGAGACGCCGCGCAACCATGAGGCACGCAAGATCGCAGGCATGTCATTGACAGTGACACGCAAATTGTCGATGCTGTATGGCGGACGGGCAGTTCTGTCACCCATCTCATAGGTCACAGCTTGTGGCTCAATCGTTCTGGTGAGCAACAAGGCCAGCGTCGGCGCACCATTCGACGGATACGAAGTCGAAAAATCGTAAGCAGCGATCGCTCCGTCAGGAGTCAGACCACCCCGCACATCCATTAATTGCGCAGCGCCTTTCGGCTCCCACAGATTTTCTTGCTCACGCGTGAGCTGCACGCGCACCGAAGCACCCACTGCACGCGACAACAGCAAAGCATCGGCTGCGACATCATCGGCGCCATTTCGTCCATAACACCCCGCAGCTTCCATGCGTACAATTTCAATTTCATAGTCTGCCAGGCCCGAGAGACGCGCAAGGTCTGCGCGCAGGACATGGGGGTTTTGTGTCCCCGCCCAGACTGTCAAACGATAAGGATGCTCGGCAGTCACACGATCACCGTGCCAGGCAGCCACCGCACAGGAAGGCCCCATCGAGGCGTGCATCTGGTAGGGCCAGATGTATGTGCGGGCCATCTGTTGATCCGCTTGGCTCAACGCCTGATCGACATCGCCTTCTTCGACCAGACGTCTGGGTGTAACAGGATTATTACGCAGCGCATTTTCTAAATTTGAGACATCGGGCAAACCTGGCCAGGATTTCCATTCAACGCTCAAGGCAGCGGCAGCAAGCTCGGCCTGCTCTTCGCGCTCGGCTACCACACCGATAAAATCACGAATCACCACGACGGCACGTATCCCGGGGATATGCGCAATAGAGGACTCATCGACAGACTCTAGAAGATTGCCAATAAACTCGCCGTGATCAACCCCTGCGTAGGGAGGCCGGATCACACGACCATGCAACATTCCAGGCAGGCGCATGTCGTGAACGAAAGTCAGTTCTCCAGTGGCCTTGCCAGGGATATCCACACGCGGCAAGGACTGCCCGACTACTGTGTAATGTTCGGAAGACTTGACCTGCGCCGCCAGATCAAGCGTCAATCGGACCTGTTGCTGCCCGATTAACTGTGCATAAGATACTGAAGCGCCTGACAACCCCTCACGTAAAGAAACGACGCCTGCACGCACTGTTAACTGTTCTATCTCTTTTGTATCGAAGTGCTGAGCGGCGAGCGTGAGCAAATACACCCGCGCCTGGGCCGCAGCGCGCCTGAGCGGTTCGCTATGTAACTGGATCGAAGCACTTGCAATCGTCGGCCCCTGGTTAGGAGTAAGACCCGTATCACCCAGCACGACTTCTACGCTGGAGATGTCTACAGCGAGTTCTTCGGCGACGATTTGACCTAAGGCGGTACGAAGACCGGTACCCAGATCGACGTGACCATTTAACGCGACTACGCGGCCATCATTCCAGACCGACAACAACACCTCAACGCCCTCGGCCGGGTTCGCCGCCACCATTGCAGGCTGCCCTTTAACAGGAGCGGGAGCAGGCAGAGGCTCACGCACAACTAACAGCACTCCTGCAGACTCTAAAAAGTCTTTACGGGTTCTTAGTTGGCGCGGCATCGTCGTCATCGCTCAGCGCTCGCGTTGCGCATTCAACACAAGCCGGCTTGAGGCCTTTTTCACGGCCTCAATAATTTCAACATGAGTGCCGCAACGACAAAGATTTCCAGACAAGGCATCACGGATCTGCTGCTCTGTCGGCTCGGGCTGATCTTTTAAAAATGATACTGTCATCATGATCATTCCATTCAAACAATACCCACATTGCGCAGCCTGCGCATCAATGAAGGCCTGCTGCACGGGATGCAAAACCCCGTCTTTTGTTAATCCTTCCAGTGTGACAATCTCTCGATCCCGCATCTTACCCACAGGGATCACGCAGGATCTGGCCGCCACACCATCGACCAACACCGTGCAAGCTCCGCACTGCCCGAGCCCACAGCCATATTTCGGACCATTCAAGTTCAGATCATTGCGCAAGACCGTCATCAAGGAAGTGTCAGGGTCGGCTAACAACTCGTGGGCGACACCATTGACACGCAAACTAACGGTTAGGGGGGAGATGTCAGCCTCACGCATCTTCAGACACTCAGGTACGCACGGCGAACATCTTCGTTTGCTTCGAGCTCTGCCATGCTGCCGTTAAATTGAATCTGGCCTTTTTCGAGAACATACGCACGGTCGCAAACCAACTGGGCGAAATGCAGATTTTGTTCTGAGAGCAAAATACTGACTCCCCGCTGTTTGAGTTCGACGATCATATTGGCCATTTGCTCCACAATGACAGGCGCGACCCCTTCAGAGGGCTCATCGAGCAATACAAGATAAGGATTCCCCATCAGCGTCCTGGCGACCGTGAGCATCTGCTGTTCTCCACCGCTCATTCTGCCACCGCGGCGCCGAGGCATTTCACCTAAGTTAGGGAACAATTTAAATAATTTATCACTCGTCCATACCGGTGCTGCAGTGCCATCTGGCCAAGCGCGTGCAGACTGTCTGCCCACCTCTAAATTTTCCATCACAGTCAGATCGGTAAAAATCCTCCGATCTTCGGGCACGAATCCCAACCCCAGAGAGGCGATCTGATGCGAAGGACGATTTGAAATATCTACCCCCATGAAATTAAGCTCGCCCCGCTTTTTCTCCATCAGGCCCATGATCGCTTTCATCGTGGTGGATTTTCCTGCCCCATTGCGTCCCATCAAGGCTACAACCTCGCCTCGCTTAACATGCAAACCCACGTCATCTAACACTTGTGCCGCGCCATACCAGGCGCAGAGACCTACAACATTGAGTAAGCGTTGTTCTTGATTCGTCTCGATAGGCTCAACCTGCATGCGCACGCTCCGCAGTCTTGTCGAGCTTAAAGGTTTTACCTGTTCCGAAATAGACTTCCTGCACTTTGGGATGATGACGGATTTCATCGGGCTGACCCTGCGCAATCAGCCTGCCTCGCGCCAATACAATCATTCTGTCGGCGTACGCGAACACCACATCCATGCTGTGTTCGGTAAACAGCACTGCCATATTGCGCTCAAGCACGAGTTTTTTGGTCAGTGCCATCAAATCATTTCTCTCTTTGGGCGCCATGCCTGCAGTCGGCTCATCCATCAACAACAAACGTGGCTCATTGGCCAGAGCAATGGCAAGCTCAACGCGCTTAATATCACTGTAAGCCAGAGCGGTGCACGGCCTGTCGGCCTGTTCCAACATACCCACCTGCTCGAGTAGTCGCATAGCCTGTTCACGCCCATGCTTGTTCGCAGGCGACCAGAAAGTAAAGATTTTTTTCTGATGCGACAATAAGGCCATCTGTATATTTTCAACGACAGTCAGAGAGGAAAATGTTTCAGCAATCTGAAACGTTCGTCCCACGCCCTGCCGCCAGATCTGACGAGGAGGCAGACCAACTAATTCAGTTCCATCAAGACTGACTGAGCCACGATCAGCACGGATCTGGCCATTGATCATATTAAAGGTTGTGGACTTGCCCGCGCCATTTGGACCAATCAGCGCGAGCAACTGACCCGCCTGCAACTCGAAATCGATCCCATCGACAGCTTTGACACCACCAAACGATTTACCTAGTCCCACCACTTTCAACAGGCTCATGGTTTGGCTCCAGATTGAGCGCGATCAAAGTCTGGAGTCTTAACTTGTTTTTTAGTTGTCAGTCGCTCAGCGATCAGCTTCGCGTAGCCCGCAACCCCTTGAGGAAAGAGCAAGACAAGCAGAAGAATGATGCCGCCCAGCGTCGCTCGCCAATATTCGGTATTTCGAGCCACGGCATCATGAAGCCATGTAAACAGTACCGAACCAAAGATCGAACCCGATAAGGTTTGAATCCCACCAAGCAGCACCATCACTAGGCCATCTACAGACCTGCCAACACTCACTGCATCAGGCGAAATGCTACCTTTTGAAAAAGTGAATATCGCCCCGGCCAAGCCCGCAAATCCTCCAGCGAATATGAACGCTAGCCACTGCACACACGGTACATTGATACCGATTGCATCAGCCCGCAAGGCTGAGTCACGGCTCGCTCGCATGGCAAAACCAAAGGGTGAAAACAGAATACGCCTGAGCATCCAGATGCTGATGACCACTAACCCGAGTGTCAGCAGAAAATAGTTCTTCTTATCGGCCAACCATGGTTCAGGCCAGACGCCAGTCAGACCGTTACTGCCGCCGGTTAAAGCGTCCCACTGAAAAATAACTGCCCACGTAATTTGTGCGAAGGCAAGCGTTAACATCGCCAGATAAACCCCTGACAACCGCACGCAAAACCAGCCAAAAACAACCGCGCCTAATGCTGCGATCAGTGGTGCAATAAGCAGAGAGGCTTCCATCGGCAAACCTGCTGCACGCACCAACAAGGCAGCGGCGTAGGCTCCCAGTCCAAAATATGCCGCATGCCCAAATGAATGCATGCCAGCAGGACCCATGATGAAATGTAGACTCACAGCAAACAGGGCAGCGATCAGCAAGTCTACCCCCAGCACCACAAAGTAGGGGGATTGCGCAGTTAAAAACGGTGCTAACACCAGCAGCGCCACCAAGCCCCAAACAGCTAACTGTGCACCGCGCGAGCTACGCCGCAAGGGTGCTTCGATTTCTGCAGCGTGACGTGAACGGGATTGCGCACGCCCCATCAGCCCCCAGGGTCGGAAGATCAGTACAACCGCCATCACGAGAAATTCAACGACTAGCGTTAGCTTTGAGAAAGAAATGTGGATGCCAAACAAATCCACAACACCCAGCCAGATACAGATTGCTTTCATTTCTGCAATCAACAGCGCTGCAACATAAGCGCCCGGAATCGAGCCCATCCCACCGACCACGACCACCACAAAGGCGGCCCCAATCGTATTCAGATCCATCTCAAGATTAGCGGGTTCTCTGGGTAACTGCAACGCGCCACCCAAGCCAGCCAGCAGCGCGCCCAACGCAAACACCGCCGTAAATAACCAAGCCTGATTGACGCCGAGGGCGGCCACCATTTCACGGTCTTGCGTCGCGGCACGGATCAGTGTTCCCCAGCGTGTTCGCGTTAATAACAACCATAACGCGCATAACAATACGGGTCCCACAACGATTAAAAACAAATCATAAGAAGGAAATTGTCGGCTGAGAATTTCTACCGAACCCTTCAGTCCCGGCGCTCGAGGCCCAAGAAGTTCTTCCGCCCCCCAGAACCACAACACCGCGTCTTTAATCACAAGAACAAGTGCGAAGGTTGCGAGCAATTGAAATAATTCTGGGGCACGATAGATGCGTCGCATCAGCGATATTTCGATCACGGCGCCAAGCAAGCCCACAATAAGCGGCGACAAAATCAAGGCTGGCCAGAAACCAATTGTCGAAGACAAGATATTGACAAAAGAATAGGCAATATAAATGCCCACCATGAAAAAAGAACCATGGGCAAAATTCACAATTCTGGTGACGCCAAAAATCAGCGACAGACCTGCCGCCACCAGAAAAAGTGAAGAGGCACTCGCTAAACCGTTGAGTAGCTGAACGACGAAACTCGAAAAGTCCATCAGATATTCATACCATCCGGATCAATCGGCGGGACGTAATTTCTTGACGATTTCGGCTGAAGGTAAGACAGCCGCTCCATTTACGTAGCGATAGCCCACCATGACGCCTTTACCGTTATCGTTTTTAGTACGACCCACATAACCACCCATCGTGGACTGATGATCTTCTGCACGATAAACGATCGGACCAAAAGGTGTCGCAACACTCAGCCCTTCAAAGGCAGCGATTAACTTGTCAGTATCTGTGCTTTGCGCTTTTTTGATACCGGCGGCTAAAGAGATAATTGACGAATACCCTACGATCGAACCGAGTCTTGGGTAATCTTTAAATCTATCCTGATAGGCTTTCAAAAAGGCCTGATGCTCAGCTGTCTCGATTCCGTACCACGGATAACCCGTTACCAGCCAGCCATTCGGTGCTTCGTCCTTGAGAGGATCCAGATACTCCGGCTCTCCGGTCAGCAAGCTCACCATATCGCGATCCTTAAACAAGCCACGCGTATTGCCCTCCCGAACAAAGCGAGACAAATCCGCACCGAACAAGACGTTAAAAATAGCGTCTGGTTTTGCGTCGGCTAAGGCCTGCACAACGCTGCCCGCATCAACCTTACCTAATGGAGGCGCTTGTTCGGCCACAAACTCAACATCTGGCTGGGCTTGCTTGAGGAGTTCTTTGAACGTTGCTGCCGCGGATTGACCGTACTCATAATTGGGAAATACAACCGCCCAGCGTTTTCTTTTCATCGCAGCGGCTTCAGGTACCAGCATGGCGACTTGCATATAG
The DNA here is from genome assembly GCF_003003055.1 of Jezberella montanilacus. Classification (GTDB taxonomy): domain Bacteria; phylum Pseudomonadota; class Gammaproteobacteria; order Burkholderiales; family Burkholderiaceae_B; genus Zwartia; species Zwartia montanilacus. The sequence goes on from NZ_PVTV01000013.1 coordinate 105,613, forward strand.
GTTGACGGACGTAACCGGAACGTATAGCGATTACCGTTTTGCCACACGATCTTATCGGTTAAGGGCTCACTGGCCAGAAAAAACATTTTTTTCTGCTTTGCGAAATCCGTTAATGCCAAACCAATATGCGAAAGAAATGAACCCGTTAACACATCAACCTTGTCGCGCGACACTAACTCCTCAGCCACCCTCACGGCGTCACCTGGGCTGGCATTGTCATCCCGCGTGATGAGCTCAACTTTTTTACCGTTGAGCCCTCCCGCCGCGTTGATCTGTTCGACCGCGAGCTCCATGCCCTTTTTATAGGATTCAGTAAATGCGGGTTGAGCTTTATAACTATTGATCTCGCCGATTTTGATCACGTCTTCGGCGCAAGCGAACAATGCAGTCGATGCAAGCACGGCTGCGACCAAGCTTTGTCCAACGATCCGGCAGGCAGTACGATGCTTCATGATGTAGTCCTCTAAAAAGGGGTCGAATTCAATGATGTCTACTACTTAACGTAAGCCATCTTTACCGACGATTTCGTGGGCTTGCAGTCCACCGATTCGAGGTAAGGGTCGTCCACTATCCGTTACTGCAACTGCCACTACTATTTCGTTTGCAAACGGCGCGTCAGTTACGCGTGCTTCGATCGCATCAAAATGACTACGTACAAACGCTGCATCTTTATGGCCGAGCGGCACATCGATGGCAGCACCCGGCGCGCCACGCTTTTTGCTCGAGGGGACCAGGGCAGCACCGTGCGAAACCGCTAAGCGCAACGGCGCGCCGAGTTTAGGATGCAAGATCGCCGCCGCGTGTTCGAGTTCACCCGCCTCACCTACGATTGCGGCTTTTCCATAACTTTCAGCTTGCTCAGGTGTAATTCGAAGTGCCGATACACAACGCTCTCCTAGTAACTTACCTAGTTCTTCGCCGACATCCATCAGTTCGCTTAAGTCCTCAACGTACTGACCAGCAAAGGGATTTTGAATCACAGCAATCGCCACGGCCCGACGTGTCGGCTGCGTAAGCGCGCGTCCCATTTCTGTATGCACTTCTTCCACCTGAACAATTATTTTTCGTATCTTCGCTTTCATGTATTCGCCATCCTTGAACAAGTCGACATCTCGGTGCTCGTGACCCAACCTTGGCAGGTTATCACTGCTGAAATAATCAGGCCTTTATTTTTTAACTCCCTTGCCCGCGTCAAGCCTTGCTGCAAAGCAGCATGAATATCGTCTTCACTCAGCGCAGGCACCTCAACCGTGACCAGTATTTCACCCAGATCAGAATCATCTTTAAGCGTGTTGGCTGGAAGACGGACGATGCGCGGATCATCCACATTGACTTCATTGGCAATCACCGTCGCCGCGGCATCGGCGCGGGCAGCCGTACTCGCCAGTACCGTCACACTATCTGCCAGTCCAAGCGAATGACTGCGTCCACGCCAGCCGCTCGTCGCCACGCCCTGAACACCTGAATCCTGCGTGAGCTCAAACACCCCATCTACTGGAATGCCTGCTTGAACCATGCTTTCACTGAGTCGCGACAAATCTGCAAACAGACCGATTTTCAGGCTATGTCCCGGCGCCATATGAACGGCTATATCACCACCATTATTGATCCACGCCCGACTGATGCCCGGCAACCTGTAATCCTCTATCAATGTTTGTGCCACGGCACCCGCTACGGCCGCCATCGGCGTAATGAAGTCGTCTGTGCAGTCATGGCACGCTTGCCACATTGTTTTCGCAATCGGTCCCAGCACAAGACAATCTACTCCAACGGGTTGACGTAACGAAGTCAGCTCGCTCGTCAATTCGTTTAAGACACTTTGGAATCTTTTCCAGGCCGCTGCATGGGCACGCTCCACCGCCGCGTACTCACCCTCAGCGTAAGCGATGATATCGATTGGCCCATGCTGAAAGTGTCGTCGTCCATCCTGCAAAACTGCGGAGATCGGTTCCTGCATCGTTTAGCCCAACATGGGTGGTTGACCGAGAGGCCATGGACTCGCCTCAACTGGCCCGATCCACTTGACTGCCTGAGGAGCACCGTCGTGGTGCCAAGCGCCCTGGCCGACAGACTGCTCAAGCGTGCGCACATAGTCCATATGCCCGCCTAAGCGTTGATAGTCCGAGAGCTTCATACTGAACTCGATCGGTGCCACGATCGCTGGCGTGGGAACGGTGCCAAAGCTGTTATCCGGCATCCGCATCACATCGACCATCACCGTGATCCCCCCTCCCGGCCATACATAAGCCGGCGCGCCACCACACGTCACATTCACCAGTGATTTTTTAATCGCCTGAGTCAACAACACAGGGTTTTCAGTCACACCCGCCCTGAGACTCCCCCCCGCACCAGCCAGGAACATGACACTGGTGAGCGAGGGCTCACAGTTTTCGCCAATTCGATCAACGACCTCCTGCACCTTCGCAGGGATTACTGCTTCCACCGGACGTAGCTGGTCATCCAGTACGTACCAGCTCGCATGCTCACCGGTTGTCGAGGTCATTAATAAACGCAATCCTGGCCAAGCCACTTTTTCGTCCCACCCTTCTATGATGGCTAAAGGGTCAGCAAGATCTGTGCCGCCCCAGCCGGTACCGGGATTCGCAACTTGAAAATACCTGCCCGGTGTGGATCTCCGCCCTCGCATCACGATTCCAGATGCACGCATATCCAGGCATTTGCCCGCCTGATGCTCGGTCAGTACACCGGTGATGTGGTCGTCCACTACCACCACCTCATCCGCCAAGCCTGAAAACTGCAGCGCGAAAATTCCGATCGTTGCCGAGCCACAGCCCACACGCATACGCCGTTCAGTTACGCCGTTCACAATCGGGGCCTGTCCTGCTTGAACAACCAGTTGCGCACCACCGTCGATAGAGAGTTCTACCGAGCCTTTGTTGCCTAGCGCAAGCATGGCTTCCATCGTCACGCGGCCTTCTTTTTTACTGCCGCCGGTCAAGTGATGCACACCACCTAATGAAAGCATTTGAGAGCCGTACTCTGCCGTCGTGACATGGCCAATCACCTCACCTTTGACCCGCACATGCGCCTGTTCAGGCCCCAGGTATCTGTCAGTATCAATTTTGACCTTGAGGCTGCAATAACTAAAAATACCCTCCGTCACGACGGTCACCAGATCCACACCAGATACTTTTGAGGCAACAATGAATGGAGCAGGCTTATAGTCAGGGTATGTCGTAGAGGCACCGACCCCTGTTACGAACACATTCTGATCAAGCAACGGACTCCTCTGAGCAGATGCATGCCCCGCCTTCAGGCTCGAAGCAGCCGACACAAAGTTAACGGGTTCTGACGCAGCCTGTGTGAGTCCTTTCTGTAGGAACACGACCGGGTCCACACGCACTAATATCCCGGCCTGATTGGCGTAGCGATCACAGGCACCGCTTCGCCCCTCGCTGATCTGGCACAGCACTGGACAGGCATTGCAGGCAATTTTTACCTCACTGACTTTCGCATTCCTGAGAACGGCGCGATCTGGAGCTACAGCCGGTGTTTGCACATTCATGTCCGGGAGCCCATCCGTTTTTGTGTGTTCCGTCATATTCCAGGTCGACATTTAGTCAAAAGATTGCGGGAGGCATCGCTTTTTATATTTTTTTAATGTAGCATTCACTAAACATAAAATGTTGCACTTACTACATATTTTTTATTAAATTTAAACCAAATCCCCTTGCCTTGCAACGGTTGAGCAGGTCCTGGCTGACCAAGCCTGAAAGCTTAGTGCTAGAAACTTTGTTCGCGTTCGAGCATTTATGGAACAATACCTCCAGACCGGCGTGACCACTCTCTCATAATTTCAAAGATGACTGTTAAAAAACAGACGGTAACCAACTCTCCACGCAAGACCGGCGCACGCGAGCGAGCAGCAAAAACCACGCGTGACACGATCCTGCGTGCGGCGATAAAGGTTTTTTCAAAATACGGTCTCAGCGGCGGCAGCCTGGAAAAGATTTCTCGGGCAGCTAAATCCCATGACAGAATGATCTATTACTACTTTGGGAATAAGGACGGATTGTTTGTCGCCGCGCTCGAGGAAATTTACCGCAGATTTAATGAAGCAGAAGCCGCCCTAGAGCTCGACCTGAACGATCCCATCGCTTCGATGCGCCTGATTATCGCGTTTATCCTGCACTATTATCGCGATCACCCTGAATTCATCGCCATTCTCAATAGCGAAAATTTGCTGCGAGGACAGCACATATCAAAATCTAGTACTGCAAAAGAATTTTCCATTGCAGCGATCGGTGTCATAGACAGAACCTTGCAGGTTGGCACGCAAAAGGGTTTGTTCCGCCCCGGTCTTCGCTCGCGCGATATCTATTTGATGATCGCCTCACTCGGTTATTTTTATCAATCCAATCGTTTTACGCTCACTGCTTTTCTGGGCGAAAACCTTGAATCGCCAAAGATCTTCTCTGAATGGGAAGACTTTGTTACCCACTCGGTATTGCGCACTTTATTGATTGCAAACTAAAAACAATGTCTCAGGGAGCAGGTTAAATGGCAGAAGTACAAAGTTCAGAGAGCGCCGGCAAAGTCGTGATTAGAAATATTGGCTTGCTTTTGTCTGGCGATATTGACCAGCCTATTCTTGATGCGGACACGATCGTCTCGGTTGATGGCATCATCACCGCAGTTGGAAAAGAAAAAGACTGCGATATCAGCCATGCGAAAACAGTGATCGATGCGCGCAAGACTTGTATCGCGCCAGGATTAATTGACAGCCATGTTCACCCCGTCTTTGGCGACTGGACGCCCAGGCAAAACCAGCTGGGCTGGATTGAATCCACCATGCACGGTGGCGTCACAACAATGATCTCTGCCGGAGAAGTCCATCTGCCCGGCAGACCAAAAGACATTGTCGGCTTAAAAGCGCTGGCGATTACTGCACAGCGTGCCTTTGACAATTTTCGTCCTGGCGGTGTGAAGGTTCTGGCGGGTGCACCTGTGATTGAAAAGGGTATGGTTGAACAGGACTTTAAAGAGCTGGCTGAGGCTGGTGTCACGCTTCTGGGTGAAGTAGGACTAGGTTCCGTGAAGGCGGGCGAAGAAGCGCAACGCATGGTCGCATGGGCGCGTAAATACGGAATCCAGAGCACCATCCATACGGGAGGCCCCTCCATTCCGGGCTCGGGACTGATTGACAAGGATGTCGTCCTCGAAGCCGACGCAGATATCATCGGCCATATCAATGGCGGCCATACCTCACTTTCCGAACAACACGTCTGCGAGCTATGCGAAAAATCCTCACGCGGGATCGAGATTGTTCACAACGGTAATGAGAAAATTGCCATCGCAGCCGCACAAGCAGCCATTGCACTCAAATGCCCTCACCGCGTGATACTCGGAACAGATGGCCCTGCGGGCTCAGGTGTTCAGCCCTTAGGTATGTTGCGTATGATTGCCTTGCTCTCGAGTCTGGGCAACATTGCACCTGAGCTTGTGCTGTGTTTTGCGACCGGTAACACGGCGAAAATGCGCCAGCTGAACTGTGGTCTGATCGAACCCGGGCGCAGCGCTGATTTCGTCATCATGGATCGCGCGCAACACACGGCAGGTCGGGATCTGCTCGAAAGCTTAAGCCTGGGCGACATACCTGGCATTGGTATGGTCATCATTGATGGGATTGTGCGTTGTTGCCGCAGTCGCAATACGCCGCCAGCGACTGAAATACCGCATGTCATTAATTAATTCTGTAGCCGCTGTCTTGTTGCGCTGCCTGCACGGCGAGCGCCAATCTGGCTGGGTCGCTCGCTTGTACGAGATACAAACTTTCACCCGCTTGAACCTGCTCGCCAGCTGATTTCAATAAATCAACCCCTGCGAGGTGATCGGTGGGAGCACCCGCGGTACGTGCAATGCCGGAGATTACAAAGCCATCTATTCGCCTGATCGTGCCCGCAGCCCTAGCCTGGATTGCCTCACGCTTAACGTTTGAAAAATCGTAATCAGTCTGACGGCCCTGCTTGTCTATTATCCTGTCGAGCGCTTGTCGTGCTGCCCCACTGGCGAGCAACTCATACGCTCTTTTTCGTCCCGCCTGAACAGAGCCTACGCTTTCGTCCAAAGCCAATATCTGACTGGCGTAAAAAAGTGATTTTTCTAACAGATCACTGGGTGCCTCAGGGGAGTGATCGAGCACTTGCAAGACATCCCTGACCTCCAGGGCAGGACCGATACCTCGACCAATAGGTGAGTCCCCATCCGTCGCAAAGGCTTTCACCACCAGCCCTAGCTGCTGTCCCACTCTTTCAAACAGCTGAGCCAGACTCTCCGCATCTTCTTTTGATTTAACCTTACCTGACGACGTGTAGGGAATATCAATCACCACATGGGTTGAACCTGCCGTATATTTTTTTGACAAAATTGATGCAACAGACCAGGATCTCGTGTCCAGCCCAAGTGGTCTCGTGAGGGCGTTCATGACCTCATCGAGTATCGAATGGTTGAGTTTGCCGTTCCAGGCGATACAAGCGTTTGTTTCAAGCACACAAGCCCTGAGCTCAGCGGGCGTGAGATCGACTTTTGCAAGGACCTCCATTGCGTCTGCCGTACCTGCCGCAGAAGTGATTGCTCTGGAAGACGTCTTTGGAATAAGTAACCCATGCGCCGCGATAATAGGGATGACCACCATCGTGACTCGGCTGCCTGGAATCCCACCCATTGAGTGTTTATCGACAACCATTCCGCTTGGCCAGCTAATGCGGGGCACGGTTTGCGAACGTGCTTTGGCAATCGAAATAATCTCTTCTAACTGCAAATCGTGAGTGCAAGCAATCAGGAAAGCGTGCAGAGCAGATTCTGTATGCTCGTGGTTGACAATTGCTTTGATCAACTCCTGATACTCTGAGTCGGTCGGCACACCACCAGCAATTTTTTTATACACCGCGCGCAACGATGGTGGTGCAAGATTGACTCGCGTCAATAATGCTGCCACAAAACGCTCGATCCCCACTTCAAGTGTTAGGTCATTCGTGACACGGATAACCTCTACCTGCGAGGGAAATTCTTGCGTTTTTCTTGCGAGTCGCTTTGCAACATCATCGGGCTTCTCGCGCCCCCTTGCAACTAATCGATTCATTAGCACCTCTGCAGGCGCAGTGATTTCAACGACAATCAGAGAAGGAATTTGTTGCGCAAGTTGCGCAATCATTGCACGCGATCCATTTGCAATCACGTGTCTACCCGAAGCAAGCTCTTGCTTGAGCTGTGCGGACAGGCCGTAATGTAAACCATGTGCTTGCCAGGCAATCAAAAACTCTTGATTAGCCTGCCTGGCCAGAAACTGCTCGGTCGTACACGCCTCATGATCCTCGCCGGGTGAACCCGCCGGTCGCGTGATGACACGCCGCGCATAAATAAAATTTTCAGCAGGCAACAGCTTCCGGGCACCATCAATCAAACTATCTTTACCAGCCCCACTCGGGCCGACAATAAAGAAAAAGCAACCCGGCAAGGCGTTGCGCATCATTCATCTAGTCCAATATCGACGATGGGTGCGGCCTGCGTGATCTTGCTGGTTGAAATGTAGTCTACGCCAGTCAGTGCTATCTCGCGAATCGTGTCGATCCTGATACCGCCAGAGGCTTCAATCTTTGCGCGACCATCAATTATTTTGACGGCAGTTGTCATGTCAGCAATCGACATGTTGTCGAGCATAATCACGTCGACCCCGGCTTCAAGCGCCTCAGCCACTTGATCTAACCGATCACACTCGACTTCTATCTTCGTCAGCACAGGTAGATTTTTACGTGCCCGTTCGACCGCTTTTACGATGCTGCCGGCAATGGCGATGTGATTATCTTTCAACATTACGCCATTATCCAGACCAAGACGATGATTCAAGCCACCACCACAAGTTACCGCATGTTTTTCGAGCATCCGCAGACCCGGTGTTGTTTTTCTTGTATCAATCAGACGGGTTTGTGTACCCTCAAGTGCTTGCTTGTAACGCGCTGTTTCGGTCGCAATCCCGCATAACAACTGCAGGATATTTAAGGCGGGGCGCTCTGCCGTCAAGATACTGCGAGCAGGCCCAGACACCGTGAGGATGCGCTTACCCTTTTCGACTTTATCACTGTCTTTCACCAGACACGTGACCTGCAGTCTCGCGTCATAACGCGTCAAAAGTCGGGCCGCGACCTGTATGCCAGCAATGATCATCGGCTCACGCGCGTTCATATGGAAGGTACCGACAGCATCTTCATCAATCATGAGTTGCGCAGTCAAATCGCAACAACCAATGTCTTCGGTCAACCACAGATCGATCAATCGGTCTGTTTGAAAAATGTCATACATAAAACGACCCCTTTGACTGTAGGTGCTGCATGATTTCTGCTGCTAAAGAATATTAATGTAGCAAACGCTACATTTTTTTCTATATTAAATTAATTTCATTTTTTCTGCAATCTGCAGTAAAACTAGATTGTTATTGCAATTGAGAAATCGCTTATTGATATTTTTCTAATATCCTCTAAGCGAAAGACACACACAGGAATCCTTGATTATGCGTCATGCTCTTGCCTTCAAAGCGATACAAGCTCTTGCAATACTGACATATGGACTCGGTGCCATTTCCCAGGCTGCCGCACAAGAAAAGGCAGAGCAATTCCCCAGCAAACCCATCAACATTACTGTCACCTTTCCTCCCGGAGGCGGGACTGATGTGTTAGCGCGACTGATTGGCAATTACTTGCAAGACAGCACCGGACATTCCGCAATTGTTGAAAATCGTCCTGGCGCCAGCGGAAACTTAGGCGCTCGATATGTAGCGGGGCGTGCGCCCGACGGCTACTCGTTACTGATGGTAAACAGTTCTTTTGCTGTAAACCCCGGCGTGTTCAGCAACTTAGCTTTCGATCCAAAAAAGGATTTTGTTCCCATCATCAATGTAGCGTTTGTTCCATCCGTACTGATTGTGCCAAGCGACTCACCGTATCAATCTTTATCTGACATGCTCAATGCGGCAAAACCTGAAAAGAATTCGGTTTCCTACGGATCCTGCGGTAACGGGACTCCCCAGCATCTTGCTGGAGAAATGTTGAATATCAGCGCCAAAACGCATATCACCCACATCCCATACACGGGATGTGGACCAGCACTGAAAGACGTGCTGGGAGGTCAAGTTCCGATGGCGATTATTACTGCGTCCAGTGCGAGCGCACAAATACAGGCTGGACAGGTACGTGCGCTTGCCGTCACGTCGCAAGAGCGCTCACCACTGATGCCAAACATCCCAACGGTTGCAGAACAAGGCTATCCCGGCTATCAGTTGAACCAATGGCATGGTTTGCTCGCACCAGCGGGTACGCCTGTGGCTATTCAGAAAAAGCTCTATGACGACCTGGTTAAAGTGCTGGAGCGTCAAGAGATCAAAGACAAACTTGCCTCGCTCGGATACACCCCTGCAAAAGATGGTCCGTCTGCATTTCAGCTCATTCTGAATTCAGATATCGACCGCTTTGCTATGTTGACGAAAGAGATTGGATTGAGGGCAGATTGAATTTTTTACTCTGCATACTGTAAGGCTACCCAGGCCACACAAAGCGGCCCCGCATTAAACAGACCGTGCAGCAGGATTGAGGCTCCAACCCCTCGCTGCACTCGTATCCAGCCAAGTACCAGACCAGTCAGCCATTGGGGCGTCACCAAAATCATCATCACCCACCACTGCACATCGCCGAATACATAATTACGAAGGTGGACAGCTGCAAAAGCCAAGGCGACGAGATGAAAAACCCACGGAAATACCTTGTGATAACGTCGCCCCCACCTAAACACCCAAGCCCGAGGCTCGGCAGAGAAGTAACTGATAAAGAGAAGCAAAGCAACTGTCAGTGCCAAGAGCACGGAGGCCCAACTTTGAAGACCATAGACCAGAACAACCCCCATAGAGGGAGTAACCCAAAACAGGCTTAGCGGTCTTCGCAGGCAGTACCTGAACAGTAGCTCCTCCACTAGGGGAGCCCATAAAATTGCCTGCAACCAAGGCAGATCATTGACATTGATCCGATGCGTCGCACCACTCGCTTCAAAAGCTTCGAGAACAAGCGGGCCCAACACAAAAATATTCAGTATCCATAACGTGGCAGCCCAAGCGAATAATCGACCCATGCCAAGACCGGGAAACCAATCGCGCAGACGCCCTGCTAAGGGTGGCGCGACGCGAAGCGTACGTTTCAAATGGGGACTGAGGATAAACCGGAAGCAAGCACGCCACTCCGCTCGCAAGCGCTGTGTCGTCATGCGGGGTTGTCGCGATGAAGTTGCTCAGTCGCTTTGACAAAATCTCCCGCCAGCAATAAAGGCATCACAGCGCGACAGCGTGTGATTGCACCATCAATCATCGTCTGATCTTCGCGGCGAGGGGGATGCAAGACAAAATCTACAACTTGTTGCTGCAGGTTCAAGGTTCTGGGATGCCCGATACCGATTCGCATCCGCCAGAAGCCCAGATCCCCCAGCGCGGCAGCGATATCCTTTAAGCCATTATGACCAGCGTGACCGCCACCAAGTTTGACTTTGACTTGACCAGGTAACAAATCCAGCTCGTCGTGGAGGACCAAGATAGCCTCGGGTTTGAGCTTGTAAAAACGGGCTAAAGCACCCACACATTGCCCCGAGCGATTCATATACGTTTGGGGCTTAGCGAGAAATATTTGCTCCCCGTGAACTCGCGCCTTGGCGACTGAGCCGGCAAAGGATTTTTCTAAGGTGAACGAGCAACTGAGATCACGCGCAACTTCGTCGGCCAACCAGAAACCCGCGTTGTGCCGGGTTCGTTCGTAATCTGTACCCGGGTTACCGAGTCCGACGATCAATTTGATTGGTGTTGACATGAGCGGGCTTGAAACCAAGCGATGAGTCAAACGAAAAATGAAGCGCTGCAAACAAAAACCTCATCCAAGCTAAGCAGGGATGAGGCTTTAATCACTGCAGTGATCGACGCTTTAAGCAGCTGTATCAGCAGCAGCTTCGTCTTTACCACCACCTTTCACAACGGCTGTAACGAGTACAGGATTGGTATCGGTACCGTGGGGGACGTAGCTTACGCCCTTGGGTAACGTGATCTCAGCCAGATGGATTGAGGCGCCCCCAATCAGCTTGGACAAGTCGACCTCGATGAAAGCAGGCAAATTCGCAGGCAAACAAGCGATATCGATCTCATTAAAGATATGAGAAATGATGGCAGCACTGAGTTTCACGGCAGGTGAGGTTTCGGCGTTGATAAAGTGCAGTGGCACTTTAGTATGCAAAATCTGATCCGCAGAAACGCGCTGGAAATCAACGTGCATGACCAATTGCTTATATGGATGCCATTGAACAGCACGCAGCAGCACTTGCTGATCGTGACCTTCAATTTTCATATCCAAAATGGATGAGTGAAACGTCTCTTTGCGCAGAGCGTGATAGATTTCATTGTGATCGAGTTCAACGTTCAGCGGTTGGTCTTTACCACCGTACACGATGGCCGGAACACGACCCGCGTGGCGCAGGCGGCGGCTCGCACTCGATCCCTGTACGCTACGTAATGTTGCATTGAATTGCATGGTAGATACTCCAAAATAAGCGCAATCGCGCCGGTTGTTTAGACAACGACCGAAAACCAGTCGCTGTTATGTTGGCTCGCCGCGACCAGCGAACCAAGCATTCTTTTAATCGACGAACAGTGAGCTAACTGACTCTGCGTTCGAGATTCTCAAAATAGTTTCACCTAACAAAGCCGCACAAGATAATGCGCGAATTTTAGGGCAGGCTTTCGCCTCATCCGACAAGGGGATGGTGTCGGTTACAACCAATTCATTTAGCTCTGAGGCGGCAATGCGTTCAACTGCACCGCCTGACAAAACTGAGTGCGTGCAGTAGGCATAAACCGCCCCTGCGCCGCGCTCTTTCAAAGCTTGTGCTGCTTTACACAGGGTGCCTGCCGTATCGACCATATCATCCATGATCAAACAGGTGCGACCGTCTACCTCGCCAATGATATTCATGACTTCGGATACGTTTGCCCGCGGACGGCGTTTATCAATAATCGCCAGATCAGCTTCAAGCTGCTTGGCCAGCGCCCGAGCCCGGACCACGCCCCCAATGTCAGGCGATACCACTACCAGGTTCGACAGGTTGCGGCGCCAGATGTCACCCAATAAAATCGGACCCGCATAAATATTATCAACCGGTATATCAAAAAAACCTTGGATCTGATCTGCATGCAAGTCCATGGTCAGCACGCGATCAACGCCAACTACTTGCAACATATTTGCGACGACTTTAGCCGAAATCGCAACACGCGCTGAACGAGGACGACGGTCTTGACGGGCATAACCAAAATACGGGATCGCGGCGGTAATGCGGCGGGCAGAAGCACGTCTTAGCGCATCGACCATGACCATGACTTCCATGAGGTTGTCGTTGGTGGGCGCACAAGTTGGCTGCAACACAAACACGTCTTTGCCGCGAACGTTCTCGTTGATCTCAACCATCACCTCGCCATCAGAGAAACGTCCCACGGACATTTTACCGAGTGACATATCAAGATGGTTAACGACATCAACAGCCAGCCTAGTATTGGCTGTGCCGGTGAAAATCATGAAACTATCAGTACCCATGGCTAAGGCAATCGCAGACAAAGAAACAGCATCAAATGAAAAAGCTGCTGAACCTACTAACGCAGATCAAGCTTTTTATATGCTTGACGGGCCAAGTTCAACAGCTTCGCAGTGTGGGCTGGGGAAGAAGGATTCGAACCTTCGCATGCCGGAATCAAAATCCGGTGCCTTAACCAGCTTGGCGACTCCCCAACTAACTTTCTAACCAGTGCCGCAGTGGGTGTTCAGTTAACCCGCTACAAGCAAATATAGCCTGTATCGGTACTTGCTGACTACCGCCTGCAACAGCGGTAACTTCTTTATGCAATTCATTCAGTATTTTCTGACGAACCAACTGAGCCTCGTCTGGATCAGTGGACTGTGTAAAAAAACAAGCCCCAGACCCTGTCATCCGAGCATGACAACCGGCTTTAACAAGCCATTTGTACACGTCTTGCATAACGGGGTACATACTCAGAACAACCGGCTGTAGGTCATTGTGACCAAAACCAACTGGATTGCCAGAAAAGTCCGTTATTTTGACCTGTGGCGTGTTTCTTGTCAAATCACTAGACTGGAAAACACCTACGGTGGGGACATTTTGCACGGGTTGAATCACAACGTAGGCCTGAGGGGGCAGGTCAACCGCTGTCAAGCGCTCGCCGATGCCTTCCGCAAACGCATTTTGCCCAAAAATAAATACGGGGACATCCGCACCGAGCTCAAGACCAATCTGCATGAGCGCCTGGCGGCTTAAACCAGTTTGCCAGAGTCGGTTAAGCGCAATTAAGACCGTCGCCGCATCGCTTGATCCACCACCTAAACCACCTCCGGTGGGGATTCTTTTATCCACTCGAATCGCTGCGCCTCGTTTCACACCCGTGACACGCTGCAATGCTTTGGCAGCCCTCACCACGAGGTCATCATGCGGCGCAACCCCAGGCATGTCGCTCTCTCGGATAATTTCAGAGGAGTCCGTTGCATCGATGTGAATGGTATCTGCCAAATCAATGAACCGGAAGACCGTTTGAAGCAAATGGTATCCATCAGCGCGACGGCCCACGACATGCAGAAACAAATTCAGCTTAGCGGGTGCAATCAGATCGTAAAGCATGATGTGTCAGTGAACAGTGATGAATAATTGACAATCAATCAACGATCAAACGGATCGAGAGCTGTTGACCGGCGAGATCCCGCCTGAGTGCAATTGCCCGTGGCCCGAGACCATCGTACTTTGACAGATTGACCTGCCAGCCATCTTGCGTAAATCCCGTCAGATGCCCCAATTCATCCCGGCTCAAGTCTCGAACAGTACTGGCAGCGTGTTTACTTAACCGTCCCCTTAACCAATCGCGCAAATCCGATACCGGCATGTTCTGACCAATCGCGATCTGTATCAGTTCATCCGGACTGGTTGCGCTGATCGTCTCCCCGTTAGATCGAGTCAATACCGCCTCGCGAGAATTAACGCTAACCCGGGCGAGCGTGCCCCCCATGGGTGAAATCAAATCCAATAACAACGTGTTACCCCGATCTTGCCAGGCAAAGCCACCCTGACTGTTCTCGGGATTTTGGTTAAATCTTTGAGACTGAACGGCAAACCGACCTGATCGAGCAAAGTCAGCAGTTGACACTGGTGCGGGTATTTCTGTGACTGCACAACCTGCTAAAAGCATGAGCCCTAAAGCAATGGCCAACACCCAACGAATCAAGGTGCGACCCCGAATCGCTTCATCGTCTCGACCAAAGTCGCGTTGCCGGCCTCTTTGGCAAGCCCTTCTCGCCACAGCGCACGCGCTTTGTCTTGGTCCCCTTGAGCCCAGTAAACCTCGCCCAGATGAGCAGCGATATCCGCCTCTGGGCGTTTTACATACGCGCGCATTAAGATTTGCACCGCAGCGGGATAGTCGCCCATTCTGAACTTGACCCAACCCAGGCTATCCATAATGAAAGGATCGTTCGGCGCAAGTTCACTCGCCTTATTGAGCAAGATCAATGCCTCATCGAGACGGATATTGCGATCGGCCAGTGCGTAACCCAAGGCGTTGTAGGCGTGAGCATGACGTGAATCAAGAACAATGACTTGCCTGAGCAGTCGTTCCGCCTCAGGTAAGTTGTTTTGCTGCTCGTACAACATAGCTAGATCGTATTTGACGCTTTTCGAGCTGCCTCTTTCTTTGTCAGCTGCTTGCAAGCGTTTGATTGCTTCGTCGATTCTCTTTGCGTTTCGAAGCACTTGACTGGTTGTCACCAGAACCACGTCAGCAGACTCGTCGTCCTCAGGCTGAGCCGCATCAAGAATGGCTACCGCCTCATCGATACGGCCTTGTTTGCCACGAATAACGGCCTGACGCATTTGCGCGGCAAAGACCGCATTCGATGGATCTTTGATCAACGACAAATCAGCATAGGCTTCGTCGAACTTGCCGATCTCTTCTAAGACACCCGCACGAAACTGATAGGCATCCGATAAAGCAACCCCTGCATCAGACGCACCATCTGGGCCGGCACTTTTGCGCTGAGTTTGCACGTTAATGAACTGATCGATGAATTTTTTTGCGTCCTGCCATTGCTTGGCACGCGCAGCCAACTGCGCTTGCACAAACAACAGTTCAAAATCTTCAGGAGCGTTACGCAACATGCTTTGCACTTCAGCCATTGCCTCACTGTAGCGGCCGCGCTCGGACAGTTGACCTGCGAGCAAGAGCCGCACTCGGCGCGCCTTGGGCTGTCTTTTTGTAAACGCGGCAACCTCAGCCATGGCACCATCTGCATCGACGGACATCCCGTACTCAAGAACTCGAGCCGCTGCGTCTTCAGAGTTAGGGTTGGCTCCCAGCGCAATACGCGCCTCAGCAAGTGCTTGCTTTGAATCGCCAGACGATTGCGCCATGTCAGCCAGAGCAAGCCGAGCAGCCGGTAGATTTTTGACTGAACTCTGATTGATCGCTTCAGACAAGATGCTGAAGGCTTCTTGCTTATTTTGCATTCGAGCAAGCGTTGTCACAGCCTGAGTGATTGCAGCTGGTTTGTCAGTGGATTTATCGATGCGCTTGCGCAAAGCTTGCGCCAAACCAGTTGTTTGACCAGCAGCCGCACCCAGCGCCAATTCAGTTGAGACGGCCTCATCGTCGTTCGGGGCAATTCGCAGCCAAGTGCGGCTCGCGTCGAGCGCACCTGTCAAATTGCCGCCAGCCAGATAAAACTCGAGGGAGCGTCTTGCCAAGCGCGGATCGGCGGTCTCGCGAGCCAAGTCGGCCAGCGTATTGCCGGCGGCAAGGTAATTGCCCCGCTGAGCCGCGATTTCTGCGGCCAGAATTTTGAACAAGATGGTGCCAGTTAACGTAACATCTGGCAATTGATTGGCGTGCAGCCGAATCACCTCGGTTTCAGATTTCGCCCGCCCGCCGTTGGGGCCAGTCGCTTGCGCTAAAGCCCCCGCAGATGCCTGAACGGCGACTGTACAGCCAGCGCTCAGCAGAAGGCGAGCGCCCAACTGCCTTGAAAAAAACTGAGTAACGCCAAGGGATTTAGGGGTGAACTTCACGCGAGACGACCGGTTGATGGCACAATGATTTGACATAGTCTTTGGATGTTAGCACTTACCCATGCCCGAACTACCAGAAGTTGAGACAACCAGAAGGGGAATAGATTCCATCGCGACCGGCCGCCGCCTGCTGGAAATGGTGGTTCATGAGCACCGCATGCGATGGCCTATACCCAAAGAATTGCCGGGATACGTTCAAAACCAGACCGTGCGGGCCTGCCGCCGTCGTGGCAAATATCTGCTGATCGATTTCGATGCCGGGACAATGATTATCCATCTGGGCATGTCAGGATCCCTGCGAAGCGTCCAAAAAGGTTCACTGCTTCGCACCCACGATCATGTCGAACTGCACTTCGGCCATCAAACGTTAAGGCTGCACGATCCGCGCCGTTTCGGCTCAGTGCTTTGGCATCCCTTTGAGAACGGCCCTGTTGAGACGCATCCCCTGTTAGCCAAGCTGGGCATAGAACCGTTCGATCCGCAATTTGACGCAAGCTTATTGCACCGAGGCCTCGCCAATCGTCAAATGCCCATCAAACAGGCTTTGCTCGCCGGTGACGTCGTTGTCGGGGTAGGCAATATTTACGCCTCCGAGAGTCTGTTTCAAGCCCGTATCAATCCTAAAACTAAGGCGGGCCGGATATCGCTGGCCAGATGCGAAAAATTAGTCGTCGCCATTAAAAACACGCTCGACGCTGCGCTCACTTCGGGCGGCAGCACCTTGCGTGACTATGTCAATGCGACGGGTGAGCCCGGCGCCTATTTCACGCTGCATGGCGCAGTCTACGAACGCGCCGGCCAGCCCTGTAAGGTTTGTGAAACGCCGATCAAGAAGATCGTTCAAGGACAGCGTGCCACGTACTACTGTGCTAATTGTCAAAAAGCCTGAGGTCGCTGCAAACCAGACCTCCTCGCTTCAACTTTGCAATATCTTGCCGGGATTCATTAGATTATCCGGGTCAAGCGCGCGCTTGATTCGTTTCATGAGTGTCAACTCGAGCTCGCTCTTGTAGCGCGGTAATTCGTCCCGTTTGAGCTGACCGACACCATGCTCGGCGCTGATCGAACCCTGGTGAGCGTGCACACTATCGTGAACAATTTGATACACCTCATATTGACGGTTCATGAGATCTTCTTCAGTTTGATCTGGCGCATTCGCAACGTTGTAGTGCAGATTACCGTCACCCAGATGACCAAAGATGATGTGTTTAATCCCTGGAAACGAGGCTTGCAAAGCTGCGTTGGTGGTTCGGACAAACGCTGCGATCACTGAAATCGGAATCGACACATCATGTTTGATGCTTTTACCCAGCTCAGCCTCTGACAGCGGAATACTCTCGCGCAGGTGCCACATTGCTTTGCTTTGCGCAATGTTTTCGGCAATTGCGGCGTCGGTAATCAAGCCGTCTTCAATCGCAGCACCCAACACGGTCTCAAAGCGTTCTTGCGCGTGCTCAGCGCTTTCACTATCCGACAGTTCAAGCAAGGCAAACCAGGGCGATTTAGCTGAAGGGCCATCAAACGGAATACGTTGCTGGGGGTACAACTTCACTACCCCTTCCAGCACATGGCCTTCCATCACTTCAAAGCCAGTGAGCGACGCGCCAAAACCAGCGCGTGCTCGTGACAAGAATGCGACCGCATCCTCCAGCGTGTTCAAAGCCAGCATAGCGGTTCGTTGCGCAACGGGCAACGGGTAGAGCTTCATTGCGGCCGCGGTGATGATACCAAGCGTCCCTTCGCTACCAATGTACAAATCACGTAAGTCATATCCAGTATTGTCTTTACGCAAGCCGCGCAACCCGTGCCAGATTTCCCCTTCGGCGGTTACCACTTCAAGGCCCAGAGTGAGTTCACGTGCGTTGCCGTAGCGCAAGACCTGAGTGCCACCAGCGTTGGTGGCCAGATTACCGCCAATGGTGCAACTGCCTTCAGCTGCCAGACTGAGCGGAAACAATCGTCCCGCACCACGCGCAGCCTCCTGTAGCGATTGCAAAATACAGCCAGCCTCGACAACCATCGTGTCATTATCCGTGTCGATTGACCGCACCTGATTCATTCTGGCGAGCGAAATCACCACTGCCTGACCCGACTGATCGGGTGTGGCGGCCCCGCAAAGACTGGTATTGCCGCCCGAGGGGACGACCGGAGCACGATGCAAGGCGCACAACTTGACGACCTTAGCCACCTCTTCAGCACTGGCCGGTCTGACCACCGCCTGAGCTTGGCCTTGAAACCGTCCACGCCAATCCGTCAAGTAAGGCGCAGCAAGCTCGCCCGTCAAAACCTGCTCTGATCCAAGCAAATCTTGCAATGACTCAACTAAATTCATTTCTACTCCCAAAATCTTAGGTCCGTCCTTGGCTCAAGGGGGATGTATGGCAAAATTGACAAATTGCCAAGCCCGCACACCTTTGGAGCATGCACGTGCCAGTTGAAAAGTCGTTTCCTGTAGCCGCGTTTAAAGCCTATGATATACGAGGCATTGTCCCAGATGACTTGAATCCCTCTTTTGCACGAGAACTTGGCCGAGGGCTTGCTGCCCGCGCCCATCAAGTGGGCGTCGCCACCTTAGTAGTCGGTCGCGATGGCCGCTTAAGCAGCCCCGAGCTGGCTGAAGCCTTGCAACAAGGCATACGAGACGGCGGAATCAACACTATTGACGTGGGTCAAGTACCCACCCCGCTGGTTTATTTTGCTGCCTATACATTGAAGACCGGCTCAGGTGTCGCGGTAACCGGCAGTCACAATCCACCTCAATACAACGGCTTCAAGATGATGATGGGTGGTGGCTCGCTGCACGGCCAAGCCATTATCGAGCTACGCGACGAGGTTCGTGCCGGGGCAGCAATGGCCAGCTCACCAGGCACAGCCGAGCAGGTCGACATCGTCACGCCCTATCTGGCACGCGTGTTAGGCGACATCAAACTCAGCCGTCCCATGAAAGTGGCGATTGACTGCGGCAATGGCGTAGCGGGTGCCATCGCCCCCAGATTATTCCGTGAAATGGGTTGCGAAGTCACTGAACTGTTTTGCGAAGTCGACGGCACCTTCCCGAATCATCATCCCGATCCCGCTGATCCCCACAACCTTGAAGATTTGATTCATTGCTTGAAAACCACGGATTGTGAAATCGGCCTGGCGTTCGACGGTGACGGTGACCGCCTCGGTGTCGTCACCAAACAAGGCGAGATTATCTGGCCCGACCGTCAGCTGATTTTGTATGCAAGGGATGTGTTGGATCGGGTGCCGGGCGCCACCATTATTTACGACGTCAAGTGCAGCCGGCACGTGGCGGTTGAAATCCGACGTGCTGGTGGAACACCGCTGATGTGGCAAACCGGTCATTCATTGATCAAAGCCAAACTCGCTGAAAGCGGCGCCCCCCTCGCAGGTGAAATGAGCGGTCACGTTTTCTTTAAAGAACGCTGGTTCGGTTTTGATGATGGCCTGTACACCGCCGCCCGCCTGCTTGAAATTCTGTCCCGCTCGGACGATCCCTCAGCCGTGCTGTCCGCCTTGCCGCAAGGGGTATCGACCCCTGAGCTCAAGCTTGAAATGAAAGAAGGTGAACCCCATGCGTTGATTAAACGCCTTCAAAGCGAAGCGACGTTCCAAGGCACCACCGCTATCGTGACAATCGATGGCCTAAGGGCTGAGTTCGCCGACGGTTTTGGCTTAGCACGTGCCTCGAACACCACACCCGTAGTGGTACTGCGCTTCGAGGGGGATACGCCTGAAGCGCTTGAACGCATCAAACAGGCCTTCCGTGAACAGCTTTTGGCACTGGCGCCTGACGCCAAATTACCTTTCTAATAAGGGTTACCAATCGTGACTTCCCTGGCGAACAGTCCTGCATGGAAAGATTTTTGCGGTGCAGTCAAGACTAGTGAGATCGGCGCACACGCCCTTCGCATCCTTGACGCTGCTGGCTTATCTGTTGACTTAAGTACGCAGCGGCATTCGGCAGACGTGGAAACCGCCGGCAAGCAATTGCTCAAGGCTCAGGGGTTTGAGTCAGCTCGCACGCAGCTATTTAACGGCAGCCCAATTAACTGGACCGAAAATCGTGCAGCCTGGCACACTGCGCTGCGCGCCACCGAACCGCCTGTCGCAGTTGCAGAGCTCATCAAGCACGAACGTGAGCGTATGCTTAGCTTCGTTGATCAAGCCAACGCAAAAAACCAATATCGTAATGTCGTGCACTTAGGTATTGGCGGTAGCGACTGGGGCCCTCGCCTCGTCGTCGAGTCGCTGACTGGCTTAACTGGGCGTCGGACGATGCGCTTCGCTTCAAACGTCGATGCGCATGCGATCACAGCCGCACTAGATGGTCTTGATCCCCACGACACGCTAATCATCATCGCCTCGAAATCATTTACCACGACCGAATCACTTGCGAACGCAGCCTGCGCCACTGACTGGCTCCGTGCAGGCGGTGTTAAACGACCTCTTGACCAATTTGTTGCCATTACGGCAAACGTCAAAGCTGCTCGCGATTACGGCATCGATAACGATCACATCTTTCAGTTTTGGGATTGGGTTGGTGGGCGGTATTCGCTCTGGTCTTCTATTGGTTTACCGATAGCTTTAGGACTGGGTGCGGACGTGTTTGCAGCACTGCTTGCTGGTGCCGCAGAAATGGATGAGCATTTTCTGACGGCGCCCATCGAAAGCAACGTACCGGTTCAGATGGCCTTGAGTGGCGTCGCTAATCGAAGCGTCCTTGGTTACGCCTCATTTGCGCTGTGCCCCTATGACGCGCGCCTGAAACACCTTATCCCATGGTTGCAACAACTCGAGATGGAGTCACTCGGCAAGTCAACAACTCGAGACGGTGACACGCTCGATGTCCCGAGCAGCCCCGCAGTGTGGGGCATGCCCGGCACGGATAGTCAACACACCTTCTTTCAATGGTTACACCAAGACAATATAGGCGCACCCGTTGATTTTATTTTATGTGCAACCCCTGATCATCGATACAATCGCCACCATCGCTTATTAGTCGCAAACTGTCTGGCGCAGCGCGCCGCGCTGTGGCAAGGCAAATCGTATGAGAGAGCACTTGAAGAGGTGCAGCGCACCGAGAAAGATCCTGTCAAAGCCTCAATTCTGGCTCAACACAGAGTGCACCCTGGTGGTCGGCCCTCGACACTGATCGTGATGCCCCGTCTCGACGCTAAATCGCTTGGCGCCTTACTCGCACTGTATGAGCACAAGGTGTTCACACAAGGGGTGATATGGGGTATCAATCCCTTCGACCAGTGGGGCGTCGAATTTGGCAAACAACTGGCTGGTGATATTGAACGGCGCTTGGATGCCTTGGGCAGCGACCCTGAAGTCAGTCCTTATGATCCGTCAACCGCATACTGGGTAAAAAAACTAGCGGGCAGTTGATAGCAGCGCTTCATAGACCATGATGTGGGCGCCCATCACATCGCCGACATCAAAGACACGCTCCGCGAGCGACCTTCCCGCTGCACCCATCTTCAAGCGCTTCACCGGATCGCTGGCCAGATCTCTGACCGCATCAGCCAAGGCTTGCGCATCACCAACCGGGACAAGCAATCCCGTTACGTTGGGTTCGATTGCATCGCGACAGCCGGGGACATCTGTCGTAACCACTGGACGTCCGCAAGCGGCGGCTTCAATCAACGCGCGTGGTAGGCCCTCTCGATAAGACGGTAGCACGGCAATATGGGTCGACGCGTAGAGTGCCGCAATATCCGTTCGTTCACCCAAAATATGCAGACCTTGCTGCTCGCGCCATGTTTCGAGTTCGGCAGCCGAAATCGAAGCCGGGTTCGCCGCATCCGGGCTCCCCACGAGCCACCACTGCGTTCTATCTCCTCGCTGCGCGGCAATACGGGCTGCTTCAACAAATTCGAGTACGCCCTTATCCCGCAATAGCCGACCCACCATTAGCGCGATGATTTCCCCTTGTGGCTCAGGCACGTGACTGTAATGGTCAAGGTCAACCCCCGAGCCTCGAATCAATACCGTATTTTTAGCTTTGACCGCTTTGATCTCTTGCAAGACCTCCGCGTCGTTGGGATTCTGAACAATGACCATACTGTGATCATGGCCCAAAGCCAAACGATACAGAAGGGTCACAATCCACCTTAATGGATCAATCAACCGTGGGGTGCGCATAAAAACATAGCCGAGGCCCGATATTGCTGCCACCACGCTGGGCACACGAGTCAATCGAGCGGCTAAGCCGCCATAAAGAACCGACTTGATGGTCACCACGTGTACCAAGTCAGGTTTCAACTCGAGCATCAAACGGCAGAGCGCCCAGACACTGGCTAGTTCTTTGACAGGGTTTCGTCCGGTACGGGTAATGGGCAGCGGATGGTGTGCAATGCCGTTCGCAAGCAACTCGGCAACACCGGGTGCAGCCATTGTCGCGGCATGTACTTTGTAGCCTGCCAATTGAGCGCCCAAGGCGACAGGCAATCGATGAGAAACAAGAAAAGCCGGATTAGTCACAACAAACAATAACTTCGGGGCGAGCAGATCGCGCCAAGCATCGACGTAGGCACTAACCATGGCATCGAGGTCGAAGTTGTTTTCGATTCGAGCGCGAACAGCGCGACGTCGCTGCTGCGAGCGACTCTCGGCTTGCCCATCACCATGCAACGAATCTTGAACGACGTTTTGCCACGCTTGGCACGCCAGAGCGATCGCTTCACTTAAAGCCTGCGGTTTTTGAGGCTCAACCACCCAGCCTGTGTCGCCGATAATAAATGAAGCATCGCCTACTTGTGTGGATACGCAAGGTGTGCCGCAGGCCATTGCCTCGCCCAATACATTCGGAAACCCCTCTGCCCGGCTCGGCAACACATGTAAGTCAATTGCGTTCATGATCGCAGGCACGTCCTGGCGCTCACCCAACAACAGTGTGTGCTCGACCAAACCATTTTGCGCCAGCATGGCCATCAGCGCCGTGTTCTGTTCATCGATACCTGGCCCGACTAGCAGTAAGCGCCAGGATAAGTCCTTGTGCGTCTGTGCAAACAGTCCCATCGCTTCGCACAGATTGGCGTGGTCTTTTAAGGGATTCCAACGGGCAACACACCCGATTAGCCAAGTCTGCGGTGTGATCCCCCATTGATTTCTTAATCGCTCGCGTGCCGCGGTATCCGGTTGCCACACCGATAAATCGTAGCCGTTGGTAATCACCTGCATGCGCCGCTCGTCATATCCCAAGTCCACATGTCGCGCTTGCGAGCTATGCGAGCAAACCAGAATCGTCTCGGGTAGCCATCTGGATAAACGAGCGCACACTATTCGTGCGATACGGGCGAAACCACTGGCCCGTTTCAAGTCCTCACCCGCATTGCGGATTCCCCAGCTTATCCGTCGAATCCTCGCGAGTTTTGCGGCCAACGACCCAAACAGGTCCGCGTTGTACATCCATGTCTGCACCACATCCGGTTGCGTACGCTGCATCAGACGGCTAAGCGCCCATAACCCACTGATACTTAACTTACGAGACCCCATGTTGAGCGTATAAACGTCTATACCGGCGTCGCGAAGTCGTTGCCCGTGAACACCGAGATCCGTCATTGACACGACAGTGTGATGCACTCGGTCAAGCGATCCCAAGATCAAGCGTGTCAAAACGCCTTCGGCACCGCCTTGACCCAAACCGCTAATCACGTGCATCACATGAAATGGGGCTGGTTGCATTCTCATGAACGGTACTCCGAGGAGTCGTCTCGTTGAATCCGATCAAACACCGCATCCCAATCGTCGATGACTTTAGCAATCGCGTAACGACGTTTGACGGATTCAGCACCACGCTGCCCCAACTCGGATCGGGACTGAGCATCATCCATCAGTTGTTTTAACGCCTGCACAAAACCTTCCTTGTCGTTCATGCCGATCAAATATCCACTGATACCAGACTCGGTCAATTCAGCTGGCCCGCTGGGGCAATCATAAGTGATACAGGGCAAACCAAGCGCCATCGCCTCGAGCAGTACATTGGGAAACCCCTCTACCCGGGATGTCATCCCAAAAATCTGCCCGCTCGCCAAAGACTGCCACGCCTGCTTGGTGCGCCCAGGCAGCTTAACTCTGGCCTGAAGGCCAAGCTGCAGAACCTGCGCCTCAAGCGCCAGGCGTTCAGGTCCATCACCCCAGATGGTCAGTTGCCAATCAGGATACGCTTGCGCGACTCTGCTGAAAACCTCAATCAACACATCAAACTGCTTGTCGGCCGACAAACGCCCCATTGCCACCACTTGCTTGATCTTCAACTCACTGGCGACCACATCCGCAAAGGTCGAGTGATTGATCAATTCAGCCGGCAAAGGATTTGGAATCACGTCGACACAACGCATAGCGGGAACCATTGATCGCAAACCAAAAACAGTCGGTACAGCCTGGACGTTCACACGGGTGGCGAAACGATAGGTTAACTGCCGCAACTTAGTCAGCAGCCAGCCAACATTGTTGACAATTGAGGGATTGGTTCTTTCACAAACGATCAAGGGCAAGTTAAGGCCTCGTGTCGCCACAATTGAGGCAACATTGACATTTGTTAAAAAGGAAATAGCAAGGTTTGCACCTGACTTTTTAATTATTCGGCGCAAGGTAATTAAACGGCTAAGCGGCGCCAGGATGGAGTGGTTGCGGGCAAGGTGATCTGCCAACCAAACGACGCGCACCCGCTCATCAAGAGGATAAACACACTCACCGCGTCCAGAGTAGGTAATCAAAAGGGTGACTTCATCGCCTCTTGCTGCCCATGCATTCACCAGCGTCGAGGCGACGCGCTCGGCACCCCCAGCATGCATTGAGCTGACAATCAGCAATAACTTCAAGTGGCTACCCCAGGCGTTTGGCCGTTGTGATAGGTGTCCAGCCAGGCCTGCACCATCAGTACACCCCAAAGTTGCGAGCTCCAGTCACGTTGACCACTGGCATGCTGTTGCCACTTAAGCGCGATCGGCTCGACGACAAACAGACCCTGTTGCCGCAACCGAGCCGGATCCAGCAAGGTATCGGCCCAGTCTTTAAGTGGGCCACGCAACCAGGCAGCTAAAGGGACGGCAAACCCTTTCTTGGGACGATCGACCAAATTGGCAGGGACGTGCTTGTAAAGAACCTGGCGCAGCAGCCATTTACTTTGCTGATCTCTTAGCTTGTACGACCGGGGCAATTGCCAGGCGAATTCATAGACCGCATGATCGAGCATAGGTACTCTGGTCTCTAGACCAACTGCCATGGCTGCCCGGTCAACCTTGACCAGAATATCGTCAGGTAAATAGGTGATCGCGTCGAGCTCCATCATGGCCTCGATGGGCTGTCCGGCAAAGCTTGCCCCAAAAGCGGTTTCGGGCTCATGACCACCGATCACCATACTGGCAGGGTCCAACCAATAAGACACAAACTGTCGGTAAAAATCCCCCTGATTCGTCGCCCGCAGCATATCACCCAGTTTCGCGAGCTTGCCGCGCCAGGCGCCTGATCCCGGCAAATAATTGCTGGCCAAGAGCAACTCACCTAAGGGCTTGCGGATCGCTGCCGGTAAGCGTTGACATTGTTGCCACCAACGTTCTACTCGCTGGTACCGGGTATAGCCCGCGAACAACTCGTCTCCTGCATCCCCGGATAAGGCGACAGTGACATGTTGTTTTGCCATTTTTGCAACCAAAGCGGTCGGGATCTGAGACGAATCGGCAAATGGTTCGTCATACATGTCGGGCAACGACGGAATGACATTGAGCGCATCCTGAGCCGATACGTACATAGACGTATGGCGGGTACCAAGGTATTGAGCAATCGCCTCGGCATAGGGAGCCTCATCGTAGGCGGGGTTATCGAAGCCGATCGCGAAACTACGAATAGGCCGATCACTTTGCTGCTGCATCAAGGCCACGATCGTCGATGAGTCAATCCCACCCGATAGAAATGCACCCAGTGGAACATCGGACATCATTTGACCGTGAACCGCCCGCGAGAGAATCGACTCTAGGCTATCGACCGCCTGGGCATCGCTGTCGAACGACAGAGGATGATTGCGCCCATATTCAGCACGATCCCGGGCAGACCAATAAACAACCGGTTCAGGCATTTGCAAGCCTGTAGCCTTTGCTTGACCCAGCGTCAGGTAAGTCCCAGGCGTCAGTTTCTTGATCCCTTCGTAGATTGACCATGGCGCGGGGATGTAGTTATGTCGCATAAACAAGGTCAGCGCCTGCCGGTCGATGCTTGCGCCAAAACCCGGTATCGGCATCATGGCTTTGAGTTCAGAACCAAAGGCGAAACTGCGATTAACGTAACCGTAGTAAAGCGGTTTTTCACCGAAGCGGTCGCGTGCGATTGTGAGTAACTTGTCAGTCTTATCCCAAAGCGCCAGAGCGAACATGCCGGTCATCGCTTTGAGGGTCGGTTCGACACCCCACGCTGCCAGCGCTGCAATCACGGTTTCGGTATCGGAGTGTCCTCGCCAGTTCGGCGCGAGGCCTGCAAGCTCGAGCTTTGATCTGACCTCAAGATGGTTATAAATTTCACCATTAAGCACCAGAGCGTAACGCCCGCATGCTGACAACATCGGCTGGGCACCGGCTTCTGATAAATCGACAATGGCGAGACGGACATGACCCAAGGTGATTGCAGACTCCTGGTCTTGCCAAATGCCTCGACTGTCTGGGCCTCGGTTACGCATACGCTCGCAAGCCGCTTTCATTAAACCAACTTGGTCGGGCTGCGGGCCCCAGATACCTGCAATACCGCACATATCTATTCGACCTCTTCCAAGAGTTGATCCCAGCGGGCAATCACACTTGCCAATGAAAAACGCTCGCGTACACGTGGGGCGTCTGTGCGTAGTTTTTGTTGAAGGGGCTCATCATCAATCAAACCCAGTAAAGCTTGTGCCAGTGCCATGCTATCGCCATCAGGCCTTACCAGAATTCCATCGACACCATGGGTAATAATTGCGCGTGGGCCGGTATCGCAATCAAACGAGACAACCGGCAAACCCATCGCCATCGACTCAAGCAAAGTATTGGATAAACCTTCGACTCGTGAACTCAGGACATACATGTCTGCGCTCGCATACCAGTCGGCCATATTACCCACGCGCCCTGGCATGTCGATACGGCGTACCAAGTCTGCCTGCTCGATCTGTGCTTGCAAAGTGGATCGTGCGCTACCATCACCCAAAATAACCAAATCCCACTCGGACTTCTGCGCCGCAATCAGTCTGAACGCCTCAATCAACAAATCAAACCCTTTTTCTGGATGCAGCCTACCAACCGCCAATAGACGTTTACGCTGAGCTATTTTAGACGGCGGTTGAAGCACCGGCTCACCATTGGCCACAGGCCATACCACCGGGTTGGGGATCACGCGCAAATGAACACCAGGCATATTTGCCTTAATCCACAGGGCTGTCCCCTCAGTTAAGGTCACGACCGCGCGAGCAAGCGGGTAGGCAACTTTGCGCAAAACTCGCCATAATGGTGAAAGCGACTGATGCGTCGGATGAGTATGCTCAGATGCAATGACGCGGATAGGCAAACCGAGGGCAGCAAAAACAGCCAGAACCGATGAGGTTGTCATAAAACCGAGCGCGACGTCCGGTGCAATTGCCTTAAATTCTTTACGTAGGGCCAAGACTCGCCCTAGGTTTGCTAGCAGGCCCTGCAACAGCCCAGTGCTTGCACCTGCCACATCGAGCACAACTCGGTTGATGTCAGGGTGTAACGGATAGGCGTCGTCTCTCGCGTGGCTCAGCGTAATAATGGTGACACGATCGCCGCGAGCAGCCCAACAGGCAGTCAAATCGACAAGCGTGCGTTCAGCGCCACCGCCGCCTAAAGAATGAATCACCACTGCAATCGTTTTTGGTGTTGCCATGAATTGATAAGTCAGAGGCTTCTTGTCACATTTGGCTAGTTGAGGCGCGAAGCGCGGGACGTCGCGCTGCTAACAAATAGCAAATATAGGACAAAGCATACATGCATGCCGTCGCAAGCATTATCCCCTGCAAGCCAAGTCGAGGTGCAAGGACAAAGTTCAAAACGGCCTTCAACGTAAAATTGAACACAGCAATCAGGGCAATCAAGCTATAACGTTGTTGGCTGGCAAGCAATTGAACTAAAACCAGCACACCAAAATAGAAAGGGACTTGAAGCAAACCCCACCGCAGCACGCTGGCGACAATCTCTGTGTCTGCCGCTGTAAACGCACCACGTTCGAACAATAAAGCAACGCCGATGGGGGTGAGTACCCATGCGGCCAGTGCAGCAGCAAAACCTGCTGCAAGCATCAGCACTGACCACTTCAAAGCCATAGTCCGGGCTCTCATGCTATCGCCGCTGCTTTGGATATCAGCCAAAACAGGGAGTGCCGCACGACCGACTGAAGCCGCCCCAATACCCAACAACAATGACAAGAGCCGCGACGCATAACCCATTGTCGAATTTGCATGATTACCGATCGTCGCGGCAGCATATTGATCGAGTGGCCCGACAAAGCTCATTGCAATTTGCCCGATCAGCATAATACCCATGGCATTAAACAGCGTCGGCCATTCGTCGGATCGAAACGATAGCTTTGGGATCCCCCAACCTGCTTCATCTGCCTTCGCCGCAAGGGAGACAATCCAAACCGTTTGAACAATAAAACCGACCAAGCTACCCCATAGCAGTGGGGGAAGGCCACTCGCAGGTCCGGCGAGCAATAGCCAGACCAGCAACACCAATGCTGGCACACTATCAAGCAAGGTATTGATGTGGCGTTCTTGAGCTCTGAGCCGAGCCGCACTAAAACCGACGAACAGAGTTAGCAGGGCGCCAGGCGCAAAAGCCCATAGCAACGAGGTGGTCATCCCTTGCACCTCAGCGCTCAGACTTGCACCGAGTTGTTTAAGGATTTCAGGCCAGGCGCAAATCGTTAATACAACGAGCGCGACACCTAAAAGCAACAACCATCCTTGAAACTCTCTGACGAAGCTAGTCTTCTCTTTGGGCGTCTTTTTATTGAGCGCAACCAGCACGGGTATCAAAACAACTGACAGAACCCCCACCACTGTGACAGGCAGCCAGGTTGTCAGGGTCATGGTGAATTGGTAAGCATCGACCTCGGGGCTCATGCCGTACCGATAAGCAATCGCCATTTCTTTTAAGGCGCCTGCCATTTTGCCTATCACCAGAAAAAATGCGACACGGCCAGCTGCTCGCGCTATCCGATGGTGATCCTGGTGGATAGCTGAGAATCGCGCACGCAGGTTCATCAAGGCAGGCTATATGAGGGGTCAGCGCAAAAATTGTGTGTACCAGGGCATTGCCACTTCAATCCCTTGCAACACGTCGTATAAAGGCTGGTAACCAAGCAAGTTTGTTGCTTTACTGATGTCTGCCTGAGAATGCCGCACATCGCCGGCACGAAAGTCCCGATACACCGGTTGCTTGTCAACAGCCACGCCATGAGTGGCCAGCGCCTGCACCAGGTAACGGTGTAGTTCATTCAAACTCGTTCGGGCATTAACCGCGACGTTATAAATCTGATTAGCACCTTCGCCGTGCGCCACAGCAGCAAGGATGTTGGCTTGGACTGCATTGTCAACAAAACAAAAATCTCGGCTGGTTTCACCGTCGCCATTAATCAGCACATCTTCGTTGCGCACCATTGAAGCGATCCATTTCGGGATCACCGCAGCGTAAGCACCATTTGGATCTTGCCGTTTACCAAAGACGTTGAAGTAGCGCAGACCAACACTGTTGAAATCATAGGATCGGCTAAAAACATCGGCATACAACTCATTGACATACTTTGTCACCGCGTAAGGCGACAAGGGCTTGCCAATTCGATCCTCTACTTTGGGCAACCCAGGGTGGTCACCATAGGTAGAGCTCGAGGCAGCATAAACAAAGCCGCTAACCTTAGCATCACGAGCCGCAACCAGCATGTTCAGAAAGCCGTTGATGTTTACATCGTTGGTCAGGATCGGATCGGCCAAGGATCTGGGTACCGAACCCAACGCAGCCTGATGCAAGACATAGTCGACGTCTAGCACTGCCTTTTGACAGGTATCGAGGTGACGGATATCACCTTCTATAAAGGTAAAACGCCCCCATTGCCCAGAGCCGACAGTATTCTTTACTTCGTCAAGATTGTGTTGATACCCAGTGGCAAAGTTATCCAGGCCGACAACGTACTGATCCAGCCCAAGCAGGGTTTCAAGCAGGTTTGAACCGATAAAGCCCGCGCAACCTGTAACCAACCAAGTTTTGGGATTTTTAACTAGTTCTGCCTTAGCCTGCTCGTATTTTGTTGTCATCAAAAATCCTTGGAATACTGATTACTTTTCTGGTTGACACGGTCATGTCAACGCTATCAAATCAATCCTAAGACCATTACAGCCTGAGATCCGTGCAATCTGCCGGGAACACATACTTTAGATCGTATAAAACGTGAGTAGCTTTCCCCAGCTTGCGGATGGCTTCCGAGCCCATCTCAGCAAACTGATGGTGAGCGACAGCAAGAATGACAGCGTCGTATGTGTTGGGTACTAAATCCTGGACTGGGGTAATGTCATATTCTTCAACCGCTTCTTTACTGCTGACCCAAGGATCATAGACATCAACCCTTACGTTATAAGCCTGAAGTTCGCGGACAATATCCACAACCCGCGTGTTGCGCAGATCAGGGCAGTTTTCTTTAAAAGCCAGGCCCATCACAAGCACTCTTGCGTTCAGTACACCCACATTTTTGCGTGTCATGGCTTTCAGCAATTGCGACACGACGTAATTACCCATGGCGTCGTTCAGCCTGCGCCCTGCCAAAATGATCTCTGGCTTATACCCCAGCGCTTGAGCCTTGTGGGTCAGGTAATAAGGATCGACACCAATGCAGTGGCCACCGACGAGGCCTGGCCTGAAGGGGAGGAAGTTCCATTTAGTCCCCGCGGCCTGCAGGACAGCCTCGGTATCAATGCCCATAATGTTGAAAATTAAAGCGAGCTCATTGATCAGCGCAATGTTGACGTCTCGCTGCGTGTTTTCAATGACTTTGGCGGCCTCTGCAACCCTAATACTGGGGGCCAGGTGTGTGCCAACCACGACGATTTGCCTATAGAGCTCATCGACTAGCTGCGCGATTTCAGGGGTTGACCCTGACGTCACTTTTTTAATCGTGCTCACTCGATGAGCTTTGTCGCCGGGGTTAATACGCTCGGGGCTATAGCCAGCAAAAAAATCGTCGTTGAACTTTAACCCTGAAACGCGTTCTAGGACCGGCACGCATACTTCTTCGGTCGCACCTGGATAAACGGTTGATTCGTAGATAACCAAATCACCTTTTTTCAGCACCGCAGCAATCGTTTCGCTGGCCTTAATCAGAGGCTCGAGATCGGGGTTTTTATACTGATCGATAGGGGTCGGAACAGTGACGATAAATACGTTGGCATTGCCAAGTGTCGACCGATCCAATGTATACGTTAAATGCTTCGCGCTGGCGAGCTCTTCATCGTCTACCTCTAGGGTGTGATCCCGGCCTGACTTAAGCTCCGCAATTCTCTCAGCATTGATATCAAACCCAACGACTGGTATTTTTTTACCGAACTCGACCGCGAGCGGCAATCCTACATAACCCAACCCAACTACTGCAAGCCTAACATCCTGAATCTGCAAAGTACTCTCCACGCAAAAATGCGCCCTTGTTTTATTAAGCCCTATTTTAGAGCTTTAGTGCTCGGAGAGGGATTTGAGACTGAGTTTTATGAAATTGTAGATAAAAAAAAGCCCAAGACTTTGCAGTCTTGGGCTAAATCCACCAAAGGAGGAGGGTGGAGGAGACAATCTTGGCAAGCAAAGGAGCAATAGCTCTGGCGCGTTAGCACTATCGTAACCAAGTCAACAGGTAACTTAACTACAAACTTCACATCCACAACTGAATATTAACCTAGATTTTTGTGCATTGCAAGAAATGACAGGTTGTCTATAGAATTCCTTGAAAATCGTTGTTTTTGTGCGACGCAACAAAATCTGTGGCTAGGGTTAAACCTTATAGGCAGTAAATGTCATGAGGCGTGACGTAAATTGCATCAATAGCTTGACCGGCAATGGCAGCTTTGCCGCGCCCTGCTCTTCTGCAGTCACTCGATGATCGGCTTCATCTTTTTTCATTTGCGACACGATGGCTCTTGACCGATAGTCGTCTGCTGGCAAGCGAGTGAGGTGATTGTCGAGATGCGCTTCAACTTGCCTTTCAGTCTCGGCCATAAAGCCGAGATTACGGGCGACACCGGCCTTACCGGCTAGCAAACCCATGGCAAAAGAACCCGCATACCAAACTGGATTGAGCAGACTGGGGCGGCTTGACAGCTCGGACAAGCGCTCGCCGCACCACGCCAAATGATCGACCTCTTCTCTGGCCGCTTGCTGCAGAACCGCCCGAACCGCTTCATCGCGGCAAACCAGCGCTTGGCCTCGGTACAGCGCTTGCGCGCAGACTTCACCCACGTGATTAACTCTCATCAGACCAGCGGCATGGGCGCGTTGCTGCGGGCTCATTGGCTCTGAGGGTTGATCCGCTGTCAATCGGGCTGGATTCGGTCGTGTCGCTCGGGCGCCACCTGTCAATAAATCCAGAGCAACATCAATCTCGACAATGACTGTATCTAACCAATGTGCCCGGCGTGTAAAAGTCACTCGCTTTTCAGACCAGGTGCTAGGGTCAGACATAATCGCTTCCAGTGGGTCAAAGAGGTGCACGAATCGTGCGAGCAGCTAGTGTAAACCCGTATGCCGTATCGTGGGAGAGCTTGGTCACAATCACCCCGTTTGCATGATTGGTATTCTCAACGACTTAAGGTTTATCATTCTCGCTTTACCAAAGGATTCGGGATCAGGGATGGAATGCACAATTAACTGGGGTGGCCCGCAGGGTATGCTGTTTGTGGCTCAAACTGGCAGTGGACACATCGCGGCCATGGATGGTGCACCTGAGGGAGGGGGCAACAACTTGGCGCCCCGGCCAATGGAGCTTCTGCTGGCAGGCACAGGCGGGTGCACTGCTTACGATGTCGTGCTGATTCTTAAGCGGGGGCGCCATGCCGTCACAGGCTGTTCGGTCAAGCTGCAAGCGGAGCGCGCGGACACTGATCCCAAAGTTTTTACGAGTATCCATTTCACGTTTACGGTGACTGGCAAAAATCTCTCGCGCACAGTGGTTGAGCGGGCAATTGCGCTGTCGCATGATAAGTACTGCTCGGCATCGGCGATGCTCGCTCATACCGCAAAGATTACGTGGTCGGCCGACATCATCGACGAAGCCCCGGCAGCCGCTGACAACGCTTAATAGAGACCTGGACTGATGAACCAATACGAAAACTTCATGCGGCATGTCTATACCAAGGGGACTGACAAGTCAGACCGCACAGGAACCGGCACGCGTTCGATATTTGGTCATCAGATGCGCTTTGATTTGCAAGAAGGCTTCCCGCTGATCACGACTAAAAAGCTTCACACGCGCAGCATTTTTGTCGAGCTGCTCTGGTTCTTGCGTGGTGATTCAAACGTGCGATGGCTGCAAGAGAGAGGCGTCAGTATCTGGGATGAATGGGCAGGGGCCGATGGCGAATTAGGCCCCGTCTATGGTGTGCAGTGGCGCTCATGGCCAACGCCTGACGGACGGCATATCGATCAAATCAGCCAAGTACTGGATCAAATTCGCCAAACACCAGATTCGCGCAGACTGATCGTGTCTGCCTGGAATGTTGCAGAAATCAAAAACATGGCATTACCGCCATGCCACGCATTTTTTCAATTTTACGTGGCCGACGGCAAACTATCGTGCCAGCTGTATCAACGCAGTGCGGATATTTTTCTAGGCGTGCCATTCAATATTGCGAGCTACGCCCTGCTCACCCACATGGTTGCTCAGCAATGCAATTTAGCGGTCGGCGATTTTATCTGGACAGGTGGTGACTGCCACATCTACAGCAATCATTTTGAGCAAGTAGCGCTGCAGCTATCGCGCGAAGCCTTCCCGTACCCCAAACTCGTTATTCAGCGCAAACCAGACTCCCTGTTCGATTATCAGTTCGAGGATTTTGTCATCGAAAACTACGAACATCATCCCCATATCAAAGCACCTGTTGCGGTCTGATCCCATGCGCCTATCCTTAATCGTCGCGTACGCCAAAAACAGAGTCATTGGGCGCAACAACACATTACCTTGGTCATTGCCAGGGGATTTGGCTCACTTTAAGCGGACAACACTTGGCTGCCCCATCATCATGGGCCGCAAAACCTGGGAGTCACTTGGACGACCGCTTCCGGGCCGTCGCAACATCGTTATTAGCCGTAACGCGAACTACGTAGCGAATGGCGCGGAAGTGGTCAGCGACTTGGCGACGGCTCAAGCATTAGTGAGCGAAGCGATTGAAGCATTTGTAATTGGTGGCGAGCAGATATACGACGCAGCCTTGCCGTGTGCCGACCGTATCGTCGCAACCGAAATCAGCGCCTCAATCGAAGGCGATGCGCACTTCAGCGATCTGGATCCGAAAGCTTGGCAAGAAGCGTCTCGGGTTTCACAAACGCCTGAAAATGGAATCGAATATGACATTGTTGAATATCTGAGACGCCATTGATCGTGAACAAACTCATCCTTCCGGGCTCCACTTGAAAAAAACACTCCTTTCTAGCTTAGGCGGCGTCCTGTTATTGATTGTCGTCGTCTACTCGATCATCACTTGGTGGTCAGGGGATCACATTGAGCAAGATACCCGCAATGGGATTGAGGTGCTAAACGAACGCCTGGCCGATAGCGGCTTGGGGCCCTTTACGATCAAAGAGATTGACTATAAAAGAGGTGTGTTTTCCAGTGAGGCTGTTTATGTCGTATCGCTTGCGTCTGCCACCCCTGATGCCCAACCCATCGACCTCAAGATTCGCAGCAAGATAGACCACGGACCATTACCGTTACGTTCTCTGCTGAACGCTCAGTTCGCGCCTCATCTTGCCGTTATTCACAGTTCACTAGAACCGACGCCATACACAGAGAAACTATTTGAGTACACAAAAGGTCGTCCTTTCATCGAAGGACAGACTTTGTTAGATCTGAATGGCGACGCACACAGTGACTGGACTCTGTTGCCCCTCGATGTTGCTCAGAACGGCGTACACACTGTCTTTAGCGGTGCAAAAATCAAAGTCAATGTTGGGGCCAACCTGAAGACTTGGCAGACCGAGGCTGAACTTGCGTCCTTGGATTTGACAGGTACCGCGCTGACCGTCTCCTTGCGTGGCGTGCGGTCTTACAACAACAGTCAGGATAATCCGACAGGGGTGAGCGTTGGCACACGTGGCGTCGCCATTAACGACCTGCAGATCAAACGAGCTGGGCTACCGAACCTGAAACTAACGGATTTGCAGAGCCGCTTCATTTTGAACGAAAACGAAAAGTTACTCGATGGTGTGTTCAGTTACGACGCAGGTTCACTCATAATCGGCACCAAGGATCTGGGCAAATTAAATCTACTGGCATCTTTTGACCATCTGGACGCAGAGACGGTGAAATCTCTGGCTAATTTTTTCGGCAGTATTTGGCTACGATCGCTGAGCAATGCCCCTGACCAAGAACTCATTACCAGCTCTGACGTCAAAGCTTTTTGGCAACAAATGCAGGTTTTACTAAAAGACAAACCATCGTTCCACCTCAACCCGGTCTCATTAAAAAGCAGCACTGGTGAAAGTAAACTAGAACTGCATCTTGCAATGGCTCCCGCAGAAGTCAAACCAAGTGGTGTTGGTTTAACCAGCAATCCGCTCGGGGCTTTTCATGCGAGCCTAAATGTATCGCGACAGCTCGCGCTTACGATTTGGTCCGAAATCAAACGTGCGGACGGTATGCCAGAAAATAAGGCGCAGCAAGCGGCAGAGAAAGAAATCAACACTGCACTTTTCTTGGCCAGTATTGCGAAGCTAGTCAGGGTTTCTGGCGATAGTTTAAGTGCCAGTCTGACTCTGGATCAAAATGTTTTCAAACTCAACGGCAACAGCACGTCTGCCAGTGGGTTTTTGGCCTGGCTAGAGGCGACAACGCCGCAAGGTTGGCTATCAAGCAATGCGCCGACAGCACAAGAAGACCCTGACGATGCGATATCCAAGCGCAACTTTGATCCGCAATCCTTGATTGAGATTCTGACGTCTCAGGGACGCAAGTTTGAGCAACGAAAGGATGACCAGAGTGATCCTGTTATTCAGATTGCGCCAGAAGATACGGGAGCCACCAGACTTGAGTTTGTTTTTGTCGGGTGCGGCAGTGACCCGACTTGCGAAGATGTAGTGCTAAGGGCCATCTACGAACCGAAAAAGCCCCTGGCTACCAAGCGAGTTAGTGACTGGAATCAAGACCACAGTTTGGCAAAAGCACGAATCAATACAAGTCAAGAGCCAGTGCTTGAAATGGATATTAGTACTTATGGCGGTCTCAGCAAAGATTCAATGCAGTCGATGGTGAGTGATTTTTTTGGCTTAGTTAAGGACTTTAACAAAGCACTGAACCAAAAGGTCGGCGACTAGTCTTGCGCAATGGCCTCATAAGACGAAGCGTCAAGAAGCTTGTCTGCGTCTGACATCTGATCTGGTTTGATCTTAAAAATCCAGGTTCCATAAGGATCTTCATTGATAAGATCGGGGGTGTCATTCAGGGCATCATTGAAAGCAAGGATTTCACCCGAGACTGGTGCATGGATATCCGATGCTGCTTTAACCGATTCAACCACGCCAGCCACTGCGCCAGCTGTCAATTTGCCACCCACTTTGACATCACCGACGAACACCAGATCGCCTAATTGTTCTTGGGCAGGATCCGAGATGCCAACCAGCATCAAATCACCCTCTGCTTTGATCCATTCGTGAGTGCTTGCATATCGACGATCGTTTGGTATGTTCATGACAGCCCCGCTAGTTTGCGCTGATCCTCATTGTATCTAAAGACCTTTGGCACACGCGACGGCGGATGCCCAAGCCCACTGAAAGTTATAACCACCCAACCAACCGGTGACATCCACGACTTCTCCGATGAAATGCAAGCCTGGACGCGCCTTAGCTTGCATCGTGCGCTGATCCAGATCTCTCGTGTCTACCCCACCTCGCATGACTTCTGCTTTTTTGTAGCCAGCAGTGCCTGAGGGCGTAAGTGTCCAGCCATGGATACGGGTCGCCAACTCGCGT
Organism: Jezberella montanilacus; assembly: GCF_003003055.1. GTDB lineage: Bacteria > Pseudomonadota > Gammaproteobacteria > Burkholderiales > Burkholderiaceae_B > Zwartia > Zwartia montanilacus. The sequence continues at coordinate 142,971 of NZ_PVTV01000013.1, forward strand.
ATCCACTTGTCGCCGGCATCCGCCAGTTTACTGGCCGAACTTTCGCCTAACCATTGCTCGGTTAAGCGTCGGGGCCAGAGATTCGCCAGCACCGTCCCAAGTTGTTGTTTGTTGCCAGCTTTACTTGCGATCAGTTCATCGCCCAAGTGTCGACCAGGGGCAAGGTTTAAGCGTATGGCCTGACCTGGCTGCCAATAGCTCGATATCTGCAAAATACCAGGGCCAGACAAGCCGCGATGCGTGAATAAAACATCTTCTAAGAACGAAGTAACGGGACGATCAGTGCCTGTGGTCACTTCGGCCTCTAGCGCTAGTCCCGACAGTTCGCCAAATGGGGCCCAATCATCACCATTGAAAACCAGCGGCACCAGCGCTGGTCTGGGATCGATGACCTTCAGGCCGAACTGACGGGCGACTTTCAAACCCCAGTCTGTAGCGCCTAATTGCGGAATAGCCAAACCACCTGTAGCGATCACCAACGAAGTGACTTCGATCAGGCCTTGATCTGTCAACACCCGAAACCGAGCGGGTTTGCCAGTCGTTGCCCGTTCGACTGACGAATCAGCCGCCGCCAACTCTATCGCTTGAATCGCATCCACCTTACATGGCATGCGCCACTGCACCTGGCCATGCTCACATTCAGTCCGCAACATGGAGATGATGTCTTCGCTACTGTCATCACAGAACAGTTGGCCTTTGTGCTTCTCGTGCCAGGGGATTCCATGTTGATTAACCAACTCGAGGAAATCCTGAGGTGTGTACGCCGCCAGCGCTGATTTGCAAAAATGAGGGTTAGCCGAAATGAAATTCGCAGGAAGCACGTCGCGATTGGTGAAATTGCAGCGACCCCCGCCAGAGATCCGGATTTTTTCAGCCAACTTGCTTGCATGATCAATCAACACGACTTTCAAACCGCGTTGACCCGCTTGTGCTGCACACATCATGCCAGCGGCACCTGCCCCAATCACTGCTACATCAAAGCGTTGAGTGCTCATCCTGAAGGCGCCCCCAACGCACGCAGATCAACATTACTCTTCAATGATGCAATCAACGTAATAACGCTTGTCGCCGTTTGGCAACGTATCTTCAGCCAAACCATGGATGTAGGTCTCAAACCCTGGGAACTGGGCATTGAACTCGCGAGCGAATTGCAGATACTGGACGATACGCTGGTTAAACCGTTCGCCTGGTATCAGCAATGGGATGCCGGGTGGATATGGCGTCAACAGAACACCAGTCACCCGACCCTCTAGATCATCGATGGATACCCGCTCAACTTCACGGTGAGCCATCTTGGCGAAAGCATCTGAAGGTTTGAGCGCGGGGACCATATCGCTCAGGTACATTTCAGTCGTTAACCGAGCCACGTCGTGCTTGCGGTAAGCCGCGTGAATCAACTGGCACAAATCCTTCAGACCCATGCGTTCGTACTTGCGGTGCACCTTACAGAAGTCGGGCAGGATTTTCCAGAGCGGGTGATTGCGATCGTAATCATCCTTGAACTGTTGCAACGCCGTCAGTAAGGTGTTCCAGCGACCCTTGGTAATGCCGATGGTGAACATGATGAAGAAAGAATACAGACCGGTCTTCTCAACCACCACGCCGTGCTCGGTCAAAAACTTCGACACGAGGGCAGCAGGGATGCCCGTCTCACCAAAGCTGCCCGACATATCCAGACCCGGCGTCACGACGGTCGCTTTGATGGGATCAAGCATATTGAAATCTTTGGCGAGATCACCGAAGCCATGCCAGTGGGCATTGGATTCAAGCATCCAGTCTTGCTGCGTACCAATGCCATCCGCCACCAGCTGATCGGGTTCCCACAAGGTAAACCACCAATCATCGGCACCGTATTCAAGATCCACCTTGCGCATCGCGCGCCTGAAGTCGAGTGCTTCGCGAATACTTTCCTCCACCAAGGCAGTGCCGCCTGGCGCTTCCATCATCGCTGCAGCGACGTCGCACGACGCGATAATCGCGTATTGCGGCGAGGTCGACGTATGCATCAAATAGGCTTCATTGAAGATATTTCGGTCAAGCTTGCGCGACTCGGACTCTTGCACAATGATTTGAGATGCTTGCGAAATACCAGCCAGCAATTTGTGTGTGGAGTGAGTCGCAAACACCATTGCTTTGGGGCTACGTGGCCGATTTGGGCCGATGGCATGCATGTCTTCATAGAACTCATGGAACGCAGCATGCGGCAACCAGGCCTCATCAAAATGCAGGGTATCGATCATATTGCCAAGCTTCTGCTTGATCATTTCAACGTTATAGATCACCCCGTCGTAGGTACTTTGCGTCAACGTCAGGATGCGTGGCTCTTTATCCTTAACCTTACGTGCGAATGGATTAGCTTCAATCTTTTTAAGAATGTTTTCTGGTTCGAATTCGCTCAGAGGGATGGGGCCGATAATCCCTAAATGATTGCGGGTCGGACGCAAAAAGACGGGGATTGCGCCGGTCATCGTGATTGCGTGCAAAATCGACTTGTGACAGTTGCGATCAACCACGACGATGTCATCTGCAGCAACGTTGGCATGCCAGACAACCTTGTTGGAGGTCGATGTGCCATTTGTGATGAAGTAGCAGTGATCGGCATGAAAAATACGCGCCGCATTGATTTCAGATTCAGCAATCGGGCCTGTATGGTCGAGCAACTGACCTAACTCGTCGACTGCATTACAAACGTCTGCGCGCAGCATGTTTTCACCGAAGAACTGGTGAAACATCTGCCCAACGGGACTTTTTAAGAAAGCCACACCGCCCGAATGCCCAGGGCAGTGCCAGGAATACGAACCATCTTGGGCGTATTTAACCAACTCTCGGAAAAACGGTGGCGGCAGGCTATCAATATAGGCCCGCGCTTCGCGGATGATATGCCTGGCTACAAACTCGGGCGTATCCTCGAACATATGAATAAAACCGTGCAGTTCGCGCAGAATGTCATTCGGGATATGAGCTGAAGTGCGGGTTTCGCCGTAAAGATAAATCGGTATGTCTTCGTTACGAAAGCGAAGTTCGCCAATGAAAGCGCGCAAGTTCTTGATCGCTCCCGCCACATCCTCAGGCGAGTCGACATCAAATTCTTCGTCATCGATCGACAGAATGAACGCACTCGCACGACTTTGCTGTTGAGCAAAAGAGCTCAAATCACCATAGCTGGTGACGCCAATGACTTCCATGCCTTCTTCTTCAATCGCTGCGGCTAGCGCGCGCACACCCAGACCAGAAGCGTTCTCTGAGCGGTAGTCTTCGTCAATGATAAAAATGGGGAAACGAAACTTCATGGCGTTGACTCCGCAGAGGGTCTAAATAAATAAGGGTCTAATGACGGCGTTTTAATAAAACGGGTCGTAGTGTAATACCCACAGACGGCTTTTTAATGACAGCCGTCGCACTCAAGTTCGAGGCAATGTAACGCCCAACTGACCTTGATATTTACCGCCCCGGTCTTTATAAGAAGTTGAACAGATTTCGTCACTTTCGAAGAAAAGCATCTGCGCGCAACCCTCGCCCGCATAAATTTTTGCTGGCAATGGGGTGGTGTTAGAGAATTCTAGCGTCACGTGGCCTTCCCACTCAGGCTCAAGCGGGGTGACGTTGACGATGATGCCGCAACGAGCATAGGTGCTTTTGCCCAGGCATATGGTCAAGACACTGCGCGGGATCCGGAAGTACTCGACGGTTCGCGCCAAAGCGAAGGAGTTGGGGGGAATGATGCAGATATCACCCTTGAAATCGACAAAAGACTTTTCGTCGAAGTTCTTAGGATCAACAATCGTCGAGTTGATATTGGTGAATATCTTGAACTCATCGGCGCAACGTACATCGTAACCATAGCTACTGGTGCCATAGCTGACAATGCGGCCGGACGCGTTTTCACGTACCTGGCCAGGCTCGAAGGGTTCAATCATGCCCTGACTCATCGCGGTTCGACGAATCCAGTGGTCGCTTTTAATACTCATGCCAACGTCCCAGTTAAAAGGATCAAGACCGCGGATTTTACTCTTGTCGCGTGCAGTTTTTTCGTTTAAACGCGCTTGACCGCTATCGTGCCGAATTTCTCACTCATATCGCGTGGCAAGTGAGCGACCCGGGCCGCCACCTGCAGGGCGATATCTTGGTATATCGCTGCCGCCTGACTATGGGGATCAGAAATCACTGTGGGCATGCCTTGGTCTGACTGACTACGAATGGACATGGATAATGGCAGGCTACCCAAGCAATGCGTGTGAAACTCTGTCGCCATGCGTTTACCGCCATCCTCACCGAAAATGTGCTCAGTATGGCCGCAATTTGAGCAGATATGCACAGCCATATTCTCGATAATCCCCAGGATAGGGACTTCGACTTTCTCGAACATGCGCAGGCCTTTGCGGGCGTCGAGCAGGGCGATATCCTGGGGGGTGGTGACAATCACAGCGGCAACGACAGGCACTTTTTGTGCAAGGGTCAAGGCAATATCGCCAGTACCTGGTGGCATATCGACGATCAGGTAATCCAGATCGACCCAGTCCGTTTGCCGCAATAATTGCTCTAAAGCCTGCGTCACCATGGGACCACGCCAGATTGCTGGTGAGTCTGGACTGATCAGAAAACCGATCGAATTGCACTGCAAGCCATGGCCAATCAGGGGCTCCATTGTCTTGCCGTTACTGGCAGGCTTATCGTCCACACCCAATAGCGTGGGCACGCTTGGCCCGTAAATATCGGCGTCCAGCAAGCCCACGCGCGCACCTTGCGCCTGCAGGGCCAAAGCCAAGTTGACGGCGGTTGTGCTTTTTCCAACGCCACCTTTACCGGACGCGACGGCAATGATGTTTTTAACGTTAGGTACCCGGTCAACACCGGGTCGAATCGCATGCGACAACACCTTGATTGAGATCTCTACCTTGACTACCGCGGCACCGACTGACTGCAGACGCTCAATTAAGTGAGCTCGCAACGCGGCACCTTGATCAGGACAGTGATAGCCCAGATTAAATTTCAGGCTGACCTGATCCCCATTGATCTCAATTTGATTATCCTTGACGAGTGCGGACACGCTGGCATGACTATGAGGGTCAATGGTTTCATCAAGCGCCAGGCGCACGTCAGTCAGCGTTACACTCATTTCAGTTTTCCATTCGATTCAGTTATTGCGATTCGGTTAAAACGCTTTTGTTAGTACACTTATTTCACGCATTGGGGTCTTATGCCAGCATTGATACCGAAGATTTTTCGCTTGCTAGCGATTGTTATTGCTACCGTGATTGGTTTATGCATGGCGCTCATTTTTATCTGCTCAAGCGTCATTGCAATCACTGTATTGCTGATCACTGGCAAGATCGCTGGACGCCCCTCTGCAATCAAAGAATACTTCAAGCGGGCGCAAGCGGCTCGCAAACCCGTATACCGGGAAGGTGCTTTTCAAGCTCGTTCGTTCAAACCACACGCTGACATCATTGATGTCGAGGCCAAAGAAATCAAGTAAACCGTCATGCATTCACCTAAGTACGATTCACCTCGTCACGCATCGCCTGAACACGATCAGACGCTTCAAGTGTCTGGCTCGTCAGCCAACCTGACGGGCGAGAAACCAGTGCCAAATCGAGTCATTGGACTGAGCGAGTTGTTTCGTGGTTTCGCAACGATTGGTTTACTGGGCTTTGGAGGGGTAGCCGCCGCGGCGCACCACGTGATTGTTGAGCGTTATCAGTGGCTGACAGACAAAGAGTACGCCACGGTCTTGGGCATTGGGCAAGTCTTGCCCGGGGCAAACACCGTTAATGCCGCTGTCATGATCGGTGACCGCTATCAAGGGGTAAAAGGTTCAGTAGTCTGCGTACTAGGGATCATGCTGCTGCCGATCATTATTTTGGTGGGGCTTGCAACGCTTTACAACCAGTTCGCTCAGATCCCCGCTGTTAACGATGCGCTGACTGGCGCAGCGGCCGCCGCAGCGGGCTTGGTGATCGGTACGGGCTTAAAAATGGCCAGGCGCCTCAAACCCGGGTTGGTAGCTGGTCTGATTATTCTGCTCGTTCTTGCGGGCGTAGCGGGCATGCATTGGCCAATGATTCAGGTAATACCCGTTTTGGTGCCGCTTGCCTTGTTGTTGACTTTCGCGTGGGATAAAAAATGATTGATCCCCTCATCCTCTGGCAGATGGTACGCAGCTTTGTCATGATCTCGTTGATGGCGATTGGGGGCATGAACGCCACCGTTTCAGCCGTTTTGCATGAGGTCGTCGATAAACTGCACTGGATGAACTCAGCTGAATTCATGCATCTGTTCACCGTCGCACAAATCACGCCTGGCCCGAATGTCGTCTTTATCAGCCTGCTTGGGTGGCAGCTTGCCGGCTGGAAAGGGTTACTGGTTGCTACCCTGTCGATTTTGGCCCTGCCCTGTCTTTTAGCTTTCGGGGTGGGCCGCATGGCAAACCGGGTCGGTGGCTCGCGCGGCTTTCGCTTGCTTCAGAATGCGCTGGTGCCGATCGCAGTCGGACTGGTGATCGCCAGTGGGCTCGACCTTGCTCAAGCTGCTCATCGCGGCTGGTTAACAGCCCTCATCACCGCCGTAAACCTCGTGGTGACCTTTTACACCAAAGCAAATCCGATCTGGGGTTTGGCTGCGAGCGCCCTCGTTACGGTGGTTGCTGGTCACACAGGATTGATCCATTTCTCGTAAATAGCCGGCTTGCCTTAAAATGAGCGGCTTGATCTCTACTTGCCGGCTCGATTCATGTCACGCACCATCTTTGTCACGACCGCATTGCCCTACGCCAATGGTTCTTTTCACATTGGCCACATCATGGAATACATTCAGGCTGATATCTGGGTGCGCGCCATGCGTATGGCAGGTCACACCGTGCATTTTGTCGGCGCTGATGACACCCACGGCGCGCCAATCATGCTTAAAGCCGAAGCAGAAGGGATCACGCCACAAGAGCTCGTGGCCCGCATTGCGGCCGAGCGCCCCCAATACTTGAAAGGCTTTGAGATCGAATTTGATCACTGGCACTCGACCGACTCACCTGAAAACGTTGAACTCTCGCAATCGATTTATCGTCAGTTGCGGGCTGCCGGGTTAATCGAAACCAAACAGATCGAACAATTTTTTGACCCTATTAAGGGCATGTTTCTGCCCGATCGTTACATCAAAGGCGAATGCCCTAAATGCCATGCCAAAGATCAGTACGGCGACTCGTGTGAAGTTTGCGGTGCAGTGTATGCCCCCACCGATCTCATTGATCCTTACTCTACCTTGACTAACGCAAGGCCGGTGCTTAAGACGTCAGAACATTTTTTCTTTAGACTCTCTGATCCGAAGTGTGTCGCCTTTTTGCAGGATTGGACAACCGGTAGTAATGGCCAAGGCAACAAGCGCCTTCAATCCGAGGTGCTCGCCAAAACCCGCGAGTGGCTGGGTAGCGGCGCAGCAGACGCAGAGGCCAACTTAGGCGACTGGGATATCTCGCGTGATGCGCCCTACTTTGGCATTGAAATCCCCGATGCACCGGGCAAGTATTTTTACGTCTGGCTGGATGCCCCAGTCGGCTACTTGGCGTCTTTGAAAGCTTATTGCCAGAAGATAGGCATTGAATTTGACGTGTTGCTTGATCCTGAAGGCTCAACTGAGCAAGTGCATTTCATCGGCAAAGATATCGTTTATTTTCACGCCTTGTTCTGGCCTGCGATGCTGAAGTTTGCAGGTCGCAAAACACCCGACCAGCTGAATGTGCACGGGTTTATTACCGTGAGCGGTGAAAAAATGTCCAAGAGTCGTGGCACTGGCATTTCGCCCTTACGCTACCTCGACATCGGTATGAACCCCGAATGGATGCGTTATTACATTGCAGCCAAACTCAACGCACGGGTCGAAGATATTGACTTCAATCCTGACGATTTCATTGCGCGCGTCAACAGCGACCTGGTCGGCAAATACATCAATATCGCCAGTCGTGCTGCCAACTTTATCAGCAAATACTTTGACGGGGCGCTTGATTACACTTGCGACACTCAGCAACTATCGAACAGTTGGGTTGAGGCTACGAATAAAGTATGCGCGGATCTCGAGGCCAGAGAATACGGTCGCGCAATACGCGACGTCATGGCACACGCCGATCTGATTAATCAGGCTTTTGATACGGCTCAACCATGGCTGGTGGCTAAGGCACTCACCCCGGAAGACACGGCCAAGCGCGCCGAGTTGCAAGATATCTGCTCGCAGGCCTTAGCGGGCTTCAAGGCGCTGTCAGTCATGTTGGCTCCTATCCTTCCAGCGCTGAGCCATCGCGTGGCAACAGAGCTCTTTGGTCTGGATCGAGGCTTTGTCTGGGCCGATGCGGGCATCTTACCCACACAAATCAATGCCTTTAAGCACCTGATGCAACGCGTCGAGCCCACCATGCTTGACGCTTTGTTCGAACCACCCGCTGAGACGGTCGCAGCAGAGACACCCGTGTTGCCGGGTGGCGAAGAAATTGGCCCGACGATTTCGATTGACGACTTCACCAAGATTGATCTGCGGGTGGCTCGCATCGTCAACTGCGAGCACGTTGAGGGCGCGGCTAAACTGTTGCGCCTGACGCTCGATGTGGGCGAAGGTCGTCACCGCAATGTATTTTCAGGTATCAAATCCGCTTACAGCCCAGAGCAGCTGATCGGTCGGCTAACCGTGATGGTGGCCAACTTAGCGCCACGCAAAATGAAGTTCGGGATCTCTGAGGGCATGGTGTTAGCTGGCAGTCATGCCGATGACTCAGTCGATACGGGGATTTATTTGCTTGATCCGGCTTCGGGATCACAGCCCGGGATGAGAATCAGGTAAGACAAACAAGGGCTGGGAGCCGAGTCGGCGTTGACGCAAGACTGTTTCGCCGAACGCTCTAAGAAAGAGGATTGGGTTTAAGGTCTGGGTCTAGGGTTTCGCGCTCGTCAAAGACGAAACAATTGCCCTCGTAACCAATCCCGCCTGTCTCTTCGAAATATTTCAAAATACCGCCATCCAGCTGATAGACATCTTTTAAGCCAAGCTCTGCCATATAGATTGCCGCTTTCTCACAGCGGATACCGCCCGTACAAAAGCTGATCACGGTCTTGCCTTCAAGCTCAGCTTGATGGGTTTTGACCGCCTCTGGGAACTCAGTGAATTTAGTCAAATGCCAGTTAATGGCGTTTTTAAAAGTGCCTGCTTGCACTTCAAAGTCATTGCGTGTGTCGAGTAACACTACTTTTTGACCTGCATCATCATGGCCATTGGTAATCCATCTTGCCGCGGTCTGGGCGTCGACTGCCGGTGCCCGACCCTTGAGCGGGCGAATCGTCGGCTGATCCATACGGATAATCTCTGCCTTAATTTTGACCTTGAGTCGCTTGAAAGGTAAACCGTTAGATTCGCTATATTTGACTTCCAGCTCGGTGAACGCAGGGTCTTGCTGTAACCAGGCAAGAAACCCTGTAATGTGCGGCTGTATGCCTGCCAAAAATATATTGATACCTTCGTGGCTGAGCAACACAGTGCCTTTGAGCTCAAAGGCTGATGCCTGTTCAAACACGGCAAGCCGTCGTTGTTCTAGCTGATCGAGCTCAACGAATTTATAAGCTGCGATATTGAGGACTGCACTCATGATGTCTGCATAAACCTGGAGCGGGTGATGGGAATCGAACCCACGCTTGAGGCTTGGGAAGCCGCCGTTCTACCATTGAACTACACCCGCGAAGTGTTCGAGATTATACGGCAGACGCTCGCTTATTTATTTTAAGGACCGAGGTCACCAAGCTTAGCCTTTTGCCAGATTACAATGCGGCTCATGGAAATCTTGCTTAATGGCGCTGCAAAAACGCTCGCACAACCCACCACGATTGCCGAGTTAATTGAGCAACTCGGTTACACCGGCAAACGCATCGCGATCGAGCGAAACGGCGATATCGTGCCTAAAAGCTCGCACGCAACCACGACGCTTTGCGACGGCGACCGCCTTGAAATCGTTGTGGCTGTGGGGGGTGGTTGATGTTTACCACCCATATCCGCAGCTTTGTACATCGTCGCAGTCACATCACCCAGGGTCAGCAACAAGCACTGGATACATTACTCGCTAAGTGGGGCGTCAGCTACCAAACATCTCTGCTTGACTTAGAGGGCACGTTTGGTCGCCGTGCCGACACGATTCTTGAGATCGGCTTTGGCATGGGTGAAACAACCGAGCAGATTGCTTTGTCGCGGCCTCAGGACAATTTTCTGGGCGTTGAAGTGTTCAATGCAGGGGTGGGCTCATTGCTCAAACGGATAGAGGCCTCATCCGTTGGCAATGTTCGGATTATTCAGCACGATGCGGTCGAGGTGCTGCGCGACATGATTGCGCCCGATTCACTGGCGGGCGTTCATATTTACTTCCCTGACCCCTGGCCAAAATTACGTCATCACAAACGTCGCTTGGTTCAATCGCCGTTTATTCAGCTGCTAGCGAGTAGATTGAAACCCGGGGGCTACATCCACTGCGCAACCGACTGGGAACATTACGCGATGCAGATGCTTGCTGTGCTTGGGCAAGAACCGGCACTTGAGAATACCTGCGAGGGGTTTGCGCCCAGGCCTGAATATCGGCCACTTACCAAATTTGAAAGCCGCGGCCTGAGGCTCGGACATGGGGTTTGGGATGTGATCTTTAAACGCAAAGTTGACTGATAGGTCTGACAGTTAGCTTTCAGACCAATATGACTTTTTGTTAAATAAAAGCGTGCTAGCTTATTTCTATTCGTTCTCAACGTTATAGATACATCGGATCATGCGAACTTTAATCAGATTTACCTTGGTGTTGTTGGTTCTGGTGTTTTCTCACGCAAACGCCCAGAAGGCGGTCAACCAAACTGCTTCAACAGCTAGCCCAAAGAAGAATCTCGTTTTACTTATCAGTATTGATGGCTTCAGAAACGATTACTTCAATCGCGGCATTACCCCAAATCTGTTAGCGCTTGCGAACCAAGGCGCGCACGCGAAGAACTTTGAGCCGGTGTTCCCTTCAATTACTTTCCCCAATCATTATTCGCAAGTGACGGGGCTTTACCCCGACCATAACGGCATGGTGAATAACACCATGTACGACCCTGCCAAAACTGAGCAGGTTTTCAAGCTGTCAGATCGCAATGCCATTGAAAATCCTCTCTGGTGGGAAGAAGGCACCCCACTTTGGGTAACCATCCAGAAGCAAGGCAAAATTTCTTCGACGCTGTTTTGGGTTGGCTCTGAGGCTGTGAACCACGGCATGCAGCCCACTGACTGGCTCAGATACGACAACAACCTAAACTCATCAGGTAGGGCACAACAGTTGCTACGCTGGCTCGATCGGCCAGATCAGACTCGGGCTGATTTTGCGACGCTGTATTTTTCTGAGGTGGATTCTAAGGGCCATGAGTTTGGGCCAGATAGCGCTGAAGTCAATGCATCTATTGCCAATGTTGATCAAGTGATTGGCGAGGTCTTGAAAGGGCTGGATACGCTTGGCTTGAAGGATAAAACGACGCTAGTGATCACATCGGATCACGGCATGGCCAAGGTTGAGCCGGACCGTGGCATCGATCTATCGGTTTATACCCAGGGTGTGGCCAGTGCAAAGATTCAATGGACTGGGCCGCTGGCTGGATATGACGTCAGCGCAGCCGATAAGCCGGTATTGTTGAACAACTTGAAACAAGACAGCCACCTGACTTGCTGGGCAAAAGAAGCAATGCCTGCCAAATATCATTTCGGCACGCATCGCCGAATCCCTCAAGTCGTTTGCCTGGCGCAAGCCGGCTGGTCGACCATTGCGAAAGCAGGTCAAAAAGTCATCCCCGGTCAGCATGGCTACGATCCAGTCCAGCCAGACATGCAAGGGCTGTTTATCGCGCAAGGTCCCCAGATCAACAAGATACAACTCGATACTGTCAAAAATATCGATATCTACAACCTGTTAGTACATTTATTGAATGTGACTGGCGAGAAGAACGACGGGGACGATAAGCTCTACGAGCAAATCAAAAAATGAAATAGCCAATTTTTGGCATGACCAGTCAAGCAAAGCTGACCAACTCCTCGCCACTACTTACCGCCCAAACCCACCCATCTTGCCGAGCGCTTTCATCCCACCCATAGCGCGCATCATCTTGGCCATGCCGCCCTTTTTCATCTGCTTCATCATGCCCTGCATTTGCTCAAACTGATTGAGCATGCGATTGACTTCTTGTACGGGCACACCTGCCCCCGCAGCGATACGGCGTTTGCGTGAGGCCTTGAGGATCTCTGGTTTACTGCGCTCAGCCGGCGTCATTGAGTTGATGATGCCCTCGGTGCGACGCATTTGTTTTTCGGCTTGGCCACTTTGCATCTGACCTGCAGCCTGGGCAAATTGTGCTGGCAGCTTCTCAAGCAACGACCCCATATCGCCCATTTTTTTGACCTGTTGCAGCTGCTCTTTAAAATCATTCAGATCGAATTTATCGCCTGACTTGATCTTGGTCGCTAGCCTTTGGGCCTCGGCTACGTCAATGTTTTGATGTGCTTGTTCGACCAGCGACAGGATATCGCCCATGCCCAAAATCCGTTGCGCCATGCGCTCTGGATGAAAAGGCTCTAGCCCGGTCAACTTCTCTGATACACCAACAAATTTGAGTGGTTTGCCAGTCATGTGGCGCACTGACAAGGCCGCACCGCCGCGTGAATCACCATCGACTTTGGTCAACACTACACCGGTCAAAGGCAGGGCATCACCAAAGGCTTTGGCAGTGTTGATTGCATCCTGGCCCTGCATGGCATCAACCACAAACAAGGTTTCGATCGGATTAAGCAAGGTGTGCAAGGCTTTGATCTCAAGCATCATGGCTTCGTCGATGCCAAGGCGACCTGCGGTATCAACGATCAATACATCAAAGTGATGCCTCTTGGCGTAATCGACGGCCGCGCGGGCAATGTCTTCTGGCTTTTGGCTAGGGTCAGAGGGGATCCATTCAACACCGACTTGAGCGGCCACTGTTTTGAGCTGTTCAATCGCAGCTGGGCGATACACGTCAGCGCTGACCACAGCGACTTTCTTCTTGCCGGTTTTACGACCGTACTGAACATGACTGCCTTCTGATAACCACTTCGCTAACTTGCCGGTTGTGGTGGTTTTACCGGCGCCTTGCAAACCAGCCATCAAAATAATTGCTGGGGGCTGCATCGCCAGAGACAACTCACTGGCATCTGCCCCCAAATCGCCACCCATTAAGGCAGTCAGTTCCTGGTGCACCACTCCAACGAGCGCCTGACCCGGTGACAGGCTACCCACCACTGCTTCGCCGAGCGCTTTCTCTTTGACTTTGGCAATGAAATCCCTGACGACCGGCAAGGCCACGTCGGCCTCTAGCATCGCAAGGCGAACTTCGCGCAACATCTCTTGCATGTTGCTTTCAGTGAGTCTTGCCTCACCTCGCATCGTTTTGACGACACGGGCGAAGCGATCAGTCAGATTTTCAAGCATGGTTTTGCTGGTGCACCGAGGTAATAGAGCTAAGGGCAGATGTACCGCCGCACAACAATCGCGCAGTACAATAGTGGAATGTCTGCTGCTATTGTATTTCACACTCTTGCCGCCTTGTCGTATGCTGGTCTGGCGCTAGCCCTTTGGCGGGCGTTGTCGTCTGGGCAGGGGGTGGTGCTGGCGGGTCAGTGGGGCAGACTGGGCGTACTGGCCGGGCTGATATTCCAAGGCATCGCCTTGTATGACGGCATTGCTCGCGATGGGCAACTGCTGATTAGTTGGTCGCTCGCGCTGTCAGCGGCCGTTTGGCTTGGGATTATCGTATTCTGGGTCGAGAGCCTGCTGGTTAGGATCGACGGTTTACTGCTGTTGCTGTTGCCTCTGGGCGCCCTCGTGTGCGCACTAGTCGTGCTCTCTCCTGCTGCACAACTCATCGCGCGCTCGGACAATGCCGCGCTTCGTAGCCATCTTTTATTATCTTTATGTGCTTACGGCCTCATCACGATCTCGGCTGCGCAAGCCATCCTGATGTCTGCGCTAGATCGTCGCCTGCACTTTCCGCGGGGATCAACAATAGCGACTGCCAAGGGAATCAGATCGGCGCTCGGCCGCATACTCGATGCCCAACCACCACTACTTGCCCAAGAGCAGCTTCTGTTCAGGGTCATCTCTGCGGCGTTTATTGCACTGACTCTGGCGATTATCACCGGGTCACTGATTTCAATTTCAATCAGCGGTCATTGGTTACCGTTTGATCACAAGACCGTATTCACCCTTTTGTCTTGGGTGACTTTTGGTGTTTTACTGGCCGGCAGGCGACTCAAGGGTTGGCGTGGTCGGCTTGCCTTGCGCTACACCCTGGTGGGGTTTGCCTTCATTCTTCTGTCCTATACCGGTAGCCGGTTCGTGTTGGGCGTGATTTTGCACAGGATCTGACATGGCAAAACTCATGATGTGGATCGCCATCTTGCTCGGACTGATGTTCGTTGCACGCTTGATTGCTCACAAGCAAGCCAACGACCGCATCAATGCACGTAAGCAGAAAGCAAGTAGCAACAACGACCCAGGCGCAAAGGCGAACACGCAAACCAAAAAACGTCCTGCGCAACAATCAAACGCCCCAGAGACGATGGTGCAATGCGGGCATTGCGGGCTTCACTTGCCAGAATCCGAATCGATTGCCACTTCAGCTGGCACGTGGTGCAGCGACAAGCATGCTCGCCTTGGTTTTCGCAAATAGAAAGGCCTGGTCATGCAACTCATGAATGGCGGCTGGCTGGCTCTTTCTTCAAAAGTCGCCATACGACCCTCGCCGAACTTCAATGATCGCCCAGCCGATACCAAGATATCCCTGCTGGTCATCCATAACATCAGCCTACCGCCGGGCGAGTTCAACACACCCTATGTCGCTGATTTATTTTTAAACCGAATCGATATCAACGCAGATCCTTGGTTCGTCAACCTGAAAGATCTGAAAGTTTCCGCGCATTTTTTCATTAACCGTCAAGGTCATGTCACACAGTTTGTGTCCTGCGATCGACGCGCCTGGCATGCTGGGGTGTCCGCCCTGAACGGCCGTGAGCAATGCAATGATTTCTCGATTGGCATTGAGCTTGAAGGTACCGACACGCTGGCCTATGAGGATGCTCAGTACGCGTCGCTCGCAGAACTGACTGAGTGTTTGCGCCAGCAGTATCCCCTCACTGACGTCAGGGGGCATTGCGACATTGCCCCAGAGCGCAAAACAGACCCTGGGCAATCTTTTGATTGGCAACGCTACGCCACGCTAGCGAACTGGCCAGCAACAGCCCTCAAGCCGCGCTGACCAATGCAAGTCAATCAATTCAATAGCAACTGATTGATTCGCTTAACAAAAGCGGTGGGATCCGGCAATTGACTGCCATCGGCAAGCAAGGCTTGATCAAGCAAGATACTTGCCCAATCCTTAAAGCTGTCGTCCGACACACCATTAAGCTTTTGCACGAGTGCATGATCAGGATTGATCTCGAGTACTGGCAACACGTTTGGCGCATCCTGACCTGCCGCCTTAAGCATACGTTGCAGATGAGGACTAAGTTCATTTTGCCCGACGACCACGCAAGAAGGCGAATCGACCAAACGTGAGCTAACCCGAACTTCTTTAACTCGATCTTTCAAGGACTCTTGCAAGCGCTCGACCAGCGGCTTGAATTGCTCAGCAACTTCAGTCTGGTGCTTCTTCTCGTTGTCGTCAGCCATGGCTTCAAGATCAAGGCCACCCTTAGCAACGGACGCCAGTTCTTTATAATCGAACTTACGCAAATGAGACAACATCCACTCATCCACGCGATCCCAGAGCACTAAAACCTCAATACCTTTTTTACGGAAGATCTCTAGCTGCGGGCTGTTATAGCCGCCCATATAACTGTCTGCGGTCACGTAATAAATTTTGTCCTGGCCTTCTTTCATCCGAGAGACATAATCCGCAAGTGTGACCACTTGCGCATCTGATTCTTCGTTCGTTGAGGCAAAGCGCAGTAGTTTCGATAGGCGTTCAATATTGGCGGCGTCTTCACCTGTACCTTCTTTCAGCACCTGGCCAAACTCAGCCCAAAAGGTCGCATAATCCTCTTTTTTATTCTCAGCCATATCTTCAAGCATGCTGAGAACGCGCTTGGTGGATCCCTCACGGATGGCTTTGACATCGCGGCTTTCTTGCAGCAATTCACGAGAAACGTTCAAAGGCAAGTCAGCTGAATCGATCACCCCGCGCACGAAGCGCAGGTAGGATGGCAGGAGTTGTTCGGCATCGTCCATGATGAAGACGCGCTTTACATAAAGGTTAACGCCTCGGCGCGCGTCCCTGTCATAAAGGTCAAACGGAGCACGCTTGGGGATGAATAACAATTGCGTGTATTCGTTACGACCCTCTACCCGATTATGGGTCCAGGCAAGTGGGTCATCAAAATCGTGCGAGACGTGCTTGTAGAACTCACGGTACTGCTCGTCGGTTACTTCTGATTTACTGCGAGTCCAGAGTGCGCTTGCTTGATTAACTGACTCCCATTCGTCTTGTTTGACTTGCTCACCCTTATCTTTATCCCATTCTTCTTTGAGCATCTGCACAGGCAAGGAGATGTGATCAGAGTAACGGCGCAAGACTTCACGAAGCTTCCAGTTGCTCAAGAAATCATCTTCGTCTTCGCGCAGATGCAACGTGACCTCAGTCCCACGGTCTGCCTTATCGATTTGCGAAACAGTGAATTCGCCCTGACCATCCGAGATCCACTCAACGCCATCAGCAGAAGGCAAACCAGCACGACGGCTGCGAACCGTCACTTTGTCGGCAACGATAAAAGACGAATAAAATCCGACGCCGAACTGACCGATCAATTGCGCGTCTTTCTGTTTATCGCCTGTCAGCTTTGAAAAGAATTCTTTAGTCCCTGAGCGGGCGATGGTGCCAAGGTTGGCAATTGCCTCGTCGCGCGACAGGCCAACGCCGTTATCGCTGATCGTAATCGTACGATTCTCTTTGTTGTAATCCACCCGCACGTGCAAATCGGTATCACCAGCCAGCAAATCAGGCTGATCAATTGCTTCGAATCGCAGTTTGTCGCAGGCATCCGACGCGTTAGAAACCAGCTCGCGCAAAAAAATCTCTTTGTTGCTGTAGAGCGAATGAATCATCAGGTGCAGAAGTTGCTTAACTTCAGCTTGAAAACCCAGTGTTTGGGCAGCGTCTGCTGAGGGAGTGGCTTGAGTCATAGGAGTCTACCGATTAGTGTTGAGTGCAAAAAATTGGCAAGCCGGTTCTAGAAAGGCCTTCGCCATTCGAACCAACTTGCCAACTTAAATGGGGATCAAGAGACGGATTTCAAGTGTCTGAGGTGGCCTAAACCTGCAGAACAGGTTTAGCGATGCCAGCTGTTACGGGGCCGGCCATGAACCCATCCGTCCGAGCGAACCCCGCCAACATAACCGTAGCGACCAACAAAACTATTGTAGCCACCTCGGTTGACCACCACTACCCCCGTTCGCCAGCGCGGCGTCGCCCAGATTACGGCCCCAGCGGCGATACCTGCCCCAAAAACGACAGGACCCCACCCCGGGTTGTACATCGGGTAAGGCGGATAGCTCGGATACATCCAGCGACCGTAAACCACCGTCGGATTGTATTGAGGCACATAGATGAGTTGCTGGTTCGCTGGGTTGATCAATACCTGACCCTGACTATCCACAACGACCTGCATTTGCGGGCCAGACTTCAGGGCACCGTGTTGCAAAGCCTGCTTACGTAAGGCCTGTACAGCCTGCATCAACTCAACGGGCCGAAACCGGTAGAGATCGCCAATCTGGCGTGTCCAATCGGGCTGAGTCGCCATCATGGTCAAAACTCCCGGGAAAGACAGCAACGCTTTGACCGATGGATCCCAGTTCTGCATCTGAATGGTCGCCGCAGCTTGATCGGGACTGACCGAAGCCAAGGTTGGCAATAACAACTGTGCTTGCTCTAGCTCGGCAGGATATGCCGACGCGAGAAACATCATCGATAGCAAGCCATCTTGATAAAGTGCAATACCAGCCACTAACGACTGGATTTGTGGCGATGTTAACTGCGTCACGGGCACCAGTTGGCGCGGTGACGGGGTAGTGCCCGGAATAGCTTGCGGCAACACAGCTGGCGGCGCGCTAGGTACCGGCACAGCCTGGCCTTGTGCCCCCGACTCAGCGGGGGTTAAACAAATAACCAGCACGGCCAGCGCGGCACCCATCACAAGTGGGTCACGACTCCGTTTTCGCTCAATGCTCAATCGCATAGTTTTTATTTAGCCTTGTTTATGCTGAGGTTGATGTTTTGCCATGTATTCGTCCAGCTTAACGCGTTGTTCGGGTGTCAACACAGCGTGAATGTCGGCTCGAGCCTGCGTCATATTTTTATCCCGGATGGCTCTTCGCGTCAGTTTCGCCTCTTTAGGGATCGCTGCAAGCTCAACGGCCATCGCATGGCGAGCGTTTTCTGCAATCAATAGAATCTGATGACGCTGATCCTCAGTTGCATGAAGCACTTTCATCATATGGTGAAGGCGTTTTGCCATCTGGTGTGGATGAGATTGCTGCTGCCAGGCCTCTTTACCCTCATGATGGGGCGGATGATCTTGGGCTTGCTCGGAAGGTGTTTGCGCAAAAGCCAAAGACGTCGAAAGCGCCAGTAAGGTGGCCGCCAAATAAGAAACGCTTCGTTGAAATGACATCGGTAGCTCCGTGTAGGCAAGGTAAGAAGTTTGAGTTTACGTAGCTGAGATGACTGATTTGAGAGATGGTTCAGGCCGTTGGTGTTACAACAATTTCAGTTGGTTACAACATGCGGCTACATGTCCTGCAAGCTGACGTTGCCGTGAACACCTTCAAGAACGCTTTTTTGTAAGCACGGGCGATTTGTGCCATAATTATCGACTTACGTGCGCCCGGGTGATGAAATTGGTAGACGTAGGGGACTCAAAATCCCCCGCCGCAAGGCGTGCCGGTTCGAGTCCGGCCCCGGGCACCAGTAAAAATAGGCTCTACCCCATTATCGGGGGATGAGCAGTATTAAATAAATAGCAGTACTCATCAAACTGGTTCGAGTAGCTTCCATTTCATATCCGAATCTTTCAGCCGTTGACAAACACCCCGAAAATCCTCATTCTTGCCGGCCCTAATGGAGCAGGCAAAACAACATTTGCCAGAGAGTTTGTTCGCCAAGAGCTAGGCTTTAAGCACTTTGTGAATGCGGATCTTATCGCAGCGGGTATGTCGCCCTTTGAGCCTGAACTCGCGGCAATTGTTGCCGGTCGTGTGATGCTGAACCAGATCAAACATCTAGTTAAAGCTCGTGAAAGCTTTGTGATTGAAACTACCCTCTCAGGGTTAGGATATGCTCGACACATCAACCATTGGCGCTCATCTGGGTATCATGTCTCACTGATATTTTTATCGCTCAGATCATCGAACATAGCACTTGAACGCGTACGGAATAGAGTAAAACAAGGTGGCCACAACATCCCTCCTAATGTAATTAAGCGGCGTTTTATTGCAGGGCTCGAAAATTTCAATACAATCTATAAAGATATAGTCGATGAATGGCAAGTCTTGGACAACACTGATTCGCACCCAACGCCTATTGACTGGAAAGGTAAAAAATAATGCCCAAAGTTGCCCCTGAATATCCAGAGCACGTGCAGATTGTTATTCGAGCATTAAAACGCGCACGAAAATTAGCTCGAAAAGTCTCACAAGAAACTGGCACACCTTTTATCTATATGAAAGGTGACAAGATTATTAAAGAGATGATCACCAAGCCATAAGGCTGAATCTGAGTTTTGACATTTGTAATGGCGACATTACAAAATGGATTTCAGTATAGAACCCTATGCGGTACTTGCAGGTGACTCAAAATCCCTCGCTCGCCGTGCGTGCCGGTTCGAGTCCGGCCCCGGGCACCAGTAAAAATAAAGAGCTTACGACTCTGAGGATGCTCGCCCCTCAAAATACTGCTCGAAACAGTCGTGAGAATGCCCTTACAAGGCTGGGTATTGATTAACCCATTCATGACTCTTCTCGTAAGCATTTGCAATCTGCAAAACGACTGATTCCTCAAACGGCCGACCAGCGATCTGCAAACCAATAGGAAGCCCTTGTCTGTCAAAACCGCAGGGGATTGAGATGGCTGGCAATCCAGTGAGGTTGTAGGGAAACGTATAACGCCACGACGCCGACAAGACACTGGTATCCTGATCACCAATCGGTACTCGCCAGGTGCCTGAGCGCCAGGCGGTAATAGGCGTCGTGGGCCCAACAATCGCATCACATGTTTTGAAAACGTCAGCAAAGTCCTGCATCAGCAAGGTACGCAATTGCTCGGCCTTCAGATAATCAGCCGCTGAGACTAAACGACCGACTTCAACGAGCGTTCGTACATCCGGGGTGAAATTGGCGACCAGACCCTTGCGCAACGATACGTCGTGGTATGCAGTCGAGGAGGCAAGCTCGATGGCAAAGATGGCGCCAAGTCCAAACTCAAGTCTGGGGATCTCAAACTCGATAATTTTGACACCTGCTTTGGCAAAAGCATCAATCGCCAACTCGACCGCGCGATCAACATCGGGTTGGTTGTCATCAAAAAAATGGTTTCTGCAAATGCCAATCGTCATCCCGGCGATAGGCTTATTTAATTTCTTAAGATAGTCAGGTTTTGGACGATCCTGGCAGGCCGGGTCTGCCGCATCGTAGCCCGCAATAACATTCAACATCAGCGCTGAATCCTTGACAGTTCTGGTGAGTGGGCCAGCATGATCAAGCGACCACGAATGCGGCACAATCCCTGCCCGACTAACTCTGCCAAACGTTGGCTTGAGCCCCACTAACCCGCAAGCGGCAGCAGGCATGCGGATTGACCCGCCTGTATCAGACCCGGTCGCGGCAGCACACAAGCCAGCAGCGACCGCAGCGGCTGAACCGCCTGATGAACCAGAGGGGACAAAATCCAGATTCCAGGGGTTTCTGGTCGGCGGCGTGACATTACCCCAGGCAAATTCATGCGTGCGCGTTTTACCGATCAGTATTGCACCGGCCTCACGCAAACGCGCGCTCACAAAGGAGTCTGTCTGGGGAAACGAAATGCCCGGCGCTTCGGTTCCCGCCGTGGTGGGCATGTCTTGGGTTAAGTAATTATCTTTGATCGCAATGGGTACACCCTGCAGAGCGCCAAGTGATTTACCGGCAGCGATCCTCTTATCGGCTTGTTTAGCTTGCTTTAGTGCGGTCTCTGACAAATATACAAAACTTTTTAGCTTGTCATCCAACGCCGAGATTCGATCAAGATAGTATTCAACGACTTCTGTACTAGATATTTTTCGGTTGTGGATATGAGCGGTTAGCGTACTGAGATCTAAGGCGCGAAAGTCGATCATGATTGAGGCTCAGCTTTTACGATAAGGCGCGGTTGGCTCGAAAATGACCGCTGGATGAACATCGGTAAGATCCAAGTCGCGCAGCTTGCGGATTTCATGCAAAATTTCAGCGTAGGACTCAAGATTTTGACTTAACCGATCAGGCGATACTTGTACATCAAGGATATCGAGCCAAACGTCTGGGGTCTTGGATGTAGGCATCACATATGGTCCTTTGCGGATATATCAATTATTGAGCTGTTCGGTCATTTACCGAGACGGCCACGAGGCCTCAGCTCAGGGGCTAAAGCCAGCATGCTCAATACCTCGTCAGGGGCAGGCAGCCCGGCGCCATGACGGGTGGGCATACCTTGTACAAATGGTATTAGTTGAACCCGTGCAACCTCAAAGACCCGCCTCAATTCAGCGACAGGGTCATGGTGCTCATCGACTCGCAAATCCCAGGCAGGGTAGTCTTCTTTTTCATAAACCTTGAGGCAGGCAGATTGTCGTCCGCGCTTATCCCCACCGGCAAGTTGACCTGCCTCAAGCGCCAGCAATAATCGCTCTGCCAGCTCAAGTTGAGTCGACTCGATAAACGACCTTTGCATCGCCTCAAGCGTTTCGTCACTGACCAGCATATTGCCCTGAATGCTGAAACTGGGGCCCTGCAGATCGCCAGCCCACCCTGTGCAATCATCACCAGTCCAAACTGCTGATTGACCGCTGGCATCGACAATACCAATCTGCCGCAATTGTTTTGCATCATCCGACAGCAGGACACAATCCAAAGTAACGGCAGCACTTAAGCCAGACGCCATCAGATCAAGCGCGCGAATCGCCAAGTAAGGATTCACCCACGACTGTGTCGAAATTGCCCCGATCCCAGCGCGTCCGAAAGGACACATTGCTCCCACTGCAGGCACAGCAGTGCTCACTGCAACACCAACCTGGCCACTAAGCGGGCAATGGGCGACGATTGAAAATGTCATTTCGCAATTTTGTCTGGATAATCGTTGCCTTCTATTCTGCCCTGTGTTCGACTTGATCGCAACGGTTAAAGGAAGCTTGATCCGACTTGTAAAGGAGCTAAAAAAAAGCGCTCAATTTTTTTATTGTAAATTTAGTTTTAATAATGCTTGACAATCGCTAGCTTCGATTCTTATCATCAAGGTGAAGGTAGTCCAAACATCATCAAGTAGTTTTTTGACTACTTGCATCGGCAACAACGCCGATTTACCACTGGCAATAGAGCCCCCTATCAAACGCATACGCGTGATGGGGGGCTTTTTTTTTGGAGTTTTAGATGGACAGCTTATCGTCTGCCCGAGAGGTCAAAATTGCATGCGTTCAGTTCGACCCGCAGATTGGCCAAAAGGCTGCGAATGTCGACAACTCTATTGAGTTGATCAAGGAAGCGGCGGCCAAGGGTGCGCATATCGTTGTGTTACCCGAACTATGTAACTCAGGGTATGTCTTCGAAAGCCGCGCTGAAGCCTTTGCACTAGCAGAGGCGGTCCCCCAAGGTCAGACTAGCCAGGCGTGGATAAAAGTGGCACAGGAACTTGGCATAACACTCATCGCTGGTATCGCCGAGCGAGACAGCAACGTTTTGTACAACTCGGCTGTTGTTATTGGCCCAGAAGGCTACATCGGCACTTTTCGCAAGGTACACCTTTGGGATTCAGAAAATCTGTACTTTGAACCTGGCAACCTTGGCTTCCCAATTTTCAACACGCCTTATGGCCGTATCGGCGTAGCAATTTGCTATGACATCTGGTTTCCAGAGACCTTCCGGACTCAAGCTCTTAACGGAGCGGACCTCGTCTGCGTGCCCACCAACTGGGTTCCAATCCCTGGACAGGCTCAAGACAAAGATGCCATGGCGACGATCCTTGCCATGGCTGCCGCCCACACCAATTCGATATTTATCGCCTGCGCAGATAGAGTTGGCACCGAGCGCAAGCAACCGTTCATCGGTCAAAGCGTCATTGTGAGCTGCACGGGATGGCCGATCGCTGGCCCAGCCTCTGCTGATCGATCAGAAATTATCTATGCGGATATTGACCTCGGCCAAGCAAGGCGTGCGCGCAATTGGAACACCTTTAATCAAGTGCTGCGCGACAGACGACCAGACATGTATCACGGAGCACTTGAGGGCGGTGGGCCCACAAGTAGATCCTCTTAAGTCCCAGTCCCACCTCTTCCTTTCTTCAAATTTTAGGAGTGCTTCATGTTCAAACCTCGCATTAGCGCCTTATCTCTGGCTTTGGCGCTCACCTCTGTTTCACTTGGCTCCATCGCAGCTGATGACAAACCTATCGTCATCGGCGTCCCTGTTGGCCTGTCAGGCGCTAACAGCGTCGTTGCCCCCTCAGTCGTGCAATCTGCTCAGTTAGCAGCTGAAGAAATTAATGCTGCAGGCGGCATACTGGGTCGAAAAGTTATCGTTGAAGTTGCTGATGACGGCTCAGGCGCGGTCGGTGCGCAAAAAGCATTTGACTCGCTTATTTTTCAGAAAAAAGTCGACGTCCTGATCTCAATGGAAACCAGCGCAGCACGCAATGCGGGTTTGCCTATCGTCGCCAAGGGCAAGACACCTTATATCTACACTTCATTTTACGAGGGCCGTTCTTGCAGCCCCTGGATGTATGTCAACGCGTGGGTGCCTGAGCAGCAAGTTCCACCCATCGTTGATTACTTCATCAAAGAAAAATCAGCTAAAACGATTTTTTTGATCGGCAGTGATTATGCCTTTGGTCGTGGCATGCTTGATTTCACCAAAAAATACGCTGAATCCAAAGGTGTCAAAATCGCTGGTGAGGAATACTTACCAATGGACGGCAGCGACTGGACCGCGGTAATTAGTAAGTTGAAAGCAGCTAAACCAGATGCGATCATCACATCCACCGCAGGCGGTGCACCTAACGTAACCCTGACCAAGCAGTTGCGCGCAGCGGGCATTAACCTGCCTTACGGCAACTTGGCCGTTGACGAGGGGACCGCCAAAGGGATGGGCGCTGATGCGGAAGGCATCTACATTTCGGCCTCATACGTAACAGGTATCGATTCGCCTGCCAATAAAACATATCTCGCCGCAATGTCGAAAAAATTCGGCGCAGATCTGAAAACACCAAATGACTTGTCCGTCCCCGAGTACGAAGCAGTCTACGCTTACAAACTAGCAGCAGAAAAAGTCAAGAGCACAGATCCGGCAAAGATAGTGGCGGCGCTGGGCGACGTCAAGTTTGATGGTCCACGTGGCAGCATCGTCATGAACAAGCAGCATCATGCGCCACTGACCATGTATCTGGCTCAAGTTCAGGCGGACGGCAGTGTCAAGGTCATTTCGACATTTAAAGATGTTGATCCGGGCCTGCAATGCCCTAACCTGAAGTAAGCGCTAGAAAGGCACCATGAACTTAATTTTTGATATCCTCACGACGGCCGCAATTCTTTATATTGTTGCGGCGGGGCTCTTGCTCGTTTACGGTGTGATGAAAATCATTAATTTTGCTCATGGTGCATTCTTAACTATCGGTGCCTACGCAAGTTTGGTGGCGTCGCAAGTTGGTTTATCCCCTATCGCTGGTTTTTTCTTTGCATTAGTGGCTGGCGCCTTGTTTGGCTTGCTCATTGAGCGTTTGGTACTGAGACCTCTTTACTCTCGCCCGTTAGATGCAATTCTTGCCACGTGGGGACTCGCTATCGTTATTGGTCAAGTCATCACACTCGTGTTTGGCCGAGAGGTGCAATTTGTGCCAAGCCCTGTTCATGGCACGATCGTTTTACTTGGTACAGAATATTCAGCTTACCGCTTGGTCTTGATCCTGGTTGCGCTAATCGTGGGTGGCGCCTTGGCGGTTCTATTGACACGCACGCGCGTTGGACTCGTCACCCGTGCGGTAATCCTAAACGAGCAGCTGGCACAGGGATTGGGCATTCATGCGCAATTCGTTCGTTTTTTAACCTTTGCGCTCGGGGCAGGCATTGCCAGCTTAGCAGGCGCCCTCATTACGCCATTATCTGCAGTCGATCCAAATATGGGCGTCCCTTGGTTGATCAATGCCTTTATGTTAGTAATGGTCTCGGGCGTATCAATGACTAGTCTGTTAGTCGCAACACTCGTTTTCGGGTCAGCTCAAGTGATTATCAGTTCCTACTTCAGTCCAATATTAGGTGGCATGGCGATTGCAGTTTTAGCCGCAATCACTTTGCGGATTTGGCCTAAAGGATTTTCCCGTGATTAAGGATCCAGCTATTCGCCGCCAACTGATGTGGTTGATCCTGCCAGCGTTGTTGCTAGTGCTCGTCGCACCCCTCGTTCTCGATACTTATACGATCAATATTTTGATCCGAGCATTGTTTTTTGCAATGCTGGCCCTCACGGTGGATGTGCTTTGGGGTTATACCGGTTACTTGACGTTTGGCCAGTCAGCCTTTTTCGGGGCCGGCGCTTACGCCGCTGGCCTGGTGTTTACTCACTTAGGCTTTGGGCCTGGCTATGTTCTGCTTGCTGCCTTCCTGGCGGTGGTCGCAGCCTTACTCATCGGCTTGATCACAGGTTGGCTATCCTTCTATCACGGCTCTACCCCACTGTACGCGTCGGTTATTTCCCTCGTATTGCCAATCGTACTCACTCAGGTGCTGTTTTCTGGCGGCACGTTCACCGGCTCAAGTTCAGGCTTAACAGGATACGAAGCACCCGATCTGGAGCTGGAAACCTGGTTTCGCTTGGTGGGTTCTGCACTGGTCGTTTTAACGGCCTTCACATGTTTATTTTTGCGTAGTGACGGTGGTCGGATTTTGTCTGCCATTCGAGATAATGAGACGCGCTGTTCCTATCTGGGAATCGACATTTCACGCTACAAAATCTATTTACTAATTGCCACCGGCATCATTGCGTCGCTCGCTGGATTTGGTTATGCAAGCTTTAGCGGAGTCGTTGCACCCGAGCTGGCTGGTTTTGTGTTTGGTACCGAAGTCATTATCTGGGTCGCACTGGGCGGACGCGGTACGATCATGGGACCAGTCTTAGGTGCTGTTTTAATTGACTGGAGCAGCGCCTACTTAAGCGGGAATCTACCTTATGTCTGGAAACTTTTTTTGGGTATCGCTTTTGTTCTGGTGATTGTACTTCTACCCAAAGGGCTACTACCTGCGATATTGAAATGGTTCCGGAAAATTAACGACGCAACTCAGCAGCCCAAGACCGTGCGCTTGGTTCTGGCTGATACCACTCAACCTGCGGGGCTCTATACCGGTCTGGCAATAGAGCTCAAGGGTGTCGCGAAAAGTTTTGGTAGTCTTAACGTCTTGTCAGACATTACCTTCTCGGCGAGAGCTGGCGAGCTAGTCAGCTTGATAGGCCCTAACGGGGCAGGCAAGACAACGTTAATGCGCTGTATCAGCGATGGGGCTGAGCGGGGTGGTGGCACGATCTATATTCAAGGGCACGACATTAAACTAGCCCCCCCTCATCAGTGCGTGCAATTTGGCCTCGGTCGCAAATTTCAGACTGCAACCGTTTTCGATAGTCTGACCGTTGCGGAATGTCTACGGATTGCTCGAACCCGAATTGAGACGCCCTCTTTCTCGACCCGAAGCACTGAGTTACACCTGCCCTCTTATGCGCTCGAAGTACTGCGTGCAACAGAACTGGATCAAAAACTGGACGTTGTGACCAATACGCTATCACACGGCGAAAAGCAGGCGCTAGAGTTGGCCATGGTTCTGGCGCTTGAGCCTCGTGTGGTCTTACTTGATGAGCCAACTGCTGGCTTGTCGCAAAGCGAACGCAGTCTGATTGGTCGTATCTTGGTTGATCTGACCAGCCGCTTTGGCTTGTGTTTATTGCTGGTTGAGCATGATCTTGATTTTGTCAGAGAGATTTCCAGCCGTATCGTCGTCCTGCATCAGGGCCGTTTGGTGATGGAAGGTACAGTGCGCGAAGTAGTTGATTCGGATCTCGTCAAAACGATCTATTCAGGAAGTCTCGGCCATGCGTGAACCTACTGCGTTAAAGGCCCACCCCGCCCACGCTCTCCAACTCGTCGATGTAACGAGCGGCTACGGCGCTTTGATGGTTTTACGTGACGTTAACCTTTCTGTTCCCGCGGGATCGATTGTCGCTCTGCTGGGAAAAAATGGCGTCGGCAAAACCACGCTGTTGAAATCAATTTTGGGCTTCTTGCCAAAACAGCGGGGAGCTGTGTTGTTAAACGATCGTGATGTGACGACACTACCTGCTTATCAGGTCGCTCGCCAAAACGTCTCTTACACCCCGCAAGAACAAGCTCTATTTGCCGATTTAAGTATCAGAGATAACCTGCGGCTGGGGTTATCACGCGATACTCTGCTTGAAGAGCGGATAGAGGCAATCTATGATTTATTTCCCTTTTTGCGCGAGCGATTACGCCAGCTTGCGGGCACATTATCTGGGGGTGAACAAAAAATGTTACTGGTTGCCAGAGCCTTACTTAGCCGCCCCAAACTGATGTTGATCGATGAGATTACTGAGGGGCTTCAACCATCTGTTATCGAGCGCGTA
Organism: Jezberella montanilacus; assembly: GCF_003003055.1. Taxonomy (GTDB): domain Bacteria; phylum Pseudomonadota; class Gammaproteobacteria; order Burkholderiales; family Burkholderiaceae_B; genus Zwartia; species Zwartia montanilacus. The sequence continues at coordinate 170,914 of NZ_PVTV01000013.1, forward strand.
GCCAACGCTTTGCGCACAGAGCGCCAGCAGCACGGTACTGCTATGCTGCTTGTTGAACAGAATGTCGAATTCGCACTCAATCTTGCAGACTATTTCGTCGTACTTAAACGCGGTGAAGTTGTCGCTTCAGGCTCTGCCAACGACACAGGGGCACGAGCAACGATAGAAGCTCAGCTCAATATCTAGACGATGCACCGATCAATTAACATCCATACATGTCTAGCGTCTTATCCTCCTTACAAAGTGATTTTCAAACAACCGACACGTGGCGGGTAGGCGTATTGTTTTCACGCTCTGGGGTCACCGCTATCTCAGAGAGCGAGCATTTTTTCGGAACTGTCCTCGCGATTGAAGAGATCAATGAAGCAGGCGGCATACTAGGCCGTATGATCGAACCGATTGCGCTCGATCCCAAATCTGAACCAGCCCAATACCGCTCCTGTGCGGAGCAACTGCTTTTAGACGAGGGTATAAGCGTGCTCTTTGGCTGCTCGACGTCATCGTCGCGCAAGGCCGTGCTGCCAGTGATTGAGCGCTGCAATGGTTTGCTTTGGTATTGTTCTTTATACGAAGGGTTTGAGTTTTCTCCCAATGTCATCTACACGGGTGCTGCGCCTAACCAAAATAGCCTGCAGCTTGCCGCATACCTGCTAAAACACGGTTATCGAAAATGGCATCTTATCGGCTCTGACTATATCTACCCGCGGGAATCCAATCGAATCATGCGGGATGTTGTCGAGCAGCAAGACGGTGAAATCACTGCTGAAATGTACTTCCCAACTAACGCGAACACAGGCGAATTGGCTCGGGCAGTAGAGGCAATCAAAATTGCCCAGCCGGACGTTGTCTTTTCAACCTTAGTCGGAAGACCGGGACGGGAATTTTATCGACTCTATCGAGAGCTTGGTATCGACCCGAACAAGACTCCAATAGCGAGTTTGACTATGGCTGAAGGCGAGCTTGAACTGATCGACACAAAACTTTGTGAAGGACACATTACGTCTGCAACTTACTTCAGTTCGATCCAGAGCCCAGCCAATCAAAAGTTCGTTGATGCATTTCGGCGCAGGTTCGGTTTGGCCAGTCCAGTAAGCCTGTGGGCAGAGGGTGCCTACAGTCAGGTTCACCTCTTTGCACGGGCATTGCAACGCGCTGGTTCGCTAGACACGCAGAAACTAGTGCAGGCGGCCCTTGAAGTCGATTTTGAAGCGCCCTCGGGATATCTCAAGCTGGATCCTGACAATCAGCACGCGTGGTTGCGGCCACGTATCGGTAAAGTCAGCAGTAAAGGTGGCTTTGAAATTATTTGGGAGGCACCGGCAACCATCAAGCCAGACCCCTACTTGACCCTATATGGCATGACAGATCTCTTTGTGCCATAGTCTGACCATGAACATTGGAATCAAGCGACTTTTTGAGGATTTACGTGGCACGCGGGTGATCGTGATTCATCCTGAGGGTGCCGAATGTAGTGTGCTTGTCAACCAATTAAAAAGGTTTGGCTGTCGAGTGAGCACTGTTTGGCCCTGCCCTCCCGAGCCACCCAGAGACAGTGAGGTCATTTTTGTTTTGATACCTGCCGAAGCTGGCACGACGCATTTCTGGAGTGTCGTTGATTGCGACGCGGTGATCGTTGCCCTAGTGGAATACGAAAATCCTACGATACTCAAAGGCATCATCGATATCAACGCACAAGCAGTGATTAACAAGCCGTTCAGACCAACCGGCATTCTTAGCACGTTGATCCTGGCGAGGGCCAACAAGGGCTATCAAGACCGCTTGCTGGTGAAGATCAAAAAACTAGAAGAAAATTTAAGGTCTCGGAGAGAGATCGAAAGAGCCGTCAAAATACTGGCTGAACGGCATGGGCTCACGGATATTCAGGCTTACGAGCAGATCCGTCGTCAAGCGACACACAAGAGGATTTCAATCTCGGAACTATGTGCGGTCATTAACAGCGCGAGTTCAGTTTTAGACGGTCTTTGGCCAATCGACAGTTAAGTCAACAACCTAAACGCAACCCCAGCGCCAACTCACGTCAAGTCATTGCCTTTGACCGCTTTTTTTGGCCGCTCGCGCGTGAACAGCAGTTCGTACTCGGCTTCTAAAATTGCGTAATCAGCTTTTAAGACTTTAAGCCTTCGATTGAGCTCATCCGCCAGATCCATTTTCTCTTCGCTCAAAGACTCGTATTGAGATTTAACGTAGACGAGCTCGTGATCGAGCTCTCTCAATTGTGCGCCCAAGTCGACTTCATCAACATCCGAGTCTTCATCCAAGCTTAAGGACCAGAATACTTGGTAGAGAAAACATGCAGTCACTAACAAAACAAACGTAACCGCCAAGCCTTTCTTCTGGTCACCCGCAATTAATACTGCAACCAGCGACACAATCCACACGAACAAGAATGTCAATCTTGCCGACCAGAGTAGCCAGTTAAGCCCGCTGTCATAACGGCCCTTACCCCTGCGCCGTTTAGGTTGTCGTGCCATCGCCCAATTCGCTCCTCTTTTTTAACAGGTCAACCAAACGAACGCGAGGGTAATTCCTTAATGACTTCTAAAAGCAAGCCATGCAATCCACCCCATACAATCTGGACACCAATCGCCAGCAGGATAAAGGCAAACAGGCGAGTTAGCACATTGGTGCCGTTTTCACCCAAAAGTCGCTCGACGTCAGCTGCTTTCCAATACGCAATATAAACCGCGACTGACACGGCGAGAACCCCAAGCAGCGCCCCAATAATCGAGGATAGCTCTCTTTCAAGGTTGAAAACAGAATCAACGCTGAAGATAGAGGATTGCGTTCGACTGGCAACCAGGGCAATCGCAGTTGCAATGGAGCCGGGTCCGACCGTCAAGGGCAGCGTTAACGGGTAAAAAGTATGTCTGAGTGCTGTGGCATCATTGATACGAACAACGCCACCTGGCTCATCAGCTGATTTCGGTGCCTGATTAAGCAAATTCCAACCCATGGTCGCGACAACGGCTCCGCCAGCGATTTGAAGGATGGGTAAGGACACGCCAAAAAAGAGCAACAGCTTGGGGCCAATCATCATGCTTGCAAGCATCAAAATGCAGCTGTTGATCCCGACTGTTTTGGCAAGCTTTCTTTTAACGTCGGGGCTGCAATCGCTCACCAGACTTAAAAAGATCGGGGCACCCCCCAAAGGATTAACAATGGGGAACATCGTCGCGAAAACCGTGACGAAAACAGTAAGTGAATCGTTGATAAATTCCAAGAGCAAGCACCTGAGATAGTTAAGTTAATTGGGCACAACTATACCGCTAGAAAGATGGATGCCCCTGAAGGCGTTAGGCTTAAGCGCTTTCGACTCGTCCCTGCTGTTATAAATCCATTGGTTTGAATAATTTGCTGTGATGGACCACAAAAAAGGTTGATTGCGATGAGTAACAAATTGATGGATTGACGGGTCATGAAGATTTGGCGAACCAAGCGTAATTGCTCTCTCACCCCAAAGCAGTTAAGCGTTTTCTACGCGCTTCTGGTGGGCGTTTCACTGTCAGTGGGAATTGGCTTTTTTATCGCTGGCATTTGGGTCGTGCCTATCTTCAGCACGATTGAAGTGACTGCCGTCACAATCGGCTTTTTGGTTTATTCGCGCCATGCACTGGACTTTGAAGAGATCCAGATCGACGGCACCAAGCTGATCGTCAAAAAATTCATTGGCTATCAAGAACGTATTTACGAGTTCAATACACTGTGGACGGAACTAACGATTCCCCCAAGAAACAGTAAGGTGTTTCGACTGTCTGAAGCAGCACAAACAGTCGAAGTCGGCCAATTTGTGCCGCGCGAGCAATTACGGTTTTTTATCGCCGAGTTACGCAGACACTTGAAGTAACGCTTACTTCGGCGCCAATCTGATCGCACCATCCAGCCGGATAGTCTCACCGTTGATCATCTCATTGGTCATGATCGACAGCACAAGTTTCGCATAATCCTCTGGACGACCCAACCGTGAAGGGAAAGGGATATTCGAAGCAAGAGAATCCTGCACCTCTTGCGACATACCAAAAATCATAGGGGTACCAAAAATGCCTGGGGCAATCGTGACACAGCGCACGCCAAAGCCTGCAAGGTCACGCGCGATAGGCAGCGTCATCCCGACAACGCCACCTTTGGATGCAGAGTAGGCTGCTTGCCCGATCTGACCCTCATAGGCGGCAACCGAAGCAGTGTTGATTAGCACACCGCGTTCGCCAGTCGACTCGGGATCGTTTTTGCACATCGCCTCAGCAGCAAGTCTGGCCATGTTGAAGGATCCAATCAAATTGATCGTCACAACCTTTTTGAACAAATCCAGATCATGAGCGCCTTGCTTGCCCACGATCCGCGACGCGGGGGCAATACCAGCGCAGTTGACCAGGCCCATGAGCTTGCCCATTTCAACGGCGCTAGCCACAACGGCTTGACCGTCCGCCTGGCTGGTGACGTCGCAGTGGACATAGCGCTGCTTTAACTCAGCGGCGAGCGCTTGCCCTGCCTCATCCTGCAAATCAGCAATCACCACATGAGCACCGTTAGCGGTCAACATGCGGGCGGTACCAGCACCCAAACCAGAAGCACCGCCGGTGACAATGAAAACCTTATTTGCAATATCCATGATTAATCCAACTAAAGTGAAGGTAAGACGGGATAGTAATCAATTCGTTTGGCTGAGTTTTTGACCAAGCCCGTAGCTTGCGATGAGAACGCCCATCACGACGGCACCAAACCAGAGCTCTTTCCCTGTGCGCCAGGTTTCAAAATCGGGCAAGGTAGCCCCAGCGATATTCAGAACCGCGACAAGAATGCTGACGCTTGCGACAGACAATGCCATCACGCGTGAAGCAATCCGGGCAGTTTGGTCTGATCGCGTGATCAGGTTCGCAATAAACAGCCCGTTAATGCCGTCGGTGATTAACATACCGACTACAAAAACGAGAGCAAAGACCAGGGCGAGTTGCCATCGCTGGTATTCAAGCGCGATGACGGCAAAGAGTGACGCCTGACTCAGGGTATCAAAAGACAGAGCGAATAACGCACCCACCGCGAGCATGGCATAAGGGCTACGCACATTAAGTAGCTTGGCAAACCACCGGTAGCGCCAGCCGCGCAAGCTGACTAGCTCAGTATTTGGGGTATGCAAAACGCCATGGATGTTCGCAATTGCGAGGGCGAGCAAGATGGATACTGATGTCCATGTGCCGAAGCCATCCAACCAATCGGGTAATTTAATGTCTCGGGTAAGCGTCGCGGCACTAACAGAGATCGGGACGATAATTAAGCCATGCCCTAACGAGAAAAGGAAACCGGCATATTTTGCTAGTTTCGGGCTATCTTTGTGGTTGTACCGCGTCAAACCGTCGATTGCAGCCAAATGGTCTGCATCAAAACCATGGCGCATCCCAAGCAATAAGACCAAGATGGCAACACTTAACAGATCTGCAGGGTGCGCAAGACTATTCATGAACCCGCTCAATGGCAATTTTTGGATCAAGCGATACAGTAAATAATAGTGCTGAATAAGTCTAGCTAATTTGATGAAAAGCCCTACTCGAACCTTACAAAGTTAATGCTCAAAAACACCAATATGATGCAGATAAAACCTTTTTCTCAAGCGAATACCGATACAGTCATTGAGCTGTGGAACCTCTGCGGGCTAACACGATCGTGGAACAATCCACGACTGGATATTGAACGCAAATTAACTGTCAAGCCAGAGTGGTTTCTGGTCGGTGAAGTCAATCAAGCAATCGTCGCCAGCGTGATGTTTGGCTATGAAGGCCACCGGGGCTGGGTGAATTACTTGGCTGTCCACCCTTCGCATCAACGAAAAGGCTACGCCAGGCAACTGATGGCCTATGGCGAACAGTTACTTGAGGCCTCGGGCTGCCCCAAACTAAGCTTGCAAATTCGGGCGACCAATAGTCAGGTCGTCGCCTTTTATGAAAGCCTGGGCTACAAACAGGACGAAGTCATCAGCATGGGTAAGCGTTTGATTACAGACGAATAAAGACCAACGTATCGACAGCGCGTTTTTATACTTTCATTTGGTCTTTTGCGTTACGCTTGTCACCACAATGACAACCATAACGGAGACTTCAACATGAAATCATTGCTCGTCACAGCCTTAATGGCCGTCAGTACGACGACTTTCGCCCAAGCGGGTGTACCAGAGATCCCTTTTGACTCAGTGCCCAACCCTCTCGTCATGCCCAAAGATATGCATCTGGGCGAGGTGAGCGGTGTTGCAGTCAATTCAAAGGGTCACATTTTTGTACTACACCGCGGGGCAACGAGTGGGCCAGCCTTCTCAGCAGCAGCGTCGCAACTGCTCGAATTCGATGGTAAGGGTCAATTTATCAGAGAGGTCGGTAAGGGCCTTTACGCCTGGTCTTATGCCCATATGGTTCGAATCGACAAGGATGACAATATCTGGGTAACTGACAAAGGCTCAGACATGGTGATCAGTTTTGATCCTGCTGGTCGCGTGCGCATGGTGTTCGGTCGCAAACAAGAGGCTTCAGACAAAGAAACAGGGCCACTTGAACATCCCAACCCACCACTTAAGGCAGAGGTCGGCAAGTTCAGGCAAGTCACTGACGTGGCTTGGGATCCACAAGGCGATTTGTTTATCAGTGACGGCTACGTTAACTCACGTGTGGCCAAGGCCGACAAAAACGGCAATTGGTTGATGTCTTGGGGTGATCGCGGGCAAAAGCAGGGTGAGTTTCATACGCCTCACAGCATCGCAGCTGATGCAAATGGCAATATCTACGTTGCCGACCGAGGCAACAGACGTATTCAGGTATTCGACAGCAACGGCAAGTTCCAGCGTGAAATGAAAATCGATGTGCCGTTCGATCCAAAAATCCAACCTGCCATTGGCGATGTGCCAGACATCTCGAAAAAAGATGATCCCGCGATGATCAATAAGGTTCAGATGCCGGGTTCGCCTTGGTCGCTTTGCATTACAACTGGGCCGAAACCAGTGATGTTCGTCTCCGATGCTTACCCAGGACGTATCTACAAGATGACGTTAGACGGCACTGTGTTGGGTGTTCTCGGGCAGTCTGGCAAACAGCTGAAGCAATTTGGCTGGATCCATGCGATTGCATGTCCCAATGAAAACACACTATATGTCGGTGAACTTTTAAATTGGCGAGTGCAGAAACTGCTTTTGCACCCGACCAAAAAATAAGCAATCGAGATCAGGCAGTCACGTTGATCAGACTGCCTGTCGTTGAGGGGCTTGCCTGACCCAGCGCACTAATCGTGTACTGAAGGTTTTGCAAAAACGAATCAAAGCTTGGGCTGGTGGGTGAGGTTGTCGCCCCGCCAGACGCTGCAACAATTTGCTGAAAATCAGTCTGCAAGGTTGACAGCAACGAATTGGGCGAGACACCACCGTCTTGATTAGTTATTGATGGCGCAGACAACTGGGCGATCAGCCCGCTTAAAACACTAGACATATTGGTGTAACCCGTCGCGCTGACGCTCGACGCAATACCGGGAGATGAAACGGACGAAGTAGCTGCACTTTGTTGAGCACTAACCGCCGTCATCAAATCATGCATAAACTGATGGATAGCATCTCTGATGGGAAGCACATCAGCTGACTGAGTTGTGGTGGAACTGCTTGCAGCGCTCGCAGTCGGCGTAGTCGACTGAGTAGTCGGTTGTGCAGTCTGAACAAGGGCTGAAGCGGTGGTTGAAGCGGTGCTTGAAGCGCTTGTCGTGGCGCCTTTAGGGGCAGGCCCAAAAAGACTGACGCCGGACTGCAAGAGAGCGGTGCCAAATGCCTGAAGCAGGTAACCGCTAGGCCCATTACCGTTCTGTTGCCCACCTGAATTGGAGGTGCTCGGGCTTTGCGAGCCTTGATTGACACCTGTGAGGCCAACCGCAGTCACTGCGGTGTTAATCGTTGTCGCGTTTGCCGCAGACGAAGCGGATCCCGTTGCAGGCGTTGCCGGTGCAATCGTGGTGGGCAGCGACTGCCCTAGCGCAATTGGATTAGTAGCCATTGTATTTCTCGCTCGAAATAGAATGAATTAATACTGCTTACAATGTGTTTTTTAATACAAAAGTCCTTAAATATCAAGCACTACCCAACAAAATAGACGTAAAACATTAAAGTTTTTGAAAATATTGCCGTAAGACTGTTAAGCCTTAACTCATGCAATAACTTTGATTACCACTTTGTAATGACATGGCCGAACAAAATCTGGCAAATTGAGGGAACTTAGCCCCTCGTTCACAATCTCACTGTGCATACCTAACAACATAACTTGAACTCGGTGACGTCATGAAAAAAATACTTCTTTCCGCAGGCTTCGCCGCTGCCTTGCTGATGAGCGTGAACGCCAACGCTTGGCACGGTCACGGTGGCTATTATCGTGGCGGTTGGGTGGGTCCAGCCATAGTCGGAGGCGTTGTCGCTGGCGCGCTAGTCGGCGGAGCGTTCGCCTCGCCTTACTATTATGGATCGCCCTATTACTACCCGCCAGCCCCGGTTATTGTGCAGCAACCCGTTGTCGTGCAGCAACCTGTGGTCGTACAGCAGCAGCCCGTGTACGTGCAAACTCCTGGTGCTAACAAGCCAGCTCCCGCTGGTTATCACTGGCAGGTCATGACCAATCCTCAAACCAATATCGCACAAGAAGTCCTAGTGCCAAATTGACCGGCTGAGGGACGCGTTAATCCCGCTTGCCTGCTCCGGCGTCGCTAGATTCTCGCGTCCAACCACCACCTAAGGATTGATACAAAGCGACCGTGTCGCCCATATAGGTTGCTTGCGCCTGGAGACGGGCTGTCTTAGCGCTCAAATAACTCTGCTGAACAAGTTGAAAAGCGGGCTCTGCCGCGTAGCCTTTATCAAATTGTTGTTTCGTTGCAGTTGCAATCGCCAACAGGGCCTTTTCATTTTCAAGCGCGGCATCTAAAGCCTGCCTGTCCATCTCAAGCGCATACAGTGTGTCTGCTACGTTCTGATATGCCACCAGGACAGTTGCCTTATATTGGGCAAGGGCTTGGGCTGTTGCTGCTTCTGCCGCCTCTTTACGGAAATAAAGCGTACCCGCGTCGAACACCGTTTGAGACAGGTTTCCGGTGACACCCCAGAAGGGGTTGCCCGCAGCAAATAATGTATTGATTGCGTTAGAGGCACCACCCATCGCCGCAACGATCGAGAATTGAGGAAGCATGTTGGCAACAGCCACGCCAATTTGCGCATTCGCTGCCTTGACCAGCTCTTCAGCGGCCATCACATCAGGGCGCTGATCAACCAACTGAGAGGGTACGGCTCTCGGTAAGTGAGCGGGGATTTTCATTGCACTGAGTTCAACGAGTTTCAGTGCCTCGCTGGGGTACTGGCCGCACAACACTGCGATTAAGTCGCGTGTCTGATCGAGCGCTTTTTTGACTGCGAAGCCAGCTTGCTGAGTGGCCGCATAGGCAGATTCTTGATTAGCAAGATCAACCCGGCTGAAGTAGCCAGTCGAGAAAAGCTTTCGCGCTGTGACCAGTTGTGCCAGACCCAGTTTGACCGATTCTTGTTGAGCAGTGAACTGCTCGGATAGTGTCGCTTCTTGCATGATCGCGGCGATCACATTACTGGCCACCGTGATTTTCAAGGCGTCCAATTGATACTGCGCACTGTTTGCTTGTGCCTTGAGCGACTCGACTTGCCGGCGATTTAGTCCAAAAATATCTGGGGTGAAACCCACGCTCAACTGAGCGGTTTGAAGCGAGTAGCTGCTATCGCCGTTAACGACAGAAGTTGGGGCTGACACATAATTACCGACATTGCCGCGCGAACCTGAATACCCTGCCCCGACACTCGGAAAAAAGAAACCCTGCTGCGCTCTGACGTTGGCCTTCGCTACTTTCAAATTAGCGAGTGCCGCTTCGATAGTGGGGTTATTTTTAAGCGCCAGGTCAACCACTTGATTGAGTGCCTCGGATTGATAGGCCTTCCACCAATCTGTTTCAACTCGAGTCGCTATTGGCTCACCCGCTTGAATCGCCGCAGAATCAACGTCACGCGTAAAACTTGACACGGCGTTTGTCTGAGTACGCACGTAATCTGGCCCAACCGAGCAAGCGGTCAGTCCGAGTGCCAACGTACTCAGGATCATGATTCGGGTTGATTTCAGCTTAAGTTTTTTCACGTTGTTCATTTCTTTCATATCGGTCAAGCAAGCTTCATTTCAGAGTCAGAGACATCGCGACGACCCAGCGGGTATAAGCCACCTGCAGCCCAAAGCGTAGCGATTAACGAATAAACGCCATGGCCAAGCAGGCTCGACAACAGAGGCGATTTCATTTGTATGGCCAGGTACGTGACGACACGGGTCCAGACTAGTGCGTAAAACAAAATCAAAACCAGGCACGAGATAGGTGAAAAGAAAAGATCCCGCATAGCCTTAGCTAAAAGTACGAAGACATCACTATCATCCATCGCCAACCGCGCTGAGCAGGAGGCCATAAAAAGTATCACCAGCGCTTCCGAAAATGCATAGGGAAAAACAGCGATGAGGGGAAGATTCAGGCGGGCGGCAAACGCAGACAATTGCAATAGCCTGATCAGGTCGCTCAGGCCGGTGAACATGATAAAACCAAGCACCCCGTAGAGCAATAAACTGATCAGGACGGTTGGTCGGGCGCGCAGAGTGGCTAATTCATTCAGCCACAGCAACGGGATACGAGATGGCCGCAAAGTCGGCACGCACAACAAAGCGCTCGTGACATAAACCAAAAACGGCCAGCTTAACCAGGTCAAAAAAGGAACACCCTGCGCAAGGGTTTGCAAACATACCGTGAGACACACTAACGCCCAAAGACCACCACCGTGCTGACGATGCAGTTGTCTGATCGCAGAGCTCCTGGCAAAGAGGTCGATGGTCAGGGTTAGTCTCACCGTGCGTCCTTCGCTTTGTCGCTAAAGGCCATATCTTTAAGCAGCATCAGTGCTGGCACCACTATCAGCAGCATGATTGGCCCAATTAACAACCCGCCCACGACTACGGTAGCGAGGGGCTTTTGAACCTGACTACCAATACCGTGAGAAATTGCAGCAGGAAACAAGCCGATACAAGCGGACCAGGCAGTCATCAACATCGGTCGCATCCGCTGACTCGCCGCATGAAACATGGCATCGATCAAACTTAAATCCGTTGATTCACGCGTGTGATTGAAGTAACTCGTCATCAAGATACCGTTCATCACCGTAATCCCGAATAAAGAGATGAATCCAATTGCGGCTGAAATACTGAAGTCCAAACCTGCAACATACAAACCAATCACGCCCCCACCAATCGCGAAAGGAAGTCCGGCCAGAACCAGTAAGCTATCCATCCATGAATTAAACAAGCAATAAAGCAAGATCAAAATCAGGATCAACGTAATGGGCACAATCGTCGTTAAGCGCTCTTTTGCTTTTTGCAGATCCTCGAATTCACCTGCAAAGATAATCTGATAGCCACGCGGTAGCGCAACATTTTTTGTAATCTTGTCCTGCGCTTCAGCGACAGTGCTGCCCAAGTCACGGCCTCGAACACTAAATTTAATCGGGATAAATCGTGCTGTGGATTCGTGATAAATGTAGGTCGCCCCCGTGTCAACGGTGATGTCGGCAACTGAGGATAAAGGGATATAAGCAGTCGCACCACTTGGTGTCTGATAACCGATTCTCAAAGCCTTCACTTTTTCGATATCGTCACGCCCTTCTTTCGCCATGCGCACAGATAAACTGAACTGCCGCGGGCCTTCAAGCACGGTGGTGACCACGAGATCCGCAAGCGATGCTTGAATAAAGGTGTTGACGTCGCCTGTATTCAATCCATAGCGAGCCGCCTTTTCGCGATCAACTTTTATATTCAAGTTGGGTTGCCCACGCAAATAGAAGATACCAAGATCTTCTACCCCTTTCACCGTCCTCATTTGAGCCCGCACCTGCTCGGCGAGTTCTTCAAGTTTGGCCAAATTAGGCCCCAGGATTTTGACTGAATTCGCGCCTTTCACCCCTGAAAGGGCTTCCTCAACGTTATCTTGAATGTACTGTGAGAAATTAAACACAATACCTGGCAGCTCGTCGTCGAACTCTTTTTGAATATCGGCAGTCAGCATCTCTTTGGTTCGACCGCCCTTCCATTCATCATAGGGCCTTAGTGGGACGAATAACTCTACATTTGAGAACGCGGCCGCATCGCTGCCGTTATCAGGACGGCCGTGTTGCGACACGACAGTCAGAACCTCAGGATGACGCAACAAGATTGCGCGCATCTTAGCTGTGGGTTCCTCACCCGCGTCTAAGGCCATGGTCATTGGCATTGCGGCACGAATCCACAGGTTGCCTTCTTCTAACGCAGGTAAGAATTCAGAGCCAAGGCGGGTAGCCAGAAAAAACGTCAGCGCCAAAAAGACAACGCCAAAACCCACCATTTTTTTGCAATGAATCAACGACCAGCGCAGAACCGGCTCATACTTGTGACGTAAAAATCTCACCAGAAAAGTTTCGACCTCTTCAATGTGAGCCGGCAGTAACAACGAGGCTAAAACGGGAGTGACAACAAAAGTTGCGATCAAAGCACCGCTAAGTGCATAAGCGTAGGTCTTGGCCATCGGGCCGAAGATCTGCCCTTCAACGCCTTGCATCGTGAACAGCGGGATAAACGCCGCGACCGTGATGACTGAAGAGAACAACACAGAGCTGTCTACCTGTTTTGAGCTGATCAGAATCATGCTTAGACGTTCAGTCCATTTCGGGTACCGTTTGATTTGAGCCTGTTCGTCAAAACCGGTGCCTTCAACATTCTCTATCAGTCGCCGCCTCGCGGCGCCTGTCTGCTGGAAGTTCCTGAAAATGTTTTCTACGAGAATCACCGCAGAATCAACAATAATCCCGAAATCTACGGCACCAATTGAAAGCAGGTTAGCGTCCTCGCCTCTTGCGACGAGAATAATGATGCTGAAAAGTAAGGCGAACGGGATATTGACGCCAACAATGATCGCACTGCGCAAGTCACCCAAGAATATCCACTGGATAAAGAATACCAAGAGACAACCAAAGACCAGATTTTCGATCACAGTGTGCGTGGTGACAGCTACTAGCCCCGAGCGATCGTAATACGGGACGATTTTGACACCTGCTGGCAAGCTGCCATCGGTGTTCATCGCATCAATCATCGCTTTCACTTTTGGAATCATGTCATTGGTGTGCTGACTGCGTCCCATCACAACAATACCCGCGACAACATCAGGCTGATTGTCTTTGCCTGCGATGCCCAAACGGGGGACAAAACCTATTTCAACCTTCGCCACGTCCTTGACCAGAACGGGAACGCCATTGGTTTGGCCCAAGACAACGTTTTCGATATCAGTAATGCGATCGCCTTTGGTCAGATCATCCTCGCCGCCGTCATCTATCAGGCCGACACCTCTGATGTTTATTGACTGCTGACCGAAGGCTAACTCCCTGCCGCCAACGTTAATGTTCGCGTTACCCAATGCGGTCACGACCTGCGGCAGCGTGACGTTTCGCGCCTGTAGCTTGGCAATGTCCAGCTGTACTTGAAACTCCTTGGTTGTGCCACCCCAAGTATTGGTTTGTACGACCCCTGGGATTGTCTTTAACCTGCGCTCGACCACCCAGTCGTTGACGGTACGAAGGTTGGTCAAACCAAAGCTAGCTGGGCCGACCACTTGGTAACGAAGAATTTCACCCACAAGACTCGACTGTTGAATCTGGGGGATCTGATTAGCGGGCAAGTTCACGTTTTGTTGCAAACTAATACCAGCCTGCGCATAAGCGAAGTAGAAGTCAACGTCGTATCTAAACGTCACGCGCACAAACGAAAGACCATAAAACGAAGTGGATCGAATATTCGTGATCCCGGGGGTTGGATATAGGCCGATCTCCATCGGGACCGTGTAGTACTTCTCCATTTCTTCTGCCGACAGACCGGGCGCCTGGGCAGTGATTTCAAGAATGACTGGGGCTGGGTTCGGATAGGCCTCGATATTCAGTTTGCTGAAGGCCATCAACCCCGCTGCGATAAAGACCAGCAGGCCCAGCAAAATGATCGGGCGACGGGTAAGACCGAAGGAAATGATTGACGCTATCACGAAAAATCTCTCTGTTTCAAAACTGAGGGGCGCACATTAAGTTCGATTAAATGACCTAACCGATGGATCAGTTACTCGCCAACCAATAATATGTTGCTCAAAAATATGGACCCGGTCGAGGCAATCAGTTCACCCTCTTTCAAACCTTGAGTAATTTGCACCAGGCCGTTCGTGCGCAGGCCGGTTGTCACAGTGCGTTTTTTCATTCTTTTATTGGCTTCGGCAATCCAGACTGACATAGTGCCATCACCCTCACGAACCAGAGCCTCGTCTGGCACCGCAACGCTCTTTGTGACCTGATCGGATCGAACGGTAAAGGTGGCATACATACCCGAGCGGAGTATGTTTGCGGCATCAGCGATTTCTGAGCGAACCACGACAGTTCTTGTGACAGGGTCGACGACAGAGCCTACAACTTTAATCCGACCCTTAAAAATTTCAGTCGGAAAAGCAGTCACTTTCACGTCAACTTCCTGACCGACTTTAAAGCGTGGGCTCTCTGCTTCAGTGGCGTTAATTATCAGCCACTTGGTTGAAACGTCGGCCACAACAAAGGGCGCCGGGGCCGAACCAGGCTGCACAAGCAGGCCAGGCTGAACATTGCGCGTAATGACAGAACCCGATAACGGGCTTAATACCTTGAGCGTCGAATCGATCTTTCTCTTGAGTTCGATTTGCGCGATCTCTGCATCCGATTTACCGAACAGCGCCACGGTCAGCCGGGCTGCTTTCAACGCAGCTTCGGCAGTATTTTGATCGGCAACATTTTGTTGATATTCTTTTAATGAAATCGCTTTTGTTTCATATAGCTCAGTCGCCCTGGCCAGCGTTGCAGTTGTCTGGGCGTAAACCCCTTTCGCTGCCAGTAGCGTCGACTCGGCCTGCGCCAGATCAGCGCTATCTACGCTAAATAAAACCTGGCCTTTTTTAACGGTATCGCCAACGTCGGCGAACGTCTGAATCACTCGCCCCTGATAGTTAGTGAAAACTTGTACGGCCGAGTTTTCATTGAAACCAACGTTACCGTAGGCACTATAAGTTGCCAAGAAATCTGCTGTTTTGGCGGGCGCTATTTTCACACTCGCCAACTGTTTTTCGTTCAGATCGACATAGTCCTTGTCTACAGCTTGTGTCGTATCAACTCGCGCCTCAGGTGCTTCGGCGTGGAACAACCGGCTTCCAACAAAGAGGGCAAGGCCAACAATCAGAGCTGCCAGCGCCCATAACCACAGCTTGGGGGATTTTTTGTTTGCAAGAAGGTCAAATGATTTCATTTTGATCGAATCAAAGTTCAAAGGTAACGAGCTCGGGAACAGGACAACCCAAGACCCGCTTTTCAGAAGGCTGAAGTGTACGGATAAATATGTGACGGATCACACCCGTTCTTATTACAGTTTCGTAATAAAGCTGAAAAGGCTACTTTTGAACCTTCAGACCATCCCATCTGGAAACCAGATTTGTTTCAATTTGAAACAAATCCAACACCCGACCGACACTGTGATTAATGATGTCATCAACGCTTTGAGGACGCGTATAAAGGGCGGGCACGGGAGGCATCACAATCGCGCCGTTTTCGGTGACTTGCGTCATAGCCTTTAAGTGCCCCGCATGAAACGGGGTTTCTCGTACAAGTAAAACCACCCGGCGGCGTTCTTTTAAAGCCACATCAGCCGCTCGAGAGATCAAATTACCCGTAATGCCCCAGGCAATCTCAGATAGCGTATTGATCGAGCAAGGCGCAACCACCATACCAAGTGTCTTGAATGAACCTGAAGCGATCGAGGCGCCGATATTCTTTGCCGCATGCACAACATCCGCCAGCGCCTCGACTTCGGCAAGCTTAAAGTCTGTCTCAGCCGTCATCGTAATTTTGGCTGAATCACTCATGACTAAATGAGTCTCGATGTCAGTTGCTTTTAATGTTTGAAGCAGCCTGATCCCGTAAAGGGTTCCTGAGGCGCCAGTCAACGCAACGATTAAGCGTTTGGTGTTTTCCATCTTGGGATTATAGGATGCGAAGTCCTGTCGTAACAAAGAGTTACTATTCATAATCAGTTATTCATACGCTCAGCCTGCAGCCATGCTCGGTTGGCACCAGCTTATTCTTTAAAGTCATGCACCGATGAACAACATCATTACCATCTCTTCGTTATCGAAGACGTACGCAACTGGTTTCATTGCGTTAAAGAATATCAATCTTGAAGTACATCAAGGCGAGATTTTTGCTTTGCTTGGCCCAAATGGCGCAGGCAAAACGACGTTGATCGGCATCATCTGTGGCACGATCAATCCATCGGCGGGCCATGTCGTGATTGACGGTTTTGATCACATCACCCACTACCGCGAAGCGCGCTC
The DNA here is from genome assembly GCF_003003055.1 of Jezberella montanilacus. GTDB lineage: Bacteria > Pseudomonadota > Gammaproteobacteria > Burkholderiales > Burkholderiaceae_B > Zwartia > Zwartia montanilacus. The sequence continues at coordinate 187,399 of NZ_PVTV01000013.1, forward strand.
GCGGGTGGGTCTCGTCCCGCAAGAGATATCAACGGATATGTTTGAAACCGTCTGGAACACCGTCTCGTTTAGCAGGGGCCTGTTTGGTAAACCTGCTAATCCAGCCTTGATCGAAAAGATCCTCAAAGATCTGTCACTGTGGGATAAAAAAGATACAAGAATCATGCGCCTCTCTGGCGGTATGAAGCGGCGGGTGATGATTGCCAAGGCCTTGTCTCACGAACCGCAAGTGCTCTTCTTAGACGAACCCACCGCCGGCGTTGACGTCAGTTTACGACGCGATATGTGGGAGTTAGTCAGACAACTGCAGCAAACTGGCGTCACGATCATTTTGACCACGCACTACATCGAAGAAGCTGAAGAAATGGCAGATCGCATCGGCATCATCACCAAGGGTGAGCTACAACTGGTTGATACGACTGCATCGTTGATGAAAAAGCTTGGCAAAAAACAATTGATTTTGCAACTAACCACACCCTTAAACGAGCTACCAGGGTCGCTAGCGATTGAGGGTCTCACACTCTCGAAAATGAAAGATGAAATCACTTACACCTACGACTCAGAGAGCAAAGGCCCAACAATCACTGAAGTGCTGAATCTCGTTGCTAATGCAAATATCCATTTCAAGGATTTGCGAACAACCGAGAGTTCACTTGAGGATATTTTTGTCGATCTCGTCGACGGCGAGGTTCAATAATCATGCAGCTCAACTTTCACGCCATTAGCGCCATCTTTAATTTCGAGATGGCAAGAACACGTCGCACCGTGATGCAAAGCATCATCGCCCCGGTGATTTCGACCTCACTTTACTTTGTGGTTTTCGGGGCAGCAATCGGGTCACGCATGCCGTCACTCGATGGGGTCAGCTACGGGGCATTCATTGTGCCTGGCTTGATCATGCTGTCCTTATTAACCCAAAGCCTCTCGAATGCTTCCTTCGGCATTTATTTTCCGAAATTCAGTGGGACGATATATGAGATTTTATCGGCACCGGTTTCGCACCTTGAAATCGTCTTAAGCTACGTTGGCGCGGCGGCGACCAAGTCAATCATTCTTGGTCTCATCATTCTGGCTACCGCAACATTTTTTGTGCCCTTGCATATCGCCCATCCTTTCTGGATGGTGTTCTTTCTTTTGTTGACCTCGATCACCTTTAGCTTGCTCGGTTTTATTATCGGTGTGTGGGCAGATAGCTTTGAGAAGCTTCAGGTTGTCCCTTTACTGGTCATAACACCTTTGACCTTTCTCGGCGGCAGCTTCTACTCGATCGCTGTGTTGCCCCCCTTCTGGCAGAAAGTCGCGCTGCTTAACCCTGTGGTCTATTTGATCAGCGGATTTCGCTGGAGCTTTTATGACGCGGGTGATGTCAGCTTGGGCCTGAGCGTTGGCATGACCTTCTTCTTCTTAATCGTTTGCCTGCTCGTTGTTCAGTGGATTTTCAAAACGGGCTACAAGCTAAAGAACTAACGCGTGCAACAAGCGGCCTGTCTGATAAAGCACGGGTTGAGGCGCACCTCTTTTCAAGGCGCAACAGATAAGCCCTCGACCCCATGCTTTTCTATCAGTCTCGCAACACGCTCATGCGCTTTTGCATCGTCGACAAACTGTTGCAGAAATTTAGCTGCGGCTGGCCGACCTTTGGGCACACCGATCGCCTGTTGAACCGCTGTAAAACGCCCATCAAGAATGCGAGAGCCCGGTAGTCGGGCGGCATCTGAGATCAGGCCTGCACGTAAACCAGCCAAGGCGTCTAGCTTTTCGTTCACGAATAAATTGAAGGTCGCCTCGAAGCCTTCTGCATGGACCAGCGTCGCATGTTTGATATTGCGCGTCAGCCAGAGATCATAGGCACTGCGGGCCGACACAGCGATGCGGTTACCTGGCCGATCAACCCCTTCGATAGTGGTGAGCACTGAGCCCGCCGGCACCAAATAGGTCGCTTCAATTTCAACGTAGGCCGTGGTGAAGTCTATCGTCTCTGCCCGGGCAGGTTCAGCGCCTATCAAACCAATATCCCAAACGTCTTGCGTGGCGGCGTCAGCCAGTTCGCCAGGCGATGCAAACGGAATCAGCACTAGCGGAACACCCAGTATATTAGCGATCGCCCCAGCCATATCAGGCGCAATCCCTTCGGGCTCACCTTCAGGTGATTGACCGGTAATCAATAAGAAATTGATCATATTGAGCGCCGCACGAAGGACGCCAGTGGGAGCTAGTTGGTGAACTGCTTCTAAATCAACCATTTTTTTATCCCGCAGAAGGCATTAAGTCGCAACAGCATTACTTTACTGCCAAATATTCTACCCTCGTCCAGTGGCTCCTTCGTTGACAAACGGTGGGTCGATGCCTACATTACCAAGACTATTCCAAGAAATCGGTTGCATCATGACAAGCTCAGAGACAAAATCAGCCCCGGCAGAGGCCGTATCATCATTTTTAACGCTGCACGAAATCGTTCAAAAAGCCCGACAGAAACTCAATCATGACAACTGGGATTACATTGTCGGGGGCACTGAGACTGAGACGACTGTAAAACGCAATCGCGCCGCGCTAGACAAGTTAGCCTTTAAACCGAGAATATTACGCGACGTACGCAAGGTAAATCCCGGAACCACGTTTTTGGGACGAGACCTTCGACTACCCGTTTTGCTGGCGCCTGTCGGTAGTCTTGAGCTCTTTGCACCCGACTCTGCGGTGGCGGCTGCAACGGCTGCGCGCGACTTCGGCATTGGTCATATGCTGAGCTCGGTGTGCAAGGTTAATTTTGAAGCAGTTGCAGAAGCAGTGCCGGATGCCTTGCGGCTTTTTCAGTTGTATGTGCATGGCGATGCTGCTTGGGTGGATGATATTGCAACACGCACCATGGCTGCAGGTTGCAGCGCATTCTGCTTGACGGTGGATAGTGCGTATTACAGCCGCCGCGAACGCGACATTGCTCAACGCAACATTCGTCGCAGCAACGTCCCTGGGCGGGAGTTTCAGCCCCAGATTACCTGGAAAGACGTGGACCGCTTGAAATCGAAGCTCTCTATTCCGCTGATTTTAAAAGGCATCAGCACCGCTGAAGATGCCGAAATGGCTGTCGAACATGGCGTGGATATGATTTACGTCTCCAACCACGGTGGCAGACAACTTGACCATGACCGCGGCAGCATGGATGCACTGCCCGAGGTCGTGCAAGCAGTAAACGGGCGTGCACAAATCATCGTCGATGGCGGCTTCAACCGCGGCACAGATATCGTCAAAGCGATCGCCATGGGCGCCGACATGGTGGGCATGGGACGTATGCAGTGTTATGGCCTGGCCGCTGACGGCGTTGCTGGTGTTGTGCGGATTCTTGAGCTACTCGAGACTGAGGTCCGCACGTGCATGGGCTTGCTTGGAGTGACCTCATTAGCAGAGCTTAATCCAAGCTATTTGCAGACACTACCATCAGTCACGGATAGTCACGTTTTGAGCGCATTTCCCCATCTGTCTTTAGATGAGAAAGCGTTTTATTAAGCCCGTGCAAGCCGCTCGTTCGAGAACATGAAATGACCAGTGATCTGGATATTCTGAAGTCCTTTTGGCATGCCGCCCGAGGGGATCCAGCAAAAGTCGATCAAGTTTCCTTCGTCGGACTGGGTGAATTACCCTCTACTTTTGCTGTCACGTCGTTCGCCTCAGCGACCGTTGGCACCTGCGGCCTTGCCTTGGCTAGCCTAATCGGCGCGACGGGGTTTGATGATAGCCACGAGACGCCCGTCATGATCGACAGGCGGTTAACATCTTTTTGGTTTCACGATTCGCTACGTCCCGTTGGTTGGAAAACACCGCCGAACAGCGACCCGACTGCCGGCGACTACCTGGCACGAGACGGCTGGATTCGCCTGCACACCAATGCGCCCCATCATCGACAGGCGGCGCTTGCTGTGCTGAGCGCGGATAATAATCGCGAGTCGGTCGCAAAGGCCGTCGCGACCTGGCACTGTGACGAACTAGAGTCAGCGGTGGTTGCAAACAAAGGTTGCGCTGCCACCATGCGCACTTGGGAAGCCTGGCAACAGCATCCCCAAGGTCAGGCGGTCATGGCCGAGCCACTGATCGCCTGGGAAAACGGCGACAGGGCACATCAACCTACTTGGGCATTTAACCGTGCTAGGCCCTTAGAGGGCTTAAAAGTGCTGGATCTGACGCGGGTTCTGGCAGGGCCGACTTGCACGAGGATGCTTGGCGCGTTTGGGGCGGATGTGCTGCGGGTCGACCCACCGTGGTGGACAGAACCCGGCAATGAACCTGAAATGACAGTAGGTAAACGTTGTGCCCGCGTCGACTTGCGAGCACCCGGCAACCTCGATCTTTTCAAAGCGCTGATTCAACAAGCAGACGTTATGGTGCATGGCTATCGAAGCGACGCGCTCGAAGCGATGGGACTAGGTGCAACTGAGCGTCAAAAGCTAAGGCCAGGGCTGATCGACGTCTCTTTGGATGCTTACGGCCATACCGGACCTTGGCGGCATCGACGTGGCTTCGACAGCCTGGTACAGATGAGCATGGGGATAGCTGAGATGGGGCAGCGGGTTCAACAAAAAGACAGGCCTACTCCCCTGCCGGTGCAAGCACTGGATTTTGGCACGGGATACTTGCTGGCTGCGGCGGCCTTACGAGGGTTAGAGACGCGCGTTCGGACCAGTCTCGGGTCTATTGCCCGTTTATCCCTCGCAAGGACAGGTATCGAGGTGATGAGGCTTCAACATCCGCACAACTATGTTTGTGAGACATTACGGCCCGAGTCGGCTGAGGATATTGACGAACGACCTGAACAGACGCACTGGGGCCTGGCACATCGACTTAAACCGCCTTTATCAGTCTTTGGCGTCGAGCAGTATTGGCGATCGGCCGCTACTCCGCTAGGTAGTAACCCTTGTGGCTGGTGATTAAACAGAAAGAAGCCGTCGATCGCTCGTAATATGTAGAGACTACACTTTTTTGTAACAATCTTTGTTTTGAGGGATCCAACATGGCCACCAATCATGATCAGGTTGCAGGTCGGCGAAAGCTACTTGCGCTGGGACTAGCAGGCGCTGCTTCGGCATCACTCTCGTCATTAACCGCGGCAGCAGATAACAAAGCGGTTTTGCCGTTTGCCTATGGCGAACGGGATCTGATTGCGTTTCCTGAAAAAAAGCCGATGATCGTGCTGACGGTCAGACCGCCACAACTTGAGACCCCCTTCAGCAATTTTGATAACAAAGTCATCACGCCGAACGATGAGTTTTTTGTGCGCTATCACTGGAACGGTTTGCCCACTTCGATTGACCCGCAAACGTATCGATTAAAAATTGGTGGCAACGTTGCCAAACCGCTTGAATTGTCGCTAAACGATCTAAAAACAAAGTTCACAGCCAAAAAGATCGTTGCAGTGAATCAATGCTCGGGCAATAGCCGCGGCTTTTTTGAGCCGCGGGTCAACGGCGGTCAGTTAAGCAACGGCGCGATGGGCAATGCAGCTTGGGTCGGTGTCCCGCTTAAAGATATTTTGAAAGCGGCAAACCCTGGGCAGGGTGCCAAGCAGGTTAGCTTCGATGGCCTGGATAAACCACCACTTGGCGATGGCCCGGACTTTGTCAAAGCGTTGGATATCGATCACGCGTTGGACGGTGAAGTGATGGTCGCCTATCAAATGAACGGCGCTGACATCCCGTTCTTGAACGGCTATCCGATCAAATTGATCGTGCCTGGATATTTCGGTACGTATTGGATCAAGCATCTGAGCCAGATCAACGTTATCAATGACGTATTCACTGGTTTTTGGATGGCCTCAGCTTATCGCATCCCGGATACCGATTGTCAGTGTGTCGAGCCAGGCACGCCGATGACTAAAACCATCCCAATCAATAAATTCGGCGTGAGATCATTCATCACCAACCTAAATGACAAAAGTGTCGTGCCTGTCGGCAAAGCGACGTTAGTCAGGGGGATCGCGTTCGATAGCGGTGCTGGCATCAAGCAGGTTCGGTTTTCGCAAGATGGCGGTAAAAATTGGGTTGCAGCAAAACTGGGGCAGGACTTGGGTAAATACTCTTTCCGTCCCTGGAGCCTTGAGTTCAAACCCGCGCAGAAAGGTGCATTGGATTTGCGCACACAAGCCTTCAATGCTGCGGGTGAAACCCAGCCGACGAATGCGCGCTGGAACCCACCCGGTTACATGCGAAATGTAATCGAATCCATTGTTGTCACTGCTGTTTGAAGGATGCATCAATGAAAACCAAACTTGTCTGTTTAGCTATCGTTTTGTTTCCTGCGGCCTTGTTAGCCAAAGAAATCACGTTGCCTGAAGATGGCATCCTGTGGCGAACGTCGTCGTTGCCCGGTTATCAAACAACCCTGGCCAACTGTTCAACTTGCCACTCTGCCCACTACGCTGAGTACCAGCCACCGAACAGTGGCAAAGGCTACTGGCAAGCAACTGTGCTGAAAATGAAAAATGTTTTCAAAGCACCGCTTGCTGAAGAAGACGTACCTTCAATTGTGGAATACCTGACCGACACTTACGGCTCAAACAGAAAATAGAGGTTCAGTTTGTCTTGTGCCTAATGGCTAATTATTAACCACTCACCGGAGATAGAAATGAGTAAAGTTGTTCAATTGAAGGCCGCCGATGGTCACGAGTTCGATGCATACGTCGCGGAGCCCACTGGTGCGCCTCGCGGTTTAATCGTCGTCGTTCCTGAGATATTTGGTGTTAATAGCCATATCAAATCAGTCGCTGACGGTTACGCCGCAGACGGCTATCTGGCAGTGGCAGGGTCTTACTTTGACCGTGCTCAGCGTCACTTTGAGGTTGGTTACTCTCAGCCTGATATTGCTGCTGGTATCGAAATCATGAAAAAAGTGAGCTTTAACGACGTCATGCTCGACGTAGCCGCAGTGCTTGCCTACGGCAAATCTGCTGGCAAAGCAGGGATCGTGGGTTACTGCTGGGGCGGTGTCGTCACCTTCCTGGCTGCCGCCCGAGTGGCCGGCTTGTCTGCTGCATCGTCCTACTATGGTGGCGCATTACCGAACTTCCTGTCAGAGACGCTGCAATGTCCTGTCGCGTTTCATTTCGCCGAAAAGGATCACTCAATTACTTTAGAGCAAGCCAAGACCGTCGCTGCAGCCTATCCCGCTGCGGAAGCGTTTTACTACCCTGCAGATCATGGCTTCAATTGCGATCAACGGGGTTCGTATGATGCAGCCTCTGCCAAGCTTGCCCGAGAGCGCACGCTAGCTATGTTTCGCCAAAATGTAGGCTAATCCCTTCGTGACACGGGTACAGACCGTTTAAGCATTGATCATCGCCCGGCGCAGCTAAAAAAAGTCGGGGGACTTTTTTAGAGGAAGACAACATGGAATTCAGTATCCAGCACGCCAAAGATGCAAGCTTCAAGCACGACGGCTTGCGTGAGTATTTCGACTATCGTGATTTGGGCATACACAGTGCAACAAAAGGCAAAGCAGTGATGCATGTCATTAAGGCTGTCAAAGGGACGAATGCCCACGGTGAATGGCATAAACATGAAATCGATATGCAATTGGTTTATGTCTTGAAAGGCTGGGCGATCTTCGAATACGAAGGGCATGGACAGCACAAACTCGAAGCGGGCACTTGCGTGCATCAACCTCCGGGCATCCGCCATCGTGAGATTGCACACTCGGACGACGTTGAAATCCTCGAGTTAGTCGTGCCGGGCGACTTCAAAACTGTAGTGCTCGATTGATAAGTATCTAAAGACACGAAACCATTAGTTACAAAATAAACTCGGTCTACGTATTGAAGTCTGCGATCGGAACTATCTAAAATCCCAAAATGGAAATCAGACTTGCCCGATTAGAAGCCATTATCCCCTCACTCGCAACGCGTGAGGATTTGGCATGCCTCGAAACCCGCATGAACGCATCGATTAATCGGGTTGAATCAACCCTGCATAGTGAATTGACCAAGCAAACATGGCGCATCGTCGCACTATTGGCTGGCTTATTGCCATCACTGTTTGCCGCGGCAGTTTATGTCACCAGATACGCCAACTAATTTAAAGCGCCCGCCCACGTACAAGCGGCGATTTTGGTGAAGCTATTTCTGCTCAACACCCGCCTGTTTAACCAGCTCGCCCCAGACTTTGTAGTTGTTCTGAATCAGCGTTGAAAATGCTTGGGGACTTGCGCTGGTGACGACCTCGGCACCGAGTGCTTCAAGCTTTTCGGTGACGTCGGGGTCTTTCAAAATAATATTGATCTGATCGTGTAGTTTTTGCACGATTACGGGATCAGTCCCTTTCGGTGCAACAAAGCCAAGCCAGGCTCCCATATTAAAGTCGCTGACGCCTTGCTCTTCAAGTGTCGGTATTGAGGGGTCTAATCTGGCACGCTGGTGCGTGCTCACCCCAACCGCATTCAACCGGCCCGACTTAACATGAGGCAAAGTCGAAACCAAAGTGTCAAAGGTCATATCGACGTTACCGCCAATGACATCCTGTTGTGATTGACTGCTACCGGTATAGGGGACATGGGTGATCTTGGTTTGTGTTTTGACCATCAACATCGCCATCAGCAAATGGCTGGTTGTCCCCACCCCGATCGACGAATAGTTGAGCTTATCGGGGTTAGCCTTCGCAAAGTCTGTCAGCTTCTGCAAGGTATCGAGCCCCTTGGTTTTGTTTGTTACCAACAAAAAGGGCAGCCAAGACGTCTGACCGATCGGGTCAAAGTCATTTAAAGCGTCGTAATTAGTGACTTTGTAAATATGTGGGTTGATGCCTAAAGGGCCTGACGCTGACAGTGCTAGCGTATAGCCATCGGCCTTGGACTTGGCAAGCTCGGCTAAGGCTAAGCCGCCACCAGCCCCAGGTTTGTTTTTGATGATGACAGGCTGGCCCAGATCCCGATTAAGTTTTTCACCAATAATTCGTGCAATGGAATCTGTTGACGTGCCTGGAGGAAACCCGACAAGAATAGAAATGGGCTTGTCCGGATAAACCTGTGACAATGCCGTGCTGGCAAGCATCACCGACAGCAGGGCCAGCGCGGCTGTTGAGACAAACTTTCTTGTGAGCTTAATGATCATGATTTATTTAAAGTTTTTCATCATTTGAGCACTATTATCCTGACCGTCAGTGTCATCTTCACTATCGTTGCTCAGGTCCTTGGGCACTTCGATCTGCACGGAGTTCAGGTCAATTACTTTGGGTTTATCCACAAAAATCGTTACCGTCTGTGGGACGAAAATCACGATAACAACCAGTACAAGCTGTAACAGGACGAAGGGGATGGAGCCAAGATAAATGTCTTTGGATAAAACCTTTCTGGGCAGTGTCCCGTCTTTGAAGATCTGATCTGCGGCACCACGCAGATAGAACAGCGCAAAACCAAACGGCGGATGCATGAAACTCGTTTGCATATTGACGCATAACAGCACACCAAACCAGATCATATCGATGCCGAGCTTATTTGCGACCGGCGCCAACATGGGCAGAATGATGAATGCGATTTCAAAGAAATCCAGAAAAAATGCCAGAAAGAACACGAAAAGATTGACCGCCACCAGGAACCCTATCTGACCACCTGGCAAACCAGAGAGCATGTGTTCAATCCAGATTGCGCCATCAACGCCTTGAAACACCAGCGAGAAAACACGCGAACCGATCAGAATGAAAACCACCATGGCTGTAATGCGCATGGTGCCTGTAATCCCGTTTTTGATGATGTCCCAGTTCAAGCGACGATGAAAGGCGGCCAACAAGATGGCACCTACAGCGCCCATTGCGCCAGCTTCAGTTGGTGTCGCAACGGCAGTGTCCATCCCAGGCAATCCACCCATACTGCCCAAGACCGCGAAAATAAGTAGCGCAGAGGGGATAATCCCACGCAGGCATTTTTTCCACAGTAGCCATCCTCGCAACTCAATTGCCTCTCTCGGGATGCCGGGCAAATAAGACGGTTTCACGCGGCTCAAGATAAAGGTATAGAGCATGAAAATGCCGACCTGAAGGATCGATGGCCCCCAGGCGCCTTTGTACATATCCCCAACTGAGCGCCCAAGTTGATCGGCCATCACCACCAACACTAAGGATGGCGGAACGAGCTGAGTGATGGTGCCCGAGGCCGCCAACACCCCGGTGGCATAACGCATGTTGTAGCCATAACGCATCATGACAGGCAGCGAAATCATGGCCATCGCAATCACCTGCCCGGCAACCGTACCCGTGATCGCGCCGAGAATAAAGCCCACAATAATGACCGAGTAGCCGAGGCCGCCACGAACCGGGCCAAACAGCTGTCCCATCGAATCCAGCATATCCTCAGCAAGACCACACTTCTCCAGGACTGCCCCCATCAGCGTAAAGAAAGGGATAGCCAGCAGAAGGTCGTTCGTCAGAATACTAAAGACATTCAAGGGCAAGTTGTACATAAAGCTAGCGGGAAACCAGCCCATGTAAATGGCGATAGCTGCCGAGATCAATCCCAGGGCAGATAGTGAAAACGCCACCGGAAAGCCGATCAACATGATGAAAACTAAACCCGCAAACATAAGCGGGGCAAAGGTCTGCATGCTCATCATTGCAAGGGCCTCTCGTAGGTCAAATCCATCTCATATTGACCAAGTAGCCAGCCAATCCGCTTGATCAGCTCTGACCACCCTTGCAGCCAAACCAGAGTAAACCCCAGAGGCAACATCAAAACAACGGGCCAGCGGATCAAACCACCTGTGTTACTCGACATTTCACCCGACAGGTACATGCCCCAAAACATCGGCCACGACAGGTAGGCAAAAATCGCCATAGCAGGGAGCAAAAACAGCACTAATCCAAAAATGTCGATCCATATCCGCTTTGTGCTTGATAAGGTTCCATAGATCACATCAACGCGAACGTGCTCGTTGACCCGAAAAACCTGAGCTGCACCCAGCATGACGCAAGCAGTAAACAAATACCACTGGATCTCAATCCATGCATTAGAGCTGTAACTAAATGTGTACCGAACGATGGCATTCAGTGCGCTGATAAAAACGCACAGGATGACTGACCACTTGGCGATCATGGCAAAAAAATTATTCACTGCATCAATGAAGTGCGCGAAGGTAAAAAAAGGTTTCATGGCAATCCATAAAAAACAACCGTCTGGCGAATTGCCAAAACGGCTATTTACACTTGCAAGATGAGAATGATACCTAAAAGCTCATAGACCCATCATTCAATGGGTTCTACGCCAGCCTTTTTAACCATTTCCGCAACTTGAACATCAGACTTTTTAAGCACTTCAGCAAACTCAGCGTTGCTAAGGATTTTGACTTCAACCCCTTGTTTAGCCAGTCGCTCTTGTACCGCAGGATTTTGCATTGCCTTAACTGTTGCAGCTTGAATTTTGTCTAAAACAGGGGCTGGTGTACCAGCGGGCGCGAGCAAACCGAACCAGGAACTCACCGCGTACCCGGGCAAGCCTGACTCTGCAATGGTTAGTACCTCGGGCAAGAATCGTGACCGCTCCGCAGCGGTCACAGCAATCAATTTAACTCGCTTATCGTCCTTAAAGCCCAAGGCGACAATGTTGGCCGAGATGGTTGCCAGTGAGCGTCCAGTGATGACTTCCATTACGGCTTCACCAGTAGATTTGGTCGGGATGTGTTCCATTTTCAACCCAGCCAGTCCTGCAAAATAAGCCATGGAGAGATGGGTAATGCTGCCATTGCCAGCTGAGGAGTAGTTGTACTTGCCTGGATCCGCTTTGACCATTTTGATCAAGTCAGCCACTGTGTTGACAGGCGAGTTACCAGGGACAATCAAAACATAACCAACTTCACCCGTATACGCGGCAGGCACTAAGGCAGTCAGCGGATCGTAGGGCAGATTTTTGTAAACATACTTGGCAATTAAGTGACCAGCCGCCGCCATATCCAAGGTCTGCCCGTCCGGTGCCGCGCGAGCGACCAGCGTTGTACCGATCACACCGCCCGCACCGGCTTTGTTCTCAACAACCACCGTTTGACCCAGCGCCTGACCCAGTTCGCTGCTGATGCTTCTGGCCATCAAATCTTGTGCCGCGCCTGCAGCAAAAGGCACAATCAAACGTGTCACTTTATCTTGGGCTTGTGCACCCGACAGACCAAACAACATCAGCCATACAGAAAAAAAATACCGGCTACTGCTTGACACATAACGCATGAAAGACCTCGGTTGTTTGGGGTTGCACTGTTGAGCGCTTAAAAAGTGTTGGCTTAGTTCGATGAAGGCTAGAAAGCCACGTTATTGCCACCCTTCAGTGCGAGAATGTTGCGGGCCTCGTCTGGTGTTGCAACTTCAAAGTTCAGCGCTTCAAGAATCGTTCTAATCCGCGAAACCTGCTCTGCGCTGGAGACTGCCAGTTGGCCTGGTCCCATCCACAAGGAATCTTCCAGACCCACGCGAACATGCGAACCCATTGCTGCACCGATGGTCGCCAAAGGAATCTGATTACGCCCTGCGCCGAGGATAGACCATTGGTAGCTATCACCAAAAAGGCGGTCTGCCGTGCGACGCATATGCATCAGATCTTCGGGATGAGGACCAATACCGCCCAGAATCCCGTAGACGGTCTGCACAAAGATGGGGCCTGTCACCAACCCCCGCTCAGCAAAATGTGCGAGGTTATATAAATGACTAACGTCGTAGCATTCAAATTCAAAGCGAGTGCCGTTTTCAGTCCCTTTGCGAAGAATCGTCTCGATGTCTTTATAAGTATTTTTAAACACCAGATCACGACTGTTTTCCAGATGCTGCCTTTCCCACTCATGCTTGAACTCTTTAAACCTGCCGAGCATAGGAAAAAGACCAAAGTTCATCGAACCCATGTTCAAAGAGGCGACCTCTGGCATAAACGTCATCGCCGGACGCATGCGCTCTTCAACCGTCATGTGCGGGCTGCCACCAGTCGTCAGATTGATTACTGCATTGGTTGCTGCTTTGATTTGCTTCAAAAACGGCAAGAAAAAGGCGGGGTCCTGGGTTGGTTTTCCATCTTTCGGATCGCGCGCGTGCAAATGCAAGATCGCTGCACCAGCATTCGCTGCATCAATCGCCGCGGTGGCGATTTCATCTGCTGTGCAGGGTAAGTAGGGCGACATGGAGGGGGTATGAATCGCGCCTGTCGGGGCGCAAGTGATGATAACTTTACGAGCTGATGCCATGGTGTCTCTCTCTTATTGTGATGTCTTTTAAAAAATACTTACCCCGTCCTTATTTACCAATATCCCGATCTGCTGCTTTTTTATGGGCCGCAAGTGCCATGAGCCTGCGATCACGCCACATTCGCCGATCCAGCAATTTGTCTGCGTCGAGATATTGACGCCGCTCAGCCTCTAGCTTCGCGACCACTTCATCCGACCAAGGCTCAGTCGAAGTTTGTTCTTTGGAGATCGACTCGAACATAGGGCCATAGCGCTTGGCGTAATCGGCAATACCGCCAGGTGCATTCAAATCTATGGTCTCAAACGGGCCCATAAATGCCCATCTCAAGCCTAACCCATCTTTGATGGTCACATCAAGACCTTCTGCATCCACGTACCCCTGTTCAACTAGCCTCACCGCTTCGCGCAATAAGGCGCCTTGCAGTCGGTTCAAAATGAAACCCTCCAACTCTTTATGAATTTTGACGGGCTTCTGGCCTGTGCTTTCCATGACATCCCAGGTTTTTTGCACGGTCTGCGCATCGGTCCAGGGTGCACCACAAATTTCAACGACGGGTACAAAACAGGGAGGGTTAACAGGATGGGCGATCACGCAACGCGCCCGACCAGGTAAATCTTCGGTGAAAGCGGAGGCAGGGATGCTTGAGGTCGAACTTGCCAGAACAGTCGTTGCCGAGACGAGCTTATCCATCCTGGCAAAGATCTCTTTCTTGATCTCGAGCTTTTCGGGCAAACTCTCTTGCACGTACTCAGCGCCTTCGAGCGCGTCTTCAAGTTTGTCGAATCCTTTTATTCTTGCAAGCAAGGCAGCAGCAGGTTCATCGATCAAACCGGCCTGATGCAAATCATTGAGTTGCTCAGCGATTAGCGGCATGGCCTTTGCTGTTGCTTCGGCGAAACCATCCCACAGCCTCACCTCATGCTTACCGCGGGCAAACACGATCGCCCAAGCTTGTCCGATTAATCCTGTGCCTATTACCGCAATTCTCATGTTTGTCTCTTAACTTAGTTTTTGGGTGTAACCGTCTACAACGAGCTCTTGGCCATTAATGTATCGGGCAGCGTCGGTTGCTGCAAATAAGGCCATGTTGGCGATATCAGTCACTGTCACCAGGCACCCCATTGCAGCCTGAGTTTCGTAGATCTTCGCGATCTCCTCAACGGGCGCGCCAAGCGTGTGCGCCTTCGCCTCAATCACGGCTCGAATTCGAGGGCCGTCGACAGCGCCGGGCAGGATGGCGTTGACTCGAATCCCAAAAGGACCAAGCTCAAGGGCTAATGATTTGGTAAAGCCGATAACGCCCCATTTTGAGGCGGCGTAGGCGCTTCGCCCCGGAAAACCGAGATGGCCAGCCGCCGAGGACAGATTAATCATACTGGCTCGCTGCGCCTGCTTTAGTCGCGGCACGGCCTGCCTGGCGCACAAGAACTGCCCAGTCAGGTTAATCGCGAGGGTTTTGTTCCAGTCGGCCAGCGCGAGGTCTTCGACCATGCCAGTCGGGCCTGCAATACCCGCATTATTGATCATCACATCCAAGCCGCCAAGATGGGTATCAACAGCCTGAAATAAGCTCGCCACGCTGGCTTCATCAGACACATCTGCTTGCAAGCCTGTCAGGCCTGGCAAGTCTGAAAGCATTTGGCTCAAAGCAACCTGATCGACATCACAAATTAATACCTTTGCGCCATTTTGAGCAAAACCTTCAGCGATCGCGCGACCGATACCGTTTGCACCCGCAGTCACGACCACGCGTTTACCAGCTAAAGATTGGTCTTTTAAAAACATGTCTGCCCCCTTTATTTTTTATCTTGTATTCGAGAATCATAACAATATCCTCTGTTGGCTTTTGCTACGCCTCGTCGGTTAGCCCATGTAGAATTCAATACATACCTGACTCAAATCGCGGCCCTGACCAAACGGCTTACAACGCTTGAAGGACTCGGCCTCACCGGAGCCTTTACAAAATGACCGGCACTGATCGCGAAGAAATTAGACTTTTAGGACGAATACTCGGTGACGTCATTAGAGAAACCGAAGGCAAGCAAACCTTTGAATCTATCGAGACACTCAGACGGGTGGCAGTTCGTCTCAGGCGCGAGACGCGCGAGGAAGACGATCGCACGCTCTCCTTGCAAATCAGAAAACTAAAAGGCGATCAAGTTAACTTGGTCGCCCGAGCCTTCAGTTATTTTCTCCATCTCGCCAACATTGCGGAAGACTTTAGACAAAAACAGGGGCAGCGGGCGTCAGCCTTGCGCGATGAAATCCCGGCGATCGGGACGCTCGCTCGGTCAATTCAAATGCTGCAACGAAAAGGGGTTAGCCGCTCTCGTGTGCAGGCTTTACTTGAGCAAGCGACCATCGTGCCAGTGCTCACGGCACATCCAACCGAAGTCCAGCGCAAAAGCACGCTCGATCTGCATCACAAAATCGCACAGTCGCTTGATCGGCGAGATGGTCGAATCACAGAAAGTGAACAGGCCGAGATCGATGTTGAGCTCGTGGGCCTGATCTCAACCCTGTGGCAAACGCGCATGCTTCGCTTAAACAGACTGACGGTGCAAGATGAGATTGAAAACGCCCTGTCGTATTACCGCAGCACCTTTCTGACGGCGATCCCAAAACTTTACGCCGATCTGTCTCAATTACTTGGTCCTGAGACTTACTCGGCTTTCTCGCCAGCCCCCCAGCCGCTGCGACCGTTTTTGCGAATGGGTAGCTGGATTGGTGGCGATCGCGATGGGAATCCGAACGTTGATGCGCAGACACTGGGCCATGCGTTAACGAAAGGGGCAAATGTCATATTCGACTTCTACTTATCCGAGGTAGAGGCTTTAGCTGCTGAATTATCACAAAGCACCTTGTTGACGGGCGTATCGAAAGAATTGCTCGACTTAGCGAACCAGGGTCCTGACCGCTCCACGCATCGCGAGGACGAGCCCTATCGTCGAGCGCTCATTGGTGTTTACGCGAAGCTTGCCTCCACTGCTCTGGAGCGAGTCGGAGCCGACATCGCGCGACCCGGGACGGCTCGGATGGAGGCTTATCCTCTGCCACAAGCGTTTTTCGATGAATTGCAAGTGATTGCCACGTCACTGGATGCAAATCGTGCAGGTCCCGTTGTTCGGCTTCGCCTGCAATCGCTCTTGCAATCTGTCTTGGTTTTCGGATTTCATCTTGCTGCCCTTGACCTCAGGCAGAGCTCAGACGTACATGAAAGAGCACTGACAGAACTCTTTATGAAAGCGGGGGTCTCCCTTACGGAGGGTTGCTCTACTTACGCCGAGCTAACAGAACCCGCCAAAATTGAACTGCTCCGCAAAGAACTAGCTCAGGGTCGCCCGCTTACGTCCACGTGGACAAACTATTCGGACGAAACTGCCCGTGAACTTGGGATCATTCGCGCGACGGCGTATGGTCGCCAACACTTTGGCACTGCCGCGATCACACAATATATCGTGTCGCACACCGAAACATTAAGTGATCTGCTCGAAGTATTGGTTTTGTTCAAAGAAGCAGGCCTCTTGCATGCAACGCAAGCTAGCAACCGTGATGACGGGTTGATGGTTGTACCGCTCTTCGAGACCATCCCGGATTTGCAGAACGGGCCAAAGATCATGGCAGAGTTTCTTGATCTACCAGAAATCAGAGACCGGATTCTCAGCCAACAGGGTGCTGTTCAAGAGGTTATGCTTGGTTATTCGGATAGCAACAAAGATGGGGGCTATCTCACCTCCAATTGGTCGCTGTACACAGCCGAGCGAGCACTTGTCGAGGTCTTTCAAAGTCGCGGCATCAAACTTCGTCTCTTTCATGGTCGAGGCGGTAGTGTGGGACGGGGCGGCGGCTCAACCTTTGACGCGATTCTCGCACAGCCTCCCGGCACAGTCGCTGGTCAATTAAGGTTAACCGAACAGGGCGAGGTGATACAGAGCAAATACAAAGACGCCAAGGTAGGGCGCTGGCATCTTGAAAATCTCGTGTCGGCCTGCCTGCAGGCAAGCCTGACACAAGGCGATAGCCTGGATACAGAAGACGCCCATATTGCCAAGTATGGGGATGTGCTCGAATTTCTCTCGAATTGCGCACAGAAGACGTATCGAGATTTGGTCTACGGCACAGCAGACTTTGCAAAATATTTTTTTGCTTCAACGCCCATCGCCGAAATCAGCGGGCTAAATATCGGCTCGCGTCCGACGTCCCGCAAGGGTGGTCAGAACATCGAAGATCTTCGGGCGATTCCTTGGGGCTTCTCATGGGCGCAATGCAGACTGATGCTACCTGGCTGGTACGGGGTTGGGACAGCACTCCACACCTTCATCGAAGAAGGATTTGAGGGGGTCGCGAAAAGCCGGAAGGCTCGTTTGCACTTGCTCCAGGACATGCTTCAGGATTGGCCATTTTTTAGTACGCTCATGTCAAATATGGAGATGGTCCTCGCCAAGACAGATCTCAAAATCGCCTCACGCTATGCAGAGTTAGTCTCCGGCAAGCGCCTAAGAGACAAGATCTTTAGCCGTATCAGCCAAGAGCATGCCACGACCTTATCAGCGCTGAAAATGATTTCTCGTCGAGAACTGTTAGCAAATGATCCTGCCCTCGCTATGTCGTTGCGCGAGCGGTTCGCATACGTCGATCCGCTGAATTACTTGCAGGCCGATTTGCTTAGACAACACCGCGCCAACACGGCGCGCGCCACAACCGATCACGACGATGACCGGCTGATCCGCGCTATTTATCTCACGATTAACGGGGTTGCTGCTGGTTTGCGTAACTCAGGCTAGAAACAGGCTAGGCTTGGCACGAGGCCATGGTCACCTCGCAGTTTGCTTGCATGATGCGACGCCATTCCGCAAGCTCTGGTTGCCCCGGCTTGCGTGCGCCAAAAAACTGCACAATCAGACGCTCGTCAGTATCGTAGAGCTCAAGCGATGTTACCCAGCCATCAACAGTTGGTTTACGCACCACCCAGGCTGACTCGATCGCCGCCGTTTTCAGATGCAGATTGAAGTCGGGATCGATGATGTTGTACCAGGGTCCCTTACGGTAAAGCGTGTGCACGGGTCCGCTGTAAATTTGAATAGTGCCTGCGCTTGCAACAAAGCACATGATAGGCAGTTGGCAGTTAGCAACGTCCTGCAAAATCTCTTCTACAGATAATGGATCGATCCGCTGAGCCAAGTCGTTCCCGACTGCTTTAAATGCCGTGACCCGTGTGACCTTAAACCGCTTAATCAAGCCGTAAAATTCATGCGTATCCTGCATGGCTAGCCAAGCTTCTCGCAATACCTGGGGTTGCTCAACGCGTGTCGAAAGCGGCTCCTGCGGGCTATCGAGCTTGCCTGGCCAAGTCACCTGCTCTGCGGCGTAATCGTCAACGAGCTGCTGGTAGGCGGCAATATCCGTTGACTCTGTGCAATATATTTTATGTATTGCTGTGCCTGTTTGATCGAAGCATTGCAGGCTGCTGCGTCCGAGTTCGGTTACCGACCAGATCGTCTTGATTGTCGAAATAAACACGCGCAAATCGATGGGGTTGCCTTGCACCAGCAAGACACCCCGATCCAACAGCGGTTTTGGGTAAACGCCCTTGAGTTCATG
This sequence comes from Jezberella montanilacus, assembly GCF_003003055.1. Taxonomy (GTDB): domain Bacteria; phylum Pseudomonadota; class Gammaproteobacteria; order Burkholderiales; family Burkholderiaceae_B; genus Zwartia; species Zwartia montanilacus. The sequence goes on from NZ_PVTV01000013.1 coordinate 206,181, forward strand.
CAGGCATATGTCGTTACGTGTAATCGCAATGACTTCGCCTAACTCGCTGACACGATTGAAGATATCGAAAGGCGCGCAACGCAATTGACGACTGGATACGCGCTCTTGTGCGGCCGCTATCCACTGCGCCTCAGTCAACCCCAGATGCCTTGCGATGTCTCTTGCACGCGCGGATCGTTGCTCGGCTGAGAGTTTTTTCAGTCGATGCTGTACGTCGGCGACGTGGAAACTGTAGTCAGTTTGCTGTGCTGCGTTTTGCAGCGTGATTTCTGCTGTGTTCATAGGATTAGTCCTGACGTTAGTATTGATAGGTCACTGATAGGCGATAGTGGCGGCCTGGCTCGCTGTACCAATCAATGGGACGTTGCGTCAGTTGCGCCAGCGCCGCCGGTTTGGCACCCGCTGAAGGCATATTCGAGGCCTGCCAATACTGCTTATCAAATACGTTGTAGACGCCTAAATGCACGGTCATGCCATCAAAGGTTGGCGGGCGCCAGTAGGCGGCAAGGTCCACCACACCGTATCCCGGCGTCTGGTAATCCGCTAACGGTAGGGACGCAGTTGGCTGAGGGTACTTAACATGCGTGCGGGCTGCGGCTGCTGAGAGAACCGCGTGGGCGCCCCATTGTTGGTGCCGATAGCCAAGACCCCATGTCGTCGTGAGCGGCGCGACCGAGTTCAGGTATTGCTGCGTTTGTTGATCACGACCCTCCGCCCAAGCAACACTGGCCCACGTGCGCCAGCCGTGACCCAACTCTAAATGGCCTCGAGCTTCTAGGCCAAAAATCCTCGCCTCTTCAATGTTCGCTGCGGTGGTGATGCCTAACGGGTACAGCGAGGGGATATGTGAACCCCAGATTGGCTGCTTGGGGCCAACCGGAACGTTGCTTTCGATGAGGTTTTGATACTGGTTATCGAAATAGGTCAGGCTGGCACCACGCTGGTAATTGCCAAGCTGAAGCCCAACCTCGTAACCTTGACTGGTCTCGGGCTTGAGCGCAGGATTGCCAACATTCAGGTAACTGCCGTAACTACCGTAGTGGCTATAGAGCTGAGTGGCACTTGGGGCGTTGAAGCCCGTCGCATATTGAGCATAGAGCGTTGCTTCAGGATGTAGTGACCAAGCCGTCAGTAGTTTTGGAGAAAACCGCTGACCACTTGAGGCCAGGCCATCGGCGGCGCCCGAAACATGGCCTTTCAAGGCAGCGGCTTGCGTGAACGCTTGAGCCGGTGATTGCTGGAAGTTGTCATAGCGTAACGAGGGAGAGACCGTCAAACCTAATTCGCTGATTGTCATTTCATCCTGTAGCCAGGCGGCCCACTGAGTGCCGACTACCTTGGGGACATCGGCGCGGTTGCTGTGCAGAATGTTGCATGGCCTGGGGCCAAAGGGCTGTCGCAAACGAGTCGATATGGCGGGGCAGTTGTCTTCGCCAGAGGAATATTGATTGACTCCTGTTTTGAACCACTCGCCGCCAAAAGTAAGGTTGTGAGCGACCGCGCCTTCAATGCGCTTCGAGACTTCAGCATCGGCACCGTACATTGATTCGCTCATGCTGTTGTGGCGGACGAACGAACCAAATGGGTAGCCGTACTTAAAGGGATCACCACGCACGATGCGAGACCGCGGATCTGGTCTGCGCATTGCAGTCAAATCACTATCGAGGCTAACTTGTTGCCAATAAACCTTCGCCACGGCACTCTCGATCAGGCTGTTGTGATCCACACCGCGATATTGATAGTCGATCGATAGGCGATCGCGCTGGCTTTCATCTTTGGTCTGGTGGTGACGTCCGATATAAAGCGTGGTGGGGCCTTGAGCAGAAAAATTTTGGATCTCGTTCGCTTTTTCGAAGTGCTCGCCTGTCACACCGACGCGATGCGCCGAATTAATACGTTGTTGCACTTTCAGCAAATAGGCTTGTTGAACATAGTTCGCAGGGTCAGGCTGGCTTCTGCCCAGACCATAACCGCCAACTTGTCCCATGTTTGACACTTGCTGCCCCTGCCGCACACCAGCCTGGATCAGCCACTCGGTGCTGTGCTGACGACCAGCAATCGCAGCGTGAATACCAGTGCTTTGATCCAAGGTGTTGAGGTCGGTTTTAACCAGAGCCGCAAAATCTTTGCTGGCGGACAATAAATCACCTGGACTCAGTGTCTGGAGTTTCACTGCAGCGCCCAAGCCACCTGAACCCACTGCGTTTGAGTCAACACCGCGCACGATTTCAAGTGCCCACAACGTATTGAAGTCAAAGGCACTCAGACCACCTCTGACCCCGCGAGCACCGTCGTTCAGCCAGGGCTGTCGGATGCCATCGATGCGAGTATTGATACGACTCTCGTCCAACCCCCTGATGTTGAGGCTTTGGCTTTGTTTATTGAACCGGAGGCCCGACTCTGCGCTGCGAGCAAGATCATCCCAACCTTGAACCTGTAAATCATCGAGCTTCTCGCGATCAGTTCGGGTGGTCCAGGGGGTTACGGCCGAGTGATAGGGCGCTTGCACCAGAATTGGCTCAAGCTGCCTGAGATCGGTCGCGGTGTTTGCAGACGCACTGAGCGTGATGCCCAAGGGCAAAAGTACGACTGAGGTTTTGAGAATGGATCGAACCAGCATGGAGCTCCCTTGTTAACGAAACAGAGGAACTACCACGCCCCTCTAAATGCAAATGAGAATTGTATGCATTTAGAATTTGAAATATCACCAAAAGCGCGTAACGTTTGGTAATACTTTGTAAGCAAATATGACGCCGGTTTTACAAAACCCCTCCAGCTGCTAGAGCAGACAAATCCTGCTCGGTATACCCAAACCATTGCGAGTAGATTTCTGCATTATGCTGCCCCAGCGAAGGGCTCGCGATGGTTTCAACACGACCGGTACCATGCAACAGTAGCGACGTATGCGGTAATACCACGCGCCCGAGTTCTGGGTCATCAAACCACTCAAGCGTGCGGCGCTCATGCATATGAGGATCATTCATTACTTCGATCAAGTCACGAACAGGTGCGGCTGGGAAGCCATGTTTTTTGCTGAGATCGAAAATATCCTGACGCTTAAGCGTCTTGGTCCATGCCTCAATGGTCGCGTCGGTATATTCGATATTCTCAACGCGTGCCTTATTGGTCGATAACCGCTCATCACCTTGCAAATCGAGACGATTCATCGCGGTCAAAATGTTGTTCCAGTGCGGTTCGGTCACACACACAAACGCAATATGACCATCGGCAGCTTCGTACACGTTGTAGGGCGCAAGCGCTAATCCCCCATGACGATTACCTACCCGGGGCGGGACCGTGCCTTTTGCACGATAAGCCAGACCGAGATTCGACGCGAGTGTCGGGTAGGCAGTCTCTTGCATTGATACCTCGACCAGGCGTCCGATACCGGTACGCGACCTTTCGAACAAAGCGGTCATCAGCCCTGCATAGAGGTGTACACCGCTCAGGAAATCAACAACCGAGGCACCCGATCTCATGGGTGGTCCATCCGCTACGCCCGTCACGCTCATCAACCCCGCAGCGGCCTGAATGGTGACATCCATCGCCAGGTTATCCCGATCAGGACCAGACAAACCGAAACCGGTGCCAGTGCCGTAAATAAGTTTGGGATTGATCTCATGCAGGATCGACCAGCCAACGCCCAGGCGGTCCATCACACCAGGGGCGAAGTTTTCGACCACGATGTCGGCTTTTTTAACCATCTCTTTAAACAAGGCGACACCACGGGGTGATTTCAAATTAAGTGTCACGCCCTTTTTGTTGGTGTTCAGCATGGCCATGGGGAAAGATGCACCCCCGCCTACCTTCGCCCTGGTTCTGGTCGGTTCGCCATTCACTGGCTCGATTTTGATCACCTCTGCACCGGCTTTAGCCATCAAAAACGTGCAGTAAGGTCCTTGGTAAATTTGCGTAAGATCCAACACCGTCACACCAGCCAAAGGGGTATTGGCTAGTGGTTGCTCAACCCCGGCGCTCATTTCGTATCCTTCAATATTTTCTTGGCCATGGACATCAGATGCACTTCTGTGGGTCCTTCGTAAACCCGCATCACCCGAACTCGCTGGGCCATCAAATGCAAAGGTAGTTCTTTGGTCACACCCATGGCACCAAAAGTCTGCATCGCGTGATCAATCACCTCGGTGGCCATTTCAGTGGCATAAACCTTGATCATTGAAGCTTCAAAGCGCACATCTTTGCCAGCATCTTGTTTTTGTGCTGCATCCAACACCATCAGGCGGCAAGCGTGGATTTTTGTAGCCGCATCAGCTATCCACCATTGAATAGCCTGGCGGTTTGCCAGCGGCTCGCCAAAAGTCACTCGCTGTTTGGCATGCGAACACATCATCTCAAGGGCTCGCCTTGCCATGCCGACGCACCAAGCGCCCATTTGTAAGCGTCGAACAATCAGCCTCAATTGCATGGGCCCGAAGCCGCCGCCAATGGTGCCCAGCAGATTGCCCGCTGGCACTCTGCAGTTCTCAAAGGCAAGTTCGTATGTCCGATGACCTGACAGCATCGGGATTTCGCGCAAGATTTCGTACCCCGGCGTCCCTTTATCAACGATGAAGGCCGTCACGCCATCATGGCGTTTGCCTTCGCCCGTACGGGCCATGACAATGGCGAAATCAGCATAGGATGCCCGACTGACCCAGATTTTGCGACCGTTGATTACCCAGTGATCGCCGTCGAGTTCTGCGCGGGTCAACATGCCCGAGGGATCCCCTCCTGCACCAGGTTCAGAGATTGCAATCGCCCCTTTCAGCTTACCCTCGGCATAGGGCAAGAGATACTTCTGCCGCTGCTCGTCGTTTGCGACAGCCATCAACATGTGCAGATTGGGTGAATCAGGCGGGAAGGTAAATGGAACCACCGTGCGACCCAGTTCTTCGTTGATGGCAACTAAGGTCTTTGAATCTAAATTGGCCCCGCCAAATTCTTCCGGGGCATCCAACGCCCAAAGCCCCAGCTCTTTGCACTTAGCCAAAAGTGATGCTTCTTCGTCAGGCAGCAATTTACAAGCCTCACCCTTAATCTCTCTTTGCAAAATAGCTGGCTCGAGCGGCATGAGCTCTTGATCAACAAACTTGGTCACCAAGTCAATGATCATTTGACGCTCTTCATTTTGCTCGTTTTGTAAATCGTTCATCCTGACTCCTCTGGACTGCACTGTTTTGTTATTCTCAATCAATATTACTGTTTGTTTTTACTGTAATTAAGCTTGCAACGCCTGAAAAGTCATTTTTTAAATTACCCCTTAAGCAAACAAGGATAATCCCATGCGCTGGATACGTTATTCGATCAACCATCAAAAGCATTACGGCATCCTGGAGGGAGATCGCGTTCAACAGGTTAAGGGCGACCCGTTTGATGGCTATGAGGTCGAGCAGATTTTTCACCCACTGAGCGCTGTAAAGATTGAGATACCTGTCATCCCCAAGACTTTCTATTGCGCGGGCTTGAACTATGCCGAGCATGTTTTGGAGGCCGCCAAGAAACTGGGTACCTCGCCTAACCTGCCCACTCAAGCGGATATTGGCTATCGTGCCAATAATGCCCTGATTGCTCATGAAGAGACCGTCATCATCCCCGCAGATGCGACCGAGAAAATTCACTATGAAGGCGAACTAGTCGTTGTGATTGGCAAAACAGCCAAGCACCTGACCATGGACAATGCCCTGGATTGCGTCCTCGGCTACACCATCGGAAACGATGTAAGTGAACGAACCTGGCAGAAATCAGACCGGACGCTATGGCGGGCAAAAAACAGCGACACCTTCAAGCCAATGGGGCCCTGGATCGATACTAACTTTGACCCTCGCGGCGCGACCACGACGGTCAAAGTTAACGGTGTTGTCAAGACAGTCTACAAAACCAATGACATGATTTTTGATGTGGCGACTTTTTTGGTAGCGATGACGCGCTATATGACACTCGTACCGGGTGACGTCGTCTGGATGGGTACAGACGGACACTCACCCGACCTTGTTTCAGGTGATGTCGTGGATATTGAAATCAGTGGCCTGGGGGTGTTGACCAATCCTTTCAAGCGCGCGACCGAGTAACACTTCATTACAAAATGATCAGCAAACTTGCCGGCGCGCTCTACATCGCAAGGTACGTACACTGATCGGCAAAACACCGTCAACTGTTGTAGGTGCCGGGCCTACCTGATCAAGCGGGACTTGTTAATCTACGCTTAATCTATGAAATTAAGCACAAACCAATGCACCGCTATCGTCGCAGGTTTATTCAATCGGGACTCGCGCTTGTCACAAGCGGTGCTGGGGCGTGGGATATGAATCGTCACAGTGCCATGGCGCAGACAAGCTTGACCAACCCACTAGACAAGCTCTTGCAGGCAGCTGTGACCAACCGAGATTTGCCCGGCGTAGTCGCCCTGATTACAGATAGCAGCCACGTGCTTTATGAAGGGGCGTTTGGTGAACGCGCTTTTGGGCAAGGCACGGCTGGCCAAAACGCAAACATGACAATGGATACAGTCATGTGGCTCGCCTCAATGACCAAGCCAGTTGTCGCGGTTGCGGCGATGCAACTCGTCGAAGCTGGCAAACTCGAGCTCGATGCGCCCGTATCCAACTGGCTACCTCAATTGGCCAGAGCACAAGTTTTAACTGGATTTGATCACCACAACCATCCAATCTTGAGAGATGCGAAAACGAAGATCACCTTGCGTCATTTATTGACCCACACGGCTGGGTTTACATATGACCTTTGGGATGCCAACCTCGTTAAGTACCATCAAGTCACGGGCAAGCCTAGATCGGCTTCAGGCAAGAAGCTCGGGCTAGAACTGCCACTCGCCTTCGACCCCGGTTCTCAGTGGGAATACGGTATTAACTACGATTGGGTCGGCCTGTTAATCGAAGCCGTCAGCAACAGGACGCTGGGCGAATATATCCGCCAGCACATCACCGAGCCGCTCAGCATGACGAGCACTAGCTTCACGATCAGCACCGATATGCGCAAGCGGCTGGCGAAAATCCACCAGCGCGATGCCGTGCAACATTTTAAAGTCACACCCATTGAGATTGGCGCTCACGCCGAGTTCGAGTCTGGTGGTGCGGGCTTGTACTCAACTGCGAGGGACTATGCGGCATTCATGCGGATGATTTTGAACAAAGGCTCACTCAACGGACAGCAAATACTGAAACCTGAAACCGTTGCTCTGATGACGAAAAACTCGACTGGTGATTTAAAGGTGACAAAGCTCCACTCGCAAAACCAAACCTGGTCCCGCGATATTGATTTTTTTCCGGGTGTGAAAAAAAGCTGGGGCTTAGGTTTTATGATTAACCAAGAGCGAGCCCCAACTGGACGATCAGCAAATAGTCTTGCCTGGGCGGGGATTGGTAACACTTTCTTCTGGCTTGACCCTGAGAACGAGATCGGCGGATTGATGATGACGCAGTTGCTGCCTTTTCTCGATCAAAGCGTGACCCGAGTTTTTACTGACTTCGAGCGCAATGCTTATCAGACACTAAGATAAAAATAATTGGAGACAAAATGAAAGCAATAATCGACACCATTCTTAAAAACGCGGTTGATGCGGGGCATATACCCGGCGCCATTGCGGCGATTACGAATTCTGACGGGCTGCTGTATGCGGGTGCTTATGGTGAAGGTGCGTTGGGACAAGGCGATCAGGTCGGTATGGACACCGTCGTTTGGCTGGCCTCGATGACCAAGCCCATTGTTGGCGCTGCCGTTATGCAACTGGTTGATCAAGGAAAATTAACCAGTAGTCTGGATGAAGAGGCCTCGCGGTGGTTACCACAACTGGGACAAGTCAAAGTATTGACCGGCTGGGATGCTGCAGGCCAGCCGATGTTCAGAGATCCGAAAAGCTCTATCACTGTGCGCCAGCTGCTGACACATACTTGTGGTTTTGCCAATGACATTTGGTCACCCGATCTTGCACGCTATCATCAAGTGACTGGCAAACCTCGTGCTGGTTCAGGCAAAAAAGCCGGGCTCGATGTGCCATTGATGTTTGATCCTGGCACACAATGGGATTACGGTATTGGCATCGACTGGGCAGGCCAGCTGGTTGAAGCAATCTCTGGCATGAGTCTGGGTGCTTTTATTAAGCAGCACATCACTGATCCGCTTGACATGAACAGTACGGCCTTCAAACTCAGCCCTGATATGCGCGCGCGTATGGCCAAAGTCCATCAACGCGACGTCACGGGCAAGCTAACGGCAAGCCCGTTTGAAACCAATCAAAACCCAGAATTCGAACCTGGCGGTGGCGGTTTGTATTCAACCGCCAATGATTACATCAAGTTCATGCGCATGATGTTGAACAAAGGTGCCGGCAATGGCCATCAGATATTGAAGTCTGATACTGTCTCGCTCATGTCCCGGAATGCCATTGGGCTGTTGCGGGTGAAGATGCTTCACACCAACGACGAGCGACGTTCGCTCGACGCAGAGTTCTTCCCTGGTTTGCCTAAAACCTGGGGCTTGAGTTTCATGATTAATGAAGAGACGGCACCAACGGGCCGATCAAAAGGCAGCTTGGCTTGGGCGGGCTTGCCGAATACTTATTTCTGGATTGATCCAATCAAAAACGTCGCTGGCGTAATCCTGATGCAGATCCTGCCTTTTGCTGATACGAAAGCCCTGGCACTCTTTACTGATTTCGAGACAGCGGCCTACGACTGCTTGTCATAGGCCGGCTCAAAGTGCTGATTAGGCAAAAGGCATGGTTTGAGCCATGGCTGGTAATTTAACAACTGATTCATACCAGGCGGTGAGCTTAGGATGACCTGGGCGCCAGGGCTCGTTCTCAAATCTGAAATCAAGGTAACCCAAGGCGCAGGCGACGGCGACTTCTCCGATGGTGCTCAGTTGATGAAGGCTGCCTGCCTCTTTTTCTAGATCATCCAGTGCTCGGCTAACTTTGCCTTGCTGTAACGTGATGTACCCGATGCGGCCTTCGTCTTGGGGCAACGCGATCTCGCGACGGCGAGGTTGGCTGGCATCCAGAATGCCATCACCAATTGCGTGCAAACGAAGCGCTGTCCAGCGGGCTGGTCCCTCTGCCGGAAACAACGGGGCGGCGCTTCCAATGCTATCCAAGTATTCACAGATTACTGGGCTATCAAAAAGCCCCTGACCGTCGTCAGTAACCAAGGTTGGTATCTTTGCAAGCGGATTTGACTGTGCCAAGACGGGGTCTGTCGTAGCAATGACCCATTTCTCAATTTGAGCATCGATCCCACGCAAGATTGCGCAGACCATCGCTTTACGCACGTAAGGACTAGCACCAGAAGCAGTTAATTTCATTCCTATCCCCATCAATTCGTTATTGTCGTTCCGGGATTCTACCGAATAAACCTCACAGCTCAGGATGCAAGCATCCCCACCCTATTTGCTGGGGCATTTTTCCTTGGACGTTACGCCCCCTGATTCGGGCAGTATTACGTTGACGTCACAAGGCGCTCGTGTATAGTGCTGTGGGTGTTAATAAGCGCAGTCTAACCGTCCCCAAGGTGCTGAAAGTGAAATTTGAGGTGTCCAACGATCAAATCGCGATCATTAAGCTCGTTCACGATAAGCTCTCGAAAAGTTATGAACCTGACTTGCTCAGCCTATCTCTTAAGCTGGCCGGCGTGGTCAAGGCGCTGGACGCCCAAGTGCTGTCAACAGAAGACAGTCACGCTGCCATCATGGCCGCCATTCGCAAGAAAAAGACTTAACAATCTCAAGTCAGCGACTCAGGCCTAGCGATCCCGATCGACCGCGAAGGCGCAAAGCGCAAGCAAAGCGTCTTTGCACGTAGACTCGGGGAACACATTCAACGCTTGTCGCGCCAGTTCGGCCTCAGCCTGCGCGGTTTGCATTGCATAATTTAGCGCGTCGTTCGCCTGAATCGCTTGAGCAACCGCCTCGAAATCTGCCTCACCCTGCTCAATCGCAACGCGAACTAAAGCTCTTTGGTCAGGTGTTCCAACCTCTAGTACACGAATCAGCGGCAAAGTGGGTTTGCCCTCTTTTAAATCGTCACCGACGTTTTTACCCAGCGCGGTGGCCTCACCGCTGTAGTCAAGCACGTCATCCACTAATTGAAACGCAGTGCCAATATGCCGACCAAACGCCGCGGCGGCCTCGATTTGCTCAAGCGTCGCATCGCTTATCACTGCGCCAGCTTCGGCAGCCGCCTCAAACAGCTTAGCCGTTTTGAAACGTACAACCTGCAAATAACGAGCCTCTGACACATCAGGGTCATGGATATTCAGCAACTGCAAGACCTCGCCCTCGGCAATCACGGTCGTCGCCGAGGACATGATCTGCATAATCCGCATGCGATCGACATCAACCATCATCTCGAAGGCGCGTGAATACAGATAATCACCGACCAGCACGCTGGCGGCGTTGCCAAAGACGGCGTTGGCAGTACTGCGGCCACGTCTGAGATCTGACTCATCGACCACATCGTCGTGCAACAGCGTGGCCGTATGTATGAATTCGACAATAGCCGCCAATAAATGATGCCGCTGTCCTTGATAGCCCAACGCCTTCGCAACCATCAACAAGATGGCTGGACGCATCCGTTTACCCCCCGCACCGATGATGTAATCGCCTATCGTGCGGATCAAAACAACCTCAGAATTCAGGCGAGTTCTGATCACCGCGTCAACTGCGGTCATATCCTGAACAACAGGATTGAGTAAATCGTTAAGGTTCTGCACGCGACTTTCTTTTGACTTTCAATTAGTTACACGCTATTATCTATGGCTCGGCTACGTGAACGCACGGCGTTCTCGTCTCTGAACACATTTAATTGCAACAAAACACGAGGTTAACCCATGTACGCGGTCATAAAAACTGGTGGCAAGCAGTATCGCATTGCTACTGGCGAAAAATTGAAAATAGAACAGATACCGGCTGACATTGGGCAAGAAATCACGCTGGATCAAGTGCTTTCCGTAGGCGAAGGTGACCAACTTAAAGTTGGCACGCCGCTTGTGGCAGGCGCAGTGGTCAAAGCAACGGTTCTTGCACAAGGACGCCATGATAAGGTCACGATCTTCAAAATGCGTCGTCGCAAGCATTATCAGAAGCATCAAGGCCACCGTCAAAACTACACCGAGATCTTGATTGGTGACATCGCGGCGTAAGGCCACGGTCATCGGATCCCGGCTCGCAACAGGAACAAATCATGGCACAGAAAAAAGGCGGCGGCTCGACGCGTAACGGTCGTGACTCAGAATCGAAACGGTTAGGCGTAAAAGCCTACGGTGGCGAACTGATCCCGGCTGGTTCAATCATTATTCGCCAGCGTGGCACCAAGTTTCACCCCGGCACAAACGTAGGTATTGGTAAAGACCATACTTTGTTTGCGCTGGTGGATGGCAAGGTCAAATTCGCTGTTAAAGGTAAGCTCAACAAATCGACGGTTTCTATCGTCGCAGCTGAGTAAGCCATCAGGCAGTACTAAAGGCCCTGTCGCAAGCGGCAGGGCTTTTTTATTTTTAAGTGTAAAAAATCATGAAATTCGTCGACGAAGCCACCATTGAAGTTATCGCCGGTAAAGGCGGTAACGGCGCGCACAGCTTTCGTCGCGAAAAATTCATCCCCAAGGGCGGCCCAGACGGTGGGGATGGTGGTCGCGGCGGCAGCGTGCTTGCCATAGCAGACCGCAACATCAATACCCTGATCGATTATCGCTATGCACGCAAACACGTTGCACGCAATGGCGAGCACGGTCGTGGCTCTGATCAATACGGTGCAGGGGCTGAGAACATTACCTTGCGCATGCCAGTTGGCACCATCATTTATGACGCAGAGACTGGCGAAGAGCTCTTCGATATGAACCGGCACGGTCAAGAGGTCATACTGGCTGCCGGTGGTGAAGGTGGTTTAGGCAACATACACTTTAAATCCAGTGTGAACCGCGCACCTAAGCAATGGACTCCAGGCAAAGAGGGCGAGCAACGTCGTCTCAGGTTTGAACTCAAAGTGCTCGCGGACGTTGGCTTGCTGGGCATGCCCAATGCAGGTAAGTCCACCTTAATTAGCCGCATATCCAATGCTCGCCCCAAAATCGCGGATTATCCTTTCACGACCTTGCATCCCAACTTGGGTGTCGTGCGTACGTCTGAGTCGCGCAGTTTTGTGGTGGCCGATATCCCTGGCTTGATCGAAGGGGCGTCTGAAGGCGCTGGTTTAGGTCACTTGTTTTTACGCCACTTAGCGCGCACTCGCATCCTGTTGCATCTTGTGGATGTGTCATCACTTGACCCTGATGAAGATACGATTGCACGCGCCGTGGGCGAAGCTCGCGCCATCATTGAAGAATTGCGCAAGTATGACGAAACACTCTACGAGAAACCTCGTTGGCTGGTGCTCAACAAATTAGATATGGTGTCTGATCCCGAGACAGTTAAAACGAGATTTTGTAAAGAATTCGGCTGGGATGGCAAGGTCTTTGCAATCTCGGCGCTGTCTGGCGATGGCACGCAGCAATTAATCTGGGATCTGCAAGATGCCATTGATGCCTATCGTCAAGTCGACAACATCGCTGAGGACAAGGCCGCAGGTACCTTCGTCGCCGAAGACCCGCGCTTTGATGATGCCAGGGGCGATAACTTAGCTCCCCGTTAAACTAGCGTTATGGCGAAACCTGCATCCACTGTTTCAGTTGTCGCAACGGCCAAGCGAGTCGTTGCCAAGGTCGGCTCCTCCTTGGTTACCAATGATGGTCGAGGGCTTGACCGCGAGGCAGTGGCCCAATGGGCGGCGCAAATCGCAGCCCTGCATGCACAAGGTAAAGAGGTTGTGCTGGTCTCAAGTGGTGCCATTGCTGAAGGTATGGCCAGGCTTGGCTGGCAAAAACGTCCCACATCAATGAATGAACTTCAAGCGGCGGCGGCCGTCGGTCAAATGGGGCTTGCGCAAGCCTATGAAGTTGCGTTTGGTGTTCATCACATTAAAGCTGCACAAATTCTGCTTACCCATGAGGATCTGGCCGACCGGCAACGCTACCTCAACGCCCGATCCACTATCTTTGCCCTGCTCCGTTTGGGCGTTGTGCCCATCGTCAACGAGAACGACACGGTATCAACTGAAGAGATTGCCGTGGGTGACAACGACACCTTGGGTGCTCTGGTCACCAATCTGATCGAAGCAGACGCTTTGATTATTTTGACGGATCAACGCGGGTTGTACGAATCTGATCCCCGCAAAAATCCTGAGGCCAAATTCGTCTCACATGCGCAGGCAGGTGATGTCAGCCTAGAGGCCATGGCAGGTGGTGCTGGATCAGGTATCGGCAAAGGTGGCATGCTCACCAAAATTCTCGCTGCCAAGCGCGCAGCAAAAAGCGGCGCTCATACCGTCATTGCCTCGGGTCGCGAGCCCGACGTGATGGTCAGGCTCGCTGCTGGCGAATGCATCGGTACAGAACTCAGAGCTAGTGTTCAAGTCTTGTCTGCCCGTAAGCAATGGATGGCTGACCACTTGCGCGTGCGTGGTCGCCTGGTGCTTGACGACGGTGCGGTCAAAGCCTTGCGCGATGAAGGCAAAAGCCTTTTACCGATTGGCGTTCGAGCTGTACAGGGTCGTTTTGAGCCTGGCGATGTCGTCGCGTGCTTAGACAAAAACGGCACCGAGCTCGCAAGGGGTCTGGTCAATTACTCGTCGGCGGATGCTCGCCGCATCATGGGCAAACCCTCTGGCGACATCGCATCTATTCTCGGTATGATGAATGAAGCGGAACTGATGCACAGGGATAATCTAATCCTTATTTAGTCAGTCAAATCCTCTCTCGAGATACGCTATGATTAGGCAGTTTTGCGGGGGTACTTGGCGAGGTCGTCAGGTTGAGAGATACCCTTCGTACCAGTACGGATAATGCCGATGCTGGGAGCGCTTTCCGGCTTAGCCGGAATCCATCCCGAGTCGGCTCCAATCATTGGAGCTCGTCACAAATGAATGCAAACCCAAAGTTTTTAGCAGCCACGGCTGAAGTCGATGCAGCGGCTGTCGCACCTTTGCCCATGTCACGCAAGGTTTACGAAATCGGTTCGCGGCCTGACATCAAAGTCCCGTTTCGCGAAATCACTCAAGGTGATACCCCGACATCGTTTGGTGGCGAGAAGAACCCGCCGCTGACTGTCTATGATTGCAGCGGCCCTTACACCGACCCTGACGCCACAATCGATATTCGCCATGGCTTGCCAGAACTGCGCCGCGCCTGGATAGAAGAGCGCCACGACACTGAGTTGCTCGCCGGGCCAAGCAGTGAGTATGGCCAGGAGCGACTCAACGATCCGAAATTAACCGCCATGCGTTTCAATTTGCGTCGCCATCCCCGTCGAGCAAAAGCCGGGGCTAATGTTTCGCAAATGCATTATGCGCGTCGTGGGATCATCACCCCGGAGATGGAGTTCGTCGCCATCCGCGAAAATCTGCGGATCGAGCAATACATCGACAATCTGGTTGCCAGTGGCCCGGATGGTGAAAAGCTTGCCCGCCGCATGTTGCGTCAGCATCCCGGACAATCGTTTGGCGCATCCATCCCCAACAAAATCACACCTGAGTTCGTCCGTGAAGAAATTGCACGCGGTCGCGCGATTATCCCAGCCAATATTAACCACCCTGAACTTGAGCCCATGGCCATTGGCCGTAATTTTCTGGTCAAGATCAACGCCAATATCGGCAACTCGGCGGTCAGTTCGGGCATCGGTGAAGAAGTCGAAAAAATGACCTGGGCTATCCGCTGGGGTGGTGACACGATCATGGATCTGTCCACCGGTAAGGATATTCACGAGACGCGTGAATGGATCGTACGTAATTCACCTGTGCCGATTGGTACCGTGCCAATTTATCAGGCACTAGAAAAAGTCAACGGCAAAGCCGAAGACCTGACTTGGGAGATCTTCCGCGACACGTTAATCGAGCAAGCCGAGCAAGGTGTGGATTACTTCACGATCCATGCAGGGGTTCGTCTGCCTTTTATCCCCATGACGGCAGATCGCATGACCGGTATTGTTTCGCGTGGCGGTTCGATCATGGCTAAGTGGTGTCTGGCTCATCACAAGGAAAGCTTCTTGTATGAGCGCTTTGAAGAGATCTGCGAGATCATGAAAGCCTACGACGTCAGCTTCTCGCTCGGTGACGGTTTGCGCCCAGGCTCAGGCTACGACGCCAATGACGAGGCTCAATTGGCTGAACTCAAGACTTTGGGCGAACTCACCCAAGTCGCCTGGAAGCACGATGTCCAGGTCATGATCGAAGGCCCCGGTCACGTCCCTATGCACATGATCAAAGAAAACATGGATTTGCAGCTTGAGCAATGTGGCGAGGCGCCTTTCTATACCTTAGGGCCACTGACGACCGATATCGCACCTGGCTACGACCACATCACCTCTGGCATTGGTGCCGCGCTGATTGGTTGGTACGGCACCGCGATGCTTTGTTATGTCACGCCTAAAGAGCATTTGGGCCTGCCTAACAAAAAGGATGTCAAAGACGGCATCATCACCTATAAGATTGCTGCGCACGCGGCAGACTTGGCCAAGGGTCATCCTGGCTCAGCGATTCGTGATAATGCGTTATCAAAAGCCCGTTTCGAATTCAGGTGGGACGATCAGTTCAATCTGGGCCTTGATCCTGATACCGCCAAAGATTTTCATGATGAGACCTTGCCCAAGGACTCAATGAAAGTCGCGCACTTCTGTTCAATGTGCGGACCGCATTTTTGCAGCATGAAGATCACACAGGATGTGCGTGATTATGCTGCCAAGCAAGGCCTTGAAAATGACAAAGCCTTGAAGGCCGGTATGCAAGAGAAGGCCATAGAGTTCGTCAAGAAAGGCGCTGAGATTTATCACAAGACGTAAGGCTAACTGACTTACTTTGTCGGTCGCAAACAAACCATCCACCCTATCTCGGCTCCCTCTCATCGACGCGATGAAGGGGGTCGGATGCGTGGCAATCGTTTTGCATCATTTGGCTTTTTATGGCCCGATGGCCAATGTTGTTGCCCAAGCAGCGCCCGACACCATTGCTTGGCTGTTTGATTACGCAAGACTGGCTGTGCAAATGTTTTTTGTACTGGCCGGTTATTTGGTTGCAGCACGTGTCGCGCCAGACGCCAAACCAGCCGAGTTAAAGCCTTTGCAGCTCGTTTGGGGTCGCTATAAAAGGTTAGTGACGCCCTTTATCTTTGCGGTCGCCTCAGCTACGCTGATCACAGCGCTGGTGCGTCCGTGGTTCGAGCACGACTCCTTATCCGCTGCGCCGTCTCTCTGGCAACTCGTTGCACATGGTTTACTTATCCATGATGTGCTGGGCTATGAGGCGCTATCGGCAGGCGTCTGGTATGTTGCGATTGATTTTCAATTATTTGTCGCAACAGTCTTGATCACGCTTTTGATGCGTTCAATGCCAGCTCGCTTATTGGCCCTGTTTCCCCTCGTGGTGATTGCCTTGGCCGCTAGCTCACTGTGGATCCTCAATCGCCATACTGAGCTCGATATTTACGCGCCCTATTTTTTTGGTGCATACGGATTGGGCATGCTCGCTTATTGGTCGAATCGCTCGGCGCTCGGCGAGGTGGCTATCTTCGTTATTCTTGCGCTTGGCGGGATGGCCTTGTGGATTGATTTTCGTTACCCGATTGCTGTGGCGCTTGGTTCAGCGATGCTGGTGAGTTTGGCTGCGCATCGGGGTTGGCTCGAGAGCTGGCCAAAGCCAGGCCTGCTGACCGCCTTGGGGCAACGGTCGTATTCGATCTTTTTAATTCACTATGGCATCTGTGTTGGCGTCAATGCAGTCTGGCACCGGTATTTTCCCGAGGGCGTGTTAATCAACACGATTGGTATGCTCATCGCCACCTTGGCATCAATTAGCGCAGGGGCGTCGCTCTATCGCTTTGTTGAATCCAGAGCCAAAGTGTTTGGTCGTAACGGGCTCACGCTGCTGTTGGCGATCGTGCTTGGCGCTGCCCTGCTCATTGAAAGCCTGAGCTGGTGACCTAAAAAATTAAAGTTAACCCAAACTTGGCGCGAGCGTTCGACGAACATCCTGCTCGGTTCGGCCACTACGTTTAACGTAATCGCTCACTTGATCGTCCCCGATCATCCCGACATTAAAGTACTGAGATTGTGGATGACTGAAGTAGAAACCCGAGACGCTTGCCGCAGGATGCATGGCATAACTATCGGTGAGCATCATGCCAATAGCAGCGCCATCGAGAACCTCGAACATTTCACGCTTGATGACGTGCTCCGGGCACGCTGGGTAACCTGGCGCTGGGCGAATACCCTGATACTTCTCAGCGATCATCTCCTCGTTTGAGAGCGCCTCGTTAGCAACATAGCCCCAAATATCGGTGCGCACCCGTGCATGCAAGGCCTCTGCAAACGCCTCGGCGCAACGATCTGCCAGGGACTTGAACATGATGGATGAGTAATCATCCTGAGCCTTCTCAAACTCTTGCTCTTTCTTATCAACGCCTATGCCGGCAGTGACTGCGAAGAGGCCAATGTAATCCATCACGCCCGATGATTTCGGTGCGATGAAATCGGCCAGGCACTTGTTATCGACGCCTTGACGCTTAACACCCTGTTGACGAAGGCCGCGCCAAGTGAAAAGAACCTTTTCACGAGTCTCGTCCTGATAAACCTCAATGTCATCATCATTCACGGTGTTGGCGGGATAGAAGCCCACTACGCCATTTGCGGTTAACCAGCGACCATCGATCATTTTTTTGAGCATGGCCTGCCCATCTGCGTAGACTTTCTTGGCTTGCTCGCCCACGACCTTGTCTTCAAGGATGGCGGGGAACTGACCAAACAGACTCCAGGTCTGAAAGAAAGGTGTCCAGTCGATAAATTTGGCAAGCTCAGACAAATCGAAATTTTTAAACGTGCGGCGACCGATAAATTTTGGTCGTGGTGGTTGATACGTGGACCAATCGATTTTAGGTTTACCCGCTCTGGCATCAGCCATGGATACAAGAGGCGTCACCTTGCGATTAGCGTAGCGACGTCTCACATCCTCGTACTCTTGTGCCAACTCATCAAGATAGCTGTTTGCAGTCTCGGATACCAGATTGGTCGCAACGCCGACCGAGCGGCTTGCATCCGGCACGTAAATCACTGGCCCTTCATAATGCGGCGCAATCTTGACAGCGGTATGGACGCGGCTCGTGGTCGCACCACCAATCATGAGCGGCATCTTGCGGCTACGGAAATACTCGTCACGCTGCATCTCGCTGGCGACGTAGGCCATCTCTTCGAGACTCGGCGTAATCAAACCGGATAGACCAATGATGTCTACGCCCTCGGCCTTAGCCCGTGCCAGAATTTCAGCAGCTGGCACCATCACGCCCATGTTGATGACGTCGAAGTTATTACACTGAAGCACCACCGTGACGATGTTCTTGCCGATGTCATGCACATCACCCTTGACAGTCGCAATCAGGATCTTGCCCTTCGCGCGCACATCACCGCCGGCCGCCTCAATCTGCCGCTTTTCTTCTTCGATATAAGGTACAAGGTGGCTGACCGCTTGTTTCATCACACGAGCAGACTTCACCACTTGTGGCAGAAACATTTTGCCTTCGCCGAAGAGATCGCCGACGATGTTCATGCCATCCATCAGCGGCCCTTCAATGACCTCGATTGGGCGACCGCCGCGACTGGCAATTTGCTGCCTCACCTCTTCGGTATCTTCAACAATAAAGTTGGTAATGCCATGCACGAGAGAATGCGCTAGGCGCTTTTCCACCTCCTGAGCACGCCAGGCAAGGTCTTCCTCTTTTTTAGCGCCGGTGCCTTTAATGGCATCGGCGGCGATCACTAAGCGTTCAGTGGGTGTTCTCGTGTCGTCAGCTTCTTTCTTACCGATTGGCAACGGACGATCAAGGACGACATCCTCAACCAGATCACGCAAGTCAGCAGGGATATCCGCGTACACACCCAATTGACCGGCATTGACAATGCCCATGGTCATGCCTTCGCGGATGGCGTAGTACAGAAAGACCGTGTGAATGGCCTCTCGCATCGGTTCATTGCCGCGGAAGGAAAAGCTTACGTTTGAGACACCGCCTGAGATACGAGCATGCGGTAAGTGCTCACGAATCCATCTGGTGGCTTCGATAAAGTCCACTGCGTAGTGATTGTGTTCGTCGATACCGGTTGCTATCGCGAACACGTTTGGATCAAAAATAATGTCTTCGGGCGGGAACCCTACGACATCAACCAGCAGTCGATAGGCGCGCGTGCATATCTCTTTGCGGCGTTCAAGTGTATCGGCCTGCCCTTTTTCGTCAAAGGCCATGACGACTGCGGCGGCACCATAGCGTCGGCATAAATGCGCTTGCTTGAGAAAAGGCGCTTCGCCTTCTTTGAGCGAAATCGAATTAACGATGGCCTTACCCTGTACACATTTCAGGCCAGTTTCGATAACAGCCCATTTCGAGCTATCGATCATCACAGGCACGCGCGCAATATCGGGCTCTGAGGCAATCAAATTCATGAACCGGTGCATACACGCCGCTGAATCCAGCATGGCCTCATCCATATTGATATCGATGATCTGCGCGCCGTTTTCAACTTGTTGTCGAGCAACTGCGACGGCTTCGTCGTACTTCTCTTCTTTAATCAGGCGAGCAAACATTTTGCTGCCTGTCACGTTGGTGCGCTCGCCCACGTTAATAAAAAGCGATTCAGCATCAAAATTTAACGCTTCAAGACCAGAGAGCCGTGTTTTGACGTCGATCTCGGGCACCACCCGTGCAGGCAACGCTTGCACTTGCTGGACAATTGCCTGAATATGATCTGGCGTGGTCCCGCAACAGCCACCCACCATGTTCACCAGACCAGACCGTGCAAACTCTTCTAACAGGGCAGACGTATCGCTCGGTAACTCATCAAAGCCAGTGTCGCTCATTGGATTGGGCAAACCCGCATTGGGATAGACGCACACATAGGTGTCACAAATTTTCGAGAGCTCAGCTACATAAGGGCGCATGAGCGCAGCCCCCAAGGCGCAATTCAGACCAATGGTGACGGGCTTGGCGTGACGCACGGAGTTCCAGAACGCTTCGACGGTTTGGCCCGACAGAATGCGACCTGATGCATCCGTGACGGTGCCAGAGATCATGACGGGTAAACGCACAGCACGCGCAACGAACACTTCTTCAACGGCAAAAATTGCCGCTTTGGCGTTAAGCGTATCGAAAATCGTTTCAATCAAGACAAGGTCGATACCACCATCGAGCAAGCCATTCAATTGTTCTGAGTAGGCAATACGAAGTTCGTCAAACGTAACATTTCGGGCTCCTGGGTCGTTAACATCCGGAGATATCGAGGCGGTTTTAGGCTGAGGCCCCAAGGCACCCGCCACAAATCTTGGCCGCTCAGGGGTAGTGAATTTGTCACACGCGAGTCTGGCGAGCTTGGCAGACGCTAGGTTGAGCTCGTAAGCCAGCTCTGGCAAATCGTAATCACCTTGAGCAACCGTTGTCGCGCCAAAGGTATTGGTCTCAATCACATCTGCGCCAGCCGCAAGATATTGCTCGTGGATCTCTTGGATGACATCGGGTCGGATCAGCGACAGCAATTCGTTATTGCCTTTGACATCTTTATGATGGTCGGCAAAGCGCGTACCGCGAAAATCAGCTTCAGACAGTTTGTAGCGCTGAATCATCGTCCCCATCGCGCCATCCAGAATCAAGATTCGCTGACCCAACTGGCGCACGAATTCTGCACCACGGGTATAGCTGTCGATCGGATAGGGCAATTTGGGATAGGGCATGGCAGACAGTCATCAAGAGAAAACACCTGACCCGCGACACAGGCTGGTCAAGCAACCCTACATCGTACCAAAAACAGGGGGGTTTCCCCAATTAGCGGGGTAATTGCCAGGGACTTAGTTTGAAACGCGTAGCCCCCGGCACTAAAGGATCTAACGAGGACAAAAAGCAATTTGGGCGGCTCAACGCCGCCCAAATCTAAAAAGTACCGCCGTTAGCGCTAGGCGTACCTCAGTTCATCCAATCTTAGAAATCGGATCGTAGAGTGACCGACACGAAGGTGGGAGCACCAATGTAATAGGCCGGTGCATTGGCAGCGATACCCGGCAAGGCAACTGCATTCGTCGTAAAGCTGCTACCGCTAGGTGAGCTGATCCGCTGGAAGTTCTGATTGAAGATGTTGTAAACGTTCAACTGAACCGAGGGATTCTTAAAGTAGCCGATATCATCGAAGTGATAGCCGATCGTGCCGTTAAACAACGTATAGCCGGGCATTGATTCGTCGTTAACCAGCGTTGAATACGCCATGCCGGTGTACTTCATGTCGAGATTACCGTACCAGCCGCTGCTGTTATAGGCAAGACGAAGGCCAGCCAACCAATAAGGGGTATCAGGCATTTGCATGCCAGAAGTTGGCAGGTTGGCTGTTGCGCTATACGCAATATCGTCTTTCATTGTGCTTTGCGTATAGGCAGCTGAGCCGTACAAAGACCAGTTACTGTTAACTTTGTAACCGAGCTCCATCTCTACGCCCTTGGTTGTCACGCCGCCAACGTTGGCATCAACAGTAAGATTCGTATTAGGATCATAGGCAGAGGCAATGCGGTTCTTGAAGTCGATATAGAACAACGAACCAGAGAAGGTCCAGCGATCTGACGCCCACCGGTAGCCCAAATCGAAGTTGGTCGAGCTTTCCATCCCGACGGTCGGGTCACGCAGCGTTGCGCCAGTCAACACGCCATTGCTGACCGTGCCGCCCGTTAACAGACCAGTCAACACAGAGTTACTGGGGGCACGCATGTTTTGCGCAACGTTGGCAAACACATGCTGTTGCTCGTCTAAGCGATAACGCACGCCGAGACTGGGCAGCAATTTTGAGTAAGTCGCGCTCGTGTCGTAATCAGCCCCACCGCCTGATTGTGAACTCGCGTAGTTGTTGAGCGTGCGTTGAATGACTGACTCGCGCAAACCAACTTGCACCAGCAATTTGTCATCCATCAAATGGATGCTGTCCTGTGCAAAGAGTGAACCTGCCGTACTAACGGTCAAGGTATTGCGTGACATGTAGTAGTCACCGTTGTTGTACTTCAGCCAGTTGGTGCTACTGAACAGAAAAGGGTCAGCAACCCCGCCACCCGCATCAAACGCCTGTGCTGGGCCTGTTTGGTAGTGACGAGCCTGTTCGAACCAAGTACCGAACAGCAGGTCATGGTTATCCATCCGGATATTGGACTTTAAGGTAATACCTGGGCGATACGTTTCAGTGACGCTACCGTTATAGACGTAAAGCTTATCGAGCGTGTCGCCATCTTTGTTGATATCGGCGATGCCGTACTTCAGGTTAGAGCCCAAGTTAGCAGATTCTTGCAGCGTTTTCTGCAAGGTGCCGCCTGTACCGTGGCCGTACCAGAAATAAGGTTCGGCAGAAAATGACACGTCTTTACTTGCCTTGTACTCGACTTTGCCCGACCAGATCACGTCGACAAAAGGGTTAACCGAGTTCTGGTAGTAGGTGTTGGCAAACGAGGTGTTTGCGACCGTTTGCGCAACGCCCTTGATCCCAACTGGATTAATCGCTGGCGTCGAACTATAAGTCTGGTTACGACCACCACTGTCGATTTGAGCTTGCGTCAATGTCGGGAAGTTGTTGTTCAACATTTTGTTCACTGACAAATTGCTGGTCAACTTCCACTGCGTATCTGGCCGAACTTCAGCACCGATATCAATATGTTCACGCTGAGCGTTACCCGGACCTTGAAACTGATTTGCGTAAGTGTTCGAGTAGGAGATGAACATTTTCGCTTTGTCGTCTGCAAACAGACCAGTATCGACACGCACATACGTGCGACGCATACTCAGTTGACCGACAGTTTGAGCCACACGAAAGCGATATTTGTCTTCTGGTGCGCAGTAACTGATGCCGACGTTACCACCTGAAGCACCGGTATGCGGCGCTTCGGTATCAGTCGAACCTTGTGTCAAGAAAACCTCACAGATGTTTTCTGCGTCGACGTATTCCATTGGATAGACAGCATAGTTACCCGAGTCGTTGACCGGCACGCCGTTAACCGTAAACCCCATTTGGTCACTGTTGGCACCCCGCACACGCAAACCACCACCGAATAGACCCGTTGCGTCCTGGCTAAAGGTGTTGACGCCAGGTAGCAAGTCCAACATTTGGTAAGGATTGGATACTGGATTGAGCTTGTCAATCGCTTCTTTGTTAACCGAGCTGCGTGCCTTCGGTGATTCTTCTTGTGAGATCAAGCCGGTTGCGGTGCCACCTGGCAGGCCTTCAACCGAAATCCGACCGACGTCGGTGGAAGACGCTGCAGTCGTCTGTGCCCAAGCAGCTGGCGTAAGGGACAAGCCAGCGATACAAATCGCCAGGGTGTTTAGTTTGAAGGTACGCATGGTCGACAGAAGCTCCGGTCAGGATTGAAACGAGTTGGTCAAAGTGAATGTGTTGCAGACTAACTGTCGAACGTTTCAATTTCTTTGCAAACCTGCCTGCCATGAAGATCAGTTGCAAAATTGATACGCCAATTAGGCTGTAACATTTCTTTAGTATTCGTCAGGTAAGGTGTTGGCGTTTGGTTGCGGATCACTTACGCCGTTCTGCAGCGCAATTTACCTATCCTGTGCGGAGCATCCCCTTATGTCTCGTTTGTCTGCGCTGTTAAAAGCAGCTTGCTTTGTACTCGTGCTCCAATGTGTTGTATTGCTGACGCCGTCCTCAGCAGTGGCCCAAGAGCCCTCTGCCAGTAAAACTACGCAAGCCGTACCAACAGAAAACCCCTATGGTCTAAAGGCCGTTTGGGCGCAGGGTGACTTGGTCGCCAAAGGCACGCTTTGTATTTTGGTATTTATGAGTGTGGCTAGCTGGTATCTGATTTTCTCGAAATTACTTGAGCAGACACGCATGATGGCTCAACAGCGAGCTGCTATGGGCAGCTTGAGCAAAGAAAGTACGCTGGATCAAGCGACTCAGACTCTACAAACCAACAGCCCGTTTCGCTATGTCGCGCAAGAGGCGGTGAGCAGCGCTGCAAGGCACCGCGACATGGGCAATTCGATAGATTTCAATGAATGGGTGATGTTGAGCTTGCAACGCGCGAACACGTCGGTTGGGCAAAGCATGCAAAAGGGTTTGTCATTTTTAGCGACGGTCGGTTCAACTGCGCCTTTTGTTGGCTTGTTCGGGACTGTTTGGGGCATTTACAACGCACTGGTGAGCATTGGTCTCTCAGGGCAGGCCAGCATTGATAAGGTTGCAGGCCCCGTTGGCGAATCGCTGATCATGACGGCAATTGGTTTGGCCGTCGCTGTGCCCGCGGTCTTGGGGTACAACATTGTGGTTCGTCGCAACAAATTGATTGTGCAGGGCGTGCAAAAGTTTAGCGGCCAAATTCATGCCAACCTCTTGGTTGAAGCAGCCCAGCGCTAGGTCAGTGTCAATCAGGGTTGTCCATGTTTTTGTTATTCGATCAACGCTAGAGGCGGGCTTTTTGCTATGGCAATGCAGCTAGGTTCAGATGACACCGATGAAGAGGTGATCAACCACATCAACACCACTCCTTTAGTCGATGTGATGTTGGTATTACTGATTATTTTTCTGATCACCATACCTGTCGTGACCACTTCAATACCAGTAGCCTTGCCTAAAGAACGTTTGGAAGCACGTCAAGCTAAACCAGAAACCATCATTATTTCTGTGAGTAAATCAGGTGGACTGTTTGTCTATGATCGGGAAGTGGCTGGCATAGACGAATTGGTTGAGCAATTAAAGGGTATGGTCAACAAAGACAAAGAAGAACCAGACGTTCAAATTCGTGGCGACCTGGATGCAGAGTACGAAGGCATCGGCCGAGTGATGCGTGCCTGTCAGCGTGCGGGTATCGCAAAAATTGCCTTTATTACTGAGCCGCCTCCTTTAGGCGGTTGATGGGTCTCACCATGCAAATTAAAGACAGGACGAAATAATACCGATGGCGATGCAGATCCCCGCAGATGATGGATCCGACGATGCGGAACCGGTGATCGAAATGAACACCACGCCTTTGATAGACGTGATGCTTGTGCTGTTAGTGATGTTAATCATCACTATTCCGATTCAGTTGCATGCGGTCAATATGAATATGCCAACCGATGCCCCTGCAGATTCGACGATGCCAGAAATCATTGAACTATCACTGCCTGCAACAGGCGACATCCTCTGGCAGGATAAAACCGTGGATCTGCCAGAACTCGAAAACCTGATGCGCAAGGCCGCAGCGGCAACTGAACAACCCGTCATCAATGTCAAGCCGGACCGCCACGCGAAATATTCAACGCTGGTCTCTGTTCTGTCTGCATCCCGGCGCACGGGTTTGACCAAAATTGCCATTGATGGAAATGAGCAATATGACCGCTAACACGACCACGATGCCGGCTTTTGCGGTCAATGATTTTGACAGCAGTAAAAATAAGGCTTGGTGGGGCCGTTACGGTGGGATCGTGCTCGTTGTTGGCTTTCACGTCGTCCTGTTGTGGTTCGTGCTTAGCGATTTTGCCAAGAGCGATTTGAAAATCACACAACCACCCGCGTCCGTTGTTATTCAAGACGTTGCGATTCCAGCTGCGCCTGTGCCGCCGCCGGCGCCACCACCGCCTGTGCCACCACCACCGGTTCCGCCACCACCAGCAGCACAGCCAGCGCCACCACCGCCCGCACCTAATGCGCTTCAAGTCAAGCCGAAGCTACCAGTCGTGCAGAGCCCTAAAGCGGTTGCATCCTCTGCACCTGCTGTGTCTGCTGAGTCGAGTACGGCGACTGCAACGGCTACGCCAAGTCAAAACCAAGTAACAGCGCCCAACGCGCAATCACTTGAAGCGGATTACGTCAGAAAAGTACAAGGCATGCTCAACAGCACCAAACGCTATCCCACCGGTCGCCAGGCCAGTCAAGAACGCCCACAGGGCAAAGTGAGGATCGTGTTTGTACTCAATCGCAGCGGCGCCCTGCAAACAGCCAAGGTACAAGAGTCGTCCAATTCAAATCTGCTGGATGACTCTGCTTTAGCGGGCGTTCGCAGAGCGACTTATCCAGGCTTCGATGCGGATTTGTGGAAGGGGCAAGAAACCCACGAGTTTTCAGTGGACATTGATTTTCTTCCACCAGGTATTCGCTAACTACTGTTGGATTAATCTTCAATACCTCGTTGAGCCGGAATGCCAGCGTCAAAGGCATGTTTGATCGGCATCATTTCAGTCACCGTGTCAGCAATGTCGATAATTTCTTGCGGGCATCGCCGGCCCGTCAGACAGACATGCACGTCCTTAGGCCGGCTTTTGAGTGTATTCACCACCTCTTCAAGTTCAATCCAGCCAAACGAGATGGGATAAGTGACCTCGTCCAGCACGACGAGAAAATAATCACCAGACAAAATAGCCGTTTTAACCTTATCCCAACCCTGGCGAGCCAGTAGCGCCGAGTTCTCAAGGTCTTTGCTTTTCCAGCTAAAACCGTCGCCTAAGCCCTCGATCGGGATACCGAGAGTCTCGAAGCTACGATGTTCGCCAAATTTGGACGTTGGCACTTTCATGAACTGAAAAATCTTCACCGGTTTGGCTCGGCCGTGAGCTCTTAGTGCCAGACCAAAAGCGGCTGTGCTTTTACCTTTGCCGTCGCCTGTGTTAACAATAATCAAACCGCGACGTTCTCCCTCGGATTTATCGTAGGGCTTTTCAGTAGGTGGCTTAACAATCTGCATGATGACTTTGTCCGGTAGGTAAATTAGTGTAAGTCTGAGACCGCATTCAACTGGGCAAAATCACCCAACGATCCATCAAGGGATAAATCTTGATTTTGTCATCAAACACGTTTTCAATGGCGCGATGTGTTTGTGAGTCGTGAGCCGCACCTTGAAACAGAACTCGACCCTGATCCATGATCACGATCTGATGAGCGTAAAGTGCCATAGAAATCTCATGCAACGCAGTCAACACGGTACAACCATGCTTGGTCAAGTTCTTGATCAACTTCAAGCAATCAGCCTGCTGGGGTGGGTCAAGATGATTGAGTGGTTCATCCAATAACAAAATCTCAGCCTCGACCGCCAAGGCCCTTGCCAGCAACACTCTCTGTTGTTCGCCGCCTGAGAGCTCGCTAATCATACGATCTCGCCATTGATCTGCGCGGACACTATTCAAGGCCTGTTCAACAATTTGATGGTCAGGTGCGCTCGGCGAGCTCAGCCAAGAGTGATGGGGTAGTCGGCCTAACATCACTAGATCGTAAACCGAGATATCGCTCGATATTTGCTCGTTTTGCCCCAACCACGCGACTTGTCTTGCCAGCAATCTGCCTGTCATGCCGACAAGGGGTTGGCCTAGCAAATCGATGGCGGATCGCTGACCAGTCAAACCCGCAATCGCGCGCAAAAGCGTCGATTTGCCTGCGCCGTTGGGGCCAATCAACGCGGTCCACTGGCCCCGGGGAATGGTCAGACTGACTTGTTTGAGCGCTTCGGTTTCTCCAAGTTTGACACTCAGCTCACGAACCACAATGGCTGGGATTTGATCGCTTAACGCGCTCATGGTGCCTGCCTCTTTGCGGGCTGGTCATACATTAACCAACAAAGATATCCGCCGCCCAAAACGGCCGTTAGGACACCCACAGGTAACTCTTCAGGTGCCAACAACCCACGCGCCAACACATCTGCCGCTAAGAGCAGAATGCCGCCCATCAACGCTGATAAGCCAATCAACTTTGCGTGCTTGGCTTTGACGAACGATCTGGCCAGATGCGGTGCCACCAACCCGACAAAAGCGACCAAGCCAGCGTGTGCGACTGCAGCGGCCGTCGTGAGAGACATAATCAAAATTAGCAAACTTCCCACTTGAGGTTGATGCACGCCGAGACTCGTCGCTGTCCTTGCGCCAAGAATCAAAGCGTCAAGCACGCGAGCTAGTGCGATCGATGCACAGAGGCCAAGCACCAACACTGAACCCATCACCAAGCAGGCAGCCCAAGTCATAAAGCTGGTCGAGCCTAGCAAAAAGGACTGCAAGGCCTGAAGAATAGTCGGCGACCGAAAGGCAATAGCAGATGTCAACGCGCTAAAGATCACACCAACAATCACGCCCGCAAGCAAAATTTTAAGCCGGTCTTGAGCGCCTCTGGCAAGCAAGAGCGTCAATAAGACCGCTACCACCGCGCCAATAAAAGCAGCGCCAGTCAGCCCTAACCGGGCAAGCCAATACCCTGCGAAAGGACTACCGCCAAACACCATCAACGCGAAGGCCACGGCAAACGATGCACCTGAAGCGCTACCTAACAGATAAGGATCCGCTAACGGGTTTCTAAAGAGGCCTTGCGCAATCGCACCAGTCATCCCCAACAGCGCGCCAGCTAAATAAGCCCCGATAGACCGAGGTAGCCTGATTTGCCAAATGATGTCATGTGATGCAGGGTTCGACAGAAACGTCTGAATGGGCTCGAACCCAGCACTACCCACACAAACACCGGCAACAATCAGCAAAGATGATAAGCACAGCAAAACAAACATGAGCCGTGCATATTGGTTTCTTCGGCGCTGAGGGGTGACGGTCACCTGGTGACCTCTGCATCTATCGAACTTAAACCGGCCTGCTGGCGTAAGCAATCAACGATCGCTCTCGCCCCCTCTGCCATTCGCGGACCTGGTCTCACGATGACATTGGCGACGTCTTTTGCGAATAAGCAGAGGTGATGGTTTTTTACCGCCTTGAGTGTCGACCAACCTGGCCGATCCGAAAGATTGATGAGATTGCCCTCAGACATCATCATGACGTCGGGATCCTCTTTCACCACCAGTTCAGGATTGATTTTCGGAAACGAGCCTCGTCCAGAGGGAATGATGTTTCGCAACCTCAAGCGAGATAAGGTTTGCCCAAGAAAAGAATCAGGTGATGCGGCGTAGGGCTCAGCGCTGACTTCAAAGTAAACACTCAAGTTGCGATCTGGCTGTGGAAGCGCTTTTACCGCAGACGCGAGCTCATCCTCAATCTGTAACCAGCGTTGTTCAGCTGCTTGCCGAGGCAAACTGAATACACGTGCAAGCGTCACAAGTGCCTGATGCACCTCATCATACGTCTGTGCATCGATCATCAGGACGTTGAGGCCCAGTGCGCGCAAGCGTTCATTCGCCTTGGTTGAAGCGCCCACCAGAACAAGATCAGGCTTCAGAACAAGAATACCTTCGATGTCAGGATCAAACCCACCGCCCACAACAGGAAGCGCCTTCAAGGTCGAGGGCCAGTTCGAGTAACGATCGATACCGACGAGACGATCACATTGATCCAACAGACAAACAGCTTCAGTCCACGAGGGAAGCAAACTCACCACGCGCTCAGGTGATCTGGCCAGGTGCACAGACTGACCGTCACTGCCAATCAGATTAATCTCTGCGACCTCAGTTGCGCTCGGCTCGCTGGCAAAAGCCGAGCCGCTATGACACAAGAAGAGAGCCAACAGCAGCTTCAACACGCTGACAGCCCGCCTGTCGAAGCGCTGTCAATCAACTCATCAATGAAGCACATATCTCATGCCTACGAACACGTTCGAGCCTGGCGGGTTGTAACCAGAGATGAATTGATATTGAGCATTCAAAATATTGTTCCATTTCAAGAACATGGTCCAACTCTTATCAATATCGTAGCTCGCATATAAATTGATCAGCGCATAGCCTGACAAGGTCTGGGTATTGGCCGAATCTGCGTAGCGCACGCCAGACCACGTCAAGGTCGAACCGAAGTCAAACGGACCGGTTCTGTAATCAGCACCCAAGTTAAAGACGTTATTAGCACGCTGTGGCAGTTGCAAGTTAGTCAAGACATTCAAGGGATTCATGACGTCGAATGAACCACGCACGGTTAATTTATCGAACACTGCGTTCGCCCCCACCGATACACCACTGATTTCAGTCTTCGCAAAGTTGGTCGGACAATAGCCACTCGACGCGTTTTGACAAGGCATGGCAATAATCAAATTATCGATTTTGTTATCGTAGCCAACCAAATGTAAACCGTATAGCTTGGTTTCGTAGTGCAGACCGAGCTCAAAATTCTGATTCGTCTCGGGCTTCAAGTCGGCGTTACCGTAGCCTGGGTAATACAAATCGTTGAAAGTGGGCGCACGAAACCCCGTGCCATAGTTAATATTTGCTCTCAACTCCTCAGTAATAAAGTAGCCATAGGCGACACTACCTGTCGTTTGATTACCATAGCCTGACATCGAATCATTGCGCAAAGCCGCCGTGGCGACATGAGATCCACGGTTTAATTGATACGACGCAGCGATCGAATCGATGGTGCGACTTTGATTCACACTCGTCGTGCCCGAGTAGGTAGCAGAGACATTCTGAATCCGATGCTCTGCTAACACCTGAGCAACATCTGAACCAAACTTGATGTTGTTTTGCCACAATACGTCAGTCTCTGGCGTACTGATTGGATCAGCGGTGTAGGTAGTCAGATTTTGACCCGGCGTATTAGCCTGAGAAACCTGAAGCAGACTTGACCACGTGTTGGTGATTTGATTTTTCGAATACAGCGCGGCGCTGTAATTACCCCCTACTTGAGTATCGATTTCAGGCAAAGCATAGTTGTAGTCATACCCTGGGTACTTGTTGGCAGTCCTTGTTGCAAAGAACTTCAAACCCAATTCTTGACCCACACCCCAATCTTGTGAGAACTGACCGGCAGCACCTGTACGGGTGTAGCCTGTCGCTGAGGTGGGATAGCCTGGTGCGCAATAATTGGCAGCAGCATTGGCAGCGCTGCAATAGTTATTGGCCGCAACAGTATTAAAGCCACTCGATGTTTCGTAGTTGATGCCAACCGCATAACGAGTTTTATGTTCGCCTTCCGTCGACCCCGACAGGCTAACACTGCTGATACTGGTGCCATAAGAACCATAGCCAGTTGACGCATTAAATTGCATCGGGCCATCGCCTCGTTTAGTAAAGATCTGAATCACGCCGCCTAAAGCATCTGCGCCATAAAACGTACTTTGAGGTCCGAACACGATCTCGATATGATCGATCAGCGACATGGGGATGCTGCTCCATACTGCACCCCCAAGGCTTGAGGACTCGCTGCGAACGCCATCAATCAACACCAACGCCTGATTATTGTTTGTGCCTCTCAGATAGACACTCGATACGTTGCCTGCACCACCATAAGAAGTAATCTGCACACCGCGCTGCTGCTGCAGCAACTCGGGTAAGCTGCTCTGCCCAGCCCGTTCGATTTGCTCTGGCCCAACGTACACGTGATCGGCAAGCACGTCATTGGCCGGTGTGGGCTCAATCGTTGCAGTCACGATGATAGGGTTGAGGAGCTCTGGCTCCCGCTGAGACGTGTTTTGTTGCGCATACGATGCGCCACAAAACAAGACAATTGAACAAGCAATAACTGACACGCCCCCAGCTTGAACAGGGCGCAAAAGGTTGTCGTAAGACATTACGATGATTCCAATAAAGTTCTCTCGCCAACTCTCCCCGTTGGCGGGATGAATAAGAATATTCTTTTGAATATTCCACCCGTTGAAGCCGGTATCCGGACTAGTGAGACTAAAATTTGTACCTTCTCAGGCGTTGCAGCCCAATGGTTTTACAAATCCCTGCATCCTGTTTAGCGGATGCGCTCACTTACCGTTGCGGGGACAGTATGGTGGCTCTGAAAGAACGCCAGTTTCCCGTTTAACTGTCTTTTCTGAACAAAAAGACGAGCACTATCAACCCTTGTACGATAGCACAGCCGACCTCGGGTTAACCGATGGCGATTACAATGGGTCACCGGCTAAAAACCGCGGTTTTTTTAGTTACACCCCCTGAACAGATGATTGGATGGATTGAGATGACCATGTCAGACCCGCTGGTTATTGCTGGCAAAACCTATCAGTCTCGGTTGCTCGTGGGCACAGGTAAATACAAGGATTTTGTTGAAACTCAACAAGCCATTGAAACCAGTGGGGCAGAGATCATTACGGTCGCAATCCGTCGTACGAACATTGGTCAGACGGCTGGCGAACCCAATTTGCTTGATTACGTGCCGCCCAATCGCTACACGATGCTGCCTAATACCGCTGGCTGCTACAGCGCCGGTGAGGCGGTGCGCACTTTGCGCTTAGCACGAGAGTTACTCGACGATCACAAGCTGGTAAAGCTCGAAGTATTGGGCGATCCACACACCTTGTTTCCTAATATGCCTGAGACGCTTGCTGCGGCTAAAACCTTGGTGGCAGAAGGGTTCGAAGTGATGGTTTACTGCACTGACGATCCAATTCAGTGCCGCATGCTTGAGGACATTGGTTGTGTAGCGGTGATGCCGCTGGCGTCGTTAATTGGTTCTGGCATGGGGATACTGAACCCCTGGAACCTCAAACTGATTATCGATCAGGCACGTGTGCCCGTATTGGTCGATGCTGGCGTTGGTACCGCTTCGGATGCCGCGATTGCAATGGAGCTCGGCTGTGATGGCGTTTTGATGAACACGGCAATCGCTGGTGCCCAGCATCCTGTTTTGATGGCGAGCGCGATGAAGAAGGCAGTGCAAGCGGGTCGCGAGGCGTTTCTGGCTGGCCGGGTGCCACGCAAGACGTATCAAGCTGCGCCAAGCTCTCCGACCAGCGGCATGATTGGCACAACTGCCGGTTAAATGACACGTTAAACCACCCCTCACTATGACAACGCAAATACCCAACACCTTAACGATTGCCGGCATGGATCCAAGTGGCGGGGCGGGCATTTTGGCCGATGTCAAAACCATGAGCGCACTTGGGGCCTATGCCTGCGCCGTGGTGGCTGCACTGACGGCGCAAAATACTCACAGAGTGTCTGATATATCGATCGTCAATCCAGACTTCATTCAAGCTCAGATCGATACACTTTTTGATGATGTCCGTATCGATGCCGTCAAAATTGGGATGCTCGGGCAGAGCAAAACGATTGAAGTAGTGGGTGAACGCCTGGCCCACTGGAAACCCGTCCACATTGTTCTCGACCCTGTCATGGTCGCCAAAAGCGGCGACTTGCTGCTTGAGCAAAATGCGATTTCAAGCTTAAGAGAGTATCTACTGTCGCAGGCAACGGTGGTGACGCCAAATCTGCCCGAGGCCGGGGTACTGCTTGGCCAGCGTCAAGTCGAGTCGGTGCGCGACATGCGTCGCGTGGCTGAACGTCTTAGAAATATGATGAGCCACAACGGCCATCGCTGGGTGTTGCTCAAAGGTGGGCATTTGCCGGGGGATGAAACGATTGATATTTTGCACGACGGCGACAAGATGATCGAGCTGCCCGGGCATAGAATTCAAACGCGCAACACCCACGGGACTGGCTGCACTTTGTCTGCCGCGTTGGCAGCACTATTACCGAAAATACCCGATGTGCCAGAAGCTGCTCAACAAGCAAAAACCTATCTTGTTGCGGCGATTGTTGCCTCAGCCAAGCTTGAGGTAGGTACCGGTCACGGGCCGCTTCATCATTTTCATCATTTTTGGTGAAAACCCCTATTACAATCTGATAGTTATTTTTGCTACTGCATGGATTTTTGATGAAAGCTTCTTCAATACCTGATATCGAACGCGCCCGCTTCAATATGGTCGAACAGCAGATCCGTCCCTGGGATGTTTACGACGCAAAAGTGCTGGACGCCCTGTTCGCTGTGCGCCGTGAGTTGTTTGTCCCAACCGTGCATCGGGCTTTGGCCTTTTCTGATCTTGAAATCCCGCTCATCGTCCAGTCGGTAGACACCCATCAAACCATGCTCGCGCCAAAGCTCGAGGCAAAGCTGGCCGGTGCGCTATTTTTGAAACCTGACGACTGCGTACTTGAGATTGGCACTGGCTCAGGCTATCAAGCGGCACTCCTTGCGCATCTCGCTCGCGAAGTCACCTCTGTCGAGATCGATCCCAGACTGGTCGCCTTTGCGCAGGATAATTTACGTCAAAATCATATCGATAACGTAAAAGTCGAAACTGGCGACGCAAGTAATGGTTGGGGTACAACAGAATACGACGCCATTCTCGTGACGGGCTCTTTACCGTCCGTCCCAGACGGTCTCAAGTATCAGTTACGGGTTGGTGGGTGCATGGTCGTGATTGTCGGTACGCAACCAGTGATGACCGCGTATCGTGTCACACGCATTACGGCAGCCAGCTTCGAAACTGTTTCGCTGTTTGAGACAGTAATCAAGCCCTTGACTGGCCCGGTCGTCTCACGCTTTAAGTTCTAAACCTTTGTCGACAATAAGCTGCAGCTTGTTTAGTTCGAACGGATTTTTTGCACCAAAGCGGTGGTTGAGCGATTGAATTCGAAGGGAATGGCGACGGCTTTACCGCCCCACGACTCAACCAGGCGAGTTTCAGGCAGCGTCTGCATAGCGTAATCGCCACCTTTAACAATCACGTCTGGGCGCAAGTGCCCAATTACTTCAACAGGCGTATCCTCTTCGAACACGATGACCGCTGTGACACAGCTGAGGGCAGCTAAGAGCGCTGCTCTGTCGTGTTCGTTGTTTAAAGGCCTGTCTGGCCCTTTGCCCAGTCGTCTGGCTGACGCATCCGAGTTAACTGCAACAATTAACGAGCCACCTAATTGTGACGCTTCGTCAAGGTAGGTGACGTGCCCCCGGTGAAGAATATCAAACACGCCGTTAGTAAAGACAATCGGACTTGGCCAGTTGCGCGCCGCTATGGCTGCGGCACAGTCGCCAATCGACAGGATTTTGCTCTCAAATCTAGCTGCCATATCTTTAACAAAGCCGCCGTTTAAGCACTTGTTGGCTGCAAAGCTGGCGCAGCTCTCATTAACTCTTTGCGGTAACGATTCAAATCCTGTACCGTTTTGAATGACCCATCCATTAATAGGGATAAGTTATGCAAAATGCGGGTGCTAACTTTCACTTCCCACTCTTTGTCAAAAACGATCTGATTATCTAACCATCTTTCTAACCAGCCTGGCTCGGGTAATTTTGATTGCACGGTGTCGTCAGGAAACATGTCTTTATTGACATGCAAATTGGTAGGGTGCAATGCCTGAGGGGTGCGATGCGCTGACGCCATTAACACACCAATTTTAGTGAAGGCCATGCGCGCTTGCGAACCAATCTCTTGACCACGTTGGGTCAACGCCCTTTTCATGTAACGCAAGTAGGCTCCAGCATGACGAGCTTCGTCTTGCGCAATAACTTTGTAAATTGCCTTGATCACGGGCTCAGTGTGCCAATCGGAAGCACAGCGGTACCAGTGATTTAATCTGACTTCACCGCAAAAATGAAGCATCAAGGTCTCAAGTGGTGGCGCTGGATCAAATTCGAACCGCACCTTGTGCAACTCTTCTTCAGTGGGCAACAAATCAGGTGCAAAGCGTCGCAGGTATTCCATCAGCACCAGTGAATGTTTTTGCTCTTCGAAGAACCAGACAGACATAAAGGCTGAGAAGTCGCTATCGTCTTTGTTGTCACGCAAAAACATTTCCGTCGCGGGCAAAGCTGCCCACTCTGTAATCGCATTCATTTTGATGGTTTGCGCTTGCTCATCCGTGAGCTTACTGCGGTCGAAATCGTCCCAGGGAATATCGGATTCCATGTTCCAGCGTACAGATTCCATTGACCTAAAAAGCTCTGCGTAAAGCATAATTTCTTGCCTTTAAATTACAAAATCCACCATTAATAGCAGACGGTCACGTCAAATTGATGACAAAACCATAAAACCTTCAAATCTGCCCGTAAAAATACCACCAGACTGCGGATACAAAACCCGTCAAGATCAGAAATCCCAGTGCGAGAAGCAGCTTATTGCCTCGCTCGCGCGCCTGCCGATTTAATCTCAATTCGTGCAAAATATCTGCAGACACGTCCCTTTGACTTAAGCGCTGATGAAGCAAGCGAGGAAACTCGGGCGTTAATTGTGCCCACTGCGTTGCCTCTTTAGCCATCTTGTTTCGAAAACCCTTGAACCCCATGCGCTCGTGCATCCAGCGCTCAAGGTAGGGCTTTGCTGTCATCCATAAGTCTAACTGCGGATCCAGCTCGCGACCCAATCCCTCTACATTTAACAAGGTTTTTTGCAATAACACTAATTGTGGCTGTATTTGCACATGAAACCGGCGCGACATCTGAAAAAGTCTTAGCAACACCTGCCCGAGCGAAATCTCAGCTAATGGTCTGTCGAAATAGGGCTCGCAGACGGCGCGAACGGCCGCCTCGAGCTCCTCTTCGCGGGTGTTCTCAGGAACCCAACCTGATTCAATATGTAATCTCGCGACGCGGCGGTAGTCTCGCTGAAAGAAAGCCAGAAAATTTTGCGCCAGGTAGTTTTTGTCGAACTCGGATAGTGAACCCACAATACCGAAATCGAGTGCGATATAGCGGCCTAAGGTCTCGGGTCTGTTGGATACAAAGATGTTACCTGGATGCATGTCTGCATGAAAAAAGCCATCACTGAACACTTGGGTAAAAAATATTTCGACCCCGGTTTGCGCTAACTTTGCAATGTCCACACCCGCTTCGCGCAGGCGATCGACTTGGCTAATCGGCAACCCATACATGCGTTCCATGGTGAAGACCGTTGTCGCGCAATAATCCCAAAACACTTCCGGCACCCAGAGAATGTCGCCTTTTTCAGTGCCGGGAGCAAAATTTCGTCTTAATTGGCTGCAGTTAGAAGCCTCGCGCAAGAGGTCGAGTTCATCATGCAGATGCTTGTCAAACTCGCCCACCACCTCTCGTGGCTTCAAGCGCTTGCCGTCGACCAACAGTCTTTCGACCAAGTTTGCAAGCGCCCGCATCAGGGATAAATCTTGTTCGATGACTTCACGCATGCCTGGGCGCAAAACCTTCACTGCGACTTGTCGCCCATCGTGCAAGGTAGCGAAGTGGACCTGCGCGACAGAGGCTGACGCAATCGGGTCTTTTTCGAAGTGTGCAAATAACTGATGCGGTGACGCGCCGAGGGCCAACTCGATGACTGCTGCGGCCTGATCTGAGGGAAACGGCTCAACCTGATCCTGCAAAAGGGCAAGTTCATCCGCGATATCTGGCGGGATGAGGTCTCTTCTTGTGGATAAGACTTGACCGAATTTTACGAATACGGGACCCAAACTCTGGAGCGCAAGTCGCAGGCGCATACCTCTTGGCATTTTGGGTCGTTTACCGAACCGCAGCAACTTGAGCAGAACCGCAGCAAAGGGATGACTAATGCCAGACAAGACAAGATCATCTAGCCGATATCGGTAAGCAATGAGAATAATACGGAGCAACCGCGTCCATGACATCATCGTGCGGGCCTGTCTTTCAGGCTACTTAGCTGCCTGGCTCGTCCCTCAAGCCCCGATTGGTTTTCAGAGAGTTTATCTAGCTTAAGCGTCAAACTGTTCACTGCGTGACGAAACGTCAAATAGGACTCTTTATCAGCCAGCGTTTTGGTTTCATAGACAAGGTATTCGGCAACATTTTGTTGGGTATTTTGAAAACCTGACCTGAGTGCTGCGGCTGCCCCACGCAAACCGCTGAAAATACGCGACGCGGGAATATCGCCGACTTGTTTCGCCAGCGCGTCCTCAAAATCAGGTCGCAGATCGCGAGCGAGGGTAGAAAGTGTTTGCGCCAAAGCAGCATCGCCCGATACCTTGAGGTTTGCTTGCATATCCTGCTTGGGGGCCAGTATTTTTTTTAAGGCAATGCCAGCGAGTGTCTCGGGGATATGGACCACTACATCCGGGTCCATCACTTGCGTGGCCGGCACCAATTGCCCACCATCGGTGATTGCAAGTGCCATCTCTGAATAAAGCCACGTAATTTGAAACGTCTTGCCCGCGTGCTGAGCAAGCAAGTCTGCCGCCCACGGCTGCTGCAGAGTCAGGCGATTGACACCCTGCGCCAGCAATTGAACACGTCGACCATCCCAGCTAGCGAATGGATCGAACAAATTGGGTTTCGAGTGAAGAGTCAAAACAAGTGACACAGTACGTAAAAACCCTCAGTTTAACGGTTTACCGGTCACTTTATCTTGCGCTTAACCCTTACCCCTCACACGAGTACTGGGACGGTAAGTTTTAACTCGCCAGTTCTACGGGTATCTGCTGAATCCCAGCAAGCATCCAACCGCCCTGTTCTGACTTATAGAGATTCCATATTTCTTCGAAGCGGAAGGCTTCGGTTTGTGGTTTCTCTCTGAGCATGCCTGAAAAACGAACGCTGGCGAGGTGACCATCAGTGACCTTCTCCATGCCAAGCAACTCAGCGTTGAGCATCACCACCTCGGTTTCATTGACACCTTGCCTACCGTCAAACTGCCCTTGTAGCGCTTTGATCAGATCATCAGTCAGGAACTGGTGCAATTGCGTGACATCGCCAGAGTCCCAGATCTTCTGGATGGCGACAAAATGTTTTTTTGCTTCTTGGATGAATGACTGAGTGTCAAAGTCTGCTGGGATAAACCACTTTGGCTCACTGTTTTCTGCCATCGGTGATCCGTTTGCCACGCCAGATGATGTAGCGACCGAAGTGCCGGAGGAGCCTGAAGCGGAGGCGTCTGCCTGGCGCCACATTTGCTGTGGGATTTGCTGAGCCGCTTGCTGCGGTACTGGCGCAGCTGCTTGCGGATAGGCGTTAGCCAATACGGACGCTGACTGGGTTTGCGCAGATTGACCCCTGCCTAAGAATAGCCGCATGACCAAGCGCAGGACAAAGAAAGCGAGCGCGGCAAAGATGACCAGCGTGAGGATCTCACCCATTGCACCACCGAAGCCAAGATGAGACATCAGCATACCGATGCCCAGGCCGGCAGCAATACCTGCCAAGGGGCCAAGAAATCTCGATGCGCCGGACCTTGGCGCAGCTGCGCTTGAAGGAGGCGCGCCAGCGGGCGCAGCCGAGCTGGGGGTCGCACTTTTTTGCGTCATCGTCGGTGCTGTACCTTTCATGGCACCTGAAGACTGGGTACCAACGCTCTTACCACCGCCAAGGCGAGCCGCATCGGACAGAGCCGGGGCAAACACCAAACTCAATCCGGCAGTAGCGATCGACGCTACGACGAGGTAGCGGGCAGACCATTTATAGAACCTGTTCAGTAAGGCAGAAAACATTAAAACCTCCGTCTGTGTGCAGGCGCAAAGCTGCGCATACGAAGCAACCTTACAGCAAGCTGAACATATTTGCAAGAGGAAGTACGAACTCCAAAGCAACGCTTAGGATAGCTTGATACCTTCATGCAGAGCCGTTAAGCCTGCAGACAAGTTGAAGTAATTGACCCGACTCAACCCGGCTTGCTCAAGCATCGCTTTGAGCGTTTGTTGATCAGGATGCATACGAATCGATTCAGCTAAATAGCGATAGCTCTCACTGTCTTTGGCTACTTTTTCGCCGAGCCACGGTAAAACCTTGAACGAATACCAGTCATAAAGCGGCGCTAACGGTTTCGCCACCTGTGAGAACTCGAGCACCAGCAACTTACCGCCCGGTGCCAAGACTCGAGCCATCTCTGCTAACGCTACCTCTTTATGCGTCATATTGCGAAGACCAAACGCTACGCTGACGCAATCGAAGTATCCGTCTGGGAAAGGCAGTTTTTCGGCATCGCACACCGCGACAGGTAAAAGTACACCTTCGTCAGTCAGGCGATCTCGCCCCACACTCAACATTGAATCGTTAATGTCAGTCAACCAGACTTCGCCTGTTGGCCCTGCCGCCTTTGCAAAGGCGCGCGCGAGATCACCGGTACCACCTGCAATGTCGAGCACCTTCATACCGGGCCGAATCCCTGCACGAGCAACCGTAAAGGCTTTCCAGACCCGATGCAAACCAGCTGACATGAGATCGTTCATGACGTCGTAGCGCTGAGCAACCGAATGAAAAACCTTGGCCACTTTGCGTGCTTTTTCGGATTCGTCTACGGTTTGGTAACCGAAATGAGTTTGATGTTCAGGCATGAGCTGTGATTTGGCTAATTTGGGCAGTTTGGCTAGAAGTTAAGTACCTATTATCGCAGGTTGCCATTCGCAAAAGCCCTGTTAATAACCTTGCGAACCAACTCAATGTCATAAACATGTCACATAATAGCCATACTATCGACATGCTGTTGACACTTAACCCCGAAATTCGAGCAGAAAACCCATGTCTAGCACCATCTTAGTCGTAGAAGACGAGCCCGCCATTCAGGAACTGATCGCCGTCAATCTGTCATTCGCGGGCCATAAGGTCTTGAGGGCATTTGATGCGCCCCAGGCTGAAACGCTCATCGGCGCTGAATTACCCGATCTGATTTTGCTCGACTGGATGCTGCCCGGTGCATCGGGACTCGCCCTCGCACGCAAATTACGCAATGAAGATCGAACCAAGATGGTCCCTGTCATCATGTTGACGGCCAAAGGATCTGAGCAGGATAAAGTGGACGGTCTGGAAGCAGGTGCGGATGACTACATCACCAAGCCATTTTCGCCGAAAGAACTGATGGCCAGGATCAAAGCTGTCCTTCGTCGTCGCGCGCCGCAATTGACAGATGATTTAATTGAAGCGGGCGGCTTGCGTTTAGACCCAGTATCCCATCGCCTGGCCGGTGGCGGGCAACCGCTGAATATCGGCCCCACCGAATTCCGGCTGCTGCATTTCTTCATGACACACCAAGAACGCGTTTTCTCGCGCGGCCAATTATTGGATCAAGTTTGGGGTGATCACGTGTTTGTTGAAGAACGAACCGTTGATGTGCATATTCGCCGTTTGCGCAAGGCACTAGAGCCAACTGGGCACGACATTCATGTCGAAACCGTGCGAGGCAGTGGTTATCGCTTTACCACCCAGGTCTCGCGGGTATAACAAACCAATCAGTGACGCGACAATGACACCATGAGATGGCCTTATCACTTGATCGTGGTCGCGTTTTTTTCGGGACTGGCAGAGCTCACTCAATACCTCTGGCAGCTATCGCTGGGCTGGTGGGTGCTTACCTTGAGCTGTGGCCTGGCGTTGGCGTCAAACGCCAAGTACAAAAAACGGCTTGAGCTCTGGATAAAGGAGTCGAATGGTGAGCGTCCCAGTCACTTAGGCCCCTTCGAATCACTCAGCCTGGACATTCACACAGAAAGAAAATCGCACGATTCTGCGCTAAGCGAAGCATATGAGACCAACGATGCCATCATGGCTGCTGCCCAAGCCTTGCCCATCGGGATCGTTACGATGGACAAAGATTTTCAAATTACGTGGGCTAACCAGACTGCTGAGGCGCTTCTGCATTTGAGGTTGCAGCAGGATCGCGGACATAGTTTGCTTAATTTATTGCGATCACCCGCGTTTGCGTCCTATGCCAATGCGCATGAGTGGGCAGAACCAGCGATTGTAAAAATTACTCGGGGTGGCCAAAGTCACAGCATCATGCTCAG
This sequence comes from Jezberella montanilacus, assembly GCF_003003055.1. GTDB lineage: Bacteria > Pseudomonadota > Gammaproteobacteria > Burkholderiales > Burkholderiaceae_B > Zwartia > Zwartia montanilacus. The sequence continues at coordinate 247,593 of NZ_PVTV01000013.1, forward strand.
ACTGGTTAAATACTTGCGAGACCAGTATTTACTGATTGCCCGTGATCTCACTCAAATTGAAAAACTTGAAACGACGCGAAAAGATTTCGTTGCCAATGTATCGCATGAGCTCAGAACTCCCCTCACCGTCCTGACAGGTTTTGTCGAAACGTTAAAGGATGCCCCCGCCGACGCGCTGACGGCTGAACAGCGCGAGCAGTACTTCAATATGATGTATCAGCAGGCTCAGCGTATGGAAGCGCTGGTATCAGACCTTTTGACACTATCCAACATTGAGACCTCACCAAGCGCGGCGTTCGCGAAGGTGGATATGGATGCGCTGATCGAGCAAGAACGCCAACAAATCGAGGCACTGTCTGCGAAGCGCCATCGACTCGAGTGGGACATCACACCTGACTTGCATGTTTATGGCGACCGGGCAGAACTGGCGTCGGCCTTATTGAATCTGATGACCAATGCGGTTCGCTACACGCCGGCTGATGGTCTAATAAAAATCCGCTGGGCGCCCGAAATCGATGGCGGCGCAAAATTTAGCGTAATAGACAACGGCATTGGCATCGCGTCCGAACATATCCCGCGTTTGAGTGAACGCTTCTATCGAGTGGATCGTGGTCGATCCAGAGAAGTGGGGGGTACGGGTTTGGGTCTCGCGATTGCAAAACATATCGCCCTGCGCCATGAAACTGCTCTCGATATCCAAAGCAAACTTGGGCAAGGCAGCACCTTCAGTCTGATTTTTCCGCCAGAAAGACTTGTCAGCACCGACACAAGCAAGGCAAGCGAGGAAACGGTTTCAGCCTCCTGACAAAAAGGATAAACTTCCGAGATATCGCTTCAACCACTCAGGAGATTATCAATGAGCGCTCAAACAGCTATGCCGCCGTTTCACCTTGCTTTCCCGGTTCGTGATCTGGAAGAAGCTCGTCGCTTCTATGCCGGCGTACTAGGCTGTGGCGAAGGCAGAAGCTCCTCTGAGTGGATTGACTTCGATTTTTATGGTCATCAGATCGTCGCCCATCTTTCACCTGAAGAATGCGGTCATAAACAAACGAGTGCCGTTGACTCGCACAACGTACCTGTTCGTCATTTTGGTGCAGTCTTATCGATCCCTGAATGGGAAGTAATGGCTGACAAGCTTCGTGCGATTGGTACGAAATTCATTATCGAACCTTATATCCGGTTTAAAGGTGAAGTGGGTGAGCAAGCGACCATGTTTTTTCTGGATCCGTCAGGCAATGCCATCGAGTTCAAAGCCTTTAAGAACATGGAGTCCCTGTTTGCCAAATAAGGCAGCTTGATGACACAGCCAGCGCATAAAAACATAGTGCTCCTGCACCCCAGCTATCAAATTCGAGCACAGGGTGATCGTTGCCTCAGCATCGATTTCGGAGACAGCATTAGTGCTGAAACAGGGCGTATCTGTCTGAGTGCTGCGGCAAGCTTTCGGCACGCTGCCTTAGCTGGGGTGATTGATATCACCCCCTCCTTTAATTCAGTTGCCCTGCACTACTTGCCGTTTGCGCATCCAGCAAGCTCGGGTTCGACAGATCCACAGACGTTCGAGGTGATTTCTTTCGAGTCGCTGTCACGCAAGGTATCCGCCTTAATCGACGCTGGCTTGCCTGAGATCGGTCAACTTGCCCGAACCGTAGAGATCCCCGTTTGCTACGGCGGTGAATATGGGCCTGACCTGTCCTTCGTTGCCAGTCAGACCGGTCTGACCGAAACACAAGTCATTGAGCGTCATTCAAACAGCGACGTCATGGTGTTTACACTCGGCTTTGCGCCAGGCCTACCCTATATTGGTGTGCACGATCCGATTTTTGCTATCCCAAGGCGAGACACCCCGCGCACAGCAGTTCCTGCAGGGTCAGTCGCTGTTGCCAATCGACAGAGCACGATTTACCCGAATCTGCTGCCGGGTGGGTGGCATATTCTCGGCGCTACACCGCTCGCGATGTTTGCTGTTGACCGAGCACCTCCGTCGCGACTCATGCCTGGTGATTCGGTCAAATTTGTGCCAATCACTGAGACTCAATTCGATGAAATGCGGAAGACACAGGGGTTGCCGTTGTGACGATGCATTTCATCAAGCCAGGGATGTTATCGACCTTTCAAGACATGGGTCGAATCGGCTTTCAGCACCTGGGGGTGCCGACGGCTGGTCCCATGGACAGGCGATCGCATCAGTTGGCGAATCTTCTGGTTGGCAATCCAGTCTCTCTGGCAAGCCTGGAAATGACGCTGACTGGCCCGACTATCGATTTCTCAAGCGCCTGCTGTATTGCAATCGCTGGGGCAGATTTAAGCCCAAAGATCAACGACGAACCTGCTGCAATGAATCGGCCCCTGATTCTGCGCGAGGGTGACCGGTTGTCTTTCGGGGCCAGAGTGCGGGGCGCGAGAGCCTATCTGGCTATCCATGGTGGCTATCAGCTTGACCCGGTTCTCAACAGCACCAGCACTTACCTTCGTAGTGCGATGGGCGGCTATCACGGCCGTGCCTTGAAGCGTGACGATCGTGTCGAATTAAACAAGACACTGTCGCCGGCTGCGTTAAGCAGTCTGGCGCAAGACTTATGGAACATCCGCATCTATTTGCCAGCGCCAGTAACCGAGCAACCAAGAGATCGAATCCGCATCATCAAGAGTAATCAGTGGGTCGATTTCACACCAGAAAGTTGCATCGCGATGCTAACTGAAACGTTTCGGATCAGCCCTGACTCTGAACGCATGGGTTACCGTCTTGCAGGCCCCACTCTCTCCCTTTCGACGCCTCGTCAAATGATCTCTGAGGCAACTACTTTCGGTACGATACAAGTGCCAGCCGGTGGGCAACCGATTGTGTTGATGGCTGATACTCAAACAACTGGCGGCTATCCCAAGATAGCCTACGTTGCCAGTGTTGATCTGCCTTTGCTCGCACAAATGGTGCCTGGCGATCATGTTAGATTTGAGAGTATCAAACTTGAAAACGCACAGACCCTTGACTTGGCAAGGACGACTGCTTTTGAGAGACTCGCACAGACTCTCAAACCCATTGAACAACTGATCACGGCACACGTGATTTAGCAAGACCTTGACAGCGCGGGCTATGTTTCAATTTAAGACCACAGGAATCAACAGAAAATGACTTTGCGTATCGATTTGAATTGTGACATGGGCGAGAGCTACGGTGCCTGGAAAATGGGTAACGACGAGGCGATTCTGCCCTTTGTTTCATCCGCGAACATTGCCTGTGGCTTTCACGGAGGCGATCCAGCGACGATGCGTAAAACGGTCGCGGCTGCAATCAAAAACAAAGTTGGTATCGGTGCGCATCCTGGCCTGCCGGATCTGCAAGGGTTTGGGCGCCGCGACATGAAAATCACTGACCAGGAGGCCTACGACATGATGGTCGTGCAAATCGGCTCTCTAGCGGCTGTCGCGGCATCGCAAGGCGCAAAGTTACAGCATGTCAAAGCACACGGCCAGCTCTACAACATGGCAGTAAAAAACGAAGGTTTGACGCGGGCACTCGCCCAAGCAGTCTACGATGTCGACAAGAGTCTGGTCTTCTTCGGTTTAGCAGCAAGCAACATGATATCGATTGCCGAAAAAATAGGCTTGACCGCCAAAAGCGAAGTCTTCGGCGACAGAACCTATCAGCCTGACGGCACCTTGACACCTAGAACTCAGCCGGGTGCCATGATCACCGACGTGAAGCAAACCATCGCTCAAGTACTGCAAATGATCAAGACGGGCACGCTAACAGCCCAGGACGGCACCGTCGTGAAGGTGCGCGCCGATACCTTGTGTATTCATGGCGATCAGCCCGGCGCGGTTGAGTTTGCTAAAGCAATCAGGCAGGCGTTACAGGCAGAGGGTATTGAGGTTGGTTTTTAGGGATTTTCTAACGGTCCCAACTATTTACGCATAAATAGCTAAACCAACACTCTTTCAATCCCGCCGTCGTTAGCCCGTGCCACATAATCCTCAAGCCAGTTAGGGCCAAGTATATGTCTTGCCATTTCAACGACGATGTAATCAGATTTAGCACCCGTATCTTCTTCGAAGCGCGATAAACCTTGCAAGCATGCTGGGCATGAGGTCAGCATTTTGACCTCGCCGGTGTAGCCATCGCTCCGAATGGTTGCTGTGTTTTTGTGCAGCTCTTCTTCTTTACGATAACGGATCTGTGTAGAAATATCGGGTCTGGACGCTGCCAAGGTACCCGCCTCGCCACAGCAACGATCGGTTTTAATCGTCGAGTCGCCGACCAGCGATTTGACGGTTTTCATCGGATCTTGCAGTTTCATTGGTGAGTGGCAAGGATCGTGATACATGTATCTGACGCCCTGCACGCCTTCAAGCTTGATGTTCTTTTCCAGCAAATATTCGTGGATATCAATCAGGCGACAGCCAGGGAATATTTTCTCGAATTCGTACCCCGCCAACTGGTCGTAACAAGTACCACAGCTGACAACAACCGTTTTGATATCCAGGTAATTGAGCGTGTTCGCAACACGATGGAAAAGCACACGATTGTCAGTGATGATTTGATCAGCTTTGTCTTTCATGCCACTGCCGCGCTGGGGATAGCCGCAACACAAATATCCAGGAGGCAGCACCGTTTGCACGCCTGCATGCCAGAGCATGGCTTGTGTTGCAAGGCCTACCTGCGAAAACAATCTTTCAGACCCACAACCTGGGAAGTAGAAAACCGCCTCGGTCTCTGCAGTTTGCTTGGGATCCCGAATAATGGGGACGTAGTTTGCATCCTCAATATCGAGCAACTTGCGAGCAGTCTGCTTGGGTAAACCGCCAGGCATTTTTTTGTTGATGAAATGCACAACCTGCTCGCGAATCGGGGGCTTACCGATTGTTGCGGGGGGCTTTTCAGTTTGTTTGCGAGCAAACTTGGACAAGAAATCATGGGCGATTCGTTGCGCTTTATAAGCGACACCGACCATGGCTGTGCGAGTCGCATTGATCGTCGCGGGATCTTTGGCATTCAGGAAGAACATGGCGGCAGTCGTGCCTGGATTGAACGATTTGTGGCCCATGCGGCGCAACAAGGCGCGCATATTCATAGACACATCACCGAAATCAATGTCGACCGGGCAGGGGTTATAGCACTTGTGACAGGCGGTACAGTGATCCGCTACGTCTTCAAACTCTTCCCAGTGCTTCAGACTGATCCCACGACGCGTTTGCTCTTCGTACAAAAACGCTTCTATCAACAAGGAAGTTGCCAGGATTTTGTTTCGAGGCGAATAAAGCAGATTGGCGCGTGGCACATGCGTCGCGCAAACAGGCTTGCATTTACCGCAGCGCAAACAGTCTTTGATCGAGTGACTAATGGCGCCGATATCGCTCTGCTGCATGATCAGGGACTCGTGCCCCATCAAACCGAAGCTCGGTGTCCAGGCGTTACGCAGATCTGCACCGGGCATCAACTTGCCGGCATTGAAATGATCGTCGGGATCGATTTCTCGCTTGTACTTCTGAAACGGGTCGAGCTCTTCTTGAGTCAAGAATTCGTATTTAGTCAGACCAATGCCGTGCTCGCCCGAGATCACGCCATCCAGGTTACGAGCAATCTGCATGATGCGCTCGACCGTCTCATTGGCCTCTTGCAACATCTCGTAGTCGTCAGAGTTGACAGGGATATTAGTGTGGACATTACCGTCGCCTGCATGCATGTGCAAGGCCACGAACACCCTGCTCTTCAGTATCTTTTCGTGAACAGCATATAGGTCAGTTAACACTGGCGAAAAATCAGTGCCGCCAAACAGGCCTTCAAGGGCGGCTTTAACTTCGAGCTTCCAGGAAATCCGGATGGTTCGGTCTTGCACGACGTCAAAAATTCGCGCTTCGGGTTGATGGCTCAAACGCTCTTGCAATACCGGCACTAAAGCCTCGTAGCCGAACTGATTCAACGCCCCCGTTGCAGTTGCCACCTCTTGATCAAGGTGAGCCAGAACCCACTGCCAGCGAACCCTGACCGTTTCCAGCAAATCGATCGCAGCGTCACGCTTTTCATTCAACGCTTCTTCAATCGATACGCCTTCTTCGGTCGCGCGATTCATTTTTGCGATTGGCAAGTTTCCCGACAAGGCGCTATGCAAACCATCCAACAGGCGCAGTTTGTTTTTAATCGAAAGTTCGATATTGATGCGTTCGATCTCGTCGGTGTACTCGCCCATCCTATCAAGCGGGATCACAACATCTTCGTTGATCTTGAAGGCATTGGTATGCCGCGCAATCGCGGCAGTACGTGAGCGATCCAACCAGAACTTTTTACGCGCTTCTGCGCTGACTGCAATGAAACCCTCGCCATGGCGGGTATTGGCCAAGCGCACGACTTCGCTCGTTGCAGCGGCTACGACAGACTCATCATCACCCACGATGTCACCAAACAGCACCATCTTAGGCAAGAGACCGCGCTTGCTCTTGGTGGAGTATCCGACGGCACGAAGATAGCGCTCGTCCAGATGCTCAAGACCAGCAAGCAGTGCTCCTTTAGTTCGCCCTTCGCCATCCAAGTAGTTTTTGATTTCGACAATTGATGGGATAGCATCGCGTGCCTGACCAAAAAACTCAAGACAGACCGTACGCGTATGGGTGGGCATACGGTGCAAAACCCAGCGGGCTGCTGTGATCAGACCGTCGCAACCTTCTTTCTGTACGCCTGGCAAACCAGACAGGAACTTATCGGTTACATCTTTACCCAGACCTGCCTTACGGAACCGTGCGCCTTCAATCTCTAGCAAGCGCGTACGCAATACTTTTTCGCCTGCTGGAAACAAGCCATCTGACCATTTCAGCTCAAAACGCACCAAGCCAGCATCGTGGATTTTTCCAAGGTTATGCTCAATACGCGTGACGTCAAGCCAATTGCCATTGGGATCCACCATGCGCCACCAGGCGAGATTGTCGAGCGCTGTGCCCCAAAGCACTGCCTTCTTGCCGCCGGCATTCATGGCGACGTTACCGCCCACACAGGAGGCGTCTGCAGAGGTGGGGTCGACCGCAAACACGAACCCGGCAAGCTCAGCCGCTTCTGATACACGCTTAGTCACAACGCCCGCACCTGCCCGCACGGTTGCCACTTTTGAATCAACACCGGGCAAATCGATCAGTTCAACGACACCCAGGGTATCAAGTTTTTCGGTGTTAATGACTGCTGACTTCCATGTCAACGGGATGGCGCCACCTGTATAGCCGGTACCGCCCCCGCGGGGGACAATCGTCAGCCCTAGTTCAATACAGCCACGCACAAGCCCTGCAATTTCAGTCTCTGTGTCAGGTGTCAGTACAACAAAGGGGTACTCAACTCGCCAGTCTGTCGCATCGGTCACGTGAGACACGCGAGACAAACCGTCAAACTTGATATTGTCGCGCGCCGTCAGTTTGCCCAGCACCCGCTTAACCCGCGCACGCAACTCGGCAGTTCTGTCGAACTCAGCCTCAAACGTGCTGACCGCCTGGCGAGCCCGCTTGAGCAAAGCGGCGACTTTATCGTCTCTTGTTGTGACCTCTGTATCCCTGCGCTTATCTACCTCAGCCAAACGATGCTGCATCGCCTGTATCAGCATGGCGCGACGCTTGGGGTTGTCAAGTAAATCGTCTTGTAAATAGGGGTTTCGTCGAACCACCCAAATATCACCAAGTACCTCGTACAACATCCGCGCCGAACGCCCTGTTCTGCGCTCACCACGCAAATCGAAGAGCAATGCCCACGCATCATCACCCAACAAACAACGAACCACCTCTTTGTCAGAAAAAGAGGTGTAGTTGTAGGGGATTTCGCGCAAGCGAGCCTGACCTTCGGTCTGGGGCTCAGCTTTCAAGTATTGGCTGGCAAGGGGGGCGTTCATTCGCTGGGGATAACTCTTCTAATTTGATGCAAACCTTAGTGTAAGTCATCCCTTTGTTTTACCAAAAATAACCCCACGATCAGCTTGACTGCTCGTTTATTGATCGGCCATGGGATAATCAGAGCAACACTTTCTCAGCCAAGATACTTGCCTCCATGTCTACCGATTACCTTAAACGCATCCTGACCTCAAAAGTCTACGATGTTGCCATTGAAACCCCTCTAGAAATCGCCCCTCAAACGTCGCAACGCTCAGGCAACACCATTTTGCTCAAGCGCGAAGATACGCAAGCGGTATTTAGCTTCAAGCTGAGGGGCGCTTATAACAAAATGGCTCATCTACCGGGGTCAGCTTTGGCAAAAGGGGTGATTGCAGCATCAGCGGGCAATCATGCGCAAGGGGTAGCGCTATCAGCACAAAAACTCGGCTGCAAGGCGTTGATTGTCATGCCAACCACGACACCTCAGGTAAAAATCAACGCCGTAAGAGCGTTGGGCGCCGAGGTCATTCTGTGGGGCGATAGTTTCTCTGACGCCTATAGCCACGCGGCGATGCTCGAGAAAAAGCTACAGATGACGTTTGTCCATCCTTTCGATGATCCCGACGTGATTGCAGGGCAAGGGACGATCGGCATGGAGATCCTGCGACAGCATGCAGACCCGATCGATGTCATTTTTGTAGCAGTAGGCGGTGGTGGTCTCATTAGCGGTATTGCTGCCTACATTAAACAACTCCGACCCGAAATCAAAATCATTGGTGTACAAACGTTTGACTCAGACGCCATGATGCGAAGCGTAAAAGCCGGCAAACGGGTGCACTTGAATGAAGTTGGATTGTTTTCGGACGGCACAGCCGTCAAGCTGGTGGGCGCAGAAACCTTCCGCTTAGCCAAGCAATATGTTGACGACTATATCTGTGTGGATACCGACGCCATTTGTGCCGCGATAAAAGACGTGTTTCAGGATACGCGTTGCGTGCTGGAGCCCGCAGGAGCGCTTGCACTGGCAGGTGCCAAACAGTATGCAATCAATCATAAAATGAAGGGGCGAACCCTGATCGCCATTGCTTGCGGCGCGAATATGAATTTCGACCGACTGCGCTTTGTCGCCGAACGGGCAGAGGTCGGCGAGGCACGTGAAGCGGTCTTCGCCGTGACCTTGCCCGAGCAGCCTGGCAGTTTTCGGGCATTGTGCGAGCTGGTCGGTAACCGCAATGTGACGGAATTCAACTACAGAATGTCCGATACCAAACAAGCACATGTCTTTGTTGGTATTCACATCAATAACGCGTCTGAACCCGACAGAATCGCCCATGGCTTTCGCAAGCACGGCTTTGACACGATTGATCTGACGCAAGACGAAATGGCCAAAACGCATTTGCGCCATATGGTGGGCGGCAAATCCGGTCTGGCAGCCAATGAGGTTCTTTATCGCTTTGAGTTCCCCGAACGTCCCGGGGCGCTATTGAGGTTTCTCAACTCAATGAAACCCACCTGGAACATCAGCCTGTTTCATTACCGCAATCAGGGCGTAGACTTCGGCCAGGTTCTCGTGGGCATCCAGCTACCTTTTGGGCAAAAGAAAGCCTTCAGATTGTTCCTTGAAGAGGTTGGCTACCCTTATTGCAACGAAACCGACAATCCAGCCTATCGGTTGTTTTTATAGCGGCGATGCTTAACAGTAGGCACGCTTAGTCGTTGGCCAGGGCCAGTCACCATCAACGTCGAACTTTGACCGTACTGCTCACGCCGCGGGCACGGGTTCTAGCCTGCTCGACGGTCGGGGCGTAAGCCAAGCCCACACCCATGCGACGCTTAACGAACGACTCTGGCTTACCAAACAGACGAAGGTCAGTGCAGGGTTCAAGCAAGGCCTGCGCCACGCCTTCAAAGTGAACGCCTTTGGCATCTACCCCGCCATAAATCACACTGCTTGCCGCAGGGCTGCGTAAGGATGTGTCGACGGGGAGCCCAAGAATTGCCCGCGCATGCAGCTCGAATTCGCTTTGCATCTGCGACACGAGCGTTACGAGACCGGTGTCGTGCGGGCGTGGGCTGACCTCTGAAAACCAGACTTCATCGCCTGAGACAAATAGCTCAACCCCGAATAGGCCTTGGCCCCCCAGGTTGGCGGTTACCTCTGAGGCAATCTGACGTGAGCGCTCTAGGGCAACCTGTGACATCTTTTGAGGTTGCCAGCTTTCGACGTAATCCCCGTCCACCTGAAGATGCCCAATCGGCGCACAAAAGTGGGTCGTCACGTTGCCATCTGCCCCAACCGCACGCACAGTCAGTAAGGTAATTTCATACTCGAACTGAATGAAGCCCTCAACAATGACTCTGTCAGCACCTACACGACCGCCCTGCTTGGCTTTGGACCAGGCGGCTTCAACATCCTCAGGCCCTCGCAACACGGATTGCCCCTTGCCTGACGAGGACATCACCGGTTTCACCAAGCACGGATATTTGACGTAGTCGGCGGCGTCACGAAGTTGCTCTGGTGAATCGGCAAAGCGGTAGGGCGACGTCGGCAAGCCGAGGGTTTCAGCAGCTAACCGGCGAATGCCCTCCCGGTTCATGGTTAGCTGCGCGGCGCGAGCTGTCGGTGTCACACGGATTTGACCTGCCGCCTCGAGCTCGACGAGCAAATCGGTTGCGATGGCCTCAATCTCGGGCACGACAAGATGAGGCTTTTCAAGATCAATAATTCGTCTCAGTGCGTCGCGATCCGTCATGGCGATGACATGCGCCCGGTGCGCCACCTGCTGCCCCGGTGCGTCGGCATAGCGATCCACTGCGATCACTTCTACGCCCAGTCTTTGCAAACAGATGATCACTTCCTTGCCCAGTTCGCCAGATCCAAGCAGCATGACCCTCAAGGCGCTAGAAGAGCCAGGCGTACCCAGCTTCGGCGTAAAAGCAGAGACGTCTGTAATGGAATCAGGATAGGCAGTTGACATATCGCTCTCGGTAAATAAACAGGTCACTCATTGCGAAAGATCGCTTTTGAATCATTTAAATCGTGATAATCGATACTTTAGCCTGACCTGAACAAGGGAGGCTGGGACGAAGCACCTAACGAAAGGCTAAAATTGTTAAATGTCGTCCTTTAACCCAGATCAATCCGCCAAAACCCTGGCGTCCGCCTTACAAACACTTCAACTCGAGGCCAACGCTATCCTCGAGCTACGGTCGCGGCTCGACGCGACATTTGTCACGGCAGTAGAACTCATGCTCGGTTGCACAGGTCGGGTGGTGGTCTGTGGCCTTGGTAAAACAGGTCATATCGCCCGCAAAATAGCAGCCACCCTGGCATCAACTGGCACGCGCGCTTTCTTTTTACACGCTGCAGAGGCCATCCACGGTGATATCGGCATGTTGGCTCAAGAAGACGTGCTGCTAACTGTTTCTTACTCTGGTGAAGGCCATGAAATTCTGACCATTCTGCCGGCAGCGCACCGCCTTGGGGTAAAAGTCATCGCAATGACGGGCAATCCTCAGTCTGAACTCGCCAGACTGGCTGACATTCACCTGGATGTCTCAGTGAGCCAAGAAGCTTGCCCTCTTAATCTGGCGCCGACATCCAGCACAACGACTGCTCTGGCTTTGGGGGATGCGCTCGCAGTGGCTTGTCTCGGAAGTCGTCATTTTGATGCGACGGATTTCGCCAGATCGCACCCCGGCGGGGCTTTGGGGCGAAAACTGTTGACGCGTGTATCGGACGTGATGAGAACTGGCAGCGCCTTGCCCACCGTTTCAGAAAGTGCGACCGTCTCTCAAGCGCTTGAAGAAATGTCCCACAAAGGCATGGGCATGACCATCGTCATAGGTAAGTCGAACAAACCCGTAGGCATTTTTACAGACGGCGATCTGCGCCGCTTAATCGAACGTGCTGGCGATGTGCGTGGACTTCAGGTTTCAGCTGGGATGGGTAAACAACCTCGTCACATCACTGCGAATGCGCTTGCCGTAGACGCAGCAGCGCTGATGGATAGCCAAAGAATCAGCCAAATGCTCGTTTTAGACGATTCCGGCAACCTCACCGGTGCCATTCATATGCATGATTTAATGGCAGCTAAGGTAATCTAGTCGCTTATGTCTCTCAAAAAAAAACCACCTCATCCCGCCGAATCTTTGGTGCTGGCAAAAATTGCGCCAGAGCTACGCGCCTGTTTGGCGAATTTGCGAATGATGGCTTTTGATGTCGACGGTGTACTGACGGATGGAAGTCTGTGGTACTCAGAGTCCGGTGAAGTAATGAAACGCTTCAATGTGCTGGACGGTCATGGACTTAAAATGCTTGCAACAAGCGGTATTGTTGTTGCTTTGATCACCGGACGAGAAGGTCCCATCGTCGAACGCCGTGCCGCCGAGCTCGGGATCGCCGAAGTGAAACAAAACGTTCGGGACAAGGGTGCGGCCCTGCTTGAAATTGCAACGCGGCGTGGCATTGACCTGACCCAAACTGGCTTTATGGGTGACGACCTGATTGATCTGCCTGCCATGCAAAAAGCCGGGTTTGCTGCCACCGTTTGTACTGCTCCCGCCTACATGGCCCAGGCTGCGCACTGGGTATCGACGCGGTCAGGCGGCCAAGGCGCTGCTCGTGAATGTGCCGATCTGATCCTCGCAGCACAAAATCGACTTGGCACTTATTTTCAACCGGGCGGCTTGGGCGCCGGGACGATTCAGTAAAGCCATCAATGAAAGAACGCTTCTCCACCCTCTTCTCTATCGGCCTCATGATTGCTTTAGTACTGAGCACCTGGTGGGCGTCAGAGTACGCCCAAAAGGCGGTGCAGATCGATCCGCCACCCAGACTGACTCATGAGCGAGACAACTGGTCTGAAAAATTTGTTGTCCTGCGCACAGATCTGAATGGTATGGTCATCCATCGGCTTGAGGGCGACTTGATGGTGCACTACCCAGATGACCTGTCGTATGAGATCACAACCCCCCGAGGTTTTGGTTTACGTCGTGACAACCCCTTAACTGTCGCCACAGCAAAAAAAGCCACGATTTATGATGATGGCAACCGCATTGTGATGGAGGGCGACGCCGTTCTGCTTCGTCTCGCCGACCCAAAACGGCAAGCCTTAAACTTTATCAGCCAGCAAATCACAATGCTGGTTAAAGAAGACATTACCTATACTGATCTGCCAGCTATTGCAGTCAGCGGCCGTTCACGCATGAACGGCATTGGTATGCGTTACAACAATAATACCCAGCAGCTAGACGTGCTTAAATCCACCGATGTTGATATCGTTGCCAAAGACTCTCGAGACCGTTCAACTCCCGTCGAATCCAAGAAAAAACCATGACTCTCTTCTCGCCCAGCATCTCACGTCTTGCGCTGACCCTGTCACTATGCGTGCTTTCGACCTTAACAGGCGCAGCGACGCTTAAAGAGTCGGCTAGTGGCAAACCCGGCGATCCCCCTAAAGAAGCCCCTAGCACCTTGATCGTTTCAGACACGCTCCATTACGACGACACCAAAAGCGAAAGCACGTTTACTGGCAATGTAGTGATGACGCGCGGCCTGCTGACGCTGAACTCTGATGTATTACAAATGCACGAAGATAAAGACGGCTTTCAGTTCGGCACGGCTACCGTCGACAAAGGCAAACGGGTGTTTATTCGTCAAGATCGGCCAGACACCTTCGAGGTACTGGAAGGTATTGGCGATCGCGCCGAGTACGACGGCAAAGAAGAAATTTTCGACTTAATTGGTCACGCAATCGTCACCCGCTACATCTGCGGCGACCGCTTCGACACCATCAATGGGCAAAAAGTCAGGTATCACCAAAAGACCGATGTATATGAAGCATTTGCCGGCCCCGAGGCAGGCACCTCAGGTGGGCGCGTCAGATCGGTCGCTCAGCCTCGCTCTAAAGTTGACGCCGCAATCGCTGCGTGTAAAGCAAAGAAAACTGCAAACTAGCCTGACTCATGCAACAGAAAACTCGCTCGTCTAGTTCTGAGAAAATAGCTCTCGATCGCCCTGGCAGCTTATTGGCAACTGGGTTGCGCAAGTCTTACGGCGGCAGAATGGTCGTGCAAGACGTCTCGATTTCGGTCAATAGCGGCGAAGTGGTGGGTTTGCTCGGGCCTAACGGTGCAGGCAAAACCACGAGCTTTTACATGATTGTGGGACTGGTGCCCGCTGATGCTGGTCGAATCGAGATCGATGGTGCAACGATCACCACCATGCCTATCCACACCCGAGCCCATCGAGGATTGTCTTATCTGCCTCAAGACGCCTCAATTTTCAGACGTCTGACTGCAGAGGAAAATATCCGCGCGGTTCTTGAGTTGCAGGTCAATGAAGACGGACAAAAGTTTTCACGCAAGCAGATTGAAAAGCAACTTGACGTGTTACTGGAAGAACTGCAAATCACCCACATCCGTGGTAACGGTGCCCTGTCGTTATCGGGTGGTGAGCGTCGCCGGGTGGAAATTGCTCGCGCTCTGGCGACTCGCCCGCGGTTTATCCTGCTGGATGAACCTTTCGCAGGCGTGGATCCCATCGCGGTGATCGAAATTCAACGAATCGTGCGCTTTTTAAAGAGCCGGGGTATCGGTGTGCTGATCACCGACCATAACGTGCGTGAGACGCTAGGCATCTGTGATCGCGCCTATATTATCAACGAGGGCAGAGTGCTGATCACGGGTAGCCCGACAGAGATCGTTGAGGATGCAGACGTACGCAAAGTTTACTTAGGCGAACATTTCAAGATGTAGGTAAGGCTTTCTGGACAAAAACTGCTTTAGCCAAAATTGCTTAGACCAATTTTGCGCTTGATTTTCTGATCCAAGTGGGTAAACTGGGATTGTCATCAAACTGTAAAGGAGACTTGACAAGACCCACACCGCGCAGCCGCGCAAACTACCCACAATTTGTCCAGGAGTGCAGTCCATGAACATAAGCATCATTGGTCATCATCTTGAGGTCACACCTGCTATCCGGGAATACATTCACGCCAAACTTGCGCGTGTTGCCCGACACTTCGACAAGCTTATCGACTTGCAAGTCATGCTTTCAGTCGAACCTCTCAAACACCATGTCGAAGTCACCCTGCGCGTCCCAGGGAAAGACATCCACTGCGAATCAACTGAAGATAACCTCTACAGTTCTATCGATATCGTAGTCGACAAAATCGATCGAAAAGTCATACAGTACAAAGATCGAACTCATCACCACGGCCATATGGCTGCTAAGCGCCAGGCTCTAGAAGCCGCTTAACTGTGATTGGATTAAGTCCCCTCTTCTGCGGGACTTAATCCTTTTCTCGTCTGCTTAAACTTTTATCGACGTTTTCTTAATTCAAAGCCTTACCTCACCATCCCGGGATAGACCAGGCATCGACCGCGTTCTGACCGACAAACACACCGCTTGCCTGAATCAGCAAAGTCAGCAATACCGAAAACCCCGTGACCACGCCTCCCGCATAGCCGGCTAGCCTGGGCAACGGTGTTTCAAGCCAGCCCAGAATGATCACTAAAGCCAGAGCACACGTGATAGCCTGTGTGAGGTAATTGGGTAGCGTGACCTTGGCTGCCGTCAACCGCGCTTGCCTTGTGTCGGTCAACTGACTGATGGTTAAGCCAATTTCAACCCTCGCCATTTGTTGTTTCGCGTTCTCAGGGGTTAATAACCCAATGCCCTGTGTCAAATCTGCCAAGAGGCCAGTCGTCACGTCGCTGGAGACGCCTTTAGCCATCAAGGGCCACTCGTCATTGGCCACTGATTTAGTATAGGCCTTCAAATCTTCAACTGATTCTTCTGCATCCGGGCCACCAAACACAGCCAAGGCGCCTGTGAGCTTGAGCGTCAGCGCGACCTCTTTGGCCGCGATGTCTTCTGCATTTCTATGATCTCCCTGCACACGTACCAGCGTGATCACAAAGAGCAAAAGCGTAATAGAGATGGCAATCTTGTAGGCCTCTGTGGCGCCTTTGGACAGCGCGTCGTTAGGCGTAATTTTGAACTTCCAGCGAATCAGCACCGGCAAGCCCACTGCGAGCAGGAGCCCCGAAGACATAATCACCAAGAAAAGCACTACGTTGGGCAGATCAACTAGATAGTCAAACATATCTATACCTTATAAAAAAACGTTACGCTTTAAGGAATTGCTAACACGTTAAGTGTAGTTGTCAGGTTAGTCGCCTCTGGGCTTTCATACGAATTTTGCGAGCCGTTTACTTTCTTGTCTTTGGCAGTTTGAGAGCTGGCTGTGTTGCCGGTCTCAACCGTGGATCCTGACACACGACTAGCAACCATTAGCATCGACGTTGAATCCATCCCTCCTTTAACTTCGGGAACTGGAAGCGCGGGGTTAATGCCAACGCTGGTAAAGCCACCGTTGCTGAAGGTAATTTTGTTGTCTGTATTGGCATCCGTTCTGGTCGCGTATTTTTCGACGCGTGGCGGCGCGACGTTTACTGGTGTTGGCGCTGGTCCGTTCGCTGCGACACCCACGCGAGGCGCTGCAGGTGTGACTCTGGCTACTGGTGTTGCGGCGCTGCGTGCACCATCAGCGTATTTTCCGGTGTACTTGGCCGAGGGCGCATTGGCGCTGGGCGCTGCGGGTTTCGCAGCGGTCGCGGTGGTTCCGCTAGCTGTCCCCGTTGCAGTGCCAGTGCCGCTTGCACTCACTGCTCGCTTACCATCAGCACCCGTTGCGTATTTGCCTGTGTACTTCACGCTAGGCGCGGCGGTGGCACCAGCGGCTGCCGGTTTTGCCGCTGCGTCGGTTTTAGCGCCACCATCAGCTCTCGCGGCTGTGTCGGTTCTGGCAACAGTCACTTTTTTCCCGTCCGCATCGACAGCGTATTTACCGGTGTATTTAGCAGAAGGCGCAGCAGCGGTCGGCGTCTCAGCTTTACCAGTTGCGTCTGCTTTAGCAGCCGTCGCCGGTTTAGCGCTTGCCTCAGTTTTCACGCTCGGGGCTCGTTTGCCATCTGCTGTAGTCGCATATTTTCCGCTGTACTTAACGGTTGGCGCCGCGGGTTGAGGTGCATCAGCTTTTCCGCTACCGCCTTTGGCCGTGCCAGAAGATCCCGAACCGCTCTTGGTGCCTGTGCCGCCGTTGCCACTTGCAGATGAACCACCCGAGCTTGAGCCACTTGCGCTTGAGCCACCCGATGATGAACCGCCGGAGGATGAACCGCCGGAGGATGAGCCGCCCGAGGATGAGCCGCCCGAGCTTGAACCGCCCGAAGAAGAGCCACCTGAGTTCGAACCACTGGATGACGCGCCCCCTGCGCTTGATCCACCTGCGCTTGAACCGCCAGTAGCTGAGCCTCCACCAGACGCAGCGGCATCCCCGCCACCCGATGAGGTAGCAGCGGATGAACCACCTGAACTTGAGCCACCTGAGGACGAACCACCCGCACTTGAACTACTTGAACTCGATCCGCTCGATGATGAGCCGCCAGAGGACGACCCGCTGGACGAGGCACTTGCGTCGCCGCCAGCAGCTGAGCCACTTGAGCTTGAGCCGCCTGAACTTGAACCACCTGAACTTGAACCACCCGATGATGCACTCGTCTCACCGCCACCAGATGTACCGCTTGAGGTTGCACTACCTGCACTTGAACCGCCAGATGAAGCTGACGCATCGCCCGAAGCGCTGCTTGACGATGAAGAAGATGTCGAACTAGAGGTGCTTGCAGTGCTAACCGAAGAAGTCGTTGCCGCTACAGGAGTTACTGTCGTCACTGGTACTACCGGCACTACGGGCGGCAGAACCACTGGGACGGGGGTAAACGTCGCAACAGTCTGCACAACAGGCGTAACAACTGTCGCGACAACAGGGGTCACCACGGTTGTTTCGACTGTTGTAACAGCAGGAGTGACAACTGTAGTCGTAACTGTAGTGGTGACCGCTGTCGTTGTGGTGGTCACCATGGTCGCAACCACAGTTGGTGTCGTCACGACTTCTTCCGTGGCAACGACTGGCGCTGCAGTGATGGTATAGGTTGCGTATCCAGCAGAATAATAGTTATCGCCTTCCCTATACTGCGGGTAAATATAGATATTCGAGAGGGTTGAAGTGATGGTGCCCTGAACCAAACTCGTTGCCGCTTGCACGCTGTTTGAGTTACCGCCTATGGTGCTCGAAAAACGCAAACTGGATAAAACGGCTGTGTTCGTTGTATTTACACCAAAGCTATAGGTCGAGTAGGTACCGTAAATAGAGATGTTGTTAGCGTTGCTCAGCCACGCAAGCGCCGTCGCTGAATCATAAGTAGTGCCTTCCACTTGCGAGTAATTATTCTGGACGCCCAAGTAAGTTGTCGTGGTATTTTGTGCCCGATAGTTAACGTAGCCGTAGCCTAAGCCAGACACAAAACTGACTGGTTGACTATAGCTGCCCCCTGCTTGGCCATAGCTTACGTTCGTACCCACAGCCGCATTCGTGCGTGTCAGCCCGATTTGATATTCAGGTGATGGATAAAGACCCGCGCCGTAGTAACTGGAGGGGGCAGCCATCGAAAGCACCACAATGCCTCCTGTATTGGTCACCGTGCCTAAACTCGAAATCGTGCCGTACGAACTTGCGTTACCTGCGGCTAAGCCGTAGCCACCTGCCAACTGAATCCCTGAGCTGCCGCTATTGTTAACACTGTTTAGATACAAAATACCGACAGCCTGAATCACAATACCGGTGCCCGTTCCACCTGTATTGGTGATGGTCCCAGTCGCGTTAACGTAATTGTATAAACCTGAGCTGTTAATCGTAATCCCGTTGCTCGAGGTCACGCTTTGCATACTGACATTGCCTGCCGAGATGTTCAACCCACCGATGGCAGAGGTTGCCCCAACGGCGCCACCTAAATACACAGCGTCCTGATGGTAGGTGGATACCGTGTTGATTGACAAAGAACTACCGTTTGGCGCATCAATCGTGCCGTAAAAATTCACACCTCCGCTCACTTGACTGGTTGAGCTAGTCGTTATGGTTGTATTCGCACTAAGCGTCACGGCGCCAGAGTAAGTCTGGGCCCCAGTTGTAGTAACAGCCGAAGGTAAAACAACATTACTTGCATAGACTAATAAGCCGCGCAAAGAATTAGTTGCCCCGACCGCACCGGCAAACGTAACGGTGCCTGAATAGTTGCCCGCTATGACCTGCAGATAGTTTGACCCAGTAGAATCGACCGTGCCATTAAACGTAAACGCTGTGTCGGCTCCAAAGGTTAGGAACGTATCCTTGCTGAGGTTGACTGCTCCGGTATAGGATTGCGAGCCTGTTGTGTAGATTGATGCGGGCAGAGTGATCTGACTTGCAGATACGGTCAGCGCACCCACAGAGCTAATATTTTGCGTAAAGGTCGCTGTCCCGCTAGTCATTAGACTCAATGAATAGCCTGATCCGTAAATGAATGCGTCTATGCCGATATTGCCCGCGGCGGTGAGAGTCGTAGCGCCCGACAAACTTAACTGACTATCGACCGAATAGGTTTGTGTCCCGCTCGTGGTGATCGCGGCAGCAAGATTGACGGTGTTGGCACTAACGTTCAACGAGCTAAGCGACTTCAATGCACCAGCCGTGCCACTAAAAGTGACGGCGCCTGACCCACTATTAATGACCGTTAGGGATCTTTGTGTGACCAAGGAGTCAACACTACCGTTAAACGTGATGTCACCACTGTAGGTATTTGTTATGGTCGTATCGGCACCAAGAGATAACGCGCCGCTATAAGACTGACCGCCGGTGGTGGTTACGTTACCGTATAAGGAAATAGCGCTGGCAGAAACAGTCAGTGCGCTGAGGGCAGTCGTGCCGCCTATGGCTTGGCTAAAGTAGGCGGTCGAACCGCTTGTCACACTCAAGGCGTAGCTCGCGTCAGAGTAAGAATTAACTGAGCCGTACAGGTTGACGTTACCCGAAGCTGTCAGCGCCGAATCGGCAGAAAGCACCACGCTTCCAGTTAATGCTAACGTCGCGTTGGTGGTGATATTCCCGCCAAGTTGGATTGTTCCCAAGCCCACATTGACATTGAGGCCACCTAAGCGACTTGTCGCGCCGACCGCGCTTAAAAAGCTTACGAGTCCAGCACTGGAGGTTGTCCCGGTGTTGATCGTCAAGCTGTATGTTCCGGGCGAATCAATCGTCCCGTTAAATGTCACGGCACCATTCGCGGTTGTGCTGATGGAGGTATTCGCAACAAGGCTGACCGCGCCGCTGTAGGTCTGAGCGCCGGCGGTGGTGATGCTGCCAGCTAAAGTACTAGCACCACTCACTGCCAGCGCTGACACGTTGACAGAGTTGGTAATCGCCGCGCCCGAAGCCATCGTCAGTGAAGTCAAGGTAGCTGTGCCCGAATACTGCAGATCAAGCGTCGCACCTGAGTCGATCGAGACTGCGCTGCTACCGAGAGCGGCAGTCGTGGGTGCCACCAGGGTGCCAGCGCTAATCGTGGTGTTGCCCGAATAAGTGTTCGCGCCTGTCAAGTCGAGCGTACTGGTTGACAGGGTTTTGCTGAGCGAACCATAGCCACTAATCACGCCAGACAGCGTCTGTGTAACAGAGGATGCATAGTTAAAAACTGCGCCACTCGCTACGCTAATAGCACCGGCGTAATCGCCACTACCGAGACTGCCCGCACCACTGACCTTTAAGGTACCGCCCGCGATTGTGGTGTTACCCGTGTAAGTATTAGTGGCTGACAGACTTAACACGCCACTGTTCGTCCCGGTATATCCCTCTGCGCTGTTCAACACCACAGCGGTTGAACCAGAAATCACTCCGTTCACTGCGCTGGTTGCTGAAGTCGAGTTAATCGTCAGCGTTGAAATATTGGTGGTAGTGCCCCCAATCACAGCAGCGCCTGAACCTGACGAGATAGTCAAAGCATAACGGCCTACTGAAGCGACGTTTCCGGAGGCGACCACCACGCCGCTTCCACCATTACCACCATATGTACCCACATAAATGCTCGAGCCACTGGATCCCCCACCGCCCGTATTCGACGAACCAGAAACACCAGGGCAACCGCTACAAAGTGCTGTGCCACCGCCACCTAAACCCCCTGAATAACTTACTGCTCCGCCACCACCACCCACGTAACGAGATCCGTCGTAATAATAAATTTCACCAATATTCGAACCGGCGATTGGGTTAACAACACCAATTCCGCCCATGGCAGGGCCGTTCTGGCCACGACTAGGGCCTGCGTAGCCACCAGCACCGCCCGCGCCACCACCACCGCCTGGTACCTCACTATAGTAGGAACTTGCGCCTGCGTAACCTTGGCCTGATGTGCCGCTACCGGCGGTAGAGTAGAAGAAGGAGTAGCCATAATAATAATAGCCACCAGATGATGCACCAGCGCCACCACCCGAACCACCAGAGCCTGCTCCGTAAGGCTGACCGTAGAGACCCCCTGCGCCGCCACCGAGCGCGGTGTATCCAAAAGCGCTAGAGTTAGACCCGTTACTTGCACTGGTCTGATACAAATAATCGGTATAGTACGAAGTTGCATTGCTACCACCCGCCCCCACCACAATCGCGTAAGATTGATTTGAGACAGCGACGCTACCCGAGAGCACTCCACCGGCGCCGCCTCCGCCACCGTAATAGGCCCCGCCACCGCCACCGCCGCCCACAATCAGATAGCTTAGTGTCGTTCCCGTAATAAACGTCCAGCCATAACTTCCGTTGCTGTAAGTAATCGAAGGTGCGTTACTCAGCGCGCTACCTCCAGAAACATAACTACTGCCAGATGCACTGGCCTGATAGATCTCCCAGGTAGCACCTGCGTTGGTACTCACTTCCCAAAGGCCCGAGCCTAAGAACTCGACAATCTCGCTCGTCACTGCATTGAGCGTACTCACGTTACCAGCGATGCTTACATTACTGTTCGTGGACGTCAGCGACACGTCTGTACCCAGCTTGAGATTGCCGCCGAAGCTTTGAACACCTGTCGTGGTGACATTGCCATTTAAGGTTGTAGTCTGGGCGGTGGTATTGCCTAATACCCCGGTGATCGTCAAGCCGCCCAAGGCAGTCGTTGCCCCAACCGCGCTTCCGAACGTCACATCACCGCTGCCGTTTGTAATCGTCAGGGTCTCACTACCTAGCGTGCCGTTCACCGCTGAGCTAAAGGTCACCGAAGCATTGGTGTTCGTAGTGCTGGCATACAAAGTACTCAGTGTCGTATTGGCAGCTAAGGTGACAGCGCCGGTATAGGTCTGCGCACCAGCCGTGGTGATACTACCGCCTAAAGTACTGGTGCCCGTTACCGTCAAGGCTAAAGTATTCACCGAGTTCGTAATGGCAGCACCTGACGTCATCGTTAATGAGCCGATCGTAAGCGTCCCCGTGTACTGCAAATCAAGCGTTCCGCCAGAACTGATCGAGACGACCGAGGCATCAAAGGCCCCTGCAGTGCCAATTACCAGCGTGCCGCCGCCAACCGTCGTGCCGCCGCCGTAGGTGTTTACTCTGGGGAGTTTGACGGTGCCGTTATTGGTTGAATCACCCGAGGTCAAGGCGCCGGTTGAGCCCGAGATCAAACCAGCGATCGTCGCGGTCACGCCTGTCACCGCTGCTATCTCGTTGGTCGTGCCTGAGCCTAAGATGATGGCATTACTAATTGTGCTGATCGTCGTATCAACCAGTGCACCGCCATTAATAGTGACTGATCCCGACGATAAGTTCGTGCCACTTGCACCACCTGACGCGATCTTTAACTGACCTGCACTAATTGTGGTGCCACCTGTGTAAGTATTTGCGCCTGTCAGGGTTTGCGTGCCCCTTCCGACCTTAACGATAGAAATAGTTGAGGTCGACGATCCGCTCGCTAAATAACCAATGACCCCTGAATAGCTCGTGTCGATATTGACTGCGCCTACTGACAAAGTCGCCGTATTGGTACCAGAATTGAAATTGATATTGCTCGATCCGGACAGCGAACCAAATGAATAAGTCCCGCTGCCGTTAAGCCAAGCCGTGACGTTATTGAACGTCCAATTTGCGCTGGCACTGGTCGCAGAAGGGGAAAGGAACAAGTTACCCGAGCTGCCGTTTCCACCTGCAACAAAAGAGCCGGTAAAGCCACTGTTGTCGCCGTTGAAATAACCTGTCCAGCCAGTGGTCAGCTCATTGAAGTTCAGCGTGCCCGAGCCGGTGATGTTTCCGTTAATCGTAATATTCTTGTCTACGTTGATTGTCCCGCCTACTTCGGCAATTGTCGACGAGCTGTTCACCGCGATGGGGTTATAGATCTGATAGCCAGCGGCTGAGTTTTCTAAGGTGCCGCCGTTCAAAGTCAGCGTGCCTGTGCCGAGCGGTCCTGCGCTGCTGCTTGAGGTTTGATTTGACCCGAGGATGATAATCCCCGTGCTTAACGTGGTGCCACCTGAGTAAGTGTTTGCGCCCGACATTGTTAATGCGCTGGAGGACGTGTCTTTAAGAAGCGAGCCGTAGCCACTGATTACGCCGGACAGGGTCTGTGTTGCCGAAGACGCGTATTGAAATACTGCACCGCTAGAAACACTGATGGCGCCTGCATAAGTGCCGCTACCGAGGCTACCCGAACCACTCACCTTTAAGGTACCACCCGATACCGTCGTACCGCCTGTGTAAGTGTTCGTCGCTGACAGACTCAACACGCCTGTGTTAGCACCGGTGTAACCCGCTGCGCTGTTCAAGGTTACCGCAGTCGAACCAGAGATCACACCACTCACCGCGCTCGAGGCTGAGGTCGAGTTAATCGTGAGCGTTGAGAGGTTGGATACAGTGCCGCCGATAGAAGTAGAACCGGATCCAGACGAGAGAGTTAGCGCGTATTTCGGAAATTCAGGTGACACCGTATTCACGTTACCCGCAATACTGACGTTGCTGTTAGTCGAGGCAAGCGATAGATTTGCGTCAAGTGTGACGTTGCCCCCGAAGCTCTGGACGCCTGTGGTCGTCACATTGTCCGTCAAGCTTGTAGTCTGGGCTGTGCTAGTGCCGGGGACCCCGGTGATCGTTAGGCTTCCCACCGCAGTGGTCGCGCCTACTGTGCTACCGAAGGTCACATTGCCGCTGCCATTGGTAATCGTGAGCGACTCCGTACCCAGGGTGCCGTTGACAGTTGAACTAAATGTCACTGCTGCGTTGGTGTTGGTGTTGCTCGCATTCAAGGTGCTCAGCGTGGTATTCGCAGCAATCGTTACCGCCCCGGAATAAGTCTGCGCACCGGCCGTGGTGATACTGCCCGCCAGGGTGCTCGTGCCCGTGACCGTCAAGATCGATGTATTCACCGAGTTGGTAATCTCAGCGTTTGACGCCATGGTGAGCGAGGTGATGGCGACTGTACCGGCGTACTGCAGATCAAGCGTGCCGCCCGAAGCGATCGAAACTGGACCAGAGCCGAAGGCACCAGCATTGCTTATTGCCAGCGTACCGGCACTGATACTTGTACCGCCACCGTAGGTGTTTGCATTAGGTAACTGAACAGTCCCAGTATTCGTTGCATCACCGATCGTCAACGCCCCGGTTGAACCCGAGATCAAGCCAGTGATCGTCGCAGTTGCACCCGTTACAGCTGCGATCTCGTTTGTTGTACCTGTAGCTAAGGTGATCGCGCTAGTGATCGTGCTTGTGGTCGTATCAACTAGTGCACCGCCGCTAATGGTGACTGATC
Source organism: Jezberella montanilacus (assembly GCF_003003055.1). Lineage (GTDB taxonomy): Bacteria > Pseudomonadota > Gammaproteobacteria > Burkholderiales > Burkholderiaceae_B > Zwartia > Zwartia montanilacus. Next base: position 272,094 of record NZ_PVTV01000013.1, read on the forward strand.
CCGATGAGAGGTTGGTCCCGCTTGCACCACCTGATGTCACCTGCAAGCGCCCTGCACTGATCGTTGTGCCGCCTGTGTAGGTATTTGCATAGGACAAGGTCAGCGCACTGGTATTTGAAGTGTCTTTGCTCAGCGAGCCATACCCACTGATCAAGCCAGACAAGGTTTGATTGGCGGACGATCCATAATCAAAGAAGGCGCCGCTGGCAATACTGATCGCACCAGCGTAGTTGCCACTACCGAGGCTACCCGAACCACTTACTTTCACGGTACCACCCGCTACCGTCGTGTTGCCGGTGTAGGTATTCGTACCTGCCAGGCTCACTACGCCACTGTTAGCGCCGGTATAACCTGAGGCGCTATTGACCACCACCGCAGTCGAGCCTGTGATCGCACCATTGACTGCGCTAGTTGCCGAAGTAGAGTTAATCGTCAGCGTTGAAATATTGGTGGTGGTGCCACCAATCAAAGCGGCGCCTGAACCTGACGAGATAGTCAGAGCATAGCGGCCTATCGAAGTTACGTTGCCAGAGGCGACCACCACGCCGCTACCACCATTACCACCAGCTCCACCACTATCGTGACTGCCGCCGCCGCCGCCACCGCCAGTGTTCGCCGTGCCTGCTTGCGCACTCGATAAATTTGAGCCGCCGTTCCCACCACCACCAACACCACCAACACCTCCTGATAAATATCCAATATTTGCTAAGGATCCACCACCACCACCACCCACGTAATAGCTTCCATTATTCAACTGACCGATATTCGATCCAGAAATCTGATTAACGAGACCCACGCCACCTTGTCCATCGCTGCTATTGCCCGCATTGCCGTCTCCTCCTGCACCACCACCACCACCACCACGGCAAGAACCAGCACAGTTATAGTAGGGATAAGAAGTAAAATCTCTGCCCTGGCCGCCACTTCCTGCGGTCCCAATGACCGTACCAGCTGGACCCGTGCCCATCACGCCCCCAGCAAATCCGTAAAGGAAATTATGCCACCCGCCTCCGCCGGCGGCATAAGATACCCCGTTGTACGAGGCAGTAGGTATGTTTAACGCTGACCCACTCGCATCTAAATTATTGCCTTGTGAACCACCGAAACCACCACCGTATGCGGTAATTGATCCAAAACTAGAGGCGCCACCAAGTTCATTTTGAATAACGGAAGAAGTCTCAGTCTGACCAGCGGTATTGGCAGTGCCGCCCTGCCCAACTGTTGCTGAGATCTGCGAGCCACTGGTAATGCTATAGCTAGCGCTATAAAGCACACCACCACCGCCGCCGCCGCCAGCAGCCCTCTGTGGTTCGGCTAAAGCGCCACCACCGGCACCGCCGCCGCCGACGACCAGAACAGCTAAATTACTGCTCCCGCTAAACGTCCAGCCATAACTTCCGTTGCTGTAAGTAATCGAAGGTGCGTTACTCAGCGCGCTACCTCCAGAAACGTAACTACTGCCCGATGCACTGGCCTGATAGATCTCCCAGGTAGCACCTGCGTTGGTACTCACTTCCCACAGGCCCGAACCTAAGAACTCGACAATCTCGCTTGTCACATAGGTGAGGGTACTGACGTTGCCAGCGATACTTACATTACTGTTCGTGGAGGCCAGCGATATATTCGTGCCAAGGGCGAGATTGCCGCCGAAGCTTTGAACACCTGTCGTGGTGACATTGCCATTTAAGGTTGTAGTCTGGCCGGTGGTATTGCCTGATACCCCGGTGATCGTCACGCCGCCCAAGGCAGTCGTTGCCCCAACCGTGCTACCGAACGTCACGTCACCGCTGCCGTTTGTAATCGTCAGGGTCTCACTACCTAGCGTGCCGTTCACCGCTGAGCTAAAGGTCACCGCTGCATTGGTGTTCGTAGTGCTGGCATACAAAGTACTCAGTGTCGTATTGGCAGCTAAGGTGACAGCGCCGGTATAGGTCTGCGCACCAGCCGTGGTGATACTACCGCCTAAAGTACTGGTGCCCGAAACCGTCAAAGCCGACGTATTCACCGAGTTCGTAATGGCAGCACCTGACGTCATCGTCAGTGAGGCTAAGGTGATCGTGCCCGAGTATTGCAGATCAAGGATAGCGCCTGAACCAATCGAGACAACGCCCGTGCTGAGGGCGCCGGCGCTGCCAACGGCGAGGGTGCCCGCGCTAATGCTCGTGGCACCTGTGTAGGTGTTCGTACCGGTCAAGGTTTCGGTGCCAGTACCAAGCTTAGACACAGCAATGGTTGAGGTGGACGATCCACTTGCCAAATAACCGATCACGCCTGAATAACTTGTGTTGGCGTTCAGCGCACCCACTGACAAAGTCGCCGTATTCGTGCCTGAATAGAAATTGATATTGCTCGAGCCTGAGAGCGAGCCGAATGAATAAGTCCCGCTGCCGTTAAGCCACGCCGTGACGTTATTAAACGTCCAACTTGCGCTGGCACTCGTTGCGGACGGAGCGATAAACAAGTTACCCGCGTTGCCGTTTCCGCCTGCAACAAAAGAGCCCGTAAAGCCACTGTTGTTGCCATTGAAATAAGCGGTCAGACCAGACGTTAATTCATTGAAATACAGCGTACTTGAACCGGTAATGTTGCCATTAATGATGATGCTTGATCCACTCACCTCACCTATGATGGATGAGCCGCTGACCGCGATGGAGTTGTATAGCTGATAACCAGCGGCGGAATTTTTAAGGGTACCGCCATTCAAGGTCAACGTCCCTGAGCCCAACGGGCCCGCACCGGCAGAGACGGTCTGATTGGATCCGAGGATGATGGTACCTGCGGTCAGGGTTGTGCCACCTGAATAAGTGTTTGCATACGACAACGTCAGTACGCTTGATGAGGTGTCTTTAACAAGTGAGCCATAGCCACTGATCAAGCCGGACAAGGTCTGATTGGCAGAAGACGCATAATCAAAGATTGCACCACTTGCGACACTGATTGAACTGGCATAAGCGCCGCTGCCAAGACTACCCGAACCGCTGATCTTCAAGGTACCGCCCGATACGGTGGTGGTGCCCGTATACGTGTTGCTAGCTGACAGGCTCAACACGCCCGTGTTAGCACCGGTATAACCTGCCGCGCTATCAAACACTAACGCCGTCGAACCAGCAATCACCCCACTCACCGCGTTCGCTGCTGAAGTTGAGTTAATCGTTAGCGTTGAGATATTTGAGACATTCCCTGCAATCGAAGTCGAGCCTGAGCCTGAAGAGAGCGTCAAGGCGTACGAGGGAAAGCTAGGTGACACCGTGTTCACAGCGCCTGCGACAGTAATGCTACTGTTAGTCGAGACCAGCGACAGGCTGGTGCCGAGCGTGATGTTTCCGCCATAGCTCTGAAGGCCAGCAGTCGTCACGTTGCCCGTCAGGCTTGTCGTCTGTGAGGTGCTGCTACCCGCTTGGCCCGCGATTGTCAGGCTACCCAGGGCCTTTGTTGCCCCCACCGTACCGCCGAACAATACGTTCCCGCTGTTATTGATAATCGTCAGTGCTTCAGTCCCAGCTGTGCCGTTGACAGTTGAACCAAAACTGATGGCGCTGCTGGTGTTGACAGTGAGGGTTGTGTTGGCGGCGAGGACGACCGCAGCGGAATACGTCTGCGTACCGTTAGTGGTGATCGTACCTGCCAGGGTGCTGACGCCAGTCACCGTCAAAGCAGACGTGTTCGTTGAGGTAGTGATCGCGGCGCCAGATGCCATTGTCAGTGAGGCTAGGGTAACTGTCCCCGAATATTGCAGATCAAGCGTTCCGCTAGAGCCAATCGAGACTACGCTTGCACCGGGTACCCCAGCACTAGTGACTGCCAGCTTGCCTGCACTGATATTAGTGGTGCCTGTATACGTATTCGTGCCTGTCAAAGTTTCGGTGCCAGTGCCAGCCTTAGTCAGGCTCAAAACTTCAGTGCCGTTGGCATAGCTTGAGTTGGTGATAGCACCGCTGAAGGTACCCGAGCCATTATCGTTACCTAAGGACAAGGTGAGCGCTCGGCCCGCGCCGCCGTCCGGGAAGTCGACGTTACCGCTTCCGCTTAAGGTGCCAATCGCAATGGTTTGATTGGCAGTGCCATAGAGGCGTAACCAAGTGTTGCTCCCATTCAGGTTGATTGCAGACGTGGACGTGATCGAGGCATCCGACGTGGGGTTAAGCCATAAATTTCCGTAATTCGTTAACGTAATCGCGCCGGTAGTCGTGCTACCCGTGAAGAAGACCCTTTCGTTATAAAGCCCGCCGTTATTATTATTGCTGGTGATGTTCCAGGCACCTGATCCTGACACATTATTTAGATAAATGGTCGAACAACAGTTACTGGAAGACTGATAACCATTGGACGTATCAAGGTTGACCGTGCCGTTATTCACAAAATTACCACTTAGTGTGTAATTCTGAAACGCATAACTGGGCGTCACATTCAAGGTGCTGCCACTGTTTACGGTGGTAGTCCCAGAGTAGGTATTGCTACCAGTCAGTGTCACAGTCCCTGCTCCGCCAATCGTCAGGCCACTACTTTCACCGTATATCGCTGATTGCACGGTTAAAGAGGCATTGGCCGTCGCAGAGATCGTGCTGCTCGACTGAAGCTGCAAGTTGGTCGTCGCAACGCTCACTGCTGTATTGGCCTTGGCGTTCGTCAGCGTACCGCCATTCAGGAAGATCCAGTTCTGGGCACTGTTATAGCCGTTCAAATCGAAGGTGCCGTTTGAATTAACGTAGACGATGGGGTTAGTCGCCACTGGCCCACCACTGCTCATGGCTGCACCCAACTGGAAAGTGCCGTAGTTAACGTTGAAAGCGTAAGTCGTGAAAGTGTTGTTGGCTGAGAAATTGACGGTACCCGTGTTGCTGCTGTTACCAATTTTTAGGTTACCTGGCTCGTCGTCAATGTTTGAAGCATCCGAGATGACGCCCGAGAACTTCACCAAGCCTGCTGCCGCTGACGCAAAGGTCGCGCCATTACTACCCACATAAATCGGGTTACTGATGGTGACACTAGAGGCCGTGTTTACCAGCGTACCGCCGTTGATGTTAACGCTACCTGTTGACAGGCTCGAGCCGCTCGCGCCACCTGACGAGACTTGCAAAGTACCTGCGTTAATCGTGGTGCCGCCGGTAAACGTATTAGCACCCGACAGTGTCAATGTGCTGGACGACGTGTCTTTAAGAAGCGAGCCGTATCCGCTGATTACGCCGGACAAGGTCTGAGTAGCAGAGGATGCGTAATTGAAGACAGCCCCACTTGCCACACTGACTGCGCCAGCATACGAGCCACTGCCGAGGCTGCCCATCCCGCTGACTTTTAAGGTGCCGCCGGCTACGGTCGTGTCACCAGTATAGGTATTCGTACCTGACAGGCTTAACACCCCATTGTTGCTGCCGGTATATCCCACTGCACTGTTTAACACTAGTGCAGTTGTACCCGCAATCGCACTGTTTACTGCACTGTTTGCTGAGGTTGAGTTGATGTTAAGCGTTGTAAGGTTAGAGACCGTGCCGCCAATCGATGCAGCGCCGGATCCTGACGAGATGGTCAGAGAATAATTGCCAACCAAGGTCAAATTGCCTGAAGCGATGACGGCGCCGCTTCCACCGTTACCACCATAGGGTACGGTATCTTGACTTCCGCCGCCGCCGCCACCGCCCGTGTTGGCCGTGCCTGCTGACGCAATGACAGATTGTTTACCACCGTTCCCGCCACCCCCGACGCCCCCAACACCAGCGGCCGAATTGGAGTTTTCTATCGAACCACCACCGCCGCCACCGAGGTAATAGCTGCCATTTTTCAACTGACCGATATTCGATCCGGATATTGGGTTGAGGATACCCACCCCACCCGCTCCGTTACTGCTATTGCCGTCGTTGCCGTTGCCTCCCGCACCGCCGCCGCCGCCGCCACGCCAAACATAACCGCCGCAGTAGGAACAACCTTGCCCACCGTTTCCGGCGGTGCCAATAACCGTACCGTCTGGACCTGTCCCCATCACGCCGCCAGCAAATCCATACCGGCTCTGCCATCCGCCGCCGCCGCCTGCATAAGATACCCCGTTATATGAAGCGCCCGGTATGTTTAACGTTGACGCGCTCGCGTCTAAATAATTACCGTTTGAACTCTCGGTACCACCGAACCCGCCGCCATAAGCGGTAATTGATCCAAAACTGGAGGCGCCGCCAATTTGGCTTTGGATGATGGCGGTAGTCTCAGTCTGACCATTGTTGGCAGTCCCGCCCTGCCCAACTGTTGCTGAGATCGCGGTGCCGCCAGTCACGCTGTAGCTGGCGTTATAAAGGACACCACCACCGCCGCCGCCGCCAGCGGTTCTCTCGGGCGAGGCATCACCGCCAGCCCCGCCACCACCGACAACCACCACTGCAAAGTTACCGCTTGCCGTTGGTGTCCAGAGGTAACTACCGCTGCTATAGGTGATCGAAGGCACTATCGATAAGGCAGTGCCACCAGAAACATAGGTGCTACCGCTTGCGGTTGCGGAGTACTGCTCCCAAGTAGTCCCCGCATCCACACTGATTTTCCAGTAGCCGGACCCTAAAAACTCGATGATCCCGGCGGTGAGCGTTGTTTGGGTACTGACGTTACCCGCAATGGTGACGTTACTGTTGTGCGAAGCAAGCGACGTGTTGCTGCCCAGGGTCAAATTGCCACCGTAACGCTGAACACCGGCGGTCGTGACGTTGCCGTTCAAGCTCGTTGTCTGGGCAGTGGTATTACCCGACACCCCTGTGATGGTCAGACTACCCAGGGCGGTCGTTGCCCCAACCGTGCTGCCAAAGGTCACGTTACCGCTACCGTTTGTCACCGTCAGCGACTCAGTGCCATAGCTGCCATCTACCGTTGAACTAAAGCTAACTGCTGAGTTGTTATTTGCAGTCAGCACGGTGCTGTTACCCAGTATCACCGCACCCGTGTAGGTTTGTGCACCATAAGTAGTGATGTTCGCGCCCAACGCTATCGTACAGGCATTCAAGCTTAACGATGAGGTACCCGACGTCGCAGTAATCGCAGCGTTCACTGCAATCGTGCTCGCCGAATCTGTTGTGATCGTCACACTGGTGTTGGTCAGAGCTGACGAAACCGCACTAGCTAGAATGATGCTGGTAGATGAGGAGGTGTAAGTATAACTTGAGCCGCTTGAGCTAAAGACAGACCCAGAAGTGGTCGTCCCGGCTGCTGCAATGGTCACGTTACCTGGATCCAACAACCAGTTACCGACGCGGCCGTTTACCGCTGAGGTAAGAACTGAGGCACCCGTCAGGTCAAGAAAATTACCCGAGGTCTCGACCAAGCCGCCATTACCTGAGGTGCCAAAGGCCGATGCGCTGAAGCGCCCATAGGCCCCTAAACCCTGACCCCAATTAAGTACGTTACCACCATCGCCGCTCAGCAACGCGTTGGCGCTCAGGCTGGACGCTTGGTCAATGACCGTGATTTGGGATGTCGGGACGACAACAATACTGGATAGCCTTGGCAATAACGCGTCTTGTGCTGCGCTACCTGAGAGGGGATTTGCTTGAAAATCGCGACCGGTGATGATGTTACCGCCGCCGCTTGTACCGTTAGCTTCGAGCGTTGCACCCGAGAGCCCCGTGCTAATCAGACCGGACTGAGCGATCGTGCCACCCAAACCTGCCCCACCATTGGTCTGAACATAGCCAGTATTTTGATAAGTGCCGGCAGGCGAGCTAAGAATAATTAAACCGCCGTTATCGCCATTCGCCTGTATTTGTGCTGCAGTGCTCAGACTATTGTTACCCGCGATATAGATCTCGCCGGCTTGACTTGGGTTGGCAGATGCAGAGGCGGAGGCCGAGTTGGCCGTAATAATGGTCTGGCTATCGAGGGTAGTCGTGTTTGAAATCGTTGCGTTATTGGTAAAGGCAGCGAGTGCCGGTGGAGCCAAAGTTGAACCACTGCCAGAGGTGTTGTTAATACCAATCTGGATACCGCCACCAGTCGTCGCACCATTGGCGCTAACCGACGAAGCAGCAAGCTGCGTTTGATTTAGGCCAGCGATCTGCACCGAACCACCTGACCCGGTCGTGCCATTTGCTGCGACCGTGGTATTGGCCAGCGTCGCGTTACCTGAGGTAGCCGTTACATAGATTGCACCACCAGTTGTTCCGTTTGCCTGCAGCGTTGCGCCATTAAACAAAACATCATTTGCGGCGACTGCTACGACACCACCTGCTCCCGTCGTACTGTTCGCACTCACGCTACCTGCCACCGAAACAGGGCCACTATAGGCAGTCAAAGCGACGGAACCAGCAGAAACTGAGGAGGATGAACTTGATACACCGCTTGATACAGAGCCTGATACGCTTGATACAGTGCCCGAAACCGCTGCAGAATTTGCGGTAATACTTGAGGTTGAACTTGCTATCAAGTTCTGAGTGGTTTGAATATTGACCGAGCCGCCACTCGCCAATGCAGCCGCGGTCGGCGTTGCAGTCGACGTTGTAGAAGGGGCAATCATGATGTTCATGGCGGCTTGCGAGGTGCCCGCCACGGTGCCGGCGCCCACATTGATGTAGGTGGTCGTGCCTGTCGCTGCCGCAGCACTTGCCGAGTTAATGGCTGCCGCCAAATTTGTCGACATATTGGCAGCCGTCAAATTCACGACATTGATATGTGCAACAGCACTCGTGACCGCCGCATTAGCGATGGCCGCATTGGCTGCCGCAGCCGCCTGAGCAGTCGTGATCGCCGTTAACAATTGTTGGGCTGAAGCGGGGGTTGGGTTAGCGCTTGAGCCGTTTGAGGATTTACCGGTCGAGGTGTTCGATTGTGAACCCGTGCTCGACGAAGAAGAGCCAGTTCCAGTTGATCCAGACCCACTCGATCCTGAGCCACTCGACCCTGTGCCAGATGAGCCTGAGTTGCTCGATCCAGAAGACGAACCCGACCCTGAACTACTTGACCCCGATGAGCCGCTCGACGTCGACCCTGAAGTCCCGCTTGAGCTCGTGCCTGACGAGGAGCCCGAGCTACTGCCACTTGCCGAAACGCTTCCGGTGATCACCGCACTCGTGGCTAAAAGGGTGACACCGCCACTACTGCCGCCGGTACTGGTAACCGATCCACTAGACGTGATGCTTTGTGCCGTCGCAGTGACTTGGTTGGCACTCGTCACGCTTCCTGCCGCTAAGTTAAGCGCAGTAGCGGTCAGGACGAGACTGTTGGTTTGACCCAGGGTGAGAGAACCATTACTTGTCAACGTGCCGGATGCGTTAAGCGTTAAAGTTGACGCGTTCGTGTTTGAGCTACTGGAAGTTGACCCGCTTGAGGATGAAGCAGCGCTTGCAGCGGCACTGATCGTGCTGATCACTGCGCCGGCAGCGACGGTCAAATCACCCTGCACGGCGACCGTCACGTTGGCATTCGCCAAAGCCGCCGACAACGCACCGGCAGTGCTGGCGTCAATCGTCAACCCGTCAGGATCAAGCAGCCAATTACCTTTAACACCCAAGGGGGCCGAGGCGTTAACCAGAATCGCTGGCGATATCGTCAGCTTGCCTTGAGAGCTGGTTTCGATGTTACCGCCGTTGCCACCCAACTTGCCGCCCGTCGCATTGAAAGTGCCCGCAACGGTGGTCTGTTTGCTTGACCAGACGTTAATCTGACCGCCATTACCAATACTGGTTGAGGACACATCTACCGTCGCACTTGACTCAACGGTGACAGTCTTAGCCAAATTCTGTGCTTGAACGTTGCCGCGGGTACCGTCGGCGTTCTGGGTGTAGCTAACCGCAGTCGTCCCGATATTGACAGTGCCGCCATTGGTTGCACCTTTCGCCGTTGTCTTGGAGCCTTGCGCCAAAACCACATTATTGCCTGCGATAGTGACCTGGCCACCGGTCGTCGTGGCGGAATCCGCACTCACCGTCGCACTTTGATTCACGGTATCGCCGGATAGAAACACCTTGCCGCCAGACACCTTGAAACCGTTGGCGCTGATCGTGCCGGTGTTGTTGATTACGGAAGCGCGCAAATCTGAGGCGGCGTTGGCAGCAATGAGCACTTGACCGCCATTCACTTGAATTAACCGTTTATTGGCGATCAGTGACTTGACCGCCGAGGCGTCCACGGTGAAGCTCAGGAGTTGTCCATCATCAAAATTCAAAGTCACCTGTTGGCCCGATACCAAGGCAATTGCGTTGTTACCCGATAAGGTCGCGCTCAGGACACCTTCATTTTTTACTTCGGGTGCCATCAAGGCGATATAGCCATTGGCATTGTTAACCGTAATTTTGCCCTTGTTGACGACCTTGCCCGTGCCATTACCCGAATAGGTGTTGCGGCCATTCATGTAATCCGAGTCTTTGATGTCCATCGTGGTGGCGGTGATCCCACCCGTATTGACCTCAGCCCCTTTGCCGAACACAACCCCATTGGGATTGACGAAAACGACTTGACCGTTCGAGTTGACGGCGCCATTGATCATTGACTTTGACGCGCTGTTGACACGATTTAGCGTGGAGGCGTTTGCGTCAGGCTGGTTGAAATTGACGGTCGCGTTTTTACCGACGTCAAAAGAGTTCCAGTTAACAACCGCCTTTTGTGTGGTTTGGTTGACGTTAAGGGTATTGCCGTTCTGCGTAATAGTCGCTTGCCCTGCGCTGACGGTACCACCCGTGGGCAGCGCAGTGGGTGCAGGCGAGGCTGCATAAGTGCTCGCAGCTAGAACAAAAAGCCCCAATACTTTGGCTACATCAACCAGTGTTTTTAATGGCCGCAAAAACCCCCAACCCCCCGTTTTATGGGGGTTGTGGCATAACACAACTTTTGGATAAGCTAAGTTTGTGTTCAAAATTGCCGGCTGTGGGTTGGTACCTCAGTACGTTGCCACATTAAAAAACGTGCGCACACCCGCCCGATTATCCGTCAACAATGGCTTATTAAGCTAGCGGGAAAAATCGTTTTTATGTGTAAGTGAAAGTCTATTTAATGACCTGATTGGGTGACAAAAAAAGACTGACTAACCGAGCCCTCAGACACGGCTTGGGGTGCTGACGGCACTTAAAATGCGTAACTCGCTTTGACCCAAGCCTGAACCATCTTGTAGGCGTTATCGGCATTTAATTGCTCGCCAGACGAGTTGTAGAGCGGGTTATTACCCAACCGCAAGGCAAGGGTCGCGCTAACCTGCAACTTCTCGTACTCGAATTTAACGATTGGGCCCATTGCCGCCAGAAAGTAGACGTTGCCGGCATTCGTCAATCCCTGCCAGCTGTCGTAAAGATTGACGTATTGCTGCACGAGACCAACATCAAGAAACGCGCCTAATTGCCAATTTTCGTTCAACCGGTGCTGCAATTCATTCGTAAAAATCCCACCTTGCGACCCGCCCCCTTGGCCACCTGGATAAGCCCTGACCGCATAAGAACCACCCAGATAAGTCTGCTCTGAGCTGTTCAAATTGGCACTGGCGATCTGACCATTGAGCGACATCAACCAGGTCGTACTGGGCAGCCAGGCAAGCGTTTCCGTCCGACTCAGCGTGAAGCTAAGCTTTTTATAAATCCCAGCCGTCCCGGGGCCAGCCGCATCTTGAGCCGCTTGCGCCGCATTATTCATAACCAGATTGCCCAAGACGCCGGTCAGGCTATAACTGATCAATGACTGCGTCGTATCGGCAAAACTGCCATCTAATGCCGCTGAATACGCCGTGATCTGATAATTACTGATGTTGGCATGAGCCTGGCTGTTGCTATAGCCGCGATTTTCTATCTTGAAACGGGCATTCATCGTATTACCCGGTTCACGCAGTAAGGCGTAACTCGCATTCATACCGACAGTATCGGCGATACCTTGGGATTGGGTTGCACTCCAGTCCGCAAGGGTTTCGTAAGTGAGGGCGTTGGCCTGCACACCTAAGCGCCAACCATCATGACCGACCGGGAATGAATACCCTAGTTGGCCATAAAGGGAGCCCAGAGTTTGAATCGCATCAATCGTGACTTGATCACCGTAACCAAGGGGATTATTCACGCTGAGATTGGCAAGCACCTGGGTAACCCCGGTACTTCCCGACCCCGCGTTACTTATCGAAGCTTGCCCTGCAAAGAGCGGCCCATCATCCAGTTTCACCCGAAAATTACTCTCCCCCGCAGTCGAGCCAGCTTCAAACCCGCCAGTCGCCTTGACGCCCGGCAACTCATTTATGAGTAGCAAGGAGCGATTAAGTGGTCTGGTATCAATGTATTCTTTACCTTCGTCGGACCGTTTGAAATAACCCTGTACGTGATCCGGCTGCGTCCTTAATGCCTGGCCTTCTTGACTAGGTTCGACAATCACTGCGCCCAGCTTACCTTCAACAATATTGATCAAGATGACGCCGTCTTGAATTTCTTGAGGCGGGATATTGGCCTGGGCGACCCGTCCATTTTTTGCGTATAAGTTCCGAAGGGCAGCCGTGACATCCTGTAATTCACTGAAGCGGATTTGAGTATTCGCCCATTGTTTGACGGCTTCTTGCAACTGTTCATTAGTCAGTAGGGTATTACCCTGAAACTTATAGCCCTTGACCTCTTGCTTCTGCTCGTCAGGCTTGGGCGGAGTAGGCGCCACCGGCTTCTGAGGTTGCACCGGTGCCTGGGGAGCAGAGCGTTGAAGCTGCAACTGCAACTCGCGCTGCAAGGCGCCTGCATCTTGCGCATGGCCGGCCGATGAGACAAATAAGCCTGTCACCCAGGCCGTAGCCACAAAAGAATAACTTAAGGGCCTAGCACCCAGAAAGTTGATACTCATTACTGATTTCCCTGAAAACGATAGCAATTAATGAGTGCAAATGTGGTGAACAAGCGATAACTCAAGGGTAAACACCGGCAAGGGTAGCACGCCGGTTTCTGACAAACAACCCGTCGTTTAAGGAAGCAGTTTTTGGTATAAAGACGCATCGCCCTCGTACCGCAACCAAATAACCAGCACATGCCGCTTTTAGCCAAAACACTTACTCTGCAAAATGTCGTGCTCGACTTGGCCGCAACCAGCAAGAAAAGGGTGTTTGAGCAAGCTGGCTTGTTATTTGAAAACAATCACGGGCTTGAATCGTCAGCGGTCTATCAAGCTCTGTTTGACAGAGAGCGACTTGGATCAACCGGCCTCGGCTTTGGTATCGCCCTTCCTCATGGGCGGGTAAAAGGGCTCACGACACCGATTGCCGCTTTCGTTCGCATCCCCAAACCAGTCCCTTTTGACTCGCCGGATGGTCAGTTAGTCAATCAATTTCTTATTTTGCTGGTGCCAGAGTCTGCCACGCAACAACATCTCGATATACTGGCCGAGATTGCTACTCGGCTGTCAGACGAAGCACTCAGGCTCAAACTAAATGAAGTTTCCGATCCCAAAATTGTTTTCAATCTTTTAACAACCGGTTTAATCTAAACCCTAGCAAACACTCAGGCAAACGCGCGATGACCATGCTGACCGTCAAAGATTTGGTTGAAGACAACCGCGAAGACATCAACTTCGTCTGGTTAGCGGGCGAGGCGGCAGCGGATCGCGTCATTCCGGATAACGGAATGGCAGCCGCTGATCTGATTGGTCACCTAAACCTCATCCATCCCTCGCGCATTCAAGTGTTTGGCCAAGAAGAGATGGCCTATTACAGCCGGTTTGATTTGCGACGACGGGTGCACCACCTTGAAGAATTATTGGCTGGCGGGGTCCCAGCGCTAATGGTGGCCGACGGTTTATCACCAACCGATGACCTGATTGAAAATTGCGAACGTAATCACGTCCCGCTGCTCTCAACGACCATGCACACGGCCGATCTGATCGACCTGTTAAGAATCTACCTTGGTCGCAGACTGGCACCTAAGACAACGGTGCACGGTGTCTTCATGGACGTACTCGGGCTTGGGGTACTAATTACCGGCGAATCCGGTCTTGGCAAAAGCGAACTGGCGCTTGAGTTGATCTCAAGGGGGCATGGCTTAGTTGCGGACGATGCAGTCGATCTCTCAAGAACCGCCCCCAACATGATTGAAGGCACCTGCCCAACCTTGCTGCAGAACATGCTGGAAGTTCGGGGTCTGGGGCTGCTTAACATCCGCACCATCTTTGGCGAAACGTCAGTGCGTCGAAAAATGAAACTTAAACTCATCGTTCATTTAGTTCGAGCCACGGCGCAAGACAAGTTCGAACGCCTGCCCTTGCAAGAGATGACGCAGGATCTCATGGGCTGCCCGATCAGGCGAGTGATGTTGCAGGTGGCGGCGGGGCGCAACCTCGCGGTCCTGGTCGAGGCTGCGGTGCGAAACACAATCCTGAAGTTACGCGGTATCGATACCTTGAATGAGTTTCTCGAGCGGCAGGCTCAAGCGATTGCTGACGGGACCGCATCATGAACTCGCTTCGGGTAGTCCTCATTACTGGTATTTCCGGCTCGGGGAAATCAGTCGCACTAAGGCTGCTTGAGGACTCCGGCTATACCTGCGTCGATAATCTTCCGGTGCGTTTTCTGAGCGAATTCATCGCTTCGGTCAGAGATAGCACGGTCAAGCTCGTCGCCGTCGCGATTGATGCCAGAAGCCCGGACGAAATTGACGAATTGCCGGGTGTAATCACCGCTTTGAGGGCGATGGGTACCTCACTACGAGTCGTATTTCTGGAAGCAGATGACGAAACCCTGATCGCTCGCTATTCTGAATCGCGCAGAAGACACCCCTTATCTGACCGGATTGCTGCCGAAGGCATCACCGCATCGCTCGAGCAATGTATAGCCATGGAGCGTGAGCTGCTCGAGGATCTGCGTAATCAAGAACATGTCATCGACACCTCCGGCCTCTCGCCAGGTCAATTAAGAGCCTGGGTTCGAGATTTGGTGCAAGCCGACCGCACCCCGCTCTTGATTACCTTTGAATCCTTTGCCTTCAAACAAGGCGTGCCGCGAGACGCCGATCTGATGTTCGATGTGCGCTGCCTGCCAAATCCTCACTACGACAAGGACTTGCGTCCGCTAACGGGCCGCGACAAACCCGTGGCAGACTGGCTTGCCAGTTTCGACGAATGTGGGCAAATGATTGATGATATCGAAACATTTATCCGCAAATGGTTACCGCATTACACCGAAGACACCCGCAGTTATTTGACTGTTGCAATCGGCTGTACGGGCGGTCAACACCGCTCAGTTTATGTGGTCGAGTCGCTCGCCAGGCGGTTTGAGGGTCATGAGCACACGCTGGTCAGACATCGAAACCAGGTCGAGGTGGGGTAGCATGACGGCAAGATGGCGCACCCTGCGCTTAGTTCTTTTTTGCTTGCTCGTCGCGGTGCTGACCGCCTGTTCGTCAACAGGCTCGCGCCGAGGGGGTGGTTACTATCAAGATGACGGTCCCGATGCCAATCCACCGAGCAATCTGGATGCCGTGCCGGATGCGGTGCCCAAGATAGAGCCCTTTGCAAGTGGCGCGAACAAACCCTATACGACGCTGGGCAAAAGTTACACCCCGGACACGTCAGGCGCTCCTTACCGTCAACGCGGGCTGGCCTCGTGGTACGGGAAAAAATTTCACGGGCATCAGACTTCAATTGGTGATCGCTACGACATGTATGGCATGACCGCCGCTCACAAGACTTTACCTATACCCAGCTATGTCAGGGTTACCCGGGTCTCAAATGGCAAAACTGTGGTCTTGCGAGTCAACGACCGTGGGCCGTTTCACGAGGATCGGATTATCGATTTATCCTACGTGGCAGCCTATAAACTAGGTCTGCTTTCGCCTGGCAGCGCCGAAGTGCTTGTTGAACGGATTACGCCTGACCAGATTCGCAACTGGGATAGAAGCCAACCAAACAATGCCGTGGCCGACGCTCAACCAGTCGCGCCACCCCCCGCGGCTGCGCCTATGCCACCCAGCAGAACAAGCGAATCCTGGCAAAGCACCTCTCAAGATAGCGCCCAGAGTGGCTCTCAACGCCCCAGTAGTAGCCTGCTGCAGGGGCGGCCGCTCGACCCAGTCGCGCCGGGCAACACAGCCCCGCCTAACCAAGCATCGTCTCAGCCCAATCCTTCATCTGGTGCTTCACCCAGCACTTCAGGGTCAAACAGTTCGTCAACGAAAGCGCTACCCGCAGGGTCCATGTTCTTGCAAGCAGGTGCCTTTAGCGATCAGGCCAAGGCCCAGGCGTTGGCGGATAAATTGAGTGGGCAAATCACCAGTGGCTTAGGGCATCCTGTCTTTGTTGAACAGACGCCAAGCAATCTCTACCGGGTCAGGATAGGCCCTTTTGCTAGCCGCGCCGATGCCAATGCAGCAATTGCCCCGATCCAGTCAGCGACGGGTTTAACTACCAGCCTTACTGCTCCTTAGCCCTGGACAGGGTCCGTGCGTAAACGCTGTCCCGGGTCACGCCCGTCGCTTGCGAGATAATTTTGGCAATATCTCTTACCGATACAAGCGGCAGCATCGCGTCAATCCAATGATCCAGACTAGCGGCCACTTCCTGCTCGGTATCCGCTTGACTGTCGGCGCGCAACTCAGGATGAAGGATAACCACGTACTCACCCTGCTCGCGATGAGAATCCTCTGCAATCCAGGTCTCGGCGTCGCTCAGCGCAATCGTGCAGAGCTGTTCAAAACGCTTGGTCAACTCGCGGGCCAGCGTGACTTTTCTGTCAGACCCGACGGCGGCATAAAGATCTTTTAGGCTTGCCGCAATGCGATGTGGCGTTTCGTAATAGACCAAGGTGTGGGGCTGCGCAACCCAGCGTTTAAACCATTTTTGGCGCGCCATCGCTTTAGCGGGGGCAAAACCTGCAAACATAAACTCTGGGTGTTGATCATCTGTCACGCCCGCCGCCATCAGCGCACAAATCAGTGCGCTCGCACCGGGCAACGGGATGACGCGAAATCCCGCAGCAAGCACCGTAGCCACGACTCGCGCGCCCGGGTCACAAACAGCCGGGCTGCCCGCATCAGAAACCAAGGCCACACGCTCACCGGACTGCAGTCGCTGGACAATGGAATCCGCAGCTTCTGCCTCATTGTGGCGGTGCGAGGCCATCAAGGGCGTTTGAATCCCCCAAGCATCAAGCAAGACTCTTGTCGCGCGGGTGTCCTCTGCAGCAATAACATCGGCGCGACATAGCGCCTGCCAGGCTCGCAAGCTTAAATCACCCAAATTACCAATTGGCGTTGCCACAACATAGAGGCAAGCGCCAGGCCAAGATTGGGCATCTACTCGACTGACCAGGCGGGACCAGTCAGGCGCAGGCTCGGCGGGATGGATATTTTCAGTCACAGCGCATCACATTGAGGGAGTAATCGTGGCAGTGTAGTCCGACCCGCCCCCTGCGTCATACCAAAGCCTATGCACAAATTAGAACCACTCTCAGATTTTGACCTTTGTCATCTCGCCCAACAAAAAGCCCGATGCAAAAGGCGTAGCCAGTTGCGCCGACGGTCAAAAGCCACGACGGCGCCAACAAAGCCACGGGCAAAACCTCAAGGAGCACCCCGTCCACCGACGACACTCCAGTTGACAGGCCTATATTTTGAAAAAAAAGCTGAAGCGCTTCTTTGCAGCCAAAATTACGTGATTCTGGCGCGCCGTATCAGCTGCCGCGTGGGTGAAATCGATCTGGTTGCCAAGGAGGGCGCAGTGCTTGTCTTTGTTGAGGTTCGCTGGCGCAATCGCAGCGATTTTGGGGGCGCTACTGCCAGCGTTCATTCAAAAAAACAGGGTCGACTCATCCGGACTGCTATGCGGCATCTTCCGGAATTAACGCGGTCTCATTTTGGTGGACAAACCCCCGTTTGTCGGTTTGATATTATCGGCTTCGAACCAGGCAGAACCAGTTGGCTCAAAAATACAATTCAGGATCACCTATCAATGCGATAATTGTCGCAATTAACTCAAAATACAGCTATGGATTTCACAGACAAACTCACTGCCCACTTCGAGGATCACATTGTTGCCACCCAGCGCAGCATGGCGCTGACCGCCCCACTCGGTCAAGCCATTGAGATGTGCTTTTCTGCGGTCACCAATAATGCCAAGATTCTTGCTTGCGGCAACGGAGGCTCTGCTGCCGACGCTCAGCACTTTATCGCCGAACTGGTTGGTCGTTTTGAGCGAGATCGCCTGCCCCTGGCGGGCATCACACTTAATACCGACACGTCGATCATGACCGCAGTCGGCAACGATTACAGCTTCAACCAGATATTCTCGCGTCAAATCACCGCGCTCGGGCAACCCGGCGACGTGCTTGTTGCGATCTCAACCAGCGGTAATTCAGTCAATGTCCAGCTCGCCATACAGGCTGCTCATGAACGCGAAATGCGAGTCATCGCACTCACTGGCCGAGGCGGTGGCCTCATCACCGACTTATTGAAACCAGAAGATGTGCATTTGTGCGTACCGCATGATCGAACCATGCGAATTCAAGAGGTTCACATTCTGTTGCTGCACATGTTATGCGATGGTATCGACGCATTACTCTTAGGAGACCCCGTCTAATGATAGACCGATCCCCACTGGTTAAAGGCCTACTTTGGATAAGCGTCGCAGCAGCGACTTCCTTGCTGCTGCAAGCCTGTGTCCCGCTTGTGGTTGGGGGTGTTGTCAAAGGTGTGTCAATGGTCAGAGATCGTCGGTCTACTGGCCAGCAGGTGATTGATCAGGGGATAGAACTCAAGGCGGCGGGTAAGTTCTCCTCAGAATTTGCCTCAACCGCAAGCATCTCGACCAACAGCTATCAAGGCAAAGTCTTATTGACTGGTGAGGCCTTAAGCGAAAAATCCAAACAAAAAGCAGCTGAGATTGTGACTAGCCTCGACGGGGTGAAGTCTGTCATCAACGAAATCACCGTTGGGCCAACTTCGTCCTTCGGCGACGTCTCACAAGATGCGTGGATTTCCAGTTCGGTGTTTACCGTCATGAGCACCGCCAACGGCGTCCCCTCCAGGACGATCGTGACCGTGGTCAGAAAAAGTAATGTGTACCTCATGGGCCTGGTGACAGAAGCAGAAGCCACTCTCGCGACCACAGTCGCCTCGCGAGTCAATGGGGTCAAAAGCGTCAATAAAGTGTTCGATATCATCAGCGCGCAACAAGCAGCTAAGCTTGATGAGCAGGCCGGATCGACCGCATCGGGCAATAATGGTGCGAATAACGCTGCAGCGCCTATTAAAGATACCGATACATCGGCTAGCTCAACAACAACCAGCTCTGGCACCGACGTTCAGGTCATGCCAATCAAATGAAAAAGATTGTTAGTCTAATCCTCGCGGTTGCGGTTACAGGCATCATTGCCTGGTTGATAGTAAAGCCCGCCGCGCAAGCCCCCGAAGTCGCTTTCTCTACCTTGACAGGCCAGAAGGTAAAGACCTCTGAACTCAAGGGCAAAGTCGTTTTGGTCAAGTTCTGGGCAACCAGTTGTGTGACCTGTATTGCACAAATGCCGCAAACAATCGAGACCTACAATCGCTATCACGATCAAGGCTTCGAGACCATTGCAGTCGCGATGCAGTACGATCCCGCCAACTATGTCATCAATTACACCGAAACCAAGAAGCTGCCCTTTACCGTTGCCTTAGATCCAATCGGTGAACTGGCAAAAGCTTTCGGTGACGTCAAACTGACACCTACTGCGTTTCTAATCGATAAAAACGGCAAAATTATCAAGCGCTATTTAGGCGATTATGATTTAGCGGATTTTCACAATACCCTAGAAAAAGCGCTTTCCGTTCAACCCAGTTGATGCACTTGAAATCACCAACATGACCACAATCAACAGCCATTCCCTGCCCTTGGACGTCGTTGCACAAGTTCTGGCCGAAAGCCTGCCATACATCAAACGCTTTCACGGTAAAACCATCGTCGTTAAATACGGTGGCAATGCCATGACAGAAGAAGTCCTACAGCGCAGTTTTGCCCACGATGTCGTCTTGCTCAAGCTTTTTGGCCTGAACCCCGTTGTTGTCCATGGTGGCGGCCCTCAAATTGACGATGCACTCAAGCGTATTGGTAAACAGGGTACGTTCATTCAAGGCATGCGCGTGACGGATGAAGACACGATGGAGGTCGTTGAATGGGTACTGGGTGGCCAAGTGCAGCAAGACATCGTCCTCATGATCAACGAGGCAGGTGGCAAAGCGGTCGGGTTAACCGGCAAAGACGGCAGCATGATTCAAGCCGTCAAAAAACTGATGCCGAACAAGGAAGACCCTAGCTTGCCCATCGACATCGGTTACGTGGGCGACATCGCCAAGATCGAACCCGCTCTAGTGAAAGCACTGCAAGATGACCAGTTCATCCCCGTGATTTCACCGATTGGTTATGGCGAGGACGGTTTGGCTTACAACATCAACGCCGATGTCGTTGCAGGCAAAATGGCTGAAATCCTTGGTGCAGAAAAACTGCTGATGATGACAAACATTACCGGCGTACTGGATAAAAACGGTTCCTTGTTGCGTGTGCTCTCAGCCAAGACCATTGATGCGCTGTTTGAAGATGGGACGATCTCGGGTGGCATGTTGCCCAAGATTTCTTCTGCCGTTGATGCCGCCCGCAATGGTGTCAAGTCGGTGCATATTGTTGATGGTCGCGTCCCTCACTGTCTGTTGCTTGAAATTCTGACTGACCGTGGTGTCGGCACCATGATCACCTCTGATTAAACAGGGATGCGACGATTGCAACGACCGTCAGTTCGCAAACGTCGCTCAAAGTCGACAGCTTGCAATCCAGCACTTTGGCTGTTCGATCTTGACAATACTTTGCACGATGCTTCGTACAAGATTTTCCCCAAAATAAATGTCGGCATGACCGCCGCGGTCATGGAAACCCTTGGTGTCGACGAGCTGACAGCAAATCATCTTAGAACCAAATACTGGAAGCGCTACGGGGCAACCATGATTGGTATGGTCAAGCATCATCAAATTAACCCTGAGCGATTTTTGCGGCGCAGTCATGATTTTGATGTCGGGCCGTTAATCCGTGCAGAAAAACACCTCGCGCGAAAGTTGACCCAGTTACCCGGCAGAAAGATTCTCGTCACGAATGCACCGTTTCACTACGCCTATGCCGTCATGAAACATCTTGGGATCTTGCGCTGTTTTGACGGCGTCTGGGCAATTGAACATATGCGTTTGCATGGTCATTTTCATCCTAAACCCGCCCCTAAATTAATGCGACATATCCTTGCCCACGAAGGCGTGAGTGCCCATCGCGCAGTACTGGTAGAAGACACGCTCGAGAATTTACGGGGCGCACGCGCGGCTGGGCTTCGAACCGTACATGTTTATCATCCGGGTACACCGTTCGCGAAGGGTCAACGAGGTCGTCCAGATTTTGTGGACTTGCGCGTCAACCGCGTTGGCGACCTGCTCACGCAAAAACGGTCGGTTAGACACCACACGATTGAGGGATGAAACATGGCCAGCCGAACAGGTGAGCGTCGCACTGAGATCTTGCAAACCCTAGTCATGATGCTAGAGCAACCGACTGCCGCTCGGGTTACCACGGCCGCACTGGCTGCCAAGATAGGCTTATCCGAGGCAGCGCTTTATCGCCATTTTGCAAGCAAAGCGCAAATGTTCGAAGGTTTGTTTGAATTCATCGAAGCCACCATCTTCGGTTTGATCAACCAAATTCAGGCTGCAGAGCCCAGCACCCTCGAGCGATTGCGACAGACGACAGGCATGTTGCTGTCTTTTGCCAAACGTAATCGTGGCATGACCCGCGTGCTGACCGGCGATGCGTTAGTCAATGAAGATTTACGCCTGCAAGAGCGCGTCAACCAGATCACCGGTCGGCTAGAAACCACCTATAAGCAATTGATTCGCGAAGGGATTGCAGAGGGTCAACTCAACCCAGCAATAGACGTTGTGGCGATTGCCAGTCTGTTAACACACTATGTCATGGGTCGTTGGCTGCGCTTCACGCAAAGCGGCTGGCAGATTGATCCAACAGATCATATGCTCGCCAACATGAATATCGTATTGCAGTCCGCCATCCTCGACTCGTAGGCTCAGTCAGTTTGAGTCTGGATCTTGCCCTGTGAGGTTTTGCCGTGACCACACACTTGGCAAGCCGGATCGCGATGCACTCGAACACTATGCCATTGCATATCCAGCGCATCAAGCAATAAAAGCCTGCCATTCAATGAGCGACCAATTCCTGCCAGCAACTTGATGGCCTCTGCTGCTTGCATACTCCCAATAATCCCAACCAAGGGGGAAAACACGCCAGTTGAGGCGCACGTCAGCATTTCACCCTCCCCAGTGGCCGGGAACAAACAGCTGTAGCATGGGGCATCTTCCTGCCGCCGATCAAACACGGTGATTTGACCGTCAAAGCGAATCGCTGCGCCAGAAACCAGCGGCTTGGAGAACGCAACACAGGCCTGATTAATTGCGTGCCGCGTGTCGAAGTTATCGGTGCAATCCAGCACCAGGTCAACCGTGGCTACCAGATCGCCAAGCGCCTGAGCGTCCAGTCGTTTAGCCAGCGCCTCAAGAGTGATATCAGGATTGAGTGCATGCATCGCCTCGCAACCAGACTCAGCCTTCAGTTGACCCAAGCGGCTGGTCGTGTGCATGATTTGACGTTGCAGATTACTGATTTCAACGGTGTCGTCATCCGCAAGAATGATGTGCCCTATGCCGGCTGAAGCGAGATAGAGCGCAACGGGAGAACCCAATCCACCCGCCCCGACGATGAGCACTCTCGCAGCCAAGAGCTTTTCTTGGCCCTCGATACCCAGCTCATCCAACAGGATGTGCCGGGCATACCTGAGCAGCGCTGCATCGTTCATTTGGGCGTTGCCGCGCCTCCGGGTGACGGGGCAGGAGCTGTTGCAGGAGCTGTTGCAGGAGCTGTTGCAGGAGCGCTGGGTTTGCGAGCTGCCTGCGGTTTTTCAAGCTTATCTAGCTTGGCAACTGGCGTGGTCACGCCTTTCTGGATGGGCTTGCCTTCCAGGTAATTGACACCCTGTTGTAATTGAAAATCGTCAGGTGTACCAAACTGAAAAATCTTGGTCGAATCAGCAAGTGGTGGGTCGTCTGCGTTGCCCTTGACCTCACCATCCTTAGCTTGATCATTGCCAAGGTGACGCTGCAAGTCAGCCTCGCGAGGCACTCTGAACAAATCCCCTTGCGCGGTGTCAGTCACAATAAGATCCGGCGCGATACCCGTTGCCTGAATCGACCGACCAGACGGCGTGAAATAACGTGAGGTGGTGAGCTTAATGGCGGTATTTTCCGAAATGGGCAAAATCACCTGAACAGAGCCCTTACCAAAGGAGCGATTACCCATGATGGTTGCACGCTTGTGATCTTGCAGCGCACCAGCCACGATTTCTGACGCTGATGCAGAGCCAACGTTAATCAGTACGACCATCGGTACGGTCTTCGCCCAGGCTGGCAATTTAGATAAGTAGTCCCCCTCGCCGGCGTCGTAATCCTTGGCCGCGGCGACATACTTGCGCTTTGCGTCGGCCGTCCGCCCGTCAGTTGAGACAATCAGTGTGTTTTCTGGCAAAAAAGCACCAGCCACGCCGATGGCCGAGTGCAAGAGCCCACCCGGATCATTACGTAAGTCGAGGATAAAGCCTTTTGGTGCAGCTTTTGCACCTAGTTCATTCATTTGTTTAACCAGATCGGTGCCAGTGCGTTCTTGGAACTGCGCAATACGCACGTAAGCGATCCCGTTATCAAGCATTTTGCTGCGTACGCTTCGAACGCGAATGGTGTCCCGAATCAGTGTAACCACGATGGGCTTATCCATGCCCTGACGAACGATGGTCAGGGTAATTGGGGTCTTGACCGGACCGCGCATCGTCTTGACTGCTTCAGTCAAGGTCATGCCTTTGGTTGAGGCGCCGTCGATCTTCACGATCAAGTCGCCCGCTCGAATACCCGCTTTGGCAGCTGGGGTATCCTCGATTGGCGAGATAACTTTCACTGCGCCTTCCTCAGCGCCCACTTCGATACCAAGCCCCCCAAACTCACCTTGAGTCGAGCTCTGCATCTCTTTAAAAGCATCCGCGTCAAGATAGGCTGAATGAGGGTCCAGATCGGACAGCATGCCTGCGATGGCCCCATCAATCAGTTTTTTATCGCCCACCGGCTCAACATAATTATTTTTAATGGTGGAGAAGACGCTGGAAAACTGCCGAATCTCATCCAAAGGCAAGGGAGCGCCGCGCTGCGCCACTGCACTGAGCCCGAGGCTCAATAAAACCCCTGCGAACAAACCAGCCGCTAGCAGACCTAAACTTTTTAACTTACTGGGGCTCATGCACAATCCTGGAAATAGACGTTATTGCGAACACCAACCAAAGAAGCGAATCTCACTACTTTTCCAGATAGGGGGTAGGATCGATTGCAGCGTTGCGGCGTCTCAATTCGAAGTATAGGGCGGAATCTAATTGACCGCCGGTATTACCCACAGTTGCAATAGTGTCACTGTCAGTGACAGCATCACCGACTTGCCTGAGCATGCTCTGCAGATAGGCGTAAATACTCAGGAATTGTTGGCCATGATCGACAATGACGATGTTGCCAAAGCCGCGAAGCCAGGTGGCATACACGACCGTACCACTTGCGATCGGCTTCACGGGCGCCCCCTCGGGCGAGGCAATCAACAGCCCGCGCCAAATACCACCTTCAGGCCTGTCCGTGCCAAAACGCGCCATCACATTGCCGCGAACTGGCCATTTGAAGCCAGATTTCAAAGTACTGGGCTCAGCGGGCAACACGTCTGGTCTTTTCTTGTTCGCTTCGGCCGCTTGCCGAGCAGCCTCGGCTTTTTTTGCCTCCTGGTCTCGCTTCACCGCCTCTGCAAGCTGGCGAGCGACCACAATTTGTTCATCCAGGCTAGAAATTAGCTGATTCAAATGTTTTCCGTCGCGATCAAGCCTGTCAGCCTCTGCACGCTGCGCGGCAAGCTGCCCTTCGATCTGAGCTAACAGCGTCGCCCGATCTTTTCTCTGAGCATCGAACAAGGATTTTTGTTCGTTCTCATCGCGAATCAAGCCAGCTATCTCAAGCTGCTTCCCGTCAGCCCGCGCTTGAAGGTCGGCTAAACGGGACAATTGCTCTTGCACCCGGGCGACCGAGGCTGTCCGCGCTTTCGCGACGTAATCCAGATAAGCCAGGTTGCGGCCAAGTATTTGAGGATCATTGCCAGAAAGCCACGCCGATAGCGGTGACAAGCCACTTTGGTATTGTTTTCTCAACTGTTCGCTTAACGCTAGTCGAATTTGAGTAAGCAACGCTTGTTGGGTCGCAATCTGGAGGTTCAGCTCGTCCAGCTCTGTTTGCGCCTTTTTTTGCTTAATACTCAGATCATTTAACTTTCGAACCGATACAGAAATGGCCGATTCTGATGCTTTGAGCGCGTCACTGGCTTCTTTGCGCGAGCTTTCTTTGGACTCGATTTCCTTTTGGATCAAAGCGATTTTGTCGCGCAGCTCGGTTTGCTCCTGTTGACGCTGGGCAAGCGCGCTAGCCGTGTCGTCTGCATAAGCCGGCACGGGCAGGCTAAAAAGCCAACCGCAAAGCAAAGCCAACCACCACCCCGAGCTGTTGCGCACGTCAGTCTTTTTTAGCTTTACCCTGCGCAGCCACAGCAGCCATCGCGGCTTCGATCTCAGCAGGATCCCCCAAATAATAGTGCCTGATCGGTCGAAGCTCATCGTCTAGCTCGTACACCAATGGTTGCCCCGTTGGAATATTGAGGTGAACAATATCATCGTCTGAGACGTTATCCAGATGCTTGATCAAGGCTCGTAAGCTGTTGCCGTGTGCTGCGACGAGCACGCGACGACCGGCTTTGATGGCGGGCGCGATGCTTTCGTTCCAGAAGGGCAAAACACGCGCCACAGTGTCCTTCAGGCATTCGGTAGCCGGCAGTTGATCTGCGGGGATCTTGGCATAGCGTTTATCAAATCTCGGATGACGGGGGTCATCCAAAGCGATCGGATTAGGCGCGATGGCGTAGGCGCGGCGCCAGATCAGCACCTGCTCATCACCAAATTTGGCTGCAGTCTCAGCTTTATTGAGGCCTTGCAAGTCGCCGTAATGACGTTCGTTAAGACGCCAATTGCTATGAACAGGCAAATACATCGTACCCATCGCGTCCAGCGCGATCCAGAGCGTGCGGATCGCCCGGGTCAACATGGATGTGCAGGCAAGATCGAATTCGAAACCCTTCTCTTTGAGCAACAAGCCCGCCTGGCGGGCCTGTTCACGTCCGGTTTCAGTCAAATCGACGTCATACCAGCCAGTAAAACGGTTTTCGAGATTCCATTGGCTTTCGCCATGACGCATGAGTACAAGTTTATGCATGACAGACACAGGTTAAAGTTGCAGATGTCAGCATTTTATAATTGTTATGAACTTTGCCCCGAATCGGGTGCCAACCAACCTGGACTTACCGTGGATTTCTTTCTCGCCCCTACCAATCTTGTCCTGATCGCTGTCGCCCTCGGCTCTGGTCTTTTACTCGCTTGGCCCGCCCTCGCAAAAGGCGGGGCTGGCGGTGCAATCAGCACGACGCAAGCCGTGCTCATGATGAACCAGCAGCACGCTGTGCTGGTCGATGTCAGACCCTTAGAACTGTTCAATAACGGCCATATTGCTCAGGCACGGAGCCTGCCAGCAAGCGACCTGCCCCTGAAGGCCAATAGTCTGCCCAAAAACAAGCCTTTGATTATCGTCTGCGATCTGGGCAAATCAGCCGTTTCAGCGGCTGCTGAGCTTAAAAAGCTGGGTTTTGCTGAAGTGTCCGTGCTCGAAGGTGGCCTTAAGGCCTGGGGCGAAGCGGGTTTACCGATTACTGCAAAAAAATAAGGAATGATCATGAATAAAGTCTTGATGTACAGCACCGGCGTTTGCCCTTATTGCACGCGTGCAGAAATGTTGCTGAAGCAGCGCGGTGTCACAGAAATCGAAAAAATACGTATCGATCTTGACCCCGAACAGCGCGACGCAATGATGACGCGCACAGGGCGCAGAACAGTCCCGCAAATCTATATTGGTGACACACACGTTGGCGGCTTTGACGACTTGGCGGCCTTGGATAAAGCAGGTCAACTCATGCCCTTGCTGAACCCTGCTACAAATTAATCTGGCCTAACGCGACTTTGCTTGCCCCCTGAGGCAAGTGATTTCACCTTCTCAAACATTGTTTATCCGCTAACCACTTACCTGGAAACCTTCATGTCTGATCAAAACGCTCAAGCCGGTAACGCGCCTATTTTTAATATGCAGCGCGTCTACATCAAAGATCTGTCGCTTGAAATGCCCAACGCCCCCAATATCTTTCTTGAGCAAGACGCGCCAAAGGTTGAGGTCAATATCAACGTGGGAGCCAACCCTCTGGCTGATACGATTTTCGAATCAACAATTACCGTCACAGTGACGACCCGTATCAACGACAAGGTGCTGTATCTGATTGAAGCCACCCAAGGCGGGATTTTCGAGATGAGCAACATCCCCGAAGATCAGCTGGATCCTTTGCTCGGGATCGTGTGCCCAACCATGCTCTACCCCTATCTGCGCGCGAATGTTGCGGATGCGATTACCCGCACGTCAGTGCCACCTTTGCATTTGGCAGAAGTCAATTTTCAAGCACTCTATGAGCAACGCATGAGCGAGCTTGCTCAGCAAAACGGCGAAAGCGGCAATAGCTCAGAATCTGGGTTGATCCTGCCGGCCAGCGCAACGCGTCAATGAGCTTAAGACTTGGCAACAACGTTTCGCCAAGCTTCGATGAAAAAGCCTGAAGGACCTAAGCGGCCCGTCCTCGTTCTCGGGGCGGGGGCTTGGGGTTCAGCCTTGGCCATCGCTGCAGCAAGGCAGAGCGCCACGACGCTATGGGGGCGCGACCCCCTGCTGATGCAGAATATGGCTGACTACAACCAGAATCGCCAGTATCTGCCCAATATTGAATTCCCTGACTCGTTACAAGTAACCAGCGATTTCGACGCCGCACTGGCAGCTGTGTCGTCATCCACCTATCCGGGCCTGATCATCATTGGCACGCCCATCGCGGGATTGAGGGCCACCTGCCGCGACATAGCCGACTGGCTCGGCCAAGCTAGTCGCTCAGTCACCTCAGTCGTTGGCGTTATCTGGACTTGCAAAGGACTCGAAACGGGCAGTGGCGAATTGCCTAACGAAATTGCCCGTCAGGCATTTGCCTCGCAACCAACGCTAGCGACGGGCGTGCTGTCAGGACCATCGTTTGCCAAGGAAGTCGCAGCTGGATTGCCGGTCGCGCTCACCGTGGCAAGCCATCACGCGGCGCTGCGCACCGCGACGATAGAGGCCTTGCACGGTGGTGCGGTGCGGGTGTACGCCAGTGATGACGTCACGGGCGTAGAGATAGGCGGTGCACTCAAAAATATCATGGCCATTGCCTGTGGCATCGCCGACGGATTGGGACTTGGTACAAACGCCCGTGCCGCGCTGATCACACGCGGCCTAGCTGAAATTACCCGCTTTGGCTGCGCGCTCGGCGCACAAGCTGCAACCTTTGCAGGCCTAACCGGCTTAGGTGATCTGGTCTTAACCGCGACAGGTGATCTGTCCCGCAACAGGCAAGTGGGCTTAGCGATCGGTCAAGGACAGTCCGCGATTGAGGTGCTGGGTCAAGGCTTGACTGCGGAGGGTGCTCGCTGCGCCTTAGCCGTCAGAGAACGGTCAAATCAGATGGGCTTGACGTTACCCATCACCGAAGCGGTCTGCGCAGTGCTTTTCGAAGGAATGCCGCCCAGGGATGCAGTCGGTCAATTGTTGTCTCGGGAGGCCACAACCGAATGAACCGCTTTGCTCGCAATCTTAAATTAGCGATCATGGTCACCATGTCCTTGATCGCGGCCGGTGCCATCACCACGGCCAGAGCCGCTTGGCCTCAAGATAGACCGATCCATTTGGTGGTGCCTTTCCCCCCGGGATCATCGCCGGATTTGTTAGCACGAACGATCGCAGAGCCTCTCAGCAAAGCCTTAGCCCAAGTAGTGGTGGTAGAAAACAAAGTAGGGGCGGGAGGCAATATCGGTACACGGGCAGTTGCAAAAGCAGCCGCAGACGGCTACACCCTGCTCTACACCATCAATGGCCCCCTGGTGACTGCGCCTAAGCTTTTCAAGACCAAACTCGGCTACGAACCTTCAACCGATCTGGCACCCATCATGCTGGTGGCCTCGAGCCCAAACATTTTGGTGGTGTCCAAAAGCCTGCCGGTCGATAACCTGGCTGACTTTATTAAACAGGCCAAAGCGCAGGCTGGCCAGATGAATTATGGCTCGGTCGGCAACGGCAGCGCATCTCACTTAGCCATGGAAATGTTCATGCAAGCGGCCGGCATTGATCTCAAAAACATCAATTACCCCGGGTTTAATCAAATCACACTCGCTATGTTGGCGGGCGATATACAGGCCGGATTCATGGTTCCCTCAGGTGTGATGACCCAAATCAATGAGGGCAAACTGAAAGCCTTGGCGATCAGTAGTAAAACTCGAAATGAACTACTACCGACCCTTGAACCGATTGCGACAAAGGGTTACCCAGATTTTGAAGTGATATCCTGGAACGCCTTGTTGGCCCCGGCGGGCACGTCAGGTGAAGTTATTGACCGGCTTCAGCGCACCTTGACAGAGATCCTTGCGCAGGATGAGGTTCGCAACAAATTTAAGCTGCAATACTTTAATGTCGTTGCGTCATCGCCAGAGAAGCTGACTCAGCAGATGCGCGACGAGCGGGCCCGGTCAGAAGCGCTGATCGATCAGCTCAAATTATCGCTGGATGATTAATCGTCAACAAGAGCGACACAACTACACGCCGCCAACGTATCCTTGCTGCCGCCAAGCTTCAAAAACCACGACAGCCACTGAATTGGATAAATTCAAACTGCGCTGTTCGGGCAGCATAGGCAACCGGATTTTCTGGTCATCCCCGAACAGCGCCCGTTGCTCTGGCGATAAACCCGCCGTTTCGCGACCGAACACAAATACGTCGCCAGGCCGAAACTCAACTTGATCGACAAGTTTGCTTGCTTTAGTAGTCATGGCAAAACAACGGTTGGCAGGTGCGCCAGTAGCGGCCAAGGCTAGCTCAAGCGTGTCATGGATTTTGACAGGTTGCCACTCGTGATAATCAAGACCCGCGCGACGTAAACGCCTATCGTCAACCTCGAACCCTAACGGACGAACCAAATGAAGTCTTGCGCCCGTATTGGCACAGAGACGAATCACATTGCCTGTGTTGGGCGGGATTTCAGGCTGGACAAGGATGACATCAAACATGCTGCGTATTGTGCCAGACAAGTCTTGGAGTACGCATGGCCGATAGAGCGACCACCCCAGCAGCACCGCCCCGGCGTAAGGCAAGCGCCGCGAAATGCATCGTGCTGCCCGTCGTCATGACATCATCGACCAACCCAATCCAAACTGCGGGCAAATTTGGCCGACTTTCGTAGGCGTGCTCGGTAGCCAGTCGCCGGGCTTGCTGATCAAGATGTTTTTGGACACCACCAGCTTGCGTTCGGCGCAGCCAACTGACCTGACAAGGTAAGCCGAGCGCCTTGGCCAGGACTCGGGCGATCTCACCCGGTGGATTAAAACCTCGACGCCTGATCGACACATCGCTTGAGGGGATCGGCACAATACAGGCCAGCTTAGCCAGCGTATGCGGCTCTTCGCGGATAGCGCCAGCCAGCATCCGTCCCATCAGAGCCGCCAGATGCAACTGCATACGTTTTTTTAGCTCATGCATCAGTGCGTCTGTCGGGAAAGCATAGCGCATGGCGACAATTGAGCTTTCAAACGCTGGGGGGTTTTTTGCACAGCCCTCACAAAGGATCCGACTCGAGCTGAGCGAACGGGGCGCGGCTAGTGCACTGGGCAACTCATCGGCGCAAATGGCACACGTCAAGCATGCTCGCCTGGCTGCGGTGACTTCGCCCAAGCAAGCACGACAGAAATCACCGCCGCGTGCCGCCAGCCCGCATAGTGGGCATGGTGTCGTGAATTGCAATCGCAAAAAGTTCTGGATCAGGTAAAGTCTGGCTTGTCGTGGCTGGTTTCGCATCAAGGCATTTTGGGCGACCGTCACACCACCTGGCAAGCTAACCATGACAGACTCATCCACCCATCCCCTACTTCCTCTCTCAACCACAGCAGTGAAGGCGCAATTTGCGCGCAGAGGTGACTTGAGCGATGCTCAGTTTTTGTACGCCGAAATCGCGAACAGAATGCTGGATCGGCTCACACTGATTCGTATGCAACCCGAAAACATCCTCGATGCGGGCTGCGGCCCAGGGTCAGGCATTACTTTGCTAAAAAACCGCTACCCGACAGCACGAATAACCGGCCAGGATTTTAATGCCCAAGCGTTAGCGATCGCACAAAAAATGCACGACCAGGGCTGGTCGGGTTTATTCAAAAAACTCACAACGGGCAAATCCAACTCAATGCGGTGGGTAACCAGTGATCTTGCTGACACGGGATTGGTGCCAGAAGCACTTGATTTGATCTGGTCCAACCTCGCCGTGCACTGGCACCCAGCCCCGCATGACGTGTTGCGTGAATGGGCGCGTATCGTCAAGCTTAATGGGCTTGTATTTTTTTCTTGTTTTGGGCCCGACACCTTGAAAGAAGTGCGACAAGCGCTCGTAACCGCAAAGTTAGTGACGCAAACACCCTCGTTCGTTGATATGCATGACTTTGGCGATTTACTGGTCGAAAACGGATTTGGCGATCCAGTGATGGATCAAGAACGACTGACCTTAACGTACAACTCAGCAGAAAAACTTTTACAAGATGTCCGCGCGCTGGGTGGCAATCCCAGTTCGGGTCGACGAGCCGGTCTGGTCGGGCGCCAATGGCGCCAGCGACTAATCGAAGCGCTTGAGTATCAACGCCACACAGATGGCACGATCCATCTGACTATTGAGGTAGCTTACGGGCACGCTTGGCGCCTCGGGCATAGCCGTCAAAAAGACGGCGAAACCCGTGTCAGCATTAGCTCGATTGGCCGAAAGTCTAAATAAACGCGGCGTAAGCTTTGTATGCCATATAGGCAGACAAGCCAAACAGCAGATAGGCGAACACACGTTTTAGTTGTTTAACGGGCAGTTTATGCGCCAGCCGGGCACCGACTGGCGCAGTGAGCACACTGAAGGCCGCCAGGATCAATAAAGCAGGCCAGTAGACCAGGCCGATCATGCTATTGGCCAGGACACCGTCACTCATTTGTGCGTATTGAATCGTATTGAACAAGGCGATAGGAAATCCCAGCGCAGCTGACGTGCCAATCGCTTCACGCAAAGGCACGTTGCACCAGGCCATAAAAGGGACCGAGACAAAGCCGCCGCCTGCACCAACCAGGCCGGATAAGAAACCAATCCCCGTACCTGCAACAACCGTCCCGGCAGGACCCGGCATCTGTCTGGTGGGCTTGGGCTTTTTATCCAGCAGCATCTGCAAGCCAGAGTAAGCAACGAAAAGCGCAAATAACAAAGCAAGCCAAGCAGTAGGCAGCGTTTCAAACACATACTTGGCAAAGAGGCTGCCGATAAAAATACCTGGCGCAAAGGCGAATACCAGCTTCCAGCGAACAGCGCTCTTCTTATGATGGGCCGTCACACTCGACACGGAGGTGAAAAGGATAGACGCCATCGACGTAGCAATCGCCGCCTTGACGACAAGATTCGGATTGAGGTCAGTCCAGCCGAGCAGAAAGGTTAGAAACGGCACCAGAATCATGCCACCGCCAATACCCAGCAAACCCGCGGCCAGCCCAGTCACCGCGCCGAGTACGCCCAAAGAAATGATAAAAACCGGATCCATGTCAAACCCTAAGATGACGTCAAGAGTGACGATCAGTATACTGACCGGCGAGGCGGATGGGCGCTGTCACAATAACAATCACTCAAGATAAAAATGAACTCTCTCGACACCGAAGTACTACGACAGGCGTTCGACTGGCTCGAAGCGGGTCATCGCGTGCATTTGGCGACCGTCGTTAAAACATGGGGATCTGCGCCCAGGCAGGCCGGTGCGATGGCGGCAATCCGGGGCGACGGCAGGCTGGTCGGATCGGTTTCAGGGGGCTGTATTGAAGATGATCTGATCGTCAAAGCACAAGCGGGCGAGTTGCCAACCCGGCCCTCTCTCGTCAACTACGGGGTGACACAAGACGAAGCGGCAAAATTTGGGCTGCCCTGCGGGGGCAGCTTGACGCTCGTCATCGAAGCATTGGATCGCTTCGAGTGGATAGCATCGGTTGTTGAATCGACCGAAGCACAACAGCTGGTCGCTCGACTGATTAATCTCAAGACCGGCCAATCGACCACAGCGCCAGCAAGACCGGGGCAAAAGACCGAGCTGACCGGTGATAGCTGTCAATTCGTTTATGGTCCTCACTGGCGCTTATTGATCATTGGCGCAAATCAAACGGCGCTCGCGCTTGCTGAAATCGCGCATATGCTCGAATTTCAAGTCGTTGTATGCGATCCGCGCGAAGAATTCACAGCTGATTTCAATCTGCAGGGTATTGCACTTGAGCGTGGCATGCCGGACGACGTGGTCCTATCCATTCGAACCGATTCAAGGACTGCCATCGTTGCGTTAACTCACGACCCCAAGTTAGATGATATGGCGCTGCTCGAAGCACTCAAGTCATCCGCTTTTTACGTCGGCGCGCTAGGGTCGGTTCGCAACCAGAGCAGTCGCCGTGAACGTCTGAAGCTGTTTGAGCTCACCGATGCCGAAATCAATCGATTACATGGCCCAGTCGGGCTGCAAATCGGCAGTCGAACACCGGCAGAGATTGCCGTTGCAGTAGCGGCCGAACTCGTTCAAGTCAGACGAACGCTTGAAGACGAGCGGGTGCAATTAAAAGGGGCAGACCAAGAGGCTTGAATTAGGCGTCAGCTACCGCGCTTGCGTGACTCAATGCCTAATTGCTTGAGCTTGCGATAGAGGTGCGTACGTTCAAGGCCCGTTTTATCCGAGACCTTAGTCATACTGTGGTTCTCATTGGCCAGGTGATATTCGAAATATACCCTTTCAAAGGCGTCTCGCGCATCTCGAAGGGGCTGATCCAACGAGATATCACCCAACAGGCTTTGATCCACCTCTGGGAGTGGTTCAATCACGGGGGGCTCTTCACGCTTAAATACCCCCGACGTATCGAGAGGGCGTGGCGTAGCCGCAGAAGTCATCGCCGCAGTTTTCGGCGTTGTGAAACGTCCGCGGGCTAAACCGGACGAAACGGTTTTTAATAGTCGTTGCAGCGTGATAGGTTTTTCAAGAAAATCAACTGCCCCGATACGAGTGGCTTCTACCGCGGTATCGATCGTTGCATGACCGCTCATCATGACAACAGGCATATCCAAAAGGCCCTGCGATCCCCACTCTTTGAGCAAGGTCACGCCGTCAGTGTCAGGCATCCAGATATCGAGCAGAACCAAGTCAGGTCGCATACGCATACGAGCCGCTCTTGCCTCGGCTGCGTTTTCGGCGAGCTCGACTGTGTGCCCTTCGTCATAAAGGATTTCGGACAATAACTCGCGGATACCTACTTCGTCGTCAACAACCAAAATTCTGGCCATGTTCTTTTTCACCTGTTGCGCGGCGGAATTATCGCTGCATCATTTGTCTAATTCTACTCGGGTAGCCAGTCGCGTAAATAATATAGAAACTCGAGCACCACCATCACGCCGATTCGACACGTCAATTCGCCCGCCATGTTCTTCAACTATCTTCCGAACGATCGCCAGGCCCAAACCCGTGCCCTGAGCCTTGGTTGTGACGTAGGGCTCAAAAACCCGCTGCAAGACATGCGCGGGGAAGCCGGGGCCACTATCCATCACCGTCAAGCGAACAGATTGCTGGGGCGGCCCATCCTGCGGCTGCGCCTCGGCTACCTGCGTTGCCACCATCATTGCACCGGCCTCAGGCATATCAGCAAGTGCGTCGCGAGCGTTAGCCAGCAAGTTATGAATAACTTGACGCAATTGTGTCGAATCACCTTCGATCAACGGCAGATTCGGCGCTAAAGATACCTCAAGATGCCACGGCATATTGACATCTGCGGGGGACGCTTCATCGGGATCCCAACCATAAAGGGTCAACACTTCGTCGACCAACTCGTTAAGATCAATCGGTAGCATCGCGCTAGTGGGCTTACGCGCATATTCTTTAAAGTCGTCAACCATGTGTTTGAGCGAGGTCACTTGATTGACAATGGTCGTGGTCGCGCGCTCAAGCAGTTGCGCATCTGCGGGCTCAAGTTTATGCGTGAGTTTCATCGCCAGTCTCTCGGCCGATAGCTGTATGGGCGTGAGCGGATTCTTGATTTCATGTGCGAGCCGGCGTGCCACCTCACCCCAGGCAACGGTTCGATTGGCGGAGATGACTTCACTGATGTCATCGAAAACCACCATATAACCGTTGTTGCGATTATCGACTCGCAAATGGGTGCCACGAGCCAGTACAGTGACGGTGTGTTCGCTATCACGCTTCCCCGTGGCCTCAATGGTGAGCTCAAATTGTTCTTGCCAATGGGTCCGCTCAGAACCCACTGCAGAATGCTCAGCGAAGGCTTGTCGTATCCTGCCAGAAAACTCGAGCAGGCCATCAATCGTTTCGAGAGGTCGCCCAGGACTCGCCCTTAAATCGACCGCAAGTATCGTCTGAGCGCCCTGATTGAAGGTCGTGACACGAAACTGTTCATCAAAAACCAGCACCCCAGCCGATAAATTCGCCAAGACGCTCTCTAAATAGACATTGGATCGTTCCAGCTGGTTGCGATTGGTTTCGACAAGCCGCCTTGCATCGTCCAACTGCTTGGTCATCGCATTGAATGACCGGGTCAACTGCGCCACCTCATCGCGCGTCGTGGGTTCCGGCAAAGGGCGATAGTCACCAACGCTGACTGCGTGTGTGCCAGACGCCAAGGCGAGCAGAGGGCTCACTAGCTTCTTAGATAAATACAGTGCAACTGCAATCGCGGCAAACACCGCTAGCAGTAACGCTAAGGTCAAGGTGATGCCATAGAGATTGCGCAGACTGCGTCGCGATAAAGCAAGCTCTTGATAGTCGAGATTACCTGCCTGCACTTCAGCTGCATTGCGTGCGATTTTGTCCGATAGCGGTTGTATCAACTGAAGCCAGCGTGCATCAGCGGTAACGCCAAGCGACACGTCGCCACGGTCCTGAGAGCCTAAGGGGACAATTACCCGCAATTGCAAAGCAGCCTCGACAGGGCCTGCTGCCGATTCATCCATT
Organism: Jezberella montanilacus; assembly: GCF_003003055.1. Taxonomy (GTDB): domain Bacteria; phylum Pseudomonadota; class Gammaproteobacteria; order Burkholderiales; family Burkholderiaceae_B; genus Zwartia; species Zwartia montanilacus. Next base: position 308,344 of record NZ_PVTV01000013.1, read on the forward strand.
GCGGCTGCAGAATAGCCACGCGTCAAACGCAATTGGTTGAGTACGGATGGTGGGGGCATAGGAGGCAACAGCGTGCCCAATTTGTCTGTTGAAAAAGCGATGAGCCTGCCGGTACTGCTGAACACCATGACATCATTAAGCCCGTTCGCTTCTCGTAGCCGCGTAATCACGGAGGCCATATCGGAGTCGGACGTTGTCGTCAGTTCTGGCATCATGGCGCGCGCACGCGAATCGAGTTCTGCGAGCTGCGCATCAATGGCTGCCCGGCCTAATGCAAGCCCGGATTCAAGGGCTGTGTCCACTCTGACGTTAAACCAGGATTCAATCGACCGGGACATGAACTGAACCGACAAGGTGTAGATCAAAGCGCCGGGCAACACACCAATCAAGGCAAAGGCAAGCGCAAAACGCGCGGTTAACCTTGCGCCAAATTGACCCCGGCGCAATTGTCCCAACAGATTGGCCGTCAACGCAACGACCCAAATAAACAAGGCAAGTGCCAGCGCGCCGTTTAGCCATAACAACAAAGTTTGATACTGAGCGACACGCGAGGCGTTACCGGTTGACCAGGCGAGCAGGCCGAACAAGGCGAACCCGCTCACGATGCCGACAACCATCGCCAGGCGCAACAACCGGTTCATTTGCGATACTCGTAGGTTCGAACTGAAAAATCGAATGGTGCCCATTCACTTGTCAGCAACCAGGCACCGCGATTCAGCGCATCAATTTGAAGTGGCCGGGCAAGCTGAGAATTATCCAGTCTTATCCGGACTTTGCCGTCATATTTAACGTTGGGATCAAACCGGTCGATTGGTGCGATGGGCCAATCTCGCAACTGTTGCAGTGCGGCCAGACCTTCTTTAAAACTGGCCATGGGGATACCCAAATCCCCTGCCGCCAAGCGCCATTGCCGAGTCAGGGTGTTATAGGTCAATCTGCGTATCAACGATGTTTCAACCACTTTGTGATCAAACCACCACCACCGCGACTGACCAATCTCAATATCAACCGTGAAATAAAGCGGTACCCCTCGCTCAAGGGCGTCGATCATGACGCGATTGAGTTCGAGTGAGAAATCTACATCCAGATTTAACTGGCCTTGAACTACCCTGGGCTCAATCTGGGTCACCTTAGCTTCTGCCGCGTGTGAGACGTGAGGGACGAACACGCACAGCAATAGCAAAGCGAGCACCATAGACAAGTGCTGCCGGGCGCAAGCCCGTTTTTGCTTACTCGACATCCAGGCAAAAGCTGTCATGGTCACCCTGTGGATCAGGCGTTACGGGAAAACAGCGCGTAAAAAAAGCCGTCGTGATCAGTCTGAATATTATCCACTGTGCGTATGACAGGCAACAACTGCCCTGGCGCAGGCAACCTCACTGCGTCCTCGTGCTGCGTGGCAAACTCAGCGGCAAGCAACTCGCCTTCTTGTGGGAAAACGGAACACGTTACTAATAGCAACTTACCACCAGGTGCCAAGGTTTGCCATAGCTGGTTCAGGATTTCCCGCTGCAACTTAGCCATCCGATCAATGTCTTTTTCTTGTCTGAGCCAACGAATATCAGGATGTCTGCGCACGATGCCAGATGCCGTGCAAGGCACGTCAGCCAGGATTGCATCGAAAGGCTTCTTATCCCACCAAGTATTCGTCTTGCTTGCATCGGCCGCCTTTAAATGTAGGGCGGGGGTCGACAAGCCCAAGCGTTTGAGATTGTGCTGAACCCGCTCAAGCCTTGCCCCATCGACGTCGATGGCGGTCAGTTCAATGGCGGCCAACTCAAGCAGATGCGCAGCTTTACCACCAGGCGCAGCACAAGCATCCAGCACCCGCATCCCATCTTTTACGTCCAGCAATCTCGCAGCCAACTGCGCACCGGCATCTTGAACAGACCACCAGCCTTCTTGATAGCCAGCAAGCGACGTAATCGCACGCGGTTGATCCACAATCAGACCAAAGTCATCAAGCAGTGTGCAGGTCAAGCCTTGTTTGGTCAGCGCATCCACTGCCGACGCGACTGTGGCGCGACGTCGATTGACCCGCAACGTTAAAGGGGGAGGCGTATTGGCAACATCGAGAATACTTTGCCATTGATCCGGGTAAGCACGACGCAATCGATGCACCCACCAGCTTGGATGGTTGTAGCGCGCCTCCAAGTTTGTACTGAGCTTTGCCAGCAACTGATCACGCTCGCGCTGAAACCGGCGCAATACCGCATTAACCATGCCTTGGTAGGACATCAAATCGCGCTGGGTCTGAGTTGCGGCAACGCTCTGGTCGACCAGGGTATGGACGGCATATAAAGGAGTGCCTGGCATGCTCGCGCCTTTTGCTGCTTGCAACGCAGCCTCGAGTAACACGAGGCTCAAACCCAATAAAGCGGACACCACGGCATTTGGCGGCGCCCGTTGCACCAATAAACCAGTCAAGCCTTTGGCCAGGCCCCAATGGCGCATGGCGTAAAACGCCAAAGCCTGCGTTGAAGGCCTCAATTCAGAGGGTATGTGGGTAATGGCTTCGGTCATGGAGCGACCGTTTTCAACATCGGCAAGCACATGGGCTGCCGCGACCAAACTGTCTGATAGCGCTGGGGCGTGATTCGTCATAGGTGCAATTGTAGGCTGACTCGCCCATTCACACGGTAAAATCCACTTCTTTTCTGAATGAGGGCGCAAGCCCCCAAGGTCTCTTTCATGTCATCCCCCAAAGTCGGTTTCGTCAGCCTAGGCTGTCCCAAAGCGCTAGTCGATTCAGAACGTATCTTGACGCAATTGCGAACAGAGGGATATCAGATCGTGCCGGATTACGATGGCGCAGACGTGGTGGTCGTCAATACCTGCGGGTTTATCGATAGCGCAAAAGCTGAATCCCTGGACGCCATTGGTGAAGCGATTGCCGAGAATGGTCGTGTCATCGTGACAGGCTGTATGGGCGTCGATGAATCAGTGATTCGAGCGGTGCACCCCAGCGTGCTTGCAGTGACTGGACCACAGCAGTACGAACAGGTTGTTCGTGCTGTCCATGACGCGGCTCCACCGGATTTGTCACACGACCCGTTTGTTGACTTAGTACCCCCTCAAGGGATCAAGCTGACACCGCGGCATTTCGCGTACTTGAAAATATCAGAGGGTTGTAATCATCGTTGTAGCTTTTGCATCATCCCATCGATGCGTGGCGACTTGGTGAGCCGCCCCGTTGGCGATGTACTCGATGAGGCGCAACGGCTCGTTAACGCCGGGGTCAAAGAAGTTTTGGTGATTTCTCAAGATACCAGCGCCTATGGCGTTGACGTCAAATACCGTAGCGGTTTTTGGGGTGGTCGCCCAGTTAAGACTCGCATGACTGAACTGTGCGCTGCGCTCGGCGAGCTGGGTGTGTGGGTAAGACTGCACTACGTCTACCCTTACCCAAGCGTGGATGAAGTGATCCCGCTGATGGCTGAAGGCAAAATCCTACCCTACCTGGACATCCCTTTTCAACATGCCAGCCCGCGCATCCTCAAGTTGATGAAACGCCCTGCATTTGAAGATAAAACCCTGGCGCGTATCAAGAAGTGGCGTGAGCAATGCCCTGAGCTGACGATACGCTCGACGTTTATTGTTGGCTTTCCCGGTGAGACTGAAGAAGATTTTCAGTATCTGCTGGATTGGATGACTGAGGCGCAACTTGATCGTGTGGGCTGTTTTCAATATTCACCCGTGGATGGTGCGCCAGCCAATGAGCTTGCTGATCCAGTACCGGATGAAGTGAAGCAGGATCGCTGGGAGCGCTTCATGGCGCATCAACAACTCATCTCAACCGCCCGCCTCGCCCGCAAAATCGGCACTGAAATCGATGTGCTCATTGACGAGGTCGATGAAGACGGCGCGATTGGTCGCTCAAGCGCTGATGCGCCTGAGATTGACGGCTGCGTCTATGTAGATAGCGAACAGGTGCTTAAGCCTGGCGATATCGTTCGCGTACGCGTCACCGAATCGGATGAATACGATCTGTGGGGCGAGAAGATTTGAGCAAAGGTACTGGGATAGGCGTGCGGGCCGGCGAGGATACCCTCAGCTCCCTCAAAAGTACTGAACCAGTGAAGGTCGGCTTCGCGGGTACGCCCGAATTCTCTCGTGTGGCACTGCAAGCGATTGTTAACGCTGGGTTTAGCGTTCCGCTGGTGCTGACTCAGCCGGATCGACCTTCAGGTCGTGGATTGAAATTAACCCCAAGTGCGGTGAAGGCTTGTGCCCTTGCGCTTGATATCCCCGTGATCCAACCACGTAGTTTGAGACTGGATGGCAAGTATCCGGAGGACGCACAAGCAGCTCAACAGGCATTGATTGACGCTCAGCTGGATGTCTTGGTTGTAGCGGCCTACGGACTGATTTTGCCCAAGGGGGTGCTTGAGCTGCCTCAATACGGCTGCCTGAATATTCACGCCAGTTTGTTGCCACGCTGGCGAGGCGCTGCCCCGATACAACGTGCGATTGAAGCGGGTGATCGCGAGACTGGCATCACCATCATGCAGATGGATGAGGGTTTGGATACCGGCGATATGTTGCTGGTTGAAGCTTGTCGGATAGATGACAACACAACTTCCGCTACCTTACATGACAAGCTCGCCGACATGGGCGGGCGTCTGGTGGTTCAGGCGCTCTCTGCGCTTGCTAAGAAGTCTCTCATTGCTACCAGGCAACCCGCAGAGGGTGTGACGTATGCGAGCAAGCTCGATAAGGCCGAGGCGGCTTTAGATTTGTCCCTACCCGCTGCTGTGCTTGCACGTCGGATTCGTGCCTTTAACCCAGTGCCGGGCGCGACCTTGGTGCTGCCTGGATTGGATGCTGCGGTGAAGGTGTGGGATGCGAGAGCGCTGCCCACCAAGGCGGATGCCGTCGCGGGTTCGGTCTTACAGGCAAATGCTCAGGGGGTGGATATCGCAACGGGCGATGGGGTGTTGCGCTTACTTGAATTGCAACGGGCGGGGGGTAAACGACAGCCCGTTTCGGTCTTTATACAAGGCTATGAATATAAACAATGAAGCCGGAGTTAGTGGCGACTTTGTCATAAAGCATGCGACCCGCTGCATTGGTTTCGTGAGTCAACCAATACACACGGCTATACCCGCCTTCACGCGCGGCGGCGTACACCGCTTCAATTAAGCTGCGACCCACCCCCTTGCCGCGCACGGATTCTTTGGTGAAAAGATCCTGCAAATAACAGTCTTTGAGCCGGCTGGTGCTGCGATGAAACAGGTAATGCACGAGCCCCACCACTTGTCCTTCGTATTCAGCTACAAAAGCGTTGACTGGTTCACCTGGGTCGAAAAACCGGCTCCATGTGGTCAATGTGGTGTTGAAATCGAGTGCCGTTGTGCCATGGCGACCGTAAAAGGCGTTGTAGCCGTCCCAGAGAGGTAGCCAGGCTTCGTAGTCAGTTTTTGCGATCGGTCGGACAAGGATAGCGTTTGTCATGGGTGAGCAAATAATGGCAAGCTGTTTTTTAATCAGTTTGATCTTTGTCGCTCAAGTCGAGCTGAGGGCGCTCTTTTAGTTTCAGCAACAAAATGATGCTTGAAAAAACAAGCGTGATCAGATTTGCGGACACCACCGGCACGGATTCGATCATCAAGCCATAGACGAGCCAGAAGCACACACCCGTCGTAAACAACAAGTACATGGTGAGAGAAATCGACTGCGTGTCGCGAGTTCTAATGACTTTAACGGTTTGCGGCAAGAAAGCTGTCGTGGTGAGGATCGCCCCGATAGTACCAATGGTCTCGTGGCTGATGCCGGACATCAGGCTTTAAGCGCTTCGCGCTCGGCTTTTCTGAGTTTGGCCTTGAGGCGTGTTTGTTTAAGCATTGAAAGGTGCTGCACAAAAACCTTGCCGTTCAAGTGATCGATCTCGTGCTGAACGCAAACTGCTAACAAACCCTCTGCATCGAATTCGTAGGACTCGCCCGATAAATCAAGTGCTCGCACCCGCACGGTAGCAGGACGCTCGACATCGTCGTAAACGTCAGGCACAGATAAGCAACCTTCTTCGTAAATCTTTTGCTCTTCGGACTTGTCCAAAATTTCTGGATTGATCAGAACCCGCAAATCGTTTTTTTCTTCGCTGACGTCTATGACAACGACTCGCTTATGCACGTTAACCTGCGTTGCCGCCAATCCGACGCCCGGTGCGTCGTACATGGTTTCAGCCATGTTTTGTACCAGGACGCGAATACTGTCGTCGACCGTATCCACCGGTTTGGCAACCTTGTGCAAACGCGGATCGGGGTAATGCAGAATTTCTAGCAGTGCCATGGTCGTCATAAAGGCGCTGGTCTGACGCAGCGTTTTATTGTGTTCAGTGAAGGTAAGTCCTTATTTTAATTGATTTGGTTAGGACAAGATAGCTAGTTGTTTTTACCCAGCCAACCGCTCACACGGACGCGCACTATGACAAACTTGGGCAATGAGCCTACCTTTTGCATCCCAACAAATTCTCACGTTTCACGATCCTGAATATCCAGAGCAACTCCGACAAATAAGCGGCGCCCCCAAAACGCTATTTGTTTGCGGTAACTTGGCACTGTTACAAAGCCGTATCCTTGCCATCGTCGGCGCTCGCAATCCGACCCCTGATGGCCTCGACAATGCCTACGCCTTTGCTAAACATCTCGCCATGAATGGCTTTTGCATCGTCAGCGGCTTGGCAAAGGGCATCGATGGCGCCAGCCATATCGGCGCGTTAGATGCCGGCGACGCAGGCGCAAGTACCATCGCGGTTCTAGGCAGCGGTCTGGATGTGATCTATCCCTCTTGCCATCTCAGTCTTGCCAAAAACATCTTGAATAAAGGCGGGCTCTTGATGACCGAGTTTGCGCCGGGCACGCCGCCTTTGGGGCGCAACTTTCCTAAGCGCAATCGCATTGTTGCCGGACTGGCACTAGGTGTGATCGTGGTAGAGGCAGCTAACAAAAGTGGCTCACTGATTACTGCCCGTTTAGCGAACGATATGGGCCGCGAAGTCTTTGCGATACCGGGGTCGATACACTCGCCTCTCTCACGCGGCCCGCACGCCTTAATACAGCAAGGGGCCAAACTGGTGGAAAACGCGACTGATATTCTGTCTGAGCTCGCACCAGAATTAAGCCGTGTCAGCGGGCTCGATTTAAGCTCACCCGACGATACTAACGAACCTGACGCGAACCCGTCGCCGCTATTTCAAGTAATCGGCTACGATCCAGTGTCAGAAGACGTCTTATTACGCCGATCGGGGATGTCTTTCGGCCAACTCGGTGCAGAATTGCTAGCACTTGAACTGCAAGGTCTTGTTTCGCGGCACCCCGACGGTAAGCTAGCCAAAGTCCGTCGCAAACCATAATCCGATCAGGTTGTTTAACTCGAGAGATTTACGATCATGTCACTTCCCCAATACGTCAAAGTCGTTGAGGTTTCGCCCCGAGATGGCTTACAAAACGAAAAAATGTTCATCGATACGTCGATTAAAGTCGAACTAGTCAATCGCTTGAGTAACGCTGGTTTCGTTAATGTCGAGGCCGCGTCTTTTGTCTCGCCAAAATGGACACCACAAATGGCGGACGCAACCGAGGTGATGGCCCAGATTAAACGTCGACCCGGCACGATTTACTCGGCTCTGACGCCCAACATGAAAGGCTTTGAGGCAGCTAAAGGAGCGGGCGTGGACGAAGTCGTAATTTTTGGTGCTGCGAGCGAATCGTTTTCGCACAAAAACATCAATTGTTCGATCGCAGAATCAATCGAGCGCTTTGAGCCAGTTGCTCAAGCAGCCTTAGCCTCAGGCCTTCGTCTTCGTGCTGCAGTAAGTTGTGCGTTGGGATGCCCCTATGAGGGAGCCGTATCCATAGACCAGGTGGTCGCCGTCGCCAAGAAGTTTGACCAGATGGGCTGCCACGAAATCGATATCGCAGACACGATTGGCGTTGCCACACCTAAGCTCGTGACCCAGGTCATGAGCGCTGTCACACAGGTCGTTGACCCCAGAAAACTGTCAGGGCATTTTCATGACACGTATGGGCAGGCTGTAGGCAACATCATGGCAGCGCTTGAGACGGGGATCACCATTTTTCATAGTTCGGTGTCCGGGCTGGGTGGCTGCCCTTATGCCAAGGGTGCGACCGGCAACGTCGCAACCGAAGATGTCTTGTATTTGCTTAGAGGTTTGAATATCGATACTGGAATCGATTTTGATGAGGTGGTCAACATCGGCCAGTGGATGTCATCGCATTTAAATCGGGCGGGTGGTAGCCGGGCCGGTAACGCTAGCTTTGCGAAACGAGCTGCCTGATGTCATTTTTAAACACACGAGCCCTGGCAAACGTGGTGAAGGTATTAGCGTGTGTCGTGGGGGCAGTTTTCTCTTTGGCCGCAACCCAAGCGCAAGCCACTGACAAAAACTCTGCTGCTGCAACTTGCTCAGTCACCATTCAGGCCGACGACGCCTATCACTTCATCCCCAACCACGTTGATGTGCCCCAGGCATGCCAGGACTTCACAGTAACCCTCAAACACACGGGGCATCTGCCGAAAGCGGCCATGGGTCATAACTGGGTTCTGACGACTAAGGCTGATGCCCCGAGAGTCGCCAAGGATGGCCTGATCGCTGGTTTGGACAACCAATTCATCGCACCTGGCGATAAACGGGTGATTGCAGCAACGCCTGTCATCGGCTCAAATGAAACGAGTCAGGTCACGTTCTCGGTCTCTGAGTTGAAACCCAATGAAACCTATGCCTTTCAGTGCACCTTCGGTGGCCATTCCGCGCTGATGCAAGGCAGTTTACGCCTTGAGTAAACGAGCTAAAGCGTCACACTGAAGCTGGGTCAGCCTAGTCGTAAGCGCGCACATCTTCAATGACCTTGCCGTCATTGGGCAGCTGGTTCGGGTCGACAAACTCGATGTCCGCGCGCAACTTCGTGACATCCCGGACGGTTTGTTCAAGCCGAGTGGCAAGAGCGGGGGGTTGAGAAGTGCACTCAACCTTCAAGGTCATCTGATCCGCTCCCATCCTGCCACTGACCACCAGTCTTGCTTTGATGAGTTCGGGATATCTGGCGATCACTTGTGCGACCTGCGCGGGATGCACAAACATGCCCCGCACTTTCGTGGTTTGATCTGCTCGCCCCAGCCAGCCTCGAATTCTTGTGTTGGTGCGACCACAAGGCGACACGCCAGGCAGAATCGCTGACAAATCTCCCGTACCAAACCGAACGAGCGGATAAGCGGTATTAAGCGCGGTGATGACAACCTCACCGACTTCCCCTTCGGGCAGTACAGCACCCGTTCCTGGCCTGACGATTTCAAGCAGTAAATCCTCGCTCAGGACAAGCCCGTCACGTGCTGACGTCTCGTACGCAATCATGCCCAGATCGGCGCTGCCATAGGCTTGATAGGCCTGAATATCTCTAGCGATGAACCAATCTCGCAAGGAAGGCGGAAAAGCTTCACCCGACACCAGTGCACGTTTAATCGATGGCAAGTTCACGCCGAGTTCATCCGCTTTTTCAAGGATGATTTTGAGAAAGCTTGGCGTGCCGGTGTAGCCAGAGGGTTCTAAATCCAGAATGGCTTGCACTTGCTGTTCAGTTTGCCCAACCCCAGCTGGGAACACCGTACAACCCAGTGCATGAGCTGCGGTCTCAAACATTGAACCTGCGGGCGTAAAGTGATACGAGAAGCAGTTGTGCACCAGATCGCCAGACCTGAACCCCGCTGCGAACAGCGCACGCGCAAACCGCCAATAATCGGGCGTTGAGCCCTCGGGCTCGTAAAGTGGCCCTGGCGAGGCAAAGACCCTCCGGGTCTTCGATCCCCACCCAACGGCGGAAAACCCGCCAAATACTCGTTCACGAACATCTCGTTGCACCTCAAACGCTGCGCCCCCCATGCGAGCTTCAGTCTGCAGCGTCAGCAAATCCGACTTACGAATCACTGGCAATTGGCTCAAGGCTTCACGGGTGTGGATGTGCGTGGCGTCCACGCCTTGTAATTGCCGCGCAACCGCTGGGGCATTGGCAACGGCATGTCTTAACGCGTGCGGCAGGGCAAGCAGTAATGCCTGCTCGCGTTCAGCCTGATGACGTGTCTCAGCTGAATCATAAAAATCTGTCATGTTAAATCCCGTGTTACGCCAACCACCGTTTGCGGCGACGATAGAACTTGGTATCCTTGAAACTCTTGCGCGCGCCACTTGAGATGCCCAGATAAAACTCTTTGACATCTTCGTTAGCGGCCAAGTCTTCGGCTGTGCCGTCCATCATGACACGACCGTTTTCGAGAATATACCCATAGTCGGCGTAACGCAGCGCAACGTTGGTATTTTGCTCAGCGAGTAAAAAACTGACCCGCTCGCGTTGATTCAAATCTCTGACGATTTCAAATATTTCTTCGACGATCTGCGGGGCCAAGCCCATGGATGGCTCATCCAGCAGAATCATACTGGGCTGCGCCATCAAGGCCCGACCAATCGCGCACATCTGTTGCTCACCTCCCGAGGTGTAGCCTGCCTGGCTGGTGCGACGCTGCTTTAATCTGGGGAAGTATGCATAGACGCGTTCAAGCGCGATGGCCAAATCCGCTCTCGATAACTGACGTGTGTAAGCCCCCGTCAATAAATTATCCTCAATACTCAGGTGGGCAAAGCAATGTCTGCCCTCCATGACTTGCACCACGCCGCGCTGCACCAGATCCGCTGGCGAGAGGCTTTCAATGCGCTCACCCCGGTAGGTAATATCGCCCTTGGTCACATGGCCACGTTCTGCCCGCAACAGGTTGGAGATTGCTCGTAACGTCGTCGTTTTGCCGGCACCATTGGCGCCAAGCAAAGCGACGATCTTGCCTTCGGGTACCACCAACGAAACCCCTTTTAACACCAGTATGACGTGGTTATAAATCACCTCAATACCGTTGACGTCGAGTAGGACGGCACCGGATGGGCTAAGTGAGGGACTCGAAGTGGCTGTCATCGCTTACCTTAGTCCGTGCAAGTTACTGGTGTGACATTTTTGTCTTTGGCATATTTGGCTGCAGCCTCTTTGATCAAAGGTTCAATCACGGCTTTGTCAGAGCGATACCAATCCGATACGAGTTGGAACTTCGCCCCGTCCCACTGCACGATACGAGCCCAGTCATCGCCCGTATGGTTGGAGCAGGATGTTTTGACAGGACGCATTATGTCGGTGAAACCGATTTCATCTAACCGAGCTTGTGTCAGATCAAGATGCTCCAGGCCCCAACGAACCTGCTCTGGTGTCACGGATTTACCTTTCCCGTATTTCTCTTGCGCAGTCCGAATGGCTTCGACGGTCAGCATAGAGATGATCATGCCGCGCGTGTGGGCAAGGGTTCCGACGGTGTTACCTGCAGTATCCGTACCGTCACCCTTGTCATAGACCTTAGCCTTTAGCTCATCGTGAACCTTGCCTTTAGCAACGCTATTGGCGATCGTAATGACGTTGTAACCTTTTGCCACTGCACCGAGATCCTTCACATCACCTTCTGAACCGGCCCACCAAATGCCGTACATCTTCTCGCGCGGATAGCCAACCCCTTGCGCTTCACGCAGTGCGGTAGGCGTCATGATGCCAGCGCTCCAGAGCAGGACATAGTCAGGCTTGTTCTGGCGAATTTGCAACCAAGTCGATTTTTGCTCAACGCCTGGGGCGGTGACGGGGTAAGGCAGAAACTCAAAGCCAAGCAGCTGCGCGCGTTTCTGGAGCAACGGGATAGGCTCTTTGCCATAGGGCGAGTCATGGTAGACCAAGGCTATTTTTTTGCCTTTAAGTTTGTCCATACCGCCCTCTTTCTTGGCGATATCCTGAATCATTATGTCAGCTGCGGTCCAGTAGGTGCCAAGCAGCGGAAAGTTCCACGGAAACACCGAACCGTCGGTCGATTGCGACAAGCCGTAGCCAACCGTCAGAATCGGCTCTTTATCGCCAGGGGCTTTATCGCTTACGGCGAAGGTAATCCCCGTAGACTGAGGATCATAGGCTGAGGCACCTGTCGGTGCGTGCGCTTTCAGTCGCTCGTAGCACTCAACGCCACGGTCGGTTGCATAAGCAGTCTCACATTCTTCAAAAATGATTTTCACGCCGTTAATACCGCCTCGGGCATTGACCAACTTGAGATAATCCATCTTGCCATCCGCCCATGGGATACCCAAGGGCGCGAACGAACCTGTGCGATAAGTCAGCAAAGGCACAAACTGTTCATCTGCCATGGCCGGTGCAGATAAGGCAAGCAAGCCACCTGCCAGAGCTAACCCGGTCACCAATGTTTTGATTCTTTTTACTTTCATGTGTATCTCCATTTGATGCGCTAAAACACGATGTTGAATTAAACCGATCTTCGCCGGATACATAAAATTAAAACGCCAATACTCAATGTGGAAACGGCCAAATCCGAAGCTTCTCTTTACCGATAGTCCAGAGTCGTGCCAACCCATGCGGCTCAGCGATCAAGAAAAACACGATCAACGCCCCGAAAATCATCTGTTCAATATGTGTCGCAATGTCCACAGCAATTGAAAGACCAAACCAAGCAGGAATACGATTCAAAAAGACTGGAATCAACACGATAAACGCGGCACCGTAGAAGCTGCCGACGATTGAGCCTAAACCGCCAATAATGACCATGAACAACAATTGAAACGAGCGATTAAGGTCAAACGCCAAAGGCTCCCAGGACCCCAGATGCAAAAATCCCCATAAGGCCCCTGCGACGCCCACGATAAACGAGCTCACAGCGAAGGCAGTGAGCTTCGCATGCATCGGTCTGATGCCAATCACGGCTGCAGCAACGTCCATATCCCGAATGGCCATCCACTCTCTTCCAATTGCTCCTCTCACGAGATTTTTGGCAACAAGTGCAAACACAACCACAAATGACAAGACGAACAAATATTTGGCTGACGCGGTTTGAAGGGACAGACCGAAGGCTGACAATGCGGGAATCGATACGCTGCCGGACGATGAGTTATTGGTAAAGAATGGAATACGTAAAAAAGCCCAATCAACGAAGAACTGAGCCGCCAGGGTGGCGACCGCTAAATAAAGTCCGCGGATGCGTAGGCTCGGAATACCGAACAGCACACCAATCAACGTCGCGAAAAAGCCACCAATCAGTATTTGAAACACCAACGGTACAAAAGGCAATCTCACCGCGATGTTCCATGCGGCATAGGCACCTACCGCCATGAAGGCACCGCTACCCAGCGATATCTGGCCGCAATAGCCAACCAGAATATTCAACCCAACTGCAGCAAGCGACAAGATTAGAAACGGAATCAAGATCGCTTTAAGAAAATAATCCGACGCCAGGAAAGGCACGACTAAAAAAGCGATCAGCAACAATACCGCCATGAAGACACGATCTTGCCTGATCGGAAAAATCTGCTGATCCGCTCGATATGTTGTTTTAAATTGGCCGTTTTCGCGATAGAACATGGTTGCTTATCCTTGATCCTCAGACTCGGTCGATGATTTTCTCGCCGAACAGACCCTGCGGCCTGAACAACAAAAACACCAAGGCCAGGACATAGGCAAACCAGATCTCGATCCCGCCCCCCACCATAGGTCCGATGTACACCTCGGATAACTTCTCTCCCACGCCAATCAGCAAACCACCAATGATGGCACCCGGCACCGACGTTAAGCCGCCCAGGATGACGACGGGAAGCGCCCTTAAGGTTGCCGTCGCCAAGGTGAATTGGACGCCAAATTTCGATCCCCAGATGATGCCTGCCACCAAAGCAACCAGCCCGGCAACGGTCCAGACAATTACCCATATTTTGTTGAGTGGGATGCCGATCGACTGTGCCGCCTGATGATCATCAGCGACAGCCCTCAGTGCACGGCCTGTCGCGGTCACTTGAAAAAATAACGCAAGACCCGCGACCAATAGAGCAGAGATCAGCGCTGCAGTCAGATCCTCAAGATTGATCAACAGGCCGCCTTGAAAAACCGAATCAAGAATAAATGCTGGCTCTTTTGGCATGCCGACGTTGACGCTGTAGACCGAAGAGCCAAAAGCGATTTGACCAGAGCCTTCAAGAAAATAAGCGATGCCAAGCGTTGCCATCAATAGCGTGGTGGCCTCCTGGTTAACCAGATGCCGCAGTACTAGCCGTTCAATGGCAACGGCCATCAGCCACATGACGCCTGCGCTGACGATAAACGCAAGCACGTTCGCGAGGATCAAGTGATCAAAGCCCAGCCAGTGAGGTATCCAGACTGAAAAGCGCGCCATCGACAAGGCGGCTACCAAGACCATCGCGCCTTGCGCGAAATTAAACACGCCCGAAGCCTTAAAAATCAAGACAAAGCCCAAGCCGATGAGCGAATACAGCATCCCGCTCATCAAGCCACCAAATAAGGTCTCAAGAAAAAATGACATGTTTCATCAACCTCAGTGCGCCACGCCAAGATAGGCGCGAATCACATCTGCATTCTGGCGCACTTCATCCGGGGTGCCATCACCGATTTTCTTACCGTAATCCAGAACAACCACCCGGTCCGAGATATCCATCACGACACCCATATCATGCTCGATCAATACGATTGTCGTGCCGAATTCGTCGTTAACGTCGAGGATGAAGCGGCTCATGTCTTGTTTTTCTTCAATATTCATCCCCGCCATTGGTTCATCCAATAGCAAGAGGCGAGGCTCCATTGCCAGGGCACGACCCAGATCAACGCGCTTTTGCAGACCGTACGACAAGCGTCCAACCGGTGTCTTTCGGTACGCTTGTATCTCAAGAAAATCGATGATGGTCTCAACGTATTCCCTGTGAGCGATTTCTTCACGCTCGGCCGATCCCATCCGAAACGCCTGAGCAAAAACGCCCGATTTCATCCTGAGGTTTCTGCCCGTCATGATGTTGTCAAGGACGCTCATCCCTTTAAACAAGGCAAGGTTTTGAAACGTTCTGGCTACACCCATTTCAGCAGCCCGCCGGGGAGTCATCCTGGAAAAGGTCGCCCCCTCCAGACTCACGTGGCCCTGCTGAGGCGTATAAACGCCATTGATCACATTCAACATTGAACTCTTGCCCGCCCCATTGGGCCCAATGATGGCGCGAATCTCATGCTCACGGACATTAAACGAAATATCTGTCAGTGCTTTGACCCCGCCAAAAGACAACGAGATATTCTGTAGTTCGAGAATGACATCGCCGATCTGACGAGTCGTAGCAGACTGTTCTATTTCGTTCATCATGCTCATGCCGCTTGCCTCAATTCAGTTTGCGAACGTGCAACGAGCTTGATCTTGAGATCGGCGGCTATCGTCCCTTTTCGGCCATCTTCGAATTTGACCTCGGTTTCAATGTATTGATGGT
This sequence comes from Jezberella montanilacus, assembly GCF_003003055.1. GTDB lineage: Bacteria > Pseudomonadota > Gammaproteobacteria > Burkholderiales > Burkholderiaceae_B > Zwartia > Zwartia montanilacus. The sequence continues at coordinate 323,693 of NZ_PVTV01000013.1, forward strand.
CCAATCCATTGAAAAGTGCATCGACAAGCACGGCGTATTTTTCTGCAATGAAGGCACGTCTGACTTTGCGTGTCCGTGTCAGCTCATCATCATCAGGGTCTAATTCCTTATGCAGGATAAGAAAGCGGCTTACTTGAGATTCGGATAGCTTTGCGTCATCGCACAAATCACGATTGACCTGTTCGACGCAGTCAGCTATGAGCTGATAGACCTCGTCTCTTTGCGCCAGATCTGTATAGCCTGCGTAGGCTAAGCCTCTGCGTTCAGCCCAGTTGCCGACAGCTTCCAAGTCAATATTGATGAAAGTACACACCTCATTGCGATCGGCCCCAAAGGCGACCGCTTCTTTGATATACGGAAAAAATTTCAGCTTGTTCTCAATGTACTTGGGTGCAAACAACCCGCCACCGGCCAGCTTGCCAACATCTTTGGCACGGTCGATGATCTTGAGGTGCCCTGTATCGTCAAGATAGCCCGCATCGCCGGTGCGAAACCAGCCATCAAGCGTGAACGCCTCTCGCGTTGCAGCCTCATTGCGGTAGTACTCTTTAAACAAGCCTGGGCTCTTGAGCATGATCTCGCCATTTTCGGCGACGAGGATTTCAACACCGGTCACAGGTGGTCCGACCGTATCGGCTTTGACTTGTCCGTTGGGTTGAACACAGACAAAAACCGAAGTTTCAGTCGAACCGTACAACTGTTTGAGGTTGATGCCTATCGACCGATAGAACACAAACAGATCAGGCCCAATTGCTTCGCCGGCCGTGTAGGCAATGCGCACTCGGCTCATGCCAAGTGAATTTCTGAGCGGGCCATAAATCGTGAGGTCACCGATTTGGTAGAGGATTCGGTTCATCCAGCCAACGGGGTCTTCATCTAATATTTTTGCGCCAATCCTTTTCGCCACGCCCATCGCCCAGTGATAGAGTCTCTTTTTCAGGTGACCCGCGTCTTCCATGCGGATCATCACTTGCGTGAGCAAGCCTTCAAGCACGCGCGGTGGGGCGAAATAATAAGTTGGCCCGATATCACGCAAATCGATCATGACGGTTTCAGGCGATTCGGGGTGATTGACCGTAAAGCCCGTCACCAGCAGTTGGGTGTAGGAGAACATGTTCTGGCCAATCCATGCAGGGGGCAAGTAGGCGAGCACATCCTCTCTGTCTGTCAGCCCTTCCATCACTTCAACCGCCCGAGCTCGGTCGATCAAGGCGTAATTGGTTAGCACGACCCCTTTGGGCTTGCCTGTCGTGCCAGAGGTATAGAACATGGCGGCGGTATCTTCAGGCCTATTGGCCGCCACAGATTTTGCAAAAAGCTCGACATGTGCGGCTTGGTGCTTCTCACCGCGTTCAAGCAATTGTTTGAACGAGATGAGCCCGTCGTCCTTGTAGTGCCTTAATCCCCGGGGATCTTCGTACACAATGTGCTTGAGGGTTGGGCATTGAGTGCTAATCTCAAGCATCTTGTCGACTTGCTCTTGATCCTCAACCAAGACAACGGCGATGGCGGCATCCTGCAGCACATAAACCATCTCTTGAGCGACCGCGTCCTGATACAGCGGCACTGGAATAGCCCCAAGGGCCTGAGCAGCCATCATGCCCATGTAAAGCTCGGGTCGGTTTTCGCCGATGACGCCAACGTGATCCCCTCTTGCCACCCCCAGACCAACTAAGCCATGTGCAAGCTTCTGCACGTTTTCATAAACATCCGCCCAGGTAAATGTCCGCCAGATACCCAGATTTTTTTCGCGCAAAGCAGGACGACTGGCTCTGTCGCGCGCGTGCTCCAACAATAGCCCTGCAAAGGTATTGGATCTTGTTACGGTCCTGGATACGCTGCTGATCAAAACTGGTCGCCTCTATTTATCTTTTTTATGCCGATCTTCAATAGGGATCTTTTTACTACGCCGTCAAGTATCTAACTATTATGCAAGACCCTAATGAAGGGGCCGTTATCGTCAGACCTAGGGTATCCCCGATGCGTCACGATGGCTGTCCGTTAATATTCAGTTTTAGGAGAACACCTATGCGCATTTTTACCGCCGTATCCGGTTTATTTTTGATTGTTGGCTTCACCAGTGCTGCTTTAGCAGCGGATTCAAGCAAAACCAGCGAGTTGACGATCTCGCAGGCGTGGGTGCGTGCATCGGTTCCCGGGCAGACAAACGGAGCAGGTTATCTCACCATCGCGAACGGCACTGGCAAGGACGACAGGCTGCTCAGTGCCTCGTCGACTGCTGCCGGCAAACTGGAAATCCACGAGGTAGTAAGTGAAGGCGGCAATGCCAAAATGCGCGAAGTCAGCAGCGTGTCGATTCCCGCTAACGGCTCGGTGACCTTCGCTCCAGGCGGGTATCACATCATGTTTTTACAGTTGGCGACCGGTTTTAAGCCTGCCACTGCTGTGCCCGTCACCTTGAAGTTTGAGCAGGCAGGCGAGGTGTCGGTCACTTTTGATGTCAAGCCAGCAACCTACAACCCGAGTGCGGCCTCTGGGCATCAAATGCATGGCGGACATGAGCAAATGTCTGGCATGAAGCCTTGAAAATCCTAGATCGGCTTGGTTCGCGAACCAAAGATTGCTGAGCCAATCCGGACTTCCGTTGAACCTTCTTCTATGGCCAATTCAAAGTCCCCGCTCATGCCCATGGACAGCCTTGCTAGCTCGATGCCCGCAGGAGCCTCTTGTGCGGCTTGATCACGCAGCATTCGCAGCTTGGTGAAACAGGCTCTGACGGCTGTCTGGTCAGGCGTCAATTCAGCCATCGTCATCAAGCCCTTTACTTTCAGGGTTTGAAACTGAGCGAGTTGTTGTAAAAAGTCCTGAAGATGCGCTGGGTCGAGCCCTGCCTTTGATTCTTCGGGCGACGTTTTTACCTGTACCAGCACATCGATCGAGCGTCCCTCAAGTTGTAATCTGCGCTCAAGTGCTTCGGCTAATTCGAGCCGATCGAGCGACTGCAACTCGCTCGCAAGTTTGGCAACCTCCTTTGCTTTGTTCGTCTGCAGTTGTCCGATGACGACCCATTCGATTGCACAATCGAGCAGGACAGGCGTTTTTTGGGCAATCTCTTGTGTGCGGTTTTCGCCAAAGCGATGGAAACCCAGACCGACGGCTTCTCGGATGGCAGACTCATCAAACGTTTTGCTGACCGGCAACAAAACAACCTCGGCTGGATTGCGTCCAACCCGCGCGCACGCGTGGTCAATTCTTTGACGGATAGCCGCAATACGATTTGCCATCGTATCGGCGACAGGATTTTCTAGTGAGTTGGGAGCTGCGTTTGGATTCATCATCGGTCAGGTTCTCCAGGCTTCAAGCCATGCGTCTGGTACTTCAATGCCCTGCGTCTGGGCTTGCAATTTGAGGGCTTCGCGTCGGGCGCCTGGTAAGCGCACGCTCTCATCCACCAGCATCTCAGACACAAGCACCTCGATCCGATCCAGATATTGGTCGTTTCCAGCTAACGCTCCAGGATCAATTACGATAAATGCCTGTCCAATCCCTGGTCGATTTCCCTCGTCGACAAAAAAGCTCGAGGCTTCAAAACCGAATTTTCCTCCTATCAGGGCAGTGACCAACAGCTCAACAATCAAGGCCAACATGGCACCCTTGGGCGACGACGCAGCCCCCAGTGGGAGCATGGATCCTTCTAACCCCGCTTTAGGATCAGTCGTTGGTTGGCCTTGAGCGTCAAGCGCCCAGCCCAGGGGAATCGATCGCCCTTCTTTGGCGGCGACCATCAATTTGCCACGGGCAACTTCGCTCAAACTCAAGTCGATAGCCAACGGGCTTTTATCCCGACGCGGGAACACAGCCGCGATGGGGTTAGTACCAAAGATTGCGTGTCGACCACCTGCTGCTGGCATGGCCGCGGGCGAATTGGCGAAACCCAACCCCACCATCCCAGCCTCAGCGGCGGCACTCAGATGATCCACCACCACCCCGCAGTGATGGCTGCGCGCGACGCCCACCAGCGCAACACCGAACTGCTTTGCTGCCTCGACCGCCTCGCGCACAGCAAGCTCGCAAGCGGCAAATGCCAAACCTTCTTCGGCGTCTATGAGTAAGGCACCCCCTTTACGATTGAGAACCGTCGGAATAGCCTCACCATATACGCGGCCGTTACGCAAGTGACTGACATATTGCGCCACTCTTGACAAGCCGTGCGAACTCAATCCTTGCGCTTCAGCCAGCACCAGCGAGCGAGCGGTTGAGTCAGCCATAAGCTGATTGGCCCCTGCACGCCTTAACTGATCCGCGACCAGGGTCTGTAATTCGGTGATCGCCACTTTCATTTCACTGCCTCCCGCACCTTTTCAGGCGAAATTCGCGCCCAGTTCTGTGCGTTTCGCACCACAACGGTGATTATTGGCGATTTTGGTGCAAAACAGCGCTTGCTAATTGGCTTATTCATATCTTGCTCACACTCAACTTTGGGTTGTACGTCATTCGACGCATAGACAAATCAAAAATCTGGCACGAGCCTTGCTTGTAGCCAATCAACCTGAGCGACTCTCTCGCTAGGTATTGTAAGTTCAACCCGACCGGCCAAGCCGGCACATTTTGTCGTAGGAGCACTAATAATGAACCGCAGATTAGTTCTTAAACAAGTTACAGCTGCCAGCGTATTGGCAATGGCTGGTTGGATGCCTCAGTCTTTTGCCGCTGAAGGTACGATCAAAGTAGGTATTTTGCACTCTTTGTCTGGCACGATGGCTATCTCTGAAACAGCGCTGAAAGATGTCGCGTTGATGACCATTGACGAGATCAACGCTGCTGGCGGCGTTATGGGCAAGAAACTCGAGCCTGTGATTGTTGACCCCGCATCAAACTGGCCTTTGTTTGCTGAGAAAGCACGCGGCCTGATTTCACAAGACAAAGTTTCAGTGGTCTTCGGATGCTGGACATCCGTATCACGTAAATCAGTATTGCCCGTGTTCAAAGAGCTGAACAGCCTGTTGTTCTACCCAGTGCAATACGAAGGCCAAGAACTTGAAAAGAACGTGTTTTACACCGGCGCAGCACCTAACCAACAAGCTATCCCTGCCGTTGAATACCTGATGAGCGAAGATGGTGGCAGCGCCAAGCGTTGGGTTCTGTTGGGTACTGACTACGTTTACCCACGTACAACCAACAAAATCTTGCGCGCATTCTTGCTCAGCAAAGGCGTCAAAGAAAGCGACATCATGGAGACCTACACACCGTTCGGTCACTCTGATTATCAAACCATTGTTGCCAATGTCAAAGCCTTCTCACAGGGCGGCAAAACTGCTGTCGTTTCAACCATCAATGGTGATTCAAACGTTCCTTTCTACAAAGAACTGGGTAACGCTGGCCTGAAAGCAACTGACGTGCCTGTCGTAGCCTTCTCAGTGGGTGAAGAAGAACTGCGTGGCGTGGACACCAAGCCACTGGTTGGTCAAATGGCTGCCTGGAACTACTTCCAGTCACTCAAGAACCCAGTCAACGACAAGTTCGTTGCTCAGTACAAGGCCTACGCTAAAGCCAAAAACCTGCCTAACTACGCAACGGCTGTAACCAACGACCCAATGGAAGCAACCTACGTCGGGATGCACATGTGGAAACAAGCTGTTGAGAAAGCTAAGTCAACAGACACCGACAAAGTTATCGCTGCAATGAGCGGTCAAACTTTCGCGGCACCTGATGGCTTCACGATCAAAATGGACGAAACCAATCATCACTTGCATAAGCCAGTCTACATTGGCGAAGTGCAGGCTGACGGTCAGTTCAAGATTGTCTGGAAAACCAAAGCGCCCGTTCAAGCTGCACCTTGGAGCCCATTCGTTAACGGTGGCAAGCCTGAGTAAGGTTGGTTGAGTCAGATTGTTTAAGCAAAGCTGTTTGTTGAGTATCGGAACAAGCCCCGCAGGGGTTTGTTCCGAGTTAACCTACACGGCGTCATTAAAAAAATATGAGACCGCAAACCAATGAAGTCGATTTACCCCTCCTGGCAACGGCTGTTGCTCATCATGCTTCTGATTTTGCCCATGCATGCGGTCATGGCGCTGGATCTGGTCGAGAAAACGATCCTGGCGGGATTGGCGAGCGACAACAACAACGAGAAGATCGAATCTATCACTGCACTGGGGCAACTTACCAACCCGGGCGCGGCGGCGATTTTAGAAGCGCTTGGTAACGACAAGGTATTCGTCACCACTGACGGCACGATCCTGATTTCACAAGACGGCGGCAAGGCCTACGACCCCGCGACTGGTAACTCGATAGATACCCCTGCTGGCGCCGACACCATTACGATCAACAACAGACTGCGACGTGCCCTGCAAGCGGCTCAGGCAAGCGCTGAACTGTATTCTCCCTCAGCAGCAGTCCGTTTAGCTGCAGTGATGCGCTTACAAAAAGAAGCTGATGCTTCGCGCTCACCGATCATCAGCAAAGCCTTAGAGAAAGAACAGGACCCCCAGATCAAACAAGCCTTGAAAATTGCCCTGGCATCGTCAACCATCAAGGGCGGCGATACTGCCGCGCGTCGCCAAGCCGCTTTCACCCTGGGAGAAAGCGGTGATGCCGGCTTTAGGCCAATCTTGGCAGCCATGCTACAGAAAGATGCAAACGGTAAATTTAACGAACCTGAAAACGATGTCCGTCTTGCCGCTGAAACAGCGATCAATCAGATTGACCGGCATCAGACAATCGTTGCTTGGGTCGGGAATATATTTTTTGGCATCAGCTTAGGCAGTGTCTTATTACTTGCCGCGCTGGGGCTCGCCATCACGTTTGGCTTAATGGGCATCATCAACATGGCTCATGGCGAACTTCTGATGATTGGCGCGTACTCAACCTATGTCGTGCAATCTTTATTTAAGGCCTATTTACCTGGCATGCTTGATTGGTATCTCGTTGCAGCATTACCTGTTGCCTTTCTCGTTACAGCACTTGTGGGTATGGCACTCGAGCGAACCGTAATCCGCTGGCTTTATGGCCGCCCCCTTGAGACACTGCTTGCAACTTGGGGTATCAGTCTGATGCTCATGCAAGCGGTTCGTAGTTTTTTTGGGGCACAGAACGTCGAAGTGGCCAACCCCAGCTGGATGTCAGGGGGGGTCACCGTCTTGGGTAACTTAGTGCTCACCTACAACCGCATGGTCATCATCGCCTTTGCCTTATGTGTCGTAGGCATTGTCTGGTTGGTGCTGAATCGCACACGCTTAGGCTTATTTGTTCGAGCCATTACTCAAAATCGGCGGATGGCTGATTGCGTAGGGGTCGCGACTGGAAAGATCGATATGCTTGCCTTCGGCCTCGGCGCTGGCATCGCAGGCCTTGCAGGGGTGGCCTTATCGCAATTGAGCAACGTCGGGCCTGACTTGGGTCGGGGTTATATCGTTGACTCTTTCATGGTGGTGGTTTTGGGTGGCGTCGGCCAACTGGCCGGCACCGTAGTCGCAGCAATGGGTCTGGGTATGCTCAACAAATTCATTGAGCCCTTCTGGGGCGCGGTAATCGCCAAAATCGCGATCTTGTTATTTATTGTCCTGTTTGTGCAGAAGCGCCCGCAAGGTCTATTCGCACCGAAAGGCAGGAGTGCCGAATAATGACCGCCTTATCCTTAAACCTTCGCCCTCGTTCGATGGATGGCCTCTTTAGCCCCAAGGCCTGGCTGGCGCTGATTATGGTGCTGGCCTTATTTGCCTCGCTGCCAATACTGAATTTGAGCTTTCCTGAGGGACATGCTTTGCACGTTTCAAGCTATGCAATCAGCTTGATTGGCAAATTCACCTGCTATGCAATGGCTGCCCTCGCTCTGGATCTCGTCTGGGGCTATGCCGGCATCTTGTCGCTCGGTCACGGCCTGTTCTTTGCGCTTGGCGGCTATGGTATGGGCATGTATCTGATGCGCTCTGGCAAAGCATCGCCAGACATCGTGCCAGATTTCATGACTTTCCTAAGCTGGAAGTCCTACCCCTGGTTCTGGTCGTATACCGAGCATTTTTGGTATGCCCTACTGTTGATTTTGCTTGTACCCGGTTTGTTGGCCTTTATATTTGGTTTCTTCGCCTTCAGGTCTCGAATCAAGGGTGTGTATTTTTCTATCATTACGCAAGCGCTTACTTTTGCTGCAATGCTGCTGTTTTTTCGCAACGAAACTGGGTTTGGCGGCAACAATGGGTTTACGGACTTCAAACGTATTCTGGGGTTTGATATCACCTCACCTCAAACGCGCGCAGTGCTTTATTGGGCATCGCTCTTAGCGCTTACAAGCGCCTTGATTTTGGGTCGTGCGATCACCAAATCCAAATTGGGTCGAGTGCTGACCGCGGTTCGTGACGCTGAGAGCAGGCTGCGTTTTTTGGGCTATGAGCCCCTCGGCTTCAAGTTATTTGTATGGACCGTCTCAGCCATGATTTGCGGCGTGGCGGGGGCTCTGTATGTGCCACAAGTTGGCATCATCAATCCAGGCGAAATGTCGACAGAAAACTCAATCGAAATGGTGATTTGGGTCGCAACAGGTGGTCGCGGCACCCTTATCGGCCCAATCATCGGCGCAGGCGTGATCAACGGCCTTAAGACTTGGTTCACCAGTGCTTTACCCGAGTTCTGGCTCTATGCACTTGGCCTGATTTTTGTACTCGTCACCTTGTTTTTGCCCCAGGGCATCGTCGGACTGATCCGTCGCATCACCCGTCAGGATAAGGCGTGAGCATCATGACAACTTCACATACGACGAATCCGCACTCATCAAATAGTCAGGACGCCAGCGCAGGCGGGGAGGCCTCCTATGGCCGCTTTAAAACTCGCGGCGTTGACACTACTCATGGTGCCATCCTCTATCTAGAATCAATCAGTGTTGTATTTGACGGGTTTAAAGCACTGAACGATTTGTCGCTCGATATTGGTGTTGGTGAATTGCGTTGCATCATCGGCCCCAATGGCGCGGGCAAAACAACCATGATGGATGTCATCACGGGTAAAACCAAACCCACATCCGGCACCGCATTCTTTGGTCAAAGCATTGATCTCACCAAAATGCACGAGTCTCAAATCGCAGATATCGGCATTGGCAGAAAGTTTCAACGGCCGACTGTTTTTGAACAACACACTGTGTTCGAAAATCTTGAACTCGCCATGAAAATGAACAAGGGTGTTAAATCTACTTTGTTCTCGCGCCTGTCCGGCGAGCAGCGGGACAAGATCGGTGAAACGCTCGAGCTATTGCGTTTAACCAGCGAATATCAACGTGAGGCCGGTCTGCTTTCTCACGGACAAAAACAATGGCTAGAAATCGGTATGCTGCTCATGCAAGAGCCTCTGCTTCTGTTGTTGGATGAGCCGGTTGCCGGCATGACTGACGCAGAAACTGAGCGCACAGGTGAATTACTGAACGATCTGCGCGGCAAGCATTCACTGGTGGTGGTTGAACATGACATGGATTTTGTGACTCAGATTGCCCAACAAGGCAAAGTCACGGTGTTGTGCGAAGGCTCTGTTTTGGCCGAAGGCACCATGGCGCAAGTGCAAAGCGACGAACGTGTCATCGAAGTGTATTTAGGGCGCTAGCATCATGCTGACTGTGAAAAATATTGATCAATACTACGGTAGCAGTCACACGCTCAAGGGTGTGTCGATGGATGTTAAACGTGGTGAGTGCATGGCCTTGCTCGGGCGAAACGGCGTGGGCAAAACCACTTTGCTCAAGTGCCTGATGGGCGTTGAAAACATTCGCAGCGGCTCGATCAGCTTCGAAGACCAGGAAATCAGTCAGTTCAAACCACACATGCGTGCAGCACTGGGCATGGCCTACGTCCCCCAGGGACGTGAAATATTTGCACGCCTGACTGTGGAAGAGAACATCCTGATGGGTATGGCAACAAAATCAGGTCGCCAGGCGAAGCAAATCAAAGAAGAGATCTACGACCTTTTCCCCATTCTTAAATCCATGTTGCACCGTCGAGGTGGGGATTTGTCAGGTGGTCAGCAGCAACAGCTAGCGATTGCCCGTGCGCTGGTTGCAGAACCTAAGCTTATTATTTTTGATGAACCGACTGAAGGTATTCAACCTTCAATCATCAAAGATATCGGTCGAGTCATCCGACTGCTGCGCGATCGCGGCGATATTGCCATCCTGCTCTGCGAGCAATACTTCGACTTTGCGCATGAACTGGCGGATCGGTTTGTCGTGCTCTCTCGGGGCGAAGTCGTGGCGTCAGGTGATAGAGAGGCGATGGACGGCGACGACGTAAAAAGGCACTTGTCGGTTTAACCCTGACCCGTATTATCTGCTCCGAGCGCTGGCGCTCTAGCGTAAAACCTCGCCATCTGGTTAGATCGCCTCCAGATAAAATGATCGGACGATCATAGAGATTTGAGGCAAATCATGATTTGGGATGTCATTGTGGTGGGTGGCGGCAATGCCGCACTATGTAGCGCGCTCATGGCCAGAGAGGCAGGTGCCACCGTGCTGCTGCTCGAATCCTCTCCCAAAGCCTGGCGTGGCGGTAACTCGCAACACACCCGCAACTTACGTTGCATGCACGATGCGCCTCAAGACGTATTGGTGGATGCCTATCCCGAAGAAGAATACTGGCAAGATCTGCTCAAAGTAACCGGTGGGCAAACGAACGAAGAGCTTGCTCGCCTGGTGATCCGCGAATCCTCGACTTGTCGTGACTGGATGCGCAAGCATGGGGTGCGTTTTCAACCACCCTTGTCAGGCACTTTACATGTCGCAAGAACCAACGCGTTCTTTATGGGTGGCGGCAAAGCTTTGGTCAACGCCTATTACCGCAGCGCAGAAAATCTCGGTGTCGATATCCTCTATGACTCGCCGGTTGATGATCTTGAGATCAAAGACGGCTTGTTTGTCGCAGCTAAGGTCGGTGACAAAAGGTACGAAGGTCACAGCGTGGTGCTGGCCTGTGGTGGCTTCGAATCGAATATTGACTGGATGCGAGAGGCTTGGGGTCAGAACCAATTTGGCGAGTATCCAGCTGATAATTTTCTGATCCGGGGTACTCGTTACAACATGGGGTCAGTGCTTAGAGTCATGATGCGCGAAGGCGCCGACACAATGGGCGATCAGACTCAAGCGCATTGCGTCGCGATTGACGCTCGCGCCCCCTTGTACGACGGCGGCATCTGCACGCGACTCGATTGCGTATCGCTTGGTGTGGTGGTCAACAAAGAAGCCAAGCGCTTTTATGATGAAGGCGAAGACTTCTGGCCTAAGCGTTATGCGCTCTGGGGTCGTCTGGTGGCTTTACAGCGAGGGCAAACTGCTTACGTTGTGATTGACTCAAAGGCTATTGGTCGCTTCATGCCACCTGTGTTTGAAGGTGTAATCGCCGATACCCTGCCAGAGCTCGCGCACAAGCTTGACCTCGATGTCGAGACCTTCATGCAAACCATCAATGATTTCAACGCGGCCTGTCAACCAGGCACGTTTGATCACAATATCCAAGATGATTGTTTCACCAAGGATCTCACGCCCGCTAAAACCCACTGGGCGAGGCCGATCAACCAGGGCCCCTTCTATGGATACGCCCTGAAGCCCGGAATCACCTTTACCTATTTCGGCTTACAGACGGATAAGCAGGCAAGCGTATTTTTTGGTGGCAAGGCAAGTCCGAATATGTTTGCAGCGGGTGAAATCAACGCAGGTAATGTTCTGGGTAAAGGCTATACAGCGGGCGTGGGGATGTCTATCGGTACTGCCTTTGGCCGTATCGCAGGCACACAGGCCGCAAAGGCAGCAGCGCGCATTAAAGCACTGCAAACCAAGCAACAAGGGGTAGCACATGCAGTCGCTTGATTCACTGACCCGCGAAGCACAAGACCTGGCAGGCAAAAGCAACCGGGAATCGGCAGAACACACCATCACTTGGCATGACAAGAAGCTGACGCACAACGAATCTGAAGTCGCCAGACAGATGCAGATTTGTAACGCCTGTCGCTATTGCGAGGGGTTTTGCGCTGTCTTCCCAGCGATGGCGAGACGGCTTGATTTCAAGAACAAAGCAGATCTCAATTATTTGGCTAATCTTTGTCACAATTGCGGCGCCTGTCTGCATGCGTGTCAATACGCGCCGCCACACGAATTCGCCGTCAACATCCCACAGGCAATGGCGCGCGTGCGTCTTGAGACCTATACGGATTTTGCTTGGCCGGTCAGTTTCGGCAAGCTTTACAAAAACAATGGTGTCACGGTAGCGCTTGCAACGGCCTTCGGTCTAACCTTATTTTTAATCCTGACCATCTTAGCGAACGGCTCTTTGGTGAGCCCACCGGGCAATGGCGGTAACTTCTATTCGATTTTTCCGCACAACACACTGGCGCTGATGTTTGGCATCGTGTTCGGTTATGCAGTGCTTGCGCTAGGGATTGGCGTGGCTCGCTTCTGGAAAGAAATCACGCCGGGTCAGGCAAGCGCGGTCGCTGCGGGTGAAGCGCTGCACAACGTCTTGCAACTCAAATACCTCGACGGTGGTCATGGCGAAGGCTGTAATGACGAAGATGACAAATTTACCCTGCGCAGGCGTAATTATCATCATCTGACGTTCTACGGCTTTCTACTCTGTTTTGCAGCGACCTCGACCGCCACAATCTTTCATTATGTCCTCGGTTGGGAAGCGCCCTACTCCTACACCAGCCTACCGGTCATTTTAGGTACGCTGGGCGGCGTCGGTTTGCTGATCGGCCCGATAGGACTGATGCGCTTGAATATTCGGCGGGCACCCGCGCATGGCGACAAAGCCCAAAAGCCCATGGATCATGCCTTTATCAGTTTGTTGATTTTGACCAGCGCTTCGGGATTAGGCTTGTTGATCTGGCGCGACTCAAGCGCGCTAGCGGTATTGCTCGCTCTGCATCTCGGCATCGTGATGGCGTTATTTTTGACTATGCCTTATGGCAAATTCGCTCACGGGATATTTCGCAGTGCTGCGCTACTCAAATGGTCGATTGAAAAGCGTCTGCCAAATAAACTGGGGCTGGGGTCAGAGTAAAGGCAGTCAGCCCAGACCCACCATACGCTTTAACCCCAACCACTGTTGCGCAAAGAAGCCACGGCCGTAATCGCGGCCACCGGCTTCAGGCAACTGATCATGGATGCCAGTCGCTGGATAGTGATTGTCGAAATGTCCCGTACTGAACAGCACATCCCAAACGGGAAACAACACCGCAAAGTTGTTTCCCTTTGCGGGCCCGGCCGAAGACACGTCAAAAGCAATTGAATGGTGCTGCCGATGAAAGCGCGGGCTGACTAGCAAGCGCTCACCCAGGCGACCAAAACTCAGACGCACGTTCGAATGCGAAAAGCTTTCGACCAACTGGGTAAATACAACGATCATCACGAACTGTGCCGGTGGCACACCAATCGCCAAAGAGACAAAAACGATCACGGAGTCGTGCAAAACACTATCCAACAAATGATTGCGGTTATCGCTCCACATCGTCATTTGTCTCTGACTATGATGAACCGCATGTAATGCCCATAACCATTCAAAGCGATGCTGAGCGCGGTGATACAGGTACTCAACTAAATCGAAGGCGATCAAATAGATGATCAAGCTCATCCAGGGCCGATCAGTCACCCCAGGCCAGACTTCGTCCAGACTAAAGGGAGAAAATCCCATCACGTGCGCCCAACCCGCGGTCTCATCCCAAAGAGGCCGAATCAAGAAAAAAAGTACGATACGGAAAAGCGCCAAGCGGTGGATGAGCGTATAAACAATGTCGAGACGCACTTGCCCGCGATCAATCACAGGCTCGACTGGACGCCATCTCTGCAACGTCCCGAAAACAATTAATAAAAAGCCAATTTGCAAGAGACCAATCAGCAACCACATGGTCCAATCGTAGGCCTCTTCGATCACACTGCCCAGGCCAACGTTAAATAAAAATGGCTGCACCACTGCCTCAAAGAGCACCTGCTGCACCACGTCGAACCAATCCAGAACATTACTCACTGCTGGTCCCCTTCAGACGCATAAGACCCCGATACTCAGGGTGCTGATCAAGCGTTGCAAAACAGAAGCCTTTGTCCTTCAAACCTGCAATCAGCGGCTCGAAAACTGCCGGAGCCCACGGATCTTTTCTTGACCAAATGCCCAGATGAACCAAAATAATTTCGCCTGGCTTGACTGTATGCAAAGCCCTATCTAATAAGGCGCTATTAGGATATTTCTCGCTTGGCAACTCGTCGCCCATGAACCCTGCCGGCGTCCAAGGCACATGGGTATAGCCACAAGTCTTTGCAGCAGCCAACAATGCAGGCGAGGTTTTACCTCCGGCAGACCGAAATATTGGCACCATCTTTTTACCTGTCATTTGCTCGAACCGATCACGCGATCGATCCAGTTCTTGACAGTATTCATCACCACTGATGATTTTGACTTTATTGGCATCAGGCCCCGCACTGGGTTTGACACGAAACGTGCCGTCAGGCAAGTCGGCCTGCCAATACACATGATCGAAGGTATGCGAACCAAACACGTGCCCTTGATCCGCCAATTGCTTCCACCACGGGGCCCAGACATCATCCATGCTTGAGCCACCTGTTTTAGTGCGCTCGTTTGCTAGAAAAAAAGTTGCCTTGACGTTCTGTCGATTGAGCACATCGATCATTTGGGTCGCTACCCCCATGTGCCCCGTATCTATCGTTAAATAGACAGGCTTGTCACAGGCTTGATTGGCTTGGTCATGCGTCTCATTTTGTGCAATCGAGGCAACATGGCCTGCCATCAAAACAAGCAACCCTATGGACGCTGCCGCGTTACGACCGGCTCGCATAATTCAGTGTCCAGACACCATGGGGGGATTTGCCCACTGCCACTGTCTTGACCACCACTTTCTTTTCAAGATCGATCACGGCAAGCTTGCCAGCCCAGCGTGCGGTGACAAGCAGGGTTTTACCGTCAGCCAGCACTTCCATGCAATCGGGCCCGGCAGGCGTTTTATAGGTATCCACGACTGTCATGGTCTGCAAATCGATACGACTAATGGTATTAGCCGAGCGATTACTGACAAATAAATGGCGTTTATCGCCTTGCGACCGAAAGGCGTGAGCGCCGTCGCCAGTTTGAATGGTTTTGACCAACTTGGCGGGACCGTTCGACACGTCATAAACCTGCACGCCTGTGCCACCCGTCAAGGCAACTAGGATATTTTTATCATCTGATGTCAGAAAAATATCTGCAGGTGTTTTACCAACAGGCACGACCCACAAGGGTTTCTGGGTTGCTAGATCCACGGCCATTAATTCGTCGCTATCTTGCAAAGAAGCGTAAACAACAGTGCTTGTCGTGTTGATCGCAAGATGGCTCGGTGTTTTACCGGTTGGAATACGTTTGGCCAAGACAGGTTCGAATCCGCTGCCTTTTGCTTGCCATTTGTAAATATCCACATGATTCAGACGGTTAGCTGCGGTCACAAACCATTTCATATCTGGCGAAAATCGCAGGTGATAGGGATCAACCATATCCGCAAGGGTGCGCTGGATATCACCGGTCTTCGGATCAATAAAGGTAATCGTGTTGCCTGTCGCATTGGCGACCAGGGCAGACTTACCATCTGGTGTCATATAAATGTGGTGAGGCTCTTTACCGACAGGAACTCGTTTGATCTCTGTATAGGTGACCGGGTCAATGATGCTCACGCTTGCGCTTAGCGAATTCAAGACCAAAATGGGAGGCGCTGCCCATGTCAGCGCAGACGACAAAAGACTCGCCAAAACGAGACCTGCACGAAGAATCCAGCGACTATTAAACATTTACATCCTGATAAAAAACCTTACATACATTTTCTCACAAAGCCCTTGGACATTGTTTATTTGCCTAGTATTGTTCCCAATCTGGTGAATTTCACTAAAATATTCACTTAGTTCAAGTTTTTATGAGGGCTCTCATGGTGATGCGCGAACTAGACCGAATTGATCTCAAGATTCTGGACGTCCTTCAGCGCGACGGCAGGATATCAATCACGGATTTGGCTGACAAGGTCAGTTTATCTGCGACCCCCTGTTCCGAGCGAGTGAAACGCATGGAGCGCGAAGGTGTGATAACTGGCTATTACGCTCGGGTAAATCCCGCGGCTCTGGGCAAAAACTTGCTGGTTTTTCTCGAAATCAAGCTATCTGCCAAATCAGGCGAAGTGTTCGACAAGGTCAAAGAGGAACTGCTTTACGTGCCGGAAGTGATGGAATGTCATCTGGTGTCGGGTGACTTCGATTACCTGGTCAAAGCCAGATTGCCAGAGATGAATAAGTATAGACAACTGCTCGGTGAGATTCTCAAACGCCTGCCTGCTTCGGCTGAATCACGCAGTTATGTTGTGATGGAAGAGATTAAAGAAACGCTCTACTTACCGGTTGATCGTTAAGATTCAGGTGCAAAGCCGAGCCATCTGTATTACAGTAAGCAATATTAGGAAATTTCCTACCTTTAACAACGGGTTACGACAGTTTTGTAGCCAATACTCCGGTATGAACACCGCAACGAGGTTCGCATGAACGCAATTACAGAGCACATGAGTCTGTCCACTGAATTGGATATGTCCAACTATTGGATGCCTTTCACGGCCAATCGTCAGTACAAAGCCCAACCGCGCTTACTCAAAGGCGCGAAAGGTATGTACTACACGACAGCGGACGATCGCAAAGTGATTGATGCGAGTGCGGGACTCTGGTGCGTGAACGCTGGCCATGGCCGCGATGAAATTATTGAAGCCGTACATAAGCAAATGATGGAAATGGACTACGCGCCCTCCTTCCAGATGGGGCACCCCATCGCGTTCGAAGCAGCAAGCAAAGTGGCGGCTGTGATGCCTGCAGGCCTTGACCGTATCTTCTTTGCGAACTCCGGCTCTGAAGCCGTTGATACTGCCCTGAAGATTGCCCTGGCATATCACCGCGCGCGAGGCGAGGGCACTCGCACCCGGTTGATCGGTCGCGAGCGTGGCTACAACGGCGTTGGCTTTGGCGGTATCTCAGTGGGTGGCATTCCCGCCAACCGCAAGGCCTTTTCTGCCAATCTGATCCCGGGCGTTGATCACCTGCCACATACACTCAATCTTGAACATGCAGCTTTCAGCAAAGGTCAGCCAGCGTGGGGTGAGCATTTAGCCGACGAGCTCGAGCGCATCGTTGCTTTGCATGATGCCTCCAACATTGCAGCGGTTATTGTTGAGCCAGTTGCCGGTTCCACCGGCGTGCTGATCCCACCACAGGGTTATCTGCAGAAGTTGCGCGATATTTGTACCAAGCACGGCATTCTGTTGATCTTTGATGAAGTGATCACAGGTTTTGGTCGCCTCGGCGCAGCGACGGCCAGCGAATTGTTTGGCGTGACGCCCGACCTCATTACCCTTGCCAAGGCGATTAACAACGCATCGATCCCGATGTCTGCCGTTGCCGCCTCGCAAAAGATTCACGATACCGTCATCAACAGCGGCGCCGCCAATTCAATCGAACTCTTTCACGGCTACACCTACTCTGCTCATCCCGCCGCGGCAGCAGCGTGTATCGCGACACAAGACATTTACCAGCGCGAAGGTTTGTTTGGCCGCGCCGCTTTGCTGGCTCCGAAATTTGAAGCAGCGATTCACAGCTTGCGTGGTGAGCCTTTCGTCAAAGATATCCGTAACCTTGGTCTCATGGGTGCGGTTGAACTCGACTCGCGTGAGGGTGCACCAGGTGCTCGCGCCTACGAGGCTTTCTTGAAGTGTTTCGAGAACGGTGTTCTGCCTAGATTTACAGGCGATATTCTGGCCTTCTCGCCACCATTGATCGTCAGCGAAGCGCAGATCGACGAGATCTTCTCAACTGTCAGAATGGCCTTGCGCAGCATCAAATAATTTATAGCGCATCAGTCAGATAGCTGTGCCCGGCCAGGCTGGTCGGGCATTTTTTCTCGTGACGAGCTTTAGCTCTCGGACTGAATGTTGGCGTCTCGTGCCACCTTGGTCCACAGCTCAATGTCGCGCTGCACGAGTTGTTTAAACTCTGCTGGACCCGCTGCTTGAGCGACCAAACCAAAGGATGCCAACATTGAGAGGCTATCTGCTTGAGCGAGTATCTTTCTAAATTCATCGCTCAACCGACCAACAATCTCTGCCGGCAATCTGGTCGGGCCAAAAATGCCGTACCAACTATCCGCAATAAACTTGATCCCCTGCTCATCAAAAGTTGATATGTCTGGCAAAGCAGGCGAGCGTCTGGTGCCCGCGGCCGCCAAGGCGATGATCTTGCCGGCTTTTACCTGAGGTGGCGATGCACCTCCATCCCCAAAAGCAACCACAATCTGGCCACCAACTAGATCATTAATCATGGGCGCTACGCCTTTGTACGGTACGTGCTGCATGTCAAGCTTAGCGATTTTCTTGAGATATTCACCGGCAAAATGACCACCTGAGCCGTTACCCCACGATCCGAAGCTATAGACACCAGGATGCGCTCGCACAACCTCAATGAACTCAGCAACCGTCCGCGCCGGGAAGCTCGGATGCACCAGCAGGAAATTAGGTGAATATCCCAGCAGACTAATCGCCGTGAAATCCCCAATCGGATCATAAGTTTGTTTAACGCCCATCGCGACGGGCAACGCGTGCGTGCCCGTGATGCCAACAGAAATTGTGTAGCCATCAGCCGGGGCTGCAGCACACGCCTGTGAGCCAATCATGCCGCCTGCCCCCGATCGATTATCAACAATCACAGATTGATTTAAAGCGACCGATAGCTGTTTAGCCAGGAAACGTCCGATCAGATCCGTCCCGCCCCCGGGCGGAAACGGCACGATCAGTTTGATGGGTTTATTTGGATAATCTGCCTGTGCCGCGTGGACCGACCTACCAGCAAAGGTCGTTAAGCTTGAACCGATTGTTGCCGCTCCTGCCAGGCCAATTAAATCTCTTCTATTTTTATCCATGATTTATTGTCTCCGCTACAGCAATTCATTATTCGATTTTTATATTTGCCGCCTTAATCACTTTAGACCAACGGTCAGTTTCTTTTTGAATCATGGCACCAAACGCTTCTGGCGTGCCGTAAACCAGATCAACGCCCTGATCGCTTAACTTGGCCGCAGTCGCCTTATCAGACAAGACGGCATTCAATTCTTTGTTGAGGCGCTTAACAATCTCTGGGTCCATTTTGGCAGGTCCGACGAAGCCATACCAAGTCCCCACGTCGTAGCCTGGTAAACCTGCCTCAGCGATAGTAGGTATCTCTGGCGCCACTTGCGAGCGTTTGGCCGTCGTTACCCCCAAAGCACGTAGTTTGCCTGTCGCAATCAACGGCAACATGGTTGGCAGGTTAGGAAACATCATCGTGACTGTGCCCGACATCACGTCAGGGATAGCCACACTCGTCCCTTTATAGGGAATATGATTGAGCTCGACACCCGCTTCCTTCATAAAAACTTCAGCGGCCAAATGCACGGAACTACCGTACCCAGATGAGGCCACATCGAGCTTACCTGGATGCGCTTTTGCATAAGCGATCAGCTCTTTGAGGTCTTTGAACGGCGAATTACCCGCGATCACTAAAACATTCGGAGCTGTCAACACCTGGCCGATAGACGTGAAATCGTTGATTGGGTCGTATTTAGCGGATGGGTATAGCGAAGGATTGACCGCATGCCCGACTGAAGTAAAAAATAAGGTATAGCCATCGGAGGCGGATCTGAGCACTGATTCGGTCGCTACCCCGCCATTTGCACCGGGCTTATTTTCAACAACGATGGGCTGACCGAGCCGCTCGCTCATGCCTTGCGACACGATCCGCGCCACCGTGTCGGTTGTGCCACCTGGTGTAAAACCAACAACAACCCGTATTGGCTTTTCGGGGTAGGCCGCCAACGTATATCCAGGTGCCAGTCCACACGCGAAAAGTAAAAAAGTCCCTGCCAATCGAGCAAATAAGGTGATTTTCAAGACGTATGGCTCCTTGTGTCAACCGCAATCACTGCCGCAAAGTGTAACTGCCTGTTAAAGTCATGCGAACACATATTTGGAGGATCCTTTCATGGACTGGCAACAACCGTTTCAATCTGGCCGTAAACCCTTGCTGGCACGTAATGTCGTGTCAACCTCGCAACCTCTTGCGGCTCAGGCGGGCATCGCAGCGATCGCTCGGGGCGGAAATGCCGTCGATGCCGCATTGGCCACCGCAATCTGCCTGACCGTCGTTGAGCCCACCATGAACGGCATCGGTGCCGACAACTTCGCCCTGATCTGGGACGGTAGTAAGTTGCACGGTCTGAATGCCTCTGGTCGCGCGCCCGCAGCCTGGAGCCCTGAGCGTTTCAAAGATTTGAGCAAAATGCCCGAGCGCGGCTGGGACACAGTTACTGTGCCTGGCGCCGTATCCGGTTGGGTCGCGCTATCGAAAAAATTCGGAAAGTTGCCTTTTGCAGACTTATTTAAGGATGCCATACGCCACGCACGTGACGGCTTCCCTGTTGGGCCAACAGTCGCTCGCCAATGGGCCACGCAATCAGTCGACCTCGCGGACGTTCCCGGCTACCGGCAAGCTTTTTTGCCAAAGGGACAGCCGCCCAAAGCAGGTGAGATCTGGCGCTTTGCCGACCAGGCCACGACGCTTGAAGACATCGCCGCGACGGGTGGCGAATCCTTTTATCGGGGCCGCCTTGCCAAAGCGATTGCAAGCTTCGCCAAGGAGTGTGGTGGTGCAATGACTGAGGCTGATCTGGCTAGTCATCAAGCCGACTGGGTAGAGCCGATCAGCACGAACTTCCGCGGGCATGATATCCACGAGATCCCCCCTAACGGACAAGGTATCGCTGCCTTGCTTGCACTGAATATCCTTTCGCATCTGCCTTACGATCAAACTGCCGTCGGCTCACCAGAACGTATGCATCTTGAAATCGAAGCGATGCGCGTGTCCTTTGCCGATCTGTATGCGCACATTGCTGATCCAGCGCACATGCGCGTGACCTCAGAAGAGATCTTGTCTGACAGCTACGCCGCCAAGCGCGCCAGCTTGATCGATGTCAGAAAAGCAGGTCAGTACAGTGCTGGTTCACCCAAAGTGGGCGGTACGGTTTACCTGTGTGCGAGCGACGCGAGTGGCATGATGATTTCGCTGATCCAGTCCAACTTTAAAGGATTTGGGTCTGGTGTGGTCGTGCCTGGCACCGGCATCGCCTTGCAGAATCGCGGTTCAGGTTTTGTATTGACGCCAGATCACCCCAATCAGGTGGCTGGCGGCAAACGTCCCATGCACACCATCATCCCGGCCTTCATGACTCGTGATGGCACGGCAGAGATGGCATTCGGCGTCATGGGTGGCAACATGCAGGCGCAAGGCCATATGCAAATGGTGCTGCGAAATGTGGTCGAAGGTCGCAATCCACAAGCCTGCGCCGATTCACCACGCTGGCGTATCAATGACGTTGGTGATCTGATGCTAGAGAAGCACGTGCCACAAGCCGTTGTCGATGGCCTGATCGCGATGGGACACAAACCGACGGTGACACCGGCGGATAGCCTGGATTTTGGTAGCGCTCAGCTTATCCAGAAACTGGAAGGTGAGACCCAGGCTGGCGGTCACGCGTATGCAGCTGGTTCGGATCCACGCAGAGATGGCCAAGCTATCGGTTATTAAGTAAAGGCCTGGTACGTTGGATCTTATTGAACATTGAACGACACGAGTTCACCGGTCAATTTGTAGTTCAACGTACCGTCTTCACCGTAGGTTTCATTGATTAACTTGATGTAACGCTTGGTTTCCGGGACGTACCAGTAAGCTTGGTAGACTCTGCCCGACGTCACCTTCTCATTAGTGACGGCGGTTGATCCCATGGCCGCGTCTGGATCGGGTTTGCTTTTCGCCTGCCCCGGTGCCAGCGGAGTTGTCGTGCGCGCAACCCACTTGCCCTCAGCTTCGATCTTGATAGCGTAAAACTGCCCCGCTTTAACAATGATCGATTCAGGCTGAAGCACTTCGTAATCAATTGTCGTTTCTTGTTTCTTATTAGCAGTGTCTTCGTTGTATTTGATTTGCCATTTTTTACCCTTCACTAAGGGGAAATCAAAGGGCTGGGCAATCACCACCTCTTTATCATTAATCGTTCTAAAGTCAGACCAATTCAAGCCCTGTACAAAGGTCCGAGATGGGGCGGTACTGCCAATCGTTGACGCAGTAACGTAAATCCCCGAGCGCGTAACCCGTGCAACTGACAATTCGTTTCGATAGTCTGTCCAACGGCCATTACTAAAGCTGTTGAAAGTGTAGACCCATTTATTGCCCTCTTCAACCGCTGGCTGCGGGATTTTGGGATCAGGTGCGGCGGTTGCCGCAAGGGCCGAATCAATCGTGCACAGCAAGCCGATTGACAAGGTAAGCGACAAAAATAGTTTGTTCATAAGGGGTGACTCACGATGATTTACAGATTTTTTTGCATGACTTTCAAAAACAAATCGCTCGCTAGCCACTGATCAAGCCAACGACGGGTCTGAGGCCATGGGCTGCTATCGAACCACGCCCGATCCACGGCTGCAAACTGCCGCACAAACGGGAAAATAGCGATATCAGTAAGACCTGCCCGATCGCCGTGTAAGTAAGCATAGTTGGAAAGCGCCGCCTCAAGTCTGGTGATCAAGCAGTCGACACCCTGATCGCGGTAATACGTCTGAGGATGCTCTGGATAGCGCTCAAAGTATTTATACCGATCAAGCCATTTCTTGAAGGGGCCATCGTTAATCGAAATCAAATGCTTGCTAGTTTCGCTCGCGGCATACGCCAGCCAGTCAGCGGGATCGTTCTGATCTAAGGCCCAGCGCATAATCGCCACGCTTTCGTCAATCACTTCACCATTTGCGCACTGAAGGACTGGCACCGTCGCTTTAGGCGATATCGCCAACATCTTGGCTGGCTTAGCTCGCAAACTCACCTCATGGACTTCAACGGCAACTCCAGATTGCCAAATCGCCATCCGTGCGCGGATCGCGTAAGGGCAACGTCGAAAGGAGTAAAGCTTGGTTTGCATCTCATGATTATAAATTGACCATACCTTCAATCACGACATGCACGTCACCCCCAATCCAAACCGACCCCTCGCTACCAGGCGTCACCGTCACTCGCCCTGAACGACCAATTTTGGTGCCTTGTGCAACGGTGTATGGTCTGGCCAGCCTACCATTAGCCTTAAGCCACTGCGCAATCGCTGCGTTCAAGGATCCTGTAATCGGATCTTCAGTCATGGTGCTTGAGAAGCCAAACATCCGTACCTCATAGTCGCACTCGCTTGCAGGCTCATGCGGCGCAAACAAACCAACAAATTGATATTGTGGCCAGTTTAACTTCGCGGCATCAACAGCCAACACATCCGCAGCGCTTTTTAGCTCAAACAACAGCCACGTCGGTCCGTTACAGAGTTCGGCTGTGTTAACAATACTTGCCTCGGACAAGCCAAGCACCCCAGCGATACCCGCTCTCTGTGCTGGATCCATCGGTTTGATTGTGGTGGGCGGCGCGGCAAACGCAAACATCGGTGCTTTTGAAGCATCTACCTCGACAATGCCAATCCTACATTCTTGGCGAACAATCCCCGGGGTTTTCGGGATACCACCGCTCTGCAACCATGTTGCACAGCTCCCCAGCGTTGGATGCCCCGCAAACAACATCTCTTGCGCCACGGTAAAAATCCGCACGCGATAATCAGCCGCTGGATCAGTCGGTGGCAACAAGAATGTTGTCTCCGAAAGATTCGTCCAGGTTGCAAATTTTTGCATCTGCTCAGTACTTAAACCTTCACCGTCAACAACGACGGCAAGGCCATTACCTTGCAGCGCCACGGGACTAAAAACATCACACTGAACGAATCGACGGTTTTTCAATGACTGATCCCTAGCTAATCAAGTTTTCATTGATTTTAGCTTCGGTGTCAAAAGACGAGGTAATGAAAGACGAAACATCAACACACCCCCCTTGACGGTTTGTTTTTGCTCTTATCCGTCTTCAAGTAATATTAGCTAGCCGTAGAAGTACAAAATAAGCAGTCAGCAGGGCAGCAAGCGGATCAGCACTTCTGATCTATACCCCACAATTTTCCGCCGACGTTATTCCGATCAATTTGCAGCCACCACTGACATGGCCTCGTTACTCGACTCGAAAGACAATCCAATCAGAATACTGATCGTTGACGATTCTGCAGTGATTCGTCGCACGATACGTCACGCGCTGATTGCACATTCTGATCTGGAAGTAGTTGGGACTGCAAATGATGGGGCGGCGGCAGTCGCATTTGTTCAGCACACAAAACCTGACGTCATGATTCTCGACGTTGAGATGCCAATCATGGATGGGATCACTGCCTTAAAAGAGATCCGAAAGTCAGACTGGTCTTTGCCTATTATTATGTTTAGTTCGCTCACTAAAGTAGGCAGTCAAAGTACCCTGACAGCGCTCACTGAGGGCGCAAGTGACTACGTGGGTAAACCCGACAACACAAGTGATATGCAAGAGTTTTTGACTGTACTCGAGCAAACGCTTATTCCCAAAATCCGAGCCCTTTGCCCGGACAAGGGACTGAATACAGGACTCGCAGTCAGGAAACTGGCACGCAACAATACAAAAGATGTATTAAAGCCGCGAACCGCTCCAGACCTTAGTGTTGCACCACACCCCGTCCCCAGCTCTCCTGCCAAACTGTTTGATAACAACCCGATTGAAGCGGTTTGTATCGGCGTATCTACCGGCGGCCCGGCAGCTTTAGTAACCGTATTTTCGCAATGGACAGAGCCATTGAAAGTGCCGGTATTTATCGTGCAGCACATGCCGGCGCAATTCACAGAGTTGCTTGCTAAAAAGTTAACTAGTATTAGCGGAATGCCAGTAAAAGAAGCAGTGCACGGCGAGGTCGCGATTGCGGGTCAAGCCTACCTCGCGCCGGGGGGCCACCATATGACTGTTAAAGACATCGGTGGCAGGATTGCCACTCACTTGAACCAAGATCCCCCTGAAAATTTTTGCCGACCTGCAGTGGACGTCCTCTTTCGATCTGCAGCACGGGCATATGGAAGCCGCCTGCTCGGCGTTGTACTAACCGGTATGGGCAGTGACGGAATGCTCGGTGCCCAGCACATTATTCAAGCAAAGGGACAAGTCATTGCGCAGGATGAGGCGACTAGCCTCATTTGGGGTATGCCTGGCGCTGTCGTCCGTGCAGGCTTGGCTCAAAAAATCTTGCCACTAGACGAGATACATACTGAGATAAGCCTGATGGTTTCACGAAAAAGATCTTTAGCATAAGGACGATTTGTGAATCCTCACTTACTTACCACCTTTTGCGCGTTGCTCGAGTCTAATGCGGGGATATCACTGGATTTATCAAAAGAATATCTCATCAAGGCACGTTTAGATCCGGTCGCCAGAAATAACGGTTTTACCGATTGCGAACAGCTGCTACAAAAACTCGTTTCGTCACCGCTTGAAGCGCTGCATTGGACGGCGTTTGAAGCTATGGCGACTCATGAAACATTGTTCTTTCGTGACAGTTATCCTTTTGAAATGCTTCGAGAAACAGTCCTGCCGTCCCTTATAGCTGCGAGAAAAGCATCGAAACAGCTAAATATATGGTGTGCGGCCGCATCGACAGGGCAAGAACCCTACAGTCTTGCAATGCTTCTGCAAGATTTTGAAGCTCAGTTGCAAGGGTGGTCAATCAAGATACTCGCAACAGATATATCAGCTACGGCCCTTGATGTAGGCCGCAAAGGCCTTTACTCAAAGCTAGACACAAGTCGTGGCCTGACGAAAGAACAAATTGCCCGTTTCTTTACCCGTACAGAAGGTGATGCTTATCAAATATCGTCAAAACTCAGGTCGTTGGTTGAATTCAGAACACTGAACTTAATTACGCCTTGGTTCATGTTGCCTAAATTCGATTTGATTTTGATTCGAAATGTCTTAATTTATTTCAATCGAGTGCATCGGGATTTGGTGCTGAATAAAATCCACCAGCAACTTGCGGATGAACAAAGCTACCTAATGCTTGGTTCTTCTGAATCTATATTTTCCAGCGACAGCTATCAAGCCGTGCGAATCGGTCGCGGCTCAGTTTATCAATGGTCTCGCCGCTAAGTTGCTGACTTATCTTTAGTTATCTTGGCTTTTTAGACAGTCAGGCCGCACCAGGTCAAGTCTCCCGACGTTTCAGACTGCGACCCTTGCGTTCAAGAATTATTTGGCTGACTTTTTCGGCTGAGCTCAAGCTGGAGCTCATACACCAGTTCATCAACTTCACTTTGAGTAAGTTGTGATGTTCTCAATTCTGGGGGCGAGAAATGTCCAGCCGCCTTAGACATATTGTTCTGCTTGTTCGAAGTGTTACTGCACGATTTTTTATCAATCACGATAAAAACTCCTAAAATATATTCTGAGACTTCATGTTAGTGGCTGCCACATACCCCAACAATCCCTAACTTTAGGGGGTATCCGCCTTATTTTGATTCTATTATTTGACGCAGCTCTCACACTCGCTTTTTAGCCAGCGCAACAAATACCCGGGTTTGTAACAACACTGAGCTGAAGGGTTTTGGCAAATAGTCCTCTGCACCCAGCCTGATGCACTGGATAGACTGTTCAAGATAGTCAAACCCAGAGATGACAATAACGGGAATATCCTTTAAATCTGGATCCGCTTTCAGCAACTTGAGCACACCAATACCGTCTAGGTTCGGCATTTCTATATCAAGCAGTATCAAGTCGAATACTTCTTTACGCAAAGCTTCGATGGCAGCAACCCCGTCCTGCGCAAACTCAGTGCTGTGGATGCCCATTCGACCAAGCTCTCGTTTAAGCACCCGGCGTAATGAACGGCTGTCGTCGACGATTAAAACCTTAACTTCAGCACTAGCATTTAATTGCAGCGAAACAATATCATGAGACGCAGAATCTGTCATATTTTTCTCGCACTTCAACATTATTGCTGCAAAGCAAGGAGTGCCTGCTCGGGTTGATGTAAGTATTGCGGCTGAGTGAGATCTGACGCAATCCTCTTTGCGTCAACGATAAGAAGCAGTCTATTAGGCAGCTTATGAACGCCCACGATCAGTTCCTTGGAGGTTTCGGGAAAATTCTTTGGTGGTGGTTCAAAGGTATCTTGATGCAAAGCGATGATTTCTCCAACATCGTCTACCAGCGCTGCAATGGTGAGGTTGCCTGATTGCAGGATAATGCTGATTGAACCATCCTCGGGGCATGAAGAATCCAGCTTAAACCTTTCATGCATGTTAATTGCTGGCACAATTTCACCACGCAAATTGACAATACCGCGGATTGTCTTCGGACTTTTAGGTACCGGCGTGATTTTTAGATCGCGATTAAGCTCCATCACATCTGTCGCGATAATTCCAAAGAAAAAATCGCCCAAATAAAATGTAATAAATTCTGCGGATTTAGACATCGGAAAACATATCAATAGTTTGCGGGTAGTTGTTTGACTGCTCTGGCAAGGTGTAGAGCACAAGGATTTCCTGTAGGTCAATCACATTGATAATCTGCTCTCCACGTATCATGCATGCACGAAGCCCACGCTGGGGTGGATCTAAATGGTGAAAGCTACTATTGACATGCATAATATCTTGCACGTGATCCACAACCAAACCAATCGGGCGTTTATTGTGATAATGAACAATGACAGATAGCAATTCGCCAGCCAGTCTGGTTTTTTCGCCTGCGCCCTGAATGTAGCGATCAAGATAAATGAGTGGCATGATACCGTTGCCATATTTCACAACATCTCTGTCCCCGTTGCGCTGGACTTGGTCGACAGATACTTTTTCCAATCTCTCAACATAGGACAGCTCGATGGCGAGATTGTCTAAGTTATTCAGATCAAATAGCAGAATTGGTGTCTCTTTAATGATCACATTGTTTGCGGCGTCTATTGGGGGGTTGAGCGCGCGCGCCTGCAATTTGGCGACGAGACCCGAGTTGGTCGCAATACCGTCAATATGCAAAATCAAAGCCACGCGACCATCCCCTAATATGGTTGCTCCTGCAAACTCAACGATATTTTTTAGTCCTTGACCAATCGATTTGATCACAACCTCTTGTATGTTGAGTATTTCATCAACAGCCAGGCCAAAGAGCACACCATTTGATTGCAGTACGGCGACATTCAGCACCTGGTCTCTCAGGGGCAAGTCCGCACCTAGATCTAATTGCTTTGAAAGAAATAAGAGCGGGACAAGATTTTCCCGAAGGCGAAAAACCGGAACACCGTAAAAGTCCTCTAATTCAGCTTCATTTCCCTGAAGATTGAGATGAATCAGTTCCACAATGCTGTTTTGTGGGATGGCATACCGCTCACCCTGACACCGGACAAAAAGGGCGGGCATGATAGCCAAGGTCAGCGGAATCTTGAGCCGCATATTAGTGCCACGGCCACGGTGACTTTCTAGTTCTACCGTCCCACCAATGTTAGAAACACTGGTTTTGACTACATCTGTACCGACACCCCGACCAGATACTTTTGTTATTAGTTTTTTTGTCGAAAATCCTGGCAAGAAAATATACGGCAATAACTGACTGTCAGTGAAGGACGCGGCATCCTCCTGACGAGCAAGATTTCGCCCCACGACTTCTGCTCTAACGGCTTCAAAATCGATCCCTGCTCCATCGTCAGCAATTTCGATGACGACCATGCCGTTTTCGTGAGTGGCTCGCAACAACAAGCGCCCAACCTCTGGCTTTCCCATTGCACGCCTGTGAGCAGGGGATTCGATCCCGTGATCGACACAGTTACGGATGATATGAACAAGCGGGTCACGGATGGTGTCTAACAGTGTCCTGTCAAGCTCAGTATCAGCACCTTCTTGAATGACCTCAACTTTTTTCCCAAGCTCTATTGCAATATCTCGGACCATTCTGGGGAGTTTCACCCACACTTGGGAAATGGGCTCCATCCGAGTCATCATCATGCGCTCTTGTAGCTCGCGAGTCAGGAGATCGATGCTGCGAACCGCAGCTGAGAAGCCATGGTCAAGATATTGATTGGTAAACGGCAACAATCTGTTACGAGCCAAAACCATCTCACTTGCAACATTGATGAGTTTGTCCAACATCTCGGGGTGTACCTTAATAGGCGCTACAAAATCACTGGATTTAGTGATAATCGGGCTATCGTCAGAGCCTGTTTGACCTGTATGACCTAAAACGTCTAACCGCGGCGATAGTAGCTGAGGCGGGGTAGGTGCATTCGAGCCTTGAGCCAGAGACAGCAAGTGTTGCACCAGTACCGTATCGTCGCCCGCGGGCTCGGCACGATGCACTTCAGCATAAACAATGATTTCTCGAATGAGATCGACGGCCCTAAGCAGCATCGTTGCCATCATTGAATCGAACTCAAGCTCGCCCTGTCGCAACACACTGAGTAAAGTTTCGGACGCATGACCAAGTCGTTCGAGACGACTGAATGAAAGAACACGGCTATTACTTTTCAGGACGTGCATGCCGCGAAAAATCTCATTAATGAGCTTGTTGTCGCCGGGATTCAGTTCGAGTTGAACAAAACCTTGATCAAGTGCATCAAGAATATCGCGAGATTCATGAATAAACTCTGAGATTGTTTCTTCGTCCAGGTCTAACTCTGCCCCCTTTGCGGAAGGCTTAACGAAGATTTCACGCGGAATGTCCGGATTCGCAAGCGAAGCAAGCTTGTCGATCAATGCATCATCATCACCAACGGACTCGGTGCCGTGAAGGGCGACGTTAACGACGATGTCCCGAATAGTTTCTACTGTTTTCAGTAACGTAGTGGCAGTCGCGGCATCAAAAATCGAAGATCCATCGAGCATCGCGGTCAAGAGTGTTCCGGCCGCTCGGGACAGTTTTTCAACGCGATTAAACGCAAATACGCCGCTGTTGCCTCTTAGTGTGTGAACACCCCTGAAAATATTTCTGACAAGTTCGCGATCGCCCGGTGTAAGGACGAGCTTGGTGATATCTTCTTCGAGCGAATCCAGGATCTCTCGAGCTTCGAGAATAAAATCCATAATGATTTCATCATCTGAATCTTCCATATTTTTTGCTCGATCTCGACGTTGAAATGTTTAGAATTTAAATTTATTGACTAAACCTTGCAGTTCTGAGGCGATTTCTGCTAACTGTTGCGCAGCCACTTTTGAGTTGGTAGCACCTTCCGTGGTGTTCTGAGCCGTTTCAGAAACGTACACAATGTTCGAGGCGATGTTGGCACTACTGCTCGCTGCAGCTGTCACGTTGCGACCCATTTCTCCTGTTGTCGCCGCTTGTTCTTCTACGGCGCTTGCAATCATGCCCGAGATGTCGTTGATTCTGTTAATCACATTCGTGATTTCTACAATTGCGGCCACCGCTGCTTTGGTATTTGCCTGAATGGACGTAATGTTGCCACCAATCTCATCGGTTGCTTTTGCTGTTTGACGCGCAAGCTCCTTGACCTCGTTAGCCACCACTGCAAAACCTTTACCAAGCTCACCGGCCCTGGCAGCTTCAATTGTCGCGTTGAGTGCCAGCAGGTTTGTTTGTTCGGCGATACTTGAAATCATTTTTAAAACATTCCCGATTTCCAAGCTACTCGTATCGAGCTTAGTCATGGTGGAATTGGCTTGTTGAGCAAGCGACACGGCTTGCGTCGCGACGGTGGAAGCCTGTACAGCATTCATTGAAATTTCACGAATAGTTGCACTCATCTCTTCGACGCTAGCTGCGATCGTCTGAGTGTTGTAACTGACTTCGCTCGCGGCATTAGAAACAGCTTTAGCTTGAGCTGAGGTTTCTTCTGCGTTGGAGCTCATTTGTGTACTCACTGCCGCCAATTCTTCCGATGATGAGGCAAGCGTCGAGGCGTTTCTTGATATGGCAACAAACGACTGGCGCGACATATCGATCAAGCGATTGACTTGGGAGCTGATGTCGAGGAAAAAACCTTCTTTGTCCGCGAGTGATACTTCGGCGGTAAAGTCGCCCGCTGCAGCAAGAGAAATGACTTCGGCAATTTGTTGAGTCGTTTGCTGTGCTTTCATGTTGTTTGCTTCGACCAAAGCTGCCATGTCCGCGGCCTCTTTCAAACTGCCTTGCAGCGTGAGTACATCTCGTGCCATCAAGCCGATTTCGTTTTTATAGTTGACATAAGGGACCATGACGTCGAGCTTTTGGATTGCTAAGTCATTTAAGGACTTCGATAGGCCTTGGATAGGCTGTTTGATTGAGCGGTTAATTACAACCCCCAACAACACACTCAATGAAGCAACAATGATCAGTCCCGCCCAGACTACTAACGAAAGCTGTGCGGCGAGCTCTACATTACCCTCATAGTTTTTTTCAGCACCCTCAACTTTCGCGTCGGCGATGTCAGCGAAGTTTTTAATTGCCTTGTTAGTCAGGTCTTGATAGCGCGGGCTAATAACCATCTGATAGGCTTTATTCGCGCCATCTTCTGACTCAGTGAGTTTAATTAGCTCGTCAACGGATTTAAACCATAAAGCCAAGTCCTCTTCTGCAGTCACAAATTGTGCTTTGACGGCAGGTCGAATCAGCGTGCTTTTAGCTTTATCCAGCGCTATATCTATCCTCTTTTTGATCGCCTCTATCGTTTTTTGAGCATCCTTCATTGAGACTGTATCCATCTGCTCTCTGCCTAGCAATAATCGATTGACCACCCGCCCCGCCGAATTTATATCGGTGGTGACCAGACGAACCAACGAGATCCCAACTAAGTCTTTCGAGTAAATTTGCTCGGTCGAATCGACCAGGAGCTTGATTCGCCAGAGTGTCACACCAGAAACGACGGTAATGAGGGTAATGATGGTTAAGAAGGCAATAGTGAGCTTGCTGCCCAAGGTCAATTTCTCAAAACGACTAAACATCGTGATCATCCTATTATCTGTAGACTATGTTCGAAGCTGCAGGTGGCATCAATAAGAAGCGTACATTCAACTTAAAGCCTCCTTGTCGCCTGCCATCTTGTAGAGTGCGGCACCTTTTGAATGTACGCCTAGTTTTCTGTATATTGACTTTAGGTGGTCGTTGACCGTGTAAGACGAAATCCCTAAGATGTCCGCAATTTTCTTAACCGGGCTACCAGTCATGAGAAGTTTCAAAACATCTTTTTCCCGTTGAGTGAGTTTGTTGCTCCATTCGCTTTGAATTGTCTCAGACAGTATGGTCACAGTCCCGATCAAACCAATCATTTGTTTTGAGTCATCAAGCCAAGGTACTTTGATTACCTCGACATTTATTAGCCTGTCGCTATATTCTACCGTCGATACATAGCGATGACAGGCTCTAGTCTGCCAGACGTCGTGATCTGACGCAATATCAATCTCTGTAAAGGAACTTGACGCCGCTTTGAACGAAGTTTGATTTAGGATTTGCTCGGAAGACAAACCTAAGAAAGTTTCAAAACTTCGATTACAGTAAACATAGACACTCGCCATATTTTTAATGAATACAGGAGAACGGAGCGCGTTCAGAAAATCCAGTTCAACTGAAATATAGGGTGTCATTATTGTCATTTCCCCTCAGATAAGGGGGCTACTCTCGATTGCGCGATCATAGACAATATTAATGAAATTGTTTCCCCCTTGTTTATGGGGGGTGCTTGGATCAAGCCGAGAAATTGCTACGGACGTGAAATCTCACCAGGATAGGGCACGGCAGCTAAGATAGCACGTCCTATGCCTTGGTGTGGCGTGGTCATACGGATGGGGCGGCTGGCGAGCTACTCGTTGGCGTCTGCAACGAGCAAATTACCGAATTCAACCTCAAACCTGCTGCGAGCCAAGTTCCAGTTTCTGATCGGCATCACCCATTTCTTTAATTGTTCCTCTAAAACCAGGTAAATCACTTCTTTTGCTGAGCGATCGGTTGGAAATATCTCTCGGTGTTTGGTAGCTGACCGAATCGCCTTGTTCAAGGGCTCCATGACATTGCTGGTGTAAATCGCTTTTCGTATTTCTGGCGGGCCCGTGAAGAGCGTTCGCAATTCAGGCCAGTGAGTCGTCCATGACTGCCGAGTATGCGGATACCTGGTACCCCACTTGTTGTCAAACAGCTCAAGCTCGGCCAGAGCCTGATCTTCATTCGTTGCTTGATAGATCCGCTTGAGATCGTTGGAGATAGCGCTACAGTCTCTTGGTGTGACGTATTCCAGACTACTGCGAACCATATGAAAAATGCAGATTTGAAGGCGCGTTTGCGGGTATTCCCCCTCAATGGCCTCAGAGAAACCTTTAATCCCATCGACGCACGCAATCAAGATGTCTTGAATGCCTCGATTTTTGAGTTCTTTCAGTACCGCGGTCCAAAATGGTACCCCTCTTTCTTCAGACAGCCAAAATCCCAGAATGTCCTTGTAGCCTTTTGCATTAAGGCCGACCGCCAGATACAGGGGCTTGCTTACCACCTGCGGGCCATCCTGGATTTTGAGTTCGATACGATCGAGATATACGACCGGATACACGGCAGGGAGGGGGCGGTTTTGCCAAGCGGTAACTTGTTCGGTTACTTGATCAATGACCTTTGTAATAGTGTTCGTGGAAACGTCCATATCACACACTTCTTTGAACGTAACGACTATCTCGTGAGGGCTTAACCCCTTGGCATAAAGCATGAGAATCCTATCATCCAACTCAGACGGCTGGGATAGGTTCTTGTCTAACAATTGCGCTTCAACGGTTACAGCGTTTTCATCAGGCGTTTCGATTTCGACCTGATCTTGCTGGCTAATGGCGTCCTGAGGCACCGTACCGGTGTGGCTATCGACGTGCGCCAAAATCCAGCTCTCTACCTTGTTGTGCCACATTCTGAGCACCTCAAGCGATCTCTTGTTAGGATGTTGCCGCTGAAATCCTTTATTGTTGTTTCCTGTGATTTGATGAACGATGTCAAGAGGAACCCCGGCGCGGGCACAATAGGCAGCGAATGATTCTCTCAGGCTCATAAGAGTCAACGCTGACAACCCCGCATTCGCCAAAGCGTTCTCGTAAGCCGTCAGTGACAAGCGGATACCGCCGTTTTTTGTCTGAAGACGGACAAATACCTTTTGGGATGGGATCGGAAATTCGCCCAAACTTAGCTGGCCATCATTTGATGACAGTCCCCTTGGTTCAATTGGCCTAGCGTCTCTAAGTTCAAATAAGCGGCGTGAAAGATACGGGGTAAGCGGAATGGTGCGCTCACCTGCCTCTCCGTTATTGATACGCATAATTTGCTTATCAAAATCAAGATCGGCCCATTTCAACCTGATTAGTTCATGAGGACTTGCACCAGTTAGCAGCAGACACTTGACATAAGCTGCTTGTGTTTTGTCGGCTATCTTTCGAACACGACCGAACCAGGTACTAAGGTGTTCTCGTTGCAGAATAAATACTTGAGATTCAATTGCGCCTCTAGGCCTTATTGCTTCTCTCTGTACACCCTCTGCTCGACTTGGGTTGATTTTTGCATCAGCAAACTGGCGCTGGCCCCCTGACGAAGCAGATCGCCAATACCCAGCGACTAACGGAGACGTTTTATTAAATTTCTCTACATTCCTGCTGATAATTGTTGAGATTACTTTATCAAGGTTTATCGGAAGATCATTGATTAAGGCCTCTTCGATGGCACTGACGTCGGAGAGTTTAAGTGGATGAAAAATTGGCTCATTGACTGCCTTCAACCAATTGCTATAGGGGCTCGGGTCATCACTACTCGCCCCGTAATCATCATCTTCTTGAGCTAATAATTTGTAAGTCTGGCCCATATGACCAAATGATCGCATGATAACCACCCCTCAGCTTGTAGCTTAAGCAGATCTTAAACAATACATGTACGTCGCACTATCCCGCAGACGCGGGGGAAGCCAGTCATTTCAATGGTTAAGCCCATTTTCTATTGTCTTCAAAGGACAAGTGGTTGTTACCTAACGCCTTATACATTGCCTCGTTTTTTGAGTGCACATCAAGCTTGCGATAAATTGATTTCAAGTGATCGCTTACTGTGTAACGAGATAGCACCAAGGCAACGGCAATCCGCTTGATTGATTCGCCTGTCATCAACAAATTGAGTACCTCTGCCTCTCTTTGGGTCAGATTGTTTTTTGTGGAGGCTGTTATATCTGTCGACAGGACTACGGGTCGGACTGTACCAATGAAACCCGAGGTTTTGTTACTTGGATCTTTTAAAATCGCCTTGGTAAAAACAACTTTCGACAACCCGCTGGTCTGTTGGACAACTGACTGGTAGGTTTGGTTTTCACACGAATCAAACAGCGCTTTATCGGCGGCGGTGTATGACTTGGCTAAAGCGACTGGGGCAATGTCATAAGCAGTGTGCCCTAGCACTCTATTTTCAGGCAAATCCAGAAACTGAAGAAACGCCTCATTGCAGTAGGTATATATTCCATCCCTGTTTTTGATGAAAACAGGTGCCTGTAAAGCATTCATAAACTCAACGTCTACCTCGATTGTTTCGAAGGTAAGGTTAGTTTTTTTCATCTACATCTCGCGTCAAGTTTAGTAGTGTCGTTTGAGCACTCACATTGGAACGTGCTAGCCAACTCTCTTTTAACAATGACTTTCCCTCAGTATTTTGATGCCTTTTTATCTTTACCGGTTAGACAAAATGCAATGAAAAATAATGTTTCTTCTATGAATAATTGTTCGTGCAGTTCGGCGATCGCATATCCCACATTTACGGGGTGTCAAACCACTTTACAAGCCTCGAAGGGGTGTGTCAGACTCATGCACACTATGAGAAAAAAATAGGTTCGACAGATGCCGATTGACACAGCGATCCACCGAATTGAGTGGTTGCTTAAAGCTTGTAGCGAACCACTAGCCGTCACAAAAATCGGTTCGATGATTGAAGAAAAAAGGTGAACTTCCCATACCCAGAGGGATGGGGGGAGGGCTTGTCTTCGCATACTGAAACATCGGACGGCATGCTGCTCATTAGCAACTCTCACCGATTCAACAGGGCCTTATGTCCCAGTGAGATCAGCGTTGCCAGGTTTAGTGTTGGTTTTGACGAACCTGTTTTTGGTTTGCACAGGGTTCTTAAAGGTTCTTTATACCTTTCCGAGCGTCGCTTGGCACCTGAGAGGATTCACAAGGCCGCTGGTCTAGATATGTTTGGGCACCTAGATAGCTACGAAATAGAACAAACCTTTGATACCTCTGCCGATCTGGAAACGAGAGTGTTGATCATCCCTATCAGGCAAATGAATGTTTTGATGGGAGAAGATTTTGTATCGCATATGCTCGAGATTCTTGGCATTACAAAACTGAATTCATACAATCCATTTTTTGAAGTGCCTTTGTCGATTTCAGGAATTCTTGATGACAGTCTGGACAATCGACTAACTGATCGCTTTAAGTCTCTAAGGTTGCATGCCGGAATACTGGATTATTTGTGCACGCTAGGTATTTATCTAGATTCAAACATAGTCACCCGATTCAACAAACGGTCAAGATCCAGAGCTAGATCGGTGCATGATTATTTGATTTCCCTTGAGGGCAAGACGCCGACGCTGGCGGAAATAGGTAAGCAATTTGATGCGACGCCAAACCAGCTCAATAAAGAATTCACTGCTGAGTACGGTGAATCAATTTTTTCATTTCTAACAAACTTTCGTCTTGATCAAGCCAGATATGCGCTTCAAATAGGAAACGAGCCGATCAAAGTCCTCGCTCACGCGATTGGCTACGCACATGTCAATCACTTTACAGCCGCGTTTAAACGCAAATTCGGCCAGCCCCCAGGGGTATTTCGATCATTGAGCAGCCCTCAGTGCTAAGGCCGGGGTGACCATCCCCTTGTTTGCGGGATATCGAAAACGGCACGGCGACCGTTAAAGAAAATAACCGTCTGTTAGCTTCAATCAGTCAATTTCTGAAATTATTCAATTACTGATAACTGAAGCTAAAGCGCCAAAAACTATCTCGGCTCGGTTGCTGTGATCAAGGCATCACGCACTGAAGCTTTTTGCAGGTTCGTATGAGTAAGCAGCTCGCCTACTCATATTGCGTATTCGCACAATCTACAAATTAAAAGGACAGTCATCATGAATTTAATTTCCAATTTAACTCCGGTTCTTACCCAAGGCGTTAACTCTATTCAGGCACAAATCGCCACCACTCAAAACCAGTTGGCAACGGGCATTAAACAAACCAACCCCGCTATCCAGGGTATTGTTACCCGTCTGTCGGCCAACATTAGCCAGTACTCGTCAATCAGCACTAACGTCACAGCAGCACAGAACGTGGTCGCCGTAGGTCAAACCAGCTTGACCACCATCAGCTCACTGATCACACAGATGCAGCAGCTTGCCACGCAAGCAGCCAGCGGCGGTCTATCATCCACTGACTTGGCCAGCTTGAACACCACCTTCACCGCCCTGGCAAGCCAGATCTCGGCAGCCGTCTCCAACGCCTCGATCAACAGCACAACCGTGCTCTCAACCGGTGGCGGCTTGACTGTTCAGATCGGCTTGACGACTGCGGCAAGCTCAACGGCTGCGTTTGGTACCCTTGGGTTTGAGACCTCGGTTGTGTCGGTTGCCACGGCCTTGTCAATCAGCACCGGTACCGCTGCGTCGGCCTCCATCACGAGCTTGACCGCCTTGCTCACGACTGTCTCAACAGGTCAATCCAACCTGAATGCCTACAGCGTGTCCTTGGCCGCGGATCAAAGCGCAGTGACTTCGTTGGGCACTAACTTGCAAAGCACGGTTAACTCGCTCCAAGCGGTTGATCAAACTGCCCTGCAAGCTCAGCTCCAGCAGTTAAACAACCAGCAATCGGTTGACTACTATCTGGTATCGCAGATGAACACGGCAGCTCAGGCTGTCTTGTCCATCTTTCGTTAATACCGTAGTAGCTGGGGGTTAGGTCAGATAAGGCGGCAATTGGCACAACGGGTTGCCGCCTTTGACCTGTCTGGTTTTATCGGACCATTTTCATTTAGAAACGACGGCTCCGGTTGTTGAACTGCTTTTCCATTCAGACACGTACTCAAGCGGCGTTTGATAATCCAAACTTGAATGCGGTCTGATCGTATTGTAATGTTCCCGCCACTGCTCGATTAAAACCTTTGCGTGCTTTCGGCTATGAAACCAGTTCATTGCCAAACACTCATCCCTAAACTTGCCATTAAAACTTTCGTTGGTGCCGTTCTGCCATGGCTTGCCTGGCTCGA
>NZ_PVTV01000014.1 GCF_003003055.1 Jezberella montanilacus
GAATAACTGAATGAATTCAATCAGTTAGTCAGATTCATTTGCTCAAACTGCAAGCTCATACTCATATAACGACGCTAAATCCAGGAACTTAAGGGTGCGGGAGAAAATAATAAAGTTTGTTGAATCGGGTGACCATGTTTGAATCTACATAAAAACTTACGGCCTAGTGAGGTGATGAATCGCTTAAATCCCAAGTTGCATTCCCATTGCACCGGCTTGACGCTGTTCATATGCAGCATGGACCGCAGCGTACTGGTGCCCGCGGATACCGCCGCGAACAGTATTCCCCTCACAAGAGCGATATAGATCACGCCAAAATTCCGGCATATCCTGATTATCAGGCGGTGCGATCCAAAGGCGATACAAGAGTCGACGCTTTGCTTCATCATCGTGATCCACAAATTCAGTTCGTGAGTGCAACGTCACGTGGCTACTGACAATTTGCAGGTCACCCGGCTCAAGCCACATCTCGTAGGCAATGTCCGGTCTACGCACGACTTGATCGAATTGCTCAAGGGCTGCGATATGCTCCGCTGACAAGAATGGAGCCCCCTCGATCTGCTGAGCTGAACGAACGCGGTTCCAGTTCCAACGACCAAACCAATTGCCATTTTTTTCTGAGAAAACGGGCATGACAACAAACGGACCTTCATCGGGTGCAGCTTCTCCCTGGCGACTAAAACCAATCGGCTGATATAGCCAGTCAAGTTGATCGGCATAATCGCTCGCCATAACCTGGTGCCCGCTCAAAGAGCTGCACAGTATTGTTTTACCGCCCGATAAGGCTTTGTTATAACAACTTAAAAACACTAAGTCAGACGAATCCGTATGAAAATCTAACTCTGCATTTGATGAATAACCTCGGCCGGTGCCGGTTCGATATGTCATCCCCGCATTCTTGACTGCAGAGATATATTGCGTGGCCTTGCCTTGCGGCCGGGCGACACCCGCGCGTAAACCGATAGCCCAACTCAGCAATTCAAACTGTTTGCTATCAAGTCCTGTGCGCGGCAAGCCTTTAATGAGCGCGACGCCTCGCCCATACTTGACTTCTTTTAATGCTGCTTCAATGTATGACCAACCATCCCCCAGATCAAACTCTTCGGCCCGATAATCGAGCAAGTCACGATCTGGTTCGTACCTGCTAAGCACCGTGTCGCGCATCTGGCGAGCGCACGCATCTCCAATCATGAAAATCCAGCTGTGATCCCGAGCAAGATCCTCTGAGCGCCAAGCCGCCGGATGATCTATCGACAACAAAGTCATGACGATTCCTTTTCTTACGTGTGACCAATGAACGTCACAAGCTATATTTTTTCTGTAATGTAGCGTTGACTAAAAACCGTTGCTCTAGCGCTTGCGATTCTGCGTAGCCGCACAGTTCATTAATCTCTTCAAACGATATGGCAAGATCCGGTCGATCCACAACTTGATCTGCACCTAGCGAATCCATCAAAGCCAGTAGTCCGTTCTTCATGCCTTGAACCGCAGAGGCCGTCAACAATCTGGGGTAAATGACAGCAGCAACACCGAGATCCTCAAGACGTTTGGCAGAAATCAGAGGCGTCGTAGATCGAGTCCGTATCCCAAAACCCATATTGACGGACACAGGTTTCACAAGCTCCTTGACTAAGGTTGCAATGTCATCCTCATGCAGGACCGCGTCCGCAAACAGCAAGTCTGCCCCAGCCTCGGCATACAAATTCAAGCGACGAATGCTCTCTGACAGCCCGTGCATGGCATAAGCGTCGGTGCGGGCCTTTATTACAAAATCTGGATTGCGCCGAGCCTGGGCAGCCGATCGGATTTTCTCAGCATTTTCCTCGGCGGAAATGACTTCTTTGCCTTTCATATGCCCGCAACGCTTAGGCCATAGTTGATCTTCGAGCATGACGCCACCCACACCGGCCTGCTCGAACGCCCGAACCGTGTGATGAACATTGACAGCATTGCCATAGCCGGTATCGCCGTCGGCAATCATGGGAAGATCGCAACAAGCGACCATTGCGCGGCAAGTTTGCAGGTTTTCTTCTAAGCCCATCAACCCGATGTCTAGCTGACCCAAACGTGATTCGCTGATGCCACCACCAGTTAAAAAGCCCGCCTGAAAGCCATTTTGCTGCACGAGTCTCGCGCTGTATCCATCAAAAATGCCTGGCATCACCAGTATCTCTGGTGCAGAGATGAGTTCACGCAAACGTTTACCTGGATTTGTCATGGCGTATCAGTCTCTCAGATAATGGTTGAGTCAAACCGGCTGGATACCGATTTCTTTGATCAGCTTGCTCCACTTTGCCATATCCGTTTGTAAGAGCTTCTGCAGGTCTTCTTGACTGCCACCACCTGTGACCAAACCTTCCTTTGCAAAATGTGATTGAATTTCAGGCATCTTTAAAACGGTGTTGATTGCAACATTGAGTTTTTCGGTTACCGATTTGGGTGTGCCTTTTGGTGCGAAGATCCCAAACCAACCAACGACTTCGAACCCTGATAATCCTGCCTCATCAGCCGTAGGGACATCAGGCAACATATCAACGCGCTGCTTTGAACTGACAGCAAGCGCCTTGAGACGACCTGCTTGAATGTTCGGAAAAGCAGCTGGCACCGTCGAGAAATACATCTGCACTCGTCCAGCAACTGTATCAACAATCGCCGCGCCACCGCCTTTGTAGTTGATGCTCATGATTTGAGCGTCGGCCATTTTCTTAAGCAATTCACCAGCAAGGTGCGAGCTGGTGCCGTTACCAGAGTTGGCGTAATTCAGCATCCCTGGATTCTTTTTCGCCAGAGCGATTAGCTCTTGCAGGTTATTGGCTTTGACGTCAGTGTTCACAACCAGCACCAAGGGTGCAGAGCAGACCTTCACGATAGGCACAAAGTCTTTTTCCGTATCAAAAGGCAGTTTTAAATACAAAGACGGATTCATGGGGAAGGAGGTAATCGGCATCACCAGCGTGTACCCGTCTGGCTCTGCACGCGCGCCTTGTTCGACCCCGATATTGCCCGCGGCACCTGGTCTATTATCGATAATGACAGATTGCCCAAGCAAATCAGATAATTTATTACTGACCGCACGACCCGCGTAATCAGTGCCGCCGCCAGCGTCAGAAGGCACAATTAAATGAATTGATCGGTTGGGATAGTCGCTTGCCTTTACCAGTGACTGTGCAAGGCTAAGCTTTGGCCTAGCAAGATAGGCAGTACCCAGGCCACTCAGGACAAATTCTCTTCTGTTCATCTGTGTCTCTCTATGTCTTGTTATGGCCAGCACTCGTGATGGTGCCAATAATGCCCTTGGGCATGAAAAACATACAAGCGATCAAAATCCCGCCGTAAACCGCCCCTGCTAACGCCTCACTGATGTCAGACGCGTAAGAAGGCACAAATTGCAAGAATAATCCGGCGATCAGCGCGCCCCAGATCGTACCCAACCCACCAACAACGATCGCAGCTAAAAAGCTAACGGACAAGAGAAGCGTAAACGAATCCGGCGCGATGAATCCGATTGAAAGGTTGAATAAGGCTCCCCCGACCCCGCCCAGCATCGACCCCAAACCAAAAATCAGCACCTTGTATTGATTGACGTCAACACCCATCGAAAGAGCAGCAAGAGGTGCTTGTCTGACTGCTGTCAACGCTCGTCCCGTGCTACCTGCAACGAAGTTACGAGCCAAATAAAAGCATAAGAAAGCGAATCCCAAGACAACGTAATAAACCCAGCCATCTTGCGTCAGCCCAGTCCACTTCGGCGCGATCGGCCGCTCGATGGGCAAGCCTGACATCCCGCCGGTGTACTCCTTAAAGTGTTTGATAAAGGGTGACACTGACACCGCTAAAACTAAGGTAATTAAAGCAAGATAAAGGCCTCGTAATCGCTGGGCAGGAAAACCCGCCAATAAGCCCACAGCGAAAGACACAAGCGCAGCGAGTAATATCGACAAGGCGTAATGCAAATGCCAATACCCCATGCTGAGGGCCGCCGTATAGGCACCCAGTGCAAAAAATGCATTGTGTCCCAGAGATATCTGGCCAGCATAGCCTGTAATCAAATTCAACCCAATCGCTGCGACCGCATAAGCGAGCACACCTGTTAATTGAAAAGTCAGATAACTCGGTGCAACAAAGGGAGCTGTCAACAGAAATGCGCACAAAGGGATAAGTAGAAACCTGAACGCACTGATTTTGTGCTTTCGCTCAATCACGGACGGTCTATTGCCATTGTTCATGATGGTTCAAACCCTTATGGCAACAACTTTGCCGAATAGTCCTTCGGGCTTAATCAACAAGACCCCAACGATCAGAGCGAGTGGGACAACCATCTGCAGATCAGACCCAAGAAAAAACAAAAACGACGTAGACAAGGATTGCGCAATCCCCACTATCAGCCCCCCCACTACAGAGCCCACATAACTATTCATTCCACCGACAACGGCGGCTGCAAATGCATAGATGACGACATCTCCCATCATATTGGGGTCAAGTGTGAGTCGCGACGCCACTAAGGCGCCAGATATCGCGCCCAGACCAGCCGCCATCGCCCACCCTAAAATCATCATCTTCGTATAAGGTATCCCGGACAGCTGGGCAGACTGCGCATTCGAGGCTGATGCTCTTAAGGCCGTACCTAGCCGAGTCTTTTGAAATAAAAGAAAGAGGCCAGCCGATACACCCATCAACACAGCAATAAAGCTTACTAGTTCAGCCGCGATGCGGATATTGCTGAACGTCCAGACCACCTTGGAAAAAGGAGTGGGTGACGACTTCTGCAAAAACCCCCAGACAGCACCGGTCGCACTGTTGAAAGCCAGAAACAAGCCGAGCGTCACAATAATGATCGTCATTTCATCCTTGTACTGGACCGGTCTCACAATTAAAGCGTAGACCACGGCGCCAATCATCATTGACAGCAACACAGTCAGCAGAAGCGCCGGGAAAATTGGAACGCCCCAATCAGTCAACTGCCAAGTTAGAAAAGCCGAAAAGGTAGCCATTTCACCCTGCGCGAAATTAGCAATATTGGTTGTTCGATAGATCAGCACCAGGGCAAGTCCGAGCGATGCATAAATAGCGCCCGAGCCGACGCCATTGAGTAGCTGCTGAATGAAGTAGTTCATCAGTAATCCCCTAAATACGCAGCTCTCACCCCATCGTGAGCAGCGACATCCTTTGCGAGGCCGTGCAAAGAAATCGCACCCGACTCGAGCACATAGGCATAGTCAGCAATTTCTAGGGCTACGTTCGCATTCTGCTCAACAACCAGCATGGAGATCTTGAGCTCTGCCTTGACGCGACCGAGTGCGTCGTACAAGTCGTTAATGATGACTGGTGCTAAGCCCAGCGACGGCTCATCGAGCAATAGCACTCGTGGGCGCAACATTAACGCGCGGCCGACCGCCAACATCTGCTGTTCTCCTCCGCTCAGGTTGCCCGCCTTTTGTTGATATCTTTCGCGTAAGCGCGGAAAAAACT
This sequence comes from Jezberella montanilacus, assembly GCF_003003055.1. Lineage (GTDB taxonomy): Bacteria > Pseudomonadota > Gammaproteobacteria > Burkholderiales > Burkholderiaceae_B > Zwartia > Zwartia montanilacus. The sequence continues at coordinate 5,470 of NZ_PVTV01000014.1, forward strand.
CATACATTTTTTGGATGTCTGCGCTAATCTCATCTTTATCATGCCGACGGAAAGCGCCCACCCGCAGGTTTTCTTCGACGGTCAAATCGGTGAAGGTTCCTCGACCCTCGGCAGCGTGAGCGAGGCCTAACCTAGCGACACGGTCAGGTCGCAAACCGTTGATATTGACGCCATCGAGCGTCAATGAGCCTTCAGACTTAATCAAGCCACTGATGGCTCTCAACGTTGTTGTTTTGCCGGCGCCGTTGGCACCTAGCAGCACTGATACCGAGCCTTCCTCCACCGCCATTGATATCCCGTGCAGAACGCGAATACGCCCATAACCTGCAGATAGATTATTAATCTCAAGCACATTCATCGGGGTTTACCTAAATACGCTTCGATGACTCGTGGATTAGTTTTGATGTCCTCAGGCTTACCGTCCGCAATTTTGTGTCCAAAGTCTAGAACAATAATGCTGTCGGATATTTTCATCACCATGCCCATATGATGCTCGACTAATAACAAGGTCAAATTGAATTCTTCACGAATTTTCACGAGCGCGTCTGAGAGCTCATGAACTTCTGAATGAGCGAGCCCCCCCGCCGGCTCATCCAACAGCAAGAGAGATGGCCGAGCCGCCAGCGCTCTGGCTAGCTCAACCTTCTTGAGGGTTGGATAAGGGAGATCGTCTACACGGCGGTGCGCCTCTTTAGCCAGATCAAGCTTTGCCAGCAAAGAATGCGCAAATTCCTTGAGCGATGATTCTTCGCGTCGGTTCTGCAGAGGCACAAAGGATGCCTTCAACAAGCTGGTTCGTCCGTAATGGTGACCGCCCAGCATCACATTCTCGAGCACACTCAAAGATGGTAACAACGCAAGGTTCTGAAACGTGCGAGCGATACCTCGCTGCACGACATCATTTGCTTTGAGTCGAGTGATATCCCGTCCATCAAACGAAATTTTGCCGGCAGACGGGTTGTACAGACGACTGATACAGTTAAACAGACTGGTCTTGCCAGCCCCATTCGGGCCAATCAATCCACAAATGACGCCGGCTTGCAATTCAAACGACAAGTCATTCAGTGCGACGATACCGCCAAACCGCAACGACACGTTAGACACCGCTAATTTCAAAGCCCTGCCTTGTGCTGAATTTGCTGTGCCAGAATAGTCATGTCAGACCCCGGTTTGGCAGCTTTTAAAGCCTCATCCCAAATCTTGGCACTGTCTTGGCATAAGACGGTATCAATCCCTGTCGCTTTAATAAGAGACATAGCAACACCAACGTCCTTATGCATCAGTTGCATGGCAAAACCGAAATTCCATGTTTTATCTAACACTGGGCCGGGCCACATGTGGTTTGACATAAAGCTACCACCGCTGGATGCGTTAACAATTTTGTGCATCACACGGGGATCAAGACCGAATTTCTCACCAACCGAAAATACCTCTGCAGTCGCGGCAAAGATAGTGGCACCAAGCAGGTTGTTTAAAGCTTTCACTGCATGCCCGGCACCCACAGCACCTGCCAACACAACATTCGAACCCATCTTGCTGAGCAAAGGCAAGGCTTGATCAAACTGTGCCTGAGTTCCACCGGCCATAATTGCGAGTTTGCCCGAAGCGGCCCCATTAATGCCACCTGAAACGGGGGCATCGATAAACGTTAGTCCTTTATCCTGTGCCAGTTTCGCGTTAGCTACCGTATGTGTTGGATCAGACGAACTCATATCGATGATCATCGAACCAGCCGACAGAATATCGATCAAGCCTTTTTTGTCTTCAGACCCTTTAAACACTTCATCGACAATCTTGCTGTTTGGCAACATCAAGATCACGACGTGGGCTGTTGCTAACTCATGCAAGCTACGGGCGGCAATGGCCTCGGACGTGACCACTGCCTCAGCAGCTCGTGCAGGGTCAGCATCTAATGCAATCAGTTTACCCACCCCTTTCAGATGAGTAATCATTCTGCTACCCATTGCGCCCAGCCCGATAAAGCCTATCAATTGCTGATGATCAACTGATTGCACCATGGCGGTCTCTCTTGATTAGTTAGGAAGTTGACTGGATCAGGGAGCTGGTGTTTTGCCTTCGAAATTAATAATGGCCCCGACTGGAACGAACTTCTCACCGTCGAATTGAGCCATCTGAACCGATTCAATGGGGTAGCCATCCATCGATCCATCAGTATTTAAAGTAATGCCATCTAGCAGCAACGCTACTTTTTGACCCTTCATGCTACGCGCAGCTTGCATAAAGGATTCGCGGGTAGGCTTCTGAGTTCGTTCAAGCACCGACTTGACAGCCTGACACACAAACCAACCCGTAGCTGCGTTTTGATCCGCTGGATTCAAACCACTTTCATATTTTTTTAATTGTTCTACATAAAGCTTCATATCAGCATCATTTGCAAATGCAGGGTTTGCCTGGTCTTTTAACCAAATACCGCTGTAGATCCCTTTGGATACATCTGTACCAGCAGGTTGCAGAGCACCACCGATGCTAGAGCCGACACCCCAAATAATATGGTTTGGCTTCCAATTGATCGCCGCCATTCGCTTTAACGCCTGAACGACAAATTTAGGAGTCGTCGCATCGACAAACACGTCGGCTCCAGACGCGGCAATGCGATCGATTTTGGCGTCAATCGTCGGTTCGCTGTAGGTGTGCTCTTCGTGAATCACGATATTCAGACCCATATCCTTCGCCGCTTTGACAAAGCCTTTAGCAAAGAAGGGACCACCGCTATCGTCATTAAACAAGGCGACTTTAGCGTTGGGGAATTTTTCTTTGATGAAGGCGGCGTATAACGCAGCCTCTGTGTTGTACGCCAATAGCGCTGGCATCGTCCAAGGGAATTTCTCGACGTTTTCTTTGTCGCCCAACATCGGCCCCCCCGAAAACACAAACACTTGAGGCACTTTTTCTTGATTGTAGTAAGGTCTCGCGCCTAGGTTGGCACCCGTTCCCGCATTCCCCGAGATTGCAAACACGTGATCTTGACTGATTAACCGGCGTGCATTCTGCAACGCTCGTGCGGGCTCCATTGCATCGTCGTACATCAAGTTCTTGATCTTACGGGTTTTACCATCCCCCATCTTGACCCCGCCAAGATCATTATTGATGTATTCAAAACACGCCCTTTGCGCCCGCCCGATCGGGCCATAGCCAGCGTTAGGGCCAGATAAAGGCACTGAGCTGCCCCAAACAATTTCAGTATCGGTGATGCCGTCTTCCGCCTGACTGCTTGCGCCAAGAAGCAGCGATGCGCTAGCGAATATTGTTTGTAAAAGACGAGCGAGGGTACGATTGCAAGGCAACATTGTTTTGTCTCCGTTGATTATCTTTTCCTGCTAGGATAGGCCGTTGACGCGATTTTGCCACTCGGGTTTTCCATTACAGGAAATGACTTGCCAACAGCCTGCCTTAACAAAATCAGCCGCCAGGCCCATCCATCTTGGCAGGCAGGATGACCGGTTGAGCTTTGACCGGTTGCGCGGGCTTATATTCGCACCGAGCCGAGACTGTGTTGGCGGCTACCTCGGCCCCAAAAAGTACTTTCACACCGCAAGTTGATTGAAACATCCCGCTCTGATTGTGCCCGACACCAACCACCTCATACGCATCGTGATTGATAAAGGTAAAGGGGGTTGCGACGAATCTTTCATAAGCAACATAGCGACGGGCACGTTGAATCCGGGTTGCGCCTTGCGCTTTGGCTGCACACGTCTTGTCGAGATCACTTTGCGCTGGATTGTTATCTGACGTCCCCATCATATAGGTGACTGGGCGACTCAAATAGCGCTCAAGTAGGACTGAGGCCGACAGCCCTGCGCCAAAATGAATGATGTCCCGAGTGCCATAACGATACTGATCATAGTTCGGGCAGGATGCTTGCTCATTGAAAGGCCCAAAGGTCGTATCTGATGTTGGACGATCCTTAGTGAAATACATATAGGCTGAGGGGTTCGCGACCACGTACTGCAAGTCAATACCGGATTTACGAATGCGAGAATCAATCTGGTTCAACACCGCATAACGATGTACCAGCTGCCCACCTGCGGAATGACCGGCAAATACCACTTTGCGCAGCGACGGGTACTTACTTTTGTCAGTAAGCGCCAACAGCAATTCATCTATCGCATCATAAGAACTCAGACCGCTTGGGCCATTTGCTGCGTCTAAACCGCTTGCCCAGGCATTGGGCGCCCATGTTGGCAAATCGGTAAATCCCAAGATCCGATCTTGAGGTGCCACAAACTGAGGGGCAACTAACAAAATATTGGTCTGATCTGGACGCACCTGATTGAGTGATGACTGTGCTGACGCAAAATAGCCATCACCGTTACGGCTTAAACCGTGCAACACGATGACGATTTCATTGATATTGAAATCTGTTTCAGATAAATCGTGATTGGCATAGACGGCAAAGTCAAACGATTGCGCGTTGTGCTGCAGTTTGACTCGTTGCCAGGGCGGCGCCGCAAGCTTGGACGCGAGCAATTCAATTGCTTGAGATTGCGCCTGACCAGACAGTCCGATCCAAGCAATGGTCAGAATAAAAAACTTGATAATCGTTTTAAGCCTGTATTGCCTACTCACCAGCTCTGCTGTCATGCCTCGCCTCGTTGTTTTTTTTAAATTAAGTGTCCCGCCTTTACCGCTTTTGTTTGAAGGTAACCGACGTTATGCTCATTCATCGCGAAAACGTGACGCACCCGCTCGGTCACTTCAATCCCATGGTGGGCCAGCGCGCTCACTTTAATTGGGTTATTGGTCATCAGTTTAACTTGTTTGACGCCCAGCAATTTCAACATTTGTGCTGCCGGTAAATACACTCGTTCGTCTTCGTCGTAGCCTAGCTGCAAATTCGCATCGATCGTGTCATAACCAGCATCCTGCAATTGGTAGGCTCTCAGCTTATTGACTAAGCCAATCCCTCTACCCTCTTGCCCTAGATAAAGCATGATCCCGCTTCCCGCCTCTGACATAGCCTCAATTGCACCTCGCAACTGACTGCCACAATCGCACCGCAGCGATCCAAGCAAATCTCCAGTAAAACACTCTGAGTGCAATCTGACTAATACTGGTTGAGTTAAATCAGGCTCACCGATGAGGATTGCAAAGTGTTCAGATCCACCATCTCCTGGCCTGAACGCAACCATCCGAGCCTGTTCGGCACCTTCAAGCGGTACCCTTGCCTGACTAACAATCCTTAGCTGCTGCGCACCAAAAGTCTTATAAGATTCAATGTCTTTCACATCAACCACCAGCGCACCCGCGGGCTCATGATCAATTGGCATCGTCAACGCAGCCGGCAATAATCTTGCTAGCTTAGTCAGCAGCAAGCCAGCGCCTTCAATAGAAGCACCTTGAGATACCTTGAGTTGCGTCATGTCGGCAGGCTGTGAGACCGAAGTGGGGTCAGACAGATATTCGACATCGTCAGCTTGTAACGATCTGCTTCCTCGGATCAGATAGAAATCGTGACCGGCATCAGCTAATCCAAGTGCGCGAGCTCGTTTACCTGTAATCGCGACCGAGACATCCCCCTCGCCGGCTAGGCGAAACTGCTCAAGGCTCTCTGGGCCCACCCCTTCACTGGCAAGCATCAGTATCAGATGATGACCACCTCGAACCACAACTGCTGCGCCGCGGCGTAAGTCTGCTATTGCTCGGTCAACAGACGTCAATGCGTGATCAATCTCGTTTCTTGTATGCTGAGTAGGCGACACGTAACACAACCTTAGTTTCGGGATTACCCTGTATTATGCCAGTGTGATGAACTTTTTCGCTAAAACCCTACTCGACGCCGAACAATGGCAATCCTTTGTTCACGGGGTCAAGTGTTCGAAGCTAGACACACAAAATGTCTGGTACCCACTATTCGGCTCTTTCGGCACAGGTGCGCAATCTTTCATGATTGGTCAATTAGGCCAGTCTTTAGACGGCCGAATTGCTACCCCGACTGGCGACTCTAAATATATTAACGGCGAGGCCGGGCTGACCCATCTACACAGGTTACGTGCCCTGGTCGATGCGGTGATTGTGGGTGTCGGGACGGCAGTAGCCGATGATCCTATGCTGACGGTTAGAAAGGTTCCAGGGACACATCCAGCCAGAGTAGTAATCGACCCGACAGGCAAACTTTCTCGCGACGCAAAAGTCTGGTGCGCTGATGGGACGAGGCGACTTGTCGTCACCAATGAGGGAGCGAAACCTGACATCCCTGCCGGGGTTGAACATGTTGCACTAACCTCAAAACAGGGTCAAATAACACCCGTTGACATCATCTCCGCTTTGGCTAACAGAGGATTGCACCGCATCCTTATCGAGGGGGGCGCTGACACCATTGCCCGCTTTATTCATGCTGGCTGCCTGCATCGACTGCACTTAATCGTAGCCCCAGTCATCCTGGGATCGGGCAGAACAGGCTTATGCCTTGCCGAAATTCAAAAGCTAAGCGAAGCGATCAGACCGGTGGTAAGCGTTCATCCATTGGATGGCGAGGTGCTTTTTGATTGCGATTTTTCAGGCTAAGCGTCAACGGTCGATGTTAGCGAGAATATCGGCAAACTGAATCCCTGAAGTTTTCCAGGTTGGCAGTAACTGCGCGCTTTGCCAGGCCCCTTGCGCGAATTTTTCTCGCGCAAGGGGCTCGCGGACCATCAGTGCAATTGCTTGAGCCAACGCATTGACGTCACCTGGGGGGACCAAAACCCCAGCTTGTTCAGGCACCGTATCTGAGATTGCACCACCGGTAGTACCAATAACCGGCAGGCCTCGCGCCATGGCCTCGGCATAAGCCATGCCATAGCCTTCAAAGCGAGACGCCAGTACGAAAACATCTGACCGATCGTAATAACTAGCAAGCTCGTCTGCAGTCAAAGTCCCCGTCTGGGTGATTCGGTCACCCAGTTGGCAAGCGCTGATTTGTTGTGTCAGCGCTGCCGCACAGACTGCATCACGTTGATTGTCACCAATGATCGTGAGATGCCAATCCAGATCGGTCAGTTTGGCCAATGCGGACACCAACACGTCAAAGCCTTTACGAGGGATGAGACTACCAACAGACAATAACTCGACACGTTGTGTACCGCCACCACGCGCCCTGCTCGCCGTCTGAGTACCCGGATAAACGACGCTTACTCGATCAGGTTGAACACCGAATTCGGGCATCAAGCTGGCGGTTGCCTGACTGGTCACGATGACATGCTTAGCCGAAACGAGCGCCTGTGTCTCGCTTGCTCGCAAGGTGAATTGAGCTGAGTCTGACAAACCGTTTTCAAGCGCCAGTGGGTGGTGAACCAAGGCAATCAATTGCCGTGTGCGAGAAAGTCCCGAAACGATCTCGGGCATGACACCAAAGGCCAGCCCATCAATAACGATCAGTGTGCTTGCGTCGATCGCTTCGAGCCGTAGCTCAGCCTCAGCGAGCGTTGCCTTATCTGGCCATGGAAACGCATCACCCAGCAATATGATGTCAACCACCCACCCCAACGCCCGAAGCTCTGCGATGATTCGACGGTCGTAGCCATAACCCCCACTTGCAGTCTGCAAGTCGCCTGGGACAGCAAACGCAACGCGTGGCTCACTCACAAAACAGCTTCGTACCACGCGCGGGCCACGTGAGATTCGGATATCGTCACACAGATTGCATGCAACTCACTACCGTCCCGCCCTAATTTCCCTGACTTAGCGGCGAGTGAAAGTTCGTCGAAAATATGCTTCGTCAAAAACTCAGTCGTTGTATTCAGACCTTTAAAAGCAGGCACATCGTCAAGATTCGTGTAGTTGAGCGGTTTAAGCGTCGCTTTCAAAACATCCAGCGCGCAACCAATATCCACAACGATCCCATTCGGATCAAGCTCTTTTGATACGAAGGCGGCATCGACGACGAAAGTCGCGCCGTGTAATGCCTGTGCCGGGCCAAAAACTGCCCCACGAAACGAATGAGCGATCATGATGTGGTCACGGACTTCAACTGTAAACATTTTGGCTTCCTGAAAAACGTCAGTATGAAACAGGCTGGCAAAGCACACCAGCTTGTGGATCGAAAATTCTGAGTAGATAGCGACAGATATTTTGAAAGGCGATTGGCCGTTCAAGCAAGATATCGAGCGCTGGGTCATCCAACAACTGCATCGCTGCGTTTAAGCGTCTCGCATAATCCCAGCGCGGCCGATGCGAAGCTGCAACATGCCCAACTTGACTAGCCACCAGCTTCAACTGTTTGCTATGAAAGGCCCCTCCGAGCGCCACGGGCGTTGTGCCTGCACCAAACCAGCTCAGCTCAAGAATTGTTGCTTCTTCACCCGCCAGATTGATTGAGGTGTTTAGACCCGCAGCGCTTGCGGAGGCGTGTATGACCAGATCGCAATCTTGGGGAGCCTGTTGAGGCGCGGCAAAAGCCATACCGAGCTTGTTGGCCTCGTATTCGCGCAGAGGGTTGATGTCGACGAGTGTGACCTCAGCACCGGGCAGCTTGGCACACAAATAGCCAGCCAGTAATCCAACGACACCACCGCCGACAATTGCGATACGGTCCGCGGGCCCCGGGGATGCGTTCCAGATAGCATTGAGCGCGGTTTCCATATTGGCTGCCAATAAGGCTCTGACTGGCGGGATGTTGCCAACGCCCACCAGCGCCGTCGCGGGCACTTGCAACACGCTTTGATGCGGATTCAAACTAAAAAAAGTTTTACCAACGAGCTCTGCCGGACCCTCTTCGACGACACCCACATTGGCATAGCCGTATTTAACCGGAAACGGAAATTCGCCTTCCATGAAAGGCGCGCGCATCCGCTCGTAATCCTCGACGGACACACGACCGGTCGCGACCAATGATTCAGTGCCTCGGCTGAACGCGCTATACAGCGTTCTAACCAGACAATACCCGTGCGGAAGGGGTTGCATCTGCTCATGTCGAATTTCGGCTTGATTGGGCGCCGTGTACCAAAGTGCTTGAACGCTAGTCATACAAGGTTACGGTCGAATCGCTTCATAAAATCACAGATATTGGATAGCCGCATGACCTATACTGCCATCGTGCTATCGCCCCAGTATAAATGACCCCAAGGCAATACCTTGCAACTTAGTCGATCCGCAGTCCAGCCATTGCCTCCCGTGCGCAGAAGATTGATATTCAGTGTTCTGGTCGGGACGACAATGCTGGCGCTTTGGTTGCTCATGTATCGAGCCGTCACGCCGATGGCTCTGACACCAATGGGGCTGATCGTGTTAAGTCTTTACACTGTCCTGCTCCCTTGGCTCAGTATCGGCACCTGGAACGCCATAATCGGATTCGTCCTCCTGCGGTTCCGTGTCGACCCTCTCGCCAGCTTATTGCCCCAAGCAGTGGCTCACGCAGCACACGCTGACCAAGACCAACCCATAACCGCATCCACAGCCCTGTTGGTATGTGTGCGCAATGAGAACCCAACTCAAGTTATCCGAAATTTATCCCTGACGGTAGACGGGCTCGTGCAGGCTGGTGCGGCAAGTTTCTTCCATTTGTACATCCTGAGCGACACCAATGACCCGCAGCTCGCCGCCACTGAAGCGCTCAAGTTTGAAGCTTTCAAAGCGACCGCAGCACAAGAAATCGATTTGACCTATCGCCGTCGCGACATCAACGAAGGCTACAAAGCAGGTAACGTGCACGACTTTTGCGAGCGCTGGGGCGATCAACATGACTTTGCGCTAACCCTTGATGCAGACAGTTTCATGTCCGGTAGCGCCATTTTGCGACTGGTTAGGATGATGCAAGCGGATCCTCAACTGGGGATATTGCAGGGCTTGGTAGTTGCCATGCCATCACAAAGCGGCTTCACCCGCTTATTTCAGTTCGGGATGCGCCTGGGAATGAGGTCATGGACGATGGGCAGCGCGTGGTGGCAAGGAGATTGCGGACCTTACTGGGGCCACAATGCCTTGTTCCGGATAAAGCCTTTCACTGAATTCTGCAAACTGCCATTACTCAAGCCTGACAGGTTCGGGCCCAGACACATTCTGAGTCATGACCAGGTTGAGGCGGTGCTGATGCGTCGAGCCGGTTATCACGTGCGCGTTATGCCCCTGGAGGACGCCAGTTGGGAGCAAAACCCACCAACCTTGCCAGAGTTCGTTCAGAGAGATTTACGCTGGTGCGAGGGCAACATGCAATACGGTGAATTAATTCGCCTGCCGAAACTAGCCTTTGTCAGCCGCATCCAATTGGTGCTTGCCATGCTGATGTTTGCAGGCGCTCCCGCTTGGATTGGTCTTATGCTTTGTGCCGGCGTCAGCGCCACCATGACCAGTCAACTGTCTTCGGCATTTAATATTGATCTCCTCAAGTTGCTGTTTGTTGCCACCTTGGTCTTGTTTTACTTACCCAAGATTGCCAGTGCGGTCGATGTCATGTGTAGCAAAAAGCAGCGAATGGCATTTGGCGGGCCGGGTAAATTTTTACTAGGCGTTTTCATCGAGACACTTTTCTCGTTGATGATCTGCCCCATCATGTGGTTTAACCAAACCGTGTATCTCGGCCGTTTATTTACAGGTCGTAGCAAAGGCTGGGTGGGGCAAACGCGCGACGATCACTCGGTCGCGTGGCTCTCTGCGGTTCGGCTGTACTGGCTACATACCGTTTTTGGCTGCGCTTGCCTTATCGCAATTGCTGTCAATCTACCGCATGCTTTTGTGTATTCCCTCTTCTTTTTGCTTGGGCTAGCTGTGCCAATCCCACTTGCTGTGATTCTGTCTTGGCCCTCGGTAGGCAGATGGATGACGCTAAAAGGGGTTGGTCAGTTACCTGAAGAGACCATGCCACCCAAGGATCTGCTTTTACTTGAACTGCCGGCGCTGCTGACCAGGCAGGTTTAACCCACACCATGAATTTCATCCAGATCTACAAGAGAGTCCTGCAACAACTCGGTGAAGATACTCGACTGGCGTGGTGGTTATCGATCGCAAACGTCGCTTTGGTCCTTGCACTTTTTGCAGAGCCGGTTTTGTTCGGACGTATCATCGACTCGCTCTCGCAATTGACCAGTCAGCAACTGGCGACTGCTTGGGCAACGACTGCCCCCTACCTCACTGCCTGGGTTTGTTTCGGCCTCTTTGAAATCCTGTGCGCAAGCTTTCTTGCGTTGCAAACCGATCGACTAGCCCATCGCCGGCGCCATCTTGTTTTGCGACATTTCTTTGAACATGTGCTGCAGCTTCCAGCGTCTCACTACAACCAGATGCATTCTGGCCGACTGATGAAGATCATGCTGCAGGGCGTTGACTCGCTGTGGGCCTTATGGCTGGGGTTCTTCAGAGATCATTTCAGCTCGTTCATTGCCCTGATTGTGCTCATCCCGCTGACCTTCTATATCAACTGGCGGATGGCTTGGTTACTGGTCCTGTTGTGTGCCATATTCGCCTACTTGTCGGTCTATATCGTGCGTAAAACGCAACGATTACAACGAGAGGTAGAGCAACATCACTCTGATCTCGCTGAACGGGCTAATGACACCCTGGGTAATATTGCTTTGGTACAGAGCTTTGCGCGAGTCAAAGACGAGGTCAACGCAATCAAAGGCATCAGTGGTCGGGTGCTGAGTGCGCAGTTTCCGGTGCTGTCCTGGTGGGCGATTGTCAGAGTGCTGACTCGGGTCAGCACCACACTGACCGTACTCAGCATCATTACGCTTGGCATCTGGTTGTTTGCCCAGGGCTTGACCACCGTTGGTGAAATTGTCACCTTCATCTCAATCGCCACGCTGGTCATTGGACGACTTGAACAAACCGCACAATTTATCAACCGACTGGCGGGCGATGCACCTCGTTTGCAAGAGTTTTTTGATGTGCTGGATACAACACCTCATATTCAAGATTCACCCACCGCCAGAGACGTTAAAAGGTTTCAGGGACGGATTGAATTCGACGCAGTTACGTTTTCTTACGGCAATCAGCGCAATGCCTTGGTCAACCTTAGTTTTGTCATCGAACCTGGGCAAACCGTTGCCCTGGTTGGTGAATCAGGCGCAGGCAAGTCAACGGCGTTGGCATTGCTTTACCGGACCTTCGACCCAGACTCGGGAACCATAAAAATAGATGGCATCGACATCCGAGAGATTAAGCTGGATTCGTTGCGTGGCAATATTGGAGTGGTTTTTCAAGAAGCCATGCTGTTCAATCGCAGCATTGCAGAAAATCTGGCCATTGGCGCACCAGACGCAACTAAAGAACAGATGGTGCAAGCGACTCAAGCGGCAGAGGCCTATGACTTCATTACCCGAAGTGCGAATGGTTTTGACTCAGTGATCGGTGAGCGCGGCAGGTCACTTTCAGGCGGCGAGCGTCAGCGCCTGTCTATCGCCCGGGCGATGCTCAAAGACCCACCCATTTTGATCCTGGACGAGGCTACCAGTGCGCTGGATAGTGGCACTGAATCAAAGTTACTGCGCGCCTTGGACGTCGTGATCAAGAACCGCACTACCCTTGTCATTGCGCATCGCCTTTCAACGATCCGGGGGGCAGACAAAATCTTGGTCCTCGATCATGGCAAATTAATAGAAAGCGGCACGTTCGACGAACTGATGGCGCTCAATGGTAACTTCGCTCAACGCGCTAGAGAACAATTTGATTTATCTTCAGAACACACCATAAGGGATGCAACGCGATGACAGGATTTTCTGCGTACTGGCTATCGCTGCGAGAACCGGTCGATCACCGCTCCAGAGATATCGCGCTACAAAATAAGCTCCGTTCTCATTTCGAGCATTTGTTTTTTTCAACAGACCGACCGATGCGAATTCTGGATCTGGGTTGCGGTACTGGATCGAATCTCAGAGCAATCGCAGACTCTCTACCGGCTCATCAGCAATGGACTTTGATCGATTACGATCTCGAATTATTAAAAGCAGCAAAAGCTGAACTGACCAGCTGGTCTGGTGCCGAATCCACCGCTGAGCTATCGCCACTGACCATTACTCGTCAGGCCAAACAAATTGAAGTCGCATTTTTACAAGAAGATCTTGCGATCAACATCGAACAGGTACTCGCCAAAGATTGCGATCTTGTCACGGCGGCTGCTTTTTTTGATTTGGTTTCAAACAGTTGGTTAACACGTTTTTGCGGAAGTCTGCGTTGCCCCTTCTACACGGTCCTGACCTATAACGGAGATGAGCAATGGTCACCCGTTCATGATGCCGACGCAGAGATGCTTCAGGCTTTTCATCGTCATCAACAACACGATAAGGGGTTTGGTGTGGCCGCCGGTCCCAACGCCACCGAGATACTGATTGAACAGTTGCGCTTAAGAGCGTACGAGACTGAGACAGCCTCAAGCCCTTGGGTTTTAACGGCACCTGAGGATCAAATGCTTATTCAAGCGCTTGCACACGGCAGTGCAAAAGCTGTTCAAGAAACTGCGTTGGTCAGTAATGAAACTATTCAATCATGGTTGAACAGACGCTTAAAGGCCACTCAATGCGTTATCGGTCATTCAGATCTTTGGTCAGCGCCTTTTAAGGAGAAGAATCGTGTTTGATGTTGTGGCGATCGGTGAGGCAATGCTTGAGTTCAACCAGACGACGCCGGGTCAACCAAACTATTTACAAGGCTTTGGCGGGGACACGAGCAACGCAGTGATCGCAGCGGCGCGGGCGGGCGCAAAGACCGCCTACCTGACTCGTTTGGGTCAAGACACCTTCGGTAAGAGTTTGATGGATCTGTGGCGCAAAGAAGCGGTCAATGTCGACGGCATCGAGATAGATAACGAGCGCCCAACCGGTATTTATTTCGTCACACACGGCGCTCGCGGACACGAATTCACCTATCGCCGCGCCGGCTCAGCTGCTAGTAATTTGTCTCAGGACTGGCTGGAGGTTTTTGCGCAAAAACCAATAGAGTCTAGCAAATGGTTACATGTTTCAGGGATATCGCTGGCTATCTCGGTCAGCGCAGCAGACACCGTGCTTCGAGCCATGCGCTTAGCGCGTGCCGCGCAGGTCAAAGTGTCGTTTGATTCTAATCTGCGACTCAAGCTCTGGTCGCTTGATCAGGCCAAGCACACGATCAGCCAGGCGATCGGACTTTGCGATCTTTTTTTACCCAGCATGGACGATCTCACGACGCTGACAGGTTTGTCCGATGCGGATCAAATACTTGATTGGTGCCATGCGCAAGGCGCTGTCACCGTCGTCTTGAAGCAAGGTGACCAAGGCTGTATTGTCAGCACGTCTGACAACCGTCAGCACATCGCTGGTCGACGCGTGACGGCTGTCGACGCGACGGGCGCTGGTGACTGTTTTTGTGGCAACTTGTTAGCCCGACTGGCTTTGGGCGACAGCTTGGCCGATGCCGCTGACTATGCCAATACCGCAGCCTCGCTTGCTGTGCAAGGTTGGGGGGCTGTCGCTGCCTTACCGGATGCCCGAGCGGTCCAAGCCTGCCGCAGCGCGAGCAAGTAGACTGATACGATTAAAATCACGGTTGGCCAACGCCTCAGCGGGACACAGCCATGATCCCCCAACACAAACCACGTTCGGCAGGGCCAGAAACTCACTTGCATTTTGTGCGGTCACACCGCCGGTTGGGCAGAATTTGACGTGCGAAAACGGGCCATTCAAGGCACGAAGCATGGGTACACCACCCGACTGAATCGCCGGAAAAAACTTTAACGCCGTGAAGCCCGCATCGCCCGCCATCATGATTTCACTTGCAGTGGATACGCCGGGCAACAAAGCCACGTCAAGATCTCGTGCTGCTTTACCCAAAGTGGCCGTGAAACCGGGACTGACCAAAAACTGAGCGCCTGCGTCAACCGCTGCCTGCGCGCTCTGACTGTCGCAGACTGTACCCGCCCCCACCACTGCATCGGGTATCTCAGAGGCGATCTGTCGGATACATTGAAGTGCCGCTGTGGTTCTGAGTGTCACTTCGAGCATACGGATCCCGCCTGCGACCAGCGCTCGGGCGAGCGCGACAGCTTGCTCAGGTTCATTGACGACAATAACAGGGATAACGGGCGCATCCTGCATGACTTCCAGTGCGGTCAATTTAGCGGCCATGCGTTTAAACCTTTACTTCTGGCGCTAGGGCTGACACCGCCGCCTGTTTGCGCGACAATTCTTTAGGCAGTGGGAAGGATACATGCTCTTCTAGACCCGCCATGGTTCTCACCGAGACAGCACCGAGCGATTTCAGGCGGTTGATCACCTGCTGCACCAGCAACTCAGGAGCCGAGGCACCCGCTGTGATCCCGATATGTTTTTTGTCACTGAGCCAAACAGGATCGATAGAATCGGCGCCGTCGATCAGATAAGCTGGCAGGCCTTTGCGCTCGGCTACTTCTCTCAGGCGATTCGAATTCGAGCTATTCGCGCTACCGACGACCAGAACTAAGTCACACTCAGCCGCAAGAATTTTGACCGCATCTTGTCGATTTTGTGTGGCGTAACAAATGTCACTCTTTTTGGGCTCAACGATGGTGGGAAACTTCTTGCGGAGTGCCGCAGCAACGGCACTGGCGTCATCCACGGACAAGGTGGTCTGGGTAACGAAGGCCAACTGATCGGGCCGCTTCACCAGCAACCCCTCCACATCCTCGACCGTCTCCACCAAATACATACCGTCGGGTGACTGACCCAAGGTGCCTTCGACTTCAGGATGGCCTTTATGCCCGATCATGACAATCTCACGGCCTGCCTCGCGCATTTTGGCAACCTCGATATGTACTTTAGTCACCAGCGGGCAGGTTGCATCGAACACTTTCAGGCCGAGCTTATCGGCCTGTTTTCGGATCGCTTGGGATACCCCATGAGCAGAAAAAACAACAATTGCCCCTGACGGAGCCTGCTCAAGTTCGTCGATAAAAATAGCTCCTTTCGCGCGCAAGTCTTCAACCACATACAGGTTGTGAACAATTTCGTGACGGACATAAATGGGCGCCCCATGCAACTCAATTGCCCGCTCAACAATATCAATGGCACGGTCAACGCCGGCACAAAAGCCCCGTGGTTGAGCCAAAACGACTTCAACACTGGTCATCAAAGGACCCCTAACAAATCAATATCGACTCGCAAAGTTAAACCAGCGAGGGGATGATTGAAGTCGAACAAAGCCGAATCGTCACCCAGCTCTTTCAGAACCCCAGAGTAACGGCCGCCGTTTGGGGCGGTGAACTCTACCACATCGCCTGGTTCAAACCCTGCGTCGGCACCACCTTGCTCGATCATCATTTTGCGGCTGACGCGCTGAACCAAATCCGGATTACGCTCGCCATAGGCATCAGAAGCTGATAGCTCATAACTAAAACAATCCCCCTCGGGACGACCCAGCAGCGGAGTCTCCATGTGGGGCGACCATTGCCCGGTGCCCAGCTGCAAGGTGGCTGGCCTGCCGCTAAAGGTATCGATGAAATTAGAGCCTGCCGCAGGGCCGCTCGTCATCACGATACGGTAGTGCAAAGTCAGGTAAGAATCCGGACGGACAACCGGAGGCGTTGCAGAAGACGTTGAGTTCAAAATCTGTCACCGTGGCAAGCTTGTCAAAACCCTATTTTAGAGCCTTGTCCATGACCTTGCGCGATACCCTTAAAAATGACCAACGTCCCCGCGAACGCCTGCTTAAATTTGGGGCAAGCAACCTGACCGATGCTGAACTGCTGGCGATCGTGCTGGGATCCGGTACAAAAAGACTCAACGTGATTGAATTCTCGCATATGTTGCTTAGTCATCACCAAGGCCTTCGACAGCTGCTAGCAACTCCGACCATCGACTTGATGCGCCTAGAAGGGATGGGGCAGGCACGGGCGTGTCAGATCAGCGCAATCTCAACAATCGCCAGGCGCGCGATAGAAGAAACGCTTGTCAACAGCGATACCTTGTCGGACCCGGATCAAGTCAAATTCTTTTGCCAGACGCTTCTGGGACATTTGCAGATCGAACACTGTGTGGCGCTGTTTCTGGACAATCAGAACCGGCTGATCGCCACCGAAGAAATATCAAGAGGCACGTTAACCCAGACCTCGATTTACCCTCGTGAACTTGTCAAGGCGGGGCTCAAGCACCATGCCCGTTCTCTCATCATCGCGCACAACCACCCCTCTGGACTTGCCCAGGCTAGCGTGGCTGACGTCGAATTGACCCGAGAACTTAAGAAAACCTTATCGATGGTCGATATTCAGCTTCTCGACCATCTGATCGTCGCTGGCCATCGCGTGATCTCGATGGCCGAGCGATCATTGATGTAGCAAGACCGTTTATACCCGTTCGAACACCGCGGCAATGCCCTGGCCCCCACCAATACACATCGTGACCAGGGCATAGCGCCCCTTGATCCGATGCAGTTCATAGATAGCTTTGGTTGTAATAATTGCGCCTGTGGCACCAACGGGGTGGCCCAGCGAAATACCGCTTCCATTTGGGTTCAGCCGCGCCATGTCGAATTTCAGCTCTTTTGCTACCGCACAAGCTTGTGCAGCAAAAGCCTCATTGGCCTCGATCACGTCCAACTGATCAACGGTCAAGCCCGCGCGCTTGAGCACAGCCTGCGTGGCAGGTACGGGGCCAATACCCATGATTTTAGGATCCACACCCGCATGGGCATAGGCCACTAGGCGCGCCATGGGTTGTTTGCCACTTGCCTTAGCCGCTTCACCGCTCATCATCAAGACCGCAGCAGCTCCGTCATTAATGCCAGAGGCATTACCGGCCGTGACAGTACCATTCTCTTTAATGAACACCGCACGCAAACCAGCCATGGTTTCAGCAGAGACATCACGACGAGGATGTTCATCAACTTTAAATTCAACTTCACCTTTGCGAGTTTTGATAACGACAGGCACGATTTGATCGTTGAACCGGCCTTCATCCTGAGCGACCACAGCACGCCGGTGCGATTCGAGCGCCAGCGCATCTTGGTCAGCGCGAGTGACATTGAATTGAGCTGCGACGTTTTCTGCAGTCACCCCCATGTGCATACGGCCAAAAGGATCTGACAACGCGCCTGTCATCATATCAACCAGTGTGGCATCACCCATGCGCGAACCAAAACGCTGCGTTTGCGACAGATAACCACCCCGACTCATGGACTCGGCACCGCCCCCAATTGCAGCTTCGGTGTCACCCAACAGAATTGATTGTGCGGCTGAAACGATGGCCTGCAAACCGGAGCCACAGAGACGGTTAACATTGAATGCAGCACTGCTTTGTGGCAAACCACCATTAATGGCGACCACGCGCGACAGGTACATGTCGCGGGGTTCCGTATGGATCACATGACCAAAGGCAAGATGCCCGATCGCTTGAGTGTCGGCACCTGAGCGGTCCAACACGGCCTTAACTACCGTTGCCCCTAAATCACAGGGGGCCACATCTTTCAGACCACCACCAAAATCACCGATAGCGGTTCTAGCCGCGGCCATGACGAAAACTTCACGCATTTTGAGCTCCTTATTGGTTTTGAGACGTTTTTGCCGTATTCTTTCTTAAACAGATGGTGCAATAGCGCTAGCATAACCCGCAGGGGTGGACGGTAAACAATATGAGTATCCCTTATTCCATTTTGGACATTTCCCCTATCCCTCAAGGGGGTAGCGCAGCCGATGCGTTAAATAATTCGCGCGATCTGGCGCAACATGCCGAAAAATGGGGCTACACCCGCTACTGGCTTGCAGAGCACCATAACATGATAGGCAACGCCAGTTCAGCGACGGCAGTCGTGATCGGGCATGTGGCGGCTGGCACTAAAACCATTCGAGTGGGTTCGGGCGGGATCATGCTGCCTAATCACGCGCCACTGGTCATCGCTGAGCAGTTTGGTACCCTTGCCTCGCTATTTCCCGGCCGGATAGAACTGGGACTTGGACGTGCCCCAGGGACGGATTATCAGACAGCTCAGGCACTCAGACGCGATATGCAGGGCAGCTCAGATCAGTTTCCTCAAGATGTGCAGGAGCTCAAGCACTACTTTGGTGACATCCAACCGGGCCAGCATGTCAAAGCAATACCCGGTGCTGGCACACATGTGCCCCTCTGGATTCTCGGCTCGAGCACCTATGGCGCACAAGTCGCGGCTCATTTTGGCTTGCCCTATGCTTTTGCGTCACACTTCGCACCCGAGCAGTTAATGGATGCGCTGTACGCATACCGTGCCTTGTTCAAACCATCAGATCAGCTGGCAAAACCTCACGCCACTGTGCTGACCAATGTTGTCGCAGCCGACACGGACGAAGAAGCCTGGCACTTATTCACAACGGTTCAACAACAATTCACCCGCATGCGGCGCAACACGCGGGGTCAATTGCCTCCGCCGATTGATGACATCGAAAGTTTCTGGACACCTCAGGAAAAAATCTCAGTCATGCAAACCTTGTCTTGCGCAGTCGTCGGCTCTCGTGCAAGCGTCGAACAAGGTCTGCAGGCGCTGGTAGACAAAACCGGGGCGAACGAGCTCATGCTTGCCGGGCAGATCTTCGATCACCAGGCGCGACTTCGCTCCTTTGAAATCGCATCGCAGGCGATGCTGAACGTAAAAGCCAACCCAGAGCAAGTATTAGAAACCGTTTAAATCCTGATAATTTTCAAAGACTTAGCTGTAGATGTAATCACGTCGCCAGGGATAAGCCTGGTCACGTGGCATATCCAGCTCATCAGAACGTCCTGTCGCTAAATGCTGACCGACGATCTGATGAAGTGAGACCCAACCTTGTTCAAAGGCTAGCGCGCAACCCGCCAAATAAATACGATATGCCTTAATCGCACGTTGCCCTCGCTCACCGGGCAGCACGATTGCTGCGGCGTCAAGCTGTTGCTCAAGAGAATCGCTCCAGGCCCAAAGTGTTCGAGCATAGTGAGGCCGCAAATTTTCAACGTCCAGCGGCTCTATCCCTCCATCAGTCATATGGGCCAGTACATGACCGATGTGACACAGTTCGCCACCGGGAAATATGTAGCGCTCGATAAAGTCGCCCATGCCGTGCCCAATCATTGGATTATCTGGCGTGGCTGCAGTGATCCCGTGATTCAAAATCAGGCCACCCGGCCTAAGCAAGGCTTTCAGCTGAGCGAAGTAGCGGGTCATGTTCGCGCGACCAACGTGTTCAAACATGCCAACTGATGAAATCTTGTCAAAAGGCTGGGCCGGATTAAGCTCGCGGTAATCCAACAAGTGAACCCTGACCCGACCGCTCAGACCCTTTCGTTCGATCAATTTATTCACGTAGGCGTATTGATTTTTGGAGAGAGTGATGCCCGTCGCATCCACCCCATAATTTTCTGCTGCCCAAAGTAGCAACGCACCCCATCCGGAACCTACATCCAGATACCGCTCGCCTGGTCTCAACTTTAATTTGCGACAAATCAGATCAAGCTTAGCCTCTTGGGCTTGAGCCAAGGTCAGATGAGGTGCCCGGTAATAAGCACATGAATAGACGCGCCGCGGATCAAGCCAGAGCTGATAAAACTCGTCAGACAAATCGTAGTGAAACTGGATCTGCTTGGCATCACGTTCTATCGAATGACGCGCAGCCGAGATAAAACGATCGATGATATGCCCAAACCAAGACGCCTTCGCATCAAGTGCGGGATTATTTGGTAACAGGGCAATAGCAGCTGCCATCACTTCGCGCATTGAGCCCTCGATATCGCAGCGGCCTTCGACAAAATCAGCCGCGATGAAGCCCACATCGCCAGCGGCCAAATCCATCAAGACTTTTTTTTCTTTAGCGTGCAACTTAAGGGGAGCACTGAGATCACCAAGTTGCATCCCGTCGGGCATCACCAGACAGAGTTTGACTGGTAACGATGCGAGTTTTTCAGCAATAGCGTGAACGAACGGATTCAAACCAATGTCTCCCAGAACAGTTCCAGAGTACGTCAGAAGCAGCTGCAAAACGACATCTCACTAAATTTATAAGATTTTTCATCAAAAAGAAATATTTACCTTGCAATTCAATGAAATTCGGTGAGACGGTTCTGAGCGATAATGCCCACCACCTTACTGATCCCGGACTCGATATGACTTCAAAGCTGGCGCCTGCATACATGCCAGGCTGGCTGATTTTGATGGGTGCACTTACTGCCATTGCACCTGTCTCGATTGATATGTATCTGCCGACTTTTCATTTAATCGCGCAGGATTTTCAGGTGTCTTCCGGAGATGTTGAACGCACGCTGGCGATCTACCTGTTCGGTATGGCGATCTCGCAATTGTTGTATGGCCCTCTGGCAGACCGTTTCGGACGCAAGCCACCACTGTTGGGGGGGCTCACGCTCTACATTCTCGCTTCAATCGGCTGCGCCTTAGCGCCAAACATCCAGGTATTAACGCTTTGTCGGCTGTTTCAGGCAATGGGTGGGGCCGCTGGATTGGTAATCCCGCGTGCCGTGATCCGGGATCATTACGACACTCAACAGGCTGCACGAGCGCTATCGCTGCTCATGCTCATCATGGGAGTCGCCCCGATTCTGGCGCCCATCATGGGCGGTCAATTGCTCGACCTCGTGGGATGGCGCGGTATTTTTGGTGCCATGGTGTTGGGTTCTGTGGCTTTGATTTTGACTGTCACCCGGGTGATGACTGAATCACTTAACCCGAAAAATATTACATCGCTTCACCTTGCTACGATTTTCAGAACTTACATCAACTTGCTGTCATCACCTCGTTTTGTGGCCTTCGCCGTGTCTGGCGGGATGATTTCGGCCGCTATGTTTAGCTATATCGCCAGTTCACCCAGAATATTTATCCAGCATTTTAATGTGGCACCCCAGCACTACGGGATGTTGTTCGGTTTGAACGCAGTTTGTCTCATCATTGGCTCACAGATCAGCGCCAGGTTACTGAAAACTCGCTCGCCCATCAGTATTTTGCCGCTGGCCTTGACCGGTGCGGCCGTGGCGGGTGTGACAGCACTCATATTGACGCTCACTGGCTTAATCACTCTGCCGTTGCTGATGGTTTGTTTGATGACCTTTATGTTTTCGATGGGATTCGTTGGCCCTAACTCTGCAGCCATGGCCTTAGCCGATCAAGGGAAACATCTGGGGTCAGCTTCCGCGATGCTCGGTACCTTACAGATGTTCTGTGGGGCAATCGCGGGCGCCACCGTGAGCTTATTGCCCTGGGAAGGTCCTCTGCCGCTCGTACTGATGTTGGCTACATGCACCAGTTTAGGGTGGTCAATTGGCCTAATTGCCAGAAGGACTTGATTATCAGATGGTTTCCGTAATAGAATACAAGGCTAACTGTATAAAGAGGTGCAATCATGGCACGCGTTTGCCAAGTAACCGGTAAAGCCCCAATGGTGGGCAACAATGTTTCTCACGCTAACAACAAAACAAAGCGTCGTTTTCTGCCTAACCTGCAGTCACGTCGTTTCTGGGTTGAGAGCGAAAACCGCTGGGTGCGCCTGCGCGTATCCACTAACGCCCTGCGTACGATTGATAAGCTCGGCATTGATGCCGTGTTGGTCGATCTGCGTGCCCGTGGCGAAATCGCCTAAAGGAGCAGATCATGGCAAAAGGTATCCGCGAAAAAATCAAGCTCGAGTCAACAGCTGGCACGGGTCATTTCTACACCACGACAAAAAACAAACGCAACATGCCCGAGAAGATGCTGATCAAGAAATTTGATCCGGTCGCTCGCAAGCACGTTGACTACAAAGAGACCAAACTGAAGTAATTCAGCGCTCTCCAGTTTACAGTTGCTGTATTGCACTGCCTGACAACCCCGCTTGATGCGGGGTTGTTCGTTTAATCGATTTTTATTGGCACATCTCCATGCAGGATCGCTACCAGCCTACCGTTGTTGAAATCGCCGCACACACTAACTGGGATGCCAGAGACGCCTACCGCGTCACTGAGTATGCCAAGGACGCCGCGGGGCAACTCAAGCCTAAATTCTACGCATGCTCAATGCTGCCCTACCCCAGCGGCAAGCTTCATATGGGTCATGTGCGCAACTACACCATTAACGACATGATGGCCAGGCAATTGCGCATGCGGGGCTACAACGTACTCATGCCTATGGGTTGGGATGCGTTTGGCATGCCTGCTGAAAACGCTGCGATCAAATCCAAGACGCCCCCTGCCAAATGGACCTACGAGAACATCGCTTACATGAAAAAGCAGATGAAAGCGATGGGCCTGGCTATTGATTGGTCACGCGAAATGGCTGCTTGCGATCCCAGCTATTACAAGTGGAATCAATGGCTCTTTTTAAAGATGCTCGAAAAGGGTATCGCCTATCGTAAAACACAGGTCGTCAACTGGGATCCCGTCGACAACACGGTTCTCGCTAATGAGCAAGTCATAGACGGTCGGGGCTGGCGCTCAGGTGCTCTGGTTGAGAAGCGGGAGATCCCTGGCTACTACCTGCGCATTACCGATTACGCCACCGATCTGCTCGATCAAGTCAAATCTGGCCTGGATGGCTGGCCAGAGCGGGTTCGTGCCATGCAAGAGAACTGGATTGGCAAAAGTGAAGGGGTTCGCTTTGCCTTTACACACGAGATTAAACAAGACGGCGGTGGCGAGATTCAGGATGGCAAACTGTTTGTCTTCACGACCCGCCCGGATACGATTATGGGTGTAACTTTTTGTGCGGTGGCCCCTGAGCACCCGATTGCGCAGCACGCCGCAAAAACACAACCTGCAGTCGCTGATTTCATCGAACTCTGTAAACAAGGCGGCACGACCGAAGCCGAGCTTGCTACGCGCGAAAAAGAAGGCCTCGATACTGGTTTGTTTGTTACCCACCCGATTACCGGCGCTGCGATTCCAGTATGGGTCGGTAATTACGTGCTGATGAGTTACGGTGATGGTGCTGTGATGGGCGTGCCTGCTCATGACGAACGCGACTTCGCCTTTGCCAATAAATATAATTTGCCAATAAAACAAGTCGTTCAAGTTGGCGATCACGCATTTAACGCGAAAGTCTGGTCAGACTGGTATGCCGATAAGCAAACCGGTAGATTGGTGAACTCTGTCCCCTACGATGGCTTGTCTTCTGCCCAAGCGTTCGATGCCATTGCTCAAAAACTAGCCGAACTGGGTGTCGGTACCCGCCAAACTACGTGGCGTTTGCGCGACTGGGGAATCTCTCGCCAACGTTATTGGGGCACCCCAATCCCGATTATTCACTGCGCAGACTGCGGCCCTGTTCCGGTCCCCGAGGCTGACCTGCCTGTGGTGTTGCCAGACGATCTCATTCCGGATGGCAGTGGCAATCCCTTGACCAAACACGAAGATTTTCTGTCGTGCCACTGCCCAAGTTGCGGCAAACCGGCCAGGCGTGAAACCGACACAATGGATACCTTTGTCGACTCGTCGTGGTACTTCATGCGTTACACATCCCCCGGCAACGACCAGGCCATGGTGGATGCTCGCAATGATTACTGGATGCCGATGGATCAGTACATCGGTGGCATCGAGCACGCTGTGTTGCACTTGCTCTACGCGCGATTCTGGACCAAGGTCATGAAGGATCTCGGTCTGGTCAAGTTTGACGAGCCTTTTACCAAGCTGCTCTGTCAGGGCATGGTGCTTAATCACATTTATTCAGCCAAAACAGAAAACGGCGGTCTTGAGTATTTCTGGCCTGAAGAAGTCGAAAACACTTACGATTCAAAAGGTGCAATTACCGGTGCCACACTTAAAACCAATGGGCGTACCATCACCTATGGCGGTGTGGGCACGATGTCCAAGTCGAAAAACAACGGCGTCGACCCGCAATCTCTTATTGATACCCAAGGTGCGGATACCGCGCGTCTGTTTGTGATGTTCACCAGCCCGCCTGAGCAAACGCTCGAGTGGTCGGATTCTGGGGTCGAGGGATCAAACAGATTTCTACGTCGTCTGTGGGCGCTTTGCTTTAAGCTCAAAGACACCGTGGCACGAGGCGCGTCGAGCAAGGCGCCTGAATGGGCTGATGCCCCAGCTGACATCAAAAAGCTGCGTGTCGAGATTTATTCTTTGCTCAAGCAGGCTGACTACGACTATCAGCGTATTCAGTACAACACTGTTGTTTCTGCCTGCATGAAAATGCTCAATGCACTGGATGACGCCAGCTTCACGACGTCAGCCTATGCCGATGCTGCGATGGCCGAGTCCCTGGGTATCCTGATAAGGGTTTTGTACCCAGTGGTTCCTCACGTCACGTGGACGCTCTGGGCAGAGCTCGGTTATGCAAACCAATACGGTGACCTGCTCGACGCGCCGTGGCCTCAAGTCGACGAGGCCGCGCTGGTCACTGACGAAATAGACATGGTTTTGCAAGTCAACGGTAAACTACGAGGTACGTTAAATATTGAGCGCAAAGCGACCAAAGAGCAAATCGAGCAAATCGCGCTGGGGCACGAGGCGGTGATTCGTCATCTTGAAGGTCGAGCGCCCAAACGCGTAATCGTAGTGCCCGGTAAACTTGTCAACGTGGTAGGTTAAGCTACCTCGGTGATACCCCAAAGGACCACCTGATGTTTGATTTGTCGAAATCAATACCCCTGACAAGACCACTAGGCCTGGCGGCATCGTTGTTGCTTTCGTTAACGTTAACTGCTTGCGGTTTTCGTCTGGCAGGCGAGAGCCCCCTTCCCTTTGCAAGCCTTTATATCGGCGTTCAAGAAAACAGCAAGTTCGGTTCAGATATGCGCCGGGCTTTCGCTGCAACATCGCCCAAAACACGGATAGAAGAAAATCCAACGCTTGCAGAGGCACAACTGCAACAAATCGCTTATAGCAAAACCATGAGAGAAGTGTCGCTTAACTCTCTTGGTCAGGTGCAGGAATACGAATTGACACTGGTCATCGTCATGCAATTGACCGATGGCAAAGGTCAGATCATCATGCCGGCCGAAGAATTTTTGAGTGTGCGCGACGTTCCTTACGATCCGAATGTGATTCAAGCCAAAGAAGGGGAGATTGCCACCATTTTCAAAGACATGGAAAGAGGGACGATTAGTCGCATCGTGCGTCGTGTGACCTCTGCCGAAGTCATTGAACGAGCTGAACGATTGGCGGCTACCGATTCGACTGACTTGTCAGGCGAGCCCGCCCAAGTTGCCCGTCCTATCAAAGGCCCTGCGCAACAGTTGCCCGAGGCTGTTCAGCGGTCGCAAATGATGCCTACCCCTACTGCGATTCAAAAGTAAGTAGGCTGTGGACGCCGAGCGGACTCTCAGAAATCTCGATAAACCTGATGCACGCCTGAGTGCACTGTTTGTAGTGACGGGCGACGATCCTTTGCTGACCATTGAGGCGAGTGACACGATTCGCCATGCTGCCCGCAAGGCTGGTTACACGGACAGAAAATCGCTTGTCATGGATGCCCGCAGTGATTGGGGGGAAGTTGCGTTAACGACTCAGAGCGGCTCACTGTTTGGTGATAAAACCTTGCTCGAGATATCGATCCCGACAGGCAAGCCAGGCAAGACGGGTGCAGAAACGCTGATGAGTTTGGCACAAACTTGCCGCGGGGTGACCGACTCGGATGTGCTGACCATCGTCGCCCTACCCCGCCTTGACAGAGCCACTCGCGAAACCAAGTGGGCACAGCAGTTATTTACTTCGTCTACCCTGCTCGATTTACCGAATGTCGAGCGAAATCACTTGCCGCAATGGATAGCTGAGCGCCTAAGCCGACAAAGACAAAGCGTAACGGCAGACGTACTGCAATGGCTAGCCGACAAAGTTGAAGGCAATTTGTTGGCGGCCCACCAAGAGATCTTGAAACTTGCTTTGCTGTTCCCTGAGGGTGAACTTGAGGCGAGCGATGTAGAACAAGCTGTCATGAATGTGGCACGCTACGATGTGTTCGGGCTTCGAGATGCGATGCTCGCCGGCGATGTCGAAAGAATGCTTCGCACGATGGCTGGTTTAAAAGCTGAAGGTGAGGCCTTGCCCCTAGTCTTATGGGCCATCGGAGAAGAAATCCGGTCGCTGGCCCGTGTTGCACAAGCTGGCGCGCTTGGGCAAGACACATCTGGCATACTGAGGTCATTAAGGATCTTTGGTGCCCATGAACGCTTAGCGCGTCAAGCTATCGCGAGAGTATCGCCGAACAGTTGGCCTGCGGCGGTTCAACATGCGCATGAAGTTGATCGCCTGATCAAAGGAATCCAGGTTGCTGGTCGTCTGCATGACCCGTGGGAAGAAATGACGCGGCTCGCCATGCGAGTGACAGTGGGCTCAAGTAATAGGTAAAACATGATATCCATCAAAGAACACATGCACACAATGGGGCGTCAGGCCAGAGAAGCCTCACGCACGCTACTGAAAACCAGCAGCCAGCAAAAAAATGATGCGCTGTTGGCTATGGCGGATGGCCTGGAAGACAGCCGACTCGCCCTGAAAGCCGCCAATGAGATCGATCTTGAAGCTGGCAAAGCCAAGTCATTGCCGGCGCCATTGCTTGACCGACTGACACTATCAGACAAGACGATAGACACCATGAGCGCGGGTCTGCGCCAGATCGCCGAGTTGCCCGATCCCGTGGGCAGTCTGACCGCAAGCACGATTCGTCCCAACGGCATGCGCGTCGGTCAGATGCGTGTACCGATTGGTGTCATCGGCATCATTTACGAATCTCGTCCCAACGTCACGATTGACGCTGCTGCACTCTGCTTAAAATCCGGCAACGCGTCTATTTTGCGTGGCGGTAGCGAGGCGCTGAACTCTAACCTGGCACTGAGTCTGATCGTTAGAAGAGGCCTGCAGAAGGCCGGTCTGCCCTCCCATACAGTACAAATCGTCGAAACGGCAGATCGAGATGCAGTGGGCGAACTGATCACGATGACTGAACACATCGATGTGATTATCCCAAGAGGGGGCAAAAGCCTGATCAGCCGACTCGCCGAACAGGCCCGAGTACCAATGATCAAGCATCTCGATGGCAACTGCCACGTTTATGTCGATCAGCACGCCGATCTGATCCAGGCCGGTGACATTGCCTTCAATGCCAAAACCTACCGCTACGGTGTATGCGGCTCGATGGAGACCCTACTGGTTCACGAAGCCGTCGCCGTCGCATTGCTGCCTGTGCTGGGTAAAAGGTTCACGGACCACGGCGTCACCATTCGTGGATGTGACCGGACCAGACAACTTATTACCCAGGCAGAAGTGGCAACAACCGAAGACTGGGGCACTGAGTACTTGGGCCCTATTCTGGCGGTTAAAGTCGTCGATAGCCTTGGGGCTGCTATCTCTCATATTGCAACGTATGGCTCTGGCCATACAGATTCAATCGTGACAAAGAATATTTCAGCGGCTGAACAGTTTCAACGCGAAGTTGACTCCAGTTCAGTCTATGTGAATTTGCCGACCTGTTTCGCCGATGGCTTTGAATATGGTCTTGGTGCCGAGATCGGCATCTCTACCAACCGCTTGCATGCTCGTGGGCCTGTCGGTCTGGAAGGACTCACCACCTTGAAATGGGTGCTTGAAGGTCATGGTCAACTGAGACTGTGATCCGTTATCTTATTGAGGATTGAACAAATCATGGCCTGGGTCAAAACGTTTCATATTGTCTTTGTTGCATCCTGGTTCGCCGGCTTGTTTTATCTGCCCAGGATATACGTCAACCTTGCGCAAGCGCAGGACGAGGCCTGCCTCCAAACGCTCGTCGGGATGGCTCGTAGGCTCTACCGCTTTATGACTATTCTAGCTATCCCCGCGCTAGTGCTGGGTCTATGGCTATTTCTGGAGCATTACGGTGTAGGCACGGGGCCAGGTAACTACTGGATGCACGCCAAACTGCTTTTTGTCTTGTTAGTGCTCGGCTATCACCACGCCTGCGGGATCCTGTTGCGTAAATTCGAAGCAGGGATGAACAAACGTTCGCATGTCTTCTACAGGTGGTTTAACGAAGTGCCAGTCATTCTTTTAATCGTGGTGACCGCGCTAGTCGTGGTCAAGCCATTTTGAAGACGACAAAACAACCATGACATCCCAGGGCAAAACGCTGACGCTTAAAGCAAAACCAAAAGCGAGCGATTCAAAGTCGGATTCAAAAGCTGATTCGCGCACAAAACCTAAAACCCGCCTTGGCGCTCGTGCCAGGCAGGTAGCGCAATTAACCCTCGAAAAAGAGAAGCAAAATCGTTTTAAGCAAGTCAACCAGCCGGTTGAAACCTTCGCACAAACGCCTATTGAGCGACCTGACGATCGTAACAAACGTGGCAACCCGAGACGTGATCAAGCTGATCGACCAACCGATCGAATCGCTCGGACAGATCGAATTCAACTAATCGAAAGAGCACCGATTTTGCAAACCGCAGAAACCTTTGCTGCCTTCGCGCCCTGCCCGGTGGGTTTAGAAACGGTGCTCGCTGACGAACTCGACGCGCTAGGTTTCAATCATGTGCAGCCCACTCGCGCAGGCTGTCATTTCGAATGTGATTGGCTGGGCGTACAGAGAGCCAATCTTTACTCTCGGCTCGCCACACGCATCTTAGTCAGGGTCGGACAAGCACCGGTTACTCATGAAGACGACATTCTCGAATTAGCGCAGTCAGTGCCTTGGGAACGCTGGCTCGGGGCCGAACACACGCTGCGTGTAGATACCTCTGCCGTCAGAAGCCCAATGCAAAGCCTGCAATACTGTAATTTACGCGCCAAAGACGGGATTTGCGACCGGCTGCGAGAGCTCGAAGGCGAGCGCCCGTCTATTGATACCGTCAGACCTGACGCACGGGTACATCTTTTCTTGTCTGAAGATACTGCAACGCTCTATCTTGATACCTCTGGTGAGTCCTTATTTAAGCGCGGGTGGCGCTTTGATAAAGGCGAAGCTCCCTTGCGCGAAAATTTAGCAGCTGGCATTCTGGCGTTGTCAGGCTGGGATCCTGCCGCAGCGCTACTGGATCCCTTCTGCGGGAGCGGCACGGTGCTGATTGAAGCAGCCTGGATTGCGCTGGGTGTGCCGCCAGGCATTTCGCGCCCTTTTGGCTTTGAACGACTTCGTGATCACGACACCCGTCAATGGGATGATCTGAAAGCAGACGCTCAAGCAAATATATTGCCAGAGCTTGATGCACCGCTCATCGGTATAGATGTTGATCCTGAAGCGATTGAAGCGGCAGAGCGCAACGCCGAACGCGCTTACCTGACACCTGACACCATTCGATTTGAAGTCGGTGACGCTCGGGATGCAGTGGCCCCGGCGCCATCCGGATGGCTCGTGACCAATCCCCCCTATGGCGATAGACTGGACGAACAGGACCTCGAATTTTGGCGCGAATGGTCTGCCAACCTCAAAAGCGAGTTCACTGATTGGCAGGTTAGCGTCATTACCTCTGATCACGAGCTTCCTAAACATATGCGTCTGAAACCGTTACGTCGCTATCCCCTCTTTAACGGAGCACTGGATTGTCGTTTATTCAGCTTTGAACTGGTCGCACACAGCTATAGAAAGGACCTTGAAGCGAGCGAATAAGTTGCTGCGTCGCAACACAAGATTAGTTACTGCTCGATAGGGCTTGTTATTGTCTAGGGTTTTCCCTATAATAGGGTTAACCCTAGACAACTAAGGAAGCCATCATGACTTTTAATTCAGATACCCGTTTAACCGACACCCTCGAGCGCGAAATCCTGGCTCAGGCTCTGGATAACCAATACAACTACAGCCCAATGCGCTCAATCCAAAAACTGGTCAGCAAAATGATCAAGTTAAGAGAGAAAGGCCTGATTGCACGTGGCAATGCGTCAATTAGCCAGATGTTGTAAAACATCGCTCTAAAGAGCGATGTAACAAACTTGGGGTTGAAAGTGCGGGATAATACCCGTGATGAACGCTACTTCTAAAGATTTTTCTGCGCTTGTGCCTCAGGCACCGCCTCGATCCAGACGCTTCGCGGCAATGATGTACGAAGGCGTTTTGCTTTTTGGTCCCGTATTCGTTGCTGATTACGCGTTTGACAGCCTGACGCAAAGTCGCAATGGTCTCACCTTATTGTCTGTGAGACAAATTTTTCTCTTTATTGTTATTGGGCTTTACTTCTTGACCTGTTGGAAACGCAGCGGTCAGACCTTGCCCATGAAAGCCTGGAATATCAGGCTGGTGACCAGCGCTAGCGGGCGACCGAGCACAGCACAAATGCTGCTGCGTTACGCTTTAATGTGGATTCTTCCCCTCATTACGTTTCTAACGATCAAAGGCTTGTTCTACCTCACAGGTTGGCCAGGAACGCTAATTTTATTTGTGTCGGCGCCTTTTACTAACCTGATCCCGACTTGGTTTACCCAAGGACAGCAATTTTTGCACGATAGGCTGGCAGGCACCGCCTTAATTGAAGTAAATCGCTGAAAACGAATAAGTAAAAACCCTATATTTGGGGATCCTCAGCTAGGCGGTGGTTGCATCAAAACCATCCCTGAGCCATGCTATGGGGATTATGTCTTTGCACCAGCAGAATGTCTGATCAATACGCCCATTTTTACGACTCCTTCCGTTGGCTAGTCCCGGCTAACCTGAATATTGCAGTCGAATGTTGCCATCGTTGGGCTCAAAGCACAGCGCATGCTCGGCAGATCGCCATTTTTTTCGAGGATGAGGCCAGCCAGAGAGAAATCTGGACTTACGAGCGTCTATCCCAGACTGCCAATCAGCTATCCAATGGTTTGACCCGAATGGGTGTTAAACGGGGAGATCGGGTTGCTGTCGTGTTAGGGCAGCGACCAGAGAATGTGGTTGCTCACATGGCGATCTATAGCCTGGGCGCTATTGCCTTGCCTCTGTCCAACCTGTTCGGCCCAGAAGCCCTCGAACAAAGGATCAAGGATGCTGAGGCACGGGTTGCAATTTTTGATGACACGTCCAGTGTGAACGTACTGGCAGCGCTACCTCGATGCACCGCGCTGAAGCAACTAATTGGTATAAACGTACAGGATGAGCGGGTGTTGCATTGGCGCAGTTTGCTGATTCGACAACCAACTGAGTTCAAACCGGTTCAAACGAAATCTAGCGATCCAGCGATTCTGCTCTACACCTCGGGTACAACAGGGGCTCCCAAGGGTGCGCTCTTGCCACATAGCGTTCTAATCGGCAATTTACCTGGCTTCGTTGCCTCGCAAAACTGGTTCCCACAACCAGGCGACGTTTTTTGGTCGCCCGCCGATTGGGCTTGGACAGGTGGCCTGATGGATGCGCTCTTGCCAACGCTCTATTTTGGTCAGTCTATCGTGGGAACGCGAGGTCGCTTCAGCGCAGAGCGTGCTTTTGAAATCATGGAACGCTACCGGGTCACCAACACCTTTCTGTTTCCTACCGCTCTAAAAATGATGATGAAAGCAGTACCAGAGCCTCACAATCGTTATCGTTTGGTCCTCAGAGCCATCATGAGCGCTGGCGAAAGTGTCGGCGAGACCGTGTTTTCATGGTGCCAGCAGGCGCTGAACATTACACCAAACGAGATGTTTGGTCAGACCGAGATGAATTATCTTGTTGGGAATAGCCACGAGAAATGGCCTGCAAAGCCAGGCAGTATGGGACGACCTTACCCTGGGCATCGAGTTGCGGTGATTGATGAATCTGGTCAAGTCTGTGCCGTCGGTGAAATAGGCGACGTCGCACTTAACCGTGCAGATATTCACGGCCACCCAGACCCTATCCTGTTTCTGGGTTATTGGCGCAATGAAGTCGCCACGACCGAGAAATTTACTGGCGACTGGTGTCGCACCGGGGATCTGGCAAAAATGGATGCGGAGGGCTACCTCTGGTACGCTGGACGGGCTGATGATGTATTTAAGTCCTCAGGCTATCGTATCGGACCTGGTGAAATTGAAAACTGCCTGCTAGAGCACCCTGCCGTCGCCAACGTTGCCGTGGTGCCCAAGCCCGACGAAGAACGTGGTGCGGTCGTGAAAGCATTTGTGGTTCTGACGGGTGAATATCAAAATCAAGCGAAACAAGCGATCACTGAAGCGCTGCAACAACATGTCAGCACTCGCTTGGCGCCCTACGAATATCCAAAAGAAATCGAATACATTGCTGAGCTTCCGATGACAACCACGGGCAAAATCCAGCGCCGTGTGTTGAGGCAACTCGAAGAAGGCCGTGTCAACCCCCAGAAAGCCGGCAGTCGAAAAGCCAAGTTCACTTGATCCTTTTAATGACTGTTGTTGCCTTGTCCGCAGAGCGCAGTCGAGCGAGTAAAATCGGTCAACTAGTTAACTGGCAGGTATGATTCGATGGCACTTTATCAATTGGGCGACCTCGCTCCACAAATTCATCCCACCGCTTTGGTGTTTGACTCGGCTGACCTGATCGGCGATGTGGTGATTGAAGAGGGTGCCAGTATCTGGCCCAATGTCAGTATCCGTGGTGACAATACGCGAATTCTGGTCGGAGCCCAAAGTAACGTACAAGAAGGTAGCGTCTTACATTCTGATGCAGGTGTGCCGCTGACCATTGCTCCGCGTGTCACGATTGGTCATCAAGCCATGTTGCATGGCTGCGTCATTGAAACTGGGACGCTGATCGGCATGCAAGCCATCATTCTGAATCATGCCAAAATTGGTAAAAATTGTTTGATCGGTGCTGGGGCGATTGTGCCCGAAGGTCGTGAAATCCCCGATGGCAGTTTGGTGATTGGTGTCGGCAAAATTGTCCGCACTATCTCTGCCGAAGAGATTGAAGGCATTCAGAAAAACATCATGAACTACGCTCAACGCGCGCAGATGTATCTCAAACAACTCAAGCGTATCGGTTGAGCCGTTTTATGACAGACGTAATCAAAAAATACTTGTTCGAAGACAGAAGTGTGCGTATCGAAAGTGTGCATCTCACCGATACATGGCTGGCAGCTCAAGCTCACCACGACTACCCGCGAGCGGTAGCCAGTTTGCTCGGTGAGTTAGTCGCTGCAGCGGTGTTACTGGCTACGAACCTAAAATTTGACGGATCGCTCTTGCTGCAAATACAAGGTGATGGTGCGATCGCGTTGATGGTAGCAGAGTGCCGTGCAGATCTGAGTGTGCGCGCGACGGTCAAACTGCGCGATCAACCGTTACCCGATTCAGGTGACCTGCAGACACTGCTCAATCCCCACGGAGGCGCTCGATTTATTGTGGTGCTCGACCCACCAAGAAACACGCCCGGCAGACAAGCTTATCAGGGTATTGTCCCGCTTGAAGGCGACCGCATCAGTGAGGCGCTCGAGCAATATATGATTCGCTCAGAACAATTGCACACCAAAATCTGGTTGTCGGCTGATCGGCAAAAATGTGCTGGGCTATTGTTACAAAAAATGCCGATTACCGGTGGTAACGCGCTAACCAGTGAAGCGGCCGCTGAGCAATCATGGGAACGCGCCACGGCACTTAGCAACACATTAACCAGCCAAGAGCTGCTTGAAACTCAGCAAGATACGATGATTCATCGCTTGTTCTGGGAAGAGACCTTGCTCGGTTTCGAGGCACAGCCCATTACCTGGAAGTGCTCATGCACCCGCGAGCGCGTCATTGATATGCTGAAAATGCTGGGACAAACAGAGGTTGACGACATCCTGACTGAGCAGGGCAAAATTGAAGTTGCCTGCGAGTTTTGTGGCAAACCTTATCTCTTCGATGCAATTGATGCGACGAGTCTGTTTCAAGCCGTAACCGTTGCGGATAATAAAACACTGCACTGAAATCGCTGGTCGTCTGAGCCTGAAAAGTAAGCTCATCCTATTGAATTCAAGCCTTGAGGGGTGCCATGCCTAGTAAATCCGGTTTCAAATCGACCCTTATCGGGTTTGCGATATTTCTGAGTTCGATCGTCCACGCAGCATATCCGGATAAACCCATTAAAGTCATTGTCCCATCCGCTGCGGGGGGTGCTGCAGATGTATTGGTTCGTACACTCACGAATCAAATGTCAGTCGACTTAGGCGTGCCTTTTATCGTTGAGAACAAACCGGGTGGGTCTTATGTCATTGGCACAATGGAGGCCGTGCGTGCTGCGCCCGACGGTTACACCTTACTTTACGCAAACGCTGTTTCGCTTGCGACCAATAGCTCGCTGATCAAAAACATCCCTTACCGCATCGATACCGATCTCACCATGATAGGTAATGCGCTGAGGGTGGTGAATTTATTGGTGGTCAATAACGATGTGCCTGTCAAAAATGTACAAGAGCTGATTGCTTATGCAAAGCAATACCCAGGTAAATTAGCTTATGGTTCAGAGGGTAATGGCACGACTTCTCATCTGGGCATGGAGCTCTTTAAATCCATGGCGGGTATCGACATGGTTCACGTGCCATACAAGGCCGCAACGAACGCAGTCACAGATTTGCTTGGTGGCAATATCCAAGTACTGATGATCAACGCTCCGAGCACAGCCAGTCATGTTGAAGCAGGCAGGATGCGAGCCTTGGGCGTATCAAGCAAAGTTAGATCAGCGAGTTTCGCGGATATTCCTACTATCGCGGAGCAAGGAGTCACAGGCTTCGAGTTCACGGCTTGGGGTGGTCTCGTGGGCCCAGCGAATTTGCCGAAAGATATTGTTGACAAGCTCAACACTGCCATGAGAAAAGCGCTCACCAACCCAGAACTCCTGGCGAAATTCAAAGCAACTGGATCCGAGGCGGAACCGAGCTCACCTGAAGCGTTTCGCCAGATGTCGATCAGTGAAACCGCAAAGTGGGCTGCGGTTGTCAAACAGTCAGGCGCTAAGGTCGATTAGTTAACGCTCGTAACGCAGTACTCGGCCTGGTCGCTTACCAGTTGGGGAGCCATCCTGCCAGACGATCGAGCCGTTAACCATCACGGTATCAATCCCGATAGCGGGCGCAATTGGTTTCGCAAAGGTTGCGCCCTCATCGATCGTCTCGGGATCAAGCAAGGTCAAATCCGCATACCCACCCTCGCGTATCAAGCCGCGGTCTTTTAAACCAAAATTCTTGGCCGTTAAGCCAGTCATCTTATGGATCGCTGTTTCGAGAGAAAACAAACCCAGCTTACGCCCATAATGCCCAAGCACACGAGGAAAACTGCCCCATAGCCTGGGATGCGGTGCCGCATCGTGCGGTAATCCGTCGGACCCGATCATGGTCTCATCAAACTTAAGAATGCGCTGTACATCATTGTCATCCATCATGTAATAGATTGCGCCGGCAGGAAGCAAGCGCGCCACGACTTCGTCAACTGTCCCCCCCATCTTTTCCACGATGTCGGCTAAATCCATACCCGCGTACTCAGGTAAGGTTTCAGACCACGTGACGGTGACACGAGTCGCGTTCTTAACGCGATGCGCCGACAGAATAGTGGACGAAGCCGGGTAGGGATAGCAATCCAGACAGATCTTCTGACTCTTCATGTGTTGTGAGATGAAATCAAGCGTCTCGGCTGAGCGTCCGTAGTTTTTGACACCAACAACCTTGTGGTGGGAAATCACAACCGGTACATCTAGCTCGCGCCCAATCCTGAAAGTCTCCGTCAACGACTGAATGATGTTGTCCGCCTCGTCACGCATGTGAGTACAGTAAACACCGCCCAGTTCACGCATGGGCTCACAAATCGCAATCACTTCCTCAGTCGGCGCAGCGATTGCAGGCTCGTAATAGAGCCCCGTCGACACACCAATTGCACCCGCCTCTAAAGCCTCTTGAACCAGATCACGCATCGCTTTGATCTCGGTCGCGCTCGCTGGTGCTTCTAAATCAGTCATCGTCGCGACCCGTAACGTGGTGTGACCAACCAACATCGCGCAATTAGTGGCGGCAGGTTGATCACTCAAGGCTTTGACGTAGCTGGCAAAATCTTTGAATCGAAACCATTCACCATCACCATCCAACAAATTCAACGGTGGGGTGACGGGGTCTGGTATGGTTCGAGGCATAGGCGCCAACGAGATGCCGCAATTGCCACCTACGATGGTTGTAATGCCCTGACTGACTTTGGGCGCCATGTCGCCACCAGAAAGCATCAAACGATCGTCATGGGTATGAGCGTCAATAAACCCCGGTGCAATCACTTTATTGTCTGCATCAATCTCGGTTTTGCCCGTTGCCTGTGACAAATCACCCACTTTGACAATGCGCTCACCGTTGACCCCCACATCAGCTCGAAACCTGGGGGCACCGCTACCATCCACCACCCAACCATTGCGGATTAATAAGTCAAATTGTTCAGCCATGTTGGTGTCCCCCGGTTAATTGTTTAAGCGTCGATTATTGCGTATTTTTGCTAATCGATCACGACATTCAAAACAAGCACACTGGCAAACCTATCGACTTATGCAGCATTGCTCAGCAGGTTAAAACATGACTTCAGGATCGCAACGACAAAGATATTGGCTCGGGCTCAACCGTCGCGCTTTTCGGCAACGCGGGGCAAGTTTTGTAGAGTTCACGATTGTTGCCATCCCGCTATTCTTTTTGGGTGCTCTGGGGATAGAGCTAATTCGTTTTAACCAGACTCGGCTGATGATCATGGTTGCGTTAAGCGAGGCGATGCGTACTTGCATCACTCGCCATAACAATCCAGCGCTGACACTCGCCACGTTCGAGCAAGCTCTGCTGCCACTTTTTGCTCCCGCAGGCAGGCATGCCACGATTAAAGACAGGCAACGTGACGTGATGCGGTCGCTTCAGCTCCAAACAGGTTTAGCGCCTTGGCGTATGGTTCATCTTTCGCCCAACCCAAAGGACTTTGCTGATTTTGCGCACCCGATTTTGACTCGGCGCAACGGTCGCGCCACGATCCGAAATAGCTATCTTCTCGAACAGCATCAAGACAAGATTCGAGCGGGATGGCAAAACGGCCAAGGGCCGCACTCAGGTCACGACGCCTTTGAGGCGAATACAGTCTGGTTGCAAGTCACGTATCTGCATAAACCTCTGACGCCGGGCGTCGGCTTAGTCATGAAAACGCTCATGAAGTCAAACGACACGTACATCGCAAACGGCTACAAAAACGGGTTAGTTGCTATTCAGGTCGAGCAACGCGGCATGATGCAAAGTGACCCAATGCTTTGGTGACCTCAGCTTGTAAGCGTGGGATATTAACGATTGGGCTTTGCCGTACCGACATTGCTTGTCGCCGTATCAACAGGCTTGGTCATCGGTGGTTTGACGTTGGGTGGCAGTACTTGCACGAAAATTTCATCGCGTTTCATCATGCCAAGCTCACCTCGAGCCCTCTCTTCGGCAGCTTCCGTACCAGATTCCAAATCGCTAATCTCAGCTCTGAGAGCCTGATTTCGCAGCAATAAACCTTCATTGATGCTTTTTTGGCCTGCCAACTGCGCCTGCAGTTCTCTGACTTCGAACCAGCCGCCTCGACCCTTCCAGAGAGGATATTGAATCAAGGCGACCAGTGCCAGCAGAATAATGAAAAGCAAACGCATGTCGCTTAACCTGTCAGCAATTAACGCAGGTTATAGAAAGCTTCACGACCTGGATAGCTAGCGACTTCGGCGAGTTCTTCTTCAATGCGCAAGAGCTGGTTGTACTTAGCCATACGATCCGAGCGTGATAAAGACCCCGTTTTAATCTGCATCGCGTTCGTGGCGACTGCAATATCTGCAATAGTTGAGTCTTCGGTTTCACCCGAACGGTGTGAAACCACTGCGGTATAACCTGCACGCTTTGCCATTTCGATCGCGGCAAAGGTTTCGGTCAAGGTACCAATCTGGTTGATCTTGATCAGGATCGAGTTGGCGATGCCTTGCTGGATACCTTGCTTGAGAATCTTGGTGTTGGTGACAAACAGATCATCACCGACCAATTGAACCTTTTTACCCAGCTGATCGCTCAGCAGTTTCCAACCGTCCCAGTCATTCTCTGCCATGCCATCTTCAATCGAGATGATGGGGTATTTATCACACCACGTAGCCAGCAAATTCGTAAACTCTTGCGACGAGAGCTTAATACCACCCTCGCCTTCCAGGACATACTTGCCGTCACGATAGAACTCAGAGGCGGCGCAATCAAGACCTAAGGCGATCTGTCGGCCTGGCTCGTATCCTGCCATTTCGATTGCACGCAGAATCATTTGAATGGCGGCCTCGTGATTAGGCACATTCGGCGCAAAACCGCCTTCGTCGCCGACGGCTGTCGACATACCTTGGTCATTGATGATTTTTTTCAGTGCATGGAAAGTCTCTGCACCCATCTGCATGGCATGACGAAAGCTTGACGCACCAATAGGCAGAATCATCAGTTCTTGCATATCAAGCGTGTTGTTCGCATGCGCGCCACCGTTGATGACATTCATCATGGGAACCGGCATGCTCATCGGACCACTGCCACCAAAGTACCGATATAAAGACAGGCCAGATTCGTCAGCGGCAGCACGAGCGACCGCCATACTTGCCGCCAGAATTGCATTCGCGCCCAAACGGCCCTTAGCCTCGGTACCGTCGAGTTCAATCAAGGTACGATCCACAAAGGTTTGCTCTTGTGCATCCAAACCCATCAGCGCTTCAGAAATTTCAGTGTTGAGGTTTTCAACCGCACGCAAAACGCCCTTGCCAAGGTAGCGCTTCTTATCCCCATCGCGCAGCT
The DNA here is from genome assembly GCF_003003055.1 of Jezberella montanilacus. Classification (GTDB taxonomy): domain Bacteria; phylum Pseudomonadota; class Gammaproteobacteria; order Burkholderiales; family Burkholderiaceae_B; genus Zwartia; species Zwartia montanilacus. The sequence goes on from NZ_PVTV01000014.1 coordinate 44,912, forward strand.
CAATCGCTTCGCGCGAACCGGTCGAAGCGCCTGAGGGGACCGAGGCACGGCCCATTGCGCCCGACTCAAGCAAAACGTCGCACTCAACGGTGGGATTACCGCGCGAATCAAGAATTTCGCGTCCAATAATGTCAACAATCGAACTCATGGGATGATTTCCTGTAAGTAAAAGTGAATCTATGTCGCGTCGTTGATGGTGTTTTCAAGAAAACCCGCTTTCTTGACTACCTCGTCGATGCTGATCAACGTCGTCAGTAAATCTTTCATCGTGTGCAGCGGGACTGCATTGGGGCCGTCTGACAGGGCTTTAGACGGATTCGGATGAGTCTCCATGAAGAGCCCTGACACGCCGGCCGCCACGGCGGCTCTCGCCAAAACTGGCACAAACTCTCTTTGGCCACCGGACGACGTGCCCTGACCGCCCGGCAGTTGAACAGAATGCGTAGCATCAAACACGACTGGACAATCCGTTTCACGCATAATGGCGAGCGATCTCATATCAGAGACGAGATTGTTGTAACCAAATGATGCACCACGTTCACATACCATTAAGGTTTCAACAACCCCGGCGGCTTTGGCCGCCGCGCGCGCTTTCGTTACAACTTGCAACATATCGTGAGGCGCCAGGAACTGACCTTTTTTTATATTTACGGGCTTCCCACTTGCCGCGCATGCCTGAATGAAATCGGTCTGTCGGCACAAGAAAGCGGGCGTTTGCAGCACATCGACAGCGTTTGCTACTGCTTGAATCTGCTCCATGCTGTGGACATCCGTCAACACCGGCACACCAAGCTCTGAACGAATATCCGCCAGTATTTGCAGGCCTTCATCCATACCTGGACCGCGATAAGACGAGCCAGAACTACGATTAGCCTTATCGAACGAGCTTTTATAGATGAAAGGAATGCCCAGCGCCGAGGTGATCTCTTTGAGCAAGCCTGCCGTATCGAACGCCATTTGCCTCGACTCAATCACGCAAGGCCCGGCGATCAAAAAGAAAGGCTGATCGAGACCGATCTCGAATCCGCAGAGCTTCATGATTTGACTTGACCGGCTTGCTGTTTAGCCAAGGCAGCACGAACATAACTGGTAAACAGGGGATGACCGTCTCGCGGTGTAGAGGTGAACTCGGGATGGAACTGCACACCCACAAACCAGGGATGGTCGGGAAGCTCCATCATCTCAGGCAGATTTTCGGTTGGTGTACGCGCACTGATGACCAAACCGGCCGCTTCCAGCCTTGGCACATATACGTTATTGACCTCGTAACGATGGCGGTGACGCTCATTGACCTCATCACCGTAAATTTCATGCGCACGAGTATTGGGTTTGACAGGGCAACGCTGTGAGCCCTTTCGCATCGTACCGCCAAGGTCAGATTGCTCGTCACGCTTTTCAACTTTGCCTTCGCGATCCATCCATTCGTTGATCAGGGCCACAACAGGATGGGGTGATTCAGCGTTGAACTCTGTGCTGTTGGCGTCGACCAGACCCGCGACGTCGCGGGCAAACTCGATCACTGCCAGTTGCATACCCAGACAAATACCCAGGTAAGGGACTTGATGCTCTCGGGCAAAACGAATCGCGGCTATCTTGCCCTCAGTGCCTCGCTTACCAAAGCCACCAGGAACCAGAATCGCGTCAAAACGCTCAAGGACAGTCGTCCCATTTTGTTCAAGCTCTTCTGAATCAATGTATTCGACAATCACATTGGAGCGGGTGTGAATGCCAGCGTGGATCAATGCTTCGGTGAGTGATTTGTAGGATTCAGTCAAGTCAACGTACTTGCCCACCATCGCAATGTGAACTTCATGCGCAGGGTGCTCGAGGGCATCGACCAAACCGTCCCACATCGTCAAATCCGCTGGGGGTGCTTGTATGTGCAATGTCTCAAGAATCAAGTCATCCAAACCCTGTTTTTGCAACATAGCAGGGATTTTGTAGATAGAGTCTGCATCCCAGACAGAAATCACTGCATCAAGCGGAACGTTCGAAAACAGGGAAATCTTGGCCCGCTCTTCGTCAGGAACTGGCCTGTCGGCTCTGCAGAGCAAGGCGTGCGGGATGATGCCGATTTCACGCAGCTTCTGCACCGAATGTTGAGTTGGTTTGGTCTTTAACTCACCTGCTGATGCAATAAAAGGCAACAACGTCAAATGAATGAAGGCCGCGTTATTGCGCCCAAGGCGCAAACTCATCTGGCGGGCCGCCTCAAGAAATGGCAGAGATTCAATGTCACCTACCGTACCGCCGATTTCAACGATGGCGACATCGGTTTGCCCATCCCACGCCTGCTCGGCACCCCGCGCAATGAAATCCTGGATTTCGTTGGTGATATGAGGGATGACTTGAACCGTTTTACCCAGATAATCGCCACGGCGCTCTTTGCGTAAAACTGATTCGTAGATTTGACCTGTGGTGAAGTTGTTGGCCTTGCGCATCTTCGACGAAATGAATCGTTCGTAGTGGCCTAGATCGAGATCAGTTTCAGCACCGTCCTCGGTCACGAAGACCTCGCCGTGTTGAAAAGGGCTCATGGTGCCCGGATCAACGTTAATGTAAGGATCTAGTTTGAGCATCGTGACTTTCAGCCCACGAGACTCGAGAATCGCTGCAAGCGATGCGGCGGCTATCCCTTTACCCAAGGATGAAACCACGCCACCGGTGACAAATACGTATTTGGTCATGTCATATACGCGCCCGAGAAGAAGCGCATGCTGGAAATTTGGATTATAGCCTCGCTACAAAACTATGCGCGGCTGTCAAATGCCCAAATACCAAAAAATTTATACGACAAGTGGTGTTGTTCGTAACAGCAACCAATCCAAAGCTGCGTCGGTTAGTCGAGGCGCGAGGCGATCCCGGACGGTTGCATGGTAACTGTTGAGCCAATCCACCTCTGCGACATCCAACTGATCCACCAAAATCGGCCGGGTATCAATCGGGCAGAGGGTTAACGTCTCAAAACGCAAAAACTCGCCAAACTCGGATTCGCCAGCAGATTGATTGCAGACCAGATTCTCGATCCGGATCCCCCACCGCCCTGGTTTGTATAAACCGGGCTCATTAGATGTAATCATGCCAACGCGCATAGCCGTGTGGGGCGCTGGGGCCGCGCGGTAAGAAATGACCTGCGGCCCTTCGTGCACATTCAGAAAGTAACCTACACCGTGTCCAGTGCCATGTCCATATTCGGCCATCTTTGCCCATAAGGGAGCCCGGGCGATCACATCCAGCATGGGGGCAGCCACACCTTCGGGGAAGGTAAGTCTTGATAGCGCAATCATCGCCTTCAAGACTGCCGTGTAATCCTCTTTTTGCTCTTGACTAGGTTGCCCGACTGGCACCACACGAGTGATGTCTGTCGTACCGCCTAAGTACTGTCCGCCAGAATCAATGAGAAGCAGACCATCGCCTTCAATGATCGCAAAGGATTCTGGTGTCGCGCGATAATGAGGCATGGCACCATTTGCATTGAAGGCCGCAATGGTCGAAAAGCTAGGCGAGACAAACCCAAATTTCGCGGCACGAAACTCAATCAGCTTTTCATCGACCTGCAATTCATCAATTGCTGGTTGTCCTGCTTGATTCACGTTTGCCTCAAACCAGGCAAAAAACTCGCATAACGCAGCGCCGTCGAGCTCCATGACACGCCGGACGTGTTTCAGCTCATGGCGAGTTTTTTGCGATTTCATGAAGGTGCTTGGATTGATCTGACGCACCGTTTTGATCTTGATCTGATCGATCAAACCGCAGGTGGTTCGCGCAGGATCAAACAACAAGGTGTCAGGCGCGGGCAAACCAGTCAGGGTGTTTGCTGCGTCTTCGTATGGCAGCACCGCAACCCTTTCTTCTTTGAGCTCGTCAACAAGCGATGGCGGGATTTTGCCCTTGCCGACGAATAATCTGGTCAAGCCTTCGCTGATCAATAAATGTGACATAAATATCGGGTTGTAATCAACGTCGCTACCACGCAAGTTCAAAATCCAGGCGATATCGTCCGAAGTCGAAATCAAGTGCCACTGCGCGCCTGCCTCTCGCATTTTCTCGCGCACTCGGGCAATCTTCTCAACACGACTGAGGCCCGCGTACTCTAGCGAAAAATCCAGAATGGGCGCTTTAGGTAAGGTCGGTCGATCAAGCCAGACCTGGCCAGGGATATCAAGATCCAGCCTGAGCGTGATGTCACGCTTTTGGGTCGCCGTGACCAGTGCGTCACGGGCGCTGAGACTTAACGCCCGACCATCAATCGCGATTGCTTGACCTGCGTTTACGTGCTCTGCCAACCACTCAACATGACCTGGATCAGCAGCTGTCCCAATTTTCATCATGACGAAGCCGGTGTCTGCCAGTTCAGTCTCAGCTTGCACCCAATAACGGCTATCCACCCAGACCCCAGCAAAATCCTGAGTGACAACGACCGTGCCAACCGAGCCAGTAAAGCCTGTCAGCCATAAACGAATCTGCCAGTATTCGGGTAAGTATTCTGATAAGTGCGGATCCGCAGAGGGGATCAAGCAAGCCTGGACATCAGCGCGCGACATCGCGTCGCGCATGGCCGCAAGTTTGGCAGTTTGGTTCATGTTGATTCGCTGTTTAGTGTGAACGACTGCGTTCGCGCAAGTAAGCGACGATGCCGGGAATGAAGGACACGATAATGATGCCGATAATCACCAGCGTCAGGTTGTTGCTGATAAAGGGCATATTACCGAACAGGTAGCCAGCAAGGGTAAGTGAGATCACCCACAACAAACCGCCACTGACGTTGAACATAAAAAACTTACCGGATTCCATTCGGCCAAACCCTGCCGCAAAGGGCGCCATCGTCCGCACAATGGGTAAAAACCGGGCAATAACAATTGTCTTGCCGCCGTGCTGATCGAAGAAACCTTGCGTGTAAGTTAATCTTTCTTGGCTAATCAACTTGGTTTTTGTAATCAAGGTCTGACCAAACCAGCGACCTACCGCGTAATTCAATGCGTCTCCCAAGATCGCCGCCACGCTGAGCAAAGCCATCAGCACGAGTGGATCCATCTTGCCAATCGCGCAAATTGCGCCGGCAACAAACAGCAGCGAATCACCGGGTAAGAACGGGGCAAAAACAAGTCCTGTTTCAGCAAAAATAATGATGAATAACAAGGCGTATATCCAATTGCCGTGTTGCGCGATAAAGTCGAGCATCGTTTTATCGATGTGCAACAGAAGATTGAGTAGGCCTGTGACGATTTCCATTTAATTACCGTATGTATGATGCTCGACGCACTTCAACTTGTGCAAGAAGTCGCATTGTAGCCATCCTTGAAGAACGGCCTTTGGCTTAGAACACGCCACCGATCTGATGACGGGCAACGTAATGATCGGGGCCGACTTGAACCAATGGAGCAACAAGTGGGTCATCATTCAAACCGCGAATGGGGCTAGGTAACTCATCGACATCCAGCACTCTTTTTTGATGACGGCGGGTTGGATCAGCAATCGGCACAGCAGACATCAGTTTGCGGGTGTAGGGATGTTGCGGGTTCTGAAAAATCTCTCTTCTCGGACCAATCTCAACGATCTGTCCGAGGTACATGACAGCGACACGGTGGCTGATCCGCTCAACTACAGCCATATCATGAGAGATAAAGAGAAACGCGACGCCTAGCTCTTTTTGCAGGTCAATCAGCAAATTGATGATCTGAGCTTGAATGGATACGTCGAGCGCGGAGACTGACTCATCCGCAATCACCACTTTTGGATTCAATGCCAGGGCTCTGGCAATACACACACGCTGGCGCTGACCCCCTGAAAATTCGTGCGGATAACGACGTGCCATCTCGCGTGATAAACCCACCCGGTCAAGTAATTGACCGACACGCTCACGGGCTTCGGCCGGACTGCAAACCTTGTGGATTAATAGTGGCTCCATGATTGAGTAGCCAACGGTGAGGCGTGGATCCAGCGAGGCAAAGGGATCTTGAAATACAAACTGAATGTCGCGGCGAAGCGACTGCAATTGCTGATGTTTTAGCGCTAATACGTCTTGCCCATCAAACGTGATCTGTCCGCCCTGAATATCAACTAATCTCAGCAACGACCGCCCGGTTGTAGACTTACCGCAGCCAGACTCGCCCACCAGCGCCAAGGTCTCCCCGGGGAACAAATCAAAGCTGACTTTTTCAACCGCGTGCACGCGTCGTTGCACACGGTTAAGAATCCCTCCGCGCAAATCGAAACGTGTAATGAGGTTACGAACGCTCAGAATGGGTGCTTGATCCCGGTAGGGCAGGATCAGGGATCCCCCATCTGTGCTTGGATGATTCTCGATTTTCACACCAGCTTTTTCGCTGGTTTGTGCAGCGTTTTGCTCTGGTGACACCAGCGCAAAACGGGCAGGCAGGTCTGTGTCATGCATCGACCCCAGACGCGGTACGGCAGCCAGCAAAGCTTGCGTATAAGGATGCTGGGGAGTTGCAAATATCTTGGTTGATTCGCCTTCTTCTACCTTTTCACCCTTGTACATCACCAACACGCGATCAGCGACCTCGGCCACCACCCCCATGTCGTGGGTAATGAAGATCACGCCCATCTGCATCTCTTGTTGCAGTTGACTGATCAATTGCAGGATTTGAGCCTGCACGGTGACATCCAGTGCAGTTGTAGGCTCATCGGCGATCAATAGAGCTGGCTTGCAAGCGAGGGCCATCGCGATCATCACGCGTTGGCGCATCCCCCCAGACAACTGGTGTGGATAGCGATCCATAACAGACTTCGCCTCGGGGATACGCACTTGCTCAAGCAATCTTAACGTCTCAGCGCGGGCTTGCGCTGCACTGGCCTGTTGATGCAACCGTATAGACTCTGCAATCTGGTCACCTGCAGTAAAAACAGGATTGAGTGAGGTCATTGGCTCTTGAAAAATCATGGCCATGTCTGCGCCACGTACCGAGCGCATGATTTTGGAATCTGCTTTGGATAAATCCACCAGAGAACTATCCCGTCTTCGTAACGTCATCGATCCATTGATAATGCGCCCACCCCCGTATTCAACCAAGCGCATCAAAGCAAGTGAGGTCACAGATTTACCCGAGCCAGACTCACCCACAATGGCCAGGGTCTCGCCTCGCCCAACGTGAAATGACAGGTTTTTAACCGCATCGACGGTGCGCTCGGCACCTGCAAAGCGCACACTCAGATTATCAACGTGAATCACGTCGTTATCGGCTAGCTGGGTAGGGATGGCAGACTCGGTCATGGCTTAGTAAATCCCGGTGGAGGACGAAGGTCAAGCGGCGATCAGACGCCAGATACATCCAGCTTGGCCGCAGTTTTGGATTTGATTTCTTCAACGGACACGCCAGGGGCAAGTTCAAGCAGTTTTAGCCCAGCCGGGGTGACTTCCATCACACCCAGATCAGTAATGATCATGTCAATAACCCCTACGCCAGTTAGTGGCAAGGTGCACTTAGGCAACAGTTTTAAATCGGTCGTGCCATCTTTTTTGGTTGCGACGTGTTCCATCAACACCAACACACGACCCACACCTGCGACTAAATCCATGGCGCCGCCCATACCCTTGACCATCTTGCCCGGGATCATCCAGTTTGCCAAATCACCCGTCTCGGAGACTTGCATCGCGCCCAGAATCGCCAGATTGATCTTGCCTCCGCGAATCATCGCAAACGAATCCGCCGATGAAAAAATTGACGAACCGGGGATCGTGGTGACCGTCTGCTTACCCGCGTTGATCATATCGGGATCGACTTCATCTTCAGTTGGAAACTGACCAATCCCCAGCAAGCCATTTTCAGATTGCAGCCAAACCTCAATCCCCTCAGGGACATGATTGGCAACCAGCGTGGGTAAACCAATACCAAGATTGACATAAAAACCATCTTGCAATTCGCGCGCCGCGCGGGCGGCCATTTCGTCACGAGTCCATGCCATTTTCGTTTGCTCCTTAATTTGCCGCACGAACGGTGCGCTGCTCAATACGTTTTTCCGGGTTGGCGTTGATCACGATGCGGTGCACATAAATGCCAGGCAAATGAATCTGATCGGGATCAAGCTCGCCGTTTTCAACAATTTTTTCGACTTCAACGACGGTTACTTTGCCAGCCATGGCAACGGGAGGATTAAAGTTGCGCGCCGTTTTGTGGAACACCAGATTGCCACTGCGATCGGCAATATAGGCTTTAACCAAGGACACGTCAGATACGAGACCGCGCTCCATGACGTAGTGATCGCCGTCGAATTCGCGTACTTCTTTTCCGTCAGCAACGATGGTGCCTACACCCGTGCGAGTAAAAAATGCGGGGATCCCTGCGCCCCCAGCACGCAAACGTTCAGCCAGGGTACCTTGAGGGGTGAATTCGAGCTCAAGTTCACCAGCCAAATATTGCCGCTCAAACTCTTTGTTTTCGCCAACATATGAGGCAATCATTTTCTTGACTTGACGCGTATGCAACAAAATACCAAGTCCAAACCCGTCAACGCCTGCGTTGTTGCTGATACAAGTCAGATTTTGAACCCCCAGTTCTTTCACTGCGTCGATTAAAGCCTCGGGGATGCCGCAGAGCCCAAAACCGCCCACGGCGAGTGTCTGCCCATCTTGCACCAGACCAGTCAACGCTTCGAGTGCGCTTCCGTATAACTTATTCATGCTTCGTGCTCCTTTCTAGGTTTCTGCGTATATTGTGCATCGTATTCTCGATCCAGTTCGCTGCACTTGGGTTATCTGAGCTTAGATTAACTCACTCTGCTGTGACGCGGTAAGGGGCGATGGCGGTCGCCATGAACCGCAGCATATCCTCAGACCACGGCACTGCCTTGTTCGTGTGGTTGCTTGTGTAGACCAGTACCCACTTACCCTTTGCATAGGGACCAGCAGCGATATCAGCCAGCACGTAAAGATCAGCCTCAGCTTCAAGGCTGCTGCGTCCCAATCGAATGATTTTATTTCTCACGCTAATGCGAGCGGGATACATCACGGGTTTTATGAAATCGCAGCTGGTTGATACCACCACAGAAGAATAATGCTCAGAAAACTTCTGCCCATCAACGTATAGCATCTGCATCCGCGCCTCTTCAAAATAACGAAAATACATGGCGTTATTAAGATGGTTCTGGCTGTCAGCGTCGGCCCAGCGCATCGGGATTTCAAAGTCGTATTGATGACCTACACTCAATAAGTTGGTCGAAATTGTGGTCAAGCGTCTCCCCTCATGTCTGCAAAAGTGTCAGTTTGTTGATTCGCAAGGCAAAAGCTATCGCGACTGCCTTTCACTGCAATACAATCCTAGGCGAAATCATACCTATTTACCTAGCTGTAGATAAAAACTTGGAGTCAGGCATGTCAGAACGCGAATCGATGGAATATGACGTTGTCGTCGTCGGCGGAGGCCCCGCCGGCTTGGCCACTGCCATCAGGCTCAAACAATTGGCAGCGACTGAAGGCCAAGAGATATCAGTTTGCGTACTGGAAAAAGGCAGCGAGATTGGCGCCCATATCCTGTCTGGCGCAGTGATGGATCCGCAGGCCTTGACTGAATTATTACCCGACTGGAAGAACATGGGTGCCCCGCTCGACACCCCCGTCGCTGAGGATGAGTTTCTGTTTTTGACGGAAACCGGCGCACGCAAGACCCCGAACTGGCTGCTGCCTGAGTGCTTTCAAAATCACGGTAATTATGTAATCAGTCTGGGTAAAGTTGCCCGCTGGCTAGGTGAGCAGGCTGAAACCCTTGGCGTCGAGATCTTCCCTGGCTTCTCCGCTGCAGAAGTTTTGTACAACGATCAAGGCGCTGTGCGCGGCGTTGCAACGGGTGATATGGGTGTTGGTCGCGATGGTCAGCCTACCGATCACTACCAGCAGGGGATGGAATTACACGCCAAGTACACCATCTTCGCTGAGGGTGCACGAGGCCAGCTGGGTCGTCAATTGATCGACAAATTTAAACTGGGAGACGGACGCGATCCCCAGGCTTATGGCATCGGTATTAAAGAGTTATGGGAGATCGATCCCGCTAAATCACGCCCAGGTCTTGTTGTACATACCGCCGGTTGGCCCTTGGATTCGGACACTTATGGCGGATCATTTCTATACCACTTGAACGACAATCAGGTCGCGGTCGGTATGGTCGTTGGATTGGATTATGCCAATCCCTGGCTCTCGCCGTTTGAAGAGTTTCAGCGTTACAAGACTCACCCCGCTATTCGCAAGCACTTTGAGGGTGGCAAGCGGATTGCCTATGGTGCTCGCGCAATCACTGCTGGCGGTTTGTTGTCTTTACCTAAGCTAGTGTTCCCGGGCGGTGCCCTGGTTGGTTGTGAAGCGGGCTTTTTGAATGCGTCGCGCATCAAAGGGAGCCACGCTGCAATCAAGTCGGGCATGATGGCTGCTGAAGCTGCTTTTGCTGCCCTGGCAACTGAGCGTAGCCATGACGAGTTGTCAGCTTACCCTGCTGCGTTTGAAACTTCATGGTTGCATGTTGAGCTCAACAAAGCTCGCAACTTCAAGCAATGGTTTAAAAAAGGCCGGGGCGTCGGCACGCTGATGACAGGAATCGAGCAATGGCTGCTGAAAGGCAACATGCCCTGGACCATCCATCGCACCAAGCCCGATTACGCGTGCCTGCAACCTGCCGATCAGTGTCCCAAAATCGAATATCCCAAGCCCGATGGTGTCCTGACATTTGATCGCTTGAGTTCAGTGTTTATTTCGAACACCAATCACGAAGAGAACCAGCCTATCCACCTCACACTGAAAGACGCCTCGGTGCCTGTTTCGATCAACTTGGCGAAATTTGCGGGTCCTGAAGCACGGTACTGCCCCGCAGGCGTGTATGAGTATGTGAAAAACGATGACAATACCGATCGCTTGCAGATCAATGCTCAGAACTGTGTTCACTGTAAAACCTGTGACATCAAGGATCCGACACAGAATATTGTGTGGGTGACGCCACAGGGTGGTGAAGGGCCTGTTTACAGCGGGATGTGATACACCTCTAGAAATTGCCGAACCGACAGCGTTTAGCCGCGCAAGGTTTCGGCGACTTTCGCAATCCGTTCACCATAGGTTTTTGCCGTGTCCAGATCCCCTTGCGGAATATCCGCTGCAGGGCTGGTGGGGCCGACTTGCGCCATCAGCCCTGAATTTGAACCAAGCCGGTTAAGCGTGCCATCGTTCAGCAGAGGCTGACCAACCCAGATCATGCCTTGCTGCATCGCTAAGGTGATGAAATACTGAACCGTGGACAACTTATCGCCACTTGGGCTGGCAGAGATGGTGAAACCGCCCGCGACTTTATCTTTCCAGGCACTAGTGAACCAGCGCTTAGAGGTTGCATCTGCAAACTTCTTAAACTGCCAGCTAACCGATCCCATATAGGTTGGCGAACCAAAGATGATTGCGTCTGCGGCATCGAGAGTAGCCCAGTCTGCTTCGCTAATGTCGCCCTCGGGACTGATGACGATCGTTTGTGCCTTGGCGCCTTGCGCAACGAATTCAGCAACGCGTGCGGTGTGGCCGTACCCTGAGTGATAGATGACAACTGTTTTAGCCATGGTGTTCTCCTGACGTGATTGAAAGATAGTGCTGATCGAGCTACTTTGCTCAGTTTTTACCGGTGACGGGGGGGATCAGCTGAGGTCCTGCCCAACCGCCCCCCAAGCTTCGGTAAACGGCAACCAGAGCAGTCGCAGTCAAAACCTGTGCTTGTATAAGTTGATCTTGTTGCGCAAGCAACTGACGCTCTGCATCCAGCACAGAGAGGAAATCAATAACCCCAGTTTCGTAGCGCAGACGTGCAAGCTGGGCAGTCTTAGACGCACTACGAGCCGCCAGATCCAGTTTTTGAGTCCTTTCGGCATTGCGAGTAAAACTGCTGAACGCACCTTCAGTCTCTTCCAGTGCCGCAGTGATCGTATTTTCATAAACGACCACACTTTGTAGCGTCCGGGCTTCATTGCCGCGGATTCGAGCTCGAACAGCACCCAAATCAAAAGGTGTCCAGGCCAGCGTCACACCCAGGGAGAACAGCCTTGAATCAGCGCTACTCAAGTCGCTCACGTTCGCTGAGTTGAGACCCAGCAATCCCGCCACAGAGAGTTTGGGAAACAGCTCACTCGTTGCAATACCAATCCCTGCGTTGGCCGCCACGATTTGCTGCTCTGCCGCCATAATGTCCGGTCGGCGTTGTAACCACTGCTCAGTGGTACCTGCCGGTAACGCTGACAAATCGGTCACAGGCAAAGCCGGAAGCGGTGCCGCTGCAGACAGCTCAGCCAGAAGCAGACGAGGTTGCTGGGCAGTTAAGGTAGCAAGCCGGAAAATCGTACGCTCGATGGCTGTCTGTAAAGCAGGTACATTTGCTTCAGTCGAGGCTACCAATCCCTGCGCGCGAGACACATCAAGCTGATTGCCGCGACCATTGTCGAAGCGTACCTCGGTGAGTTTGAGCGTGTCGCGCTGAAAGGTCAGACTGGATTGAGTGAATTCGAGCCGTTGCTGTAAGCCACGGAGTTCAAGATAATTGCGAGCAACCTCCCCCGCAACGGAAGTCCTTGCCGCTTCGAGCGTCGCCAACCCTGCCTCTGCTCGAGCTGTGGCGGCTTCACTATTTCTTCGCAACCGACCAAAGAGATCGATTTCCCAGGCCGCGAAAAAATTGGCATCGTAGACGTTACTGGTACGATCTGAAACTGAAGTGCCGGGTAGTGAAGTGATAGGGGTCACTTCGCGATTCCCATCGGTTTGCGCGCCAAATCTCGGCCTGAAGGCGGCATTGGCCTCATCCTGACTTGCGCGTACTTCTTGCAATCTGGCGCTGGCGAGCTTCACGTCGCCATTGGCTAGCAGTGCTTTATCAATCAGCGAATTCAGTTTTTCGTCGCCAAAGCCTTGCCAGAAAGTTCGGATATCCACCACAGCTTCGGTATTGCGCGCCCCGACGAACGCTGGATCCATTGGTACGACAGGTTTCTGATAATCGGGCCCCACCGCGCAACCAGCCAAGCTCAGCGCGACAACCACCAGGCTCAAACGATGAAGGGTTGCATCCAACACTATTGATCTCATCGCGAGTCTCCTTCACTAGTTGGCTGAGCATGACCTGACGGTCCATCTGCATTTCTTAGTGAACGATCTCTGCGCATGAGCACGTAAAACACAGGGGTAAGAAAAATACCGAACAAGGTGACACCAACCATGCCGGAGAAAACAGCTATACCCATTGCCCGTCGCATTTCGCTACCGGCACCGCCACCCAGGATCAAGGGGACAACGCCTGCGCAGAACGCAATCGACGTCATGAGAATCGGACGCAAGCGCATTTTGCAGGCATGGGTGATGGCATCGAATAACCGCTCGCCTTGCTCTTCGAGATCTTTGGCAAATTCAACGATCAAGATAGCGTTTTTACAAGCAAGACCCACCAGCACGACGAGCGCGACTTGCGTAAAAATATTCAGATCAGCTGGTTGCGAAAAAGGAGGCAGACTCGACAGCCACACACCGAAAAGGGCCGATAGAATGCCCATGGGGACGATGAGCACGATGACCAGCGGAAGGGTAAAGCTCTCGTATTGTGCAGCTAACACGAGAACGACAAGCAGCACTGAAATCGCCAGCACCGCCGCTAAGGTCGGCAAGCTGAGATTCACACCCGGGATTTTGAAATCGCGGGTGAGACGATCTTGGTAACTAAGCTCTGTCCATTCGTAGGTCAAACCTCTGGGCAATGTTCGCTGCAACAAAGTCTCTATCTCAAGTTCTGCCTCGCTGCTCGAAAACCCGATATTAGGCGCACCGTTCACATCAGCCGATGGGTAGCCGTTGTAACGCGTGACACGAGTTGGACCGAAAGTCGGTTCGACCTTCATGAGTGCGCCGAGCGGGACCATTTCGCCAGCAGCATTGCGTGTTTTCAAAGCCATAATCGAACTGGCATCGGCTCTGAAAGACGCATCGGCTTGAACCACCACTTGGTAAGTCTTACCAAATTTGGTGAAATCGTTGACGTAAAGTGAGCCAAGATTAACCTGCATCGTGTCGTAAACGTCAGAGAGGCGCACACCCATTTGCTTGACGCGTGTTCGATCGATGTCAGCGAAAAGCTGAGGCACATTGATGTCGTAGGTGGAATAAGGCGTACCGATGCTGGACTTTGGATTGCCGTAAATTTGACCAAGCGCGCCCCAAACCCCACCGAACAACGCCTGCTCGCCGAGACTAGACCGATCCTGCACTTGAATCTTGAAGCCGCCAGCATTGCCCAAGCCATCGACAGCGGGCGGGGGCACCACGAACATTCGGGCGCCCTGAATTTGTTGGATTGCTCCATTCACGCGTCCCAGGATTGCGCCTTTGCTCAGTGCAGGCGAGGTACGGTTTTCGAATTCGTCCAGTCCGAAAAAAACGATCCCCTCATTAGGTGCCGCTGAAAAGCCGGCAATTGACAATCCCGGAAACGCCACAGAGTTGACAATGCCCGGGACCTTGAGCGCGATATCACTCATCTCGCGGATGACTGCTTCCGTGCGGTCGATCGTGGCACCTGCGGGCAGTTGGGCAATACCGATCAGATATTGTTTATCAGGTGCGGGGACGAAACCGCCGGGTATTCGAGCGAATAACAGTCCGGCAAATCCCAATAGCACCACGTAAACAGCGATAGACAGCGTTTTGCGCCCGATCACACTTGAGACGCGATGACTATAGGCGGTGCTGGCTCGGCCAAAGTAACGATTGAACAACTTAAAAAATCCGCCGAATACCTTATCAATGACCCGTGTGAGCCTATCTTTAGGTGCACCATGCGGTTGCAATAGCAACGCACTCATCGCAGGGCTGAGGGTCAGTGAATTGAAAGCTGAGATGACAGTGCTGATAGCGATCGTGACCGCAAACTGTTTATAAAACTGACCTGTCAGGCCAGGTACAAAGGCCAGCGGAACAAACACGGCGCATAAGACGAGCGCAATGGCAACGATCGGCCCAGAGACCTCTCGCATCGCCTTCACCGTGGCATCATGCGAGTTCAGACCGGCTTCAATATTGCGTTCAACGTTCTCTACCACCACAATGGCATCATCGACAACAATACCAATGGCAAGCACGAGGCCAAAAAGAGTGAGCGTATTGATTGAGTAGCCAAGCAATAACAAAAAGGCAAACGTCCCGACGATCGAGATCGGCACTGCGAGTAACGGAATGATAGATGCCCGCCACGTTTGCAGAAAGATGATGACGACGAGGACCACGAGCAAAACCGCTTCCAACAGTGTTCCGACCACTTTCTCAATCGACGTCTGCACAAAGCGTGTGGGATCGTAAACGATGCTGTAGTCCATGCCCGGCGGGAAATTACGCTTCAGCGTTTCCATTTTTTCCCGCACCTTGTCAGATAAAGCCAAGGCGTTCGCGTCTGGCGACTGAAAGATGGCGATTGCAGCCGCTTCTTTGTTATTGAGCAAGCTTCGCAGAGAGTACGACCCTGATGACAGTTCGACACGGCCGACGTCACGAAGTCTGATCACTGCCCCGGTGGACGGTTCAGCACGCACAATGATGTTGGCAAACTCTTCCTCCGTACTCAGTCGTCCCTTTGCATTGACGGCAAGTTGAAACTCAGTTCCCTTGGGTGCAGGCGGTGCGCCAACGGTACCCGCCGCCACCTGAGCATTTTGCTCACGGATAGCGGCAACCACATCAGCGCTGGTCAGGTCGCGTGCGGCGAGCTTTTCAGTGTCGAGCCAGATCCGCATGGCATAGTCGCCAGCGCCGAACAAGATAACTGAACCAGCTCCAGGAATGCGAAGCACCTCGTCCCGCACGTTCAGTTGCGCGTAGTTGCGCAGGTAAAGCGCGTCGCGACTGTTATCAGGGCTGACCAAATGCACAACCATCGTGAGGTTAGGACTGGATTTTTCAGTCGTCACGCCAATCTGTCGAACAATTTCCGGTAGCCTGGGCAAGGCTCGGTTGATCCGATTTTGAACGGCTGTTTCCGCCGCTTCGGGACTGGTACCTATCCTGAAGGTGACGGTCAGGGTCAGACTGCCGTCCGCAGTCGCTTGCGAGCTGTAGTACAACATGTTCTCGACACCATTGATCTGTTCCTCAAGAGGTGTCGCAACGGTCTCGCTTATTACACGCGGATTAGCACCCGGGAACTGGGCGCGGACAACCACTTGCGGCGGAGCAACCTCAGGGTATTCAGAAATCGGCAGCCGAAATATTGCCAACGCCCCGATGAGAAAAATAAAAATCGACAGGACGGCGGCAAAGCGAGGGCGATCAATAAAAAATCGGGAGATATCCATTTAAGCAGCCTTAGTTTTTCTTCGGTTCGGTGGTCGGTTGTGCCTTGGGTAATGGCATACCTTTATCATCGACCTTCAAGACCTCAGCCGTCACAGGAACGCCGGGAATAATACGTTGCAGACCTTCAACGACAATGTGTTCACCTGACTTGAGGGGACCGCTCGCGATAACTCTCATTTCGCCGTCCAGCGGCCCAAGCTGCACCGGTCTGAACTCAGGCTGACCGTTATCACCGACAACGACGACAAATTTACGCGTTTGATCCGTGCCTATCGCACGCTCAGGCACCAACAGCGCCTCACGAGAGTCTGTTGTGTTCATGACGATATGCACAGCAAGTCCAGGTAAGAACTGTCCTTTAGTGTTGTCAAACGTAGCGCGCATACGGACGGCGCCAGTCTGGGGACTCATCCGGTTATCAATAAAATCCAGCTTACCGACGTGCGGGTAACCCTCTTCATTCGCCAATCCCATGCGCACCGAAGGGGTCTTGTCACCGGCTGCGCGCATCCTGAGGAAGACTTGTTCATTGCAGTCGAAGTAAGCGTAGACGCGAGCGACCCCCGCAATCGTTGTGAGGACAACTTGCTCATTAACCAGATTGCCTGCGGTCACCGTTGCTCTCGAGACCCGACCGGCAACAGGCGCCCGCACGCTTGAAAACTCGAGGTTTAACTTTGCCGTGCGCAGCGCTGCTTCAGTTGACTGCACATCGCTGGCGCTCGTGTTTGAAGTGGACTTGATCTGATCAAACTCTTGCTTCGAGATACCACCTGCTTCTCTCAGTTTTAGTGCCCGGGCAAGTTCTGTGTTTGCCAGTTCTGCACGAGACTTCGCTGCTGACCATTGCCCTTCAAGTCGGGCAACCTCTGCAGCGAAAGGTCGCTGGTCGATCGTAAACAGGGGCTGGTCTTTTGCGACCATGCTGCCATCAGTAAAGTGAACTTTATCGATGGTGCCGCTCACACGCGGGCGTAATTCGACATATTCGGTTGCTTCAAGTCGTCCGCTAAATTTTTCACTATCCGTGAAGCTTCGCGACACGACAGGCACAACGCTCACCGGCGCAGGCCCACGAGCCCCGCCAGCGCCCGCCCCATCCTTACAACCAGATAACGCCGACAAAATGATTAAAAGCAAGCTTGCTGCACTAAGTGTTTTCGCATTCATGGGATACAGTCTTAACCAGATGTGGCGATCATGACGATCGGGATTTGCTATGGTGGTCTATCGCACTGCGCATATTTATTGATCGATCACTCAATAAATATATGATAACCTTGAACGATAAGGTGTCAAGTGACTTAATCGTCGATCGCAATGAAAATAGAACTCCTGTCGATTGCAAGATGTCGAGGCCGGCCACGGCAATTTGATCGCAATGAAGCATTGAACATTGCAGTACGCCTGTTTTGGGAGCATGGTTACGAAGCGACCTCCATCCATAAACTTGCGTGCGCGATGGGTATTCGGCCAGCCAGCCTGTACGCAGCTTTCAACGACAAAGCCGACCTCTTTCGCGAAGCGCTCGGTCGCTATCAAGCCAGCGTGTCGTTTGTTGAGAATTGCCTCAAACTCACTCCTACCAAAAAAGCGATCTCCTCACTTCTTCTTGAAGCTGCGAATCATTTCACAGATAAAGAGACACCGAGCGGATGCCTGATCGTCCTCTCTGGCATTTCCTTTGATCGACAAAGTTCCCCCGAAATTGAGAAAATTCTGACAGAGAAGCGCGCGGGTTTTGAAAAGCTTTTGTTTAACCGCCTCGAGCGTGGTCTTTCAGAGGGGGATCTTGATGTCAACACCGATCTGCATGCACTCGCGCGTTATCTGGTGATGATTTTTCAAGGTCTTGCCGTTGCAGCGCGAGAAGGAAAAACCAAGTTAGAACTCGAGCAGAGTGCCGTTTTGGCGCTCAGGGGTTGGTCTGGAGTCAACTGAAGTGACTGTTTTAGCTTTGAATAAAAGGACCCAATAGTCTGCCGTCACGCTAGCAGCATGTTGAGTATCCCCAGGCCTGTCACGACTGCTAGCGCTACCCCAAGCAGTACGCGTTGAATCCAGCGCCGGTGCTGGGCTGCATCAGCGTGGGTCAACTGAATCGCCATTTCGATTTTACCGGGTGAAGCCATCATCAAAAAGGCCGCTGCAACGTTATGAGTCGCCATGAACCACAGCACACTGATCCCCAGGGAACGAGCAATCGCAGCTTGAGTGGTGGCAAACATTGAGTTTGCCCCGACATTGGAACCTGTAATCAAACCACCCGTCGCGCCGACGAATGGAGCGATTGGCAAGTAGGCATAGCCGATAGCCGAAATCGCTTGTGCCAGATATGCAGCCATGCCTGATATGGCCATCACCATGCCTAAGATAATAAACAAACCAGTTACCGGTGCGACCTGCAACCACGAAACCCAGCTGCGGTTGGTGGGCAGTTTGGCTGGCAACCCGCGAGTAAAAAGGAAAGTAGCAACAAACAACCATAGCGCGGGCGAGCCGAGAAAACGCCACGCTTCAGACAAGCCATTCGCCCTGACGTACCACCCGCCTGCCAAAACACCAACAAGCAAGACGAAGTAGCTGAGCAAGCCCTTGCGGGCAATTGCTGGCAAGGGTTGTCGACCCGTTTTGGGTCCTCTCAAAAAATGCAGCAGAATGATCACCAGACTGCCGAGCGCGCCTGCCGGGCTGGTACCAAATAACATGTTGAAGCAGGTAATTGCGACCGTCAGCATCACCCCAGACAAAGCCCCAAGCAGCACAGCCTTGACTCTTTCTCCTGACTCAGAGACCAACCAGGCTGCAGTGACACCCGTAGCAATTAGCGGGATGAAACTCACGAAGCCAGATGCAACGCCAAGATCATGAAAGGATAGTTCGGCAAGCGATGCAGCGACCATGGTACCGGGTCCCATGGAACCCCAAGGGATGGTGCATAAGCCCAGTAAGCCCAGCACTGCAACTTTTCTGGGAGGCAAGCCAAAATTGGCTAGCAGCGGAATCCCAATCGTGATGCCGATTGCAAAGCCCGTCAGTGACTCTGCAAACGGCGTGATGCCATGCACGACCAACAGCACGGCTGCGACCCCACCGCCTGCCCGTGTCTTTATCCAGGACGCAAGTGCTGTTTGAACACCGGCGTGCCGCAAGACTTCAGACAGTAATAAGCCACCCGCTACGATGGCCAATACCTCAAGCAAAATCGGCAGCCAGTGCAGTAACTGAGGGATCAAGCCGGTCAAGGGCACGGGAAAAGCGATTACTGCTCCCACCGCAGCCACCGTCACGCCAAGGAGCGCCGCTTGCAGCGATTTAATACCCAAGCCAAGGGCAAAGAGCGTGATTACAACGGGCGCTGCACTGATAATGAGTTGCATAAGATCATCCGAGCCATCAGTCAAAAACCTGACAACAGATTACTCGTAAATCACTCGTTTTGCCTTATGAACGGTTCGTGGCAAGGTACCAGGGGTCAGCACCTCGACATGAAAGCGAACCTGCAACCTGTCGCGCAACACAGCTGCCAGTTGCTGAGCTTGGGTCTCACTGTCTGACCCATCGGCCAATTCGACCCTGAGCTTGACCCCGGTCAAGAACCCAGTATTTGAATCTTTCAACGAATCGTCGATCACCAACACGTACTCGTTGGTGAACTGCGGCATGGCCCTAACGATATTTTCAACTGCTGAGGGAAATAGATTAACGCCCCGAATAATCAGCATATCGTCGGCACGCCCCAGTACCCCACCGGGCAAACGCGCATGGGTTCTGCCATCGGCAGCGGGCCGGCTGTCTTTTACCACTACATCGCCTGTCCACCAGCGCACAAGCGGGCAAGCCTGTTTGTCGAGATGAGTAAGAATCAACACACCACGTTCACCATCTGACACAGGTTCGTGCGTATCAGGATGTAGCACTTCGGCATAAACAAAATCTTCTGCCAACGTGGGGCCGTTTTGTGCTGTCGTCTCAAAGGCAATCGGTTGAAACTCAAGCGCGCCATAGCAGTCAACCATTTTCGCACCCCAGAGGCGCTCGATCCGCTCTCGGGTACCCGGTACACCGGCACCAGGTTCGCCTCCCACGGCAACCGTCTTCACCTTCGATTTTGCTAAATCACGGCCCATCTTTTGTGCAGTCTCGGCAATATGAGCCATAAAGGATGGGGTACCCACTACATAGGTCGTGCCGTATTCAAAAATTGTTTCTACTTGTCTCTCGGTATCACCCGAAGATGAAGGGATGACAATCGCACCGACTTTCTGTGCCGCCAGCGTAAATCCAAGGCCGCCGACAAACCAGGCATAGTTAAACATGCACTGAAAAACATCGTTCTTTCTGACGCCTTGGGCATAAAGATAACGCGCATACAGGTGCGCCCAACGCTCAATATCCGCATTAGTCCATAAAACCGGGGTTGGCTTACCTGTTGTGCCCGATGAGAAATGAACCCGAACCGCATCCACTGGATCCACGGCAGCAAAACTGCCAAAAGGCGGTTTCGCCTCAAGCCCTTTGACGTAATCGGTTTTATAAGTGAATGGCAAACGACGAATATCGTCTAAGGTTTTAAGTTCAGCAGGGTCAAAACCAGCTTGTTTAAAAACCTCGCGGTAGTAATCGCTGTTTTGCCCCACGCGCGCCAGTTGCGTTCGCAAAGCCGTTAACTGAAAGGCTTCTAACCGCTCTCGTGGCCAGGTTTCACACTCATCCCAAATCGTGTCTGAAAACGGCATCATGCACCTTGATCTTGTACGTCTTTGCGAATGGCCCGCGAGAGCACTAACCGCTGAATCTCTGACGAGCCCTCGTAGATTTCAAGAATGCGTTGATCCCGATAAAGACGCTCGACGGTTGTTGGTTTGCAATAACCCATCCCGCCCCAGATCTGCACTGCTTCATTTGCGGCAAAATGCGACACCTCTGAGGTGAACAACTTGGACATCGCACCCAGTGTCGACACATCCTCGCCGGCGTCGTATGCCCGCGCTGCTTCATAAAGCATCAGGCGTGCGGCTGAGATCTGGGTTGCCATGTCGGCAAGTTTGAAGCCAATGCCTTGATTCTCCCCAATCGATTGACCAAACGCTTTACGCTCGACCGACCTTTTCGCTGCCTCGTTGTAGGCTGCAATCGCCAAGCCCATTGATTGAGCCGACACCATGATTCGACCCACATTCAGTGTTTGAAGCGCCAGACGCAGAGCACGATGCAACTCACCAATCCGATTACTATCGGGCACCACTAGGTCCACTTTGAGATTAGAAGTCTGTGTACCTCGAATACCCATACGATCAGACAACTCGTCAATCACGACGCCTTCTTGTTCTTTATCCACCATGAAGGCGGAGATACCGCGCCCCCCGGCCTCAGGATCCGTCTTGGCAAAGACCACGTAATAGCGTGATGCCCCGCCATTACCGATCCAGTACTTTTCACCCTTGAGATGCCAGCCATCCCCCTTGCGAGTCGCGGTTGTCTCGATCGCCGCCGCATCCGAGCCTGCCACACGTTCTGATAAAGCGAAGCTTGTCGCACGGCCGTGCGTCATCTCTCGCAGATACAAGTTCTTCTGCTCCGTTGTGCCGGCTAACAAAATGGGAAAAGCACCCAACTGATAAGCACACATGATGGCCGCGGTTGACGAGCAATGACTGCCGAGGGTCTCAACAGCAGCCACCGTCGTCGTCAAGCTTTGGCCCTCTCCACCCCATTCGCGAGGCAGAAACAAGCCTGTAAATTTATGAGCGACCAAGGTATCGATGGTTTCCCAAGGGTACCGTTGATCTCGATCGAGTTCTGGCGCCAGCGGCCCGAATTGGTCGCGACCAAGCTGGTCGGCTAGATCTCGCCACTTACTCGCTTGGGCGTCAAGCTTAGGTTGCCAAAGGACGGTCACGATAGGTGCTCCTGTTTAAACAATATTTTTTAATGATGTCTGCGATGACGCCACGCAAGGATGGCGTCTGGAATGGTCATTAGCCCACGGGGAAACAGTGCCAGCGTCATGATGAGCACACCACCCAGTACGATTTTGTCGTTATAACCACCGAACGAAAGAAACTTTTCTTGAACCAGTATTAAAGCCGTCGCGGCAAGTGGACCAAGCAGCTGACGTTTACCCACTAAGACAACAGCAGTCAGCATGAGTAAAAGAAAATAGTTATCCAATAAATCCGCGCTGACATAAGCGCGTTGGTAGGCGTATAACCAACCCGCCACTGAGCTGATGGCTGCTGAAAAAACAAATACCTGTAGCCTGACCCGAGCAGGGTCGATGCCGCTCATAATTGCAAGCCTGGGGTTCAGATGAACCATGATGGCTGCAGCGCCCAAACGCGAAGCGCGAAAGCGTTGTATTAAATAAATGGCTACCACAAGCACAATGAAGGCGTAGGGCCAAAGCTCATGATCGTTGCCTGCTTTCAGGCTGAGCCCTGGCAGTGACAAATCCAAAGTCGGGATACCGCGAACTCCGTCCGATCCTCCCAGAAAGCTCCAGTTAGCCGCAACAGTCATGGCCACAACGGTCACCGCGTAAGTCACCAGTGAGAACACAAATTCACGAAGTCGCAAAGTAATCAGGCCAATCAGCAATGCCAGCGTCATCGCTACGATGACTGAACAGATCAGAGTCAACCAGGCGTTGAAAGCTAACTGCGTTGATAAGAGAGAAGTGGCGTATCCACCCGTCGCAAAGAACACCGTGTGCGCCAAGCTGACTTCACCGAGATCTGACACAATCATGTCCAAGCCATACGCCATCACTGCAAAAATCGCGATCAGCACAAAAGCCGCATAGACTGAACCGTTTCCTCCCAGGGTTTCCGGTCCCAGATAGACCAGTAATGCAATGACGGGGAGCAGAATCCTGTTTTGCGTCAACATCAGTGTGCCCCTCCGCCTGCGCCTAAACCTTTGGGGCGCAGAACTAACACAGCGATCAGCAGCACAAACGCGGCTGCAGTTGTATAAGCGGGTGCAACCAAGGCTGCAAACAATGAGGTAAAAATGCCTAAACCGACGCCCGCTACATAACTACCTCGCACACTACCAATGCCCCCAAGCACCACCACGACAAACGTCATAATTACCTCGTCAAAACCCATCGACGTCAGGATTGGGGTTCGGGGTGCCACCATCCCGGCCGCAAACGCTACAGCCGCGCCTTCGAAGGCGAATACACCATAATAAATACGTCGAACATTAATCCCTGCTAATTCAGCAAGCTTTGGGTCTTCTGCCACCATCCTGACGAGGCGACCATAGCGCGTGGCATTTAGTAATCTATTTAGTCCAATAAAAACCAGGATGGCTGCAACGACAATAGCAAGGTCCTGCGCGGTGAGCCATAGTTCACCGAGCTCGAACTCAATGGCAGACCAGGGCGAATCGAGTATTTGTCCTGTTGACCCAAAGGTCAGTGCCGCAAGCCCATGCAAGACGTAGCCGAAACCGAGCGTCATAATCATGATCGAGACCAGGTTTTGTTCGAAAGTTGCTTTGAGCATGACACGTTGCATAAACAATCCCACCAGCGCACCAACCACCATCGCTACCGGAATCGCCATCTCGTAGGGAACGCCTGCTTTTGCAAAGGCCCACCAGGTCACAAAGGCACCCAACATATACATCTGTCCGTGCCCGAAGTTCACCAGACGAGCAACGCCCAGCAGTAATGTCCACCCAATCGCCACCAGTGCATATGCATGCCCGATCACGATGCCATTGATGATTTGCTGAAGCAAATTCATCATGCGTGCGCCCCCAGATAGGCTTGGGCAATACGCGGATTATTCGCCATTTCACTGGCACTACCCTGCAGGATGATCGTCCCGCGTTCGAGCAACACCAAACGATCAACCACCTCTAGCGCAGCCTTAACGTTCTGCTCAATTAACAAGACGGATAATCCAGCCTGAGCAAGCGTGCGCATGGTGTGCAGGACTTGCGATACCAGCATGGGGGCAAGTCCTATTGATGGTTCATCCAGCATCAAAAGCTGTGGGCCCAACATCAGTGCTCGACCAATCCCTAACATCTGACGCTCCCCTCCGGACAGCTGTGAACCCAAATGATCGCGACGCTCTTTCAACCGCGGAAACAATTCATACACTTCATCGCGTGAATAAATCCGTCTACCCTCCTTGCTCGGCGGATCAAACGCTGTCGTGAGATTGTCGTGAACCGTTAAATGACTAAAAACCAATTTGCCTTCAGGCACCAACAACAAGCCTGACCGAACCCGCTCATAGGTCGGTAGGATATCAACCGATAGGTCCCCAAGTCTCACCTGTCCGGTCACACGGGCATGACCACGAGACCAACCCGCCAAGCCGTTGACTAAAGAGGATTTGCCCGCACCGTTTGCGCCAACCACCCCGACTATCTCGCCTTTTTTTACGGTTAGCGAATCGACATTAACAGCCAAATTTCCACCATAGGCGACTTTTAAGTGGCTGACGGACAACACGTCGACCCTCTGCTCGTCATTCGTCATGAGGAAGTTCCCAAATAGGCTTCGCGTACACGCGAATCCGCTTGTATCGCCTGAGGTGCGCCATAAGCTAGTTGCTTGCCGAAGTTGAGGACACAAATCCTATCTGCAACAGACATGATCAGATCCATATGGTGTTCAATCACCACAAGCGCAACGCCTTCGTGCTTCAGGCGTTGGAGAATCTGTTTGAGTATTTCCATGTCTTCACCACCCAGACCCGCGGCTGGCTCATCTAGTAGCAACACTTTTGCACCAGAACCGAACGCCAGAGCAATCGATAACATTCGCTGCACGCCGTATGGGATATCTTTGGGGCTAAGCGGATGGTATTGCTCATGTACCCCAAACTGCTTGAGAATTGTTGCTGCCCGAATGCTGGCTAGCTGACGTCGCTTGAACGCGGCGATAGGATTGAAGATGCTGCTAAATAAACCGGGACGAGCGATATCGCCAAGCACCACCAAAAGGTTATCAAGAACCGTTAATTCGTCGAAGAAGGCGTTCTGTTGAAACGCTCGTTTCATGCCAAGCGCACAGAGATCATAGGCTGGCACATCGCTGACGTCCCGACCATTAAGCGAGATTGTTCCAGTGCGAGCGACCAGAGCAGTTACCGCCTCAAAGCAAGAACTTTTGCCGGCGCCATTGGGGCCAATAATGCCCAGAATCTCACCTGGTGAAACCGACCAACTCACATCGCTAAGCGCAACGAGTGCGCCATAGTGAACCGTGAGACCCTGCACGCAAAGTGCAGGATTTGAAGACAAGGCACCACTGGAAAAAACCGATTCAACAACCATTTTCAACAACCATCTTGAACCAACTAGCCACTGCTTTGCTCAGGCAAAGCCATTATTGTTGAACGAGAATCTTTCCACCCTCGACGGTAAAGAGGTAGTGCTTCGAGCCCAGCTGTCCGTTCGCCTCAAAACTGACATCACCCATAATGGTGCCTTTGAAGCTGCCACCTCTGATGCGCTTGGCAACGGTCTCTCGATCAAAGGTTTTGACGTCGTTGACGGCCATCGCCCAGATCTGCAAAGCAGCTGCGCCAATTGCCATAAATTTGTCGGGCTCCAGCTTAAACAGTTCTTGATTCTTGGCGATAAATTTCTTATTCATCGGATTGGAAGCAAAAGGTTCGACATTGGGGAAATAAATGTCCGCGCTAATCAAACCGTTCGCTGCATCGCCAGCGACTTGAATCACACTCGGTGCGACGGTGCCGACCGCTGCGACAAGTTTGCCAGGTAAACGAGTCTGTTTAGCTTGCCGGATGGTAGCTGGCATACCGAGGCCTTCATTTGCATTGATGACAATGGTGACCTCTGGATTCGCCGCTTTCACATTGGTTAGCGCAACCCTGAAATCGGCTTGCGCAAAAGGAAACTTCTCCTCAGCAACCTTCTCATAGACATAGTTCAACTTCTTCAGCTCTGCTTCGATCGATGCTTGAGCGCCGTTACCATAAGCATCGTTCTGCGTCATAAACGCGACACGTTTCGCCTTTGCAATGGTGGCAATGTATCGCGCCACGATGGCGCCATCTTGCGAATTAGAGCTATTAAGCCTGACCGCCAGGGGATTGCCCTCGCCCGATAAAATCGGATCTGCTTTAGAGATCGCTGTGATATCCAAAATACCGCCCCGGCTGATGACAGGCTGCATCGCGAGGGTCACTGGGCTGTTCCAGCCTTCAATAATGACGTCTACTTTATCTGAGATCAGTTCAGTCGCACGCGAGACACCGACGGCGGGAGTTGACTCATCATCTCGAATAATCAGCTCAATCTTTTTACCCAGCACCCCACCGTTATCGTTGATGACTGCAGCCATCGCTTGCATAGCTTGGGTCACATGCTGCCCTTGTGGACCTGCGCCACCAGACAGAGGAAAGATTGCACCTACTTTGGCAGTGGTCTGGGCTGAAGCACCAGACGACAAAGCAACACCTAAAACCAATGAGGATAGGAACCTACCTAGATAAGCGGTCATTTTTTTGTCTCCAACCTATACGATTGTGATAATTATTTTGAAAACGACTATGTTGCCGTTTTTTACATAGCTAACTGTACCCTAAGGGAAGAAAGTTAGCTAGATGACGGTGTTTTTTTGTTCAATAACGGCTTTTAGGGCCTGTCGTTGCCTCTGATTTTTGGCGATTCAGCCAACGGGCCACCGCGATCAGAGGCAAGGAAACAAACACCACCAGCACGCCGCAAACAGCAACGCGTCCTGTGTTACCAGCCGCCCATTCACGAAATACAAGATTGCTCATCACGGGCGAGTCAGAGGTTGCCAACAACAACGGCAAACTAAACTGACGAATAAAAACCGTGAAGAGCAATAACCATGACGCCAAAAGCCCCGGTGAAGCTAAGGGTAAGAATATCCGCCTGATCGTCCTCAGCAAGCCCCCCCCTGCAGTCATCGACGCTAGCTCTAGATCGTGATCGATCTGTAGCAAAACGCCCTGCACGTTTCGGATGCTAAAAGGCACTACCTTGATGCAGAAGCCTAGCAACAACAACCAAACCGTGCCGTAAATCGCTGTGCGTTCAAACGCGACCAGTAACGCCAAGCCCGAGAGCGATGCGGGCAGTACGAAGGGCAGAAATGTTAAGTAGTCAATCGCTTGACGAAAGCCCTGCTTCGCTTTCAAAAACAAGAAAGCCATGGGGAATCCAAGACCAATGGCTATCGTCGCCCCGCCAAGGCCGATCAATACGGTGTTGACTAGTGCTTGCACTGACTCATCGTTATCAAACACCCACTGATAATAATAAAAACGGGGAGACTCGTAGCGACTCAAGGAGTCGAGCGGGATATCCAATGAATTGGCCAACAGCACAAGCAGCGGCAAGGCACCGCCAAGCACGATCAACAAATAAAACGCGGCGCTAGCTACCCAACGCAAACGACCAATATCAAAGGGGCTGTGACGATATAACTTTCCCTTCTTGACGATTAGCCGACGATCTTGCATGAGAACGCGTCGATAAAGTCGAACAAATATCAACACCACAATCAACATCAGCAGACCGTAGATCGCTGCCGCGCCTACATCAGGCTGGTCGCTAATTCGAGCGAGTAATAAAATTTCGACGCTGGCCATCTTAATGTCAGCGGGGTACCCAAGAAACCAGGCGACATCAAAACTCTCAAGACCCAAGATAAAAAGAAGCACAACAATCGATAGGGCGTTGGGCAACATTCGCGGTATCGTTACTCGCCTGAAAGTCTCCCAAACGCTTGCCCCTGACGCGTGAGAGGCTTCTTCAAGGACCGGGTCGGTCGCAGCCAGGCTCGCATAAAAGAAAGTAAACGCAAGCGGAAAACTACATAATGACTCAACGAACACCATCCCTGAAAATGAATAGATATTGAGCGCGCCAGCAGGCAATACATGACTGAGCCATTGATTAATCAAGCCACTGAATGGATCAATTAGCAATGCCCAACTGAGGGCCCCGAACGATGCTGGAATCAAATAGGGCAAAGTGATGGCAATGACCATAAATTTGCCACCCGGAACATTGGTTCTAAGTGACAACCAAGCAAACAGAAAACCTGCTGTGCCAGCCAGTGCGGTCGTAATGGCACTAAACAGAATGGTCCGACCAACAATCAGGTAACTATCAATTTGGGTAAAAAAATCAATATAGTGCCCAAACGTAAGCTGAATCGCACCCTCTTGTACCGAAAATACTGTCTGTATTAAAACAAGTAAGGATGGCACTAACACCACTAGGCAGAGCAGACCAAACCCAAAAATCAACGCGATGCGAGTCATCAGACCAGTCGAATCATGTGGCCTCATTGCTGCCCCATCAAGACGTGTGCTCAGGAATCGCCCAACACCGGTCATTACGTAGAGCTAGCGCAACATCCCTACCTTCTCTTGCGTTAAATGGGGGGTGACGAAACCGAAGCAGTTGAAGCCCAGCAAGGATTTCCGTCTCTTGCCGCTCGCCAAAATACATGCTTGAAAGAATGCGCCCCCTAATTCTCAAGGCGTCGCTGATCATCGGGATATTGGGATTGGTTCCATCGATCCGTATCAAGTTCTCGGGACGAACCATTAAGGTCACTTTCTTGTTTAGTGACGGAAGAGATTCCATCTCGACTGTTACCGAGCCCCACTGCGTTTGAACGATCCCATGTTGAGTGTCGATTTTTTGCTTCACCGTACCACTAATAAAGTTACACAGGCCGAGGGACTGAGCCACCAGTGCGCTATTAGGTCGCCCGTAGACGTCCTGAGGACTACCCGTCATTTCGATTCGACCGCCATTCATGACAGCGACATAGTCCGACATTGACAGCGCTTCGGCTTTATCATCAGCAACGTACAAAGTCGTAGTCTGAGTTTTTCGCTGGGTATTTTTTAGCTCATTCCTGACTTGTTCGCGCAAAAACGGGTCAAGCTGACCGAGAGGATCGTCAAGTAGCAAGATGTCAGGCTTAGCAATCAACGCACGCGCTAGCGCCACTTTGTATCGCTGCTCACCGCTTAGCATGCCAACAGATGCCTTTAAATGTGCCATCAAATTCACCAACTCTGTGACACGAAGCACTTCTTGCTGAATATTGTTGCTTCGACCTTTACGCCGGTTAGTCGTCAATGGATAGGCAATGTTGTCGTAAATGCTCATGGTCGGCCAAAGTGCGCAGGACTGAAATACCATACCGATATTGCGTTGATGGGTCGGGATATGCACGCCACGTTTTGGCGCTGACACCAATTGTTCACCAATCGTAATTTCGCCTGCTTCATGAGACTCTAGCCCAGCGAGCACCCGCAAAAGTGTGGTTTTGCCAGAGCCACTTGATCCAAGCAATGTGAAGAAGGCGCCAGTTGGAATAGTTTGATCAATATCGCTCAAGATGGGCCAGTCGCGATCCGGCATCTTCAATATTTTTCGTAAGGCGTCAATGCGAATCATCTGAGTCTCGCGCACTATTTTGCATAGAATCGGGCCCGGTGAATCCGCCCTAAGTTAGGATTACCGCTAGATTAATGCAGCGCAGAAAGGTGCAATTCAGAGATTAAGAGGGTTGAGAGCAAGCTTCTTTTTAGTCGCCCTTAATCCCAAGCTGCTCGATCAATGCCTTCCACATCGCACTTTCCTTTTTTGTGACGTCCAAGAGTTCTTCCGGGGTGGTGGTTTTTGCCTCATCACCCAGTTTAAGCATGGCATCCTTATATTCGGCAGAGTTGGTGATCTGGTTAATAGCCTTGGACAATTTATCCACAATCGGTTTCGGTGTCCCGGCCGGCGCAAAGACCGACATCCAGGTCTCGCCCACGATAGCTGGATAGCCTAATTCTTTAAAAGTCGGTACGTCCGGCAACAAGGGCGCACGCTCCTCGGCAATCATGGCGAGCGCACGATAGCCGCCCGCATTGACGTTCGGTACCGTAGCCGTTAATGCTTCAACATTTGAATCGATCACCCCTGCCAGCATATCTGCCGTTGCCGGCGCCGCCCCTTTGTAATGCACCATGGTGAACTGAACCCCCAAACCCTTGCCAACTAATTCACCGAGCAGATGAACCATACTGCCCTGCCCGTTTGTTGCGTTGTTAATTTTGCCAGGATGTGCACGAGCATACTGAACAAATTCAGCCAGCGTCTTAGCTGGAAAATCCTTTTTGACGACAAAAGCGAAAGGGATGGTTGCCACCGCTGCGACCGGCACGAAGTCGTCGAGGCTGTAAGGTAATTGACCTTTTAAATGAGGCGTCGTTGTGAAGGTGGAGCCAGCTGAAAGCAACAAGGTGTAGCCGTCTTTAGTCGCGCGGGCGACGTATGTTGCCCCGATTGCAGTCGCGGCACCCGCTTTATTTTCGACGACCACTGACACGTTGAGGACGTCGTGCATTTGACGTGCGACTTGCCTACCTAGAATATCGGCAGGACCACCAGCGGGAAACGGCACAACGAGAGTGATTGCTTTGTCAGGCCAGTGATCAGCGACATCTTGGATCTGAGCTTGAGCAGTGCCAAGGCAACTTACCCAAAATATCGCGAACAACGAGGAACAACATCTTGTCTGCCAGCTTTTCATGCAAGTCTCCTGAGCAATCGCGGTGTTTTCACCGTCTATCGCTAAAGTACAGGAGACTGCTCAATCAGGCAAGGTCAGTGGTTATCTCTCGGCACTTTGCTGCCACTGCAGCCAACGAGAAAGTCAAAATCAACCCCATCATTGGCCTGATTGACGTGATCAACATATAACTTGTAATACCCCCGATCAAGCGGCGGTTTTGGTGCCTTCCATTTCTCACGTCGCTTGGCCAGTACCTCTTCGCTGACGTCCAGATGCAATCGGCGTTTAGCGACGTCCAGCTCAATCATGTCGCCATTTTCAACCAGGGCCAGCGGTCCACCGGCAGCTGCTTCGGGCGCTACGTGCAGGACAACCGTCCCGTATGCCGTGCCACTCATTCGCGCATCCGAAATGCGTATCATGTCTGTGATGCCTTTTTTCAGGATCTTCGGCGGGAGAGGCATATTACCGACTTCTGCCATCCCCGGATAACCCTTGGGACCACAATTCTTCAACACCATGATGCAGGTCTCATCGATATCGAGTTTAGGACTATCGATCCGTTTATGAAAATCCTCAATGTTTTCAAACACCACGGCACGACCCTTGTGTTTAAGCAGCTTCGGTGTCGCAGCTGACGGCTTAATGATGGCGCCATCAGGACAGAGATTGCCGCGCAAGACAGCAATACCTGTATTTTTCTTGAACGGTTTTTTCCATTCGGTGATTACGTCGCGGTTAAAGCATTCGGCCTTTTTGTTGTTATCCCAAATAGAATTGCCAGTTACCGTCAGCGCTTTCTTGTTAAGCAAGCCTTCTTCACCCAGAGTGCGTAAGACCACAGGCAGACCACCTGCGTAGCAGAAGTCTTCCATCAGATATTTGCCGCTAGGCATCAAATTAAGCAAGGTATGGACATCGCGACCAAACTGATCCCAATCGTCGATCGAGAGCTCGACCCCAATTCGACGCGCAATCGCAATCAAATGGATCACTGCGTTGGTCGAACCACCAATGGCCGCGTTGGTTCGTATCGCATTCTCGAATGCCTCACGCGTTAACACTTTAGATAAAGTCAGATCCTCCTTGACCATCTGAACGATTCGACGACCGGACTCGCGCGCAAGCACATTACGGCGCCCGTCCACAGCGGGATACGCCGCATTGCCGGGTAAGGCCACACCCAAGGCCTCGACCATGCTTGCCATCGTCGACGCTGTACCCATCACCATGCAATGCCCATGCGAGCGATGCATACAAGACTCGGCCTCGTGGAACTCATCGAGCGTCATTTTTCCAGCACGAACATCCTCAGACATCGACCAAGTATTCGTGCCTGAACCAATATCTGTGCCACGATATTTACCGTTCAACATCGGACCGCCCGAAACACCAATCGTGGGGATATTGACGCTGGAGGCGCCCATTAACAGAGACGGTGTCGTCTTGTCGCAACCGAACAGCAAAACGACACCATCCAGAGGATTGGCTCTAATCGTCTCTTCAACGTCCATACTCGCCAAGTTACGCAAGAGCATGGCCGTGGGGCGAACCAATGTCTCGCCGAGTGAGGTGACGGGGAACTCAAGTGGGAAACCACCCGCTTCAAGCACCCCTTGTCTAACCTGCTCGGCCAGCACACGGAAATGACTATTACAGGGGGTTAACTCAGACCAAGTATTGCAGATACCAATAACAGGACGACCGTCGAACTGGTCGTGGGGAATCCCACGATTTTTCATCCAACTACGATAAATAAAACCGTAGATGTCGTTTCGACTGAACCATTGACTGGACCGTAAGTTCAGTTTGGTTGCTGTTTTGCCTGTTTTTTTATCTGCTTTCTTTTTTGACTCGGTCACGAGTAATCCCCTTTATTTACCGCATACTTTTGAAAAAAGCCCAGCTTATTTGCCTGGTTTTTTGTAAGCCACCACGTGTTGTTTTTGCTCGCCCAAGCCCGCGATACCAAGTGTCATCACATCACCTGCTTTCAAGAAACGTGGCTTAGGCTTAACACCCATGCCTACCCCTGGAGGGGTACCGGTTGTGATGATGTCGCCAGGCATCAAGGTCATGAATTGGCTGGCGTAACTGATGATGGTCGCGCAGTCAAACACCATCGTCTTGGTGTTGCCCGTCTGGAACCGTTTACCATTCAAATCTAGCCACATATCCAAATCTTGTGGATTCTTGATTTCGTCAGTGGTAACCAACCAAGGGCCTACTGGGCCAAACGTGTCGCAACCCTTGCCCTTGTCCCAGCTGCCGCCTCGTTCAAGTTGGTACTCGCGCTCTGACACATCGTTAACAACACAATAGCCCGCGACGTATTTCAGCGCTTCTTCTTTTGAAACATATTGGGCTTTCTTGCCAATCACGATCCCGAGCTCAACTTCCCAGTCCGATTTTTTTGAATCTTTAGGCAACATCACTTCATCGTCTGGACCGCACAGACTGGTGTCGGCCTTAAAGAACATGATTGGCTCTTTAGGCACAGGCAAACCAGATTCAGCTGCGTGATCAGAGTAGTTCAGACCAATGGCAAGAAACTTGCGAACGCCCTGAAAGGGCACGCCAAACCGAGGTTTACCTTTAACTTTGGGCAAGGTGTCGGGATCAATTTTTGACAGCGCTTTGAGAGACTTTGGCGACAACTGATCTGGGCCGATCTGCTCAACCACGCCTGAGAGATCGCGCAATTTGCCGTCGCGATCAATCAGACCTGGTTTCTCTTTACCTTTGGGACCGTAACTGACGAGCTTCATGAGCCTGCTCCTGTATGGAATAAATGTGAATTGAATTAATTAATGTGCACTGACGCAATCATAAAGCGTCTGCCTTAAAACGTAATTGAAACTTACTAGAGAGTCCAACCGCCATCGATCACATTGATTGTGCCGGTTGTGAAACTTGATTCATCCGAAGCCAAATAAACAGCCAGATAGGCGATTTCCTGGTCAGTGCCTATGCGACCCATCGGTTGTCGGGCAACAAACATCCCCCGAGCCTCATCAATACTTTTACCCGTATCAGTTGAAACAGCCTTAATGCGCTCACCAAGTGATGGAGACTCAATCGTGCCCGGGCAAATCGCGTTAAAGCGCACCCCTTTGGCGACATAATCGGCAGCCAAGGCCTTAGTCAAGCCGATCACGGCTGCTTTCGATGCGCCGTAAATCACCCGATTAGGCGCACCCTTAATACTGGACGCCCCAGACGCCATATTGATGACACTGCCCTTACCCTGAGCCAGCATGCCTGGCAAAAACGCCCGAACCGTGCGGTACATGGACTTGACATTCAAGTCCATACTGAAATCCCAATCTTCATTGCTAACTTGAAAGATGTCGCCCTGATGCACAAAGCCTGCACAATTAAACAAAACATCGACACTGCCTATCTTTTTAGCTAAGGCATCCACGTCGTCGGTCTTCAAGACGTCAAGTACGTGAGTCTTGATATTTGGTGTTCCGCTTAGCTTATCCAGCAAGCTCTGATTGATATCAGTCGCCCAGACCGTTGCGCCCTGTTTGGCCATCTCTAGCGCACAAGCGCGACCAATGCCTTGCCCTGCAGCAGTGATTAGTATTGTTTTACCTTGCAGTCTCATCCCGCTCGCTCCTTAAAATTGGCATTACCAATTTACCAGTTATCCTGACAAACTCCAATTAAAAGTCGTACCATAAGCGTTTCGCAAAGACCCGCTAAGCTTGCAATCAATATGCCGATCCAATCCATCGAAACGCGCCGCGTCTATCAACAGATTGCCGATCAACTGAGCAATTTGATTAAGGCTGGCGAATTCAAGGTCGATAGTCGCTTGCCCTCAGAGCGTGATCTGGCCGAGAAATTTGGCGTCTCCCGACCGTCGGTACGGGAAGCATTGATCGCCCTCGAAGTCGTCGGTTTGGTACAGATTCGCATGGGTTCGGGGGTTTATGTTTGCAAGCCTGTGCAGACGAAATCCAGAAGCAAAATGCCTCGACAAGATTACGCGCCCTTTGAAGTCATTCAGGCTCGCCTGCTGATCGAGTCAGAAATTGCAGCGCAAGCAGCGCTCTCTCGAAGCATGGCACATGTTGAGCAACTAGATGCCCATTTGAATGACATGATTGAGCGGGCGGCCGACAATCGCCAGCCGCTGGATGCCGACCAGGCGTTTCATCGCACCCTTGTAGAAGCAACAGGCAATCATGTTTTGAAAGACATGGTAGAGCAGCTATTCAATGCCCGTTCTGGCGTACTCTTTTCACGTCTCGCCAACTACTTCGATACAAAAAAAAGCTGGGACCAAGCCATCCGAGAGCACCGCGCCATCCTTCGTGCGGTCAAAGCACAAGATGCCAACGCGGCGCGACGAGCGATGAAACATCACATGGAAAAAGCCTTCATGCGCTTTTCGGCCAGCTGGAGCAAACAAAGCGACCACTCAAACTACACGCTTGGCGAGCCCCGCGCCAAGGTTTAATAAGTACCTCGGCCACCAGAGATATCGAACACGGCGCCAGTCGAAAAACTACACTCGTCTGATGATAGCCATGCAATCAGGTTGGCAATCTCTTGAATCTCGCCAAAGCGATTCATCGGGATTTTTGACAACATGAAGTCAATATGGGTTTGAGTCATTTGATCAAACATGCCGGTCTTAACCGCTGCGGGCGTCACGCAATTGACCCTTACGCCGGTTAACGCTAGTTCTTTACCAAGAGATTTGGTCAACCCGATCACGGCAGCTTTGGATGCACTATAGGCTGATGCGTTAGGATTGCCCTCTTTGCCCGCGATCGACGCGATGTTGACGATGCGGCCATAGCCCTTGCCATCAAGGGCATTTTTCATGATTGGCGCGATCGCATGACAAGTAAGAAAGGTGCCACGCAAGTTAATTGCAAACACGCGATCCCATTCTTCGATCGGATAATCTATCAGCGAAACATTGGGTCCGGTGATGCCTGCGCTATTCACCAATATGTCGATGTTCTGACTGAAACCAAGCGTTGACTTCATCGCAGCGGCTACCGACTGCTCATCAGACACGTCAACATGAACTGCCTGAACCCGATCACCAAACTTAGACAGCGCTGCAGTTAAGGCCTTTTCATCCCTATCCCACATACTGACGGTCGCGCCTCCTGCAACCAGTCTTGCCGTGCAAGCCTCTCCGATGCCTGCAGCGCCACCTGTCACGACCGCGTGTTTGTGTGTGAAATCGTATTGCGCTGGGTTTGCCATCTCGTTTGCCTCGTTTGATTTAGGGGTTTTCCCGCTGTTTTGATAATAATTGGTCAGACCAATTGCTCTGCGGTCACAACCATAATATTCTTACCCCCTCAAGTCAATCCGAAGGCATCAGAACATGGCAAGCGTAACGCTACGGGGTGTAAAAAAATCGTTTCAAGATACTCCCATCCTGCACGGCGTGGATATCGACATCCCCGAAGGTTCATTCACCGTATTGGTAGGCCCTTCGGGTTGCGGCAAATCGACTTTATTGCGGATGCTGGCCGGCCTTGAAGAAGTAACAGGCGGCGATATCTACATTGGCGACAAAGTCGTCAACACCATGCAGCCCAAAGAACGCGATATTGCGATGGTGTTTCAAAACTATGCGCTCTATCCACACATGACCGTTCGCGACAATATGTCGTTTTCGCTCAAACTGGCCAAAGCCGATAAAGCCACCAGCGACGCTAAAGTCCAACGAGCTGCCGAGATTCTGGGGTTGACAGACTTGCTCGAACGTTATCCCCGTCAATTGTCAGGGGGACAACGCCAGCGAGTTGCGATGGGACGGGCGATTGTCCGCGACCCACAAGTTTTTCTGTTCGATGAACCTTTATCCAATCTTGATGCGAAACTGCGCGTGCAAATGCGTACCGAAATCAAAGCTCTTCATCAACGCTTGAAGACCACCTCGATCTACGTCACTCACGATCAAATTGAGGCGATGACTATGGGCGACCAGATTGTTGTCATGCGCGATGGTCGAATTGAACAAGTGGGGGGACCGATCGAGCTCTACGAAAATCCAGTCAACACTTTTGTAGCCGGATTTATTGGTTCGCCGGCCATGAATATGCTGCCTGGCAAAATTCGCCACGTAGACGGCCAAACCAAAGTCGTGTTGCATGATGGCTCCGATGTCACTGCAAAAACGTCAATCGTGGGCCATGAAGGTCAGGACGTCCTCTTCGGCACTCGCCCTGAGCACTTATCAATCGATCCAAGTGGTGATCTTGCCGCTGTGGCTGATGTGATTGAACCAACTGGCGCGGACACCTTCGTCACCTTCTCTTTTGGTGCCACTCAACTGTCTGCGGTTTTTCATCATCGCCTCGATCTAGTACCTAGTCAAGCCGTCAAGCTTAAGCCGAATCATGAGCATTCGCATTTGTTTGACGCTGTCACCGGTTTTGTCATGAAGTAAGTAAGTTGTAGCGCCAGTCCATTTTGCAGCAAAACGATAAGCAGCCATCTGCACAATCAGGAGATAAGCATGAAACAGTTTTCACGTCGTGAATTTATTGGCACTGGTGCCGCAGTCGCATCGACTGCCGCCGTGGGGGCATTCAGTCCCGCAGCAAGTGCGCAAACACCAACACTTGCCTACAAGCCAGAAGCTGGTGCCAAACTGCGTGTCTTGCGCTGGAAGCGTTTTGTGCAAGGCGACGAAGACCAGTTCATGATCAATATCGAAAAATTCAGCAAGACCTACGGTATTGAGGTCAAGGTTGATAACGAAGGCTGGGAAGATATCCGCCCCAAAGCCGCCGTCTCAGCAAACGTCGGTAGCGGCCCCGACATGATCATGGGATGGTTCGATGATCCATTTCAGTATCCAACCAAGATGTTGGATATGACCGAACTATGCACCTACTTAGGTCAAAAATACGGTGGTTGGTACGACGCGGCGAAACAGTACGGCACACTGAATGACAAGTGGCTTGCTGTGCCCTGGGCTTTCATCGCCAACGCAATGGTTTATCGTAAAAGCCACTTAAAAGCTGCTGGGTTCGACACGATGCCTAAGGACACAACTGGCTTTCTAAAACTGTGTCAGGCGCTTAAAGAAAAAGGAACACCCGCTGGTTTTGCGTTAGGCAAGGCAGTCGGTGATGGCAATAACTGGACTCACTGGTTGTTGTGGTCGCACGGTGGCAAGATGGTCAACGAAAAGGGTCAAGTGGTGATCGACTCTCCAGAGACCATCGCAGCGCTTGAATATGCCCGTGAGCTCTATAAGACATTTGTACCCGGCACCTTGTCTTGGCAAGATCCCAACAACAACAAGGCATTCCTTGACGGGCAAATCAGTCTGACTGCCAATGGCATCTCTGTTTATTACGCAGCCAAGATGTCGGAAGATCCAAAAATGAAAGCGATGGCGGATGACATCGAACATTCACATTTTCCGGTTGGACCCGTTGGTCGCCCCATGGAGCTGTTTCAAGTCACACAAATGATGTGTTTTGCTTACACGAAGTTCCCCAATGCGACGCGTGAGCTGGCGCGTTTCTTGATGGAAGGCGAGCAGTACAACCCATGGATGGAAAAATCAATTGGCTATGGTGCTCAGACCTTAAAGGCGTATGCAGCCAATCCCCTTTGGCACGGCGATCCAAAAGTAGCAGTCTACGGTGAATGCCCGGCCATGGCGACCGTTCATGGCTATTCAGGTCCGATGGGTGCCGCCTCAGCGGCTGTACTGGGCGACTACATCATTCTCGATATGGTGGCAGAGGCATCTAGCGGAACCCGTACACCCAAAGAAGCGGCTCAACGTGCAGCTGAACGCGCTAAACGTTATTACAAGGCCTAAGTAAAGTATGAAAGCCCTTTCCTTAATGGAGCGTTTCCAATCCAATCGACATGCGCTTGGTTACACCTTTATGTTGCCGGCAGTCCTGTTACTAGCTGGATTGTTAGCGTATCCGTTAGGGTTAGGGACCTGGCTCGGTTTTACCGACGCCAAGATCGGTCGAGTCGGCGAATGGATAGGCTTAGAGAACTTCGCCTATCTCATTACCGATAGTGTTTTTCAACTGGTTGTCTTCAACACGCTGTTCTATACCATCGTAGCAAGTATCGCCAAGTTCATACTAGGGCTCTGGCTGGCCTTGTTGCTCAATAAGAATCTGCCTTTTCAGTCATTTTTCAGAGCGATCGTATTGTTACCCTGGATTGCCCCGACGGCACTCAGCGCGCTGGCCTTCTGGTGGATGTATGACGCTCAGTTCTCCGTTATCAGTTGGCTCTTCACCAAGATGGGCTTGATCGACCACTACATTGATTTTCTCGGTGACCCCTGGATGGCTCGCATGTCTGTGATCATTGCCAACGTCTGGCGAGGTATCCCTTTTGTAGCGATATCCCTGCTCGCCGGTCTGCAAACCATCTCGCCTTCCTTTTATGAAGCCTCTTCTATTGATGGGGCAACACCGTGGCAGCAGTTTCGCTTTATCACCATGCCCTTACTCACGCCGATCATTGCGGTGGTGATGACGTTTTCGGTACTGTTCACTTTTACTGATTTTCAATTGATCTATGTCCTGACTCGCGGTGGCCCCCTTAACGCCACCCACCTGATGGCAACCCTTGCATTTCAACGGGCTATCCCGGGCGGTGCGCTAGGCGAGGGTGCCGCAATCGCCACCATGATGGTGCCACTCTTGCTCGCAGCCATTATGTTCAGCTACTTCGGCTTACAACGACGCGCCTGGCAACAGGGCGCGGACAAATAAATAATCAGGGAATCATCATGTCCAAACAAAATAGTCAGGGAATGGATTTCCTGACATCCCTGCCCCGACGCTGGGTAACGATTTACATTCCGTTAGGCATCCTCCTCTTTATCTTGCTCTTCCCTTTTTACTGGATGGCAATTACCGCCTTCAAACCAGATAATGAACTGTTGTCGCAAACGGGCAACCCCTTCTGGCTGGTGCATCCAACACTGGCGCATTTCAACAAACTCCTGTTTCACACAGCCTATCCTCAGTGGCTCTGGAACACTCTCGTTGTCTCCATCAGTGCCACCTTCATTTCCTTGTTAACGTCAGTACTGGCCGCGTACTCAATCGAACGACTGCGCTTCAAAGGTTCGAAGATCATGGGCATGATGATCTTTTTTGCTTATCTGGTGCCTCCTTCAATCATTTTTATCCCCTTAGCCAGTATTGTTTTTCAGTATGGCTTGTTTGATACAAAGATGGCACTGATTCTCACCTACCCTACTTTTCTCGTGCCATTCTGCACATGGTTGTTAATGGGCTACTTCAGATCGATTCCTTACGAGCTTGAAGAGTGCGCTCTAATTGACGGTGCGACACGTCTGCAAATTCTGACTCGCATCATCTTGCCGCTGGCAGTGCCTGGACTGATCTCGGCAGGCATCTTTGCCTTCACCCTTTCCTGGAACGAGTTCATCTATGCACTGACCTTCGTCTCTTCGTCCGAGACCAAGACTGTTCCAGTGGGCGTCATTACCGAGCTCGTTGAGGGTGATGTCTATCATTGGGGTGCCTTGATGGCCGGTGCCTTGCTAGGCTCATTGCCTGTAGCGTTCATTTATTCGTTTTTTGTCGAATATTACGTATCTGGTATGACTGGCTCGGTCAAAGAATAAGTTTGCAAAGATAAGGATTAAAGATGGAACCCATCATTCGCCTGCATGCGCAGGATGATGTCGTCATTGCACGTCAACAACTAGTGTCTGGCGCCAAACTCTCTTCTGAAAATCTAACGGTACGTGGTCTCGTACCACCTGGCCATAAAGTGGCAACCAGAAAGATCAATAAAGGCGATCCAGTACGTCGCTATAACCAGACCATCGGTTTTGCAACGACCGACATTGAAGCTGGCTCTCACGTGCATGTCCACAACCTTGGCATGGGAGCCGAGGGCGGGGCCTTCGCACGAGACTATGCGATCGGTGTAGATGCCGTCGCGACACAATACGAAACAACCCCGAGAACCTTCAGAGGCATTGTGCGCGCAGATGGACGCGTGGCCACGCGTAACTATCTTGGCATCTTGACCAGCGTCAATTGCTCGGCAACGGCTGCCAGAGCCATCGCTGCGCACTTCGATCGACAGACAAATCCTGCTGCATTGGCAGACTTTCCCAATGTGGATGGTGTGATTGCACTGGCGATGGGCACAGGTTGTGGCATGGGCAGCACAGGCGAAGGGATTGATGTCCTGCGTCGCACCTTGGCTGGCTATGCGAGACATGCGAACTTCTGTGGTGTCCTGATGGTGGGCTTAGGCTGTGAAAGCAATCAGATTGTCGACCTGCTTGCCGTTGAGAATTTGTCAGAGAATCCCCTCTTTCAAACCTTCAATATTCAAGAGACGGGTGGCACAAGCAAAACCGTTGCAAAAGGTATTGCTTTGATTAAAGGCATGTTGCCTCATGCCAACAAAATCGAACGTATTGATGTCCCAGTTAGTCACCTCACAATCGGGCTTCAGTGCGGTGGCTCAGATGGTTATTCCGGCATTTCGGCCAACCCAGCTCTCGGCGCTGCGGTCGACATGTTAGTCAAGCACGGAGGTAGCGCCATTCTCTCTGAAACCCCCGAAATATATGGGGCTGAGCACTTGCTCACGCGGCGCGCTGCCAACACGGAGATTGCCGACAAACTCATCGCTAGAATTCATTGGTGGGAGGATTATTG
This sequence comes from Jezberella montanilacus, assembly GCF_003003055.1. GTDB lineage: Bacteria > Pseudomonadota > Gammaproteobacteria > Burkholderiales > Burkholderiaceae_B > Zwartia > Zwartia montanilacus. The sequence goes on from NZ_PVTV01000014.1 coordinate 86,454, forward strand.
TGCCCGCAACCAAGGCGAGATGAACAACAACCCCTCTGCTGGCAATAAGGCTGGTGGACTGACGACTATTCTCGAAAAATCTCTCGGTGCTGTCGCGAAGGGAGGCACCATGCGCCTCGAGGCGGTGTATGAATACGCTCAACCGGTTACGACAAGAGGGTTCGTTTACATGGATACGCCTGGCTACGATCCGGTTTCAGCGACCGGTCAAGTCGCAGGTGGCGCCAACATGATTTGCTTTACGACAGGGCGTGGCTCAGCCTATGGTTGCGCCCCATCCCCCTCAATCAAACTGGCGACCAACAACGCACTTTGGACCCGCCAAAGCGAGGATATCGACATCAATTGCGGCGAAATTATTGATGAAGGGGTCTCTATCCAGGAAAAAGGTAAAGAAATTTTCGAGATGATTATCCGTGTCGCTTCCGGAGAAAAAACCAAAAGCGAAAATCACGGCTATGGTCAAAACGAATTTGTACCTTGGCAGATCGGCGCAGTGATGTAGCTTTTTTTTTGGTCTAATGTAAGTATTAATCTGATTCTGCCTGGAGCAGTCCGTGACCGAAACGCCTGTGCCCATCAAACCTGCCGCCACAATTATTCTCGCCCGCGACGTGGCCGATGGTTTTGAAGTGCTGATGCTCAAGCGAACCACACAGGTCACGTTTGCCAAAGGTATGCATGTCTTTCCCGGTGGCGGGCTGGATGCTCAAGATCAACAGGCAGAAATGGTTGCACTCTGTGCTGGTTTGGATGACCTACAGGCCAGTCACTTGCTGGGTATAGAGCGTGGCGGGCTTGCTTACTGGATTGCGGCGGTGCGGGAATGCTTTGAAGAGGCTGGCCTCGTGCTTGGCTATCACGCGAATAAGCAGCTCTTCAGCTTTGATCAAACCGAAGCCGATCGGCTGGCTGAATTAAGAGCGGATTTCACCCACAACAAGTTGTCTTTCGTCGAGATCCTGAAACAGCTTGAACTGCGAGTGGCCACTGATCAGATTCATTATTTCAGTCATTGGGTCACGAAGGCAGGTCAACCTCGTCGCTATGACACGCGATTTTTCGTCGCTCGCGCACCGAGCCAACAAATTCCGATGCAGGATAACTCTGAAACGGTTGCCCACTTGTGGGTGCGACCGCAAGACGCGTTGGCCATGGGTAAAGTGGGTGAATTGAGTTTGATGTTTCCCACAATCAAAACGCTTGAAACGCTCGCCAATTTTGATTGTGTTGACGATTTGCTCATGCATGCGAAAACGCCCCGCAAAATCCTCAAGATGAATCCCAAGGGGGCGCTCGACCGCGACGGTCAAAGTCATCTGCTGATCCCAGGTGACCCGGCTTATGCTGAAGTGACCAAAATTGACGTAAACAACGAGGGGCATTGCCGCAACTACATTGCACCTGGCTTGCCAACACCAATTGGTGAAAACATCGTTAGACTGACCGCGGCTAACGCGGGCATGATGACCGGTCCAGGAACCAACACCTATTTGCTTGGTAGCGCGCTAACGGGTATCGCGGTGATTGACCCAGGCCCGGCAGATCAAGCTCATATCGACAATATTCTCAAACATGCCGCGGGAGAGATCAAATGGGTGCTGTGTACCCATACACACAAAGATCACTCACCCGCAGCAAAGTTGCTCAAAAGCCAGACCGGTGCGATCCTGTTGGGTATGGCACCGCCACCTCATGACAATCAAGATCAGAGCTTCAGCCCCGATGTGGTGCTGAATGACGGGGATGATTGCGAGGTTGCAGGCATGAGATTACGGGCCATCCACACCCCTGGTCACGCCTCAAATCATCTCTGTTATTTGCTTGAATCAGACCGACTCCTGTTCACTGGCGATCACATCATGCAGGGATCAACTGTTGTCATCAATCCACCAGACGGACATTTGGCTACTTACCTCGCGTCACTTCGCAAGATCACCTCATTGCCTGTTGATTATCTGGCACCAGGTCATGGATTCTTAATGCATCAACCCACCGAAGCCGTTGAGCGTCTGCTTATACACAGACAAGATCGCGAAAACAAAGTCATTAAAGCACTTCGAGAAACGCAAGAACCCATCACAATTGATGCGCTGGTCACTCGCGTCTATGACGACGTACCAGCGGGTCGGCATGCGATTGCCACACGATCCTTGCTAGCTCATTTAGATAAGTTGTACGAAGACAAACGTGTGACCGCGCATCCAGATTCTCGTTGGCAATTGACTCATTAACGATGCGTTTGATTGTAGAAGTCGAGCATCGCAACCACATCTTGCCCTCGGTAGCCAGCAGCTAGGCCCAGAGCCATCAGTTCACGGATTGCTGAGGCTGCTGGGGTCGGATGTTGCAGAGTCCGGCCAAACTCAATCGCCAAGGCTAGATCTTTCTCGCCCAACTCCAGTTTGAAACCGGGAGCAAAATCATTTTTGATCGCTTGTGGAAATCGCTTGGTAAAGTGATGCGACGTGCCGCCAGACTGAGACAAGACCGAATAAAGCAAGTCCGGTTCAACCCCAGCGGCCAACCCCAGGGCAAAGGCCTCGGCAGCCACAACAATATTGCCCATCGACATCATGTTATTGACTAGTTTGACCGCTTTGGCTGTGCCGACATCCCCAGTGTAATGATAGGAACTGCTCAGCGCTTTCAAAACCTCGTCAACCTGAGCAATACTAGACTGCAGTCCACCAACCATCACGACCAGTTTGCCCGTCACTGTTTCGCCTGGACCGCCACTTACCGGCGCATCGATCAAATCAATATCTTTACTTTTACCTGCCTCTGCTAGCTTGCGCATGGTGTCGGGATCAATGGTGCTCAATTCGATCCCAATCGTACCCTGTTCGGCGAAGGTCAGAATACCTTCGCTCCCCATCCAAGCGTCAATCGCTGTGGTCGAATTGGGTAAACTGGTCAGAATAATTTTTCGACCCGCTAGTGCCGCGCTGAGATCGTCTGTGGTTGGGATACCTAGCGCTTGGGCAGCCAGTCGGCTTTGCTCACTGACATCGTAGCCCAAAACATCAAAGCCTCTTTCTACGAGTCGCTGCGACATGCCACGTCCCATTTGGCCAGTACCGATAAATGCTATTTTTTTCATCATGCTTGTCTCTATTTTTATTATTTTTGCTTTGTTAGTAACCGTATTTTGCCGCCAAGTGTTCAGGCTCTATAGCCACCATCTTGCATCAGTTTTTTGACTTGGGGGATGATGTCGTTGAGTGCCGCCTCTGCAGTTTTCCTACCATTCAACGCCTCTGCAATTCCAACCCCCAAAAACTGCACGTTGATCTTATCCCAATCAGGGATAATCGGCCGCCAATCAGGATTCGCATATTTCAGGGCCTCCTGAAAAATCACGTACTCCGGATAACGGCGAATCATTTCTGAATCAGTTAAGGTCGATGTGCGCATGGGCGAACCTCCCAGTTGTGCGACGGCTTTGTCCTGAGCCTTCGAAGTCAACCATTGCAATAACAAGAACGCAGCATCTGCATTCTTTGCATTCTTGGCAATGGCGAGACCCAGACCACCCGATTGAGACGCGCGACGCACCCCCATAGGATGTAGCGCATAGCGCACTTTGCCTGAAATTTTTGATTTGCGAGTGTTGTTAGCGAGGCCTGAAATGAGCGTTGAATCAAGATACATCGCTGTTTGCCCTTCCAAAAAAGCAGCATTGCTCGCGGTCTGGTCAAATCTTGCCATGCCAGGGACACCAGTAGCCATGACATCTTGTAAAAACTTCAGCGCGTCGACCCCTGCTTGATCATTGAAACGAGGTTGCCATTCTTCATCAAATATACTGCCGCCGAGCGGGTTCAGGTGCAGCAACCAAGCGTGCACGGCTTGGTGTCCCATTTGACCACGGGACGCCAAAGCCCCAATCGCTGCTTTGTCTTTAATGGTGTGCAAAAGCGCAGAAAACTCTGTGTAGTTAGTCGGCACCTGTAATTGGTGCCTTTCAAAAATATCGTGACGATAGGCTAGTATCGACGTTTCGCCTCCGTAAGGTAATCCATACAACCTGGCGCCAGGCCCTTGAAGGTAGCCTTTACCGCCACCAACTAGTCCGATATTCTCAAGGTAGATCGGGATGATGTCGTTCAGGTCATAGGCTGGGTCGGCTAACGCAGCATTCGCAAAGAAAGGTTCAAGTGGATGAATAAGACTTTTGGCGACATATTCAGTTTTCCACATCACAACATAGCAGCTTAGGTCGTACTCACCTTGTGCTTTTGCCATTTCAAGCAATTGCTTATCTTTTAATCGACTCATAGCCGATTTATCAATTTCGACTTTAATACCAGTGTCTTTTGTGAAATGAGGCAAGAGGTTGACCATTGCATCGAACTGCGGATGTGCTGGCACACTGAGTGTTACTGTCTGGCCTGCATATTTAGCAAACCGGTTCTGAGCTAGCGCCCCACTCACTGGCAATCCAGCACCAAAGGCTGTGATAGCCGCGTTTTTCAAAAAAATCCGACGTCGCATTGTTGTCAACTTTTATTTGCCCGGTCGCGAACAAGTATAGAGTACATCTACATTTCAAATAAATTTTTTGGTCAATGGCAGCGCCTACATCTAGTCGCTCTTTTTGCGACCACGTAAAACAATTGCTGCTGCAATCAGATTCATCAGCGCGGCGATCGCTAAAGGTAAACGGTAGCTACCGCTCCAGTCGAACAACAAACCGAAAACCCCCGGCCCCATCGCAGACATCAGTTGCATGATCATCGCGCAAATACCAAACACGATGCCAAACGATGAGGCACCAAACTCTCTTCTGACAATGATTGGGGGCAATGTGGTGACATTTCCAGCCGTCATTCCATACAGCACAACCCCTAGCACCAGAGCCCATGGGGTCGTCGGCAATATAGAAATCAACAATACTGCAATCGTAGCTTGCAACAGCACACCAGCTGCAATCAGTCGAACATCCATTCGATCAGAAAAACGTGCTAACAACATCCTCGCAAGAAACGCAGAGAAAGCGGCAGCAGTCACGCATAGTCCCGTAACCCGCGACCCCACAACAGGTAATAACATCGATACCTGATGCGTCAGAAAACCGATTTGCACCATCAAAGCCAAGCCAAATGCCAGCATGACAGTCCTCAACTCTGTGGTCTGTAGGGCTGTTTTCCGTGTCCATTGTTTTGCATCAGTCGCTGAAGTTTGTCCGATCTCGCTCAAACCATCGGGATGAAGCCCAATATCTTGTGGTCGTCGTTTCAAAACAAAAAAACTAATTGGCCAGACGACAATCAGCACCAGCAACCCGGCGCACAGCATGGCGCTTTCAAAACCAATCCCATCAATCAATGCCAATAAAAACGGCACGCCAACCATGCCGCCTACGCTCGCTCCCAGCATGGCGGTCGACACGGCTCGACCTTGAAACTTACTAAACCAAGGCGCCAGCGTCGTCGTGAGCGCAGTTGTTGACAAACAGGACCAACCTAAACCCATCAGCGCAAAGGCGGGATATATCTGCCAAATCTGGGTCACTTGACCCATACTGGTCAAACCGATCGCCATCGAAGCAGAACCAGCCATCATCATCGGCTTAGCTCCATACCGTGCAATCGCAGGCCCCACGAAAATCAAAACAGACGCGTTGACCAAAAAAGACAGGGTGAGTGCCGACGACACCAAACCAATCGACCAACCGCGTTGCTGACTGATGGTGTGCAAGTAGACGCTTGGTCCGTATAAAGCAAACGACCACGCAATCACGGCGATTGCCATGCAACCAACCACCATCCACCAGCCCCAGAATGTTTTGGCTGATGTGGCGGATTTGCTCATGTGCAAGACTGGCTCAGTCAGTGTTTAGTGGTCGTTTTGAATCCATCACTGCGCTTGACGCTGAGTCTGAGCGACGCATAGTTGGGTGTACGCTGCCTTAATCAACGTGCAGTCGATATTTTTAGCCAACCCGCGATGCACCATGCCACCCAGAATATGCTCGTGCTCAGTCATGTTGCCATTGCGCAGATCTCGTAGCATCGATGCGGTGAAATTCGAACCCTCTTTAGTCAAATTACCCAGTGCTTTGGCATGGGCGTTCGGGCTCATTGCAAACCCGTAGGCCGTCGCAACGGCACACGTTTCACTGAAACATTTGGTCATCATATCCGCACCCCAGGGCGTGGCAACAATCTCACCCACTGATCCTCTAAAGAGCGTGGTCATACCTGCCAGGCAAGCCAGATAAACCCATTTATCCCATAACGATTGCTCGATATTTTCACTGTAAATACTATCGAACTGAGCACGCTGACAAAGTTCGAAAAATTCTTTTGCTAGCTGGACATGCGAATCTGCACGCGGGCCGATGGTCAGCGTCGCCAGTTCGTTCAAGCGTTTCACTGCGCCCGTTGGAGTGATCGTTCCAGCTATCTGTGCCACACCGCCCATCACTCTATCGCGGCCAAAACGCTCATCCAGCGCTTGCAAGTGGTTCAGCCCGTTTAGAAAAGGGATGAGTACCCCTTTGCTACTCGCACCAGCGATCGAGTCCAGCGCATCAGCCAGGTCATACGCTTTTGGGGCAAGCATAATGAGGTCGTACTCGGGCGTCAGCTGATCTTTAGTCACTGATTTTGCCTGCACCGTAAACGTCTCTTTGGGGGTCTCGACAACCAGGCCTTCCGCTTTTATTTTTTGATGTCTGGTCTCACGCAATAAAAATGTGACATCAGCACCCGCGTTGATTAAACGAGCACCGAAATAGCCACCAACACCACCAGCCCCAACGATTAGGATTTTCATATGCCTTCTTTTGTTTAAGTTGTTCTTTGGTTGAATACAATCAAGCAACGATTGCAACCATGCTTGCGCGTTAACATACCACTCATTCTGATTGATCTGCTGCGAGTTCTATATGTCACATCTTCCCGCCCATCAGCTCACCATGACTGTACTGATGACCCCCGACACTGCAAATTTTGCCGGTAACGTTCACGGCGGATCAGTTCTCAAACTATTGGATCAGGTCGCTTACGCTTGCGCAAGTCGTTATGCGAGCCGCTACGTCGTCACGCTTAGCGTCGATCAAGTCACCTTCAGGCAACCTATACACGTAGGTGAGTTAGTCACATTTTTGGCATCAGTCAATCACACGGGCACCTCTTCAATGGAAGTCGGTGTCAAAGTAATCGCCGAGAATATTCAAACTCAGGAGGTCAGGCACGTTAATAGCTGCTTTTTTACCATGGTAGCCGTTGATGACCAACGCAAACCGGTGCCCGTCCCCCCCTTGCGTCCGTTCAGTGAGCAAGAGAAGCGTCGCTACGCCGCCGCAGAGCTTCGTAAGCAGATGCGACTTGAAATGAACGCACGAGTGGTGCATCAAAAAAATCAGGACAAGCCGTCCTGATTTCTTAGCTCATCACACTGGTTTGGACAATTGGTCAAGAATAGCCGGGTTCTCCAGGGTAGAAACATCCTGAGTCACCGCCTCACCTTTTGCCACCACGCGTAATAATCGACGCATAATCTTGCCCGAGCGAGTCTTGGGCAAATTGTCACCAAAACGGATCTCTTTCGGTTTAGCAATTGGCCCAATTTCTTTGGCTACCCAATCGCGCAGTTGCTTGCCAATTGCAATGGCTTCGTCGCCCTCGGGCCTTGAACGTTTGAGAACGACAAAGGCAACTACTGCCTCACCAGTCGTGGCGTCAGGACGACCAACTACTGCAGCCTCGGCCACCATTTCATGGGAGACGAGGGCGGACTCGACTTCCATGGTACCAAGACGATGACCAGAGACGTTCAGCACGTCATCAATTCGTCCCATGATCCAGAAGCAACCGTCTGCATCGCACTGCGCACCGTCACCCGCCAAGTAATACCCTTTGAGCTCTGACGGAAAGTAGCTCTTCTCGAACCGGTCCGGGTCGCCCCAAATTGTTCTAATCATTGAAGGCCAAGGACGTTTAATGACCAAGAAACCGCCGTGGCCGGCTTCCACATCGTGCCCCGTTTCATCAACAATCGCAGCTGTTATGCCCGGCAGACGTGTCGTGCAAGAACCAGGTTTTAAGGGCGTTGCGCCGGGCAAGGGTGTGATCATATGCCCACCGGTTTCGGTTTGCCACCAGGTATCAACGATAGGGCAACGACCACCACCAACATTATTGTGGTACCACATCCAGGCCTCAGGATTGATCGGTTCACCGACCGAACCCAACAACCGCAGGCTGCTCAGATTGTAAGACTTGGGATGATGCGCCTCATTGGCGTCAGACGCTTTGATCAGCGATCGGATTGCAGTTGGCGCCGTGTAAAAAATCGTCACGTGATGGTCCTGGATCATTTTCCAGAACCGACCGGCGTCGGGATAAGTAGGCACACCTTCGAACACAATCTGTGTCATCCCCGCTGCGAGTGGACCGTAAGCGATATAGGTATGACCAGTCACCCAACCCACATCAGCTGTGCACCAAAAGACATCGCTGGCTTTGGCATCAAATACCCATTGCATTGTCAGTTTGGCCCACAACAAATACCCGGCTGAACTATGTTGCACGCCTTTAGGCTTGCCGGTTGAACCCGAGGTGTACAGAATGAATAAAGGATGCTCGGCATTGACAGCAACCGGCTCACACACAGTCGACTGCTGTTTGACCAGATCGTGCATCCAGATATCCCGTTTGTCATCCCAAACGACTTTGCCACCTGTACGCTGATACACCACACAATGGCGAACCGCTTCGCAGCCGCCCATACCAAACGCCTCGTCAACTGCTGGTTTGAGCGGGATCGACTTACCGCCACGCATTTGCTCATCCGCGGTAATGACTAGCGTTGCACCGACGTCAGTAATGCGTTCATGCAAACTCTTTGCAGAGAATCCACCAAACACGACTGAGTGTGTGATCCCCAGGCGCGCGCAGGCTTGCATCGCAACGACCGCTTCAATCGACATGGGCAAATAAATAATTGAGCGCTCACCGGTGGTGTAGCCAAGGGATTTCAATCCATTGGCAAATTGACAGACACGTTCGTAAAGCTGCCGGTAGGTCACCCGTGTTACAGCGCCCCCATCGGCTTCAAAGATGATGGCGACTTTGTCGGCATTGCCGTTGGTCAGATTGACATCCAAGCAATTGGCGGAGATATTCAATTCACCGTCACCAAACCACCGATAGAAGGGTGCACGAGACTCGTCCAACACTTGTGTGAAAGGTTTTGCCCAACTTAGATTCTCACGGGCGAGTCGTCCCCAGAACGCGTCAGGATCACGATCTGCTTCTGCAAGCAAGGCCTGATATCCAGCCGCACCAGAAACATTAGCCTGTTTAGCGAAGTCGGCTGGTGGCGGAAAGACACGGGTTTCAACAAGCGTTGATTCGATTGACATGGACATGGGAACGATCTCCTTTGAGCCTGTTTACTGCGCTCTATTTTTAATAAAAAGTCTTCAATAACGAAATTTACAGCGCGGCAATGCCTGCCGCCGCAATCTGCGCGTCTTCCGATGACTTAACGCCTGAAACACCAACGGCACCGATCACCTCGCCATCAACAATAACTGGCAAACCGCCCTCCAGCATCCCCTTAACCAAGGGGGCTGTCAGAAAGGAAGTGCGGCCATTATTGATGACATCCTCGTAAAGTTTGGTCTCACGACGTCCTACCGCAGCAGTATGAGCTTTCGCAGGCGCAATATGAGCTGAAATGGGCGCAGCACCGTCGAGACGTTGCAGACTCAACAGATGCCCACCATCATCGACAATCGCGATGGTGACCGCCCAGTTGTTCTGATTCGCGCACGCTTTAGCCGCAGCCATCATTCGTGCAACATCTGCATCACCGAGAATTGATTTAGTTTTCAAAGCGAATCCTTTATTTGTTCAAGTGCACTTGGGTCTTCGATTGTCGTGAGATCACCCGGATCTCTGCCTTCGCAAACTGCAACAATCGCCCGTCTCAACACTTTACCAGAGCGCGTCTTGGGAAGCGTCGTGACAAATCTAACCCGAGCCGGCCGAGCAACGGCTCCGAGCTGCTCGTCCACAATCTTCATAATCGCCCCTTCAAGTTTCAGATCAGCGCCTGGTTCATCTAAAACCCTGGGGTCTTTAAGCACAGCAAAAGCCACGGCGACCTGGCCTTTGAGCTGATCAGCAATCCCCACTACTGCGCACTCAGCCACTGAGGGGTGATTGTTAATCGACTCTTCTATCTCACGGGTGCCAAGTCGGTGACCAGCAACATTAATCACATCGTCGGTGCGACCCAGAATAAAGAAATAACCATCCTCATCGAACAGCCCCCAGTCAAAAGTCGAGTAAACCTGCCGATTGGGGATGGAGTTGAAGTATGTCTCAACGAAGCGCTCGTCATCACCCCAGATGGTGCTCATTGCACCCGGTGGTAGCGGTGGGGCGATAGCGACCACACCTTTTTGGTTGGGACCAAGATCCTCGCCTGTCTGCTCATCAATCACACGAACATCAAACCCGTAGACAGGGAAAGAAGGACTGCCAAACTTGGTTGCAACGTCGGCGACACCGGGTTGCGCAGCCAAAATCGTCCAGCCCGTTTCAGTTTGCCAATAGTTGTCGATAATAGGCTTGCCCAGACCAGCGGCTATCCATTCAGCAGTTGGTTCATCGAGCGGTTCGCCAGCCAAATAAAGCGAGCGTAGCGAGGACAGGTCATATTTTTTAAGCAGTGCCGGATCTTGTTTTTTAAGCACTCGGATTGCAGTTGGCGCCGAAAACATCGTGTTGACCGAGAAGCGCTCGACCAGACTCCACAGTATCCCGCCGTCAGGGCGGATAGGCGTACCTTCATAGAGAATCGTAGCCTGACCGCCAATCAAAGGGCCGTAAACAATGTAAGAGTGGCCAACGACCCAGCCGATGTCGCTGGTGCATAAAAAAGTTTCACCAGCCTTTCCGTTGAAGACGCCTTTCATGGATGAGGCTAGCGCAACGGCGTACCCGCCGGTGTCCCGCTGAACCCCTTTGGGTTTACCGGTCGTGCCTGAGGTGTAGAGGATATAACTTGGCGCGGAGGATTCAAGCCAGACAGGTGCTATTTCTGCTTTGTCGTGGGTGTGATGAAGCTCGCGATAATCCAAGTCTCGCCCAACAACTGGCTCAAACGCATACAAACCGCGATCGACAATGATGACTTGAGCTGGTGGCTGCGTGGATAGTGCAATTGCTTTGTCCAGCAAGGGTTTATAAGGAGTCACCTTGCCTGCTCTTGAGCCGGCATCGGCTGTCACAATGACTTTTGGCTGAGCGTCGTCTATCCGTTGAGCCAGATTAACGGAAGCGAATCCCCCAAACACAACTGAGTGAACAGCACCCAATCGCGCGCAGGCCAGCATGGTAAAGACTGCCTCAGGGATCATGGGCATATAGATGAGCACGCGATCACCTCGCCCTACCCCTTGACTCGCCAGCATCGCCGCAACGGTGTTAACTTCGCGGTACAAGTCCCGGTAGGTATAAATAATCTCCTGATCAACCTCAGTTGACACCCAGATTAGCGCGCGTTCGCCGCCGCGGCTATCCACCCAGCGATCGACCGCGTTAAAACACAAATTCGTCTCACCACCAACAAACCACTTTGCAAACGGTGGTTTTGAGAAGTCCAGCACTTGCTCGAATGGCTTGTGCCAATGAATCGCTGCAGATTCAGCTGTCCAAAAAGCATCTCTGTCATCGATTGATCGTCGATGAAAGTGTTGAATGGGGTTCATCGGGGCACTCCTTTCCCTTTAAAGCGGTTTAATTTTTCGATTCGTTCAGGTCTGTTACTATTTTGCTCGATGATGACAACGTCAGCTTCAAGGGTATTTCTTGCGTTTTAATATAAAAATCCTTAGCCCGCAACCATCTAATTGTTGCAATACCGCTATCTTGGCTTTAGTCTTACAACTTGGCTATCCGGTTTTTCCCGCCTATTGAGAATGTTTATTTCATGCCGATCATTCAGTCCTGCTCGTTTAATGCCTGATTCGGGCAGGATGAGTCACCGATGGACTGCAAAGATTTGTGTGCTGCTTGGCGTTCTACTCACGACCTTACTCACTGGTTGCGCCATCGATTCAAACGGTTCACGCACGGCCTACGACGATCAGAATTATCGCGATAGTGGTAGCGCTAGTTGGCAGTACGGTCGTGATCCGATTAGCGAGTTTATGGCGAGGCAGCGTGGTGCCCAGTTCAAAATCAACCCAGAAGACATTAATAACCCGCTCGCGCGACATGCGTTGACGCAGCTCGGCATTAGGTATCGTTTTGGCGGCAAATCACCCGACACAGGATTCGATTGCAGCGGCTTGGTGTTTTACTCAGCACAAGAGTCACTTGGGTTAAAGCTTCCCCCTCGCTCTGACGACATGGCCAAGCTCGGTTCAAATATCGAGAGAAATCAGTTACAAGTCGGCGATCTGGTTTTCTTCAACACCATGGGACGGCGATTTTCCCATGTCGGTGTTTATCTGGGGGATAGCAAGTTTGTCCACTCACCTGCATCAGGTGGTGTCGTTCGTATAGAAGACATTAACGAACGTTATTGGGACAAACGCTTTACCGGGGCACGTCGACTGGATGGTGCTGAATTCGCATCGGCTAATACCGGTGCGAGTCTCACTGACTCAGCACCGATTTTGATCCCAGCTAGCAAGGTGACGAGCACCGCGACAAATCATTCGTCGGCCAAAAATAGTCAAGTATCGATTAAGTCGCAACAAACGACGACGGCTAAAGAGACAAAGTCGTCGCCACCTGCCAAGACTGCCAAAGTAGATTTGACTCCAGCAACGCCCAAAGCCGGTAAAACGACAAAGACCCCCAACTCAACCCCTGTGACTGCTTCAACATCCCGGGCTAGTCCAACGCCCAAGACGAGCTCAACGACCCAGAGCACTTCAACGACTAAAACAACAGAAAATAAACCTAAGTCGACTCAAGCCTCAGCCAACCCCACGAGCAACGCTCGGCAACCCTAATTGGGTCAGCGCCTGCTGGACTGCACAAACGGATCGCCGACAAGCAACAATTCTGACACCTTGGCGTTGAGCTGCCTGCCGAAAGGTCTTCATCACGTTATGACCGAGAAAATCGGTTAGCAGGATCACCAGACCTGTACCCGATGGCAGCTGCAAAGTTTTTTTCTGATGAGACGGGTCGCGCCCGCTGATATGGTGCGTGATATGAATATTGTGCCCCCGCAAGAGCTCGGGAATGTTACCCAGTCGATCCGCCCCTACTACGACTGCCCTCAATAGATCGACCATCATCTGCTCCTGTTTAGACTGTTCAAACAGGTTAAATGATAATGATTCTCATTTGAATAGTCAATTCAAACAATAACGATTCGTATTCATTGATTTCTGTTTTTCCTAAGACGCCTTGCTGTCTAGCAGCGTCTTGACCTGCGCCGCATCCAAATCGGGAGCCAGCATGCCGATCAGGGTGTAGACATAATCACGTAAAAAAACGCCAGATTTAATTGCAATTCGAGTCGTTTGTTCGCCAAACAGATGCTCGGCCGGTATTCTCACAAGATGACTGTCGCGCAGGGGTTCGAAAGCAACCCCAGCAATGATGCCAATGCCCATACCAACATCCACATAGGTTTTGATGACATCAGCGTCAATTGCCTCAAGCACGATATCCGGTTTAATACCTTGGCGCTGAAACGCGTCGTCCATTGAGCGCCGGCCAGAAAAGGCTCGGTCATAGGTCACCACTGGATAGTCACTAAGATGGTCAAGCGAGAGCACAAAACTACTGTCCCTGGCTAACTCAGCGAGCGGATGATCTGGCCGGACCACGACTGCATGGCCCCAGCTATAACAAGGGATGGTTGCCAAGCCAGGGGTGAGTGCGAGAGACTCGGTGGCAATCGCCAGGTCAGCATGCCCGCTTAGCACCATTTCAGCGAGTTGCGGGGGGCTCCCCTCTGCCAGGGATAAATGAACCTTAGGGAACAGAGCTCGAAAGGCAGGAATCACTTTGGGTAATACATAGCGCGCCTGTGTATGAGTACAAGCGATGACCATGGACCCTTCGTCCCGGCGGGCGAAGTCATCGCTGACTTTTTTCAGATTATCAATCTCGCGCATGATTCGATCAATGACTTGAGCGACTGCGACACCGGGTTTGGTCAAGCCTTTGATTCGCTTGCCATAGCGCTCAAAGATTTGTACACCCAGCTCATCCTCAAACTCGAGAATGGCTTTTGAAACACCAGGCTGAGACGTAAACAGGTTGTTAGCTGCCTCAGTCAAATTAAAGTTACGCCTGATTGTTTCACGCACGAAGCGAAACTGTTGCAAATTCATATAAACCCCTGAAGATGCAATATTTTAAGTTATATAAAACCAACTTATACTAACTTTTATTTATTAGCTTATTCGCACTAACGAACTAGGCTTGGATAGCTACCGGATCTTTTGGTGCCTTGATGCGCAGGCGTTGGTAAAGCAGAAACGCTGTTAAACCAGCGAACATCAAATGAATGACCCACACACCTACTTTAAAAGGAATAGTGGAGGTATTAATCCAACCCTGAGTAATATTGATCAGATTCAAGTACAACATGGCAATCAAACCAGCGATCAATAATTCTGACCGAGCAATCCTTGGGTTTACCGCCCCTAGAGGGATAGCAAGTAAAGCCAGGTTGAGGGCCGCAATTGGGATAGAGATCCGCCAGAACAACTGACCTTTGGCTTCCGGCTCTGGATCAGCAAGCAGCAACTCAGTGGGTCTTGCCTTACGGCTTTTCAGCAGTTCAAGACGACGCTGCTCGGCAGACTGAGCGCTGTCTTTGCTCTCGAGGCGCATACCAAAGCGTTCGAAATCAGAAAGCCTGAATTCGGACGTCCCAGGCTTCAGATCGTAGCGTTGCCCTTTTTCAAGCACCAGAAATCGATCGCCATTTGCTTCAATCTCAGTTACCGCGGTTTTTGCTGTGACGATGGAGTGCCAATTCGGATCGAGCGCCCGTAAAAATAGATTGCCAAGCGTACTTTGATCTTCACTTGCCTCTTCAGCAAAAAACACTCGCTGCCCTTCTTCGACTTCCATGAACTGACCAGCCGTTATTTTGGATAAGTCAGACCGCATCTCGTATTTTGCGCGATAGTCTTCCATCTGCCGGTTAGCCCATGGTGTTGCAAACATAGTCAGCAAAGTACTTGCAATCGCTACGGGCACCGCTAATCTCAAGATGGGATTGATCCAGTCCAGCAGCGACAGACCGCTTGAGAACCAGACAACCATTTCTGACTCGCGATAATTACGAGTAACAGTGGTCAGAACACCGATAAAGATAGCAAAGGCGAGGATAGTCGGCAGCGCGGCTATCGTTGTAAAGGTGGCCAGACCGATCACAATATCAGGGCCAATTTTGCCAGCTGCGGCCTCGCCAAGCAGACGCACCAACACAATACTGAGCCAGATCACGATCAGCGTTGAAAACACAACGCCCGAATGATTAGCGACTTCTGAAGTGACGGAGCGTTTAAATAGGGACATGAATCAAAAATGCGGGATAATCAAGAAAGTTCTTTAGGCGCTTCAGGAGTCAATCAATGGAATTTAGCACACACGTCACTGCATCACCCCATCAAATTAAAACCCCAGCACTGGCTGTCGGCGTTTTTACAGACGGGATTTTAAGCCCTGCGGCTGATATTATCGACCGAGCCAGCCACGGTGCGGTTCGCGCGATGATAAAGACTGAATTCACTGGTCGAGTTGCCTCCACCTTGGTGTTGCGTCAACTGACGGGCGTATCAGCACAACGAGTGGTGTTAGTCGGCCTGGGTAAACAAACGGAATACAACGCCAAAACTCAGGCTCGCGCTGAGCATGCCTTTGCCGCCTACTGCGCCCAAGCGCAAATCACTGATGCGTGTTCTACCTTAACAGCGATCTCGTGCACAACGCCCATTCGTTTGCGCGCACGCAGCGCAGCACAGGCCGTCGGCGACGCAACGTATTACTACAACGCAACAATCGGCAAGCCCGATGCGAGTCGTCAACCTAAGCTCAAAAAATACGTACTCTGGGTCGACAAAGCCGACTTGTCCAGCGCTCAACTAGGACTGGCCGAGGGCTCGGCTCTCGTCGCCGGGATGTCTTTGGCCAAAACCCTTGGCAATCTGCCCGGCAATATCTGTACGCCCAGCTATCTGGGCGATACCGCTAAGCAACTGGGTCGCGACTTTAAATCCATCAAAGTGAATGTGTTGGAGAGCAAGCAGATTGAAGCGCTGCATATGGGCTCTTTTCTGTCGGTTTCACGAGGATCTGACCAGCCGCCACGCTTCATCGTCATGCACTATAAAAAGGCGGCAACCCCTACGGCAGCAGGCAAAAAAGCCAGCGGCAAATCGACGGCTTCAGGTCCAATCGTCTTAGTAGGTAAAGGTGTCACCTTTGATGCGGGTGGCATATCCATCAAACCCGCGGCAACCATGGATGAAATGAAATTCGATATGTGCGGCGCCGCGAGTGTGATTGGCACGCTAAAGGCAGTGGCCGAACTGGAGCTACCAATCGAAGTGATTGGCTTGATCCCTGCCTGCGAGAATCTGCTTAACGGCAGCGCGAATAAACCCGGCGACGTTGTCACCAGCATGTCGGGCCAAACGATTGAAATCCTTAATACCGATGCCGAAGGCCGGCTGATTTTGTGTGACGCCCTAACTTACGCCGAGCGCTTCAAGCCTCAAGCTGTCATCGATATCGCCACGTTAACTGGTGCTTGCGTCACCGCCTTAGGCAAAGTTAATTCAGGCCTCTTTGCAACCGATGACGCGCTGGCTGATGCCTTATTGACCGCGGGTAAAGAAGCACAAGACCCCGCTTGGCGTATGCCCCTGGACGAAGCTTATCAAGAGCAACTCAAGTCTAACTTTGCTGACATGGCTAACATTGGCGGCCCACCAGCCGGTGCCGTGACTGCGGCCTGCTTCCTGTCGCGCTTTACCAAAGCCTACTCTTGGGCACATCTGGATATCGCTGGCACAGCCTGGAAATCCGGTGCCGATAAAGGATCGACAGCACGTCCAGTTCCGATGCTGCTTAATTACCTGATTACGGCGGCTTACCAATAACTTGCGTAAAAACAAAGAAAAGCCAGTGCGATGGCCAGAATAGACTTCGCTTTCGGTGCTGATCAGCGATTGACGCAGGCCTGCCAGACCGTGCTGCGGCAATATCTCGCCGGGCAGAGAATCATCGTCTATTGCCCGGATGAGCAACGACTCGCTCAGTTCGATCAACTGTTGTGGGCGGTTGAAGATACGGCTTTTGTACCGCATGTAAAAAGCGAACACACTCACGCTGCGGCAGTCGCAATCGTGATGGTACAAAACAATCTTGAAGAGGCCTTGAGCAAGTGCAGCCAACATACCTGGCTGCTGAATTTGTCTGATGATTGCCCGCCGAGCCTTGGATCAGTCGATCGTGTGCTCGAAATTGTCTCTGAGGACGAACACGACAAGCTCTCTGCTCGAGCGCGTTGGACGGTATACAAGAATCAAGGGCACGAGCTAAAAGCGCACCGTTTAGGTGCACTAGCTTGACAACACCAAACACAGACAATTAAATATACCCATTCAGGGAACTGTAAGGTATGATTTCAATCATAGTATTAGTTAGCTGATAAGCTTGATTTAAGTCAGTCACATCAACAGGAGTTCACGATGAGCGATTTCCACACAATTTCACAAGATAGCTATGGCGCTTCGTCCGCCGTCGCGCGCAACCGGGTTCTGCGCAACACTTACTGGTTGCTTGCGATTTCCATGATCCCAACCGTTATGGGTGCCGCAATTGGGGTCTATACCGGCGTAGCGCAGGCAATGATGGCCAGCCCCGGCATGACCTTAATCGTCTTTATGGTTGGCGCTTTCGGTCTGATGTTTGCGATCGAAAAAAATAAAGAAAACTCCATGGGGGTCGCCCTGTTGTTGCTGTTTACCTTCTTTATGGGGCTTATGCTCTCGCGCTTGATTGGTTTTGTACTTGGCTTTGGCAACGGCGCACAATTAATCATGGCGGCGTTTGGTGGCACAGCCGTCGTCTTTGGTGCCATGGCAACACTGGCAACAACAATCAAACGTGACTTATCAGGCATGGGCAAATTTTTGTTCATGGGCGCAGTGATCTTGATGATTGCAGCGATTGGCAATATGTTCTTGCACCTGCCCGCTTTAACACTCACCATTATGGTTCTTGCCATTGTGATCTTTTCAGCTTTCATGCTGTTTGATCTGCAACGCGTCGTCAATGGTGGCGAAACCAACTACATCTCTGCCACGCTGGCCATCTATCTAGATGTCTATAACGTCTTCTCTAACTTGTTGGCGTTACTCGGTATTTTCGGTGGTAGCAATCGCGATTAATTTCACCAGCGAACAAAAAAAAGCCGCTTTCCTTACTAAGGGAAGCGGCTTTTTTAGTACAGGTTTCTTCAACAAGTCGTTTAATGACCAGCTGTGAACGGGTATTTTGCGTAAATATTGCCCACAACAGTCTTGACGCCTTGCTCTGATTCGTCCGGATTGGCGCTCCTGAAATTAGTCGTACTGACCCCCTGCCAGACAGCCTGCTTACGCTTGGCATCTACCAAGTCAATGGTTACCACGCTAACTGTGTAGGTGATCGGCGATACATTCCAGCCATATTGCGGCCCTCCCCATCTCCGGCCAGGGCCAATTGGGGCAGCCATATCAACAAAATCGGTTTTTTGTGTATCGACGGTCTGAAAATTGACCAGTAGGTCTGGCTGTTGCTCATCGAGGGCATAACCTTTGGCCGCCATCTGCTCGGCAATTGCCTGTCTAAAACGCTCACCGACTAACGAGCGATAGCCGCCCTGTGTCAAGCCATCCGATTGCATGAAGCTGTAAGACCGAAACGTCGCAAAATTTGCTGACGCATTCACATCCGTTTTAACGTTGGGCGACACCGCACAAGCCGAGAGCATTAAACAAGCACTTAGCGTCAGAACTTTACTGAATATCTTCATGCGGCATCCTCGATTAGACAGGCTGACAAACACTTTTACGGCTATTAAGCTGGCAAGTCACGATGCTTTTTCCGTCACTGTCATACTCGGTTAGCAGCCAGCGAGAGCCAGCCTTATTCTGCCGGTCAAGCGTCAGAAAGCCATATGACTGACGACTAACAAAACCCTTCACATTGAACTGTTGTTGCAATGACTCAGTCACATCACTCGTTTTTGGGGAAGGCGCTATCGCTGTACCACCATTACCTGTCACGATGACAGGCGCCCGTCCGTCGTTAAACGAAATCGATTCGAAGGTATGAAAATGACCGTGCAAAGAGAAGCTCATACCCTGCCGCACAGCATGTTGCTTATCCAGTTCGCTCATCACATGAGTAAGACCCGTCTGAAACAAAAACGGCGCACCAGTGTCTCGGGATTTCTCTACTGCCTCAAGGGGATGGTGACTGACGAAAATATTAAAGGGCTTCGCGCTCAGCAACTGGTCTACCGTCGCCAATTGTTGGCTGTATTTTTTGAAATTGACGCTTGAAGGACTATTTTTTTTCTTATCAGCGGACGAGTCAAACACAATGATTTGCGCCTCAGATCCAATCGACACAGCAAACGGCACCGAATAGTCGCCCGCCTCGTAATCAGCTACTGTATTGCAAGTACGCTGGGCATCCCACGCTTGATAATCGATAAAACGAAACCAACCTTGACCAGAACGGGCGCAGGATTCATGATTGCCTCGGGCAAATACCCAAGGAGCTTGCGTGAGCAAAGGCAAGGCTGGCTGAAAAAAATCAGCGTCCCAAACGTCGTAACCCTGCCCCCAGACGGATCCCGCACACCCTTTTATCTCGGCAGGGCATGGGCTTTCACGGTAAGCAATATCGCCAACATGAATCACTAAATCTGGATTTTTTGAGGCGGCTTGCTTGGCAATATTGGCAAAGGGCCATTGAACCGGATCCAGACAAGCCTGAAAAGCCTTGTCAGCCGCTTTCAAACGACAACCAGTATCGCCCAGGACGACAATTCTTTGTGGCGAAGCAGTCGGTGACTTCAGAATTTGATCCCCGATCCTGGCTTGTTTGGCACCTTTTAACCAAGTTGCCTCGCAACTCAAGACAGGAAAATTTGCAGGCTTATCCTCTTCAGGGGTTCGAGCACCGATTTCAGCAGGACCAACTCTAACCGCCATTTGAATCGGCGCTTGCGTATCCCAGGCAATCAGTGGGCAGGTGGATGCCTGAGTCACTGCGTGCACCACGTACTGACCATCACCCGCAACGATAAAGGCGTAGGGTGCGGGCAGCTCAAGCGCTGCACAGACCTGGGGGATCTGAAATAAAACACTGAGAAACATCAGGCAACGCAATACGATGCGGCTCGTAGAGACACTCATAACAGACCCTCGATAGTCCAGCGATTTGAAATCAATTGGCGCAGTTCAGCACAACCAAAACGCTCATTGTTTTTAACTGACCGGCAAACTCTTTTGGCGGAGCAGGATATAGTGCGTTTTGCACAGCCGCCAGAGCTGCAGTATCCAGCATAGGCCGTTTGCTCGTGGTTGCCACTGTGGCATTACTTTGAACACCATCCGTCAGATCAAAGTGTACTTTAGTCTGTCCCGACATCCCCATATTTTGGGCTGCCAGCGGGCAATTAACCGCAGCTTGAATAGCAGCATTGACCCTGCTTCGATAGGCATCTAACAAATCAGCGCTTTGCTTGCTTTGCGCTTGAGCGGCCGCTGCAGCCGCCGCTGCTTGCTCGGCTTCAGCGAAAGCGGAATCAGCCGTGCTTGCAGAAGGACTGACCTGCTGTGTTGCAGGCGTCGTTTTAACTTTCTCAGGAACCGGCTTTGGCTTAGGCTTGGGCACAGGAGGGGGTGGCACAGCAACCGGTTCGGGCGGCTTCTCGGGCTCTGGAGGCTTTTTGACTGGCTCTGGCTCGGGTGGCTTTGGTGTTGGGGCAGGCTCGGGCTGAGGCTCTAACACAGGCGAAGGGATGTCGAGATCTTTAAGCGACAGCTGCAGCACCGCGGGTGGTTTTTCTTGATGCACCGGCGCGGCTGAGAGCAGCAGTGCCGCCATACCCGCCAAAAGCAGGGCCTCGACGACGAGCGCCAAGCAAAGAGTCTTGACCCCTTGATACGAGAGGAAGGGACGACTGAACGCCATGAGTGTGTCGCTTTACTTTGAATCGGACTGGTTTTTCGCGGCAAGCGAAAGCTGACTGGCGCCAGACAGCTTAATGGCATCGATCACATGCATGACATTTTGCAAAGAGACAGATTCAGCACCCACAATCGTGACCGCTGTTTTCTCCGCATCGCCCGCCTTCAGCAACGCTGTCAACTGGCTCGGTGAAATACTCGCGCCGTTAACAATCATGTTTCCATCCGCTTCAAGCTCTACCGTCACTTTTGGATTGGGCAGAGTTTCGGCGGTAGAGCTGGTGGGCAACTTGGTGACATGACCACTTGTCGGGATCATCTTCAAGGTAATCATGACGAAGAACACCAACAGGAACAACATGATGTCGATCATTGGAATGATCTCTATCCTCGCCTTTTTTGTCTCTAGATAACGCATTTTCACTGCGTGATCGCTTTAAAAAGGTGGTGGCGATTCAAGATCATCATCTTCATGGTTTCCATCTGGTGAACCAGACTGCGCACCTTGTTGTTGATGTTATTGAAAAAGTACAGCCCAATCATCGCAACAATCAGACCCATCGCGGTTGACACCAAGGCCTCAGCAATGCCACCTGAAATCTGCATCGCCGCATTTTGCATGTCACCAAGCACGCTCATCGCATTGAACATACCGATGATGGTGCCAAATAAACCCAGTAAAGGTGCCAGCGTAATGATGGTATCAAGCAACCAGACACTTTTATCCAGCTTGGGTACTTGATGCATGATGGCTTCTTCCAGGTTGCCATCCAAATCCTCGCGAGAGAGGTGAGCACGTTCACCATCAATCGCGACTTCGAGCAACTTGACAACCGGTGAGTCGGCATTGGCAACCTGAAATGCCTTGAGCTCTGCTGGGTTCAGCACTTTAGAGTGCTGACACATCGAGATCACGGCATCCCCGACCTTGCGCATATTGGCCAAGTACTGGAGGCGCTCAAAAATCACAAACAGCGCCACCAGTAGCAACAAACCCAGCAAATAGACGATACCACCAGAACTATTTGCAACTTCTAATAACGCTATCAAATTCATGAGCCACTCAAATTAAACAATCGATCACAGCAATATTACCTATCGATCATCTACTTAGAAGGTGCCTGACAGCGACAAGTAGTACGCCCGACCCGCTGTATAAGCAACGGTATCGGCAGTGTTCTGACCAGGCGCAGCTGAGGTAGCTGAACCGGGTACGAAAGCAGTCAGGTAGTTGACGTTGAACAGGTTATCAATACCGAACCGAACCTTGGCACTGCTCAAACCAGGCAGACCTTTGATGGTGTAGTTGACGTAGAAGTTAGTCAGGTACACGGGATCAAGCTGATACCACTGGTTGACTTGCGTAGACTTGGTGTTGTCTTGCCACTGCGGGCCCACGCGCTTGAGTGTTGTACCCACTGCCCAGCCGTCATTCACATAATACAGGCCGACTGCCTCGATATCGCTTGGCACGTTGGCTGGTGACAGGCCTGTGTCATCATAAGTGGCGCGATAGACTTGGGCATTAGCATACAGATTAAATCCGCCACCCAGCACAATGTTACCCGCAGCTTCGGCACCACGATAAGTGATCGCTGAGCCCTGATAGTAATAAGCTGCACCCGACGAATCAATACCAGACGAGTAGCTAGTGGTCGCGTTCGTCTGGAAAACATCCGCATCAACCGAGAAATCCTTACCCTGATAAACCGTACCGATCTGATAAGTCTTGGTCTTGATAGGCTGAGGCAAGGTTGAAACGTTAGCACCCGTCACGTCAAACACAGACGATGGGGGGATCACGTCGCCGGTCGCAAACTGACCATAGACTGACCAGTTTCTCTGTAGCATGTAACGGGCGTCCAAGAAAGGCAGGACGTCGTTGTAGGTACCCGTATGTTGCACAGATGCTGCACCACCCAAGTTACCAACTGTGCCGCTATCGGCGTACTGAGTCAGATTCTGGCTGTACACGTTGTACTTAATACCGGGGGTGATCGTCAGGTCTTTTGTTGCTTTAAAGGCAAACTCAGCATAGGGCTGAAAAATCGTTGTGGTGAATTCTTCGTTGAATTTAATACCACCCGAGGCTGCTGCACCCGTGTAAGGATTGATATAGTTTTGATGTCTCGGTGTATCTGAATACTCCAACTGCATACCTGTTCTCAAAACACCGTATTCAGTGTCTTTCGTCAGGCGCAGGATGTTACCCAAGGTCCAGTACGAATTCAGCTTATCAACACCGCCCTTACCCGTTGCAACCAAAGCCGCAAACGTTTGATCTGGCGCTGAGTAGTTGGCGTAGCTTTGCTTGTTTACGTAGTTGTTGTAATAGGTTTTGTTGTCGAGCTTCCAGCCATCGCCCAGGTTTGAATTGAACCCAACATAGGAGAAGAAAGCTGTTACGTCGTAATGTGAATAGTCGTAATAATCAGCGCGCTTTGGGTCGTCGCTGCTCAGGTACATCGGGCTACCTTTGTTGTAGCTGGTCGAGATTCCGGTTGCTGTGTTGTTGTACACAGCGTACGTTGAGGGGCTTGGGCCACCACCACCGTTAGACGTGTAGTGTGTGTAGCCGGCAAACGCTGTCAACTTAGTATCAGCGGTCAAGGCAGACTCAAGCTTGAAATCAACGCCTGTTCTTTGTTGCGGGTTAAAAGTTTGAGCGCCTTGTGAATTAAAGTCATGTGCGCCAATCATAAACTTGGTGTTCGGTGCTTCTTTGGTATAGCCAGACTGAAACTCTGCTTCGTACAAAGTGGTTGCGAAGCTGCCGTAAGTCATACCTGCTGTGCTGTGAAATTCATCAGACAGAGGGCGTGACAGGAGGCCGATCGTGCCACCGTAGTTAGCTGGGCCGATTGAAGATGCAGTACCAGGGCTTCGATCTGCCGTCACACCACCGATAAAGGATGATGGAAAAAAGATTTGCGAGTGATGCGTCGGGTCATTGCTATCCTGGAAAGGGATACCGTCAAACGTCATCGAAAAGTTACCGTCCTTGAAACCGCGGAAAGAAATCTTCTCGTCACCGCCACCAGAGCCGTTAGTGCCGTAGCCATACGCACCAGGCATGATGCCGTTGGTGATGCTGGCAAACGTTGATGTTGGCGCGACAAAGTTGTCGACATAGTCTTGACTGATCTCAGCAATCGGGCGTGCTACTTCAACAGACGCACGAACGGGCGAGGTTTTGACGGATTCGTAATTTTTGGGATTATCCGCACCGCCTGCACCACCTGTACCGCTGACGATACCAACGTCGGTAATCTGCTGGGCCATGGATGAATTGAGGCCTGCAGCCGCTAGAGCGATTGTCAAAACCGAAAGTCTGAAATACATCGTGCTTGTCATATAACCACCAATATGAGGTTGAACAGATAGTGGTGGCATTCTGACGAGCAAATGTTTCAGATCTGGTTGATTTTGATGACGTTTACGTTACGTAAATATGTCTGTACTTGACATCCTTGAAGGCATACCTAGTGTAAACCCTTGAATACTATAAAAAAAGGAGCTCGCGCTCCTCCTTTTCTTTTATTCCTCTGCTGAGCAGTCGCGGGCATGGCGACTAAAAAACAACAACGACCAGCCGGCTGCCAACGAGACAAGAAGCGGACACTAACCCGAATTGCCCACAGTCAGGCCACCGCACACATGAATCACTTGCCCCGTCACAAAGCCAGCTCGCGAATCGATCAAGCTGGCAGCGATGTGAGCAATATCCTCTGGCAGTCCGATGCGTTTGACCGGGATCCCATCGATTATTTTTTGTGTCCTCGGAGCACCGGGAGGATTACTGCTGTTAAACATCTCAGTGGCAATCGGTCCGGGGGCAATCGTATTGACGGTAATGCCAAAGGGTCCCAGCTCGAGCGCCCAGGTCCGGGTCATCCCTGCAATGCCAGCTTTCAGGCCACCGTAAATAGACCGCCCCTCTTTACCGAGCGATGCGCGACTACCCATGTTAATGATGCGACCATATTTTTTTGCCTTCATGGCGGGTAAAAAACCTTGCGCCACGATGATAGGTGCTAAAAAATTCAGATCGAGCGTCTCTTGTGCCTGTTCGATCGTTATGTCTTCAAGGTTAGCAAGATTGACCAAGCCAGCATTGTTGACCACGTTCAGAATTTCGCGACGCGCAGCCAGATCGGCGACAGCCTCGCGCGCACGGCTGGGATTAGAGAGGTCGACTGACTCAAACGTCTCACCGGGTAAAATCGTCTCGGGCGCGCTGCGACTAAAGTTGACCACCTCGAATCCGTCAGCCAGTAAGCGTTGCACGATCGCTCTGCCAATGCCGCGGCTACCCCCAGTTACCAATGCAGTTTGCTTGTTCATTCGGATTTAATCCCTTTGTCTTTAATCAGCTTGCCCCATTTAGCTCGCTCACTCTGTTCAAAAGCGGCCAGTTCGGGACCAAAGAGTTGACCTGGGTTGGCCGCTGCAGCGGCATAAGTTTTAATGATTTTTTCTGACTTCAGCCCCTTGCGAGCAGCCTCGATCAGCACGTCCATGACGTCTTTGGGTGTGCCCTTGGGTGCATAGATCGCAAACCAGGCCGTGACATCGAAACCTTTGACACCCGACTCAGCAAAGGTTGGCAAATTAGGAGCTAGCGGGCTGCGCTCAGCTGAAGTCAGGGCAATCCCCCTGATGCGATTGCCTTCATTAATCTGATTGACTGTGCCAGGCAAGTTATCGAACAACAAATCAATCTGCCCCCCCACTAAAGCAGGGAAAGAGCCTGAAACACCCTTGAAAGGGATATGCAGCAGTTCGACCCCCGTCACTGCAGCAAAGTATTCAGCCGTTAAATGCGGTGATGAACCAATACCCGGTGTGCCATACGTCAGCTTCTTATCTTTAGCAGCACGCGCCGCGTCAATGACGTCCTGTAGGTTTTTCCAGGGCGAAGTGACCGATACCGAGACGACATTAGGGGTCGTTGAGACCAGAGCGATAGGCTCAAAATCCCTAACAGGATCGATATTGAGTGCTGGATAAATAAACTGATTGATCGATTGCGTACCGATGGTCCCCAAGGCAATGGTGTAACCGTCCGGTTTGGCTCGGGCAACATAAGTCATCCCGACACTGCCGCCAGCACCTGGCCGATTTTCAACAATGACTGTCTGTTTGAGCGCTTCTTCTAGTGCCTGCGCAATCGTGCGCCCGAACATATCCGCGGCGCCGCCCGCTGGGTAGGGCACCACGACCGTCACGGTGTGATTGGGGAATGGCTGGGCAAAGACACAACCGGCAAACAGGCAAGCGCTCAGCGCAACAAAGCGACAGCGTGTCATGTATCGCAGGCGTCGGCCTGCGAGTTGAATCAATCGAATCATCTTGTTTCGTCTCTTAATAATTATCGAACAAGCTTACACGAAGCGACTTGGTCAAGACAACTCAATAGTTCGATTATTAGGACTATAGTATTGTCCTTTGACCTTGCTCCTTAGCTTATTGGATATGTCAGTCTCATCATCAACACCCGTCTCTTTCGCGCAATGCCTCACCGATTGCGCTCAACGAACACCTGAACAAATCGCACTGATCGACAGAAATCAGCCGACCACTTATCGAGAACTCAACGCCCAAGTCGAAAAGCTGGCTGCCGGTTTTGCCAAACTCGGAATTGGTGCAGGTGACCGCATCGCGTTATGGTTGCCCAATTGCCTGGCTTGGGTTCAAACCTTCCTCGCGTGCGCGAGATTGGGCGCAACGGTGTTAGCCGTCAATACGCGATTTCGCAGCAAAGAAGTTGCAGATATCGTCGGCAGAGGTCAAGCAAAATGGCTTGTGATGTGGCCTGAATTCAAAGGGATCCCCTTCGCAGACATCTTGTCCGATGTCCCGAGCGAAATTACCCAAGGCCTCGAAGGCATCATCACGCTCGGTCAGTCACCAGAACGATTAGCAGGTCATCAGCCAATCCGGTTTGAGGACCTATTGCATTCAACAGACGCTATTCCTGCAGACTATGGCAACAACGGCGTACTTTGTTACACCACCTCCGGCACAACATCCTTGCCCAAATTTGTCTTGCACGATCAGAAAACCCTGATTATGCATGCTCGCGCAATGATCCAAGCCTACGGCTACGATCACACGAGTCGCATCCTTGCCAGCACGCCTTTTTGCGGTGCCTTTGGCTTTTCTACCTTGTCAGGCGGTTTGGCTAACGGCTTCACCATTGTGAGCGAGCCGGTGTCAGATACGGCCAGCACACTTGAACAGATCCGTTTACATGGCATCACCCATACCTATGCGAATAACGAATCGATTCTCAAACTGCTTGAATCTGCCCCGACGCCTGAACTGTTCAAGACCTGCAAATTATTCGGGTTTGCGAGTTTCTCGCCCGCCCTCGGTGAATTACTCACTAAAGCGGAACAAGCCCGCTTGCCACTCACCGGTCTGTATGGTTCGAGTGAGTTGCAAGCTTTGATCGCAGCCCAGCCCACTGACTCAAACCAGGGCGACACGAGCGTGCGGTATGTTGCCGGAGGTCGCCTGATTCACCCCGAGGCCAGACTGCGCGCGCGTGATCCAGCGTCTGGTCATGTTCTGCCGTATGGGGAGTCAGGTGAAATTGAAATCAAAACACCCAGCATCATGTTGGGTTATCTGGACAACCCCGACGCCACTCGCCAAGCGTTCACCGACGATGGCTATTTCAAAACAGGTGACTTAGGCTATGCCGTGAGCGACACGCAGTTTGTGTTTCAGACTCGGTTGGGTGACTCGATGCGCTTGTCAGGGTTTATGGTTAATCCCGTCGAGATTGAGCAGTGTATTGAGGAACAGCCCGGTGTACTTGCATGCCAGGTCGTTGCTGGCACAAAAGGATCCAAGGTCGCGCCGGTCGCTTTTGTGATTTTGCGTGATGGTGCGAGGGTCGATACCGCAACGTGGACTCAGGCCTGTAAACGCGTGCTGGCTGGCTTTAAAGTGCCAGTCCATTTTGAAATCGTCACTGAGTTCCCCTCTGTACAAAGTGCTAATGCCGTCAAAATCCAAAAGAACAAATTGCGCGAGATGGCAGACCAGATTCTGGGGTCGATGTCATGACGACTGCCGGACAAGTCTACTCACGCAGTCCCCTGCCTCTTTATCTGCAAGTGGCTGCAATCTTTAGACGCAATATCCAGCGTGATCTCTGGCAACGTGGCTCACAAGTCCCTGCGCTGGACAGCTTGGTCGAAACATTAGGCGTGTCACGTGCAACCGTTCGCCAGGCCTTCGGCCTCCTTGAGCGAGAAGGCCTCATCCACCGCTCGAGAGGATCCGGCACCTACGTCAACCATGAGCTACCAAAAACAATCAGTATGACGCTGCCAAAGACCTGGGCAGAAACTGTAGCCTTGAGTAATGCGCTGGGCACTCAAACTCTGACAGAGTCCAACAACGATGTGGCCCTGCCGAGTTGGCTGGGTATGAAATGTCCTTATGAAAAAAGCGGCCACTTCCACTATTGGCGACGCGTTCACACAACCTCGGCAGGGCCTTTCTGCTACACAGAAGTCTATTTAGCCAACGACATTTACGACAAACATCCAGAACGCTATCGTCATCGTACGGTTGCTCCTATTCTGGATTCACTGCATGGCACGGAAATCAGCCATGCTGAGCAACTCCTGACCATTATCGAGGCAGGATCAGACTCGGCTGAAGCCTTGCACCTGCCTTTGGCGACACCGGTGGCAGAGCTCAGACGCTATGCCTGCATTGGCGAACGCGTGATTTATTTCACACGACTTGAGGTCCCGACTCGTTATGTACAAATCACTTTTGACTTGATGGAGCAGCGCTGACATGTTTCACGCTAATTCCCTTTTACTGCCTTTTTTTAACGATGAACACCGAGCACTGCACGACTCATTACATCGTTGGTGTCGCCAACATTTCACCTCGCGCATCCACAATGGATCGGTAGATTTGTATTGCCAGAAACTGGTTCGACAGTTGGGCGACGCGGGCTGGCTGCGCTACACAGTCCCTGCAGCGTATGGAGGCCAGTTACCTGAAATCGATTCACGCAGCTTGTGCTTGTTACGACAAACCCTCGGTTATTACGATGGCTTAGCCGATTTTGCGTTTGTCATGCAGGGCTTGGGGTCTGGTCCGATCACTCTCTTTGGGTCAGATGAACTCAAAGCCAAATATCTGCCGAAAGTCGCGACAGGTGACTATATCGCGGCGTTCGCCTTATCTGAACCTGACGCCGGCTCGGATGCCGCTGCAATGAAAACCAAAGCGACTCGCACCGCTGATGGCTACTTGCTGAATGGTGTGAAGACTTGGATTTCAAATGCCGGGATCGCTGATTTTTATACCGTCTTTGCGCGAACTGAAAACGATGAAGCCGAAGGGGTAACCGCTTTTGTCGTCGATGCCAATACGCCCGGATTGGAAATCACGGAGCGTTTTGATTTGGCTGCGCCTCATCCGATTGGCACACTTACTTTTACAAATTGCTACATCCCTGCATCACAGCGGTTGGCTCAGCCTGGTCAAGGCTTCAAAGTTGCCATGCAGAATCTCGATGTCTTCAGAGCCTCGGTCGGTGCTGCAGCATTAGGCTTTGCCGAAACCGCGCTGGATATGGCGATTAACCATGCAAGTACACGCCAAATGTTTGGCGGCGTCTTGAGTGATTTACAGATCACTCAAGCAGCCATCGGCGACATGAGTACCGAGATCGACGCAGCAACCCTACTTGTCTATCGAGCCGCGTGGGAGCGCGATGTATTGAAGCAACGCACGACCCGCTCTGCTGCCATGGCAAAATTGTATGCGACTGAATCTGCCCAGCGAATCATTGATCGAAGTTTGCAGATGTTTGGTGGCCTTGGGGTGCGGGTAGGGCAGCCCATTGAAATGCTTTACCGAGAAGTCCGTGCCTTGAGAATTTATGAAGGCGCGACTGAAGTACAACAAGTCATCATCGCTCGCGAGACAATGAAAAATAAAACTGGAGAAGCAAAATGAACGGTTCAGAAGCAATGGTTCAAACCCTCTTGGCTGCAGGCATCGACACCTGTTTTGCCAATCCAGGGACGTCCGAGATGCATTTTGTATCTGCATTAGATCGCGCAACACAGATGCGCTGCGTCCTTGGTTTATTCGAAGGTGTCGTGACGGGGGGTGCTGACGGCTACTACCGCATGGCTGAAAAACCCGCCGCAACATTGCTGCATCTCGGGCCTGGCTTAGGCAACGGCTTGGCCAATCTGCATAATGCCAAACGCGCTCACTCAGGCATTGTCAATATCGTCGGTCAACACGCGCTCGATCACATTCATAACGATGCGCCGCTGAACTCGGATGTTGAAGCCGTTGCACGTCCCATGTCGCACTGGGTTAAGACAACCAGATCCGCGACTGAAGCGCCTATGGATACGGCAGAGGCGATTTCGCAAGCGACGAGCACACCAGGTCGGATCGCAACACTTGTGTTGCCAGCCAATTGCGCGTGGGAGTCAGCCGATCCTGGTCGTTACGCTAGCGCCCCCGCCCAGACCGCCGCGGCACCACTGACTGATTCGATTCTTGCCATTGCGAAGATCTTGAGCGATAAAAATCTCGCCACGCAAACCACCCTCCTGCTGGGCGGCGCAGCACTGCGGGCCAAAGCTGCCATGCTAGCGGGTCGAATCGCAGGCAAGACAGGTTGCAAACTTGCCTCTGAACCTCGTAATCCCAGGATGGAAAGAGGTCGTGGTCGCGTCAATATCCGGCCACTGCCCTTCCCTGTTGCAGGCGCAGTCGAGATGTTGAAAGAGACCAGACATCTGGTCCTGATCGGTGCTGCCCCGCCGGTTGCTTTTTTTGCCTACCCCGATAAACCACGGATGATCAAACAACCAGATTGCGAAGTCCACACGCTAGCCACCCTGACGCATGACTTGGAAGCAACGCTGCAGGGTTTGTGTGATGCGCTGGATGCTGGCTCTGCAACACCCGCTGACTTTGCTGATGAAGACAAAATCATCACCGAATTACCAACGGGCGCTGCCAACGCCGACAACGTCGGTTACGTGATCGCCGCCACGTTACCGCCCAATGCCATCTTGATTGATGAGGCCGTCACGTCTGGTCGACAGTTATTCAAAACCATGCCAATGGCTCAGGCTCATGATTGCCTGGATATCACCGGCGGCTCAATCGGCTTTGGGCTGCCGTGTGCGGTCG
Source organism: Jezberella montanilacus (assembly GCF_003003055.1). Classification (GTDB taxonomy): domain Bacteria; phylum Pseudomonadota; class Gammaproteobacteria; order Burkholderiales; family Burkholderiaceae_B; genus Zwartia; species Zwartia montanilacus. Next base: position 117,853 of record NZ_PVTV01000014.1, read on the forward strand.
GTGCAGCGGTCGCTTGCCCGGATCGCAAGGTGGTTGCCTTGGTTGGTGACGGCAGCGCCATGTACACCATACAGTCACTGTGGACTATGGCTCGCGAACAACTGGACGTCACGGTTGTTATCTTCGCCAATCGATCCTACCGAATCTTACGCGGTGAGCTCACCAACATGGGCGGCCCAGCCGCAGGTGCGAATGCCGCACGCATGCTGGATCTGGATAAGCCAAACCTGGACTTTGTCGCGATCGCTAAAGGCCATGGCGTGCCGGGCATTCAGGTCAACAAGCTTGAAGACCTGGCCGCTGCACTGCGCGTTGCAGCAGCAGAGAAAGGACCTAAATTAATTGAACTAGTTATGTAACAATACCTTTTGCCATCTCAATAAAAACAGGAGACAACCTCATGAAATGTTATTGCGTCATTAACTTCCAGCAAGCCCTGCAACTGGTGGATCGCCCCACCCCCACCCCAACCGGCACTCAGGTTTTATTGCAAGTGCGTGCGGCTGGCGTTTGCCACAGCGATCTTCACATTTGGGAAGGCGGTTACGATCTGGGTCACGGCAAACGCTTGTCGCTAAAAGATCGCGGGATCAATTTGCCACTGGCGATGGGACATGAAACGGTCGGTACGGTTGTGTCAATGGGACCCGATGCCACTGGAGTCGAAAAGGGTAAAAACTATGTGGTGTTCCCCTGGATCGGTTGCCGCCAGTGTGTTGCCTGCTTAGAAGGCATGGAGAACCACTGCTCAGCACCGCAATACCTGGGTGTTTATCGTGACGGCGGTTACGCGGACCACATCGTGGTGCCCGATGCTCGTTATCTGGTTGACATTGGTGATCTGGATCCTGCAACGACTGCACCTTATGCATGCTCTGGTCTCACTACCTATAGCGCTCTGAACAAAGTAGGCGCTAAAACATTTCAAAACCACCCCATTGTCATTATGGGCGCTGGTGGGTTAGGTCTGATGTGCCTTGAATTGGTCAAGGCACAGGGTGGTGCTGGCGCAATCGTGGTTGATATCGACCCGGTCAAGCGTCAAGCAGCACTAGACGCCGGCGCCATGGCAGCGATTGATGGCAACGCGCCCGATGCGGCTCAACAGATCATCAAAGCAAACGGTGGCAAGATGGTTCAAGCAGTTATCGATCTGGTGGGTGCACCGTCCACCACCCAAATCGGTTTTGATAGCATCATCAAAGGCGGGAAGCTGATTATCGTCGGTCTGTTCGGCGGCGCATCACCTTGGCCAATCGCCTTTATTCCCATGCGCGCGATGCAAATCATTGGCAGCTACGTGGGTTCACTGCAAGAGTTTCATGAATTGATGGTTCTGGTTCGGGCAGGTAAGGTCAAACCGATTCAAGTCACGCGTCATGAACTCAGCGAGGCCGACGCGGTGCTTGCATCACTCCATCACGGCAAAGTAACCGGTCGGGCTGTTTTGACTGCTTGATATTTTTGCAAAGCAAGCAAGACTTGGCGAGTAGCCAACGGTTTACCCGCCAGGTGTTCAGTGAGTTGTTCGCGCAAAAGAGCCCTCAATTCGGGCTCTTTTTGCAGGTCACTGAAATCGGGTTCCTCCGAATCCAGACCGTACCCAGTTTCTCTCAGCAATATCCACTCAAACCGTCGCAAGGCGCCCGCTGCCGCGTCGCCCGCAGCTAAGCGTTGCAATGTCGTGACATAGGCATCAAAGAGACCAGGGTGTGCATCTTCTCGGGGCAGTAGCCGAAACAGCAATTCATTCATGTACCAACAGGACATCATTGCTGGCCCGGACAGAGCATGGATGCCGGCACATTCAGCGCGGGTGAGCGTCTTGATTTCAGCTGCGCCTGTCCACGACAACAACAAGGGTTGAAACACAGACAGTACCGATCTTAGTGCCGAATTAGGACGTTTCGCCCCCTTGGCGACCAGGGTGACCCAGCCGTGGTCACGGGTAAAGGTTTGAAGGATAAGGGAGGTTTCTCGCCAGGCAGTTGAATGCAACACATAGCCTGGTACTTCATGCACGCGTAGCGCGCGTCTACTCATAGCCCAGATCGCGCAGGCTGCTTTCTTTATCAGCCCAGCCTTTGCGCACTTTGATATAGACCTCCAAGTGCACCGGTTTATCCAGCAATTTAGTAATGTCCTGACGCGCTTCGGAGGCGATGCGCTTCATATGACTACCAGCTGCTCCCAACAGAATAGGCCGATGACTATCGCGCTCAACAATGACACAAGCAGAAACCTGTGCGCCCTTATCGGTTTCGTCCCAAAGCTCTATTGTCACCGTACAGGCGTAAGGCAACTCATCACCCACCAACCGAAAGATTTTTTCGCGAATCAATTCAGCTGCGATAAAGCGCATCGATCGGTCGGTGAGCGTATCCGCTTCGAAGAACGCTTCGTTTTCGGGCAGACGTTTAGCTATCTCATCGAGCAGCTGATCGAGTTGATGCTTTTTATTGGCGCTGACTGGCACAACGGCATCAAAAGGATATTGCTCAACGATCGATGCGACAAAAGGATACAGCTCGTCGCGGTTTTTGATTTCGTCTATCTTGCTAATGACGAGAATGGTTCGAGCAGGTTCGTGTAACAAAGACAACAATTTTGCGTCACCAGGCGACCACTTGCCCGCTTCCACCACAAACAGGACGACGTCAACGTCAGCCAAGGTTTGAGTGACAACACGATTCATCATCTTGTTCATGGCACCGCCATGACGAGTTTGAAACCCTGGCGTATCAACAAACACAAACTGTTCGTCGTCACGCGTCAAGACACCCTGTATACGATGTCGCGTCGTTTGAGCTTTACGTGAAACGATTGATATTTTGCTGCCGATCAGCGCATTGGTTAGCGTCGACTTGCCGACATTAGGACGCCCAACCACCGCGATGAAACCACAACGGTGGACTGACGTTGCCGCTTCTGTCATTTGAGTTCCTGAGCGACGGCTACGGGTAGCGTTAATTGTGTGGTTTTACGAGCACGACTGGCGCGCTTCTTGGCTGGTGCAGGATTGGCAGCGAGCGCCGCTTCAAGTGTCAGTTTGGCAGCCGATTGCTCTGCAGCACGACGACTCGAACCTGCCGCAACCAACTTCAAATCCAAAATTGGCACGCTGCACTCGACTTCGAACTGCTGGCTATGCGCCGCCCCGTGAGTGGCAATCACAGTGTAAATCGGCAGCGCCAGCTTGCGACTTTGTAAAAATTCTTGCAACAGAGTCTTAGCGTCCTTACCCAAGGTCAACGGATCCACACTTGCCAAGATGGGAACATACAGACTTTCAATAACGTGTTTCGCCGCCTCAAAGCCACCATCCAGAAAGACAGCAGCCAGCACCGCCTCAAACGTATCCGCAAGGATCGAGGGGCGCCTGAAACCGCCACTTTTTAACTCGCCTTCACCGAGGCGCAAGTAACGAGATAAATCAAGCTTCTGCGCAATGTCTGCCAGAGATGCCTGCTTAACCAGGTTAGCCCTCACCCGAGATAGGTCACCCTCATCCAGAGAACCATAATGCGTAAACAGCAATGCAGACACCGCGACGTTAAGAACCGAGTCACCGAGAAACTCGAGGCGCTCATTGTGCTTGGCCCCGTGACTGCGATGCGTCAAAGCCTGCTCAAGTAAGGCAGGCTTTTTAAAGGTGTAGTCGATCGAGGACTCAAGTGCGGCGAGTGACATTAATTAAAGGTACCAATACGGCCGAATTTGCCAAAATTCATCCAGATCAAGAAAGCACGCCCGACGATGTTCTGATCGGGTACAAAACCCCAGTATCTACTATCCAGACTATTGTCTCGATTATCACCCATCATAAAGTAACCGCCCTCAGGGATAGTGCATTTGACACCATTTCTAAGGTATTCGCAGTTTTGTCGATTGGGGAAATTCCAAGTAGGGGATAAATCCTGGTATTTTCGCTCATCTAACAATATTTGATGATTAACATCGCCCAATTGCTCTGAATACTCTGCCGTATAAGCAACGCGATCTGGCTCAAAATACTCGCCAGATTTGGTTCGAACGATCTCTTTGCCATTGATGTAGAGCTTTTTATCGAGATATTCAAGCTTATCGCCGGGCAGACCAACCACGCGTTTAATGTAGTCAAGCGTTGGATCAACTGGGTACCTGAACACCATCACATCGCCGCGCTTGGGTGAACCAATAGAAATAATTTTTTGATTCAGTACGGGCAATCGAATCCCATAGTTGAATTTGTTCACCAAAATCAGGTCCCCTGATTCTAGCGTTGGCAGCATAGAGCCCGACGGGATTCTAAACGGCTCGATCACAAAAGAGCGCAACATAAAAACAAACAAGATGACCGGGAAAAAACTCACTGCGTATTCGACAAGCCAATTGATTTTCCCGTGTGTGGCACGCAAGGCTGCTTCTTGTGCCTTTGCCTCTTCCGCAGATAAACCAGTCCAGCTGGGGCGGGCAAGCGAGAGCGCCGCTTCGACGCGAGTGGCGCGGACGCGACGCAGCCAGAAGTAATCAAGACCATAGATGATCCCAGTCACAACCAGGAGGACGAACAATATCAGTGCAAAGTTCCAGTTCATGTTTGACCTGAGAGGCAATATTTTATTTATCTTCTACCTGCAAGATGGCCAGGAAGGCCTCTTGAGGAATTTCAACGCTACCCACCTGCTTCATGCGTTTCTTGCCCGCTTTTTGTTTTTCAAGCAGTTTCTTCTTACGGCTGATATCGCCGCCGTAACACTTAGCCAAGACGTTTTTACGCAAGGCCTTAACATTTTCACGGGCAATGATCTCTGCACCAATCGCCGCCTGAATCGCGACATCGTACATTTGCCGGGGGATTAGCTCTCGCATTTTAGCCACGACCTCGCGACCCCGGTATCTGGCGTTAGAGCGATGACAGATAGTGGATAGGGCATCGACTTTATCCGTGTTGATTAGTACATCGACACGCACGACATCAGCAGCCCGATACTCTTTGAACTCGTAGTCCATCGACGCATAACCACGCGAAACTGATTTCAACTTGTCAAAGAAATCCAGCACGATTTCAGCAAGGGGGATCTCGTAGTGCAAATGCACCTGACGTCCGTGATAGGTCATATCCAGCTGATTGCCTCGTTTGTTGTTACACAAAGTCATCACCGGGCCAACATACTCTTGAGGCATAAAAAGCGTGACTGTAACAATGGGCTCGCGCACTTCTTCAAGTTTGCCGATTTCAGGTAAGCGCGAGGGGCTTTCGATATGAATGACAGTGCCATCGCGTTGCAAAACCTCATACACGACCGAGGGTGCTGTGGTGATGATGTCCATGTCGAACTCACGTTCAAGGCGCTCTTGCACGATCTCCATGTGCAACAAACCCAAGAAGCCGCAGCGAAAGCCAAAGCCCAGCGCCTGAGAAACTTCAGGCTCGAACATAAGCGCCGCATCATTAAGCTTGAGTTTTTCAAGCGAATCACGCAGTTGATCGTATTCGCTACTTTCAACCGGATACAAACCAGCAAACACTTGGGGTTTTACTTCTTTAAACCCAGGTAATGGCTTATCAGCAGGTTTACCGGCAATGGTGATAGTGTCGCCCACCTTTGCGTCGGCCAGATCTTTGATCCCGGCGATCACAAAACCCACCTCACCTGCGGAAAGCTGCACCCTGGGCTGTGATTTAGGGGTAAAGACGCCGATCTGCTCGCACAAGTGCGCAGCGCCCGTTGCCATGAATGAGATTTTGTCTTTTGGTTTCAACACACCGTTAACAATACGCACCAGCATGACGACGCCAACGTAATTGTCGAACCACGAATCAATGATCAAAGCCTGCAAGGGTGCGGTCGGATCGCCGACAGGCGCGGGGATACGTGCGACGACAGCCTCAAGAATCTCGTCTATCCCCATGCCGGTTTTGGCGCTTGCCAAAATTGCGTCCGCAGCATCGATACCAATCACATCTTCGATTTCTTCGCGTGCGCCTTCGGGATTGGCAGACGGCAAATCCATTTTATTCAGGATGGGCACCACTTCAACACCCAGTTCGATCGCGGTGTAACAGTTAGCCACGGTCTGAGCCTCGACGCCTTGCGAGGCATCCACAACCAGAAGCGCGCCCTCACAGGCAGAGAGTGAACGGCTCACTTCATAGGAGAAGTCGACGTGGCCTGGGGTGTCAATCAGATTAAGTGCGTAAATCTGACCGTCTGCTGCCTTATATTGCAGCGCTGCAGTCTGCGCCTTGATTGTGATGCCACGCTCGCGTTCAATATCCATTGAATCAAGGACTTGGGCTGACATCTCGCGGTCTGCTAGGCCACCACAGCGCTGTATAAGACGATCTGCGAGGGTGGATTTGCCGTGGTCGATATGGGCAATAATCGAGAAATTGCGGATGTGCTGCATAACGCCTAAAAAGAAGTCTGACTGCCTAAGATCGCCTGAACAAGGTCGTTGATCATACAAAAGGGGCGATAAACGCCCCCTCGAATGCGGCAAACCCCTATTCTAGCCGTTCTGGATAGAAATATGATTTGCCGCCCGGCTGACTAAGGATATGGGCGATTATTCGTCGCTTTTACCTTGTCTGATCGCGATCCACTGGGTTTGCTCACCCCGGCGAACCATTAGACCCACCGGCTTGTTTTTATCGGCAGCGGCCACTAATTTAGCAAGTTGCTCGGGACCACTCACGTCACTGTCGTTAACCGCCAGAATAATATCGCCTGCCGCGATATCAGCTGCCGCAGCCAACCCACTCGACTCACTGACCAGCGCGCCACCTTTGATTTTGAGTTTTTTCTGCTGTTCAGCGGGTACCGAGGCCACTTTCATGCCAAGTACTTCGGTTGCCTTTTCGGTTTTCTTTTCTTCCGGCTCTGACTCTTTTTCAGCGGTTTTATCCGTTATCTTCATTTGAGCAACAACCACGCTCAGGGTAAGTGCTTTACCTTTACGCCAGACTTCGAGAGAGGATTTGGTACCGGGCTTGGTTTCGCCGACCAGTCGGGGCAGGTCAGACCACTTAACGATGGGCTTACTGTTGAATTTAAGAATCACATCGCCTGGTTGCACACCCGCTTTGTCAGCTGGCGTGCCTGCCTCGACCCCGCTGACCATCGCGCCTTCAGCTTTGGGCAAGCCCAGTGCTTCCGAGACATCCTTGGTTACTTCACCAATCTGCACACCAATGCGACCGCGAGTCACCTTGCCGTTAGAGCGCAATTGGTCAACCACCAGCATCGCTTCATCAATCGGTATAGACAGTGATACGCCCATATAACCGCCACTTCGAGAAACGATTTGCGAATTAATACCAACCACTTCCCCGTTCAGATTTAAAAGCGGCCCACCTGAATTACCGGGATTAACCGCGACGTCAGTCTGAATAAAAGGCAAGTATTCACCCGTGTCACGACCGATTGCGCTGACGATGCCCGAGGTCACTGTCGACTCAAGGCCGAAAGGCGAACCAATGGCAAGAACCCACTGCCCTTTCTTGAGCTGCTTAGGATTACCAATCGCCAGCGCGGTCATCCCTTTTGCGTCAATCTTTAGCAGCGCCACGTCCGTGCGTTGATCGCTACCGATTACTTTTGCTTTGTATTCCTTGCCACCCGGGACGGTCACAAGGATTTCGGATGCGCCTTCGACTACGTGATGATTAGTCAGGATGTAGCCATCATCAGAAATGAAGAAACCTGATCCCACGCCACGCGGCACACTGCGCTGTTCTGGCTCAGGCTGATTTTTACCTTGTGGTGGCTGTTTACCTTGCGGTGGCATAGGAGGCATGCCGGGCACTTGAAAGTCCGGGCCAAAGAAGTGGCGGAATGCTTCGTAAGGATCTTGACCGCCGCCAGGCCCAAAGCCGGGTGCTCGCATGGGGATTTTTGCCATCGTACGGATATTCACGACAGCTGGCTCGACCTGTTCAACGATTGTTGTGAAATCCGGCAAAGATACTTTAGACACCAAACCGGTATTTTGAGCGTGTACCGTGTGGGGATTCACCACACAGGCCACACCTAACAATGTCATCGTAAAACCAATTGTCAGGAAGGCTCGGCGAGCGAGCGTCGCTGGCAGATACCCAGATAAGCGATACAAATGTTGCATCTTGCACTCCGTTAATAGCGAGAGCCGCAATTAATGCGCGGCATGACTCGGGTTGTATTGAATGGCTTTGGCAATTTGTTCGAGCGTACCGGCTGGGACTTCGCCCAGCACTGTCAACCAGAAATCACCAACCTGACCACCGTAAATATTGACTGAACCGTTTCGAGCTGGACCATGAGGCTTATAGTCAGACAGCCCTGCTTGATAAGGTTCAATAAAAATTGAAATCGTCGCTAAACCGTCAGATAAGATCAGTTGATTCACTCTGCGCTCGTCCGCGAAGGCGCGACTGACTTGAAGCGTTGCCACATAGCCCGGTGGCGCTGGGATACGCCAGCCGAGTGCATACAGGTCAATCGGCTTTTCATCCGGCTCGACGGTGCGCCAGCCCTCAAGCGACCAGGATGACTCGAGTTGATTATCGGCCAGCTTGGGATTGATCGTCAGCTGTGTAAACGAAATCTGCTCAATCATACGTGCCTCATCGGACAGCGTTCGTGCACGCAATAACAAGGCAGTCTCATCGTCGGCGCAAAGCCGATAGCCAAACCGGAACTCATCTTTGGGCACAATATCAACCACTCGACAGGCACGACCGGCGACGCGGCTCAACTCAGACCGCAGCTCAATCCGGTAATGCTGATCAATTGCTGTCGCATCCGACAACAACAAGCCCGGAAACAAATCGCCCTGCCGACGTTCAAGTAAAACCGTTTGAGTCTCTGGAATCAACTCACGCACAACGTTGTTCTGCCGCAGATACTCGCGTGGCTTGCCGTCGAGCGCCTCGAGCCTTTCTCGCTCATTCGTGCCATCAAACACATGAGTAATTCGAGATGACTGCATGGTGTGCCCATGATGATAAGTAAACACGCCCCGATAATTAAGCGTGTGAGCCGCCTTTTGAATCATCAGCAATAGCTGGGCGTTAGCAGGCCAAACTCGCGCCGAGTGGCTATCCCCCGCAGACTGAGCGAGAGCCGAGCCCGTTGCAGCACTGACGGCTAGAATCCCGCAGAGCGTGACGAGCCGGGAAAGTTTTGGCGTCACTTCACGCTACCAAAAGACACTTGCCTGACTGCAGCAGGCCCGGCAAGTTGCCGATGCGCAGCGACGTAGTCAGGCGCAACCTCGGCCGAAGGATTAGCGGGCGCAGACATGGCAACGCTAGACTGAACGTTTGATCCACCCATTTCTGGCGCGAAGAAAGGCCTGACTACCCAAACCACCGCAGCGACTGCCGCCGCCATGGCCAGCGATGACAAACCATACTGCCGCCAAATACCCTGCTTTGAATTCATGACTGCAATTGCCGCCTCAGGGGCGAGTATCACGACCTCCTGCTCCAATGCCTTGGCCAGACGCGCTTCGAAGTCAGGGTTCTGGGCAAGCGCGAGGTCGGGAGTACGCAAGACGTCGCCGATCAGATGATAAGTGTGCCAAGTTTGGCGGGCCGACTCATCGAAGATCTCTGGAGTTAGCGAGGTGTCGGCATCACCGTCCATCCACGCTGAGATCGACTGCGCCAGTCTATCATCGGGGTTGGATTTTTCGGCCTGCTGGGTCGCGGATGTAGTCATAGCTTGATTCTCCTACCAACGTGTGTCACCGTTACCGCCTAATACAGGCCGCAACTTTGCTGCAATCGCTTCACGAGCCCTAAAAATACGCGACCTAACCGTACCGATGGGGCAATTCATGGTTGTAGCAATATCTTCGTAACTCATCCCTTCGATCTCTCTTAAGACAATTGCCGTCCGAAGGTCTTCAGGAAGATCCTCGATACTCTTGTTGACCGTTTCAGCGATTTCCCGGCTTGCCATCGCTGATTCTGGTGTGTTGTTGTCTGTTAGGTTGTCAGTTTCGTTAAAAGTTTCACCATCTTCATTTTCATATGCGTTGGGCGCACTGGGACGGCGGCTGTTTGACGCCAGCCAATTTCGACCGGTGTTGATAGCGATCCGATAAAGCCACGTGTAAAAGGCGCTTTCTCCGCGAAACTGCGGCAAGGCACGATAGGCCTTGATAAAGGCTTCTTGAGCGACATCCTCCACCTCTGAAGGATCTCGAACCATGCGTGACAGCAGACGAATGATCTTGCGCTGATATTTCAGCACCAGCAAGTCAAAGGCCTGACGTTCCCCCCGCTGCACTCTGGCGACGAGTTCAGCGTCAACGTCTCGTTCACTCAAACCTTGTCTCCGAAGGACTGCAATCGATCACCCTGCCGTATTTGCCAGTTGGTCAAAATTGAAAAATACCTATATGCCTGCGCATTTTGTCTATCCAATGTTCGGCGCCAGACCATCACACTAACTTTTTCTTGCGATGCATAGTGGACTAAGTCAGCTCGGCCAGCGGGTTTCAAGATCAAATAGTATCCAAACATACTCTTTATACACTGAGACAAGGCGACAACCTGAACTGCCCCATCGGCTCTGACCAGACGCCATTCACTGTGCGAATCCACAATTAATGCACAGTTATTGACACGATTTCTTACAAATTGTTCCGAAATGATTTGAATTGAAAGTGGACACAGCGCAGAAAAACCGATCCAAACAATAGAAATGTCGTAAGAGATCAAGGTCGTGGCCGTTAAGGCCGAGATTAAAAGCGTCGAGTAGAAATAAATTCGGCTTACCTCGCGCGGGATATCGAGCGCAATGGTAAGCCTCAGTCTGGCGAGCGGATCGGTCAAATTAGATTCGACGAACAGCCATAGATCCGTTCGTGCCACCAAACCCAAAAGAGTTGGACAACGCGACGTCGATTTTTAAGTCTCGTGCGATGTTGGCACAGTAATCCAGGTCGCACTCAGGGTCTTGATTAAAGATATTAATCGTCGGCGGTGAGATTTGATGATGCACTGCAAGCGTGGTAAACACTGCTTCGATACCACCGGCAGCACCCAACAGGTGTCCCGTCATTGATTTAGTTGAGTTGACAACCAGCTTTTTGGCATGATCACCAAAAGCCAGCTTCAACGCGGCGGTTTCGTTTTTATCGCCCAGTGGGGTGGACGTACCGTGAGCATTGACATACTGTACTTGATCGGGGTTAATGCCCCCATTTCGTAAGGCATGTGCGATCCCTCGGCGCGGGCCGTCTCGATCGGGAGCAGTGATGTGATGGGCATCTGAGCTCATCCCATACCCAGCAAATTCACCGTAGATCTTTGCCCCGCGTTTTTTAGCGTGCTCATACTCTTCGAGTATCAACACGCCAGCACCTTCACCCAACACGAAACCATCGCGATCGACGTCCCATGGGCGTGACGCCGTTGTTGGGTCATCGTTGCGGGTCGACAAAGCACGCATGGCAGCAAACCCACCGATCCCAAGGGGAGAAACAGTCGACTCGGCACCGCCTGCCATCATCACATCGGCATCGCCGTACTCGATAAGACGGGCAGCATCGCCAATGGAGTGCAAACCTGTCGTGCAAGCTGAAACGACCGCATACGATGGGCCTTTGAATCCCAGCATGATGCTGAGATGACCTGAAATCAGATTAATCAGTGAAGCCGGCACAAAGAATGGGGAGATACGCCGAGGACCGCGCTCGAGGTACTCTGAGTGCGTTTCTTCAATCCGTTGCAAACCGCCAATACCCGAACCAACAATCACCCCTACACGATCGGCGTTCTCATCGGTAATGCTAAGACCAGAGTCTTTCCAGGCTTGTATTCCCGCAGCGATGCCATAATGGATAAAGGTATCCATTGTTCGGGCTTCTTTCACCGGGATATATGCACTCACGTCAAATTCTTTGACTTCACCCGCGATGTGCGAATTGAAAGCCGTTGGATCAAAGCGAGTAATACGCCCGATACCAGATTGACCGTTGACGATATTGTCCCAGGCTGTGGCGATGTCATTGCCGACTGGGCTGACGATCCCTAAGCCTGTAATGACGACGCGTCGTTTCACAGACTACTCCTTACTTACTTGAAGGCCAATAGCAGAACTACCGACCAGAGGGGGCTGACACTGCCAAGCAGTAGTCAACCCGACCCGAACGAGTGATTACTTCGAATTGGAAGAGATGTAATCAATAGCCTGTTGAACAGTCGTGATTTTCTCAGCTTCTTCGTCCGGGATTTCTGTTTCGAACTCGTCTTCCAGTGCCATAACCAGCTCGACCATATCGAGCGAATCGGCACCGAGATCGTCAAGAAATGAAGATGCGTTCTTAATCTCGGCTTCGTTAACGCCAAGTTGTTCAGCGACAATCTTCTTGACGCGCTGTTCGATGCTTTCCATGCAGATCTCCAAAAGGAAAAGTCCCGCGCATTATAGCGAAGCGGGGAAAAAAAAACTCGTTACAAATACATTCCACCGTTCACATGCAGGGTAATCCCTGTGATATACGCGGCGGAGGGTGAGGCTAAAAAGGATACTGCGTGTGCGATATCAGCTGCCGAGCCGAAGCGACCGAGAGGTATCTGACCGAGCAACGCAGCGGTTTGATTTTCGTCGAGCGCCTTGGTCATATCGGTTTCTATGAATCCAGGAGCCACGCAATTGACCGTTACATTGCGACTGCCTAGCTCGCGAGCCAAGGCCCGACTCATGCCAGCCACACCGGCTTTAGAGGCCGCGTAGTTCGCTTGACCAGGATTACCGCTTGAGCCGACCACCGAAGTAATGTTGATGATGCGACCCCAGCGGGCTTTCATCATCGGTTTCATGACCGCACGACTTAAACGAAAAACAGATTTCAAATTGGTGTCGATTACCGAATCCCATTCGTCATCTTTCATTCTCATGGATAAGTTATCACGGGTAATGCCCGCGTTATTGACCAGTATGGCCACGCCACCTGCTTGCCCGAGACTATCGATCAAGGCGTCGCAAGCAGCGGCGTCGGTGACATTCAGTACGACGCCGTGACCACCGTGGGGCTTGAGCATGGCTGTCACGTCAGCCGCGCCCTCTTGCGTCGTTGAAGTGCCGGTCACGATTGCTCCACGCACCGCGAGCTCGAGAGCAATGGCTTTGCCAATACCTCTTGAAGCGCCAGTCACCAGTGCTATCTTGTCTTTCAGATCCATGTTGTTTTCCATCATCTAAGGCGATCAGGCGGCTTGGGACAAGGCTTCAATTGCCGTTCGCATTGACTCGGGATCGGTCACGGCAAAAGCCTGCATGTCAGGATCGATGCGTTTGATCATCCCAGCAAGCACTTTACCTGGCCCGCATTCGACGATATGCGTCACCCCACGTGCTTTCATGGCCTGAATAACCTCTACCCATCGGACGGGATGCCAAGCTTGACGGATCAAGGCATCAACGATTGCCGCTGGGTCGCTAGGCGCCTGGACGTCAACGTTATTGATGACGGGAATCGACGGGGATTTCAAGCTCAATTTAGCCAAAGCCTGCTGCAACACAGCAGCGGCGGGCTTTAACAAACTGGAATGAAAAGGTGCTGAAACAGGCAATTGCAAGGCTCGCTTTGCACCTGCAGCTTTGGCAGTCACCATCGCCCGCTGCACTGCCGTTAAATGACCAGCAATCACAACCTGCAAAGGCGCGTTGTAATTGACAGCTTCAACTACCTCACCTTCGGCAGCAGCCAAACACGCATCACGAACAGCTTGATCCTCAAGTCCCAGTATCGCAGCCATTGCGCCAGTACCAACCGGCACGGCGGCCTGCATCGCATCCGCGCGCACTCGCACAACCCTGACCGCGTCACTTAGTGACAGCACACCAGCAGCCGTCAAGGCAGCGTATTCGCCCAAACTGTGCCCAGCCATGACATCGGCTTTGGGCCCACCAGCTGCTAACCAGGCTTGGTAGGTCGCCATGCCTGCAGTCAGCATGACTGGTTGGGTGTTCGTCGTTAAATTTAGTTGTTCTGCTGGGCCTGTTGCGATCAATGCGCTCAAATCCATACCTAACGCTGCTGATGCTTCAGCAACAACGCCAGCAACTTCAGGATAGGCTGCCCAAGCATCGAGCATGCCGACCGACTGCGATCCTTGACCGGGAAATACGAAGGCAAATTTCATAACGGTATTTTTAAAATTCAGAAGTTAATCCGAAAGTGTAAGCGAGGTTCGCCAAAGACTACATTTTTACTAAAACAGAGCCCCAGGTAAAACCACCCCCGACGCCTTGCAACAAGAGCACTTGCCCCGGCCGCACCCTGCCGTCCCGCCTGGCCACGTCCAGCGCGAGAGGGACGCTTGCTGCCGATGTGTTAGCGTGTTGATCGACTGTTACCACGACTTTCGCGCTATCAATTTCAAGCTTACGAGCCAAGAAATTTAGAATCCGGATGTTTGCCTGATGAGGAATGAACCAGTCGACATCGGCTAACGTCAAACCCGCTTGCTCAACGACGCTGCGAGCAGAGCGGTCGAGTACAGTCACGGCCTGTTTGAACACGGCCTGACCGTCCATGCGTAAAAATGGGTCACCGACGACCTCGCCGTGAGAGACGTTACCAGCCGCTTTGAGAATATCCATTTGACTGCCGTCGGCATGTAGCTCGGCGCCAATAATGCCGGGGGTATCAGAAGCGCGCAAGACAACAGCCCCCGCCCCGTCGCCAAATAAGACGCAAGTACCGCGATCAGTCCAGTCCAGAATACTTGAGAACACTTCGGCACCAATGACTAAAGCGGATCTGGCTCGACCCGCACGGATAAAGCTGTCAGCAGTGGTCAGCGCGTAAACAAAACCGCTGCAGACTGCCTGCACATCAAACGCGGCGGCACCTCGATTACCCAGACCCGCTTGAACCAAACAAGCAGTGCTTGGAAAGACAAAGTCAGGGGTAGAGGTCGCAACGATGATCAGATCAAGTTCGCTCGCGTCAATCCCAGCATCGAGCAAAGCAGCCTTGGCGGCATGAAGGGCTAAGTCGCTTGTTTTCGCGCCTCGTTCTGCGATGTAACGCTGTCGGATACCCGTTCGGTCAACAATCCACTGATCGGACGTTTCGATACCTTTGACAGCCAGTTCGGCCGCCAAGTCGTCGTTCGTGACGCACCTTGGGGGCAAATAGCTACCTGTCCCCACAATTCTTGAATAAGACATGGCAGCTGTCATGTGTTGTCTCCTGCAGCGCTCTGTGTAGCCAGCGATCTGGATTGGTTCATCTGCCCAATCGAAGCGGTGATGCGATCCAACAAACCTGTGGTCACGGCATTGCGCGCTCTTTCAAGAGCGCAACTAAAACCGTAAGCATCTGCTGATCCATGACTCTTGATGACCACACCACGCAAGCCAAGAAGAGCCGCTCCGTTGTATTGACGGTTATCTACTCGTTTGCGAAAACGGGACAACACAGGCAGTGCAGTCAAACCCATCAGGCGGGTCAACCAGCTTCGATTGAATTCTTCTTTAATCATGCTGCCGAGCATCCGAGCGAGACCTTCAGCAGACTTGAGGACAACATTACCAACAAAACCATCACAGACGACTACGTCGACGGTACCTTTGAAGATATCGTTACCCTCAACATTACCGTGAAAATTTAAACTACTCGCCCGCAACAAATCAGCTGCTTGCTTGACGACATCGTTACCTTTGATAATTTCTTCGCCAATATTGAGCAAACCAACGGAGGGTCGATGATCACTTAGGTTGGCTTGCGCAAGCGCAATGCCCATGATGGCGAACTGAAACAGGTGTTCAGCCGTGCAATCAACATTGGCCCCGAGGTCAAGCACGATCGTCGCACCGCCAATCTGATTGGGCAGCAAAGTGGCGATGGCAGGTCGGTCTATCCCGTCGAGGGTTTTAAGGACATAGCGAGAAATCGCCATCCAGGCACCGGTGTTACCCGCCGACACACAGGCATCGGCCAAACCGTCTTTAACAAGTTGCGCAGCAACCCGCATGGATGAATCTTTTTTACGGCGCAAAGCGACTTCTACCGGATCATCCATCTGGACAACCTCAGATGCGGCGATTACCTGATACCTGGAGGGTTGCACATCCGGAAATGATTTTCTGGCTGCAGACAAAGCTGCCGCTAGCTCATCAGGTAAACCAACGAGAAGTAAAGACGCATCAGGATGCGTCTGGGCGAACGCCAGACAAGCGGGAATTGTGACGGGCAATCCCGAATCGCCCCCCATGCAATCAACAGCGATGCGAATGGCGTTCACCACGAATGATTAACGCTTCACGCAAATGAGCAACATGGGCCGTTGGCCTGTAGACCAGACTTATTCGTCAGCCTTGGTCTTCAGAACCTTGCGACCACGGTAAAAGCCATTTGGGCTGATATGGTGACGCAGGTGCTGCTCGCCAGTGTTTGGCTCAATCGCCGTTGGGGGATTGATGATGAAATCGTGTGAACGATGCATACCGCGCTTAGACGGTGACTTTTTATTTTGCTGAACAGCCATGACACTACTCCTGTGGATCTGCGAATTGTACGACAGACCGCTTAATGACAAACCACGCTTAGATACAACCTACACAACAAACTGAATAACTATGTTTACTTGCTCTTAGCTTTGAGCTGCCCCAACACTGCAAAGGGGGAAGGCCGCTGCGCCGCTTCAGGCGGGTCAGCCGAACCCTCTGCGCTCACCGTTGCATCAACTGTACAAGCTTCATGCTTAGGGACATAGGGCACTTCTAAAATTAACTCGTCTTCTATCAATTCACCCACATCAAACTTGGGTGAACCCAAAATTTTCTCCGGTGCGTCGGGATCATCATCTTCGAGATCATCCTGATCCAGTTCGGACTCTTGCCGCACCAGCTCAAGCGTGACCTGATGATCAATATCCAACCCTAGATCACCCAAACAGCGCTGGCATTCGAGTACCACATTCGCCTGCACGCTTAAACTTAACCGCGGACTGCCATCCAAGCCTCTTGAACCAATAAGCTTGTACTGCACCATGCTAGAGTCGGGCTGCCTTGGCAGGCCTTCAAGTAATCGCTGAAATCGGTGAACGTTAAACTCGCCAACAATCTCTTGCTCACGACGTGCAAATTCAATCGCATCGATATGTGGGGGATAACCGTGCATATAGCCATCCGAGCAAAAAGCGGCAAAGCATCAGATAATAACGTGTTTTTACTCACATCGTCAATAAAGGCGACTCACCATGTCAGACGTTCGCCACACGTTAATCCTCGGCTCCAGTTCCCGCTACCGTCAAGAATTACTAAAAAGACTAAAAATTCCTTTTCTATCAATTAGCCCTGAAATTGACGAGACACCCAAAGCGGGCGAAGCCCCGTTAGCTCTGGCACTCAGATTATCCAAAGAAAAAGCGCTTGCCATCGCACAACTCCACCCGAATGCCATTGTCATCGGTGCAGATCAGGTCGCCAGTTTAGGTGACACCCCAATTGGTAAACCAGGTAGCAGGCAGGCCGCTCGCGACCAACTTCGGCTGCTATCCGGTCAAACTGTGGTTTTTCATAGCGCCATGACGGTGATTCACAAGGGTTCAATTCAAACGATCGATACACCAACCACCTGTGTGTTTCGCCCCTTGTCTGCCCAAGCCATCGCACGCTACGTTGATATCGATGAGCCCTGGGATACTGCAGGTGCGGCGAAAGCAGAATGTCTTGGTATCGCGTTAATGGAAAGCATGACCAGCAACGACCCCACCGCTATTATTGGGCTCCCGCTCATCACCTTGACCAGCATGTTGCGGCACGTAGGGCTGGATCCACTCGAACAGGCACACCTTGACCTATGACCTCAACTTTCGGCACGCTCCATTTGATTCCCGTTGGCTTAGGCGAAGCAGAGATTGCGCAATGGTTGCCCAATGCGGCGCAAGCGCAAGCGGCGTCGCTGACCACCTTCATTGCCGAAAATGCCAAAACAGCTCGAGCGTTTTTAAAGCTAACCCCGCTAACCCGAGCGCTACAAGAGATCACGATTCATGAACTGGGTCACAAAGTTGACGATAAAACGCTGACAAGCTGGTTGCAGCCCTTACGTCAAGGGATTGATATTGGCGTCGTCTCTGAAGCAGGGTGCCCCGCTGTGGCAGACCCGGGCGCCAGGGTTGTTGCCTTGGCTCATCAATGGGGCGTCAGAGTCAAGCCCTGGGTAGGTCCTTCTTCTATCCTGCTTGGCTTGATGGCCAGTGGCCTAGACGGGCAACGTTTCGCTTTTCACGGTTACGCCCCAGTCGATGCAACGGATCGCGCCCGGCAAATCAAAGTCTGGGAACAAACATCAGCCAAGCAAAAACAAACTCAGCTGTTAATTGAAACGCCGTACCGCAATCAGGCTATGTTTGGTTCGTTAATCGAGCAGCTGAAAGGCAATACACGCTTATGCGTTGCCCGCTCATTAACAACCGCAAATGAGTTTGTCAGAACCCTCACGATCAATCAATGGAAGACCACTACTGCGCCTGATCTTGATAAACATCCAACCCTCTTTCTTTTTCTAGCAGGCGAATAATGTCCCGCTCAGTGCTTGGGCGTGAGTCTCTGTCTCGTCGCATCAGATGCAATCGCATGCTGGTATTAGCCTTGGTCTCTGCATTGCTCGCAGGCTGTGCACCCACCTCATCCCAGCTGATGGGTAGTCTGGTCATTGACGAATCATTATCCTCGAAAGCAAAAAAAAGCAGAGTCGAAATTATTGTTCTGCACTACACGGCGTCAAACACACCCATCGCGAAGCTGACACTGACACAAGAAGAAGTCAGCGCCCATTATTTAGTGACTGATGACAGTCCACCCGTCATTTATCGCCTTGTGCCTGAGACGTATAGTGCCTGGCACGCTGGGGAAAGCAGTTGGTATGGCAAGTCTGCACTAAATTCTAATTCGATCGGTATCGAGATCGTTCACCCGGGATGGGCTAAAAACTCGACAGGCGAGCTTGGACCGACCTACCCGAATGACCAAATCGACATGGTCATCAAACTAGTCAAAGACATTGCAAAACGATATCAGATCACCCCAGAGAACATTGTTGGGCACAGTGACGTCGCTCCTTCAAGAAAACTAGATCCAGGGCCTGCTTTTCCCTGGAAGCAATTAGCTGAAGCAGGCCTGGGCCGCTGGTTCAACGAAACTCAAGCTAACCAGAATCTGCAAAAATTTAATACCCGCAGCATCCCTGATGCGCGATGGTTTCAGACAGAACTCAAACGAGTGGGCTATGGGGTAACTGAAACGGGCGTGCTTGACGGCCAGACCAAAGCTGCCATCAATGCGTTTCAACTGCACTACCGCCCGAGTCAGGTGTCTGGGTTGCCGGACGCTGAAACAGCAGCTCGTTTGTTGGCATTGCCAACAGCTGGCACGGGGCTGAATTTTTGACGACCCCACCTAACAAAGCGCCAGGCCAGCAGTAAAAACAACACACCAGCATAGATCGATACCTCTTGAAAGTTGTGTTTACCCGCCTTGTGCCACCAATAATGCAAAATCGCCAGACACCCTATCAGGTAGACCAGCTGATGCAGACGCTGCCAACGTTTGCCCAGTCGTTTCATTGAAAACTGATTCGAGGTTATCGCCAGCGCGGTCATCGTGAGAAATGCGACCATCCCAACCAGAATGAAAGGTCTCTTGGCGATATCAGTCAGCATATCGGTCAGATCAAAGCCTTGATCCCACCCGCTCCAGGCCAGCATATGCAACGTACAGTAAAAAAACGCAAACAAGCCACACATGCGTCTGAGTCGAACGAGAGCAGGTTGCTGGAAGACCTGGCGCACGGGTGTAATAGAAAGCGTGACGAGCAGACAGACGAGTGTCCATGTGCCAGCAGAACGAGTCAAGAACTCAACAGGGTTTGCGGTCAGGTCATCGTTAATGCCCAACCAGACCCAGCGAACAATTGGCAACAAACCAAGTAAAAACAAGATGGGCTTTAGACGGCCGACCTGCTTGGCAGATAGCGACATATCAGTAGTTCTTTGCGAGATCCATGCCTTGATACAGCGAGGCAACTTCGGTCTGGTAACCATTGAACATCAGCGTTTTTCTGCGTTTACTAAATAAGCCATCTTCACCAATCCGTCTCTCGGTCGCTTGGCTCCAGCGCGGATGCGAGACATCTGGATTCACATTCGCATAAAACCCATATTCACCAGCTGCCGCCTTCATCCAGCTAGAGACGGGCATCTTCTCGACTAAACGGATCTTGACGATGGATTTGGCGGATTTGAAACCGTATTTCCAAGGCACCACGGCACGCACCGGGGCACCATTCTGGTTTGGCAAGACTTTGCCATACAGCCCAAGCGTCAACAGCGTCAGAGGATGCATGGCTTCGTCCATCCGAAGACCTTCGTTGTAAGGCCACTGGATCACGCGCGAATTTACCCCTGGCATATTGTCTGGTTGCAGCGCCGTGATGAACTCGACGTATTTTGCGTTACCTGTTGGTTGGACTTGCTTGAGCAACTCAGATAATGAATAACCAATCCACGGTATGACCATGGACCAGCCCTCGACACAACGCATGCGATAGATGCGTTCTTCAAGGGGTGCGAGTTTACGCAAGTCCTCGATATCAAACGTTTTGGGTTGTGCGACCTCACCCTCAATTGTGAGCTTCCAGGGAGTGGTTTGCAAGGTATGAGCGTGTTGAACTGGATCGCCTTTATCCAAACCGAACTCGTAATAATTGTTATACGAAACAACGTCTTTCTCAGGGGTTGGGGTCTCCATGACCAGAAATCTGGTATTTGGTGTCGCGCTCAACTTATCTAACGGTTTGGGCGCAGCGGCAAACAAGTCTGTCGACAAGCCCGTCAATCCCAGGGTGGCAGCGGTCAGCCCAGCTGTTTTCATCCAGTCACGACGCGATTGCCAGACGGATTCTGGGGTGATTTCTTTGCTTGATACTTTTGGGTAACGATATACAGACATTCTGATCCCCTTTTGCGTCGGACTGGTTGGACGCTTAGTTTGACCGCATTAAATAGATTGTGGCCCTGTTCTCGCTAATAGCCAAGCTTGTAACGCTGAAATATCTGACACCATGGCCGCGTGCGGCTGCGTTTGTAACGATTCTGGTGGGTGCGCACCATACGTTACGCCAACCCCGTGGATGCCCGCGTTAGCGGCCATCTGCAGGTCGTGCGAAGTATCCCCCACCATCACTACCTGATCTGGTGTGACCATGAGTTCATCCATCAGTTCAAGCAACATGCCCGGATGAGGCTTGCCGAAGGTTTCATCAGCACACCGGGTCGCTGCGAACTTGTCATGCAAGGCAGTCGTTGCCAGCGCTCGGTTCAAGCCAACCCGACTTTTACCCGTCGCGACAGCCAGCGTGACGTCCTGAGCTCTCAAGGCGTCGAGCATTTCGATTGCCCCGTCAAACAGTTTTAATGCCTGGTCTTTGGCTAAATAATGGTGGCGGTAGCGCTCAAGAAACAAGGGCTCGAGACTTTTGGTCAGCTGTGGGACTGCTTTACGCAGCGCGGGTTCAAGCGACAAGCCAATGACCCAAGCCGCCTCAGCAAGCGTAGGAACAGGCAATTCAAGATCTCGACAGGCACTTTGGATCGCGACTGCGATACCGTGAGTCGAATCCATGAGGGTTCCGTCCCAATCGAACACAACAACTGAATAAGGTTTCATTGGTTAAGCAACTAACTGGTTTATTTGCCGGCTCGCTGTTCAAGTGTTGCGAGGATTAGCTCGCACGCACTGGGTAGGGGTGCCGTCAATATTAGCGGGTCTTTCGTGATTGGGTGCGGCATATCCAACCGGTGGGCATGCAAGAACATTCTATTGAATCCTAGCAGACGAAAGCGATCTTTTGTGTCATCTTGACCATACTTGTCGTCCCCCACAATGGGGAAGCCACTCGCGGCCAGATGTACTCGAATCTGATGCGTTCGTCCGGTGCGCAGCTCCGCATCGACCAGGCTGAATTCGCCAAAGCGTTTAACTTTAGACACGATAGTGTGGGATGCTTGCCCTTGCGGATCAACTTTAACCCTGCGCTCACCCGACTGGGTTGTCCATTTAGCCAGGTTTAACTTAATGTGCTGCCTATCATTAACCCAGTCGCCTTCAACGAGGGCAAAGTAATGCTTGTGCCCTAAACCTTCCCTAAACATTTCGTGCAAGCCAAGTAAGGCGTTGCGTTTCTTTGCGATCAGTAACAATCCAGAGGTATCCCTGTCCAAGCGATGGGCGAGTTCCAGAAACTTCGCGTCCGGGCGAGCCATACGCAGCTGCTCAATGACTCCGAACGAGACGCCGCTGCCACCATGCACGGCCACGCCAGCGGGCTTATCGATCACCAGCAGGCCTTCATCCTCAAAAACCACTGGAAACTCAGCTGCCGGAACATGCTGTGTCTGATTAGGGGTCGGCAGGCGCATCGGTGGCACACGAACCATATCCCCGAGTTTGAGTTTTACGTCTGGTGAAACTCGCCCTTTATTGATGCGAACCTCGCCACCTCTCACCGCCTTATAAATGTGACTTTTGGGCACACCCTTGCACAACCTGAGCAGAAAATTATCCAGCCGCTGGCCTTCATGCTCGACGGTCACCTCGACAAGACGAACAACAGGCGTTTTTTCGTGCTCAGCATGAGGTTTTTTCGGTAAAACCATGTTTTCTTTGCGCATTACGAAAAGCGGCATATAATCGGGAGGCCTTTAAGGGATAAGAAAGCCCTCCGGCGTAGAGATGCAGACTTATATGTCGCGTCTCCGTCTGGATCGCGAACGACATTGTACCGTTTGCTTTTTTGTCCCTCGGGTAACTGGTTGCTGATCCTTTTTCAGCAAGACACCGTCGTATCCCTGCACCAGGTGGTTGTGATTTTTTCGCCTGTTGTTCTCAGCATTTATTTAATACTGTCACCCACTATTGTGATTCTGACCTTTCTGCTGAATGAACCGAGCGCCTCTGTGCGCACTGTGCTGGTCTGACCGACCTAAAACCTTGCGCGCCTGTCTATGGCGCGAGGCCTGTCTTGTTCGTTTGAGTGCTTCGCCCCTGGTTTCCCGTGGTGGCTTGTCGCCTTTGCGATTTGCCAATAGAAACGGAGAAACCACAAATGAAACGCATGTTGTTTAATGCAACGCACCAGGAAGAACTGCGCGTTGCGATCGTTGATGGCCAAAAGCTCATCGACCTCGACATTGAAACCGCCGGCCGCGAACAGCGCAAAGGCAACATCTACAAAGCAGTCATTACCCGCATCGAACCCGGTCTGGAAGCCTGCTTCGTGAACTATGGTGAAGAGCGCCATGGCTTTCTGCCCTTCAAAGAAGTCGCACGATCCTATTTTAAAGAGGGTGTAGATGTTCGCACCGCCCGGATTCAGGATGCGCTGAAAGAGGGTCAAGAGATTATCGTCCAAGTCGAAAAAGAAGAGCGCGGTAACAAAGGCGCGGCTCTGACGACTTTTATTTCTCTGGCGGGACGTTATTTAGTTCTGATGCCGAACAATCCACGTGGTGGCGGTGTCTCACGTCGGGTAGAAGGTGAAGATCGTCAAGAACTCCGTGAAAACATGGATCAGCTCAATATTCCCCAAGGGATGAGCATCATTGCACGGACGGCTGGTATTGGTCGCTCGGTTGAAGAGTTGCAGTGGGATCTGTCCTATCTGATGCAACTGTGGACAGCGATAGATGGGGCGGCTAAAGAAAATGCAGGCCCGATCCTGATTTATCTTGAATCCAGCCTGGTCATCCGCGCGATTCGTGATTATTTCTCGCCTGATATTGGTGAAATCCTCATTGATACAGACGACATTGCGGACCAAGCGAGTGCTTTCATGAGCGTGGTCATGCCTGACAACGTCTCCCGCGTGAAGCGATATCAGGATGATGTCCCCCTCTTCTCTCGTTTTCAGATCGAACATCAGATTGAGACGGCCTACTCGCGCACGGTAGACCTGCCCTCAGGCGGCTCAATTGTGATCGATCATACAGAGGCGCTCGTTGCAGTGGACGTCAATTCTGCTCGCGCTACGCGTGGTGCCGACATTGAAGAAACTGCACTGCGCACCAATCAAGAAGCTGCAGATGAAGTAGCCCGCCAGTTACGTTTACGTGACTTGGGTGGTCTGATCGTGATCGATTTCATCGACATGGAAGACACCAAGAATCAGCGCTCGGTCGAAAACCGTCTGCGTGATGCCCTGCATTTTGATCGGGCACGCGTGCAAATGGGCAAGATCTCGCGCTTTGGTCTCATGGAGCTCTCACGCCAGCGCCTGCGCCCTGCTCTGAACGAAGGCTCTCACATCACCTGCCCTCGTTGTAACGGCACCGGCGTGATCCGCGATGCTGAATCAAGTGCCTTGCAAGTCCTGCGTCTGTTGCAGGAAGAGGCCATGAAAGAAAACACCGCAGCGGTTCATGCTCAGGTGCCTGTCGATGTCGCGACCTTCCTGCTCAACGAGAAACGCAGCGACATCACCAAGATCGAGTCACGCCTTAAAGTGAACCTGATCCTGATCCCCAACCGTCACCTTGAAACCCCGCATCATCACATTGAGCGTCTGCGCCACGATGATCCGCGTCTGGAAGACGTGAAGACCAGTTTCGATCTGGTGGATGCGCCTTCAACAGACATGAGCTGGGCACCAAAAGAGCAAGAAGTTGCCACCAAACCCGAAGCGTTGGTTAAGGGGATTACCCCTGCCAAGCCAGCACCCGTATCAACACCGTCACCGCGTGCGGTAAAAGCTGCGGCTGAACAGGCGAAAACCGAAGCCCCTGGTTTCTTCAAGCGTCTGATGGGATGGTTGACCGGAGCAAGTTCAACTGACGTGAACCCAGTTGTAGCACCTGCGCCTACCGATACACGCGACCGACCCAGACGGGAAGGCGGCGATCAACGCCGTGGCAACGGTCGAAATCAACGTGGTCGTCGCAATAACGAACCGAGAGCTGAGAATCGCAGCAACGTTAATGGTGAGGAGGCTTCAACAGAGAACAACCGCCGGCCCCAGCAAAAGCAAGCTCGTGATGACGATCGTGCCAGCGCAGCTCAACGTGCCCCTGCAGCCAACAACGGCGAGCAAAGCGAAGAGCAAGGTTCCCGCAATAACCGAAACCGTCGCGGTCGTGGCCGTAACCGTCGTGAAGACGGCCAAGATCTGGCACGCAGCGGTGCGGATGAAGAAAAATTGCAAGGACTGAATCCAGCTCAGGCAGCTCAGTCCGATGACTTCACTAACACCCACGCTGACACCAACTCGGACGAACTAGACTCATTGCGTGATGATGCTCAAGCAGGTGAACAGAGCGATCCAGAACGTAAACGCCGTCGTCGTCGCAGCCGTCGTGGTCGTCGTCCCAATGAAGAGGGACAAACGGCTCAGGGTTCAGAGGAGCAACCAGCCGATCACGATCAAGATGTTGATGATTTTGATCATTCAAGCTCGGGATCGTCGGTTGCCTCAGGTAGCGAAAGTCACGTTGTCGCAACACATCATGCTCAGCCATCGCAAGACTCAATGGCGTTCTCGGTACCCTCTTCTGTTTCAATCACACCAGTGACTGCACAAGCCGTGCAGGCTGTGGTCGCTGACGCGACATCACAAGAAACTGAAGCCACCGTGGCAGCACCAGCTGAGACTGCATCCATTGCAGCGGCTGCGCCAGTCGCTGTCGTAGTGGACGAGCCAGTCTTGACCAGTCTGCAGCAAGTGATGACAAAGCCTGTTATCGCTGAACCAGTTGTTACGGTAGCTGTGGTCGAATCGCCTGTTGCGGCTGCGCCAGTTGTTACGACGCCAGTACCGTTGGTTATGCCAGCCCCTGCACCTGTTGTAGACAAAGCAACTCTGCACGCTATTGTGCAAGCCGCTGGGTTAACCTGGGTCGAAAGCAATCAGGATCGTGTTGCGCAAGCGCAGGCTAGTTTGCAAGCGACGGTGGCACCGACACTTGGACGTGCGCCCAAGCCAGCTGTGATCGTATCAAGCGAACCGTTGGTGCAAGTTGAGACCAACCAGAACTAATTAGCGTTTTAATATGGGTAAACAAAAAGGCAATCATGACTGATTGCCTTTTTGTTGTGGGTGATGTGAGCTATGCTTTTTACTCGCACCACACTATTTGCCAATTGACCTCAGACTTTTGATCGCCAAAGCATCAATCCCGCCCTGCGATCACCTCCTTCGCTTTCAAGCCCGCGATTTCGTCATCCGCCAAACCCAACCAGTCCTGCAAGATCTCATCCGTGTGCTGCCCCAGCAGGGGTGGCGCATAGCGATAATTGACTGGACTTGCTGACAAACGAATCGGGTTGGCAATCAAAGGAACCTCTTTGCCCAGACCGTGCGGCAACTCGAACCGAGTTTGTAGGTGCTGCACTTGGGGGTGAGCCATGGCTTGTGCATAGTCATTGATGGGCCCAGCTGGCACCCCGGCTTTGAGGAAGACCTCCTCCCAATGTGCTCGTGGTTGCTTACACATGACTTCTGCAAAACACGCTCGCAAAGCGGCCAAATTGACCATGCGAGCCGGATTATCAACAAATCGAGGATCGGTTGCCCACTCTGGGTGACCCAGCGCTTTAGACAAAGCTGAGAACTGACCCTGATTCGCACTGGCGATAATGATGTCACCATCTGCACAAGGGAACACACCGTAGGGTGTGATGGCAGGCGATGCGTTACCGGTGCGCTGAGGGATCTTGCCCGTATTCATGTAGTTGGACAATTGCCCAGAGCTCAAGGCCATCGACACAGCAAGTAATGACAAATCGATGTACTGACCTTTGCCTGTCTCATCGCGATGATGCAAGGCTGCCAAGATAGACACCGAGGCATACATCCCGGTAAACAAATCGATGAGCGGAACACCCGCACGCTGAGGTCCGCCACCAGGCAAATCATCACGCTCACCCGTGACGCTCATCAAACCGCTGAGACCTTGAAACAAATAATCGTAACCAGGTCGTTTAGCAAAAGGTCCATCCTGACCAAAACCCGTCACCGAGCAATAGATCAGACGCTCGTTCAAAGCCGACAAGGAGGCATAATCCAGACCATAACGAGCTAAATCACCGACCTTGTAGTTCTCGATGCAAATATCAGCTTGCAGCGCGAGTTGACGAATCAGTACTTGTCCCGCGGGCTTAGACAGATCAACCGCCATCGAACGTTTGTTTCGGTTGGCCGATTGAAAATACGAAGATTCGCGCGTCGGTACCCCGTTTGCGTCAGGCACCCAAGGTGGTCCCCATTGTCTGGATTCATCCCCTGGACCAACACGCTCTATCTTAATAACATCAGCGCCAAGATCACCCAGAAGTTGCGTACACCAAGGTGCGGCAAGAACCCTAGATAGATCCAGCACTCGCAAAGCTCGCAAAGGCCCAGTTGCCTGTTTTTTTTGACCTACATTTTGCTGATCACTCATTTTTTTAATGTGTCTCCATGCCCGCAGCTTTAATTACTTTACCCCAACGCTCAGTATCGCGCTGTTGCAGCACATGAAGATCATCGGGTGTGCCAACGAAATCCAGTAAGCCTCGCGTCGCTATGTATTGCTGACCTTCCTCGGACTGCATCGCCTTATTGATCAATGCGTTCATACCAGAGACTGCTTCTGATGGAGAACCTGCTGGCAGCCAGACTGCCAGCCAGGAAAAGAAGTCGTAGCCGTCATAGCCTTGTTCAGCGATGGTGGGAACTTCAGCTGCGGTCGATACTCGATTAATAACGGTGACACCTAAGGGCACGACCTTACCAGCACGCACCTGCGCCATCCCAGTCACAATATCTGCGACGTAGAAGTCAATCTGACCACCTAACAAATCTGTCATCGCCTGAGGGCTCGCTTTGTAATTCACATTGACCGCGTCAAACCCAGCCTGAGATTTAAGTTGTTCAATCGTGACTCGGCTTGCCACGGCAGCACTGCCATAACTGAGTTTGCCGGGGTTAGCTTTTGCAAATGCGACAAACTCCTTTAACGATTTCGCGGGAATCTTCTCAGGATTCGCAAGCAATACATAAGGGACTCGAGCAAACGTCGCTACTGGCGCAAAATCTTTCTCTGGATCGAAGCTCAATTTCCTATACAAATGCACATTCGTTGAATGCGTTGAATTGCCCGATACCAAAGCGGTGTAGCCGTCCGCTGGGGATCTCGCGACAGCTTCAGCGGCTATGTTGCCGTCTACGCCGGGCCGATTTTCAACGATAACTGACTGGCCCGTATAACGCTGCATCATCTCACCAATAAAGCGAACCGTGCTGTCTGTTGCCGATCCTGCCGCATAGCCGACAATGAATTTAACAGGCTTAGTCGGCCACGCAGTGTTCGATTTTTGCGTTTGTGTCTGGGTTGATGCTGGACTTTGTGCTTGCGCCAACACCGCATCACTCAGAAAAATCAAAGCTATTGCTGTCACAAAAACTTTACAGGTATGACGAGCCAAGGATGTCGCATCCATTTTTGTCTACTCCCTTTTATATTTTTAATTTGTTACACAGCTGCTGACGAATATCTCACAAACTCAATGCTTTTTCATACAACCTTGATCTAATAGTAAAAGCGGTACTTTCACAGGCATATCAAGCAACATCTGCGCAAATGATTTCGCCAGTGGATCGGACCGCAAGCTTGATGTCCCTCCGCCGCCCAAGGCTTGATGCATAAGAAAATTCATCCCATTGATACCTGGCAAATCGAAACGCTCAACCTCGCCTTCAACCAGATGTTTGAAATAGTCTTTGACGGTTTCTCTCGTCAATTGCTGTCGCAAGATGGGAAGCAGAGCAACATGTCGTGCAATCACGCCAATGTTTGCATCATTACCCTTATCACCACTGCGGGCCCAGGCGATCCGCACCAAAGGCACTTCGACATCTGAGGTGTCGTATGTTTGGCGAGCTGCCGTGACAACGACTGAAGGCGGTTCAAGCTGAACCACAGTCAACGGCTTTTCTATGTCAAGCGTCTGATCCGCCAAGCGCACCTGCACACGCAATTTAGACTTATCGATCAAAAACGAAAATAACCTGATGACTGGTTGAATATCTGCCCGACCGCCAAAGTGGCTACGCGTGCCAGGTCCCATCGAGGTTCCAGCAGAGATGGACTCTTTCTGTAAAAAAACCAATGCCTTTGCCTGAGGATGGCGAGCGCCAATTCTCAATACCAACTCGCGAGAGTCGTGCACACGTGCGTTTTCACCGTATTGGGATTCACAACCGAGCAGCTCTACTCGATTTTCGCTGTAGTCATCAAAGCCACTGGCCTCAAGTTGTCTGCGAGTGCGAGCAAGCAATGCCTCAGCCGTTTTTTTTGCTTTCGCGACTGAATCAATCCCTCTGATTAATTGATGAGTCGTGATCTGATAACCATCCTGCCACGTGACGCTCACTTTGTAATATTGAGAAGGCGGACGCCCAAGGGCACCATCGATCCGTACCCGACCCGCATCAATCTGACGGATCCGCACTTGTCTGAAGTCACACACCACGTCCGGTAGTTCATAACGAGCAGGATCACCGATCTCATACACCAGTTGTTCTGCTCCGCAACCGACACAAACCAGACCACCCGTATTGTCAGGCTTGACCAAATCAAAGCTTCCATCCTCACTTACTTCAAGTACGGGGTAGCCGATATTGGCCCAGTCCGGCACGTCTTGCCAGTCCGTGAACAAGCCACCCGTGGCTTGGGCACCACACTCAATCATATGGCCGGCCAAACTGCCTTGCGCGAGGCGATCCCAATCGTGCCAATGCCAGCCAAATTCATGTGCCAAAGCGCCCAGAGTCAAAGCACTGTCAACGCAACGTCCTGTCACGACGATCTGCGCACCCTCAGACAGTGCTTTAGCGATTGGTTGTGCGCCCAGATAGGCGTTGGCAGACAGCACCTTTGCAGGAAGCGACTGGCCACTCTGCAGATCAGTGACACCCTGTTCGCGCAGGCCGTCAACAAGAGGTGATACGTCATCACCCATTACGATTGCTACTCTGGGTTCAAGACCTAATTCCAGGGCACAAAGCGTGATGGCTTGGGCACAAGCCTCTGGGTTCAGGCCACCCGCATTTGCAATCAATGTGACGCCTTGATTCATGCACGGTTGCAAGTACGGCTTAATCACAGCGCTCACAAAATCGGTTGCATAACCCAGCTGTGGATCTTTCATTCTGGCACGTTGCAAGATCGACATCGTCGTCTCAGCCAGGTAATCAAAGACGATGTAATCGAGCTGAGGCACAGTCAATAATTGCGGCATCGAGATTGTGGAATCACCCCAGAATCCACTTGCTCCGCCAATGCGTACGACCTTTTTGCTCATGCCGATTCCTTGGCCAACGCCTCAGCCTTGACTTTGATTCGAACGAGTACGCGACCAGCCATTACTTGATCGCCAGCACGACACGACACTTCTTCGATTTCACCATCAATCTCAGCGCTTAGCGTGTGCTCCATTTTCATTGACTCGATCACAATCAGAGGATCGCCAGCTTTAATAGTTTCGCCAACCACCGCAGACGTGCGGGCAATTCGCCCCGCAAGCGGCGCTCTCACCGTCCCGGCGTTAGCCGACAGTGTGCCGTTCTTGGCCTCATGCGTATGCGTCAAGTCGACTGCAAAATAAAAAGCGCCTTTGTATTGCAGCCATAATTGTCCCTGACCGTCCCTTTCGAAACGCACGTGATAACGCTGTTCATTTAAATCAAACGCGAGGATCGACTGCGATTGATCAGTATGGGTCAAACTAATCCAAGCGTCGCGACCTTCAGGCTTTACATTCACGACCCCAGGATGGCTCGAAGCATCCACAGTCCAATGCCGAGGCGTCAAACCATCGATTGCGACTTTGACTATGTGATTCAAGCCAATGGCATTCGTCCAACTGCTACCCGTCACCGCCTTGGTAAAGATCGCCGCTGCGGCAACTTCGACGACCTCTGGTGTCTCGCGTCGAGCTAAGGCAACATCATCAAAACAGTCGTCGATAAAGGTGGTCGTGGCTTGCCCGTCTTTGAACCGTTGATGCGCAAGACACGTCTGCAAAAACGTCAAATTGTGCTTAAACCCCAATAACACAGTCTGCTGACAAGCCTGAATCAGTTTATTGATACACGCTTCACGATTGTCACCGTGCACCATAATCTTGGCCAACATCGAATCGTAAAAAGCTGACACCTGCGAGCCTGCACGCAATGCAGAATCAGTGCGCGCCATGGGTGCGGGCTCCCAAGCCAAGACCCTGCCTGTTTGAGGTAAGAAGCCGGCTGTCGAATCCTCTGCGCACAGACGAACCTCCATCGCATGACCTGACCAAGTCACCTCTTCTTGCGTCAAGTTAAGGGGTCGACCCATTGCAACCTGCAATTGCCATGCAACCAAATCCAGCCCGGTCAATAATTCAGTAACACCGTGTTCAACTTGAAGACGGGTATTCATCTCCATGAACCAGAAATTGCCGTCTTCACCTAGCAGAAACTCAAGCGTGCCAGCACCGACATACTGAATGGCTTTACCTGCAGAGACTGCAGTTTGGCCCATTCTGCTTCGCAACACAGCATCAACGGCTGGTGACGGTGATTCTTCGATCAATTTTTGATGACGTCGTTGAACCGAGCAATCACGTTCACCAAGATGGATAAGGTTCCCGTGTTGATCACCAAAGATTTGTACCTCAACGTGTCGAGCATTCAGGATGGCTCGTTCAAGAATTAGTTGATCCGAACCAAAGGAAGCTAGGGCCTCTGATCGGGCTGAGTGCAACGCTGCCAGCAGATCTTGTTTGGCTCGCACCAATCGCATTCCACGCCCACCACCCCCGGCTGCAGCTTTGACCATCAGAGGGAAACCGATGCGCCCGGCTTCATCGACTAAGGTCTGATCGTCTTGTGCGAGGCCTTGATAACCAGGTATACAGGGCACACCCGCGGCAATCATGACGTCTTTGGCCTCTGCCTTGTTACCCATCATTTTGATGGCTGTCGCTGAGGGTCCGACAAATACGAGACCTGCCGCGGCGACAGCCTCCGCAAAGTCAGCGTTCTCTGCTAAAAAACCATAGCCAGGATGAACCGCTTCGGCACCACTTACTTTGGCTGCATCGATAATTTTAGGGATAGCTCGATACGACTCACTCGCTGCACTCCCCCCCAGGCAGATAGCCTCATCCGCGTAAGCTACATGAGGGCTGTCGCGATCCGCCTCTGAATAGACTGCGACCACGCGCAATCCCATTCGACGGGCGCTGCGCATAATGCGCAACGCAATCTCCCCTCGATTAGCCACTAACAGGGTGTTAAACGTAGGTGTCATGCCAAACAATTCCGGTGTCGTTTTCATCAAGCGGGGCGTTTAGGCAAAATACCCATGTTCTTGCAAATAATCTGCAACATAACTTCATCTGCGCCACCTCCAATCGAAATTAAGCGCAAATCCCGATAAGCACGCGAAACGGGGTTGTCGAGTGTGAAGCCCATCCCACCCCAATACTGCAGACACGCATCGGTGACTTCGCGACAGAGACGGCCGACCTTGAGCTTAGCCATCGACGCTAACTGAGTCATATCCTCGCCAGCCATGTGAGTATCAGCCGCGCGATAGACCAGTGAACGAAGCAATTCGACCTCAGTCTTCAACTCAGCCAATCTGAAGTGCACCACCTGATTGTCAAGGATCGGTCTGCCAAAAGCCACGCGATCACGTGTGTAGGCGATTGTTTCATTGATACACATGTCAAGTGCTGTCACCCGCCGTGCAGCGGCAGACAAGCGCTCTTCCTGAAACTGCATCATTTGATAGATGAAACCCTTGCCTTCTTCACCGATCAAGTTACGCTGTGGTACTCGCACCTCATCAAAAAAGATCTGAGCTGTATCAGACGACCACATCCCGATCTTATCGATTTTCTGGACAGTCACTCCTTTTGCGCGCTTGCCATTCTCTTTAAGTGGTACACAGAGCAATGATTTGCTGCGATGCGGCGTGTCGCTTGAGGTGTTCACTAACAAGCAAACCCAATCGGCTTGCGTGCCATTGGTGATCCACATTTTGGATCCATTGATCACATAATCATCGCCGTCTTTGCGAGCGTGGGTCTTGATCGAGGCCACGTCAGAGCCCGCACCCGCCTCAGATACCCCGACCGAAACCACATTTTCACCGGAAATTGCGGGCGCAAGAAAATTTCGTTTTAAATAGTCAGACCCAAATTGAGTTAAAGCTGGTGTCGCCATGTCGGTTTGTACAGCAAGCGCCATACTGACTCCTTGCGCGGCGATGTGACCAATTGCTTCGCAAAAGGCGATTTCAAA
Organism: Jezberella montanilacus; assembly: GCF_003003055.1. Classification (GTDB taxonomy): domain Bacteria; phylum Pseudomonadota; class Gammaproteobacteria; order Burkholderiales; family Burkholderiaceae_B; genus Zwartia; species Zwartia montanilacus. Next base: position 151,168 of record NZ_PVTV01000014.1, read on the forward strand.
CGAATAGTCCAAGCCAAGGCCGCCGTATTCAACTGGTTTGTGAATACCCAGATACCCGAGCTTGCCCATCTTGCCGAACACTTCATGAGCAGGAAAAATCCCTGCCCGCTCCCATTCGTCCACATGAGGGTTAACTTCTTTATCAATAAACTGTCGCACGCTGTCCTGCAGTGCAATGTGCTCGCTGGTGTAATGCATCATGTCTCCTTGATTGTTTTAACTGTTAAAACCGGGCAACGCCATACTGAACGCGATTGGGTGTTCGCGCCTGCGCTTCACGACACGTGGCCAAAGTCAGCTCAAGCACTCGACGGGTTTCTCGCGGATCGATGAGTCCATCATCAAGCATCAAACTACTTGTATAAATAGCCCCAGACTGACGCTCAAAATTATCGATAATGTCCTGCTTTTGTCGAGCTAGGGCGGCACGGTCCGGTTCAACACCTCGACGGGCTGCAACCCCCAACGCGACAATCTCCATCGTGTCCGCTGCCTGCTGTCCGCCCATGACTGCAGTTTTTGCATTTGGCCAACTGAACACAAAACGAGGACCAAACGCACGACCACACATCCCATAATGTCCGGCACCATAAGACGCCGCACACAAAAAGGTAATTTGCGGGACTCGAGCATTGGATAGGGCTTGGATCATTTTCGCGCCGTGCTTGATCATCCCTGCTTCTTCAGAAGCGCGACCAACGATAAAACCGGTCGTGTTCTGTAAATAGACAATTGGCGTACCAGCCTGATCGCACAGCTGAATAAATTGCGCAGCTTTAGTTGCCCCTTGCGGATCAAGCGAACCGTTATTACTGATGAAAGCAACGGCGTGACCTTCAACAAAGGCTTGTATACAAAGCGTAGCTGAGCCATACCCCGCTCGAAACTCAGTCAAGGCAGACCCATCGACGATTCGAGCAACCACTTCGCGCATGTCAATTTGCTTGCGAGGATCAGTTGGCATGATGCCCGCGAGCTCATCACTGTCAAACAATGGCTTGGTAAACATTGGTTGGCTTTGAAGCTGCTTGTTACGGTTCCAGTCCAGATTGCGCACGATATCCCGGGTCAGCGTAATAGCGTGAGCGTCGTCTTCAGCCACAAAATCCGCCAAGCCCGATACAGTCGCGTGCATATCGGCACCCCCCAGGTCTTCTTCGGTTGCGATTTCTCCTGTTGCTGCTTTGAGCAAGGGCGGCCCTGCTAAAAAAGCCCGAGCGCGACCGCGCACCATCACCACGTAATCGGACAAACCAGGCAAATAAGCGCCGCCGGCTGTGGATGAGCCGTGCACCGCAGAAATAACAGGTAGCCCAGCAGCAGACAGCAGGGCCAGGTTGCGAAACATCCCCCCGCTATTAACAAAACGTTCGACACGGTAACTGCGCAGGTTTGCGCCTGCGCTCTCAACCAGTTGAATAAACGGTAGATGGTTTTCAAGAGCAATATCCTGACAGCGCATAATTTTGCGACCCGTCAGATTTTGCATTGCTCCTGCTTCAATACCAGAATCATTCACCACCACCATGACGCGAACGCCGTGAATGAAACCAATCCCGGCAATCACTGCGCTACCAGGGATACTGGTGGCAGGATCAGGATTTTCGATACCACAGTAACCGGCCAGGCTCATCAGCTCAAGAAACGGCTGACCCGGATCAAGCAACCTGGCGAGTCGCTCTCTTGGTAATAACTGTCCTCGCTTAGCGAAACGATCCGCCGATCGCTGCGAAGCAAGCATCGTACGCTTGTGCAAGGCAGTAACCTCATCAATCAGCGCTTGCGTGGTTGTACGCTGCTCAACATAGGAATCTGAAAACGTATCAATGGACGTCGAGAACACTTGCATAAGGTGACGCTTTGCCTCTAAGATTATTTATAGTTTATTTGAATTAAAATATAATACAGTTGTATTATTTCGTCAAATATACCTCCTACGCCTTTGACAATAGAATGAGCAGAAAAAAGCTAGCGCCACCAGACAAACAGTTTTCGAATTCAGACGAGGCATCACCACCTCAGACTCGCTCACTCGACACAAAACTTGAGCTGCTGTTAGCAGCTGAACAACTCTTTGCGTTAAATGGCCTGTTGGGCGTATCGATGCGGCAGATCGTCTCGGCATCGAATCAACGGAATGCTTCGACGATTCATTATCACTTCGGTTCTCGCGATGCATTGATTTATGCAATCTGCGAGTACCGGATACTTAGTATCGAACAAGATCGCGCACGCCGACTGGCAGAGTATTTGCAGTCACCTGACAGGGGCTCTAAGCGAGTGATTGCTCTGCTTGAAGCCTTGCTTTGGCCGAGCGCGCAACCGATTATCGACAGTCATGGGCAAAGCTATTTCAGACGTTTTCTCGCCCATAGCTTTGTTAGCGATACGGTGGATCTACCTGGTTTTATCAAAGGCCGTTTCGACGCAGGGATGCGGCAAATAGCCGGGCTCTTGCAGCAACATCTCACCCATTTATCCGAAGCAAGCTTTCATATTCGGTGGGCGTTGATGATTCGGTCAGTGACCTATCTGTTAGCCAATCTGGAAGCTCGAGCAGAGGCAACCTCCAAGTCAAAAGCAGCCGCACTGATCAAGCGTGGCGTGAATGACATTGCCGTGAGCTTCGCCGGGATGTTGCAAGCGCCTGAACAAGAACCCAACGTGACTGATGTGCCGCTGATAAAAAAATCCACCACAAAGAAGAAGTGAGACGAATCATGACGAAGTCGATCAGTCCGGTAGCGACCGCTAGCCCCGTTCAAGAAGAAAACATCCAAGACTTTTTGCTACTGAGTTTCAATCAACCAGAAGCGCGGAATCCACTCGGACCAGAGGTCATCGCCGCCCTGACCAGTGCAATTGATCGCGCCGAAGCTAACTCAAGCATCCGGGCGGTCATCCTTAGAGGCTACGGCGCGGTTTTTAGCGCTGGTGGCAATCTTGGTAATTTTCAAGATCGATTGGCTGCCCCGATGAATGCTGACGGCAGCGACCCGATTGCAAAGAGCAATCGCGCGTTCGGTTTGTTTTTAGAAAAACTTAGAAAATTCCCTAAACCAGTTGTTGTCGCCGCGCACGGAGCGGCGATGGGTGGTGGTGTGGGCTTGGTCTGTGCCGCTGATATTGCGATTGTTTGTGCCGATACGAAATTTTGTTTCACAGAGACCAAATTAGGTTTAATACCTGCCCAGATTCTTCCTTTTGTCGTCGAGCGTATCGGGGGCAAAGCTGCCCGACGTTTAATGCTGAGCGCAGAGAGATTCTCTGCCGCAGACGCCTTACAAATCGGGCTAGTCGATTTCGTTGCGCCAAACATGGACGCGTTACGTGATCGCCTCGTTAGTGTCCTGGACAATATTAGTGCTTGCGCACCCAATGCCGTGATGGCGACTAAACGACTCTCCTACCGTAACGACTGGGAGACATCTGAACAGGGGCTCAGCCAGCTACTTGACGACTGCGCAGTCGCGTTTGCAGCTGCAATGCGTGATGAGGCGAGCGAAGGTCTGACCGCTATGCGCGAGAAACGAACCACCAGTTGGGCAAAGCGCTTCCCGAGAGAAGCTCTTGATCAATGGTGATCGACCGATAGCGTCTTAAATTAGGTTAATTAACCACCGCATCAATCGGCTGATTTGTTAACAAAGCGAGTAGTCGAGCGATTGCTGGCCTCAGTTGCCGACGATCAACAACCATGTCTACTGCGCCCTTTTGTTGCAAAAACTCTGAGCGTTGAAAACCTTCTGGCAATTTTTCGCGAACCGTGGATTCAATCACTCGAGGCCCAGCAAAACCGATTAACGCACGAGGCTCGGCGATCACAACATCGCCCATAAAGGCAAAGCTCGCAGAGACACCGCCCATCGTCGGATCAGTCAGTACACTGATAAACGGCTGACCAACCTCAGATAAGCGAGTTAGCATCGCATTGGTCTTAGCCATTTGCATGAGCGAAAATAGACTCTCTTGCATTCGAGCGCCACCAGAGGCTGAGACGCAAACGAACGGGATACGGTGCTCGATGGCTGCCTTCACACCCCGAACAAAACGCTCACCGACGACAGATCCCATTGATCCACCCATGAACTGGAACTCGAAACATGACACCACACACGGGATAGCCATGATTGTGCCGCTCACCACAACTAAAGCGTCGGTTTCACCCGTTTGCTCAACGGCCTCTTTCAAGCGATCCGGGTACTTTCTAGAATCTTTAAATTCAAGTGGATCTGCTGATTTAATATCGGAGCCAATTTCAACGCGACCTTCAATGTCGAGCAAGGAATCGATGCGGGTTCGAGCACCGATTCGCATGTGGTGATCGCATTTCGGACAGACATGCAAATTGGCGGACAAATCTTCGTTATATAAAACAGCTTCACAAGCGGGGCACTTTACCCACAGGCCTTCGGGCACTCGTCGCGCAGCGATATCGGACGGCTGCGCCTTGTTAATCCGTGGAGGCAGGATTTTACCTAGCCAACTCATTGGGACCTCTCAACTGCCGAACGACCGTGGTCAAGCGCAAGGCGTATCGTATGAAGCCAATTGGCGCCCGCTGTAATTGCTGCGTCAGACTGTCGATCAAGCGGCAAATCAGCCCACGCCTTGGCCATGGTGTCGATTAACTTACTGCCAATCACCACAGCATCGGCGACATTGCCGATCCGGCGCGCGCTCTCGCTATCACTGATCCCAAAGCCGACCCCGACTGGGAGCGTCACATGCTTGCGGATATTCGCCAAGCGCGCCGCCACATCATCCACATCAAGATTGCCCGCACCAGTGACACCGTTTAACGACACGTAATACACGTAGCCTTTGGCGATCTTAGCAACGGCGCTGATACGATCTTCGGTTGAAGTCGGTGCCAATAAAAAGATGGGGGCAATGTGATGCTCATCTAATAAATCAGCGAAATGGGAGATTTCTTCTGGTGGGTAATCGACCACCAGCAAACCGTCTATTCCAGCAGCTTGCGCTTTTTCAGCGAATATTTTTTGACCCATGCGCTCAATCGGATTGGCGTAACCCATCAGAACGATCGGTGTTTGCTTATCGACTTGGCGAAACTGTGACACCATATCCAACACATGGCGCAAACCGACGCCCTGACGGATGGCGTGCTCAGACGCACGCTGGATCACGGGCCCATCTGCTTGTGGATCAGAGAACGGGATACCCAATTCGATGATATCGGCACCTGCGTCAACGAGTGCATGCATCAGAGGCACAGTCGAGGCTGGCAAAGGATTGCCGGCCGCAATATAAGGGATCAATGCAGCGCGATTTTGACCAGCAGCCACCGCAAAGGCACTGCCGATACGATCAGTATTTAAAGACATCGATCTGTCAACCTTTAAAGCGTCAAGCCTGAATGCTGAGCGACTGTGTTCATGTCTTTGTCGCCGCGGCCAGACAAGTTAACTAAAATAACTTGGTCAGGGCGCATCGTCTTGGCCAATTTCGCCGCATGGGCCAGCGCGTGAGAGGTCTCAAGCGCAGGGATAATGCCTTCGATTCGGCAGCAATGATGAAATGCAGCCAGCGCATCTTCGTCGGTCACGCTGACATACGAAGCGCGGTTACTGTCTTTCAACCAGGCATGTTCAGGGCCAACACCAGGATAATCCAGCCCGGCAGAGATGGAGTGAGTTTCGATTACCTGGCCATCTTCATTCTGCAAAACATAGGTCCGATTGCCATGCAAGACGCCAACAGTGCCTGCAGTCAAGGAGGCGGAATGTTTACCCGTGGAGATGCCCTCTCCGGCCGCCTCGACCCCAATCAACTGCACGTTTTCATGCGAAATATAGGGGTGGAAAATACCCATGGCATTCGACCCGCCCCCTACGCACGCAATGACGGCGTCAGGTTGTTTGCCAGCATAGTGCGGCATCTGTTCGATCGACTCATTACCAATGACTGAATGAAAATTGCGAACCATCATTGGATAAGGGTGTGGGCCTGCCACGGTACCGATAATGTAGAAGGTATCGTCAACATTGGTCACCCAATCACGCATTGCTTCGTTCAGGGCATCCTTGAGGGTTTTGGAACCGGACTCAACAGGCACAACGGTGGCACCAAGTAATTTCATCCGGTACACGTTGGGCGCCTGACGCTTCACGTCTTCGATACCCATGTAAACCACGCATTCCATGCCATAGCGGGCGCAGACTGTCGCGGTGGCCACACCGTGCTGACCAGCACCTGTCTCGGCGATGATGCGTTTTTTACCCATCCGTCTGGCTAACAATGCTTGACCGAGACTGTTATTGATTTTGTGTGCACCGGTATGGCAGAGGTCTTCGCGTTTAAACCAGATCTGTGCGCCACCCATTTCTTCAGACCAACGTTTGGCGTGATAGACCGGCGTTGGGCGCCCGACAAAATGCTTAAGTTCATAGGCAAACTCAGCCAGAAATTCTGGATCGTAACGATACTGCTCATAGGCGAGGCGCAGTTGCTCAATCGCCTGCATCAGCGTTTCAGCTGCAAAGACGCCACCGTAAGGGCCAAAATGCCCTTTGGCATCGGGAAAATCATAGGGTTTCAAAGCGGGCTCCCCGAAAAACAGATGATATGGGCAACAATATGCCAAAAATCCAGACCAGTTAATCTTCAAGTTTAGCAGTATGTGCGCAGAAATAGCGCAGGTACCGGTAGGGAATTACCTTGCCGTTACCGACGAGTTGCGCTCAGGACGCCCGTGACATCCAGCAAGGCTTGCAGGGCGCGCTGAAGCTCTGGTCCATCGTGCACCTCCACCGTAAATCCCATGTGTGCCAACGATCGTTTGCTTTGCGTGTTGACCGCGATCACATTTAATCTGAGGCGCGCAAATACCTCAGAGAGATCTCTCAACAAGCCTGGGCGATCTTGAGCTCGCACACTCAAATCAACTGGGTAGACCAAGCCAACTTTGACCGCTCCCCAAGCCACATCGATCGATCGCTCCGGCTGGCGGGCACACAATTCAGCGAAGCTTGCGCAGTCTGCGCGATGGATCGATACGCCGCGACCACGCGTAACAAAGCCTCGAATTGAATCGGGCGGAGCGGGTCTGCAGCATCGCGCCAATTGTGTCAATAATGAATCGACCCCCACAACCAATACGCCGCTCTTGCCACCGAGCGCTGCATTATCCCCGCTTGAGTGGTGTGTGATGAGATCCTGTGCGCCAATCTCTTGCGGCACCTCAACCGGTTGAAAAACACTATCAATCTGCCGCAAACTGAATTCATCTTTCGCGGCAGCAACATAGAGATCCTCGGCATTGGCAAACCCGAGCTGCTGCGCAAGCTGCGACAGATTAATAGCGGTTTTACCGAGTCGTTGCAATTCTTTCTCGACCAGTAACTGCCCCTGCACAACACGTTGTTGCAGCTCGATTGCGTTAAACCACGCTCTGACTTTTGCTCTGGCGCGGGGACTCGCTAGAAAGCCCAAATGAGGATTAAGCCAGTCTCTTGATGGCCCACCCGACTTGGTTGTCACAATTTCAACGGTCTGGCCTGTCTGCAACTTTGTTTGCAGTGGAACCATCTGACCATCGATTCGAGCACCGCGACAACGATGCCCCAAGTCAGAATGCAGGTGATAAGCAAAGTCAACCGCAGTTGCTCCCACGGGGAGCTCAATCACTCGAGCCTGAGGTGACAAAACGTAGATCCTGTCGTCCTGCGGCACCGCCACAGGCGCAGAGCCAGCAACAGGCGAGCCCGCATCTGCCTTCCAGGCCAATAACTGCCTCATCCAGGCCAGTTGACGGTCATAACGACCCGACGCCGCGATCTGCCCACCTTTCGCGCCAGATTCTTTATAGCGCCAATGCGCAGCCATCCCATATTCTGCAAATTCATGCATGGCCTGTGTGCGGATCTGTACTTCAAAGGGCCTGCCCTGATCGTCCGCGACCACCGTGTGCAAAGAACGATAGCCGTTAGCTTTAGGGCGCGAGATGTAATCATCGAACTCGTTAGAGACGGGCACCCACAGTTCGTGTACTAGCCCTAAAGCTGTGTAACAGGCGCGATCGTCGTCCACAATGACGCGCAGCGCTCGGACGTCAAACAATTCGCTAAATTGCAACTGCTTATTAAGCATCTTGTTGTGGATGCTGTAGATATGTTTAGGCCTACCCGATACGTCTGCCTTGACCCCTAAGCCATCCAGTGCAACCGTAAGTCGGGCAATGGTTTGCTGAATAAACAACTCTCGTTCGACGCGCTTCTCTTCAAGCAAGCGGGCAATTTCTTTGTAACGCTGCGGATCGGTAAAACGAAAAGCCAAATCTTCGAGTTGCCACTTGAGTTGCCAGATTCCCAGGCGATTAGCCAAAGGGGCATAGAGTTCAAGTGTTTCACGTCCCAGGACAGGATCAGAGGGAATTTTCGCTGCAGCATACCAACGCAAGGTTTGTAGACGTGAGGCAAGCCGGATCAGGACGATGCGCAAATCAGCTGCCATGGCAAGCAGCATCTTGCGTAACATTTCATTTTGACCGCTTCGATCAAGTGCGGCGGAATCAGCAGCGCTAACGATTGAGCCTAGGCGTAATAAGGCTCGTGTACCTTGCAGCAACGAGGCAATCTCAGGGCCAAATAGCCGGCTGACCTCTTCATGCTGCTGAGAACCAGCAGATTCAGGCAAACCAATCAGCAGCGCCGAAGCCTGGGTAACCGTATCCGCTTGAATTTCCTGCAGAATGTCGGCAGTACCAATCGCATGCTCAAGATGAGGCTCGCCAGCCGAAGTTTTGAGATCAGCGCACCGGGGCTCGACCCATTGCCGCACCTGCCCCAGTAAATTGGCGTCTTCGCTCATGCCACCTTAGACGGCTGCCGTCACCACGATCTCAACTTTGTAGTCGGCATTGGCCAAGCGTGCTTCTATGGTTGCGCGCGGAGGTGCATATCCCTCAGGCACCCATGCATCCCATGCTTTGTTCATGCCATCGAATTCTTTCATGTTGGCAACGAAGATCTGCGTCATCAGAATGCGGGTTTTATCAGTGCCTGCTTCTGCCAACAACCGATCAATCGTTGCCAGAATTTGGGCGGTCTGACCGGTGATGTCCTGACGGACGTCATCTGCCACTTGACCCGCCAAATAGGCCACGCCGTTATGCACGGCCATATCTGACAGGCGTTTTCCTACATTGACTCGTTTGATGTCGCTCATTGAGATTCCTTCAGTTGCTCAAACAGGGGGTAATTCAAATACCTGACGCAGATAGGCCAGGTAGGCTTGATCGTCGCACATCGTTTTTTCGGGTGCATCCGAAACTTTAGCGACTGGTTGCCCGTTACATCTCACCATTTTCATGACGATTTGCAGCGGCTCGTGCCCTAAATCATTGGTCAAATTCGTACCAATGCCAAAAGAGGTTTGACAACGACCCGCGAAACGCCGGGTGATTTCAATCGCTCGAGGGATAGTGAGCGCGTCAGAAAAAACCAGGGTTTTCGTCCGAGGGTCAACACGATTCGCAGCGTAGTGAGCAAGCATACGCTCACCCCAGTCTAATGGATCACCTGAATCGTGTCGCGCCCCATCAAACAGTTTGCAGAAGTACATGTCAAAGTCACGTAAAAAGGCATCCAGCCCATAAACATCGGACAGGGCAATGCCAAGATCCCCGCGATATTCTTTAGCCCATGTCTCAAGCGCAAAGACTTGAGAATCACGCAAGCGCGGGCCGAGCGCCTGGCAGGCCTGCAGGTATTCATGCGCCATCGTGCCAAGTGGCGTGACCCCATGCTTCATCGCAAACCAGACATTGCTTGTGCCTGCAAAATGCTCGCCCATTTGGGCTTTCATCGTCAGCACGACCTCTTCGTGCCAGGCATGTGAAAAACGCCGACGCGTGCCGTACTCTGCCACCCTAAACTGCGCCAGATCGGGCGCATCGAGCACCAGGTGCATTTTTGTCTGTAAACGTTTACGGCCCTCGTCCCACGGTGGATTTGGGCAAACGTTTCGAAAATAAACCTCGTTAACGATCGCCAATACCGGGATTTCAAACAAAATCGTGTGCAACCAAGACCCCTTGACGGTAATCTCAATTTCGCCGGGTTTATTTCCCTCGGTTACTTCAATGCGCTTTTCAGACAGCTGAAAGAAATCCAGGAAATCAATGAAATCACTCTTGATAAAGCGCAAGCCACCCAGGTAGGTGAGCTCTTGCTGGCTGAACCGCAGTTGGCACAGCGCACGGATTTCAGTGCGGATTTCTTCAATGTACGGACGAAGGTCGACCCCGGGCGTCCTGCACCGGTAACGGTATTCAACCTGAGCCGCAGGAAAATGATGCAAAACCACCTGCATCATCGTGAACTTGTACAGGTCTGTATCGAGTAGTGACTTAATAATCATGATTTTTCAACAATGACCTCAACCATAGCATAGCCGTCACGAATAAAAGGGCTTTTACAAGCTGTCTCAGCCATTTAGGTAAAATCTCTCACAAATCCTTTTGCTAACAACTATTAACGCTGGTGAAATCCATGACGCATGTCGTGACTGAAAACTGTATTAAATGCAAATTTACGGACTGCGTCGACGTTTGTCCTGTCGACTGCTTTAGGGAAGGGCCAAACTTTTTGATCATTGATCCCGATGAATGCATTGATTGCGCCGTTTGTATCCCTGAGTGCCCTGCCAACGCCATTTTCGCTGAAGAAGATTTGCCGGCCGACCAGCTCAAATTCATTGCTCTGAACGCTGAATTAGTATCATCGCCGTCTTTCACCAGCATTAGTCGCTCGAAAAAACCGCTGCCCGACGCTGACAACTGGAACGGCATGACAGACAAACTCAAATACCTCGAAAGGTAATAAATTTGACCGATACAAGCGGCTCTCAGGTGATTGGCAAAGAGCTTCGCTATACCAGACAGAGCGTATTGGCCAAAAAGGTTTGGCTGGACGAAAAGTTGTTTTCGCTACGCGTGACTAAGGATCCAGCCTTTAATTTTTTGCCCGGCCAGTTTGCCCGGCTGGGGCTGTCAATTGCGACAGCCACTAACGGAGATCTAGCTGAAGAGTGGCGAGCTTACTCCATGGTGTCCAGCCCGAAAGAAACAGAATTAGAGTTTTTTTCTGTACTAGTTCCCGGGGGCAAATTCAGCCCAGCGATGGCCAGCCTATCTGTTGGTGATGAAATTCTGATTGATAAAACGGCCTATGGCTTTCTTACCCTCGATCGCTTCCCCGACGGAGAAGACCTGTGGCTGTTCTGCACCGGAACGGGGCTATCGGCCTATATTGCCCTGTTGCGAGACCAGCAGGTCTGGGCACAATTCAAAAAAGTGATCCTGATTCACGGTGTCAGGCACGCAAGTGAGCTTGCTTACCGCGACGAGATGCTTGAGCTGATTCAGGCGGATAAGCCACTGGTTTACCTGCCCGTCACCTCAAAAGAGCTATCGTCGCCTGAGCTATCACCTAACGTCCATCCGGACCTGCTGCAACCGAGCCGGATGACCAGCTTGCTGTCATCCGGAGAACTCGAGCAACGTGTGCGGATCGCACTCAATCCAAGCTCATCCCGGATCATGCTATGCGGTAATCCAGCGATGGTGACAGACATGCGGAAACTATTATCGGCAAGAGGTTTCGTCGCAGGTCGCCGTGGGGTAGCGGGTAATCTTGCCGTTGAAAACTACTGGTAACCTACACGATCGCTTTATCTTGTTGCGTTGCAACATGAGTTTGAGCGATAATCTGGGCACTAGAATAATTAAATAATCAATCAAACTAGGACTTAAGCATGCTTTATAAGTTACATGATGATGTACAGCACGCGATCCTTGGCCCGATGGCCACCTTTGCAAACATTGGTGCTGCACTATTTTCTCACCCCAGTAGTCCACTCGCTTACTCACCAGTAGCGCGCAATATCGCAGCCGGCTATGAGCTCATGCACCGAATTGGCAAACGCTACGAAAAGCCCGAATGGATGTTGACCGACACAGAAGTGAATGGCAAAAAAGTGTCTGTCTCAATAGAAACAGAAATGGCCACACCCTTCTGTAATTTGATCCATTTTGTGCGCGACCTCCCGGCGAAAACGGCTCAGACTCAGCCTAAATTACTTGTCGTTGCCCCGCTGTCGGGTCATCATTCAACGTTGTTGCGCGATACGGTGCGGGCATTAATACAAAACCACGATGTTTACGTCACGGATTGGGTCGACGCAAGAATGGTGCCTGCTTCGCACGGCCCCTTTCATCTCAATGACTACGTTAAGCTGGTACGCAGCTTTGTTGAGCATTTATCACCAGACTTGCATGTCGTCTCGGTCTGTCAACCTACAGTTCCCGTTCTGGCCGCTATCTCGCTGATGGCCTCTGACAAGAGCCCTGCCCTACCCAAGAGTATGGTCATGATGGGTGGGCCAATCGACCCGCGCTGTTCACCGACTCAAGTCAATAGACTGGCAACAACGCGTCCCTTTGAATGGTTCGAGAATGAAGTCATTCATTCTGTACCGCCGCGCCACCCCGGGTATGGTCGCAAGGTTTATCCTGGTTTTCTTCAGCATGCTGGCTTTATGGCAATGAATCCAGATCGTCACTTGAAATCTCATTACGATTTTTATGTTGATCTCCTGCGGGGCGATGAAGGTGATGCTGAAGCGCATCGTAGGTTCTATAACGAGTACAACGCCGTGCTCGATATGCCAGCCGAGTTCTACCTCGACACTATCCGCATGGTGTTTCAAAATTTTGACTTGCCAAACGGCACCTGGGAAGTTGACGGCAAGCTAGTTAAACCTGCAGATATCAAATCCGTTGCACTTTTCACGATTGAAGGCGAGTTAGACGATATTTCGGGGGAGGGGCAAACACGCGCTGCTCAAGACCTCTGCAAAGGCATCCCAGCTGCCAGAAAAAAACACTATACGGCACCTCAATGTGGCCATTACGGTATTTTTTCGGGTAGCCGTTGGCGCAACACCATCTGCCCACAAATAGCAGAGTTCGTTCGTCAAGCTTAAGTACTCGCCTATGCTAGCCGATCAGATCAACGATCTGCTGCCCCAGACGCAGTGTACGAAGTGCGGTTTCCAGGGCTGTCAGCCCTATGCTGAGGCCATCGCCACCGATCAGGCGGACATCAACCGATGCCCGCCCGGTGGCAACGAGGGCATCGTTAAACTTGCTCAATTGCTCAACCGCCGCCCCAGTGCACTAGATGAAAGTTGTGGCATTCATCATTCCTTGCAAGTCGCGCTCATTGATGAGAAACACTGCATTGGTTGCACGCTCTGTATTCAGGCGTGTCCAGTTGACGCCATTGTGGGGGCTGCAAAACGGATGCACACAGTCATCGCAGACCAATGCACGGGTTGCGATTTGTGTTTGATACCCTGTCCGGTTGACTGCATCACGATGGTTGACGTGACCCCAGCACGCACCTGGACGTCTGAAGATGCCAAGCGCGCACGAAGTCGCTACCAAAGCCGAAAAAACCGCGTCACTCAGGGGCCGGAGGCATTGCGTTTTGAACAAGAAAACGCCACACCACCCGATCCACGTCCTGCCAGCCCAGACAAGCAAACGTTGATTGCCCAGATGCTGGCAAAAGCGCGGGCGCGCAGAGCCCACACATGAACAGACAAAAGCGCTACGAAATTTTCTCACGGTTACGCTCAGCCAACCCAAATCCAACGACCGAGCTTGAATACCACAGCACCTTTCAGCTACTCATCGCTGTCATGCTGTCTGCACAAGCAACTGACAAATCGGTCAATCTGGCCACCCGCAAACTCTTCCCTAAATACGGTACACCGAAAGCACTCCTGAAATTGGGCGAAGCAGGCTTGTGTGAGTACGTCAAAAGTATTGGCTTGTATAAAACGAAAGCCAAAAATGTCATCACAACGTGCTCAATGCTCATTGAGCAACACGCGGGCGGAGTCCCAGATAATCGAGAAGCGCTTGAGGCCCTTCCCGGGGTCGGTCGCAAAACAGCTAATGTCGTGTTGAACACCGCTTTTGGCCAGCCTACGATGGCCGTGGATACGCACATATTCAGGGTATCAAACCGCACTGGGATAGCCCCTGGCAAAGATGTGCTTGAAGTCGAAGAAAAACTTCTTAAGTTCATCCCGGATGAATTTTTGCTCAACGCGCACCACTGGCTCATTTTGCTAGGTCGCTATGTATGTGTCGCTCGCACACCCAAATGTCCGCAGTGTGGCATTGCTGACTTATGCGAATACCGGAGCAAGACAAAAGCTCAATGAGTCAGACCATTGTCAAGTCATCCGACCTGCATCTGAACCCTATGACAAACCCGCATTGAAGTTTTTGCTGCACTTGCGCATAATCGGTTCCCTAAACTAGTGATACCGGATCCGATCAGCATGGGCGACATTATTCTTCAAACGCAAGGGCTCACCAAAGAGTTTCGTGGCTTCGTTGCAGTCAACGACGTCGCACTGAGCGTCAAGCGCGGACACATCCATGCGCTGATTGGCCCCAACGGTGCTGGCAAAACGACTTGTTTCAACCTGTTGACTAAATTTCTTGCACCAACTCGAGGCAAAATTCATTTCAATGGTGTTGATATTACCGGTGACCGCCCAGCACAAATCGCTCGTCGGGGCATTATTCGGTCATTTCAAATTTCAGCAGTCTTCCCTCACCTGACGGTACTTGAGAACGTACGGATTGGTTTGCAGCGGCCAACAGGCCTGTCTTTTCACTTCTGGCGCAGCGAGCGTTGTCTCGATCAACTGAATGAACGAGCGAGGCAGTTACTGGATCAAGTTGACTTGGGCGAATTTGCAGACACAATCACCGGTAGCCTTCCTTATGGTCGTAAGCGGGCACTCGAAATCGCAACGACCCTCGCGATGGATCCCGAATTAATGTTGCTTGATGAGCCGACGCAAGGAATGGGTCATGAGGATGTCGATCGTGTCACGCAATTAATTAAACGGGTGAGCGAAGGTCGTACCGTTTTGATGGTCGAACACAACATGAGCGTTATTTCTAAAATCGCAGACGAAATCACGGTACTTGCTCGAGGCAGCGTCCTCGCAGAAGGTGACTATGCCAGCGTCTCCCGTAATCCCCTCGTGATGGAGGCCTACATGGGCACCACACAGGGCGAGCTCGAAGGAGCACATGCATGAACATGCCCGCACTTGAAATCTCAGGTCTGAATGCCTGGTACGGTGAATCTCACATCCTTCACGGTGTGGATTTAACCGTCAATCAGGGTGAGGTCGTCACCTTACTGGGACGAAATGGAGCGGGTCGCACCACGACGCTCCGCTCAATATTGGGCCTGACTGGCACGCGCACAGGTTCAATCCGGATCCATGGCACAGAATCCATCGATATGCCGACCTACAAAGTTGCACACCTCGGGGTGGGTTATTGCCCGGAAGAGCGCGGCATCTTTGCCAGCCTCTCCTGTGAAGAAAATCTGCTGTTGCCGCCCCCGGTCGGTGCTCTTGGGGGTGGGATGTCGTTGTCGGAAATCTACGAGATGTTCCCCAACCTGCTCGAGAGAAAACATTCACCGGGCACCAGACTATCTGGTGGTGAGCAGCAAATGCTGGCAGTAGGCCGAATATTGCGTACTGGTGCAAACCTGTTGCTGCTGGATGAAATTTCAGAAGGACTTGCACCGGTAATCGTGCAAGCGCTCGCCCGGATGATCACGACACTGAAAGCAAAAGGCTACACCATTGTGATGGTGGAGCAGAACTTTCGGTTTGCTGCACCGCTGGCTGATCGCTTCTACGTCATGGAGCACGGGCAGATTGTTGAGCATTTTGACGCCGGCGAACTTGGTGCGAAACAAGGCGTGCTGAACGAGTTACTCGGGGTTTAAGCACCAGTTCCTTGTATTATCGCAATCTGGCCGTTATCGCCGAAGTTATCCCCTAGGTTGAATCGGTGCCTTGACCATGATCGATGGCTGGTGCCCAAAAGGAGAATTACGTGAAGTTAAGCAAATTAAACTCTGCCCTTGTCTTGGCTGGTCTGGCTTTAGGAAGCCAATTTGCCTCTGCTGCCGTTTCGGATGACGTCATTCGCATTGGTTATATCACCGACATGTCGGGTGTCTACGCCGATATCGACGGCCCTGCCGGCGCGGAAGCCATTCGCATGGCCATAGAAGATGCCGGTGGCAATATCAACGGCAAAAAAATTGAGCTCCTGATCGCAGATAACCAGAACAAGTCTGACATTGCAACTGCGCGCGCGCGCGAGTGGTTTGACCAGAAAAATCTCGACGTGCTCATCGGTGGCACAAACTCTGGCGTTAACCTCGCCCTGGCAACCGTTGCCGCTGAGAAGAAAAAGCCATTCATCTCGATTGGTGCGGGTACGTCCGATCTGACTAACAAACAATGTACACCCTACACTGTTCACTACGCCTACGACACCGTTGCGATGGCCAGAGGTACGGGTGCAGCAGTGGTCAATGACGGCGGTAAGACCTGGTTCTTTCTGACTGCTGATTACGCGTTCGGTCACGCTCTTGAGCGTGACACGACCGCGGTGATCAAAGCGAGCGGCGGAGAAATCAAAGGGACAGTAAAAGCCCCACTGAACACGGCTGACTTCTCGTCGTTCTTGCTCCAGGCACAAGGCTCAGGTGCACAAATTCTTGGTCTGGCCAACGCAGGCGGCGACGCGATCAACTCGATCAAAGCCGCTGATGAGTTCGGCATCACCAAAACCATGAAAATGGCTGGTCTGTTGCTGTTCATCAATGACATCCATGCGCTTGGTCTCAAAGCGACACAAGGTATGTACTTGACTGATGGCTGGTATTGGGATCAAAGTGAGGCTTCACGCGACTGGACTAAGAAATTTGTTGCCCGCAGCAAGCATCAACCTTCGATGTTGCACGCTGCCGACTACTCCTCGGTCAGTTTTTACCTGAAAGGCGTCAAAGAGACTGGATCAGACGATGGGGACACCATGATGAAATGGATGAAGTCCAACAAGGTCAACGATTTCTTTGCCAAAGAAGGTTACGTTCGTCAGGATGGCCGCATGATCCATGATATGTACCTCATGCAGGTAAAAACGCCCGCAGAATCGAAAGCCCCTTGGGATTATTACAAAGTGCTGGCAACGCTTCCGGGTGATCAGGTGTTTACCAAACTTTCTGAATCAACTTGCTCACTCATTAACAAGTAACACTAACAGGCCCTTGTTCTGGCAGACAAGGGCCTTTTGGTATTCATTATTTTTGCCATACGAAACACGATGATGACAATTTTTGGTATCCCGATACAGGCTTTTCTGGGGCAGCTATTGCTGGGCCTGGTCAATGGCTCTTTTTATGCAATTTTGTCTCTCGGCTTGGCAGTCATATTTGGCCTACTCAACGTCATTAATTTCGCTCACGGCGCGCTCTACATGCTGGGTGCCTTTCTTGCCTGGATGGGCTTAAGTTACTTTGGACTTAATTATTGGGTCATGCTCGCTGTTGCGCCTATTCTCGTTGGGCTGTTCGGTATCTTGATTGAAAAATTCATGCTCAAGCATCTCTACAAGCTTGATCATCTCTACGGATTGTTGCTGACCTTCGGTATCACCTTGATCCTCGAAGGATTATTGCGAAGCTTTTATGGTGTCTCTGGCTTGCCTTACGCCACGCCCGACGCGCTGCGTGGGGCCACAAACCTGGGCTTTATGATCCTGCCAAATTACCGGGCTTGGGTAGTCGTGGCTTCGGTAGTGGTATGTCTGTTTACATGGTTCATCATTGAGCGT
Source organism: Jezberella montanilacus (assembly GCF_003003055.1). GTDB lineage: Bacteria > Pseudomonadota > Gammaproteobacteria > Burkholderiales > Burkholderiaceae_B > Zwartia > Zwartia montanilacus. The sequence continues at coordinate 168,929 of NZ_PVTV01000014.1, forward strand.
ACACGCTTAGGCGCATTGTTGCGTGCCGGGACGGAAAACCCCCGGCTGGTTGAAGCCTTTGGTGTGAATGTCCCCCTCATGATCACCTTGACTTACGGTTTTGGTGTTGCATTAGCTGGATTTGCGGGCGTGCTCGCTGCACCCGTTCTTCAGATTTCACCGCTGATGGGGTCCAACTTGATTATTGTGGTTTTTGCCGTTGTCGTGATTGGCGGAATGGGATCCATACTCGGTGCAATCGTTACAGGTCTGGGGCTCGGCATCATCGAGGGTTTAACCAAAGTTTTTTATCCAGAGGCCTCTAGCACCGTAGTATTTATCATCATGGCAATCGTCCTGCTTGTTCGTCCCGCCGGGCTTTTCGGGAAAGAAAAATGAATCGTAAAACGCTCGCCTACCTTGTTTTTCTGATTCTGCTCGCCTTTGTGCCCGTGCTAGGAATTTATCCTATCTTTGTCATGAAAATCATGTGCTACGCGCTCTTTGCATGCGCCTTTAATCTATTGCTTGGTTACACCGGACTGCTGTCATTCGGACATGCAGCTTTTCTCGGTACGTCAGCTTATACGCTGGGTCACGCCATTAAAGTCTGGGGTTTCTCACCAGAAATCGCAATGGTGATCGCAGTGCTGGCCTCAGGTTTACTTGGGCTGGCTATTGGTGCACTGGCGATCAAGCGCAGCGGAATCTACTTTGCCATGATCACGCTAGCCATGTCTCAAATGGTGTTCTTTTTCTTTCTTCAGGCAAAGTTCACGGGTGGCGAAGACGGTCTTCAAGGGGTGCCACGCGGCTTGCTATTTGGTCTAGTCGATTTAAAGAACGATATCAACCTTTACTACCTCGTGTTGTTTATTTTTGCCGCCGCTTATTTCCTTATCTGGCGAGTCGTTCATTCTCCATTCGGGCAAGTACTCAAAGCTTTGCGAGAGAATGAAGCAAGGACAATATCGCTTGGCTATGACGTTGATCGCTTCAAGCTACTTGCATTTGTGCTGTCAGCTATGCTGGCCGGTCTTGCCGGCGCGACCAAAACCTTGGTCTTTGTTTCGGCCACCCTGTCTGACGCCACGTGGCAAATGTCCGGTCTGGTTGTGCTGATGACACTGGTCGGCGGCATGGGAACACTGGTCGGGCCCGTCATTGGTGCCTTCATCATCGTGTTACTTGAAAATAAAGTTGGTGACTTCGGTGCGGCCCTTTATGATTGGACTGGGGTGGAATGGTTCAGCCACTTAGGTGAATCAGTGACCATCGTGATTGGCCTCATTTTCGTTGTGTGTGTGCTTGCATTCCGCAAAGGTATTGTCGGTGAACTTAACGCATGGTTTGAGCGTAAGCAAATGGAGAGAACATGAACTCTTTTAAAAAAGCCAGCTTGTCTTGCGGTCTTTCATTGATCGCACTCCTCTCCAGTGCGGTCGTTGTGTCGACCTCCTGGGCACAAGCCACAGCAAGTAAAACAGATACAGCGAGCGTGCGAACTGCCACACAGATCGAGTGGTTGGGTCAGGCTGGTTTTCGTATCACAACACCAGGCGGCAAGCTAATCGTGGTTGATCCCTGGATCAAAGGCGGGCCCAAAACGCCAGCAAAATACAAAAACGACTTCGCAGCTTTGGGCAAGATTGACCTCTTGCTCGTGAGCCACGGTCACGGTGATCACTTGGGTGATGCACCCGACTTGGCAAAGCTCAACAAAACCAAACTGTATGGCCCGGCGGACATGGTGACGCCACTGATCATGATCGGTGCCTTGCCTGCAGATTTGGGTCACCGTTTTAATAAATCCGGCACTGTCAAACCGCTGGAAGGTATCAAAGTTACAGCAGTGAGAGCCGATCACTCTTCACTGATCGTATGGCCAGACGCCCAGGGTAAACCTGTATCCCACGCAGGTGGCGAGCCAATCGGCTTTATTATTGAGTTGGAAAATGGCTTCAAAATCTGGCACATGGGCGATACAGGCCTGTTTACCGATATGGCCTTTATTGCCCAATATTACAAACCTGATCTGGTGATGATCCCAATTGGTGGCAACTTCACCATGGGTCCTGAAGAAGCGGCTTACGCTATCAAGACCTGGATTAAACCCAAGATGGTATTGCCCATGCACTACAACTCTAACCCTTTGACACCCGGCACCCTAGCTGAGTTTCAGGCGGCAATGAAAGGCAGCGATATCAAGATTGTTCCGATGACCGAAGGCCAGACACTGAATTTCTAAACGTTGATCGATCGCTTCACCTGGTAAGCCAGCACTGAAGCGATCACTGCCTTGACAATATCGATTGGGATAAAAATGGCAACTGCGACCATCGCTTTGATGGGTGTGAGGCCAGTCACCCAAATCATCCAAGGTACACCCAGGGCATAGACCACGACCACCCCGCCCGCTACACCGGCCAATACCCCTCGCGCGATTTGCCCCCCGGAGGATCTAGCCCGCCACTTGACTGCCTCTGACTGATACCCAAGCCAGCCCACGACGCTTGCACCTGGAATCATCCCAAGCAAAAAACCCCCAGTTGGGCCCGTTAGAACAGCCAAGCCCGCTCGACCACCCGGCAAAACAGGGATACCAACCAACGCCATGGACACGTAGAGCAAGACAACCAATGCCGCACGCAATGGACCCAATATCAAACCAACCAACATGACCCCCAGAAGCTGCAAGGTAACAGGGACGGGTATGACACCAATAGGAATAGGCGCAACCAAGGACAGCACGATCAGTAGCGCAGTCATTAACGCAATAAGAACAAGATCAATCGATTTGAGTTTCATTTTTTTACCTGTTTACTTGCCGGACATCAATTGCGTCTGCGATATCTTGCGCACGCCTTAACGTCCGCACAATCATGGGGACAATACATATCAAAACATGCCGATCCAGGCCTCGGGCCATTTGAGCTTCGCGGATCTCACGCCATTGCAGCGACAACTCGGGGATCATCCTGAGCGTCAAACCAAACGTCAGGGAAATTGTCGCGCTGTTCACCCATCCCAGACGATCCAAAGGTTTTAAACAAGTCTGGACGACACCCATCAACGCTGACACAGGCGTTGTCCACGACAACGCCAGCGCTAGCAAGAGCAGCGACAACATCCTTAACCCAGTCACTGAGGCAAGCTCCCAGCCTTGCAGCCAGGCACTGTAAACAAAAATCATCACGATCAACCCAAGAAAAGAACGTGCGCTTTGCCAAAGTTTCTTGGTGATCAAGCCAGCAGAAAAGAGCAAAATAATCACCCCTGACAACCCAGCGAGTTGGATCCAGACAATTTGGACATTAAGCAGAAAAGAGGAGAAAACCAATAAAAATAATAATTTATAACCAGCCCGCTGACGCTCAAGCCATGACTTCTCTGCCGCTTGGTTCGTCTGAGTCATGTGCAATGCTCTTGATACCAAGCGACGGAATCCATCGCTCTACCGTCTTGAACGACACGACCTTGATCGATAACCAAGACTCGATCCATTGTCTGCATCAACGCCAAATCATGGCTCACGACAACACAAGGCTGAGGGAGTTCAGCAAGCATGCGCGCGAAGCGTCTGGCATTTTTGAGATCCAGTTGTGTTGTCGGTTCGTCAAACAAGATAATCTCGGGCGAAGTTGCCAAAACCGCTGCCAAAGCAACCAGCTGTTTTTCACCACCAGATAGCGTGTGCACGACCCGATCAATCAAGTGCTCACAAGCGACCATGCTGAGGGCATCTCGAACAGCCTGCGCGCGAGCAGAGCGATCGGCAATTAATCGCCTGAGCCCCAGATCAATATCTTCACCAACAACCGGTAAAACAAGCTGATTATCGGGATTCTGAAAAATAAACCCAACCTTTCTGCGGATTTCGGATAGATGCCGGGAAACCTCGAGGCCATCAAGGATCACTTGACCAGTGCCTGCCAGGGTCAAACCATTGATCAAGCGCAACAAGGTGCTTTTGCCAGAGCCATTGGAGCCTAAAATACCTATCCGATGCTCTGATAGATCACACGCGAGTTCCTGCAGAACGCTGCGCTCATCGCGTATGACAGTGACATTTTTAAACTGGATTAACATGTACGAGGATTATGCAACAGAACTTTTTCCAATCTTTCAACTCAAAGAGCAGATATGGCAAAAATAAATAAAACTGACGCTGAGTGGCAAGCCCAACTCTCGCCGCAAGAGTACTACGTCGCCAGACAGAAAGGCACAGAACGCGCCTTCACGGGCCGTTACTGGGATCATAACCAGCACGGCATCTACCGTTGCGTCGGTTGCGGCACCGCGTTATTTGCTTCAGATACAAAATTCGATGCGGGCTGTGGCTGGCCTAGTTACTTTGACCCTATTAATCCAGAAAACGTTCGTGAAGAAAAAGACACCAGTCATGGCATGTTGCGGACAGAGGTAATTTGCAACGTCTGCGATAGCCACCTCGGCCATGTCTTCCCCGATGGTCCGCCACCGACAGGATTGCGATACTGCATCAACTCCCTTTCGCTGACCTTCGAACCAGTTGATCACCAGATATGAAAAAATTCTTGTTCGACTTGTTTCCACTGATTTTGTTCTTTGTCGCGTACAAAATCAGCGGTATTTACGCAGCAACGGCAGTCGCGATGGCCGCAGGGATTGCACAAATTATCTGGCTAAAATTGTCACGTAAGCCGATCGAGGGGATGCATTGGATCAACCTTGGCGTCATCGTCATCTTCGGTGGGGCCACCCTATGGCTAAAAGATGACACCTTCATCAAATGGAAGCCAACCGCCCTGTACTGGCTATTTGGCTCAGCCCTATTAGTGAGCCAATTCGCCTTAAAACGTAACTTGATGCAAAAGCTGCTGGGCGAAAAAGTCATCATGTCGCCCCACGCCTGGTCGAAAATGAATATCAGCTGGGCGGTTTTCTTTATCTGTGCTGGAATAGCCAACCTGTTCGTCGCTTTCTCAGGGCACTTCACGGAAGAGCAATGGGTGAACTTCAAGGTTTTCGGTTTGATGGGGCTCTTGGTCGTCTTCGTAATTGTGCAGTCGATCTGGCTGGGCAAGCACATGCAACCGGTCACCGAAAATAAAGGTGACGAGCCATGAGTTCCAATCCTCATTATGCTCTGCTGCAGGCAAGGCTCGAGACGCTAAATGCGCAAGAGCTACTGATTGAAGATGAGTCTCATCTCCATGCTGGCCATGCGGGCAACTCAGGTGGGGCCAGTCACTTTCGCGCCACGATCGTGGCCAACTGTTTTGAAACACTACCGATGATTGCGCAACATCGACTGGTGTATGATCTCGTGCGCGATTTAATCCCCTTCCCGATCCACGCGTTAGCGTTAAAGACTCGGGCGCCCTCAAAAGGAACTTCATGAAACGTATCGCTATGCTGACGGCAGCAATTTTGATTGCCTCACCTGTTTTGGCTCAAAACATCGCAACAGTAAACGGCAAAGCCATCACCCAGAAAAGCATGGATCAATTTGTTGAACTGCTGAAAGGCCAAGGCGCGACAGACTCACCCGAACTGCGCAAGCAAGTCAAAGAAGAGATGATTAATCGCCAGGTCATGGTGCAGGCGGCAGAGAAAGAAGGCATTGCTAAAGACGCTAACGTCGTGACTGAGCTCGAATTAGCGCGGCAAGGCATTTTGGTACGTGCGCTCATGGCTGATTACCTCAAAAAGAATGCGATTAGCGATGCTGATTTGAAAGCCGAATATGACAAGCTCAAAAAGGCAGAAGAAGGTGTCATGGAATACCGCGTTCGCCATATTCTGGTTGAGGACGAAAAGAATGCGAACGACATTCTTGCCAAACTGAAGAATAAATCAGACAAGTTTGAAGACTTGGCTAAAAAGAATTCGAAAGATCCGGGCAGTGCCGACAAAGGCGGTGAACTTGATTGGGCGCCTGCCACGAACTACGTTGAGCCCTTCGCTGAGGCGGTCAAAGCCACCGCGAAAGGTGCTTTAGCTGATAAACCTGTTAAAACCCAGTTCGGCTGGCACATCATTGAAGTCGAGGATACTCGTCCAGTCGAAATACCAAGTTTTGACAAAGTAAGACCACAAATGGAAGAGCGTATGCGTCAGCAAACACTTGCCAAGTATCAGCAAGCGTTGCGCGATAAAGCGAAAATTCAATAAACCATCTGCAGCAAATATTTGAAATAAATATTTGCCTTAAACAAGCCACAATCTCTAACGGTTTGTGGCTTTTTTAATGGAGCATCGATCGCAACACAGCTTCGTCGATCACCGGCACACCAAGCTCAGTGGCCTTAGCCAACTTGCTGCCAGCATCACTACCGGCAACGACAAAGCTGGTTTTCTTTGATACGGACCCACTCACCTTACCGCCAGCGGCCAAAATCTCGGCGGCAGCTTCATCGCGAGACCAAACCGGTAGCGTCCCAGTCAGCACAAAGGTTTTTCCGTTAAGGGCCGACAGCTGTGCGACGGGCTCTGGCTCGGGAACGATACCTTGCGCATTCAGCGCAATCACGATGTCAAGATTATGCTGCTCTGCAAAGAACCGTTTAATCGAACCCGCAACAACCGGGCCCACATCGGGTGCAGCTTGCAAGGCGTCGATATCCGCATCGACCAGGGATTGTATCGATCCGAAGTGTCTCGCCAAATCACGAGCTGTGGTCTCTCCCACATGCCTGATCCCCAGCGAAAAGATCAAGCGCCCCAGCGTTGGTCGTCGAGCGGCCTGGATCGAATCCACCACATTTTGTGCCGATTTCTCACCCATACGGTCGTATTCGGCGAGCTCTGTAACCGTCAAACTGAACAGATCGACGATTGAATGCAAACGATCACGTTCAACCAGTTGATCGATCAGTTTCTCTCCCAATCCTTCGATATCAAGCGCCTTACGACTGACAGCGTGCAAAAGACTTTGTTTGCGTTGAGCAGCGCAGAACAAACCACCCGTGCATCTCGCAATGGTCTCGTCGTCCACTCTCTCAATGGCAGATCCGCAAACGGGGCAGGCGACGGGCATCACAAAATACCGAGCGTCAACGGGGCGCCGCGCCAGGATAGGCGCAACGACCTCTGGAATGACGTCCCCTGCTCGTCTCACAACGACACGATCACCGATCCATAAATCTTTACGACGAATTTCATCCTCGTTATGCAAAGTAGCATTCGTGACCGTCACACCCCCGACAAACACAGGGTCTAATCGGGCAACCGGTGTGATCGCCCCCGTCCGGCCAACCTGCACGTCAATACCAAGTAAGGTGGTGGTTGCCTCTTGTGCGGGGAATTTATGCGCAATGGCGAAACGCGGTGCGCGAGCAACGTAACCCAGAACTCGTTGTGCCGCCAGATCATTGACTTTGTAGACGACACCGTCAATGTCATAACCCAGTGTGGCTCGTTTTTCGCCCACACGCTGGTAATAGGTCAGCAACTGTGTCGCACCCTGGGCAAGGAAGTGCTCGGTGTGATTGACCGGCAATCCCAAAGTAGCAAACCAGTCCAGCATCTCGCTATGTAACGCGGGCATTTCGCGCGAAACCTCGCCCCAACCATAAGCAAAAAATCTAAGTGGTCGTTGAGCAGTAATTCGGGGATCCAACTGACGCAGGCTCCCTGCAGCCGCGTTGCGTGGATTCACGAATATTTTGTCCCCTCTGCTAGCTTGCGTTTCATTCAGCAAAGCAAAGTCTGCCGCATTCATGAATATTTCACCGCGCACTTCGAGGACAGCGGGTACTGGTTCGTGATCCTCTCGAAGTTTGAGTGGAATGGATTTGATTGTTTTAATATTGGCCGTAACATCTTCGCCAGTCTGACCGTCTCCGCGTGTTGCCGCTTGAACCAGCAGGCCATTTTCATAGCGGATATTGATCGCGAGTCCGTCGAGTTTCAGTTCACAGAAATACTCGACAGCACCATCAGAGGTGAGCTTGCCTGCAGCACGCAGTGCATCGCCCACCCGCTTATCAAAGGCTCTCAGCTCATCCTCTTCAAAGGCATTGCCGAGAGACAACATTGGGACTTGGTGTGTGACACCACCAAGCGCGCTTAGCGGTGCTGATCCCACCCGCTGAGTCGGTGACTCTGGACTAATCAGTTGCGGATGTGCTGCTTCGATAGCGACTAACTCACCCATCAAGGCATCATATTCGACGTCCGAGATAGAGGGTGAATCATTGATGTAATAGCTGTGATTGTGCTGATCGATTTCTTTGCGCAACTGCGCAATTCGCTCGCTCGCCGCAATGAAATCAAGCATCATTCAAAACAACGCGTGTCAAGCAAAAACCCGCAACGCACGTTGGCTGCCAGCAGGGAAACCAGCGCTCGCCAACTGTGCGAATAAGACCTGTAACTGCTCATCGATCGAAACATCCGATCCTTGTGCAACCTCGCGCCCCATGTCATCCACTAACTCAGCACCCAGCCGGCGAGCCAACTCCAGACCAATCTCAACCATACGCCCAAAGGCACGGGTGTCGGCTGGTGTGCAGGGCACATCCAGTAAAAGTGTCAAGGTATCAACGCCGGCCATCCCTGCATCAAAAGACTCAGCGTCGGCACGAAATAACGTAAAGCAAACTAATCCGTGATCGCCATACCAGGCTAACGAGCCTTTTTCGGCAATGAAACCCATACTCTTAGCGGTGCTAACCACATCGGCAACTGCTCGTGTAGACCGTGTGCGCAAAGTCAATCCAACCTGCCGATCCAGTGCTGCACAGGCGCTGTCTAGGTGCAACGCTGCTTCAAGCACGGCTTGCTGCTCAGGACCTTCAATTGTGGCCTCCATTTGATCTGCAAGAGATTGGAGTCGATTCCAGATTTGCGACCATTCAATCGCGGTTAGGGCGCCGCTTCTGTTTGCCAACAACACGGCAACCTGCATAGAGATGTAGGCGCTCGCTGGATTGATTTTTCTGGATAAGTGCCCTTCGGTGTCCTGGGCAAAAACGCGGATGGGTTTACGCCCCGCGCTGCGCAAGGGCTGCGCGATCTCTGCGAGATCTTGCGCGCTGATGGGTGATTGAAAGGTAACTTCGATGACGACTTCAATAGTCGGATCCGGCTCTTCAGACTCTTGCACGATCGTTTCTTCATTAGCCGTACCGAGGTGACCGATTGTCAAACTGTCAGCATCCTCACCACCCCAAATAGGCTCACGGCGCTTCGGCAAACTGTCTTCCACTTCGTTAAAGAGTGGGTCTTTCTCGACCAAAGGCAAGGTAGCCTGCATCCGTCGACGCACACGTCTATCCTGCCACCAGTTAAATCCCAGTAACAAAACAATGACAACGCCACCAATGGCGAGTAAGGCGATCTGCAACTCAGGCATAGGTCAGCTCTGCTCTCAAGCTGCTTCAGCGGCGAACTGAAGAGCCGATTCGATATCTACTGCCACGATGCGGGATACGCCCTGCTCTTGCATCGTGACTCCAACTAACTGTTTTGCCATCTGCATGGCGATTTTATTATGCGAAATGAATAGAAATTGCGTTTGGTCACTCATGCTACCAACCAAATTGGCGTAGCGCTCGGTGTTCGCATCATCAAGCGGCGCATCCACTTCGTCCAGCAAGCAGAACGGGGCAGGATTCAGTTTGAATAACGCAAAGACCAGCGCGGTCGCAGTCAGCGCTTTCTCACCACCAGACAACAAGTGAATGCTGGTATTGCGCTTGCCCGGGGGTTGAGCCATCACTTGCAGCCCGGCATCGAGAATCTCGTCGCCTGTCATGATCAGACGCGCCTCTCCACCACCGAACAATTTGGGGAAAAGCTCACCAAAATGACCGTTCACCTGATCAAACGTCGTCTGCAACAGTTCGCGTGTTTCGCGGTCGATTTTACGGATCGCATCTTCGAGGGTTTCGATGGCCGAATTTAAATCACCTACCTGAGAATCAAGAAAGCCTTTTCTCTCGCGTGAGCTCGTGAGCTCGTCGAGGGCCGCAAGGTTCACGGCACCCAGCGCTTCAATTTGGCGCATAATACTTTGCACTTCTGATTGCAGCCAACTTGTGCGGGACCATTGTTCGGACTGACTGCTGATTTCAGCTTGCACCAGAACACGATCAACCTGACGAGCGTCGAGTTGTTCGGCGAATTGCTCTGCAGCCAGCCTGGAGGCTTGCTCTTGTAGTTGCAAGCTGACAATACGCTCTCGCTTAGGCTCTACCGATCGCTCAAGGGTCAGTCTCTCTTCGTCCGCCTGCCTGAGCTGAGCGCTCAAATTATCCATTTCTATACGAGCTAATCCCAAGGTCTCCTCGCAGATCGAGCGCGATTCGAGTGCATCTTGCAAACCAGCCTGTGCCGCAGCAGCATCCAAAGTTTGCAGTTCAGCATCAATCGATAACAACTCTTGTTGCGCCCTTGCTAACTGATCTCTGGCCAGTTGCAGATTTCTTTGCAACTCAGCAATGCGCGAGCGAACACTTCTTTCGTGAAACTCGGCTTCTTGGGCACCACGCTCTTGATCCCGCACACAAGCACGAGCCGTATCCGCCTCGGCAGCAATCGCCTCACCTGCGACCTCAGCGTCGGCATACGCTTGTTGCTTCACAGCGAGCTCGCCATCAAACGCTTCAAACCTGGCATTAGCCTCTTCTTGGGCAGCTAAAAGTTCTTCTTTTTGTGACTTCACTTCAGCGATATCTTGCTCTAAACGCCCAGACTGTGCACGGGTCTGCTCCAGTTGCTGCTGAACCCGTGTATAGGCAAGCTGCAGGTCGTATAGCCGATTGGTGATCTCTGCTACTCGTTGCCTAGCGGGTCCCAGTGCCTGGGTGATTTGCTGCCATGCAGCTTCTGCCTGCGAAACTGCAGTGCGTGCTTGATCAGCGATTAAATAATTCGCTTTGATTTCGCGCTGCAGATTCTCGATCTCTTGTTGACGAGCCAGTAATCCTGATTGCTCAGAATCAGGTGCGTAAAACCGCACGCTCTGAGCATCGACAAGATGACCGGATTGCAGAACCAAGGATGCGCCGACTGGCAAACTAGTTCTTTTAGCTAAAGCTTCGGCCAGATCGGCAGCAATATAAATCTGCCCTAGCCAGCCATTAAGTAAGGTGCGCAACTCAGGATCGCTGATCCGCATTAGAGAAATCAGTGATGTGAGTCCGCCAGCCGTCGCCGGCGCCGCAGCAGGCACCGGTAATTGATAGAAAGCCACGCGAGCAGGAGGTTTATCCTGAGCAAAAGCACGAGTCCAATCTAGATTACGAACTTCGAGGCTGGTCATGCGCTCGTTTAAAACGGCTTCAAGTGCTGTTTCCCAACCGGCTTCAATATGCAATTTTTGCCATAGTCTGGATAAACTGGTGAGCTCATGTTTGGCCAACCAGGGCTCTAGCGCGCCTTTTTTCTGAACGTCTTCTTGCAGACTGGTCAGTGCCGACAGACGGGCATCAAGCCTTGCAAGCGCTTCTGCATCAGACAATGATTTTTTTTGCGCCTCGGCGCGCCGTGTTTCTGCTTCGGGCAGCTGCCCCTCAAGCTCTGCTAAGCGACCGGTGGCCTCTTCGAGAAGCTCTTGCGCAACCAGCTTATCCCCTTCAAGCTTTTCAAGCTCGGCAACATCAGGAGATTGGACGCCAGAGAGCTCAAGCCTGAGTCGTTCGGTTCGCAACTCAAGCGCCTCTAGTTGTCGATCGGTATCGCGCTGGCTTTGCGCCACCAAGGCCAAGCCCTGCTCAATCCGAGCCAGACCAACCCGCATGTCTTCCCTGACCAAAGCGGCCTGTCGCACGCGCGATTCGATTTCTGGCAAACCCGCCTGAGCCGTTTCGGCTGAGGCGCGGGCTTCTTCTAGTCGGGCCTGACTAGCGGCCAGGTCTTCTTCGCTGTCTGCAATCTGGGTTTGACAATGCGCTTGCTGAGCTTGCCATTCGGCCATCTGCTCTTGCAGCTGGGCTTTACGGGCTTGCATCCGGTTGCGTGAATCAACCACATGCCTGATCTCTGCCTCAAGACTGCTGACACTGGCATTGGCCTCATACAGTCGACCTTGTGCCGCATGGACCGCATCACTTGCTTGATAGTGTGCCTGACGCCGCGACTCGAGCGCAGCCTCTTGGGCACGCACACTCGCCATGAGCGCTTCTAACTCATTTTGTGCCTGCTCAATATCAGCCGCCACTTTTGCCCGTTCTTCGTGGGCGGTCAATTCCTTGAGATACCAAAGCGCGTTTTGCTTGGCTTCGCCGTCTGTCTGCAGGGCGCGATATTCACGCGCTACCTCGGCTTGAGTTTCGAGCTTGTCGAGCTGCGAGTTCAGTTCGCGCAAGATATCATCGAGTCGTGTCAAGTTCTCACGGGTGTCCGACAAACGGTTTTCGGTTTCTCTGCGACGCTCTTTATAACGTGAGACCCCTGCGGCCTCTTCGAGATAAACGCGCAGTTCTTCAGGCTTAGCCTCAATGAGCCGGTTGATCATCCCCTGACCAATGATGGCGTAGCCTTTTGATCCTAAACCCGTACCGAGAAAAATATCGTGAATATCACGGCGACGAACCTGCTGATTATTGACGAAATAGCTACTCGTGCCGTCTCTGGTCAGTACTCGACGCACTGCAATCTCTGCATAGGTCGCCCATTGACCGGCTGCCCGTCCATCCGTGTTGTCGAAAACAAGCTCAACTGATGCTCTGGCAGACGCTTTGCGCTGGCTCGATCCACTAAAAATGACGTCTTGCATGGACTCGCCGCGCAACTCAGACGCACGAGTCTCGCCCATTACCCAGCGGACTGCATCAATAATATTCGACTTGCCGCAGCCGTTCGGACCCACCACGCCCACCAACTGGCCAGGCGTGGGAATAATTGTCGGGTCGACAAAGGACTTAAAACCCGCAAGTTTGATTTGGGACAGACGCACAATAAAAGGATGAATATAGTTAACTTCTCAATGATAACGCAGGGGGAGCTCAATGCACCATCGAGGACCAAGCCTATCGAGAACGGACACCGACAGCTATACTCTGCGGATTGCCCTAAATTGGCAAAAACCTTACTTTTGAGGATATCGACTCAGTGAATCGTGGCTTTTACTTGGTTGTAGCGGCACAAGCCCTTTCCTCGATAGCAGATAACGCACTGTTTATCGCGGCTATCGCGCTGATCCAGCAACTTCAGGGGCCAGACTGGATGGCACCGGTCATCAAGTGGTTTTTTGCCATGTCCTACGTCGCCTTGGCCGCCTTTGTGGGTGCGGTGTCGGATTCTTACCCGAAAGGCCAGGTGATGTTCGCGACCAACGGGCTCAAAGTCATCGGATGCCTGATGATGTTCTGTTATGGGTTGTTCCATTTGTCCGCCTCAGGGCAAGTCACCTTCGTCTGCGTGGCTTATGCACTGGTTGGAATCGGTGCGGCTGGTTATTCACCTGCAAAATATGGCATCGTCACTGAGATGTTGCCGCCCCTGGACCTCGTTAAAGGTAACAGCTGGATTGAAGGCATGACCGTGCTGTCCATCATTTTGGGAACGGTCGTAGGCGGCATCTTGATTTCACCCACTGTCTCAGCATTCTTTTTACGTAACGCGGCACTCGGAAACCTCGTGAATACGCCCGCCGAGGCAGCCATCTTAATCATTGCAGCCATTTATTCTGGTGCCGCGATCATTAATCTGGCGATCCCGAAAACCAACATGACCTATCCAATACAACAAAAAAACCCACTCAAACTCATGAAAACGTTTGGTGGTTACGTCATGATCTTATGGCGTGACAAGCTAGGTCAAATTTCCCTGGCGGTCACCACCCTATTCTGGGGGGCTGGTGCCACCTTGCAACTTATTGTCATCGAATGGGGCAAGCAACACTTGGGCTATCGACTGGACCAGACTTCAATCTTGATGGGGGTCACTGCCCTTGGAACGGTGGTCGGCGCAGCCGCTGCAGGGAAAGTACCACTCAACAAATCTTTACGCGTGTTGCCCATTGGAGTCGTGATGGGGGTTTTAGTGATGCTGATGCCTTGGGTCACTTCAGCTTGGTCTGCTTATTTCCTGTTGTTTGCGATTGGTGCAACCTCAGGATTTTTTGTGGTTCCCATGAATGCGCTCTTGCAGCACCGAGGCCATGTTTTGCTTTCAGCCGGCCACTCTATCGCCGTACAAAACTTTAACGAACAACTCAACATTCTTTTGATGGTCGCGATTTATACGCTTCTGCTTTGGCTTCACCTGCCTATCAACATCATTATTACGATATTCGCCTCTATTGTTGCGGCGCTGATGTTGGTCTTAATTCGCTGGTGCCACCGGAACCTCTGTCGGCATCCTGAATTATGCGACCAAATTGGCCAAGAAGGTCACGGCACGGCGTTATAGCAGACGTTGCAGATCAAACCACACAGACGCTTTTTCTTCAGGTCTGCGCAACAGGTATGACGGGTTGTACGTGACAACAACAGGGATTTCCAGCCCCTCTGAACGATAGATAATCGCTTTGTCTCGCAAGGCTTGCAAAGAATCTTCTCCACCCAGCAAGGAGTGGGCAGCAAATCGCCCCAACAGCAAAAGCGCTTTGGGTCGCAACAAAGCAATCTGCTGGACTAAAAACGGCCTGCAAGCGGCGAGCTCTTCGGGCCGCGGGCTGCGGTTGCCAGACGGGCGACACTTGATTGCATTAGTCAGATACACCCGCGAAGCACGATCACGACCAATCGCTCGCAACATATTGTCGAGCAATTGACCGGGTTTACCAACAAACGGTTTGCCCTGCCTGTCTTCGTGATCAGCAGGTGCTTCACCAATGATCATCAGCTCAGGTTGCAAATCCCCTGCCCCAACAACGACCTGCTCACGCTCTTGGCACAGGCCACAGGCCTGACACTGAGTAACAACCTCGCCGAGCGCAGCCATGGTATCCAAACTGCCACCGCTAGATTGCGCAGTTGTCACCACAGGCGATTTCACCAGTGGCCGGCTCAAGTTCAGTTCAGTGGGGCGCTGCACCGGTGCATCACTAGCAGCCGGATTCTTGGTCTGGGTCGGCTCTGGCAGCCACGGTTTTTCAATACCTAACTCACGTAGCCAAGCCATCTGCAGAGCAGAGACGGTTGACTTCGTGTTCAGGTTAGCAGCCATCATTCAGCACCAAGAAATACTTTTTTTAATACCAGCGCATCCTCACGGCCACCTCGACCGGCAGGATAGTAATGGTTACGGATACCAATTTGCTCAAACCCGTACCGTTCGTAGAAAGCTCGTGCCGCGGCGTTGGACGGCCGCACCTCAAGCAAAAGCCCTTCGGCACTTCTGGCTCGTGCGTGACGACTAACCTGCTCGAGCAACATCGTTGCGATGCCTTGGCGTTGCGCATCTTTGGCTACGGCCACGACCAGGATATGAGTAACATCGGGCGCCCCCATTGCAACACAGAAACCAAGCATGCGGTTCTGATCACGAACAACCCAGGCCTCATCACCAGCGATGAGCGAATCCTTAAAGTTTTTTTCTGTCCAGGGAAATGACTGCACTGCCCGTTCGATTTCCAGCACTTCTATCAAATCTGCGCTCGTCATGGGTAACAGAGAAATATTCTGACGAAGCGATGCTCGCGGGTTTCCTCCATCGCCCTGCGCTCTTTCAATCGTCGTAAAAGCGACTTTATCCCTCAAATATAAGGGTGCAGCGTGTTCAGGTGCAATCACTTGTCCTTTATCTAAACGCTGCCGTGCCAGTCTAGCCACCCAGTCTGCATGCGGCAACTCAGTATGATTGAGCATCACACATCCCTGTAGCCGAAGCAACTTGTGGCTGTACTCTGCGGGCAATTTCCAACCTTCACCGATCAGTTGTATCACTGGGTCAACCGGACCGCCTTGCAAAGCAGCGTTACGAACCCACCACTCGCGTCGCGTGGCGATCAAGAGGTGTGCATCTGAGGCAGGCACTAAAACAGGTGGTTGCAGTTCGACAAGCTGCCCCTGCACGCCTGACAGGTAAGCCGCGACATACATTTCGTCCATCCGGGCATCAAGTGCACTCACGATTAGCGATCCCTGTTTCGCCTGGGCCGCGGCGGCGACCGCCAGTAGCGCACCGATCGGGATCAAGGGCAAATTAAGGGCCAGTCCAAGCCCCTGCGCTACACCACAGGCTAGCCTCAAGCCGGTAAAGGCTCCAGGGCCTTGATCAAAGGCGACAGCCGTTAAATCACGTTTTTTTACCCCGTTTGCCATTAACAAGTCATCCACCAATGGAAGCAGGTGCTGGGCATGACCGGTACTCCCCGTGATGGTGCGTTGATCGAGGATCACGTTAGCCGAACGCGCCAGGAGCAGCGTCACACTACAGGTTTGTGTTGAAGTTTCTAAGGCGAGCAGGACAGTCATCGTGACATTGTAGTGAAAGAATTTTGTAACTTTTAGTTACAGACACGTTAACGTTTTTCATATTGTGTAAAACATTATGAAATTCCATTCTGATGCTTGCCAATGCCTGCTACATTTTTGGCATGAATACAAAGTACCCATCCTTATCAAGAAAAATCCTGATTGTTGACGACGACGAAAGATTGCGGGATTTGCTTAGCAGATACTTCACCGACCAAGGCTTTCAAGTTTTTACTGCCGACGATGCCAAAGAGATGTCACGCCAGTGGCAACGAGAATATTTCGATCTCGTTGTTTTGGATGTCATGATGCCAGGCGAAGACGGGCTATCGATTTGCCGGCGCATGCGCGGGGGGCAAGACGACACGCCGGTCATCATGCTGACCGCCAAGGCCGAAGATATCGACCGCATTATTGGTCTCGAAATGGGAGCTGACGACTATCTGGCAAAACCATTTAACCCTCGCGAATTGCTTGCCCGGGTCAACGCCATCCTGCGCCGCAGAAGTCAGGATGAACACCCTGGTGCGCCCAGTCACGAAAGTGAAGCGATCAGCTTTGGTCCGTTTGTTTTGAATCTGGCTAACCGCAGTCTGACACGCCAGAACAACCCGATCACCATCACGACTGGCGAATTCGCTGTCTTGAAAGCGTTTGCCCGCAATCCCCGCTCGCCCATGTCACGAGACAAACTCATGGAACTCGCCCGCGGTCGCGAATATGCAGCGTATGACAGAAGTCTCGACGTGCAGATTTCAAGGTTGCGCAAACTCATTGAAACCAATCCTTCTAAACCCGCTTATATCCAAACGGTTTGGGGCCTAGGTTATGTTTTTGTGCCAACTGGCCATCGCTAAGCGGCAGAAGTTTTCTCTGTTCTACCGTGCACTGCTGGTGCTAACGCTTATTCTCGCTAGTGGTCTGATGCTTGAAGCCATACTGGATCAATCGATCAGCGATGATATCTGGCTAAACGCACTCTGCGATGTGCTCTGTTTACTTGGGTTGGCGGTCATCGGGACATTGGCCTTCATGAACTACGTCGATCGAGCGCTGATCAACCGACAACGAACTGAAAAAGAGAGTGAGATCATGCTTGCAGGGCTGTCGCATGATTTACGTACTCCGCTGACTCGGATGCGTCTTGAAATCGAGCTTAGTGCCATGAGTGAGCATTCAAAAACCGCCATCGATCATGATCTGGCTCAGATTGAGCATGCCTTGGCCCAGTTAATGAACTACGCGAAACCATCACGAATAAGACCCATTGAAAACATCAATTTGTCTGCGGCGTTACACACCTTTATCCAGACTGAAAAAAGGCGATGGCAGGGATTGAATGTGCGCTTAGCTGTCAAAATTGCACCCGACGTTTATGTCAGAATCAGCCAACAGGACATCACGCGCGTTCTCATGAATTTAGTGGATAACGCGCTGCGCTATGGTCGGGATGACAGGGGTCAACTGGATTTGCTCATCCGCCTAGAAAGAACCGACGCGCTGGCCTTTCTGGAAATCTCGGATCGCGGTCGAGGGGTCAAACCAGAAGATACTGAAAACTTGATACGTCCGTTTGTCAGGGGCCATCGCCAATCCAGCGATGGCGCGGGTACCGGTTTGGGGTTAGCTATTGTCGAACGGCTGATGAGACGAGCTGATGCTGAGCTCACGTTGATCTCCCGCGAGGGAGGCGGGTTGACCGCTCAGATATGCGCGGCTTGCTATGCGTCGACAGCGAACAGCAAAGCGACAACGGTCGCAGCGATGCCTTCTTGACGACCTAAATAGCCAAGACCTTCATTGGTTTTGGCCTTGATATTGATCACCTCAGGCGCTACTTGCAGATCAGCCGCAATATTAGCCACCATGGCGCTCGCGTGCGGGCCTATTTTAGGAGCTTGCGCATGCACGGTCGCATCGAGATTACCCAACCGCCATCCTGCAGCTTGTACTTTGGCGAAGGCCGCCCGTAACAACACCCGGCTATCCGCACCGCGATATGTTGGATCGGTATCAGGAAAGTGACGACCGATATCCCCTAACCCGGCGGCGCCCAAAAGCGCATCGGTCACTGCATGCAGCAGCACATCTGCATCAGAGTGCCCCAACAAGCCACGGGCATGAGGGATGGTCACACCACCGATGATCAACGGGCGCCCCTCAGCGAAGGCATGAACATCAAACCCTTGACCAATTCGCATAGTTGACTGACTCATCTTTGATATTTCATCCCTCTAGCATCATAACCACGACTCTACCCAGGCGAAGTCCTCGGGCCACGTGACCTTTACATTACGACCTGACCCGTGCACCAAAAGGGGACTAAACCCAGCTGCTTCCATGGCCGATGCCTCATCGGTGATGACCAATCCTTGTTCTAACTCTCTTGCTAGCGCTTCTTTTAAGGCAGAAGCCAATTGACCGGCTCTGAACATCTGCGGCGTCTGAGCCAGCCATAAACCATTTCGATCAACTGTTTCATGGATACGCATACGACCGCTTCTGGCTTCGCCTGTTGGCGGGGTCTGGCGCTTCATCGTGTCGGCTACAGGCAAGGCAAGTAAACCGCCCTCATCGGCGGCTAAGCAAGCATCGATCAAACGCCCCAGTGCCTCACGAGGCAAACCCGGCCTAGCCGCATCGTGAACTAAGACCCAGTCACCAGGGGACAAGGCCGCATCAGCAAGCCCATTCAGAACGGTATGGGCCCGTGTGTCGCCCCCATAAGGCCGCCATACCGTGCGGGGCAGACCTGCTAAGGCTTGCGCCACAATTGTGTCGTGCTCGGCAACGACCACCCTGACCTCAGCCACACGGGTGTCTGTAAGCAAGGCGCTGACAGCATGGCGCAACATAGGTTGCCCTGCAAGTACCTGATATTGCTTAGGTAATGACGATTTACCTGGGATAGCCGCTCGCGCCCCGATGCCGGCTGCGGGGACGAGTGCAATTATTTTGGGGTGAGTAGGGGTTTCACGCATCAGTATGATTTTATAATCGTTCTTTGCTTTTTAGATATCCCTGACATGCCGGTCGCTTTGACTGCTGTTCCCGCACTGCTTGCCGCATTAAAACCCGGTTTGCGATTTACACACTCCCGTCCACCAGGGTCGGGGGACGCTCTTCTGTTGTCTCAAATTTCCCGGCAGGCAAAACAAACGCTGGTGGTGCTGACGGCCGATCCGTTAGCGGCACAGCGACTGTCTGACGAAATCAACATCTTTGATCCGAGCCTGCGGGTAAGGCCTTTACCTGACTGGGAGACGCTGCCCTATGACAGCTTCTCACCCCATCAGGATTTAATCTCTGAACGATTGCGTACGCTGCACGCGTTGATGCAGTCACAGGTCGATATCCTGACCGTGCCGATCACGACGGCACTGTACCGGCTGCCGCCCCCAAGTTTTCTCGCTGCCTATACCTTTTCGTTCAGGCAAAAAGACAAACTCGATGAGGCAGCGCTTCGGCAGCAATTGATGCTGGCCAACTACGCCCATGTGTCTCAAGTCACGATGCCGGGCGAGTTCTGTGTCAGGGGTAGTCTGATCGATCTCTTCCCAATGGGGTCGGTATTGCCCTACAGGATCGATTTATTCGACGATGAAATCGAGTCCATCCGCGCCTTTGATATTGACACCCAACGTAGTCTCTATCCGGTTAAGGACGTGCAGCTCTTGCCTGGTCGCGAGTTCCCTATGGATGAACCCGCGCGCAACTTGTTCAGAGCCAAGTTTCGGGAAATTTTCGAAGGCGACCCCTCAAGAGCACTACCGTACAAAGACATCGGCGCGGGGATCCCCTTTGCTGGGGTGGAATACTACCTACCTCTATTTTTTGAGTCGACTGCAACCCTGTTTGACTACTTGGGTCAAGAGACCATCGTGGTGACAAGTGGGGATATTGATGATGTCATCACCCGCTTCGCACGTGACACCAGTAGCCGCTATCACTTTTTAAAAAGCGACAGAGAACGGCCTGTTCTGGCGCCTGAAGAACTGTTTTTGAATCAAGAAGTCTTGTTCGAGCAGCTCAGGCGGTTTCCGCGAGTTGCGCTCACCAGCGATACGCCACACCCCGATTTTTCGATAGCGCCCGAGGTCGGCGTCTCACGTCGCGCTGATGACCCCTTGGCCAAACTACGTGCGCTACTCAACAATAAACAAGTTGATCAGCGAGTAAGAGTGCTGCTCTGCGCCCAGTCACATGGTCGTCGCGAAACCATTCAGCAAATGTTGGGTGAGCATCAGATCACGCTCGATGCACAAACCGAATCGGTATCTGAATTTATCGATAGCGATGCCCACTTCGCGATCGGGGTCGCTGCGCTGGACAAAGGTTTCTGTGTCCCTGGTCAATCACTGATCTTCTTAACCGAAAACGATCTCTATCCAAGCCATGGTCCGTCAGCGCGTCGAGGTCGCAAAGACCAAGAGCGCGCCAGTGACGTCGAGGCAATGATACGTGACTTGTCAGAGCTGAGGCCTGGTGACCCTGTCGTCCATACACAACACGGTATTGGTCGGTATCATGGTTTGGTCAACATGGATCTGGGTGAAGGACAAACCGAGTTTTTGCACCTCGAATACGGCAACGAGACCAAGCTTTACGTACCGGTATCGCAGTTACATGTGATCGCCCGTTACAGCGGCGCCGATCCAGACGCAGCCCCCCTGCATTTATTAGGTTCGGGGCAATGGGACAAGGCCAGACGCAAAGCTGCTCAGCAAGTCCGCGATACCGCTGCAGAGCTGCTGGATCTCTACGCCAAGCGCGCCGCCCGCCAGGGGTTTGCCTTCAAATTGCCGATTGGGGATTACGACCTGTTTGCCGACGGCTTCGGTTTTGACGAGACAGTCGACCAAGCTCAGGCAATCCAGTCAGTTCTCGCTGACATGACCTCAGGCAAACCGATGGATAGACTGGTTTGCGGCGACGTTGGTTTTGGTAAAACCGAAGTTGCGTTGCGCGCCGCCTTTCTGGCGATCGCCAACAGCAAGCAAGTGGCCTTACTTTGCCCGACTACTTTGCTGGCTGAGCAGCACGCGCAAACCTTTGCCGATCGCTTTGCCGACTGGCCGGTCAAAGTGGTCGAGCTGTCGCGTTTCAGATCCGCTAAAGAGGTAAGTGCTGCGATTGCCGGCATCAACGCTGGTACTGTCGATATTGTCATCGGGACACACAAGATCTTGTCCAAGGACGTGAAATTCAAGCAACTTGGCTTGGTCATTATTGACGAAGAACACCGTTTTGGTGTGAGACAAAAAGAAGCGTTGAAATCACTTCGCGCAGAAGTGGATGTGTTGACCTTGACTGCCACCCCTATTCCCCGGACGCTGGGCATGTCGCTCGAGGGAATTCGTGACTTTTCGGTGATTGCGACTGCGCCACAAAAACGTCTGGCAATCAAGACCTTTGTCAGACGTGAAGACAACAGCACGATACGTGAAGCCTTGCTGCGTGAGCTAAAACGCGGCGGGCAAGCTTATTTTTTGCATAACGAAGTCGAAACCATTCACAATCGCCGGGCTCGGCTCGAAGAGCTTGTGCCCGAAGCGCGCATTGCCGTCGCCCATGGACAAATGGGCGAGCGGGATCTTGAACAGGTCATGAAAGGCTTCTATCAGCAACGATTCAATGTCCTGCTGTGTACAACCATCATTGAAACGGGGATTGACGTCCCGACTGCCAACACCATCATCATTCACCGTGCAGACCGCTTTGGTTTGGCGCAATTGCATCAACTTCGAGGCCGGGTTGGCCGGTCGCACCATCAGGCCTATGCCTATTTGATGACGCCGGGCGATGACGCGATCACCAAGAATGCCAAGAAGCGCCTAGAGGCCATTCAGGCCATGGAGGAGCTTGGTGCAGGGTTCTTCCTGGCTATGCATGATCTTGAAATCCGCGGCACGGGTGAAGTGCTCGGTGATTCCCAATCGGGCAATATTCAAGAGATCGGTTTCTCGATGTACAACGATATGCTCAACGAAGCAGTTCGCGCGATGAAAGCAGGCGAAGAACCTGATCTCGACGCCCCGTTCACGGCAGGGTGTGAGGTGAATCTGCATTTGCCCGCTTTGCTGCCAGCTGACTATTGTGGGGATGTTCACGCAAGACTAACTCTCTACAAACGTTTATCCAACGCTAAAGACGATGATGGGCTGATTCGCATACAAGAAGAATTGATCGATCGGTTTGGCAAATTGCCTGATGCCGCTCGTGCCTTGATCGCGACACATAAAATCCGTCTCGCTGCGATTGCGCTGGGTATACAGAAAATTGACGCCAGCGAAGCGCAAATTTTGCTGCAATTTAAACAAAATGCCCCGGTAGATCCTTTGAAGTTGATTGAACTGGTGCAGAAACAAAGGCACATCAGATTTGCTGGACAAGATAAACTTCGTGTCGAAGTAAAAAGCACTGATTTGAATACTCGAGTTGACACCATCAAAGCAGTCCTGCGTTCAATCAGTTAGCGGCAACCCAAGACCTTTATAAATATGTCGAACACTCACGTTGTGATTCAATCCCCTAGTCTGGGAACTAGTCTGATCGAGCAAGCTGCCGCGCTGGCTAGTTGTGAGGGCGTTCAACGAATCAGCCACACTGCTGTGCGATTACTGAAAGTGACCGACGACGCGCAGACTAAACAAGCGCTGACAGAGTGGGGTGAGCAGCAAACTGTCGATACAGCATTCATTCAAGCTGGCGCCAGGCTATCCGATTGCAAGATTCTCGCGATGGACATGGATTCGACCTTAATCAACATTGAATGCATCGATGAGATCGCAGCATTTGGTGGCGTTAAAGAGCAAGTCTCATCAATCACCGAAGCTGCCATGCGCGGTGAAATCAAAGACTTTAGCGAGAGTCTGACAAAACGGGTCGCATTTCTTGAGGGCTTACCGGTAGAAGTGCTGCAATCTGTCTACGAGCAGCGCTTGCAGCTCAACCCTGGGGCACAAGCGCTCATTGACACAGCCAAACACGCAGGTCTTAAAACGTTGCTGGTGTCAGGTGGTTTTACATTCTTTACCGACAAGCTCAAAGCGCGATTAGGCTTGGACGCTGCTCATTCAAATACCCTTGAGCAGGTCAACGGCCGACTGACCGGTCGCGTACTCGGTCGTATTCTCGATGCGCAAGGTAAGGCGAACACCTTAACTGCCTTTGCCAGAGAACACGATGTTAGGCCGGAGCAAATTATCGCAATGGGTGATGGCGCCAACGACCTGAAAATGCTTGCGTTGGCGGGCTACTCGGTTGCCTACCGGGCCAAACCGGTGGTGCGAGCGCAGGCCAGGTATGCGCTAAACGTTGCTGGGCTCGATGGCGTACTGAACTGGTTTGAGCACTGATAGCCGTTTGAACGTTCATACCGTTCTGGACACCGGCGCTGCTCTAGTCCTTACTACAGACTCGAACGCAGATTCTGTATCATCGCTTCAGCAAATATCTGAAGACAAATCCGGGAAAAGCCAGTACGGCAAAGAGCGTCGACGTAATAGCGAAGAATTCCCAGTTTTGGGGGAAGACATTACCTAAGGCGGACTCGAAGGCCCAGCCAACCCCGCCAATCAGCAAATAAAAAATAATCAGCTCGACAGCTCTTAACCAAAAGGGCTTAACCGCCCTGAGCTTAGTCATGGAAATCAAGCCGAAGAGCCGCTCGCTAACAAAGGGTAAGTTCGCTAAGGCTAACGCCAGAACAATTAACAACCAGACAGCAATAGATTGGCTCATGCAGTCAATGCACCGCAACCATCAAGTAAAAGCCGTCTGAACTGCGCGGACGCAAAGATTGATCAAGTCACTGGGCAGAAGGCCGAGACCAAGCACAGCTAAACTGTTTATCACCATTAAGGTGCTCGTTGGCCAAGCCGTTTTAGGGACAGCTGCAGCATTCATGTCAGGCTCATCGAAATACATCACTTTGAGCACACGAAGGTAATAGAACGCGCCAATCAGCGAGAACATCACTGCATAAACCGCAATCCACAGATGATCGGATTGCAACAAAGCTTGCAGAATCAGCAACTTCGCCGTAAAGCCAACCAAGGGGGGTAGACCCGCTAACGAGAACATCGTCAAGAGCAAAACACCTGCCATCCAAGGGCTACGACGATTCAAACCTTTCAGATCAGAGATTTCTTCGCAGTCCATTCCTTCTTTCGACAACAGCAGGGTCATGCCAAAAGTAACAAGCGTGGTCAGCACATAGGTCAGCATATAAAAAACTGCTGACCCATAGGCATAAGCATCGCCACCTGCTGACTCGTTAGACGTACCTGACGCAACGCCCAGCAACACAAAACCCATGTGTGAAATCGTCGAATACGCCAGCATGCGCTTGAAATTACTCTGCATGATTGCGGTCAGATTACCAACGGCCAAGGACAACATACCGAGAATAATCAGCATGGGTTGCCAGCTGGGTTGCAGCGCGATCAGCGCATCTGCCAGAATACGCAAAGCAATCGCGAGCGCAGCCAACTTAGGTGCTGCGGCAAGCACCAGGGTTACAGCAGTCGGTGATCCTTGGTAGACATCTGGCACCCACATATGGAAAGGCACAGCGCCCAGTTTGAAAGCCAACCCTGCGACTAAAAATACTAAGCCAAACATCAGTGGATATTCTTTAGGCTGCCCAGAGAAGATTGCATCACCAATGTCAGAAATATCGATTGAGCCAGTCGCCCCATAGATCATTGACATCCCATAGAGCATGAAGCCAGAAGCTAGGGCGCCGAGCACGAAGTACTTCATCGCAGCCTCAGTCGAGACCACATGATCACGACGCAAAGCCACCAAGGCGTAAAGCGCGAGCGACATGAGTTCCAGACCAAGATAGATGCTCAGGAAGTTGCTGCCCGAGATCATGATCAGTTGACCCAGTAACGCAAACAGGACCAAAACATAAAACTCACCGCCACGCAACATATCACGGCTTTGCAAGTATTCGCGACTGTAAACCAGGGTCGCGAAAACAGCGATATACGAAGCGATTTTCAGGACGTAGGACAACTGATCCACAACAAATAAACCAGAAAAACTAGCGCCGATCATACCGTTGACGATCTGCAATCCTGACAGCAACATCAGTCCCACAAGCGTAAAAAGAGACAGTCCATAGGCAAGGGTTCTTCTGGGATCACTACTTAGGGCATCAAGCACCAGAATAACCATGCCCATCACGAGCAAGAAAATCTCTGGGGCAGCCAGGGCAAAGTCGAATGGGGATTGCATCATGGCGAGGCTTACAGTTTAGAAATTGAGACGTGTTGCAACAGGGCCTGAACTGAGACGTGCATGACATCAGTAAAGGGCTTGGGATAGAGACCCATGAAGAGCACCGCAATTGCCATCACCCCAAGGATGAGGAACTCACGATTAGAGATATCCTGAAGTTCACGAACGTGTTCGTTAGCGATTTCACCAAAAGCGACTCTCTTAGCCATCCAAAGGGTGTACGACGCACCCAGGATGAGTGCGGTAGCTGCCAACAGGCCAACCCAGAAGTTAAATTTGACGGCACCCATGATCACCATGAATTCACCGACAAAACCGCTGGTAGCAGGCAGACCTGCGTTCGCCATACTGAACAGGATAAAGAAGGTAACAAACTTGGGCATGGTATTGATCACGCCACCGAATTCAGCGATCTCGTGAGTGTGCATCCGGTCATACAACACACCGATGCAATAAAACACTGCACCGGAAACAAAACCGTGCGAGATCATCTGGACAATGGCGCCTTCGAGACCTGCAGTATTGAACAAGAACAAGCCGAGTGTGACAAAACCCATGTGCGCCACGGATGAGTACGCAACCAGCTTTTTCATATCTTCTTGCACAATTGCCACCAAGCCGATATAAATCACAGCGATCAGAGACAAAGTAATCATCACTGGCGCTAAGGCCAGCGAAGCATCAGGCGCTATCGGTAACGACAAGCGGATAAACCCATAGGCACCGAGTTTAAGCATGATGGCGGCCAGCACGATTGACCCCCCTGTCGGTGCTTCAACGTGGGTGTCTGGCAGCCAGGTATGCACAGGCCACATCGGCATTTTGACGGCGAAAGCGGTCAGGAAAGCAACAAAAATGAAGGTCTGCTCTGTCATCGTCAAGGGCAGCTTGTGCCAAGTGAGAATGTCAAACGAGCCGTCAGCTCTGCTCCAAAGATAGATCAGTGCGATCAGTGTCAGCAAGGAACCAAGCAACGTGTACAAGAAGAATTTGAACGCAGCATAAACACGGTTTTCGCCGCCCCAGACACCCACAATGATGTACATCGGGATGAGCGTGGCTTCAAAGAAAACATAAAACAACATGCCGTCTAGCGCAACAAAGACACCAACCATCAAGCCAGACAAGATGAGGAATGCGGCCATGTACTGCGCGACGCGAGTCGTGATTGCCTGCCAGCCTGCAAGCACCACGATTATCGTGATGAAGGCCGTTAATAACACGAACCACATTGAAAGACCGTCTACGCCAAGGTGATAAAACACCCCGAAGGACGGAATCCAGTTACGCATCTCGACAAACTGCATCAAAGCAGTCGTTTGATCAAAATTAGCGTAAATCGGGATAGTCACCAGAAAACTGATTACGGCACCGACAAGCGCAAGAATTCGCACCAGACTGGCTCGCTGATCATTGCCAATTGCCAGGATGATTAAGCCAAACGCGATCGGGACAAAGATCGCAAGCGTAAGCCAAGGGGTAAAGTTAGAAGCCATCTCGCTTGCCATCATTTATTAAACAGAACAAAGAAGCTGATCATGGCCATCAGACCGACGATCATCGCGAATGCGTAGTGATAGATGTAACCTGACTGTCCGCGACGCACTACCGCGGCAATCGCACCGACTAGCCGGGCGGATCCATTCACGAACACCCCATCTATCAGTGCACGGTCGCCGCCTTTCCATAAACCGGTCGCCAACATCCGTGCACCACGCGCCAAGACTTGTTCATTGAACCAGTCGAAGTAATACTTGTTTTGTAAGACTGTATTGATGCCTGACAAATGGCGCTCGATTGCTGCCGGCACTTTGGGGTTGATGAGGTAGC
This sequence comes from Jezberella montanilacus, assembly GCF_003003055.1. GTDB lineage: Bacteria > Pseudomonadota > Gammaproteobacteria > Burkholderiales > Burkholderiaceae_B > Zwartia > Zwartia montanilacus. Next base: position 196,339 of record NZ_PVTV01000014.1, read on the forward strand.
AATACCAGGCCACCACGAAACCCGCCAGCAACAGGAAGAAAGGTAGGCTGACAAATCCAGCAAGCGCGGCGTCGACGTAGCCATGCCACTCGTGAGCGAGTTCGTGCATGGCAGGATGCTGATGCAGAACTGTGATCACATCCTTGAAATACGAGCCGAACAGCAAGGGATCAATCACCAGCGCACCCAACACGACAGACGGGATGGCCAAAGCAACAAGCGGTACGGTAACAACCCAAGGTGACTCATGCGGTACGCCACCGTGGTGACCGTGATCATCGTGTGAGTGATCGTCGTGGCCATGGGCAGCATGCGCCGAGTGATCCGTATGACCATGATCACCATGCGTATCAAAACGCTCTTTACCGTGAAACACCAAAAAGTAAACACGGAATGAATACAGGGAGGTGATGAATACACCAGCTAAGGTCGCATAGTGAGCAAACTGGGCTCCCCAAACCGTCGCAGCGCCTGCCGCTTCAATGATGTGATCTTTCGAGTAAAAGCCTGAAAAGAAAGGGGTACCGACGAGAGCCAAGGTACCGATCAGGAAAGTAATCCAGGTAATTGGCATGTACTTGCGTAAGCCACCCATGTTGCGGATGTCCTGATCGTGGTGCATGCCCATGATGACTGAGCCAGCACCCAGGAACAAGAGTGCCTTGAACGCCGCATGGGTCATCAAGTGGAAGATCGCGACAGAATATGCCGAGGCGCCAAGCGCGACCGTCATGTAACCCAGCTGCGATAAGGTTGAGTAAGCCACAACCTTCTTGATGTCGTTTTGCACAATGCCCAGAATGCCAAGAAACAGCGCACCGATAGCACCAATGACAATGACAAAAGACAGCGCAGTATCCGACAGTTCGAATAGTGGTGAGAAGCGCGCCACCATAAAAATACCAGCGGTGACCATCGTTGCAGCGTGAATCAAGGCAGAGATCGGCGTGGGGACTTCCATCGAGTCGGGCAACCAGGCGTGCAACGGTACCTGAGCCGACTTACCCATCGCACCGATAAAGAGGCAGATACATGCAACAGTGATCAGCATCCAGTCTGAGCCCGGCAATTTCAAGGTTGCCAGATGATCGGCTTGCTTGAAAACCTCGCCATAGTGCATCGAGCCCGCGTAGGCGAACAACAGACCAATTCCGAGGATAAAACCGAAGTCGCCTACCCGATTGATCAGGAAAGCCTTCATGTTGGCAAATATCGCTGTGGGCTTGGTGTACCAGAATCCAATCAACAGATAAGACACCAGACCCACGGCTTCCCAACCAAAGAACAGTTGCACCATGTTGTTGGACATGACCAACATCAACATGGCAAACGTGAACAGGGAGATATAGGCAAAGAAGCGTTGATAACCAGGGTCTTCTGCCATGTATCCGATGGTGTAGATGTGAACCATCAGTGATACCGATGTAACCACCACCATCATCAGCGCACTCAATGGATCAATCAAGAAACCGACTTCAAGCTTGACGTTATCGAGCATGGCCCAGGTGTAAACAGTGCCATCAAAGCGCAAGCCACCGAGTACATCTTTCAAAACGATGACCGAACCAATCACCGACACCGCAACCAGTGCGATGGTGATGAAGTGCGCTGCACGACGGCCAATTTGCTGTCCCAGAAATCCAGTGCCAAAAAATCCGGCAAGCACTGCACCCAATAAGGGAGCGAGGGCAATAATTAAATAAATAGAAGGTACGCTAGACATATCGTGTGGTCGTCCGGTCAGCCGTTGAGGCGGTCAAGTTCATCGACATTGATGGTGTTCAAGTTACGGAACAACAGCACCAGAATTGCCAAACCAATCGCGGCTTCAGCAGCAGCAACGGTCAGGATAAAGAACACAAATACCTGGCCAATCGAGTCGCCGTACCAGGTTGAGAAAGAAACGAAGTTCATGTTGACGGCAAGTAACATCAGCTCGATCGACATGAGCAAAACGATAAGATTGCGTCGATTCAAGAAGATGCCGAAGACGCCGATAGCAAACATAATCGCGCCAAGCACGAGAAAATGGGGCAAGGTCAGAGTCATTACGCTTTGTCTCCCGAGGGCGCCACATCAGTAGCAGGCGGTGTTGGATTGGCACCAATAGCTTCTTGGCTGGGGATATTGACTAAGCGCACCCGATCTTTCGCACGCACTCTGACAGCTGCTGAGGGATCGTTGTATTTGACGTCCCGACGTTGACGCAAGGTCAAGGCAATTGCGGCGACCATACCCACGAGCAAGATGGCAGCGCCGATTTCAACGGCAAACGGATACTCGGTATACATGACCGTGCCAAGCGTTTTTGCGTTGTTGTAGTCAGCACCCAAATCAGCTGCTGGACCAACATCCTTGAAACTGGTCGTCAAGACCAACGTCATCTCGACAACAAGGATCGCACCAATTGCTAAACCGACGGGCAAATAAGTTCTGAGACCTTGGCGCAGCTCTTCCATCCGGACGTCAAGCATCATCACGACGAACATGAACAGCACCATCACTGCACCAACATAAACCAACACGAGCAGGAGCGCTAAAAACTCTGCTCCCAACAGCATCCAGATCATGGCTGCGTTAGCGAAAGCAAGAATGAGGTGCAAAACCGCGTTGACAGGGCCAGACGCGGTAATCACTCGCAGACCGGCATAAACCAGCACTGCTGAGAAAAGATAAAAAAGAATAGTATCGAGTGTCATATTTTCAAGCCCGGATGATCAGCGATAAGGCGCATCAGCTGCACGGTTTTTTGCAATGTCATCTTCGTAGCGATCACCGACTGCCAAAAGCATGTCTTTCGTGAAATACAAATCACCCCGTTTCTCACCGTGATATTCGTGGATATGCGTCTCAACGATGGAATCAACAGGGCAACTTTCTTCACAGAAACCACAGAAGATGCACTTGGTCAGATCAATGTCGTAACGGGAAGTACGACGTGAACCGTCTTCACGGACATGCGACTCAATCGTGATAGCCATTGCTGGACAGACTGCTTCGCACAGTTTGCAAGCGATACAACGCTCTTCGCCATTTGGGTAGCGCCGCAAGGCGTGCAAACCACGAAAACGAGGTGACATCGGCGTTTTCTCTTGGGGATAACGCAAAGTGATCTTACGCTTGAAGAAATACTTGCCCGTCAGCTTCATGCCCTTAAACAATTCGATGAGCAACAAACTGCCGAAAAAATCTTTGATCGCTTCCATTACTTGCCTTTTTGCCGTTTTGTCGCGTTCATTTCCAGATGTTCCAGGGGGTCTGCATCCAGATCGCCACAACCACCAGCCACACACCGGTTAGTGGGATGAAAATTTTCCAACCCAGACGCATAATCTGGTCGTACCTATATCGCGGGAAAGATGCCCTGAACCAAATAAACAAAGAAACCACCAAGAAGGTTTTGATTGCCAGCCAGATCCAGCCAGGGATCCAGGTCAACGGCACAATATCAAATGGTGAAGTCCAGCCGCCCAAGAACATGATCGCCGTCATGGCTGATAAGAAAATCATGTTGGCATATTCACCCAAGAAGAACAGGGCAAAGGCCATACCTGAATATTCAACCATATGACCCGCCACAATCTCAGACTCACCCTCGACCACGTCAAAGGGGTGACGATTGGTCTCGGCCACGATCGAGATGATGTAGATGATGAACAAAGGCAGCAGAGGCAGCCAGTTCCAGGACAGGAAGGTTAAGCCCATCCCGGCAAACATGCCGCGCGATTGCGAATTCACGATGGCAGACATGTTCATGCTGCCAGATACAAGCAACACGGTCACCAGCACAAAACCCATCGCCAGTTCGTACGACAGCATCTGTGCCGACGCACGCATTGATGCCAAAAAGGCATATTTGGAATTGGACGCCCAACCTGCCACGATCACGCCGTAAACGCCCACAGAACTCAAAGCAGCTACATAGAGCAAACCTGCGTTCACGTTAGCGAGCACGATTTCCGGACCGAAAGGAACGACCGCCCAGACCGCGAGCGCGGGCATCAGCGTCACAACAGGCGCGAGGATGAAGAGAATCTTGTTTGCCTGAGTGGGAACAATGACTTCTTTTGTCAGCAGTTTGAACACGTCGGCGAAAGGTTGCAGCAACCCCCTAAAGCCCACACGATTGGGGCCACGACGCACGTGCATGAAACCGATCATCTTGCGCTCCCAATAGGTCAGGTAAGCCACACAGATAATCACTGGCAGAGCGATCACGACGATCTTGATCAAGATCCAAACGACGTACCAGATGGTTGGGCCAAGTAAGGCTGCGCCGTAGGATTCAAGAATATTGAGCAAGTCCTTCATCAGGCACGCTCCACGCTAAGTTCAGCAAAAGCACCGCCAAGCGCCATTGTCGCGGCAAAACCAGTCGACACGCGGATGGTACCAGGCGCAACGGTCTTATCAGCTTCTGCTGAGATCATGATTTGCCCGGCCGCAGATTTCACACGAATCATTGATGAAACGTCGAGCGCCAAGTCAGTCAGCGTATCAGGATGCAACTTGGCGACAGGCGCTTTGGATGCAGCAGACTGCTGAAGTGCCTGAGCCCGGCGAACCATCGCATCGCTGCGAAAGATGGGGGTATCTGCTACGCGTTGCAGCGCTTGACCCGGAGACGCAAGGCCTACCGGTGCTTCAATGGCATTGGTTAAGCGAGACTCAATCCCACCAGCCAGCACAGCATCCCGCACAGATTCAGACGACTCATCATCAAAACCACTCAGTTGCAAGACATTACCCAGTACTCGCAAGACTTTCCAGCCTGGGCGAGTTTGACCTTGAGGCGCAACAGTGCCCTTGAAGCTTTGAGCTGTCCCTTGGGCGTTGACAAAAGTCCCTGAGGTTTCTGTGAAAGGTGCAATCGGCAACATCACATGCGCCCAATCGCTTGCGGCAGAGGCAAATGACGTCAAGGCTACGACGAACTGGGCAGACTGCAGAGCGATCAAAGCCTGCTGACCGTCATCAGCATCCAAAGTAGGTTCTGCGTGCAGAACCACATATGCTTTCAAAGGATCGGCCAACATCGCCGCAGCGGTCTTACCGCCCGCCTTGGGCGTCGCGCCAGCCAGATAGCCACCGACAGTATTCGCGCCTGAAGTCAAGAAACCTAAAATGCCGCCAGCAATTTGAGCGATCAGTTGAGCGTTGGCGGCAATCAACGAAGCCTGTGGCGAGTTGACTGCAACACTACCCAGCAAGATGGAGATTTTTTCACCACTGGCCAGGCTTTGAGCAATCGCCTGTGATTGCGCACTTGGCTTGACGCCTGACAATTCATCCGACACGCTGGTTGATTTAAGGCCGGCCAAAGCGACAGCCACTTCAGCCAGCGTATTGGCAATTGCGTCCGGCCGAACCACGGCACGTGCGGTCAATTTAATTAAGGCATCGTCGCCGGCGACATCAATGGTTGATACCTGAGCGCCCTGCTTTGCCGCCTGACGCAAGCGTTGTGCGAAAAGGGGATGGTCTTTACGTAAGAAAGAGCCCACGACGAGAACACGATCATGCGCGCCCAACTCTGCGATCGGCATGCCCAACCAGGGTGTGCCAGCCAAGGCGGCATCAAAGCCAACATCCGTCTGACGCAAACGGAAATCGATATTCTCAGAGCCCAGACCACGCATCACACGCGACAATAACGAGAGCTCTTCGAGCGTTGAATATTCGGCTGCGAGGGCGCCAATTTGTGCTGCACCGGATTCTTGCTTGACTGTTTCAAGGCCTTGGACAACCGCTTGCAACGCGTCAGACCAGGAGACTTCACGCCACTGACCATCGCGACCTTTGACCATCGGTGCCTGCAAACGATCCTCTGCGTTGAGGCCTTCGTATGAAAACCGATCACGATCGCTAATCCAGCACTCATTGATGTCTTCGTTTTCAAAAGGCACGACACGCATTACCTGGTCATCTTTGACTTGTATGACCAGGTTGGAACCGACGCTATCGTGCGGGGACACTGAGCGACGACGAGCGAGTTCCCACGTGCGGGCGTTGTAACGGAAAGGCTTAGAGGTCAAAGCCCCGACTGGGCAGATATCGATCATGTTGCCCGACAACTCGGACTCAACCGCCTGGCCCACGAAAGTGGTGATCTCTGAGTGCTCTCCACGGCCAATCATGCCGAGCTCCATGACACCGGCTATCTCTTGGCCAAAGCGCACACAACGAGTACAGTGAATGCAACGGGACATTTCTTCAGCTGAAACCAATGGCCCCAGGCTCTTATGAAACACGACACGTTTTTCTTCAGCGTAACGTGACGAAGACGAACCGTAACCCACTGCAAGATCTTGCAGCTGACACTCACCACCTTGATCGCAAATCGGGCAATCGAGGGGATGGTTAATGAGCAGAAACTCCATCACACTTTTCTGAGCGGCTACGGCGCGCTCTGAACTGGTGTGAACCACCATGCCGTTTGTTGCTGGCGTGGCGCAGGCTGGCATGGCCTTAGGCGCTTTCTCAACCTCAACCAAACACATCCGACAGTTTGCCGCGATGGACAGTTTCTTGTGATAGCAAAAGTGCGGCACATAGACGCCAAGCTTATGAGCAGCATGCATCACCATGCTGCCCTCTTGCACTTCGACTTTCTTGCCGTCGATGGTTAACTCAACCATAACTTGTCCAGACCTTAAATGTAGGGAGCCACCACACATCGCTTATGCTCGATGTGGTGCGCAAATTCGTCACGGAAATGCTTGATAAATCCTCGTACTGGCATAGCTGCTGCATCACCTAGCGCACAAATCGTGCGACCCATGATGTTGAGTGCAACCGAATCCAACAGATCAAGATCATCAGGGCGACCCTGACCGTGCTCGATCCGGTTAACCATGCGGAATAACCAACCTGTGCCTTCACGACAAGGCGTGCACTGACCGCAGCTTTCTTCATGATAGAAATAAGACAGCCGCAGGAGTGACTTGACCATACAGCGACTTTCATCCATCACGATGACCGCACCCGATCCAAGCATGGACCCAGCTTTGGCGATCGCGTCGTAATCCATGGTGGTGTCCATCATGATGTCTGCTGGCAATACCGGTGCACTGGATCCGCCGGGGATCACGGCCTTGAGTTTGGCACCGTGACGCATCCCGCCGGCTAGTTCCAGCAACTTGGAAAACGGCGTACCCAGCGGAATCTCATAGTTACCGGGGCGCTCTACATCACCCGTGATCGAAAACAGTTTGGTGCCACCATTATTGGGCTTACCCACTTCGAGGTAGGCTGCACCGCTATTGCGGATAATCCAGGGCACCGCTGCAAAAGTCTCGGTATTGTTGATCGTTGTGGGTTTGCCGTACAACCCGAAACTAGCCGGAAAAGGTGGTTTAAAGCGTGGCTGGCCTTTTTTGCCCTCGAGAGATTCGAGCAAGGCGGTTTCTTCGCCGCAAATGTAGGCACCGTAGCCATGAAAGGCGTGTAGCTGAAAACTGAACGCTGAACCTAGTATCTGGTTGCCCAGGAAACCCGCGGCGCGTGCTTCTTCCAAGGCTTCTTCGAAACGACTGTAGACCTCGAAAATCTCGCCATGAATATAGTTGTAACCGACATCGATCCCCATCGCGAAAGCAGCAATTGCCATGCCTTCAATCACAATGTGCGGATTCAGACGCAAAATATCGCGGTCTTTAAACGTACCAGGTTCACCCTCGTCGGAATTACAAACTAAGTACTTTTGGCCTGGGAAGCTGCGGGGCATGAAGCTCCATTTCAGGCCGGTCGGGAAACCAGCACCGCCACGACCGCGCAGACCAGAGGCCTTAACCTCAGCAATGACTTCTTCTTGTGTCATGCCCGAAGTCAGAATCTTACGCAGTGCCTCATAGCCACCGCGCTTAACGTAATCCGCCAAACGCCAATTACCGCCATCGAGCCCTGCCATGATCTGCGGGTTGATATGCCGATCGTGCAGCGCCATGGACGCAGGCAAATCCCCACCTGGCGCAGCATCAAGGCCTTGGGAATACTTTTGCAATACAGCGACAGCGCTCATGCGACACCCCCAGTGCTTGAAAGATCCGCAATCATTGCATCAATCCTTTTAGCAGACATGCGCACGCACATGTGCTTGTTATTTACCAGAAGCACAGGCGAGTCACCGCAAGCACCCATGCATTCGCCTTCGATCAATGTAAACACGCCATCAGGTGTTGTCTCTTTCAAGCCAATCCCCAATTTATGCTTCAAGTACTCAACGGTTTTCTCGCCGTCGCGCAAGGCGCATGGCAAATTGGTACAAACAGAAATCTTGAACTTGCCCACAGGACGCGTATCGAACATGTTGTAGAAAGTCGCGTTCTCTTGCACCAGAATCGCTGGCTGACCAAGATAGTTGGCGACGTCTTCAACCACTTCAGGCGATACCCAACCCTTCTCGCTCTGCGCGATGGTCAAAGATGCCATGATGGCTGACTGCTTCTGGTCGGCCGGGTATTTGGCGACTTCGCGATCAATCAGTTGGTAAGCCTGTTCAGAGAGCAGCATAATTTAAATCCGTTATAGATCTCTTGACCCGTTTAGCGGTCAATCTCACCAAAAACAATATCCTGAGTACCAATGATGGTCACAGCATCCGCAATCATGTGTCCATGAGCCATTTCATCCAGCGCATGCAGATGCGGGAAGCCAGGCGCACGGATTTTTAGACGGTACGGCTTGTTGGCACCATCGGAAATCATGTAAATACCGAACTCGCCTTTAGGGTGTTCGATTGAGACGTAGGCCTCGCCAGCTGGAACACTGAAACCTTCAGTAAATAACTTGAAGTGATGGATCAGTTCTTCCATGTTGGTTTTCATTCCGGTGCGGTGCGGTGGAGAAACCTTATGGTTGTCCGACATCACAGGACCTGGATTGTTACGCAACCACTGCACGCACTGGCGAATGATGCGATTACTTTCGCGCATTTCAGCAATTCGCACGAGATAACGATCATATGAGTCGCCATTGACACCGACAGGAATATCAAAATCAAGACGATCATAGACTTCGTAGGGTTGCATCTTGCGCAAGTCCCACTCGACCCCAGAGCCGCGCAGCATGGGGCCCGTAAAACCTAAAGCCTTGGCACGGTCTGGGCTAACAACGCCGATGCCAACCAAGCGTTGCTTCCAGATACGATTATCGGTCAGCAAGGTTTCGTATTCATCCACACAAGTGGGGAATCGTGTGGTGAAGTCATCAATAAAATCAAGCAAAGAACCTGAACGAGCATCGTTCATGGCTTTCAGCTCTTTTGGTGACCGATATTCGCTGCTTTTGCCATACTGAGGCATGGCATCAGGCAAATCGCGATAGACCCCACCCGGGCGATAGTAGGCTGCGTGCATACGCGCACCTGACACTGCCTCATAGCAGTCCATCAAATCTTCACGCTCACGAAACGCATAGAGAAAGACCGCCATCGCGCCCACGTCAAGACCGTGTGCCCCCAGCCACATGAGGTGGTTGAGCAAACGGGTAATCTCGTCAAACATCACGCGAATATACTGAGCACGCACAGGTGGTGCAACACCCATCAACTTCTCGATTGCCATCACATAGGCATGCTCGTTACACATCATCGAGACGTAATCAAGCCGATCCATATACGGCAGCGCTTGCAAAAAGGTACGATGCTCGGCCAATTTTTCAGTGGCACGATGCAGCAAGCCAATATGGGGATCTGCGCGCTGGATAACTTCACCATCCAGCTCAAGCACCAGGCGCAACACGCCGTGAGCAGCCGGATGCTGTGGCCCGAAATTTAGTGTGTAGTTTTTGATTTCTGCCATGATTAGCGCCCCACCCCGTAACCATCTTCGCGAATGATGCGTGGGATGTTCTCACGGGGTTCGATAGAAACAGGTTGGTAGATCACTCGACCCGCTTCTGGGTCGTAGCGCATCTCAACGTTACCGTAAACAGGGAAATCCTTACGGAAAGGATGACCGATAAACCCATAGTCAGTCAAAATGCGCCGCAAGTCCGGATGACCTTCGAAAACAATACCAAAGAGATCAAAGGCTTCACGCTCAAACCAGTTCACACTCGGCCAGACCTTGACCAAGGAATCCAGCACGGGGAAGTCATCGTTGGACGCGAACGTCCGAACGCGTATACGCCAGTTATGTTTAATCGACAGCAGATGAGCCACCACAGCAAACCGTGCTGCAGGTTTCAGCTCTGCTTGAGACACTTCACCGACGCGACCTACACCATAGGTCGAATAGTCAACGCCGCACAAGTCAACACAGGACTCAAAACGCAGCGAGGGTTCATCGCGAAGCTTCAAGCAGGTTTCTTCCCAACGGTCAGCGGCAATCACGACAGTGATTTCATCCAATGCCACCGTGACTATTACCTCTGGCCCTAGCACAGCGACAACTTGTTGTTGCAAGGTTTCTAACCTGGACATATTTCAAGCCTGTTTAATTTAACTATGCACGAGCAATGGTGTTGGTTCGACGAATCTTGTTTTGCATTTGCAAGAGACCGTAGACCAGGGCCTCTGCGGTGGGTGGACATCCGGGCACATAGACATCAACCGGCACCACGCGATCACAGCCACGCACTACTGAGTAGGAGTAGTGATAGTAGCCACCGCCGTTGGCACAGGAGCCCATTGACAAGACCCAGCGTGGCTCAGGCATCTGATCGTAAACCTTACGCAATGCAGGTGCCATTTTGTTACAAAGTGTGCCTGCCACGATCATCAGATCTGATTGACGCGGGCTTGGGCGAAATACCATGCCCCATTGGTCAAGATCATAGCGCGCGGCGCCAGCATGCATCATCTCGACCGCGCAGCAGGCTAAGCCGAAAGTCATGGGCCACATCGAGCCTGTCTTTGCCCAATTGATGACTTTATCAGCACTAGTTGTGACAAAGCCTTGCTTCAAGATACCGTCAATTGCCATATTTGTTCTCAGATCTTGTGGGGATTATTCCCAATCCAACGCGCCTTTTTTCCACTCGTAGATGAAGCCTACGGTGAGGACAAGCAGAAATATCATCACTGTTATGAAGCCAACCATTCCGACCGAACCACTGGCATTCGCCCAAGGGAATAGAAACGCGATTTCTAAGTCGAACAGGATAAATAAAATGGCAACGAGATAATAGCGAATATCGAACTTCATTCGCGCATCGCCAAAAGCCTCGAAACCACATTCGTAGGCTGATAATTTTTGTGCATCGGGCTTGTTAGGGCCAATCAGGGAACCCGCAGCGATCAAAGCAAAACCGATCAGGGTACCTACAACGATAAAAAGCAAAACGGGAAAATACTGTTGCAAATTCATCCAGATCATCCGTATGTTGATGATGTTTGTAGACCAAAAACTAGCGGATTTACACCGATAAATAACCAGTCATAAACGCGCGTACGAATTCTAGCATTTAGATTAGGGAAATTACGGGTATCGTTTAAAAAAACAGGCCACCGCATCGGGTGGCCCGCTGAATTTAACTTCACTTCAACTTCACTTTAACTGTGCTTTAATTTACTCAATTTAGCTTAGCCTTTTTTGGCTAGTACTAATTAGAATGTGTGGCGCAGACCAACCATGACCTGGGTAGCATTCAAACCGCTAACCATGGCGTAGTTGCTGGTGTACGAACCAAAAGCATAGAGGTTTGTACGCTTAGAGAAGTTGTAGGTGTAACCCAATGAATACGTGCTCTGGTTAGCCGACGAGACATAAGCAGCCGATTGCGAGAATGCCGCATTAGGATTGGCCATTTGCCATGAAGCCAACAGCATCCCATTTGCGCCAACAGGTGCTGACAAGCCTAACAAGTAGGCGTTTACAGCAACACCTGGTGCGAAAACAACGTTACCAGTTGTTGCGGCGGATGGGTCTGTGATGTCGCTTGTCGTGATGCCCTGCATCTGCTGATTACCACCAGCCAACAAACCGTTGTATTGACGACCGTAGTCAGCGTAAACCTTAGCCACGCCGAAATCGTAAGTACCACCAACGATGAAACCATTAACGTTGTTCAAGCCACCAATGACATTTTGGTTGGGGTTGAGCTGCTCATACGTGGCAACTAAGTACAACGGACCGTTTGAATACTTAGCACCTGCTGTCATACCGGTCAGGTTGTTCTGAGTGTTGAAGTTGTAAGCTGCTGCAGCTGATCCAGCTGTGTATGTGGTTGCACCAGCAGCGGTTGTTGTCTGATAGTAAGAGGCATTACCAGCGGCAAACGAGTAGCCAACTTTAGCCTGGAAACCGCTCATGACTGGCGTTTCGTAGCTCAACAGATTGTCGTAACGGGCTGCGTCCCAAGTGAAAGCGGTAGTCGAACCGACCAACGCGCTAGCGATTTCAAATGGATCAGTCTTCAAGCCCATGTAGTCGTATGAAACTGAGTTTTGACGACCGAATTTAAGGGCGCCAAAAGCTGCGTTTTGTAAGCCAAACCATGACTGGCGATTGAACAAACGAGCTGAGTCCGACTGAGTGCCGTTACCGGGATTAAACCCTGACTCGAGCTGAAAAATAGCTCCGTTACCGCCGCCAAGATCTTCGACACCCTTCATGCCAAAACGTGAGCCGGATTGTTGGCCATTTCTTGCGCCAAACTGTGATGTACCAACGCTACCGGTTGTGCTGTTCGAGTATGAGTAGTTGGTGTAGGACAAAGCAGCATCAACCACGCCGTAAAGCGTGACGCTAGATTGTGCCGACGCGGCACTGACGAAACCAGCCAGCAACGCTGTAGCAAGTAGGGTCTTTTTCATTTAGGGAATCCCCGAGGATTTGAGTGACAAGTACAACAAACAAATATGTTTGCCGAGAGATGAGACCTTGTTGGTGTCTCAAAGCTTTCGCGAACCTCCTCATGCTAACGAACCGAGCTTGCTGGATTTATGACACTTGGCGAATCAGATGCTATTGTTTCAGGACTGTTGTGTTTTATATACAGAGCACTAATAAAAAAGAGCCACCCGAAGGTGGCTCTTTTCACTCAGACTAACCTAAGTTAGCTGCTTGACTAAGTTTTTGCTTAGAACAAGTGACGCAGACCGACAGTAACTTGAGTTGCATTCAAGCCGCTGACCATTGCGAAGTTGTTTGCGTATGAAGCAAACGCGTACATGTTTGTACGCTTCGACATTTGGTATGTGTAACCCAATGAGTACACGTTTTCGTTAGCAGACGACACGTATGTGTTTGCCAGTGAAGAGAATGTACCGTTAGGTTGTGACATCTGCCATGCAGCCAATACTTGGCCGTTAGCACCGATAGGAGCTGACAAACCGAGCAAGTAACCGTTAACTTGAACGCCAGGAGCAAAAACAACTGAACCTGTTGTTGCGCCTGAAGGATCAGTGATGTCAGACGTTGTTGTACCGATCAACGCTGATGCACCACCAGCCAACAGACCACCAGTTTGACGGCTGTAGTTAGCGTAGGCTTTAACGACGCTGAAGTCATAGTAGCCGCCAACGATCAGACCGTTAACGCTGTTCAAACCACCAACAATGTTCTGGTTAGGATTGATCTGGTCATAAGTCACTGTCAAGTAGAGAGGGCCATTTGAATACTTGGCACCAGCTACAACAGCTGTCATGTTGTTTTGTGTATTGAAGTTGTACGTTGCAGCGCTTGAGCCAGCAGTGTAAGTGCTACCGTTTTGGTAGAACGAAGCTTGACCAGCAGCAAACGAGTAACCGACTTTAGCTTGAAAACCACTGATAACAGGTGTCTCATAGCTCAGCAAGTTGTCGTAACGGCCTGCATTCCAGGTGATCGTTGTAGTCGAAGAAGCTTGGCTACCCGAAATACCGAACGGATCGGTCACAACGCCCATGTAGTCCCATGCCAATGAGTTCTGGCGACCGAACTTGACATTACCCCAGGCTGCGTTCTGCAGACCGAACCATGACAGACGGTTGAAAATACGTGTGCTGTCAGCGGCTGAACCGTTGCCAACGTTGATGCCTGATTCGAGGTTGAAAATTGCTTGGTTACCACCACCAAGATCCTCAACACCTTTTAAACCAAAGCGATTGCCCGACTGGGCACCGTTACGCCAGCCGAGCTGTGACGTACCGACGCTACCAGTTGTGGCGTTGGAATAAGAGTAGTTGGTGTAGCTGATACCACCGTCAACAATACCGTACAAAGTAACGCTGGATTGTGCCGAAGCAACACCAGCAAAGCCGGCTAGCAGGGCGGCAGCGAGCAGAGTCTTTTTCATTTAAGAAATCTCCGATGATTTGAGTGACAAGAGCAACAAACAGGCTTGTTTGCCGCCCCCCTAACTCCGCTAAGGGAAGTTGATATGTATTGCATCAAAGTTTCGTTGCTGTGGCTATAAAAGACTGAAGGATTGTGACAAACAACCGTTAAAACGTTGGACTAATGCAACACAAATCCACTTTACTTTAATTATTATAAGGGTTAACCCTTATCAAAAGACAGTAATCAGTCTTGCGTCTAAAAACTCATCGTCGTGTCATATTTTGTCATTTAAAACGTCGGGAAATATGCCCCTCCGACAAAGTAATGGTGCTGTAGCACTGAAGTCTTACTTGCCAGAACCATTAATCCAGTTACACCGGCAAAAGCGGGCATCACATTTTGTGTGGATATAAACAGTGATTTATTAGCGATCACGAAGGGATCGTAATTTCATGAACAACGGGTGTGGGGGGAGATGATCCTCAAAATGAGGCTTGGGGGAGTGGTATTTGGGGTATTTGAGATATTTGAAGTCTTGGGATCAAAGCGTATAGCCTGAATCTGGATCTAAAGCTTGGTGCCGACGGCGAGACTCGAACTCGCACAGCTTTCGCCACTACCCCCTCAAGATAGCGTGTCTACCAATTCCACCACGTCGGCATGTTTGATGCGACTTTAGATCGACTTAATCGTTACTTTATCGTTGGACCTGAAGCCCAGCAATATAAAAAACCAAAGTAAGCCAAAAATTGTAGCATGCACAGGCGCAAGGCTCGGCATGCCGGACTAATTTATTTCGAGACTGGCGCCCCTGGCACAGCAGGCATCGCTGGGGCACTCGGTGCTGCCGGCATCGACGCGGCGCTCGGTGCTGACGTAACGCCTGGCAAAGACGGCACTGCCGTTTCTTTAGGGGCGGCTGGCACGGCAGGCGCTGACTGTGTGAAGTTTTGCATCACACCCGTATCCTGGCCCTTAGTGCCGCGATTTGAGACGTAGGCTAAAGCAATCGTGGTAATAAAAAAGACAACAGCTGCCCACTTCGTTGCGCGAGACAAGAAATTGGCCGCGCCAGTCGCACCAAAAAGACTACCCGCTGAGCCACCACCAAAGGATGAGCCCATATCTGCGCCCTTGCCTTGTTGCAACAACACCAAAGAGATGATGGTGAGCGAGGCGATGATTTGAACCACCAACAAAATATTAAACATCAAAGACATTGAAAGACTCCGAAAACTAAGTTGACGAATTACGCACCAATGCGCAAGAACTCGTCAGCCATTAAAGATGCCCCGCCGACCAAGGCACCGTCGATATCAGGCATTGCAAACAAACTGGCAGCATTACTAGATTTCACGCTACCACCGTATAAAACTTTCACATCAGGTGCGCCAGCCGCTGAGAGCGCCTGCCGGATCCCTGCATGAACTTCTTGCGCCTGCTCAGGCGTGGCCGTACGACCTGTGCCAATGGCCCAAACCGGTTCATAGGCAACAACCATCTGGCGCAGTGACTCAGCACCCAAAGCGATCACAGGCGCTAATTGCTTGGCAATCACCTCATGCACCTGACCCGCATCGCGCTCAGCCAGGGATTCGCCCACACACACCACGGGTGTCACACCACGTATGAGCGCCGCTTTGGCCTTCTCTGCCACGAGTTCATCACCCTCAGCGTGCATAGAACGACGCTCTGAATGCCCCACCAAAACCCAGGTGCAAGCAAAATCTTTGAGCATCGCCGCAGATACCTCACCGGTATATGCGCCAGCATCACGTGCACTGACATCCTGCGCACCCCAGGTGATCTCAGTCGCTTTCAGGGCCTCGGCGACTTGCGCAAGGTAAGGTGCCGGAACACAGACTGCAAAGTGAGCACTCGCCTCAGCTACACCCTCAGCCAAGCCAGTGCGCAAATCTGCCAGCAACTTGGCGTTAGCAGCCAAACTGCCGTTCATTTTCCAGTTACCCATCACCAAA
Organism: Jezberella montanilacus; assembly: GCF_003003055.1. Classification (GTDB taxonomy): domain Bacteria; phylum Pseudomonadota; class Gammaproteobacteria; order Burkholderiales; family Burkholderiaceae_B; genus Zwartia; species Zwartia montanilacus. The sequence goes on from NZ_PVTV01000014.1 coordinate 212,522, forward strand.
AGAGCCTTTAACTTCTGGCTCGCAGCATCTTGAGATTTCGTTGTGGATGAATCAGTTTGGCTCATGTTTGGGACGAAATTGTCAGTAAACCAAACATTGTATCCTTATATCGCCTGCAAATGGGTTATGATGGCGGGCTTAACAGGAAGCGTGGCCGAGCGGTTTAAGGCACCGGTCTTGAAAACCGGCGAGGGTTCACGCCCTCCGTGAGTTCGAATCTCACCGCTTCCGCCAACGCCAGCAAACATTGCCGCTGCTTTGCCTCTGAATACTGCGTCCTAAGGTGCCCCACCTGGCGTGTCAATTCAGGGTGTTCTAGCAAGCCGTTTTCGACTGCCACGATCTTGCGCCTGATCGCTTGAACAAAGGCGTGAATATTGCCACTTTCAATCACCTCAAACAAAGGTGCTTCGAAGTACTCTCTTGCCCCCTGCCCGGTGTAACCAACCACAGCATTGCCGCAAAAGGCAGCTTCAAGCGGTGGCAACCCAAAGCCTTCTAGGTCGCAGAAAGACATAAAGATAGAGCTAGACTTGAGCGCCTGACAGACAGCATCCGCCTTCAACTTGCCTATCTCGACCAAGACCCAGTCAGCGGGCAAGTAGGGTTGTAAAAAGTAACAAAGCTTGGCAGAGTGATCAGGCAAACGATGACTCATGTAGGTAATGGATTTTTGACGTCTAGGCATCGGTTGGGCCATATCCATATAGACGTCGTCAAGGCTGGGCAACACTTGAAGGATTTTGCCGGGATCAAGCGAGGGATAAGCCAGCAAAATCATCTGGGTGGTATCGGCCGAGATCGACAAAATCACATCCGCGTTTTCATAAACGTCTCTCAAATTAGCAAAGTTCAGTGGCCAGCGCCCATTCATCATGATGTAGCCGCCTTGCACAAAGATTGCATAACGCACACCTAAATCAATACATTGACGGCCGACAGAACCGGCCCAAATTTCCGGGATCACTGCAAAGTCGTCTGAGGGAATCAGCAAATCTGCTGCACAGCACTTAGGCTTGCGATTGAAAAGCCGTGCATCAAGCGATCTCGCGCGTATTGGAGCAAAAGACTGAACGTGATGGGTGAACCAAGGGGATGAGAAACCGGGCGATTCGGGGTGAAAGATGGATGCGGATTGCCCCAAGTCAGTTAACAATTCAGCGTGGCGATAGATCACCTGAATGCCACCCGCAGGATGAGAAGCGATCGGACAAAAATAGACGATTTGCATCTGATCCATACCCCGCGACAAGCAAGTCTGAACTTCACTGCGTGTGAATAAAGTCCCTTTGCTGTGGGGTCAGGATACAATGAACTCAGAGACAGCCCGCTTTTCATTTTCAATGGTTGGGGGTTTACATGCGCAAAACAAAGTTTTCGTTTGCTATTGAGCGCAATAAAAATAAGATAGCTGAAAAAATCGCAGAACAACAAATTCTAGCGAGACGCAATACCTGGCACAGCAGACCTTTCTGGCACCGTGTGCTCAAGCGAGCAATGGATACCGTCGGCTCACTGTCACTATTCATCGCCTTATCCCCCTTGATGTTGTTGACTGCGCTTTTAATAAAACTCACAGACGGCGGTCCGGTGATTTTCTGGCAAAAGCGGGTTGGCAAATGGGGACATGTATTCAGCTTTCCCAAATTTCGGTCAATGGTTGTGCACGCTGAAACCATGCAGGCTGCCCTTCAACCTTTCAACGATCATGGCGTCGGATCAGTCACCTTTAAAATGAAAAAAGACCCGCGTTTAACATGGGTTGGTCGCTACATTCGACAGGCTAGTATTGATGAGCTGCCGCAGCTCTGGTGCGTACTTAGGGGCGACATGTCTTTGGTAGGTCCTCGGCCACCACTACCCGAAGAGGTCACGCATTACTCGCTCAATGATCGCCGGCGTCTGGATATTGAGCCGGGTTTAACCTGCTTCTGGCAAGTGAAGGGGCGTTCAGCAATCCCTTTCCCCCAACAAGTCGAACTGGATGTGGATTACATCGAGAATCCAAGCCTCGAAGAGGATTTCAAATTGCTTGCAAAAACCTTACCCGCCGTCATCAAAGGCAATGGTGCAAGCTGAACAAGCAGAAGCCCCTCCTCTTTTGCCACTCGGCTCAACGCCCCGGCATGCCATCCTGATCGCCTGTTGGAATAGTACAGACCCGCAGCTGCAAGCGCTCAGTATCGACAGCGCAAGTACCCCTCTGATGGCTCGTCCTTTAGTCCAGCGAGCAGTCGAACAACTGGCCAACCTGGGATGCATACGACTGACCGTCATCACAGGTACGCAGAGCGCTGCGTGCCAACGACTGCTGGGTGATGGCGAACGCTTTGGTGTGACTTTAGATTATGTGAACGCGCAAGATAGCGATCATTACCAGACAAAGCTGGTCGGGACGTTAGGTATCACAGAAGAACGTGTTTGGATTGCCTCAGCGACGACGGTGCCTGACAGTGACGCATTGCTCGAACTGATGACACGACCTGAATCGTTGCGCAATCGTATTGTTGTCTCAAAAAATGACAGTAAAAATCGGTGGCTAGGCTGGGGGATTCTGGATCCGAAATTAGCGCTTGCACTCATTCTAAAATCCCACAGCGGATCAGATTTAGAACAGGCCATACTGGACGAACCGACGCTTCAACGGGTTCAGTGCACCGATGCGCTTACTCTGGAATCGGGGGCGAGCGCCCTACAGTCCCTTATGTATCTCATGAAACGAGGTCATCCGGCAGGTGTCATTGCCAAGCGCATGCATTCGCCAGGCGTTTGGATCGCTGGGGATTCAACCATTGACCCAGAGGCGACACTCAATCCACCTATCTACATAGGCCATCAGGTCAGAATCGATGCGGGCGCAACGGTGGGACCAGGCGTGGTGATCGAAGCAGGCTCGATCATAGAGGCTGGCGTGTTCATCCGAAACGCCTGGATACTGCCACACACCTATGTGGGGCATCAAACTACCTTGATTAATGTAATCGTATCTGGCAACAGCGTACTGAGTCTCGACCATCAGGTTTTGATTAAGGTAACTGATCCTTTTTTGCTGGATGGTGACATGACCACACGCACAGCAACGCAAGGGCCCGGACTGGTCGAACGCCTAACTGCAGTGATGCTCTGGTTGATTCTGGCGCCCTTAGTTTATTGGTGGCGACGACGACTACAAATGAAGCAGACGCCTACCGTCGCAGGCGCTTATAACGTTGCATTCCCTGATCGGATGACCTATGGGTTTAAGACCCAACTCACCGCGCTCAAACCTGAGATAAATCTGGCGCAAGATCGTTTACCCCGCGCGCTGGCCTTTCATTTTTTCAACACGTTTTATCCAGGTTTGATCGATATCTGGTGCAGTCGCGTCAAATTCATCGGACTAAAGCCGCGCAATATGGATGAAATCGTTCATCTGACTCAGACTGAACAATTACGCTATGCGCATTGGCCAATCGGGCTCATTAACCAATCCACCCTGAATGGTCAGGAATCGAGAGAAATACCGACACGACAGGGTATGCCCCTACGTCGTTCAGTCCAATTGGTACTAGGATACGGACAGCAGGTTCATCGCAGTGTCGCTCAACCAGTTCTTTCTCAATACTCGGCAACGTCACCAACCGATACTGAGCCACGATTAACACAACTCTCGCGAACTGAAGATCTGATGAAACTCTCCCAAACCAAACCGGGTATCGCCGTTGTGCTGCTCAGCAGTGAAAGCCTTGACATTAAAAACGTCAAAAATTTTCGAGCTCGAATCAAACCTATCATCGAACAGAATCACACGATCTTGCTTGATATGCATAAACTCACTTTCATCGATAGTGCTGGCCTAGCCGCCCTGCTCTACTGTTTGAGAGCCATGACAAAAAAGCACGCCACGCTGCGTTTGTTTGGCATGTGTCAAACCGTACACGCTCTGTTTGAACTGGTGCGCATGAGTCGCGTGTTCAAGATCTATTCAACCGATGTTGAAGCACTGAAAAATCTGCCTGAGGGCTAAAGCCCTCCATAACAAACACGACGAAGGGCAAGCGCAACATGTGGACAATCTCTCTTGATCGTGCCCTGAGCAAATGGGCGTTGATGAGCACGCAGATGGGATGGGGCCAGATTGTGGTCTTGCTCATCTATCTTACTTGCGTGTGGTTGTGTTTTGTTTGCGGTTATTCCGCGCGCCAGCTAAAGGAAAATTCAATAGGATGGTTTACTGCTGCATTCATCATTGTTCTATTGCTTATCGAGAATACCCTGCACTTTACCGAACTGTTTGTTTTTCTCATGCGTGATGTGGCAACTCGCTCGGGTTGGTACGAGGACCGACGATACTTTCAATCCATCACACTATGGGGTGTTGCTTGCGTCACGCTCTATTTCTTTGCTTGGTTGCGCCATCGACTCGATACGCATTGGGAGCTGCACAGCAATATCATCATTGGCCTTGCCATACTCATCGCGCTGAGTTTTTTACGCATTATTTCGTTACACGATACCGATGCGGTGCTTGCCGAGATCTATCTGGGCGTCCGGCTTGAGCGGGTGTTTGAATTAACCGGCTTAAGCCTCGTTTTCTATGGGACGTTAAGAAAACTGAGGACAATTTAAATTTAGCGATCATCCCTTTCAGTTCGAATCCACCGAGCGCGCTTTTTTAATATAAAAGTCAGATAGATCGGCAGTTTCCAAATCGCATAAAGTGGGACCTTCAATAGATCACTTAGAGTCAGGATTCGGCGTCCAAAAAACCACCAACCCAAAACGATTGCCATCGCAAAGCAAACGTCAACGCCAAGCAAGGTCCACAAAGCGTCGTACAGGGCAGCCGAGAAGCACGCCGCAAGACCTGTACCGATCAGCACCGTGCCCAGCACCATGAAATAAAGCGCAATCGGCGGAATACTCAGATCAAGTGCCAGCACCGCGAGTGACAAATCACGGCGTCGAAAGGCAATTGTGATCATGGAAGGCAGCTTCGCGAGCATCACTTGCAGGTATCCGTGCTCCCAGCGTTCTTTTTGTTTGCGAACAATATCTGGATTATTCATAAAGGTACTGGTCACCGGAAACGCTGGCAGGAAAACTGCTGGATAGCCAAGACTGGCCAAATCAATCCCCAGCATCAGGTCTTCGACAATATGTGGCGTCGCGAGTTGCGCCTTGGCGATTAACGCCCAGGGCAAAGCCATACCTGTGCCCATCAAATGACAGGCGTCTCCCAGTTGTGATGATCCCAGTGGTCGGACAAAGTTTTTCATCAGCATGGCAAATTCCATCGTCCTGATGGTTAAACCTGCACCTTCGGTGGCATACATAAGTGATGGCATTTGCACAGGGCGACCAGTCTCTTGGCAAACCTGTGCAATGGCAGACAACGCACCGTCAGACAACAAGCAGTCTGCGTCGACAACCACTACAACGTCTGGCGGATCGGGGCGTAAATAATCAACCCCGAATGCAAGGGCGTAGCCTTTACCCCGTTTGAGTGCCGCGATACGTTCTATCACGGTTGCGCCGGCCTGTCTGGCTTGTCTTGCTGTGTCGTCGCTACAGTTATCCGCGATCACGATAAGGCGATCGCCCTGACCACGTTGTTTTAGCTGCACAAACAGGCTTTTAACGGTTGGCACTAAATGGTGGGATTCGTTATGCGCAGGGACGAGAATCGCCAGCCGAGGTAACAAAAGCGTTGGCTCGCTCGAAGCCTGCGAGAGGAGAGCACCCCTATATTTACGCACAATTGCAGCAAGTGTCAGCGTCAGAAGCGCAAAGGCGGGTATGCCAACAAGCACAGCTATTAGGGTTAACACAGCTGAGAACATGTAATTTCCCTTGTTTAGACCACCAATTGGACCTTCAACTCGATACAATGACTCTCAGCACCTTATAGTGCATTTACTTCGGGTACAGATATAAATAGTCTCCCAACGATCGGCATCAAGCCGTTAATGAGTTTAATCAGGCATTACCGCATCGCCGGCGCTGTCTGGTTGCTAGTCATGATCATTGGTGCCCCCCTCGCATGGCAGAAAGGCCAACCCCACTATCTTTCCGAATCTGTTTTTCAGGTCTCACCCACCTATATGAAAAACATTGATGCCGATAGCGAGGTACAACTGGGCTCAAATTCACAATACCGAGAGTACGTCAGTCACCTGGCCAGTAGCGTGATTCGCTATGACATTATTGAAAAAGCGCTGCAAATACTCGCAAACGAACGCGTTGACATCAAGCCTGCGAATTTGACACAACGTGAGTACATCGAAAAGCTGCAGGCCACGCTTTTTGTGCGCACGATACCGGACACCTACATGGTCCGTATTGGTATTGAGAGCGAGCAAAAACAAGATATCGATAAGCTGATCAATGCGATTACCGACTCTTTTTTGGTAACAACAAAGAAAGAACAAATATTTGGATCCGGTGAACGGCTTCGTTTTGTCGAAGACGTGCAGACAAAACTGCTGAGCGAAATCGCAGCGGCTGAAACTGCTCGGGTAAACCTTGCAGAAAAACTAGGGGTCACGACGTTTAGCGAAAACACACAAAATCCCTATGATGCCGTGTTAACGCAAGCCAGAGACAGGCTGACGAAAAATTCGATTGAGCTTGCTGAGGCGCGTGCTGCTAATCGCACGTTTAACGAGAAAAAAGAGTTGCCTGCCGATGCTCGTTTGTCCTTGCGAGATTTGAGACAACAAGATCTCGGCATGCAGACCATGCGTAACGAGGTCTTCAAGCGCACAGAAGAAATTAATCAGACCTTGACTGGCCTGGCAAGTGATCACCCTCTCTACAGGGACTTGAAGAGCGAGCTATTAAAAATAACCGCAGATCTTGAAGCGCGGGAACAAGCCTACGATGTGCTTAGTTTTAAAAACTACCAAATACGCTTCGCCGTCTCAGTTGACCAAAAAATCGAGATCGAACAATCGCTTGAAAAAACCGTCTCAAAACTTCAGAGCCAAGCGGGTGAATACGCGCGACTGTTTCAGCAGGCAATGCGGCTCACCACTCAAATAAGAAGCTACGAGGCAGATCTGACCACCGTCCGAAACAGGGCGAGTTTTCTGGATACGGAACGCAATGCCCTGGGGTTTGTTCGACTGGTCACGCCTGCCCTGCCAGCAGAAAAGCCAACTGGTGTGGGCAAGCGCAAGACCTTCCTCTTTTTATTCCTACTGGCTTCGGGGCTTGCCCTCGGCGCAACCGTCGCCCTGGATATGATGGATCGTCGTATCAGAACAGTTAACGAAGCCGAGCAACTGATGGGCATGCCAGCCGCAGGCTGGCAAATTCATGTGGATGATCTGCCCACGCGACTATTTGGTGTCGAGCAAAGCAAACGCTTTGCAGCCACCTTAATCCGTAACCACAGCGCTACGGAGCGTGGTGCGTTCTCGTTCTCTTCGGCTAAAGCATCGACTGGCGTGATGCAAATCATTCTGGATACAGCAGTAGCACTCCGGCAATTGGGTCATACCGTTCTTATCATTGATGCCGATACGGCCTCAGCTCAGTTGCGCGCGGTTGATACTCGCCCCGGGTTGACCGAGTACTTATCCGGTTCGGCAAGTGCAACAGACATCGTTCGAAAGAATACCGAACTGGATGTGGATGTCATCCACATCGGCAATCTTGGTCTCTTGGGTATTCAACAAATCGAACAGTTAAATACAGGTGTCAAGAAGTGGGTAGAACAATATAACTTTGTCCTCATCAATTTGCCTTGCCTGCTACTGAGTGCTGACGCTGAGTTGCTCATCCAGACGCTCGGACAGGTATTCTTGGTCATTGAAGCGGACTCCGTCCTTCGCGGTGAAGCGAATCGCGCGAAAAGACTGCTACAGAAAATCGATCCTAAAGCTGTGGGTTTGTTTGTCAACAATGTCCCGATGATTTCTGGTGGTGGCTATATGAAGGAGTTGATGATCGAGACGTTAACGCAAAAATCTTATCGCCAATTCATGACACAGCCTTCGTGGTTGATGCAACTACAATTGTTTTGGACAGAGCTGTGTATTAAACATCCACGGCGCTGACGTCAGCGTAAGCGTCTAAGCCAACTTTTTATTTGTCGGCATACCTGCAATAGCCTCACTGGAAAAAATGACTGTGCGCGACTTGGTCCGGAGACATCGCTTTCTGAACTGCGCTGCACGATCAGTGACTGACTGGCGCGCAGAGTGGTCACTTCGGGATGCTGTGCTCTAAAGGTGTTGTAAGCCGCATCTAGATGCATCGGCCCGCCTAGGGGATCACCTGGTGGCCTCATCAGATAAACTTCCAAGTCATGAATTAATACCGAAATAACGCGTTGGTTCACTGCGTAAGCATGGGTACAAAGAATGCTGTTCGACGTAAGCAACCAGCGCAGAGGGCCTGGCTCGGTTGCCAGAAAATGACCGGGGTACAGCAGGTCCCAGTCGTCCTTCAGAAAGCTACCCAAGCTAGGCATTGAATCAACCAGCACCGGTAAAAACATCGCGTCATCTTCTAAAACCAGCAACCGGTTGACCTTGTCAGCTCGTGCTTGCCTGAGAACCTCAAGGTGACTGAGATAACAGCCACGGGCACCAACACTGGGAAACCCACCGACCGAGTCAGGTCGAATCGCATCAAAAAAACTGACCCGGCCGTGACCGGGCACTAGCCCATAAGCACTAAGATCAGTCGCGATGGCAGCACGCCGATCCAGTCGGTAGGGTAGGCTGACAATACGAATGGAGTCAAAGGCAGAGAGGATAGAGTCACTCATAAGATTCCATTCCAGAAAAACAACAGGCGCAGTGTTTTTGAAACACTGGTTAGTTGCAGGGATTGCCCTGAGGATTGCATCGCCGCCATAAAGCGCAGCAATCGCCCCCCAAACAGAGGACCAAAAAAAACAAAGTGTTGTAAATCGATAGACACGGGCAGTTGCAACGTCAGCGCTTGGCTCAGGTGAAGATTAATCTGCATCGGAACGGCATCATCAACAGCGCCGAACAACGAGAGCGTCGCCTGCAGGCCATCCTCTCTGACTACAAGTGTTGATGTCGCGGCCTCACGGGTGTCGCTGTCGGATCGCTTGCATTGACAAGCACCTGCAAGCCTGTGTTTAAGTCTGCACATAAGCTGGTGCTTAAACCGATAACTGACCCCCCGCATAACTTTGCGGTACATCCTTCTCATACCAAGCCAAATAGCATAGGGCAGAATTTTCGAGAGGAGCAACACCACAAGCACCTGCAGATCCAACCAGTATCGGCGCCAGAGCTCTGGCTCTTCTTTTATCCGCCATAACCACTCCATACCACCTCGGCGCACCCAAGTGGGCGCTCGTTTAATTCGCTGCGACTGAAAATTAATCACCGCGCCCAGGTTGCATATAACGGGGATTTTCAGTCGAGTCAGATTGAGCTGAATCCATTGCTGAGCTTTACGGGCTTCAAGTGCCACCACTAAAAAGTCCGCCTTTGATTGATTAATCTGTTCAAGCGTTTCGTCTGTACTCAAGTCTTCTGCACTGCCAAAACCAGGCGTCCTAAATCCCACGCAGCGCATTCCCTGAGAATGCTCATTTAATTGCTCACTGGCCGCAGCAGCTGAACCTGGCTGGCCACCGTAGAAAAACACTCTGATAGTCTGCTGCCCTGAGGGTGCGGGCTCATGACTCAGCTTTTCGAACAAATCTGATCCCGCTACCCGCTCTGGCAATCTGGCACCGAGCAAACGAGAGATCCAGACTAGTGGCATTCCGTCGGCCACACACAAATCACTATCGCGTAAGGTTTGGCGAAAGTCAAAGTCAGTTTTGCCAAGAGACAAAAAATGTAAATTAGGCGTCGTAATAAACAATCTGCTGCGGCTGAGCACCGCCTCGTGCACACATGCAACGGTGTCAGCAAGAGTCACAACATCAAGTGGTATGCCAGCCAAACACAAAACCTCGCGTGTATCTTCATGTTTCTTCATGACAGCGAGTGAACGATAGCGAGAAGGGCTAGATTAACCAGATGACCTGCTCCTGCCCCCCCAACAAAGGCTGGAGCCCAAACATATTCTGATTTGAAAGAGAGCAGCCCTTCTCGCCACTTGAAGTAAATACATAAGGGCCAACTTGAAAACTGCGCGAGCACGATCGCAAAGATGGCGCCACGCGCCTCTTCGAAATAAAAGAAAGTCGGAATCCCAACTACCAGAAATAGTGCTCTAAGTAAATTGTTTGCACTCACCAGATCAGGACGATCGGTAGCGAACATAAACTGTTCAACCACTTGATAGCGCAATCCAAGCATCGTCAACCCCAAAAGCTGTAACATCCAGCCAGCTTCATGGTAGCGAGCGTCGTACAGGACCCAAACCAGCCACTGACCACAGGTGAAAAGCCCCCCCGCTATCAGCCCCAGCAATAGATCGGCTAACTGTTGAAAGCGTGTATAGATCCTTGTTACATTCAGTTGATCATTGAGCGCCATACTCAAGCCAGGAAAAATCACCTGACTAAGCAAGGTGGAATAGATTGCCGTCACCGCGGACACCAAAGCACTGGCGATGGCAAACACGCCAAATTGGTTCAATGACAAATAATTCCCAAAAATTATTTTTTCAGTATTCGCCGCAAAAAAGCCAATCACGGACGAGACGAATATCCATTTGCCATATTTGAACATCTCGCTTGCATAGAGAGCGTTCCAGCGTGGCGCAATCCAAGGCCCTGACAAATAGAGATTACTCAAAGCGACTCGAACGCAAGAAGACACCAGCCAACCCGCCAGTAAGCCCCATATCGAACCGGTCAACCACACGAGCGTGATCGTAGAGATGGCAGCGGCAACTTGAGCAGTCAATTCGAGCTTGGCAATACGATCTCCTCGCAGGGATCGCTGAGCAAGCGCAAATTTCATCGAAACTAAGCCATCAAGTAGCGCGCACAGACCCACAAACGCAATCATCGACGGTAACTGAGCATCCGCGTAGACACTTGTAGTCTTAAACAATCCTGTAAACATCCCAAGATAAAGACCTGCCGCACTCAACAACATCAATACAGTCAGAATCAGACCACGCAGAAATTCAATCGACTGAGCGGTCCCGATAAACGAATCTGCGTAAGCCCGGTCACTTTTTACAACACTCTGCCACACCCCCAAATCAGAGAACATCGAGAGCGCGAAATAAATCGTACTGACAGCGGCCATCAAACCAAAGGCTTCTGGTGCCAACAATCGCGTTAAGACCAAGTTGCTAAAAAGGCGTAACACCTGTGATGCAGCGTTACTTCCCAGCATCCAGTAAGCGGTCTTCCACACTCGTGCCTTGAAGCTCACACGCACTGGATCCACGAGTGCATCAGACTTTTGGCTTGAATTCACCATGGCTGGGTCGGACTCAAACGTCCACCCGACGTATCGCGCCATGCGCGATCTAGCAAGGCACCATAAGCAGCGTAAGCGGCAGCCTCAGCCGGGCTTGCAAGCAAGCGAGCTTTACACTTGCGGAGGCTACAGAAAAGTCGCTCGAGGCCGTAAGCACACCAAGCGCCCCGCCACCCGTGCTGCTTGCGGTAGTAAAGAAGATAGCTGCGAAGGCGCCAGCGTTCGATTTGAGCGTTCGCTTGCGAAAAATGCTCAGTGCCTAAGGTTCTCGCAGACGCACCGCCAATATGCAGGCATTTGAGTTGCGGCCAATAAAGCACCACCAGGCCAGACGCTCGCATTCGCTTGCATAGATCGACCTCCTCAAAATACATAAAGAATCGTTGGTCGAAGCCACCAAACTCCTCAAAGAGCACCGCAGGGATAAATACAAAGGCACCTGTGATCCAGTCTACCTCGCCGGACACTGTTGGATCGTCTGCCCCACGCATAAAACGAGCAAAGAGCGGGTGCTTTGGAAACCGACACGCTAAACCCGACAATCTGAAGAACTCATCGAGTAAGGTCGGAAAGCGTCGAGCGCAGACCTGTCTGCTGCTGTCCAGAGACAGAAGCTCGCCGCCGCCTAAGCCGACTTCTGGATGCTTATCCATCAGTTCGACTCCAGCCTTGAGCGCACCGGGCTTGGGCAAGGCATCAGGGTTGAGTAACAATAGATATTGTCCGTGCGCCTGTTTCGCGGCCAGATTATTACCAGCCGCAAAGCCAAGATTCAAATCGGACCGGATAGCTTTTACCCAAGGGTAATGTGACGTGATGTGTATGAAACTATCGTCTTGTGACGCGTTATCCACCACAATGACTTCGGCGCTGACTCCCTCGGTATGCAAATCAAACGAACGCGTCAGTTCCGCGTCCAGATGATCTAATAAAGACCCGATCAGTGCAGTCGAGTTATAAGTCACTATCAGGATCGAAAGCCGCATGGGATTCGTTTGTGTCATGACTACCATCCATCACTAGGCGTAGACGCTAAAAACGACTGATAGATTCCGCTGAGTTTGAGCACATTTGTCATCAGGTTGAAATCACACACCACCTTTTGTCTTGCCCGGCTTGCGATTTGCTCGCGCAAGGCGGGCTGGGTCATCAGACGTTCTAACTGATGCACTAATGAGTCGAGGTCACCCTGCGTCGCCAGCAAGCCAGTTCGGTTGTGTTCAATCAGTTCTGGAATCCCGCTGACAGGTGTCGAGACGCACGGCACGCCACACGACATAGCCTCCATCAATACAACAGGGATACCTTCATTCAAACTGGGCAGAACAAAAATATCAGCTTTAGCAAACTGGTCGAGTACGGCTTGATGCGCTAGAGCTCCAGTCATCACGACTTTATCTCCGATCTCTGCAGCGGCGATGGCTTGCTCAAGACGAAGCTGATCCGGACCGGCACCTACCAAGACCAACTTAAAGTCGTGGCCTAGATCCCGCAATTTTGCACAAGCTTGAATGAGCAACAATTGGCACTTAGATGGGATCAGTCGACCGACACAGAGCAAACGCTGGGGTGCCACATGAGACTGCCTTGCCGCGAAAGCAAAACGATTGGTCTCAACACCGAGTCGACAGACGATGAGTTTGGCCCAGTACTCCGGTGCGCTGAGCCGCATCAACACTGCTTTGAAATACTGACTCATGCAGATCAACCTATCGGCCTCTTTAACCTTTAAAGCCAGATGTTGTCCCGTGACGTCGTCAAATTCGTCGGAGCCGTGTATTGATAGTGATAAGTGGCAGCCTGTCAGCCGCTTGACGAGCAACCCAACGGTTGCTGCCGCATTGCCAAAGTGCACATGCAAAAAAACCAGATTATTTTGCCGCATCCACTTAGCAATAATGGCTGCCTCTAGGGCATACGCCAAACCCAGCAGACTGCATCGACGGCTTTCCAGACTGAAGCCAAAACAAAACATTTTGAACAGAACGATCGGTTGAAAAGACCAGTAGAACAAGGCGTGCAGTGCTCCGCTATAACCCTCTGCCTTCACGTAAAACGTATGATTGGCTTCCTGTAACTGCGCCGTATTTTGGGTGAGATCTTGCGAGCGCCCCAGATGAGCGGCTGAATTAATCGATGCCGTCAGAATCTCGTGACCGAGACGCCTGAGCTCTTCGATTTCTTGAAGAATAAAGGTGTGAGAGGTAGCAGGATAAAGGCTGATCAAGTATGCGAAACGAGGGAGCACGTTGGGAGCTGTCCGAAGTGCATGCTTATGACTAACTAGACCAAGGATTCGCCTCTGAATATGAGTGCGATACCATACCAACTGACCAAGCACGGCAGGCACTTTGCAAAAGAAGGTGTGCATGGCGTACTGCCAGCGCAGCCATCGGTTGTTTGGCGCTTTCCAGGCACAGCGTGACGCGGTGCGCGCCAAGGCAAGCAAACCAGACGCTACAAACAAACCGAACAGCCACGGCGTGTTGAGGCACGCTAACAAAAGCATCAGTGGTAACACTAAAAATAATAGGCCTTGCCACCAATCTCGGCGTGCCTCGTATTGCCAGAGCGGATTGCCGATCTGACGCATCTGGTGGGCCACCTCAGCGAGACAAATACCAGATCTAAAAGCCCGATTCCAATATTCCTTAAAACTCGTCATACCCAAATCATGGCGAGCCATCGGCAAATCAAACAACTCAATGAGCCAGCCGTTCGCGCGGAGTCGAGCACAGAGCTCTGGCTCTTCTCCCCCCTGCAACGCGGGATTAAAACCATCCACAGCAAGCAGACAACTGCGCCGAACAAACGCGTTACCGCCAAAAAATAAGATCTCACCTACTGGAGTGATCCAGTCTAGATCGATCATCTTATTAAAAAAAGAGTGGTTGGGATGGGCTTCTCGCAGATGGCCCGTGATCGCGCAGCGACGCGAGTCAGTCATCTTTGACAGCGAGAACGCAACGAAGTCTGGAGATATCATGCTATCCCCATCCAGGAACATAATGAACTCACCGCGCGCGAGCTGTAACCCTAGATTGCGAGCCTTCGCAGCACTCGGATGCGCATCGTCAAGCATATAGGCAGCGGCATCAAGGCGCTTTGCCTCTTCCATACTTTGGTCTGTCGAACTCGAATCAATATAAATGCACTCATGCGCAATACCCCGCCAATCGACTTGCTGCACCGCTAAGAGGCATTGCGTCAGACGTGCGCCCTCATTGCGACCGATCACGACAACAGAGACCACGGGGGCAGTGGCGCTTGAAGCGTGCAGCAAACCTTCTGTTTGAACGGCCATTGGCTGTTATTAGAATTTCAGATTGCTTGGGTTAAAGAACAACAACGTAAAGAACGGTGAAATCTGACGCATGAAGTAACCAAAATCGGCAAGCCCGCTGCTCGGTACGAAAATCACGTCACCGTCTTCAAGCGCATAGTTCACCACGCGAGACGGATCAATGAGTGCCGCAAAAGGCACAATAACCAGTTCTTTCGCGCCCGATCGATACAAGCCAATCGATTCTGGGGCAGCGTTGTCATTGGGCCCGCCAGCCTGAGCAATCGCATCAAGCAACGACATACGCGGAGTCAAGCGGTAAGAGCCGGGCTTCTGAACCTGACCCATGACGTAGACTGCTGTATCTGACGAATCGGGGATAAAAACGATATCTCCTTTTTTCATTCGAATGTTGTAATTGACATCGCCATTGAGCAAGGATTTGAGATCCACCCAAATCATTTTGTTACGACCACGAATGATCGCCGCGCGAGTGAGGGTTGCTTGCTTATCAAGAATTGGCATGGCGCCAGCACTAGCCAGCACGTCAACCAGTGTCGGCGAAAATGAGAATTTCAACGCACCCGCGTGCTCGACGCGACCTAGCACAGTGACAAAGTTAGAGCCGTACTCGTCGATCGCGACGCTGACGTTAGGGTGGGTATAGAAACTTTCTAGTCGTCTCTTGATCTCTAACTGCGCCTCTTCGCGCGACAAGTCGTTCACATTCATCACCCCGGCCAAGGGCACAGAGATCTTGCCATCGGGTCCGACCAAATGCTTACCGGTCATTTCAGGCCGCCCAAACACCTCAACACGCAACACATCGCCACTGCCGATGGCATAAGGTGGATTGAGCATCTCTTCGAGGATCGCCAGGTCTTCTTTGCGAAGCAAGACCTTCGCATCGTTGGACTTTTCCGCGGCTTTGAACAGGGGATCTTTTTTAACCAGCGATTCAATATCTGCGGGCGCTCGCGGCGGCCTATCGGAAGCGCACGCCCCCAACAACAATACCGTTAGTAGTGTCAACCAAAAACAGCATGCTTTCAAAATGCCATGACGAGGGGTAGTAAGGGTCATCTTAGAGACCTCTCTGTGATAATCATTAAGGAATATCTACATACCCGAGAGCATTCAACCCCTATACTAAGCCTAAAAGGGAATAACAGGCATACATGACTGCATATATTGTGTTTGTCGCGATGGGACTGTCGATCTACATGATCCGACATCAAAGCCTTGAACGGGCTTTCCTGTATGTCTGGATACCTTTTTTTATTTTGATGCCCGAGTCGTTTTATGTCGATATTCCGGGGCTACCAGATCCAAGCTTTATGCAAGCCGCGATCATTCCAATCGTCATCGCGCTCGTACTCAGACAGGGATTTAACGTGCAGCTGGGCCTGATGGAGTGGCTGATCGCCATCTACTTGGTGTTTCGTGTCGTGGTCGATTACAGCAGTCGCGGTTACGCTGACGCGCAAAATTACACTTTTTTCCTTTTGACCTCAATGCTTGGCCCCTACCTGTTGGGACGGTATTTGATCAAAAACCGCTTGATGGATATCGACACAGCCAAGATGTTTGTGTTGATGTTCATCATAATGTTTCCAATGATGATTTTTGAACTCAACTATTGGGTAACGCCGATTTATAAATTGCTCGCCCCTTTGTTCCCCAACGCACAAAGTGGCCTATCAGTTCGTTATGGAATTGCTCGTGTGCACGGCTCCTTCACCCACCCTATCCTAGCGTGCATCATGATTTTGATCGCTTACCGGTTACATCGCTGGCTAACATGGAAAGGCGTGTGGGATCAGACGCAGAGCGGTTTACTGGGAATTTTTCAGCGTATCAGCATGGCGATGCGAGTACCGATGAGTTCCCAAATCTCGATCATGCTCTTACTCACTGCCATGCTGACGATATCTCGTGGCCCCTGGCTTGGAGGCCTGTTCGGTGCAGTGATTGCTGCAATCGGACATAGGCCTGACCCCAAAAAAATTCTGTATGTGGTTGTTCCGCTGATGGTGCTCACGGCGGTAATTGGAGGTCTGTTGCTCAACGATTACCTGTCTCCGGGTCCCGGGATCTCACTGAGCTACGAAGCAGGCACGCTGTTGTATCGCAAGAGTCTGCTCGATCGTTATTTTGGCTTCGTCCTCGAGCGCCCGTTCACGGGCTGGGGATTGACCACTACCCCCAGACTGCCGGGCATGGAGTCTGTAGATAATGGTTTTCTTTTAATGGCACTTGAACACGGCCTGCCGGCACCGCTTCTATTTATTGCCATGCTTGCCTTTGCGATTGTCTCTCAAATCTATTTCGCCATTCAGGGCGATGACGATAAACCCGCAATTGGGTTTACGTTTGCAGGAATCTACGTCATGTGTTTTATCGCGTTTACAACTGTGTATATCGGTGCCCAAACCATGCCGATGATTTTTTTATTACTGGGCTGGGGCGAGAGCATTCGTCACCGGGACAACAAACCGGTTGAACCGCCTTCATTTAAGCGTGTCATTTGTTAAACGCTTAGATCCTGTGGATGATGCGGGCCGGTATACCCACTGCGGTACAGTCATCGGGCACGTCTTCCAGCACCACAGCATTTGCTCCAATCCAAGCTCGATTCCCAATATGGATACCACCGAGCACTTTCGCGCCTGCCCCCACATAGACATCGGAACCCAGCACTGGGGCGATACCACTTGCCACAATCCCGATCGTGACTTGCTGCATGAGCACGCAACGCGGACCGATTATCGCGTTCTGATGCACCACAATACCGGTTGGATGCGGCAAGTCCAGATCAGCACAGATACTTGCCAGGCGATGAATATCCGAAGCAGTGATCGTGCTCCAAAACTTGTGGCGTAGGCTTGCGTATAACTTAAGCCCCTTGCCAAGCCAGTCGGTTCGACTAACAAACCTTTGATAGTCGAGAATACTTTTGACGAGAATCACGTGAGACCGAACCTTAGGTCGCATGGATGAGTACCCCAATGCGTGCCGCCAGATCAAGATCAAGCTTGTTGAGTAATTGGTAACGCCTTTCATAGGCTGCGCGCTTTCGGGATGGGATATGCTCTGCGATTTTTTGATGGTACTGCACAGGGATCTGGTAGAAACCTGTGATCGTATCTTGCACACCATTAAATTCGATCCATTGTTGATCGTAGTCCGTCACTAATTGTTGGCGATCAAACGGTCCAAAAAACGGATGTCGATGATGACGATGAGCCTCTGACACCCCAAGCAAGCACGAGAACGCTAATCGTCTGGCGATCATTTGAAGTGAGCTCAGCAAAAGACTCCGGGCTGACAAACCATAAAAGTCTTGTGTGATTTTTTTATAAATTTGCGTACGTTCATCACTGGCAATTGAGTGAGCCATCCCTTGTACGGCACCCATATAGACAATAGTCATGCCAGCCTCACGTCCAAACGTAAAAGCGATGGACGAAACCCTGACCTCATGCTTGAAAATATTCAAAACGAGCTCGCCTTCTCGCTTAAACCACTCGGGTCGGTCAAGCACAAGCCTCAGACCCTCTGAGAAGGAAGACAGGTCTAACAGTAGGGCTGGGGATTCGCTCACAATGCCCAGCAGGACCGGATAGTTTTTTTTGAGTATTTCATAATGTCTGGCTTTCTTATCTAGCCGCTGTTCAACTGTCCAGGTATTGTTGATATACGGCCACTCACACATGCCGATTACATCTATTTGATTGATGAACAGAGGCGGCAAATCAAGTACAGAAATTCGCTGAAAAAACTGCAACAAGGCAGAGCGATGCGCTAGGGCTGCACCCCACAGAATCATTCTTCTTTTGAAACCAGACAGGCTGGATTCGGGGTGAATACTGCGAGCTGCTTGCTTGATCACAGGTAGCAGACTTAACAAGCCAACCGAATGATTTATCTTTGAAGCTTCAGCCACGCCAAGAGACTGATGAAAGTCGGGCTTAGGCCCCTGACTTGTGACCCATTGCAAAACCTGAAGGACTTGTGCTGCCTTCGCATCCCAGCTGAATAACTGTCTTGCACGGCTGTAGGCGCGCGCTGAGCGAGACTCAATTTGTTCAGGCTGCCCTGCCAACTGATCAAATAAGTGCTTGAACTGCTCAATGATTACAGTGCGCGAAGCCATGGCAATAAGAAAGCCCGTATCGGCGGTGACCAGTTCACCTGGACCGCCATAGTTGACGACAGCAGGCACCAAACCAAGTGCCATGGCTTCAAGTACAACGGCACCGCCAAATTCTCGGATACTGGGAAGCACGAGCAGATCCCTGGTGACCAGCAGCTCCTGCAAACCATGATGAGACACCCAACCTGTTAGCTCGACCCGATTTGAGATGCCAAGATCAAGGATCATCTTTTCGAGAAGAGGTCGTTGGGGACCCTCACCAATGATCGTCAGATGAATGCGTCCCGCTCGGATCAACGCAGCAGCAGCCTCGAGCAGCATATCTGCCCCCTTGTACGGCACCAAACGACCAACAAAGACAAGCCTAAGCGGTACAGCGCAGGTGCGCAGGCGTCTGAGGGTGAAGCGCGCAAGATCGATGCCGTTTTCCGGGATGTAGATACACTTGTGGTGATAGCGCTGTGGCTCAAGTGCAAGCGTGTCTTGAGACCCGACAATGATAGCCGCAGCATAGTCGCGGGTCGAACGATAACCGGGCAAAAGTTTATAGAAGGCTCGCAAGTAACTCAGCCATTCATTTTCGTCACGCCTGGCAGCGTCAAACTCGTGTGGCCAGGGAACGCCCCCGTTTAAAGGGCCAAGCACAAAGGGCACGCCGGCGCGGGCACAACGTTTGGAAAGTAAGCTGGGGGCTGTCGGGCTGAGCGGCGTGATGCGATACACGACGTCGAACTGATGGTCACCGATTGCTCTGCCCCACGCTCGCCATAGTAACCATTCAAAATACGGGTAGGCAAAGGAAGATAATGCCGTGACGACGGTCCAGCCCTTGCCTTCACCGCCACGCAGCCAGGTCGCGAGTTGATACATCGGCTTAGCCACACGCTCTGAGTCAATCACAGAAAAATCCTGACCAAGGACGAGACCTGCTCGTTGAAGTGCGCCCTGATTGCGAACCTGAGTGACGAGATGACCGGCTGTCAGTCTCATGACTGCGATGGCATGTGACCAGCCTTCAAGGGGCACACTGACCCACTCTGGGTTGCAGGCCTCAGCAATGATCAATACACGGAGTTTGCGCTCCGACTTCACCGAATCAGACATCACCATCTGGCAGCCTATTGTGAATACTCGCGGAGACAAGTCCCCAGCCCGATCAGTTCAGGGCGTTTCGATCTCTTGACTTCAAGCCCACCATTCGAAAGGTGTTCGCATCCAGATCCAACAGTTGTCTGGGCTCAACGTTCATGGCATTCCACCGAAAAGTCTTAGCGGCGACAATCAGCTCTACGACACTCAAGCTCTGATAGTCAAAGCTTAAGTCGGTGAATGCATCGGTAAGGACTAGCTGGTCAATTTTTGCGTAGAGTGGCTGACAAGCCTCACGTTCAAGACTGCTAATCCGTCCGCGAGCTTCAGCACAAGCTAACCACTGCTCGGAAGGCAAGCTATATGCAGTCTTAACCCCTTTTTGCCTCAAGGTCTGAACACATCCAATTACGTTGCGATCGCTGAGGTCAATTTCTGTCGCTAATGAGACCAAAACAGTCTGACCGGCAGATAATGTCGGTTCAACCAACGCCAGAAGTTGCTGACAGAACCTGCTTTCTTTTAGGTCACGTACCTGCAACCAAAGGGAAAGCTTATTGCGGGAGGCAATCTCAACGACGGTGCCGATAGCCGCTCCTGGTACCGATGCGCTTGAAACGGTTAAAGGGACTGCGCCCTGAGAATTGGCAACAACATCCAGTTGAAGACAATTGGCTACCATCGCGCCACGTAAAGCCATGGCGATCGTATTAACGGCCGAGTAACACAACGCGGATTGATCAAGCAGATGGGTTTGGCGCGCCACAAATATGCGAGTGGGATCATCGGCTGAATTAGTTGCGGGAGCAGATGCCCCCGCTGCTGAGCCGTGCACATCCGCGTTATTTGTATTGACATAGGTATCGCCAGAGGACGTTCTTCGAACCAGCACGGGCGGGATATAGGCGTCTTGTGGTGCCCCGATAAGCCGTGGCAGCACCAGTGCAGTCTCTGCGACCTGCCCGCCCAACAAATCAATGATGGTTGCCGGGATTTGCGCGAGCGTTGTCAACGCAGTCGTCTCTGACAAGTGTTTATAGTTATTAAACAGGTCGGGATACATCAGCCGTGCAGACGCGTTAAATGAGACGAGCAGCGGAACCCGAGCCATTTCGTGCGTAAAGCGTGACGATTCATGGCCTCTCGACGTAAACACCGACTCGCCATGATCTGAAAAATAAATCAGCACAGTGGGATTTTCAAGCCGACTGAGCTTTTCAATGACTTGGCTTACGGTGCGATCGACATAGCGTATTGCGGAGTCATAATTTTCAATGTTCTCAGTTGCACCTCGAACCGTCCCAGCAATGGCCGCATCACTTCTATTTTTAAAGTAATCATCGACGTGCGGGTAAAAATCCTTCGGGATCGCCCCCAGGTATCCATTCATGCCACCGTGTCCCGCAAACGAATGCAAAAAAACGACGGAACTATTCGCTGAACTCAATTTTGGTATCAGCACATCGAGATGCTTTAAAAAGAAGTCTCCGTCATAGGGCCGGTTGATCATGTACTCAGCATTACCCAGACGGGTGGTATCCACACTGTATTGCTTTTGAGCATGCTTAAAGATGATTGAACCCGCCATGTTCCAAGTGCCTTCTTCCCCTTGGTTGCTGAGTAAATAGCTTGGGATGTGGTTGTATGCAAGCAGGTCGGGAAGACTAACTCGAGTCCTTGAGGTGATGGGCAATAAATCCTGATTGGTGTGAAGTCCAATACTCAGTGCTTCTAGCAACGAGTCAGAGGTGTGAGTAAAGGTCGACATCACATTTTTAAATACCAGCACCTGACTGTCTTGTTGTGCCAGACGAGTCAATTCTGGGGTTGTGTCGCGAGGGTAACCATAGAGGCCCATGTTCATGACTGTCGTTGATTCGCCAAGGTAAATCACGACATTCAATGGTCGATTAAACACAAGTGGCATTGCGGGATTGTCGAAGTTTTTGGCTGCCCTATTGAATATTTCGGAGTTGCTTTGATAGCTTAGGGTTGCTCGGACCGACAAAATATATAAGGCGACTGCCGTGAGGCAAAGCCCCGCCAAGAAGCAAAAAACAAACGTCGTCTGTCCGGAGAAGTTGCCTTTACGTCGAACGACAAGCAATGCAGAAAAGATAAAAAAGCCAGCAATCCCATACAGTGCTAATCTTCGATAAGCAATGAAAGGCACAAAAATACTGAGCATGCCCGGAATGAAAAATAGCGCTTCGTGCAAGTCGAATTTCTGTGTCTCACTGAACGAATCCGCGCCAAGCCCGAGCAGCCAGACAGACACGGATTCATAGTAAATCACCCAGGCAAAGGCGATGAGGGTCACCAACACCAACGGTACCCAATACCGTTTAATTAAAAAACTTGCCGCGACCAAACAAATGCCGAGAAGAAAAAGGTATTCGGGCTGCTGCTGCGAGACGATCTCAAAAAGCCTACCAACGTTATATCTCGCAAGCTCTTTTGAACTCGGCCTGATACCGAGCAGGTAAGCCGCCATGGTCATGCCTGTCAACACGCCCACACCCGCAAGAAGGTAGCCCCAACGCCGGCGGACTGCGGTCACGCACAACCTTGAAAGACGAGGTTGCTACGACCCACTGAACTCTTGGAAAATCTTGCTTCTAATAAAGCGCGATCAATTTGGGCAAAGCCAAATGCAGACGACAAAAAATCAAGCCAAGGTATCCCATTAAATTTTGACAAATAAATGAGTAACATCGCCTGTGGCACTTGGCGGTGGCACTGCTCAAGAAAAATCAAAGGATCCGGCAAAACGGAATAAACATGCAGCAGGGAAACGTGCGTCGCAGTTGAGTACTTCTCGATTGCACTTTTAGCGTCGAGCACGTCAAAAGTGAACTGCTGTGAGGATGCGTTTGGTACCGCCTGAGCCAGCGCTAGCGCGATTGAGTCGGGATCGGTAAAAATGATGCGGCTGCTCGGTTTGAGTCTGAGCAAGGGGATGCAAGCGCCAATCCCAGTACCCAGATCAAGAACCGTAGAATATTCAAGCGCGTTGACATACTCTGCGAAGTGCTGGTAACTGGACTTTTGCCAGACCGCCCAGGTGTAGGGATAGATCGACCGCCAGCATGCCCATTTGTTTTTAATGCTTGCCCGGGCGGTTAGTGCGATTTGATCCTCCACCAGCACTACCCCCAGCAAGCATCAACCTTGCATCGACCAGCATAAAGTGCAGGCAGGGACTTAGTCCCAGTCGTTACTACCACCTCCACCACCATTATCGCCCCCATCATCCCATGAGGAAGAATCAGTCGCGCCGAAGTTTTGCCCTCCCATATCAAACGGCTGTTGTGCTGGACTATCCCAAGACGAGTCGAGCTGACCAGCCTGTGCGGGAGGAATAAAACCTGATGAGCCGCTATCGTGATGACCATCACCCATGACCCGATGCATCAGTGCCTCGCCTGCAACGACACCCACACCGAGTGCGGCGCCAGTCGCCAGGCTTCCCATCAGGCCTGAACCCATTCCACCTGGAGCAGGGGCTGCAGGCGGATAGCCCATCGGCTGGCCAGGCATCCCGCCCGCTGGGCCTGCCGGTGGCACAGGATTACCGAAACCGCGTCCAAATGTTGCAGCAGGACCAGCACCGTTCATGGGCATGGATGCAGGTGGCTGAGTTTTGTTACGACCAAAGGCAAAGTAAAGCAGGGCACCCATTAAAGCCAAAGCGCCAATGATCCAGCCCCATGGTATGGATGGCTTGAGCTGATTAATTGCTGCTTGCTTCGCCTGGTTCGCGCTTGATCCGATAAAAGTGCGCAAAGCTTGCACGACTTCGGGTTTCTCGCCAGGCAGCCCGGGCGACAACTGCTCAGCGGTGGCCAGCTCGGCTTTGGCACGATTAAGCAAGCCTTGCTTTGCGTAGATTTCAGCTTGCACAAAATGCGCTTTACCGCTGTTCGGATGGTCTCTAAGCACTTGATCCATCATGCTTTGAGCCGCTTTAAAATTGCCCGACTGAGCAGCCTGATAAACCTCTTGCATGCTGGGTTCTGCAGCGACTGCCAACCCGGCAACGCATGAAAGCGACATAACCAAAGCGACCAGCAGTCCAGTAATTAAACGACGTGGCATGGCGGAAACTCCTGAAAAAGACCTGAACACACGATACTCCAACAATTTGTTACATGGGGACGATTAGTTAACTTAACAATACCGCAACCTATAAAAAGTATTAGTGATATCCCTTAGGTTTTATTTATTAACTAAGACTAATAAATTGAAGAATGGTTCCTTTTGCACCGACGAGAAGCACCGGCAGTAGCGAAAAACAAATAAAAGTCGCACAATACGGTTTATGGTTACTAATACAGCACATCAAACGACACAGGGGGGTAACACACCCTTGATAGATCGCTTCGGCAGGCGGATCGAGTATCTGCGATTATCTGTGACCGACCGTTGCGATATGAAGTGCACCTATTGCTTGCCCAAAAGCTTTAAAGGCTACCAAGAACCCAAAGACTGGCTGACGTTTGACGAAATAGAACGCGTCGTGGGAGCCTTCGCCAAACTAGGGACATCCAGAGTCCGGTTGACTGGCGGTGAGCCGCTTCTGCGACGTAATCTTCCCGACTTAGCTGCTCGCCTAAGTGCCCTGCCAGGCATCACGGACCTATCCTTATCGACGAACGGCTCTCGCTTGCCCGAGTTTGCAACTGCCTTGCGTGCCGCTGGCGTTCGCAGATTGAATGTCAGTCTTGATAGCCTGGATCGTGAATGTGTCACGCAAATTACGGGGCGTGATTCGATTGACGATGTGATGGCCGGTCTGGATGCTGCTCAAGAAGCGGGTTTTTCCCCGATCAAACTCAATATGGTTGTGATGCCGGGCGTCAACGCACACGAGGTTGAGGCCATGGCCAAGTTCTGTATGGACAGGGGTTTTATCCTGCGGCTGATCGAGACCATGCCGATGGGTAGCACTGGTTTGGGGTCAGGCTACACCCCCTTAGGCCCGATTTTGGATCAATTGCGCGACAAGTTCGATCTCATTCCAGAAATCAATAAAGAAATGGGCGGTGGCCCTGCCCGGTACTGGCGCACGCAAGATGGTCGCGGGCAGATCGGATTGATTACCCCCATCAGTCAACACTTCTGTGAAACGTGTAACCGCGTTCGTCTATCCGTTTCTGGCACGCTCTACATGTGCCTGGGCCAGGAAGAAAAAGTCGAACTAAGGCCTTTACTGCGCGATGGTTGCTCTGATGAGGATTTGGTTCAGATCTTGCGACAGGGCATTGAGCTCAAACCCGAGAAGCACGAGTTTCGCGAAGCCCCCACCAAAATTATCCGTTTTATGTCGCAAACTGGCGGTTAAGGTTTCTCCTCGGTATGCCGCCAAAACACGGCATACAATTGCCCTATGAAACCACGTGTCCAATTACTCGACTTCGACGCAGCCAGACTGCATTTACTTGAGCAAGCTTCTTCGCCTGCGACCTCAAACCATCCAACACAGACGCTGAACCTGCTTGAGGCGCTGGATCGTGTATTGGCCGCACCGGTTGTCTCACCGATCAATGTCCCGGGCTTTGATAACTCAGCCATGGATGGTTATGCGCTGAATGTCTCTGATTTTGCTCGGCTGCCCGAGTCGTTTGAGGTTGTTCAACGTATTGCCGCTGGGCATACAGGTAGCTCAATCGAGGCCGACACTGCCGCACGAATTTTTACGGGCGCCCCTATCCCCCAAGGCTGCAACGCAGTGGTGCCACAAGAACACACAACCGTCGATGGTACTGAGGTCAAACTTACTCAAGCCATTGAGCACAGCCAAAACATTCGGCGATGTGGCGAAGATATACGCGCAAAATCTGAAATCCTGCCTGCTGGCGTCAAACTTGGGCCTCAGCACCTG
Source organism: Jezberella montanilacus (assembly GCF_003003055.1). GTDB lineage: Bacteria > Pseudomonadota > Gammaproteobacteria > Burkholderiales > Burkholderiaceae_B > Zwartia > Zwartia montanilacus. Next base: position 238,294 of record NZ_PVTV01000014.1, read on the forward strand.
GCCATGATTGCTTCGATCGGTGTCGCCACGGTATCTGTTTACGCGCCCCTAAAGGTCGGCGTCTTTATGACGGGCGACGAGCTCACCGAACTGGGTCAAGCGCTTGAACCGGGGGGCATCTACAACAGCAACCGCTACGCCATCGTGAGTCTGCTCACTAAGCTCGGTTGTGTGGTCAATGACTACGGCATCGTGCGCGACTCTGCTGAAGCCACTCGCGAAGCTTTTATCAAAGCTGCCAGCGAAAACGATGTCGTCATGACCTGTGGTGGCGTCTCGGTCGGTGAAGAAGATCATGTCAAGGGCGCAGTACAAGCGTTGGGGAAACTCGATCTGTGGCAAATATCCATGAAACCCGGCAAGCCTTTGGCTTACGGTAAAGTCGGTCAGGCGGATTTTATCGGCTTGCCAGGCAATCCTGTTAGTGCATTTATTACGTTTTTATTGATGGCGCGTCCGTTCTTATCAAAGCGCATGGGCTTGAAGGATTTTGACCTCAAGTACCTCGAAGGGATCTCTGGTTTTGACTGGCCTCGCCCAGACGGTCGCCGCGAGTTTTTGCGGGTGGCTCGCAAGGTGGATGCGTCAGATCAAACTGTGCTTGAGCTCTATCCCAATCAGGGCTCTGGGGTCATGAGCAGTCTTGCTTGGGCAGAGGGCTTAGCTGACGTTGCAGCGGGAACCAAAATACAAGAAGGCGACGCACTTCGCTACCTGGCTCTGTCAGACTTGCTGAGTTAAACCATGGCAAAACCCATCACACTGCTCTATTTTGCACAATTCAGAGAGCTCTTCGGCTGTAGCCAAGAGACGCTGGATCTGCCCGACGACGTGGCAACACTGAATGATCTTATTCAGTTGTTATGCCAGCGAGGTGATGTCTGGCAAGAGCAGCTCGGTGGCGACAAGGCGTTTCGCGCTGCCATTAATCAGGATATGGTTGAGGTGACGGCAACGATTCCAGCTCATGCAGAGATCGCCCTCTTTAAACCTGTTACGGGCGGTTGAGAGGCCAGCAAAATGACGAGCCGACCGGGTGATACCCCTGATTCGAGTGCAACCAGGATTTCTGTTGCCGTACAAACAGACGATTTCGATCTAGCGAAAGAACACGCGTTTTTGGTGGCCGGCGATCATGGTATCGGCGCAGTAGTCAGCTTTATCGGGATGGTCAGGGATCTGAATCTGGCTGACGATGTCGTTGCGCTCGAGCTTGAACACTACCCTGGCATGACTGAAAAAGCGCTGACCAAGATCGCAACACAAGCGTCTGAGCGATGGCAATTGCAGGCTGCTCGTATCCTACATCGGGTGGGCAAGATGTATCCGGGCGATCAGATCGTGATGGTGCTGACAGCGAGCCCTCACCGTCATGAGGCCTACGAAGCCAATACCTTTATGATGGACTTTCTTAAAACAGAAGCGCCCTTCTGGAAAAAAGAATGGACACCTACTGGACCACGCTGGATTGAGGCGCGCGAGACCGATTCTGACGCTGCAACTCGGTGGTCGCAAGCCCGGCAAGTTCAAGAAACTTAAGAAACAACCTACGCCCGCGTTGCAACTCAAAAAAACCACCATGACAGAACTGACTCCTCTTGAAACGATTGAAAATCCCGCTTTTTACTACGAAGCATTAGTACTGGCTGGCGGCCGTGGCAGCCGGATGGAAGGTAGGGATAAGGGTTGGATCATGTGGCAAGGGCATCCCTTGATCGAACACGTATTGGATCGATTAAAAAATCAAACTGTGCCGCCTCACAGAATCACCATCAGCGCCAATCGCAATCTTGATGCCTATCAACAGACCGGTCATGTCGTGCTGTCAGATGACAGAGCGGGCTACCTTGGACCGCTGGCAGGCATTGAATCAGCCTTAGTACGCTGCAGGCAGCCCCTGCTATTAGTGCTACCTTGCGACACACCGGCTATCCCTTTTGACCTTGCCGAGCTGCTGCACAGTGCGATGGCGGCTCAACCCTCAGCTCAAGGGGCCTATGCAACAACTGCAGATGGCCCTCATCCACTTTGCTGCTTACTTAAACCGTCAGTAGGACCTTTATTGTCAAAGTTTCTTGATGCTGAGCAAGGCCGGATTGTCGACTGGCTAAACACCGCAGGTGCAATCCCCGTTAGTTTTAACGATGCGGAGGCCTTCGCCAATTTCAACGATGCGACCATGCTGCAAGAGAAGGATCAATAATCATGAGCGCAGATCTGACTCACTTTGATGCTGCGGGCCATGCCCACATGGTTGACGTGTCCAGCAAGCGCGAAACACATCGCCGTGCCGTGGCCAGCGGCACAATTTCGATGCATCCAGCGACGTTTGACAAGCTTGCACAAGGCACGGCGTCAAAAGGTGACGTCTTGGGTGTTGCCAGGCTGGCCGGCATTATGTCAGCCAAGCAAACCGGCAATCTCATCCCCTTATGTCACCCCTTACCGTTAAGCCACGTGTCGGTTGAGTTTGCCCTCGACCAAGCGGCCTGTGTTGTCACCTGCACAGCAGCGACAGAAACTGTCGGCCGAACCGGGGTCGAAATGGAAGCAATGACCGCTGTCAGCGTTGCACTGCTAACCATTTACGACATGTTGAAAGCCGTTGATCGTGGCATGGTGATTAATGCCGTCAAGTTAATTGAAAAGCATGGTGGTAAATCAGGAAGCTGGGTTGCCGACTGAGCATCGCTAATATTTTTCGTTGCAGATCTTGCACAACAATTCGCACGCTTCAAGTTTGTCGTACAATCTGCCCCTTACAAAATCCTGCCCCGCAGGATAACTACCCCGCCCGGGTGGTGAAATTGGTAGACACAAGAGACTTAAAATCTCTCGCCTTTACGGGTGTACCGGTTCGATTCCGGTCCCGGGCACCAGACAATTGCTAAGGTGACTGCAAGGCGGCACAACTCGTCAACTACGGGCAAAAGCGATCAAATCAAGAGGCTGCCCTTGATCAGCTGCACGCAAAGCAGTCAGATAACGGTTTCGAAGCTCCCCTACAGATTCAATGGATGCCTCGCTGCGCCCCCAAGTCAGCCGTGGACGGCTCAGACGCATTGCCAGTAAATCTGCCGTCAATCGCGCATGACGTCCGTTGCCATTCGGGAAGGCATGGATCCACACTAGCTGATGATGAAAACGCACAGCAATCTCGTCGTTGTCAAAGACACGATTCTCAATTTGATACTGGGTATTGTCCAGCAAGTTGCGTAATTTCACAGCAATCTGCGTCCAGTCAACACCAATGTTCTTATTACTTTTCCGAAACGTCCCTGCCCACTTCCAGGTCTTATCAAACATCTTGCGGTGCAGGTCACGGATGAACCCCTCATCCAACAAGTCCCGCTTTTTTTGCCTTACCGCCCAACGATCTCCCTGAGCGATATTTACTTGTTCCCAGGCGTTCAGGTCACCCTGCGTTGAAATATGCGCGGGCACCAAACCAGCGGCTTCGTCTGGATCGAGAGGGGTTGCACCAATCGGGTAATGAAATTCCATATACAGCAACTCACCATAGTTCGCGGCGCGAGCCTTCAATCAGATCTTTGACCGCTCGGTCGAACTGAAGGTTGTTTAGAGAACTATTCACCGCCTGATCCTCTAGGACCATAGAGTGAGCAATCGGTGCCAGCCGCTCTCTGGCAACAACTTCTGCCCGCTCATGCAATAGCTGGGTCAGGCTGGTGCGAGGCACCAATGCATAGTGCAGTTCACAATCCAGTGCCGATGCAAGCTTACGCAATGTGCCGAGAGTGATGGTGTCTGTCGCCTCTGAGCTTTCCAGCTTGCGTACTCCAGCATGTGACATACCTAACCGGCGAGCGAACGCCGCAGCGGACATCCCCAAAGACTCGCGGATTGCACGCACCCAGCCTAATCTGGGGCGCGAGATCGATTGCACTGCCCCAAAAGAGGTCAGCAGAGTATCAACTTGCAGAAGCTGAAGATCGCGTAATTGGTTTTTCATGTAACCTAAAGGTATCGTTTCAGTCTTTATATTTTAACCTATAAGTTACATAAATGCACTATAAAATAAACCTATAGGATTATTTTATCGAATAACTTAGTGCTGCAAAATCTTAGATAAAAACTGAATCGCCCGATCGCTTTTGGGTTGCGTGAAGAAGTCCTCTTTCGTCGCATCTTCAACGATCTCACCCTGATCCATAAAGATGACACGATTGGCAACCTTGCGGGCAAAGCCCATTTCGTGAGTGACGACCATCATGGTCATGCCCTCTTTGGCAAGATCCACCATGACATCCAAAACCTCACCGACCATTTCAGGGTCGAGCGCTGACGTGGGTTCGTCAAACAACATGACATGCGGATCCATGCACAAGGCTCGAGCGATGGCAACACGCTGTTGCTGCCCGCCCGATAACTGACCGGGAAATTTATCTTTATGTGCCGTCAGACCCACACGGTCCAACATTTTTAAGCCACGCGCTAAGGCCTCATCCTTACTGCGCCCTAACACTTTGATCTGCGCCAAAGTCAGATTTTCAGTCACATTCAAATGCGGAAACAATTCAAAATGCTGAAACACCATCCCCACCTGACTGCGCAGCTTAGGCAGATTAGTTTTCGGATCGTGCACTGGCACATCGTTAATGAACAACTTACCCTCTTGAAACGGCTCAAGGGCATTCACACATTTGATCAGCGTCGATTTGCCCGACCCCGAAGGGCCGCAAACCACCACCACCTCACCACGATCGACGTGTGTACTGCAATGCTTCAGCACGTTAAAGCTACCGTACCATTTTGATAAATCGTCGATCACAATCATTTTGTCTGACATGGTGGCTCTCTCAATCAGGCAACGGCTAAACGACGTTGCAATTGCTTCACGGCCAGCGAAGCAACAAAGGAAATCACAAAATAAACCAGGGCTGCGAACAGATACATTTCAACCAAGCGACCATCGCGCTGAGCCACCTTGCTGGCTGCCCCCAAAAAGTCGGTGATCGACAGGACATAAACCAGTGACGTGTCCTGAAACAACACAATCGTCTGCGTGAGAAGCAACGGCATCATGGATCTGAAAGCCTGTGGCAAGACAACATAGACCATTACTTGCCAATAACGCATGCCTAAGGCTTGCGCTGCGGACGTCTGACCGCCAGGCACAGCTTGTATCCCCGCACGCATGATCTCAGAAAAGTATGCTGCCTCGAAGAGAGAAAAGGTGACGAGCGCCGAGGTAAACGCCCCGACGGTCATGGGTCGTGATGCACTGGTTACCCATTGACCAATATAGGGGAGTAGAAAGTAAAACCAAAAGATCACCAGTACCAAGGGCAACGAGCGGATTAAGTTGACATAGCCCGCGGCAAGTTTTTGCAGCGCCGTGAATTTTGATAACCGCATCATGGCGATCAAGGTACCTAGCACGATACCGCTCAAGGCAGCCAAGCCCGTCAAAGTCAAGGTAAAACTCATCCCGTCGCGAAAGAGATAGACCCAGGATCTTTGAATGACATCGAAATCGAAATGACTAAACATGGATCATCGCCTTTAATGCACAACGGCGCTGGCAGAGACACCCAGGAATCCAGGTACGGAGACCGCTCGCTCAAGTTTGCGCATCAAGAAGGTGACAACGAGATTCGTGACTAGGTAGAGCACTGTCGCCACCGTGAAGGCTTCGAATACTTGAAACGAAAACTCCTGCATGGATCGGGCGCGCGCAGTGAGCTCCATCAAGCCAATGGTGAGCGCGACAGAGGTGTTTTTTATCGTGTTCAGGAACTCTGAGGTCATCGGCGGAAGCATCACCCTCAAGGTGATTGGCAACAAAATATAGCGATAGGTCTGGGCCGTGGTGAGCCCCATCGCAGTCGCTGCTAACTTCTGCCCTTTCGGCAAAGACAGGACGCCTGAGCGCACTTGCTCTGCCACCCTTGCGGACATGAACAAGCCTAAGCCCAACACCGCAGTGTAGAAAGACGCATTGGGCATCTGCTTGATCATATCCCCCAAATGCCTGGGGACTAGTTCAGGGATAACGAAGTACCAGAGAAACAGCTGAACCAATAAGGGGATGTTTCTGAACAATTCGACGTAAGCATCACCCAAAAGACGACCAAACCGGTTGGGCAAAGTCCTTACGACGCCAATTGCCAAGCCGAGCGTGAAAGCAAGCACCCAAGCGCAAGCAGCGGTGATCAGCGTCCAGCTCAAGCCGGACAGCAACATCTGCAAATAACTGCCCTGCCCCTCTGGAGACATCTCTAGGAGGATGCCCCAGTTCCATTTGTAGTTCATGTTGGCTCAAAAAAACCCTGCCAAACGGGGCAGGGTGATTAGCATAAAACGATTATTTGTATGAATCAGGATCTGGATTGTCAGTCGGATTCGCGAAGGCTTTTTTCAGTTCTGCAGAGGCAGGTTGATTCAAGACAATCCCTTTAGGAGGAATCGGTTTTTCAAACCACTTGGCATGCAAAGCCAGCATCGCTGGGGACTTGTAGAGCTTGCCTGCTGCTTCATCAACGACTTTTTTGAAAGCTGGGTCATCACGAGGGATCATGAAACCATAGGGCTCAGGCTTAGAGAAGGCATCCTTAGAAATTTCAAAATCGCCGGGCATTTTGGCTGAGCCGATCAAACCAGCAAGGATAATGTCATCCATCACAAATGCCGCTGCGCGACCTGTCTCAACCATCAAAAAGCCTTCCGGATGATCCTTAGCGCTCAGGATGGTCAAGTTCAAGTTCTGTGCAACGTTGGCCTCAGTCACTTGCTTAATATTCGTGCTGCCTGCAGTGGATACCACTGTCTTGCCTTTCAGGCTGGCGATATCGGTGATACCCGATCCTTTCTTGTAAACGTAACGGCTAGCGGTCAGGTAGTAACTGGGACCGAAAGACACTTGCTTCTGACGATCGACGTTATTGGTGGTTGAACCACACTCAAGGTCAATCGTGCCATTCGCCATTAAAGGGATTCGGGTCGCAGAAGTCACCGGATTCAGTTTGACTTGCAGGTTAGGCATGTTCAGTTGAGCCTTGATACCGTCGACAACCGCCATGCAAATATCCATCGCGTACCCGACAACCTGCTGCTTGTCGTCGTAGTAAGAAAACGGCACCGATGCGTCGCGATGACCGATCGTGATGGTGTTGGTCTCTTTTATTTTTTTCAAAGTACCCGTCAACTCTTGCGACAGGGCAGCATTTGAGAGCACCAAACTTGCTACTGCCAAAACACTCAACTGGATAAATTTCTTCATGCCCGACCTCGCGTAAAGTTAACGTAATAAAAAAATAACAACTTAACGCTATTTTGCACTGCAACAGACAAAAAAAGCCAGCACTTGTTTACCCTGAGGGCCAGTCCGCACACAAACACTCTCTTGGGCGATAATCTCGCACATATTTATCGCAGAACCCATCGCACCACTCGTTCGATCAACCTAACTGAATGACTATGCTGAGCCCTTCAAAAACAACTGACACCGATCACGAAGAAACCGCCGAGTGGCGTGAGGCATTTGCCGCCGCGCTACAAAATCAGGGGCCAGAGCGTGCGAGGTTTCTGCTCGACGAGCTAGTGAGACTCGCCCACACCTCAAAAATCGGCTGGCAGCCCGAACTCAACACCCCTTACGTCAATACGATTTCGGTTGACCAACAACCCGTGTTCCCCGGGGATTTAGCGATTGAAGAAAGACTGGCATCCCTCATGCGCTGGAATGCGCTGGCGATGGTGGTGAGGGCGAATCAGGCTTATGGCGAGCTGGGTGGTCACATCGCCAGCTATGCAAGTGCTGCGGATCTCTTTGAGACCGGCTACAACCATTTCTTTCACGCTCGCGAAGGCCTTGAGCCGGGGCAACATCGCGGCGACCTGGTATTTTTTCAGCCGCATAGCGCACCCGGTGTCTATGCCAGAGCTTACTTAGAAGGTCGCCTGACCGAACAAGATCTCTTGCATTATCGGCAAGAGATCGTGGCCGGCAGCAACGGGGCACAGGGTCTTTCAAGCTACCCTCACCCTTGGCTCATGCCTGATTTCTGGCAGTTCCCGACGGGTTCGATGGGCATTGGCCCGATTAGCTCCATCTATCACGCCCGCTTCATGCGCTACCTGACCCACCGCAACCTGCTCGACTGCAGTCATCGCAAGGTCTGGGGCGTATTTGGTGACGGGGAGATGGATGAACCCGAATCCATGAGCGCGCTCACGCTGGCCGCTCGAGAAGGTCTCGACAACCTGGTCTGGGTGGTCAACTGCAACCTGCAACGACTCGACGGCCCTGTTCGTGGTAATGGTCGGATTATTGACGAACTTGAAAAGCTCTTTCTCGGTGCTGGCTGGAACGTCATCAAACTGGTCTGGGGTAGTGACTGGGACGGGCTCTTTGCCCGCGATCTGACTGGTGCGCTGGCACGTACCTTTGCAAACACAGTCGATGGCCAGATGCAAACGTTTGCTGCCAAGGATGGGCGCTTCAATCGGGACACCTTTTTTGGACAAGACGAAGAGCTAGCCAAACTCGCGCAAGGCATGACGGATGACCAGATCGATAGACTGAAGAGAGGCGGACACGATCTGGTCAAGATTCATGCGGCCTACGCAGCAGCTGCGAATCATCGTGGCCAACCTACTGTCATCCTGGCACACACCAAGAAAGGCTATGGCATGGGTAGTGCTGGTCAAGGCAAAATGACCACGCATAGTCAGAAGAAATTTGATGAAACCGATCTGATCGAGTTTCGCAATCGGTTTAATCTGCCACTCAGTGATGAGCAGGCGACGTCATTGAGCTTCTATCGTCCAGCTGCCGACAGCCCAGAAATGCAATACATGCACTCGCATCGGCAAGCATTGGGCGGCTTCTTGCCCAAGCGTGAAACGACATGTGAGCTGGTTCCCGCGCCAGAGCTGATGCAGTACGCAGGCTTTGCCGTGCAAGCCGATGGCAAAGAAATGAGTACGACCATGGCTTTCGTGCGTATGCTAGGCGGCCTGCTCAAGGATCCACAGCTCGGCCCTCGCATTGTGCCTATCGTCGCAGATGAAGCACGTACTTTTGGTATGGCCAATCTGTTTAAACAGGTTGGCATCTACTCAAGCGTAGGTCAGCGCTATGCACCCGAAGACATTGGCTCAGTGCTCAGTTATCGCGAAGCCCTGGATGGCCAGATTCTCGAGGAGGGCATCTCTGAGGCGGGTGCCATTGCAAGCTGGACAGCTGCAGCGACGAGCTACAGCGTGCACGGTTTAGCCATGCTGCCCTTCTATATCTATTATTCAATGTTTGGCTTTCAACGGGTTGGCGATCAAATCTGGGCGGCGGCAGATCAACGCCCTCGCGGCTTTTTGCTGGGCGCGACCTCAGGCCGTACGACACTCGGTGGTGAAGGCTTGCAGCATCAAGATGGCAGCAGTCACGTGCACGCGTCGACGATCCCCAATTGCAAGGCCTACGACCCGGCGTTCTCGGGCGAAATGGCGATCATCATCGATCAAGGCATTCGAGACATGATGATTGACCAGAAGGATCTGTTTTATTACGTCACGCTCATGAACGAGAATTACGCGCAGCCAACGCTCAAAATGGGTGTCGCTGATCAAGTCATCAAGGGCTGCTACCTATTTGAAACTTACACACCAGCCAAACCGGCTCACGGTTCACCGTGCGTAACGCTCCTGGGATCGGGCGCTATCCTGACTGAAGTCATCAAAGCAGCTGAAATACTGGCAACTCAAGGTATCAAGGCCTACGTCTATAGTGTGACAAGCTGGAGTGAGTTGGCTCGTGATGGGATACGTTGCCAGCAAGAAGCCATAGCGGCACGCGCAGACGGCTCAAAATCAACGCTGAGTGCGCCTTTCCTGTGGCAGCAGCTGGGTCAGAGTGAAGGGCCAGTCATTGCTGCAACCGACTACGTCAGGATGGTGCCCGAAACAGTCAGGGCTTACGTGCCATCTAACCGCATTTACTTAACCTTAGGTACTGATGGTTTTGGTCGAAGTGATACGCGTGCCGCACTAAGAGATTATTTCGGTGTTGACGCCGCTCATATTGCTGAGGCAGCCCTGTTTGCTCTATCTGGGCAGCAACCGGCATCTTGAGACCCACACTCGTTTTAGATGCCTGCGTGCTGATGTCGGGCGTGTTGCGCCCTGCTCTGCTCGATATGGCTGAACAGGGGCTCTTTAATCCCATCTGGTCAGACCGGATTGGTGACGAGTGGCGGCGCAACGCAGGCCGTTTATGGCCAATTGCAGGCGAGCTGCTGGATCAGGAATGGCGTTTGATGGAGGAGCGGTTTTCTAACGCCAATCAGGGTGACGTCAGCGCGCTAGAACAAGGCTTGCGCCAGAGCGACAAGAAAGACTGGCATGTGATTGCAGCAGGTATCTCGTCGCGCCGAAGTAATCCCTTAAGCGAAACAACAGTGCTGACCTGGAACCTCAAAGACTTCAGACGGTCTGAACTGCGGCGCCACGAACTTGGCCTGAGCGATCCCGACACCCTGTTATCGCGCTGGTGGCCTGATCATCACCAGTTGATCTCAAGCACCATCAGGGCAGCGATTGCACAATTAGTTCAAGAGGGCCGCAGGCAAACGGATTCCACTGGCAACTTTCTTAAACGTGAAAGGCTCTTTCGGTTAGCAACACTCTATGCCGAAGCTGATATTCGTGGTTAAGATAAGGCCTCTATTATGCAAACTTCACTAAAGTAACGATAAGGGCAAGTCATGAGCGACTATCCAATTTTTCATGCAGGTAATGTGGTTTTGCAATCTGGCCTGACTTTGCGTGATGCTCGACTGGCTTATCAAACCTACGGCACCCTGAATGCCGACAAGTCAAACGTCATTTTGTACATGACCTCCTTTGCAGCCCACCACTATGACGTGGACTGGCTGATCGGGTCGGGCAAGGCCTTAGATACTGATAAATATTTTGTCGTCGTACCTAATTTATTCGGCAACGGCTTGTCGTCGTCACCCAGCAACGCGACCGAACCCTTTACAGGCACCCGTTGGCCCTACTTCACGATTTTGGACAACATTCGGGTTCAACACACGTTGCTGACCGAACACCTTGGCATCCACTCGCTTGAAATGGCCTGCGGTTGGTCTATGGGTGGCCTGCAGGCCTACCACTGGGCGTCTTACTACCCTGAGATGGTCAAGCGTATGGTCGTCTTGTGCGGGGCGGCTAAATGCTCGCCACATAATCAAGTGTTTATCGAAGGGGTCCGAGCTACCCTGACCGCTGATCCAGCCTTTCAGAACGGCAGCTTTGTCAGCCGTCCAGAGAGAAGCCTGAGAGCGATGGGTCGAAACTACGCTGCCATGGCCATGTCGCAGACCTTTTATCGCGAGGAAATGTGGCGTCGTGCAGGCTTCTCCTCCCTCGAAGACTTTTTGGTCATGTCCTGGGAAGCTAATTTCTTGAAGCGCGACGCTAACAATATGCTGACCCACTTGTGGGCCTGGCAAAATGCCAACATCGCTGCCAACGATAAATACAAGGGCGATTTCAAGGCTGCGTTGAAAGCCATTACCGCAGACTCTCTGATCATGCCAGGTTCAACTGATTTGTATTTTCAGGTTGAGGACAATCGACTTGAGGTGGAGCAAATGCCCAACGCCAAGCTTTTGCCAATTGTGTCTGATTGGGGTCATCGCGCAGGCTTGCCATCTGCCAACATTGAAGACGCGGCGTTTATCACACAGGCAATTAAGGGATTGCTAGCGAAAGCTTAGCTTGATCGAGTCGCGGCTGTTGCAATCACTTACAAAATAAGTGAGAGGTACGGATTGAAAGCCAGAGCCTGCTGCCAAGTCTCTTTGCTGCGGTTTTTTACGTGGCTTGTTACACGCATTAGCAACTACCTACAGCAGCTTAGTCATAAAAATACTAAACGGATCCAGTTTGTAATCAGCAAAAGGGCCGCAGCGTTCAAATCCGTTTCGTTGATACAAAGCGAGTGCTGGCTCAAACGCAGGTGTCGATCCTGTCTCGAGACTCAATCTGGTGTAGCCGCGAGCCTTTGCTTCAGTGATAATTTGATTTAGTGCAGCCTGCCCAACGCCCATTCTGAGAAATTTCTCTCTCGTACCCATCGACTTAATCTCGCCCTGGGTTGCATCAAGCTCTTTTAACGCACCACAACCACACAGCTCCTTATCACTCCAAATCGACCAAAACGTAATCTCAGGCTTTCTCAAGCCCTCAAGCGCTAACGCGTGCACACTTTCTAGAGGTGAATTGCTCAACATCCCAGCCATGTGCTCGCGCACTAACGCCTGTACTTCAGCCCCGCTCAAATCATCGCGACGAATATCAAAGTTCATCAGTAATATTTTTTAACAATGCAATACGGTTTAACTGCAATACAATTTAATAAAGCATAGTTAAAAAACGAGTGACTAAGCAAGCCCAAACTGAAATCCACGCCCTGGCGCTGCAGCCAACAAGGTTTGCGTATAGGTGTGCTGAGGGTTGACAAACACATCCTGTGTTGCACCCTCCTCAACGATCTCGCCTCTTTGCATCACAATGATCCGATCACAAATTTGACTGGCTACCCGCAAGTCATGCGTGATGAAGAGGATGCCGATATGCAATCGTTGTTGGATTTCATCAAGTAGTTCAAGAATCTGCGCTTGCACCGAAACATCCAGAGCAGACACGGCCTCATCCGCAATCAACACCTTAGGCTTGCAAGCCAGCGCCCGAGCGATTGATATGCGCTGTCGCTGACCACCCGAAAACTCATTAGGATAGCGGTGCAAGGCGTCTGGACTTAAGCGAACGAGGTGCATCAGTTCTTCAGCCTGCTTCCACGCTTCTGCGCGCGAGGCACCAAAATTCAGTGGGCCTTCGATAATCGCCTCACCCACGGTCCGACGCGGATTCAAAGAACGATAGGGGTCTTGAAACACGATTTGTACGACACGACGAAACGGATAAAGTGCGCGCCCGGTTACGGTCGCAATGGATAACCCATCAGCAAAGATCTCGCCAGCGCTTGGCTCAATCAGTCGGGCAATACAACGAGCGACCGTTGATTTGCCCGAGCCTGACTCGCCCACAAGACCCACTGTCTCACCGGGCAGTACCTTAAGCGAAATATTTTTAGCGGCATCAACGCGATGTTTACGTTTAGGCCAAGCACCGGTCCAATACGTTTTAGATAAATTAACTGTCTGCAGCAGCGGGTAAGCATCTACGATTGGTTCGCGATGCTTGGGTACTAAACCCGGGACGGCGGCTAGAAGCATTTGCGTATAGGATTCTTTGGGTTGCTGCAAGACGTCGAGCCGGTCGCCCTGCTCAACCATCTCGCCAAGTTTGAGTACGACAACCCGATCAGCAATTTCTGCGACTACGCCTAAATCGTGCGTGATGAATAAAACAGCAGTATTGCTCTGAGCTTGTAACTCTGCAATCAAGCTGAGAATTTCAGCTTGTGTCGTTACATCAAGTGCTGTGGTTGGCTCATCGCAAATCAGTAAAGCCGGCTTCAAAATCAAAGCCATGGCAATCACGATCCGTTGTCTTTGACCACCAGACAACTGATGAGGATAAGAGCGAAGCACGCGCTCAGGATCAGGCAGTTTTACCCGCGCAAAGATATCCAGAACCTTTTGTCGCCGTTCGCTTGTCGAGAGCTTTGTATGCTGCCAAAGTTGCTCATCAACTTGATCACCGCAAGTCATGATTGGATTCAAGGCAGTCATCGGCTCTTGAAATACCATGGCCATTTTCTCGCCACGTAACTGTCTTAGTCGTTCACCGTTCGCCTTGCAAACGGATTCACCCAACAGAGTGATGTCGCCAGCCGTCGTCACCAATGTTTTAGGCAACAAGCCCATGACTGCTTGCGCGATCACAGATTTGCCTGAGCCTGATTCACCAAGCAGACAAACGATCTCACCTTGTTTGACGTCAAAGCTGATGTCGCGCACCGCGTGAGGTCGATCCGCAGTAGGAGGCAGGTCGATGGTTAGCCCCTGTACGGATAAAACTGGTTGTTGGCGCTCAGTCATATGATGGCCTCAACCCGTACGCTTATTGAACTTAGGATCAAGGGTATCCCGCAAGCCATCGCCCAGTATATTGACTGCCAACACAGTGATGGCCAAAAAGAAACCGGGAAACAAAACCGTCTGAGGGAACTGATTGAACTGGGTTCGACCATCGGCCATGATGTTGCCCCAAGTCGGAATCTCTGGGGGCAAACCAACACCGAGAAAAGACAAGATCGCCTCGACCAAAATGGCAGACGCGCACACGTAGGTACCTTGCACGAGTAAAGGCGCGATAGCATTGGGCAAAATATGACGCCACAGAATATTGATCGTTGACGTGGCAAGCGATACTGCAGCCTCGACATAAGGTTCTTCTCTGATCGTCAGGACGATTGATCGGACAAGTCTAGCGACGCGAGGGATCTCTGGAATCGTAATGGCAATCACCACCGTGGCCACCGTCGGGCGCCAGAGAGCCATGAGCGTAATCGCAAACAAGATGCCCGGGATAGCCATCAAACTATCCATGACCCGCATCAAGGCGTTGTCGAGTCGTCTAAAGTAACCAGCCGCCACACCACAAAGCGTGCCACCGATCAATGACAGAACAGCCACACACAAACCAACCGTTAATGAAATTCTTGCGCCATAAGCGACTCGACTCCAGGTATCGCGACCAAGGCTGTCCGTGCCCATCGGAAATAAATGATCGAAAGTATCGCCTGACAGATCTGAAAACTCTGCAGTGACACCAGGCAATAAATTCGCGCTTGAAGGATCCATCGCAGTCGGCTCAATCGTGTAGAGCCAAGGCGCGAAGACTGCCATGCATAGCAGCAATATCAGTGCGACTAAGCCAATACGTACCGAGGTGTTCTTAAGAATTTTGCTTTGCTTTGCCATCATATATTTTTACGCCGTTAGTACCGGATACGTGGATCAAGCAACACGTAGCTCAGATCAACCAGCAAGTTAATGAGTACATAGGCAAAAGAAAAGAATAAGGTAATACCCTGGATGAGCGGAAAATCGCGGCCTAACACCGCATCAACTGTCAATTGACCGAGCCCTGGGATTGCGTACACAGTCTCGGTTACCACCACACCACCGATCAATAAGCCAATACCGATACCAATCACAGTCACGATGGGAACTGCCGCGTTGGTCAAGGCGTGACGAACCAGGATGCGCAATTCGCTAATCCCTTTAGATCTGGCTGTTCTGATGTAATCCTCGGTCAGCGCCTCTGCAACTGACGCTCTGGTCACACGCGCGATCAGGGCGAGATAGACAATCGACAAAGTAATGGCAGGCAAGAACAAATGGGATAGCCAACCCGAGAAGCTCTCATTGATTGGCGTATAGCCTTGCACAGCAAATAGCTTCCAGTGCAAGGCGACAGCCCAGATCAGCAAGTAACCAATCACAAAAGTCGGAACAGAAAAACCTAAAACAGAAAAACTCATCAGCGACCGATCCAGCCATCCCCCGTGTCTCCAGGCCGCCAGAATCCCAAGAGGTATCGCGATAGATAAAGTGATGAGCATCGTCAGCGCTGACAAGGATAGCGTCGGCCCGATCCGTTGCGCGATCAAATGCGTCACGGACTGTTTCATGTAATAGGATTCGCCCAAATCGCCCCGCAGTGCTTTACTAGCCCAGCGCACGAACTGCACAGGCACGGGCTCGTCCAAACCCAGACTCGTGCGGATGCGGGCGATGTCTTCGCTGTTGCTGTTGTTACCCACCAGCGCAGCAGCTGGGTCGCCAGGCGTCAGGCGCAACATGGCGAAAACGATCAAGGCGACGATAAGAAGAACGGGTACTGTGGACAGCACCCTTCTGAGAATAAACAGCATCAGTTCTTCTTCAAGTTCCAGAACGCATTGACAGTCGAAGGAACCAGACCGGTCACAACACCTTTGCGTACGACAGTGATGTAATCAAAGTCGCCCACTTTGGCAAAAACGCCAGTCTGATACGTCTGCAACTGCAGATCTTTAGCAATTTTCTTACGCTGATCGTCAGTCGAGGCGGCCATAAAGTCTGCTTTCAATTGCTCTAGCTTGGGATCAGTTGTCCAACCAAACCAACCTTTCTCGCCGTTACCGGTCAGCGGCGGGAAGAACATAGGATTCATCATGTCACCGGGGCCCCAGCCTGTGATGAACATATTCCAACCGCCCTTGTCGGCAGGCTCCTTGCTCGTGCGGCGTGTCACCAGTGATGACCAATCCATGGACTGCATATCCACATTGAAACCAGCTTGCTTCAACAACTGAGCAAGTACGGGTGGAAACTTGTTCAACACGGCAAAATCTGCAGGAAAGAGCAACACAACTGGCTTGCCATCGTAGCCTGCTTCTTTCAGCAATTTCTTGGCCGCTTCAAACTGAGGCTTACCTGTGAAATAACCCGTCTCGGTTGAAGCCAGTGGCGAGTCACACGGATAGATGGATACGCACGGACGATAGAGATCCTTGTTCACCATTTGAGCGCGCATCAAGGCCTCTTGATTAACAGCCATGATGGCTGCTTGAGCAATCTTCGGATTATCAAAAGGAGGTACGAAATGGTTCAAGTGCAAATCGAAAGACCCGGCAGGGGTGGGCTTCAACAGCTCAAGCTTAGGGTTATCTTTAAGCGCCGCATACTGATCGGCTGGCATCCATTCGATCAAATCGACTTCGCCATTGGCGATTGCATTGGCTTGCGTCTGAGCATCCTTCAAAATCACCCACTCAACGCGATCCACGAATACACGCTTACCGCCGGCAGTACCCGAAGGGTCTTCAGCGCGTGGAACATATTTCTCGTTTTTGAGATAGACGATCTTGGCGCCAGGCTTGTACTCATCCATTTTCAGGACGTAGGGGCCTGAGCCAATGTATTCGGTGATCTGCTGATCGGCGGGTGTCATGGCCACACGCTTAGGCATGATGAAGTTCGCATTACCTGATGGCTTGGACAGCGCCTCTAGCGTCATCGGGAAAGGCGTCTTAAACGTCATCTTGAATGTATTGGCATCAATTGCCTCAAATTTATCAAGTTGCGTCGCCATTACTTGGCCAAACACATCGCGTTTAGCCCAACGATTCACTGAGGCAATTACGTCATCAGAAGTAACTGGTTGCCCGTCACTGAAGCTCAACCCTTTACGAAGGGTAAAAGTCCACTCTTTAAAATCGGCGCTTTTGGTATAAGTATCAACCATTTGCGGTTGAATCTGACCTTTGGCATCAATGCCAAAAAGCTGGTCGTAAACCATGTAACCGTGGTTGCGGCTGACGAATGCAGTCGTCCAAATAGGATCAAGTATTTTTAAGTCCGCCTGCGGGACAATACGCAGTACCTTTGACGAATCTTCTGCCTGCGAGCTACCAGCAAAACCAATCACCGAAAAAGAGACTGCCACGACAAATCGACTGATCAACCACTTAACCATATACGCACCCCGTAAAGACCGTGATTCAAGATTGAGACTGGATCATATACGCAATCATCATGCCAAGTTTTACGGGTTCACCCTAATCTCTTCATGAGCGAACAACGTCGAGGCAAAAAAAAGCACAAGCGCTAAGCTTGTGCCTGTTTTTTGACCTAACGAATGAGTTTATTCAGCTTGAACAGCCGGTGTCTCTGCTTGGGGAGCCGCTGGCCCACCTTGCTCTTCAATCCCACCGATTGCCTTGACAGACAAACGCAAACGACCTTTGTCGTCAGCCTCAATCACTTTGACGCGCAGACTTTGACCGACTTTAATCACATCATTGATATTTGCGATGCGATAGTTGGCGATCTCAGAGATGTGCAATAAACCATCACGACCTGGCAAGACTTGAACGATTGCACCAAAATCGAGCAGACGAAGGACGCTGCCCTCGTAAACCTGCCCCACTTCGACGTCGGCAGTCAGTTCAGTAATACGGCGCTGAGCTTCTTTTGCCTTATCCAGATCCGCACTGGAAATCACGATTGCGCCGTCATCACCAATATCGATCTGGCAACCGGTTTCTTCTGTCAAGGCGCGGATGGTTGCACCACCTTTGCCAATCACGTCACGGATTTTTTCTGGATTGATCTTCATCGACAGCATACGTGGCGCAAAGGCTGACAATTCGCCGCGACCACCGTCAATCGCTTCGCGCATCTTTTGCAAGATATGCAGGCGACCGTCACGAGCCTGAGCCAACGCGACCTGCATGATTTCTTTCGTGATACCTTGAATTTTGATATCCATTTGCAAAGCAGTAATGCCGTTTTCAGTACCAGCTACTTTGAAATCCATGTCGCCCAAGTGATCTTCATCACCCAAGATATCGGTCAGCACGGCAAACTTGCCATCATCAAGGATCAAGCCCATCGCAACACCAGCGACGTGATCTTTGACAGGGACACCTGCATCCATCATAGCAAGCGAACCGCCGCAAACCGACGCCATTGAGGACGAACCATTTGACTCGGTGATTTCGGAAACCAAGCGGATGGTGTATTGGAAATCAGCTGCCGCTGGCAACAGGGGCACCAGCGAGCGCTTGGCCAGACGGCCGTGACCGATTTCGCGGCGCTTAGGCGTACCGACGCGGCCAGTTTCACCAGTCGCGAACGGAGGCATGTTGTAGTGCATCAGGAAGCGATCACGGTACTCGCCCATGAGCGCATCGATGACTTGTTCGTTTTGCTTGGTACCCAAGGTGGCGATAACCAGTGCTTGAGTCTCGCCACGGGTGAACAAAGCACTGCCGTGCACGCGTGGCAACACGCCTAGACGAATGCTGATCGGACGAACGGTGCGTGTATCGCGTCCATCAATACGTGGCTCGCCACTCAAAATCTGGCTACGGACAATGCGCGCCTCAAGATCAAACAAGATATTGTCGACTGTCACGCTGTCAGGTGCAGAAGTGCCAGCTGCTGCCGCTTGCTCAGCAACGGCAGCATGCACTGCGCCGTATACCTGCTTAAGCTGGGCAGTACGCTCTTGCTTCTGACGGATTTGATAGGCTGCATTCATGCCTGCTTCGCCTGCGGCTTTAACGATAGCGATCAGGCCTTCGTTTTTAGCTGCGGGCTGCCAATCCCAAGCTGGTTTGCCAGCTTCGCTGACCAGGCTGTTGATGGCGGTGATGACTGCTTGCATTTGAGTGTGACCGAATACCACGCCACCAAGCATGATTTCTTCTGACAACTGATCAGCTTCAGACTCAACCATCAGCACAGCGGCTTCAGTACCGGCAACGACCAAGTCCATTTTTGAAGTCAACAACTGGCTGGCGGTTGGATTCACAACGTATTGGCCGTTGATATAACCCACGCGAGCGGCGCCGATCGGGCCATCAAACGGGATGCCCGAAATTGCCAAGGCAGCTGAAGCGCCAATCATTGCAGGGATATCAGGATCGACTTCTGGATTGACTGACAAAACGTGAATAATGACTTGAACTTCGTTGTAGAAGCCCTCAGGGAAAAGTGGTCGCAAAGGACGATCAATCAGACGCGAAGTCAACGTTTCTTTTTCAGAAGGCTTACCTTCGCGCTTGAAGAATCCACCGGGGATCTTGCCGGCTGCGTAGGTTTTTTCGATGTAGTCCACTGTCAGGGGGAAAAAATCCTGGCCGGCTTTAGCATCTTTTTTTGCAACAACGGTTGCAAGCACAACGGTATCGTCAACCGACACGACCACGGCACCCGAGGACTGGCGAGCGATCTCTCCGGTCTCGAGCGTGACGGTATGCTGACCAAACTGGAACGACTTGGTAACTTTATTAAACATGGCAAATAATCCTTACAAATGAAAAACCGTGCTCGACGCGACCAAAATGTCGCATACGGCACGGTTGATTCACGGGGTGACTGCCCGACAAATTTCGATCACTTGCGCAGACCGAGTTTTTCGATCAACGAGCGATAGGAATCTGGGTTGCGGCCCTTTAGATAATCGAGCAGCTTGCGGCGACGGCTAACCATGCGCAACAAACCACGGCGTGAGTGGTGATCTTTAAGATGAGTTTTGAAGTGGCCAGTCAACTCGTTAATACGAGCAGTTAACAGTGCCACTTGTACTTCTGGTGAACCGGTGTCGCCTTGAGCGCGTTGGTACTGCGCGACGATGTCGGATTTATTAATATCAGCTACGGACATGATGACCTCTTATGAACAGGCGTTGGAGCCGAGGTGCCCCAACGTGATGGATAACCCTGCTAGTATAACCCATATGGGGCTATGTAGCCCATTGTGCAGAATCAGGAGCCATCATGAAGCGTCTCTATCCTCTGAAATCAAACGCACTTTACCAATCGATCCAGCACTGCTTTAGACCTTGTCTGGCCCTCGCCGCGACGGTATTGCTTGCAAGTTGCGCGATGGTTGATAGCGCCAAGCCAGGAACGCCATTGACTCAAGTTATCGAAAAGTTCGGCAAACCCTCGACTGATTGTGCCAATCCGGACGGCACAAGGCACGTTGTCTGGACACAACAGCCATTGGGTCAAACTGCTATGGGCGCGACAGTAGGCAAGGATGGCACCATTGGGCCCGTCACTCAATTACTGACTGATGCGAGCTTTAACCGCTTGGGCACGGGCGAGTGGACCCCTGAAAAGGTCATTTGCGAGTTTGGACCACCTGAGCATGTGGGCGAATCAGGCATGTACGAACTGCGCCGTTACGTCCTGGATTACCGTTACAAACAGTACGGCACCTGGAATTCACTCATGTATGTTTTTTTCGATCTGAATACCCACAAACTGGTGAGCTTCAACCCTGGGCCTGACCCATTATTTGACGCCACTCACTTCAGCCGCTATTGATAGTTTTTTAGCTTTACGGATTCGGAAAAGCCAGACACCCCAACCGGATAAGCCGTAAACGATAAACAGGGCAAACAGCACGACTGGCGGGTCACTCGAAATAAACACGAAACCCGCCACAAACACCAAAATGCCCCAGAAAGGCACGCTCTTACTAAGCGCAAAACTCTTGCCACTGTAAAACGGCAAGTTCGTTACCATTGCAATCCCTGCATACAGTGTCAGCGTGAAAGCTGTCCACGAAACCATTTTGGGTGAAACCTGCAAGCGGTTGTCGACGACCAGCCACAGAAAACCTGCGACCAGTGCTGCGGCTGCCGGGCTGGGCAAGCCTTGAAAATAGCGCTTGTCGACCACCGCGATATTGGTGTTGAACCTAGCCAACCGCAAGGCTGCGCCGCTGACATAAACAAACGCTGCCAGCCAACCCCACCGCCCCAAATCCCTGAGCGCCCACTCATAAACGACCAGTGCGGGGGCAACCCCAAAAGAAGTCATGTCAGATAGTGAGTCGTACTGCTCGCCAAAGGCTGACGTGGTGTTCGTTAGACGGGCGACCCTGCCATCCATGCCATCGAGGACCATGGCCGCAAAAATTGCAATCGCCGCCATTTCAAAACGCCCGTTCATCGCCTGAACAATCGCATAAAACCCGGCAAACAAAGCCGCAGTCGTAAATGCATTAGGCAACAGATAAATACTGCGCCGTTTTAAATCAGGATCACGCATTGGGCTTTGGGGACTATTTGGCATAAGTGACTTTACGAAAGTGTTGGCGGCAATTCAGCCAGCACAGTTGAGGTAGCGGAAACTTTATCCCCAATGGCTACGCGAGGCGTGGACTCAATCGGCAGATACACATCAACACGCGAGCCGAACCGAATAAAGCCATAACGCTGTCCACGCGCCAGGTAATCTTTTGCCTGGGCATAACAAAGAATACGTTTCGCAACCAGACCAGCTACCTGCACTGCAGTCACCGTATGCCCGGTCTTGGCAAGCAAGACCATCGCATTGCGCTCGTTTTCAAGCGAAGCTTTCTCTAGTGCTGCATTAAAAAATTTACCGGGAAAATACTCAGTACTAAGCACTTCACCATCCACTGGCGAGCGATTGCTATGCACATTGAAAACGTTCATAAACACGCTTATTTTCAAGGCTTCGCGCCCGGCGTAAGGATCGTGCGCCCGCTCAACCACCACAATACGACCGTCAGCTGGCGACAAGACTGCACTAGGCTCGGTCGTGCCAGTTCGTGGTGGATCCCTGAAAAACTGAAGCACAAAGAGGGCAATGATCCAAAGCGGGATAGACCACAACGGCGACCAATAGGCCACCAAAGCAGCAACAATGACAGCGCCAGCCAAAAATGGCCAGCCTTCGCGTGCGATGAGCGGGTGGGGATAATGAGGTGTATGCATAGTGGATGAGAGGTTAACCCAAAAAAAACGCCCCGAAGGGCGTTTTCGAATACCGGGCAAAAAGTGAAGCTTAGTTCTTGCTCTTATCGACCAGTTTGTTAGCTGCGATCCAAGGCATCATGGCACGCAATTTGCCACCAACGACTTCGATCTCTGACTCAGCATTGATGCGACGGCGTGAGGTCAGCGTTGGCGCCCCAGCTTGGTTCTCGAGGATGAAACGCTTGGCGTATTCACCATTTTGAATGTCAGCCAGCACTTGACGCATTGCAGCGTGAGTCTCGTCAGTAACAATCTTAGGACCGGTTTCGTACTCGCCGAACTCAGCGTTGTTCGAAATCGAGTAGTTCATGTTGGCGATACCGCCTTCATAAATCAGATCAACGATCAACTTCAGTTCGTGCAAGCATTCGAAGTAAGCCATTTCGGGTGCGTAACCGGCATCGACCAAGGTTTTGAAACCCGCCTTGATGAGTTCAACGGTACCGCCGCATAACACTGCTTGTTCACCGAACAAATCGGTTTCTGTTTCTTCACGGAAATTCGTTTCGATTACACCCGCACGACCGCCGCCAATTGCGCACGCGTATGACAAAGCAACGTCACGAGCGATACCGGATTTATTCTGATGCACAGCAACCAAACAAGGGACACCGCCACCTTGGGCATAAGTACCACGGACAGTGTGACCAGGTGCTTTAGGAGCAATCATCACCACGTCGATATCTTCGCGTGGGACGACTTGACCGTAGTGGACGTTAAAGCCGTGAGCAAATGCCAAGGCTGCACCAACCTTGATGTTTGCGTGGACGCTTTCGCGATAAACCTGAGCGATATTCTCGTCAGGCAAGAGCATCATGACGAGGTCGGCAGACTTGACTGCGTCGGCCACTTCAGCAACTTGCAACCCAGCGTTTGCTGCTTTGTTCCAGGAGGCGCCGCCTTTGCGAAGACCCACAACCACTTTAACGCCAGATTCATGCAAGTTCAATGCATGGGCGTGGCCTTGCGAACCGTAACCAATAATGGCGACGGTCTTACCTTTGATCAGGGACAAATCACAATCTTTATCGTAAAAAACTTTCATAGCGAACTCCGTCTTTTTTTATGTTGGATTCAGAAAATCAAAATTAATGTTCAAAAACTTAACAAACTGCAAACAATCTAAATAACAATCTCGGGTCTTAGTCGTCACTATGCTGACTAAGCTTTGAGTATCCTCTCGCCCCGGCCGATACCCGACACACCTGTGCGCACTGTTTCAAGAATGGCACTGCGATCCAATGCATCAATAAACGCCTGCACTTTATCTTGATCGCCGGTGAGCTCAATCGTGTAAGACTTGTCGGTCACATCAATAATTCGACCACGGAAGATATCAACCATCCGTTTCACCTCTTCACGCTCTTTACCGACCGCACGCACTTTAATCAACATGAGCTCACGCTCGATGTGCGGGCCTTCAGACAAATCAACCACCTTGACCACCTCAATCAAACGGTTGAGGTGTTTGGTAATCTGTTCAATCACCTCATCGGACCCCGTTGTGATCAAAGTCAGACGGGACAGCGTGCTGTCTTCGGTCGGCGCAACCGTCAACGTATCGATGTTGTAACCCCGAGCAGAGAAAAGGCCAACGACTCGTGACAAAGCACCCGATTCGTTTTCCATCAAAACTGAAATGACATGTTTCATCTGGATCTCCTCACAGGTCTTCTGAACCGAGCAACATCTCAGTCAAGCCTTTACCGGCCTTGACCATTGGCCAGACGTTCTCGGATTGATCGGTGATGATATCCATAAATACCAGACGGTCTTTCAGTTTGAATGCCTCTTTTAAGGCACCTTCAACGTCGGCTGGCTTATCGATCCGCATCCCGACATGGCCATAGGCCTCGACCAGTTTGACGAAATCAGGCAACGCATCCATGTAAGACGCTGAATAACGTGACGAATAATCGATTTGTTGCCACTGGCGCACCATGCCAAGGTATCGATTATTTAGACAGATAACTTTGGGTGTCATACCATACTGCTTGCAGGTCGACAGCTCTTGAATATTCATCTGGATAGAACCTTCGCCGGTAATACAAGCAACGATTGAATCCGGATTAGCCATCTGCACACCCATGGCGTAAGGCAAGCCCACGCCCATCGTACCCAAGCCACCCGAGTTAATCCAGCGGCGCGGTTTGTTGAAACCGTAATACTGGGCGGCCCACATTTGATGCTGACCCACGTCAGACGTGATAAAAGCCTCGCCTTCAGTGATCTCACACACTTTTTGCACGACCCACTGAGGTTTGATCACCTCGTTGGAATTGGCAAACTGCATACATTGCTTGCCTCGCCAAATATTGACCTGATCCCACCACTTTGCCAGTGCAGGTGTATTGGGTTTGGTTTCTGCGGACATCGCAGTGTATTGAGCGATAAATTCGTCCAGAACGTCTTTGACGTTGCCAACAATTGGCACATCGACTTTGACGCGCTTGGATATTGAGGAGGGATCAATATCAATATGAATGATCTTGCGTGGATTCGAAGCAAAGTGCTTGGGATTACCAATCACGCGATCGTCGAAACGGGCGCCGACCGCCAACAGCACATCACAGTGCTGCATGGCCATATTGGCTTCGTAGGTGCCATGCATCCCGGGCATGCCGAGAAACTGTGCATCGGATGCGGGGTAGGCGCCCAAGCCCATCAAAGTATTAGTGATCGGTGCGCCCAGCATTTTGACAAAGGTCTGCAGTTCGGCGGACGCGTCCGACAAAATGACACCGCCACCGGTATAGATCATGGGGCGCTCAGCCTGCAACAGCATCTGAACCGCTTTTTTAATTTGCCCTTGATGACCTTTCACAACCGGTGCGTAAGACCGCATGGTTATATCGCCTTTGGGCGCAGTGTATTTGCAGTGAGCAACCGTGATGTCTTTCGGGATATCAACCAGAACCGGGCCGGGGCGACCTGTGCGTGCGATATAAAACGCACGCCGCATGGTCTCAGCCAGATCCTTAACATCGCGAACCAGAAAATTGTGCTTAACACAGGGGCGCGTGATACCAATTGTGTCGCACTCCTGGAAAGCATCCTCTCCGATGGCATGCGTGGGCACCTGGCCACTGATAATCACCATGGGGATCGAATCCATGTAGGCCGTCGCAATGCCTGTTACCGCATTGGTTGCGCCGGGACCGCTCGTGACCAAACACACGCCGACTTTATTGGATGATCGTGAATACGCATCTGCCGCATGAACAGCAGCCTGTTCGTGCCTGACCAGAATGTGTTGGAATTTGTCCTGCTTATATATAGCGTCGTAAATGTAAAGTACCGCACCGCCCGGGTATCCAAAGACGTGTTCCACGCCTTCGTCAGCCAAGCAACGCACGAGAATATCTGCGCCATTGAGTTCCATTAGTAATATCCTTTCATAACAGGCAACACCTATCAGACTGCATTTTTTATTTTTGGATAAAAATGCTGAACCGCAACACATTCAACAACACGATTCGGCGTTTTGAGACTCACGGAGCCTCTCTACCCGGACACATTGCTGATCTGTCACGCATTCGCCATCAGGCTATGCAAGCACCCAACAGGGGTGCACTGGATCGAAACGGAGTCGCTGACCGGGGCTTTTGGCCAGGTCAGCAGCAAAGTTATGGCAAGCGTACTAGGGAGGGGTTCACCCCAAAGCAACAAAGCCACGGGCAACATGACGGTAACCAAAGCTTGCCCGAACGCGCAACTTTAACCGTAGTTTTGCGCTAGCGCAAATCGGTCTAAGGTAAGATTGACTTCATTGTTCAAAGATGCAAGAAAAGGCATAGCAGTCCCCTTATGGACATCAGCATCCCTCAATTACAACGCTTTATCTTCGGTCACCACTTTTATAGTGGCATCCGACGTGCTGCAGGTGCGTTATTGCCAGTGCTGGTACTCGGACTTGGCTTCAATTTATTCGCTGAGGGTTTGGTAGCGAGTTTCGGGGCGCTTTGCATCGCCTTTATCGATCAACCTGGTCCTCATCACAATCGCTTGGGCGAGATGCTCAGAGGCGCGTTTCTCAGCTCGCTAGCAGTAATCATCACCGGTCTGGCATCAAACAATATCTGGGCAGAAAGCGCCGCCGTCGTTTTGCAATGTTTTGGTTTTTCGCTTCTATCGGTTTATGGCAAAAAGGGCACGTTGATCGGCTTTGCTTGCCTGCTACTCATGACCGTGACCTTGCATTCCCCCCTCTCCCATCACGAGGTTTGGACTCACACGCTCATTTCCCTGAGCGGTGCCCTGTTTTATGCAATTTTCAGTTACTTCACCAGTCGCCTAATGAGCATTCGTGAAAAAGAGCAGGCGCTAGCAATCGCTTTGTTTGCGACAGCTGACTATTTAACAAGTCGCGGCAATATGTATAGCGCAGACAGTGAGCTCGACAGTAACTACCGCCACTTAATCACCAGACAGGCCGACATGATTGAGAAGCATCAAGGCGCACGAGACATGGTGCTGCGGGGCCTATCCAATCTAAATGACAAGGGCGACCGACGTCGCATCATGCTCTGGAACCTCTTTATTGAAATGCTGGCGATTGTCGATACGATGGTGGCCACTCAGGCGGATTACGCTTTGCTGCAGAGCAAGCTGGGGGGCAAAGACATACTCTTGTTCATGCACGATGCCCTGTTCAAAATGGCACTTGATCTCGATCGTATTGCCTTGGCAGTGGCGCGAAATAGAATCGCTCGCAGCAAAAACAGCGTCAAGGCCGAATTGCGTGCAATCGAGTTTGACGTCAAGGCAATGCAACAGAACGGTTTTGCTGTGAGAGAACCAGATGCTTATAGCGTCTGCCTTCAAATATTAAAGAGGCTGCGCCACAATGCGAATTTGATAGAACGGATGTACGTTTATACAAGAAGTGCAGAGGACCTGAAGCCTCTCGACTCAGCATCGATCAATGACTCGCTCAGTGCCTTCCTATCAACTCAGAAATTTAATCCAAGGCAACTAACGAGCAATTTGCATCTTGGATCACCTTTCTGCAGATACGCACTGCGCGTCGCACTGGGTAGCATCATTGCATTGGCAGCGGCAAACTTGATCCCTGGCCTGATGCCTCAGGGTTACTGGATTTTGCTAACGGTCATCATCATCATGCGTCCAGGCTTTGCCTTGACCAAACAGCGTAACGGATTTCGACTAAGCGGCACCATTATTGGTTGTTCCTTGGCGCTGGCGGCAGTCTATTTCATCGAATCTCATCAGATTCTTGCTGGTGTGATGGTTCTCGCTCTGATAATAGGTTGCAGCTTGATACTCGTCAACTTTATGGCAGCGGCCGCATTCAACACCTTAGCGATGCTCATTGCGTTTTTTTTGTTGAACCCAGCCGATACCAGCATCATTGGGATGCGGGCTATCGACACGATTATCGGCTGTTGTATTGCCTACGTATGCAGTTATTTTCTGCCCTGGTGGGAGGCCCAGTTCATGCCTGCGCTTGGCCGTGCAGTGGTCGCTGCAAATGAGCAATATTTAATACGTAGCCTTGCCTTGGTCGATTTGAGGCAAAAAGTAATGGCTGGCGGCGCTGACGAGTCGCTTCAAAAAGCCGATTTTGACTGGCGGCTGGCGCGTAAAAATCTTCATGTCGCCTTGAGTAATTTCGCGCAGGCTTTTTATCGAATGATGGCTGAACCCAAGTCACAACAGCGCGGTGTGGCGATTTATAACGGATTGATGATTCAATGCCATATGCTGGCTTCGCAGACCACGTCCCTCATGACAATCCTGTCATCTCACGAATCAACACCAGAATCCGTTAAGCTACATGTGAGTAAACTTCTTGAGAGTTTAAAATCCGGCAATAGCGATCATGGCGGGTTGCCTTCGCCACCGATCTTTGCACCCACCGGCTTATCTGACTTGAACTACCCGTTAAACCAGATCCACAAATCGATTCTGGCGATTGTCCGCTTCAGGGCTAACCTTACTACCTAAAAGGAACCTCCATGTCTTTAAAAGATAAAGTTGCTCTCGTAACTGGTGCTGCCAGCGGGATCGGCAAAGCCTGTGCACTGAAGATGGCAGAACAAGGGGCTTCGATTGTGATTGCCGATTTGAATCTGGAAAAATCACAAGAGGTCGCCAACCAAATTATTGCTTCAGGTGGGCGCGCCCTTGCCGTGGCGATGGATGTGACAGACGAAGCAGCCGTCTTTGCAGGGATCGATTCAGCTGTCGCTCAATTAGGTAGCATCGATGTGCTGGTGTCCAATGCCGGCGTGCAAATCATCGCACCGATCGAGGATTTCAAGTTCTCGGACTGGAAAAAAATGCTGGCAATCCATCTGGACGGCGCATTTTTGACGACACAAGCCTCCATTCGCCACATGTATAAAAGTGGTCGCGGTGGCGCAATTATTTATATGGGCTCGGTGCACTCGCACGAGGCATCAAAACTGAAGTCGGCTTACGTGACAGCAAAGCATGGCCTGCTTGGCCTATGTCGTGCAGTGGCTAAAGAGGGCGGCCCCAAAGGCGTCCGAGCCAATGTGGTTTGTCCCGGTTTCGTCCGCACGCCACTGGTTGAGGCACAAATCCCCGAGCAAGCTGCCTCCTTGCACATCACCGAAGAACAGGTCATCAAGAATGTCATGCTTAAAGACACGGTTGATGGTGAGTTCACCACGGTTGATGACGTAGCCAATACGGTCGCATTTTTAGCAGGCTTTGAAACCAATGCGCTAACTGGTCAATCCATTATCGTTAGTCACGGCTGGCACATGCAGTAATAGGGCTATCCCTCCTGCAATGAAAGAGGCGCGCAGGCGCCTTTTTTTATCTGGAATGAGCAAGGTTTTACACCGACTTAGCAGCGTGCGCCCAAGACTCGCGGTGAACATCAAACTGTGTGAAGGTTTGACCCTTGGGCGGCAAGTTCAGGCAATCGGGATGATCAAACGTCAGGCGCATGTCTGACAACCCTTCTGACCAGTGATATTGCTTGGTCTCGTGACTGAACTCAACATCCTTATATGAACCCTCGGTCTGCTTATTCTGATAGATCAAATGAATACAGTTGTAGCGCACCCCTTCAAGCTTGGCGGTCAGCTCTTTGAAGAAAGGATCTTTTGCCCGCACGGCTGGTGACACTTTCTGTATGGTCTCGTTCAGTAGATCTCGTAGACCCTGCATCTCTTTGATTGCAGTCGTGATGTTGCGGGTACGGCTTGAATACTGGATGTCTTTCATCCTCGTCATTACGTCGCCAATAGTCTCGGGCAACTTGCCCTTAGCGCTCCAGAGGTCGATCTGAAACACCAGCGTATCCTTGCGATGCTGGCCCGCGATCACGTACTCAAGTGGCGTATTGGATACGCAGCCGCCATCCCAGTAGAACTCGCCTTCTATTTCAGTGGCAGGGAAGCCTGGGGGCAGTGACCCCGATGCCAGAAAATGATGAGGCGTCAGCGTGATTTCGGTATTATCAAAGTAGACGAAATTTCCGTTTCTGACATTTGTAGCACCCAGTGAAACGCGCATGTCGCTATCGTTGATCCGATCAAAGTCGCACAGCCGCTCAAGCGTCGCGATGAGCGGACTTGTATCGTAATAACTGATTTGTGCTGGGTTTCCCATGCCAGGAGCCATTGGGCGTGGAACAAAAAAACCTTGTTGACCTGCAAGAATCGCCTGACCAGCTGCCATCGTCCCAAACCAGGTTTCAGTAAAGTCCCTGGTGCTCTGGGTAAACATCCCTGCAGCTGAATTCATCATATCCATCATCGACGTCATCATGCCCGCTGCAGGTGACGGTGGATGGCAAATGGTCTCCCAAAATTCTTTCAGCTTAGCGACGCGATCTTCGGGCTTGTTGCCTGCAATGATTGCGCAATTCAAGGCACCGATTGAAATGCCAGCCACCCAGTTTGGATTAACGCCCACTTCATGTAATCCTTCGTAAACGCCCGCCTGATAAGCCCCCAGCGCACCGCCACCCTGCAAAACCAAAGCAACCCGCGGGTACTGAGAGATTTTCTCTTGTGCTATCGAACTGCGTTTTCGAGTAACCATGCTAGGTAGATCTCCTAAAGACTAGTTTGTCCGATGTGGATACTTGTGCCGCAAACGAATATCCCTCACTTTCAAACTGCTTCAGTTGCTCGACTGCCGTTATACGATTCTGAATAGCAAACCGAGCCATCAATCCGCGAGCACGTTTAGCATGAAAGCTCACCACTTTAAATACACCCGCTTTACCATCCTGAAACACGCACTGCACTACCCTCGCTTGCAGCGCTTTTAAATCAACCGATTTGAAATACTCTTCTGACGCGAGATTAATCACCACAGGCTCTTTGTCTTTTGACAATCTTTCGTTCAGATAAGGAGCTATCGTTTTCGACCAGAACTGGTAAAGATTTGTGCCACTGGAGTTGGTTAGCCGAGTACCCATCTCGAGCCGATAGGCTTGCATCAGATCGAGCGGACGCAACACGCCATATAGACCACTGAGTATGGCGACATGATTTTGAGCCCATTTCATGTCAGCTTTCTTTAAGGTGGAGGCTTCCAATCCTTCGTAAACATCGCCATTAAACGCAAGCAAGGCTTGTCGGGCGTTGTCCTGGTTGAAGACAGGTGTCCAGTTTCTGTAGCGCTGAACGTTCAACTTGGACAAGGCAGGACTGAGGTCCATCAACTCGGATACTTCGGTCTCGGATTTCTTTTTGAGCACTTTAATGAGTTCAGCTGCCTCTTTGATAAACAAGGGCTGGGTGTGTTCAGTCGTCGAAACCACTGAGTCGTAATCAAGTTTTTTTGCTGGGGATAAAAGAAAAAGCATGCCGACGCCTATCAAGAGAATCGCAGAATAGTTAGCTTAGTTTAGCGGCACCTTGTTGTCATGCTGATAAACCGCCATCAGCCAGGTGGGATTCTGCTAGAATCACAGGCTTCGACGCGATCGCTAGTGACCGTGCACGGTGGTGAGTGCAACCAGCATGGCACCTACTATGTTCAGTCAACCCGGAGAGGTGGCAGAGTGGTCGAATGTACCTGACTCGAAATCAGGCGTGGGTGCAAATCCACCGTGGGTTCGAATCCCACCCTCTCCGCCAAGAAGTGAGTAAATACGCACATCTCGGGGCGCTTTTTATTTTTACATACCCAAAAACGTACCCAAAAATTTTTACTTGAATGTGCTGCTGAACAAATGTTTAAGCAGTCAGCGGGATTGATATCTGATCTCTGCCTTGTTCTTTTTGGGTAGTTATAGCTAAACAATCCCTGCAAGTTTCTACACCAGTAGAACGCCCTTGTCAGATGTAAGAAGCGAAAGAGGACGGTTAGGATTTTGATATTGGCATACTGCCAACCCCACCGCACCCCCACCCTCCGAAAAGCGATCGACCCACCCTTCGACCATGTATCACTGTTCGTCAGCCGCAAATTAGATTCGTGTAAAACTTTGTAAAAATCTAGTATTGGCATGTCAAACGTTTGACCATTTTCTAAATTCAGCGATTTTGAAATTTATCAACTACTTTATTTTAAGGGATATGCATTCGCCATTACCGGTGTTACTTTCACTTTATAACTTGTGAGGCGTAGTTTCACTGGGGCACTTGGAAATGTTTAATTTTGTAAAAACACCCATTACGGTAATCGGTGCGTTCATATCATTGATATACGGTTGCGCAAACTGGCTGTTAAGTTCAACCGTAACGCATTTAAACATTGATCAGGTCTGGTTTGTTTTGGGCTTTATCGTGGTGTTTCCATTTGTAGTGCTCTTCGTGTTTTATTGGATTTTAACCAGACACCATATAAAGCTCTATGCCCCTTCGGATTTTCGTAGCGACGCAACTTGGATGGATTTTGTTCGTCCAGTCCCTAGCGCTGAGGTTGAAAAGGAATTGAGTCAAGCTGCCCAAGCATGGAGTGACGAAAAAGTTGACCCTGTAAAAATAAATGAGTCGCCTAACACAACGACCATACCCCCTCTAACTCAAATCCGCCACAGAATATCAGTTGCCACAGACAGAGCTATTCAAAAATTTGAACGTGAATTCAATGTCCGTGCCGAAAGGGAGATTGAGATAGGCAATACCGGCATCCGTTTTGACGCGCTCTTTTATGGGCTAAGGCCAACACTTCTCGAGGTGATCGTTTTGCTAACGCCCAGCACTGCACAGTCGAATGCCTCGATTGATAAGATTGTTGACCGCAGTTCTCGAGCAGGTCATTATTTCAGAAATCAAGTACGAATTATTGTTGTTGTGGTTTACAGCTTTTCCAATAAAGTAGTATTTCCAATTGAAAAGCACTGGCGTGAGCGTCTTAGTGCATCATATCAGCCCATCGAGCTTCGCTTTGTTGGTGAGACCGAGCTCGATACTGAGCAATAGTTTCGTATCTAGTGTGCACATGTCAAACTTTTTGCAAGCTCATAGCGGTGGATTCAATCTTTGAATGAGGGGTAGTTCGCCAGCAAGCTTTCTTTTTGCTTGAATAAGCTTACTAGCCGTGTAAGCAGCGTATGTTTTTTAAGTGCTGGCGCTGCAGATGCCACCAGCCAAACTATTTCGCGACTATTGCCGCTGTCGACAGTCTTCCCCACGTGTTGATATTCAAAGATCGGTTTCTTTAAGCCACACCCGACACATGTCTTTAAAACCTCCGCTGACGAACCCCAATCGTGAGGAGGCGAACCAACGCGAAAAGTCCCCCACTCAGGTCGATTATGTATCTGACTGCAGTTTAGGCATTTGAAGAGGTTGAAGCTGGCTATGCGAGACAATATTAGTCCTTACTTTGATTTTTAACTTCTTGTGCTTTGCGTTGTTCCGCGCCAAAAAGACCAATTACTTTTTATCATTTATCGGGCTGTCTAGTTTGGTCAGACCGACTCTCTAAACCGCACTAGATTCTCACCTAGTTTTTCTTGAAGGGCAGCGAATTTCTTAGCATCCAATTCGCCTGTTGGTAGGTTGCAGTCTTTGAATGCTAGGCGCAGTGAACTTGATACGCTAACGGTTGAGCACGCTGCCAATAGCGTCGATCTTTGATTTTGAGTTAGCTTGTAATTTCCCATTTCTAGCAGGGTTGTCATGTAATCTTCCAGCCGCCAAGATGCAGCGGCATCGTCCTTAAACACTTCACAGGCGGACGTTTTAAATAAAAACTCCAACTCACCCCAAGTCAAAGATTTTTTGAACATACCAAACATTTTCACCTACCCCAGTAAGTTAGAGAGTCAGCGGCACGTTGACAGCAGCTTGTTATTGAAACCAAAGCCACATGCCATGGATTATGCCGATTGGAAAAAATAGGGCTCCCGCCACAAGGAATCCCCACGCTGCATGACCGAAGCAATAAAAAATGTGGTTTAGCCAAGCCACGAAACAGACTAGTCCAATAAGCCATTGCATGTCTCAATCCTTAATTGAACTGTTGGGCTGAATAAGCGATCGTGCGCATCGTGCTGGCGGCATCAGCACAGCTTATCTTTGGCGCTCGCTGATAGGCCTCAATGCTTTTCGACGTGTAAAAACTTACGTTCTGACTAATTCTTTGAGTTTGCTCGTCGTGAAGGCTATGCGTATATCCATACTTAATAACTCTATTTACTGTGTCATCAGACAGTGCATAAAGACTACTTATTTCGCAAGCTTTCACGGTCGCCATGTAAGTGAAGGAGGCCATGAACAGATTCTGATATTCGTCCTTACTCAAAACCCTAGCAGCAATGGCCGTGTTGATGCCAGCTACAAACAGTAACCAGATTAGGTTTTTCGTTAATGAGCGCTTTACCATTAGACAAATGGCCACAAAAGCGCCACCGCAATAAAAGTTGCGAGTGGGCCTTCGGTACCAACGCGTCCAGAGTTCAGGTGCTTAAGTGCTTTGGCAACGCCTACGACTAGATAGATACCTACAATAACCAACAGTAAGTCCATAAGTCTAATCTCCTTAGGCGGCTCTGATTTTGGGTATCTTATCCCGTGGTTTTATGTCCGTCAATGAACGACATTGGGCGGATGGCAAAGCCCTCTCCTACACACTCTGGCAACCCTGCACTTGTCTCAATCGGTGAGACAGTTAGGTCTGTTCGAACAAAGCAGGGTTTGTCTCAGGAAGGTCTGGCACTTGCCGCTGAGTTAGACCGTTCCTACATGGGTGGAATAGAGCGGGGAGAGCATAACTTGACGGTGATTAACCTTATCCGTGTGTCAGGGGCTTTAGGGTTAACCCCTTCAGAATTACTCAAGAAGAGTAGGCTTTAGAACTGTTGAAAGATATTGGGTTGCATATCCCAGCACCTGATCTCATCAGTCATGTAAGGCTTACTCTTCGTGCACTGCGCTATATTTCAATTGTTTGCATTTGTTGATAGATGCTTGGCTAGTCACAGCACTACTTGAATTTTGTTGTCTTTCTCGTGTTCCTCTTGATGCAAAGAGTCTGGCTACTAGTTCCGGCCAGTGCGCATATCTCAATCAAGTAAACTTCGGCACTAGCAGCATTTGCTACAACGAAAGTTCCGGCCAGTGCGCATATCTCAATCAAGTAAACTCACCGGCCACTTGGAGAAGTGTTTGATGTTGTTCCGGCCAGTGCGCATATCTCAATCAAGTAAACTACGCGGATAAATTTCCGAGCGAATAGGTAGGTTCCGGCCAGTGCGCATATCTCAATCAAGTAAACTGACCCCTCAATATCAAGTGTCAACGGTCTCGTTCCGGCCAGTGCGCATATCTCAATCAAGTAAACTCGTTTTCGCGCACCGTGTGCCGTTCATACGGTTCCGGCCAGTGCGCATATCTCAATCAAGTAAACTATTACTAAGCTTCTTAGTTGCAGGGGCGTTGTTCCGGCCAGTGCGCATATCTCAATCAAGTAAACTTTTCGCGATAGCTTGCCGCCTTCATCGCCAGTTCCGGCCAGTGCGCATATCTCAATCAAGTAAACTTTGTTCGTTGTCTTGGTGTTATACGTATCCGTTCCGGCCAGTGCGCATATCTCAATCAAGTAAACTCAAAAGCAGTGCGGAAGTCTGAGAGTTGTAGTTCCGGCCAGTGCGCATATCTCAATCAAGTAAACTAAAGCGTGGATGGGTATCGCTGACAGATGAGTTCCGGCCAGTGCGCATATCTCAATCAAGTAAACTACGACTACGAGTTCACCGAAAATGGCAAGAGTTCCGGCCAGTGCGCATATCTCAATCAAGTAAACTAGTTTGCAAAGCTTTGGAAAGTCCCCCTTAGTTCCGGCCAGTGCGCATATCTCAATCAAGTAAACTTACAACTGCTGCACAAAGTTTTACCGTACCGTTCCGGCCAGTGCGCATATCTCAATCAAGTAAACTTTAAGCTTGAATGCTGCGACATAGGCGAGGGTTCCGGCCAGTGCGCATATCTCAATCAAGTAAACTGATTCGGTAGTGTTTCCATCGCTAATTCTGTTCCGGCCAGTGCGCATATCTCAATCAAGTAAACTTTCGAAGTTGAACGCCGGGATGCAGCGTATGTTCCGGCCAGTGCGCATATCTCAATCAAGTAAACTGGATGAATATGGATGGTGCCCTCATAGAAAGTTCCGGCCAGTGCGCATATCTCAATCAAGTAAACTGGATGAATATGGATGGTGCCCTCATAGAAAGTTCCGGCCAGTGCGCATATCTCAATCAAGTAAACTTTAACCGTTACGTCTGTCGGCTTGACTGGGTTCCGGCCAGTGCGCATATCTCAATCAAGTAAACTTGTCAGGTTTTTTTTGACGGTTCCGCGCAAGTTCCGGCCAGTGCGCATATCTCAATCAAGTAAACTGCCTGCAGTTTACTGGCGCTCACTGAACCAGTTCCGGCCAGTGCGCATATCTCAATCAAGTAAACTTGCGCTTGACTTCGATCACTGTGTGACAGAGTTCCGGCCAGTGCGCATATCTCAATCAAGTAAACTTATTACCGCGCAATATGGTATTTGAAGGCAGTTCCGGCCAGTGCGCATATCTCAATCAAGTAAACTATTTCTGGTACCGCTACTTATTATGGTGGAGTTCCGGCCAGTGCGCATATCTCAATCAAGTAAACTAATGAATAGATATAAATTCCCAATAAAGCAGTTCCGGCCAGTGCGCATATCTCAATCAAGTAAACTT
Source organism: Jezberella montanilacus (assembly GCF_003003055.1). GTDB lineage: Bacteria > Pseudomonadota > Gammaproteobacteria > Burkholderiales > Burkholderiaceae_B > Zwartia > Zwartia montanilacus. The sequence goes on from NZ_PVTV01000014.1 coordinate 274,708, forward strand.
TATCGAGAAATATGCAAAATGTTGACGCTGTTCCGGCCAGTGCGCATATCTCAATCAAGTAAACTGATTCCCGTACACGTTTTTAACCTCTACTGGTTCCGGCCAGTGCGCATATCTCAATCAAGTAAACTCGAGCATTTAGAGGAAATTGACCCAGATTAGTTCCGGCCAGTGCGCATATCTCAATCAAGTAAACTTGTCCTTTTTTTGAGTAACCGATAATCCGGGTTCCGGCCAGTGCGCATATCTCAATCAAGTAAACTAATATTTTTTACTTCGCAGCTTGTGCATTAGTTCCGGCCAGTGCGCATATCTCAATCAAGTAAACTCTTTTAGCCGTTCACTCATAGAACCTCCGCGTTCCGGCCAGTGCGCATATCTCAATCAAGTAAACTTCCTCCCATTTCCACCCAAGCATCTCGTAAGTTCCGGCCAGTGCGCATATCTCAATCAAGTAAACTCCAAGTCCGATAACCCATTGATACGTCAGTGGGTTTTTCGCTTCTGATCAGTAAATACTGTTGATTTTTCAAAATAAATCAAACTGATCCGGTGTTTTTTTATCGGGTTGTTTCGCGCGGCCGTGGAAGCTGATAATTCTCTCGTACTGCTTATCAGTAAATTGAATGATGTTTACATTGCCACCTTCGGGCAAGGCTTCCTCTACCCGTTTACAGTACGTGTCAACTTGGGTGGGGCTGCTACAAAACCGCATGTAGACGCTGAACTGGCTCATAGAAAAACCTAGATCTAATAAGGTATTGCGAAACTCCGTTGCGGCCCTTCGTTCCGCTTTTTCGACCACAGGTAAATCAAACATGACAATCATCCACACAAGTCGATATCCTGAAAGCATGGGGGTCAAGCGCTTAATCAGAAGGGTACGCTGTCGCCAAGGCAATCGATAATGACGGTAACGGCAGGTCAAGTTTGTCGCGCTCGCCTAGGTAGCACTGAGCTAACGAAATCGCCAGATTCTGCATACAGACCACGATTGGGCTGACCCCGGCTTTGCTCTGCATATCGCTATACAGAGTGCTTACTAACAAGCGCTTGGTTTCAGGTTTTACTTCGGCGTCGTTTTTACTCCACAAATGCCAGACCACAAGATCGACCATCGGCCGAAAGGGTTCAATCAAATCGTCTACTAGTCGCATCGCATTGCTGTCGTTGCTGTGATGTAAACCGATGCTTGGGTGCAGCCCTGCTGCAATCACTGCACGCGCCGTGGCAGCACGAAAAACAGTGTATCCGTAATTTAATAATGAGTTGATGCCATCTAAATCGCGATCACGGCGAAAGTCTGCACCAAAAAGTAGGCTCCAGTATCGACGAGCACCTTGCGCTTCGATGTTTTCTGGGTCACCACTCTTGACCTTAGAAATCAAAGCTTTTAGCGGGACTGAGGGTGCTCCTACTGCATCTAAAACCGCAGCCTGTTGAGTCAATTTAGACCGAACAATGCTGCCCCACAGTCGTTTGTGAAGAGGGGCTTTTGCTGAAATCTGTGACTCAATTCGTTTGGATTGCTCAAAATTACCCTCTATCGGCAGTAGCATTCCGACCGCGTTGTGATTTGCCGCGCACAGTACGAATGGCACGCCTCTTTCTGCAAGCGCTACAAGCAGATTGTTTGTATAACTCAAACCATGAGCATTACCTATGACTGCGGCAATATCATCCAGTGGGATACGGCCTAGCTCTTCACGATCGCCTTCGGTACTGCGAACGACCATTAGACCGCGAAGCGCCGATAAGTGCCTACTGTCATCAGCTACTTCAACAATACGCCCTAGCATAGGTTTAATCCACGAAGCCTTTGTCTTTAACCTCACCGATCGGGGAAACTGTTACTCGCCTACCCTTCGCAGTTCGCAAAGATCCAACCATTTTTGAAACAAATGCAAATGTATCTGAGGCGTCACGATTCCGTGCATCTACATTTGCTTCTTGGTGTGAGGCTAGAAATATTTGCCCGTTTCCTGCAAGTTTTTGAATTCTGACCGTTTCGGTTCTTCCATTAACTTCAAGTCGCAACGTATCGCCGATGAGTAGGCGCATAACCAAATGCTTACCATTCAAGCTAAGACGCGGATTTCGTAAACGCGCCACTCCCTCATGCCTAACGATTTGATAAGCTTGAAAAGTCGAAATTACATCGCTCGCCCATTTTCCGTCGTCTGTCCTGTAGATCTCCATGCAGTAGTTGCTATCGCCTTTATAGCCTTTGTAAGGCCGAGGCGATCCGTCTGGCAATAACCCGTGCCGCTTAGGTGCCTTATTGCTAGTCATCTCAATGACTTTTAAATTCGAGTCTTCTCGCTGGCGGATGCCATCAACAATCTTGTGCGTTCGCACAACGCCACCACTCAGTAACCCATAAGCCGTGTCGTTATGCATTGCACCTTCATGACCGTGATCGGGTTTATGACTTACGAAAATCGCGTTGATTGCACGCGCTACGTGATCCCTATAAGTGTCCCAAGGCAGAGGCATGTTCTCGACTAGGCGCGTTAAGTGTTGCTCCCTTGCATTGGCGCTAGCTTTCGCAAATCGTTGAAGCATAGATTGATCTGTTACGGCGATGACACATGCGTCAACCGCGTGGTGCCTATGATCGTTTCGGTTCTTTTCACCGTACAAACCGAGAATGTCGTTGAGCCCAAACTTGCTGCGCAGCATTGCCGTCATTTGGCCGGGTATAACGCGCGTATTTTGTGGGCAAATTAGACTCATGTACTCTCTTGCAACTCGACTAAGGTGGCGCGTATCATTTAGTGCGCGCGCTAAAAAAGTTTTGTCTTCACGTAGCCAGCGTTGATAGCCATCATCGCCAAAACGATAGCGCTTATTTTTGGGCATTTTTTCTGCTCTAGCAAGCATATCCTCGTGATTCCAGCCTTGTGCCGCGAAGTCATTTCTAGCCTCCCACGGAGTGCGATTACCCTTAATGCGATTAGCCTGCCGCATTGCCACTGTTTTGTTATTCAACCCATCATCTAATGTTTGAGAAAATGGCAGAATGTGCTCAATTTCAACCTGATCGGAAAGAAGCATCTGAACGCTGATTTGTACGCCGCTGTAGGGGCAACGACGGTCTGCCGCATCGTGACTCAATTCTTCCCATAAAAGCATTTTTTGAATATCATCTCTGCGAACACGTTCGGCAGAGATATTTAATGCGGTAGCAACATCTTGGCGCAGTCGCGCATTGCGGTTTTGGTTCTCAGTTTGTCGTTTGTTATCTTCTTTACGTTGCTCTTGGCTTTGTTTTAAATCTCGCGCGAGTTCTACTATGACTTCACTTGGATGCCCATAGCGTTTGATCAGAGCATTAACGACGACGCGGATTTGATTCAGCCCTATGTGTACGGTGGGATTTGCGATCTTGCCGTATCGCTTTTCAGGATGATCTTCGGGTACGCCAGTACCGAACCCCACATGGCGCTGTAAATACTCGCCGTAGTAAGGCAAGAGAGGTAAGATTTCTCCTGTTGCCGCATGACTAATATTGCTGTGGTGCTCAAACCCAGCTGCTACTAATGCCTTGTCATAGGTGACGACTTCTTTTTTAAGTTCGGGCAAAATTCTGACGAGCGCTTTTGCACACAGACTACCGTATCCTTCTGGCAGCGCTGCATTTGCGATTTTTTCTGCTTTGCGCTCATCAAAACCGAATTCATTTTGAAGCCAGTTGATCAAAAGCGTTTCGTTCTCTTCGTTAACGAGTTTGCCCACAATTTCGTCTTGCCGCTCGAGGCTGAGATCAAACCATGTCGCACCAAAGTAATCAGTCTTTGAAAGGATTGCACTAGTCGTATTACCTTTTAACTCTTGACGCTTTGGGTCTTCAAAGTTGAACTGCGCTGCACCGCTTAAATCCAGCAACCTTTTAATTTGTGTGAATGAACGTTTACTGTGTTGTTCTAGAGCAGTGACCAGTAAGTTGCGTTGCGCTAATGTCAAAGGCCCTTCACTAAGTCCTTCGCCAAGGATCCTTAGGTTATTTACCTCTTGATACATGCGGAACTGCTGGGTGCTTGGCAGTGCCAGAGGAGCACGTTCTTCGTCGGGCAATAGGGTGCAACGTCCTGGCTTTACAGGTTTGAGTGGACGTTGGTGCAGTAAGCAGTCTTTCAGGGCGAGGCGGGCATCCTCTGTAAACTGACTTGAATTGAACTTTGTCTGAGCACTCCACAGGGCATCGAATTCGGCCTCGATCATTGCTCGATCAATATACAAATCGTAGCTTTTATCAATTTTGGTCTTTCCGTTTTCTTGCTTGACGGGCGTTTGACGGTAGCGAGCCCGCACGGTTTGACCGCTAGTATGACGCTTGTACAGCCACTCGCCGACAGTGCGACTGCCATCAGAGACCATCGCTGCACGTAGGTTTTTTAGGGCAGTTTTGAGAGCCCCTGCATCATTGTCTTTTTTGTCCGTTTTTCTGTTGCTTTTAAAGCCCCTGCGCTGGTTTATGTGAAATAGGGCGCGGGCAAACTCGCTCGGCTGCAATGCCTCGTTTAAACCTCGGGCTCTGAGTTCATATGGGTCCAGTAGTTCAAACTCTTTGCGAGCTACGGGATCGACAGGAAAAAAACCGTATTCGACCAAGTTGGCCATCATGCGCGACTTGCGCTTTAGTAGGCGGTCGCGTCGCCTGCGCATCGCTCGAGCATCACGCCTAGTGACTGCCAAGGAGGATCCGTCTTTAGGGTTACGGCCATCGCTGAAGATGCGCACGCCTGCCTTGATGATTGCATGGGGTTCGTTGGCATCGTTGAGTCGAACCATCGCCCAGCCAAGCGAAGTGCTGCCTAGGTCTAAAGCCAGTCGATAACGCATTTTGGCCATTTCCTACCCCTTTTAACGCTCGTTTGATTATTTAATTTAGTATGCTAAAGTATCCCATATAGTTGATTGAGATATGCGCTCTGGACGCTAACAAGCTGAAAGATGCACCAAATGGAAAGCCGCCATGTGCGGCTTTCGTCTTTTTCGACTGTAAAAACATTGGGCTGTCTCACTCCATGAGGCAAGGTTAGTGAATGTTATCTATGACGGCCAGAGTCTGCTGTTTTAAAACTAGCGCATTGGGTACCTATTCGGTTAGTGCATTCGCCTAGCCAGCCGATCTCGAGGGATCAATAGCCAACGGTGTCTTAGAAAACAAACCAATACTCTTGCAATAACTTTCAAGCTCGCGAAGCTCTCGCATCTTTTTCTTTCTTTCTGCTAAAGCAGCACCAGACTCACGCCCTTGCTGACTGAAGTTTGCAGGGTTACGTCCACCACCATGCATCTTGCAGACGGTACAACCCACCCAATTAAGAGACCGTGCTCTGAGGCAGCGCACCCCGCTGCGTTTTGATTTGGCTGTGCATTGTATTTCTGGTGTCAGGTAGGGCAGGGGCATGGTTTACTCCGAAGTTAGTATGTAGATGGCCTTGGGTGTAAGAATGGTTAAAGTGTTTGGTTGTAGGTGTTGTTAAGGGAACGGTCATCAGGGAAAGAACAAGATTTGACATGGGTTGTAAATAGGCATGATGCGAGGCATCCTGATACTGGGTAAAAAGCCTATTGACCTTTTGGATAATGCAGGGGGGGGGTAGGTGTTGATGACGCTTGTGACGTATATCTCCTATTTCCCTAAAGTCCTATAGGAAAAAAAGTAGGAAAAAGAAAGGGAAACACCCCCACATAAGTCACAAGCGTCATCATCAACACCGTCACGACAGTGCCCTCGCAGCAAGAGAGACGTTGAGTAACTTCAAGCCTTCATAAAAACGTGAGCTACTTGTTCTACCTGCTGACACACCATGATCCTGCAATCGTTGCGTTAACGCCTTTTTAGACATGATTTTTAACCCTTGCTCTTTAGCCCACTGGGTGTAGTCCATGTAAACAAGTCCAATCGGGGTGCAAATGCTAGGGTCGGATTGATCGGTATTGTCTTCTAGCCATTCGTTGAGTAGGTCAGACTCGTGCTGATAACTTTTACCTGCCTGTACGATAGCTTGAGGAGGCTTTAGCTCACGCTCTTGATATTCAGCGTAGCCTCGGAGCATCCAGTTAAGTATCCCGGCACGTTCAGCCCATAGCTTTGTTTCAAGGTTAGGATCAACCTCATCTTCTGGTACGTTATTAGTAAAGGGTACAAGGCGCATCCTGCGCCACATTCCAGCCGAAGTATCTTGAACGATCGGTTTATGGTTGCCACGAACATATAGCTTGGCAGTTGGTAAAAAAGAAAACTGTCTCCCGTATAGACCTCTGGCTGCAATTGGCTCACGTCCAACCAGTAACTTAATCGCGCTATCGTCCAACCGTTGCCCTGCTTTGGTTTCGTTGAGCATTACTAGTCTAGCTCCACGCAATGCGGCAAACATCGTGTCTTTGCTCTTGCCATCATTCGAGGTAATCAACTCAGTACTTGCTACATGAACGTAATCACCCAAGATTCTGCTAAAAACATTAATTGCAACCGACTTGCCATTGCGTCCGTTTCCGAACCAGAAGTGCATGACTTCCTCACCGACGAAACCCGAGAGCGTGTACCCCATGGCACGCTGCATATAGTCAACCATAGTGGCATCACCCTTAAAGCACTGCAGCATGAATCGCTCCCACAGCGGGCAGAGTGCTTCCTCATTAAACTCGACGTTACATTGCTTAGTTATGCGCTGTTCAGGTGTTGGCGCCAGTAGTTTGCTCGATCTCAAGTCAATAACGCCATTGCGCACGCCCAGTAGGTTAGGATCAGCATCGAACTCCACCATTGAATCAACTGCAACGCTTGGCTCAGTAGCTGCCATATCAATCATTGCGTTTAGTTTGTGCTGATCTTGTATGCGCGCTATTTCATTGAGCCGCTTTGCGTCACCCATGAAGTCTTTTGCAGATCTTTCTAACATCGCTTGGGCAACTTGCTTCCCAAACTGGATATGTTCACTTTTATTGCACCGTGCCCATCGTTGATCTGCCTGTGACCACATCAGCCATGACTTATCTGAGTGCACACACAAAAACTGACCCGCTGCTTGTGCGGCATAAATCTGTCCATTGCGTACATCCCCTCGTGCTTCCCTTATCTTCGTTATCTGTTTGGGGTGTACATCCACGCTATCAAGCTCTGACAGCATGCCTTGCTCAGGAAATAACTGTCGTTGCAACACCATTTCATTACTAATACCCAAGGTCTCAAACAGAGACCCACTGCCAAAATCCTCAACGGTCTTTTCCCACTGCAATTGCGAGGTATTAAACCCCGCTTGCTCACAAAGATATTTACAACCAAAGCCCGCCTTGCCAGTAACCTCTCGCAGTGCGCGATCGTATCTGGCATTAACTACTCCCTCATCAAAATCTTGATACGCACCTTGCCCATACCCATCCTTTGACCACTGGATGAAATATCCCCTCCCAGACTCACCGTAAGCTCTTGCAAGCGCATTACATGCATCAGACCATGATTGCTCATCGACGTGCTTTATTCTGCCCAAAACCGCTTTTAAACAAGCCTCAGTCAGCTTGCCGTAATGACCGTTCCACTCGGTAAAACCCGAGGCATTTAAAGGCTTTGGTGCAGCACTACGGGCTTTAACACCACTACCGCCTTCACTGCATGCCCAATGGTCTAAGTAATCAATCAGCGCGTCGAACTCATCCGCACTAATTAACTTTAACGGCAGTGGGGGTGTTGTGTATGACTGACCTGTGACAGCAAGGAACCGCTTCTGACTGAAGACTTCAATACATCGGTTCTGATACTTACGCGCTTCTGGATTAGTCTTTGCAAATTTGCTCGGTGAAAAAACTATCTGCATATCTTTTCTTGGTTTCGCCGCTACTGCAACAAAGATTTTTGACCCAGTACCGCTCGGACTGATCTCTGCATAACTACCAACCTTGTTAACAAAAGTTGCCACGCCGTCGTCATCGTCACTACCGCAAAGGAATCCATCTAGATCAAAACAATATACATAATGGTCATCACACACCTTTAAGCCGTCTTCAGTCAAACTGATACCCACTGCCAACCCTTTGCGTTCAGCTAGGGCTAAAGCAGAATTCATGCGCATCCATATTGATTTATCGCTATAAGGCTTGTTATATAAGCCCGTGAAATCAACTGGTCGTTTGTCTCTGTGCATTAACCACGTTGACTGCACCTGTAATTCAGCGGGAATGACCGCTGAGAAATCTTTCATTGCTATGTTTGTCTGCATTACAATATCCATGTAGTTTGTTCTTACCTAACGCCGTCCTGCCAGACGGCGCTTTTTATTCAGCATCCTGCTGCTCCCACGCTTTCAATAAGCGCTTGTGATTTTTTACGATTGACTCCATAACGATTTTCATAAACTCCCACCGCTCTTTCAACGGTACGTCTCTAGCCACGAATAAGTCGGTTAAGTCTTGTGCAGCTGCAAGTTGCCACTCTGTGCAGTTAATTGCGGCTTGATTTCGTGCGCTCGGGCTTTTCTTGTTCATGCTGACACCTCTGCTTTGTAGTTCGCAGGGTCTTTAAGCCATTCGCGAACGTCCCCTAATTTCCAAGCAGTGATAGCAGGAGTAACTTTTACAGGGGAGGGGAAGGTGCCGGCTTTAGCTTTGCGCCAGACCGTTACGATTGAGAAAGGCACTAATCCAGAGGCTACAAGCTGCTTGGGTCTAATCAATACAGCGTCAGGTAGTGTGTCGTAGTTAGCCGTTTGTTGTAGTGTTGCAGTACGGCTATTGATAGTGGGGTAACTCATAAGCGTTGTGTCCTTATAAATCAGTTAAGAGCACCTCAATTCGATGCATAACTTGATTCTGATTTACTTAGGATGCGCCGTACATGCACGCTGCTGCAGCGTGCAAATTTTGTTACCGAAGTCCTCTTTCTTTGCGATAGCGGGCAATATGTTTTGTGACGAAGCTATCACCCCTGCCTAGCCCGGGGATTTGAGTTGCATCTTCGCTGCAAGCTGCGAGCCGACCACTGTATTTATGTATGTTCTTATCCAGCCAGTCATACAGAATTTTTATAGCCTTTGCCTTTGCCAAGCTGGCTACCAAGGACGACTTTCTCTGTGCGCCCCGTGCACGCACTGTCTTGGTGTGGTCAATTAGCAAAAAAATTAGCTCAAGTAAAGATCCGCGTGTCACTAACTGCTTGAGATCAGCATCAGACCCTTGCTCTTTGAGCACCATGCTGAATATTTTCTCTGCCGCCCGTCGCTGCGTTTTGGTGTACTCAACTCTCAAAAGTAGCGCCTCTAACCCTGCTTCGTTCTTGCTCATGCTTTACGCCTCCTGATCGGTGTGACCGTTCCCACGCTCGCTGGACCCGTCCCACTATGCGCATCTTGCGCACTGGGTAGGTCAAGGAACTTCGCCCAGTCATTCATTAGTTTTCTGCGCTTCTCAAGTAAGTCCGTGCGTTGGTAGGCTTGATGCACCGCATCGCCGACTGTATGACCACTTGCTGCTTTACGTATTTCATCTGGGTAGCTCGTGCACTCCGCTGCCCAATCTCTGAACGTCGATCTAAACCCATGCGGTACGGCTTTAACGGGTAGCTCCCCACGCTCTTGCATGCCGCGCATCAACTGGCTGAGTGCCATATCTGATAACTCACTACCTCTTGTGCTCGGGAATATCTTTGTTGTGTCGGCTAGTTTGGGCAGGGATTTGAGCAAGGTTATTGCTTGCGGGGGCAACGGTACTCGATGCTCGTGCTTTGTCTTTGTATGCTCCGGTGGGATTACCCACAGTTTTTCTTCAAGGTTAATTTCAGACCATTCAGCGGCACGAACAGAGCCAGACCTAACGCCTGTCATTACGAGAAACTGCAACGCTTTAGCACTGATGCTTTCGTTAAGCCTTAGTTTGCTCATGAAATCACCGACCAAGGCATAGGGTACTGCCGGTTGATGGTTCACTTTAGCTACTTTATTGGGTGCAGGGAGTATGTTCTTTAGGTTGCCTGTCCACTCCGCCGGATTGTCACCGCTTCGGTATTCACTTGTTTTTGCATAGTCCAGAACAGTCTTGATGCGACCCAACACCCTATTAGCTGTTTCGTTCTTAACTAGCCAAAACGTCCCTGCATCTGGTTTTTTAGGGTCTGCCGGTTGATTGAGCACTCGCAGTACGTCTGCTCTCGTTATATCAGCAACTAACCGCTTGCCAAGAATCGGGTAAGCATAGGTTTCAAGAGTCGTTACCCACTGCTTGCGGTGCTTATCGTTTGTATGTTCTACCCCTTTGGCTTCGATGTAGGTTTTGGCACATTCTTCAAATGTCTTAGACCTTGCCTGTGCGGCTAATAAAGCGCTACGCCGCTCGTCTTTCTTGACTTTAAGGTTTACCCCTTGCTTGGCTTCCATCACCAAGCCTTTAGCTTGCTCTCTGGCTTCGGCGAGTGATACCTGAGGGTATGACCCCAAACCAATAGGGTGTCGTGTATTACCAACCCTTACACGTAATAGCCATGACCGTGCCGGCATAGCACCTTCCTGAGATGGCTCCCGCACTTGAAGCAGTAAGCCCGCAACACCTCCAACTGCATGCCAACCAGTGTCTTTGATGCGGTTAACTTCAACTGCTGTCAGTACCTTTGCTATTTTCGGCATACTCACCTACATATCCAAAACGATGATATTTCATGATATCAGAGGATATAAGATGTAGCAATATTTTATTCGTAAGTTATTGATTTAATTGTTTAAATGATCGTTTATGATATTCACTGAAACAACCGGCTGGCAGTCACCCTCTCCGCCAGTGCTCGGCTCTACCGCTCGGCTCTACCCCATTTCACAGCTTTTCTCTTCTTACCCCCCCACATAAAAACTAAATCTTTCGAAGCAAGGCCTTAGAAGCTTTAAAAATGAGCTAAATCAATAGCAGAAACAATGACTTAAGCCTTACTAGATCAGGCGTGGCATACGCACCGAGATCATTGGAATCATGTGGAATTCAATAGTTTTGATATGGCATCTACAGAAGTGAAGTGCTCATTAAGCCATTGCACAAAATCTTTCAACTCATTTTCAGAAATCTCATGATCCATTGGATAAATTTTGCTTACATGAGGCACGTTTAAATCGTTTAGCAATTCATCAGCTTGAAATAGAAAGCTAATAGGCAGCTTGCTATCAAACTTACCGTGAGCCAAATAAGCTTGTAGCTGCTTCAAACCTTCTAGATTATTAATGTGCGGCTTAATTTCAGGCAGAATTCGTCCAGAGAGAACGCCAAAGCCTTTAACTGCATTAGGGAAAGTCAAAGCCACGCTAGCACTCATGATGCCTCCCTGACTAAAACCAGCCACAACCGTATTGCCACTAGTGACTTGATATAGCGCTTGCATTTCTTTAATGAAGACCAATAAACGCAATCGACTCTCATCCGCTTCTTGCTCATTAATTTGCGGACCATCTTTAGTAAAGGTCACATGAAACCAAGCAAACTGATCGCCACTATTGCTTAATGCAATCGGGCCTTGAGGCATGATCACCAAAATAGCTGGATCAATCCATTTGCTGATTTCTGAAAAATTACGCTCATTTCCACCTACCCCATGAAGTAAGAGTAAACAGCCCTTTGGTGGACTGACACAAGCTGGTCGTACGCGATAGGCAAACTGAGCACCCGGTAATAGCTGGCTAATCATCTTTAAGCCTCGCTTCCTTCGTGCACATCTTCTTCACTCAAATTACCTCTAATAGATTGATTCAAACCCCATGCGAAAGAATCCATTGATAAGATTCCGTACTCAATACCGCCCTCGATCGTTCGTAAGTTGACATCATTTAAGCGGGCACCCAAGGCAATAAACAGAGGTAAGAAATGCTCATCCGTTGGATGCGCACGCATTGCACCAGGTGCAGACTCTCGATACGCCAATAATTGATCCAACCTTTCAGACTGAACTACCTGTTTGACCCAATCGGCAAATGAACTGACATAGGGAAGATCGCCACCAACGCCTTGACGAAAATCATGTAAGTTGTGCGTCATACTGCCCGAAGCAATAATCATCACACCCTCATTTCTTAAGGGGCCTAGTGCCTTACCTAGATCATAGGCACTTTGTGGATCCAGACCTTTTGGCATGGAAACTTGAAATACCGGAATATTCCCATCTGGCAATAAATGCATTAAAGGAACCCAAGTGCCATGATCCAAACCACGGGAAGGATTTTCTTTAACGATTAAGCCTGCCTGCTTAAGAACATCAATTGCTTTCTTTGCCACATGAGTTGCGCCCTTAACTGGGTATGAAAGCTCATACAAAGGCTTTGGAAAACCGTAAAAGTCATGAATAGTCTCTGGCTGGGGATTAGTCATTACCTCTATATCAGCAGTCTGCCAGTGTGGCGACACAACTAAGATGGCTTTGACATCACCAAGATTTTGGCCGATATGATTTAACTGCTCACCCAAGAAGCCAGGCTCAATGGCAAAGGTCGGCGCACCATGAGAAATGAACATAAGAGGGGCAGCAACTAAGGTTGTCATTTTTTACTCTTTATCTATATATGTAGAGCGAATGCGCCCCTACCCCATCAACGAAAGTAGAGGCGCTCCGACTCAAGGCTTAATCTTGTTTAGCTTTCAAACCATCGATACTGAACTTGCCGGCGCCACTTGATGCCAATACCAACAAGCCACCCATTACGGCAATGTTCTTAAAGAATAAGAGTTGTGCGATGAATGCCGCATCTGCGGGAGCTGCCCAAAATGCGTGGCCAGTAATCGAAGCGGCCAATGTGAAGACAGCCAACAGAACTGAGACGATACGAGTTTGAAAACCTACGAGCAATGCAATACCGCCCAAGACTTCAGCAATGATGGCAACGATTACGCCCAATGTGGGAGCTGACATACCCAAAGAAGTGAAGTAGCCAACGGTACCTTCAAAACCAGTAATCTTCGATAAGCCAGCCGGTAAAAATAGGGCAACAATTAAAAGTCGTCCAACCAGATTTAAAGCGTTTTCATAAGTGTGTTTCATCTAATACTCCTTGTTTAGTAAATTAAGCGGAAAGCCTTCTTTCCTTAGGTAGAACTTTACTGTTCCATAATTAATAGATAAACTAGCATTTATGAGATTAACTGTTCAATAAATCGGAACAATGGACAAATTCCAAGAAATTACTACCTTTACCGCTGTAGTCGATGCAGGGAGCTTTGTCAAAGCAGCAGATAGACTCAATATGTCCAAAGCAGCCGTTTCCAGGCACCTCGTTGACTTAGAGACCAGACTAGGAATTCGCCTGCTTCATCGCACCACCCGCAAACTCTCCCTAACAGAAGAAGGTGAGCTCTTCTATGAGCGTTGCAAAGAGATTTTGGAAACTATTGAAAGCGCCGAAAACGAAATTACTTCTCACACTGAGGATGTGAGCGGGCAAATTCGGATTAACGCCCCCTTTAGCTTTGGTATTCGAAAGCTAGCGCCTTTGTGGGGAATATTTCACCAGAAGTATCCAAAAGTCACTTTAGATGTCGTGCTCTCAGATCGGTTAGTAGACGTTGTAGATGAGGGGTATGACATTGCCATTCGAATCGCCGCACTAACGAATTCTACTATGGTGAGTAAAAAACTCACTACTACTCGTATCATTTTATGCGCCTCACCAACATACCTTAAAGAACATGGCACGCCAAAAAAACCCGCGGACTTAATGAACCATCAAGTCATTAACTACAGTTATTGGGCAGGCAAAGAGGAGTGGAGCTTTGATGGACCAAATGGTGGGGAGAGCGTGAATATAAAGCCATTTATGCAAACGAATAATGGCGATACTTGCCTTTCCGCTGCAATTGCCCATCAAGGAATTGTTTTGCAGCCTAGCTTTATTGTGGGAGATGCTATTCGTGCAGGAGACTTAGTAGAAATCATGCCCAAATACAAGTCGATTGAGCTAGGCATTTATGCCATCTTTCCCACGCGTAAACATATTGCACCTAAAGTTAGGGTCTTGATTGATTTTCTAGTGGATTATTTTTCGAAAAAAGATTTAGATAACTTCTAATTTTAGTTAAAAGAAATATTTGAAGATGATGGGATCAACTAATTTGTTGGTCGCGAGTTCGAATCTCGCCCGACCCACCAGCAATACAAAGGGATCACAGCAATGTGGTCCCTTTTCTTTTGGTTACCTTTTAATACTGCATTCCCAAGCTGAAACGAATCAATGAGTGCAGACCAATCATATTGGCTTAATATTTCATTGCACTTATTAGAGTCTCCCTGATGAAACTTTTTGTGTTTGACCTGTCTGGTTTTATCGGACCATTTTCATTTAGAAACGACGGCTCCGGTTGTTGAACTGCTTTTCCATTCAGACACGTACTCAAGCGGCG
>NZ_PVTV01000015.1 GCF_003003055.1 Jezberella montanilacus
AAGGAAGTGAGGTTGTTTGTCTATCCAGGTTCATCACAAACCTGAACAGCTTTACTTCCAAACTTCTTTGTGAGCACTTGATTTCGTTAAGCAGCCCAAGAACCTGTTACGGCTCTCGCGCCTGCGCACTCATTCCAAGCGCCCACACTTATCGGTTGTCTAGTTTTTAAAGAACAAGGTATTCGGTACTGCTTGCTTGCTTATCGAGTCGTTTTTGCTTTCGCATTTACTTCTCAACTGAACAGAAGCGAGATTATGAAGGATTTTTTTTACCGTGTCAAATTGTTGCAATCAAACTATTTTTGTCTTGATCACTGCAATATGGCACTAAATCCTGCACCTGCTATGTACAAAACGCTGCTTGACTCATTACAAGTCAGACACTTCGTTTCAACTGCCAAGCCCGCTAATATAGCATGATTACGACTGCGATAAACAGTAAGCAAAGAAGACAACCATGATTGAAGACATTCTGATAAACGTGACCCCCTTTGAGACCCGTGTAGCGCTTGTATCTCAGGGTGCGCTACAAGAAGTTCAGTTAGAGCGAAGCATGCAACGCGGGCAGGTTGGCAACATCTATCTGGGTAAAGTGGTTCGGGTATTACCAGGGATGCAAAGCGCATTCGTCGACATCGGCCTTGAGAGAGCTGCCTTCATCCATATTGCTGAACTGCGAGAGAATCGAAGCGAACGCGCTGCTTCCACCGCGCCAACCCCGATTGAGAAGCTCATCTTTGAGGGTCAGAGCTTGCTTGTGCAAGTGATTAAAGATCCACTGGGAACAAAAGGGGCTCGTCTTTCGACTCAGATCAGCATTGCAGGGCGGATGCTCGTGCACCTTCCTCACGATCCTCACATCGGCGTCTCTCAGAAAATTGATTCTGAGAGTGAGAGGCAATCACTCAGAGATCGCGTAACTGCTCTGATCACCGAGGGCGAGAAAGGTGGGTACATTGTTCGTACACAAGCCGAAGGCGCAACCGATCAAGAGCTTCGTGCCGATATCGATTACCTGACAACGCTCTGGAAGCTCGTGCAAACCAAGGCAAAAACACTGCCTGCCCCTTCCGTTCTGCACCAAGAGTTAACCCTGGCGCAGCGAGTCATGCGTGACATGGTGAGACCCGAAACCAATCAGATTTTGGTTGATTCTCGGAGCACGCTTACCGAACTGATCACGTGGGCGAATATTTATACCCCCTCGGTAACTGAACGTCTGATTCACTACAGTGCAGAGAGGCCTCTGTTTGATACGGCGAACATTGAAGATGAAATCCAGCGGGCCATGTTGCGTCGTGTCGATCTCAAATCTGGCGGCTATCTCATCATCGATCAGACCGAGGCGCTGACCACAGTCGACGTCAATACGGGCGGATATGTGGGGGGTCGAAACTTTGATGACACGATATTCAAGACCAATCTCGAGGCAACCCATGCGATTGCCAGGCAGTTGAGGCTGCGTAATTTAGGCGGGATTGTGATTATCGATTTCATTGACATGGAAGATGCGGGCCATCGCGACTCGGTGCTGGCCGAGCTGAACAAGGCGCTATCGCACGATAGAACCAGAGTTACGGTCAATGGGTTCACACAACTCGGTTTGGTCGAAATGACTCGTAAACGCACGAGAGACTCTCTTGCACACCAACTCTGCGAGCCATGCCCCACGTGCCAGAGCCGAGGCAGTGTAAGAACCAACCAAACAATTTGCTATGAGATCTTGCGTGAAATTCTTCGGGAAGCTCGACAATTCAATCCTAAAGAGTTCCGGATCTTTGCCTCGCAAGGTGTGGTGGACTTGTTTCTGGAAGAAGAAAGTCAGCACCTTGCGATGCTGGGCGACTTTATTGGAAAGCGCATCTCACTCGAAGTTGCAACCGGTTATTCACAGGAGCAATATGACATTGTCTTGACTTGAAATTGAAAAAGCGTCAACCGAAGGTGAAAAAACAACAAGCACAGTCGATATCCCATAAATAAGGGATTTATCTCCTGTTACTCAGTTGGTCAAATGCAGCGTGTGCCGCATAGGCAATGGCATGACTAAATGAGACGGAGTGCGACATGAAAGTTGATTTTTACCCCAACCCGCAGCAGTTTTCTAATTTACAGACAAAGAATATTCCCAACGTACCCGATCCGATGGCGGCGAACCAATCGCAGGTTCAGAAAGCAACGATACCGGCAGCACAGGCTGCTGGCTCGCCTTCAGCGAGCGTTTATCTCAGCGCAGCAGCCAATCACACGGTTGATTTATTACAACAACCAAAGACAGTCACCGGCTACAACGCAAAGGGCAACGCGATCAGCTAAAGGTTCTAGTTCAATCCCATTTGATGCAGATTGCAGTACGCACCGCCCCGGGCAAGTAGCTCTTTATGGGTGCCTTGTTCAAGAACGCGCCCACCGTCCATCACGACGATTTTGTCGGCATTTTGAACGGTGGAGAGCCGGTGCGCGATCACTACGGTTGTTCTTCCCTTCATGAGCGTTTCAAGAGACGCTTGCACCTGACGTTCTGATTCATTGTCCAAAGCTGAGGTCGCTTCATCCAGAATAAGGATCGGTGCATTTTTTATTAACGCTCTTGCAATGGCCAAGCGTTGACGCTGACCACCCGAGAGACGAGTTGCGTTTTCACCTACCTGGGTATTGATTCCCTGCGGCAGATTATCGACAAAATCAAGCAAATTAGCGGCTTTCAGTGCTGCGCGGATCTCTGCCTCAGACGCTTCATGCAACGATCCGTAACCCACATTGACTGCAATCGTATCGTCAAACAACACAACATCCTGGCTGACCAGCGATAGCTGTCTGCGCAAGTTATTTAGACTGAGGTGAGAAATATCATGGCCATCAATTGTGACCAGGCCTGAAAGAGGCAAAACAAAGCGGGGGAGCATGTTGACGAGTGTTGTCTTGCCGCTCCCCGAGCGACCGACGAGTGCCACCGTTTGACCAGGCTCAACAGATATATTCACCTGATTAAGCGTATTAGACTCAGCGTCTGGAAAACGATGTGACAGATCTTTGAACTCGATGCGACCTTTCACTGGTGCTGTGAAATCACCCTGCCCGGCTTCAAATTCAGAGGGTTGATCAATTAAGGTAAAAATACTTTCAGCGGACACCAACATTTTTTGGGTCGCGCTGGATACCTTCGTTAATCTCTTGATAGGATCAAATATCTGCCCAAGGGCGAACAAGAAGGCAGTGAAACTGCCTATCGTCAGCCCACCGTGTTGAAACTGCCACAAGGCAAACGCGATCACTGTGGCAACTGCAATCGCAGTGATAACTTGTGTAATGGGAGTCAAGGCAGCATCGGCCGTTGCAGCACGCATATCAAAACGGCGCAGGCGCCCACTCACATAAGAAAAACGCTCCCGCTCGTACCGATAGCCATCAAATAATTTAATCACTCGCTGACCGTCAATCGCCTCGTTCACCGTGCGAGTCAATTCTGCATTCATTGAAATGGTTTCACGGTTAATTTTTCGCAAACGTCTGGTGAATTGCTTTGATATCAAGACTGAGACCGGCATCGTCAAAATGATGATGAGCGTAAGTTGCCAGGACGTCTGCAGCATCAATGAAATCATATACACCACGAGGCAAGACTCACGCACAATAGTGGTCAATACGTCCGTAGCAAAGCCAGCGACGTTACCGGCGTCTACTGTGAATCGATTGAGCAATCGTCCTGAGTCCCCTTTTTTAAACTCGTGGTCAGGCGTCGTCAAAAGCTTTTCGAACATGTCCCGGCGCATACCCAGCAACACATTATTCGCGGACCATGACAATAGGTAATCACTGAAGAAATTGCACACGCCACGCAGGGAAATCAGGCCTACGATTGCCAAAGGCACTTTCCAGATATCCGCACGTTCTGCCGCCCCCTGGTCGAGCAGGCTTTGCATCCCTGTCACCAACAGGTACTGGGTATACGGCCCGATTGCCATAAAAACGGCAGCGAGCGCGAGACCTTTCCAGTTGGAACCGACCCTGCTGTAGATACGACGCCACAAATCTTTATGTGTGGGTGGCGCTAGGGGTTTACTGGACGACTGGGGGATGGACAAGATAATAAAATCCGGATGACAAGATGGAAGAATGTTGGGGATTTTACTCGTAGACCAAAGGTATCTTCATCAATTAATTTGGGTTAACTGCTGCTTTGTCGTATCCTTACGCCGTGCACAATTCAATGACCTCCTCGACGGCCAAGACATCGGCCAGCGCTGACACACAGTCCCCTGTGCTGATTCGTCTCCCGAACTGGGTTGGGGACGTTTGCATGAGTCTGCCGGTGCTCGACCTGTTTGAAGCAGCACGGATCCCTTATGCCATCTGCGCACGGAGTTGGGCTCAGCCATTTCTCTCAGGTTTTTCGAACCAAGGCTTCTGCAAGGTCGAGGGAAAATTACTGAACGACATCAAATCCTTGCGATCGTGGCTTAGCCAGAATCCAGGCTACAAGCGTGCTTTGCTTCTACCAGACTCGTTATCAAGTGCCCTTGTTTTCAAAGCAGCCGGTTTGCGAAGCGTTGGATATAGAGATGATGGTCGTAGCTTGTTACTCACTCATCCTGTCACAAAACCCACCACCTCACAACATGCAACACAGTACTGGTTTGCATTGGCCCGTGACGCGCTGAGGATCTGGGGCCTTGACCCTGGGCCATTTGAGTTACCCGCGCAAATTTCGCTCCGCCTGACCGGTCTGCATACATCTTGCGCTTCGACTGTTTTGTCAGCTCATCAGTTGTTACCTAAAAAATTTATCTTGATCGCACCCACTGCGACTGGTTTGCACCATGGTCAGATCAAGGTTTGGTCTCACTTTGACGCACTGACGCGAGCGTTACAACAAGCAGGTTATACAGTTGCCATGTGCCCACCACCCGCTGAACGGGATGCCGCCCGGCTCGCGGCGCCAAGTGCCCTGCTGCTTCCGCCGATGGACTTGGGAGGTTTCGCAGCCTTGGCCCAGTTGGCGGCTTTGGTCATTTGCAATGACTCGGGGGTCGCTCATATCGCCGCAGCGGTCAATGCAACACAAATCACCATTTTTGGTGTCACGAACCCGGCGCGCACTCGACCATGGACGCCGACTAGTATTAATCTTGGACAAACGGGTCAATGGCCATCGACCACCGACGTGATTGACTGTGCAAAAGTTACCCTCAACACGCTAGTCTCCTGAATTTGTTAACCACAATACAAATCCCCTCTTTGCTACTGTATCCGCCCAACCTCTGCTTGCTTTTACTTGCGGCCGCGGTGGTTCTGGCCTTAATCCAAAAAAAAAGCAGTGCACTGACACTCGCAGCGATAGGATTATTATGGGTACTGATCTGGTCTTTGCCGATTAGCGCTATTTATTTTGGTGGCCGACTCGAGAATAACTATCGCTATCTCGCTGCTGACAAAGCTCAGCTGACAGATGCGATTGTCGTGTTAGGTGGCAACACGCAAAGCAACCGCTCCAACTGGTTCGAACCCTATAGTCGGCTGACCGCAGTCGATCGAATTGATCGTGCGGCGGAGCTCTATTTTGAAAAGAAGGCACCACACATCATCGTGTCGGGTGGCTCACTCGAAGGCCCCATTAGCGAAGCGCACGGCATGGCGCGCGCCTTAAGACAAAAAGGGGTACCTGAAGCGGTGATTGTTTTAGAAAACGACAGCCGCAACACCTACGAAAATGCGCTGTTTAGTCAGAAAATTCTTCAACAGAAGCATTGGACCAGTGTCGCTGTCGTCACCTCAGCCCTGCATATGCCAAGAGCGATTGCAACGTTTAAAAAACTCGGGATCGAGGCCATACCGAGCAATGTCGCGCCACAGATTGTGATCCCAAGCAATATGCGGTTCAACCCCTGGCTGCCACACACTCGAAGCTTGGAAGCCAGTCGCAGCATCATCAAAGAGTACTTCGGTTTATTGGGGTATTGGTTGCGCGGCTGGATTTAACGCTTGGTTGTAGAGCGTTTCATACTGATCTGTGACCTTATCCCACGATAGCCTATCAACTAGCTGAGCACTGTTATGAATGAGTCCCAGTCTGACTGACGGTGAAGTCATCAGTTCCCTGATCGCACGACTAATTTCATCGGGTTTGTCTGGTTGCTCAAGTACCCAAGCGTCGAAGCCGTGCGTGACGTATTGTGCAAAACCGCAATAACGGGCATCACTGAGCACTACCGGCAACCCGTGAGCCATCGCCTCAAGTGGTGCCATGGCAAAACTGTCGCCCAAGGTTGGGTGTACGTAAAGATCTGCGGCGAAATAGTAAGGCGAAACGACGGCTGTCGGGCGGACAAAGAGCAATCGTCCGCCAAGTGCCAGCGCATGGCGACGAAGACTATCTTGCAACTCGATCTCTGCGCCGACCACCAGAATTTTATAATGTGCTGGTAAGTCGTTTACCGCTTGTAACAAGGTCAACAGCCCTTTGCGAATAGGGTTAAGGGCAACTAGTAAACAAACGATATCCCCAACGTCGATACCCAGGTCAGCTCTTGTTTTGTCGCGCGCAGCGTGATTGACCGGCACTTGATCAACACCAGGGGGTATTACCGTAACATTCAAATCCTGACCGTAGGCTTGCAATAGCTGTACTTTGATCACGGGAGCCACTGCAACGATTTGACGACCAACTTGCCGCACCATGCGAGACGCTTCCAGCCAGAAATAGACGGCATTGCGTGGACTAAGCCATTGAAGCACTTGTGCCCATTTGCTACGGCCTCTCAAACGCCGAAACCGCACGGGGCTAACGTGCATGACTTGTATCTGCCCTGCTGGGCCATCCATGTTCGAATGCACGATATCAAAACCCTGTGCAGTCAGCTGCTTGGCGCGCATAGCGAAGTGCCAGACCCTGAGCCAACTTGGCCACCAGCGCGGCCCGAGAATCCTGACTTCCCTGATCGGCAACTGATGATCGAACTCGTGCGCAATCACGGTGACGTCATGATCTCGTGTGAGTAAGTGTGCGACCAGATCAACGCTATAAGCCTCTGCCCCACCATAACGTCTGCCAAAGCGATCAACCAGAAAAGCGATTCGCAAAGGCTTAGCCACCGCGTCTGTCCTCGTGTTGGGTCAGGCATTTCTGAAAGAATCGGATGAGGTGAGTTTGCCGCCAGATTCCCACTCGCCGGAGTGCAAAGCGATCATCTTCCGTGTGCGCCAAGCCACGCTCGGTCGTCGTCGCGTTGGTGTAACCAGCAGCACACGCCATGCTTGCATGCTCTGACCGATAGTCGCCGTAGGGATAGCAAAACGCAGTGACTGTCTGATTAATCGTTTGTTCGAGTACTCGTTTGGATTCGGTTATTTGATAAAGAGCCTGTTTGTCTGAAATCTCAGTCAGGTGAACATGGTCAAGCGTGTGCGATCCCACTTCTTGCCCGCTCTGAGCCCACGTACGAACTTCGTCAGCGGTCATGAGATCGGCTGAGGGGACATTTTTCGCCTGATCCCAGCTATTGGAGCCACCGAACTGGTTCGCGACAAAATAATTCGTTGAGGTGAAGCCTAACTTTGTTAAAACAGGCAAGGCATTAATCAATACATTGCGATAGCCATCGTCAAACGTAATGCCGAATACTTTCCCGTGGCGCTCGCCAGACAGATAGGGCAACAGGTCTTGCATGCTGAGTCCCTGATAACCCAGTCGCGACATCCACGTCATCTGCCTGGCAAAGCTAGCGGGATGAACTGTCAGACTGCGAAAATTAGTGCCTCTGGGCGCTGGTTGAGCAATCTGGTGATACATCAGGACGGGAATGGGTCGGCGCATGCTATTTAGGTCAGGTGTTGTAAACCGCTAAGGTTTCAGTCACAAATCTATTCAGGTTGAAGTCTTCTAGCGCTTTAATTCTTGCACGTTGCCCCATGGTTTTTAACAAGGTACTGTCGGATGCAAGGCCGCTAAGAATCTCGGCAATCGCACTCGAGTCTCGAACCGGCACAATCCAGCCTTCTTCACGATCTGTTAAGTTCTCGGGCAAACCGCCCACTCGGGTAACGATAACCGGAAGTCCCTGTGACATTAACTCGCGACAAGCGAAAGATAGCGCTTCTCGATAAGACAATACAAACCCCAGGTCGCACGCAGCCAGCCAGGGACGGACATCATCGACCAAACCGGGAAAGCTGAAGTGCTTCTCAACGCCAATAATCTCGAGACGGGCTATTTGATCAACAGAAGGCGGATCCCCAATGACGATCACGTGAAAACGCTTGCGCATTGCAGGACTCAACAGGGCTAGCGCACCGGCAAGATCCAGCCAGCCTTTGTCATCGTCAGTTCCGCCTGAGCTACCTAAAACGATTTGATGTTCGGCCTCGGGCGTGAGATGCTGTGCGCGAAAGGATGCGTAATCACTCTCGCTTGCGGGTGCGAAATAAGCGGTATCGATGCCATGACGAACAGTCTTGACGGGATGCCTACGGTATGGCGACCTGAGCAAAATATCCGAAACAAACTGACTCACCCCAATCGTGGCGTGCGTCGCGAGAATCGAGCGGATCCAATTACCGACACTATTGATCTTGTGGTCATTGTGCTTAGTGAGGATGACACGAGGCTTTGATGAAAGGCCCATGGTCGCCAACATGACCAACTTGTGATCGCTTGAACCGTTGACGTGGATGACATCAAAGCCTTGTTCTTTAATTAACCGTCTCAAGACTTTGCAAGGCGCTGAAAGTTCGGTTACTCGCCCCGGAAAAAACATATCAACTCGCTTAACGCCTGAGATCTCAGCTGCATAGCGATACAGACGACTGGAGCCTGGTGTTGCCAGTGTGATCTCGTGGGACTCGCTCAAGCCTCGCATCAAATTCATGATGTAGGTGACGTGTCCTCCCCCATTTCTAGGATGGAAGTTGGTGTAGAGGATTTTCAACGCTTTTCTCTGTCATTGATCAGCATCAACTTGGCGTATCGATAAAAACTGCCTGATGCCGCGGTCACAGCTAAGACGAGCCCGTAGCGACCATCCAAAAAACCACGCCTCAAAAAATAGATTCGAATGAATGTCCAGAACGAATGGCCCAGCGCGCTCAAGACGCTTGTTTGTTTGCCCCTGCTGGCCATCATCGTGGCTGCATCACTTGAATAGCGATTGATCTTGACGATTAAGGAGTCAAGATCAGGATAGGGGAAATGCAACAGGTGGTTTTTTAACGTCCCCACTGCATTGTTAGTCACGACACGCTCATGCACTTTTACCTCTGAGAACCGAGCTGTGTCGCGTTTAAAAAGACGCAAAACATGATCGGGCCACCAGCCGCTATGACGGATCGCTTGCCCACAAAATTCGGATAATCGCGGCACTTGATAAGCCGAAAATTCAGGTGCCGACAAAATAGCTTTAATCTCGCTCTGCAATGCTTCGGTGACCCGCTCGTCAGCATCGATGGATAGGACCCATAATTGAGTAGCTAGATCGAGCGCTCTATTTTTTTGTGGCCCGAAGCCTGGCCAATCAGCGACTGTGTGAACCTTTGCACCAAGACGTTCAGCGATTTGCGTCGTGCCATCGGTACTGCCCGAGTCCAGCACAATGATCTCATCTGCAAACGAGACGGCTGTCAGGCAAGCTTCGATATGGCGCGCCTCGTTCTTGGTGATAATGATCACCGACAGACCTAGGCTTTTTTGCGGCGTGCTCGCTTCCATAGCTTCCATTGATTGTAGAGAGGTCCCCAGTAAGGGTGTGCCGCCAACCAGGTTCGTTGTGCAAGCCAAAGAAAGCCTCTGTTGCGCACAGCGAAACGGTAAATATGCGCCGGGTCATGTCCCGCTATATTTTGACCATAGGCATCCGTGGTGTACAGATATTTAAAACCAGCATCCCTTGCTAACTGGATGTAGTCCTCGTCAAAGTAACCTTGTGGCCAGCACAGATGATCGGAAACCCCACCTAGTTTCTCTTTGAGAACCCGACGTGAATCAGCCAAATCGGCGGTCATCTTTGTGTTCTTGCTGATCGCATCGGATTGAATCAAATCCCACCGCTCATGTGTGTGTGTGTGGCTATGAAACTCGAAACTTCCTTCTCGCTGCATAAGTTCGATTTCGCTCCAGCGCAGCATGACTTTGTCTTTAAGATCAGAGAACATCAAGGCTTTTGCTTCTTTGTGTGCTGGCGTGGAAGGAAGCTCCGCTGAGCTTCCCTGGTGGGCACGCGCTGCACCCTCGCCAATTAAACCTGTGATGATAAATAACACCGCATGCATGCCGTATTTTTTTAGAATGGGATGAGCGTAGACATAATTATCAAGATAGCCATCATCAAAGGTAATGAGAATGGACCTTTTCGGGACAGCGTTGCCTTGCAAAAATCCAGCAAACTCATCGCCCGTGAGACTGTGGTATCCCGCGCGAGCCAATCCTCGTATCTGTTTTTCGAAATTGGCCGGCGATGTGGTAATCATGCCTGCGCTGGGAGAGACATGGTGATACATCAAAACCGGCACGCAAGAGGCTTGGCTCATGAGAGGATTTGATCCTCGAATTTGATAAAACCAAGGTCTTGTAACCACTTGAGGTAAACCTCTTCGGTACGCTGACCGAGACGCTCAGTGGTAAATATCCCATCTTTCCAAATTCGCTCAGCCCCGATTTGGCCCATGCGAAGCCTGACATCTGGATGATCGACCAAGGTCTGTATCGCCAGTCGGAGTGCGTCGGTATCTTGAGGTGGTACGAGCAAGCCGGTCACACCGGGGATCATCATTTCTCTGACACCGCCTACGTCGGTGCCAATCACGGCAAGTCCGCTCGAAGCAGCCTCTACAAATACGGTACCTAAGGCCTCTAATTGCGTAGCAAGCGCAAAGAAATCAAAGCCAGCGAGCAAGTTTGGCACATCTTTGCGGGTACCCATAAAATGAACTTGAGCTGCCAAGCCTGCCGCTTTCACGCGTTCTTGAAGCGCTTCCATTAAAGGCGATCCGCCACCCACTAAGACCAGATGTACATTTTTTTGCGACTGCAAAATGGGCTCGATCGCATCCAATAAATAGTGGTGGCCTTTGTTCGGACGCATGACCGCGACGCAACCGACGACGGTGTCTTTTGCCGACAAGCCGAGTTCACGTCTCAAACTGGATTTTTCAACTGGTGGGGCCAGCACGACACCGGTATAGATGGTCTCCACCAATTCGCTCGCTATGCCTCGAGCGATTACTTGCTGGCGAACATACTCACTGACAGTTGAAATCCGATGTGGCAACCAGGTATAGGTCAAGAGTGACCCAATTTTGCTGGCTAAGTGCCGGGTGCGAACGATTAACGGGATTTTCGCCAAGCGACCAGCTGCCGCTGCGATCAGGGTATCTTGTCGGCTATGTGTATTGAGCACATCAAAATTACCCGTACGCAAGATGCGCCTGATTTGAAAAATACCCTTGATAATGTTGATCAACCCATCCATGTACAGAGTATGGACGATGAAACCAGCGTCCCTTAATTTCTGAGTCAGTTCGGCATCTGGTTGACAGATTGCCTCAAGATAATGACCACGGTCTCGCATGGCGACCATTTCTTTGAAGATGCGATGCTCTTGACCACCAAAACTAGTTGCCGCTTCTGAATGGATAATTCTTAAGGTTCTTTTTGCTTGCATCAATAAGTTACCTGCACGTCCTTAGGTGAGGTCCACGTCGTCAGTTGCTCAACCAATGAATCTGGCAAACGCACTCTCCAGGATTCTCCCAGGCGAAGCGTACACAAGGCTTGGCTGGTCTCGTAGACGATTTCAACGGGCGTGCCCGTACCAGCGTTACCCTGAGTTGCACGATGCGGGTCGAGCAGTGATTTCAGCTTCGTCGCATCCGCGTTGCCGTTTAGACGAATTCTTAGCACCCTTGCACGCGCTTCGCGAGCCAACTGCAAATCATAAATACTGTCTACACCGATACGAAGCTTGCCCTCCTCATCCTGACTGACTTTTACCTGGGCGATGAGAAGCTGATCTTCTTTCAAGCGATGTTTGTGTTCTTCGAACAGCTCTGAGTAGATGGTAATTTCTTGTTGAGCGTTGCCGTCATCGAGTGTGATGTTCAACATTTTTTTACCCGTCTTGGTTATCCGAGTTTGTATCGTTGAGATCACGCCGGCTACCCATTGTTTATCGCGCGACGGTTCCAACCGGGAAATTGAACGAGGTACAAGGGTACGGACTTCGTCCTTCCAGATATCAAACAAATGACCGCTAAAGAAAAAGCCCAAGGCCAGTTTCTCTTCGCTGAGCTTGGTTTTTAAATCCCAGGCTGGGGTACGCGAGAGCTCCATCGCAACGACGTCACCACTGTCGTCACCAAAAAGAGAGACCTGGTTGGCGCTTCGCTCTGCTTGGTCAGCAGCGTCAAGTGCAGTTGAAAGCGATTCAATCAAAGCGGCTCGGTTTGACTCAATTGAGTCAAAAGCCCCAGCGCGAATCATGGCCTCGATACAGCGGCGGTTGACAGCCTGTCTGTTAATGCGCCTGCAAAAATCAAATAATGAGATGAAAGGCCCAGACTGCCTTGCAACGATAATCGCTTCGATCGCTGATTGTCCCGACCCTTTGACCGCGCCCAGCCCAAAGCGAATGGTACGGGGAGGCAGGCCTTGAACAGTGTAAGTGTCGAAGACAGGTTCAAAACGGTAACCTGACTCGTTGATATCGGGTGCGAGCACCTCAACTTTATTGAGCAAGCAATCTCGCCAGAAAATTTGCACCTTGCCGGTATCGTCCATGTCGGACGACAAGGTCGCTGCAAAGAACTCAGCGGGGTGATGCGCTTTTAACCAAGCCGTCTGATAGGCAATTAAGGCATAGGCGGCTGAGTGAGATTTGTTGAAACCATAGCCAGCAAAGAGCTCCATCAGGTCAAATAACCGCACAGCCATCTGCGTGTCGTAACCTTTTTTCGCTGCACCTTGCTCGAATAACTCGCGATGAGCAGCCATCTCTTCGGGCTTTTTCTTACCCATGGCACGACGCAACAAATCAGCACCGCCGAGCGAATAACCACCGATAATCTGAGAAATGAGCATCACTTGCTCTTGATAGACGATCACGCCATAAGTGCTTTTTAGCGTCTGCTCAAGATCTTGATGAAAGTAATCAACGGTGGCCCGACCATGTTTGCGGTTAACGAAATCATCAACCATGCCGGATTCAAGTGGGCCTGGACGAAACAACGCAAGGACGGCCACGATATCTTCAAAGGTGTTCGGCTTGAGCTTTTTTAACAGCTCTTTCATCCCGCGTGACTCAAGCTGAAACACCGCCGTGGTGTTCGCGTCACACAGAAGCTTGTAGCTGGCTGGATCATCAAGCGACAAGGACATAATGTCGAAGTCTCGCAGCTCGGGATTAAATTTTCGAACGAACCGAACAGCCCAATCAAGAATGGTCAGATTTCTCAGGCCTAGAAAGTCGAACTTAACCAAACCAACGGCTTCAACATCGTCTTTATCGAATTGGGAAAAAGCGCTGTCCTCATGCCCAGGCTGACAATACAAGGGACAAAAATCGGTTAGTTTGCCGGGCGCTATCAAGACACCACCAGCGTGCATACTGACGTTACGGGTAAGCCCTTCGAGTGGCCTGGCAAGATCAACAAGCGCTTTGACTTCTTCTTCGGTTTCGTAACGCTCGCGAAATTGTGGCTCTTCGTTTAGAGCCCGATCTAGTGTCCAGGGATCAGCCGGGTTTTGTTGAATCAGTTTGGATAACCCGTCGCACAGCATATAGGGCATATCCAGCACTCGACCAGCATCTCTGACTACGGCCTTAGCGCCTAACGTGCCAAACGTTGCAATCTGACTGACGGCTGCCCGACCATATTTCTCTTTGACATAGTCGATAACCCGCTCTCGGTTATCTTGGCAAAAATCAATATCGAAATCCGGCATGGAGACCCGTTCAGGATTCAAAAATCGCTCGAACAGCAAGTCATACCGAATAGGGTCGAGATCAGTAATACCGAGAGAGTAAGCGACTAATGAGCCTGCACCAGAGCCACGGCCAGGGCCTACGGGTACGCCATTATTTTTACCCCAGTTAATAAAATCCTGAACAATCAGAAAGTAACCAGGGAAGCCCATTTGTACGATCGTCTTGCACTCTAACGTGAGACGATCAGCATAGGTTGGGTACTGTTTCTCGCGCTCTAGCGGGTCTGGATAGAGCTGCAGCATACGCTTAGCCAGACCAGCCTCTGATAACTGGAACAGGTAGTCATCGAGTGACACACCATCGGGTGTCGGAAAATCAGGTAAGCGCGGGCGACCAAGCTCTAGGGTCAGGTTGCAGCGCTTTGCAATAGCCACTGTGTTGGCCAGCGCAGAGGGAATGTCAGCGAAGCGTTCAATCATCTCTTCGGATGACAACAGGTACTGATCTTCTGTGAACAACTTGGGGCGGCGCGGATCGGTCAGAATCTGGCCTTCCGCAATACAAACGCGGGCCTCGTGAGCTCGAAACTCTTCTTTCGACAAGAACTGAACAGGATGCGTGGCAACAACGGGTAGACCCATATCGCTGGCTAAACCAAGTGCCGCCTGCACATAGGCCTCGTCAATATCTGAGTCGCGACGCTGTAATTCGATGTAGAAGGCCTTGGGAAACCGGATTGACCACTCTTTTGCCAGCTCACGAGCCAAGTCGCCCTGCCCGTTTAACAGGGCTTGCCCGATATCACCTGAAGCGGCGCCCGAGAGAGCGATCAAACCACTGCAATCGTTGAGCCACTCACGGCGAATCTCGCCTCTGCCACGATAGGCATTAGTCAGCCACGCTTGCGTCAAAAGCTCGCAAAGCTTTAAATATCCCTTGTTACTCGCAACCAGAAGTAGAATACGAGTGGGTTTTTCGCGATCTTGGTCATTCGTTACCCACATATCGCAGCCAGCAAGCGGTTTTATCCCCGCCCCTCGGGCCGCTTTATAGAATTTGATGAGCCCGAAAATGTTTGTCAGATCGGTCAGCGCGACGGCTGGCTGATTAAAAGAGCCGACTCGAGTGATCAGGTCGGGGATACGGACAGTGCCATCCACCACCGAAAATTCGGAGTGGACACGCAAATGGACAACAGAAGTGCTTGCTATAGTTTCTGGCATCTGAGAATTGTACCCATTTGCGAGTATTGAAACGCAGGCATTTTTAGTAGCTGATAAAGGTAGTTGTAGAGGATGACAATATGAAATGGGTGATTCTTTTAGCCTGGTTAGGCTCGGTTCTGTTTGCCCATTTTCGCGGCTACGTCAGGTTGCCACTCGGCAGACAGCTACTCGATCACTCAATTTTGCTTGCCCCGCTGAACGCCTTGATGGTGTTGACGTCCAAAGTTGCCACCACCCCTTACATCCCTGTCGAGACGCTAAGTGAACTTAAGTTACTGGAAGACAACTGGGAAACCATTCGGGACGAAGCGCTGCATTTGGCCCAGCTTCGTGAAATCAAAGCACCAGAGCTCCATAATGACATTGGTTTTAATTCGTTTTTCAAATACGGTTGGAAGCGGTTCTATTTGAAGTGGTATGACGCCAAACACCCCTCGGCTGAACAGTTATGCCCAAAAACCGTCGCACTTCTCAATCGAATCCCGAGTGTCAAAGCGGCTATGTTTGCCGAATTGCCACCAGGGGGACAACTGAATCCACATCGGGACCCTTACGCGGGCTCATTACGTTATCACTTGGGCTTAGCAACACCCAATGATGATCAATGCTATATCGATGTGGATGGGATTCGGCATAGTTGGCGTGACGGGCAAGGTGTCATTTTTGATGAAACCTACGTACACGAAGCCTACAACCACACGGACAAGAATCGTATTATTTTGTTCTGCGACATTGAGCGGCCCCTCAAGTGGGGCTGGGCACAAGCGTTCAACCATTGGTTTGGCCGAGTCATGATGTCGGCGGCCAGTTCACCCAACTCAGGCTCCGATCAAACTGGTTTTATTAACCGGCTGACTCACTGGCATTGGTTGCTTGATCAAAAACGCAGAGCATTCAAAAAAGCCAACCGACCGCTTTATAAGGCCACGAAATTCGGTTTGATCGGCCTGGCGATTGTCTTGTTTGTGATTTCCTAAGTTGCTGGGCATCAGCGTTGCATGGTCGCCCAGGCTTTTTCAAGCCGTTTGACCGAGACGGGCATCGGGGTGCGTAGCTCTTGAGCGAATAACGCCACACGCAACTCTTCGAGTAACCACCTGAATTCATCAAGTGCGGGATCGGCCGCCCCTTTTTGTCCTGACCGTGTTCTTGCATATTGGGACAACAAGGGTGCCATCTCTGCCATCAGTTTTGCATCACGAGCTGAATCGCTGCGTAGTTTTTCGATACGGGTGGCTGCAGCCTTTAAATAACGCGGTACGTGGGTCAACTGCGCTTGCGGTATGGTGGAGACGAAATCCCTAGTGATCAGAGCTTGGATTTGCTGCAGAATGTCCTGGTGTGTGTTGGGGTAAGCCTTGGCTTGCGGCAATTTACGAATCAGCGCGGTGTACGCCTCAAGAACGGATCCGGCTAAACGCGCAACTTCTTGTGCCAACAACCCGACTTTCACCCTACCCTCGATACGCTTTGCCTCGAAAGACTGGGCATCGGTTGGTAACTTATCATTTAGGCAGGCCAAGTCAATGGCGCGATCGATAATTTGATCGCGTAGCTGCTCTTGAGTCCCCAGCGGCAGGAAAAGCATTCCGAGCTTCGTAAGCTCGTGCAGATTTTTCTCAAGAAACTTAACCTGCTCTTTTAAGCCTATCTTGAACAAGCGCAATAGACCTTTGCGGTGGGCTAGAGCGGCCGCCTGAGGCTCATCGAAGACATCAAGCGAGCAGTCGCTACCTTGATCGACCAAAGCCGGGTAACCGATCACTGTTTGCGACTTCTTCTTAATTTCAAGTAGCTCGGGCAATTCACCGAAAGTCCATTCGGTCAGATGATCGTGGGCAATAGACTTTGCAACCTGATGATCACTCGTGACCATTTTCGTGAAACTGCTTTGCGCTTGTTTGCCAAGATCAGCTCTGATTTGCGCCAGATTTCGACCCGCCGTCAACATGCGTCCGTGTTCGTCGACAACTTTAAACGACATAAATAGATGGGCGGGTAAAGTCTCAGTCTTGAAATCCGCAACAGTGGGTCTGATCCCAAGTTGCTCTGTGACGTCAGCAATCAACGCATCGATCAAGGTGGAGGATGGATTGCCTAAGCGATCAAAATAACGCTCATAAAACCCCGCAGCGTAGTCCGGCAAAGGCACACAGTGGCGCCGAATTT
This sequence comes from Jezberella montanilacus, assembly GCF_003003055.1. Classification (GTDB taxonomy): domain Bacteria; phylum Pseudomonadota; class Gammaproteobacteria; order Burkholderiales; family Burkholderiaceae_B; genus Zwartia; species Zwartia montanilacus. Next base: position 17,309 of record NZ_PVTV01000015.1, read on the forward strand.
TTTGTGGCAATGATTTCAGTAAAAGCAGTGCTTTCTCTTTCAGCATGCCTGGGACGAGCCACTCGCAACGATCAGCGTCGACTTTATTTAAAAAGTAAAGTGGTACGGTCAGGGTGATGCCATCTCGCGGCGAACCGGGTTCAAAATGATAATCAACCGCCAGGTCGACCCCTTGCCAGCTGAGTATCTTTGGAAACACCTCTGTCGTTACCCCTGCCGCTTCATGGCGCATCAAAGCGTCTCGGGTCAGCACCAGCTTGGCTGCCTCTTCCTTGGACAGGCCTTTGTACCAATGCTCGAGCGTTGCAGTTTGATGAATGCCCTCTGGCAGGGCTGCCTCGTAAAATGCCTTGATCAAGCTGTCATCCACCAGGATATCGGGACGTCTCGATTGATGTTCAAGCTTCTCGATTTGTTCTATCAGCTTGCGGTTTTGGACGATAAATGGCAAGGATGAATTGATTTCGCCAGGCACTAAGCCTTGCAAAATAAAAATCTCTCTGGCCTGTTTTGGATCAATCGGGCCATAGTGCACTCGCCTGCCAGAATAAACGTGCAACCCATAGAGCGTGGCTCGCTCATTTGCCACGACCTGCCCCAGTTTTTTTTCCCAACGGTGATCAAACCAGCTTTTTCTGAGCAAATGCTTGGCGATCCGTTCAATCCAGGTCGGGTCGATTTTCGCCACACAGCGCGCATAAAGCTTGCCAGTGTCCATGATTTCGGCAGCCATAATCCATTTACCCACCTTCTTCGCAAGTTTGGATCCGGGATTAATCCAGAACTTTATATCTCGTGCACCAAGGTATTGAGTGCTTTCTTCAGATTTCAGACCTAAATTGCCCAGTAAGCCCGCCATTAACGCCAGGTGCAATTGCTCGTATGTTGCTTCAGTCTGGTTCAACCGCCAACCGTGTTCATCAATCAAGGATTTAAGCTGATGATGGATATCATGCCATTCACGCATGCGCATTGGTGACAGGAAGTTTTGTCTCAACAAAGCAACCAGTTTGCGTTGCGGCAATTTCTGTGCGAGTTGCTCGTGATACCACGTCCACAATTTGAGATAGGTCAGAAACTCTGACTTATCGTCTGCGAATTTACTGTGAGCTTGATCTGCAAGTTCTCTAGCCTGCATCGGCCTATCGCGCGGATCCTGAACGGACAGGGCAGCAGCAACGACGAGCATCTCAGCCATGCAATGTTGATCACGGGCAGCCAAAATCATTCGACCAATACGCGGATCCAGGGGGAGCTTTGCCAGTGATTTGCCTGTGGCAGTCAATGACCCGCCCTGTTCCACATCCTGACTGATCGCACCCAATTCTTGTAACAGGTGATAGCCGTCGGCGATCGCGCGCCCCGTGGGTGGGTCGACAAAAGGAAACTGCTCGATCTCGTCCCAACCGAGCGATTTCATTCTTAAAATAACACTGGCGAGCGACGCCCGAAGGATTTCTGGATCTGTGAAGGCGTCGCGTTGCTTGAAATCGATTTCGTCGTACAGCCGGATACAAATACCTGGGCCAAGACGGCCGCAGCGACCAGCCCTTTGATTAGCCGATGCTTGGCTCACTGGCTCAATGCGTAACTGCTCAACTTTGTTACGCCAAGAATAGCGCTTGACTCTTGCTAAGCCGCTATCAATCACAAACCGGATACCGGGAACAGTCAGCGACGTTTCAGCGACGTTGGTTGCCAAGACAACGCGGCGCGCGTTCGTTTTAGGTTTGAAAATTTGCTCTTGTTCTTCTTGCGACAAGCGTGCGTAGAGGGGCAAAATTTGTGTGCTTGAGTGCTGGGTTTTGCGCAAAGCTATTGCTGCCTCACGGATCTCTCGCTCGCCAGGCAAAAACACCAGGATATCCCCCGACCCGGCGCGCGCGCATTCATCGACCGCATCAAGCAAAGCATTGACCAGTTCTCGTTCTTCATCTCGTGCAGAGGGATTCGTTGCTGCAGCGAGGGCCGCTTGAGGCTGCTGTACCTGCGTACCGTCAGCAAGGTTATCGGGTTTGATCGGACGATAGCGGATATCCACAGGAAACAACCGCCCCGAGACCTCAATGACCGGCGCCGGATTCCCGTTTGCGTCAGCGAAATGCCTGGCAAAACGGGTGGCGTCAATCGTCGCTGAAGTAATAATCAGTTTTAGATCTGGCCGTCGGGGCAACAGCTGGAGCAAGTAGCCCAACAAAAAATCAATATTGAGACTTCGTTCGTGTGCTTCGTCGATAATGATGGTGTCGTAGCGGTTAAGCAAGGGATCTCGTTGAGATTCAGCAAGCAAAATCCCGTCGGTCATCAACTTGATAGCCGTTGTCTTACTGCTTTTATCCTGAAACCGGATTTGATAACCGACCCAGTCACCGAGTTCGCTTTTTAACTCTTGAGCAATTCGTTTGGCCACGGAGCTGGCCGCCAGACGTCTTGGCTGGGTGTGGGCAATCATTTTGTTGAGCCCTCTACCTAGCGCTAAACATATTTTCGGAAGCTGAGTGGTTTTTCCAGATCCGGTTTCTCCGCTCAAAATGACAACCTGATGCCTATCAATGGTTGTGGCGATTTCATCGCGTCTGGCACTGACTGGCAGGTCTTCGGGGTATTCGATAGCGGGCGTTTGTCGTGGAGAATTGACAACGCTTTGCAATGAGAATTCGGCTGACAGCTGAGTTTCGGGCATATATTCCTGTCAAAAGTAGAACGCATTATAAAATCTCGCAACATAATGTTTTCTATTAACCTTTTTTGAGACAAAACAACCCGTGACAACATCCCCTCTCGAGGAAGCCGACACCCTATCGGCACAAGAAGCGACTGAGTTCTCCCCTGCCCAGTTTGTGCGCTGGTTTCGAGAGGTTGCACCTTATGTTCACGCCTTTCGCGGCAAGACGTTCGTTGTCGCCTTTGGCGGCGAGCTCGTTCAGGCTAATGCGCTAAACAACCTGATCGAGGATCTTTCTCTTTTATCTGCGCTTGGGATCAAACTGGTTCTCGTGCACGGATCCCGGCCGCAAGTCAACGAGCAGCTTCGCTTGAAAGGTTTTCAGCAACAGTTCGGACGCGGCCGTGAGCCGATGGATCCTGATGCACTCGAATGTGCAAAAGAAGCAGCCGGCGAGATTCGGTTGGACATCGAGGCCGCGTTTAGTCAAGGTTTGCCCAACACCCCGATGTCTCATGCCCAAATCCGGGTTATCTCGGGTAACTTCGTCACCGCGCGGCCAACTGGCATCATCGATGGGGTTGATTACCGACATACCGGGCAAGTCAGAAAAATCGATGTCGAAGCCTTGAAGTTCGCCATTGAACGCGGCTCGATCGTATTGTTATCCCCTCTTGGTTTCTCGCCGACTGGTGAGGCCTTTAATCTAGCCATGGAAGAACTTGCCACCAGTGTGGCAACGTCTTTGCGTGCAGAGAAGTTGATTTTCTTGACTCAAGGACAAGGAGTCATTGACGCCGATGGCAATGTCAACACTGAGCTAGCTCGCCTGGATGCCGACGCCTTGCTTGCCGCGGGTGGCCTTGATGAGGACACTGCATTTTATTTGCAGTACGCCTCTAAGGCCGTCAAGCGCGGCGTCACGCGTGCTCATTTGGTGCCTTTCAACACTGATGGCGTTGTCTTACTCGAGATCTTTACGCATGATGGCGTGGGCACCATGGTCGTCGAAGACACACTGGACGATTTGCGCCCGGCCACCATCGATGACGTCGGTGCAATCCTGCAACTCATTGAACCTCTTGAAGAAGATGGCACCTTGGTCAAGCGAGGCAGAGCCGTCATCGAACGCGATGTCGAGAACTTTACTGTCCTGGAGCATGACGGCGTTATTTACGGTTGCGCCACGCTGCACGCTTTCGCTGAAGACCAAATGGCTGAGATGGGTTGCCTGATTGTGCACCCTGAATGGCAAGGCACAGGCGAAGGTGAGATTTTGCTGAGACACATGGAGTCTCGTGCCCGCGGTCATGGCGCCAAACGACTGTTTGTATTGACCACCAGAACTTCGCATTGGTTTATTAAGCGAGGTTTTGTGCAAGGGGGTGTGGCCGACCTGCCAAAAGAAAAGCAGGCACACTACAATCGGTCAAGAAACAGCCTGATTTTTATTAAACGTCTCTAAGGAAAGCAAGATGAGTCGTATCGTTAACTGCCTGAAACTAAAAAAAGAACTGCCTGGTTTGGACTTACCCCCTTATCCTGGTGATATGGGTACCAGAATCTGGCAGGAGATTTCGAAAGAGGCCTGGCAGAACTGGATGGACGTTCAGACGCGTCTGGTCAACGAAAACCGCCTGAATCTGGCCGATTCACGCGCACGCAAGTACCTTAAAGAACAAATGCAAAAATATTTGTTTGAAGATGGCGACGTTGAAGCGCAAGGATACGTCGCAGGCTAGACCCGGCTAAGCGCAAATAAAAACAGCCCGTCAGGGCTGTTTTTACTTTTCAACCGGTACCTATCTGATCAACGCAATCAACGGTTAAGGCCTGGTAGCAGACGCGTCGGACTTTCCGGCAACCAGGGATTCGGCGTACTTGACGCCTTGATGCCGAACATCATCACCGTGAATCAAATAGATGACCCGCTCTGCCATGTTTTTGCTGTGATCACCAATACGCTCAATAGACCGGGCAATAAACATCAAGTCAATTGCACGCGTAATCGTTCTCGGGTCTGCCATCATGGCATCAATCAGCTTACGGAAAGTCGCTTTCCATTCGCGATCAACTTCCTTGTCGCTACGCACCACCTTAGCTGCCAACACCGCATCATGACGAGCGAACGCATCCATGACTTGATTGAGCATGGCGATCACGCAGTTGGTCATGTGAAGCAACTCGATCGCAGGCAAGAAGGCCTGCGTATCTTCGTGGATACGCTTGGCTGCCAGCGCGATTTTTTCGGCTTCGTCACCCGAGCGCTCCATGTCGGTCAACATTTTCATGATTGACAACAACATACGCAAATCGCTGGCTGTTGGCTGATTTCTAACCATAGTGCCGGTTACACGCTCGTCAATTTCAATTTCGAGCCTGTTAACTTCTTTTTCACTGGCCTTGATGCGATCGATGATGGTCAGATCACCCGTCGACAAGACGTTGATCGCATCAGCAACCATAGATTCAACCAAGCCGCCCATCTGAAGCAGCATGGTGCGAACCCGCTCAATTTCTACGTCAAACTGCTTGAGAGTGTGCTCGGTCATGTCTGTGGCTCATATTAAAAAGTTCATTGAGGTTACAAAACCTCAACCCATCATTCGGTAATCTTAAGTGAGTCTTGTGTCACTTTCATGACACTAAACCGTCATCAAGGGTATTCATCCAATCCGGTACACACCCTTGTCATTCGTGGCTAGCAGTGCAACGTCTGCCGCTTTGAGAGCGAATAGGCCATTACAAACCACACCAGGAATATTGTTTATAGCAGTTTCCAAAGCTTTTGCGTCAACAATCGTAAGCTCGTGAATATCCAGGATCTCATTACCATTGTCCGTCACAAAACCGGTTCTGGGAATCGGCCGCCCGCCCAGCGCGATCAGCGCGCGCGCAACCGACTCGCGCGCCATGGGGATCACTTCTAATGGCAATGGGAAACTCCCCAGCTGATTCACCAGCTTGGATCCATCGGCAATACAGATAAATTTTTCGGCGACAGAGGCAACGATTTTTTCGCGAGTCAGCGCGCCACCACCGCCTTTAATCATCTCTAGCTGAAGATTGATCTCATCAGCCCCATCGACATAGACCGGCATGAACGTCACGGCATTTAAGTCGACCACGCGGATACCGCCGGCGATCAGGCGTTGAGCGCTTCTTTCAGAGCTTGCAACCGCCGCATAAAAACGATCAGCGTGCCTGATCAGGCTATCAATAAACAGGTCTGCGGTCGAGCCGGTCCCCACACCAACAATCGCCTGAGAATCAAGCATAGGAAGGACCAACGCCATTGCCGCATCTGCTGCTTGCTGCTTTAACTCTTGCTGTGAAAACATATGATTACTTGGCTCCTGCATCGAGATTAGGATCGTAACCGATCAACAAAGCGCGATAGCATTCGCTAAGTAAATTTTCATTAACCTTGATGACTGAGCGCTTTAGTCGGTCGAGGTTAGCCTGACAAGCTTTTTCGTCGAGGTATCCCTGCCAGCACCGATCAAAGTCGATTAACCAGATCTGATCGTCCGCGTCGACCAGGATATTAAACACGTTCAAATCAGCGTGATAGATGCCTAGGCGATGCATGTGCCGGATTGCTTGCCCTGCCCTGTCCCAAATTACCGGGCTAAGGCAATCGCTTAGTGGACGGGCGCCGGCAATCCGTTCGGTGATGATAGCGGCACGATAAACAAATCCATAGCGCCAAACCGCGACCGCGAGCGGTCGAGGCACTTTGATACCCTGCAAATAGATGCGATGGAGCAAATGCAACTCTTTGAAAGCCCGCGTATTTTGCAGGCCAGTCCAGACATAAAGGTCTTTGGATAGTTTGGCCGCCCAGCCACCACGACAATATCTTCGCAACACGGCAGCGAGCCCGGCAATCACAACAAACCAAGCTGCGTTTCGACCGCCCTTGGAAACAGGTATGGACGTCTGACTTGAAGCGGTGGGGTCGAACCACGACAGATCGGGTGAAAGCAGTCTTGTCGGATCAAAAAATACATCCACGTGAGCGTGCTTTGCGTGTGCGAATCCGGGCACAAGTTGAGAGCTTGTGGTCGTGACGGTCAAGGTTTGCGCAGGGTTGCTATCAGTAGACATAAATTTAATTCACTTGCCGCAACACGCTGAGCGGCGATGCGCGCAGCACGGCGCCGAGCGTCAGGAATCCTATCAGCCAACTGCCAAAGACACAGGCGCAGACGCCGATCAACCAGGGCAGCAACGAAAACGAAATGGGAAAATGAAAGACCCACTCAGACAAGGCCCAGGCAATGACGGTTGCTCCCCCTGCGGCCAGAAGCCCCGCAATCAGGCCTGTTATAAAGAATTCAATTCGCTGGGCGCGGCTCAATTGATCCCTTGTCGCACCAAGTGCCCTCAACAATGCGGCCTCACGAATTCGCTCGTCACGTGTGGATGACAAGGCCATCACCAAGACCAGGACACCGGCAACAACCGAAAAACCAAACAGGCCTTGAACAGCGAAAGCCACTTTATTTAAAACATCGCGAAGCTGAGCCAAAATGGCGCCGACGTCAAAAACCGTGACATTGGGGTAGCGTCGCAATAGATTTTGCAACCAGACCCCTTCGTCGGACTTAAGCTGAAAAGCCGTCATCCACGTCTGAGGTTGCCCTTCTAGTGCGATCGGACTCGTAATCGCAAAAAAATTGGGTTTCATCGAATCCCAATTCACTTTTCTAATACTGGTGACGTGAACATGGACCAAACGACCGGCGACGTCGAATACAAGCTCATCATTCAAGTTCAGCCGCAAGGTCTTGGCTAAGCCTGATTCGAGTGATACCTCATCGGCGGCGCCGTTAAGGTCGCGACCCTGCTCAATGAATGCTTCTTTCGGCAAACTGGAGGCGTAGGAAAGATTGAACTCCCGGTCAATGAGCTGCTTAGCTCGAGCATCATCAAAATCAACCGAGCCGAGCGGTTTTCCGTTACGTTCAATCAAACGCCCTCTTATCATCGGATATAGCGCAGTCGTTTCGTGCTTTTTTTGCGTAAAGTCCTGTTTAACGGCCTCCAACTGATCCGGCTGTATGTTGATCATGAAGCGATTCGGCGCATCTGGCGGGATGGTTCTCTGCCAGCCTTCTAGCAAATCGGTTCTCACAATCGTTAGCAACAATACAGCCATCATGCCCGCAGCGAGCGCGCTGATTTGAACAACAATGGCATGTCGTCGGCGTATGAGGCAAGACAGACCAAATCTCAACGCGGCGCTGGTGACAAAACGAACACGCCAGACAGCAAGTACCTTCATTGAACCGTAACTGATGAGAGAAAAAATTGCCGTGGCCGCAGCAAAACCTGCTGCCAGCAACAAACCTAACTTGACATCCTTAGCCACCCAGCACAGAAACACGAGCATACCAACTGTTGCTGGAAGATAGGCGCGAATGACAGGGACAACCCAATGACCAGCGCTTGTCTTAAATATTTGCCTCGGCGCAACCCGATTCAGTTCAAGCAAACTCGGCGTGGCCAACATTAATAACAGAAACACCCCCAAGCCCATCGCTTGCAGCATGGCTAAAGGATGAGGTGATGGGAACGAAACACCAGATAGACCATCAAGCACCCGAGCAATCAATCTTTGTCCGATAAAACCGAGGGACACACCGGCAAGGGATCCTATCAGGCCGACGATAAAAAACTCAAGCAGAAAAAGCTGGACGAGCATCTTCTGGGTTGCACCCAAACAGCGCATGACCACAACACTTTTTCTGTGACGTTGCTTGAACTGACGGGCACCCAAGACAAGGGCGATTGCCGCGATTAAGGTCGCCAGCAAACCAACCAAGGTTAAAAATTGCTGGGCTCGCTCAAGCGACTGCCGAATTTCCGGCCGTCCGGATTCGATTGTGACGATTTTTTGACCTGGTTGTAAACGAGGTACTAGCCAAGCCCGAAAGTTTTCAACTTGCTGGGGCTGTCCAGCCACTAACAAAGCGTATTTAACTCGACTGCCCAGTACAACCAGTCCAGTCCGCTCGAGGTCAGCGGCGTTGAACATCACCCTGGGTGCCAAGTTCATAAACTGAGTCCCGCGATCAGGCTCTTGAGTAATCAGTGCATCCAAGACCAGGTTGACGTCTCCGAGCGTAAGCTGAGCGCCCGTTTTTACGTCGAGTCCCGTTAGGACCTGAGGATCAACCCAGAGCTTGCCTGGTGCGGGAATAGTCGTAGCGGCGCGATCAGCTTGCTCGGCGTCTGTCGATATCCTGAGGTTCCCTCTCAGCGGATAGTGGGTCGATACTGCCTTGACGGAGACCAAGAGTGAATGTTCTTCAGTGCTCAACATCGAAGGAAACTGCCAAGTCTGCGCGACCTGAAGACTCTGTTGCTTAGCTTGTGTAAGCCATTCTTCAGCAATCGCCGCATCGGTTTCAACAAGCAAATCAGCACCGAGCAACTGGCCGGCGTCGCGCTCTAATCCCTGGCGTGCGCTGTCGGCAAGCATACTAACGGTGCTGAGGGCAGCAACGGCGACGACAATTGTCAAAGCCAAGAGCAATAAATCGCCTGCGCGTGCATCACGCCAAACCTGCTTCATTGCTAGTTTAAATATACCTGTCATCCCTATGATCTTTAATCACTTGGTTAGCCAACATTGTGCATCGCGCGAAGCAAAACCTAAGACCGCAACTTGTCCATCATTTCTTGTAACCGTTCGACTGGCCAGATTTCAAGACCTTCAATGGCTTGCTTGGGCGCATTAGCTTTAGGGATCATCGCGATCTTAAACCCTAGCTTGGCTGCTTCTTTGAGGCGTTCTTGCCCTCTGGGGGCGGGTCTGACTTCACCGGCAAGCCCAATTTCGCCAAACGCAACCAGGCCCTCGGGTAAGGGCTTATCTCTGAGCGATGAAATGATCGCGAGTAAAACAGCCATATCCGCTGCAGGCTCTGTGATGCGCACGCCGCCCACTGCGTTGACAAAGACGTCCTGATCGTAGGTTTTCACGCCGCCGTGACGATTCAGTACAGCGAGCAGCATGGCCAGACGATTTCCTTCTAAACCCACAGACAGTCGACGAGGATTGGGCACATGAGCGGTATCGACAAGGGCTTGGATCTCGACGAGCAGAGGACGCGTCCCTTCTTGAGTCGCCATCACGCATGAGCCCGCCACTTGGTTAGTGTGCTGCGAAAGAAACAGCGCAGACGGATTCGCCACCCCGCGCAAACCACGATCAGTCATGGCAAAAACGCCAAGCTCGTTGACTGCACCAAAACGATTTTTAAAAGCCCGAATCAAACGAAACGACGAATGGGTGTCACCCTCAAAATAGAGCACCGTATCGACCATGTGCTCCAGGACACGTGGCCCTGCCAGCGCGCCGTCTTTGGTCACATGCCCAATCAACACAATGGGAACACCAGTCTGTTTGGCTAAACGAGTCAACTGTGCAGCGCATTCTCTAACCTGCGAGACTGAACCGGGGGCCGCCGTTAGATCAGCTGAATACAGGGTTTGAATCGAATCAATCACCGCGACGGCAGGCTTTTGCTCGGTCAACGTTGATCGAATAATGTCCAAACGGATTTCAGCAAGCAGATCGACCGAGGCACCCGAGGCACCCAATCTTCTGGCCCGCAAAGCAACTTGCTCGGCAGATTCTTCACCGGTGACGTACAGAACCTTTGCCTGCGCTGACATAGCAACAAGCGCCTGCAACAACAAAGTTGACTTACCGATACCGGGATCGCCGCCGATCAGCACTACGGCTCCGGCGACTAAGCCACCTCCCAATACGCGATCAAACTCGGTCAACCCTGTGGATAGCCTGGGAAGCTCTAAAGCCTCAACGGAAGCCAGGCTTCTTAACTGACTGGTCGGTGCAAGGGGGGCATAGCGATGATCAGGCGCGGTGCTCGAGCCACTATCTAGCGATTCTTCGAGCGTGTTCCAGGCTGTGCAATGAGGGCATTGACCTAGCCATTTGGGGCTGACGCCACCGCATTCAGTGCATGCAAAGACTGTTTTTATTTTCGCCATGCGACAGTGTAGCTAACTAAGCCGGTACACCCGCCAAACTACCACCACCATCTATCCCGATTACCTGTCCCGTAATAAACCCGGCATCAGCTGAGAGTAAAAAAGCAATTAGGGCAGCGACTTCGTTGGCCGATCCGAGGCGACCCAAGGGCACCTGTGTGCCTTGTTGCTGAGCGACATCCTTGCCAGGTGTGGCGTGCATCAACATCTCAGTATCTATTGCGCCAGGGGCAACAGCATTCACCGTAATCCCGTATGCGGCAAGTTCAAGCGCCCAAGTCAGCGTGCATCCAATGATTGCGCTTTTAGCGGCGGCATAGCTGGTTGAATCACGAGCCCCTCTCGCAGATAAGCTGCAAAGATTAACGATGCGACCCGCACGACGGGCTTTCATTGACTCAATGAAGGCCTGAGTCACTTGGACGGCTGTTCTCACGTTAAGGTCAAAGGTCTCAAACAGCACCGACAGGTCAACGCTACCCAAAGGTTGCGATATGGCAGACCCTACGTTGTTGACGACTGCGTCGACAGGAAATTTGTCCCGAATGGTTCGAAGCACCTCTTCGGTTTGACCCGCATCAGACAAATCACATTCATACAAATAGCCAGGAAAATCAATTTCAGCCGTGTTACGGGCGATGCCGACCACATGACAACCTTGATCGGCGAGCTTCTGACTAAGTGCCCAACCTATTCCCTTGGTTGCACCCGTAATCAATACGCAAGTATCTTTCAATGTGAGTCTCCTTTTCGGGAGCCAATCGGAGCAACCCTAAGGTGTTAGTCTAACGCACTGACGTCACTTCAGATCATTCTTTTGAAAGTTCTGGTCCTACTTTTAATCCTTAGCCCTTGACCATGCCTGTCGATCATTACGAGAATTTTCCCGTCGCATCCATCGTGTTACCTAAGCATTTGCGTCAACCCGTCGAAGCAATCTACCGCTTTGCCCGAGCAGCGGACGATATTGCCGATGAGGGACACGAATCAGCCGATGAGAGGCTGGCGACACTCAGAGCGTTTCATAATGCTCTCCATTTGGTTGCCACAGGTCACCTCCAGGCACTGGCTGATTTGCCCGCCTTTTTAGCAAAAATTTTCGTTCCGTTGGCGGACACCATCAGCCAACACCAACTGCCACTTGTCCCATTTTTTGATCTTCTGTCGGCTTTTGAGCAAGATATTCAAACCAAACGTTATGAGGACTTTACCGCTTTACAACACTATTGCGCCCGATCTGCCAACCCGGTCGGACGGTTGATGCTTTATCTTTACAATCAGGCTGATAAGGCGTCGATGGCCCAATCTGACGCCATTTGCACTGCCTTACAACTGATTAATTTTGCTCAGGATGTCGCACTCGACTGGCAAAAAGGCCGTATATATTTGCCCAACAACGAAATGCAACGTTTTGGCGTCTCACCAGAAAGTATCGGCGAAGACATTTGTGACACGTCGTTTAAAAACCTCATGGCGTTTCAGACTGAACGCTGCCGGAGCTTGTTAAAATCCGGTGAGCCGTTGGGTAGAACTTTATCCGGTCGGATCGGTCTTGAATTGCGCCTAATCATGCACGGGGGATGGCGTATTCTGGATCTTATTGAAAAGAATCAATATGACGTCTTTCGTCATAGACCCACTCTGGCTAAATCCGATTGGGCCATCATGCTCTGGCGCGGATTATTAAGTAAACCACTATGACACCCATCGAATATTGCCAGGAAAAGGCTGCTAAAAGCGGATCAAGTTTTTATTACGCGTTTCTGTTTCTCCCACCCGAAAGACGCTTAGCCATCACGGCTTTATATGCATTCTGTCGCGAAGTCGACGACGTTGTGGATGAATGCAGCGACGAGTCGATTGCCCGAATCAAACTCGCTTGGTGGCGCACGCAAATCGAGGCGATGTATCAAGGCAAACCCGATCATCCTGTGACGAAAGCGCTGGCGCCCTGGTTGATTAAATTCAATATCACTTCAGAACGGCTCAATGCCATTGTGGATGGGATGGAGATGGATCTTAATCAAACGCGTTATCTCGACTGGACAGGCCTGCGTCATTACTGTTGGCAGGTGGCGGGCGTAGTGGGTGAGCTCTCTGCAAGCATTTTTGGCTACACCGACGAAAAAACCCTGACTTACGCTGGCAATTTAGGGCTCGCGTTTCAAATGACCAATATCATCCGAGACGTGGGAGACGACGCCCGTCGCGGGCGTATCTATCTGCCAATAGAGGATTTGCAAAAATTCAATATCAAAGCGGCCGATATCTTGAACGGCAAGCATAGCGAAGGTTTTGAAGCTTTGATGGCGTTTGAAGCGAACCGGGCAAGGCAACTTTACGCGGATGCTATCGCAGCACTCAGTGAGGCAGATCGTCGGTCGCAAAGGCCTGGTTTAATGATGGCAGCGATCTACTACGCACTACTTGGTGAAATTCAGGACGAAAAATGGCAGGTCTTAGAGCAGCGGATCTCGCTCACCCCACTGAGAAAGCTCTGGTTAGCCTGGAAAAACTGGGTTTTGGGTGGCAAAAGCGTGATCAAACAGATTAAACAAGGCAGCCTGACCTCTTGAAAATCGCTGTCGTCGGTGCTGGTTGGGCAGGCCTTGCCAGTGCGCTGGCGTTAACAAAAGCGGGGCATGAGGTCACTGTCTTTGAAGCCTCACCTACCCCCGGCGGCCGTGCACGCGGGGTGGCAGATGAGCATCTGGGTATGCTCGATAATGGTCAACACCTTTTGCTCGGTGCTTATTCGGCGTGTCTTGATTTGATTACGCAATTGAACCCAGGCGTTAAGCAAAGCGACTTGTTTGAACGGATACCCTTGCATCTCGAAAGTGCCAATGGTTGGTTCTGTTTGCGCACCCCTAACCTGCCAGCAGGTTTGAATGTGTTCGCGGGGCTTTGGTCTGCGCGAGGTTTGAGCTTGCGTGACAAATGGGCTGCCACGCGCCTGGTGATTGGTTTAAGACGTTTGAACTGGCAAACAGAAGCTAATCAGACCGTTGAGGCGCTGCTTTCACTTTATCGGCAGCCCGATCAACTGACTCAGCGGTTATGGATCCCCTTGTGCTTGGCTGCCCTGAACACCTCGATCGATCAAGCCAGTGCTCAGCTGTTTTTAAATGTTCTGCGTGACAGCCTCGGAGGACAAAAAAACCATAGCGATCTGATAATCCCCAAGGTCGATCTTTCGACCTTGTGGCCAGCTGCCGCTGCAAGCCGGGTTCAAATGCGCTATCGCCACCTTGTTCGCGCGATTAGCGTCTCGTCTAAGCACGTCGATATTGATTCGGAGCGGTTCGACGCCTGCGTTGCAGCCATCCCACCTTACGCCCTTGCCAGAACACTGGTAACCGATGCTGATCCCTACGCGAGCACCACATTAAAACAAGCCCTTCTAGCGTTTAGGTATAACGCGATTGCAACAGTGACGCTCAAGCTTGAGCAAGCTTGGCGCCTACCCCAGCCTCTTTTACTGCTGGACGAAGATCCAGCGCAAGGCCACTTCGGTCAATGGGTATTCAATCGTTCGCTTTACCCCGATCAATTGACAGTAGTCATCAGCGCCTCAGACGACCATTTACGCACTGACAGGGACAACTTTATTGCAGCCATCGCCCAACAGATCAGCAGTCAGCTCAAGCATCGCCCAGATCAGACGTTGCCAATGCCGCAAGTCATCGCTCACAAATTGATCATCGAAAAAAGAGCGACGTTTGTCGCACAGCCCAACCTGTTTCGACCAAGTGTGCAAACCCCCTGGCCGCGTCTCTTGATAGCCGGCGACTACACCGACACTGACTATCCAGCCGTATTGGAAGGCGCTGTGCGAAGTGGACTTGCTGCCGCAAAACACTTGTTAAGTGTTAACTTCATGCTTTGATTGTTTGAAAAACCAAAATATATTCACCATGATTAAAGCGGTTTGCTACTTTGCCAAGTGGTCTTTGTTGGCGTCATTGATCGCCCTGCTGGCGGGTACGGCATCCTCCGCCCTCCTGATTACCTTAGATTGGGCAACCAATACTCGCAATGACCACCGATGGCTTATTCTGTTGTTGCCGGTTGGCGGTTTTGTTGTTGGTTGGTTCTACCTGCGCTTTGGACAACAAGTCGAAGGCGGCAATAACCTGCTGATTGATGAAATACATGACCCTAAAAAGACAGTTCCACTTCGAATGGCACCGTTCATTTTTATTGGTACCGCTATCTCGCAACTGCTAGGCGCCTCTGTGGGACGTGAGGGGACCGCCGTACAAATGGCTGGCGCGCTGGCAGATCAGATCACGCACCTCTTGAAACTGAAGTCTGATGATCGTCGCTTAATTTTGATGGCAGGGATCAGCGCTGGGTTTTCTTCTGTTTTTGGCACCCCAATGGCTGGGTGGGTGTTTGGGATCGAGGTGCTGACAACGGGTCGTATGCGCTATGAGGCGATTTTCCCGTGTGTGCTGGCAGCGGTGCTTGCGAATCAAGTTGGTGATTTTTGGGGTGTGCATCACACGACTTACTTGGCTGGCGTGGTGCCACATCTTTCTGTTTGGGGATTCGTTGCCACCGTGATCGCTGGTGCTATGTTCGGTGTAATCGGTCAATTGTTTGCGAAGTCGACGCACGCATTGTCTAGTCAAATGAAAAAACGGATTGCTTACGCACCACTGCGACCTTTCATCGGTGGAGCGATCATTACAGCTTGTGTTTTGGGGTTTACAGCAGATCGGTATATTGGCTTGGGTATCCCTACCATTATGTCTGCGTTTGAACAGCCTTTGCCTCTGTATGACTTTGTAGGCAAAACATTGTTCACTGTTGCCTCACTAGGTGCCGGCTTCAAGGGGGGTGAAGTGACTCCCCTCTTTTATATTGGTGCGACGCTCGGCAATGCGCTGGCACAGTTACTGCATATGCCGATTACCTTGATGGCCGCTTTAGGGTTTGTTGCGGTATTTGGAGGCGCCGCTAATACACCGATCGCCGCTACATTGATGGCGATGGAACTCTTCGGTGCGGAGATTGGCATTTACGCTGCAATTGCCAGCGTGATGAGCTATGTATGCTCTGGTGAGTCTGGCATATACAAAACCCAGCGTAGCGGACACGCGAAACTTTAGACGGTTGTTTGGTGCTAGGGTCGCCAGCCGTCAGGCCCAGCTACGAGGTGACGTGATCCCGAATATAGGCACTGACCGATTCCACATCACAAGGCAAAACCGTCACTTTTTGAGCTAACGACTCTAGGTTTTCAAGGCCTTTCGGTAGCGGTGCTGGGTGCCCAATTGCCTCTTCAATTGTTTCAGAGAATTTTGCAGGCAGCGCTGTTTCAAGCACCAGCATGGGGATGCCTGGCTCGGCAAACTGAGCTGCGACTTTAACGCCATCCGCTGTATGCGGGTCAATAAGTACCCCAGTTTTCTCGTACACGGATCGAATCGTGGTGAGCCGATCGGCATGTGTACTCGTGCCAGAAACAAAGCCGTATTGCTTTTCAAACGAGGGCTGATAGCTCGACAAATCAAACTGTCCCGTTTGCCCGAGCTGGCTCCAAAGGGCGGCCACTTGCGCAGCGTCACCGTCTAGTAAATGGTAGACAAAACGCTCAAAATTCGACGCTCGCGAGATATCCATCGAGGGGCTTGAAGTCACGTGGGTTTGCAACGCTGATCGCGGTCGATAAACGCCAGTTCGAAAGAACTCCTCCAGCACGTTATTTTCATTGGTAGCCAGTACCAACCGACGTATTGGCAAGCCCATCATTCGGGCAATGTGCCCGGCAAGAATATTACCGAAGTTACCCGAAGGCACAGCAAAGGAAACCAACTGTTCTGAACGGGTTGTCGCCTTGAGCCAGCCATGAAAATAATAGACAACTTGCGCTGCAATTCGGGCCCAGTTGATCGAATTGACTGCACCAAGCTTGTACTGAGCTTTAAAATCCAAGTCGCTGGCGAGAGCCTTGACGACATCTTGTGCTTGATCAAAATTGCCTTTGACCGCCAAATTATGGATATTGGCATCTTGCAGCGAGTACATCTGCGCTCGTTGAAACGTGCTCATGCGACCTAGTGGTGAAAGCATGAAAACCGCCACGCCTGGTTTGCTTCGCATGGCATATTCAGCGGCTGAACCGGTATCCCCGGAGGTTGCCCCAAGGATATTCAAACGGGTGTGACGAGCAGCGAGAACATGAGGGAAAATCTGACCCAAGAACTGCATTGCCATGTCTTTAAAGGCCAGGGTTGGGCCTTCAGACAAACCTAACAAAGACATCTCACCCATCAGTGGCTTAATTGGAACAATCGCTTCTGTTTGAAAGGATTCTTCCGTGTAGGCATCTCGAGTCAGCTGCGCAAGCGTCTGAGCAGGAATGTCCGTTACGAACAAACCTAATACTTTCGCCGCTAAGTCTGCATAGCTCAAAGACCGCCAGCTTTCTAGCTCAGCGGTCGACACCACCGGTACGGTTTGCGGGATGGCCAAGCCCCCATCAGGTGCCAAGCCTTCAAGCAGGACCTCTGAAAACAGCTGTGCTTGCATGCCGCCACGGGTTGAAACGTACTTCATGCCAGTGATTCCATTCTCAGTCGTGTGACTTTTGATTTAACGAAAGACAGCGCCTCGATACTAGCGATTGCTTGATTAATATTGCGCTCGACAGCCTCGTGAGTCACGAAAATAAGCTCTGCTGTCTTGTCATGTACGCGGGGTTGCTGAATCATTGCCTGGATGGAAATACCAGCATCAGCCAGCAATCGAGTCAAATCCGCAAGCACGCCTGGCTGATCAAGGACTCGCATGCGCAAGTGATAAGAAGTGACGACATCGTCAATACTTAGGATAGGCGTATCAGCCATGGCATCCGCCTGAAAAGCAAGATGCGGGACACGATGCTCGGGATCGGCAGTCAATAAGCGTGTCACATCAACCAGGTCAGCGACGACAGATGAGGCGGTCGGTTCTTCACCAGCGCCTTTGCCGTAAAACAACGACTGACCCACTGCATCGCCACGCACCAGCACTGCGTTCATGGCGCCTTCAACGTTAGCGATCATCGACTCTTTGGGTACAAGTGTGGGATGCACTCGAAGTTCAATCCCCTCAGGACGGCGCTTGGTGATGCCGAGCAGCTTGATGCGATAGCCAAGCCTCTCGGCCATCTCAATGTCTTCCGCAGCGAGCTTTGATATCCCTTCGATATAGGCCTTGTCGAACTGCACAGGGATACCAAAAGCAATCGAAGCTAATAAAGTTAATTTATGGGCAGCATCCACCCCTTCGATGTCGAAGGTGGGATCAGCCTCGGCATAGCCCAAGGCTTGTGCGGCGGCCAACTCAGCTGCGAAGGATGTGCCTTTGCTGCGCATTTCGGACAAGATGAAATTCGTTGTACCGTTGATGATGCCTGCGACCCATTCGATGCGGTTGGCCGTCAGGCCTTCACGCATTGCCTTAATAATTGGGATACCACCCGCCACCGCTGCTTCGAAGGCAACGATGACCCCTTTTTTAGATGCTGCAGCAAAAATTTCATTGCCGTGCTTTGCCAGTAGTGCTTTATTGGCCGTCACGACGTGCTTACCTTGATCGATCGCAGTCAGCACCAAATCAAGTGCCAGCGTGTCGCCACCAATCAACTCCACAACGACGTCGATACTTGGGTCACGCACCAAACCCTGCGGATCTGCGTCGATCTTGACAGACGTCCCGACCAGTTGCTGTGCTTTTGCAACGTCTCGGACGGCGATGCGCGTCACCTCAATGCTGCGACCAGCACGGCGAGCGATTTCTTGCGCGTTGCGGGCTAGCACCTTCCAGGTGCCGCCACCGACAACGCCTAAGCCGAGCAAACCTACTTTAATTGAATCCATCACAACAGCCCATCCTTACGGAACATTTCTTTGATGCCGCGAACAGCCTGGCGGGTCCTCTGTTCATTTTCAATCAAGGCAAAACGAACGTATTCATCACCATAGTCACCAAAGCCGATGCCCGGTGAAACCGCTACTTTTGCTTCTTGCAAAATCCGCTTTGAAAATTCAAGCGAACCCAAGGCTCGGTAGGGCTCTGGTATGTGAGCCCAGATGTACATCGACGCTTTCGGGATATCAACAAGCCAGCCTGCTTCGTGCAGCCCACGAGCAAGTACGTCTCGGCGACTTTGGTACATTTGCACGACTTCAGAAACACAATCCTGCGAACCTTCGAGCGCAGCGATTGCTGCCACCTGAATCGGCGTGAAGGTGCCGTAGTCGTGATAGCTTTTAATGCGGGCCAGCGCGTTCACCATGTCTTTGTTGCCGACCATGAAACCAACACGCCATCCAGCCATGTTGTAGCTCTTACTCATGGTGAAGAACTCGACCGCGACATCACGTGCGCCTTCTACTTGCATGATTGACGGAGCAACATAACCATCAAAACAGATATCGGCGTAGGCAAGATCGTGGACAACCAAAATATCGTGTTCACGCGCCAAGGCGACGACTCTTTCAAAGAAGGACAGATCAACGCATTGTGCAGTGGGATTGCTGGGAAACCCGAGAATCATCATTTTTGGTTTCGGGATAGACTCGCGCACGGCCCGTTCTAGCTCTTCGAAAAAATCAACGCCTGGCGTCATGCGCACCGAGCGGATATTGGCACCAGCAATCACCGCCCCGTATATGTGGATGGGATAGCTTGGATTGGGCACCAACACCGTGTCACCCGCATCGAGCGTCGCTAGCATCAGGTGCGCTAAACCCTCTTTAGAACCAATGGTTGCGATAGCTTCTGAGTCAGGATCAAGCCCAACGTTGTACCGGCGCGAATACCAGTCCGTAATAGCTTTTCTCAACCTGGGAATCCCTTTGGAAACAGAATAGCCGTGAGTTGTTGGCTTTTCAGCGCATTCAACCAGTTTTTCGACAATATGCGAAGGGGTTGGCCCATCAGGATTGCCCATGGACATGTCGATAATGTCCTCGCCGCGCCGACGTGCCGCCATTTTTAATTCGCCAGTGATATTGAACACGTAAGGCGGCAAGCGCTCGATGCGGGGGAACTTCCTCATGAATAAATCCTTGGTAATAGCCAGTCGTATTTCAAACTGAAAACCCATTAATCTAGCTCAATGAGCGTTTTGGGGCAAATTGACACAAAATTAACTCGGCAAATACAAAAGTTTGTACAGAAAACCCCGCTTGTTTCTCAAACAAGTAGCATTTGAGTACGTTATGATCACTCAAACCTGCCGGAGTATTTATTGAAGCTTCACACAGATACCAACTCGGCAATGAATGCGGTGACTGCCTATGACACCGGGTTCGTCGAGATAAACAAGATCCGCTTCGAACATGCGGTCGCTTTTGGTCCCCTCGGTGAAATCACCCGGTGGCCTGCCCAAAATCCCCAAGATATTTCATTTGAGTTACTGCTTCAGGCAACCCGACTATCGTTGGCGGCTGTCGACCCCCTGTCTTTTCTGGATGAAGACGAATATTCGACGCCCAGGATTGAGGGCGATAAACCCGAGGTATTGCTAGTGGGCACCGGGTCAAGACAAATTATGTTGCCGCATACCGTCACCCATCAATTATTGCGTATCGGCGTCGGTGTTGAAGTGATGAGCACCCCAGCCGCTTGCCGCACTTACAACATTCTAATGGGCGAAGGACGGAAGGTTGTGGCCGCCGTGATCCCAACTTCTGCGTGAGAGGAAATCATGTCATTACTTGAAATAAACCAGCCAGTCCCCGAGTTCAACGCCATCAGCACTTTTGGTGACGTCACCCTCGCGCGTTGCCGCACCAGAGCACTGGTGATTTATTTTTACCCAAAAGACAATACGCCCGGTTGCACGACGGAGACGCAAGGCTTCAAAGATCACCATCAAGCTTTGATGGACGCGGGGGGCGCTGTGGTTGGCGTATCAAGAGACTCTCTCAAATCCCATGAAAACTGGAGCGCGAAATTAGAGCTCCCATTCCCCCTCATCAGCGATCCTGAAGAAAAGCTCTGCGAGCTATTCGGCGTGATGAAAATGAAAAATATGTATGGCAAGCAAGTTCGAGGTATTGAACGAAGCACATTCCTGATCGACGCCCAGGGTGTGCTCGTGCGCGAGTGGAGAGGCGTCAAAGTTCCTGGTCATGTCGAAGAAGTTCTACAAGCAGTGAAAAACTTGAACAATCATTGAAACGATTATCCTTACTTGGAGAGTGCCCTCTTATGCCGCTTCCGAAGTTGCCCACGCACCCAGCTAGTATCCTTGACCTCAACGGGACAGAAACCCCAAAACTATCGGCGATTCCCAAGATCGCAGATATACAGCCTGCACTATATGGACTGGAAGACAACGCTGACGATTCAGAGACCAACTTCGAAGCCAAACCGGTGCGTGCTTCAGCACACACTTCGGCTCAACAAGCAAATCGCGCCTCAAGTGCCAAGGCACCTTTAAAAGCACCCACCACACCAGCCGCGTCAAAACCAGGTCGCGCCGTTGCCAATCCGGCAACCTCCCGGGTGGCTAAACGAAGCACGAGCAAAGCGGCAAAGGCCGAACCGGCGAAACTCTTTGTGCTTGATACCAACGTATTACTGCATGACCCAAGTTCGTTGTTCCGCTTTGAGGAACACGACATATTTTTACCCATGATGGTGCTAGAAGAACTAGACCACCAGAAAAAGGGCATGTCAGAAGTTGCTCGCAATGCTCGTCAAGTCAGCCGCTCGCTTGATTCGATTGTAGGGGATAACAAATCGCTTGCGGATGGATTGCCTTTGAATGCCTTAGGTCATAAAGACGCAACAGGCTTCTTGCACTTTCAAACGAAAGCCCTCGACAACTTGTTACCGTCTGACATGCCAGTCGGCAAGGCGGATAACTTAATTCTTGGTGTTGTCAGAGCATTGCACGACAAACATCCGGAACGTCAGGTTGTGCTGGTATCAAAAGATATCAATATGCGGCTCAAGGCCTTTGCCCTCGGTCTTGCTGCAGAGGATTACTTCAACGATCAGGTACTGGAAGACTCTGATCTTTTGTATTCTGGGGTGCTCGAACTACCCGAAAACTTCTGGAACAAACACGGCAAGGGTGTTGAATCCTGGCAGCAAGGTGGTATCACCTATTATCGTATTAATGGTCCACTGTGCAGCCAGTTTATGGTCAACCAGTTTGTCTATTTTGAAGGCTCAATGCCTTTGTATGCGCAAGTACGCGAAGTCAACGGCAAAACCGCTGTCCTCGCCACACTGCGTGATTACACGCATGGGAAAAACAATGTTTGGGGCGTGACTGCACGTAATCGTGAACAGAATTTTGCGATGAACTTGTTGATGAACCCAGATTGTGATTTTGTCTCTCTGCTGGGACAGGCCGGCACGGGCAAAACCTTGTTAGCCCTTGCTGCTGGCTTGGCTCAGGTACTTGAAACCAAGCGTTACACCGAAATCATTATGACTCGGGTCACGGTGCCGGTGGGGGATGACATTGGTTTCTTGCCAGGCACCGAGGAAGAAAAAATGTTGCCTTGGATGGGAGCACTTGAAGACAATCTGGACGTGCTCAATATGGGTGACCTGGATGCCCCGCAAGGTAACGGCAGTGGCAACGGCCAGGGTAATGATTGGGGACGCGCTGCAACGATGGATCTGATCCGTTCGCGCATTAAAGTCAAATCACTTAACTTCATGCGTGGCCGGACTTTCTTAAACAAATACCTGATCATCGACGAGGCTCAGAACTTGACGCCAAAACAAATGAAGACACTTGTTACGCGCGCAGGCCCAGGCACCAAGGTCATTTGTCTGGGCAACATCGCTCAAATTGATACGCCTTATTTGACCGAAGGCAGCTCGGGGCTCACTTTTGTCGTAGATAGATTCAAAGGTTGGCCGCATGCGGGACATGTCACCCTGCAAAGAGGTGAAAGATCTCGTCTGGCCGACTACGCTGGTGATGTCCTTTAACGCAAAACCACTTGCGTTGACCTTGGGAGATGCCTGCGGCATCGGCCCCGAGATCATTGTCAAACTGCACGACAAGGGGCTTACGGCCCCTTGTATTGTGTATGGGGATGCTGGTGCTTTAAAACGCGCTGCTATCCAACTGGGATCCGCTTTGAACATCGTTGAAGTTAATGATGCCTCTAGCCATTACTGGGGGCAATTGATGCCTGGTACGTTGTTTGTTAAACCAATCAATCTGCCATTACCCACAGATCTTCCTTTAGGCTCAGTTGACGCTCGCGCTGGCCGCGCTGCTTATGAGGCCTTGTGTGCCGCCATTGACGATGCGATGGCTGGGCTTGTCAGTGGGCTGGTGACCGCACCACTTAACAAAGAAGCGATGCACGCCGCGGGACTGGATTTTCCCGGACATACCGAAATTCTGGCGTCGCGCTCACGCACGCCTCACGTCTCAATGATGCTGGTCAATCATGAGTTACGAGTGATTTTGGTCACGATTCATGAATCCATCGCCAATGTGCCGCGTTTATTGACCAAATCGCTTGAACTGCTGACCATCCAGCAAGCTGAGCAAGCTTGTAAGCAGCTCGGGATTGCAGCACCTCGGATTGCGGTCGCCGGCCTCAACCCACACGCTGGTGAAAACGGTAAATTTGGCACAGAGGACAGAGACGTTATTGCACCGGCGGTTGCCCAAGCTCAAGCACTGGGCATTAACGTCACGGGTCCCTGGCCTGGCGATACTGTTTTTATGCGTGCTCGCCGTGGCGACTTTGATATTGTTGTGGCTCAGTACCACGATCAAGGACTCATCCCGATCAAATATCTCGGTGTCGATGAGGGAGTCAATGTGACGGTTGGTTTGCCCTTCGTACGCACAAGTGTCGATCATGGCACGGCGTTTGATATTGCCGGTCAAGGCGTTGCGGATCCGTCTTCTTTGCATACAGCCTATGAATTAGCTTACAAATTATCACAAAATAAAGATAATTTTAGCTATCAAGAAAAATAATGCTGAAGACCGTAAATTTCAGTTTAAGTTCACCTGCTAAGTATATAATTCGTTTGGATTTTTACTAAAAGGCTTCACCAATGCGATCCAAACTTTACTTTTTTTCAGCCAAACACGTCGCAACGTTGATGGCCTGTGTCGCCCTCGTTGGCGTAACTGAAGCGAGTTTGGCGCAACAAAACAACGGTTCTGATAGCCAAACTAACAAAGCCAAGAGCACAACGAACAGCAAGAAAACCGACAGCAAGCCTGCCCCGTCAAGCAAGGCCAAACCTAAGCCTGAGGTCGTTACCAGCGGGGCTCTTAAATCACACGTGGTGTACGTGCAAGATCTGGCGAATAGCAATGTATTGCTGTCAAAAAATGAAGACGAGGTTCGTCCTATCGCGTCAGTTACTAAGCTGATGACGGCGATCATTGTGGTCGACGCGAAACAGCCCATGTCTGAGATGATTGAAGTAACTCAAGACGATGTCGACAAGCTTAAACATAGTCGCTCACGTTTGCCGGTTGGTACAAAATTAACCCGCGGTGATATGTTGCATCTCGCCTTGATGTCGTCGGAAAACCGAGCCGCCAGTGCACTTGCTCGCTACTACCCCGGTGGCACCAGTGCTCTCGTCCTGGCAATGAACACCAAGGCACAACAACTTGGCATGCGCCAATCGCGTTTTGTTGAGCCAACGGGCCTGTCTAGTGCCAACGTCTCGACCCCCCGGGATCTCGTCAAAATGATGCAGGCTGCCATGCAGCGCCCTGCCATTCAAGAATTCACAACCGACGATCAGCAAGAAATCAGAACCGTCGGTAAGACAGCAACCGTCTTTAGAAACACGAATTCGTTGGTGACCAAGGCAGATTGGGATATCAAAGTATCCAAGACCGGCTTTATTAACGAGGCTGGACAATGCTTGGTGATGATTGCACGCATCAACAATAGAGACACAGCCATTGTGTTGCTCGATGCGATTGGTCGTGGCACTCGGGTCGCGGACGCAATCAGAATTCGCCAGTTGATGCAGCGTCAGGAACTTGCTGCCCTGTAATCAGATCATTTGACACAAGCTGAAGACAGTCACTACACGAACTGAAACTTTTAGTAGCTGCTTCCCTGGTGACCACCCGAGAAGTTCAGGAAGCGGGTACTAGACCCCTGAAAAGTCATGCGCACGGATCCGATCGGACCATTACGCTGCTTACCAATAATAATTTCAGCTGTACCTTTGTCTGGTGAATCAGGGTTGTACACCTCATCGCGATAGATAAATAAGATCAAATCCGCATCTTGTTCAATTGCGCCCGACTCACGAAGATCACTCATGATGGGTCTTTTGTTTGGACGTTGCTCGAGGCTTCGATTTAACTGAGACAACGCAATCACGGGGCATTCAAGCTCTTTCGCAAGACTTTTGAGTGACCGGCTGATCTCTGAAATCTCAGTCGCACGGTTTTCGCCCGCACTCGCTGCGCCCATTAACTGAATGTAATCAATGACGATGAGACCAAGCGTTCCGTACTGCCGAGCGAGTCGTCGCGCACGCGAGCGAACTTCTCCAGAGCTAAGCGCGGGGGTCTCATCAATGTAGAGCTTTGCATCTTGCATTTTCTGCACAGCATGTGTGACTCTCGGCCAGTCTTCTGCCAGTAATTTACCGGTTCTCATCCGGTGCTGATCCAACATACCCACAGAACCCAACATCCGCATGGCGAGCTGCACTGCGCCCATCTCCATGGAAAACACGGCGACTGGCAGACCTTGCTCGATTGCTACATGCTCTGCAATGTTCATGGAGAAGGCAGTCTTACCCATCGAGGGCCGCCCAGCAACAATAACTAAGTCTCCCTTTTGCAGACCCGACGTCATTTTGTCTAGATCAGAAAAACCCGTTGGAACACCGGTCACGTCTGAGTCACCTGCTTGGTGATAGAGTTGGTCGATACGATCTACCACTTCAGATAACAACGGTTGAATCACTCGAAAACCGGTGGTTGTGCGAGCACCTTCTTGGGCAATCTTGAATACCTTGGCCTCGGCCTCGTCAAGCAGTTGACGGGCTTCTTTACCTAGCGGGTTAAACGCTTCTGCAGATATCTCGTCGGCAACAGATACGAGTTTTCGGAGCATTGAGCGCTCGCGAACGATTTCGGCGTAACGGCGAATGTTTGCCGCTGACGGGGTGTTATGCGCCAAAGCATTTAAGTATGAAAGACCACCAACTTCTTCTGACTTACCCGCGCTTGAAATGGACTCATGAACAGTCACAACGTCTGCCGGGCGTGACAAATTGATTAAGCGATTGATATGCTGCCAGATCAGTCGATGATCGTACCGATAGAAATCTGCCTCACCAACCGTATCGCTGATCCTTTCCCAAGCGCTATTGTCCAGTAGCAACCCGCCTAATACCGATTGCTCGGCTTCAACAGAATGAGGCGGCACGCGCAAGTAATCAAGCTGGGGATCTGGTGGATTATTCATCAGTCAATGTTAACCCTAAGGTGTTAGTTACGTACAAAAAACCCTGCACATCTTTGCCGGGAATCAAGCGCAAGATGGGCCCGACAATACGCACCAACCAAGTGAACACCATAGCCATATTTTTCAGATGTTGTTTCACTGCGACGTCAGGGTTTTGCAACAAATACTCATGCAGCATTTGATTGCAGAGCGCTTGACGTTCACTCGCTGAAATTTCATCGGCACGCATCCCCGCGAGCGAGGACAGCATCTGATAGAAATCATAAGCTTGACCCAAGGGCAGAGCCAAGGCCTCGCCGATATTCTCTTCAAAATCGATACGAGTTAACTTGTTGTCGTCGAACATCAGATTGCGCAATTGCGCACCACCGTGCACAAAACCAGCAAGGTGAAACGAAGCTAAGTCACTCGCCACCCTTTTAATCCAGACGATGCGTCCTGCTGGATCACTGGTTCGAAGGTAGTGCGGCAAATCCTCACCGACGAACTCAAGCACCAAGACACCGGGTTCTTGATGCAGTATTTTGGGAACATGACACCCTGCAGCGCGCAGCAGCTGTAGTCGCCTGGCCTCTTCAGTCAAGCCGTTTTGCAGCAATGTACGAGTAGCGGGACGCTGACCCCAAACCAGCCAACAAAGTAAGGAAAGCGTAAAAGACCGCATAAACCTGAAGGCGTATATCAGTCCGTCAAAGGGTTTGGGACCACGTCGCTTAACGACGAATTTCTGCCCACCAAGGGTAATGATTTCGACACCGTTGGGGTCATGTGCGTGAGCAGCCAACCAAGTTGCCAGGGCAATGTTTAAACTTTGCTCAGAATTTGTTTCAATAGCCACGGACACGTATCAAAACAGCACGTTTGGTTAAAACAAAAAAGCCGGCAAAAAGGCCGGCTTTTTTGCCAGAAAAATAATCTGCTCTTAGACGAGATCGCCTGCGATCACGACTTTAATCGTGCTCACCACATCGGGATGCAGGGACACTTGGATCGAGTACTCGCCAATGGCTTTCAATGGGCCTTCTGGCAAACGAACCTGAGCTTTCTCAATCCCAGCAAAACCGGCTTTGACCAAAGCGGCAGCGATATCCATATTGGTGACAGAACCAAACAGGCGGCCGTCAACGCCAGACTTCTGTGTGATGGTCACTGCCTGACCTTCCATGCGCTCACCTAAGCCCTGGGCAGCCGCAAGCTTCTCAGCTTGAACTTTTTCGAGTTCTGCGCGACGCGCTTCGAAATCTTTCAGGGCGACTTCAGTTGCACGACGAGCTTTCTTTTGTGGGATCAGGAAGTTGCGAGCGTAGCCGTCACGCACGCGAACCACATCACCGAGGTTGCCGACGTTAACGACTTTTTCGAGAAGAATAATTTGCATAATAGGCCTCGGATCAGTTGTGGTTGTCTGTGAAAGGCAACAATGCCAGGAAACGCGCGCGCTTAATCGCTGCGTCGAGCTGACGTTGATAAATTGCCTTGGTACCTGTCAGGCGAGCAGGAATGATTTTGCCGTTTTCTTGAATGAAATCTCGCAAAGTATCGATATCTTTGTAATCGATCTGGTCAACACCCGCTGCGCTGAAGCGGCAAAATTTGCGGCGCTTGAACAGGGGGTTTTGCTGAGTGAATTTCTTTTTTTCTTTACGTTTACCGAAAAAAGCCATGATGTGCCTCGTTCAAATTTGTTTAATCAGTTGCGCATGCAACCTGAATTTCGGAGAATCTTTTCGCACTGGTGCCAAAAAACCTTGTATCTGTACCTTTGATCCTAACTGCAACTTACCGGTCATCTGAACCAGATCCCCCATCGCAACAACTGGTAACGAAATAATCACCTTGCGAGATTGACCTGCTTCTATTACATCTGACTCGCTGCTAATCAAGAACTCTGAGACTGCAACCCCGGCTGGCGTATATCTCACCGGTGACACCTCAAGCACTTGACCCGCGATATCGAGTCGATTCATGAACGGTTTATTCTGAATCCTGATCCATGCTGACTGAGTCGGCAGACGCCTTACGGGCTTCATCGCGCTCAACTTGTTTCATCATGATCGAAGCTTCAGTTTGGGCAGCCTTGGTCTTGATAACCAGGTGGCGCAACACAGCATCGTTGTAACGGAAAGAATGCTCAAGCTCGTCTAACGTGCTTTGACCACATTCAATGTTCAGGCACACGTAGTGTGCTTTCACGAGTTTTTGAATGGGATACGCCAATTGACGGCGACCCCAGTCTTCGAAACGGTGCACGTTACCACCTTGGCTGGTGACTACTGCCTGGTAACGCTCGACCATTGCGGGAACTTGCTCGCTTTGGTCGGGGTGCACGATAAATACCACTTCATAGTGACGCATGGGTAAAACTCCTAGGGATATCCGACAATTTAGACAGACAAAAAACCTGTCAGACTTACCGGTGACAGCCCGCCATACTGCACATAGCCAGTTGGTCGAGCAGGAAAGCCCTCAATTATGGGGCAATAAGACAAAAAAAGCAAATAAGTCATGCACTTATTGTGATATTACAGCTCTAGCCTATCGAAAATTTTAGGCAAGCCATCCACCAGGATTGCTTTGGTGATAACAGTCGACATGTTGCGATCTTGTTGTAGTGCCTGCATCATCGCTGCACAACGGCCCTTAAACTCGCATGTCGTGGCATCTGATGAAGACCGTGACTCTCGATCAATTGAGCAACGTTGGTGCGACCAGCTATCAGCGATGGCGCAACGACTTTTCTGATTCATGGCTGATCCTTTGATTTCAACTCTATGCGAGTCTACGTCTTGCGGGACGAATTCTTGGTGCGCTGGCGCACAGATCTGAGAGCAGGCGACCGGGATACCAAGCAACAAGAGAGCCAAGCGAAGCAGTGCTATGTCAACGGACGTTCACTCAAGCAAAAAAACGTTCGGTAATTGCAGACTCAATACCCTCTGCACTCAAACCGACCTCCACCAACAAACCCATTTGATCACCGTGATCGATAAAGCGATCGGGCAAACCCAAGTGCAGAATCGGGCATACGATGCAGGCAGCTGCGAGTACTTCAGAGACGGCGCTACCCGCACCGCCCATCAGGGCACCTTCTTCGACGGTCACAAGACCTTCGTGGCGGGCAGTCAAGTCAAGAATCAAATCACGGTCGATCGGTTTTACAAATCTCATATCAACGACAGACAAATCCAGTGAGTCAGCCGCTTTGAGCGCTGCCGCTAATAAGGTGCCAAACACGAGAATCGCTATTTTTTTACCTTGCCGCTTCACAACACCCCGCCCCACAGGAACCGTCTCGAGTGATGTTGTTGGCACGACGCCTGTGCCTGAACCTCGAGGATAGCGGACGGATGCCGGACCTGGGTACTGATAACACGTCGACAGCAGCAAGCGAGTCTCCGCCTCGTCTGAAGGAGTCGCCACAACCATATTTGGAATACACCGCAAAAAAGCAATGTCGTAATTACCAGCATGAGTGGCGCCGTCAGCACCGACTAATCCAGCTCGATCGAGCGCAAAGGTCACGTCAAGATCCTGAAGCGCCACGTCATGAATCAACTGATCATAACCACGCTGTAGAAAAGTCGAGTAAATCGCGACAACAGGCTTTTGACCCTCGCAAGCAATGCCAGCAGCAAATGTCACCGCGTGCTGTTCAGCAATACCCACATCGAAATAACGATCAGGAAAACGTTTTTCGAACTCAACCAGTCCACTGCCTTCTCGCATGGCAGGCGTAATGCCGAATAATCGAGTATCTTGCGCGGCGGTGTCACATAACCATTGACTGAAGACTTGGGTATACGTGATTTTGGCTGGTGCGCTGGATTTTTGAATACCCACTGCGGGATCAAACTTACCCGGCCCGTGGTAGAGAACTGGATCTGCCTCTGCCAGCTTGTAGCCTTGCCCCTTTTTCGTCACAACGTGCAAGAACTGAGGGCCTTTCAACGCTCGCATATTCTGCAAGGTCGGGATCAGTGATTCAAGATCGTGTCCATCAACAGGGCCAACATAGTTGAACCCCATTTCTTCAAATAAGGTGGCTGGTGTCACCATGCCTTTAGCGTGTTCTTCAAAACGACGGGCAAATTCAAGCACTGGCGGCATGTGTTGCAACACCGCCCGCCCTACACTCTTTGCCGCTGCATAAAATTGACCGGACATCAAACGTGCCAGATATCGATTCAAGGCCCCGACAGGCGGTGAGATCGACATGTCGTTATCGTTCAAAATGACTAGCAGATGAATATCAGGTGTGACGCCTGCGTTATTCATCGCTTCGAAGGCCATACCCGCACTCATGGAGCCATCGCCAATGACAGCGATGTGTTCACGAGCAATGCCGGCGTTACGCGACGCGACCGCCATCCCTAGCGCGGCAGAAATAGATGTCGAAGAATGAGCCGTCCCAAATGAGTCATATTCGGATTCGGATCGTTTGGGAAAACCGGATAAGCCGCCGTGCTGGCGTAAGGTCGCCATCCCGTCTTTTCTGCCCGTCATAATTTTATGGGGATAGGACTGATGGCCTACATCCCAGATAAGGCGATCATGAGGCAGATTAAATACATGATGGAGCGCAATCGTTAACTCGACCGTGCCAAGATTGGATGACAGGTGGCCACCCGTTCGCGAGACTGAATCCAGTACATAAGCTCGCAACTCTTGCGCCAGTTGCTTGAGTTCGCGCCTATCTAAGACCCTGACGTCGGCTGGTGAATGGATAGTGTCGAGTAAATTAAAAGGCATGTTTGAATAAATTTCTAATTTTTTCTTAATAAGATGTAATCAGCCATATTTATCAGCAACTTTGCATCATCGCCTAAAGGAGCAAGCGCTGACAGTGCCTGGCCATGCAAAGCGTCAGCCAGTTGCCGGGCCTCATTCAAACCCAGCAATGAAACATAGGTGGGCTTATTCGCCGCGGCGTCTTTACCTGGTGTTTTACCCAGCTGAGAAGAATCAGCTGTCACATCCAGAATATCGTCAACCACTTGAAATGCCAGACCCATCATTCGACCATAATCATTCAGACAGACCCACTGCTGAGCGTGAGCGTTCGCCACGATAGCACCAAGTGATACGCTCGCGGCCAACAAGGCACCTGTTTTCAGTGTGTGCATCAATTCGAGACGTTCACGACTCAGGGTCTTGCCAACACTATCTAAATCAATCGCCTGTCCGCCCGCCATCCCGTGACTGCCAGAGGCGATGGCCAGCGTTCTGACGGCCTGAACCACACGTGCCGGGTCTATTTTCATATCCGTCAACCACTTAAAAGCCAATGGTTGCATAGCGTCGCCCGCCAACAATGCGCTCGCTTCATCAAACGCGACGTGCACAGTCGGCTTGCCGCGCCTTAAGACATCGTCATCCATGCACGGCAAATCGTCATGGATCAACGAGTACGCATGAATCAGCTCGACTGAGCAAGCAGCCTGATCGAGGGCGGTCTGGTTCTGATCCCCAGCAGGTCCACACGCCCTCGCTGCAGCATATACCAGAGCGGCTCGAACGCGTTTGCCTCCGCCCAGCACCGAGTAACGCATAGCTTGGTGCAAACGCTCTGGCACCGCATCAGGCCTGGGCATCGCTTCGTCAAGTGCGGCTTCTACGCGGTCGACGTGCGAACGCAGCCAAGCATCAAATCCTTCTAACCCCGCCATCATGCTTTGTCTGCGTCATCCATCGGGCGCAGCAGGCCCGCTTCAAGCACTTTGACTTGCTGCTCAGCTTGCGTCAATCTTTCTTGGCATACTCTGGTTAGTTCTACCCCGCGTTTATAAGCACCTAAAGACTGCTCAAGCGAGAATGATCCTGACTCCATCTCGGACACCAGGCCCTCGAGCTCAGCTAGTGCGGTCTCAAAATCTTGAGGCAAAGGCAATTCTTGAGCGCCAACAACTTGAGACTGGGCAGAGGTTTTACTGACTGTCGCCACGCTGACTCCGGGTATCTAGATTAAATATTGACTGCGTAGTGGGGATTGTACGAGATGCGGCGCTAAGGTGCGTTAATGATATACTTGCACACTTTGATTATCGGCCTATCCGATTTTTCTTCGCGCCAGTCCGGGTTGCCCGTTCTGGCTTTTTTATCTTTGCGGGGGGAATCATGACCGACATTGGTCGGATGGCGCATTTGACGCCAGCGCGCACCCAATTACCGGTGAGCTCTTATTTTGATGCTGCACTGTTTTTGCGCGAGCAACAGAGCATTTTCCAACAGTCACCGATTTACGTCGGGCACGAGAAATCCGTTCCTGAGCCGGGTGATTGGCGCTGCCTGATCCAAGAAGACAATGGCAGAGTGCTGGTGCGTGGCGCTAACGGTATTGAATTGCTGTCAAATGTATGTCGTCATCGTCAAGCCTTGATGCTGGGGGGTAAGGCTGGCAATGTCTCAGGTCCTCAAAATACACATGGCAGTCTAAGTGGCAGCGGTGGCAACATTGTTTGCCCACTTCATCGCTGGACCTACGACAAACAAGGCCAGTTGCTCGGGGCTCCGCAATTCGACGACAAGCCTTGCCTCAACCTGCAAAGATTTCCGCTTCAAAATGTCCACGGTTTGCTCTTTGAAGGTTCGGGCAACGTCAATGCGGATCTCGGCCATCTGTTCAAGCGCCCAGAGTTTGCTTTCTCTGACTACGTACTCGATCATGTTGAAGTGCACCAATGCCATTACAACTGGAAGACTTTCATTGAGGTGTACTTAGAGGATTATCACGTCGCGCCGTTTCATCCTGGGCTCGGGCATTTTGTGACCTGCGATGACTTGTCCTGGGAGTTCAACAAGAACTACAGCCTTCAGCGTGTTGGCGTCCACCAAGCCTTGGCGCAACCCGGTTCGCCTGCTTACAAAGTCTGGCATGAAAAGCTGATGGATTTTCGCCGCGGCCAAGCCCCGGATTTCGGCGCTGTGTGGGTAACGTATTTTCCCACACACATGATCGAGTTGTATCCGCATGTGCTGGTGCTATCTACGCTTTATCCAAAGTCACCTCAAGAGACAGTTAACGTCGTGGAGTTTTACTATCCAGAGGAAATCGCTCTTTTCGAACGCGAATTCGTCGAAGCACAGCGCGAAGCATATTTTGAAACGGCGATTGAGGACGATGAAATCGCTGAGCGCATGGACGCCGGCAGACTGGCATTGATGCAACGTGGCGTATGCGAAGTTGGTCCTTATCAATCACCAATGGAAGATGGCATGCAGCACTTTCACGAATGGTATCGTCGGATGATGGGTGAAGTATGAAACGAGTTGTACTGTTCCTGTTAACGAACTTAGCAGTCATGTTAGTTTTGAATGTCACCCTCAGCATCCTAGGGGTGAATCGTTTTTTGACGGCACAAGGTTTGGATCTAACCTCATTGGTTATTTTTTCGGGCGTCATTGGTTTCGGCGGGGCGTTTATTTCATTGCTAATGAGTAAATGGCTGGCTAAGTCCAGCACCGGTTCTGTCGTGATCAACCCTCAGGCTCCGGCGGATGCACGTCAGGCCTGGTTAGTTGATACGGTCTATCAACTAGCAGATCGTGCCGCAATTGGCAGACCAGAAGTTGCCATTTATGAAGGCGAGCCGAATGCGTTTGCCACGGGAGCTTTCAAAAACGAGGCCTTAGTTGCCGTTTCAACTGGTCTACTTGAAAGTATGACTGAAGAGGAAGTCACCGCTGTGCTCGCGCACGAAGTGGCTCACATTGCCAACGGTGATATGGTGACCTTAACCTTGATTCAAGGGGTCGTGAATACCTTTGTGGTCTTCTTGTCTCGAGTGATAGGTTATTTTGTCGACCGCGTATTATTAAAGAACGAGCGCGGCATGGGGGTTGGTTTTTATGTCACGCAATTTGTCTGCGAATTAGCTTTTGGCATACTCGCAAGCATAATCGTCGCTTGGTTTTCCAGGCATCGCGAATACCGTGCCGATGCGGGATCTGCAAAGTTGTTAAGCTCTCGCGAGCCAATGCTTCGTGCCCTCGCCCGGTTGGCAAATATGCAAGCTGGTGAACTGCCGCAAAATTTTCAAGCGGCGGGTATTACCGGTGGCAAAAGTATTAGTTCGTTGCTCTCGTCGCACCCGCCATTGATCGCCCGGATCAGGGCATTGCAGGATCTGAGCCTGCCTTTGAACTAGTGCACGTCAACCAATACCGTCGATAAATACACGACGATCACCCCGATTGCTACCAATAACAATTGGGGTATCGCATCTTTTAGAGAACCTCGTGCGTGCATCTGCGGGATAAGATCAGCGATAGAAATATAAAGAAAGCTCGTTGCAGCCACGACCAGTATATAAGGCAGTGACGTTAACGCGTGTTCAAGCAACAGGTAACCAAACAGACCACCTAAGGCTGAACAGGCACTTGAAAACAAAATCAGCAGAAAAGCCCGCTGACGAGTCAAGCCAGCATTGGTTAGCACAACAAAATCACCCAGCTTATGAGGCACTTCGTGCAAAATAATAGAGGTGGCCGTGAGTACCCCTAGCGTCGGATCTGTCAAAAACGCAGCAGCAATCACAATACCGTCAACCAGATTGTGCAACGAACTTCCAATCAAAATCAGAACACCACCTTTACCGGCAACCGTTCGATCCATGCCGTGATGATGGTGGTGCCCATCGCCCTCGTGATGATGACTATGCCTGAGCAAAGCAATTTTTTCGAGTACAAAATAACCGACCACGGAGGCAAGCATCCAACTAAAAAGGAGGCGTGGGCTAATGCCTTCAGAAAAAGCTTCGGGCAGCAGATGCAATAACGCGACGGCTAACAAAACGCCAACTGAAACGCTAACCATGTGATGCAAGTATTTTGCAAAGACGCGGGTACTGAGCCAATAAGCGATACAGACCGCCACAACCCCGCCGATGAGGGTTGAAAGTAAAATTGAAAATAACGTCATCAGTGAGCCTGCTCCCAGTTTTGTCCTACCCCGACTTCAGCAACAAGCGGCACTCTCAGGGTAGCGACATCACACATCAACTTTGGTAGTTCTGTTTTCACAAGCTCTAGCTCGTCAAGCGGTGTATCTAAGACCAATTCGTCGTGAACCTGCATGATAATTTTAGTTCTAAGCTCTTTGACCTCCAGCCAATCTTGAACCGCGATCATCGCCATCTTGATCAGATCGGCTGACGTCCCTTGCATAGGCGCATTAATCGCAGCCCGCTCGGCACCTGCGCGCCTGGCCCCTGCTGCCTTGATATCAACTAGCCAGAGACGCCGTCCGAAGACAGTTTCGACAAACCCTTGCGCGTGCGCCTGGCTTCGGGTGTCAGCCATATATTGCGCAACACCTGGATAACGGGCGAAGTAGCGGTCAATATAGGCTTGAGCCGCGTCACGCGTAATGCCCAAATTGCTAGCCAGACCAAACGCACCCATGCCATAAATCAGACCAAAGTTAATCGCCTTGGCAGCACGCCTTTGTTCAGCCGACACGTCTTGCAAACTAACACCAAAAACTTCTGAAGCAGTCGCCTTATGGATATCTTCGCCTGCGGCAAACGCGCGCTGCAAGTTCGCGTCATTTGATACATGAGCCATCACGCGTAATTCGATTTGCGAATAATCTGCCGAGACGATCATTCCCTCTGTGGCGACAAAGGCCTGGCGTACCCTTCGCCCTGCCTCAGAACGCACCGGAATATTCTGCAAGTTGGGTTCAGACGACGCCAACCGTCCCGTGATGACCGCCGCCTGTGCGTAATGCGTATGCACTCTGCCGGTTTTCGCGTTGACCATCTTGGGCAACTTATCGGTGTAGGTAGACTTCAGTTTTGCTATACCTCGGTATTCAAGCAAGACTTGGGGCAAGGGATAGTCTTGCGCGAGTTTTGTCAGTACTTCTTCGTCCGTGGAGGGTACGCCTTGCGGAGTTTTGCGGACAATGGGCAATTGCATTTTGACAAAGAGGATCTCTCCCAGCTGCTTGGGCGAATTTAAATTAAAAGGTTGGCCCGCAAGCTCGTAAGCTTTTTTCTCCAGCGACAACATTTCTTGACCGAGTACATGGCTTTGACGACCCAGTTCGGTCGAGTCAATTTTGACACCCGTACACTCAATTTTGAATAAAACGTTAGACACTTTGATTTCAAGCTCATAGATAGCCAAGAGGCCAGCGTTTTCTCTGAGCTTGGGCTGTAGCAACTGATGTAGCCTCAAGGTGTAATCAACATCTTCACAGGCATACTGAGACGCACGTTCAATGTCGACCTCGTCAAAACCAATCTGGTGGGCGCCCTTGCCACACAGATCCTCAAACGATAAGCCTTTAACGCCCAACCAACGCTGAGCGAGATCAGCGAGACCAACGGTTTTATGGGATTCAAGTACGTAAGCCTGCAACATGGTGTCGTGTGCAATCCCTTGCAACACAATCCCTTCGTTGGTGAACACGTGAGCGTCATATTTGGCATGATGCAGCAATTTGGTTGGGGTCTTATCTTCCAGCCAGGGTTTCATTTTTTCAAGCACGTTTTCTCTAGATAATTGAACCCCTGCATCCTGACCGCTGTGGGCTAGCGGGATATAACACGCTTGCCCTGGAGCAACAGACAGCGATATGCCGACGAGCCTTGCTGTCATCGGATCGAGTGCAGTCGTTTCGGTGTCAATCGCGACGCAATCACTTTGCCTGATTAAGGCCAACCAACGATCAAAGCTATCCCAATCCGTGATGGTTTCGTAGGACTGAATCGCCGGTGCGGCTGGACGTTCGGTCTCAATAGCTTGTCTGACATCGAGAGCGGGTGTACGCTGAGGTTCGCCGGTGAGCTCTCGCAACCAAGTTCTGAATCCATAACGTTCATAGATCTCAAGCAACACGGCTTGATCATACGGTTTCGGTGTTAACTCAGCGATATTCTTCACCTCGTTCTGAATATCGCAATCGGTCTTGATGGTGATCAGTTCGCGGGTCAGCGCAAAGTTAGCAGCGGCATCGCGCAAATTCTGACCAGCTACACCCTTGATGGAGTCAGCCTGTTCAACCAAAGCTTCGATCGAGTCGAATTCTTGCAGCCATTTAACCGCGGTTTTAGGACCCACTTTTTGTACGCCCGGTACGTTGTCGACTGTATCGCCAACCAGCATCAAATAATCGACGATTCGGTTAGGTGGAACACCAAATTTAGCCAATACCCCTTGCGGATCGAGTTTCTCGTTGGACATGGTGTTCACCAAGGTCACATGACTGTTCACCAGTTGCGCTAGATCCTTGTCACCAGTAGAGATAACAGAGTGAACGTCTTGTTGAGTTGCCCAACAGGCCAGCGTGCCAATAATATCGTCTGCCTCAACGCCGGGCACGCTGAGCACAGTCCAGCCCATCGCCCGTACGGCTCTATGGATAGGCTCGATCTGCAACGCCAGATCCTCGGGCATTGAAGGACGATGTGCCTTATAGTCCGGGTAGATCTCGTCTCGAAAAGTCTTGCCTTTAGCATCAAAGACGCATACTGCATAATTTGCCTGATATTCTTCTATTAATTTGCGCATCATGTTGACGACGCCGTAGATGGCACCAGTGGGCTCACCCTTGGCGTTTCTCAGGTCGGGCATTGCATGGAAAGCGCGGTAGAGATAACTCGATCCATCCACCAGCAACAAGGTTTTTTTCATGGCTATTAATCAACAAGCGGTCGCGCCCGAAATTGAGCGATCAACCCAAATTATGTCAGAGATGGTGCGAGCTGCAGAAACGCTGACAAATTTGGGCTTGGCTGTCAGTGTATTCGGTAGCGCACGTATTAAGCCATCGTCGTCTTACTATGCCCAAAGTCAAGCCTTAGGTCGCAGGCTCGCCGAGGCTGGGCTTGCAGTAATTGCCGGTGGTGGTCCCGGGATCATGGAAGCCGCGAACAAAGGCGCCTTTGAAGCGGGTGGTCACAGTGTTGGTTTACACATCAAAGTCGCCCAGGAAGCTCAGGCTAATCAGTATTTATCCAGTCAACTGGATTTTGATCATTTTCTGTCGAGAAAATCGACGTTTTTTCAGTTTAGCGTCGCTTATATTGTGCTTCCCGGAGGCTTTGGTACTTTGGATGAGCTGTTTGAATGCTTGACGTTAGTACAAACGAGACGCATCGCACCGTGCCCCATTATTTTGGTGGGTAAAGCGTTCTGGGGAGGACTAGTTGACTGGCTACGCGATCAACTATTAGCCAATGGACTGGTCGATGCTTGTGACCCAGATCTATTTACCGTTGAGGATGATCTGGATGCTGTGATGGTTCAGATCAACCATCACATCCAGAAAAAAGGCCTTGAGGTTTAAGTCAAGGCCTTGATTGGTTAGCTTAAGAGCCGCTTGAACGAGACATCTTTTTACGCTCATGCTCAGCCAAGTAACGCTTACGCAAACGAATACTCTTAGGCGTGACTTCGACCAACTCGTCATCATCAATGAACTCGACGGCGTATTCGAGATTCAACTCAACAGGCGGCACCAAGCGCACCGCTTCATCAGTGCCAGAGGCACGAACGTTGGTCAGCTGCTTACCCTTGATCGGGTTAACAACCAAATCATTGTCACGACTGTGGATACCGATGATCATGCCTTCGTATACTGGATCACCATGTGACACAAACATACGACCACGATCTTGCAGCTTCCAGATGGCGTAAGCAACTGCCTCACCATCGTCCTGGCTGATCAACACGCCATTACGACGTTCGCCCAAGAGACCATCTCTGACCGGACCATAGGCATCAAAGGTGTGGCTCATCAGACCGTTACCACGTGTCATTGTCATGAAATCGCCGTGAAAGCCGATCAGACCTCGAGCAGGCACACGATATTCAAGGCGTGTACGACCGCGTCCATCGCTCACCATGTCGAGCAACTCAGCTTTACGACGACCAAGTTCTTCCATGACAGAACCTTGAGTATTGTCTTCTAAGTCGATACTCAGATTTTCGTACGGCTCAGTTTTGACACCGTCTTCTTCATGAAACACCACCCGTGGACGCGACACGGCCAGCTCATAGCCTTCGCGACGCATGGTTTCAACCAGAATAGTCAAGTGCAACTCGCCACGACCCGACACTTCAAACACGGTGTCATCATCTGTGTCACGAACGCGTAAAGCCAT
The DNA here is from genome assembly GCF_003003055.1 of Jezberella montanilacus. Classification (GTDB taxonomy): domain Bacteria; phylum Pseudomonadota; class Gammaproteobacteria; order Burkholderiales; family Burkholderiaceae_B; genus Zwartia; species Zwartia montanilacus. Next base: position 56,560 of record NZ_PVTV01000015.1, read on the forward strand.
ATTGGACTTTAACTCGCGATCAAGACGCTCGCGGATTTGACGGCTAGTGACGAACTTTCCTTCCCGCCCTGCAAGTGGGCTGGTGTTCACCATGAAATTCATGGTTAACGTCGGTTCATCGATCTTGAGCAAAGGCAAAGCGTCAGGCGAGTCTGGTGAACAGATAGTTGTACTGATACCAATATCTTCAATGCCGTTAACCAGCACGATGTCACCAGCAATTGCTTCGTCTACGATCTCTCGCTCCAAGCCTTTGAATTTTAGGACTTGATTGATCCGACCTTTAAAGGGCACACCGTCAGGACCATCCAGACAAACCACTTCCATGCCGGACTTGATGCGACCACGACGGATACGACCAATACCGATCTTACCAACGTATGTGCTGTAATCAATCGAGGAGATTTGCAACTGTAACGGGGCATTTGGATCATCATCGCGCATGGGCACATGCTGAAGAATTGCGTCGAACAAAGGACGCATATCACCGTCACGAACATCTTCATTCAAACCGGCGAAGCCGTTCAAACCCGAGGCGAATACAACCGGGAAGTCCAACTGTTCTTCGGTTGCGCCCAGTTTGTCAAATAGTTCAAACGTTGCGTTGATGACGAAGTCGCAGCGTGCACCCGGCCGATCCACTTTATTGACGACGACGATTGGCTTCAAACCGAGAGCCAGGGCTTTTTTGGTGACAAAACGCGTCTGAGGCATTGGGCCTTCAACCGCATCAACCAAAAGCAGAACGCCATCAACCATGGATAGCACACGCTCGACTTCTCCGCCGAAATCGGCGTGACCGGGGGTATCGACGATATTGATGTGGGTACCGTCATACTCAACGGCACAGTTTTTTGACAGAATGGTGATGCCACGCTCTTTTTCAAGATCGTTGGAATCCATCACCCGTTCGGTCATTTTTTCGTTCGAACGGAAGGTGCCCGACTGGCGGAGCAACTGGTCGACCAATGTGGTTTTGCCGTGGTCAACGTGGGCAATAATGGCAACGTTACGCAATGCGCGTGACATACATATCCTTTAAGTAGTAACTGCGTTCTTGGCCGAAGGCAACAAACCTTCGGGTAATTCATTCATGGGCAACAGTACCTTTTCAGGCTCTGACATGGTCTGCAAGGGTTCAAGTTCTATCGCTTGATCCAGCGAAAAGGGCCCAACACGAGTCCTTCTCAATGCAGATAAGTGGCCGAAACAACCCAACTTTCGGCCAATATCTTGTGCCAAGGTTCTGATGTATGTGCCTTTGGTGCAAGACACCTCAATCATCGCGTGCTTGGGGCCGAAAGATAACAGATCGACATGACGAATCGTAATCTCTCTTGGTTCACGCTCTAAAACAATACCTTGGCGGGCATATTCATACAACGGCTTACCATCACGCTTTAATGCAGAAATCATCGGAGGAATCTGCAATTGAGTCCCCACGAAAGTCTTGAGAACCTGTCGTAAATCGCTTTCAGACACCCCGTCAAACCCTTCACCCGCTTGCTCTAGCACAACACCAGTCAGATCACCCGAATCCGTTTCTTGACCGAACGCAAGAGTCGCCACATACGTTTTGTCAGCATTCAACATAGAGCCAGAGATCTTAGTCGCTTTACCTAAACAGCAAATCAACAGACCTGTTGCAAAAGGGTCAAGCGTACCCGTATGTCCTGCTTTCTGAGCATCAAGCGCTCGTTTCGCACGCTGTAAGGCATGATTACTCGATAAACCTACTGGCTTATCAAGTAATAAAACTCCGTCGAGCACGCGCCCACGTCGCTGCTTTGCCATCGTCAATATCCAGATTCAAGACGACAGCCCTTAAGGCTTGTCTTCAGGTTCGTCGGCTACACCAACGTAATGACCTGGCTCATTTGCCTGGTCGATGAGCTTAGACATTTCAATCCCGCGTTTCAACTGAGGATCATGGAAAAAACGCAAGGTCGGTACAGTGTGGATGTGCAGAAGTTTAAATAACTGAGAGTGAAGCCAACCTGCCTTTTCGTTCAACAAAGTCTCGGCCTGAGCAGGCTCTGCACCTAAGACCGTAAAATAAACTTTAGCGTGGGCATAATCTGCTGTCAGATCCACCGAAGAAAGTGTAATTAACCCTGCCCGAGACATATCAATTTCGCGTTGAATAATCAACGCCAGATCTTTTTGGATCTGATCTGCGAGCCTGATGTTTCGGCCCGGGATGGATTTCTGCTTGTGTCGGTTCATGGTGAGGCTTAAAGAGAACGCGCCACTTCCTTGATCTCAAAGATTTCAAGTTGATCACCGACCTGAAGATCATTGTTACCGCGCAAGGTTACGCCGCAATCAAACCCAGACTTGACTTCTCTGACATCGTCTTTGAAGCGACGCAAGGATTCCATCCAGCCTGTCCAGTGAACCACGTTATTGCGCAGCAAGCGTACTTGTGAATCGCGTCTGACCAGGCCATCTGTCACCATGCAACCTGCGACGGTTCCGATACGCGAAATCGTGTAGACCTCGCGAACCTCGACCATGCCGATCACTTCTTCGCGTTTTTCAGGCGCAAGCATGCCCGACATTGCTGCCTTCACTTCGTCGACTGCATCATAAATAATGTTGTAGTAACGAATATCAACACCATTGGATTCGGCCAGCTTTTTGCTGCTGGCGTCAGCACGCACGTTAAAACCAATAATTACCGCACCAGAAGCAATAGCCAGGTTCACATCGCTTTCAGACACACCACCAACAGCAGCATGCACAACTTGTACGCGAACCTCTTCGGTTGAGAGTTTGACCAGTGATTGGACCAGCGCCTCTTGAGAACCTTGCACGTCAGTTTTGACGATAAGCGACAGAGTTTGTGCGCCTTCTTTGATGTTCTCAAACATCGATTCTAGTTTTGCAGCCTGCTGACGAGCCAATTTAACGTCGCGGAACTTACCCTGGCGGAACAAGGCGATTTCGCGTGCTTTGCGTTCATCCACCAAAACCATGATCTCATCACCTGCGGAAGGAACTTCCGTCAGACCTTGAATTTCAACCGGGATAGACGGGCCGGCGGTTTGAATGGGTTTACCATTTTCGTCAAGCATCGCACGAACGCGCCCATAAGCAGAACCTGCAAGCACCACGTCACCACGGTTCAGCGTACCGCTTTGAACAAGAATGGTCGCGACTGGGCCACGGCCCTTATCGAGACGCGCTTCAATCACGAGTCCCTTTGCCGGGGCATGAACCGCTGCTTTCAACTCAAGCACTTCAGCTTGAAGCAGGACATTTTCTAAGAGCTCGTCAATGCCAATACCCGTTTTTGCGGAAACCGACACAAAGGGCACATCACCACCGTAGTCCTCAGGCACAACCTCTTCTACAACCAGTTCCTGTTTGACTCGATCCGGATTGGCTTCAGGCTTATCGATCTTGTTTACCGCAACAACCAGTGGTACACCGGCAGCCTTGGCATGATGAATAGCCTCTCGAGTTTGAGGCATCACCCCGTCATCTGCTGCCACAACCAGAATCACGATATCAGTCGCTTTGGCACCCCTGGCACGCATGGCTGTGAACGCTTCGTGCCCTGGTGTATCCAGGAATGTCACCATGCCACGCTCTGTTTCAACGTGATAGGCACCAATATGCTGTGTAATACCACCTGCTTCGCCTGAAGCGACTTTGGCCCGACGGATATAGTCCAGCAATGAAGTCTTACCGTGATCAACGTGTCCCATGACAGTTACCACCGGCGCGCGAGGCATCAGCTCGGCATCTTCGTGCGGGGTGTCATCCAGGAACGCTTCTGGATCATCCAGTTTTGCCGCGATCGCTTTATGGCCGAGCTCTTCGACTACGATCATCGCGGTCTCTTGATCGAGTACTTGGTTGATGGTTACCATCTGACCCAGAGACATGAGGTGCTTGATGACTTCGCCTGCTTTCACTGACATTTTGTGAGCCAGATCCGCAACGCTGATCGTCTCAGGCACATGAATTTCACGCGCGATGAATTCGACTGGGGCTGGTTCTTGGCGGTCCACTTGACTAGTATTGCCACGACCACCTTTCTTACCACTTGATTTGCTCTTACCACCAGCGCGCCAGCCGTCCCGACCAGGAGCCGAGGGTGCATCACGTTTCTCGGGCGGCTTCTTGCCCCGTGAATCGTCGGACCAGGTTGAAGAAACTTCTCCGGACTTAATGACCTTCTTACCAGCTGCGTCGCTTGGCTTTTTGTCACCCGGTTTAGCAGGTGTCGCAGCAGGTTTATGCAAAGTACCGGACAGTGCTGCCGCATCAGGCTCTGCTACTTTTGCTGGCTTGCGCGAGCGATTCAGCATGTCACGCAGCGCAGCGGCTTCTGCTTCTGAGGCGCGCCGAGCTTCATCACGCACTGCCTCTGTTGCTACTTTTGGCGCTGGTGGCGCAACACCGCGGCCGCGAGTCGGCTTAATTGATTTAGGTGCTTCGTCCGCAGAGGACGTGGTGGTTGCAACGACCTCAGACTCGACGCCTGAGGACGTGGCATCCACGGTCTTAGCAAGAATCGCTTGTTTACCCGTCTCAGCAACAACTGGCTCAGTTACCCACTTTTCTAACGGTGCGTCGACGATAAACCCAGTCGATGACTGATCTTCAGCGTCAGTTAGTGGCGCAGCGGTCGTATCGGGGGCTGCAATGGTGACTATCGGCTCGATAACTGGAGTTAACTCGACTGGGGCGGCCTCAACAGCAGCCAAGGCTGGCGGAGCGACGTCGGGTTGTGCAGCGCTGACAACTGGCTCCACGACCAGTTGCTCAGCGGCAGCAAGCGGCTGAGTAATTTGCTTGTCCTCAGCCAAAGACTGTGCGGCATCGGCTTGACCATCTTGAGTTTCTGGAGTCGTCAAAGGTACTGGTAAGTCACCGGCATGGGACGCTGGTGCTTCAATTTGCGACACATCGTTATCTTTGCCTGGTGTTGCGGCCACATCAGCTGTTTCAGCCGCATCGCGCTTGACGAAAACACGCTTTTTACGTACTTCGACTTGAATGGTACGGGACTTACCCGTTGCATCGGCTTGTCGGATTTCGGACGTCTGCCGACGCATAAGAGTAATTTTTTTGCCGTCAGTCGCACCATGAGACTTACGCAGGGATTCAAGCAACCTAGTCTTATCCGAATCGGTGACCTTATCATCCACAGAGCCGAGATCGACGCCAGCTGAACGCAGCTGCTCAAGCAGCACATTAGCGGGCATTTTCAACTCAGTGGCGAACTGGGCAACTGTAATACTGGACATTAGACTCTCTCTTCCCATTTACTGCATGACTGCATAAACTTAAATAATCACTCAGTACAACCGTGTTCTATTCGAACCAGTGTGCACGTGCCGCAATAATAAAATCACTGGCCGATTTCTCATCTAAGCCCGTTAATTCAGATAACTCATCAGTGGCCAGTTCGGCCAAGTCATCTCGAGTATGGATGCTGCCTTTCGCCAGTAACGCGGCCAGCTCAGGAGTCATCCCCTCGAGACTGAGCAAATCCTGAGCCGTTTCGACACGCTCTTCTTGCGCAATGGCTTCGGTCAACAAAGCATTGCGTGCTCGGGTCCGCAATTCATTAATTGTGTCTTCATCGAAAGACTCAATCTCGAGCAATTCTTGCATTGGCACGTAAGCGATTTCTTCAAGACCGGTAAATCCTTCATCGATCAAGATATCGGCAACCTCTTCGTCCACATCCAGCCGGGTCATAAACGTCGAACGCAAATTAGCCCGTTCGACCTCTTGCCGATTTTGGCTTTCTTCAGGCGTCATAATGTTAATTTGCCAGCCAGTCAACTCGGACGCCAGACGGACGTTTTGACCTTTTGAGCCAATTGCCTTGGGTAGATTTTCTTCGTCAACCACCACATCCATGGCGTGACGATCTTCGTCGACCACAATCGACTCAACGTTGGCTGGTGCCAGCGCACCAATCACGAATTGAGCTGGATCCTCAGACCACAACACAATATCGACTTGTTCGCCACCGAGTTCGTTACGAACTGCAGTGACACGCGAACCACGCATACCAACACAAGTGCCAATCGGATCAATGCGCTTATCGTAAGCAACCACAGCAATTTTTGCACGCACACCAGGATCACGGGCGGCACCCTTGATCTCAAGCAAGCCCTGCTCGATCTCAGGCACTTCGTTTTCAAATAGTTGTTTGATAAATTCTGGCGCATTTCGCGACAAAATCACTTGCTGACCTCGTGCAGTCCGATCAACCTTAAAGACCCAGGCGCGCACTCGGTCGCCAACGCGCAAGTTTTCTTTCGGGATCATTTCGCTGCGAGGCAAACGAGCTTCGATTTTGCCTGTTTCGACGATGGCATCGCCCTTGTCCATCCGCTTGATGGATCCGGAAATAATCAACTCGTTTCTGTCAAGAAAATCTGTCAGGACCTGTTCACGCTCTGCATCGCGAATTCTTTGCAAGATTGCTTGCTTGGCAGCTTGTGCACCTATCCGACCAAATTCGATTGGCTCAAGCGGCTCTTCGATGTACTCACCGACTTCGATATCAGACACAACATCAAGCGCATCTGAGAGCATCTCTTCGCGATCAGGAGCCTGAAGACCAGCTTCATCGGGGACCACCAGCCAGCGTCGGAAGCCCTCATGATCGCCACTAAGGCGATCAACCGAGACGCGGATATCTGCGTCTTCTTTGAAACGTTTTTTCATGGCCGAGGCCAATGCCCCTTCCAGTGCATCAAAGACCACATCGCGCGTCACGTTTTTCTCGCGCGCTAAGGCATCAACCAACAGAAGAATTTCGCGACTCATCGCTTTTTACCCTTGAAATCCAAAACCGGATCCAGCTTAGCGCGCTCAACGTCAGAAAACTTGAACACGACTCGCCGGACTTCGCCTTTTTTTGCTTCAAAATCGACGCCAAACTCGAGATCGGTTTGCCCGGCCTCAGTTTTGGCACCTACCTCACTTGCGTCAACGGCTGTCAACACAAGCAAACCAGAAAAAACCTTTTGATTGTCCACTGCTTCACGCAGCTTTACCTCAATCCTTTCGCCGACGAATCGCTGAAAGTCTGCGTGCGTGCGCAACGGCCTGTCCACCCCGGGCGATCCAACCTCAAGGCGGCGATAATCGATATTTTCGACCTCGTAGACACGCGACAAGTGTTTTGATACCTGCTCGCAATCTTCGATACGCACGCCTTCAACTCGGTCTATGGTGATACGCAATAGACCAAGTGCCGCCCGCTCGACGTCAACAAGTTCGACATCCATCGATGCAAGGGCCTGCTGAGATAAACTAAATAGATCCGCCATCGACTCAAAAAAAAAGGGCTGAAAACAGCCCGATTGCAAAAAACAAATAAAAACCGAAGCGATTAAAGCTTCAAGCTCATTATCTTAGCATATTTCCCAGCAAAAAATCTTGCCAGACCAATAAGTTACAGAAGCAAGCTCGGCTTACCGACCCCCGCGCGGCTTACTAAAACCGAGGCGTGACTCATGCGCCGAAGCGCCACTTGGCTGCCAATCGTCGCCTTTCGGCGCCGACCGGGGCGCACCCGCTCTCGGACCTGTTGGGCCGCGACGCGGACCGGCTTTTGGCCCGTTCGCATTCGGCCCTTTTGCGGCCCTGGGTGGACGCCCATCCCCGCCAGCTGGCCTACCGGTGGGCTGTTGATTCGGTTGCTTATCAATACCAGCAAGTCCAGGCTGACCACCGCCAGGTTTACGCGGCTTGTGCGAAGGTCTTGGTTTGCGTGCGCCCGGTGGATTGCCGGAGGCAGCTGCCCCGTTACCCGCAGCACCCGCAGCAGCTGGGCCTCTGTTGCTTCGACCGCCGGCGCGTCCTTGTGGATGACCATTGGCATAGCCACCACCCACAGTAAGCGCAGCAGACGCAAACTCGCCACCTCGTGAAAAGCCACTAGGCTTGTCGCGTCCACCAGAAATCTTGCCGCGGCGACCCAGTTTGGCCCCGTTCATACCGTTTTGCTCCATCGTGCCGAATCCCGGAGGCAAGGCACTATCGTGGGAGGCTGGCTGCCGAGGGCCACGCGAACGACCATCTCCGTCACCTTCCTCGCGCAACAGGCCCACCTGTACCATCAACGCTGTGACGAATTTTGGATCGAGCTCTTCCCAACGACCACGACGTAAGGTTGTTGGCAAGACAATGTCACCAAAGCGGGTTCTGATCAAGCGGCTAACCGTTAATCCAACGGATTCAAACATACGTCTCACTTCACGGTTGCGCCCTTCGTTCAAGGTGACGCGATACCAGCGATTGCTCCCCTCGCCCCCGAGAAACTCAACCATACCAAAGCTCGCAAGACCATCCTCAAGCGTCACGCCTTCCAGCAGTGCCTGACGTTGTTCAGGCCCCAACTCGCCCAACACGCGGACCGCATACTCCCTTTCATTGCCATAACGTGGATGTAACAGGCGATTCGAAAGATCGCCTGAGGTCGTGAGGATCAGAAGACCTTCAGTGTTTAAGTCGAGACGTCCAATGGAAAGCCATTTACCCACTTTCATCTTTGGCAAACGCGAAAAAACGTTAGCACGGCCACCTGGATCGTCATGGCTGACAATTTCGCCGGCAGGTTTGTGATAAAGAATGACGCGTGGTGGCTTGCGTTGATTCGTTCGAGTCACTGGCTTGCCGTTCACACGAACTTGATCGTTCGGGCCGACGCGCTGACCAATATGCGCTGGCTCGCTATTGACTGAAACCCGACCTGCCACGATCAGTTCTTCCATTTCGCGGCGAGAACCTATCCCTGCGTCAGCCAAAACTTTATGAAGCTTAGGCATGAGTACGTCGCTGTTCAGGTATTTACCCAAACGCTGCTCGATTCGTTCTGCGCTACTTAAATAAGACAGGGCTTCTGTTGCTTCTTGCTCGCCGACAACAGGATCAATCTGCTCGGGGGAGGTATCTATGGCAATAAAGGTCTGATCCTCTGTCTGATCGTCGGCAACAAATCCCGCGCCTTGTTCCGTGGGCACCGGCTCTGAGTGATCAGCCGAATTTGTCGCTTGTGCGTCTTGGGCATCAACATCAGGCCGACGGCGACGAAATGGCGTTCTTAATTTTCTGGCCCGAGGCTTAGCTGCGCGCGCCGCTTCGGGGGGCGCTGCTGAGTCAGGTGCCGCCGAAAGCTCAGCAGTCTGCTCGGATGTTTCATTACTGTTATTGTTTGTGTTCGTCACTTGGACTCCGGATTAACCTGACCAAATTGGTCGTCGGTCGCAAAAATAATTGGTTCTGCTGGCGAGTCAGCGGCATCTGTATGTGTGCCGGTGATAACCAACTCTGTTTCGTCTTGTTTAATATTCGCCGCTGCCATGTCAGCAGCAGGTTCGCCTTCTATGTTCAGCGAACCCAGTGCCTCACCAATCTCAAGGGATCCCAGTGCAGGCAATTCATCCAACGCACGCAATCCCAAGTCATCGAGAAACTGCCGAGTCGTACCCAGCAATCCGGGCCGCCCAGGACCATCCCGGTGCCCTATCACCTCAACCCAACCTCTTTCTTCGAGCGTTTTGATGATCTGGGACGAGACTGTAACACCTCGGATGTCTTCGATGTCGCCTCGAGTCACTGGTTGACGCCAGGCAATAATGGCGAGAGTTTCCATCACAGCCCGTGAATATTTTGGTGCTCGCTCAATACTAAGACGCTGTAAATAAACTTGCATGCTCTCCCGGCTTTGAAAGCGCCAGCCGCTCGCAAGCTCAACGAGTACCATGCCGCGATCATTCCAGGAAATTTGCAGTGACTCTAAAACTTCTCTGACTTCATGGTCAGCCAATGATTCATCATCGAACAGTTTTTTTAACTCTGACATCGGCATTGGTGCACTTGCGCACAACAGCGCAGCTTCCAGTACCAGCAAGGCTTTGGGGTCATTCATCAGGTTCTTCTTTCCTTTTTAGCGCGACGTCCATTTGCGAAGACACGCTAGATAAGCTATACTCTTTTTCTCAGACGCGGGGTGGAGCAGTCTGGCAGCTCGTCGGGCTCATAACCCGAAGGTCGTAGGTTCAAATCCTGCCCCCGCAACCAAAATACAACTTCTGGTCGATCGCAAAATCTGCGCTCGGCCAGTTTTGTTTTCAGGGCTTGAACTTTGAGGACTTAAAAGTCAAATCAACAGATTCAAGTCAAAAAATTCGAGTCAGCACTCAAAAACAATTTGGCTAGATCAATCAGATTGGGCGTTGTTTCTGTATCGCCTGACCAGCACGCAAGACTGGTACAAGTGCGCGTTTCATTGCAGTGACTTGTGTAAATATGGCAATTTAGAAACGCGAGACCCTAGCGTTAAGCACAAAAACTAAATAACGGTAAGGGATCAACAACACACTTAGTGTAACGTATGAAGCAGCATCTCTTCAACACCCTGCATAGAACTAGGGTCAGTTAATGACTCTGCCAGTGCCGCACCAGCGGATGCCACCCGAACATCTAAGGTGCCAGCATAACGATACCGTTGTCCCAAAAATGGGGTGTGCTTGAGAGTAAATTTAATGTTTTCGGGGTCAGCCTGCCCGGACAGGACGACCACACCAGCAAGCTTGCGACTTTTATTTGCTAATGCTTGAAAAAATATACGCCGCAAATGATCGCCCAGGGCACTGTTTAAACCACAACACAGGCAAGACCCATCGCTGTTTGAACTTACTAACCGGGGCACGTACAAATAACGATCTCCCCCAGCCAAGGAGCAAAATTCTAATATATCGCTAATGATAATGATTTGATTGAGGCTCGCTTGCCGCTGGAGATTGCTCAGGACCGTTGCGCATGCGCTTTCGTCCAGCAACACCAACGCGATGGGAATCCGGCTGGGCATCTGGTTAATCTTGTGATTTGGCAGGCCACTGAAACATGGGTGGTTCTTTAGACAAGAAACGAGCGACTGCCTGTGCGTGCCAATCACTCGTGCGTGCGATTCCTTGAGCAGCAGCTTCAATATCAATCATTGCGTCCAGCGAAGTATTCAAGGACACGTTTAAGGCGCGCTTCATCAAGCCAAGCGAGGACGGTGAAGCTGAAGCGAAACATTGTGCAATCTGTTTCGCACGATCTAATGCCCCATCAATGGCTGTAATTTCGGTCACGATACCCAAGTGATGAGCCTCTTCAGGACCGAGCTCGCGACCAGAGAAACAAAGTTCTTTGGCACGTTGAATGCCTACAATCCGCGGCAAGGTATAAAAAGCAGCACAGTCTGGGACCAGCCCAAGTCGAACAAACGACATACAAAAGCGGCTACCCGGCTCAGCAAGGACCATATCGGCAGTTAAGGCGAGACTAAAGCCTGCGCCAAATGCCGGGCCTCGCACAGCGGCGATCACGGGAACTTCGAGCCTAAGAATGGTTTCAATCCAGGACAAATAATTAAAGCGCATTCTGTCTCGACCCGTTTCAGAGTTACCGGCAGCAGACATCATGTTGCTAATATCGCCACCGGCACAAAACGCACCGCCCGCGCCAGTAATCACCAGCGCGCGCAAATCTCGTTGCTGGGCGAGATCCGCCAATAATATTTGAAGCTCTGTCGCCATCACTTGATCGATTGCGTTCTTGCGCGCTGGCCTGTTCAGCGTCAAAACGCCTACGCCATTGTCGAACTCGTATTGAATCGCTTGCATTGCGTGCTCCTGATTGAACAAAACAACGAGGGTAAAAGACTGTCGAAGGAGCATAGCAGACGCAACCGAACACTGCTCGGTGCAGATATTTACCATCACATCGAGGGGTGCAGTGTGGTAGATTTTTGAAACTTATCACCCAGACTACACGCCATGATCAAAAACACAGAACAAGAAATCGTCGATCGCGCGATCACCTCTAGACATTCAATGCGCGCCTTTCTGCCCACGACAGTGGCGCGAGAGGACATTGAGTTAATGCTCGAGGTAGCGGCCCGAGCACCCTCTGGCTCGAACACACAACCATGGAAAGCCTACGTGCTGACCGGGAATATCAAACAGCGGTTATCAAGCGAAATTTTAGTGACGCTGGCAGATCCTGCTAAAGCGGACGAGATCACCGAAGAGTACCGCTACTATCCCCATAACTGGGTCTCACCGTACATTGATCGCAGGCGCAAAGTGGGCTTCGGCCTTTACAATTTGCTGGGACTGGGTCGAGATGACAAGGCGGCTATGCAAGCGCAGCATGAACGCAACTTTATATTTTTTGACGCGCCGGTTGGAATTATTTTCACGATCGATCGCACGATGAATACAGGCTCTTGGTTGGATTTTGGTTGTTTCTTGCAAAGCTTCATGGTTGCCGCGCGCGGCCGAGGTTTAGACACCTGTGCACAAGCAGCATTCAATCGATTTCATCAAACGATTCGGCGAGTGACAGGAATCCCTGAAACCGAAGTTATTATGTGCGGTCTTGCACTGGGCTACGCGGACATGTCTAAAATCGAGAACAGTCTGATTAGCGAGCGCGAACCTGTTTCTGAGTTTGCGAAATTTCTCGAATAGTTGCCATCGAATCAGTACCAAACCTGTTGACGACTTATGCAATACACACCAAATCCTTAGTTACCTATCCTCACAAGGCGCACGACGATGACTAGTATTTCTCTCTCTCTGACCGATTTTTGGATTCCGCTCCTTCAGATCATCGGTGTCAATATCGTTTTATCTGGCGATAACGCGGTTGTCATTGCGATGGCAGCTCGTTCGCTGGCTCCCGATCAACAGAAAAAAGCGATTTTCTGGGGATCCGGCGCAGCAATTGTGATGCGCATACTGTTAACGATTTTCGCAGTCAAATTACTCGTGTTGCCTTACCTAAAGCTCGTAGGGGCTGCTCTGTTGCTATGGATCGGTTATTCGTTATTAGCAGGCGGAGATGATGAAGAAATTGACAGTAGTGACCACCTCTTGACTGCCATCAAAACCATCCTGCTTGCAGATCTGGTGATGAGTCTCGACAATGTAATTGGCGTTGCCGCAGCGGCGAAAGGAAGCACGTTTTTACTTGTTGCCGGGCTTGCAATCAGCATCCCACTGGTCATTTTCGGTGCCTCAATGCTGTTAAAAGTAATGGAAAGATTCCCCCTCATCATTACAGTGGGTGGCGGACTACTTGGATGGATTGCAGGTGACATGGCAGTCAATGACCCGGCCATTAAAGACTGGGTGGACACGACCGTGCCGCACTTGCACGAGGCGGCGCCCGTGCTCGGCGTACTCATCGTTCTGGTTACTGGAAAATTTTTAAGTAAATCATCCCCTGCGGAGTGATCGCAAGCAACGTGCAAATAACCAGACCAGTGCAGCAAAACCAACTTCGATAAACTTGGACCAGTCATTTAATGGCTGGATCCAAGTTTCGATTAAAGGTTCATCAACAATCATGCTTGCTGCTGTCCATGCCAGTACGACCGCACCAAGATCGATCACGGCTGGATGACGCTCAATCAGTTTTAGGACGAGACCACTGCACCAGACGACGATTGGGATGCTGATAACCAGTCCCAGCCCGACCAGTAAAAAACTGCCATGAGAGGCGCCAGCCACGCCGAGCACGTTATCCACACCCATGACGGCGTCGGCAATAACGATGGTCCTCATTGCCGCCCAGAAACCAACTGATTGATCTTGAGCATGTTCATGACTGTCGTCTTGTGTCATCAGTTTGACTGCAATCCAGACGAGTATCAGGCCACCGGCGAGCATGACCCCTGGCACCTTTAGTAACCAAACGACCCCTACCGTCATGACGCTACGAACCACAATAGCGCCAACTGTTCCCCAAAAAATAGCCTTGCGCTGTTGCGCTTTGGGCAGATTTCTCGCGGCCAGAGCGATGACCAACGCATTATCGCCAGCCAACACCAGGTCGATCAAAATAATCGCACCCAGAGCGCTGAAAAACTCAATCGACCACAAATCCATGTAAACCTCAGTTAGCTATCTAATCAATTCATGCGCGCGCAATAAAAACCTTTTGGCTACGCAATCACGCAACAGGCCTGACGTACTACTTTAAAGCGAATACATAGATAAAGCGATTCATGTTGCAATACGCAACACTTTATCCAACAATGTAAGACTTCTTACAACCGCGTAGGCTCTGACCCTTGGTGCGTCGCATTGCTCACCTCGATATGGACGCTTTTTTTGCGTCCGTCGAATTACTGACTTACCCAGATCTAAAGGGCCGGCCGGTTGTCGTTGGGGGACGAAACGCTTCTCGCCCGACTATGGGACAAGACGGCGGCTGGCTCTATCCCAAACTCAAAAATTACGCTGGCCGCGGCGTGGTCACGACCTCAACTTACGAGGCCAGGGCCTTGGGTGTGTTTTCAGGCATGGGGTTAATGAAGTCGGCTGAGTTAGCCCCGGAGGCAGTCTTACTGCCCGGTAACTATGAAGCGTATCGGCATTACTCACGGTTATTTAAATCAGCGGTTGCCAGCGTTGCGCCCATCATCGAAGATCGGGGTATTGATGAAATCTACATTGATCTCACCGATCTGCTCCAAGATTCGATTGAAATCGCAACACAGATCAAATTAGCGGTGCGGGAAGCGACAGGTCTGAGTTGCTCAATTGGAATAACTCCAAACAAGCTTTTATCCAAAATCGCCTCCGATCTCGACAAACCCGATGGCATTACCATACTGAGTCAAACAGATCTTGAAGCGAAAATATGGCCCTTGGCTGCAAAAAAAATAAACGGAATTGGCCCCAAGGCGACTGAAAAGCTGAAGAATCTGGAGATTCACACCATAGGTGAACTCGCCAGGACAGAGGTCGCCCTTCTCATTGAGCATTTTGGGCAATCGACTGGCTTATGGATGAATCGAGCCGCTCACGGCCTGGATGACAGACCTGTTGTCACAGAGTCGGAACCCAGATCGATCAGCCGCGAAACGACCTTTGTCCGTGACTTGCATGTCAAAACGGACCGCAATGAACTGTCTGAGATATTTACCTCTCTGTGCACCAAATTAAGCGAAGATCTACGCAGGAAAGCCTACGCAAGCAAAACGCTGGGAGTAAAACTTAAGTATGCAGACTTTCGTGTCGTCACTCGAGACATCAGTGTGCCGCACGCCTTGTTCGAGGCGGCAGACATTCGCCGGACTGCACAGGAATGCCTCAAGAGAGTCCCGCTGGAACAAAAGATTCGCCTCATTGGCGTCAAAGCAAGCAATCTCATCCCAATCGAGGATCTGAGCCAGGCGGAACCCGCACTTCAAGCAGACTTACCTTTCGATTTCGAATAACGAAACCCGAGGCATAGCATTTTTGGTTATATGGATAGACTGATTCTTTCTTTGACCCTACCTCGTCATAGCGATAGCCTTGAGCTTTAGTTTTCGCTAAACAACGATAATAATGTATCAACCCAACGTATTCGACACTGATCGTCTTAAAGAGCGGGCCGCGCAATTAGCTGGGCAAATCCACCGGAACAAGATCGGGCAACTGAGCGACGACCACCTTAAGCCGCTGCGTTTGCAAAATGGTCTGTATATCCAGCGCTATGCTCCCATGCTGAGGATTGCGATTGCCTATGGCATGCTTAACAGTGCGCAATTAAGAACGCTTGCTCAGGTCGCTCGCCAATATGACCGAGGCTATGGTCATCTGACAACTCGTCAAAACATGCAGTTGAACTGGATCTCACTAGACGACACGCCGAAGGCGTTGGCGGATCTGGCTGAAGTAGGTATTCACGGCATTCAATCAAGCGGCAATTGTCTGCGTAACATCACCAGCGATGCGCTGGCTGGTATCGCGCCCGACGAGATTCTGGACCCTCGCCCCTACGCTGAACTGATGCGCCAATGGAGCACCTTTCACCCTGAGCTGTGCTTTTTGCCGCGCAAATTCAAAGTAGCCTTGACTGGCACACCCGAAGACCGGGCTCTGGTGCAGTTGCATGACATGGCTTTTGAAGTGGTGCGGGCTGAGCCCGAAGCAGTCTTTCGAGTTCGCGTGGGAGGTGGCATGGGTCGCACCCCTATCTTGGCACCCGTGCTGCGTGAAGAACTGGAATGGAAACACTTGTTAACCTACACGCATGCGGTGATGCGGGTCTATAACGAATTGGGGCGTAGAGATAATCTGACCAAGGCTCGGATCAAAATTCTCGTGCGTGCAGTCGGTATTGATACCTTCCGCGAGCTGGTAGAAGCAGAATGGGCACGATTGCGCGACGGCATTCACCAGTTGACTCAAAGCGAGCTTGATCGGGTCAAAGCCACCTTTGTAGAACCCGACTGGACAAAGGGCGCTGCGCTGCTTGACGTCGCCGGCCAATTTAACGGGCCAGACAAGTCGTCCTGGGATCACTGGTTAAAACGCAATCGTCTGCCGCACAGGAGAGCGGGCTATGCCGCTATTCTCATCCCGTTGAAACATCACACTCGCGCACCGGGCGATGTCACCAGTGATGAAATGGACGCTATTGCCGGCCTTGCTGATCGTTTTAGCCAAGGCTTTATTCGTGTGAGCCACACGCAAGACTTTGTTCTGCCAGCCGTGCTCGAAAAGGATTTGCCAGAGTTATATGTTGCTCTGAAAAAATTGAACTTGCATCACGCGCTAGGGGGATTGCTCGGTAGCATGGTCAGTTGCCCAGGCGGTGATTTCTGTGCGCTTGCTAATGCCCGATCCATCCCGGTGGCAGAAGACATAGCGCGCCGCTACCAGTCAATCGATGCTCAGGAGAACATCGGGCCGCTTGACCTACGGATATCGGGCTGCATGAATAGCTGCGGTCATCATCATACCGGTCACATCGGGATTCTCGGTGTGGACAAAGACGGAGCCGCCTTCTATCAAGTGCTCTTGGGAGGGCATTCCGGGCATGGATCCCCCGCAGCCCTAGGGTCCATTATCGGCAAAGCCTTTGCCGAGGATGAGATTGGCGACGCGATCGAAGAGATTCTCGATACTTACCTCGAGTTGCGCGAACCCGGCGAAAACTTTAAATCCTGTGTTGCACGTCTGGGCAAACAGCCTTTCGCGAACGCCGCAGACCTGATTAGAAAAAAGGTCAAACAATCATCAGAGGCTACGTCCGAAACAAGCGAGTTAGCATCGTGAGCGTGACCTTGATCGGGGCTGGGCCGGGTGACCCCGAGCTCATGACTCGCAAAGCTTGGCGAATATTGGGCGATGCTCAGGTGGTGTTGTATGACGCATTGATTGACTTTGAAGGGATGCGTGAAGCAGCCCCGCACGCTAAATGGCTAGATGTGGGTAAACGTCTGGATCAACCATCTGTCGAACAAGCTTTTATCTGTGCCAGTTTGCTCACCTTTGCGAAACAGGGTTTGAATGTTGTCAGGCTAAAAGGCGGTGACCCATCAATTTTTGGTCGCATGGCAGAGGAACTCGAGATCCTTCGTCGCAACCATATCGACTTTGAGATAGTGCCCGGCGTCACCGCCGCTTGCGCTGCTGCGGCCGAGCTGCAGGCTAGCTTGACGCTCAGGGGTGTGTCTCGCAGTGTCGCTTTCGTTACGCCGCGGGTCGGTCGTCGCGAACAAGAAAATGAAACACAGTGGCTAGACGCGTCAATGGCGGCAGAAACCGTTATACTTTATATGGCGGGGTCTCAGTCACAGCTCGTTTGTCAGCGGTTAATTGATGCAGGTAAATCGCCAACCACCACTATTTGTCTTGTAGAAAATGCCAGTCGCTCGGGCCGCCGTTTGCGGTCCAGCTTAGCCGCGATTGCAGCTGCTGGTTTCGCAAAATGCGACGGCCCAGTCACTTTAGTGATTGGTGACGCGATGAATGAAGTGGCTGCCGAGCGCTTGTCACAGCCTGATCACATAGAATTTGGATATAAAAATGACTCAAGAGAATTCGCCAGTCGCTGAAAATGCTCCGACGATCGTGGTGTTCGACATGCACGGAAAGCGCATTGCCCAGCCAACTACGGCAATCAACATCATTGAACCTGAAACCCTGCTGAGCAACGATACGGCACTTGGCTTAAGCGAGCAGTTAAAAAAAATCGCCGAAGAAAATCGTCACGCACCGGCGATAGGCCTCAAGTTCGCCAAGTTTGCAGACGGTCGTTCTTACTCGATTGCAGCGCGCTTACGCGAGGCGGGCTACACGGGCGAGCTTCACGCGCTCGGTGATATCAATCAAGAACTGTTGTTTCTACTCAAACGTGTGGGATTTACCCACGCCCACATCCCAGACCCTGGTGCAGAGCGCCTGGCGGAAAGCGTTGTTTCTCCCTTCGCGGGATACTACCAAGCGGGCCAGGATGGCTCCAAAGCCCCTTGGCAATCGACCGCTCATTGACTGAGCTTGCGAATCATGCCGGCCGCGACGGTGTGCTGGGTGGCTTCGTCAATCAATACAAACGCGCCCGTTGCAGTTAGCTGATCGAACAGATCCGCCATCACTGGTTTTTGCAGATCCAAATCAACCTGTCCAATATCATTCATTTGCAGCGTTTGCGAACTTTGACCACTTGACAGTGTGCGCACATCAAGCACTTGATTCACTGCCCTAACCTTCGCAAACACCGAACGGGTCGTGTGCTGTAAGACATATTTACGTGACAAAGATAAGGGTTCTGCATCCAGCCAGCAAATGTCCGCACATAACCGCTTAGCCAAGACGGGAGCGGTTTCGCTGCAAGCGCTGACGATCAAGTCTCCTCTCGACACATCGATATCATCGGTTAACCGAAACATCACAGGCGAACCTGCCACAGCTACCGTCTCAGCCGGCATTGATTGCAGATGCTTGACGCCGTTGGAGAGATGAATTTCAGAAATGGTTGATGACACGCCAGACGGCAGCACCGTGATTTTTTGACCAACTCGCAATTCACCTGATTCGACGCGCCCGAGATATCCTCGGAAATCCTCCGCGGCACTGCCATCTTGTCTGGCCACATACTGAATCGGCAAGCGCAGTGCAGGCATTGAAGGAGTAACGGATGTATCGAGACTCTCCAGCCACTGCAACAAACTTGGGCCTTGATACCAAGGCATTTTGTTGCTACGTGTGACGACATTGTCGCCTTGCAGCGCAGACAATGGAACGATCGAAGGCTCGGGCAAATTTAATTTCTGTGACAATTGAATCAAGGCCGCGCTGATCGCACTAAATGCTGTTTGATCAAAATCCAGCAAGTCCATTTTGTTGACAGCAAATACAACATGGCGCAGGCCCAACAGTCGAACAATTGCCGCATGCCGGTTGGTTTGAGCCAATAGAATAGGAGGAGTCGCAGTGAGGTCGACACCTGTCGCATCGACCAAGATGACCGCAACATCCGATTGGGACGCACCTGTCACTAAATTACGGGTGTACTGCTCATGGCCTGGTGCATCTGCAACGATAAATTTACGCTTTGCGGTCACGAAATAGCGGTACGCAATATCGATGGTGATGCCCTGCTCTCTTTCTGCTTCGAGCCCGTCGGTCAGTAATGCGAGGTCGATCGCAGCGTCTTGTGCTTTCACCCGAGCATGTTTGCTGCGGGAAACAGCAGCCAGTTGGTCGGATAATACCGCCTTCGTATCGTAAAGCAGCCTGCCAATCAACGTGCTCTTGCCGTCATCAACACTGCCGGCAGTCATGAATCGAATCACCCCTGCGCTCATCAGAAGTACCCCTCTCGTTTACGGCGCTCCATTGAGGCCTCGCTTGTTTGGTCATCCATCCGTGTTGCGCCCCGCTCGGTGAGCGCTGACAAGACAGTCTCGGCGATCACGTCTTCCGGCGTTGCCGAGTCGCTGGCAACGGGGCATGTGCAGCTGATATCGCCCACCGTTCTGAAGCGCACCTGCCTGATGCTGCTGATATCGTTTACGTGCTTGGGGGTAATATCCGTCACGGGCACAAGCAGACCATTTTTTTCAACGACCTCTCTCAGGTGAGCGTAGTAGATGTTGGGTAGAGATAGCCGTTCACGCGCGATGTACTGCCAGATATCAAGCTCAGTCCAGTTCGAAATTGGGAACACCCTCATGTGCTCACCAGGAGCAATCCGGGCGTTGTAGAGGCTCCAGAGTTCTGGACGTTGCGCTTTTGGATCCCATTGTCCAAACTCATCTCGAAAAGAAAAAATACGCTCTTTAGCGCGCGCTTTTTCTTCATCGCGACGAGCACCGCCCAAGAGGGCATCAAACTGGTTTGACGCGATGGTTTCCAGCAAAGTCACGGCCTGAGCTGCGTTTCGGGAATCGGTCGGTTTACGAAGTTTCACCGAGCCTTTTTTGATTGAGTCTTCCACTAATCCGACAACGAGACGATCGCCAGTTTGTGCAATTAAGTTGTCGCGATATTGGAGGACCTCTTGATAATTGTGCCCGGTGTCGATATGGACCAGAGGGAAAGGCAATCTAGTTGCTCGATTGCCCAAAGCAAATGCTTTACGAGCAAGGTGATACATGACGATTGAGTCCTTGCCACCTGAGAACAGCATGGCAGGATTGGCGCACTGCGCCACGACTTCGCGAATGATGTAAATGGACTCTGACTCAAGCCAGTCAAGATAATCATTCTGGAGGGCTTTGACTTCGTTATTTGACATGTAAACCACACTCCTTGTTTGCTTGTTGCAACCACCACCAGCGGCCAGCTCGCGTTTCTTCGTCGGCTCGTATAGCCCGTGTGCAAGGTTCGCAGCCAATGCTGGGATATCCTTGAAGGTGGAGCGGGTGAATCGGGACGCTATGATGTTCGAGGTAGGTCCACACATCAGCAGCGAGCCAATCAAAGAGGGGGTTGTATTTGGCAATGTCACGAGCATTATCTAGTTCTGCAAACTGCAAGGCGACGCGGGTGACAGCCTGTTCTTGTCGCTGACCGGTAATCCAGGCATCCGATCCACTCAGCGCCTGATCAAGCGGCAAAACTTTTCTGGCTCGGCAACAAGCTTTTTTTGCCTCTTCACTGTCATAAAAACCATTGAGGCCATGCACACTGATGAAGCCTTCTATGTCTCTCGGTTCGGGCTGAACTCGTTTGATCGACAGTCCGTAATGCTGTTCTGCGATCCCGACCATATCGAGCGTCTCCTGGTGAAGCCGGCCGGTATCAAGTGTGAAGATCTCGATTGGCGCACTAACTTTGACCATGGCATCGATCAGGACCATGTCCTCTGCTGCCATGCTGCTGGCAAAACGAATGACTTGATGCTGACCACTGACCAAGCTGAGCCGATCGAACAAGCTTTGATGAAGCTGCTCAACTTTCTCGCTGAGTGGGCGAGATAGCGGGATTTGCCAAAGGGCTGGACTGTAGGAAGACATATCTGGTTTCATGACTCGATTGACAATGACGTTCATGCTATCGGGGATCATCACATTGGCAAACGACTAAGTTGCTATTTGAATATAAGCAATCAACTTATTACGTGAGGCAATAAGGGCGGGCCACAATCACCATCAAACATCCCTCAGACATCCAGTTGGCGTACCTCGAGCGCTGTCATTTTCGAGCTGTACAATAGGGTAAGTACTAGTCAGGACAGGCGGCGTTTCCCGAGCCTTCCAAAACCCGCAAAGCGATTTATTTTGGTGTTTATGCGTTCATTTTTTGTTGTAGCCTTTTGTCTTGCAGTCACCGGTTGCACTGCCCCTAAAGACCAACTTCACTCACCGTCTAATCCAGAAATCAGTCAAATTGAACCTGCTTTGTCAAGCGCTGCAGGCAGAATCCGTGAACACTGGTGGGTTGACCTGCATGATCCACAACTGGTGGAAGTGATTGAGCTCGCTTTGGCCAAGTCACCCACTATCGAGACAGCGGGCACACGAATTGCCGCCGCACAAGCGATTGCTCGCGCCCAGCAAGCGAGTCTGGTGCCACAAGTCGGTTTTAATGCTCAGATCGATCAGCAGCAATTCTCGCAAAACTACATTTTTGTGCCAGGCATGCAAATCTATAATGGTTATGGCTTTGTTCAAGCCAACATGAACTGGTCTCTGGATATCTGGGGCAAACAGCACAAATATTTTGATGCAGCAAACAGCCGAGTCAAGGCTGCCCAGTTCAACGTTGCCGCAGCTCAACTCATACTCACGAGCTCGATTGCAAAGGTCTATACGGATCTTGATCGTGCACACCAATTAAAAGATCTCAGCGTAAAAGAGGCAGATTTGCGCAATCGCCTCCACCAAATCGCTGTCGCCCGACAGCAGGCAGGGGTAGTAGACGCACTGGATGCCAAGCAGCGGCTTGTTGATCGTGACTTGGCACAAGTTCGTCTGACTCAAGCTGCTTTAGCAATCAAAGTCCTGCAGCATCAACTGGCTGCTCTTGCTCAGCAGGGTCCCACCTGGGGAGAAAACCTCCAAGCGCCTAAATTAGATTCATCTCATCCCGAACTCCCGGACACCATCCCTGCAAACCTGTTGGCCAGACGCCCTGATCTGCAAGTCTTGCTTGAGCAAATCACTGCTGCTGGCCTGGACTTCGACGCTGCCAAGCTCGAGTACCTGCCCGACGTTAACCTTCAAGCTTATGCTGGCTTCCAGGCCATCGGGCTACCGATGTTGTTTCAATCAAGCAGTCAGGCTTTTAGTATTGGTCCAGTGATCAGTTTGCCTATTTTCGAAGGCGGTCGTATCGCAGCCAATGCACTAGGTAAGGAGGCCGCCCGTAACGAGAGAATCTCTACTTATCAAGAGCAACTCACTACCGCTTTAAAAGAGTCTGCTGACGGGATTGCAACAGTCAAAAGCACTGCTGTTGAGCTCACTCAGGTGCAGCGCGCTCTTGCGGATAGTCGCAGCTATTGGCAAATCCAGCAGCAGCGCAAAACCGCGGGTTTGACGACCAGTGACAACGTTCTCAGCGCTGAACTGAATGTCATTCAGCAACAAAGACAAGTTATTGACACTCAAGCCAGATCCCTCAGTGCCAAGATATCGCTGATTCAAGCACTTGGCGGCTCGTTTGAGAAACCCACAGACCACACGGCTAACTAAGCATCATGACCACACCCACCACGACCCAAACCGTTGCCCCAAACGAAACCAGTAGCCGCAACGCTGGCCGCAGCACCGCGTTTCGTCTTTTCTTCTTGTTATTACTGCTGGGAGCCATCGGTTACGGGATTTACTGGTTTATGTTCCTCGATCATTTTGAATCGACTGATGACGCCTATGTCGCGGGTACACAGGTACAAGTGACTGCGCAAACCGAGGGGACCGTTTCTGAGGTGCTGGTGCTCGACACACAAGCAGTAAAAGCAGGTGATGTCATGTTTAGATTGGATTCGTCAGATCAGAAAATTGCCCTTGAAAAAGCGGATGTTGATCTGGTCAAAGCGTATTACACGGTCAAAATAGCAATTCTCACCGCGCAACAACGCAAACAAGACTTCGACAAAGCACAAATCGACTACAAACGTCGGATGGCCTTGCAAGGCGACGCAGTCGTCTCTAAAGACGAAATCGACCGGATCAAACTTACATTGGAAAATGCCAAGATTGCATACGATCAAGCACTTGCAGCCACGGAAAACATCACGGAGGTCGCTCAAACCGCGCGTCACTCTGAGGTACTGAAAGCGATCAATGCGGTTCGGCAAAGCTACTTGGCAGTGGTTCGTACTGACATTCTCAGCCCAGCCGATGCAGTCGTTTCTAAAAGATCTGCTCAATTGGGGCAAAGAGTGAGCGCAGGAACACCAGCTGCATCCTTGGTCATGAACCAGAAGATTTGGGTGGACGCGAACTTCAAAGAAAACCAGATCCGTAATATGAGAGTTGGACAGACTGCGCAAGTCGAAGCAGACATCTACGGAAGCAAGGTCGTCTATCAAGGTAAGGTGGCAGGTTTCGCGCCAGGCACTGGCTCAACCTTAGCGCTGCTGCCTCCGCAGAATGCCAGTGGCAACTGGGTCAAAGTCGTTCAACGGCTTCCCGTTAGAATAGAAATCGATCCGGAGCAACTGAAACAGCATCCTTTGAATATCGGTTTGTCGATGAACGTGAAAGTCGACGTGTTAGATACTAAAAGCCTACCGCTAGCACCGATGAATCATAAAGCCGAGCTCAAGACAGATATTTACGCTACGCAGCTCAAAATAGCCGATGAGCACGTATCAGCTGTTCTAAAACGTGCTCGCTGAGATCTAAAACCCCATGGCAAATGAAGTAGCAGCGCAAGCGCCGCAGGAGCAGCTCAAAGGCTTGAAGCTGGCAATCGGCACGATCGCCTTGGCCGCTGGGTCATTTATGAATGTCCTGGACACCTCAATTGCCAACGTTTCATTACCAACCATCGCAGGAGACTTTGGTGTGACGGCAACCCAGGGAACTTGGGTCATTACGTCCTACGCGGTCAGTGAAGCGATTTTTTTACCGCTCACGGGCTGGCTGTCGAAGCGAATCGGCGATGTCAGACAGTTCATCTTCGCAACTTTGCTCTTTACTGTTGCCTCAATGTTATGTGGTGCAGCGCCTTCGTTCGAAATGCTGATTCTGGCGCGGGTGCTTCAGGGGGTAGTCGGTGCGTCGATGATTCCTTTGTCTCAATCCTTATTGGTCAAAATTTACCCTCCTGCGAAACGCGGCATGGCTTTGGGTATCTGGGCGACAACAACCGTGATTGCGCCTGTTTTGGGGCCTGTCATCGGAGGATGGCTTACTGACACGCTGGTTTGGCGCTGGGCTTTCTACATTAATTTGCCCTTCGGTATTTTGACCGCTTATGGCGTTTACTGGCTCTTTGGTGCCCCCAAAGCCAAATCTTCGACAGAAAGCATCGACATCGTCGGCCTGTTACTGTTAATTATTGGGGTCAGTTGTCTGCAGATCATGCTGGACAAAGGAAACGAGCTCGATTGGTTCTCGTCAGAGTTGATTATCGGCTTGTCGATTGTTAGCGCGATTGCTTTGGTAAGTTTCGTTATCTGGGAGCTCGGCGAAGAGAATCCTGTGGTTGACCTCAGATTATTCAAGCTTCGAAACTTCAGGACGGCTGCAATTTGTTTGTTTTTTGGCGCCTTCTCTTTCTATATCTACATCGTCATCGGCCCACTTTGGTTGCAAACACAACTGGGTTACACCGCGTTTCAGGCGGGGCGAGTCATGGCGTTTACGGGCGTCCTGGCCTTAATCACCGGACCCATATTCGGTGCCAACATCAATCGCGTCGATGCGCGTTTCATTGCAACGATAGGCTTTAGCTGCATGGCAGGTGGTTGTTTTTGGGCCGCAAGCTTTACAACCGCAGTCGACGAGTCAAGCTTAATGGTTGCGCGGTTGATCATGGGTGTCGGGATTTCAGGCTTTTTTATGCCGATGACAGCCATCGCCATGTCATCGTTAAAACCTCAACAATTCGCCGCAGGCAGTGGTTTAACCAATTTCTTAAGAAACATGGGCGGCAGTATCGGCACAGCGATTGCAACGACAGTCTGGCAAGACAACGCGGCCAGACATCACGCGCATTTAGTTGAAAATGTTGCACTTGGGAATCCAGCCTATCAGCAATTCTCTGAGCAAGCTACTAATGCTGGATTAGTAGAACCAGTGAAATCAGCAGTCATTGATCAATTGATTTCATCGCAAGCTTATCTGCTTTCGACCAATCAACTGATGATCGCAGCAGGCGGATTGCTTCTCTGTCTGTTGCCACTGATATGGTTGGCGAAGCCCCCCTTTGGGGCGGCCAAGGGTGCCCACTAGATAGCGTAAGATGCACACAGCACACGAGCCCGGCAAAATATAAAATCAGGCGAAATAATCGGAGACACAGATGTCGACCTCTCAACCAGCTTCAGTCAAGCGCTTTCCTCAAATCACGCTCGATACGTTGCCAGACAAGGACGCAAAAGCGTTAGCTCAAGAAATACTCGACATATCTAGTATCGGTCTCGCAGGACCTTACAACGTGATGTTGCGCAGCCCCATATTTGCGCGACGGATCAAAGATCTGCTTGACTACCTCCGCTTTAATACCTCACTGCCTAAGCACCTCAATGAATTCGCTATCCTGATACAGGGTCGTCTTTGGTCGTCTCAGGTTGAGTGGCATGCTCATTACCCTATCGCTCTCAAAGCAGGACTTCGGTCATCGATTGCAGATGATTTGAAAGCCAATATCCGCCCGCGCGATATGCATGAAGATGAAGCAATTGTTTATGACGTTTGCATGGATCTCAGCACCAAGCACAAAATCAGTGATGACCTATTTGATCGCGCCAAAGCTATCTTAGGCGAGCAGCGGCTCGTCGATCTGGTTGCTGTCAGCGGCACCTATATGACTGTTGCGGCGCTGTTAAGTTTGGGCAACGAACTACCGCCAGCCGGTGCACCCCTGCCATTTCCTGACAGTGTTTGAAAATTAGGTTACAAACTAGCACAACAATAAATAAAGTCGTACAGGAGACTAAAGATGTGGGAAGAAAGCCAGCGCTATCCTGACCCCAGAGTGATATCAATAGATAAAGCATTTGATCAGTACAGACTGGCGCTCGCGTCTGTAGAAAGAATTGCCAGCGGTTGTAGATGGGCAGAAGGTCCCGTGTGGTTTGGCGATGGCCGTTACCTGCTCTGGAGCGATATCCCCAACAATCGCATCATGAAGTGGGAAGAACAGACAGGCAATGTCAGCGTGTTTCGTCAGCCTTCAAATTACGCTAACGGCAATACCCGTGATCGCCAGGGTCGTTTAATTACCTGCGAACATATTGGACGTCTCACACGCACCGAGTACGACGGCACGATCACCGTGTTAATGGATTCCTTTCAAGGGAAACGACTCAATTCACCTAACGATGTCGTGGTGAAGTCCGACGGCAGTATCTGGTTCACGGATCCACCTTTTGGCGCAAATAGTGACTACGAAGGCAACAAACATCCAGAAGAATTGCCCCACGCGATCTATCGCCTCGATCCGGACACGGGTAAGGCAGCTATGCTGACGGATCAAATTAAAGGGCCTAACGGACTATGTTTCTCTCCTGATGAGAGCCTACTTTATGTCATTGAATCCAGAGGTACACCAAATCGTTTAATTCACGCTTACTCGTTAAAAGATGGTAGTAAAAGACTGGGCAAATCGACGGTATTTCTTGATGCAGGTGCCGGCACGATTGACGGCATGCGCGCAGATATTGATGGAAACCTATGGTGCGGCTGGGGGATGGGCAGTGCCGAAATGGATGGGGTCAGAATTATTTCGTCCAAGGGTGAAATGATCGGACGTATCGACCTGCCTGAGCGCTGCGCGAATGTCTGCTTTGGTGGCGCGAAACGCAACAGGCTATTCATGGCATCGTCACACTCTGTTTACGCGCTTTATGTGAACACTCAAGGTGCCGTGGGCGGTTAAACCGTTCGTTCAACAAATCTATTGTGGTTCTCAATGCCAAACACCCCAGCCTCTCAAGACCTGATTGACTCGCCCTATGCTCGCAGAAGATTGATCCTGGCCGTCGTACTAGGATTATTCGGCTGTAGCTGCATGTATGTCGTATCAGTGGTTTTACCCTCAGTGCAAGCTGAGTTTCAAATTTCGCGGTCAATGGCTTCCCTCCCCTATACGGCGTTAATGATCGGTTTTGGGGTGGGCGGTATGCTGATGGGAAGGCTAGCAGACAAACATGGTGTCCGACTGCCGTTAGCGATTGGTGGTATCGCCCTGTTTTTAGGCTTTGGGTTAGCCAGTATGGCCGACAACATATACAGTTTCGCGCTGGCACATGGACTGCTGCTTGGCTTACTGGGCGCGGCAAGTGCTTTTTCTCCCTTATTGGCGGACACTGCACTTTGGTGGAATAAGCGCCGTGGCATTGCGGTGGCGATCTGCGCTAGCGGCAATTACCTGGCTGGTGCTGTGTGGCCTGCCGTCACACAACAGATGATTGATCACATCGGTTGGCGCAATGCCTATCTAACGCTTGGGATCGTCTGCGCGAGCGTAGTACTGATCTTGAGCCGTTGGCTTAAGCAACGACCACCGGTCATGCAAACAACTGCGACGCCAGCTCAACAGGCAAGTGCCGTCCTACCCTTTGGTCTAAGCCTCAACCGTGCGCAATTGCTGCTTTGTCTGGCAGGCTTGGCTTGCTGCGTAGCCATGTCAATGCCGCAGGTTCATATTGTTGCCTACTGTGCAGATCTCGGCTATGGGGCGGCCCGTGGGGCTGAAATGCTTTCCATCATGCTGGGTTGCGGGATTATCAGCCGTTTAGTGTCGGGGGCAATCTGTGATCGGATCGGTGGCTTACGCACACTGCTGATGGGTTCGACCCTTCAAGGGATTGCGCTGCTGATGTTTCTGCCTTTCAACGATTTAGTGTCTTTATATCTGATCTCGGCTTTGTTTGGCTTATTTCAAGGGGGTATTGTCCCGTCATACGCCATTATTATTCGCGAATACTTCCCCGCAGAGGGCACTGGTCAACGCACAGGTGCCGTCATGATGGCGACACTTTTTGGGATGGCGCTGGGTGGTTGGATGTCAGGCAAGCTGTTCGATATCACTGGGTCATACAAATCCGCCATGCTCAACGGCTTGGTCTGGAACGCATTGAACTTATCGATTGCAATCTGGTTACTTTGGCGAGTCAAAAATCTGGGGTTGTCAATCAAGCCGCTGATTGGATCAAAAACCGTCCAGACTTGAAGTGCTTGAGAATTAAGGCTTGACGAAACGCAAAGCAAAACGATCACTGGTGGTCTCCATCTTTGTGGATTGCACCTCCCGCGTATCGGCGGCATTGCGCCAGGCGATAGACTTAGCCTCTAGCTTAAAACCAACTTTGGTCAGTTCTTGAATAACCGTCTGCTCGTCGATACGGTGCAAGCTTGCTGTGACGGTAAGGCCTGCACCCTCAGTCGCTGCGTGATCAAGGATAACGAGATGACCACCGATCTTCAGGGCATTGAATATAGCCAGATTCATCTTTGTGCGATCGATGGGCAGATTGACGATGTCGTGATAGCTCAACACCAGCGTCACCATATCGGCTTTGGGTAAATCAGACGGGTAAACCTCTTCGAATGATTGAATCAGCACCTTGATATTGCTCTGTGGATGTACAGACAAACGGGCATCAAGAGCGGCTGAGGGCTTTGATATTTGCGCGAACAATTTCCCCTGAGGCCCGACCGCCAGAGCCAACAGCTGCGAGGTATAGCCCGCACCTGCGGCCACATCAAGCACGGTCATACCAGGTTTCACTTGCGTAAATGTCAAGAAATCAATGGGCCGACGTGACGCATCCATGGTTCGATCTTTTTCAGTTCGAATCGGGCTGTCTATGGCTGTTTGATACGCAGCATCTGGTGCCGCCTCGCTCTTTGAGGCAAACACACAGCAACACACTAGGGCCATCGTGACGAGCCTAGCCCAATCAGCCACACGCGAATTTGTCATTCGGTTTACCCAAGTCTTGTGTAACATTTTCGCGCGTCCTTTTTCTCTTAAAAAGTTGGCTTGTTTTTATCTTTACCGCGCGGGAAAATAGCGGTCACTTGCGTGGGACGAACTGCATCAGAAGCCGGAGACCCAGTCGTCTTGGCGGAAGACGTATCTTTCTTGGGTTTTTTGGTTTCTTTATTGGTTTTTTGCTGACCCTTGGCCATGATGTAAGCTCCTTTTGTAGGACAATGATCCTGATTTCAATCCAATATATGATTGCCGACCACAGTGTACGACGCCATGACTAAAAATACCTAACTCGATGCCGACTCAGACAGATATCCCCTTGTTCCCGTTAGGCACGACGCTGTTTCCGGGTGGCCTATTGCCCCTTCAGATTTTCGAAGTGCGCTATCTGGATATGATCAAACGGTGTCTCAAAGAGAGCAGCAAGTTTGGAATTGTCACCATCGATCAAGGATCAGAAGTCAGGATAGCTGGTGAAGTAGTCAGCTTCGCTCAAGTAGGGACTCTGGCGAGCATCCACTCTTTCGATGCAGTGACACCAGCGCTTTTTATGATTCGTTGCAAAGGCGAGCAGCGTTTCAGCATTAGTCAGAGCAAACGCGAGGTGAATGGCTTGTGGACTGCATCCATAGACCTGATCGAAGCAGACCATTTTGTCGAAGTGCCATCAGAACTTTTTGACGCGTCCACGGCACTGAGAAAAACATTGATCGCCATTTTGGAAAAAACGGAACCAGAGGAAGAACTAGCGATTCTCGAGCCGTACCGGTTTAATGATTGCTCTTGGGTCAGTAACCGCTGGGCAGAACTGCTTCCCTTGCCGCCGCCGCAAAAGCAGCATTTGCTGGCGATGGACAATCCAAGACTGCGCCTGGACCTTATCGCCGAGATCTTACAAGACCTCGGTGTGCTAGGCGACTAAAGCACGCGACGAATCAGCGCTTATTGATCGGTCAAGCCGGCGATGTAATCCGCCAAAATAGGTATATCACTTTCTTTCACCACTGAAAGCGCCGAGGTCATATTGCCGTCCATATCCCATCGGGTATGAGCTTTAAAACCCTGAAGCTGTGTGAGCAGATAATCGTACTGCTGGCCAGCAATGCGCGGGATGTGCTGGATACCCTTGAGCGCAGCGCCGTGACACTGAGTACAGTTGTACTGTTGAGTCAACGCTGGGCCCAACTTGGCGTTTTCTTCTGACGCTTTGTGTTGAGGTGCTGTCACCTTCTCTGAGGCGAAGTAGGCAGCTAAATTATTCATCTCAGCATTGGTCAGATTAGCAGCCATTGGCGACATTTGCGCATTTTTACGATTACCTTCGCGATAATTGTAAAGTTGCATGCCGATGGCTTGCGCTGCATGACCAGAAATCGAGGGCACACCAGGCGTCACCGAGTTGCCGCCCGGCCCGTGACAGGCGATACAGGTTTGAGACATCGCCTTGCCAGCCTCAAGATCAGCCGCCTGCACCACTGAAGATAAACACAAAAAAACCGCAGTGGCCGTCAGGCCAGCTGCGATTTGTCTAACGGTTGATGCTTGAATCATTATTTCTTGTAGCTCACGCGGTAAATAACGCCGTTGTAGTCATCCGAGAACAGGATGGAACCATCAGGCATTTGAAGGATATCAACTGGGCGACCCCACATCGGAGGATCAGCCTTGTCATCGGTCAGGAAGCCAGTCACAAAGGGCTCATATTTAACAACTTTGCCATTTGCATCTAAGACTACGCGCATCAAATCGTAACCACGCTTGTCGCTTTTATTCCAAGAGCCATGACGAGCCATCAGAATGTTGTTCTTGTACTCGGCAGGAAACATGTTGCCGGTGTAGAACTGGATAGCCAGCGGTGCCACGTGTGCGCCTAACTTGAGCGCTGGCGGTGTGCTGTGCGCGCAGGTGTCGTACTTGCCGTAGATCGGATCCGCGATGTCGCCTTGATGACAGAATGGGAAGCCGAAGTTCTCGCCTTCTTTGTTCAGCACATTCAACTCGTCGTTAGGGATATCCTCACCTAACCAGTCACGGCCGTGCTCGGTAAACCAGAGCTTTTTCGTGACCGGATGGAAGGCCATGCCGACACTGTTACGAACGCCCGTTGCGATACGCTCCATCTGACCCGTTGCTGGATCAACACGCATGATGACTGCCTGGTTATAAAGCGGCATTGTGATGTTTTCAGGCGAACCGATGTTGAAGTACAGTTTGCCGTCTGGGCCCATGACCAGATACTTCCAGTTGTGACCTGGGCCATTGGTGGGATCAATACCCTCGACAACAATCTTGCCTGGACCAGGATTGTCAAGATTCGCTTCGATATTGTCAAAACGCCAGATTTTGTCATGCTCGGCAACAAATAAAGTGCCTTTTGAGAAGACCACGCCGTTAGGCATGATCATATCCTTAGTGATTGTTTTGACCACTTTTTTGCCGTCTTTCTCAACGACAGCGACGACGCTCTTGGTGTTGCGATTGCCAACGAAAATCGTACCTTTATCGCCGCGCGCCATCGAGCGTGCTGACGTGACCCCATCGGCCCAGACTTCGATGTGGAAGCCAGGTGCCATCTTGATTTTGTTCAAAGGCAAATCTTTGGCTTCGGTACCCGTCATGATGGGGGCGAAGGGATGAAGGGTCACAGGCTGCTTGGTATTATCCATACCCTGCTTCCAGGCTGGAGGCGGTGCTGCAGGGGCCGCAGCCGGAGGCGTCTGTGAAAAAGCGGGCATCGTGAATGTCAGTGCGAGCACTGACAGGGCAAGTTTAAATCGCATGGTTGTCTCCCTAAAGATTTAACTAATTCTTAATTACTCATCAAGTGAACCACAATAATCACTAAACGACCAGTCGTTCGTGCAAATCCTTGATCTGGTCGTCACTGTAGCCCAAATCCCTCAAGACTTCTTTGGTATGGGCACTGCGCTCGGGGGTTGGTTGATCAATCACCGCGGGCGTTCTGGATAACGATACGGGCTGGCCGACCAACTCGATATTGCCAAGCTCTGGATGAGCGATGGGGATGGCAATGCCAAGATGTTTAGTCTGGGGATCGTCGAAGACCTCGTTCATTTTATAGATTGGGCCGCAAGCGACGCTTGCTGACTCAAAGAGCTCGATCCATTCCTGGCTCGTTTTAGTGACCATGATCCCTTCAAGTGTCTGATTCAAAGGCACTCGATTTTTCGAGCGAAGCGGCGCTGTCGAGTAGTCGGGTACTGAGAGCAGATGCTCAGCCTTCATGGCTTTGCACAATCGTTGCCACATGTCTTGCGAGCTTGCGCCGGCAATATTGACGTGACCGTCTTTAGTCTTGAATACCCCAGTCGGTACCGATGTAGGATGATCGTTGCCTGCTTGACCCGGAATTTCTTGATTCACCAGCCATCTCGCTGCTTGAAAATCCAGCATACCGATCATGGCTTCGAGCAACGAAGCTTGAACCCACTGCCCGCGACCGGACTCTTCTCTTTCTAGGAGGGCGACCAGTACACCGAGGGCGCAATACAAACCTGCAGAGGAGTCTGCCACGGCGATCCCCGCACGAACTGGACCTTGTCCTGGCAAACCTGTGATGCTCATCAATCCGCCCATACCCTGCACGATCTGATCGTATCCTGGTCGTTTGGCGTAGGGACCATCTTGACCAAAGGCCGAAACACTTGCGTAGATCAAACGTGGATTAGTCTGACTCAAGGTCTCGTAGTCAACGCCAAGCCGGTGTTTGACGTCTGGCCGGAAATTTTCGAGGACGACATCCGTTTTGTCCGCTAGCTTCTTGAAAATAGCAACCCCTTCGGGGTCTTTTAGGTTCAAGGTAATCGCACGCTTATTTCGATGAAGATTCTGAAAATCTGGTCCATTGCGCGCATCACCCAACCCATCGCTCACACCAAGCGCATCAGGCGATTCGATTTTTAGGACATCACAGCCCCAGTCAGACAATTGACGCACGGCAGTTGGCCCTGCACGCAAGCGAGTTAAATCGAGTGCGCTAAACCGCGATAACGGTCCTTTTCTTAATCGTGTTTGCTCGCTCATTTGGAGTCTCCTTTAGGTCTTTTTTATCTTCAGCGCCACCTATGTTGCACCTACTATTTTTTTGTTTTTTTATCTGCTTCGGCAGCTTTCACTACTTTGCCCCAGCGCTCGTAGTCTCGCCTAATCAAGGCGTCGAACTCTGCAACTGAAATAGGAGCTGTATCAAATCCATCAGCAGCAAGGGAACTCTTCACATCTGGCATGGATAAGATCAGATTGATCTGGTGATTGAGTTTTTCGACAATATCAGGCGGTGTTCCAGCCGGTGCAACAATGCCATACCAACCAGACGCATCAAAATCTGGAAACCCCGACTCAGCTGCTGTTTTCACCTCAGGCAGCGCGGCCACTCGTTTGCTCGCAGTCAAGGCAATGGGTTTGAGTTTGCCCGAGAGAACAAACGGGATCGCCGATGGCAAACTTGCGTACATTACATCGACCTCCCCTCTTGCCAAATCCACCACCGCTGTGGTCGCATTCTTATACGGGACATATGTCATCCGTGTTTGACTCAACATGAGGAATAACCGCCCAATGAGTTCTGTTTGCGAAGAGGTTGAGGCGTAGGTCATATTTTCGGGATTCGCTTTTGCAAGCGCCGCCAACTCTGTCAGCGAGTTGAATTTCGAATCCGGATAACTGACCACAAGGTAAGGCTGAGTGACGCCCAAGGCGACCGCTGTGAAATCCTTTAAGGGATCAAAACCCGGATCTTTATAGATAAACGGACTAACGGCGAACGCACTGGTGTAGGCAATGGTGAGGGTATAACCATCCGGCAGTGCTTTAGCCCCCAGCGACGTGCCAAGGTTACCTTGCGCCCCAGGTTTGTTATCTACCACTACAGTTTGACCCCAGGCAGCGCTCAGTTTTTGAGCGATCACGCGTGCAAACGCATCTGTGCCCCCACCTGCCGCGTTGGGTACGATTAAGCGGATGGTGTGATCAGGATAGCTCTTAGACTGAGCATAACTGTCACCGAGGTAACTCAACAGGAGCAAAAAAACGAATACACCCGCCCAATGGCACGTGGGGAATCTTTCAGTACTTAATACGGGCTTCATCGGATTCTCTCGACATTGCGATTAACTGTGATTGACAGCTGCCGTTGGCAGCCTCGATTGTTACTTGCTTTTGGACAGTACATGGGCACTCAGCCCCACAACCAAGCCCCAAAAAGCGCTCCCAATCCCCAAGAGACTAACTCCCGAGGCTGTTACCAAAAACGTCAGTAAGGCGGCCTCACGTCCAGGGGCATGAACCAGACTATCAGACAAACTATTGCCAATGACACCAAGCAAGGCAATCCCGGCAATGGCGACAATGAGGGAGTGAGGAAAAACGGCAAAAACGCTTACTACCGTCGCACCCAGCAAGCCTAAGGCAAGGTAAAACACACCTGCCCATACAGAAGCCCAGTACCGTCGCCCCGGATCTGGGTCTGCGTCAGGGCTCATGCAGATTGCCGCGGTGATGGCTGCCAAGTTAAAAGAGAACCCACCAAACGGAGCTAAAACCAGGCCGGTCAGACCCGTCCATCCGATAATAGGTGACACAGGCAAGTCATAGCCGTTCGCTCTTAAAACCACCACGCCAGGCAGATTCTGTGACGCCATGGTCACCAGAAATAAAGGTATGCCTACCCCGATTAAGGTCGATATAGAAAAACTCGGGCGAACAAATTCCAGTTGGGCGAACTGCAAAGAGGCCTCACCCCAATGCATCTGCCCAGAACCAGCTGCCGTCAACATCCCCGCCAGCAAAGTCAAGGGCACGGCATATCGCGGCACCCACCGTTTTGCTAATAAGTACACGAGTAGCATCGTGCCCACGATTACAACACTGTTGGCTAGCTCCGCAAACACACTCACCCCAAAGCGCAAAAGCACGCCAGCAAGCATCGCTGACGCCAGCGACTTGGGGATGTATTTCATGAGCCGATCAAACCAGCCCAAAAATCCCACAATCAACAACAAGCTTGACGAAAAAATGAACACGCCGGTTGCTTCTGACATCGATACGCCGCTAAGAGACGTTGCCAACAACGCGGCGCCCGGCGTTGACCAGGCAGTGAGCACCGGGCTTTTAAAGTACAACGACAAACCGATGCAGGTAGCCCCCATACCAATGCCGAGGGCGCATAGCCAGGAGGCAATCTGTGCCGGGCTGGCGTTTGCAGCGTGAGCTGCCTGAAACACGATGGCCGCCGAGCTCGTGTAGCCAACCAACACAGCAATAAAACCCGCCGTAACGTGGGAGGGTGCAAACCAGCCCGTAAGGCTTGAACCGCTTTGACTCATTAAATTGTCCCGGTATATTCTTTTGGTCTAACCATCTCAAAAATTTTGTTGACTTCGACGTAGTCGCCTCGATAACCACAACGGCCAAGGGGTCTCGCGGCGGCCGTATCAAAGATGCCGTCCTTGATGAATTCGTTTTTGATATGCACACCGATGACTTCGCCTATCGTCAACCACGCGTTGATTTTCGTGCCTTGCAGATCAGTTAACTGAATGATCTGCGTTAATTTGCACTCCATGGCAGCGATCGCCTCTGCCACCCGAGGCGGTTTGACCAACGTTGAGGGCGCCGCCTCAAGGTTAGCCAGTTCAAACTCATTGACACCCGGCGCCACGGAGGCAGAAGTCATATTCATCGCCTGAGCAAGATCAGCACCGACCAGATTGGCAACAAACTCGCCAGTTTCTTCGATATTACGGACACTGTCCTTTTTGTCACCCGTCGTACAAAATGTTAATAATGGCGGGCTATCGCACAGCGCATTAAAGTAGCTGTAAGGCGCAAGATTGACTCGGCCTTGCCGGTCGACGGAGGAGATCCAGCCAATTGGTCGAGGCGCGACAATCGCTTTGAAAGGATTATGTTTTAAACCATGACCCTTGCTAGGTTCATAAAAATGGTCACTCATATTGATGCTCCTCATCGTTATTTTTGATAGTCATGATAGCAATCCCACCGACGTATTACCGACCTTAATTGATTATTTCACCCCTGCCTAGACATTGGACTTAAAACGGGTGAAACTCTGAGATAGAATTGAAGACACAATTAAAAATATAAAGTCAACATTACATGGGGCATTGAGAATGAGCGAATTGCGTTACGAAACACCTGCGACAGTCGAGGCCGCTGCGGCGCTGCTCGCTTCTGCGGCTGGGCCCGCACGCGTGCTGGCTGGCGGTACAGACATGC
This sequence comes from Jezberella montanilacus, assembly GCF_003003055.1. Lineage (GTDB taxonomy): Bacteria > Pseudomonadota > Gammaproteobacteria > Burkholderiales > Burkholderiaceae_B > Zwartia > Zwartia montanilacus. The sequence goes on from NZ_PVTV01000015.1 coordinate 93,192, forward strand.
TGGTTCAAATGCGATCAGGTCGGGTAAAACCCGAGCTGCTGGTTGATGTCAAACACATTAGCGAAATGACAAGTCTGAAGCAAGAAAATGGCGGCTGGCGTGTCGGCGCTGCAGTCAACTGTATGGCGCTGGTGGAGAACAAGGAATTCGCTGCCACCTGGCCCGGTGTGATCGATGGGGCCAATCTCGTGGGATCGGTTCAAGTCAGAGGTCGTGCGACGCTGGGCGGAAACCTATGCAACGCATCACCTGCCGCAGATAGCGTGCCAGCCATGATTGCGGCCGGTGCTGTAGCAAGCGTCGTCGGCCCGAATGGTCGGCGCGAAGTGCCTGTTGAGCAGATTAATGTGGGGCCGGGCAAAACATCGCTGGCAAAAGGTGAATTGGTGGCCTCATTCTTTTTACCAAGTCGCCCCGCTCATTCGGGTGATGCCTACTTGCGGTTCACACCACGCTCAGAAATGGATATTGCAGTGGTAGGTGCGGGAGTCAATTTGACTCTTGACGCACAAGGCGTATGCACGGCCGCAAGGATTAGTTTGGGCGCGGTTGCTGCTCAGGCATTGTTTTTACCAGAAGCTGGCAAAGCACTCGTTGGGACAAAAGTTGACGAGGCTGCGCTCGATGCGTTAGCTGCCAGCGCAAGTGCGGCCGCCAACCCCATTGACGATAAACGCGGTACGAAAGCGTTCCGAATCAAAGTTGCCGGTGTGCTGGCTAAACGAGCCGCCATCGCAGCCTTAGCAAGAGCAAAAGGAATCAACTGAAATGTCCAAGCATCACATTACCACCACCATTAACGATAACCCCGTCGAGTTTCTCTGTGAACCTCAGCAACCACTGCTTGACGTCCTGCGTGATGAATTAGGCATGACCGGCACGAAAGAAGGCTGCGGGACCGGCGATTGTGGCGCCTGTAGCATCACGCTCGATGGCCGTCTGGTCTGTTCTTGCCTCGTGTTGGCGGTAGAGGCTCAAGGCAAAGCAATTCAAACCATCGAGGGAATGGCGCAAGGCGATCACCTGCACGTCCTGCAGCGTAAGTTTCTGGAGCATGCTGCTTTGCAATGCGGCATATGTACGCCGGGTTTTTTGATTGCAGCGCGTTCTTTGCTTGAGCGTAACGCCAATCCCACAGAAGAAGAAGTTCGTTTCTGGTTAGCGGGCAATCTGTGTCGTTGCACCGGTTATCAAAAAATCATCGAAGCAGTGCTCGATGCCGCGAAAGAAATCCGAGGAGCCTAATTATGTTGACCAAAACGATGGATCCAGCAAAAGCATTGAAACTTGTCGGGACCAGTCCGGTACGACCAGACGGTGTGCCCAAGGTTACAGGTCAGGCCGTCTATGGGGCTGATACGATTTTGCCCGGGATGATCTGGGGCAAGATTTTACGGTCTCCCCACGCGCACGCTCGCATCAAATCAATCGATACCAGTAAAGCGGCAGCCCTAGCCGGTGTTAAAGCAATCGTGACCGGCGCTGACCTGCCCGACCATAAATTTGAATATGTGGGACCAGAGCGCGTCGCGGTGAACTATTGGCACATGACCCGAAATATTCTTGCCCGCGAAAAAGTTTTGTACGAAGGCCATGCCATCGCGGCAGTTGCAGCAACGACTCCAGCGATCGCTCAACAGGCCTTAGATCTGATTCACGTAGATTATGAGATCCTGCCTCACGTGATTGACGTCGATGCAGCAATGCAACCGGGCGCTCCGTTGTTGTTTGAGGACATGATCACACGCGGGGTCGAGCCCGCACCCGCAACACCATCAAACATTGCTAAACGCCTTGAGTTTTCGGTGGGCGATCTGGCGAAAGGATTTGCAGAGGCCGATGAAGTGGTTGAGATGTCGTTTACGACGGCTGCTGTGCATCAAGGCTATATCGAGCCGCACTCATGCGTAGCTCGCTATGGCGCTGACGGGCAATGCGAGCTGTGGTCAGCCAGCCAAGGACACTTCGTGGTGCGCGCTTACACCGCCAAATTGCTTGGCATGGATATCGGCAGCTTACTCGTCCATCCTGCTGAAATCGGTGGTGGTTTTGGTGGCAAGACGGTGGTGTATGTAGAGCCGGTAGCAGTCGCTCTATCCAAAAAATCCGGCTTACCGGTAAAAATCATGATGAGCCGTGAAGACGTCCTCAAAGCAACTGGCCCCACCTCTGGCGCCTCCATGACGGTCAAAATAGGTGTAACCAAAGCCGGCAAAATCGTTGCTGCCGATTCTACATTTAAGTTCCAAGCGGGTGCTTTCCCCGGATCGCCAGTGATGAATGGTGCAATGTGCGCTTACGCCTGCTATGACATCCCTAACTCCAGAGCTGTAGGTTACGACGTAGTTTCTAATCGACCTAAATCAGCCGCTTACCGGGCACCCGGATCACCAATCTCAGCGTTTGGTGTTGAAAGTGTGCTTGACATCTTAGCCAAGAAAATTGGCATGGATCCCCTAGAGCTGCGCTACAAAAATGCCGTATCTGCCGGCTCACCAACCGCTTGGGGCCCTAAACATGCGCACGACGGTTTCAAAGAAACGATCGAAGCTTTGATGCAGCATCCGTCCTACAAAATTCCCCTCGGGAAAAACCAAGGTCGTGGCGTGGCGTCTGGTTTTTGGTTTAACGGTGGTGGCGAGTCCGCGGCGACCCTTCACGTCAATGAAGACGGTTCTGTCGTCGTTGCAACGGGCAGCATGGACGTAGGTGGTTCACGTGCATCGATGGCCTTGATGGCTGCTGAAACGCTGGGCATTCCTTACGATAAGGTTCGGTCAACTGTGGCCGATACGGCTTCGATTGGCTATAACCACGTAACTGGCGGCTCACGCGTGACATACGCAACTGGTATTGCAGTGGTTCAAGCGTGCAACACCGTCATTGAAGATATGCGCGGCCGTGCTGCCCTGACCTGGGATGTCAGCATTGATGACGTGATTTGGGAAGATGGTCACGCCAAGTTGGTCGATGGTCGTGCTGGCGATCATGCACCCTTATCCTTAGCAGCCATAGCGGCTAAGCGTGCTGTGACGGGCGGGCCTATAGTCGCCGAGGCGGCGGTTAATGCGGGTGGCATGGCACCAGGCTTCAGCACGCAGTTCTACGATGTTGAAGTCGATCCTGAAACTGGTCACACCAGGATATTGCGGGTCGTTGCGGCTCAAGACGTTGGTCGTGCCATTCACCATGATTACTGCGAAGGTCAAATCCAGGGTGGTGTCGTACAGGGTATTGGCTGGGCGTTGAACGAGGAGTATGTGTACGACAAAGACGGGCATTTGTCGAATGCCGGTTTTCTTGACTACCGTATCCCCGTAGCATCTGATTTGCCTCACATTGACGTGGTCATGGTTGAAGTGCCCAACCCCAACCATCCGTTTGGTGCAAAAGGTGTCGGCGAGGTCAATATTGTCCCGCCAATGGCTGCCATTGCTAATGCAATTGAGCAAGCCACTGGTAAGCGCATGACTTCACTACCGATGTCTCCGCCTAAAGTGCTCGCTGCAATCGACGGCTAAAAGAGCGAGCCATGACAGCTGCGCACATTGTTCTGACTAGCGGCTTTAGCCGCCGCTACACGAACGGCGTTAAAGAGTTTGATATTGACGCAACCAATGTGCGTGGCCTGCTCAAGGCCATGGATCAGCTTTATCCTGGCTTAGCTGAGATTCTTGAAGAAGAAACAGCGATTGCCATTGATGGCGAATTACATGAAGTGGTTTATACCCAAGTGCTTAGGCCTGGTTGTGAAGTATTTTTTATCCCTCGTATTGAGGGTGGTTAAGCCGCGCTGGCGACTCTCCTATCCATTATTGACGGCCTCACTTAACCATCAACGTAGCCATACAAGCGATCACAGCCAGAAGCGTGGCAAACTGACCACCTATCATCCAGTGAAATTTGTGATCAACACCAGATCGTAAACCCTGCATATTGCGATCCATATCAACTCGCAAATCGTCAATTCGCTGAATCATCTCTTTTCTGGTTTCGCCAATCGATTGCTCTAAGCGCTCAACTGAGCGATCAAGCCGATCGATTGATTTCTGGGTTTGTTCTGCAATAACTTCTAGAGCAGTTACTCTGTTTTCCATAGTCCAACACCTCACCTAACCATCAACGTAGCCATACAAGCGATCACAGCCAGAAGCGTGGCAAACTGACCACCTATCATCCAGTGAAATTTGTGATCAACACCAGATCGCAAGTCGTCAATTCGCTGAACCATCTCTTTTCTGGTTTCGCCAATCGATTGCTCTAAGCGCTCAACTGAGCGATCAAGCCGATCGATTGATTTCTGGGTTTGTTCTGCAATAACTTCTAGAGCAGTTACTCTGTTTTCCATCAAACACCTTAACTTTGTTGCGTAATCAGTACTGATCATGAGATCGGCACACACAACAAAACTCTACGCTGTTGAGCAGCGTAAATCAACAAACGACGACAAAAAAGCCGGCGTAAACGCCAGCCTTTTTGGTAACAAAACGCAACTAAGACTAGGAAGTCATTACTTCTGCAACATCTTGAAGATACTCGCATAATCAAGGCCACCATGACCTGATTTACTATGGATATCAAACAAGTTGCGAGCGGTGGCACCCAACGTGACTGTTGTTTTGGTGGACAAGGCGTTTTCTACAGCTAAGCCCAGATCCTTGAGCATCAGATCTGTACCAAAGCCGCCTGTGTAACCCCTTGAGGCTGCTGAATCTTCCTTAACCCCTGGACAAGGGTTGCCGTTGATCAACGCCCAGTTCGATCCGGAACTTTTACTGATAATTTCAGTCAACACTTTGGGATCAAGACCATTGGCAATACCAAGCTGCAAGGCCTCCGCCGTGGCGATCATGGTAATACCCAACAGCATGTTGTTACAAACTTTCACGGTCTGACCACTGCCATAGCCACCAGCGTGATAAATGGCTTTACCCATTTTTTCGATATATGGTTTAGCTCTGGCAAAGCCCTCAGCAGTGCCGCCCACCATAAAGGTCAAGGTGCCTGCCTCTGCGCCAAAGGTGCCACCAGAAACAGGCGCATCGACCATGGTGATGCCTTTGCTTTCGGCCAATTTGCCTAAATCGCGCGAGACTTCAGGTGCTATGGTCGAACTGTCGATAATGAGTGTGCCGGGCTTAGCAAGTGTCAACAAACCGGTCTCGCCCAAGCAGACTGCCTGAACATGCTGACTAGCAGGCAACATGGTAACGATGGTGCTGGCTGCTTTAATCGCATCAGCCAAAGACTTAGTCGATTGACCGCCACTGGCAACTAGGCTGTCGACACTTGCCTGAACCAAATCAAAACCGGTCACGACGTAGCCAGCTTTAGCTAGGTTTTTAGCCATGTGCAGGCCCATGTTACCCAGGCCGATAAACAAGACATCTGAACTCATTATTTCTCCTTGTTAGTATTAAACTCGTGTCGGTACAATTTTAGGCAGGCGCGGTTTGCGCACCTCTGACCAACTTGCCAGGATAAGCTCCAGTCGGTTTGCCGTCCAAATAAGTCACGACCCCGGATACGATTGTCGCGCGATAACCATCCGCTTGTTGCGACAGACGCCTTCCCCCTGCGGGCAAATCACGCACAATCGCTGGTGCCCGCAGTTTCAAATTATCGAAATCGATCAGATTAATGTCCGCTTTGTACCCGGGTTTGAGAACACCCCTGTCGTGCAAGCCAACAACTGCCGCGGTATCTTGTGTCTGCCATTTAACGAGGTCTGCCAGTGGCAACTTCTCGCCACGGGTGCGATCACGCGCCCAATGCGTCAATAGGTAGGTCGGGAAGCTCGCATCGCAAATGAATCCATAATGTGCGCCACCATCACTAAGCCCCGGAACGGTATCTCTATCGGTCAACATCTCTCGGACGACTTCAAGATCTTGCTCGACATAGTTATAAAGTGGGCGATACAACATAGCCTGTCCGTCTCCAGCGATTAAATAATCGTAGGCAAAAGAATAGGGATCTTGACCTGCCTGCTTGGCTAGCGAACTAATACACTGATCTGGACTGGGCTCGTAATTAGGTGGATCCTGAAGCAAATACAGGTTATCGAAGTTAGCAAAACGACGCGTTAACATGGGGGTTTGATGGCGTTCAGATAAGATTTGTCTGCGCGTGTCGGGATCCCGCAATCGTGCCAGTTTCTCGGGCAAAGGCAAATGGGCGATTGCCTCATAGCCAGGCAGTTGAGAGAACGGTGATAGCGTTAAAGCAAAACTAAAAATCAGGGCAACAGGTCTCGCACCAACTTGGGCTTTCATGACTACTCCCGCATCGACCGCTGCGTGCATGTGATCCATCACGCGACGCCACCGATCAGGCAGGTGCTCGTGCTGCAGTAAGGTCAAGGATAAAGGCCGACCGGAGGTTTCAGCGATCCTGCGCAACATGGCGAACTCTTCGTCCACATCATCGAAATCCGTCACCAGTTGCAAAACACCTTTGCCCGCCTTGTGCAATCCCATGGCGATTGCGGTCAGTTCGCTCTCTGCAGCCCCGAGGCTTGGCGTTTGTTTACCATCGCTGCTGCGATGCAAAATTGTTCGAGAGGTGGTGAAACCCAGTGCGCCTGCTTCGACTGCCTCGGCGGCAATTTGCGCCATTTTTTCTAGATCATCGACTTGTGCAACCTCATGGTTTGCACCTCGATCACCCATCACGTGAATTCGCAGAGGTGCATGGCCAAGTTGTGCCGCCACGTCGAGGTCAAATCGACGCGCTTCCAGCACATCCATGTATTCAGGGAAGCTCTGCCAGGTCCATGGCAAACCTTCTTCGAGCACAATACCTGGAATGTCCTCTACGCCCTCCATCAGCTTCATCATGACTTCGCGATGCTCGGGCAGACAGGGGGCAAAACCAATCCCGCAATTACCCATGACAACCGTGGTGACGCCCATCTGCGATGAGGATGCGATCTGCTGGCTCCATGTTACCTGGCCGTCGTAGTGAGTATGGATGTCAACAAAACCCGGTGTAACGAGCAGGCCTTTCGCGTCAATCTCTTGCTCAGAGTTGCTTGACACAGTACCCACTTCGGAGATGATCCCTTCAACGATTGAGATGTCACCAACATAAGGGACAGCGCCAGTGCCGTCGACGATAGTGCCGTTTCTAATAATCAGGGTGGGTTTAATGTCCATTGTCTCTCGTCATTATTGTTTGTCGTCTTCAGTACAGACAACACGACTTTGTTCAGTTATCGTAACAAGAATATGTCAATCCGAACAAAAAATCACAATTTATTGGGGCAAAAGTATGACCAAGATGACCTTTGAAGAGTTTGAGACTCAATCATTAAGCTCGGGTTTTAATGAGGTTGTTAAAAAAGTTTGGGAGCCTGACCTTACGCTTGAAGCGCACACCCACCCCTACGACGTGCACGTCATACTGGCTGAAGGTGAACTGTGGCTGACCAAGCACGGCATCACACATCATGTGACTCCTGGACAAGATTTCACCGTGGCAGCAGAAGAAGTGCATGCAGAGCGATACGGATCTAAAGGTGCCACTTTTTGGGTCGCAAGAAAACATACTCTGTAAAGATTGAGACATATACATGAAACGAATTGCCTTGCTCGCCTCAACGCTGTTGCTCATCGGTTCTGTACACGCAGAGCTCACCAAATTGGAGATCACCTCTACTGAACCGTTCGGTCATTTTTTGAGTGGCGAATTTGTCATCCTCAAAGGAAAGATACACGGCGAGATCTCGCCAAAAGAAAACATCCCGGGTTTAGATAAGGTCAAAATCAATCCGCATGGCAACATCGATTATTCTGCCCGAGTCGTCCTCGTGATGCCAAGCGATAACGGCAGATCAAACGGGACGCTGATTGTGGATATTCCAAATCGCGGGAAAGCTTATGCAGAGGCGCTGTACAACTCCCCACCCGGTCTGCCGTATTTATCCGGCACTTTCGCGCAAGGCACAGGATTCTTGCAGGATTCTGGCTTTAGCACCGCCGAAGTCTTCTGGGAGCTTGGGCAAGGAGCTGAGCTGCCATCCTTTGTTGATGCACAGGGCAAAACTCAATATGTGGAAGGCGTCGGTTTCGCGATCGTGCGGGATGCGGGTCTGTTTTTCGCGCACGCGTCTACTGACTGGACTGGACACGTCAATCCCTTGCAAGGAAAAATCAGTCGAACCCTTGCCAGTGGAAAATCGCAAACAGGCCGTTATTTAAAAACATTCTTGCTAAACGGCTTCAATATGGCTGGGCAGCAACGTGTGTTCGACGGCATGCATGTGTTTGTTTCTGGTGCCGGCTTATTGCCCATCATGCAAACTGGCCCTGGACCAGAATCGAGTACGAACGGCGCACCGAGCTTTGCTAACCCAGAAATGCGCGGTGTTCATGAAGAAGTGCTGACCATTTCAGACATTATTAAACGGGTTCAAGCTCGAGGAGAAGTGCCTCCAAAGATGATCTTGATATCAAGCACGACCGATTACTATTCCGGTCGCGCATCACTAGGACGAACTGGCGCCAGCGGGACCACAGACCTGGCTTTACCGGCAAATGTAAGAATGTATGACATTGCCGGTGGATCGCATGTGCTTTTGCCAATCCAGAACAAAGACTGCACGATTCCCGTTGCAACACTTGATTGGCCTCCCGTCGCGCGCGCCACGCTTGCACGATTGGACCAATGGGTGGCCGACAATACCCCACCCCCAGCGAACGCTTTATTGAAACTTCAAAAAGCGCAAGAAACACCCCCTACACTCCGGGCACCTAAACATTTGGCGGATGCAGTCATCCAAGTGCCCGTGCTTGATGAGGACGGCAATGCGCTAGGCGGCGTTCGTTTACCTGACCTCGTGGTGCCGCTTGGCACCCATGGTGGCCAGAACGCGCCACAAACCTTCACCTGTTCGCTTGCGGGCTCTTACGTCGCGTTTGCAAAAACCAAAACTGAACGGGAGGCCAATCATGATCGCAGACCATCTCTTGCCGAACGGTACAAAAATCAGGATGAGTACGTGAATCGGATCAGGATTGCCACGATTGATCTCGTGCGTTCAGGATTTCTGTTACCCGAAGATGCTGCCATCATTGTGGCTCGCGCGGCATCCAACCGCATCTTTGATGAAGTGCAGAGAGATCTAAATCCGCGCTAACGGACTGAAGACCTCAGTTGGGTTGATAGCCACTCTCTTTAATGATTTTGGCCCATGCTGAGGAATAGCTGCGCTCTCTCGTTTGCAACTGAGACGCCGTCAGATAATCAGGGCTCAACCCCATGCTGGCAAATTGCTCTTTGACGTCTGGTTTGGCAACGACCTTCTCGAGTGCTTTGGAGACTTGGTTCAAGATTGCTGGTGGTGCGTCTTTGGCTGCAAAGACCCCATAAAAAGGCAAATCTTCAAAGCCATTGATTCCCAGCTCTTTAAAGGTTGGCACATCGGGCAAGCTAGCCTGTCGTGTAGCGCCCATCACTGCCACGATCCGCAATTTTTTAGCCTGATGAAACTCAATAAAATCTGGCACGGAGGCTGATCCAGCTTCTATTTGATTGCCCAGCATATCCGCCATCATCGGTGCGCTGCCTTTATAGGGCACCGACAGCAAATCAAGTTCATATCTTTTTGCTAGGGTTTTAACTAGAAACTCAAGGGTCGATGCCGGTGCGGGGATACCAACTGAACCCTTTTTGCCGGGTTTGGATTTGACTAGGTTAATGTAGTCGTTAAAACCTTGAGCCGAAGTGCCGCTTGATAAGGCAAATGCATTGACAAAGCTAGCTACCCCAGCCACGGCAACAAAATCAGCCTCAACGTCAAACCCCGGCGTTTTCATGACCAAAGGCAAAATCGATATCGTGTGGTCATGCGATAGAAATAACGTGTACCCGTCGCTGCCAACTGACTTTAGATACTGGGCGGCAATTTGGCCCCCCGCCCCCGGCTTGTTTTCTACCACCACAGACACGCCCAATTCGGTGGATAAGCGCGCTGCCAATAAACGGGCTAAGGCGTCTGTGCCACCGCCCGCAGGAAAACCCACCATCAATCGCATCGGTTTATCGATCTGAGCTTCAGAGCTCGAACCATACACGCTCAACAACAAAGCAAGCATCAAAAAGCTGATTGAATAGATTGATTTAAGCAGTCGACCGATAACCGATGGCGTTGTCACAACAGCGTCCTTTAATTTAGGCTTGAAAAACATCACGCAGGGCTTGCGCACACATTTTGACAGCGGTGTTAGCTTCGCGCAAGACTCGTCCCATCAAGGCAAAACCATGGATTTGCCGTTCGAAGCATACATACTGAGTGGGAACGCCAGCCGCCGACAATTTGTCGGCATAGGCTGCACCTTCGTCGCGAAGCGGGTCGTAACCAGCGGTAATAACAAAGGCGGGAGGCAAATCAGCATGACTCTCTGCTCGCAACGGAGAAGCTCGCCAATCCTTGCGAGAGTCGAGATCAGGCATATAGTGATCAAAAAAGTATTTCATTGTCGCTGCGCCCAAGCCGTACCCTTCGGCGTTGGTCACCATTGACTGGGTTGTCCCGTGAGCATCGGTCACAGGGTAGATCAATAACTGCAGCACTGGTTTGAATACGCCTGATTCTCGAAGCGACAAAGCAACGACCGCAGCGAGGTGACCTCCAGCACTATCACCACCGACCGCAATACGATTCGGGTCGATATTGAGCGTTTTAGCATTGGCATGCACCCATTCTGTCGCTGCCACACAGTCGTCAGACGCTGCGGGCATATGGTGCTCAGGCCCCATCCGGTAATCAACTGATACCACTGCACAACCGGCTAAATTCGACAGTTCACGGCAGATAACGTCATGCGTCTCCAGGTCGCCAATCACATGACCCCCACCGTGGTAGTAGACCAAACATGGCAGCGTCGCATTGGCTGAACTACCGATCGGCCGGTAGCTGCGGATTTTTATCGGGCCGTGTGGGCCAGTAATATCTCGATCCGCCACAGCGGCAACCTCGGGTGCATCGGGCTGGGTAAAAAAACGCCGCGCAAGATAAGCTGCTCGACCCTCCTCGGGCGGCAGGCTCTGCATCGGCGGAACCCCTTTTTCAATCATCAAATCCAATAATGCACGCGCCTGTGGATCCAGCATGTTTATCCCCGTTATTGTGGTTAAGACAACATCTATTATGCAACGATTAAAACGCCTGTTGGCTGTACAACTGAGCAGCCATTTGAACGGTCTGAAAATGAATATCAACGATGGTCTGAATATCCGTGCTGTATCCACCAGCCATCACAATCGCCAGAGGCAATCCTCTCGCCTGTGCAAAGTGCATCACCATGGCGTCGCGCTCACGCATACCGCTACGAGTCAGCTTCAATCGTCCGAGGCGATCTGATTCATGGGGATCGGCACCTGCCAGATAGATAACGAAGCCAGGCTTGAAGGCCTTAGTCAGCTGACTAAGTGCGGAACTCAACTTGGCCAGATAAGCATCGTCGTCACACCCATCCGGTAGCGGCACATCCAAATCACTTTGCTGCTTTCTGAATGGATAATTGCGCTCACCGTGAAGAGAGAGAGTAAAGACGGACGAGTCATGTTGAAAAATTGAAGCGGTCCCGTCCCCCTGGTGTACATCGAGGTCAATCACCGCGACATTGAGCGAGCGGTTAGTCTCGCGCTGAAGCATTCTGGCGGCAATCGCAACGTCATTAAACACGCAGAAACCACTGCCATGGTCACGGTAGGCATGATGGGTGCCGCCAGCCAAGTTCGCTGCCACCCCATCGATGACGGCCGCTCTGCAGGCGCCAATAGTCGCCCCGGCGGAGCGACGTGAGCGCTCAACCATCGCGGGGCTCCAGGGGAAACCGATTTCCCTTTGCTCAACAGGGGTGAGCTCACCGCGGAGAACACGCTGCACGTAACGTGGTTCATGCGTCAATAAAATTTGAGCGTCGCTTGCGGCCTCAGCCTCGACAAGTTCGATATCGGTGCATTGCTCAACGGCCTCGCGCAACAAACGGTATTTTGACATGGGGAAACGATGACCGGCTGGTAGGGGCAGCACAAAGTGGTCAGAGTAAAACGCTTTCATTGCATCAAGCTGAGCGGCGAGCACCGAAATTGATGGTGCTCAGCGCGATTCCCAAGACGATCAGAACCAAAGAACCCAATACATAGATATCCAACGGTTCGTCCAAGATCCAGCTCGAAAACAATAAGGCAACCACTGGTACGCCCAATAAGCCCATTGAGGTGACAGAGGCAGGCAAATCTCGACTGATGGTGTTCATCGCCCAATAGGCAAGCGCCGTACTAATCGCCCCTCCGTAAGCCATTAAAAAGATCATGTGCCAGGACCACTGCACAGGCGGCACTCCTTCAAAAATCAAGGCTAAGGTAGTTTGTAACAGCGCCGCAAACAATAGCTGCCAGGGCACGAGCTCAAACAGCGGAGTAACCCATTGATGCGCGCGGCCATAAACAATACTTAAGGCCCAGCAAACCGCGCCCAGCAAAATCAGTCCGTGTCCGAGGACAATGTGCGGATCATGCCAATCCATGGAAGCAGGTTGCATAATCAACAATAACCCGCTCATGCCAAGCGTCATGCCCGCGGTCTTCTTGAACGTCATCGATTCCTTAAGAAAAAACCAGGCTAGCGGAAACACCCATAACGGCGTCGTGTAGGCAAGAACAACCGATCTGCCTGCTGGAAGATACTGCAGGCCGATACTGACCAGGGCTGAGAATCCGACCATGTGAAGGACTCCCATACTAAAAATGACAGGTAAATCGGCTTTGACGGGTACGGTGACTCTTTTAGCCGCGACGCAAATGAGCCAGTAAATGAGGCAACCGGGGGCGAGTCGTGCCACCACCGCCCAGACCGGCGGCAAATAATTCAACAAGGACTTGTTTACTGTCCACGTCATCCCCCAACCCGCCATAAGCAGGATCAGCAGAATGAAGGCCTTACGACGAACAACTAATGAGTCGGGCTGTTTCAATTTATTATTAAATGTAAGATGATGGATAGCCTGAACACATCATACCAACACTACGGAGCTCGTGACGGCATGGCCTTAGCAAAAACATTGTTTGAAAAAATCTGGGATCGCCACACGATTTTGCAGCAAAGTGACGGATCAACCCTGTTACACATTGCTCGACATTTGGTGCATGACGGATCGCATGCAGGGTTCAAAACCTTACGTGAACGCGGACTCAAATTGAGAAGACCCGACTGCACCTTCGGTAGCCCCGATCATTACGTCCCGACAACGACTCGTGACATGGCGACGATCAAAGAAGAAGGTCGTCGCAACGTCGTCACCTCGATGAATGCCAATGCAAAAGAGTTTGGCATGACGATGTTCGCGTTGGACGATATCCGTCAGGGCATCATCCACGTGGTGGGACCAGAACAAGGCATATCTCAGCCAGGGTTGGTGATAGTCTGTGGTGATAGCCACACCGCGACGCATGGGGCCTTGGGTGCGCTGGCCTTCGGCATCGGCGCATCAGAAGTCACGCACGTTATGGCGACTCAAACACTCTGGCAAACCAAGCCTAAGTCGATGCGAATCACTGTTACCGGTCAATTGGGTGCAGGCGTCACGGCGAAAGATGTGATTCTTGCGATCATTGCGAAGATCGGTGCTGCGGGCGGCACTGGGCACGTCATCGAATACGCTGGTAGTGCCATTACTGGCCTGTCGATGGAAGGTCGCATGACGCTTTGCAATATGTCGATCGAGGCGGGTGCACGCGCAGGTATGGTCGCGCCTGACGAAAAGACTTATGCCTATATAAAGGGCCGTCCTTATGCACCAAGTGGGCAAGCATGGGATGAGGCTATGGTTTACTGGAAGTCGTTGCCAACAGACGCGGGCGCCAAATTCGACCAAGAAATAGAATTGAACGGCAGTGAGATCATCCCCATGATGACTTGGGGGACCAGCCCGGAAGAAGCAGGTCCAATCAACGGAGTGGTTCCTGATCCAGCTGACATCAAAGATCTCGAAAAGCGTGAAGCCTTGCAGCAGTCACTTGACTATATGGGATTGAAGCCGGGCATGCCCTTCACCGATATCCGTGTCGATAAAGTATTTATCGGATCTTGTACCAATAGTCGGATTGAAGACATCCGAGCCGCTGCAGCGGTTGTAAAAGGGAAGAAGGCGAAGATCTGGGCCATGGTAGTCCCGGGTTCGGGATTAATCAAAGCGCAAGCTGAGGCAGAGGGCCTGGACAAAATCTTTCTGGACGCTGGTTTCGAGTGGCGCTACGCGGGTTGCTCGATGTGCGTGGGGATGAACGGCGATCTTCTCAACGAAGGCGAGCGAAGTGCGTCTACCTCAAACCGCAACTTCGTCGGACGCCAAGGACGTGGCGCACGCACCCATCTGGTCAGCCCAGCAATGGCTGCCGCCGCGGCCATTTACGGCCACTTTGTCGACGTGCGGAGCTTGAACCAAGGACATGCCCAATGAAAAAGTTCATCACCGTTCGATCAATCGCCATCCCGATGGGCACCCCTAACGTGGATACGGATCAAATTATTCCCGCCAGATTCTTGTGGCATCCTCAGTCAGATGGCTATGGCAAGTGGCTGTTTAACGATGTTCGACTCAACGAAGACGGCAGCCCCAAACCTGGATTCATCTTAAATCAGTCCCCCTATCAGGACGCCACCATCATTGTCGCCGATCGTAACTTTGGTTGCGGCTCATCGCGAGAGCATGCCGTGTGGGCGCTAATCGACTATGGCTTTCAAGTGGTGATTGCCAGTAGTTTTGGCGATATTTTCTATAACAATAGTTTCAAACAAGGGCTCTTGCCTATCGTCTTGCCTGAACCAATATTGATCACTTTACGAGAAGCGATTGAGAAGAATCCGTCTGAAGGTTACGTGACCGTTGACTTAGTCGCTCAACAGATCGAAGGGCCTGACAGTTTCAAGGTTGGCTTCGACATCGATCCATTTAGAAAAAAGAAACTGCTTGAGGGGCTTGACGATATCGCCGTCACGCTCACGTTCAATGAACAAATCAGTGCATTCGAAACCAAGTACAGCCAGGCCATGTCATGGCTACTACCCAAAGCAGTTTAATCACGTAACAAGGCATCACGCAAACATGAAACTTTTTACCGCAGACAAATTCGGTGCAATTGAAGTGAGCAACCGTGTCATCATGGCCCCTCTTACCCGCATGCGCGCAGTCGCAGGCGACGTCCCAAATGAACTGGCCATTGAATACTACAGTCAGCGAGCCAGTGCTGGTCTGATAATCTCTGAAGCTACTCAAATCTCACCTTTGGGTAAAGGCTATCCCGCTACGCCGGGCATCTATAGCGATGCGCAAGTTGTAGGATGGAAAAAAATCACTGAGGCTGTTCATGCCAAAGGCGGCAAAATGATCGCTCAGCTGTGGCACGTCGGCAGGATATCTGATTCATCCTTACATCCAGAACAAGGCCTGCCCGTTGCGCCATCGGCCATCGCGCCCTCGGGCAAAGTATTCAAGGCGGACTGGTCAATGGCGCCTTTTGAAACCCCGCGTGCAATGGACCTTGCTGAAATACCCGCGCTCATTCAGGATTTTGTTCAGGCAGCTCAGCAGGCTAAAGCGGCTGGGTTTGACGGTGTCGAGGTCCACAGTGCAAACGGTTACTTGCTGGATCAGTTCTTGCAAGATGGATCAAACAAACGCACTGACAACTATGGCGGATCGTTCGCCAACCGTAATCGCTTACTGCTTGAGGTATTGACTGCAGTCAATACCGTTTGGGGCAGCGATCGAGTCGGCGTAAGGTTATCCCCTTACGGAACGTTTAACGATATGTCCGATTCGGATACCGCAGGCCTGTTTACCTATGTTGTGAGCGAACTCGCTAAACTCAAGCTAGCTTATTTGCACTTGATCGAGCCACGTTCAACCATGGCCGGTGGCTCAGACAAGACCCTGGACGATGCACCGAATACCGCTGGTTTATTTGCTAAAGCCTTTGGTGGGAAAGTCATCAGCGCTGGTGGCTACGATCGCGATGGCGCAATTAAGGCAGTCGAATCTGGTGAGGCTGATGCAGTAGCCTTTGGACGTCTGTTTATATCCAATCCCGATCTACCCAAGCGTCTCGAATTGAATGCTGCACTGACTCCATACAACCGTGCAACCTTTTACGGCGGTGGCGCCGTTGGTTACACGGATTACCCAAGTCTTTAATCAAAAGACCTTTTCACCCCTTAACCGAGGCATATCATCATGACAAAGAAAGCATATTGGGCAAGTGTTTATCGCTCGATTTCCAAACCTGACAATCTGGCCGCTTATGCCAAGTTGGCTGGCCCAGCGATCACTGCGGCGGGCGGTAAGTTTCTCGCACGTGGGATTCCTGCAGCCGTGAAAGAAAACGGCCTAATGGAGCGCTTGGTTCTGGTTGAGTTCCCCAGTGTCGCGGCCGCCGAGGCCGCCTATGCAAGCCCCGGCTACAAGGCTGCGCTAGAGGCCTTGGGTGAAGGCGCCGTTGACCGTGATCTTCGTATCATCGAAGCGGCTGAGTAAGCGGATAGTCAACCAAGCTTGCCAATCAGCTTACTTGGCTGATTGGTGGTGACGTTTTCTGACGAGGTAAATCGGCCGGTTTTTGGTTTCCATATAAATCCGGCCGATGTATTCACCTAGTACGCCTACGCTGATTAGTTGCAGACTACCGAAAAACAAGATCGCGACCAGCAAAGAGGCATAACCCGGCACATCCACACCAAAGATCAAGGTTCGGGCAACAATAATTGCAGCATAAATAAACGTCGCCAGCGCACCGAATGCCCCGACGTAAGACCAAAACTTCAAGGGCGCAGTACTAAAGCTCGTAAAACCTTCAACCGCAAAGTTCCAGAGCTTCCAGCCAGAAAACTTGGATTCACCCGCCGACCGAACTTGTCGCACATAGTCGATGGTGACCGTTTTAAAGCCAACCCAGGCAAACAGACCTTTCATGAAGCGATGATGTTCAGGTAACTGCTTGAGGGCATCGACGACGATTCTATCCATCAGTCTGAAATCACCCACGTTCTTGGGGATTTTGATTGACGAGACCTGATTGTGAAATTGATAGAACGCATTGGCGGTGGTGCGCTTCATGAAACTATCGGCAGCACGATTGGAGCGGCATGCAAGGACGACTTCAGCGCCGCCGAGCCAGGCTCTGATCATCTCGGGGATGAGTTCAGGCGGGTCCTGCAGGTCGGCATCGAAAGGAATCACCGCGTCACCTGTGGACTCGTCGATACCCGCAGTCATGGCAGCCTCTTTGCCGAAATTACGCGACAACTCGACGATATGAAAACGATGATCTTTAGCAGCAAGAGCCACTAACTTATCGAGTGTGTCATCACGACTACCGTCATCGACGCACACGACTTCGAACGCCACGTCGGTTACTTGTGCAAATACTTGGCATAGCGCGTCATATAGCTTGGGGATCCCTTCGCTTTCGTTATAGCAAGGAATCACGACCGAGACTTTTCGCTGATCAATCACTGTATGTTCTCATCCTATCACTTCACCCGCGTATTCTACCTCTCGGACAGGTTGAAGGCATTAAGCAAAACTTCAATTGTGTAAACTATCCCATCCATTCAAGATCCCCGGCGAAGCATGACAGATTCATCCCTCCAGTCCCCCGATACGCTAGCTACAACGAGAAAAAAATGGCTAGGCTACTTTGATCTGAGCAAGCCGGCTGATCTCGCTAAGCTGACCGGTTGCTTTGTGGTTTTTCATGTGCTGCTTTGGTTGATTCTAACGACCTTGACCCATCGCGCCCCACATTGGGACAATATGGAGGAAATCGTCTGGGCTCAATCCTTTGAGTGGGGATATTACAAACACCCACCCTTCTCTACCTGGGTGTACACCTTCTGGACGTCAATTTTAGGACAGCACTTCTGGGTCACGTATTTCTCGTCATTGTTCAATATTGGCCTCATGCTACTTATTATTTGGCGCATTGCGTTGATGGTCATGAACCCAGCACGGGCCGTCATGGCGGTAGTGCTTTCGTCCATCATTTTCTATCACAGTGTTCACGGAATCATCTCTGATCAGAACACCCTGCAGTTAATGCCGATTGCGTTGATGGCCTGGCTCATGCTGCTGGCCGTTCGTGTCGGTGGCTGGTGGCGATGGGTACTAATGGGTATAGCAGCTGCCATTTGTCTCTTAACAAAATACAGCGCGGTTGTATGGTTTGCGGTGATGGGTATCTGGTTACTGCAAGATTCACGGATGCGCAACTGGCGTATTTGGGCGCTGGTTTTGTTATCCATCGCCAGCTGCCTGATCGCATTATGGCCACACATTGACTGGTTAATCCGAGAGAACTACCCTACTTTCCGCTATGCGGAATACCAGGCAGGTGGTCGCGGTGTATCAGAAAACTGGAGCAAGCTCGGCGGTTTTCTGAGTTCTCAAGCCGCGCGCCTTGCCCCGCTGTTGATTGCAGTTGGCATTATCCGCTATCACCTTCGCAAAGACGCCGTGATTGAAAGGATCGCCTTGGTCGATCAACCTCTTCAGGCGGAATGGCGCTTTGTCGATGTCTTAGGTTTAGGCCCAATGCTGTTGACCATCGTGCTTGGTATTGCAGGGGTTAATCTCAACGCAAATTGGGCAGTGACGTTCTTCATTATCACAGGTGTTTGGGCGGTCAGATTTTTGCCAAAAGTTGACACAGTTCGACTACTAAAGACCGTGCTTGCCGTCGGTATCGCTATGGATATCGCGCTCGCAACTGGGGAAGCCTTGAGCGGTGGCTTGGTTGTCGATCTGATGAAACGGCAATCGAGAGCGAATTTTCCAGCTGAACAATACGCCGCCTTGTTGGATAAAGCGTGGGCTGAGCATATGGGACCCGACACACCCGTTTCGCTCGCGGTCGCTGACGAATGGTTCGGTGGCACTTATCTAGTTGAATCCAAACATAAGCCCTTGATTTTTTTAGACGGCTATTACAGCGAAACACCTTGGATCAAGCGAGATATGTTGCAGAACTGCGGTGCCTTGATGATCATTGATCGTCGCGAAGACTCAGCTCCGCCAAGACCGAATGTCATCGAGTTGTTGAAGAAGGCGTCGTGGCGAGGCCAATTCGAAATTCCCTGGACTCGCACAGGCAAGGGGGAGCAGCTTCAGATCGAGTGGGCAATTATTGAGCCGGCAGTCAAAGGGGCTTGTAAAAAATAAACCCGTGGCAAGCCGCTAACGATGGATATTTGCGTTAGCGTCTTTGGCCCATAAAGCGTCTCGCCAATGTCGCACCATCAAAATGGTGAGCACAAGCCCGGCAATTGGATACAACATGGCTGTTGCGCGAAACCCGATGACGTTGATCAATGGGCCTGACAGCAACAGCCCAGCAGGCAAGCCCCAGATCGCCAGCATGCGAATACCCATCATCCGTCCCCAGAATTTGGGTTCTGTCTCGCGGATCATGATAGACGCCACGGGGATCAGACAGATACTTTGAACGAAACCACTGCCGATCAATAACAGATAAACCCAGCCGAGACCTTTGACGTTAGCGTAAATAAAAATCAGGACGAACCAGGTGGCGCTAGCAAAGATGACCGATCTAGCGGTCCCTAAATTGAAACGGTTGAGGGCGAGAATAATCGACCCTAACAAACCGCCAAAAGAAAAAGATGCAGTGAGCCAGCCAAATCCAGCCTGATCTAAATCATAGATATTCTTCGCGACGTAGGGTAGCAAGCCCAAAAAAAATGGATAAGCGAACAGATTAACGAGAAAGGCAAAAAATATACAACCAAGAAGCACGGGATTTGCCCACGCATAAGCAAAGGACTCTGATAGCTCAGCCCAGACTGACTGAGGCTTAACGCTAGACCCGGTAGTAGGTAGGCGCTGTTTGGCAATCCCAAAGGTCAGACACCAGCTGATTGCGTACATGGTCAGTACCATGACGTAAGCCCAGCCTATGCCAAAGACAGCAAACATGCCGACACCTGAGAGCGCTCCCGCCACCTTGGCCGAGTCGTAGGTTAAGCGTGAAATACCCAAGGCACCGGTCAGTTGTTCTGCAGGAACGGTTTGCGCGATTAACGCATTGCGTAACAACATATCTGACGGCCGCATCAACCCGCATATCCCAGCCAGAATTAAGGCGTATAGCGGCGTTAATGTATCGGTGAAAGCGAGTGCGCAATAACTCGCCGCCAACAAGACATAGACGAAGCGGGTCATAAAAAAGACTTGACGATGCCCGATTCGATCCCCCGCGACACCAAACAGCGGTGAGATCAGCGATCCACCGTATTGCAATGCGCCATAAAGTGCGAGCAACGTAACTGAACCCGTTTCGACCAAAATAAACCAACCGAGGATAAGGGCCTCCATTTCGAAAGCCCAGGAGGTGGCTAGATCAGCGGTCCACTGAAATCTGAAGCTTCGAACCCCGAAAGGTGCAAACGCTGAATGGCGCGCTGTGGTCATGGAAATCTCTGAGCCTAACGACTCGGCATGTCGCTAATCGAGTAGACGAGATTGACCGTGGCGTCAGTGGGCACCTCGGGCATCGTGAGGTTCCAGGTTTCCCATTCAAGGCACATCTTTTGCAAAAGGTCTGGTCGGACACTGGCTTGATTGGCCCTTTCTCTCTCATCGTTCTGAAGGTTGAACAGATAGTCGATGCCATCGACGCGAAGGTATTTCCAGTCACCATTGCGTAACGCTCGTTGACCACGGTGCTTCATGCGCCAATACAGCGGTCGATCAAAAGTTTGTGTCGCATCGCGTAGTAGGCTGACTAATGAAACACCGTCAAGCGGATAGTCGGGATCGATTTCGGCACCACCGAGTTCAAGCATGGTGGCGGACCAATCCATGGTCATGGCTTGTTGAAGACAGACTTGTCCTGCAGAAATATGCGCAGGCCAATGGGCAATCCACGGTACTCGAATACCTCCCTCAGTCAAATCCATTTTCCCGCCAACAAGAGGCCAACTATCGCTGAAACGTTCGCCGCCATTGTCAGAAGTAAATACGAGCAGTGTGTTGTCCAGCTGACCGTTCTGGCGCAAGGCATCAACAACCCAACCAATACCCTCATCCATATGATGGATCATGCGCTGGTAGACATGAATGTTGCCACCGTGCAAATGCCCGAGATTCCGAGCAAGCGCCGGAGCGATTGCTGCGTCATCGCGTGTCTCCCATGGCCAATGGGGTGCGGTGTAGTGCAGGCTCAGAAAGAATGGCTTATCTGAATGTGCTGGTGCGCTCATTCGATTGACGTAGTCGGTAGCCCGTCTGGATAACAGATCAGTCAGGTAACCGTGATCTTGTTTGGCTTCTTCGCCTTCATACAGGTCATAGTCACCGGCATTGCTGCAGTGGGTAAAGTAATCAACCCCACCAGCCATCGGGCCATAGAACTCCTCATAACCAGACTTCAAGGGGCCGAAATATGGTGGATAACCCAAATGCCACTTACCGATCAAAGCGGTCCGGTAGCCTGCTTTCTTGAGCATGGATGGAAGTGTAGGTAGCTCTGGCGGTAGTCCAAGGGTACTGCTCGTTTTGCTTTTGCTGTTGATTGGCTCTTCGGCGGCACCACGCAATCGATATTGGTAACGCCCAGTCATCAGCGCAAAACGGGTTGGCGAACAAACTGGCGAATTTGAATATCCCTGGGTAAACCTGACGCCCTGTGCGGCCAGCTGATCAAGGACAGGTGAAACTCTGCCAAAAGGTGCATCACGTCCGCCATAACAACCCAGATCAGCAAAACCAAGATCGTCCGCAACGATAAAAATGATGTTAGGTTTCTTCAAAACAAATCCTGAACTAATTTATAAATTTAATGGCTTGAACTTATTCGGTGATCCATTAACAGCCACGCCAGTCGAGCCGCGACTCTGGCTGTCTGATCATCTATATCCAAACGGGGGTTGAGCTCAGCAATATCGGCAATTCGCATCTTGCCACTATTTTTTACATGCAGAGCAATTGCCTCAATGACAGCCAGCGGGACACCGTAGGCTGCGGGGGCCGACACGCCAGGCGCGACACTGGCAGGCAGAACATCCAAATCGATCGTCAAATAGACGTCATCAGCATCAGCGAGCAAGCGATCCAGACGCTGAATCAAAGCGCCATCACCAATACTTTGCAGCGCGGTGTCTTCGACAACATCTGTTCGCAACGACGCCGCGCGTGCGTATAACGCAGGTGTATTGGCCAGTTTAGATACCCCCCAACAGGCGTATTGCAAAGGTCGATGGTCATTTGTGCAATCTTGCGCAATCTGATCAAACGCTGTCCCCGAATTAGCCGGACGACTGGTTCTCAAATCAAAATGCGCATCAAGGTTCAAAACCAGTAAACGACGATTCGGCTGATCGGTTTGCTGTGCGACAAGCCAAGTCTTCAAACCAAGATAGGTACCCCAGGCAACTTCATGCCCCCCACCGAGCACGACCGGGTGGACACCTTGCCGCATGACACCGGCTACTTTGACACCTAAGGCGAGCTGGGCCGACTCAAGATCACCGTTCTCGCAGATTACGTCGCCGCAGTCCCAAATCTCGCTGAAATGATGAGCAGGCAGACCAGCCATTCTTTTTTTAATGGCGAAGGGCCCTTGAGCAGCACCAACTCTTCCCTTGTTACGCTCAACCCCTGCATCAGACGCGAAACCGATCAATGCAGCGGCTCGTTCTGGTAGGCCTTGGGCACCTATTTTGACGATCTGAAAGAGTCGTCTGACATCGCCAGACTCTGCACTGTCATCACGGCCGGACCAGATGCTTAGATCAATTTTCAAATCCGTCATGTTCTTTGTAGTTTTTTTTCGTAGGCTGCCAAAACTGCCGCAGTAGCCGAAGTCAGGGCTAAATAGATCAATGCCACGACGAGATAAACCTCGAGTGATCGGTAACTGACACTGATAATTTTTTGTCCTTCGTGCATCAAATCGTGGATGGTAAGAAGCGAAACCAGCGCAGAGTTCTTTATTAAGGCGATGAACTCGTTACCCAGAGGAGGAATCATCCTGACGAGCGCTTGAGGCAAAATCACTTTACGCATGCTTTGCCAGGGAGAGAGGCCAAGCGCAATAGCGGCCTCGTGCTGGCCGTGATGGATGGAGCTGATGGCACCACGAACGATCTCGGACACGTAGGCGCCGGCATACAGGCCCAGCCCTAAGACGCCGCAGACCATGGCTGGTAACAGCAGCCCAAACTGTGGCAAACCAAAAAACCAAATGAACAATTGCACCAGCAATGGCGTACCCCGGATAAAGGTTACGTAAACGGTACACAAGCCGTATACCAAACGACGATCACGATTCAATCGACCGAGACCAACCAATAATCCAATGAAACAGCCCAATAGCAAAGCCATTGCGGTGACTTCGACGGTAACCAGCGCGCCGTTTAGTAAGGATCTCCAGTCCGCCCAGACTGGTGAGAAATCAAGATTCAATTATTTTGCCTGCGATTCAAACCATTTTTTTACGAGTTGATCGTAAGTACCTTCGGCTTTGACCTTTACAAGCGCAGCGTTAATCGCTTTGGTTGTTTCAGGCTGATTTTGTGGAATCGCCATCCCATAATCTTCGACTGTAATTTGCTCGGGCAACACGATCATATCGGGGTGCGTCTGGGCATACAGTTTTGCCGCTGGTTTGCCAGTCACCGCAGCGTCGGCTCTGCCAATCTGAGCCAAATTGAACATTTCTTGATTTTTCTCAACTTCGACCCGTTCGACTTTAGGGAAGTTGTCTTTTAAAAAATTGACTGATTTGGTGCCAACTTGAACGGCCACCTTCTTGCCATCCATATCTTTAAGTGTCTTGATTGCACCGTCTTTTTTTGTGAGTACCACCAAGCCACCCGCGTAGTAAGCATCACTGAAGTCGACAACCTTGCGCCTCTCATCAGTAATATAAATCGCGGATACAGCCATATCTGCTCGACCTGATTGCAACGCAGGAATCAAACCTTTGAAATCGATATCAATCCATTCTATTTTCCGACCCATCGCCCGACCAAGTGCTTCAACTAGATCGATGTCGAATCCAGTGCGCTGCCCGTCTTTGACGAACTCCATCGGAGGGAAAGTGGCATCAGTGACCACACGAAGCGTGGCGTTGTCGGCATAAGCCAACGACCCCAGTAACGAGCTAGTCAAAAGCACACAGGCAGCGAAAAAACGGCGACGGATTAGCATGACAAGTCCTTTAAAGGTTTAATAATCGAATTCTTATAATGCTCAAAGCTTAACGCAAACGCGATAGAGATACTCAACGCATGCTACCGTAACAGCAAGTAGCGCTGAAAAAAGCAGAAGGATCAGGCATTGATGATAGAAAAATTGGGCCCTATTTTTGCAACTGCGGTTTTTCGGACGGTCGCCGCTTTACCGTTGCCGATTGCGCAGCAAATTGGCCGCTTTGTTGGCTGGTTGCTTTGGTGCTTGCCCGGCAGCTATAAAACACGGGCGGCAGAGAACTTGTCCCGCGCTATCCCTGGGACCACCAGAGCGTCGATCCGCAAAGCCATCATTCCTGTTGGACAGTTGTTTTTTGAAATGCCTTATTGGTGGGTAAGACGTGACGAACAGTCAGTTAACCGTTATGTCGATTGTGACAACTGGACTCAATTCCAAGAGGCCTTGGCGCTTGGCAAAGGGGTGATTCTGTTATCGCCGCATGCGGGCTGCTTTGAGCTACTCGGTCCAGTCTACAGCAGTCGATTTCAATCTACCGTGCTATTTCGGCCGCCACGATTACCGTGGCTGCAAGCCTGGATAGTGAAGATGCGCAGCCGCGAGAAACTGACGATGGCGCCGGCCAATCAATCTGGTGTGAGAACCTTGGTGAAGACGCTCAAGCGGGGCAATACCGTGGGTATCCTGCCCGACCAAGTACCCGTTCTAGGCGAAGGCGTTTGGGCACCCTTCTTTGGTCGACCGGCCTATACGATGACCTTAGTCGAGCGTCTGCAAAGTCTGACAGGAGCAACCATTTTTATTCTTGGGGCCAAACGTCATACAAAAGGCTGCGGCTTCACGATTCTGCACAAACGCATGGACGAGCCACTTTCGAGCGATCCAGTCGAGGCCGCGACACAAATGAATGCCGAAATGGAGGCCATGATCCGTCAAATGCCTGACCAGTATCTGTGGGGATATAACCGGTTTCGTCAGCCCCGGGCCAAGGATGACCGCTAAGCAATCACTCAATCCGTTTGCCAGTTACTGCCCCGAAATGATGGCTATAACCCTCGCGTGGTTTGACTTTGAGGGTCGATCCAAGCGCTGGGTTCAGGTGATCGTCATAGGAACGCAAAATAAGTTGATTCGCGCCCAAGGAGCAATAAATCAAGCGCTCAGCCCCAAGCATTTCAACCGCTTCGACGCTGACGGACCAGCCATCAACGTCGATGTCCAAGTGTTCAGGCCGAATCCCTAAAACTTGTCCCGACGGCACGCCTGCAATGTTCTTAAGCAAGTTCATTGGCGGAGACCCCATGAAACTTGCCACGAAAACAGACGCTGGCCTCTGGTAGACCTCTTTAGGTGTGCCAAACTGCTCAACGACACCAGCGTTGAGCACAATCATCCTTTGTGCGAGCGTCATCGCTTCGACTTGATCATGCGTAACGAATAAAGAGGTAATCCCCAAGTCGCGATGCAGCTTTTGAATTTCTAGCCGTGTGTGTGCCCTGAGCTTCGCATCGAGATTGGACAAAGGCTCATCAAAGAGAAATACCTTTGGCTGTCGGACAATGGCACGCCCCATTGCAACTCGTTGACGTTGTCCTCCCGACAGGGCGCGAGGCTTACGATCCAAGTAAGGGGCTAGCTCGAGAATAGCTGCTACTTTATCAACACGGGCGCGGATTTCAGTTTCTGGCATTTTTGCGATTTTTAATCCATAGGCCATGTTGTCAAACACAGACATATGCGGATAGAGCGCGTAGTTTTGAAACACCATGGCAATATCCCGCTCAGCCGGCTCAAGCCCATTAACGATTTTGTCGCCGATCGCAATCGTCCCATCAGAAATCTCTTCCAGACCCGCCACCATCCTCAATAAAGTCGACTTACCACAACCTGAGGGACCGACGATCACAACAAATTCACCATCTTCAACTTGAGCAGTCAAATCATGAATGACCTGAACACCGGCCCGGGCATTACCGTACTGCTTTTTAACGTGCGTAAAGGTGATGGATGCCATAGGATTATTTCTCTGAGTCGACCAGGCCCTTAACGAACCATTTTTGCATCAACATAATGATGATCATGGGTGGGATCATTGCCAACACGACGTTAGCCATGACGATATTCCAGTCGGGAGTGGATTCTGTCGAAATCAAACGACGAATGCCCATTACCACAGGATACATGTCCTCACTCGTCGTCACTAGCAAGGGCCATAAATACTGATTCCAGCCATAGATAAACTGAATCACAAAAAGTGCGGCGATACTTGTTTTTGACAGCGGAAGCAACACATCCCAAAAAAACCGCATCGGCCCCGCACCATCCATTCTTGCAGCTTCGGTGAGCTCGTCGGGCACGGTAAGAAAAAACTGTCGAAACAAAAACGTTGCCGTAGCCGAGGCGATCAAAGGGATCGTTAGCCCTGCGTAGCTATTAAGAAGGCCCAGTGTTGCGACCACATCATAAGTGGGACCTATCCTTACTTCTACCGGCAACATCAAGGTCACAAAGACCATCCAAAAAACCAGGCCACGCAGCGGAAACCTGAAATAAACAATTGCAAAAGCCGATAAAAGCGAGATGGCGATCTTCCCAATCGAAATAATGAGCGCACTGATCAAGCTGACTTTCATCATCGGCCAGGCGGGTACGATCACACCGCCCTGAAACGATGGCCCCCCAAACAATGCCAGTCGATAAGTGTCCATAAAATGACTACTAGGCATCAACGAAATCGGTGATGCGCGGGCGATTTCTTCGGCTGACTGTGTTGAAGCGATCACCGTGATATAGAGCGGTAAGGCGACCGTCAACACGCCCAGGAGCAGCACGAGGTGCGATAGCCAAGTTAAACCGGATTTGCGCTCAACCATTCAGTGTGCTCACGAATATTGGACTTGACGCTCAACGAAGCGAAACTGAACCACTGTCAGCACGATAACCAGGATCATTAGAATCACAGACTGCGCAGCGGATCCGCCCATATCCATCGCTTTGAAACCATCGTAGTACACCCGATAAACGAGGGTGGAAGTAGCGGTACCCGGACCACCGTGGGTCGTCGCATCAATAATAGAGAAGGTCTCAAAGAAAGCATAAACAACATTAATGACCAACAAAAAAAACGTAGTTGGCGATAACAGTGGGAACGCGATCGTCCAGAACCTACGCCAGGGTGACGCACCATCAATGGCCGCAGCTTCGATTAAAGACTTGGGGATGGATTGCAATCCCGCAAGAAAAAACAAAAAATTGTAGGAAATCTGCTTCCAGACTGCCGCGATAACGATCAGCGTCATGGCGTTGCCCGTGTTTAGCAATTGATTCCAGTTAATACCGATGCTTTTGAGTGCAAAGGCGACAACGCCCATGGGTGACGCGAACATAAACAACCAAAGCACCCCCGCCACTGCTGGAGCGATCGCGTAGGGGCCAATCAGTAGCGTACGATAAAAACCGGTCCCGACAACAATGCTGTTGGCCATTACCGCCAGAAGCAAGGCAAGTGACAAACCAATCGACGCAACCAGAATGGCGAATATCGCAGTGGTGTAAAACGATTCGAGATAGGTCGAATCACTAAAAAGCCGTTCGAAATTCTCAGCACCGACAAACTCCACTGAGGTCCCGAAGGCATCCTGCGACAAGACGCTTTGATAAAGCGCCTGAGCCGCCGGCCAGAAAAAAAAGATCAGTATCACGATCATTTGCGGCGCAATCAGCACCCACGGTAACCATCGTGATTTAAACCGGACTTTTTTTTCCATTGACTTAATTATTTGCTATTGGCTTTTTCGAAACGCTCCAACTGCTCATTACCGCGCTTCACCGCGGTGTCGAGTGCTTCTTTGCTGCTCTTCTTGCCTGACCAGACCTGCTCGAGCTCTTCGTCGATAATGGTTCTAATCTGAACAAAGTTACCCAAACGGATCCCGCGCGACTTGTCGGTAGTCTTGCGAATCATTTGAGTGACCGCAACGTCAGTACCTGGGTTTTCCTTGTAAAAGCCAGACTTGTCAGTCAGCTCATAAGCAGCAATCGTGACGGGCAGATAACCGGTACGCTGGTGGCTTGCAGCAGCAACTTCTGGCTTTGACAAATAAGCGAAGAACTGGGCAACGCCTTTGTAATGATCGGCTGGCTTGCCGGCCATTGTCCATAAGCTCGCACCGCCAATCACAGTATTTTGCGGGGCGCCTTTGACGTCTTGGTAGTAAGGCAATGTGGAAATACCAAAGGCAAATTTGCCGCTGCGCTTGACATCGGCATACGTCGCTGATGACCCTGTGATCATGGCGCAGTCGCCTGACACAAAGCTATTGGTCGCAGCACTCGCGCGACCGTTATATTTGAACAGACCTTCTTTCGACCACTTTTCGAGATTACCAATGTGGCGCTGTTGCAGCGGGGCATTGAAAGCCAGGCGAGTATTGAGCCCTTTCATACCGTTACCCAAGGTGGCGAATTCAGTGTCATGCCAGGCACTGAAACTTTCAAGCTGCACCCAGCTCATCCAACTCGTCGTGTAAGGGCATGTGCTACCTGACGCCTTGAGCTTGGTCATCACGTTTTCCATGTCTGCCCAGGTAACGGGGGGCTTCTCGGGATCCAGTCCTGACGCTTTGAAAGCATCTTTGTTGTAATACAGCACAGTTGTTGAGCTGTTAAAAGGAAAGCTCAATACTTCGCCGTTAGGTGCCGTGTAATAGCCAATCACTGCAGGCACATAGTCGGTGGGCTTGAACGTAATACCAGCCTTTTTCATGACTTCCGTCACGGGCATGATGGTGTTTTTACTTGCCATCATCGTGGCTGTGCCGACTTCAAACACCTGCAAAATGTCAGGCTGGTTGCCCGCACGAAACGCCGCGGCCGCCGCTGTCATGGCTTCGTCGTAGCTGCCTTTAAGCACTGGCACGACTTTATACTCAGTTTGGCTTTCATTGAAGTTTTTGGCGAGATCGTTAACCCAGCCTTCAAGCGCTCCCGACATGGCATGCCACCAGATGATTTCGGTAGCGGCCTGCGAAGTTGTTGGTGCGGCGACAGCTGCGACAGTAAGGCAGGCACTTGCAGCGAAGCGAGAAATATTCAGTTTCATGGTGTCCCCAATGAAGGCAATGTAAAGAAGTGACTTTACCGTTGGTATGTGACATATTTACTTCAATTGTGTCACAAACATGTCACGAATTAATCCCGAATCCGGGTAAACCCGAGAACGACTTCCACAGTAGATTTTGATCAGTGGTAGGTGCTGCTGGATTCATGGGTCGTCGGGAAGTCATCCCCAGAGGGGGCCTCCACCGGATTGACCGAAACAGTGATGGTAATGAACCACTGGGCATGCCCCGCCACTGCGTTAAGAAGGGAGTGCAACCCCAAACCGAGATCCCGAGCGAGCGTCACATTGAACGATTCACGCCCGGTCGGTAAGAAAGTCAAAGTAATTGTTTCCAGGGAGTGCTCACAAGAAGCCTCGTTAACAAGCACTGGGGGAACATCCACCCCTAGCAAATTACCGTCTTGTGACCGCTCTTGGAAGGGCATACCCTGAGTAGCGACCGATGATAACTTTGGCGGTGGCGGAGGATTAACCGAGATTTTGACCCCATCGCCTTGTTCAACTGATGTGTCACCCATCTCGACGGACGATTGATTGCTCGTATTGACGATATGATCATTTGCGGATTCGGGAGGCGGGATTCGGCCAATCGGGCCCTCAATCTTCAGAAAAAGAGAGAGATGTTCAAGCACGAAGCGACAAACGCGCCGTGTTAAAACAAGGCTCAAATGCTTATCTGCGCCCAAATTCATGCGCATCAGCATCCTATCTTCCTGATCAAGGTACATCACCTGAATTTGCGAGATTTCCATTACATCTATTGATTCTGGCACTTGAGTAATGATACTACTCGTTGAATGCTGTCGCAGCTATCAGCTAAAGTGATTATGTTTTTTAATAGTAGCCAAAGCTTAGCCCGCTCAATTTGCTCGTGAGTTTGGAAGTAAGATAGTTGAATAATTGACGAACAAGTAGTGTAGAGGATGATAATGATAAAAAGCCTTATTTGCTCCGCAACCCTGATCTTGACGGCTTTTCTGGCAACCAACGCCATTTCGGCTAGTTCAGACGCGTATCCCTCCCGTCCAATAAAATTGGTGGTGGCGTATCCGCCAGGCGGAACGACTGATGTGTTAGCCCGTCTCATTGCGGCGAACTTGTCTGAAAAACTCGGTCAGCAGGTGATTGTCGAAAACAAACCTGGTGGCGGCAACAATATTGGCACGGAGTATGTGGTCAATTCTCCGGCAGATGGCTACACCATGCTACTGGTTAATCCTGCTAATGGCATTAACACGACGCTCTACCCCAAACTGCATTTCAATTTCGTCAAAGATATCGTGGGCGTCGCTGGCATTGTTCGCACGCCTAACGTAATGGCAATCACGACAGTTAACCTGCCGGTCAACAATGTGGCCGAGTTCATTGCATATTGCAAAGCCAATCCGGGTAAGATCAATATGGCCTCATCGGGGAGCGGCACGTCGGTTCACTTGTCGGGCGAGCTTTTCAAATCGATGTCTGGCTGTGAGATGACACACGTGCCATACAAGGGCGCAGGTCCAGCACTCACCGATCTGATCGCCGGCCAAGTCCAAGTCATATTTGACAATTTACCTTCGTCCGCTCCGCATATTAATAGTGGACGTTTGAAAGCAATTGGCATGACCTCTGCTCAACGCGAACCATCAATGCCCGCTGTGCCCTCAATTGGCGAGACAATCACTGGCTATGAAGCCACTGCTTGGTTTGGCCTTGGCATGCCGAAAGGATCACCGCGTGAAGCGATTGATCGGATCAATGCAGAGGTTAACAAAGCACTGGCCGAGCCCAAGATGAAAGAGCGCCTGTTTGAACTAGGCGGCCTCCCCATCCCTGGCACGCCAGAAGACTTTGGTAAAACAATTGCCGACGAAACGAAGAAGTGGGCAAAGGTAGTGAAAGACTCTGGCGCTACCGCAGATTAAGGCCCGATTA
This sequence comes from Jezberella montanilacus, assembly GCF_003003055.1. Taxonomy (GTDB): domain Bacteria; phylum Pseudomonadota; class Gammaproteobacteria; order Burkholderiales; family Burkholderiaceae_B; genus Zwartia; species Zwartia montanilacus. The sequence goes on from NZ_PVTV01000015.1 coordinate 124,461, forward strand.
GGGGTCTGCATCGCTCGTTCAAATCATTTGGTGGCGGCAATTAAACCGCCATCGACCACGATATCCTGAGCAGTCACGTAGCGGCTCTCGTCGCTCGCCAAGAACAGGACCGCGTTAGCCACGTCCCAGGCGTCCCCCATGTGACCTGCGGGCACTTGATTATGACGATGCTCGACGAAAGCCTCAAACTGCCCACCCGCGTACTTATCAGCGAGACGCTTAACCAAAGGGGTAAAAACCAGACCGGGGACGACGCAGTTCAACCGTATCCCCTTGTTGGCATATAAAACAGCTGTGGTCTTGGTGAGCTGCATCAAAGCCGCTTTGGCTGCTGCGTAGGCTACCTGAGGTTTGCCAACGTATCGCAATCCAGCCACGGAAGAGATGCTAATGACGGAGCCGCTTCCTTGTTTTTCCATGATCGGCAAGACCGACTTCATCGTCAGAAAAGCAGTTTTGACGTTTAAATCCATTTGCCCATCCCAGGTTGCTTCGCTCATTTCAACAGGACCACCCGGTTCTGACTGACCCACGTTGTTGACCAGAATATCGATACGACCGTACTGATCTAAACACGCTTGCACCATCTTATTGACGTCGTCTGCGCTGGTTACGTCTGCCGTCATGACTACTGCTCTACCACCTTCGTTGTCGATGAGCTGCTTGGTGACTTCGGCTGCACCCAAGTCTCGGTCCACACCAAAGATCGAGGCACCTTGTCGAGCCAGCAAAACGGTAATCGCTTTGCCGTTGCCCCAGCCTTCACCGCGGGTACCGCAACCAGTGACCAAGGCCACTTTGCCCTCTAATCTAAACATGACGTCTCCCTTTGAGCGATGAAGCATTTTTTTATTTCGTCCATCATAAATCAAGGCTGACCTTACCCGTTAGTGCGACAAGCAGGTAATATCGACTCGATTTACCTCAAAAAATTAAAAAAAATGGCTTGTTCATGACGACAAAACCTAAGCTGTTCAATAAAAACCTCGTGATGATGATCATCTGTCAAGGATTATTTCTAACGAACAACGTGACCTTCGCCGCTATTAACGGCCTGGTTGGCTTCTCGCTGACCCCTATTCCCTGGCTGGCCACGCTGCCGCTGATGGGCTATGTCGTGGGTGGCGCGCTGTCCACCAGTCTCGTGGCCAAAACTCAACGTCGATACGGGCGAAAAAAATCATTTCAATTCGGGATTATTGTTGCTGTCTTGTCTGCTTTATTGTGTGCTTTAGCCGTTAGTTTGCACAGCTTTGCACTCCTGATTACAGGCACTGTTGTTGCCGGCTATTACAACGCAAACGGTCAAATTTATCGCTTCGCGGCGCCTGAGCTGACTCATCCCAGCATGCGAGAAAAAGCGGTTTCATGGGTATTAGCGGGCGGCTTGATAGGGGGTGTGTTCGGCCCAGGCATGACCATCCTCACAAAGGACGCACTAAGCGTGCCCTTTATGGGCCCCTACTTAGCGCTATCAGTAATCGGCGTGGTGGCTTATTTGCTGATGCATCAGATTCACTTCCCGGACGACTCAAGAACAGAAGCACCTAAGAAGAGTGGTCGACCGCTTGCTGAGATAATCAGACAACCATTATTTATCGTCAGCGCACTCGGTGCATCCATGGGTTACGGGATCATGAATCTATTGATGGCGGCTACCCCACTAGCGATGGATGTTTGTGGCTTTCCGTTTTCAGATGCAGCGCTGGTCTTGCAGTGGCATGTCATTGGTATGTTTGCACCAGGATTTTTTACAGGATCATTGATCAAAAAATTCGGGGCAATCAAAATCATGACCGTCGGCTTAGGGCTCAACCTCCTCTGCATTGCTATTGCCCTCAGTGGGGTCGAGTTACATCACTTTTTAGCTGCTCTCTTCATGTTGGGGGTTGGTTGGAACTTCCTCTTCATTGGCAGCACGACACTTGTACTCAATGCCTACAAACCAGAAGAAAAAGACAAAGCTCAAGGTGCGATCAATTTTTGTGTCTTCGCCGTCATGGCGGTGACATCAATTAGCTCGGGCGCCCTGCTCACGACCAAGGGCTGGGATTGGATGAACTATGGATCGCTGATCCCTGTTGCACTGATTGGTCTTGGACTTGTCTGGCTTATTAGTCAATCTCGCAGCAACACCAAGTCTGTTTAAACAAATCTTATTCAATTTAAAGAGGTTAAATCATGTTGTCGCACTGGATGCACACCCGCGAAGGGAAAACCACGTTAGAGATGCGTACTGTTGACATCCCAAAACCTGGCCCCAAACAAGTACTCGTGCAACTGAAAGCGGCAAGCTTGAATCGTGGTGAATTTGTGGTCGGACATGGTCTGCACAAAGGCGATCAAGCCACTCAGATAGGGATGGAGGGTGCTGGGGTCATTGCCGCGCTGGGCGAAGACGTGCCGGACTTTGCTATTGGAGATAAAGTAATGGGCCGTTGCCGCGGGGCATTTGCGGAGTTTGCGTGCATGGACGCAAGAGAAGCCATGATCATCCCTGGTCAACTTTCTTTCGAAGAAGCCGCAAGCGCACCGCTGGCATTTTTAGTAGTACACGACATGGTCACGCTTCAGGGTGAACTGAAAGCGGGCGAGTGGCTACTCATCAATGGCGTGTCTTCAGGTGTTGGGGTTTGTGCTCTGCAATATGCAAAAGCGATAGGCGCCAAAGTCATCGGTACTTCGGGATCCCCAGAAAAATTAGCCCGTTTGCGCGATTATGGTTTGGATGTAGCCATCTGCACACGTCAACCGGATTTTGCTCAAGAAGTGATGACAGCAACGAACGGCCACGGAGCTGACCTCGTGATCAATACTGTCGGTGGCACTGTCTTTGCAGAAAGCGTTAGTTGTATGGCGTTTGAAGGACGTCTGGCCATGGTGGGTTATGTCGACAATACACTGACGGCGGCAATTGACCTTCAGGCACTGCATGCCAAGCGCCTGAAATTGTTTGGCGTATCGAACAAATTACGCACCCCCGATCAGAGAGCCCAGTTTCTGCCAGAGTTCAAGCGTGACATTATTCCGTTATTGGGCGATGGTCGGATTAAACCTTTGATCGATGCGGTCTTCCCGTTTGAAGAACTCGAGCACGCCAAACAGATGATGGAGACCAATGTGCACGTTGGAAAAATCATTATTCAAATGCCAAATAGCAATAAATAGTGAATAGAGTAATGATAAAAAAATACCTCATTACTGCGACAGCCCTGGCTTTGTTCAGCATCCAGTTATCAAGTAACGCTGAATCCTTGGTGACGATGTACGGCATTATTGATTCAGGTTTGGTTTACCAGAATCTGACCGGCAACGATACCTACAATGGCACAAGAGCTGGTCTGTCTAGCGGCACTCAAACCACTTCACGCTGGGGCATGAGAGGGACAGAAGATCTCGGTGATGGCTATTCACTTAATTTCGTGCTCGAGAGCAGTTTCGAGACCAATGATGGGGCGCTGCTGTCTGGTGGAAGAATGTTTGGTCTGCAGTCCTGGTTCGGGTTTGGGAAGCAAGACTTGGGGTATCTCAGATTTGGTCGCCAAAGTAGCTTCGCTCTCGAAAACTTTTTACCTATTGATCCGTTTCGAGGCGGATTTGGGCAAGCTCGGATGGCGATGGCCTTTGGATCATCGAACTCGAATACCAAGTACAGTAACTTGCTAAAAGCCATGATTGAGCCGGTCACTGGTTTGAAGTTAGGGGCGGGATATTCTTTCGCACCACAAATGAACACGACTTACTACAACGGGAGCGGGGTAACCTCAGCAACCGCTGCGGATTACAATTTCGACACCATGCACAACACGCGTCTGATCACGCTGGGCGCGAATTACACCAGTGGGCCACTAGTGTTGGCGGCCAGCTACGATCAAGTTATGCCGGATCCGAGCGCACCCGTGCCCGACGCACTCTCGCGGCCACCCAACATAAGAGAATGGATTCTCGGGGGTAAATACGATTTTGACTGGATCGCGTTATCGATCGCTTATGGACAAAACGCGGGCGGCACGATTAACAATCAAGCCGTGTCGGTCACCAGTAATGGCAAGGCCAGTCTCGATTCAGTTTCTTGGGGAGGTGGTCAAGCAACGATGATGTTTGACCCAAACATGAGCTACAACTCCTCTATGTTTGGTGCGACGATTCCGATCAATCAAAGATCCAAAGTTTTTACCTCTTGGACTCAAGCGCATAACACCGGCACCAGTAATGCTGCTGCGGGTGTTACGAGCCAAAACATTTTCAGCTTGGGCTACCAATACGACCTGTCCGCAAGAACTGATCTGTACGCAGCGACCTCATACGCAACCAATGCGGGCTTCGTTAATGGCGTCAACAGTTATATTTTGGTCAGTGGCATTCGCCATCGTTTCTAACTTAGGTTTGTGAGATCCCCGCGGCCCAGGTTGACGTGTTTTTGCCAAACCCACTGCCTGCGCGTTTTTCCAGCCAATAGGAGTAATTCGCCGGAATTGTTTTAAAGGCAGACTCATCGCCGAGTTTGTTTGCTGCATCAAAGGCCCAATGCGGATTGTTTAGCATCTCGCGCCCAATCGCTACCATATCCGCCTGCCCTTGCCGCAAAATCTTCTCTGCTTGATCGGCATGAATAATCAGACCCACCGCTTGTGTCATGATGCCCGCCTCTGCACGGATTTGCTGGGCGTAGGGAACCTGATAACCAAAACCTGGGCGGCTCGCACTTGCCATGACAGAGCCTTCTGACATTCCCCCGCTACTGCAATCAATCATATCGACGCCTTTTAACTTTAGCTCTCGGCAAAGCTTGACGCTGTCCTCAATCGACCAGCCTTGTTCATCCACCGCCGAAATACGATAAAACAGTGGTTTACCTTGTGGCCAAAGGAATCTGACGTGCTCAATCAGCTCCAGCGCAAAGCGCATTCGATTATTGAAAGACCCGCCATAGGCATCGGTTCTTTGATTCGCGTGTTCAGAACAGAACTGATGAACCAGATAGCCGTGCGCCCCGTGCACTTCAACAATATCAAGACCTGCTTTCTCAGCTCTGAGCACCGCCTGACCGAAGGTTTCGATCAACTCGTGAATCTCAGTCACTGACAACTCATGCGGCACTTGTGATTTGACCCCTGCTGCAATTGCGCTCGGCGCGATCAGCTCCCATTCTTCGCCGTGATCAACTCCTTTTTGTTCAGGTCCAAGTGGCAGGCGACCTTCCCATGGGACAGAGTTTCTTGCTTTGCGACCAGAATGTCCGAGCTGAATCCCGACAGTGGCACCTTGCGATTTGGCGAACTGGGCGATCTTGGCGATTGCTGGAATGAAATCATCCTTCCACAAGCCAGGGTCACGCGGCGTGGTGCAACCTCTGGGGTCAGCTTTGGTGGACTCAATCATGATGAGCCCCGCGCCGCCCAAGGCAAATTTTGCATAATGCGCAAAGTGCCAGTCAGACATGAAACCATGCTCAGCGGCATACGTGAGCATTGGGGACAACCCTATCCTGTTCTTAATTGTGACGTCTCTGATTGCTAGAGGAGAGAATAATTTTGTTTTCACTTTGTTTTGCCTCGCACCGATATTTTTTAGGATTCGTCCCATGCTTGAGTATCACAAATGGCGATGATCAAGGCAAGAAAGGTTTGCCAACGAGCCAACTAAGCTGGTTCGCAGATTGAAAAAGCAATAAAAAAACTAGCAGACAACCAGCAGGTTAGTCGTATATATTCGAAACAGGCGGAGCATCTCTAGCAATTAAATACTTAAAAAGCCCCCCAGGAGACGAACATGAGCAACTCATTCAAGCAAGATAACTCTTCTTTCATTGTTAACCGGCGTGACATTTTGCGCGCTGCTAGCGGGATGGCAGGCATACTTGCCTTCAGGCAAGCACCCGTTTTCGCACAAGCGCAGGCGCAGAAAATGGTGATTGCACACATGAATCCGTTACCTGAATCGGGTTCGGTATCGATGGATTTTCTCGCCAAAACATTAACCGAGCGATCCAAAGGTGAACTCGCAGTCGAGTTTCAAGGCGGCACGCTCTTGACCAAAGAAATTGATGTTATGAACGCGGTTAAAGCGGGCAATGTTGCAATCGGATCGCCTGCCGGCGGCGCTGCTACTTTGTTCCCAGAGATGGAGGCTTTCATGGTCTCCTATCTGATCAGCAATTACCAACAAGCCTACTCGATCCTGAACGGCAAAGTCGGTGAGCGTCTGGACAAGCTGTTTCAAGAGAAATACGGCGTCAAAGTCCTTTACTTCTACGACTATGGTTTCAGACACTTTTGGCTGAACAAAATGGCCATCACCCAACCGAAAGATCTTCGTGGGATCAAATTGCGGGTGCAACCGTCAAAGGTTTTTGCGGATTGCGTCAATAGTCTTGGTGCTGTTGCTGTCCCAATGCAGTGGAATGAAGTCATCACAGCTTCTCAACAGGGTGTGATTGACGGGGCCGACTTGCCTGTGGTGAATATGGTTCCGCTTAAAGCGTATGAGGTGTCGAAATACTTTTCGATGACTTACCATAACTACGGTGCGACCTTGGTTGGTATGAATGCTGGCTTATGGAACAAACTTCGCCCTGAGCAGCAAACCATGTTCATGGATGCCTCACGTGAAGCACAAGCGATGGTGAGAAAAAACACTGAAAGTGTAGACACCCTAGAGGCAGCGAAAAGAATACTGGAACCGCACGGCATGAAGGTCAACGCACCTGATCTGGGTCCTTTTAAAGCGGTGGCCCAACAAAAGCTGTGGCCCATGTATCAACAGAAATACGGCGCGCTGTGGGACGAAATCGTCGCCAGCAGTAAGTGATCATGGTCCGCTCAATTGCACTGATCCCCAAGTTCATCTTGGGGTTTCTGGTTCTGTCGGCCATATTCGTCATGCTGTGTGGTGTTTTTTTACGATACATCATGCTCCCCCTCACCGACTGGATGGATGTGGATCCCGTGAATTTCTTCTGGGTCGAAGAAGTCGGTGAACTGGCATTGACTTGGTTAGTCATGATCGGTGCAGCGCTTGGGGTTCGTGAAAATAGTCATTTTTATCTGTCTGTCTTCGTCCACACATTGCCGCCCCGTGTGCAAAAGGGCATGGCTATCTTTAATAACCTTCTGATTGCGGCCTTTGGCGGCTTAATTGCCTGGATCTGTTTTGGCTTAGCCATGATCAACAAAGATCTAGCCTCGCCGGCACTGGAAATGAGCCTGGGCCTTTTTTATATTTCGGCGACGGTGGGTGGAATGCTAATGGCGCTTCAAGCAGGGAGTTGCATCAAAGACGAGCTGTCTTCTGATCACGGCAAAGCAACAACCAACTTAACGCAGGGGCATTGATATGGTTTTGATTGTTATGGGGTTGGTTTTTGTAGCGGCGCTAGTTATTTCTCTGCCGATTGTCTTTTCGCTTGGCGCGTCAGCCATTGTGGGTTTGGTAATGGGCGGATATCCTCTTCAACAGCTTGGTTCAACTATTGTCAGCGCCTCGCAAAGCTGGGTATTGCTGGCCATACCGTCCTTTATTTTTGCTGGCAGCGTGATGGAAAGATGTGGCATGTCAAGTGCCCTGGTCGAGCTCGCCCGGGCGATGGTGGGTTGGTTGAGGGGCGGTCTTGGCATGTCGGTCATTGTGGTGTCTTATTTTTTCTCTGATATCTGCGGCTCAAAAATGGCAGAGGTATCTGCACTCAGCAGCGCCTTAGTTGAGCCGCTTAAAAAATCCGGTTACAGAGCGGAAGATGCGGCATCTCTGATAGCAGCAGGGACTGCAATGGGGATGCTGGTGCCGCCGGCAATCTTCATGATTGTGATCTCTGCAGTGACCAATCAGTCTGCGGTCACCTTGTTCCTGGCTGGATTCATCCCGGCGGCAACGATTGGCCTTTGCTTGTGCATTCTTGTGTTCATTCAAGCACATTTGTTAGGTTGGCCAAAGGATTCAAGGCCAAGTTTCAGCAGGTTATGGGCTTCGTTTAAAAAGGCTGCGGTACCTTTGGTGATCCCGATTGTGATTCTCGGTGGCTTTTACATCGGGGCCTTTACCGCGACCGAGGCAGGGGCAATTGTGGCGCTGTATTCCTTGCTGGCAGCAAAATTTTATTACCGCAACATCACCTGGAAAGAGATCGGTGTCATTGCCTACCAGAGCGGCATCATGACAGCGAGCGTGATCTTTCTTCTCGCAGTTGCCACAGTGTTTCAGTACATTCTCGGCGTGTCTGGGGTGCCTTTATTGTTTGCCAAAATTCTGGCACCGCTGGAGGCCTATCACTGGACTTTTCTCTTGGGCGTTGCTCTGATCACCATGGTCTTTGGGATGGTACTCGAAGGTTTACCCGCTGCTGTTGTATTGATCCCGGTTGTCTACCCCATTGCGGTCAAACTCGGTATCAATCCGATCCACTTTGACATTGTGCAGACTGCTGCCGTGGGTATTGGTCTATTTCTACCACCGATGGGAGTAGGTCTCTTGATGGCGTTGAAATTTGCGAATGTGGGAGTCGGCCAGCATTTCAAATACTACTGGCCTTACCTGCTCGCACTGTTCGCTGGCTTAATGTTGATCATTTGTATCCCTGAATTGACATTGGCGTTACCGAGGAGCGCTGGCTTTATCAAATAGCCTGTGTTTAATCAACAGTTAAGGCGCCGCGTCGGACTTGATCCCTTTCCATTGAGTCGAACAGCGCTTTAAAGTTACCTTCACCAAAGCCTTCATCTTTTTTGCGCTGAATAAATTCGAAGAACACCGGACCCAACAAGGTCTCGGAGAATATCTGCAACAGCAACCTGGGATCACCCTGTTCTGTTGAACCATCCAGCAAAATCCCGCGCGCCTGCAAGGCATCGACGGGTTCGCCATGACCAGGCAAACGCTCAGCCAGCATATCGTAATAGGTTTGCGAAGGTGCCGTCATCAGCGGGATTCCCGCCCGACGTAAGGCATCGACACTTTCAATCAGGTTGTCACAACGCAAGGCAATGTGTTGAATGCCTTCGCCATTAAATTTCATCAAAAACTCTTCGATCTGGCCGCCACCGCCTTTGCTTGATTCTTCGTTGAGCGGGATTCGGATCAGACCGTCGGGTGCGGTCATCGCTTTACTCGTCAACCCGGTGTACTCGCCCTTAATATCAAAATAGCGAATCTCTCTGAAGTTAAAGATTTTTTCATAGAAACCAGCCCAGAAATTCATACGACCGCGATAAACATTGTGCGTCAGATGATCGATCACCTTGAATCCATGCCCTGGCGGATGTCTGTCGACCTCCGGCAAAAACTCAAAATCGATATCGTAAATACTTTTGCCGTCTTCAAAACGATCTATTAAATACAGCGGCGCGCCGCCTATCCCTTTAATTGCCGGAAGCCTGAGCTCCATGGGACCTGTTGGAATTTCAATTGGTTGAGCCCCCAGCTCAAGCGCCCTTGCGTAGGCTCGGTGAGAGTCCTTGACGCGAAACGCTAAGGCGCACGCAGAGCTACCGTGCTCTGCCGAAAAGTAACCAGCAATACTTTTGGGCTCACGGTTAACGATAAAATTGATATCCCCCTGGCGATATAGCACGACATCTTTCGATCTGTGTTTAGCCACAAGTGAGAAGCCCATCAACTCGAAGATCCGTTCAAGTTTGTCTGCTTCAGGGGATGCGAACTCAACGAATTCGAAGCCACACAGGCCCATTGGATTATCGAATAGATCAGTCATCATTATCCTTTCGTATTAAATAACTCTTGCGGGTAAGACTTGCGCGGTGCACTGCCCAAACCCAATCCGAGCAAACCCAGCTCGCTGACACCAACCACGCAGCGTGACAGCGTCACCGTCTTCGAGAAACGTTCGGGTTTCACCGTTTGGCAAGATCACTGGTTTCTTACCCCCTTCCGTTATTTCAATGAGCGCACCCGCTTCGTCCGCAGTTGGTCCGGATAGGGTGCCGGTTCCGAACAAATCACCACCTTGCAGGTTGCAGCCGTTAACGGTGTGCTGCGTCACGAGTTGGGCTGCTGTCCAGTAGGCGTGGCGGTAATTAGACTGCGCTAATTTTGACGGGGCAATGCTTGCGTCTCGCATTGCTTGCGTCTGAATCAGAATGTCCAGTTCTATGTCGAGCGCACCCTGAGAATTGTTGTCTTCCGAGCTCAAGTAAGGCAGTGGCTGAGGGTCAGTCACTGGACGGGGTAGCGCTGCCCGATACGGCGCCAAAGCTTCTAGCGTCACTACCCACGGTGACACAGAAGTACAAAAACTTTTCGCAAGAAAGGGGCCAAGCGGTTGCGACTCCCAAACCTGAATATCGCGCGCTGACCAATCATTGAGCAAGCAAATTCCGAAAATATGATTTTCAGCGTCTTCGAGGGAGATAGCTTGCCCCATCGCATTACCGGTTCCGATGAAAATGCCCAATTCAAGTTCGAGATCGAGACGTTTACAAACCGATAAACTCGGACTCGTTGACCCTGGGGGAGAGGTCTGGCCCACTGGTCGATGAAAATTTTTGCCCGACACCACCACACTGGAAGCACGGCCGTGATAGCCGATGGGCAACCACTTGTAATTGGGCAGAAGCGGATTGTCTGGCCGAAACAGCTTTCCAACATTCGTCGCGTGTTCAATCGAAGTATAAAAATCGGTGTAATCCCCGATCTTGGCTGCAACGGCGTATTCAACCCTTGCTTGTGGGATCAAACAGGCTGCGATGGGCTGCTGATTTGCATAGCTTTGGCGGAGCATTTCTGAAAGTGCGAGTCTAAGCGCGGACCAAGCCGGCCGTCCCAGCCCCATTAGGGAATTCAAACCCTCGTGGCTCGCGGCAAGTAGCGCCTCTTGCACGATACCTGAGCATAAATGAGCTTGGGCTAAGGCAGCGAGATCAACGATCTGATCACCAATCGCCACACCAAGCCTGAAGGATTCGTTGCTCTGCAACCGGCGGAAGTTTGCAAAAGGAAGATTTTGAATCGGGAAGTCAGTGCCAGGGATATTCGCGCTCTCAACCCAACTCTTTAAATCGGCGTGGTGCGTTTCATTGATCGTGTTCATGCGTCAAGTCCTGTATGTACCGTCGTGCATCCAGGAGGCGTGCACGGGCGCCTTTTTTGTTTCTGCCCACTCTTCGAGCATGGTCCATTTAACGTCGTCGAGTTTTTGGTACATCGCACTTGTACCGCAGTCAAAAGCAAGTTCTAGTCGGTGTCCGCTGGGATCAAAAAAATAAATACTTTTAAAAATCGTGTGATCAACTGGACCCAGAACTTTGACACCATCACCTTCCAGTCTCGCCTTAGCCTCAATCAGCGCTTCAAAGGAATCCACCTTAAAAGCGAGGTGCTGTACCCATTCAGGGGTGTTGCGATCGCGATCCATCGGCTTTTGGGTTGGCAATTCGAAAAACGCCAAGATGTTGCCGCCCCCAGCATCGAGAAATACATGCATATAAGGATCAGGGGCTTTTGTCGACGGCACCTGATTTTCAGCAATCGCCAGAACAAACTTCATGTGAAGATGCCGTTCGTACCACTCAACGGTCTGCTTTGCATCGTTACAGCGGTAAGCAACGTGATGAACACCTTGAGTCAACATATTGATGCCTCCCATCTATTCGTCTTCGGGTTTGAGTCCCTGTTCAATCTGCTAAGTTACACCAAGTGCATTGCCTAGCGTTGCTTTTATTATTTAGAAATCTCTGATCGGCTAAATTTAGAACCTTGGTTGCACCTGCAACTAATCATTTATTTTGATAGGTGCGCGCCAATAGCAGCAGCCGCTGTTCGGGTTTCAACACCAAGCTTATCGAAGATATGTTCAAGATGTTTATTCACTGTGCGTGGGCTCATGCCGAGAATATCGGCAATATCCCGATTAGTTTTGCCCTTAGCCAGCCAAGATAGCACTTCGCTTTCCCGTCGAGTCAGGGATGCATTTTGCAAACGAGTCATATCCCCTGAGGGTAAATCGTGTTTGGCTAACAACAGCATGCTCTCGCCCAGACCAACTAAACCAAGATTGCGAAACGATAAATCGGGATAACCAGGCAAACTGAGTTGCTCTGCGTTTGACGCGAGTATTGACAGCCACTGTTCTGATGTGAAATCACGGGTCAACCATTGTTTTGCTTGCGGAGATTGCCAGGCAACCCGGCCTTGAGAATCAATCACAACGACCCCAAAACCAGCAATATCCACCGCGTCGCGGGCAAGCCTCACCTCTTTTGCGTTACGGATATGCGTTTGTAGTCTTGCCAAAGCTTCTTCGACTTTAATGGGTTTGACGACGTAATCGACTCCACCACTTTCAAACGCTTGCACAATATGCTGAGTCTCAGACAGTCCGGTCATGAAGATGACAGGCAAATGAGCTAGTACCGGATTGGCTTTAATCTGAACACAAGTTTCAAACCCGGACAGACCCGGCATGACGGCATCAAGTAAGACTGCATCGACTGATACCAATTTAAGCCGGTCTAAAGCGGTTGCACCATCAAGCGCGACGACGACGCTGTAACCGGCTTGCTCAAGTGCTTCATACAGCATACCAAGACTGCGTGGATCATCATCAACAATCAAGACGACTGAGCGCGACGTTACATTACTCTCATTCATGGCTATCAGCCCTGGTCAATTCAATTAACTGCTGAAACTCAAATTGAGTCACTTTTGTTCTGAGTGTCTCGCAAAGCGCCCGGTGACTAGGATATTGTGTAGCAAATTGTTCTAACTCATCTAATAGCCCTTGCACATGGCCCATATGCAGTAACGAGGAGAGACGTCCGCGCAACGCTTGCGGGATATGTTCGGTGCCAAGTCCAGCGTCTGCCTGATCATGTGCGACAGGCGGGGCTATCCCGCTAAGACCGGCGCTGATCCATTTAATGTCGAGAAATTGTCCCAACACACTTAAGAGCTCAGATTCGAGAACAGGTTTCCCAACGAAGGCTTGACATTGAGCGCTTGCTATTTTGGCCGGTTGGTTATCAAACAAATTTGCGGAAACCAGGATGATCGGCAAATCCAGATAGCCCGCATCTCGGATTGCCCGAGCCGTTTCCCAGCCGTCCATTTCATCCATGGAGATATCCAACAGGACAGCGTTGGGCACCTCTACTTCCAGGCTGTCAAGGCACTCGCTACCACTGGCCGCTTCATTGACAGTAAAGCCTAACGGACGTAGCAAAGCCGCCAACATTTGTCTCTGATCAGGCTGATCGTCAACCGCCAGCAGCGTTAAGCGGCTACCTTCATAGCCAGTGACATGGCCAACCGTTTGCACGAGTGATCCGGGATCATCGACTTTCGGCAGGTAGAGTCGAACACAAAAGGAGCTGCCGAAATCTTGCTTGCTCTCCATGGATAACTCACCACCCATCATGGCAGTGAGTAAACCCGTAATCGTCAGGCCCAAACCAGTACCGGGCTCACCCCTTCTTCTAGCAGCTCCACCGCGCTCAAAAGGCAAAAAGATACGTTGCTGATCTTGAGGAGCCACACCCACGCCTGTATCAATGACATAAAACATCAATACTTCAGCATGTGCATCCACGCGCAGGGTCACGCTGCCTGTATCAGTGAATTTGATTGCGTTACCCAACAAATTGATCAGCACTTGCGTCAAGCGCTTGGCATCGCCTTTTACCCATTCGGGCAAAACGCCTATCACTTCATAATTAAACAGCAGACCTCTGGCAGTAGCCTGCGGCTCAATCATGTGAACAATTTCATCCAAAAGCGATCTCAGTGGCATAGGCGCTGTCTCCAGCCTAAGTCGGCCCGATTCGATATGGGCCAGATCCAGAAGATCGTCGACCAGAGAAGCCATATGCAACCCGCTGCGCTGGATAGTTTTAAGCGCATCCACCTGCTTACGGTCTTTGAGTTCGGTTTTCAAGAGAATCTGCAAATAGCCAAGGATGCTGTTGAGCGGGGTACGCAACTCATGCGTCATACCCGCGACGTATCTGGTTTTAGCTCGATTGGCGTTCTCTGCTGCTTCTTTGGCCACTTGCAAAGCGGCATCAATTCTTCTTAAGGCTTCAACCTCTCGTTGCAGCAAACGACTTTGCGCGTTTGACTCATCTTGAGCTAACTGACGACTTTCGTTAATCAAAACGACCCACCAACTGCATACCGCAATAACCAAAATCATCATCGCGAATATTTTCGTAAACGCGTCGATATGGTCGGCGTAAGGAATCGTGTCAGTACCGCCCTCTTGAGTCAGCGCAATGGCCATCACCGTCGCCAAGACAAACGCAAGTGACAAGAAGACAATTAAAAACCTGCCAGCCCTCGATTTAAAGCGCTCTGAAATGTAAGCTGGCAAGACGAGTGTCATCCAACCCGCAAACTGTTCGTCGATGCGAGAGTTTTCTTTGCACATATCGTGACAACGGGAGTCCAGCGTGCAACAGAGTGAACAAATGGGGGCGCCGTAAGCCGGACAATGTGTCATGTCCGGCGCTTCAAAGTGATTTTCGCAGACACTGCACTGCAGGATCTTTCCCGCGGTTGAAATATCAGAAGCCCGCCTTGCCAGATACCATTTGCCCTTGGTGAGCCAGGCAATCACAGGTGACAGTAAAAACGAGGCACATAAGGCGATAAACGGAGAGAAGGCACGGGCCACATCGCCGAAGAGGCCACCGTACGCAGCCAACGCCACCCCAGCAGAAATAATCGTTGCCCCGAGTCCGACCGGATTGATATCGTATAAATGCGCTCGCTTGAATTCGATCCCTTTGGGCGATAATCCGAGCGGCTTATTCACAACAAGATCAGCGACAATCGCGCCAATCCAGGCGATAGCAATATTGCTGTACAAGCCAAGCACTTGTTCAAGCGCTTTAAACACGCCCAAGGTCATCAGCAAAGTAGCGATCGTTACGTTAAATACTAGCCAAACCACCCTGCCTGGATGGCTGTGCGTGACTCGGGCAAAAAAGTTTGACCAAGCCAGCGAGCCTGCGTAGGCGTTGGTGACGTTAATCTTTACTTGAGACAAAATGACAAAGAGAGCGGTGATTGCAACGACCCAGGCAGGATCTCTAAAGACATAGGCAAAGCCGGCCAAGTACATGCGAGTGGGTTCGCTCGCATATTCGGTTGATAGTTGCTGTTGCAAAACAAGAAACGCCAAAAACCCGCCACCCAACATCTTTGCTGCACCGGGAACAATCCAGCCTGGTCCTGCCAGTGTTACGGCTGCCCACCACCGAAATCGATTTTCTTTGGTTTTTTCGGGCAAAAATCTGAGGTAATCGACCTGTTCGCCGATCTGCACGACTAAAGAACAGGCAACGGTAAAAGCAGAGCCGAACATCAACCAACCAAATTCGCTTGTTCCAGATAGCCGCCCACTCAGCCCCGTAAATTCGATAAATGCCCCGGGATCTTTAATCCCGATCGCCACATAGGGACAGACAAGCAACACCAGCCATAGCAGTTGAGTCCAAAGTTGTAAGCGAGAAATCAAAGTGATGCCTCGCAACACCAGTGGGATAATCACCAAAGCACTTAATACGTAACAAAGCGATATCGGCCAATCAAGATAAAGCTTGAGTGCGAGCGCCATAATCGCCGCCTCTAGCGCAAAGAAAATAAAAGTAAATGCCGCGTATATCAAAGACGTGATGGTGGAACCAACATAGCCAAAACCCGCACCTCGCGTCAGTAAATCGATATCTACGCCGAAACGTGCCGCAAAGTAGCTAATTGGAAAACCTGTAAAAAACGCAACCAGCGCCACGGCAAAAATAGCCCACATGGCGTTTGAAAAACCATAATTAAGCACCATCACGGCGCCAATCGCCTCGAGGGCGAGAAATGAAACGCCTCCCAGCGCTGTATTGGCAACCTTCCATTCGGACCATTTCCGAAAAGAAACCGGTGTGTAGCGCAAAGCAAAATCCTCTAGGGACTCGTCTGCCACCCAACTGTTGTAGTCACGTCTGATGCGAATGATTTTTTGATTCGCGCTAGTCATTGTTCAAACCTTAGTTAAGTCTCGGTATAGCTAAGCACAAAACATGCCAAGTCAATGGTTACGCCTGCATACGTCAATTGACGTATTGGGGTTCTCCCGAGTGTCACGCAGAATTCAGTCCAAGACGGTTATTCGTCTGTCAACCCCAGGAGCCCTCAAATGAAGAAGCATCCTTCAGATTTGTCTGATTTGCCTATCAGCAGTGATCGTCGTCAGGTATTACAAGGTATTGTTGGTTTGGCTTTGGCCGCAGCAACAATGCGTGCTGGCGCACAAAAATTGCCTACCTCGCAAGTAAACACCACAAAATTAGCAGTCACCGACACAGAAGTCATCGTCGGTCAGTTGCATTCAGCAACCGGCACGATGGCGATTTCTGAGACTGGCTCGATTCAAGCAGAACAGCTTGCCATCGACCAGATCAACGCCATGGGTGGCGTGTTGGGTCGTCAGATCAAAGTGATCAAAGAAGACGGCGCATCAGATTGGCCAACCTTCGCTGAAAAAGCCAAGAAATTACTGGTCAATGACCACGTTGCCTCAGTATTCGGTTGCTGGACTTCAGCATCACGTAAGGCTGTATTGCCAATTTTTGAAAAAGAAAATGGCATGCTTTATTACCCAACCTTCTATGAAGGCCTGGAGCAGAGCAAAAACGTTATTTATACCGGTCAAGAAGCGACTCAGCAGATTCTCTGGGGCCTCGATTGGGCGTCAAAAGATTTGGGTACCAAGACATACTTCCTGGTTGGTTCAGACTACATCTGGCCACGTACATCAATGAAGATTGCGCGCAAGCACATTGAGGGACATCTGAACCAGAAAGTCGTGGGCGAAGAGTATTACCCATTGGGCAATACCAACTTCAACTCGTTGATTAACAAGATCAAAGCTGCAAAACCTGATCTGATCTACGCAGCTGTGGTCGGTGGCAGTAACGTTGCCTTCTACAAACAGCTAAAAGCTGCTGGCATCACGTCAGCCAAGCAGAAACTGTTGACCATCTCGGTAACCGAAGACGAATTGCTCGGAATTGGTGGTGAGAACACAGAAGGCTTCTACTCATGCATGAAGTACTTCCAATCTCTGGATAACGAAAACAACAAGAAATTTGTTGCGGCGTTTAAAGAGAAATACGGTGCCAAGTCGGTGATCGGTGACGTGACCCAAGCTGGCTACCTCGGCCCATGGCTCTGGAAATACACCTGCGAAAAAGCAGGCAGCTTCGATGTGGACAAGATTGCAGCCGCTTCGACTGGCATCGAGTTCAAAGGGGCTCCAGAAGGCTATGTGCGCATTGATGACAACCATCATTTGTTCAGTAAAGCACGCATCGGTCAGATGCTGGCAGACGGACAATTCAAGGTGGTTGCAGAGTCGCCCGAGTTGATCAAACCTGATCCATTCCCTAAGGGTTATCAGTAAGCATGAAGTGCAGGGATTGGCTGACGATTGCCAATCCCTGTTCAGTTACAGCTAGTTAGTTATGCGATACAAGGAAGCACCATGGAACTCTCTGAAATTCTAAATATTGCCGTGATGCAGGGCTTCGCAGGTTTGAGCCTGTTTGCTGTTCTTCTCCTAATGGGGTTGGGACTTGCAATCATCTTTGGTCAGATGGGTGTGATCAACATGGCTCACGGTGAATTCATGGCTATTGGTGCCTACACCGTATTTCTGGGTTCGACTTTGACTGAGAAGTATGCGCCAGACTTAGCTCCGGTGTATTTCCCCTTCGCGATTTGTGCCGCTTTTGTTTTCGCCTTTGTCGGCGGTTGGCTTGCCGAGTGGGCCTTAATCCGGCATCTCTATAAACGACCTTTGGATACTTTGTTGGCGACGTGGGGACTTAGTCTCGCCTTGCAGCAAACGTTTCGCACCTTTATTAGCCCTAAAGAAGTGAGTCCTACCCTGCCCGACTGGTTAATGGGTTCGTGGGCACCTCAAGAAGGTTTGGATATTCCGATTAACGGTATGTTCGTGATGATGCTGACCTTATTGGTGACAGGCGGCGTCATGCTGGCCCTGTACCGAAGCCGCTGGGGTTTGCGAGTCCGCGCCACGGTGAGCAATCGTCCCATGGCAAATGCGGTAGGTATCAACACTAAAAAAACTGACCGGCTTACTTTTGCAATTGGTTGTGGCATTGCGGGCATTGCTGGCGCTGCGTTCACGACCATTGGTTCAACAGGCCCTACTTCTGGATCCCTTTATATCGTCGACTCCTTTTTAGTGGTTACCTTTGGCGGGGCAGCCAGTTTGTTAGGCACTGCCGCCTCCGCCTTCGGTATTGCACAGATTCAATCCATTACAGAATTCTTCATGACGGGTTCGATGGCGAAAGTGTTCACGTTGTCCTTCGTTGTAATCGTGTTGATGTTCCGCCCCCAGGGTTTGTTCGCGTCGAAGATTCGGCGTTAAGCCCGGTCGTTAAAGGAGATTTCAACTATGACTTCCATTAAAACTTTCCTGAAACAACCCGGTTTGACTGGGTTCATCATTCTTGCGGGCATTTTGCTCATTGTTTTTCCAGCGTGCTTCGACATCTTCCGTCTCAATTTAATCGGCAAGTACTTAACCTATGCTTTTGTCGCCATTGGCTTAGTCATGCTGTGGGGCTGGGGGGGCGTGCTCAGCTTGGGACAAGGTGTATTTTTTGGTTTGGGTGGCTATTGCATGGCTATGTTCCTGAAGCTCGAAGCTTCAGATCCCATTACGACCAAAATCCAGTCGACTCCCGGAATCCCGGATTTCATGGACTGGAACCAACTTACAGCCTTACCCATCTGGTGGGAGCCGTTCCATAGTCTGACTTTCACTTTCATCGCAGTGATCGGAGTGCCCGTCATTCTGGCCTTCATTGTCAGCTATGCAATGTTCAAACGGAGAGTCGGTGGCGTTTACTTTGCGATCATTACTCAGGCTGTGTCCCTGATTTTGATGACACTGATTATCGGTCTGCAAGGCTATACAGGCGGCGTGAACGGCATGACAGATCTGAAGACAATGGCAGGGTGGGACACGCGCACTGACTCAGCAAAAATAATCCTCTACTACGCCTGCGCTGGCACGCTGTTGCTGTGTGTCCTGATTGGTACCTGGATGCAACGCAGCAAATTTGGCACCTTACTGCTCGCCATGAAAGATAAAGAGGATCGCGTCCGCTTCTCGGGCTATGACGTCTCTATGTTCAAAGTCGCGGTGTTCTGTCTAGCTGCGGGCGTGTCTGGTATTGGCGGCGCCTTCTTTGCGCTACAAGTTGGTTTCATGTCGCCCTCTTTTGTTGGCATTGTGCCTTCAATCGAGCTGGTCATTTTGTGCGCGGTCGGTGGTCGTATGAGCTTAGTCGGCGCGGTCTACGGTTCACTCCTTGTTAATGCAGCCAAGACCTTATTTTCTGAAAGTTTTCCGGACTTATGGCTGTTCTTAATGGCAGCCCTTTTTATTGGTGTGACCATGGCTTTTCCACTGGGCTTGGCGGGCCTCTGGGATGAAAAAATCAAACCCTGGTGGAAGAAGCGGAACGAAGATCGCTTGGCACTTCGAAACCGTCTGAAAGAACTGGAGAATGAACCAGTTGACCCGTCAGCACACACCACGAGCACCGGTATTGAAAGGAGCCCAGTATGAGCAGCAACACTGACTTTGTCCTGGCTGTAGAAGACCTAACGGTTTCGTTTGACGGCTTTAAGGCAATCGACAATCTTAATCTTTACGTCGATCACAACGAACTGCGAGTCATCATCGGACCAAACGGTGCTGGAAAAACGACTTTGCTCGACATGATCTGTGGCAAAACCAAAGCAACGTCTGGCAGCATCAAGTTTCACAATGAGGAAATGACCGCGCTGCCGGAGTTCACCCGTGTTCGCAAGGGTATCGGTAGAAAATTTCAAACGCCTTCGATTTATGAAAACTTATCGGTTTTTCAAAATCTCGAAGTGTCCTTCCCGAAAGGCCGTTCTGTCTTGGGCGCCGTATTCTTCAAATGCACCGCTGAGGTTAAAGACCGGGTGCAAGCTATTGCTGAGGAGATTGGTCTGGCAGACACCCTCAATACGGAAGCTGGCCTGCTCTCTCACGGGCAGAAGCAATGGCTCGAAGTCGGCATGCTGTTAATGCAGGATCCTGAGCTATTGATGCTTGACGAACCGATCGCTGGCATGAGCGTGCGAGAGCGCGAAATCACCGCTGAACTGCTGAAGAAGATTTCTAACAATCGTTCGGTCATTGTCATTGAACACGACATGGAGTTTGTAAAGAAAATCGCGCAGAAAGTAACCGTGATGCATCAGGGAAAAATCCTGGCTGAAGGCTCGATGGACGACGTTCAGAACAACCCGCAAGTTATTGAAGTCTATCTGGGTCACTAGGAGAGCAACATGTTGAGTGTGAAAGATTTATTTGTTGCCTACGGCCAAAGTGAGGCCTTGCACGGTATTTCTCTTGAAGGCGACAAGGAAGAAACCATCGCCATCATGGGGCGAAATGGCATGGGTAAAACCACCTTATTCAAAAGTCTGATGGGGCTGCTACCCGCAAAAAGCGGCACGATTACGGTCAATGGCAATGACATCACAAAAGACGAAAGCTTCCAACGGGTAGCCAAGGGCATCGCCTACGTCCCACAAGGGCGGATGATCTTCCCTACCCTGACCGTTGAAGAAAACATTCAGACTGGCCTGGAGAACGCCAAAGTAAAAACAATTCCTGACGAAATCTACGCATTGTTTCCTGTGCTTTGGGATATGCGTCGGCGCAAAGGTGGCAATCTTTCTGGTGGTCAACAACAGCAGCTTGCCATTGCAAGGGCGTTAGTCACGAATCCGAAGGTGTTGCTGCTGGACGAGCCCACTGAAGGTATCCAACCATCAATTATCAAGGATATCGCCAAAGCCTTGAACGAAATCCGCAAAATGCGCGGCATCACCATCATCGTGTCTGAACAGGTGTTGAGCTTCGCATTGGATGTCGCTGACCGCCTGTTTGTGATCGAAGGTGGCCGGCTGGTCTACGAAACATCGCGCAACGATACCGATGTTGATCGTATCAAGCAGTACCTTTCCGTTTAACCCGATCTGAGGTGCACCATGCCCGAAACCCTAATCTCCGTTGATCTAAAACAATCACCCTACGACAACCCAAAGATTCACAATCGCTGGCACCCTGACATCCCGATGGCTTGTTGGGTCAAACCTGGCGATGACTTCGTCCTCGAGACGTTTGACTGGACCGGCGGTTTCATTAAAAACAATGACAGCGCCGATGATGTTCGTGATATCGATTTGTCAACTGTCCACTTCTTATCTGGCCCAGTCGGTGTCAAAGGTGCTGAGCCAGGTGACCTGCTGGTCGTGGACCTGCTCGATATCGGTGCCAAAGACGACAGCCTCTGGGGCTTTAACGGCTTTTTCAGCAAAAAGAACGGTGGTGGTTTTCTGACTGATCACTTCCCCTTAGCCCAGAAATCAATTTGGGATTTTCACGGCATGTTTACCAGCAGCCGTCACATCCCCAACGTCAAATTCGCTGGCCTCATCCACCCTGGTCTGATTGGTTGCTTGCCAGATCAGAAAATGCTCAATATGTGGAACGAGCGAGAAGTAGAGTTTATCGCGACTCAACCCGATCGTGTGCCACCCTTGGCTAATCCTCCTTTCGCTAAGACCACCCATGCTGGTGCCGCAACGGGCGACGTCAAGACAAAGATTGAGAATGAAGGTGCTCGCACGGTGCCCCCACGCGAACACGGCGGCAACTGTGACATCAAAGACTTGTCACGCGGCTCAAAGATTTATTTCCCCGTCTATGTTGATGGAGCTGGTCTGTCAGTCGGTGACTTGCACTTTAGCCAAGGCGATGGCGAAATTACGTTCTGCGGTGCGATTGAAATGGCTGGCTGGGTTCATATGAAAGTCGAACTCATCAAAGGCGGTATGGCCAAGTATGGCATCAAGAATCCAATTTTCAAGCCAAGCCCCATCACCCCTCAGTACAACGATTATCTGATCTTCGAAGGTATCTCGGTTGACGAGCAGGGCAAACAACATTATCTGGACGTCAATGTTGCGTATCGCCAAGCTTGTTTGAATGCGATCGAATACATGACGAAGTTCGGCTACTCACGTGCACAAGCCTACTCGATTCTTGGTACTGCACCCGTGCAGGGCCATATCAGTGGTGTGGTTGACATACCCAATGCGTGCGCAACCTTGTGGCTGCCTACGGGAATCTTTGACTTCGACATTAATCCGACCGCTGCTGGCCCACAAAAACTGGTGACGCCAGGCTTCGATATGCCGCTGTCGCAAGATCTTTAATGTTGTGATCATTTAGCAGTAAACAGGGAGACCCTTATGCCTACTTATGACTATTCATGCAAAACCTGCGGTAGTTTCGACTCTATCCGTCCGATGAGTCTTCGCAACGAGATGGCAGAGTGTCCTGAGTGCGGGGGTCTCTCTGAACGAATTTTCGCCTTTGGTTCAAACCTTGCCCGGTTGGACAGTGACACGCGGAAGGCTATTGAGGGTAATGAACGCGCTGCCAATTCGCCGATGATGTCACGTGACTATGACACCGGCTATAGCCGTATGCGGCACCCTTCTGGCTGCGGTTGCTGTAAGACTGGCAAGAAGGCCACCACACAGACTTATGCCAATGGCAATAAATCCTTCCTGGGCAAACGTCCCTGGATGATCAGCCATTAAATGACGACCTCAACGTCATACCTTTGAATAATCACCTCTTCAGTATTTATTTAGCACCAGCTAAGGGAGCATCAACATGAGACACGGGGATATCTCCAGCAGTAAAGATTGCGTCGGCGTCGCTGTCGTCAACTATAAAATGCCACGTCTGCACACGAAAGCCGAAGTGCTGGATAACGCCCGTAAGATCGGCGAGATGCTGGTGGGTATGAAGCAAGGCTTGCCAGGCATGGATCTGGTTATATTCCCCGAATACAGCACGCATGGGATTATGTATGACGCGAAAGAAATGTATGAAACAGCGTCGACCATCCCAGGTGACGAGACCGAAATTTTCGCAGCAGCGTGCCGCAAAGCAAATGTCTGGGGCGTATTTTCGTTAACGGGTGAGCGCCATGAGGATCATCCTAACAAAGCGCCTTACAACACGTTGATTTTGATGAACAACGAAGGTGAGATTGTTCAAAAATACCGCAAAATCATGCCTTGGACTCCGATCGAAGGTTGGTATCCGGGCGATTGCACTTATGTATCAGATGGCCCCAAAGGCATGAAGATCAGCTTGATCATTTGTGACGATGGCAATTACCCTGAAATCTGGCGCGATTGTGCCATGCGTGGTGCTGAGCTCATCGTGCGTTGCCAGGGCTATATGTACCCCGCAAAAGAGCAACAAGTGATGGTTGCCAAATGCATGGCCTGGATGAATAACACGTACGTTGCAGTGGCGAACGCAGCTGGCTTTGACGGTGTGTATTCATATTTCGGCCATTCGGCAATCGTTGGATTCGATGGGCGTACCCTAGGCGAATGTGGCGAAGAGGAAATGGGTATTAACTACGCTGAATTGTCACTGAGCTTGATTCGAGACTTCCGTAAAAATGGCCAGTCTCAAAATCATCTCTTCAAACTCGTGCACCGTGGCTACACAGGCAAAATCAATTCGGGCGAAGATGTCAATGGTGTTGCAGCCTGTCCTTATGAGTTTTATGGAAAATGGATCAACGACCCAGAGGGAACTCGAAAAATGGTTGAGTCGTTCACGAGGTCAACTGTTGGGACTGAGGAGTGCCCGATTCCAGGCATCCCTCACGAACCTGCTTCGCACCGATAATCAGGGTCAGAGATCATGGCGCCTGATCTGACAGCCTATCGGCTTATACAGGCGCCTTATTACTGTCCGACTGGACGCGAGATTGACTTATACGAACAAGCCTATGCGCGCAGGCTTCCAATCTTGCTAAAGGGTCCAACGGGATCCGGAAAAACTCGCTTTGTTGAGTACATGGCTTACAAGCTGGGACTGCCACTGATTACGCTAGCTTGTAACGAGGATATGACCGCGTCTGATCTGGTCGGTCGCTTTTTGTTGGATGACACCGGAACCGTCTGGCACGACGGGCCGTTAACGCAGGCCGTTCGATACGGCGCAATTTGCTATCTGGATGAAATAGTCGAAGCACGCCAGGATACGACCGTTGTCATTCACCCCCTTACGGATTCACGTCGAATTTTGCCTCTGGATAAAAAGGGGGAGCTCGTCCAGGCTCATCCCGACTTTCAGTTGGTTGTGTCCTACAACCCTGGCTACCAAAGTCATGCAAAAGACATGAAACCATCAACCAGGCAAAGGTTTGTCTCGCTCGACTTCAATTATCCCGGTGCTGCTATCGAAGCGCAGATTGTGGTCAACGAAGCAGGCACTTCAACAGCTTTGGCCGATAAGCTTGTCGATATTGCCCATCGCAGTCGCGCATTGAAGAGCCACGGTTTGGCTGAAGGCGCCTCGACACGTATGCTGATCTACGCCGCCATGTTGATCGAAGACGGTGTTGCACCAACTGATGCCTGTGAGATGGCACTGGTTCAACCGCTCACCGATGATCCAGACATGACTTCCGCCTTGTTAGCGGTCGTGTCCGCACATTTCTGATGCCCAGTGAAACGCATTCACCGTCCCTTAACGGGCTCGCACTGTTGTTTAGCGCTCTCAATGACAACACAGCTCAAGTCAGCTTGATGACGGCAGCTCAGGGCTTGCCGTTACGAGCCCGCATGATCTTGACCCCTACTCATTGCCTCTTGCCAGCGCACTTAATAGAGCCGTCGACTTCGAATGAATTGAAACTTGCGGCGATCGCGCATGCAGCCGGGCACATCCTGTTCTCAAAACCGGCCCGTCCAGCTACGGGGCTGAAGCCCATGGGCATTGCCGTGGTGTCCGCACTGGAAGACGCTCGGATCGAAGCCTTAATGACTAAGGTTTTCCCCGGGACTGCGCGGTGGTTTAAAAAATCATTGGCTTTCACTGCAGACGAATTGGGCATTAACTTTTCAACTCTGCTTCATCGACTGAGCAGAGCACTTGGAGATGAAGCGTATGAAGACGAGCACTTCTGGGTGCAGAAAGGGCGGCGCCTCTTCAGCGAAACAAGAAATTCGACAGGCCTAGCCGATTATCAAAGTTTTCGGCAAATTGCATCTATTCTTGCTAATGACCTGGGTCAGATGCGTGTTCAATTCAATGCACAGCAGTTCGTTGTACCAGAGCGTTATCGGGACGATCATTCATTCCTTTGGCAATTCGCAGAACAAGGTGCCGCGGCGGACGCTTCAGAAGGACTTACCCTGCCCGATACTCGCCGGCCCAGAGACGCAGCAGAGAGGACCCAAGCTGACAGCAACCAGCCCGTTGAGACAGTCAGACGCTTCGAGTACCCCGAGTGGGACTATCAGCGACATGTACTGAAAACAGACTGGTGTACCGTGCTTGAGACTGCCCCGCACCGCAATCTTGTTGGCAACAAGATCTTGCCAAAGAATCCCGATCTGCAACCAATGCGAGGACGGCCTGCAAAGCGGTTAAACCGGGATCGTCTCTTACGGGGGCAACGAGAAGGTGAACAAATCGATTTAAATGCAGCAGTCGAATTCATGGTGTCGCGTCAAGCAAGGCAGTTCGAAGAGCCCCGCTATTTTATGCGTCCACAGCTAAGCAGACGCACGGGCAGTATTCTATTAATGCTCGACTTGTCTGAATCATCCAATGACCTCCTTAAAAGCGATTCAATGCAGCGCAGTGTGCTGGATGTCGAGAAACAGGCAGCTCTGACCTTTGCAAAATCTGCTCTTGCGCAGGGGGATCGAATCGCCATTCATGGGTTTTCTAGCGATACTCGTCAGTCAACCCGTTACGTGCGAATAGTGGATTTTGGCGAAATACTCACGCCAGACAAAGCACAATTAGTCTTGGCTCAGCGAGCAAGACATTCAACGCGTTTGGGCACGGCAGTCAGACATGGCGTCAACCTTTTAAGCCTTGAGCATACCGACTATCGGGCCATGCTTGTGTTAAGTGATGGGATTCCTGCAGATATTGATGTTTTTGATCCAAAATATCTGGTGGAGGATGCCCGGCAAGCAATCCAATTCGCAAAACAAAATAGCGTTCACTGTTACGGTCTGACCCTCGAACCTCAAGCTGAAGCGTCATCCCGCAGAATCTTTGGTGCCGACAATTATCGTATTGTTGATTACCTCACTGCACTACCTCGTCATTTGGAAAACTGCTATCAAGTCTTGTCGCATCGTCATTCATAATCAATACTGTCAATGTATCCAAACAGGAGCCACTCATGCGCATTTTGACAATCTCAACAGGTAAGGTAGCTAAGATACTTGTCAGTGACGGCGGTCCTGTTCGCACCGTTCACTCTGCAATTAACAAAGCACCTGTCAGCGAGCTGAGTAAACCGCTCGGTGTATTTGCTGGTCACTTAGGACTCGAGCAAGACGAACAAGCCGACCACAATGTTCACGGTGGTCCCGGGATGGCGGTTTACGCCTACCCCGTCGAGCACTACCCTTTCTGGGAAAAGTTGCTCGAAACGCAAAATAGCGATCTTCGCGATCTGCCGCACGGATTTTTTGGCGAAAACCTGACGGTTGAAGGTTTTATTGAAAAGGACGTTTTTGAAGGCGACGTTTGGACGGTTGGTGAAGTTGAGTTCATGGTGGAAAAACTTCGCGAACCTTGCTTTAAATTCGACGCCAAAATCGGCTTTCCTGCTGGCCCTTCAATGATCTTGTCTGCGCGTAGCGGTTGGTACCTGCGTGTATTGACACCTGGCGTTATTCACGCAGGCGATGCGATTGAAGTCAGTCCGGGCGAGCGGCTCGTTAGCATCGCAGATCAAAATGCGGTGACAGCACAAAAACGCAGATTATCAACAGACTGAACACCCATCACTTTTAAAATGAGTGGTTAATGGGTAAAAAAACGAGTAAAACTAGGGGCCGAACCACAAATAAGAAAAAACATGAGACAAGCTAGTGCTGCAGGGTGGAGATCCGCGGGTTTATTCTGTGCGCTTTTGCTCGCGACCTGCTGCACTGCAATTGCCCAGACCTTCCCGGTACGACCAATTAGTATTGTGTGTCCATACGGGGCTGGCAGTGGCAACGATATGATTGCCAGAGAGCTTGCTCAGAAACTGACTGAAATTTTTAAAAGTACGGTCATTGTCGAAAACAAACCTGGTGCAACCGGCAACATCGCAACCGATTATGTGGCGCAGTCGAAGCCTGACGGCTACACCCTGTTTTTGAACAGCACCAGCGGCATCATCTATCAGGCCACCAACCCTGGACTGAAAACAGATATTGCGCGAGATTTGGCGGTGGTGGGCTTCGCAGCAGTGATGCCTTATGTCATCGCCGTGCCACCCAGTTTTGAAGCACACTCGATGAAAGAACTGATCGGGCTTGCTCAAGCAAATCCCGGAAAGATCAACTACAACGGGCCGCCTGGCAGTATGTCGGATTATTTAGCCAATACTTTGAAGACATTCGCGTCGCTTGACATGGTAATGATCCCATATAAAAGCACTTCAGATGCACAAGTCGATGTGCTGGCTAATCGGATTCAAGTCTGGATAACCACAGCAGCCTCTGCAGTCCCTTTTGCGAAGTCGGGAAAAGTCCGCGCCCTTGCTGTGACAGGTGAAAATCGTCTTGCGCTCATCCCAGACGTACCAACCATCGCGGAGGCAGGCATCCCGCAAATGCAAACTGAAGTCACTTTTTATTTAATGGCGCCCAAAGGGGTTTCGCCTGAAATCGTGCAAAAAATCAATGAAGCAGTCAATGACGCCTTGACTGACCCCGCCTTGATAGATCGGTTGGCGCTGATGACGGTACAGCCTAAAACTGGCACCTCAGACGAAGCGACCAAACATGTCAAACAAGAAATTACAAAATGGACCACTGAATTGCAAGGTGTAGTCGGCAAGTAAAAATAGAAAAATAGAAAATAGGGAGACAAAAATGAAGGGAGTCGTATTCGCAGGCGACAGGAAAATCGAGTTTATGAATTTTGCGGATCCCAGCCCAGGCCCTGGCGAAGTGGTTCTGGAAATCAAGGCATCAGGGATGTGTGGCAGTGATCTCAAATTTTATCGGTCGCCAGCCGGCGAGGCGGCGAAGTCCTTAGGCTTAGGTAGTTCGGCGCCAGTCATCAGCGGGCACGAGCCTTGTGGCATCGTGGTTGCCGTGGGTTCTGGCGTCAATCCTAAACAGGCCTACATTGGCCAACGCGCCATGGTTCATCACTACCGGGGTTGTGGTGCCTGCCCTCACTGCACGACAGGTTGGATGCAATTGTGTGACGAAGGGGTTAAAGAGGTCTATGGCGTGACAGGCCACGGCGCGCACGCAAAATATATGAAATGCCCCGCAGCGACAATTGTCGAACTGCCTGATGAATTATCTTTCTCGACTGGTGCTGCGATTGCCTGTGGCACGGGCACTGCTTGGGGGGCGTTAAAACGACTCGATTTGGCGGGCGATCAAACCATCGCCATCTTTGGCCAGGGTCCAGTTGGTTTATCCGCGACCCAACTGGCTAGTGCAATGGGTGCTCGCGTGATTGCTCTGGATATCAGCGACGAGCGTTTAAAGCGTGCCACCGAGCTTGGTGCTGACGCAGTGATCAATCCTTTACAGACGCCCGACATCGTCGGAGCCATCAAAAGTTTGACTCACGGCTTGGGCGCTCACGCGACACTTGACGCCTCTTCATCCGCAGAGGCGCGCAAGCAAGCGGTACAAAGCGTTCGCACTTGGGGCAAGGCCTGTTTTGTCGGTGAAGGCGGTAGCGTCTCTCTGGACGTCAGCCCGGATATGTTGAGAAGGCAGGTGACCGTAATTGGATCTTGGACTTTTTCAACGAAAGGCCAAGCCGAATGTGCTCGCTTCATTGCGGATCGCAACGTGCAAGTAGACGAGCTATTTACTCACAGATGGTCACTAGACGACGCAGATCAAGCGTACAAATTATTCGATCACCAAACCTCCGGGAAAGGTGTGTTTTTGATGTAAGTCAACTAAAACACACCCACAGTCAGCAATGCTATCGATTTCTATCCAAAAATTCGAGCAGCAACCGGCTGACTGCCTCGGGCTGTTCTTGCTGCACCCAGTGCCCTGCTCTATCGACTAAGTGGGTGCCTTGATAATTGGTCGTCAACTCGTTCTCGACGTATTGAAGGCCGCCTGGGGTTTGATAAACACCCCAGTCGCTTCTGCCGCCCATGAACATTGACGGCACGGTGATTTTTACACCTGCAAAGATCTGCAACTCCTGATCCACAGGACCAATGCGATAGCCTTGCAGTCCGCCTTGAAAGCCGGTACGTCCATACTCGCCGCTATACACCTGCAGTTCAGCATCAGGCAACCACTCGCACCGAGCAATCGCCTCTGATGAAGGCATCTCGGGGCCAACTGACTCCGCCATCCCTTTGTCGAGATCCATCACGTAATAACGGGGCAGCTTCTCCCATTCACTGGCGATCAGCGAGCTAAGTGGGAACGGCTTGTTCTGCACCCAGTCTGCACTTTTCATGTGATAGTAAGCGCGCAAGAAATTGTGTAGTCCTTGTTTAGCGTGCCACATATTGTCGTTGGCAGGGGGCGTTGTGTAATAACGCATGTAGTACTTACGAGGCGGAGTGAGGTGAGTCAAGGCCTCATGGATATCGTCCGCGGCACTGCTGGCTGGTGCACTGGCGACAGGTTGATTGGCCGTGTTGAACGGGAACGCTCCGGGTGCCCCTCGAAAGGGAGAACTCATCAACACCACAGACTTGAACACGTCAGGTCTTGTCAGCGCACACCATCCCGCAATGGGTGAACCTTGGTCATGGCCGATCACCGCATCAACAGAGCGATAACCCAATGCGGCCACTAAAGCCAAATTATCGATGACCTTATTGCGGGTGCCGAAAGGACGTAAATCATCTTCGTGTTTAACATCTGAACCAGAGCTTCGGCCATACCCTCGGGCGTCGGGCGCAATCACATGGTAGCCAGCGCGAGCCAAAGGCAACATTACCTTACGCCAGCTATACGCCAGTTCGGGAAAACCATGCAACAACAGTACCGCTGGTCGACCAGGCGTTTCAAAGCCAGCCTCGAGTAGGTGAATGGTGATGTCGTTGACGTTGCGAATCAGTCGTGAACGAATCCCTACGGGTAGTACAGAAGCATCAAGTGGGGACATGGCGCCAGCCTAAATATGAATGAAAGGTCTAATTGATTTTTTGTGTATTTACTATACATTAGGGACTAGCACTATAAAAATGCGGACAAGAGACAACACCATGCCAAACACAATAGACAGCAAACAACTGCTCATGGGTCAAATGATGACTCAGCCGCTCATGATCTCTAGTTTATTGACCCATGCCAGCAACGCCTATGGGTCGACTGAGGTCGTTTCGCAGCGAGTGGAAGGTGACCGACATCGTTACACCTACTCCGATTGTGAGCGTCGCGCTAAAAAAGCTGCACAAATGCTGGCCAAACTGGCATTACAGCCTGGTGAACGTGTCGCCACCATCGCTTGGAACGGCTATCGCCATCTCGAGCTGTATTACGCAATTTCTGGTGGAGGTTTGGTTTGCCACACCATCAACCCACGCTTGTTCGAAGAGCAAATTCATTACATCATCAACCATGCAGAAGATGCAGCGATCTGTTTCGATTTGACTTTTCTGCCTCTTGTTGAAAAGCTTCAGCCCAGCTGCAGTTCGGTGCGTCACTGGATCTGCCTGATTGACGAAGACAAAATGCCGCAAAGCAGCATTCCAAATCTGCTCTGCTACGAGACGCTGATTGAAGCCGAAGACGGCGATTACGAATGGCCTAGCTTTGATGAGAATGCTGCTTCAGCCCTTTGCTATACGTCTGGCACGACCGGTCGTCCAAAAGGTGCTTTGTACACACACCGTTCGACGGTCTTGCACTCTTATGCCTCAGCGTTACCAGATTCACTCGATGCATCGACACGAGATGTCATCATGCCTGTCGTCCCTATGTTTCATGTAAATGCCTGGGGGCTCCCTTACACCTGCCCGATGGTTGGCGCAAAACTTGTTTTTCCGGGTGCGAAACTCGACGGTGCCTCGCTGTACGAGTTGATTGAAAGTGAGGGGGTGACTATGTCGGCAGGAGTTCCCACCATCTGGGCGGGCCTCTTGCAGCATTGCAAGGATCACAAGCTTGCGTTTACTAAATTCAAACGAACAATTATTGGTGGATCCGCGTGTCCGCCTGCGATGATGCAAACCTTTCAGTCCTTGGGTGTTCAAGTGATTCACGCCTGGGGCATGACAGAGCTTTCGCCTTTGGGCACTGTCGCTAAATTGAAAGCCACGGATCTGAATAAGCCCAAAGTAGAACAGGACGCCATTCTGCAAAAGCAAGGTCGAGTGATCTACGGCATCAGCATGAAGATCGTTAATGGCGAAGGTGACTCACTAGCTCACGACGGTAAAGCTTTTGGCGATCTGTTGGTCAAAGGCTCCTGGGTAGTAGATCGATATTTCCGTGGCGACGAGTCGCCACTGATAGATGGCTGGTTTCCAACGGGTGATGTTGCAACCATCGATCAAGATGGCAATATGCAAATAACCGATCGAAGCAAAGACGTGATCAAATCCGGCGGTGAATGGATCTCGTCGATTGACATCGAGAACGTAGCCGCAGCCCACCCCGATGTGCATCTTGCTGCATGCGTGGCCGTCGATCACCCAAAATGGGATGAACGACCTTTGTTAGTCGTTGTAAAAAAGCCCGACAGCACTCGAACTGACGAGGATCTGAAACAAGACCTACTGCAATCTTTCGAAGGTAAGGTTGCGAAATGGTGGATTCCCGACGACGTAGCTTTTATCGAAAAGATGCCGCTTACTGCGACGGGTAAATTACTTAAACTGGAATTGAGAAATCAGTTTCGCAGCAGAAATATGTTGGCACCACAGCAACGTTAGGCTTAACTCACTCAACTCAAGCACCGAATAAACAGGAGGAGCAATAAAAAATGATCATTGACGCGCAAGTTCATGCTTACGAGAAAGACCACCCAGGCCGCCCCTGGGCAGCTGTACTGGTTGGGCCCAGCGAAGTCACCGGTGCTCAGATGTGCGCCGCGATGGATAGTGTTGGCGTTGATGCCGCGATCCTGGTTTCAGTCTTCACCATGTATCGCTGGGACGATAGTTACGCACGTGAAGTCTACGCGGCCTACCCCAAGCGGTTTCGTTTAATCAAGCCAGTCAACCCAAATGATCCCAAGGTGACGGACACGATTGCAGCTTGGGCAAAAACGCCTGGCGCGATCGCAATTCGAATCATGATGAATGACGAGATCTCTAGTGACCCTGCCGACCCGGCCGTCAATCAGGTGCTGGCAACAGCGGCTAAACACAATCTGCCGGTCAACTTGTTTTGCTGGGGACGAATTGAGCAAGTCAAACAGCTTGCCCTGCGTAATCCCGATACCCAGATAGTCGTCGATCACGTTGGTTTGCAACAACCTTACGAGCCACCTTTACTCGACGACCCTTTTAAAAATTTACCGGCTGTCTTAGCCTTAGCGGCCTGCCCGAATGTCGCGATCAAGATCAGTGGTGCTGGCACGCTCTCAAAACTGCCCTATCCTTACCCTGACATTTGGGATCCGATCAAACGCATTTTGGATGCATACTCGCTTGATCGGTGCATGTGGGGCACTGACTGGACTCGCACCAGCAAGATACTCACTTACAAGCAAGGGGTTGACGCATTTACGCTGAACGATCGACTGAGCGACTCAGATCGCAAGAAACTGATGGGTGAAAGTCTGCTGAAAGTCTATCGTTGCGATTTCAACTAACCCGATCTAAGGTTAGTCATTTGCAACGCGATTAAAACGGCGACTGACTATCTGTTGCAATACCCAGGCGAATTGCCCGGTTGCCGTTCAGCCAGACCATATTTTCGGTCGGATTACCTTCATCTGTTTTAACGATCCAGGCAACCGCTGCGGCGGGCAACATCTCTTTTAAGTAAGGGATGATATTCTGCTCGTAAAACATGTCTTTGCTATCTCTTGCCCCATTCGCATTGGGCAAGTGATACCCGAGCCCTCGTCTCGAGCTGACATTTTTACCTGTCATTATGTTGTCAGCTCTTGAATAAACTCGTTTTAATCCGCCTGCGAAAACTCGATTGCACCCACTAGAGCAAACATCTTGTTTACCGTCAGTCCAGGTTGTTAATTTATTGGCTCGCAAATAGCGCCCCATTTTAATAGCGTCTAATCCCAAACCACCCATGTTGTTCAGTCGAAGGACTTTGTAAGGCTGTCCCTTGCCCTGCATAAATTGAATAAATTTATCGCTATCCCCTTCGCAGATTCCACCGGTCATATAGACGTATGAATCCTTGATCGCGAGTTTCATTGGCACTGTGCAAGCCGTGTCAGCCAAAACGGCTGTGTGACCGAGACTCAAGAGGAATGTATAGGCTAGCAAACGAGCCGCCACGAAAACGCGACGACTGGTCTTAACAAAAGTGAACATAAGCTAAATCTCAAACCCGCCAGACGCGATGGCTCTGAACGCCGGAACTATAGCACCTCATCCTTCCCAACAAAATTACCTCCTCCCTCTAAGGGTTTTCCTTGAGAAACGCCGTTGCCTTAAGCTTGCCTAAAAGCGATACTTGCACATTGAAATTAGGCAGCCAGGCTTTGACTGTCTGTTCTACACCTGAGTTGGAAACACGCTCGAAGGATCCTAAATGAATACGACAACGACTCGCCGTAAATTTATTTTAAGCACGGCCGCCCTTGCAACCACTTCTTTCATGAGTAGCTCAACGCGCGCCGCTGATGAGCCCTTGCTGATCCGTTGCTCGCTCGACACGGCTCCTTCACACGGAAGAAACAAGGCTTTCCAGGACTATTTGGCTAAGCTTGAAGCGCAATCAGGTGGCCGTATCAAGACAAAGCTTTATGAAAGCGGTCAACTTTTCAAAGATTTAGAAGTCGCCAAAGCCATGTTGCAAAATCAGGTCGAAATGGCCTGTCCTGGTAGTTGGGTGATAACGGGCATCGTGCCCGACGCTGATGCCTTCCAGCTGCCAGTCTTATATGGCCGCACGGCTGATGAAGTGCACAAAATATTTGATAACGAAGCTGGCAAACTGATTAACGCAAAGATCGCTGAAAAGTTACGTGGCCAAGTGCTAGGCCCCTGGATAGATTTGGGTTACGAGAACTGGTACAGCACGAAGACGCCACTGACGAGTCTTGATTCAGTCAAGGGACTAAAGGTTCGTAATTCAGGTGGTCCAGGCCAAGCCTGGCGCGCCAAATTTGTAGGCGCGATACCGAACACCACGGCTTGGCCTAGTGTCCCGCTTTCGCTGTCTCAAGGTGTGTTTGATACCTTGGTCAGCACCAATGAAAGCTTGGTCACCGCTCAATTATGGGATGCCGGCGTGAAATACGCCTACGAAGACCATCAGTTCTTTGCTATGTATATCCCCATGATCAGCACGACTTTCTGGTCTAAGCTGACACCGGATCTTCAAAAACTAGTCACTGGTATCTGGGCAGAAAATATTCCTACCTACCGCGCACACATGGCCGAAGCCCAGACAAAAGCAAGGACGACGCTCGAAGCTCACAACATCAAATTTGTCGATCCGAGCGCTGAGCAGCTGGCTGCTGATCGCAAACGTATGATGCCAGAGCAAGAGTCCCTCGCGAAAGAGCTCAAGCTATCGCCTGATGTCGTCAAACTCATTAACGCAGGTTTTCCAAGTGCTTAATCGTTCGAAGCTTCAATCGTTTATGAAATTTTGGGATTCCATTGAGCAAAAGCTCGTTGGATTCCTTGGAATCTTTGCACTCGCTGTTGCACTTTGGCAAGTGATTGGGCGCTATGCAACGCCCGACCATGCTATCAGCTTCGCTGAGGAAATTATCGTTTATCTGATGATCTGGGCAGTCATGATTGTGTCGAGTCAGCTGGTCAAACGAGATGGCCATGTACGCCCTGATTTGGTGCTACGAATACTGCCTATTCAAGTAGCGCGATGGGTAGAGGTCTTCAATTGTTTGGTTGCCATCATTTTTTGCGGGGGTATGGTGTGGTACGGCAGCAGCATCGTGGAAACTGCCATCATGATCGATGAGGTTAGCTCTAGCGATTTGCAGTTTCCCATGTGGATCTATTATCTAGCGCTGCCTGTCGGCACTGGCTTGATGACCGTTCGCTATATTGCAAAACTTATTGACTACATCGCGTTCTACGACGCTGGAACCATGAAGCCCGGACACGTTCTGCACGATAACGTCGACGGTCTTGAAACACCCAAACTGAATTAATCGACACATCATGGGCTATTTATTTTTTGCATTATTCTTTGGCTTGCTTGCTGCAGGCATGCCAATATTTTTGGTTTTGGGCACGTGTGCGGCGGCGTTATTTTTTGCCTCAGGGCACGAATTAGTCGGGGTTGCTCAGACGATTTGCAATGACATGAACTCCAGCACGCTGATGGCTTTGCCACTCTTTGTGATGGCGAGCGCTTTTATGCGATCTGGTGGGATTGCTACAGCATTGGTCAACTTGGCGGGTGTCTGGTTGGGCGGTGTCAGAGGATCGCTGGGACTGATCACTGTCGTATCCTGTACCTTGTTTGCGGCGATTTGCGGCTCGAGTGTCGCGACTGCATTAGCAATGGGGTCTATCCTGGTGCCAGCAATGATTGAGCGTGGCTATCCACGATCGTTTGCGCTGGGTGTCGTCGGTGCTTCAGGCACGATTGGCATCGTCGTCCCGCCTAGCCTGGCACTTTTGCTCTACGGGATCGTGACCGAGCAGTCGGTTCCTCGCTTATTTCTCGCAGGCATTTTGCCTGGTCTCTTGCAGGCAGTTGTCTTCTTCCTTTGGGTCATGTACTACGCACGCAAACATAACTTCCCGATCGAACCCAAACGTCCTGTGGCTGAACGAGTGCAAATGACAATACGTGGTCTGCCATCTTTGATCGTGCCGGTTGTGGTGCTGGTCGGCATTTACGGCGGCTTTGTGACAGTCACCGAGGCGGCAGCCTTGGCTGCGATTACTTCTCTGTTGGTCTCTTTGCTGTTTTATAAAGGCTTTCGGTGGACTAAAACCCTGGATGTCGTTGCTGACGGGATACGCAGTGCTGCGGCCATTATGTTGATTGTTGCGACGGCATTGGCATTAGGGCACTGGGTAACTGAATCAGGCATTCCCGAGAAACTTGTCCAGTTCACGGTTGATCACGAATTTAGTCGTTGGCAATTTTTGCTTGCAATCAACGTGTTACTGCTGGTGATTGGCTGCTTTTTGGAAGTGATTGCGACCTTGCTGTTGATCATGCCCTTGCTTGCGCCAGTGCTCAAACCACTGGGGATTGACCCAGTGCACTTCTCAATCATCTTTACGCACAACATGGAAATTGGTCTGATTCATCCACCGGTTGGTCTAAACCTGTTTGTACTGTCGACGATTGTGGCTGCGCCCATCAGCGAGGTAATCAAAGGCGTTTTCCCTTTCTTGGTATTACTGATCATTTGCCTGGGCATCATTACTTACGTCCCAGAACTAACCATGTGGCTGCCAAACTATGTGTTCGGACCAGCCACGCATTGATCAAAGTCAGGTCGGCGACATAATGTGGATAACACGGCTTGCGATGAACTCTTTCGTCTTCGCTGCGTAGGCTGCCATATGTGGTGCCGCACCGTGGGCCTTTAAAGCTTCAATGGTCTCCCACTTTTCAACTACAACAAAGGTATCCGGACCCCAGGGCGTTTGAATCGCCGGGGCACCTTCCGTATCAATGGCTGCCCCATATTCGATGCAACCTTGTTCAGCCCGAACAGCAGGGACATTGGCTCTAAAGTGCCCAAGTATCGTCTCGCGTTGACCTGGTTTTGCGGTAATCACTGCAATGACGTGAATCATATTTTTTTCCTTTTTCATTGAAGGGTCTGCCACCTATCGCACTAGCCATAGGCCTTGCGGCTTATACGGTAACATGAGTGCTTAAGTTTGCTGCACTGGCAGTCTCGATCATTTTCGCTAACCATGTCCACTCTCTTTATTTTTGTTTTTCTAGGTGCCTTTGCAGGTGGTTTGGTAAATGGCCTATCGGGTTTTGGCACGGGCTTAACCGCGCTCCCCTTCTGGTTAATCGTGTTGCCGCCTCAATTAGCATCGCCACTGGCGGTAGTCTGCTCAGTGGTCTCACAAGCAGGCACCTTGCCTCAAGTCTGGCGCATCATTGACTTTAAAAAAGTAAAACCTCTCGTTATCGGTGGTCTTCTCGGCGTACCAGTCGGGACATTTTTTTTACCGCTGGTTTCGTTGAATGTTTGTAAAGCTGGGGTTGGTATTTTGTTAGTTAGCTATTGCAGCTTTCAACTCATCAGTCGAACTCAGTTCCAGGTCACCTGGGGTGGACGAATCGCTGATGGTTTTGTTGGCCTGGCAGGTGGAGTGCTAGGGGGCTTAGTCGGATTATCCGGGCCCCTGCCCACGATCTGGGCCAATATCCGAGGATGGGGAAAAGATACTAAACGCGGAGTCTTTCAAGCCTACAACGGCAGTATTCTGCTCTTTGCCTTCATCTCCCAATGTGTCACAGGTATCATTACCGTTGAAAAAATGGGCCATCTGTTTCTGCTCGCTTTACCCGGCACCCTAATAGGGGTCTGGTGCGGTCGTCAGCTGTACTCCCGTCTGAGCGACCAGCGATTCGATCATATATTGATGGTCATGTTGTTGATTTCCGGCTGTTCCCTCCTTATCTCAGTCTTTGGTTAAAGGTGTTTCCTGATGACACGTCAAAGCATCAAATACTTGATCGTCGCGTTAGCTGCTTTGCTATCAGCAGGGGCGACAGCAAAAAACACGAAGGGCGAAATCAAAGGGCACGCGCTTCAACACACAGAGGCATCTCGAGTCTCGGTTGTTTCAGAGGCAAGCGTCTTTTTGCCAGCACAAGTCGTCGGCAAGGAAGTCTTCAACGGCAAGTTCAACACAATCCCCGCGCACATCATTTCAAAAAAAGTGCCAGTGATCATTTTTTTACACGGATCCTCGGGACTAGGGCTAAAAGCAATCTCTGAGTGGCAATCCTGGTTGGCCGATAATGGTCTCGCCAGCGTGGCGCCTGACTCGTTCGCTCTGCCTGATCGCGTTAGCTACACGTCTCCGATCGACAAAGATACTTATGAAAAAATTCACGCCTTAAGGCAATCAGAGATTGCCTTCGCGCTCACCGCATTGCGTCAAACTCAATGGGCAGACATGGATAAAATCATTTTGGCTGGTGCTAGTGAAGGGGGAGTGCCGGTCGCGCGCAACGATCAGAAATGGCTAGGACGAATGATCTTCAGCTGGAGCTGCGAGAACAATTATTTCGTTACGGATCATCAAACATACAACATAGAAGAGCCGGTCTTAAATGTAATCAGCTCGACCGACCCCTTCTTTTCGACCGAAAATCCCTGGTTAGGCAACCCCGCAGCCACTGGTAACTGCGCCAAAACCTTGAAACAGAACAAATCGACAACCGTCGTGCTAATCCCTGGCGCTCCTCACACGCTGTTAAACCTCAGCTCGGTTCGAGTGGTTACCAAGGCTTGGCTAACGAGTGTCTTAGGCTCGAAAGAGTGAGGCTAAACTGTTGAATTAGCCTCGTAAAGCTGTAGAATCGGTTTTAATAAACGAATAGATCGACACAAAATTTACATACTAACGGCAAGATAAGCCGGCAATTGTTTACAACAATACACACGGGAGACAAGTCGTGCATTTAACCCCTGAGCAACTAGAGCAATTCGACCGCGATGGATACCTTTTCTTTCCAGGCTTATTTACACCTGAAGAAACTCGCGGATTAAACGCTGCCGTACCAGAGCTTTACAGCCGTCGAGAAGCCTACAACATCCGCGAAAAAGATAGTGATGCTGTTCGTACGAACTTTGCTGCCCATATGTATAGCGATCCGTTCGCTCGTCTCGCCCGCCAC
The DNA here is from genome assembly GCF_003003055.1 of Jezberella montanilacus. Taxonomy (GTDB): domain Bacteria; phylum Pseudomonadota; class Gammaproteobacteria; order Burkholderiales; family Burkholderiaceae_B; genus Zwartia; species Zwartia montanilacus. Next base: position 163,548 of record NZ_PVTV01000015.1, read on the forward strand.
CCCCGCATGATCAAGCCGGTAGAAGAGTTATTTGGCGAAGAAGTCTACATGCACCAATTTAAGATTAACGGCAAGATGGCCTTTGAAGGCGATGTCTGGCAATGGCATCAAGACTATGGAACATGGATGAACGATGACATGATGCCCACTGAGCGCGCCATGAACGTTGCCATCTTTCTGGACGACGTCAATCCTTATAACGGTCCGCTCATGTTTATCCCTGGAAGCCACAAAAAAGGGGTAATTGACGCTAAACACGATTTGACTACCACGAGCTATCCACTGTGGACGATAGACAATGATTTGATTAAACAGCTTGTTGAGCGCGCTGGCGACAAAGACGGTGGCATCGTTAGCCCGACTGGGCCAGCAGGCTCAATGATTCTGTTTCATAGTTGCTTGATTCATGCCTCGGCAAGCAACCTGTCGCCCTGGAATCGTGTCAGCGTCTACTTGAGTCTTTGCGCTGTGTCGAATCATATCCGTCGTCACAAACGTCCCGAGTTCATTACACACCGTGATTTCACACCCATAGAATGCCTACCTGATGACTGTTTGACGAAAAACTATCCTGTCGACACGCCCTGGAAACAGGGTATGCCAGCAAGTGCGTTACAAACTTCATTGGAAGAAATCTCGGTCAGCGTTTAAAGCACCGCTTGAACCTTGGCACTTAGCAGCGTGAATCGGTACTCGAATCACGCATCATTTAAGTGGCAGGCTGCCCAATGACCGTCCCCGAGATCGCGCAGCACCGGACTCTCTTGCTTGCACCGATCTTCTGCACGCGGGCAGCGCGTATGAAAATGGCAACCGCTAGGCCGGTTGACCGGGTTTGGGATATCACCCTTTAACACGATGCGTTTACGCTTTAACGTGGGTTCAGGGATTGGCACAGCCGATAGCAACGCTTCGGTATAAGGGTGTTTAGGATTGAGGTAAAGTTCACGCGACGGGGCGATCTCGACAACACGCCCAAGATACATGACAGCTACCCGATCGCTGATATGCTCAACGACTGAGAGATCATGCGCAATAAACAAATAGGTCAGACCGAGATCGCGCTGTAAATCTGACAGCAAATTGATGACCTGAGCCTGAATTGATACGTCCAGTGCTGAGACCGGTTCGTCACACACAATAATCTTGGGCGAGACTGCCAAGGCGCGAGCAATACCAACACGTTGCCTCTGTCCACCAGAAAACTCATGCGGAAAACGACGGAGATGGCCAGCATTTAAGCCTACTGTCTCAAGCAAATGGACGATACGGTCTTCATACTCTTGCGCTGTCTTAGTCAACCCGTGGATGATGAGCGGCTCGCCAATGATTTCACGCACCGACATACGAGGATTCAGAGAAGCAAACGGATCTTGAAAAATGATCTGCATATCACGTCGAGCTGCCTGGAGCGACTTGGCATCCATACGGGTTACGTCTTGACCATTAAAGCGAACCTCGCCGGCAGTCGGTTCGATCAAGCGCAACACACAACGACCGGTTGTCGATTTGCCACAACCCGACTCACCCACCATGCCAAGCGTTTCGCCGGCAGCGATATCGAAACTAATCCCGTCTACAGCATGCAGGGTTTCGGTGACGCGACCAAAGAAATCCCGTTTTACCGGAAACTGTTTAACCAGATTTTTTACTTCAAGAAGAGGAACAGGCTGTGTCATAACAATCACGCAATAAGGTGGCAGGCGACTCGATGCCCTGGTGCAGTTTCGCGCGAGACCGGATCGGCTTCTTTACACACCGGCATGGCATGTGGACAGCGTGGAGCAAACCGACAACCCGCGCCCAGACCAATCAACTTTGGTACCGAGCCCGTAATCGTAGACAAACGCGTTTTCTCCGACGCATCCAGATCGATACGAGGAATTGAGCGGATCAAACCTTGTGTGTAAGGATGCTGGGGGTTAGCAAACAGGTCTTGAACATTTGCCTCTTCGACGACTCGCCCGGCATACATGACGACTACGCGCTGAGTCGATTCTGCAACCACACCCATCGCGTGCGTAATCAACATGATGGCCATATTGAATTTGCTTTTGAGACTATCCAACAAATCCAAAATTTGTGCCTGAATCGTCACGTCCAAAGCAGTCGTTGGTTCGTCTGCAATCAACAGTTTAGGATTGCACGATAGCGCCATCGCAATCATGACGCGCTGCCGCATACCACCTGAGAACTGATGGGGATAATCATGAATCCTGGTTTCGGGACGAGGAATATTGACAAGGCTCAGCATCTCCATCGCTCGCTGATAAGCTTGTTTCCTGGTTAAACCCTCATGCAGGCGACAGGCTTCAGATACTTGATCACCAACCGTTAAGACGGGGTTGAGTGATGTCATGGGCTCTTGAAATACCATGCCGATCTCACGGCTACGGATTTTGCACATTTGTGCCTCATCCGTCTTCACCAAGTCACGACCCTCGAAATGGATAGAACCGCTCGCAATCCGACCTGGCGGCATAGCAAGGAGCTTCATGATGGACATGGCTGTGACACTTTTACCGCAACCCGATTCACCTACCACCCCAAGTGTTTCACCGCGATGGATAGAGAAGCTAACACCGTCAACAGATTGAACAGTGCCCTCATCCGTATCGAAATAGACCCTCAGGTCGCGAATATCCAGCAAGGGATCAGTCATGTTATTTTCGAACCCAGAGTGATCCATACGATGACACCTCAGATAACACGTCGCGGATCGTAGGCATCACGCAGCCCATCCCCAATGTAGTTGATGGTCAGGACGGTGATGAAAATCAGCAAGCCCGGCGCTAGCGCCCAATGAGGAGCCACATCCATTTGATCTTTAGCGTCATACAGAATCCGTCCCCAGGTGGGGACATCGGGCGGGAACCCCAGACCCAAAAAGGACAAAGTAGATTCAGCAATAATCGCCGCGGCCACATCGATCGTCGCGGCAACAATCACGGGGCCTATCGCATTGGGCAAAATGTGCTTGACCACTTGCCGCCAACGGCTGGCGCCCAAGGCTCGCGCTGCCTCGACAAACTCTTTCTCGCGCAAGGTCAAAAACTGAGCGCGTACCAAACGAGCGACCGGCATCCAGCGCAACCCTCCGATCACGGACACCACCAAGATGAAGATACCCATCTCAATGCCAACAAGCTTTTTCAAGGTGTCGTTAAAAAGATAAAAGATCAAGAGTAATAAGGGCAATTGAGGTAACGATAAAAACAGGTCAGTGAGCCACATCAGGCAAGTATCCAATAAACCCCTCGACATGCCAGCCAGCGCACCCACCAACACCCCAAACGTCATGGCGATCAACATGGCGACCAGGCCCACTGCCAGCGAGATACGGCCGCCATAAAGAATCCTGGCCAACAAGTCTTGCCCTAAATCATCGGTACCAAGCGGGTGCTTCAAGGACGGTGGGGACAGCGACGCACTGAAATCAATTTCATTGATAGGCACTCGCCACAACCAGGGGCCGAGTATGACCGCACCCACAATGATAGAGAGTACTCCCAGGCATATCAGGGCGAGCCTATGCTTTCTGAAACGACGCCAGGCCTCCTGGCCGGGGGTAACGGGTGCAGCTGGGGGCTTAGTTTTAAGCTCAGCTAAACGAGATGCGGGGGTCGAGCCAGCCATAAATCAAATCTGCTAAAAGGTTGCAAGCAATGACAAGCGCCGAAAAAACGAAGGTGACGGCCATAATGACTGGCGTATCGTTGGCAAGCATTGAACTGATTAATAAGGAACCAATACCCGGGATTCTGAAGATTTGCTCAGTGACGATCGCCCCACCAAAAATAGCCGGCATTTGCAAAGCAACGAGCGTCACCACTGGGATCAGAGCATTGCGAAGCACGTGCTTAGTCATCACAATTTTTTTAGGTAATCCCTTTGATCGTGCTGTCGTGACGTAGTCGAGTCTAATCACATCGAGCACGGCAGATCTGACGTAGCGAGTCCAGGACCCTGCCTGAAACAGTCCAAGGACTGCAACTGGCATGATCATCTGCTTGATTTGATCCCATACTAACTGCCACCCTGTTGACGTGAGATTTGCTTGATAAACGAAGGGCAACCAGTTTAGGTAAACGCTGAAGAACAAAATAAACAAAATGCCTGTAAAGAAAGTAGGCAAGGAAAAACCAATGAAAGCCAAGGTATTAGCTAATTGATCAAAAATTGAATAAGGCCGCGAGGCTGCAATGACACCAATCGGGATTGCAATCGCTAAAGCCAGTAACTGGGATGATCCGATCACAAGCAGCGACGTACCTACGCGCTGCCGGATCAAGACATCAACATCCATGCGACTGATGAAAGAAAAGCCCCAGTCGCCCTGCAACATTGCCAGCAACCAATGCCAATAACGCACCATAATGGGATCATTCAAACCGAACTTCTCACGCAAGGCCTCAGCGACCTCGCGTGGGATATTCGGATTGCTGGTCATTTCACTAAACGGATCCCCAGGCGCAAGCGCCAGGATAGTGAATAAGACCAAACTGATCCCAAGCAAGCTCGGGATCGCGATCAAAATACGGCGTAAGAGATACCGAGACATAGCTTTGCTGCTCTAAATAAAACCAAGCGGCGATTATGCCACGCGATACCAATCTTTCAGAATAGCCAGATCGTTATCCCAACCTGTTGGGGTCACGCGCAGGTTGGAGGCAATACCTGACACCATCGGGCGATGCAAGATAGGGATGATGCAATGTGAGTTACACACCATATCGTTCATCTGGATGTACAGCGCAGCGCGTTTGAAGGGATCCAGCTCATGCTGAGCCAGCGCATACAAACGATCGTACTCAGGATTGACGTAACGAACCGTATTGCGGCCTTGCCATTTATTGGCTTTAGAACCGGCATTCGTCGAGACATACTGATCCATAAAGCGCTCTGGATCAGGTTGCTGCTGAGTGGTCGTGTACATCTGCATATCGCAGTAAAACTTGATGTAAATGTCATCGTTACCAGGGTCGCTTGAGAAAAACACCGACGATGTGACCTGTTTGAGATCGATATCCACGCCAGCTTTCTGGCAAGCCCCTTTGATGATTTGCTGACACTTCTGACGCGGGCCGTTGATTGAAGTCTGAAATTGCAACTTGAGCGGCTTGCCGTCTTTCATGCGGATGCCGTCGGCACCGGGTTTCCAGCCTGCCTCGTCAAGCAGCTTTTTAGCTTTCTCGATATCGAACTCGGACTTGGTATTTTTCGATGCAAACTGAGCTGGGCCATTTTCGTAGTTGGAGGTCGCCCTCGCGGTTCGGCCGTAGATGAACTTCTGCATGCTGTCTTTGTCAACCAGCAGAGCAAGTGCGTCCCGGACTTTGGGATCGGTGAGGATTGGATGAGGCGCCTTGAGGCTTGACCTTTCGCCATCCACTTCTTTCAGCGGATCTGTCTGGTTGAGCTGAATGAACTCTAGATTGCCACCCCAGCTCAAATGCAGCGCGCCTTTACCGCCTTGTTCGAAGCGCTTAAGCACTTCGTCCTCGACTTGCAAATTCCAGGCGTAGTCGTACTCACCAGTTTGCAAGACTGCCCGAGCGGCTGATGGCGCATCGCCGCCGCCTTTCATCTCGATAGTGTCAAAATGCGGACGATTGTCTTCATGGTAATCCATGTTAATCGCGCCTTTCACCATATCGCCTGGTTTGAACTCGACAAATTTGTATGGACCTGTGCCAACTGGCGCGAGGTTGACCGGTGCTTCACGCGATTTTTCGCCTGCGAAGGCCTCAAACAAGTGCTTGGGAATAATGCAACCATAGATGCCGCAATAGGGATCGGCCCAGAATGGTGTTGGTTCAGGGAACTCAACCCGCACCGTGTAATCATCAACTTTGATGAATTTGCGATCTTTATAGCTGCCAATTGACACGGAGCTCGTGGCAGGATTGGCAGCATAGGCAGCAGTAAACACGACATCATCAGCACTGAAAGGCTTACCATCATGCCATTTCACGCCTTTTTTCAGCTTCCAAGTAACCGATTTACCATCAGCGGCAACGCCGCCATTGGCCACGCTTGGGATCTCAGCTGCCAAAATAGGCACTAAACCGCCGTCAGAGTCATACGCGGCAAGCGGTTCGTAGAAAATGCGCGAGCCTTCCATGTCTTTGGTACCCACGGCAAAGTGGGGATTCAACAGCGTAGCACCTTGCCACCAGAGCAATTTAAGCGCACCGCCGCCGCCGCGCTTAGTGGGCGCATAGTCAGGCTTACCAGCAGCCTGCGCAACGCCAGCATGGGTTAACAACTGAGACGCAATCGGTGCTGTGAGACCAACCCCAACCATCAGTCGAATAAAGTCCTTGCGGGACATTTTGTGGCTTTTTACACCGTCAATCAACTGACGAATATTGGATTCATTCATTTATTGCTCCAAATTTGAACCGGCAAACCGTAAACGTAATATAAAGTCACGATTAGGGCAATGCTATTTTGATTAATTTATAAGCACAATACGCTATTTACAAAAAGGCACTTTTGATATGGCTATCAAGAAACACGCGATCAAACTCCCCATGATGACCCCGGGAACCGAGCGAGAAATCGCTGTTTTTCGTTACGGCAAAAAGGGCGCACGGCCCAAGGTATACATCCAAGCGGCCATTCATGCCAACGAAATGCCAGGCACGATGGCCTTGCATTATTTGCTGCCGATGTTGACTGAAGCGGACAGCAAAGGTCTGATTCAAGGTGAAATCATTGTGGTGCCCACGGTCAATCCGATCGGGCAGGCGCAATTGGTAGGCAATGGCCATGCTGGTCGATATCACTTGCTCAGCTACGATAACTTCAATCGCAACTGGCTTGAGTTATCTACGGCTGTTGCAGACAAGGTTGGCAAAAAACTGGGTCAAGATGGCGACAAGAATATCGAGTTGATCCGCAAAGCTGCCCTCGACGCTTTGAACAAAATGAAGCCTGTCAACGAGTTGCAAACCTTGCGGGTCGAAATACAGAAGCTTTCGACTGACGCCGATTTTGTCTTGGACTTGCATTGCGACATCCAAGCAGCCATGCACATCTTTTCGGGCGCCCGTGACTGGGCTCACGAACCCATCAAGTCGCTGACCGCCGATTTAGGCGCCGTAGCCAGTGTTTATAACGAGCCTTACCCTCGCGTGCAGACCTTCTCTGGTGTCAATGGGGCCTTGTGGGCCCGTTTGGCAGAGAAGTTCCCAGAAGCGAATATCCCTCAGGCGTGTATGTCAGTCACCGTTGAAATGCGCAGCCAGCATGACGTTAGTCACGACATGGGTCAAGCAGATGCGGGCAACTTATACAACTGGTTAACTCGCCAAGGCGTATTGGCTGGCAAAGCTCCAACGCTGCCTCGTGCAAAAGCACCAGGCACCCCGATGAGCGGCGTCGATGTCGGTTATAGCCAGGGAACCGGATTTTTGGTTTATCACCTCAAGGCTGGCAGCAAAGTCAAAAAGGGCGACGCCATTTGTGATGTGATTAATCCCTCTGATCCCCGGGGCCCGAAAGCTCGCACCACTTATCACTGCCAAACAGATGGCGTTTTGTTCTCACGACGCCTTGACGGTTACTTGTCCTGGCCTGGCCAGGTGTTGTGGCGCATTGCTGGCGCTGAGCCACTGGCACATCGCATAGGCGCAACGGGCCTGGATGACTAATACGCTGGCCCCAGACAGCCACGAAGCCGCTGGTCAACGACTTTTCGCGTTGGTCGGCGTCTGGCAGTTTTTCAGAGTGGTTTCAGGGTCATCTGCTGCAACGGTCAGCGGCGAGGCGACACTCTCGTTGGCTGAGCCTGATCTCATGCGTTATGACGAAAAAGGATCAGTTCTCCTGGTAGATGGTCAATCCCTTGTTGCCACACAGTCGTATCTGTATCAGCCAACTCGACAGGGCATGATCGTGCATTTCGCCAGCGAACCAAGACGCGTGTTTCATGAAGTTTTACTGCAAGAACATACCGATTGTTTGCGGGCGAATGGCCATCATCTTTGCGGTCACGATAGCTACGCGACTGACTACGTTTTTGATGCAGCGATGCGCACTTTTCAAATCATTCATCAAGTGGCAGGTCCCCACAAAAACTACAAGAGCGATACAACCTACATCAGAAGCACCTGAGCCTGGTCGAACCAGATCGGCTGTAGCAATTCAGGATTAACGTTTGCCGTTCGCCAAACGGGAAGCCTCTGGCAAACAACGTAAGCGATACATGGCGACACAACCCAGCGCAGGCCCGATTGCCAGCATCGCAAAACCCATCCGCCAACCAGACCACGTCACTACTTCAGGCACCAAATGAATACTGATAAGCGTTAACAAAAATCCTGCACACGTTTGCACGGTGAGCATGGTCCCCGTAATCGATGGCTCGCTCAGTTCAGCGATACTGGCAGAGAACTGAGCAGAGTCGGCCACCACAGATATCCCCCAGATTAACGCCAACACAATTACCAACCAAGGCGTCAAACCAAACGAGAAAGCGATCAGCAGCGCGCACAGTGAACTCGTGGCCATCGCCAAGATCGTAAGCGTCGTGCGACCAATTCGATCCGCAAACCAACCGCCCGCAATCGCGCCAAGAGACCCTGCCGAGATCGCCGCAAAGGTAACCACGCTGGCGACGCGATTAGCATTCAACAGACCAGATGCTGTAAAACTGGCGGCCAAGAAGACGGCTAGCCAAGACCACATGGCATAGAGCTCCCACATATGACCCAGATAACCAAGATTGACTAATCGAAGCGAGCGATTACGCCAGGCTTGCATCATGAAACCAAGGTCGATGCGGCTGCTACGTGCCATGTTGGGACCAAGGCTGCAAAAAGAGATGCCCAAACCAGCCAAGAGTGCGCAAGAAGCCGCTAAGCCATAGATCAGTCGCCAATCAAGCGCATCAAAGGCAGCGAGCAGATGTGGGCTAGCGGATCCCAGGGTAAGCCCGCCAACTAACAACCCGATGAGTAAACCCATATCTCGCTGCGCCCAAGTAACCGCAAGACGCATCCCCACAGGATAGACGCCTGCCATGCACATACCTGTCAAAAAGCGCAGCGCAAAGACCGCCACGCCCACGGGTGGCAGCAAAGCCAGAGACCCAGTGGCAACGCCAGCCGTCAAGGCACTCAACATGAATAGCCGACGCGGATCATAGCGATCGGCGAGTGACAAGGCCGCACTGACAATCGTCCCAACGACAAAACCACATTGCACTGAGCTGGTTAGCAAGGCTTGGTCAAGCGGCAATATCTGATACGTTCGTTTGATCGTTGCGACGGCTGACGCAGACGAGAACCAAACCGCCATGGCGCCGATCTCGCATAAAAGCAAGAACAGCAGTGACCTGAACTTGCCCGGCAAGCCTATCTCGCCATTTGTGGCGGCGATCATTCAGTACGCCTCATTGTGTAGCAATCATTGCTTTTGGTTCAGCCTACCGAGTTCGCACGAAAACGATTGGCAGCATGGCTTGTTGGCAAGCGATCAGTGCCAAATAACTTGCTGCGCAGGGCACCGGAGCGATAAGCGGTTTTATACACGCCCCGCTCCTGCAAAATCGGGATCACATGTTCGATGATGTCATCAAAGCACTCGGGCACCACCGTACGGGATAAGTTGAAGCCGTCAACACCAGCCTCTTGCGTCCAGGCAATCAAAGCATCAGCAACCTGCTCGGCTGATCCAACCAAAGGTGGCTGACGACTGCCCAGAGTCATTTGTTCGAGCAATTTCCGTTTGGTCCATTGCGGACCAGCAGCGCGCTTCATTGCCTCGATATTGGAGACGATCGCTTGACTCTTTTCATCGACAATTGGCTCGTCGAGCTCGTATTTTTCAAAATCAATCCCCATTGAGGCAGCTGCATGAACGAGTGCCGCCTCTGAACTGACGTATTTTCTGTAGTCTTCAAACTTCTCCTTTGCGTCAGCCTCAGTTTTACCGGTCACGATCGTCGCGCCGAGAAATACCTTAATGTCGCTAGCAGCACGACCAAGACCCACTGCCTGCGCTCTGATATCGCTGACAATGGACTGCACCCCTTCTTTGCTCTGACCGTTAACAAAAACGCACTCCGCATGGGTAGCCGCAAAAAGACGTCCTCGGGTAGATGAACCCGCCTGATACAAAACAGGTGTTCGTTGAGGCGATGGCTCTGACAGGTGCATAGCATCCACCTGATATTGGTGACCATGATGATGGATGACATGAACCTTGGCTGGGTCAGCGTAAACGCCAGTGTCTTGATTCCTGTTTACGGCATCGTCCTCCCAACTGCCTTCCCATAGCTTGTAGACCAGCTCCATGTACTCTTCTGCGAGGTCATAACGATCGTCATGCGCCATTTGGCCTGACAATCCAATCGCGCGGGCTGCGCTGTCGAGATAACCGGTGACGATGTTCCAACCAATCCGTCCGCCCGTCAAATGATCAAGTGTCGACATCCTGCGTGCAAACTGAAAAGGCGATTCGTACACCAAGTTGCTGGTAACACCGAAACCCAAGTGTTGTGTCACAGCAGCCATTGCAGGGATCAATAGGGTTGGGTCGTTTACCGGCACCTGTACCGCGCCGCGCAAGGCTGCATCCGGACTGGCACCGTAGACATCGTAAACACCCAAGACATCTGCAAAGAAAATGCCATCAAAGAGCCCTTTCTCAAGCTTCCGAGCGTATTCAGTCCAGTATTGGATATTTTTGTATTCAGTAGAACGATCTCGGGGATGACGCCACAAACCCTGCTGGATATGGCCAACGCAATTCATGTCGAAGGCGTTGAAATGGATTTCTTTGGACATTGTTTCTCTATTTTAATTGTTGAGTCTTGACGGATTACACCAGCTCACCGGTCAGCGGCAGCCATTCATCAAGCATCGACCCTTATTATCTGATCATTGCGCTGAACGAAGTATAAACGTCGAGCCAACTGAACCGATCCTGACTAGTCTGCAAACATGCAAGTCAGGGAAAACACTTAAGCGCAAACCCACCTTCTTTAAGTTAAGTTGACCAGAGACAATTTAAGCCTTAAGGTCACGCCTACAAAACAAAAATCAAAATAAAAAAATTTAAAAAAAATGGAGCAAGCTTTTGTCGAATCAACCTGCATCAGCCTTACTCAGTGTCAGGGATATCACTGTTCGCTTCGGCGGAATTGTGGCGCTCGACTGCGTCAGTTTCGACGTTCCTCGCAATAAAGTTTGCGGGTTAATCGGGCCTAACGGCGCAGGAAAAACAACGCTTTTTAATTGTCTAAGCAGGCTCTACTCATACCAGTCCGGAGACCTGCAGTTTGATGGTCAATCGATCACCAACACGCCTGTGCATGAAATGCCCCGCATTGGCGTTGGTAGAACCTTCCAGAACTTGGCGATGTTTAAAACCATGACTGTGCGTCAAAATGTGATGGTCGGTGCGCACAGCTGTTCGAACAAAGGTTTTATTGGCAACATGTTGAAGACGCCCTCCTCGCGCTTAGAAGAAAAGCGCTTGACCGACGATGCCAACGCCCTGATGGATTACCTGAAGCTATCTGAATACGCTGACAACATCGTTGGTGATCTCCCTTTTGGTATTCAGAAACGTGTTGAGTTTGCGCGTGCGTTAGCCGCCAAGCCAAAAATGTTGTTACTGGATGAGCCTGCGGCGGGCCTAAACCATACTGAAATGAACGACTTGGGCACTTTTATCCGCTCAGTGAGAGACGACATGGGTATCACTGTCTTGCTTGTCGAACATCATATGAATCTGGTCATGGCTGTATCGGACTGGATTGTTGTTTTGAATTTTGGAAAAAAGATTGCCGAAGGAACGCCGGAAGAAATCCAGCAGCATCCGGAAGTGATCCGTGCCTATCTTGGAGACGGCGACCGTGAAGCTGCTTGATGCCGACAACCTAAATGCCGGGTATGGCCCGAACCAAGTTCTCTTTGATTTGACGTTCAACCTCGAAGTCGGAGGGATCACCACCATTCTGGGAGCCAATGGCGCAGGCAAAACCACCACGCTTCGCGCGGTATGCCAAACCGTCAAGACCTCGGGGAGCTTGACGTTTCTGGGTAATCGGATCGACGGTCGACCTACCGAAGAGATCGTCAAAGTGGGCATTGCCCATGTGCCGGATGGCAGGGGAACCTTCACTCAATTAACGGTAGAAGAGAACTTGCGTCTGGGTGCTTACACGCGCAAAGACAGAAATGAGGTCGCGGCCGATATCGAACAGATGTATCGGAGGTTTCCGCGGTTAAAAGAGCGATATCGACAACAGGCTGGCACGCTCTCTGGGGGCGAGCAGCAAATGCTGGCGATCAGTCGTGCCTTGATGTTGCGGCCACGTTTACTTTTGCTTGACGAGCCCTCGTTCGGCCTGGCACCACTGATCGTCCGTGAAATCTTCGACATCATGCGTCAGATCAATCAAGAAGACAAAGTGAGCATGCTACTGGTTGAGCAAAACGCGACGTTAGCGCTGAGCTTGGCTAATCATGCTTACCTACTTGAGACCGGCAAAATCGTCCTGTCAGGATCATCAGCGGACATCAAAGCGGACGAATCGATTCGTCGCATCTATTTAGGTTATTGATCCACTCGTTGGATTGCGGAGCACGCATGGATTCTCTACTACAACAAATATCTGCAGGCCTCGCAAATGGCGGCATCTATGCAGCGATCGGTCTGGCTCTGGTGATGATCCACCAATCGACCCATCACATCAATTTTGCACAGGGTGAAATGGCGACGTTTTCCACCTTTATCGCCTGGGCGTTGATTCAACACGGCGTGCCTTACTGGATCGCCTTTGTCATAACGGTGGTTGTCTCCTTTGTCATCGGTGTATTAATCCAGCGGATTTTTCTGAAACCAGTTGAAAAAGCACCCGTGCTAACCAATGTGATCGTGTTTATTGGACTACTCGTTATCCTTAACTCAGTTGCTGGCTGGATATTTGATTACACGATCAAATCCTTCCCGAGTCCTTTCCCGCTCGAAGGGATGTTTCTACCGAAGTATTTCTCAGGCCATCAGATCGGTTCGATCGCGGTCACACTGGTTGTCCTGTTAGCAGTTTTTTCGTTCTTTCGCTTTACGCCCTTAGGTCTGGCAATGAGAGCCGCAGCATTTAACCCAGAGTCTGCGCGTCTAGTCGGGATCAAAGTATCCTGGATGCTGGCACTCGGCTGGGGGATGGCCGCACTCATCGGCGCTGTCGCGGGCATGATGATTGCGCCTGTTGTGTTTCTGGATCCGAACATGATGGCGGGTATTTTGCTTTATGGCTTCGCCGCTGCGCTGCTGGGTGGCATCGACAATCCGTGGGGTGCGGTCTTGGGTGGCGTGATTTTGGGTGTGCTTGAAAACCTGCTAGGCGCGTACGTTATTGGCAGCGATCTGAAACTAACAATGGCACTCGTTCTGATCGTCACCATCCTGATATTTCGGCCCTATGGTTTGTTTGGCAAGCCGATTTTTTCACGAGTTTAAGAGAGCAGACATGCAAATCACATCTAAAAAGCTCGCTTATCCTTTTGGGTTACTTCTGCTGATCTTGCTGCCTTTTTTCGTTGAAGACTTTCGCGTCTCGCAGTTCAGCCAAGTATTGATTTATGCCATTGCAATCTTGGGCCTCAATATTCTGACAGGCTTTGGTGGGCAGATTTCTCTGGGCCACGGTGCGTTTTATGCTGTTGGTGCCTATACCAGCGCAATCCTGATCACGCAATTCGATATGTCGCCGTATCTAACCTTGCCGATTGCAGGCGTCGTCTGTCTGGTTATGGGGGTGCTGATGGGCTTCCCTGCCCTCAGGCTGGCAGGTCACTATCTCGCGCTGGCTACCTTTGCACTGGCGATTGCGACCCCGCAACTGCTCAAACACAAGGCCATCGAAAAATGGACAGGTGGCGTTCAGGGACTGATTCTTGACAAGCCACAATCACCCTTGAAATTCAGCGTTTTCGGTAACGAGTTCAGCGAAGACCGCTGGCTCTACTTTGTAATTTTGCTGATTGCAATTTTACTGTTTTGGCTAGCGAGCAATCTGTTAAACGGCCGTATTGGACGAGCGATAGTTGCTGTTCGTGATCAACCCGTTGCAGCCGCCGCACTTGGGGTGAACTTAACAGTTTTAAAAACTGCTACTTTTGGCGTCTCGGCCGCCTACACGGGTATCGCCGGTGCGCTCAGCGCACTCGCTGTCTCCTTTGTTGCACCTGATAGCTTCCCCTCATTCTTATCCATCAGCCTGCTTGTCGGGACTGTTGTAGGTGGTTTAGGTTCAATTTACGGCGCAATTTTTGGTGCACTGTTTATTCAGTTTGTGCCAAACATCGCTGATCAACTTTCGAAATCTGCGCCATGGGCTGTCTATGGCGCTATTTTGTTAGCGTTTGCCTACGCTGCACCAAATGGTGTGATGGGCATAGTCAAAAAAATCACAAAAAGGAGATAACTGTGACACTAAGATTGAAGAGCTTATCCTCGATCGCCCTGACAGCCGCATTGGCGCTTGGCGGTTCACTGGCCATGGGACAACCGTATGATCCAGGTGCGACCGATAAAGAAATCAAAATTGGCAATATCGAACCTTACTCAGGCCCAGCCTCTGCTTATGCCTCTTACGGCAAAGCCCAAGCGGCCTGGTTCAATAAAATCAATGACGAAGGTGGGATCAATGGTCGAAAAATTAACTTCATCTCGCTAGATGATGGCTATTCGCCACCAAAAACACTTGAACAAGCTCGTAAGCTCGTCGAACAGGACAAAGTCTTGTTCTTGTTTGCAACACTTGGTACACCGACCAACAGCGCGATTCAAAAGTACATGAATCAGAAGAAAGTGCCACAGCTGTTTGTGCAGACTGGTGCCTCTAAGTGGGGTGACCCAAAGAATTTCCCCTGGACAATGGGTTGGCAGACCAACTACTTCAGCGAAGGTAAGGTTTTTGCGCAAGCGATCCTCGATAATCAGCCAAACGCCAAGATCGCGGTGATTTACCAGAATGATGACTTTGGCAAAGATTACCTGGCAGGCCTCGAAGCCGGTTTAGGTGACAAGAAAAGCATGATCATTGCCCGCGAAACCTATGAGGTAACTGACCCAACGGTTGATAGCCAAATTGTCAAGCTAAAGTCCACTGGCGCTGACGTATTAATGAACTTATCGACACCCAAATTCGCAGCTCAGATCATCAAAAAGGTTGCGGAACTTGGTTGGAAACCAGTTCACTATTTATGTCAAGTATCGAGTTCACCAGGTGCCACGCTCGTGCCTGCAGGTCTGGAGAACTCCGTAGGGCTGATTACGACTGGCTTCTTCAAAGATCCAAGTGATCCACAATGGAAAGAAGACAAAGCGATGCTCGAGTACCACGCTTGGTTCAAGAAATACTTGCCTAATGCCGACCCGCTTGATACTTATTATCTTCAGGGTATGCTGAATGCCCAAACGATGGAGTACGTGCTCAGGCAAGCTGGCAACAATTTGACGCGTGAAAACATCATGAAACAAGCGGCCAGCATCAAAGATCTACAACTGCCCTTGCTCTTGCCCGGCATCAATGTGCAAACCGGACCAGAGGATTTCTATCCTATTGAACGTTTGCAACTCGCCAAGTTCAACGGTAAAGAGTGGGTCCTGTACGGCAAGATTTACGGCAATTAAAATAGCTAGCTAGAGTTTGCGGATGGGATTCGTCCCATCCCAACTCACCGAAGCCTGATGAATCGTCGCTAAGAACTTCTCTTGCGCGTCGGTGAACTCGATGAGTTCAAGCATGCCAGGCAAATCTTTGGTGGTGTCAAAGTAGGCAAATCTTATCCCTCGAACTGACTTGCCAGAGAACGCCAACTCGTACCCCAGCTTGAGATATTTTTCTACATCGCGTTCGAAATCTCTGGTGGCCATGCCAAGATGGTGAAAACCAAAACCTCGTTGCCGGACAACATCGTGATAAACCGAAGGACGGTCATCGATACTTTGTATTAACTCAAAACACATGTGACCTGAGAAACCGAGAGCCAACGCCATCTGTATGTCGGTCGGCTGCCCGCGGTAGGTACCCTCAGTGAATGTGTATGCATCCGTGTAATACCAAGGACCCACATTAAACTTGGCAGCGAACTCTGCCATCGATTGATGTAGATCTTCAACCACATAAGCGACTTGAATAATGCCGCCAACGGGTTGCCCAAAACTCGTTTCCATCACGGCAAAGCCCCCTTCTCAAGTATTTAAATTAACAGAGACTTGTTTGACTTCGGTGTAGCTCTCGAGCATGCCCTCCAGAGAGAATTCGCGCCCTGCGCCGCTTTGCTTCATCCCGCCGTACGACTGGCCAAGTTGCTGTCCACCGCCCTGATTGACCATTACCCAGCCAGCTTCGAGTTCGTGAGCGATACGCAAGGCCGGCCCGCCGGCTTTCGCCCAAACAAAAGCAGCCAATCCATAAATTGAATCATTGGCGCGGGCGATTACATCCGCCTCATCGCGCCAAGTCGAGATGGACAGCACCGGACCAAAAACCTCTTCACGTGTCAGGCGGACGTCCTCAGGTAAGTTTAAAAATACAGTCGGTTCGAAAAAATAACCTTCGGACAATGGCCCAGCTGTGGGTGGCAGTCCACCCATGATCAGCGAACTGGGCTTGGCCTCCATGGCCTCTTGCACATACGAACAAACTCGAGAAAACTGCTTAGCATTGACCAAGGAACCGGTATCGGTTTCTTCGCTAAGCGGATCTCCAACTCGCATTTTTTTGAGCTTGTCAGTCAGCGTTGCTAAGAATGAATCAGCAATGGACTCGTGTAAGAACAGTCTTGAGCCTGCGGTACATGACTGGCTCTGTCGAGTGAAACGCATCGCAGTTATCACACCATCAGCGGTAAAGTTTTGATCCACATCCGGCAAAATTATTTGTGCGCTTTTGCCACCAAGTTCGAGCGACACTGCCGCAATGCGGCTACTGGCCGCGGCAAGAATCGAACGCCCCACCGCCGTTGACCCCGTAAACGACACTTTAGGGATACCTGGATGCTCTGCGATTGCAGCACCACACTCGATGCCATAGCCTGTCAAAACATTAAGCACGCCAGCGGGTAAGAATTCCGAACAGATACGTGCCATCTCAAGCACAGCCAAGGGTGCTTCTTCAGATGCTTTGAGCACCATGGTGTTGCCTGTCATGATGGCGGGCGCAATCTTCAAAGCAGAAAGCATTAAAGGAGCGTTCCAGGGGACGATCGCGCCGACCACACCATAGGGCTCACGACGGGTGTAATCGAGATTATCAGGGCTCAAATAGGTCGTTTTACCTTTGATTTCACGTGCCAACCCAGCCACATAGCGAAATATTTGAGCAGTGACGCCCGCTTCGCCACGACTTTGAGTGCGCAGTGCATTGCCGTTTTCGGTACTGATCAGTCTGGCCAGATTCTCTTGGTTTGCCTCGAGGCTGTCGGCAATCTGATGCAGAATCTTGCCACGCTCCGCTGCCGTCGCTCGTTTCCACGATTTAAATGCCTGCTTTGCCGCGTCGACGGCGATAGCGACGTCGCGGGCACCTGCTCGCGGCACTTTGGCAAAGACGGTTTTCTTGGAGGGGTTTTCGACATTGATCCAGTCACCGTCAGCGCTATCCACCCACTGACCATTAATCAACATCTGTTGCAACTTTACCTGCGAATCCATGTTTCAACCTTCTTCAAAAAAACTTCCGCAAACTAAACCAGTGATCTGAGAAAATTTACTTAACCAAAGAAATACCGCGATACCCCTCTGCAGCAACTTCGTTGCAGATCACTCTGTACTTGTCCAGGCCAGCCACATAAGGCATGAAGACTCTTGGTTTGCCAGGGATATTGGCCCCGACATACCAAGAATTAGCCAAAGGGTAAAGCGTTGAGTCAGCAACCTCGTTGACATGCTTGACCCAGCTTTCTTCCGCCTCAAGTTCAGCCTCAACACGTTTGTATTGACTCTCTTTGACGCATTTGAGCAAATCAAAGATCCAGTCAACATGCTGCTCGATAGCAGAGATCATATTGGTCTTTACTGAGGGGCTGCCCGGTCCAGTGATAATCAACATATTGGGGAAACCAGCTGTCATGATACCTAAATAGGTCTTGGGGCCTTCGGACCATTTTTGACGCAGTTCGTGACCATCGCTGACTTGAATGTCTATGTCCATGATCGCACCAGTCATGGCATCGAAGCCCGTCGCAAAAATGATGGCATCAAATTCGTACTCAGCGTCTGTTGTCTTGATGCCCTTTTCAGTGATTTCTACAATCGGTGCGTTTTTAATATTGACCAAAGATACGTTGTCGCGGTTATAAGTCTCAAAATAACCAATATCAAGCGGCAGTCGCTTGGTACCGATATAGTGGTCGTTCGGGCAAAGAATCTCAGCAACCTTAGCGTCTTTAACAATACCGCGGATTTTTCTACGAACGAAGTCAGACAGTTGCTCGTTGGCTTCTTTGTTCGTCAAAACATCTTTGTAGCCATAAAGAAAACTGATATTGCCGCCTGTGTTCCATTTCTTTTCGAAAATTTCTTCACGTGCCTCAGCGCTATCTTCAAGCAGAGATTTTGTTGGAGGTGGATAACCCGAGATCCCGAATGGTGTCCTATCAGCTTCTGCTCGTGCTTGTTTGTAATTCTCTTTGTGTTTTTTAACAACCTCGGGCGGCAGAACATAATTAACTGACGGCACAGAGAAATTAGCGCTGCGCTGAAACACCGTCAGATGTTTGGCCTCTTTGGCGACCACTGGAATAGTCTGAATCCCCGAGGCGCCGGTTCCAATGATGCCAACACGCTGGCCAGTGAAATCAACTTTTTCATGAGGCCATTGACCCGTGTGATACCACTTGCCCTTGAAGTTCTCGAGACCTTTGAAGTCAGGCACGCGAGGCAGCGAAAGATTGCCCGAAGCCATGATGCAGAACTGTGCTTGGATAATTTCTCCTTTTGTCGTGGTCAGCGTCCAAAGATTGGTTTGACGATCGAATACCGCTGACTTCACGCGGGTATTGAACTGAATGTCTCGACGAAGATCGAAACGATCGGCAACGTGATTCGCGTATTTGAGAATATCAGGCTGTGCTGCGAAGCGCTCTGGCCATTCCCATTCTTGCTGCAGCTCATCCGAAAATGAATACGAGTATTCGAGACTCTCAACGTCGCAGCGAGCACCCGGATAGCGATTCCAATACCACGTACCACCGACGTTGTCGCCAGCCTCGACGACCTTTATGTTGAGATTGAGTGCACGAAGTTTGTGCAAGGTGTACATACCAGCAAAACCAGCACCGATTACTACCACGTCGTATTGCGACGAAGCATTTGCAGCTGCAGTCATTTTTTGTCTCCGTTGAAGCTGTATTAAAACTGCTATCTTTTAGCCTTGATCGGCTATTTTTTATTTAACTGATCATAGTCTAAAACGATTTCGCTCTGAGTTGAAGCCTGACTTGATATCATGCTCATTATTAGTCCGGCTAAGCCGGCCAAGATTGGCTTTGGGAGACAAAAATGCTTAGAACCATAGGATTTCCGGGTCGATATCTTCAAGGACCCAACGCGATTGAACAGTTACCAGTGCTGTTAAGTGAGTTTGCCGTCCAGTCGCCCGTCATTGTCATGGACGACATTGTGCAGGCTGCCGCCGGTGAACTCATCCTGACACCCATGCGCCGGGCTGGGATCAACGCGAAGGTATTAAGATTTCCGGGCGAATGCTCGGCGCGCGCCATCGCTGATATGAGCAAAGCAATCGACCCGACGATAGACAATGTCATCATTGGTTTCGGCGGTGGCAAAACAATCGATGCAGCCAAAGGCGTTTCAAAAGCACATGGTTTGCGACTAATTATCGCGCCAACGATTGCCTCAAACGACTCGCCGACAAGCCGACTGATTGTGTTGTACGACGCCAATCACCGCGTCGCTGCTGTCGATATCCTCACCCGCAATCCTGATGTTGTTTTGGTCGATAGCAACATCATCGCTAAGGCGCCCGTGCGTTTCTTTGCGGCTGGCATGGGCGACGCCTTAAGCAAAAAGTTTGAGGCAACACAGTGCCATCTAGCTGGGGGTAACAACTTCTTCGGTACGCCCTCACTTTCGACGGCTCGTTTGTTGGCTGAAAAATGCTACGAAACAATTTTGGAATTCGGGATAGCAGCACTCGATCGCATTCAGTCGATGGGCAGACCAGACGAAAGCGTTGAGCGTGTTATTGAAGCCACGGTGTTATTAAGCGGTCTTGGGTTCGAGAGTGGCGGTTTATCCATCTCTCACGCCTTGACCAGAGGTTTCACCGCCCACCCGCGGATGAGTCAGATGCTGCATGGCGAGCTCGTTGCTTTTGGCTCTATTGTGCAGTTGATTGCAGAAGATCGATCTACACCAGAGATCGTCGCTCATGCGCGGTTCTGTCACCAGGCACAATTACCTGTTACGCTGGCTCAACTGGGAGCGGCCAATGCTACTGCAGCTGATCTTTTAGTCATGGGAACACTAACGATGGCTGCGCCTTATATCGGTAATATCTACCCAGCAGCCGATGCAGATAGACTCGCGGACTGCATCCGGCGCGCCGATACAATCGGTCAACGACTACTCAGCGCCAGTTAAACAAGGATAACAAATGAAAGCAGCCTGGTATGAAAACAATGGTGAAGCGCGTGACGTGATGGTGGTTGGCGATATGCCTTGCCCCGACGTTGGCCCCGGTGAAGTAAAAGTCAAAATTCACGTCTCAGGCGTCAACCCATCTGATGTTAAATCGCGCCGCGCCAGACCACTGGGCACGAATCGCGTGATCCCGAACAGTGATGCTGCGGGCACCATCGAAGCGGTAGGGGCAGGAGTACCTGAGACCCGTGTCGGTCAGCGAGTCTGGATCTGGAACGGTCAATTCGGCCGAGCACTGGGTACTAGTGCGCAATACATCGTTCTACCAACGGCTCAAGCCGTTGTATTGCCAGACAACACAGATTTTGATGCAGGCGCTTGCATGGGCATCCCCGGGCTAACCGCACTTGAAGCTGTACATCGATGTGGCGATCTTGCTGGCAAAACCGTTTTAATTATTGGTGCAGCCTCGTCGGTTAGTCACTATGCCGCACAAATGGCGGTTCAGAAAGGCGCTCATGTCATTGGTACGGTCAGTTCAGTCGTCAAGGCCGCTCACGCTTCGGCTGCGGGCGTCTCTGACATCATCAACTACAAAACTGAGGATGTCGCGGAGCGTATCAAGCAGCTAACCCATGGGCAAGGCGTTGACGCCATCATTGATATGGATTTTTCTGCTACGTCGCAGCTGATTCATAAAGGAGCACTCAAAGCGCACGGCACAGTAGTATGTTTTGGATCGAACCAGTTAGGCGACCATGCCATTCCTTTCAGGATCAGCCTATTCGGTTCCTTGAGTTACCAATTTTTTCTGGTGTATGACTTGTCACCTGCCCGCCGGTTAGACGCACTGGAAGAACTAAACGAATTACTGGCGGCTGGAAAGCTCAAGCATACGATTGGTGCCCGCTACCCCTTGTCGGACATTGTTGCGGCCCATGAGGCCGTAGAGCAAGGTAGCATCATGGGCAACATCGTGATTGATCTCGACTAACTCTTGGCATGCTCGGTACGTGAACAACTAGTCGGCGGATCCCGTGAACGCATCGCTGGGTGCGCCCCAACTGGTATATCCGCCATCCACTGGCACGGTTACACCCGTCATGTATGAGGCTTGGTCGGATGCAAGAAACAGCATCACCTTGGCGATGTCTTCTGGTGCACCCAGCCTGCCCATGGGGGTATGCCGTTCGATTTCACGACGGTCCAGCTTTCCTTGATCAATCACGGTTTGAACCAACGGCGTCAGAATGTAGCCGGGCGCAATGGCATTGACACGTACTCCGGCAGCAGCCCATTCGCAACCCATCGTGCGCGTGATCATTGAAATCCCCGCTTTAGCGGCACTGTAACCATTGCGCAAGGTCAAACCAGACACCCCAGCGATTGAACTGATGTTAATTACACTTCCCTTGCCTTGCGCCAGCATGTGCTTGGCGCAGGCTTTTGTCATCATATAAGTGCCAGTCAGATGTATATCAAGCAGCCGGCGAAACACTGCGACATCCTGTTCAATGGTTGGTCTGGCCTGATCAGCAATGCCCGCGCAGTTCACCAGAACGTCGATATGGCCGTATTGCTCCATTACTGTATCTACAACATGGTTAACTTGACCTTCTTCGGCTACATCGCAACCGATGCCTAAGTGCTGAGTGCCTAGTTGATTAGCGATAGTGATTGCTGTTGCCTGATTTAGGTCAGCAACGACCACAATGGCTCCTTCTTTTGCGAACGCAATGGCACCTGCTAACCCCAGACCGCTGGCTCCTCCGGTGATCAAAATAACTTTGGATGCGAGTTCTGAATACAAGATTGTCCCCAATTTGATTTATTGTGAGGTCATCATATCAAAGCAAGACAAGGTAGGCGCAAGGTCACAACAGCTAGCCCGTTCGGCCCACTGAAATCCTGCTCGAAAGTGCCAGCATGCCCGTTGACCACTTGTTGCACAAACGCTAAGCCAAGACCAAAGCCCTTCTGTTCGATCTCTTTCGGACCTTGTTGTGCCTCGTCATTGATAACGTTTTCTATCCGACACACTAAATATGGCCGATCCGTCTCATCTGCATCGACCGTTACCCGCACCGTTATCGTGGTGTTCATCAAGGAATACCGGATTGCATTAACAAATAGATTGACCAATACCCGCAGATGGTTTTGTGAGTGACCGGCTCAACCGCCGACCTAGCAAGCCTTCGATCGATAGCGTGGATGCGTGCCAGGAGTTCTTTCCATTTGACAGGTTTCACGCAGTAGTCATCTGCGCCGCTATTTAAAGCGCGGACAATTTCAGGCTCAGACGAGGCACTGGTCAGGAAAATTACGGGTTCAGTCATGGACAGGGTTTGACGGATGTGAATCAACACATCGAGCCCCGTGGCTTTCGGCACATTCCAGTCCAGCACATAGAGGTCAAATAAACCTCGCTTCAGCAGTCGCAAAAGCGCATCACCTTGTTTGAAGATATGAGACTGGTGACCCGCTTCAATGAGAAGCTTGTGCAAACCCTGTGCCAACGTTGCGTCATCTTCTAAAATCGCAATCTTCAATCGTCATCCCAATTCTGCCCTCGCCACAAAGGATAGTTCTGGTCACCCACCACATGATTACAACAGCAGCGAGGATTTAGTGCAAACAACTTGCATGGTGATCGCATTTACTGCAAGCATCAACGACCACTCGGTTGAGCATTTACTTTACAGAGAGCGTATCCAGTCATTTGTTAACAATTGTTAACTCGAGAGAAATACATCACACTATTATTACAAGTAAGTTACTGTGGAATGAGGGCAATTTGACTTGATGGCAAGCTAGCAATGGTTTTTTTTAAGATTTTATAGATATCCAGGTCAAAATCGACCTCTGCCCGCCTGACAAGAGATCGCAACTCATCCTCGTCACCAGCGACACCCAGATAACACCAGTTGTGAACCACATGAAAATGCAAGCCTTCTCTGATCGCAATCGGTCCGTCGTAAGGCCAAACCTTAATTTTCAGTGCCTCGAAGGCGATTTTTAGTCTCAGGTTGTGATGCGTCGAAGATTCAAGACCTACACACGCCCCATTGCATTGTTTAAGCTGAAAACCAAAACACGGTTTACCCAAACTCGTTTTCTCAATACCTAAGACGGCCTCACACAAGCTATTTTTTTTGGCAAGTGCGCGCAGGCAAGTGTTGGCCTCACGTTTACTGTGAAACAAGCCGTAAAGATTGTCCTGAATACCCGGTTGTAATTCTGCGTGAGTCACCAACTCGGGCAGACATACGCCATTTACGTTTTCCTTAATCCGCCATGCACACAGATCCTTCGAGCGCCTGAGTTTGACATTCATCACAGGCAAATGTTGTTTGATCAGGGTTGACTCGAGCAATAACGCACCAATCTCACCAGAGGTTTCAATCCAGCTGATATCTCTGACCTGAAGGGCAAGTTTCATCTCTTTGCGAACGGTCAACGCAGCCTGGAAATGACTCATCACGCGAGTTCGCATGTGTATGCTTTTACCAATATAGAGTGGCACCCGATCCTCGGCATATAAGATATATACACCTGGACTATCTGGGACTTCATTGATCAGCGCCTTGTCAATATGCGGGGGGACGCTAGCCTCGCCGATCAGCTCGCTGACTTCTTTCAATAAGCGTTCCCGGCCAAACCGAGCCTCGCAAATCTGCCAGAACTGCCACAGCAAATCAGCGTCTCCGAGTGCACGATGCCTCGAACTGACCTTAAGGTCGTGCGTCTCGATCAAGGTATCGAGGTTATGTCTTGTCTGAGTTGGAAAAAGACGACGCGATAGTTTGACCGTACAAAGCACTTTGGGCTTGAAATCAATATCGACGCGCTTGAAGGCGGCTTTGAGAAACCCATAATCAAAGCGTGCGTTGTGTGCAACAAAGATTTTGTTTTCTAAGTTGCGGTAGAGTTGATTGGCAATATCGTCAAAGCTGGGTGCGGTTATCAGCATCGCGGGGGTAATGCCCGTGATGCGCTGAATATGATCCGGGATAGAGGTTTGAGGATTGATCAACTCGCTCCAGATCTCGATATCCTGGTTGTCATGCAAGGTTTTGACGGCCACCTCCGTGATGCGATCTCTGTCGAAATGCGATCCAGTGGTTTCAATATCAACAAAGGCGAAGGTGAACAAGATTTTGACGACGCTGAGAAATACCAGGCAATGGCCCGAGCACATGCCCAGGCCACTCTACCCTCAGTTTAAGGGTAAATCCCGCGTTGATTGCGCGCATCAAGTACGCGAATGCAAGCAATTACAAAAGTCGACTCGCGCAGAGTGAGTTGTTTCTCTTGGGAATGCTTGTATACCGCGTCAAAAGCCCCAACCATGATCTTCTCTAGCCGGGCATTGATTTCTTCTTCAGTCCAAAAGAAACTCGAAAAATCCTGCACCCACTCGAAGTAACTCACCGTCACCCCACCAGCGTTAGCCAGCACATCAGGCACGACAGTGATCTTTCTGTCCCGCAAAATAAGGTCGGCGGTTGGTATAGTCGGACCGTTGGCGCCTTCGACGACAAATTTTGTGCTGAGGTTTCGCGCCCTTTCGTCAGTTATCTGAGACTCGAGGGCTGCCGGCACCAGGAACTCAGACTCAACCAACCAAAAATCGGCAGTACTGATGTGGGTGGCGCCTTCAAATCCAGCTAAGCTTTTGTGACTATTGCAATAAGCTTGTGCGGCTGCGATATTGATCCCTTCGGAATTAAAGATGCTAGTCTCATGATCTTGAATCGCGACCACTTTGGCACCTGCGTCAGCAAACATTTTCCCGCTAATCGAACCGACATTGCCAAAACCCTGAATCGCAACGCGAGCGCCCTTTATGCTGACCCCTGCTCGCTTTGCTGCTTCTCTGGCGCAGATAAAGACACCGCGCCCAGTCGCTTCACGACGACCCAGTGACCCCCCAAGCGAGATTGGTTTCCCTGTTACGACACCTGAGGTTGTTTGACCTGCCCCTTGCGAGAAGGTGTCCATCATGATGGCCATCGTGTGCTCATTGGTACCAACGTCTGGCGCTGGGATGTCTTTTTGTGGCCCGATCAAAATACTGATCTCACTGGTGTAGCGACGCGTCACGCGGTCAATTTCCGCAGAACTATATTGACGGGGGTCAATTCGAACGCCACCTTTAGCGCCACCAAAAGGCAGGCCTACCGCTGCGTTTTTAATTGTCATCCAGCCGCTCAGCGCCATGACCTCATTAAGGGTGACATCCTGATGAAAGCGCACGCCACCTTTGCCCGGCCCGCGCGAGATGTTGTGCTGAACTCGATAACCCTCGAAGTGAGCCACAGAGCCGTCATCTCGAATAATAGGCACGTCAACAATCAAAATTCTTTTGGGGTGCAATAAGCTCTCAACCCAACGCTCAAGGTCGCCAAGATGGTGCTTGATGGACTCGACTTGTGAGACAAAGTTACTCCAGGGTGCGGGGCTCTCTGCATCCAAATAGCTAGGAAAAACTAACGGATCAATGTTGCTCATCTTGTTACCCTTTTAATTTGCTTGGCCTGTCAAAAAAACGCTGTTTATCGCTATTTGATAGGTTTTAATTTCTAGTCAGGCTAAATTTTACTTTTAAACAGCTAGCACCAATCTAAGTACCAACCCGACATCCCCTTCTAAAGCCCTTAGGGTATTCACCCATCGTTGTCGGTACAAACCCTATATAGAATGAAGCACATATAAAAATATTCGGAGACAATTGTGAATAATCATTTTTTTAGTCGAGTCATCTCGATACTGGCTATCAGCCTGTTTAGCACCTTCACCAACGCACAAGGGGTCACAAAGGACGAAATTCTGATTGGCGGTGTTGGCCCAATCACTGGGCCCGCCGCCTATATTGGTCTTGGCGGTCGCGATGGGTTGGCCATGGCAATCAAAGAGATCAATGCTCAGGGTGGTATCAATGGCCGCAAAATCAAGCTAAGTTTTGAGGATGATGGTCACTCGCCCAGCAAAGCCCTCGGTGCAGTGAAAAAGCTCATTGACCAAGACAAAGCTTTCATGATCTTCGCAGCAGGCGGATCCAACTCCACCGTGGGATTCATTGATTACGTTAAAGAACAGCAAAGGATTGCCTACGTTTCGTTTGCTTCTGCACCCGCGGTTACCTATCCATTCAATGCGTACATGTTTAGGGGTGCCACAACTGAAGTAGCTCGCTACGGTGAACTGTATTCCGAATTCATTGCAGACGGTTTGAAGGCCAAAAAAGTCGCCATCATGAACGGCCGCGAAGAATATCCAAAGAATGAAGGTAACGCTCTGGCTAAGACGCTTCAGGACGTTTACAAGGTCGAGGTGGTCGCGCGTGTTGAATTTAATATTGGCGACAAAGACTTTACGCCTCAACTATTAGATGTGAAAAAATCTGGCGCACAGGTTGTTGCTTTTTTTGGCAATCCAGCCGAAGCAGCGATCGCCATGCGCCAAGCCCGTGAACTCGGGATTGAACAGAAATTCTTTGTCGGGGCAACGATGGTAGACAAAGGATTCACCAATGTAGCGAAAGAGAATGCTGAGGGCGCGACGGGGTTCTCTTTGGTACCTTTCTTGCCCGGCACACAGAATGCAGCGCTACAAGCCTGGGAGAGCAAGTGGAAAGCAGAATATCCGAATCTGCCCGCAGGCCGACCCAATGTCTTTGACATCATGGCCTACACCGACATGTACGTTCTAGCCGAAGCAATGAAAAATGCTGGTGCGGATCTCAATACACAGACACTGATCGCTAGTCTCGAAAAGATCAAAGACTTTACGCCTTCACCGCTTGCATCGCCCATTACATTCAGCACGAAGCATCACATCGGAAACCTCAACCTGACGGTAATGGAAGTCAAAAATGGGGAATGGCAACCCATTGGTTGGAAGCCAACTCGTCCGAGTGAAATTCTCAAACGCTACGAGTGACCGGTCGACACAAACCAATCAAAATATGACGATTGCTATCGCGCTGCAGTTACTGATTTCAGGTTTATCAGTCGGTAGCATTTATGCTCTGGTTGCGCTGGCTTTGGTGATCCCATTCAAAGCGTCTGGAATACTTAATTTCGCTCAAGGCGAATTCGTCACGGTGGGCGCCTACTCGGCGCTCATTCTAAGCGCATTTGGGCTGCCCTATTGGGTAGTTTTGCCATGCACGATTTTTGTCGGTTTACTCACCGGTCTCTTGATCGAGCGAACAATCATCAGACGCATCATGGACGCTCCAGAGTTTACGCTGGTCATCGCAACTTTTGCTGTCGGTCTCATCATCAAAAGCGCGATCCGGCTTTATTGGCAAGACAATCTATTCACGATCGATAATCCAATCCCCTTCAAAACCTTCAAATTGTCAGGCGTTGTCTTGAACCCTCAATATCTGTGGGTGATCGGTTGCACCACCGCGCTAGTTTGTTGCATTGCCTGGTTTTTCAAGTTCAGCCCCATGGGAAAAGCAATGCGGGCTGTCTCTCAGAGTCAAGAGGGTGCTCGGTTGATGGGTATCAATGTTGAAGGGATTTTGATGGCATCGTGGGGGATTTCTACTGCGATCGGCGCACTCGGGGGTATTCTGCTAGCGCCCATTATCGGCATTAATCCCGAAATCGGCGGCCTGATACTCAAGGCACTAGTCGCAGCGGTCATTGGGGGCTTTA
Source organism: Jezberella montanilacus (assembly GCF_003003055.1). Classification (GTDB taxonomy): domain Bacteria; phylum Pseudomonadota; class Gammaproteobacteria; order Burkholderiales; family Burkholderiaceae_B; genus Zwartia; species Zwartia montanilacus. The sequence goes on from NZ_PVTV01000015.1 coordinate 191,852, forward strand.
CCTCGTTGCCTGGCGCTTTTGTCGGCGGCTTACTGTTGGGTTTGCTAGAAACCTATTCCGGTGCATTTTTCGGTAGTACGCTGAAAAATCTCATCCCATTTGTCGTGCTCGTCGTTTTCTTGCTCGTTAAGCCTTACGGATTATTTGGTAAAGCGCCCCTGGTGAGAATTTGATGCAGATGACGCGCTTGCAGGTTTTGATAGCCTTGACCGTTGCCTTGTGTGGCATCGCGGCACCATGGGTATTACCGACCTACTACCTGTATTTACTCAATCTAGTACTTATCAACATCATCCTGGCACTTGGCTTAAATATCGTTACTGGGAACACAGGTCAGATTTCACTGTGCCACTCATCTTTCATGGCGATCGCTGCATACGCCTACACCATTCTTAACAACGAGATGCACTGGCCGCTGCTGCTTTGCGCCCTCGCAGCGGTGATGTTGGCGAGCCTCGGTGGAGCACTGGTTGGTTACCCAGCACGACGGTTAGGCGGCATCTATTTAGCTTTGGCAACGCTTGCGTTTTTATCTTTAACTCAAATTCTGATCGAGGAATTCCCTGATCTGACCGGAGGCATCCGCGGACTCAAGATCGAAAAAACAACACTTTTTGGGATATCAACAAGCAACGAACCATTGCTGTTCTATCTGGTTGGTATTACTTGCGCCTTTTGTCTTTATGTCACGATCAATATTTTACGGTTTCCTATCGGTCGAGCTTTTGACGCCATCCGCACGAGTCCGCAAGCTGCGCAGTCTTTGGGTATACCAGTCGCTAAAATCAAGTTACTCGCGTTCACCATATCCGCCGCCTATGCTGGATTGGCTGGAGTGCTCTTCGCCATGGTTGTCGGGTTTATAGACCCTGTTGAGTTCGGAGTTGGGGCATCGTTGCGTTACATCACCTTCATTGTCGTCGGCGGGCTGGGCAGCATTGCCGGCTCAATCGTTGGCTCGGTCATTTTCACGTTGTTGCCCGAGGGCTTGCGTGGGATCAAAGAATATAGCGATTTGGTTTACGCCGTCATTTTGCTGCTAAGTTTAGTTTTTTTACCAAATGGTTTGATCAGCCTTTATCAAAGACTCGTGCAACGCAGAAAAAGAGCGAACTTGAGCTAGAGCGATGCAAAATAAACAGATGATCTCGACGCAAGGCCTGTCGCTTCAGTTTGGCGGCCTTCAAGCTCTGCAGCAAATCAGCCTGCAAGTACCAGCTGGCGAGTTTCGCGGACTAATCGGACCAAACGGGGCGGGAAAAACAACTTTAATTAATTGTTTGAGCGGTGCCATTAAACCCAGTTCTGGTTCAATTATTTTCGACAATATTGACGTGAGCAGCATGCCACCTCATCTGATTAGTCACTTAGGGATGAGCAGAAGCTTTCAGCACGTGCAACTGTTTGGCAATCGCAACGTCCGCGATAACATTCTGATCGGCATGCATAGGCAGATTAAACAAAGTATTGCTGGTCAAATACTGGGTCTACCAACAAGTCGTCGGGCAGAGAGAGAAGCTGGCGTCATTGCAGACGAGCTACTGACCCGGTTTGATTTGCACGATGTAGCTCATTTGTCTGCCAGGCAATTACCTTACGGTGTTTTGAAAAGACTAGACCTGGCAAGAGCGCTCAGTGCCAGGCCAAAACTACTGTTGCTCGATGAGCCGACTTCTGGGATGTCTGAACAAGAGGCAACCGACTCAATCGCTTTACTTAAAGAGCTAGCTAGAAAAGACGGTATGACGTTGATTGTGATTGAACACAACATGAGAATCATGATGAATTTGGCCGATCGGATTACCGTCTTGCATTTAGGTCGAATCATCGCCGAAGGTAGCCCTCAAGAGGTTACTCGCGATCCTGCTGCAATCGAAGCCTATCTGGGTGAAGAGTCAACCGATGCTTAAGATCGAGAACTTGCATACTAGCTACGGGCCCGTTGAGGCCTTGCACGGTATCGATATCAATATTGAGGACGGAGCTATTGTTGGCGTGCTCGGTGCTAATGGTGCTGGCAAAACAACTCTCCTGAAGTCAATTGCCGGGTTGCTTCGTGTGAGCAAAGGTCATACCGTTTATGCTGGAAAGGATATAACGAATCTGTCAGCTCAACGCATTGTGAAATTAGGCATATCGCTGGTGCCGCAAGGACGTCTGCTGTTCACAGAGATGAGCGTTCGGGAAAATTTGGAAATGGGTGCGTACTTATTGCAAGACCGCACTGAATTCAACAAGCGGCTGGATGACGTACACGCGATGTTTCCGATTTTGAAGGCAAGAGCCCAGCAAATGGTGGCACTCATGTCAGGCGGGGAGCAGCAAATGCTTGCCGTTGCTCGAGCCTTAATGACAAAACCTGACCTTATCTTGTTGGACGAGCCTTCGATTGGTTTGGCACCAAAAATATTTGATCAGATCCTCGACACAATTAAAGACCTTAATACCGTTCGTCAGACCACTATTGTCATAGCCGAACAAAACGTCAAAAAGATACTCAAAATCGTCGATCACGCCTATGTTCTTGAATCAGGCAAAGTGGTGATCGAAGGAACCTCAGAACAACTGTCCAATAACGAAGCCATCCGGCAAGCTTATCTCGGGCTATAAGCATTGCGTTGCGAACATATCAGGAGAATCACACATGAAATTAATCGATACGCATTCCCATTGGGGAACCCAAAGGGGCTACGTTTTGCGAACCGAAGCAGAACTTGCCCAGCAAAAAAAAACTTGGAACTCTGAAGCAAAGTATTCCACCGAAGAGGAAATGGCAAATTACTTTCGTGCGAGTGAGGCGCAGGTAATATTGGATCTGGGGTTCACTAAATTCGCTCCGCTTGACGAAATCAAGCCGTTGCATGACTACTCTTTCGCGACGCAAAGACTCTATCCGGATGCGATCATTGGGAACTGGTTTCATATTGACCCCGTTTTTCACGGCAAGGACGCAGGCTTAAAAGAACTGCGCCGCTGTATCGACGCCCAAGCGGGTTTCACCGGCTTAGCAGTAAACGGCTCGGGCTCAGTTCCAGCAAGCGACCCACTTTACGACCCTTACTATAAGTTGTGCATTGAAGCTGCTATCCCGGTTCTCATCTTTGTGGGGACAACCGGCCTCGGCGCAGGATTACCAGGCGGCAACGGGATATTGCTTGATAGTTGTCACCCTCGTCATCTCGATATGGTCGCCGCCAGAAACCCCTTGCTGCGTATTGTTGCAGCTAGACCAGGCTGGCCTTGGCAAACAGAAACGATCGCTGTTTTGATGCACAAGCGCAATATCTGGTATGAATTGCATGGCTGGTCCCCCAAATACTTTGCCCCTGATCTCAAGCACGACATCGCGAGACGACTGCAAGACCGCATCATGTTTGGCGGCGATTATCCGCTATACACATACGAGAGACTAACGTCTGAGTGGCGAGCAGAGGGCTACTCTGAAACGATCCTTAATAAAGTCTTCTATCAAAACGCAGAAGCCTTTCTTGCCGGAGTAGACCGCTGATGGATCTCGGACTGAAAGGCAAAGTTGCTATTGTCGGTGGCGGCAGCATGGGTATCGGTTTCGGTATTGCCAGTCGACTGGCCAGTGAGGGTACTGATCTTGTTATTTTTGCACGCCGTATTGCCAAACTTGAAGCCGCAGCGGCTGAATTAACGAGTAAATTTGGCGTACGAGTCATACCAGTTGCAGCGGATATCAGGGATCAGGATGAAAGCGGTCGCATCGTGCAAACAGCGATCGATCATTTTGGCAAGCTTGATATCCTAGTCAACAACGATGGGGCACCGCCGCTTGGTCCGATTGATTCGTTTGACGACGTAGCCTGGCAAAAAGCAGTCGAGCAGAACCTGTTCAGCGTCATTCGTATGGTCAGATCCGCCTTGCCTCATTTAAGAGCATCTGGCTCAGGCAGTGTGCTCAACATCTCAGCCATTTCAGCCATCCAACCGATCGCTGGTTTCGGCTTATCAGTCGCAACATGGGCTGGTTTGATAGGCTACGCCAAAACCCTATCCATGGAGCTTGCTTGCGATGGTATCAACGTCAACACGATCTGCCCTGGCTACATTGATACGGATAGACTGCAAAAGGTATTTGCTGCCGGAACAGAGAGTCCGGAAAGCGTACGGGCAAAACTCGTTTCAGAAATCCCATTAGGTCGAATCGGCTCACCGGCGGATATTGCAAATCTTGTTGCACTGCTTGTCTCACCTGCCGGATCCTACATCACAGGCTGCACGATTCCTGTCGATGGAGGGCTTCTGCGCGCACTAAGGTAATCGAAACCATGACTGCACTAACTGTGAATGCGCAAGGTATTAACTTGCTTACAACGCCGCAATATAAGACAAGACTAACCGCTTCCCTGCGCAAGCGATTTGCTGATAGCCACGCCTGGCATGACGTGACTTTTTATCACTACATAGAGAAAGGCGCTGCTGAGTATCCAGACCGAATTGTATTTACTGACGAAAGGCGCAGCCTGACTTACAGACAACTGAAAGAACAAGTCGATCGTTGCGCATCTTTTTTTCGAAGTTTAGGGATTGGTGCTGGTGATGTCGTCACAATGCAGTTCCCCAACCGAGTCGAGTTTCCGATTGTTTTCTTTTGTCTTGAATTGATTGGGGCCATTGCAAATAAGATCAGCCCTGATTTCAGACGTCGAGAAGTGGAATATATCCTTCGATTTTCAAATAGCAAGGCGTTTGTATGCGCAGCCAACTTCAAAGGCTTTGACTATGCAGCAATGATTGACGAGTTGCGTCCGGAGTTGCCAAATCTAAAAACTGTGGTGGTGGCGGGAGAGACCACTATTCAAAATGTAAGCTCACTTGAGGCTGGCTTAGCATCAGCGACCCCAATCGACCCTTCTACTCGTGTTCATACCAGCCCAGACGCGGTAATGCGAATGGCGTTTACTTCTGGTACGACAGGTGACCCTAAGGGGGTTATGCACAGCTTCAACACGACTTTATACGCCGTTGAAGTGATCAATCGCGAGATGAATGTGACCAGAGATGAGGTGTTTCTCATCTGGTTGCCAGTCGGTTTGAATTGGGGCTACATCACTTTAATGCAGGCCGTGATGGCGGGCGCGCAAGCCGTTTTGATGGAACGCTTTCAAGCAGCTCGGGCGCTCGAATTAATTGAGAAATACCGTGCGACCTTCATCCCGACCGCGCCAGCTTCTATTTTGGCGATTTTGAATGTGCCCGATTTCAAGAAATACGACTGCAGTTCATTACGTGTCGTGGTAACTGGTGGAGCATCCGCCGCCATTGAAACAATTCGTGCTTACCAAAAACGGATGAAGGGGCATCTGCTTGAGTTATACGGCATGCTTGAAACGGGGTTTCATACTTTCACAAGGTTTGAAGACGACCCGGAAAAAGTAAACGGGACGATTGGTCGAATTGTTGGGCAAATGACCTTGCGAATCATTGACGAAGCAGGCAATGATTTACCTTACGGCGAAGAAGGCGAGATAGCAGCCTATGGCCCCTCTGTCCACTTAGGATATTTCAACAATCCCACTGCGAACGAGGAATTATTTACGGCTGACGATTGGTTCAGGACTGGCGATTTAGGCAAATATGTAGACGATGCTGGTAACGTCATGATTGTTGGGCGTCGCAAAGAAATGATCAATCGTGGTGGAAAAAAATATTTCCCCCGCGAAATTGAGGAGATACTCTATGGACATCCAGCCATTTTGCATGCGGCGGTGGTGGGCGTAAGCGATCTCAGACTTGGCGAAAAAAACTGTCTGTGCGTGGTGCTAAAACCAGGTACCGAGATGACCCTGGACGACGCCATTGGCATGCTTAAAGGACAAGTAGCCGATTATAAATTGCCTGAAATGCTTGAGTTCTATGATGAACTTCCTTTCACGCCAACGGGAAAAATCCGCCGTCACGTCTTGACTGCCGATGTCATTGGGCGGATTAAAACCAGAGAGTAGATGACTGTTAAGATGACCGCAAGATCTGTATGCTGTTCCAAGTCAATCTTAACGAGGCTCTGTCGTGAAATCTATTCGCATTGATCGTAACCGTCGCCTGCGCGATGATCCGGGCACTGGCCATAATCGCTGGCACCCGGACATTGAGCCACTGATTGAAGTCGCACCAGGTGAAGAGGTTCTGCTTGAGACGCGCGATGCAGCGGACGGTCAAGTCAAGCCTCACATGACGTTTGCCGATCTGGCCAAAAATGACAAAAAGGTGGGTCATCCGCTGACAGGACCCGTCTTTGTCAAAGGGGCTGAACCTGGCGATATTCTGGAAGTCGAGTTTGTTGACATGACTCCACAACCTTATGGCTGGACAGTAATCCGCCCAGGGGTTGGATTTCTTCGTGAAGTGTTCGATGCTGAGTTTCTTGCTCACTGGCATGTCGACGGCAAGTTTGCACGATCGCCTCAAATACCTGGCGTGAGAATCCCCGAGGGGATTTTCATGGGTACGGCTGGCGTAGCACCATCTCATGAACAAATGCGCTCATGGAATGCACGTGAAACTGAACTGGTCAGCAGAGGCGGGCTTGCACTGCTACCTGATCCGCAAGACGCGATCCCTGCTTCTCAACCAATTGCCAGTGAGGGCTTGCGCACCATGCCACCTCGCGAAAACGGCGGCAATGCAGACATCAAACAGCTGACTCGTGGCTCAAAACTGCAACTGCCGGTCAGCGTATCGGGTGCGCTCTTTTCGACAGGTGACGCCCACTATGCACAGGGTGATTCAGAGTGTTGTATCACTGCCATCGAAATGGGGGCCACGGCGGTTGTGCGCTTTAATCTTTTGAAAGGTGAAGCGGTTCGTCGAAAAACTCGTTTTCCGCGATTTTCACATCCTGGCTACTTTGCAGCACCTGAATGGGCCGCGCCCCACAACTTCGTGGCCACGACAGGATTCCCTATTCGTGAAGATGGCACTCAAGAGTGTGAAGATTTGACCTTAGCTGCCCGCAACGCAGTACTCGAAATGATTGCCTTGCTCGGCGAACGTGGTTTTAGCCGAGAACAGGCTTACGTCATCTGCTCGCTCGCGGTTGACCTCAGGATTAGTAACGTAGTGGATCTTCCTAATGTTTGCGTCAGCGCACTTCTGCCAGAGGCGATTTTCGAGCGCTAACCCAAATCTTGCGGCCGGAGGTCCTTGTGAAACAGTATCTGAGACGTGATTTTTTAAAAGCTAGCGCCTCGACGTTAATTACCGCTTCACTGGCTGATGCATTGATTCCGTCTGCCCACGCCTGGTCCGCTCAGCCCGAGCTAGATTGGGATGCCGGGCGAGTTACCCATCTCTTACCAAGTGTGAATGATAGAAACCTGTTGCTCAAGGTTTCGCTTACAGAGGCTCAAACAGCCGCACCCTATCTTTTAGTGGGTGGTAATAAAGTAAGCGGTCGCATGACCGATACCGAGGGCAAATACTGGGAGTTTTTCGCAACAGATCTTGTGCCAGCCAAGACTTATCCGCTCAGTCTGCAAGCCCACACAGGCAAAACACTCTGCCAGCCTTGGGCGATTGATACTTTTCCGGCGCGTCAAGCTAATCCCGATCACTTCAGGCTGATGCTTTACAGTTGTGCCGGTGGTCATGAACAGCAAACATTTTTACCACTCTCGACCCGTCAGAGACTATTTAAACGAGCGCTATCATTTGCTCCGCACGCTGCGATAGCAAACGGCGATCAAATCTATTGGGATTTGCTGGCTCCGGTCAGCTCGAAAGCAAGTGCTAATAAAGCCGGCGCAGAACAGCTCGCTGGCAAATTTGATCGCGCAGACGTTATTTTTGGCGGAACAAACGAAGCAGTGCTCAAACAAGTCGCAAACGCACAAATTGCCTCCTTGTACGGCACAACGTTTCGGTCAACACCGATTTTTTTCATTCAAGACGATCATGATTACTTCGATAACGATGAAGCGACTGATGACATCATTACGTTTCCGCCTTCACATTTCATGTTGCAAATGGCTCGTGCCACCCAGCACATGTATTATCCCGAGCACTTGTTTGATCCCACACGGCCAAGAGGGCTGCCAGGGTCAGGCGCTGCAGACAGACAGCAAGGGATATCAGAAAGTTTTGGTACTTTGCGCTATGGCAGGCTGGCCGAAGTCCTGATGTATGACGTAAGACGTTCGCAAACACTGGCCGGCCCCTCAGCGGTCTTTGTTGATCCAGAAGTCGAACGTTGGTTGAAAAGTCGGAGTGAAAATAGCGATGCCATCCATCTGGTTCACTCACCATCTAACCCGCCTGGATGGACTGCGGGAAAATGGGGCGAGTGGTATCCGGATATGCTCGATAAAAATGGCAAGCTGAGCACTGCTGTTGCTAAACCTTACTGGCAGGCTGGTTGGTTGGCTCAACACGATCGTATTCTCTCAGCTCTGTCAGCGGATACAAAACGAATCCCTCTCGTCGTAAGCGGGGATCTGCATGCGATTGGCTTCGGTCAAATCTCCCGCAGTGGCAAGCAAAACTTCAATAACAACCCGGTCAATGTTGCCTTAACGGGCCCGATTGGTACAAGACCCGGAGGCTGGCCCTCAGGCCGCCGAGGCATCGGCTCAACCCCATCCCTGCACCTGGACATGCACGAGGAAATCAAACCGCTTGAGCAACACGGCTTCACCATCGCCGATTTTTATCAAGACAAAATCACGATGCGATTTTTTAAATGGGATGTGAACAATCAGACAACGCAAGCCATTGATACGCTAGAGCCATTCTTCGTAACTGAGTTAAAGCGGCCCGGCTGACGATGTTAGGTGCCGTCTTGCTTGCTGCAGGCTCAGCGACGCGAATGGGACGTCGCCCAAAGTGCTTACTTGAACTTGATCGTGTCTCGCTTATTAAGCGTGTGGTCTTGGCCTTGACACAAGCGGGTGTCGATGAGCTCGTGGTCGTGTCCGGACATTACTATGATCAGGTTGAGCCAGAGATTGCAAATTTGGCTGTAACGCTCATCAGAAATTCATGCCCCGATGAGGGACACACGTCATCTTTGAGATTGGGCCTCGCCGCGCTATCTAGCGCAGTAGACCGGGTGATTGTGGCCCTGTCGGATCAACCGCTTATTGATCGAGCAGATATTCGTGAGCTACTTAACGCCTACGACACATGTCAGAATGAAAAAGCGTTCGTCGTACCCATCGTTCAACATCAGCCGGGGAATCCCGTGATTTTCAACGTGCGTGTAAAAGACGAAATACTTGCCAAGGGAGCAGACTTTGGTGGCAAACAATGGCGGATAGCGAATCCGGAGAAAGTATACCGCTGGCCTTCTGCCAATGAACATTTCATAATCGATGTTGATAGCCCTGAAGATATTCAGACCGTGCTCGCAAAAACCGGACTACAGTTGAGGTGGCCTCATCCTTCTTCAAAGCCCGAGTAGAGAATACTCAATATGAAAACTCTGGACGCGCTCGACTACATTGGCAAGCTCGCCCGCAAACCCGATGCGCACAAGGGCAATACTGGCAAGGCTTTGCTGATAGGCGGGGCTCCCACAATGGCTGGGGCTTTAATCCTCGCTGGCAAGAGCGCCCTACATAGCGGAGCGGGTCTAACACTGCTCATGATGCTGGATCCGCGCAGCTTGGGTGTGGTGACGAATCAACCCGAATTAATGATGCATGATGCGAACCAGCAGCAACCTGACGAGGCTTTAAGCATCATCAAGCCAACGATCATCGCCATTGGCCCTGGTATTGGTATCAGTGAACTGGCAAGAGCTTGGTTGCACGCAGCCCTGAACCGGCTCGGCCCTCTCATTATCGATGCTGATGCACTCAATTTAGTAGCGACCCATCCTGATCTACTCGAATTATTGCGGCAGAGAACGAGTCCAACCACGTTAACCCCGCACCCCGGCGAAGCCGCTCGTCTGTTGAGTTGTCATACCGATCAAGTACAGGAAGATCGTGAAGGTGCCATCCACGCCCTGGTTCGATTAACTCACGCCGTGGTTGTGCTCAAAGGGCATCACACGTTAATCGCTGGTCCGGGATACGAAACGGTTATCTGTATGCAAGGCAACCCGGGAATGGCTGTTGGTGGCATGGGGGATACCTTGACAGGTTGTATCGCAGGCATCGCTGCGCAGGGTTTGACGCGTGAGATGAATTTATTTGATGCGACTTGTCTGGCGGTGCAATTGCACGCCATGGGCGGCGACCAATTAGTCAAAAAACAATCCGGTCCCATCGGTCTGACCCCCAGCGAACTAAGCTTAGAGATTCGCAGCCTGATCAATCATTGGTTGAGTCAGCACATTTGAACTAGGTTACCCCGGGCTCGCATTGAGCCAGGCTTGCGGGGCTTTCCAAGTTCGACACCAGTCAAAAACCTCGCTAGCAGGCATGGGTTTGGCGATTGCAAAGCCTTGCCCATTGGGACAACCCATTTCAATTAAGGTTGTGCCCGCCTCTATTGTTTCGATACCTTCAGCGATAACTTGCCTTTTAAAAATTCGCGCGAGCTCAATAATCGCTCGAACAATATCTGCGTTTTTTTCACTCAGTCCATCGTTCAAGACAAAATCTTGATCAATCTTTATCGTGTCGAAGGGGATTTTCCTTAAGTAGGTCAACGAAGAGTAGCCTGAACCAAAGTCATCCACAGAGAATGTAAAGCCCATCTCGCGCAATGACTCGATCACTGTTACGGTATCGTTGATCTTAAGCAGTTCGTCCGTCTCTAATAATTCAAACTCGATATTGCAAGGTTTCACCTCTGGAACCCTTGCGAGCTCTTGACCGATAAACTGATAAAAACTGTCGTGCAGCTGATTGATGTAAACGTTGAGACTGACCAAAGGCCTGAAACCCTCTTTAGCCCACAGAACGCTTTGGGCGAAGACCATTTTTATCAAATGTTCTGTGAATGCAGTCTTGGCTGAACTTTCTGTCAGTGCAGGCAGAAACTCCAGCGGTTGCAATAAACCTCTAGTAGGGTGTTGCCATCTCGCCAGTGCTTCCAGTCCGATCAATTTGCCGGTCTTGAGGTTGACTTTAGGTTGATACTCAACGTGAAACTCTTCTCGCACCAGGCCACTGACGATATCTTCCAACGCACCAAGCCGCATTTTTATTGCTCGATCGCGGTCTGGATTAAAAATCTTATACCTGCCCTTGCCACTCTGTTTAGCCTCAATCATGGCTTGATGGGCTTGGCGAATCAACATCTCGGAATTCTTGGGTTGATCACTCGTGTAAAAACGAACGCCAATGCTTGCCGTTACTTGAATGCTGCGCTCGCCCAGTTGTACAGGTATGGAGATATTTTGAAGGATGCGATCAATGATCTCAGAACAAAGGGAACCACTCGACCCAGTTGAAAGAAACCCAATGAAATTGTCGCTTTCCAGTCGAGCGACACAATCGATATCTCCGACCGAGGCACTGAGTGTCGCGGCCACCGACGTAATAAGCTGGTCGCCAATTTCTTGCCCGTAAACTTGATTAATGTTCGAGAAATCGTCCAGATCAATATAGAGAATCACTGTCCCAAGTGACGAACGATCGCAGTGGATGATCTCTTGATTTAAGCGTTCAGTAAATAGTAAGCGATTAGGTAAGTTGGTCAAGGCGTCGTAGTGCATCATTTTGACCAACTGATTTTCTGTCACCTTAAGCGCCGTGATATCGGTAAAGATGCCAGCAAAATACGTTGCGCCTGACAACTGCACTCTACAGATCGAGAGAAAGCTCGCCAAAGTGGTACCGTCTTTTTTTCGCGTCCAGACTTCACCTTGAAAATAGCCGGTCGAGCGCAAATCCTTTTCAATCTGAATCAGAATTTTTCGATTTTGCTTACCCGCATGCAAAGTCAGGGGACTCTGTCCAATGACTTCCTCAGGGCGATAACCCATGATCTGATTAAATGCGGCATTAACCTCAGATATCTTGCCCTGCTCGTTTACGATCACGACCGCTTGTTGCGATCTTAAATAAATCTGACTGATCAACCGAAGCCGATTGGTCAACGCCCATTCAATGGTGACGTCTCGCGATATGGAAGATATCCCCAACAACTGCCCATCACCACTACGAATTGGTGAAAACGACGCAGAGATATAGAGTGGCTCACCGTTCTTGTGTTGACGGATGGACCTGAAGTGGCTGACTGTCTTGCCATCAGCAATCTTTTTTAGAATTTCATTTTCTTCTGCCACCCTATCAGATGGATACAAGGCAAGCATATTTGCACCGATCATTTCATGAGCCGTGTAGCCGAATATTTTTTCAGCACCTTGATTCCATGTCAGGATCACACCAGTTAAGGTCTTGGTGATAATGGCGTCGTCTGAATGATCAATCACGCTCTGGTAATAAGCGACGTTAGCCGCTAACGTATCCGCCTGAAACGTAGCAAGTCCAACTGCCATCTTGCCACTGGTGTCATCTGACATCGAACGCCTTCTACATTATGTGAATGCTGAGTGCTTGTAGCTGCCGTGTTACCGACAGGACTTGCCTGCATCGCTAATTACCAGTGCTTGGCTTGAATATACATCGTCAAGGTGTATTCGCGGCTGTTTATCTGTTTACGAACAGACAAATGAAAAATAGACGAGTAGCGTTAGATCAAACGCGACGTTTGACGCGCAAAAGTATCTTTGATAAGTCTGAAAGGACAAGCCTGCTATGCGAACGCTTTCAAAGCTAGGGCTCACACGAAATGTCCGCTTAATTTTAAGCGGTGGCTTTGTGATCGGCATCGTCTTGCTGATGAATGCCACGTTTCTGATTTACGTCTTGAGAGAAAGTGCAATCCGCGACAGATCACAACAAGTCGTCAACTTAGCAACATTGCTGGCTCAGCAAGCTTCGCAGTCAATGCTCTCAACCAATACGGTTCTGGACAGAATCGTCGATGTCCTTCAGTCTGAGAAGATTGATACAGACGAAAAATTCAGAGATTACGGAAAAAAAGAGTCCACTTTCAAACTCTTGTATGAGAGAGCCCAATCCAATCCACTGATCGATGTTGTCAGTCTTTTGGACAACACTGGCAACGTCCTCAACTTCTCGCGGTCCTTCCCTGCCCCCATGATCAACCTCAAAGATCGTGATTATTTCGAGTGGATGTTGTCGACAGATAGCAAAGCAACGTATTACGGTGCTCCGGTCCAAAACAAAGGTAACGGCAATTGGGTTTTCTATTTCGCGAGACGACTCAACGATCAGAATAATCATTTTATGGGCGCCCTGCTGGTAGGCGTATCGGTGCAGGTTTTCTCTGGTTTTTACGAAAGCACCGGGAAAAATCTCGGTCCAGGTTCCTCTTTAAGCTTATACCGAGAAGATCACACACTCTTCACCCGCTGGCCGTTGGATCCTGAATTGATTGGGCAACACAACACCGGTGACATTATCCGTCAATCGCTTGAACACGTGCAGCTAGACGGAGGAGCTCTGCTCACTAAAGAACGAGCTTTTAATTTCAATGATGAGATGATTGATCGTATGGTGTCGTTTAAAAGGGTGGATGGATTCCCTTTCGTCGTCGGTGTGACACTCACCAAGTCACTATATTTAAAAAGCTGGACAGAGACCTACTGGACAGTTTTGTCTTCTTCTATAGTCAGTCTCGTACTGCTACTCGGTGGCATGATATTACTCATTCAAGCTCAACAAAGAAACAGAAGAGCTCAGCTCGCAATCAATCGAGACAGTTTGACCGAGTTGCCTAATCGAGTCATCTTTGTTGAAGAACTTCAAGAGGCTATGGTCAACGCCCGTCAGAGTAAAACAGTTGTAGCGGTCGCATTTATCGATATCGATTTTTTTAAAGGTACAAACGATACCTATGGTCATGAGACGGGCGATTTACTGTTAATCGAAATCGCTAAACGGATTAAGCAATGCCTTCGCGACACTGATTTCGTTGGGCGAATAGGTGGCGACGAGTTTGTCGTGCTTATCCAAAATATCTCAAATATCGACGCCGCCAGACATCTTTGCGAAAAGATCAGGCTCGCTATCAACCAACCCTTTTACGCTGACGATAAGATATTGTTGCCAGCCGTCAGCATCGGGCTTGCTGTCTACCCAGATCATGGAGAAGATGAAGCTAAGCTTCTCGGGAAAGCCGATCGGGCAATGTACATGGCTAAAAAGGCTGGTCGCAACCGTGTCGTGGTGTCAGTGTTGCCATCAGTTTAATCGCCCTGAAACGCACCTGCCCTGCATGTCAGGACCAGGGTATCGCGATAGCCGCCTTGTGCTGTAGGTTGTATGGGGGTCGTCTCATGAATGACTTTAGCATCGTCCAATAGCAATAATGACCACGGCTCTGTGAGCGTAAACCGCTGACCAGAGCTGCCATGAGCATCGAATACTCGGGTCTCACCCCCTTTGATATTTTGCCGATCAACCATAAACACACCGACTAAATCTACCCCATCTCGATGGGCACCTTCAGGCGTAGGCCTACCGATACCATTTTGTGTGTCAATTCGAAATTGATGTGCCTCAATACACCAGGGAACGTCAAGCTGTTTGGACGGATCAACCAAACACAGGTCCGAAGCTGTTTGCGCAAAGGCGGACAGCAAATCGACCCAGACCTGCTGTTCGATCGTTTGGCTGGTAATCGGGTCGAACCATCGTTTCATGCCACCATGCAAAGCGTTGTAATCCAAAGACTGCCAGTGCGCTCTTGCTGGAGCCAGGCGCAGCTGACCCTGATCAAAAATAAAACACGAGTGTCTCCGCGACCGATAATGGCCTCCATCTTTTAAGTATGCGTCCTTAGGCATACCGACCCAATCGGCAGACAGCGCGTGCAAATGTTCAGACGAGCATCCTGCCCACTGGACCACCGTTTTAGCGCTGAGAACCGCATACCCTTGGTTGCGAAGTTGAGGTAAAAGATCCTCTAGCGAGGTAGTCGAAGGTAAATAGTCAAGCATGTTTTCATCCCTTATGCCTCGATAATAACCTTGAGTGCATTGGTTTTCGCTGCTTGACCAAACGTCTCATAGGCTTCGACGATCTGATCCAACTTAAAATGATGGGTGATTAGCCGCTTGGGATCAACTTTTTCAGCCTGTACGGCTTTTAGTAACATCGGGGTCGTCACGGTATCTACCAGCCGAGTCGTAATCGTGACGTTTCTGTCCCAGAGCTTTTCGAGATGCAAATCGACTTTGGTGCCGTGGACGCCGATATTTGCAAGATGACCACCCACCGCCACAATCTCTTGGCACTGCAAGAAACTTGCTGGGACACCGACAGCTTCAATGGCTGTATCCACTCCGCGACCGTCCGTAAGTTTCATTACCTTCTCTGTCGCTGTGCCATCCGTACTATTAATGACGTCGGTTGCGCCAAAGCGCTTAGCAGTTGCCAGCCGATAGTCATTTAAGTCGATCATGATTATTTTTGCTGGTGAATAAAACTGGGCGGTGAGTAAAGCAGCTAATCCAATTGGACCAGAGCCAACGATAGCGACAGTGGACCCAGGCTGAACTTTGCCATTCAGCACCCCCGCCTCAAAGCCTGTAGGCAAAATATCGCTCAGCATGACCAATGCTTCTTCATCTGTCCCCACAGGGATGTGATAAAGACTTGTATCTGCATAAGGAATTCGCACGTATTCCGCCTGCGTGCCATCGATCGTATTGCCCAGAATCCAGCCACCTGTCGTGCAATGTGAATACATGCCTTTTCGACAGTGTTCACATTTCCCGCAAGATGAGATACAAGAAATGATGACATGATCACCTGGCTGAAAAGCTAAGACTGCTGTGCCCACTTGCTCAATGACTCCAACGCCTTCGTGCCCCAAGATACAACCAGGCGTGCAGGTTGGAACGTCGCCTTTAAGAATGTGCAAATCTGAGCCGCAGATAGTGGTCTTTAATATTTTCACGACGGCGTCAGTTGCTGCGGCGATGACCGGTTTAGGGTGTTCTTCAAGCGCCATTTTTCCGGGCCCTTTGTAAACGAGTGCTTTCATGATTTCATCCTCGAGATGGTTCTGCACGAAGGTATAAAGAACTTGTGCTTAAGCACTCAATGTAGCTAGCTGCGCTAGCTGCGTCGGTATGGCAGCGCACATTCGCCATTATTTTTTATGTGCGCTACCAGACTGATGACCTGAGAAAGACGCCATAAAGTGAGGTGTCGGCTGTTTTCCGCTCTCAACCCAAGAGGTCACCTTATGAGCATTCAACTAAAAAAATCAGTAAAAAAGTATGTCAGCACATTGATTATTTTGTCGTGCAGCGCCGCTCTGTTGAGCGCTAGCTGTTTTGCCGAGGAAAAAAAAGAAAAAGGAACTGTTGCCTCTGAGGGGGTTAGCAAAGAAATTGTGCAGCTCAATAAAAATAATCTGGAGGATCTGCACAAAAAGCTCAATCTTCAGCCAACACAAACCGATGCCTGGAAAAGATGGTCAGATAAATTAACGGTTGATGTCAAAGAGCAGTTTAGTGATGACGTCAAATTAAATAAGCATTGGTCAGACAGAGTCTCTACAGAATTAACGACACCTGAAAAGATTGCCCATCAACAAACTCATTTGAAGTTTCATGTTGCCCGGATGCAACGTCAGCTCGACAGGCTTGAAGAGGCAAGAGTAAACACGTTGGCGTTTTATGGAACCTTGTCCAAGGATCAACAGACCATTTTTGACCTGTTTTGGAGCAATACGGCCTTTGTCCATGAACACATGCACGGATCTGACGACTTTGGTCAATAACCTAAAGGGCTAATCATGAACGCGATAAAAACAAATGAAGTGACGATTCTTGCGATTGCTGTCATCGCAATCGGTCTCACTTTCTCTACCATCGCTCAGGGGCGAGACTCTGGCGGCGATGGACGTGGCAATGCCGTAAACCACAATTCTGGCGTCAATCACAGTGGCGGGGAGGCACGCAACGGCGGCGTTAACCGTGGGGGCAATGAATACCGTGGGGGTAACGACTACCGCGGTGGCAACTATCGTGGAGGCTATCAACGCGGTGGTAATCAACACGGCGGCTACGGCGATGGAGTTGGTGTTGGCCTAGGCATCGGCATTGTCACTGGGGCTGTTCTGGGGGCAGCAATTGCCGAGCCTTACTACCCTTACTATTACAACAATCCTTACTACTACAACAATCCGGTCTACTACAACGCTCCTTACTACTGCCCACCAGGTGCGATTCCCTCACCTGGATGTCTACCTGGGCCCGGTGGTTAGTGCTGGTTGCCAGACTTTGTCGTTTGATTAAACGCCTGCCTTCTCAATCTCGGCGTATGCATGACTCAGCCACATCTTTACCCGCTGACGATCCATCAAACCTAGCCCGGTTTCGCTGGCGGCTGAGTGTTGTGCTGACCAAAAACTGCTGTTATATCGATCGATTTTTTGTGCGGCAGCGTCATGTAAATGCTTGATTGTCATGACTTTCGCTCCGAACGCTTTAGCTCGCTCTAACTCGCCCGATTTTTCAAGGGTACTGAAATCGTCACCGCGCAATTGATTCAAAACCAAGACATGATTAATGCGATTACTGAAGCGATCCAACAAGCGTGTCAGCAAGTCCACTGAATCCCGACCTGAATCCATGACGTGCCAGTAATTAAGCGAAAACCCACCTTCGTCCGCCATCGCCAGCACACCCGACTCTTCCATCCAATCGACTAGTGGCTGATGGGTCTGCGCGGCTAAGTCAACCAGAACCCGCCAGCCTGGATGTTCGACAGCCGCTTCAATGATGTGATCGAGCGCCTCATAACGATCAATCAAAACAGGCGATGCATAATCACTGTAAAAACGCAGCAGGGCTCCGTGAGACCGATCGGTATCAAACCCGACAAACGGCATTCTGCGATCAATCAGAAACTGCGAAAGCAGTCGGGCTACCATCGACTTACCGACCCCGCCTTTTTCGCCGCCGATAAAGTGGATTTTTGACTTAGCGAGCTGACTTTGAGGCATATTCATTTTTTGAAGAATCGATCAGTTAGGTTGAGCGGATTGTACGTGCTAGCGCTCGATCTCAGGATGTTTTTTTGAGTCGCCACTTGTTAACAATTAGCTCAAACCAAGCTTAAACTCCCTCAACTTTACGCTGCAATAGGGGTTCGGATTAAATAATCGAAGGCGCTTAAGGCTGCCTTCGAGCCCTCGCCTGCAGCAATAACGATTTGCTTGTAAGGGACAGTTGTGCAATCCCCTGCAGCAAAAACACCCGGCTGATTAGTATGACCTTTTGCGTCAATCACGATCTCGCCAAACTTACTGAGTTCGATTGTTCCTTTCAGAAACTCAGTGTTAGGGATCAAACCAATCTGAACAAATACCCCGGCGAGGTCAATGTGGTGCTCAAAGCCGGTTGCGCGGTCTTTGAAGCTGATCCCATTTACTTTGCTACCGTCACCAGTGATTTCTGTCGTCTGCGCATTGGTGTGCACCGTCACGTTAGGCAAACTGTGTAATTTGTTCACCAACACCGCATCAGCTTTGAGTTGTTCTGCAAACTCAATTACTGTGACGTGCTCGACAAGACCGGCTAAGTCGATCGCCGCCTCAACACCTGAATTACCACCACCGATCACCGCCGTGCGTTTGCCCTTAAACAAAGGCCCATCGCAATGGGGGCAGTAAGCCACGCCTTTATTTTTATATTGTTGCTCACCCGGTACGTTCACATTGCGCCAGCGTGCTCCAGTAGATAAGAGCACTGTCCGCGCTTTTAATCTGCCGCCGTTTTCCATCTGAACCTCGATTAAATCACCGGGTTCGGCAGCCGGGATCACCTTAGTGGCAATCTGCAGATTCATGATGTCTACGTTGTAATGACGAACCTGTGCTTCGAGCGCGGCTGCGAACTTAGGCCCATCTGTCTCGAGCACTGAAATGTAGTTTTCAATTGCCATCGTATCGTTAGTCTGGCCGCCGAAGCGCTCCGCAGCGACACCAACCCGAATTCCCTTACGGGCAGCATAGACAGCCGCCGCAGCACCAGCAGGTCCACCACCCACGATCAAGACATCAAAGGGTTCTTTTGCATCAAGCTTGCTGGCTTCCCGGGCGCTTGCGTTCGTATCTAATTTGGCTACTATTTCTTCGACATTCATCCGGCCAGAGCCGAACACTTGTCCATTCAGAAATACCATGGGCACTGCCATAATTTCGCGGTCATTAACTTCTTGCTGAAAGGCACCGCCTTCAATGACTACGGTTTTTACCTTGGGATTGAAGATGGCCATCAAGGAAAGCGCTTGCACAACATCCGGGCAGTTGTGGCAACTGAGCGACATGTAAACCTCGAAATTAAAGTCACCGTCGAGCGCCTTGATTGCCTCAAGCACATCCTGTTCTACTTTCGGCGGATGTCCACCGGTCCAAAGCAGGGCCAAAACCAGAGACGTGAATTCATGTCCGAGCGGCAAGCCTGCAAAACGAACCCCTGTGGTTTCGCCGTCGCGTGCGACGACAAAGGAAGGTTTGCGGCTATCGGTACCCGTTGTATCGAGCCCTACCTTGTCTGACAAGCTAACGATAGTCTCTAACAAACTGCGCATCTCTGTGCCCGTTTCACTGTTGTCAAGCGTAGCGATCAGACGAATAGGCTGGCGCAGCATGGCCAGATAAGTCTGTAACTGGGATTTGAGGGTGTCGTCGAGCATGATGGTTCCTTAGTAAAGGTGCAATTGTCCAGGGCTGAGCGCAATTGCGTTCAGCCGTCGCAGTCAGTTTTAGAGTGGGATTGTTGTTTGAGGGAAAAGCACACGGTCGCAGATAGCTGCCAGATGCTTTTCGCTCAAAGCCCTGCCGAGCAGGGCATCGAACCAAAACTTAGATCTTGCCGACCAGATCAAGCGAAGGTGTCAGCGTTTTGGCGCCTTCGTTCCACTTAGCTGGGCACACTTCGCCTGGATGAGCCGCGGTGTATTGAGCAGCCTTCAGCTTACGCACTGTTTCTTTGACATCACGTGCGATTTCATTCGAATGGATTTCGAGCGTCTTGATCATCAGCTCAGGATTAATGATGAAAGTACCGCGATAGGCAAGGCCTTCTTCAGGGATGTACACGCCGAAAGCGTTCGACAACGCATGCGTTGGATCACCGACTAATGGAAACTTGGCTTTGCCGACGGCTGGAGAAGTTTCGTGCCAGACTTTATGCGAAAAATGCGTGTCAGTCGTGACGATGTAAACCTCTGCACCCGCTTTTTGAAACTCAGCGTAGTTTTCAGCTGCATCTTCGATTTCAGTCGGACAATTGAAGGTGAAAGCTGCAGGCATGAATATCAGGACGGACCACTTGCCTTTCAGGTTAGCTTCGGTCACTTCAATGAATTTGCCGTTATGGAAAGCTTGAGCTTTGAATGGCTGGACTTGGGTATTGATCAGGGACATGCTGTTTCCTTGGGGGGTTGATAAAAAAAAACAATCGGTACAACGAAACTGGTAGATGTAATCATAATCGTTATCGGTATTAACGCTAATTGTTTGTTTTAATCAATGCGATTGAACAAACCTATCTTAAGTGCACAAAGTGAGTAGCAATGTTGTTGCTTACTTGGATAACCGTGTACGATTTACGCAAATATAACTGGCAGGCATATGACAATGAACTCCTTAAATCCTCATGATTCAGACACTTTGGCTCTGTCAGTCAGTCAAGCAAGTCTCGATAAAACTTTTGAGCAATATCCTCACGACGTCACGATCGCTTTCCAGACAGCAGCCAAATTGCGAGCAACCAGTCAGTTATCTTGCGACCCACTAACCGAATTTTGGCCCCCGATGAAGGTGAAGAGATAGATCATGCACTGGATGACTGCTGCTGAAATCGCAAAAGGCTATCGCAACAAAACATTTTCACCTGTTGAACTAACGAAAAGCCTTCTCGACAGAGTCGATGCCCTAAACCCCGCCTGCAACGCGTTTATCAGCGTCGATCACGAGGGCGCCATCGAATCAGCGCGCCAAGCGGAGCAAGCAATCTATGGGGGGCGCGCTTTGGGACCCCTGCATGGCGTCCCGTTGGGCATCAAAGACATCATTGACGTTGCAGGGCAAGCAACAACCTGCCACTCAAAGATACGCCTGGATCACTGTGCACACCAAGATGCGCAGGTGATTAGCAAACTTCGGGCAGCAGGTATGATTTTCATGGGAAAGCTGGCACTGCACGAGTTCGCGATTGGCGGACCAGCCTTTGATCTGCCATTCCCACCCGCCCGCAATCCATGGAACCTTGGGCATCATCCTGGCGGATCCTCTTCTGGCTCTGGTGCAGCCGTCGCAGCTGGTTTGTTGCCCCTGGCGCTCGGCACTGACACAGGCGGATCGATACGCAATCCAGCCGCTTGCTGCGGTATCGTAGGATTAAAAGCCACCTACGAATTAGTTTCACGACGAGGTGTGTTTACGTTATCGTCATCCATGGATCACGTTGGTCCCATGGCGCGTACTGTTGAAGACGCTGCCCTTCTGCTTAACGCGATGGCTGAGCCGCACGGTGATCAACAGCCGGTCGACTACGCCGCTGATTTAAGCCGCAGCATCAAGGGTCTTCGTGTTGGCTATGTCAGGCATTTTCACGAAACCGACGAAATTGCGCATCCTGAGGTGAGTTCGGCACTTGACGAGGCAGCCAAGGTTTTAAGCCACTTGGGTGCAACGGTCAGCGACGCTCGGCTACCAGCCTTAAGTCAATTTCTGACGGCACAGAAGTTTTTGATGCTGGCTGAATGCTGGTCAGTTCATGCTCAATGGCTGCGTGAGCGCCCTCAGGACTACGCACAAACGACGCGGCGCAAGTTGCTCCCTGGCGCCTTCTTGACCGCTGGCGAGTATGTGCAAGCCATGCAGATGAGACATCTTCTGATTGACGCGGTTGATCAGGCGTTTAAAGACTACGATGTTTTGCTGGTAGCAAATTCAATGGATCCCGCGTGCCGGATTGATGATGAGCCTGAAATCGTCCGCACCTACACACGCCAGGCTCGTATGCCTTTTAATCTGACAGGTCACCCAGCCATTGCACTGATGGCCGGGCAAGCATCAAATGGCTTACCGCTCTCCCTGCAACTCGTGGGCAAATGCTATGACGAGTCGAGCTTGCTTCGGGTCGCTGCCGCTTACGAGCGAGCCACGCCCTGGCACCTGCTGCATCCGGAATTGTGAATCATTTCCTGACAAGAGTGTGCTCTCCTTGCTAACGAGCCTGACACAGGATCTATAGCAAAGTGAGTCTGTGAACCTTCGAGATCAGTAGGGCTTGTCGCCTGCAACGGTTACACGATGGCCGCTACGGGTGTTGGGCCAGTAATCCCACATCGCCCTGTGTTGTACGCATCGATTATCCCAAAATGCAATGGAGTTTTTTCGCCAGCGAAAGCGGCATTGAAACAAGGGATTTTCAATGTGCTCAAATAAGTAGCGTAAAACCCCTGCACTCTCATCTCTAGGTACGCCAATCAAGTGGCTCGTAAAGCCGCGATTGACATAAAGCGCCTTTCGTCCGGTAACAGGATGCGTTCTCACCACCGGGTGTTCGGCATGCGGATAGACTGGTTTATCGGCAACACCAAAATTTTTATAAGTCCCCCGATAGACTGGTTCGCCATCATGGAGCGCCTTCAAGCCCTCCAGGTAGCCCTTCATACGATCAGACAATGAGTCGTAAGCAGCATACATACTCGCAAAGAGCGTATCGCCACCGTGGGGTGGGCAAGTATGAATATGCAAAATACTGCCCATGGGTGGTATTTCATCGCAACTGACGTCGGTATGCCAGCCTTCGCCGTTCGCCCTACTTGAGTGCTCGTCAGCATGGATTTTCATGAGGGCTGGCAAGCCTTCAACGTGAGGCGCTGCCGGATGCAGGTGTAACTCGCCAAACAATTGACCAAACGCCAAGTGCTGTTCTTTTGATATGGTTTGGTCTCTGAAAAAAATGACCTGATTTTCAGCTAACGCACGATGAATCTCTTGCTGCTGTTGCTCCGAAAGTGGCTGGCTTAAATCCACATCTGATATCTCAGCGCCAATAACAGGCGTGAGTTTCTCAACGCGGAGTGTCTGATACGGACCGTGATCGATTTCGGTATGCCGATATCGTGGGCCATTGTTGCCTCTTAGTGACGTCGCATGCATGATTTGTCCCTGACTTAATTTTTATACTGTTTATTGCTACGTAAAGCCTTATTTTATGCAACTGTAGGGAAGTGCGGACAGGAAAGCAAACAGTTTAGACCTGGTACACATTTAGGTAAAATTTGACTGAGCATATGATGGTGCAATTAAAAATGTCCACGTCTTTTAGCTAGGTTGCCACTTAGATGAATGAAATCAAGCAGAATCCTCCGCTCACGCAAGCCTGTCTTGGTCAAGTTTTTTTGGTTGAAGACGACACAGACCTGCGCGATAGCATCCGCGAGATGCTTACTTTTGTAGGCTATCACGTGAGTGCCTATCCGAGCGCCAGCGTCTTTCTAGATGATTTTCATGCTGATTCACCAGCCGTTTTAGTAACCGATGTCCGAATGCCCGAAATGACCGGAGTCGAGCTGCAAGCTGAATTGATCCAACGGGGTATCAACATGCCGATCATTTTTATCAGTGGGCAGAGCACTATTAACCAATCCATTACCGCGATGAAACAAGGCGCTTTTGATTTTTTGACGAAACCCTTCCGTCGAGAGCAGTTACTCAGCGTCATTGCAAAAGCTATCGCCTATGAAAATGAGCGAATAACGGCAAGCCGTATACAAGCAGAGCTTGAAGTGAAGTTAGCAAGCCTCTCACCCAGAGAGCGACAGGTATTTAGCCTATTGGCAAAAGGCTACAGCAACTCAGAGCTGTCAGAAACGCTCGGCATTGCAATATCAACCGCAAAAGAATACAAAGCAGACATGATGTCCAAGCTAGGTTTGACCGGCTTGTCAGAGCTGATGGCGTTGAACGCCGTCATCGCCCAGGGATCAGGCAAACACGACGTTTGACTCAGCTACCCGTCAGACCTTAAGAGGCTCCGGGGAGAGTAAGCGATCCATAAACCCCAACCTAGTCAGACGGTAAAAGCTGCGCGATCATCTCTATCTCCAAACGTAAGATGAGATGAAGATGAAAATTAGCAAAGGCGTGCAGTTTTGGACCGAGCATTTAGCCGGTGTTAAGCGAGAAGGTCTGTCGTTGATGGCGTATGCAGGCAAACACGGCCTACGACTCAAAACGCTGTATCACTGGAGCAGTAAGTTAAAAAGGGCTGGCGGCGTCAAGCCCGGTTCAACCGATAGTCAGTTTGTGGCGCTGCGCGTGAGTCAAACGCCGCGAGTCAAGTCAGAGTCTGACTGTGTGCTGGTGGTGAACTCAACACTCAGACTCGAACTGCAATCGTTGCCCAGTACGCAATGGCTCGCGGCGCTTGCGCACAGTCTTCGGGGTGCGGGCTGATGCACCCGGGCGCGCAAATCGAGTTGGTGTATTTATGCCGCCAACCAGTCGACTTCAGAAAGTCGATTGATGGCCTAAGCGCTTTGGTTGAGCGAGAGTTATTGCTCAACCCGTTTGCTGGTGCGCTCTACGTGTTTGTGAATCGCACGCGTACGCGTATCAAAGTACTTTACTGGCATCGTAATGGTTTTTGCTTGTGGCTTAAGCGCCTTGAGGCAGAGAGATTTGCCTGGCCACAAGACTTGGCGAGTGATACGCTAACGCTCAGTTTGCAAGAGTTTGAGTGGCTGCTTGAGGGCTTTGATTTATGGAAAAATAAACCTCATAAATCATTGATTTTTACCTCTGTTTCATAGGAGGATTTGCTATAATAAGGCATGCAAATAACAGTCAAAAAGAGGTTCGATTTTAAAGAAGAAATCACTCTTCCTGAAGTAGTCTTACCGACTGTTTTACCTACCGATACAGCCTCACTCGTTGCACTCTTACACTCGGTTGTTGCGTCGCACAGAAGCGCCAACGAGATGCTGCATGGCTATCTCAATCAAGCTCAGGTGTGGGTCGCAGAAAGTAAAGCTCAGGTCGCTCAGGCTCAGGGCCGCGTTGACCGCCTGTTAGAACAAATCGCCTTAGCGCGTCGCCGTATGTTTGGCGCAAGCTCTGAGCAATCAGACGGTCAAGGTCACTTGTTTAACGAGGCTGAGGCCTTAGCGCTAGGTAGCACCGAAGAGCAAGACCTTGCTGTGATCCCCGAGGTTAAAGATCCCGCAACACCCAAAACCCCCGCAGACCGCACACCCCCTCGCGGCAAGCGCGCGCCGCTGCCGACTGAGCTCGAGCGCGTTGAGGTCTTGCACGACGTGCCCGAGTCAGAGCGCCTTTGCCCCTGTGGCACACCGATGGTAGTCATTGGCCAAGACGTCAGCGAACAGCTCGATATCGTCCCGATGCAGATCCGCGTTCTGCGCCACGTTCGTATGCGTTATGGCTGCCCCGATAGTGCACACCCACCCGTTACCGCTAAGCTGCCCCCGCAGCCCTTGCCTAAAAGTAACGCCAGTGCTGACTTCTTGGCCATGATGCTCACAGTCAAGTACGTGGATGGCTTACCGCTGACGCGCTTCTCAAAAGTGCTTGATCGTCATAACGCGCCAGTGCCACCTCAGACGCTTGCGCGTTGGGCGATTGGCGCCGGCCAATTGATCCTACCCCTGCTGAATCTGGCGCGCGACGCCTTGTTTGAGGGCAGCTTGCTTCACATTGATGAAACCGTCGTGCAGGTTCTTAAAGAAAAAGACAAGGCGCCCACGTCTACAAGTTATATGTGGGTGCAGACCGGGGGGCCACCGGGCAAGCCCGTCGTGATCTTTGATTACGATCCGAGCCGCAGTGCAGAGGTACCCGTGCGCCTGTTGCACGACTATCGTGGTTATTTAATGGCCGATGGCTATACGGGCTACAACAAACTGGCCAAGACCGATGGCATTGAGCGCATGGCTTGCTGGGCGCATGCGAGGCGTAGGTTTGTTGAAGCCTCGCGCGTGCAGCCAAAAGGCAAGCGTGGCTTGGCTAATGAAGCCATAGGTCTGATCGGTGTGCTTTATGGCATTGAGCGGGACTGTAAGAAAGAGAAAGCGACTGACCAAGAACGGTACTTGGCGCGCCAAGAGCGAAGCGTGCCAGCGCTCGCTGCGCTTTACGCTTGGATGCAAAGAACGCTGCCTCAGGTCACACCTAAAAGTGCGCTAGGCACAGCGCTCTCCTATATGCGTGATCAATGGAGCATGCTCGTGCGTTACCCTGAGCGGGGAGATCTGCCCATCGACAACAACCGTTGCGAGAATGCGATCAGGCCCTTCGTGCTCGGGCGCAAAGCGTGGCTCTTTAGCGATACGGTTGCGGGTGCCAAAGCCAGTGCGGTGATTTATTCGTTAATTGAAACAGCTAAAGCCAATGGGCTTGAACCCTATCACTGGTTACGTCAGGTGTTGCGTGAGTTGCCCGCGGCTAAAACCGTTGAGGCGATCGAGGCACTCTTACCTTGGAATGTGAAAGCGGCATTATCAACGAAACCAATGACCGAAACGATAGTCGAACTCGAAGCTCAGGTTTGATGCGTCATCGCCGTTAAGTGCCGCTGATGTAAAACCCTGGCGAAAGACCGACCTCTGGGGTTTATGGATCGCTTACCGGGGAGACTCTTCGCGGTAGCGACATCAGTCACACCCAGCGATCGTCGGGTATACAACGATGAAGATTTGCCCCAAACTATCACCAAGCGTTTTATATTTTTCTTTAGATTGACTGAAAATATTCAGGTTGGTTCGGCTGTTTATTTGCTTGTCTGCACTGATCCTACATGTTGCGTTTTTTGAATATCGTTGTTCTTGCACCAGAACTAATCGGTTCTCAAATCATTGAGCTGCTTAAAAAATGTAACAGCGAGCTCAATTATTACAGCGCCCCATCCCTCGTCGCTCTAGAAAAATACGATGCTACTTTTTTAAAAAAGAGCAGATTAATCGCATGCGCCTCAGCCGAAATCGTCCCGAAAAACATACTTGATAAATTTGGATTCGGATGCATCAATGTGCACCTAGGTCCTCCCAGCCTGCCAGGCTGGCAACCAGCTGCGTTTGCTTTATATGATGCCGTATTGAAGTACGGGATCACCATGCACTACATGGTAGAAAAGGTTGATGCTGGAGAAATCATTGCTATAGAAAGTTTTCAACTTCATAAAGACCACGACTACGAGTCGCTTGTGAGTTGCTTGTCTGCGTGTGCCATGCGGTTGCTAGCCCGTATGGCTCACGATTTGACTCAGGCAGACAGGATGGCTCCTTTGCCTATCGCTTGGGGCCCGAGAAAGACTACTCGCGAGCTGTTCCGACAGTACTGTCAAATAGATCTATTAATAGAGAAAAATGAGCTCGAGCGGCGCGTGCTCGCCTTTGGTCAAGGTGATGGTGATTCGAAACTTACCCTCATTGCAGATGAACAAAAATATTTTCTTGCTAAAAATCAAAAAGCACGAATTGGCAAATACTATAAAAAAATTCACGGCGTACTGTTTTACAGAGCTCAGACATAAATACTAGTTGCTTGGCTTCAGGTTGCCTAACACGACCTTAAAAGTTGCCCCGCCGAGCTCATTTCTGCTGAGACTGATGGTCCCATCGTGCCGATCAACAATATGCTTGGACAGCCAAAGTCCAATACCACTTTTGTTAGTTTTGGTTGTTTCAAAAATATCAAAGATTTTGTGCGATTGTGATTGATCAACGCCTGGCCCATTGTCCGATATGGTTACTGCGCAATGTTCTTTTTCTGAGCCAGATTCAATAATTATTTTTTTGTCGACTTTATCTGATCTTTCTAGTGCTTCTATTGCGTTCACCAGTAGATTTGAAAATACTTGCTGGATCAGACTCGCTTGCACGCTAATCTCTTCACCAAACTCTAGTTTGCACTCAAGTTCAATATTGGCCTGTTTTAGTCGCTTTTGGTAAAGCTCAACTGACGAAAAAATAATTTTATCGATCATTACCGAGTTCATTGTTTCGTCAGAGCTCATAAATAGCCCTTTTAAACTAGCGATCAATTCAGCTGCACTTTGATTGACTTTAATGATCCGATTGAGATTGTCGGCCACTGACTCCGGCTGGTGATGAGTTGCCAGCACCGCATTGGCTTGCTCAGCGTTAACTTGAATAACAGCTAAAAACTGATTTAATTCGTGTGCAAGGGCGGCAGATAGCGCTCCGCTATGAATTAATGTGGTGGTTTTGATCAGATGTTCAATTAGCGCTTCTTTCTCAATCAAGAGTTTAGCTAATTGTTGTTTGCTTTCTTCAGCCAAGATTGCGTGGCTCGAGTAGGTTTCCAACCAAAACATGCAAACGAGCGCATCGACAATAATACCGAGGCAAAGGCGACTCAAAGCGATCGTATCGCCGAGTTTCGTGTCTAACACGGTCAATTCGTGGGTGTGATACAGCTCGAGAAGCACTTGCAAGCCTAGGACAAAAACAATCAAACTGAAACAAAGTTGCAATCCCACGTAGGATATCAAGACATTCCTTAAATAAACGAGAAAATGACTCTTCTGTTTTTTTTGAAAATCAATAATTTCAAGACATACCCAAAGTGCGAAAAGGGTTGCAGATATATGCCTTAAGAACGTGGCCCAGGGCAAGAAGGAAGGTGCCGCTGTCGTCTCATAGACAAGAATCGTAAATCCCAGCACCACCGCCACGGCAATATGAGGCAAGTACTTTGTCTTGCCATTCAAAATTCTGAAAAATAATGCTTTAACAATCCACGCGAAGGTGATTGAGATTGCGCCATAGATAATTCCGGCTTGTACCCAAGGATGGCCAACTCGGTATGGCAGCGTCAGATCGGGGTATAGCCAGATACCTACGCATCTAAACCCGTAGAACAACGCTTGCGCGAGAAAACCAGCACCAAATAAATAAAACGGAAGTGTTCTGTGCTCTCGGTTCGTGCTGCTGAGCAAGATCCATAAAAAACTAAGCTGGATGAGTACGACCAGTAAGAAAAACTGTACGGTAAGGTTGGTCGAAAACATATTTTTTTGAAAGCACCGATGCTCAAAGTTGTATCGTGTCGTATCGTATCGTATCGTATCGTTAACTATAGATTAATCTTCAAAGTACAGGAACCAGAAATGAGAGAAACGTTTAACTTTCCAGCTGACTCTGGGGTGCCGCCACAAGTTGGCCCCTTTTCACACGCGACGCGTTGGGGAGACATGTTATTTGTGACGGGTCAGATGCCTACCGATCCCAGAACCGGCAAAATTGTTGCAGGCGGCTTGATCGAGCAATCATTGCAAGTCAAGAAAAACCTCGAGGCGGTAATCGCGCACTTTGGGTTGACGCTGGATGATTCGCTCATGGTAAGGGTATATCTGGAATCCTTCGACGACTACGACAAATTCAACGCCTGTTATCGCACCTGGTTCACCAAAGCCTTACCGAGCCGAACATGTGTTGGCGTGCATGGCCTGGCTGTTGGTGCCTTAGTTGAAATTGATTTGATTCTTGGCATACCGAAATAACGAAGTGTCACTGCTGGAGGCAACATGAGACAACAGACGATCAGAAAAGTACTCGCTATATCGATTTATTCTTTGGCATCTTGGCTTTTGAGTCCTTGCGTTGCTCAAGGTCAGGATTTTCCAACAAAACCGATTCGAATTATTGCTTCACAAAATCCAGGTGGCACTACTGACGCAACTGCACGTGCCTTCGCGGAGTATCTGACTCAAAAACTCGGCGTGTCTGTAACGGTCGAGAATCGACCTGGCGCAGGTGGCATGATTGCCGCTGAAGCTGTGGCGCACGCACCAGCAGATGGCTACACCTTGTTTGTTGGTTTGCATAGCCAGTTGGCTCAAGCCTCTGTCCTGTTTAAAAAACCTTTGATCAATCCAGATGCAGATCTAGTACCCGTCGCTGCAGTCACAGCTGGGGGCTTGCCAGCGGCTGTGCACACTGGGCTATGGGTAAAAAACGCGAAAGAGTTGGTTGAACTTTCTCGCCAGCGGCCTGTGAACGCGGGCAACTATAGTTTGGGATCGGGTTGGCATCTATTGCTCTCGCAACTTGCTAAAGAAACCGGCGGGCAATTTGTCGTGGTGAGCTACAAAGGCACACCTGCCATGTTTACGGACCTAGTGGGTAAGCAGACCGATGTCGCGACGGGTTCAGTGATCAGTATTGATCCCTTCATGCAGCGCGACGGTCTTCGAATGATCGCAATTATGTCGGATCGACGCAGTACTAAATATCCTGATGTACCGACTTGGGCTGAACAAGGTTTCACGAGCCCTGCTTTTACCAAACTACTCGAATACAACATGCTCTTGGCACCCGCCAGCACACCCAAAGAAATCGTCGACAAGATTTCCAGTACTGTAGCCGACGCGGCGAGTCAATCCAGAAGAATGATGGCCTTGTTGGAGATGATAGGATCAGATGATAACGTCTTGGTCGGCGAGCCACTAACAAAGATGATTAGCGAGGTCTGGCCCGTGTATCGACAGTTAACGACTGAACTAAAGTTGACACCCGAGTAACTTGTGACTGAATCCATCAGTGTTGAACAAAGCTTTGCATCCCATCAAGGCCTGAGCTCACAACAAAGCAGCCGTAGGTTGAAAGAAAAAGCCGACCCGGGAACAACATATGCCTTGGCATACTAATTGCTTGTCCGAAGAGAGATTGCAGTAAGCAAGTACACCCGGCATGGAGAAGGAAAAAGCAATGAATTTTGCAGCAAAACGGATCGAAACATTGTTATTCATCGGCTTACTCACGCTACTTGGTGGATCGGTGGCTTATGGTGAGGAGATATACCCCAGTAAACCGATCAAAGTAGTGGTGCCTTTTCCGCCCGGGGGTGCGACGGACATCCTCACTCGGGCCGTGACAGAGAAGCTGGCCGTAAGACTCGGACAACCTGTTGTGATCGAGAATAAGCCTGGTGGGGGTGCCAATATTGGAGCCTCAGCTGTTGCGCACGCGACGCCCGATGGTTACACCATACTAATGGGATCAATGGGTTCGCACTCGGCGGCGATCAGCTATTACAAAACGCTTACTTACAACTTACGAGCTGACCTCACGCCGATCTCCCGGGTGGGCACAATTGGCATTACCGTTTTGGTTAGCGCAGACAATCCAGCCAAGAATCTGGCTGAATTGATAAGCAACGTTCGCGCGCATCCTGGTGACTTCACCTGTGGGTCCTCTGGAACAGGCGGTCAGATTCACTTGACCTGTGAAATGTTTAAAACCGCCGCGAATCTCAACATTTTGCATATTCCCTATAAAGGCACGGCAATGTTGATCCCAGACCTGATCACAGGTCGAGTCAGCATGACGCTGGATAATATCCCGCCCTATTTACAACTCATCCAAACAGGCAAAGTGAAAGCGCTGGCTGTAACGATGCTTGAGCGCTCTCCTCTCTTGCCCGATGTGCCTACCTTGGCTGAGTCTGGGTTTCCCGGCTTTGATTCAGTAGCAGCCTATTCATTTTTTGTCCCAACGGGAACACCCAAACCAATTATTGATCGGCTGAATAAAGAAGTGAACGCGGTGCTGTTAGATCCCGAGCTTAAGTTAAAGATGCGAGAGCAAGGGATTGAGATCCAAGGATCCACGCCAGAGGCTGTTTCAGCGTATCTGGATAACGAAATCACTAAATGGGCAAAAGTGATTAAAGAGGGGAAGATTGCTCAAGAATGATCGAGCAATTAGATCTTCTTGCGCGGGGGTAGCCCTGTATGCTGGGTTAACACTCGGCCCGGCTTGACTGTACGCTTGCCCGCAGCCTCAGTGCTGTTTTTACGCCGAGTACTGGTGTAACTGCCATCGGTTTGCGGTTGATGAAAAGGGATTAGGTGTTTTTTACCATTACCGATGAGATCCGCGCGCCCCATTGCTTTCAGCGCCTCACGCAACAACGGCCAGTTGTTTGCATCGTGGTAGCGCAAAAACGCTTTATGCAGCCGACGACGCCGATCGCCGCGAACAATATCGACGGTCTCGCTTGTTCGAGTCACTCGACCGAGCGGGTTGCGCCCTGAGTGATACATTGCTGTGGCAGTGGCCATCGGGCTTGGGTAGAAAGTTTGCACTTGATCTGCTCTAAAGCCGTGGCTCTTGAGCCATACAGCCAAGTGCATCATGTCCTCATCACTGGTACCAGGATGAGCCGCAATAAAGTACGGCACCAAAAACTGCTTTTTACCGGCCTCTAAACTGAACTTATCAAACATCTGTTTGAACTTGTCGTAGCTGCCGATCCCGGGCTTCATCATCTTAGATAGTGGCCCCATCTCGGTGTGCTCGGGGGCGATCTTGAGATAACCGCCCACATGATGGGTGACGAGCTCGCGAATATATTCGGGCGACTTCACTGCCAGGTCATAGCGTAAGCCCGAGCCAATCAGAATCTTCTTCACACCTTTGAGCGCACGAGCCCGTCGATACATATGAATCAAAGAACTGTGATCGGTATTTAGGTTCTGGCAAACATCGGGGTACACGCAACTGGGCTTGCGACAGGCCGACTCAATTGCAGGTGTTTTGCAGCCGATGCGGTACATGTTGGCGGTGGGGCCGCCCAAATCTGAAATCACGCCTGTGAAACCAGGTACTTTGTCTCGGATGTCTTCGATTTCACGGATAACGGAGTCTTCGCTGCGACTTTGAATAATCCGCCCTTCGTGCTCAGTGATCGAGCAAAAGGTGCAGCCGCCAAAACAGCCTCGCATGATGTTGACGCTAAAACGAATCATCTCCCAGGCAGGGATCTTGGTCGTGCCGTCGTGGCCACCCTTTTCATCCGCGTAAGCGGGATGTGGACTGCGAGCATAAGGCAAATCAAAAACCAAATCCATCTCTGGGGTGGTGAGGGGAATCGGGGGTGGGTTAATCCACACATCTCGTGCTGTTCGTCCTTCACCATGCGCCTGCACGAGCGCGCGAGCGTTGCCGGGATTCGTTTCTAAATGAAGCACTCGGCTGGCATGAGCATATAAAACAGGGTCTGATTTCACTTGTTCGTAAGCAGGCAAGCGGATCACGCTTCGCTCGCGTGGAGGCACTTTAAGCTTGCCCTTTAACTGCAAAGCTGGATTAGGCGTAAAGACCAGAGGCGATTCGCCGGCTATTGCCTTGCGCTTTTTATCGCTCTTTTTGTTCGCGTCAGCGGCTACTTCGCGCGCCTCATCATTACGCGCACAGGTTTCACCGTTTTCGAGCGCTTGCTCGCTGATCATCAGATAAGGATTAACGTGAGCCTCTACCCTACCCGGTTCGTCAATACTCGTCGACGTTATCTCAAACCAGCCTTCGGGTGTCTCGCGACGCATGAAGGCAGTACCTCGAACGTCAGTGATTTGATGCACGGGCTCTTTAGCAGCCAGCCGGTGAGCAATTTCAACAACAGCCCTCTCGGCGTTGCCATACAACAGCAAATCACATTTGCTATCAATCACCACTGAGCGGCGAACCTTATCAGACCAGTAATCGTAATGCGCAATCCGTCTCAGTGACCCTTCGATTCCACCAAGCACAACCGGAACGTCTTTATAGGCTTCTTTGCAGCGTTGGGTATAGACAATTGCGGCTCGATCGGGTCGCCGACCACCGATATCCCCAGCGGTATAGGCATCATCACTACGCATTTTTCGATCGGCCGTATAACGGTTGATCATTGAATCCATATTGCCAGCCGTCACCCCAAAAAACAGATTCGGCTTACCCAAGACCTTGAAGGGATCAGCGCTTTGCCATTCTGGCTGCGCAATAATCCCGACTCGAAACCCTTGATTTTCAAGCATACGACCGATCACAGCCATGCCGAAGCTGGGGTGATCCACATAGGCGTCACCCGTCACAATAATGATGTCGCAACTATCCCAGCCAAGCTGAGTCATTTCGTCGCGACTCATCGGTAAGAAAGGTGCCACGCCAAAGCGCTCTGCCCAGAACTTGCGATAACTGCTCAGGGGTTTTGCGTTACGGGGGAAGAAGGAAACGTCGGTGTAGGTGGTCATAGCAGTCCGTAGACAGTATTGTACGGTACGTATTAACCACGAACAAACCTCGCAGGCTTGCGCGGCGGCTAATTGATCCATTAAAGTGCAGAATAATTTTCAATATGAGCGATTAAGCCCACATGGTCATCGGCAATGAGTGAACTCGCCCGAGCGGTATTCGGCTACGCCACGCTGATGGGCCTTGCCTGGTTGATCTCAGAAAACCGTAAAGCCATCCCTTGGCGTACGGTAATTGGAGGTGTCGTCTTACAGACCATACTCACCGTCATGTTTTTCAAGATTTCATTTTTGAAAACCACGATTGCCGGGCTAAATGATGTGATGCAAGGCCTGTTGATGGCCACTAAAAGTGGCACGAGTGCCGTGTTTGGCTATCTTGGTGGTGCACCCTCCCCGTTTGCATCGTCGGGTTCGGGATCTTCGTTCATTCTGGCGTTTCAGGCGCTCCCCATTGTTTTGCTGATGAGTGTGATCTCAGCGCTGTTATTTCACTGGGGTGTTCTGCCCCGACTCGTTAAACTATTTTCAGTTTTGCTTGAGAAGATCATGAACGTCAGTGGTAGCGTCGGCCTATCAACCGCAGCTAATGTTTTTCTTGGCATGGTCGAAGCGCCACTCCTTATCAAACCTTATCTCGACAAACTTTCTCGTGGTGAATTGTTTGCAGTCATGTCCGTAGGGATGTCCGGTGTCGCCGGTTCAGTGATGGCGCTCTACGCCGGTATCTTGTCAGAACAAGTCCCAGATGCGCTCGGGCACATTCTCATTGCCTCTTTTGTCAGTGCACCAGCCGCCTTGGCGTTCTCAGCACTGATGGTGCCGTCAGAGAAGGGCTCAAGCGAGTTGCCTGTCAATATCCAACAGGTCGACACGAATAGTTTCGACGCTATCGTCAGAGCGACCTCAGAGGGCTTGCAAACCATTTTGCAAATCGGCGCGACGCTGATTGTCTTTATCTCCCTCGTCACACTAGTCAACGAACTATTGAGTTGGTTAACAGTGGAAGAACATCCCGTCACCCTGCAAGGTATTTTGGGATACCTGATGGCCCCGCTTGCTTGGCTCATCGGCATCCCTTGGGATGAGTCGGTTATGGCTGGTTCCTTATTGGGAACCAAAACAGTTTTGAATGAGTTAGTGGCCTATATCGATATGGCCAATCTGCCCAGTGGTGCGCTTTCTGCGAAAAGCCAACTTATTTTGACTTATGCGATGTGTGGCTTTGCCAACTTGGGAAGCCTTGGAATTTTAATTGGCGGAATGACTGCGATGACACCCGTTCACCGTAAAAACATTCTGGATCTGGGCTTACGCACTATTGTCGCGGGGACGCTGGCCACGCTATCGTGTGGCTGCATTGTCAGTTATCTAATCCACTAAGTCGCAACGTCGAAAAGCAGCAATTGCATAAAATACTCAGCCCAGCAAAAGGCCTAGGTCTCAAAAAAGTCAAAGATTAATTTCAAAAATTCTTTGTACTTGATCGGCTTCGCCACTTAGCCATTGCAACCGGCATCCATGATTTTTTCTCGATCGCCAGCCATGACAAGCGCAGTCATCGCGATGATATGTATTTGCTTGGTCAAGGGGTTTTCCTTGAGGACTCGTGTTGCCTGCAAGCCATCCACCCCTGGCAGTTGAACATCCATCAAAATCAAGTCAGGCTGCTCTTTGATCGCAAGCTCAATACCCAATTCTGCATCAGTCGCTTTCAAAACGAGATAGCCGGCGTTTTCTAGCAAAAACGATGCTAACTTCATATTTGACTCGTTATCCTCAATGACCAAAATTTTACGCATGATCGACCTTATCTTTGAGCATTGCCCGGTCGACTTCACGAATAAACAAACCATGCCTGAGATCAGATTTCTCTAGAATTTCTTTGGCATCTTTGCCTAATCTGTCGCGATCGGCCTGAGTAATTTGTTTCGCTGTGACAACAATAATGGGTATATCTCGAGTCGTGACATCGTTCTTCAGTGCATCAATCACATCAAAGCCACTTAGCTCTGGCATCATCAGGTCAAGCAAGATCAAGTCAGGTTTGCTTTCTCTCGCGATATTAATGCCCTGCCTGCCGTTAAAAGCCGACAAGACTTTGTAGCCTGCAACGTCAAGATGTGTACCAAGCAATTGAACTGCCTTTGGGTCATCGTCGATAACCAGTACGACCC
Source organism: Jezberella montanilacus (assembly GCF_003003055.1). Classification (GTDB taxonomy): domain Bacteria; phylum Pseudomonadota; class Gammaproteobacteria; order Burkholderiales; family Burkholderiaceae_B; genus Zwartia; species Zwartia montanilacus. The sequence goes on from NZ_PVTV01000015.1 coordinate 228,068, forward strand.
CATGACGTTCAGCAAACCGGCGACCGAAACCCTCTGCCCCCAGGGCTCGGCTCAATTGATCACGGCTTACTGGTTTTTGTAACACCTGGTTCGCACCTAGAGACAAGCCACGTGCCCGATCAGCCACAATCGAAATAATCACCACTGGTATGGATGCAACATCAGTATTCTTTTTTAAGCGCTCCAAGCACTGCCACCCATCCATTCCTGGCAAATGAATGTCAAGCGTGATGAGGTCGGGTCGTTGCTGCACGGCGAGCTCAATGCCACGCTCAGCTGTCTCAGCCACGATTACTCGAAAACCAATCGCGACTAATTGCACCCTTAAGATTTCGGCTGCGGCGTGATCGTCTTCGATCACCAAGGTAACCGCTCCCATCCCATCGCTCATGATGGTTGAGTGCGATTTCAGCTCCCATGCGCACATAGGGTGATGTCCCTGTCGATAGAATTATTGCCCCTGCAGCGCAATGGGTTTTCATAATGACCCATTCCTCATCGCTTAATTGACCAACTTTAAGCAAGACACTATCCGGAACGCCGATTTTGCCAATATCGTGCATGGGACTTGCATGAAAAATTGCTTCACAGGTTTGAACTGATAGTTCCATCGCAACCGCTATCAGTTTGCAATAGAAACTCACTCTTTGAATATGTTTTCCAGTTTCGGCGTCTTTTCCCTCCGCTGCACGAACAAGCGTCAAGACGGTGTTGCGGTAAGACGCCTCAAGTTCAGCCGTACGGATACGGACTTGCTCTTCCAGTATTGTTTTTTGATTATTTAACAGATCCCCATATTTCTTTAAGCGAAGCAGGTTGCGTACTCTGACAACGAGGTCGACTCGAACCACTGGCTTAGTCAGAAACTCTTCAGCGCCCGCTTGGAGTGCTTTGATTTTTGTCTCTTGATCATCTAAAGCAGTCACCATGATGACTGGTATATTTTGCGTGAGCAGATCCGCTTTCAGCTATTTGACCGTTTCGAAGCCGTCCATACCTGGCATCATGATATCCAGCAAAATCAAATCAGGCTTTTCCACAACAGCCATCGCCAGCGCCACACGGCCGTTGCTCGCTGAAACGGTCGAATATCCCTCAGATTGCAACAAAGTTTCCATCAGCCTGACGTTGAGATCCTGATCATCGACGATCAGAATTTTGCTGGGGCCTAAGTCGGTAAATTCCATAGTCTGTCCAATCCCAATATTGTTGGGATTAGGCTAATGAATTGCAATTCCGCGGTCTGTGCGATGGCGCACAACGACAACACAGTTTCAGCCGGGTGGACAGGGACAAACGCGAACGTTCAGCTCCAACACTAAGTCTTTCACTGTACGTCCCGTTTATAGTGACAAGGTTCGCCTGATTGCGTATGCTAATTAAATCTTTTAAAACTCACTCAAGAATGATCGCGTTTGATCTGCTCACTGGATTTTTAGGCAGTGGAAAAACCACCTTGCTTAACGCTTTCCTGCAATTAGAAGCAGGGTCTGATACTGCCGTTATCGTTAATGAATTCGGCGCGATAGGCTTAGATCAGCTGGTCTATCAAGAATTTTCAGACGACGTCTATTTATTGGACAACGGATGTTTGTGTTGCACCGTGACACACTCGCTACGCGAGACCCTACTAGAAATCAAAAACGTAGCCGGTCGACTAGATCGTCCACCCCTGCGTCGTGTCGTCATAGAAACGACAGGTTTGGCGGACCCTCTGCCTGTGCTTCATGCGCTGCTCGGCGACAAGTTGCTCATGCAACATTTCAGTCTTGGTCAAGTGATAACCACCGTTGACGCAGTGCAAGGTGCTGAACAGTTATCTCTACACTTGGAATCACGGCGACAAGTCAGCCTAGCAGAGCACTTGGTCCTCACTAAAATAGACATGGCAGCGCCAGAACAGTTAGCTGAACTGCGCCGGCACCTGCAACACATCAATCCCTATGCTCAAGTCACGCTGTCTGCCATAGGCCAAGCCGCCCGATCTGTTTTTACGTCACCTAGCAGCGAGCACAGACCTCTGGGGTTACCTCGCACTGAACAAAGTATTGACCAATACCCGCTGCAACATACACGGCATCAAACAGCGCATACTCACGCCGATGATATCAGTACATGGAGTGCCTACCTTAACACCCGCCCCACCTGGGTCGGAGTCTCGGCTTGGTGGCACTTGCTGGTACAGCACTTTGATAGTCGGTTACTGCGATGCAAAGGTCTGATCCATATGGACGACCAGCGCCCGTTTGCAATGATTCAGGGGGTAGGTAAAGTGTTTCATTCCCCCACTTTTTTGCAAGTCTGGCCAGATGAGGATCCGCGCGGCCGTATCATTTGCATTGGCATGGGGCTTGATCCTGTCTGGCTGCAAGAGAGTCTCAGGGCGCTCACACTGACTGAGGCATCATACCGACCACGCACTCTAAATGAATTAGATAAATGTTTTTAAACAGAGGCACTATGAATACACCCGAATTTTTTTTACGGGGCGGCATACTCGTTGATGCGAGCTCAGACGGCACCCCCATGGACCTGCTGATCAAGGACGGAAAAATTGCGGCTCACCTGACACCTGGCACACCAGTCGATACATCCATCCCCGTCAAGTCAGCGACAGGTTTGCACGTGTTTCCGGGATTAATTGATGCGCACGTGCACTTCGGTTTTGGCGAGAAAATCACCGAATACGAGACCGAGACCATCTATGCTGCCCAGGGTGGTTTCACAACGGTACTCGGATATTTTTTAAATAATGAAGCTTATGCAGATGTCTTCAAGCGCGAACAGGATTATGCAAAAACCCGAGCTTACGTCGACTATGCCTTTCATTTCAGTACGGCAAACGAGGATCACATCAATCAGTTAGACGATTACGTCAAAACCTATGGCGTGACGTCGTTTAAATACTTCATGAACTTTAAAGGGGAAGAGGGGCGATATCTGGGTCTGGATGGCACAGATGACGGCTATCTGTTCGATCTGCTTACCAAAGCCGCCAGTCTCGGAGATGTAAAAGTGGTTTGCCACACCGAAAACATCGAAGTCGTCAACCGTATCCGAAGTCGAATTCAAGCTGGCGGCGGGTCGACATTAAAGGACTGGTCGCTCGCCAAGCCTGCATTCACAGAGGCCGAGGCATGCGTGCGCGCCATGTATTTTGCTGAACACCTGGGCGCACAAATCTATATTCCACACATCAGCACACGCATGGCACTGGACGAGGTCCGTAAATGGCGCGGCCGATACAACAAGGTTTTTGTAGAAACCTGCCCACATTATCTCACCCACACCGAGGACTCCGACCTAGGTGGCATGGGCAAAGCGAATCCTCCGTTTCGAACCGCGGATGACGTTGAGGCCATGTGGGAAGGCTTGCGGGATGGCTCGATCGACGTAGTCGGCTCTGACCACTGCCCACGCAAACGCGCAACTAAAGAAAAACCCATGTGGCTTGCCTCGCAAGGATTCCCCGGAACAGCCACCATTCTCCCAGTCCTGCTGCACGAGGGTTATCACAAAGGTCGCTTGAGTCTGCGTCGAATCGCTGAGGTACTTACGCAGGCACCGGCACGGATTTTCAATGTCGCACCAAATAAAGGTAGCCTAGCTGTTGGCACGGATGCCGACCTGACACTGGTTGATCTCAATTTATCTCGCGTCGTCAATCCTGCTGAACTCGGTTCTTATTCGGATTACAGCCTCTACGAAGGAATGACGCTCAAAGGCTGGCCAGTGCAGACAATCGTACGCGGTGAAACTGTGATGGCCAACGGCAAAATCACTGGACAAGCGGGCTATGGTACCTATATCTTTCGTTCACTGACTCAGCCCCAACAAGGAGCAAGCCTATGAAACCCTGGGATGGCATTATTAGTGATGAAGAGCAGCACGCCTATCGTGCAGCGGGTTTCGGTCGCCCCTCTGGTGTGGGTAAGCGCCCTGCTCTGCTGATCATCGATGTCCAGTATCGAACGACAGGCACGCAACCGCGACCGTTCTATGAAGCAATTAAAGAATTCCCCACCAGTTGTGGCGACGTAGCATGGGATGCCGTGGCTAACATCAAGATACTGCTTGATGCGTTTCGCAAAAATAGCTGGCCAGTGCTGTATCCCCACGTAGCACCCAAGAATAAAAATGAAGGCGGACGTTTAGCCGAGAAAATACCTGGCATCATGAATATCCCCACGCACGGCTACGATTTCGTTGAAGAAATCGCACCAAGGCCGGGCGACGTTCTGCTTCCTAAAAAACATCCCAGCGCGTTTTTTGCGACTGCCTTGGCAAGCCACCTGATCGACCTTCAGGCGGACACCCTTATCATCACAGGCTGTAGCACCAGTGGTTGTGTGCGCTCGAGTGTAGTGGACGCTTTTTCGCTGAATTTCAAAGTTCTGGTCCCTCACGATGCTGTCTACGACCGCAGTCGAGTGTCACACGCCGTGAATCTGTTTGATATGTCAGAAAAATATGCCGATGTGTCTTCAACCAGTGATATTGTAGAAACCTTGAGAAAACTTTAGGCTTTGGAGAAAAAATGAAATTTTTTAATCGACGCTCTATTCTGGCGCTTTTAGCAATCACGATCAGTAGCGCGACACTATCAAACGCCGCGTACGCGCAAGCCAAAGAGACTCTGAAATTCGGTCTCGCCATGCCTCTATCTGGATCACAAGCACTGTATGGTGCTGATCAAGTCAAAGCGTCTCAGTGGGCGGTTGCCGACATCAACGCCAAGGGTGGCGTCAACGGCAAAATGCTAGAAATGATTGTGCTGGATACCCAGGCTGATCCACAGTTGGGGATCAATGCGGTCAAACGCCTGACCAGCGTCGACAACGTGCCAGTTTTCATCACCGCCTGGAGCGCAGTGGTCAAAGCCGTAGCGCCGATCGCCAATCGAGACAAAGTACTTGAGTTAAGTGTCGGTGCAAACTCGCCCGAGATTGCCAAGTTAGGCGACTACGTATACACGACGTTCCCGCTTGCAGAGGTCGATGTCAGTGGCCTCGCCAAATACACCTTCGCCACGTTGGGCAAAAAGACAGCCGCGATCATGTACATCAATAACGATAGCGGTGTTGAAGGCGCTGCCATCTACAAAAGCGAATTCGAAAAAGCGGGCGGAAAAGTCGTTGCTTATGAAGCCTACGACACCAAGGCAACTGAATTTACCGGCGCGCTGCTAAAAGTCAAAGCTGCCAATCCGGATATGATCCACATTCAGGGTCTGGTGTCAGATATCCCGCAAGTGATTGCCCAGATGCGTCAGCTCGGTCTGCAGCAGCGCGTATCTACATACTCAGTCGGCTACAACCCAAAAATCATTGAACAGCTTGGCACCGCGGCCGAGGGTTTGATCGTAACGTCGCTCGCACCCGGCGTCTCTGACAACCCAAATGTCGGGACCTTTATTCAACGCTGGAAAGACACTGAAAAACGGGTACCTAATGGCCTGCCTTATACCCAGTACCTGTATGACGGTCCGTACTTGGTTGCAGAGCTCTACAAATGGCTAGAGCAAAACAAACTCCCAGCCACAGGAGAAAACATGCGCAAAGCATTGATTACCGTCAAAAACTTTGAATTACCCATGACCGGTGGACTACAAGTTGGTGAAGACCATCGCGTCAACAAACCCGTTTACCTCTTGACGGTAGACAAGGGCCAGTTCGTTCCGCTGGCCACCATTAAGTAAGAACCTTCGCCTTATTTGGTCACGGTTGCCTTGGCGGTGCCGTGACCGATCTACCGTCAATCGAAGGACTGCTGTGATTGATATCAGTATTTTGGTACAGATTCTCTGGACAGGGCTATCCGCCTCGACCTACGCCGTTCTGTTTGCTGTTGCATTTTCGCTCGTGCTTAAAGTCGTCAAGGTCTGGAACTTTGCGCAAGCTGGGCTCATGGCTCTTTCGTTTTATGCGATGTACGCATTACATGCCTTGCTGGGGCTACCCATTCTGGCATCGGCAGCTCTGGGGCTACTCGTCACGATTGCAGCGAGCGTGTTCATGGACCGCTTCGGCCTACAGACACTTCGCAACAGAATGTCACCGAATCTGACTTTCTTTATTTTCACCTTAGTGGTCTCTGAGTTTCTTGCCTATTTATTGGCCATGATGTTTGGCACGGAGCCGGTTGCTCTCACGCAAAGCATCATGTCAGGGGTCAATATCATCAATGGCATTGTGATCAGCAACTGGGATATCCAGGCTCTGTGTGTAACTGCCGTCTTGCTGTTAACCCTTTACCTGTTCATCAGTAGAACGCGTGATGGCCAATTCATGGCAGCCGTTGCCGACAATCCAGAACTCTCTCGGTTTTATGGCATCAGTGTCAAACGCGCATACGTCACGACGTTTGTGATCTCAGCTATTTTGATCACAGCTGGCATGTATCTATTTGGAACGCGTGCATCCGTGATCCCTAATACCCCTCTGCAAATGATGCTGTTTGCGGTCATCGCAACCCTATTGGGCGGTATGGGTCATATTTTTGGTGCTGCGCTGGCAGCTGTTGCCCTATCACTTATTCAGGGCCTGAGTATTTTTGTCATACCGTCACAATGGCAAGGATTGATCCTTTACGTTTTTCTTTTTGTCACGATCTTGTTCTTTCCTCAAGGTGTGAGTCTGAAAAAGCTCAAGCAATTGACACTTATCCGCAAGACGCAATGAACTGCGCAATCCAGAAAGGTTTCTGAATATGGAGTATCTCGTCTCATTAGCGGTGCTGATTGGGATCTATGTGATTCTTAGTTCGAGCTTTAACCTGATTATCGGTTTTGGGGGACTTATCAGCATTGCACATCCTATTTTTTTCGCGCTGGGTGCCTACACGACTGGCTTATTGGCCATTCACTTTGAAGTTCATCCGCTGCTAGCCGTGTTAGCTGGAGGTAGCGTTGCATTTCTTTCTTCAATGATGCTTTCGTTGCCCTCGCTGCGCATTTCGGGTGATTATCTGCTCATCACAAGTATCGGCTTTCAGTTGGGTTTATTAGAAGTCATCAAGCATTTGGGCTTTACGGGTGGTGCCAGTGGCCTAGGCAATATTCCCAATGTAGTGGAAGGTCCCTCACGCAGTGCCGTGTTTGCCTTCGCCTCCTGTGCCGTTGCTTTAGCGGTAGTGCTGATGATCCGCTGGCTCTTGACTGGCCCCTACGGTCGTGTCATTTCTGCGATGCGTGATGATGAACTGGCGTTTTCCGCATTGGGCAGAAATGCAATGATGATTAAACTCGCATTATTTGCGATTGGCTCAGGTTTCGCGGGAATTGCTGGCGGTATTTATGCCTATTACTACCAGTACGTCAGTCCCGATCAGTTCGAGATTTTACAATCAGCAATGTTATTGACGATGGTGGTTGTTGGTGGCATGGGCTCACACCTCGGCCCAGTGGTGGGTGCGGTGCTACTGCTTCTGTTACCGCAGGCAATCAGTTTTATGAATTTGCCGCCCAGTGTGATGGCACCGCTACAAGGTGTGATTTTCACAACACTCGTCATCATTTTTCTGTTTTGGCGACCACAAGGCCTGATTGCGCCTGCCCAACGCCAAGCACAAAGGAAGTCTTGAAATGACTACCCTGGTTTCCCTAAACACTGTATGCAAGAGTTTTGGCGGAATTGTGGTTGCAGATCATATATCCATCGATATTCATGGCGGCGAAATTCTCGGATTAATCGGACCCAACGGTGCCGGCAAAACATCCCTGTTTAATCTGATCTCTGGTCTCTATCCGGTGGACTCGGGCACTATCACGGTCGCGGGAAAACCTCTAGATGGTTTGCCTATGTATCAGCGAGCGCGCCTTGGAGTGGCCAGAACGTGGCAGCACATGCGTTTATTTGCAAGCATGACTGTTCTCGAGAATATTCTGGTAGCACCGCGTGACTATCCGGGTGAAAAAATTTCTCAAATTATTTTTCGTACCAAACAAATCAACTCTGCAGAGCAAGCTCTATGTGAGCGTGCCATGAGCATCCTGCACCGTATGAATCTCACGTCGATTGCTCATTCCAACGTTAGCGACATTAGCTTTGGTCAACAAAAGCTGGTGGGTTTAGCCCGCGCGTTGATGAACGATGGCGACTGCCTGCTTCTCGATGAGCCGATGGCAGGCGTTGAGGGGAATGCGTACGAAACCATGAAAACTATCGTGCGAGAAGAAGCTGCAGCGGGACGTGCCATTTGTGTCGTTGAGCACAACGTCTCTTTCATTAAAGACTTGTGTAACAGCGCTGTGTTTATGGCTCGCGGTTGTATTCTTGAACGAGGTAGCGTCCAGACCTTGCTTTCCAGCAAAACGCTGGCAGACCTGTATTTCGGCACATAAGCGGCGTTTAACCAGAAGGAATAGCGACAGTGCTTCAAGCAGAAAACGTCAATGCTTATTACGGTAAGCTTCAGGTCTTGCACGAGCTTTCACTGACGATCACTGATGGCGAACGGGTCGGTATCTTCGGCCACAATGGGGCGGGCAAAACAACTTTGCTTAAGAGCTTAGTGGGCGATGTCTCGCAGGTCGACGGAACCATTCACTACCATCAGCACGCGATTCTTGCTGGCCAGGTTCACCTCAACGTGCGTCGTGGTATCGGTTTTGTACCGCAGGGCAACAATGTTTTTCGTGAGTTATCCGTTGAACAGAACCTGCGGATCGCCGGATTGATGCATGACACGGCTTATGCAGAATCGGTGTATGGGATTTTTCCAATTCTTAAAGAGCGTCAGCTTCAGCAGGCCGGGTCGTTGAGCGGAGGACAACAGCAAATGTTAGCGCTGGGCATGGCGTTGATGACGCGCCCTCGAATACTACTGCTCGACGAACCCACCACCGGCCTGGCCCCTATCGTCGTTAAAGATGTACTGAGTTCAGTGCGGACGATTAATCAAAGTGAGGGCACAACCGTGCTGATCGTCGAACAAAACGTTCAAGCGACACTTCAAGAAGTTGAGCGCGCCATCGTGCTCAAAGCAGGACGAGTCATTTTTGATGGAGCCAGCAAGCAACTACTTGAAGAAAATAACCTTTGGCATTTATTTTGAAATTTCTATGAAAAACATGACACCACGTGAGGCTGCTGGACAAGGATTACGAGAATTGGTTACTTGGGCAGCACGTCAGGAATTAAGTGACATCCCTGTCGACGTTCGTCAAAAAACGCTGATGATCATCGCTGACGATCTGGCGGCAATCATATCGGCTGAGAACGAACCTCAAATCGTAGCGGCTCAAACAAAGATAACTGCCCGTGGCCCTTCCGGATCCGCTTCGCTGTTTAGGCAAGATCGAGCAAAATTAGCCCCGCTACAAGCTGCTCTGGCTAATGCACTGGCTGCCAGTTGGAACGAACTTGATGAGGGTTATCGCAAAGCAGTATGTCATGCTGGCCTCTACACACTGCCGATTTTGCTGGCGCTTGCCGAGAGTGAAAATTTGTCGACTGCCGAGGTAATACGTGCCAGTACTCTCGCCTACGAAGTCACCGCTCGCTTTGCCAGAGCGTGGCGCTTTAGCACTCTGACCATTCACCCACACGCTTTATTTAACACTGTTGGCGCAACCGCAGCCATTGGCTTTTTACGTCGCTTACCAGCCCAGCAAATGCTCGATGCCCTATCAAACGCCAGCACTTTGGGTGCTGTTGGGCCATACAACCAGGCTTTGCGTGGCGCACTGATTCGTAACGCGTGGGCTGCTGCAGGTATCTTCAATAGCTTTCAAGCGATTGAATGGGCTGAGGCAGGTATAGCCGGGTTGGCAGAAACACCCCACGATGTCTACCACGAGACGCTGGGGAGTGAGGCCCACATTCAGGAGCTGACCGTTGGTCTGGGTGTTGATTGGGCAGTTAGCTCGGGATACCATAAGATCTACGCATGCTGCCAATATGCTCACTCATCAATTGAAGCGATGAGTGAAATTTTGCTTACTCACCCAGAACTGCAAGGCGGTGCAGATGTCATCAAGATCGAGCTCAAGACTCATAGCCTTGGTGTGTCATTAGATAATCAGGAACCGTTAACCACGCTTGGGGCCAAGTTCTCGATGCCGCACGCTCTGGCTGCGTCATTGGTATACGGCCACGGTGGGGCACAAGCGTTTGGTACCGAATCGATAAGCGATCAGCGTGTCGCGCGTTTGCGACAACAAGTTGAAATCCAACTAACCGATAAACCATTGCCTTGGCCGCAAGACCGCCCTGCTTTCTTGACGCTGGTCACCACCGATGGCCATCGCTACAGCGCGAATTGCCTGAGTGCACGAGGCGGTCCTGATCGTCCTTTCAGCAACGAAGATCTTTGGGCAAAGATTGATGAGTTGTCGTCTTCAACCGCTCCAGGCCTGACTCGAACAATGCAAGCGCTTCACTCAGATTGCAATGGCGAGTCCGATTGTGTTGCGCTGGCAAAGCCCTGGCGAGCGGTTGTTGATCAATTTTTTAATCTCGCGTAAACAAGTCAAAGAATTTCAAGCACGTGTCGGGAACGAACAGATGGATGCTGTTGATAAGCAATGGGACATGAACGTCGACGTACTGGTGATCGGTGCAGGCGGCTGTGGGCTGGCTGCTGCCATTGCCGCGCATGACGAAGGTGCACAGGTTGCAATCGTTGAGAAGCGTGACAAGCCAGGTGGTAACACGGCGCTCAGCACGGGATCTATCCCCGGAGCAGGTAGCCGCTTTCAAAAAGCTGCAAATATCATCGACTCGCCCGAGATCATGATCGCTGACCTTGAAAGGATTGCTGGTCAACATGAACTCAGTCAGGTCAGTGACTACCTGTCGAGGATATCCGCTGAGCTCTGCGAGTGGTTGGTAGATTCTGTACCGGCACGCATGAGCCTGATCACCGATTACTGCCACGTCGGCCATTCTGTCCCACGTTTGCACGCGCCCGCTTCACGTCGCGGTCAAGACCTGATGGACGATCTGCTGGCTGGTGTCGCTAAGCGGGACATTGCCCTAGCTGTGGGTAACCCAGTGCAATCACTGCTGACTTCTTCGGACGGGGATGTGATCGGTGCTTTGATTGCTGGTAAAGGTGTAGAGTCCTCGCGCATTAAAGCCAGCAAAGTGATTCTGGCCTGCAATGGTTTTGCTGCAAACCGTGATTTGGTCAAAGAATTTTGTCCTGAAATTGCGGGGGCCGAGTACTTTGGTGCGCTGGGCAGCCAAGGGGAGGCCGTGCAATGGGGGCGTGCGCTTGGTGCTGGTTTAGCCAATATGGCTGCCTACCAAGGCTATGCAGCGGTTGCCTATCCCCACGGCTCACTGCTGTCATGGACTACGTTGGAAAAAGGCGGGGTTCTAGTGAACTCGCAAGGTGAACGCTTTGGTAACGAGGATATCGGCTATTCGGGATATGCCCGCCTCGTACTTGAACAGCAAACTGAAGTATTTGCCATTTTTGATGATCGAATCAAAACCATCGCGGATAAGGAAGATGAATTCAGGGATCTGGTCGAACTCGGTGGCATCAAAGCAGCGGCGAGTACAGCAGAACTCGCCGCACTGTTTAATTTGCCAGTCGATAAGTTAGCCAACACACTTGCGAGCTACAACCAGGCTGCGGATGGCAAGGCAGCAGACAGGTTTGGTCGCAATAAATTCGGTTTGGCTCCCCTGCAAACAAAATACTGGATCTGCCGAGTCACACCAGGCCTGTTCCACACGCAAGGTGGTTTAAAAATAGATACGACTGGACATGTCTTAAGGCGAGATGGCAGCCGCATCCCCAATCTCTTTGCTGGCGGCGGGGCAGCAGGTGGCATCAGCGGCCGAGCAGGCGCTGCTGGCTATGCCTCGGGCAACGGCCTGCTCACGGCGATCGGTTTGGGTTATGTAAGCGGTCGCACTGCCGTTCAAGAGCTTGGCCTCAATCTTGCTCAGTAACACTCCCTTTTTTGACCCGGCCGCGTGAGCGCGAAAGAGGCCCGTTCGACCGTTTCAAACCGCAAACGATGTTTGCGGTACAGACCCCCTCTTTCACCCTTGATTTAGTTGAGTCTAATTAGCCGGAAACGGCAAAGGCTTTCCCTCAGGCGGCATCTCCTGACCAAGAGCTAGCAGCATGGCTACCCCGACATAGGTGCCGCTGACCGCAACCAAGTCAACGAGTTGTTGCTCTCCCAAAATAGCTTTGGCTCTGTTAAATAACTCGTCTGGAACGTTATGCGTGCGAATGAGAGCCATACTGACGTCATAGACTACCTCTTCGTCTGGTTTCATGTTTGCAGGACGAACTCCTTTTTTCACATCGTCTGCAATCTGTTGTAGCAGCCCCGCTTTGAGCGCCAGGGGGTAATGCGCAAACCACTCAATTTGGGACTTCCATTCATTACCTTGAATGATGATGGCAAATTCGTTCAAGCGGGTGGGCAATGAGGTATTGAAACGCAAGTAATCAAGCAGCTTATTGAGTCGATCAGCATACACAGGGCTTCTAAACATAACGTTATAAGGCCCAGCCAAGCCAACGCTTGAGAGTTTGATAATGTCTTGAGCCAATTGCTGGCCTTCGGGCGCGATTTGCTCTAGCGTGATTTGTGGAAAGCGTTTTGGGGCGCCTGGGGTGGGCGGGGTTTGAGAGCGCGGTAGGCTCAGTGGGTGCGCTAGTGCACCCGCCAAGACAAATCTTAAGCTAAACAACATTATTTTGTGAGAAATTAGTTGTCGTGACCTGTCCGGTTTTATCGGACCGTCACAATGCGGGTGGTAGCGAAAACCAATCCGTGTTGTACGGCAGATCGATCGCTTGCTTCAAATTGAACTAGGTATCGTAGCTCAACCCGGCTGTTTGATAAGCCGTCGGACTACGTTCACGCAGAATCGAAAACTCACCACTATAAAGAGTGGTGATCCGCTGGCTCATACCGTACGCGACGTTCACGTGAAACTGCGGCGCTATCTATGCTGCGATAGCGAAAGGCGATTTGATTGCTCATGGCTCGTGCTGTCATCAGATCCTCACAATGAGATATCTTTGAGAGATCTATTTGCTTTACATCTGTAAAGTAGCGACGGATAAATTCATCCCTTCAAATCCGTATAGTGTGGCAGGATTGCTCACAAGAATTTTTTCAATTTGTCCTGCTGTATCAGTCCAGCGAGTTAGTAAGTCAATGAGATTTGCATCATCAGGTTTTGATGTCTCGGTAGGGTGAGGCCAATCGCTGCCCCACACCATTCGCTCTGGAGCTGTTGCAACGTAACTGCGTGCGATAGGATCTAAATCGCGATACAACCCGTCCGCTTGGAACTGAGAATCTAGATATGCGCCCGAAAGTTTGATCCAGGTACGCCCCGACTGTAATAATTCAGTGACGATACGATGCGCAGGATGTTTGATGCCAATGGGCAGAGGTATACGTGCCAAGTGATCAAATACGATGGTGCCTGGCAGTCGTTTAACAAGTGCTTCATGTTCAACAATTTGATCCGCTGTCCAATGAAGTTGAATATGCCAGCCTAACTCATGAACTCGCCGTGCTAACGGTTCGACCATCTCAAAAGTGACGGGGGCATTCGTTGCGTTGTAAAGCGTAAAGCGAATCCCACAAATTCCACCATCATCCATGATTGCCAGCTCTTGGTCTGTCACACTGGTGTTCACGACGCCCACTCCACGGGTATTTTGCCGACCGAGTTGCTCGATACCCATCAACGTGACGCGATTGTCTGTTTGAGAAGCGCGTGGGTTCACAATAACAGTTCTCGTGGTTCCGAGGCGTTGTTGAATAAGTTTGTATTCGGCTGCAGTCGCTTGCGATAGCATGCCGTGCGCATTCGGTGAAGCATAGGCGGGGTCATACAAATGAATATGAGAGTCACAGGCGTTTGCAGGTACTTTGAGCTTAGGTTTGTCAGTGCCGCTAGAGTGCGGAATCGTATTCATGATTGAGTCTATTGGTTTAAACGAGTGATTTCAGCTTTGATTAAATCCGTATGCTGACCCAGTGTGGGGGCCGCGAAAGGTTCAGGTCCTGGGGTTCGGCCAAACTTGATGGCTTGGCTCAATCCGCGGAAGTTACCAACGACAGGATGATGGTAGGTGGCAATCATTCCTTGATCAAGAACTTGAGGGTGGTCAAACATGTCTTCGATCGTTCGTGCTGCGGAGCAGGGCACTTCTTCACCAAAGTGAGATTCCCACTCAAGCGCTGATTTACGCATTAAAGCGGTGTGTAATTGCGGAACAATCTCAGCGTGGTGGATGGCTCGTTTTTTTACACTGTCGTATCTCTCGTTACAGGCAAGCTCGTGAAGTCCCGTTTTTTCACATAGCGCTGTCCAGAAATGCGGGGTGTTTGCAGAAATGTATAAGTAACCGTCTTTGGTAGGGTGAATCCCGGTAATACCGCCAGATCTCATGTCGCGACCAACGTCTCGCCCTTCATTTTCAGCCCAAATGAGACGGCCAGATTGCAACGTCATTGCGGCAGCAAGCAACGAAACGCCAACAAATTGTCCTTGCCCGCTGCGCTCGCGCTCATACAAGGCGGACGATACCGAACCAGCAACGAGTGCGGAGGCATAGTAATCAACGATTGATCCATAGAGAATTTCTGGTGGACCGTCTTTCTTACCCTGCAACACACACATTCCCGTCATGGTTTGCAGTACTTGATCAAATCCTGCTTTATCTTTTAATGGGCCAGTGTCGCCGTAGCCACTGACTGCGCAATAGATGAGTCGAGGATTGATGGCTTTAAGTTGATCGTACGAGATGCCTATCCTTGCTGGAACGCTGGGCCTAAAGTTATGTACGAGGACATCAGCAGTTTTGACTAACTCGATTAAGGCGGCATGATCCTGTGTCTGCTTCAAATCCAACATGATCCCAAGCTTGCTGCGGTTCATTCCGAGAAACGCACGACTTTCGGGATGCAGCGAGGATGGATATTTGCGCAGATTATCTCCAATCGGCGGTTCTATTTTGATGACTTCTGCGCCTTGGTCGGCTAGCAACGCGCATCCGTAAGGACCTGCGATGTAGGCAGACAGATCCAGCACTCTGATCCCGCTTAAGGGGCCTTTGGCGCCCTTGCGCTGTGGAATGACGGACTGGTGATCTATTGAATCTGATGAGTTTACTGTCATGATGCTTATTCAGGTTGAATATTCGCTTGGTGAGCTACTACTTGCCAGCGTTTGATTTCGTTTTTGATGTAGATTGCAAAAGCTTCGCTAGTCATAGTCGCCGTTTGTGCGCCTTCTTTATTGAGGAAGTTCTGCATAGCTTGTTCTAACATGATTTTATTAATCGTTTGATTAAGTCGCTCAACAATAGCGTCAGGTGTATTTGCTGGAGCGAGCACTCCCCACCATAGATCGACCACACTGCCGTTTAACCCAGCCTCCTGCAAAGTTGGTAATTGGGGCATCGCTCGGGCGCGTTCCTTGCTTGTCACACCCAAAGCCAGAATTTTCCCTGTGTTGACTTGAGACAATAAGGACGGTGCACTCGCTACGATCATATCGATTTGTCCTCCAAGCAAATCAGTGACTGCGGGACCCATTCCTTTGTAAGGTACGTGAGTGAGCTGGATGCCAGCGGCTTGGGAGAATGCCTCCGTTGCAAATTGATTAATGCTACCAATACCAGATGTTCCGTAGTTCACCTTCTTAGGATTGAGTTTGGCGAAATCAATCAGCTCGGTTAAGGATTTGTAAGGAGTATTTACATTGACTGTGACGAGCAAAGGCCCCTTGGCGATCATTGCGACAGGCTTAAAACTCTTGATTGCATCGTATTGCAAATCTTTCCTGATCGCGGCTCCGGTAGTGAATGTCGAAGATAGCAACACCAATGTATAGCCATCAGGCACTGCTCGCGCAACCAGGTTATTAGCGAGTATGCCTCCGGCTGCTGGCTTGTTCTCGACAATCACAGGTTGACCTAGTTCATCCTGAAGTCTTTTTGACAAGGTCCTCGCGAAAATGTCATTTGAGCCACCCGGTGCGCTACCTACGAGGATTGTGATTGGTTTGCTCGGGTATAGGTCTTGGGCGTATGCGCAAAGAGGGATTGCGATCGACACTGAGCACAGCGCGGCAACGATACCGCCTACTAGACGGAATAAACGCATGCGAGGTTCACTCGTCATGCTTTGATCAAGCCCAGTCTTGTTGAGTAAGCCACAAGTTTCTGTGCGCTTTTGAAAAAAGGTGGATCTATCATCTTGCCGTCTACTACATAGGCTCCAATTCCCTGACTATCAGCCAATTTAGCGGCTTCCAACACTTTAAGTGCATGAGCAATGGCTTCGTCGTCAGGTCTAAAGGCCGCATTAGCCATTTCAACTTGGCTAGGATGGATGCAGGTTTTACCTGTATACCCAAAACTTGCAGCCATTTTAGCTTCGGTGATGAATCCATCGGTATTTTTGATGTCCGCATACGCTGCATCAAATGCGTCTATACCGGCTTCACCTGCCGCCAGTTTGACTTGCATCATGGTGTGCTCAATGGCATGGGCTGATTGTCTTGAAATGCCGAGTGGTTCAAACAAATCCGCCAGACCCAATTGCAGGCCGCAAACGCGAGGATGGGCGCTCGCCAAATCATAGGCTAAGCGCAGCGCGCGCGGTGTTTCAATGTTAAGTAAAAGACGTATTGGTGAATTTCCGTCAATGTTCACGCCATT
Source organism: Jezberella montanilacus (assembly GCF_003003055.1). Lineage (GTDB taxonomy): Bacteria > Pseudomonadota > Gammaproteobacteria > Burkholderiales > Burkholderiaceae_B > Zwartia > Zwartia montanilacus. The sequence goes on from NZ_PVTV01000015.1 coordinate 244,727, forward strand.
ACGTTGCTCTGCTTGTTCGATTGCGCCTACCGTCTCCAGGACGTTTTGAATGCTCTCAGGCTTTGGCAAATTGATTATCTGGACACCCTTTTGAACAACTTGAGCGATGTCGTCTTGAAAGTAAGGCGTGTCCATAGCGTTAATGCGAACGATAAGGGTTTTCTTACTTTCAATTGCCGCAGCTGACTCGAAGAAGACCTTGAGATTATTGCGTGCTTCTGATTTTTTGGCTGGAGCAACGGCGTCTTCTAAATCGAATGACAGCGCATCCGCGGCGCTAGACAAAGCTTTCTCAAATAACTCGGGTCGCGATCCTGGGACAAATAGTTTGCTACGCATTTTCTTTGTATACCTAAAGTTGTTTTGTTAGCCGCGTTTGATGAGCAGTCCTCCGTCAACTGGCATTAACACGCCAGTGACGTATTTTGATTCGTCTGAGGCGAAAAATACAGCAGCGTTGGCAACGTCCCAAGCGGTACCCATGTAGCCCATTGGCACCAACTTATCGCGAGCTGCACGGATTTCTTCTCGCGTAACGCCGGTCTCTCTCGCACGGCGCTCGATTGCCATCGGTGTATCCATAAAGCCAGGCAGAATCGCATTTGCCCTAATTCCAAAAGCAGCGTTTTCCATGGCAATGTGCTGTGTCATGGTGTTGATTGCGCCTTTACTCGTTTTGTACGTCAACGTAGGCCGTGCCGCCAAAGAAGATGTCGAAGAAATGTTGATGATGCTTCCAGCTTTTTGTTTAATCATAGCCGGCAAAACATGTTTGCAGGTCATGAACATTCCGCGCAGATTTAATCCCATAATGTCATCCCACGCCTTGACGTCTAGGTCGACCGTTTTTCGATCACCTTCTGACTTGCCAACGTTATTGTGTAGGATATCGATGCGTCCATAGCGCTCTAGGCAGGTCGCTGCGATTCGTTTGCAGTCCTCTTCATTAGTGATATCGGCAGTCATTGTGCTAGCCACACCGCCATATTTTTTTACAGCATGAAATGTTGCATCTGCTCGGTCTTGTCCGATGTCCACAAGCAGCAGTGTTGCGCCTTCTTCTGCAAATCTTTCCGATACGGCTCTGCCATTGCCTATGGTTTCGCCTGGCTCTTGGCCAGCCCCTACGATTATTGCCACTTTTCCTTCGAGGCGTCCTGAGTGATTCATGTTGCTCCTTTTTCTTGACTATTGAAATAACTAGTCAGCTTTAACGTGAGCATCTTTGATGACACGCTTCCATTTTTCTTGCGGTGTATGTGCTGGCGCGACCCTGCCGTACCAAGGCAGTACATCGTAGCCTTTCACCCCAGCTTCAGCCAGCTTTGGTACATCCGGTAATTGTCAACTTTAATCCGGCTCACCTCCAGGTGGTTAAAATTCAACCGGATCGAACAATCAGAATCGATTAAATTTCGTTAATTGCAACCGACAAATAACAACGAGACAAGCATGTTTAACCAATCCAAGGCTTTTTTCCGCGATCATCTTTACAGACAAACCGTCGCGATGGGTCTATTCGTCGCAATGACATTCCCGGTTCATGGGGCGGACAGCCGAGCCGTCTATCCCGATCATCCGATTAAACTGGTCGTGCCTTACACCCCAGGCGGCGGTGCAGACACTAACTCCAGGATGCTAGCTCAACCGATGTCGACCGACCTAGGGCAAACTATCATTATTGAGAATAAGCCCGGAGCAAGTGGTGTGGTGGGTGCCATGGCGGTCTTACAGGCCCCTCCTGACGGTTATACGGTTTTTTACGATACGTTCCCTTATGCCGTAAATGCGGTTATGAGAGAGCTTCCGTTTGATCCTGTCAAAGATATGCTACCGGTCTCCCAGGCAATCAATATGCCTCTGATTTTGGTTGTTCCGCAAGATAGCCCCTTCAAAACGGTAAAAGATCTCGTCGATTACGCAAGAGCCAACCCGAATAAACTAGATTACGGATCTTATGGCGCTGGCGGTGCTGCGCATCTAGCTGCCGAATTACTACAACGTGACGCTAATATGAAATGGGTTCACGTGCCTTACAAAGGTGGCGCACAAGCCATTGCCGACGTTCTAGCAGGCCGACTCGCCGGTTACTTTTCTAATCCAATCACAGCGCTACAACATCTTCGCTCTGGCAAGCTAAGAGCGCTTGCGACGACTGGTCCCAAACGTATGGACGCATTACCAGACGTACCAACCTTCGTGGAATTGGGATTTCAGAACTTCATCGTGGTCGAATGGAACGGATTTTTTGTTGCCAAAGGAACGTCAAAACAAATCATTGATCGACTTGCCGAATCGATAAACAAAGCAGCTAGTGATCCAGTTGTCGTAAGTAGAATGAAGTCCTTGGGTATCGATCCAATAGGCAATACGCCAGCTGAATTTGCAGCGTTTTTGCAAGGTGAAATCAAACAATGGAGCGCCTTGGTTAAAAGCAACAATATACGTGCCGATTAATTAATAGGCAGCACGCAGCAAACTTACATAGTTTTCATGTGTCAAAACACAAGGATTGGTTTTGTGGGCATTGTCTGCAAGTGCGGCTGCGTTTCCCAGACCAAACGAACTACTCGACGATGGCTTGCAGTCGCTCTAGCGCATCATCGAGCACGACTTGAGGCACACTTTCAATCTTGCGTGCTTTACGCGCAGCGAGGTCAAGCATGCGAATCTTATTCAAGAGCGCAACGCCTTTGGTCTTGCACCCGATGCCCATTAACGTAACGGCAAACCCCGCATACCTAGCGTAATCGCCACCTTGAGTAATTGGGGCAACCAAGACGTCACCAAGCTTGTTAAATTCTTTGGTCGTCAACACAAGGGCTGGTCGAGTGCCACGCTGCTCATGTCCGACAGTCGGATCCAGAGGAACGTTGACAATATCCCCTCTCTCAAAAACCTTCACCACTGCACTTCTTGCCCGACAGGACGGGCAACATCCCACAATGCGAGGTCTGCTGGCATTGGCGCCTTCAAGTCGCACTGAGAAATCATATCGGCCAATACATACCTGCGCTTAGGAGTCAGAACGATCTTGCCATCGGGCGTAGTGTTCAGTGTCATGTGATGACCAACACTCAACCCCAGGTCTTTCAGCACGGGGGGTGGCATGACGAGTGCCGTGCTGTTACCCATCTTTTTTAGTACGATTTCCACAAAAACCTCCAGCTAACTATTGATACACAAATTTTATCATCATAAGACCTAAAATGTAAAACAATGTATTACTTTTATGCGCCGTGGTCGAATAGATTTCGGTTCCCGTTAGCTGGTTATTTAGTTGTCGTTATCGATGACTTGCAGCGCAAGCTTGACGCAGCCAAGGCAACCCTCACCAAACGCCTCACGTCACCAACGTGACGACGACCACTGCTGACTAAATAAACCTTAAAAGAAGTGGGAAAATTCTACCTCTATCCCCGGTTAACCTGGGGGACGATTACCATGCCTACCCGTTACACGATAAAACGGTGACCATCACGAACTGCGGACGAATCTGTATTGACGGTAAAAAGATTCACTTCAGTACGGTCTTTGCGGGGCAAGACGTAGGCCTACGTCAGGTCGAAGACGACGTGTGGCTTGTGAGTTTTATGGAATACGATATGGGATACTTTGATTTGGAGTCTCACAGAGTACAAGCCTTGGAGAACCCATTTGGCCCCAAAGTGTTAACTATGTGACCGGTACGATATGTAAACCATGTGTTCGGTACATACCTAATAATTTTGGCTCCCCGACCTGGACTCGAACCAGGGACCTGCGGATTAACAGTCGCACTAGCTATAAATAGGAATAAATAAAATACACTTGAAAATCATGATCTTAGAGAGATAGTCGCTTCTAAAACACGAGTGTATTCGTTCCTTTTTATGCCCTTTTGAGTGCTTATTTCAGCATTTGTGGTGCGGTTTTGGCCACAGGTCAGGGCACGACTACATGCAGAATTAACTTAGTCAATTGGCTTAAAGCAGAGCTCTGCAAGCTAACATTATGACGTTCTTACACGCTTACGCCAAGTTTTTTGGATATAGCAAAATCGCAGGCTGCAAGAATAATCGTTATTACCCTGCCCTGGGTAATAACAAACAGCGAAGCCAAAAAATTAAATGAGATCATAAAAACTCCGTTGGTTACTTCACGATCGGACCCGTTCTTTGATCCCACCCACATCCTAAGCTTGCTACCAATGTCAACCAACGTGTAAACTGACAACCAGGATGTCAACTAGGCGCTTTTTCGTGCGCCCACAACCAGAGGAGTGAAGCTGTGAGCGAGAAGATGGCCAATGCCCCCGTGTACTACGCCCTGGCACAAGCACAGTTCAACCCTGTCGCCGCTATGGCTAAGTACGTTGGAGAGGTGCAGGATATTCTTCGGCGCGATGGCTATACTTCCTTCGAGCCACACCAAGTCGCCCACCTACAACTTACTGCAGCGCCTGGCCAAGCTTCAAGCGAACCACAGGTTGCGCACACCACGTCTTGGCTTATAACGAAGGGGGATCGCGCTTCAGGCTTTATCTTGAGTGCAGCTTCGATTACCTTCCACTCGACCCACTACGAAACGAGCAAAGAGTTCATCCCAGAACTATTGCGCGGGCTAAAAGCTGTGCATAAAGTTGTCGGTCTTGAACACATCAGCAGGCTGGGCCTGCGCTATCTTGACGCAGTGCTGCCACAATCAGATGAAACGATTGAACAGTACCTAGCCGATGGGTTACTTGGTGTTCACTTTGGTGCTACGCAAAGGTACGCACTAAATGAGTCAGTTTTCGAGACCCAATCCGCCCCTCTCGTCACCCGAGGAACTTTGGTGGCCCGCGTTCACCGAATGACCTCACCTCTGGGTTATCCGCCCGACATGCTGCCCAGCGGCCTCATTCCAATGCCTAAGTTTGACATTAAAGACGCAACGCCTCATGCGGTAATTGACACAGATCACTTTGTTGAAGGACGAATGTCTCTAGATTTCGAAAAAATAGATGAGCAATTGGTCTCTCTTCACGCGACGATGAAGTTAGTGTTCGATGCCACCGTTAAAGATCACGCTCGCGCAGTTTGGGCATAAGATAAATTTATACAAAAAAATGTACTCTATTCCAATTTCGACTCGGCCTATGCAGCAAGATTGGCCGTCAGCAAAGACTGTTTTCGCGGTGATGGGCATGATATTGGCTGGCACCGGCAGTGTTTATGGGCTCGACCGTACTGAATCTTGGCGACATCACATTCAGCCTCGGGTGCCGTTTATTCTCGATGCTGCCGTTGCATCGACCAGCGGTACTGAACGCCTCGATGTTAGGACGGCTTCCGAGCATATCGAAAGTATCCGCAACGTTCTGAACCCGGCCATTACAGATTTAGTCGGCCTATTTGACGTCTCTCGCCAAGCCATCTACAAGTGGCTCTCTGGCGACTCAACTCCTGAGCCAGACAAACTCAATAGAATTGTTGAATTGAGCAGAATTGCTGATGCATTTCAGGCAGCGGGGGTGTCTCGTGCAGGGGCCTTAATAAAGATGAAGACCTTTGCCGGACGATCCCTGATGGATCTGATTCAGTCAGGCGAGAATCGCAGCGAGCATGTTACAGCCCTGATTAGCGAGGCCAAGGCGATGGAGGCTTCGTATAAGCAGTCTGGCCTTGCGACCTCCAAATCCAAACCTTCCAGCGATTGGCAGTCCTCCATTTCAATCCCCGGCTCCTCTGAGAGCGTGTGAAATAGGAGCAGTGGATGTTAGGAAGGGATACCGAATGGCGCCAGGGAGACCTGCTTTCTGACGAAGTCGCCTATTCACTGGAATTGGTTGAACGTCTCGGTTCAAATCGTCGCGTTGTCTTGATCTCTCACGATTGCGACTTACCCAATGATACTGAGCTATTTGTCGAGGTCATTGTGGGCTCACTAATTCCAACTCGCGATCCGATGGTTACGCACGCAAGGAACCCTCGTCGACTGCATCTGACATACGTATCCGACGAGCGTCCCGACATGACTATTGAGCTTCGTCATATTGATCGACAGCAGATAAACAAAGCTAAGTTCGCCCAGATCACGACTAGAGACATAAATCTACTTCTGCATGCTGACGAGAAGCGCGCCTTAAAACAGTGGCTGGCAGCTCGATATGGGCGTCCCACGTTCCCCAATGCGTTCGAGAACCGGTTACGAAAGATCGTTGGCAAAAAGTCTGTGGAACATCACATCGCAAAAATCCTAAAACCGGAGTCATCGTACTTAGTGGCACTTTTCTTCGATCTTGGTGAGCACAGAGCCATTGAGTTGGAGCACGGAGCACCCTATTTCTTATCGATCTCAGTTGTTTATAACGCCACCGAAGGTGGAGCGAAAGCTAGAGGAAGCGCTGAAAAAGTTGCGCGAGAACTCCGCACGCTCTTCGATTCAGCCTATGGAGCTCCTGAGTATGCAACAGAGATCGAATTGAGCGCAAGCAACGCAGTTGCAGACACATTAATCTCCCTGGCAGATCTACTTAAAGTAGACCAATGGCGGCTCGAATATATCAGTTTAAGTGAAGAGCCAATGGGCGATTTTCTTCCTACTGGTGCGACTCCCGTTTAGACTCGCTTCACTACCCAGGCAGCTAGTAATCAGGAGGGCTCGGCGCAATGCAGTTGCGATAGACCCATTTAGTGGTTTAAATATTCGATCTACGACGAAGATCGCTACCCTTTTCATCGCTAAGCCTAGAAAAAATTTCCATCCCTTTTGAACACCCTTTCCTCAATATGCAAACATCTTTCCCTGCGTCAGAAGAAAATTTTCCAATAGTTTTACAAAAAATGATCGACTACGTTCAGCCTTATATGTCCGCCATAGGGCTAGTCAAACCTGGGGACGATCGTAAACCGCCCGGAGATCATTGCGGCACTGGTTCATTCATCACTTTTAATAACCAGCGTTATATTTTGACATGTGACCATGTCGCAACCAGAAAGAAACTTGGCACCTTGGGATTTACGCAGTTTGATGCGGAAGAAGGGCTATCTATTGCAAACTCATTTGACTGTATGCCCTACCCGGTTGATGCAGCAGCTTCTCCGCTTTCAGAAAACAGCTGGCATCTTATTTCGCATAGGGCAAAATGTATTGATCGAAAAATGCTTTCACAATCGCATAGGCCGGTCGAGGGTGAATATCTATTTATTTATGGATTTGCCGCGATCGACACTAAAACAGCGTTTGGTGAGCACATCATCCCTGGAACAGGCGCTTTTGTTCATGAAGTGCCGTACGACCCTGCCTTGGACTCCGAAAATCCTAAAGTTATTGACGGATTTCACATCTGTATGGCATTCAATCCGATGAACGCTGATCAACTCGAAGGGAGGCCTGCCCCCTTACCACTAGCGGAGGGTATGAGCGGATCTCTAGTGTGGAATACACGTTACCAGGAGCTAACAATGCAAGAAAAGCACTGGAGCGCTGAGGACTCGCGGATCACCGCTATTTTATGGGCCAGCTCGACCAAGACTTGCTCGCTTGCGGCTACACCCATCGAACACCTAGAACCGTTATTCAAAAAACTTGAACGTGTTTGCTAGTGAAGAGTGCCGTTGTCAGAACTCATAGTTGTCCTACGAGATCATGTATTGCAGCGTGCGTAGTCTGCTCCGCCTTGTTATTTTTTAACTAATGTCAACAACATATGCGTTAACAAGTAGGACACCAGGTACCAGCTTTTATCGAGTGAGGAACCGCATCCCATTCATGCCCTTGGGCGCATTTCCAGCGTAACTTCGTGCGTGCGTTCGTGTAATTATCTGATAAGCACTGCCCACCCCTCTTGGCTGCTAGTTCTCGCATTTGAACGACTGTAAGAGGGTGATTTCGACTGCAATGTGGGCACCAAGTACCATTGGCTATGTTTAATGGTCTGGCCAGCCATTGGTGTCCGTGAAGGCATTGCCACTCTAGCGGATGTTGCATGCCTTCATACTTTTGAGATAACAATTTTCCGCCCTTTGTTACGGCCAACTCCCGAAGTTCATCAATCGACCGTCGGACACAGACTGGGCACCAAGTACCTCTACGTATGCTGTTGTATGTAGCCTGCCACTGGTGCCCTTGCTCACATTCCCAAATTAAGCTTTCGCTAGAGCTCACGTATCGGGTTGACAAAAGTCGGCCGCCGCGAAGTCGCGCAGAGTCTTGAATCTTTTCGATGGGATTGCGTGATTTCTGTGCCTTTGCCGCGGCAGAACAAAACGGGCACCACTTACCCTGAATAATTGAATCTGCGGGGGTCTCCCACTCGTGATCAGCGCTGCAGCGAAAGAGGTGACTTCCCCTAGACCCAAGGTAGTGGGAGGCCAGACACTCACCACCTCTTGAGTTTGCAATCTCACGCAGATTGCTCAAGGCGGCCGCAGCCCCAGATGTTTCATAAGCGCTCCGATAGTCTGGGATAACGCCACGATTGATTGATCGAATGCCTTGACCCACCAAAATGGTCTCGAGCCACGAAGATAGTTCACTTACCTTCAACTTGGTGCCTACTTGGGGCACCTCAATCAGCAAGATGTTCCGCGACCCACACAATTCGCGCTTTCTCTGGTCGTCTTCGAGCCTTTGTTGAAATGTAGCCTCATCAGCAAAGTAAGCAATTTCCGTGAAATGTTGTTCGCCTTGATGCTCAAAAGCTATCCCTATCTCAGTGTTGTATCCGTCTAACTCCAGTTTTGTTCCGCGCTCACTGACTAACCAATCCGGACGAGTTTTAGGGAACGGCAGGCTGAATAGTTGTTCTATTGCCGCCCGAGTTAGCCTTTCGCCAAGACCCGTGGAGCAATCCGGGCACCATGACCCTCTGTTAATTACAGTTGCTGGCGTGGTGCTCCACTCGTGACCGTGCGCGCACCGCCAACGCAACTTCGTTTGCATTCCCATGTACTTATCGGACAGGCATTCACCCCCCCGTGATTGGGCAACGCTGCGCATCTCCGAAAGGTCATGCCGCCGACCCACACAGAATGGGCACCAAGACTTACTATGTAGAATTGATTTAGATGGCGTTTCCCAAACGTGTTGTTGAGCACAGCGCCAAAAAACAGGGGTGTGTGAATTAAGGTATTCACTAGCAAGACACTCGCCACCGCGCTCTCTGGCCGCGGACTGTAGATCAATGAGCGCTCTTTTTTTCAGATTAACTCCGAGATTAGTGTCATCGCAATAAACGGTAAAAAATTGAGCATTAAAATTTTCGTTTAACGGAACTTTACATACAGCTCAAAAATTTTTTCCCTTGATCTAATAGTTTAATCCTGATCTGCGACCTATTTGACCTAGAAAATCCATAGATCATTTTTCGCGAGCCTCGCCCTTGAACGACCCAAGGGGAACTCATCTCCAATCCTGAGTAAATCTGACAGTACCGACACACTGCTCATGCCCGAGCAATTCAGGATAAACAGAATTGCTTTGTCGTACATGGTTCAACTCCGTTGGACAAAAACAGCACTTTGCCACTTGACCTTTTTCAGCGTTCGTGTAAAGTAACCTCTGCATAGGCAAGGGTTACTTATAAAGATGCTCAACGAAACTACTCATATCTCGATTTCGCAAGCGAGCGAAGAACTAAATGTATCTCTGGATACTATTAGGCGCTGGGAGAAGAAAGGGCTAATCAAAGCACACCGTGGGGCTAACGGGCATCGCTACTTCCACGCGAAAGAGTTGGCGCAATTAAAAGCGAAAACTAACGGCAAGGGCGACGTTGGCTATAAAGTACTTAAGTCAAGAAAAAAGTCACCCTATCGAGTAATCGAGTTATTTGCAGGATGCGGAGGCTTGGCGCTCGGACTTGAAAATGCTGGACTCAATTGTGAAATGCTTGTTGAGATCGACAAGAAGGCGGCTGAGACGCTCAAAACGAATCGACCTAAGTGGAAGGTTATCGCGGATGACATCGCCAAGGTAGATTTCACCGGCGTTCAAGCTGACGTCGTTGCTGGTGGCTTCCCTTGTCAGGCTTTTAGCTACGCAGGCAAACGGATGGGATTCGAGGATACCCGAGGAACCCTTTTTTTTGAATTCGCGAGAACGATTAAAGAAGTGCAGCCAAAGGTCGTGTTAGGAGAGAACGTCAAAGGTCTTGAGCGTCATGATGGAGGCCGCACTATTGCGACCATGTTAAATGTGCTCGACGAGCTTGGCTACGACGCCGAGTACAGAATACTTAGATCTCAGTATTTCGACGTCCCACAGAAACGGGAGCGATTAGTAATTATTGGAATACGGAAAGACTTAAAGCGGCCTATCGCATACCCAAAGGAGAAGAACTACACGGTAAGTATCGGCGAAGCGTTGCGCGGCGTTCCTAAATCTGAGGGGCAAACCTATACCCCAGGTAAAAAGAAAATAATGGATCTAATCCCACCCGGGGGGTATTGGCGAGATCTCCCCGACCAAATACAAAGAACCTTTATGGGTGCCAGTTATTTCCTAGGTGGCGGCAAAACAGGCATGGCTCGGCGCTTATCTTGGGACGAACCGTCCTTGACGTTGACCTGCAACCCAGCTCAAAAACAGACTGAACGCTGCCACCCGAAAGAAACTAGGCCACTGCAAGTGAGAGAATACGCGCGGATTCAGTCTTTCCCCGATAGTTGGGTTTTTACCGGATCAACCGCATCGCAATACAAACAGATTGGTAACGCCGTGCCTGTAAACCTGGGGTACCACATTGGTAAGGCGCTTATTTCGATGCTGGACGACGAGTACGACTCGAAGGCTTTGGTGGTTTTGGAACGTAAGCTGCTTTAAAAAACTCGGCAACACGCACTGCGTCACCGAGATCAACTTTCGCGCCACAGTCGCTAATGACTTGCGGTAGCGTCTTGTAGACCTGTTCTAGAGCGTCGTCTATGCCTGTCACCAGTGCGTAAAAACTTGCACCGTCGATCTGCCTAATCAACGGGTTCTCTGGGCAACGACTAGAGGTCTCTTTGTCAGATGGCGTGAACGGAGTGCTAAATCTATTTGGCTTTTTGGGAACCACACCGACATAGTAGGCCGTGTACCCCTTGTACTTGCTGTCGTTTAGCATGACCGCATTATGGAGTTCTTTATACAACGGCGCCTGACTTGCACCTTTCAAGGTGTTGTGTTTATTTTTCACCTCGGCAATGATTTTTCTCGAGTTGTTGACTAAATCCACGCCCTTCCCAACCTTGAGATCTTCCCATCCGCTAACGGCTCCTAGCAGTCGTTGATGAAATGCACCAATTTTATTTGAAAGCGTTTTCTGGGATTGTCGAGCCATTTCACTTGTATACCAAGTTTCATAGCCAACGTTGAACGCACCCATTTCTAATAAAACTGAAAATGGGTCAATCACATTCCGACTGAATTTAGTTTCGGCCTTCCGCTTTGCTGCGACGCCCACACTCAAGATTTCCAGAACGATTGCTCTGAAATCATCATCGCTTAAAAAAGTTACATAGGCCATATGTCATCTCCGAATTAGGGTGGTTCTACCTAATTTACACTGAAGGGTTAGCTGACGTAGAAATTTTGCGCTTTAAAAATCGCAAATTCTTGAGCGATATTCGATAAAAGTTTATCCGCGAAGTACGTCAAGGGCTTTATAGGCTTTTCTTGGGCATTTGCCTTCAATCGCCAAAAGGTGTGCAATTAATCGTGCAGCCTCGCTAAGCTCAATGAGATGACCCTCTAAACAAAGCCCAACAAAAGCCTCTATGCAGTCCGTGTCAAACCATTTTTTTATCGAATCCAAATTACAGTTTCCGTGCACGCAGGCTTTTATCTGGATATCAATACCCTTTTTTTTGATCCTAGCCCAAGTTTCAGCATTTCTTGAAGAATTATCAGTGCCCATATGTTTACGATATCAATTTAATGATTGTTATACCCAATACCCATGGTAAGTAAAATATCTAAATCGAATACTGTGGCACTACATATATTCGTGCTAGAAAATTTTAGATGCTAGAAAAACGCGATAGGCATCGGTGACCAGCCTCGTTTCAACACAGTCTTGATATAACCATCGGCTTCATAGTCATCTGCAAGGGAAGTAATATCTAAATTACTAGATTGCATACCGTTATAAAAATCTTCGTAGTTAAGATGCAAGCTATCGCTATGTCCGCGCGCATGCTGCATTAGCTTGCCTGTCATTGCGAACAGTTCCACCAAGTCAAATATACAACTGCGGATATTAGAGCTCGTAATTACCAAGCCCTGCTTCCCAAATGCTTCGTTCGTCGTTCGAAGTCGGGCGTGGAAAATCTGTAGTTTTAATATATACCCTGAAATAAACTCTGCGTTCTCACCATCTGAAACACTGATACAACGGACAAATGTCTCTTTGTCGCGTGGCGCTCTGGGTAGTTCAAATGGCAACGACGTTGATTGATCAAATGTCCCGTCGAAGCTTCTTCTATTTTCAACAACATTCAAAAATAGAACGCAAGTTTTAAAGTACGGTAAAAAATTTTCACTTAGCGATTCTGCCAAGAAAGTGCGTTCGGCGAAAAGTAGTCGCTTTCTATTTTTGTTATCAACATGTATGGAAACGTAAAAAACCACCCCGCTTGCAATCAAAGCCAGCAAGCCCCCGATCACCCCGCCGTTAAATGATTGCCAATTAAACCAAATACTGCGTACATAAGGCCAGTGAGAAGTAATCCAATCAATTGGCAAAAACCAAAACATCTCTCTTGGACTCGAAGCAATCCAAGGGTACGCGTACATCACAAGAATATAGCAAAGTACAAATGAAACCGAGGCTACGACCAAAGTTCTGTTTATCAGATATCGTAAATAATGCACAACGGTTAATATGCCTAACAATACGTTATTTATAATTTTATTTAAACATTTGGGATTAGTCTTCGCTAGCATGTACACCCTCTTGGCAAAATAATAAAACTTTTGTTGCCAATTCACCTTTGTAAGTACACGGTTGTTGGCGCTTATATTTAGTTCATTTTTAAAAACCAACCCGAAAATAAAGATGGCCAATTATTTATTAGTAGGTGCGGGATTCAGTCGTAACTGGGGTGGTTGGCTTGCGTCAGAGGCGTTCGAATATCTACTTGGTTGCCCAGAAATCACCCAAAACACCAATCTCAATCAACTTCTGTGGAGACACCAATCCCAAGGTGGTTTTGAATCTGCTTTAGCTGAACTACAAACTGAATACTACCGTAATCCACAGGCCAATAAATCAGCTTTGAACAGCCTACAAGCCGCGATTACACGGATGTTCGATGACATGAACACAGCGCTAATCGAGAGAAACATCTGGGAATTTCAAAACTCCGTAGATCGGCTGATTTCAACATTTCTGACTCGGTTTGATGCGATCTTCTCACTTAACCAAGACCTCCTCCTCGAGCATTACTATACAAACAGCAATATTTCCTTGATAGGCAAAAAGAAATGGGCTGGTGCACAGCTTCCGGGAATGCAACGTGTTCCAAGTCAAGATGCTATGAGCGCGTCATCTTGGGCGATGTCTAAATGGTATCCAGAGAGCATAGAATCATTTAAGTTGCATGCCAACTGCCAACCTATATTTAAACTGCACGGTTCGTCGAATTGGTTTCACGAAGATGGCCATTCAATGCTTATTATGGGTGGGGCGAAAGCTCAAGAAATTGGACAAACACCAATCTTAAAGTGGTATGCCGACAACTTCGAAGAGAAACTATCACAGCAACAATCACAGTTAATGATCATCGGCTACGGCTTTCGCGATGATCACATCAACGCCACCATTAGCAGAGCGATCGCTCTAGGCTTAAAGATTTTTATAATTTCCCCAGAGGGCGCCGATTTAGCTCGCAGTTTAAATAAGACGCGGGGTCGAAATGCAATAGTGGTCAAAGAACCTCTAGAGGAGATGTTTGAGACAGCACTCATAGGCGCGTCTCGACGTTCGTTACGCGAGATATTTGGCGATGACTTAGCTGAGTACAAAAAAATAATGCGTTTCTTTGATAAGTAGTTTTGAATCAAATAGCAACTTAATTCGAACTACTTAATCCACCCCTCCTGATACATCAACGAATCAGAGGCGTGCCCTGCAGCGCTTCGCGCCATGTCTTCAAGCTGTCCTGCACACTCTTCAAATACGGTACTGAGGGTTGAGGCGTGCTTGCGAACGGCATCGGCGGTGGCTGCGGACATGCGATTGCGACTGGCGGCGATTTCGCTGCGCAACCGGTCACGCTCAGTGCGAACGGCAGTAGTATCAGCAAGAATAACCACTTCACGCTGTTTAGCCTCATTTTCGGCATCCTTCACTTGTTGTTGAAGATCACGCTCACGTTGGCGTGCTGATTCGCTTGCAAGAATTGCCTGCTGCGCAAATTCGGCTCGCGCCCGGTCATAGCCTCGTTGTTCAATCGTTCTTTGCCATAACTCAACAGCTATCAGCAGGCCACACACGAGCGCTGCGTAAAGGCCCCAGCGATAAACCCGAGGCCAGAGCATTGGATTCAAGCGACCTCCCCGCCAGCCAGTCGATAGGCGTGTTCAAGATCGGTCAACTTTTGCTCGTACTGGTTATAGCCAGCGCCTGGTAAGCTCGCCCAGATATTTCGCACCTTGTGCACGGCTTTAGCAAAATTTCCATCGTCGATATCTGGCATTGCTCCTCGCTCTTTGATCTGCTGCAAAGCGATCGCGTCCTGGCTTTCAGGTGAAAAGTCCGACAGCCTTAATAACCGTTTGTAAAAATCAAAGTAGCGCGCGAGCAACTGGTAGCGACCGGCGGCCGTACTTGCGAGACCAGGTCGGAGCTGAATCAGTTTGCGCGGGTGATCGGTATAGTCGGTAAAAATCCCACCGCCAACCAGGACGTCATAGCCCCGATTAGTCGTTTGCTGCCTGCCGTTGTCGGTTCCCTCTGCCCAGGCCAGCATCGAGAGAAACGCTTTCTGGTTCTCTGTCATACGGTTTTCACCAGTGAGGCCATATTGCCTTTGCCGCGCACGAGCAAAATGCAGAACATCACAGACAGGATTGAGGCCCACAACGAGACCGAGTTCGGCTCAAGCATCGCGGAGATGGCTTGGCCGCCTGTGCAGACGATTAAGAGGTAGGCCAGACAACTTAAGTGATATTTGAACGGGTCTGATCCTCGTTGATAACTCAGCAATCGGCCGCACGAAATCAAGTTTGCAACAATAAAGACGAGCACAATAATGTTGGCCATTTCTAGCGCCTCCATAAATCACTGAGCTGGAGGGCTTTGATTCGCTCAATGGCGGTCAAGGTTCCCGTCACAAGAATTGCCGACAAGAGAAAGGCGCCGATCGCCGGGTTTGTGATTGGCGTGAGTCTGGCCACCTCCTCTGCCCCTAGGTAGCCGAGTACGCAAGAAATGAAACCGTAGGTCAAGCGGTTGACACGGCCACCATCTTTGGCGGACAGAACAAATACAGCCGCACCGGAAAATGCCCCGATAAGGGTGCCACCGTCTACCCCCGGTAGCATCGTTGCCATCAAAGCGGTGGCCGATGCTACCGCCGCCCCTGTTGCTTCAGTCGCCATTCTTACTCCATAAAAAAACCGCCCTCAGGCGGTTAATAAGTTAGTGGTCTGTTTAGCCTCAAGCTTGAGCCAAGACAAAAGACGCTCGTCCCAGTGATACCAATTCCCATCAATAGGCATTGGTATCGGGGGCTCCCAGAGCCATGTCCTTCGATTCAAGAGCCACGACTCATAAGGTTGCGGGGCATAGAAGACGTCCGTCTCTGGATCGTAGGTAAAGCCAAGCTGTCCAAAATTGCCTCTAAACGGCGGTAATCCATCTGGCTCGCTGTCAACGTTGTAGTGAACATTGCCACGGGTGTAGAAATCAGTCTCCAAAAAGGACTCTGGATCCCCCATCGCGCCGGCCGCAATATATTCCGGCTCGCTGTTCACAACGTTTTTAACTTTGAAATTATCAAGCTGTGCAAAATACATAAGTGCTCCTAAAGCAGGGGTGACAGGTGAGCAGAACTGGCAAAGACATGAAACCAGCGTTTTGCTTCCCCAATTCCTGCCGAAGTGACTGCACCACCTTTAAACAACTGAAGCGGGCTTAAGTAAGTTGTGATCACGCCACCCGGTCGAACATTGCCGCGGCTAGAGCCACCGCCAAAGTTATCCTGACCTAGACCACTTGCGCCGTTATGATTGCCGGCTAGTCTGCCGTGCCACCATCCACCACCACCGCCACCGTAGTATTTGCCAGTGAACGGCCAATAGATACCATTGCCGCCACGACCCGGTTGTGGCGTGACTGGATTTGTGCCAGTCCAGATTCCTGCACTATGACCATGCTCGCCTGCACCGGCTCCGCCTCCACCCGCCGCAGCCCAAGAGGCATGGTCCCAGCCATAACCGTTACCGCCACCCCCGCCATGGCCGTTACCGCTTGAGCCACCATGGCCTCCGTGGTTGTGACTACCTCGTGAAGCGTTACCACCACCGCGAGCAACCGTATGATTGAAAGAGGACGATCCCGTTGGGCCCGCGACAGACGCGGCATAGGTTGCATAAGTGCTTAACGTGGCGCTAGTCGCTACGACCTCTCCGCCGCCACCTCCGCCATAACCATAGGGATCACCTCCATCAAAACCACCACCACCGACGACAAGGTAATTAACAAGAATGAAAGGCACTCGAGGTGCAGCGCCACCAGCGAAGGAAAATAAAGCTGCCGCACCGAGCAAGGAGTGTCGAGGCATGATTATTTAAATTGCGTAATTGAGGCCAGCACAGTGAAGGTCATCGCGGCCGTTTTAATGATTGAGTAAGCGTATGAATCAAGGCCATTGGGATTACCGGCTTTTGGCGGGCCACCAATCCATTTCGGCACAACCGGCACACCATCAATTTTGACGATCTTATTTAAAAATGCAGGCGGCCCTTGTGCGGCAATCAAAGTTGCAGAAACAACTTCACCCGCGGTCATCAGTGAGTCAAGGCTGGCTGAGGCCGAACCGCGGAAATTGAGCTCCCAATCAGCCGTGGCATTCGCTGTTAGATACATGACACTTTGACTTGTCAGGTCATAGGTAATAGCACCGGCTGCACCAGCTTTAGAGATTGCTATCGCCTCTTTAATATTGGGCAACTTCACAGACAGGTCACTTTCGGATCCTGTTGCCCGTAAGGTCTTGAAGTGCCCAGCATCAGGAGTTAGTGTGCCAATAGGCCCAGGCGTGCTTAGATCGGTCGTCGAAAGCCACTGCGAGGATACGCTTGGCTCCTCGTCACTGACATTTGAGACCGCGTGCTTCAAAATCCAAACCTTATTCAGATGAGACACCGAAGCCGGGATATCAAGCGCACCAGTCAACAAAGACCACTCACCCTTATAGTTTGCTGCACTGACAGCAGCATCAGATGAGGCAGACGTTCTCGCCATATCAGCAGCGGTTGCCTGTGCTGCATTGACGGCCGCCTTAGCAGCAACAGAGGCAGTGGCTGCGTCAGCGACAGCAGACTTCGCGGCACTGACCGCAGCGGCCGAGTCGGTTGAGGCTGTCGCTGCATCGGCGGCAGCAGTCTTTGCCGCTGTGACGGCCAGCGCAGATTTTTTAGAGACAGTCGCGGCATCGGTCACAGCAGACTTTGCGGCAAGGACAGCGGCATTAGAAGCAACAGCTGTAGTTTCCGCATCGACGGCAGTGGACTTCGCCGCCGACTCCGCCAATGCTTCAAGTGCATTGGCCTCGATCACAAAGCCATCAAGGGCAGCGACAAAGGCGAAAGACTTTGCATTGAATTCAGCGGTGGTATCGGTGGGCGTGGGTGCCGGTGGAAGCTTAGTGATTGCCATTAAGTCAGACCCTCAATTTCCAGAGAACAATCAGAGTGCTCTGGGTAAGAAATTAAAATATCGAAGTTTTTGTAAAAGCCATAAATCGTGGTTGCCTCATAATCTTTGGCAGCAACCCACAGACACGGCGTTGCGCGAATGTCAGACAAGAAGGCTTGGAGTGAGTCGACTTCGTCTTTACGAAGCAACATGTCGAAATTTGCACGTCTGGCAAACGAGCGCTTGATCAGTACAACATCGCCAAAATCGTTTGTCTCTTTGCGGGAGTAGTCTTGAATCCCTACCCTGGCCCCGTACTGGATACCGAGCCCAAAGGCGCGCAACTGCCCAAATAACAAGGTGCCTATTGAGAGATTCTCACCACCGAAGAGTTCAAACTCAATCACACAATCCGCATATGAGGGGAGATCCAGCCGCACATCTTGCGTTGGCTTACTGCGCACGCCATAAAAGAACGACCACCAGTCGGGCGAGGCCGGTAACGGCGATAGCGAGACGGTTTTGGAATACACAATGCCGGGCGTGCCCACCAGGGGGCTTTTCATCGTGATCTTTATAAGTGTCGCGTTTGAGAGATTGAGCGCGGCAATTGCATTGACTGCCTGCCCCGGCGCCAGTGTGTAGGTGATACTCGACGGGTTGACCGTGACAGAACTATTTGAAGTGTCGAAGGCCGCCCAACGACTTGTTGGCCCAACTTCAATCCACCATAGCGCTTCAACCGCTGGCGGTTTGTTCAGATTGGTGGTCTGTATGCTCTCGTAAACCTTGTGTGTTAAGGAAAGGATGACGCGCGCACCACGGCCGTAGGTTGTCCGAGGATTCCATTCAGCATGGTCATTTTCTGCAACATTCGATTGCGTGAGCATCGAAGCGGTGATTTTTAACGGATTAACAATCACCATCGCGTTTGCGTGAGCGCTCATGCTGACACCTCACGCGTTTCAGGCATTCCCGAGCCGTCCCATCGTTCAAGCAATCTGGTCATTCTGTTTTGCAGTTGAACCATTGCTCTTGCTTGCGCCTGGCACTCCTGCCTTAGACCGCGGAGCTCCTCTGCAACTTCAGTGCCACCGCCAAGGATGTTTGCTGTCTGACCTGCCGTATAAACCTGACCCGGGCGTGCAAAGTTAATCAGTTCAGGGCCCTGTTCACCCACCAGTGCTAAGCCGCCTGGATAAGCACCGCCCTGCGCGAAGGTACGAATACCGCCGTGACGCGCTCTGTACTCTTCAGAATTCACAATCCCTTCGCGAATTCCTGCCGCATCACGACCGCTGTTCAACCAACTCTGCAGACCCGCTGCCTCAGGCGTTCGGCCTAAGAACTCTAAATACATCTGCGTAATCTGTGCGGTAAAGTCCGACCCACTTGCCACGGAGGCACTTGCTACCGTCCGCGAAGTATTAAGCGCAGCGCCCAGAGAGCTCATCGCTTCAGCCACCGCCAGAACCGAGTTATTAATACCGCGTAACTCATTGACCTGGTGTTGAGCCAGCTGCAACTGGTTTGCGTAATACGCTTGAGCGGTTTCGGCCTGAGCGTCAAGCGTGGCTAACTGATTTGTTGCCAGCTCGAGCTGCGACTCTGCCACCGATTGCTGCTCGCCTGCGAGGTCTTGCAAAACTCTCAGATCTGCGGCAAGGCGTAGGTTGCCACGTTTCATTTCTAGTGCTGTCGCAAAGTTCTCTGAGGAAAGACCACTTCGAGCAGCCGACACTGCCTCAGAAAGTGCCGTCTGCTCTGGCAGGCTCCCTGTCGTTCTAGCCATTGTCAGTGCTTCGTGCAAAAACGCGTTAGCCTGTGCCGCCGATTGAACAGGTGCTACGTTTTGCAAAATGCTCGCAAGCTGGTCTTTGAGATAACTAAAAATCGATTTCAAAGACGAGACGCTTTCCTGCGCAAGTTGTTTTGAAGCAGTCACGAGCGCTTTTTGCTGATCGATGATTGCCAGGGTTGCTTTGAGTTCGTGATCAATCGCCAGTTTCACCATACCGAAGGTAGCGTCTACCGCTTTACTGGCATCCGACAGTGCTTGCTCGATAGCGTGCGCCGTGGCTCGGACCGAGGCGTCCGCGAGGGCTTGCGCTGAATCCTGTGCTCTCTTTAAAGCCCTGTCTGCCGACTTGCTCAGCGCCTGGCCGGAACCAGAAATTGCGGCAGTAGCCTGAGCGGAGGCCGCTGCGATATTTGCAAGTGAAACTTGTAGCTCATTGAAGGTCAGTGCCAGTTTGATGAGCGTTGAAAACAAGCCATCATTGCCGGCCGCCCTCGCCGCTTCAACCATCGACCTAAACGCTGCGTTTGTCGCCGGCAGCGTTAACCCCAGTTGCGAAAAAACCTTGGTCAGCTGTTCGGTCGTTTTAGTAGCGCGCTCCTGCTCGGTATAAAAATTCTGATAGTAATAATCAGTCGATTTCAGGAAGGCATCCACGCTGCCGAACATATCGATTAGTTTGCTTGAGGCATCCGCGCTGTGTAACGAGGTCTCCATCAACGTAATGTTCAGCGTATCAAAAACTTGATTCACTGTTTTAAGACTGAGCCCGAGCCTTGAGAGCGTTGCGCCTGCCTCTTCACCTGCGCGCTGAAAGGGACCAATCTCTGGCGTAACGGCCGAGGCCAGACCGTTGCCATAGGCCGCCAAGAGTTCTTCGATGGCTTTGGCTGCCACATCGGGGCTTAAATCCTTAAGGCTACGTTTGATCTGCAACGTGAAATCAGCGATACCCCGGGCCGGTAACCCCAAAACCTCAGCATAGTTTTTGACGGCAACCGCTGAGGCAGCGATTGACTGCTCTAGGTGGCGGGTAAGTTTGCTATCTGCAGCAGAAAAGGCGGAGCCGCGCCCACCTTTACTGAACCAACCGCCCTTCTGTTGCCAGTCTTGATAAGTTGCAACGCTTGCACCGTTAGCACTCAGGCTGCCAACAAGCCCGGCATCTGTGGTCTTTTTGGGGCCCTTACCAAACTGGTTAGCCAGACCACCGACAATACCACCCACCAGTGCACCAAAGGCTGTGCCAATCACCGGCACCACAGAACCAAGTGCTGCGCCAGCGGCCACACCCCCGCCTACTGAGTACATTGACTTACCACCCACCAGTGCCTTGTCACCAGAGATCAACATACCAAGGCCAAAGCCTGCCGCGGCACCAGAAAGTGCCGACGATGCAGAGCCAAGTGAGCTTGCTGACTCAGCCAGTGAGACACCTGCACCGCGCATCAGACTGCCGGCCTCGGCACCATTCTGTAACCAAGCGCCAGCACTGGTCGCAAACTCTGAAACCGTTTTACCTAAACCTGCGAACCCTCCCGACAGCATCCCGTAGGCACTTTTAAGTGAACTTGCCGCACCTAACAAACCCAGTGAACCCGTAATGGAGCCGCCCGTAGCACCTTCGGCTCCGGCTGAGCCCAGGGCACTCGCTGCACCCGAAGTAAACATCCCCACTACACTTGCCATGACCGGCTGCAAGAGCGGACGCAACACCATCGTCTTGAACATATTGATGAGAAAGTCTCGCGCCGTGAGCCCACCGGACATCAACGCATCGGTCAACGACTGACCGATCTGGTTATTAATGGTCTTGACCTCGTCTGCAAAGTCTTTCTCCCGTTTCAGGCGCTCAGCGAGCGCTTTTTCTTCGGCTCGCTTACGCTCCTCTAAATCCTTTTTACGAAGCTCAGCGAGCTTTTGCATTCGCTCTTTTTCAAGTACGACAAACACAACGGCCTCTGCGTATTTTTTATATTCAGCCGTCCCTTCTTTTAACCCCGTGTTCAGTAGCTTTTGTAGAGCCACGGCTGTCTCTTTCTCAACATTACTCATGCCAAGTGCCTGCGCTTCAAACTTTAGCGAGGTAAGTAGCTCATCGGCTGACTTCAGCATTTTGTCGTACGCAAGTGCTGACTGTCTGGCCGAGTCTGCTAGCGTTCCAATTTCTGGCGTCGTGTTTTTTGCGCCTGCCGCAACTCTGGCCAAAGTCGCAACGGTCTGATCGCCTGCGTCTTTAAAGACTGCCGTCAAATCCAACACTGATTTCTTACCGATTGCGATAACCTTATCGCCGGTCTCACCGATCGCAGCCCAAGCGGCAGAGAAATTGCCTGAAGCAAACTCACCAAAGGCTTTGGCGTAGCCCCCGAAATACGTCCCAAGGATGTTGAAGCCGTCCGCGGTAATGAGCGCAGCTGCGTAAAGTCCTTTCAAGGTGCCTGACAAAACATCTGAAACTGTTTTGAGGCGATCGCCTTCTGTCATTGATTCAAAAAACTTACCGGCGAGAGACTCAAGCGTAGGCAATAGCTGCGCGGCAATACGTGAACCAATGCCAGTAAGACCCTGCCCCATCAAATCGATCGTGTCATTAAAGGCAGCAGCACTTTTACCCGTCTGCTCACTGATGGTCAGGCCGAGCTTTGCCGCCATCCGGTCGTACTCGTCTAACCCGGTCGCACCACCATTTAAGACCGGAATCAGGTCAGCGCCAGACTTGCCAAACAACTCTACTGCGAGTGCCGTCTTGGCCACCCCGTCCGAGTAGCCTTCAAACCTCTCGGCCACCTGACCAAGGATCTCGCGAGTGGATTTCAACTCACCGTGAGCATCTCGGGTCTGAATACCCATCGCTTTAAGGGCGGAGTTGCCATTGAGTACACCAACAGACAGCTTAGCGAGCGCACTTTGCATGCTTTGCGCCTCAACCCCGCCTTGCCTGAAGGCCAGTTGCAGTCCCGCCACCTGAGAGGTCGCGATACCGGTCTTTTGCCCAAGCTTGTGCGCTTGGTCGGCAGCCTCGATCGCGCCCTGAGCGAAACCCGCAAACCCCTTAATCGCAGAAACGGCAGCAACAGCGAGCCCCAAAGCACCCAGCGCTTTCATGGCCGTGGCCGCTGATTTACTGATGCTATCCATCGCACCGTGCACCGTCTTGCGTGCAGACTCCATATCTGTGCGCAGGCGTGCAACGTTTGCAGCCATCTCAATCGTGAGTTGCCCAACAGCAGCCATTAACTAACCCTTGCAGAAATCAGCGCTCGAAACGCTGACGAGATTTTCTTTTCCACGATTTCACGATCAAACTGATTCACTGGATCACCATAGGGTGGCGGACATTCAGGCGTTTCACCTGCACCTAACTGCATGACGTACTCAGTCGACATTCGCCGTAACGTGACCGACTCCCAGGCAAGCAGGTTGATCCCATTGCATTTAGCAAAAGCGTTGATCTCCTGAAAGCTAAGCGGACATAACCCCATCCCACTGGTAGCGGTCAGACCCAATTCAAACCAGTGCGCAAGGAGGTATTCACCCCGAGCTACTTCTGGAAACAGGGGTATCCCCCCGTTAGCCTGAAGCAACTCAAGTCTCGAAGTGCTCGCTGCATTTGCCGGTCGCTTAGTAACTGAGCCAGTCTTTGGGCTGCTATTTGGTATGGAATGAAACCAGCCTAACTGACGCGCATACAGAATCAGCTCTTGGCTGACCGCTTCGTAAAATTTGCCCAATCACCAATTGCTTTGTTGACCTGCTCGGCAATGAAACCGATCGATGCATCGAGATAAACCGCTTTGAACATCTCGGCGCCCGTCAAATCCTTGTATGCGAAGCCATTGAAAGACGCTGTGCAGGCAGACAAGAATTCAGCGTCCATTTCGCGCTGATCGTCATCGCGCATCTTTTTGCCGCCCTTACGAACGCATTCGAGGATGGCACAATTACGTATAGCCTGAGCCTTCTGGTACTGCTTGGAGCCCGGCCCAAACACGGTGATCGAGATCGGTTCGCCCTTTTCATTATCGAGTTGATCGCCCTCCGTGTCCTCTAGGTTGATTATGGAAGTTGGGCTGACTGCCAGTTTTGAAATATCAAACACTTTTAAATCCTTAAGTCTCAGTGAGAAGCACCGCTACGATCCGCGGCGCGGGTTTGTCGCCGGGTTAGGGTTAGCTATTCGCTGCAGGGCTTTCAACAATGCCAACGCCGGTCGGTGAACTCGTAAGCTCAAGCGTGGCCGAGGCAGTTGTGATCTGATCGACTGAACCAATATTCACTTTCCAAGACATCACCTTGCCCTGAAAAAAGAATTGCGCGCCATTCTGAGTGGTCACCGTAAAGGAGTAATCAGCGTCAGAAAGGCTTGCCGCCTTCATGAGAAGCTGGCCTTTGTCGGACATATCCAACCCGAGTGACAGCGACATTGAGCCTTCGTTAAAAGAACCCTTGAACTTTTGAGTTCCACGCGAACCCACGGGCTGATGGGTGACTAGCGAGAACTCACGCCCAAACTCACCCAAGTCGGTAATCTCCCCTACGATTTCAGACTGCAGGGCGCTGTACCCTGCGGCATCAAAGGTTGATGGTTTTGCGGCAGACACTTTTAGTATGGTACCGGCACTGGTGCGTACTCCTGACATATTGAGCTCCTATAAAAATAAAAATCCCGCCTAAGCGGGAGAAATTTGATACTGCGACTTAAAACTCTTTATTGAAAATACTGCGGAGATACTTGTGCTCGCTCACTCCGAAAACTGAAGCAGATAGTCATAAGGCTGCGTCCAAAGCCCCGTCTCGTTATCTTTATCAACTGGCCCACGTAAGGCAACTCGGCACGAGACCAACAGCTTTTCGGCCACCTTAACGTGATGCAAAAAATCAAACTCTTTTTTAAGCACCTCATGAATCGTTTGAACCATCGCAATCGATGTCGCAAGAGGATTGAACTGAACTCGAGCTATCGAGCGCTGCGACCCTACTTGATAAGAAACGTTTGGGTATGGCCTTACATCGACCACCTTATAAACAATTGCCGGTATTAAAGAACCCTGCGGCAATTGCACAAGTGCGCGTCTGTCCCCAACTAAGGCAACAATGCTCGGCCTGTCGAGCAGAGAATGAACAATCAATTCAGCGCTCACGCTTCAGCCTTTTGTAACTCTTTGGGAATTCTCTTTTGCATGTACTGAATCATCGCTTTGAGTGAATTCTCGGCCTGCTCATCCATGGCTGGCCGCATAAAAGGCCTGGGCTTGATGCCAGGATGCAGTACCGCCTCTTTTGCCTGACCACCAAAGAACAGACTCTCTTTGACCTGAGCTGCAATCACATAAGGCGCACCTACGGTCTTACCTGCACCAGAATAAAAAGACGCTGTCCCGAATTCGACCATATGCGAATAAAACGCATACTTATCCCCTGCCACCAAGTACGAGCGTACCCAGCCGATACGCTCTGCATTTCTTGCGAACCTGATTCTTAGGCTATTTTCCAAGGCACCCGAGTCGCGCTTGGTGACTTCACTAAGATGATTCTTCGCACCTTGCAGCATGACTTTTTGACCCGCCCGTAACGCACCTTTAATAACATTTTTCTCAATTTTCACGGGTAAAGACTTCAACAGTTGATCAAGCTCTGCGAGTCCACCTACTGCGAACTGATTACTGCCCATCGGCTGAACACTCTATGCAATTCAAAATCACCCAACGATTGCGCTCTTCAAGATTTCGGACTGACTCGATGTTGAACACGCGCTCGCCAAAGTGCACCCGATAAGAGGCCATCGAATGAGGCAAACCAAAGGCCGGTTTATATCTCACCGCGATCGTATGCGTCAGCGAGGAATTAACTGACAACGCACCGACACTTTCCTTACCTGACACCGGGCGTATGTGTGCACGTACAGACAGGTAATCCACCCAGTATTCATGGGGCTGTCCATACGGATCAAGAGAACGTGTTCGCCTCTGGATCCTAATTTTATGTCTGAGTTGGTAAGACCGCATTAAATACTCAGATCGTTTCGGTAAGGCCACCAGAGTTTTCTGGCAACGGCTACGTACTCATCGCGCCTGGCATGATCATCTTCGTAGTCAGCCTGCACAAGGATCACGATTCCATTCACCAACTCGGGGACGTGAACTGGGTTTTTAGCGGCTCCTGCCAAGTCATAATCGGGGACACCTCCGTAGATGTACTGCGCGCATTCGCGACTTGCTGAGTCGATCAACTGCAAAAGCAGCGCATCATCTTCGTCATCCGCACCTCGCAAAGAGGCCTTTACAAGCTCAAGCACTGACACAATATGTACTTACCAGTTGAATATGCGATTTCATTCTTTCGGTTGTCCGCTCGCTAAACATAAGCGCCTTGCGAGCCAGTTCGTAAGAACAGGCCCGCGAGGCGCAAGAACTTAGGTGGCTGAGTTAACGAACAGTTTCACGGCCGCGGTATCAATCAGGTTTGAGCCCGTGCGTGTCCAGCTGCAGAAGCCAACCTGCCCCTTTAATGCGAAGGCCGAATCGTCAAAACGACGCATCGAGGTAGACCCCACCACATCGCGGATTATGAACTTGCCAAAATCACCAAAGGCGATTGCCTTGGCACCGGCAGCCATTGCAGGCATGTCATCGTTTTCCGTGTAACCATAGCCGCATAGCGTTGAAGGCACCCCCTCCCGCATATCACCCAGACCCCAGATCGGACGCCCGGTCGTATCTTTGAGCTTGCGCAGCACGCAAAGAGTCGAGTCACTAAACATAAAGCGAGCGTTCTTCTTGCGATAGGCTGAGTTGATCGAATGGATCAAGTCCATGAGATCGTCATAAGAAGCCGAGGTAGCCGAACCTTTAGACCCGGTCTTACCGACCTCCGCACGAGCGGTCAAACCGAAGGGCTGAGCCGAGCCGCTTCCAATTGTGTAGTGCTTATTCGTAATCCGACCGAGACGAGTCGCCAGACGATCGACAACAAATGACACGACATCGATTGCGCTGTCCTGGATAAGCTCAACCGGCAACGCGACCGATTTTGAACTGTACTTAAAAGGATTCAGAGCCACGGTTCCAAAGGTCACGTCTTGCGCACCAGCAATTGCATTTTCTGCAACGATTTCACCCTCTTCCTCGGTACCATCGCTCGAAGGGTAGTTAAGTGGTGAGCCGCTCGCAGTTGTCAGGATCTGCGCGACCTCGCGCATGCCACCGAACGCTTTCATGCGCTCAATCACCATGGCCTCAACCTCTGTCGGAACCGTATAGCCACCCTCGCTTGCCGTTGTGGTCGACATGGCATTGTGAATCGCAGTCGCTTGCTCACTGGTGACGTTTTTTCCGTTGCGAAGATAAAGTGCCACGGCCTGCACTGCACCAATCACTTCACCGTCGCTCTTCACTGGTTTCGCGGCTGTATTGAAAAACTTATCGGCCTCCAGGTCACGCAAGCGTTCGATCGCCTTGAGCTGCTTTTGATGACTTTCGATTTCATCTGCAATATTGTCAAAGCTCGCCTGCTCCTCTTTAGTCCAGGGGACGGCTCCTTTTTCAGTCAACAAGGCATTAGCCGAATTGGCGAGATGCTCAATCTTGTCGCGCAGTGCTTGAGTGTTTGTCATATTGCTATTTCCAAAAAAAAAGCGCCAACGGCGCAAAGGTTTGAGGCAACCGGCCTCTTCGGTCTGCGCAAAACGTCAGGCAATCTTCAAAATTCGTAGGCGGTTTGCATTGGCTGAGGACATTAAAAAACCCGCCGGAGCGGGTTCGTGAGTGCTTGTATCAAATACTTCTGGCGATCGATCCGGTATTACCTCCATCTTGGGCGCCTTGGCGAAGGCAGATAAATTCCAGGTGTTAGTGGCTTTCTTACCCTTGTCGATTGCATCGACAAAGCCGTGCTCCATGGCCTCGTTTGCCGTGAACCAGGTCTCCGCATCCATCAAGGCACGGATCTCAGCTTCGTCTTTGCCGGTCTTTTGCAAGTAATCGCTGACGATCGCACCCTCGACTTTCTCAAGTACATCCGCGGTGTCACGAAGAGTCTGCTTATCACCCCAGGCCATGCCACTGGCATTGTGGATCATGAAAAATGCACCGTCTGCCATTACCACCTCATCGCAAGCCAGAGCAATACTGGTAGCAGCTGAGGCACACAGGCTGTCAATTCGGGCAACCGTTTTCCCTTTGAAAGCTGAGAGCGCCGCCATGATTGCGCGCCCTTCAAATACATCCCCACCTGGCGAGTTGATATGCACATTCAGGATTTTGGCGTCACCAGCTTGCGCGATCGCCGCAATGACCGAAAGCGCAGACACACCCCAATCAGCACTGATCATGTCGTAGAGATAAATAGTGGCGCTATCGCCCGCGATGTTTACTAAATTAGTGAACTGCTTGGGCCGTTCCACGTTATCGCGGTAGAGCTGTATGATTTTGTTCATTCTGCTGTTGCCTCGGCTAATTGTTCCGTTTTGGGCTGATTCATGTTCGGGTTGAATAGCTCACTCGCGTTACCCCCCATCGGTTTATGACCCTGCTTTCGCCGTACCTCATCAGGCGTAAGCCACCCCATACCAGAGCCCGGACCACCCAAAGCGGCACGGTTGTACTCGGCCTGAGCTTTAGAGTCACCCTCAATCAGTGCGTCACGATCAAAGCGTAAAAACTTACCGCTGTCTCTTGGAAACAACTTACGGTTTAACTCTTGCTCGATCTTGCGCAAGTGCGGTTGCAAGGTATAAGTCACAAAGCCACGGCTCATCGACTCGATCCCCGAGCCCCACGAAGTAGAGCCAGAAGTCTCGCCGATCATATGAGGAGGCACGCCAAACGCCCTTGCGATATCGATGACCTGAAACTGCCGGGCTTCGAGCAGCTGGCTATCCTGAGCTGAAAGGCTGAGCTCCTTTGCGGTAATGCCCTCAGTCAACACGAGTGGCAGTCGGTGAAAATTCTCAGAGCCCGAATACTTAGCCGCAAATGCAGCCTGCAACCCTTCAATCTGAGTCTGGCTCATCTTGACCGCAGTATTGAGAATGATGGACGGGTGCGCGCCGTTTTCAAAAAACTTACCGGAGTACGAATCCATGGCCAGCGCATTGCCCACCGCCGAGCGTGCGGCATAGCTGATAATCGATTGCGACCTGAGCCCGTCAAAGCCAAAACCTGCGAAGTGCAAGACTTCGGAAGGTTCAAGCCAAGTGGTGATGCCGTGGTCTGGGATCGATAAGTAATACCGAACCTGACCGTCAGTCATTCGGATCGGTGAGACAGTACCCCAAGGAAGTGGCAACAACTCGCGGATCGAATTGTTAGAGCCGCGCCGAATCCAGGTATACGAATCCCCACGCAATAGTTGGCCAACACTTACCCCCTCCCAATGAGAGGCCGCCGTGAACTGCGCACTAGGTTGCTCGTTTAGTTTGTACCAAAGATCATCGCGTGGCATCTTGACCGGAATCTCGCCATCCGTGAGATAGCAATCAACCGGTAAAGTCATGATCGCGCCAGAGATCCGCTGTACACACGCAAAGACTGCAGCGACACGCATCGCGGATAAAGGTGTCACCATTTGGCCTGCAGCTGAACCGACCAGTCCGAAAGACTGCAAGACATCTTCTGAATACTTCGTTTGTGAACCCACTGCATTTTGAGCTCGTACCTGTCCCTTGCCCAGACCTAGCGACCGGGCAATTAAAGACATGATGCTCATAAACTTACATAACCTTGATCAATAGTCCCGACACTCGGGTTCAAACTCAGCAGTGATACCGCGTTAAACATAGCCATCAGTGGGTCAATCTTTGCAAACCCCGCGGCTTGCTTGGTAATCGAGACAGCATTGCCCTTGGGCTCAATCTTTGCATTACCCACGCACCAAGACATTAGGGGTTGTCCACCATGTACTAGTGCTCCTTCGGCCAACTTGCGTTCGGCCGTCTTAATGGCACCCGTCATTTTCCAGCCCTGCGAGATGCCGATAATTTTGTCCTCAGTGATCCCCACGTCATGCAAGGCCTCAATAATTCCACCCAAACCGTGCGGATCAACGCCTATTCGGTCCAACAAACCAGAATGTTCAACTTGCGCCACGAGCTCAGCAACGTCTGTCACGTCATCGCCAATCTGTTTCACCAACGTTAAGTCACCGTCTTTTGCAAAGTCTTTAAACCGTGGTGCCTCAGCCTTTCGTCTTTCCATCACCGACGGGTGAGCCCAAGCATGCGTCCAGAGCATCCAACGATGCGCCTGTCTTTGTCGGCCGAGTACGGCAAGCCCCAACAGATCATCGAGACCACCGCCATCGATACCAATATCAATGACCTCGCACTCATCGATCAGCGACTCAAGCGTGAGACCTGGCACTGACTGCACTTCCCAGAAATCAGCTCCCGCCCACCGATCTGAGCGCAGGTTCATGCCGATCTCGACGTTCAGGTGCTTGGCAAGAAACCCACGCATGGATTCTTCGCCGTCGTTCTCAGCCTTCTTAAACTCACGTTCGAGAAACTCGCGATCAACTGAGAAGCCCATATTCGGGTTCACCATCGCAAAGTTTTCAGGCTTGCGGTGCTCACCCGAGGCAATCATGTCTTCAGGGAACTCGTAAATCACCGGTACAAAGCGCGGATCAAAAATCTTGCCGTCGCGCACATCACGCGCATATTTCAGCTTCTGCCTGAAGACCCCGGCTGGAGGATCATCAGACTGAGTGGTGAGCCAGATCACAAAACCTTCAGGCCTTGAGGCTAAACCACCCGTTGCCTCTCGAAGCATATTTTCTGCATTCGCAACCTTTCCAAATAGCCAGGCCTCATCGATCAGCACCCCAACTGCTTTCTTGCCGCCGACCGTGTTCGAATCCGCAGCTACTACCTTCAGGCCACCACCCACTTCTCGATGCGTGATGGTCTTGATATGGGTCTGCACATGCATGAGCGCATCGAGCTCATCATCTTTCTGAACCATATCCCGCGACGGTGCAAAACTGTTATTCGCGATCTCAACCGTCGGTGCCAGAATGATGAACTCAGCAGAGTTTCGCCAGTTCCGGATCAACGCCGTCAGCATGATGGCCGCCGCGATCGTCGACTTCGAATTCTTTTTAGGCAGGCAGACAAACCATTCTGTGATCAGCCTCCGCCCTGACTGGGCGTCGTAAGAGCCGAAGATCGAGGCCGCCAGATCAAACACCCAGGGCGCACACGCCTCGCCAATCGTCGGGCTATTCGGTGCATCAACAATCTGCAACTCTCGCATCACTGCTAGACCTGCCTCTGCCTCGGCTGGAAAGATCGGCGCCGGGATGATCGTTTTACCCGCGCGCAACCTCGCCGCCCAGTCTGGGCATGCCGTACTGATCTCCTTCAATTATTTGACCAAACGCAGCGGTGGTGCCGCCGCAGAAAACTTACCGACTCCGGCGCGCTTTGCCGAGTTGAGCCGCTCATCTTTCTTGCCACCCTCACCAAGCTTCTGATGCACAAAAGGCAAAAGTGCCTTGGCCGCATCCATCCTAAAGCGCGGATCCGCTAAATCGTCATTCATCACGTTGAGGAGAAACTGTTTGGGATCTTGATCGCCACCGGCAGTTGCCGCTTTCGACATTTCAGGTGGCGGCTTAGGCTTGCGCCCAGAGCCAGGGCGAGCGCCACCGGTGCCTGGCCGCGCACCGCCGCTCTTACCCTTCACCCCTGCCATTTGATGATTTCTCTTTAAAACGGATTTTTTTCTACGAATGAGGGGTGTGTGGTTTACAGCAAAAGATCATTTTGAACTTTTACCTACCCCCTCCCGCCCTGTCTTTAAACTTAGCCTGCGCGCCGCATTGAAGCCTCGCGCGCTGTTTTTATCTTGTGATCGTCTCGACAGATCCATTCTCTGTTTGAGTCGCTCTCGGCACCACCTTGCCACAGTGGGACTATGTGTTCCAGCTCATCGCCATATCTAACACGCCCTTGTCGCTGACACTCGGCACAGAGTCGTGGGTTAGCGCGTTCAAAGCGGTTCATGATCGCGTACAAACTGTTCCCAGCGATACGAGTAGTCGCCAAACCTCTTTTGGCTGATAACTTATCTGAAACCTTAAAGTTTGTCTTCAGTGTCTTCAAACGATACAACCCGAACTAAAAGCAAGAGTCCCGTTCATAATGGTTGGTATTGCGCTCCAAATTACAGTCGTAAAAAAACCCGCAGATTTTTATAGTTTGCGGGTTGAGTGCATTTGCTATGGACGAAATCCGTCACACGTTTGAATTGTTGCATATATTGAGGAGAAATGTAAAGTAAGTTAAAAAGGTCGCTCCCTTAGCCTCATTTAATGCACGGTGTAAGGTTGCACATATCTGCTTACGATTGATGCCCGAAATCATTTTTCGCAAATAAGTCCCTTTGACGCTCACGGACTGACTTCATACGATGGAGGTCTTTCAATAATAAGAATAGCCGTCTAAACTCAAACATCGATTACACAAACATCGGAAAAGACATATGCGCATCACTGCAATCATTGCGTCAGGACTAGTCGTTTTGCTGGCGCTAATATGGGTGCTTCAAAAACCAGACTACGACTCGGCTGTCGCATTTGCAGCAGCACTGGCTGTCCTATTTTCGTCCTTCCTTCTTAAACGTAATCGCAAAGAAACTGCCCACTCACAAACCGTGTCGGACTCCTCCGTTGGCGTGCAGGCTGGCCGGGATGTCAACATTCGCGATATCAATAGAGTGAAATGAATTATGCTGGGTGATAAACAGGTACAAAGTACAGAGGGAGGATCGGCAGCTATACAGGCTGGACGCGATATTAATATTCAGGGACTCTCATTCAGTGAGGTTCAAGAGCTTTGCCTCATGCTACTCCGCGACAACTTCCCCAAGCTTAAAGAGGAAGCTAGGCGCACTGCTGAAGAACATGTGCGGTTATTTGCAAACGGGCTCGAACAGCGGCTGGCAAATGATGCGGCGTCAATTGCCCTTGAGAAATTCAAAGATCCTGATGTACAGGCCGCAATCAACGATGCGGTACTAGCCAGTGCAAGAAAAGGAGCTGCTGCAAATCCTAATATACTCGCTACACTGATTTCAGAGCGTGTTGCACCAATAAGTAGCGACTTCAAGGACATCGTTCTTTCAGAGGCTGTGCAAGTTGTTCCCAAGCTTACCGCTCAACAGATCGCATTGCTTTCGTTCGTTCACGCGGTTCGCTCGATAGTCTGCCAGGGTCTGACGTCTGCAGCGGGATTGGAACCCTTTGGTCAAATTGCCTTAGTGTTTTGCACTCCGGCGTTTGGGATATCAGAGTCGCAGAAGCAACACTTACAGTACTCGGGCACGGCATCTGTTAACAACTTACTTGGTGGTGACATATTCGCACAGCAGTCCGAGGAGTACAAGTACCTTGGACTAGAAGAGGGTTCAGCAGCCTTCCAGGCCGAACTGAAAAATACCGCGCCAACATACTTTAATCTGCTTGAGCAGTTCAACAAAGACCGTCTGCATGCTATTAACCTCACCAGCGTTGGACAGGCCATTGCCATAGCCAACATCTCCAATTTCATCGGGAAATTGGACTATGGGATTTGGTTAAAGTAAGTTTCACAATTTGCAAATTGACTGAAGTTGACTTCTGCCTCATACGTAATTGACGACGCATCGGTAAACGAAAAGGGCAGTTCCATAAAATTCGAGGTTCATTATTGAATCAGCATTAACTGATCTGAGTGCTTTACGCATTCGTATTACATATTACAAGACCTTGCTTAACTAGCAATGGCATGATGATCTGCTTAGCCTCAAGGTATAGCGTATGCGTGGCCTCGGGAGTCAGTCTAGGATTTCTGAACACGGCACGACCAGCATAACGATTAGCAGCATGAATCCCTACAGCAGACTTATGCGTCGCACTCAGCGTGTCAATGCAAGCGTCAACCTGTCTTGCCTGCTCAGCCTCAATCCTCGCATCAATTTCGTCCGCATCATCATAGACATCACTTGACTCTGAGCCTCGAGCGTAAATGGACGCTCTGGGTGCATCGAGGGGTGGACGGTAACGCATCGTCCATGCGTACCAAACCTGCAAAAGTTCTTCGACTTGTGCTGATTGTTTCTCTTTCTCTGTCATTGGCATTTCACTTCGCGGACTTGTGCTCACTCTTTCTCCGGCGCTACGAACTCACTGATAAAAACGCGGCACAGACCGCTCTTAACAACTGGCATCCAGGTCCCTGACCATTCCTTGAACAAACTGTCATCCTCAATGCACTGCGCGTGTGTCAGACTGTCCCAAATTGCTTTGAAGGCGAAGTTATCGCCGTCGCGTCGCCGCTTGTCTGGTGGGTAGAGCCAAACCGCGTAGGTCAGGAAGCCTTCGGGAGCCTTGAGCTTGTGCTGCCGCACGTAAGTAGCCACATGCTTCCGATACTCCAGACCTCGCTCGTTGATGTAGACCCTTCCCTTTCCCCTGCGCCAGTAGGTGTTCAGACTTGGTGGAAAAGGCAGCTCAAGAACCATCACGCCCTAAGTGCCTTCAACAATTCGTCTCTATTCACCTTGTGATACCTCTGCAAATAATCGAGCGCACCTTCTTGCCTTACACGGCTCGGCCTGAACGACCGGATAAAGGCAATTCGACACTTTTCACACTCACGTAGGTAGTAAACGCAACCGTGCTTGTGCGTCATTGCAAGTAGATCCCTGTCAGCATAAAAACCACAAAGCTCAGCAAGATAAACAAGTAAAGGTTTTTAAAATTCATGCGGCCTTCCTTTCGCCTAAGGCGGTTTGATAGCACTCGATTTGCACGAGGCTTAGCCTTTCCCCCTGCTCATGCGCAGCTTTGAGTCGCTTCGCCCAACGAAGATTGTCGAGTTCTGCCTGTGCCTCTTTAGAAAAACGCAGGGCCTCGCTTGCGATCTTGCGCAGCTGCTCAGCGACCAACGACTCCTCGGCCCTAGGAGATGGCAACAACACGTGCGAAACAGTCGGTGCCTGTCGGCAGACCGCACGAAACTCCTGGGCTGTCGGCGGCTTGCTGTCAGGCAGGTTGGCAAGGCCGAAGGCAATGGCCTGAGGGCGATCGACAAAGCCCTTGAGGCACTCTGCCCAGTCGGCTTTCACCTTCGCGATTGGCATGCCTTCCCAGCGTCCGAGAAAGTCACGCCCAAAGGCAATGCTCAGGCGATCAAAAATTGCGTCAACCCACTTTGCTGGCAAGCTCATGCGATTCTCGCCAGATGGTTTTGCAATGGAGTGATGTCGATGACATTGCTGTGAACCACCGCGCGAGTGCCGATTGCCTCTTCGTACCTGAGCCTGGCAGAGCGTTGGTAATTCGTTTCCGTGACTACTGCAGGGCTTGCCCTCGCTCTCTGAGCCACGGCCTGCGCCTCTTGCATTTGCCCGTCAACAACGGCAACGATGTAGGCAAAGCTTGCCTTCCCTCGCGCCTTTGCTGCCCTTGCCGCGTCGATGAACATGCCGACGTCTGCACCGGCCTCAAGCAAGGTCTTTAGCTTTGGATTTGACGGGCTCACGGCACCGATGCCTTCGCCTTTGAGGGCAAGGCAGACGATTGCGGTTTGCGAGGGTCGCGGTATTTTTTCTGTGCCCCCCTCTTCCGCAGGCAGCGAGCCCTGAATCGGTGAATCCGGAATCAGTGAATCCTCAATCAATGAATCAGGAATCAATGAATCATGAATCAATGAATCAGAGCGTGTTGGCACCTGCTTTTCACCGGCTGATAACGGTGATTTAACCGTTAAATCTTTAACGTCATGATATTTAGGATATTTTTTTGACTTCTCCGTGTGGTGAGGACACTGATGCTTTTCAAAGTTGATGACCTGAAGGTAACCAACACCGTTAACCACATACCTGTGGATGAAACCTAGTCGTTGCAGCACCGTTAGATAACCGTTAACGTCCAGATTTTCACGGTACGGAAACAACTCGGCCTTAATGCGTAACGGCCGGTCTTCTAGAATCCCTTCTTTGTCGGCCAGGCACCACAACCCTGCAAAGGTCAGACTGACCATCGGATCTTCGGTGCCTAGCAGCTCGTTAGTAAAGAAACTGGGTTTTATATTGCGCGCCCTTGCCATATCAATATGCTCCTACGTCAGGCCAAGGTTTTGTTGTGCTCAAGCTAAAGCGGGCTGGCCCAGCCTGGACGTAGCCAGAACATTTCGGCGAAGGTTCGACAAGGCACGCATTTCTTCATCAATCTGCGCGACGATCTGATCAGAGGCGGTGGCGCTGATCACCTCATCTTTAATCGCGTCAATCAGAAGACCTGACAACTTGCCCCAAAGCGCGGTGAGCTCCATGCTCTTAGTGCATAGGCCAAAGATCTCGGTCTCCGGCTCTGCCTCATCATCAGCGCCATCCACTTCAACAGAAACCAGACCATGCCCTGACGCTAGCGCCTTAATCCAGTCTGTTGCGTCCTCTCTGTTCTTTTCCTCCATCCATTCAGTCAGCAAGTCTGCAATTTCGACACTAACCGACTCACCTTCAAGCCCTCGCAACTTTGCGCGCAGCGTCTCTTTGTGCATCGTGCGACCACGACGATTTTGTAAAAATTGAGCGGCATCGGCCACACCACCAACTGTATTGCGCACGCTTGTGTAAAGAACGTCGCGCCAGTCAGTTTTTTCGTATCGGCAAGTCATTTTTGTTTCCTTGTTGGTAGGGTTGAATAAGGGTTTTCCGATGTAGTGTTTAGCCGTATATTTAGTGCTTGAGCAGTGACGCAGAAAACGTGTCAGCGCTCTTCTGTAATTGCACGTGATCGGAGTTCACGACTTACACAATCGGGTCTTAGGGATTGATCTTTGGCTCAGAACAACAAGCGGTTTGCGAAGTAAGTGGTTAGTCCTGAGGTAAGCGAATTGAAAAACATGTCTTTAACGAACGATGGTGTGGTGCACAGTGTGTTAACCACGCCTGTGCTTAGTGAGCTCTGGCCAGATCAGGAAGAAATCATCGGGGCGCAGTTCACTGCGCGTGACCTCACCCTTTGTGACTTGCTCAAGACCGGCACAGTTTTCAGGAGACGGTCGGCGGCCTTGGTAAGCCTTTCGCCACTGACGGATCTGGGCGTTACTTTTGACGTCATAACCCAGCGCAACCAACGCTTGCCTTAATTCGGAGACAGAAGGAGCCCCGTTAGAAGAAAGATATTTGTTCAAGTCCATCTTTTTATTTTAATAGCTTTTGCTACTACTATGCAAGAGCTTTTGCTACTACATCAAATGTTACGGTTTGTAAATGAACGAAATCAACATGACTGAATATCGAATTCAGCGCCTGAAAGATGCTATCGACCATATTTCCAAGGGAAATAAGTCTGACTTCGGGCGCAAGCTCGATATGAGAGATGGTGCCTTTATTCGGCAGATGCTTGCCGGGACACGTCCAATCACCGAGAAAACGATTCGTTCAATCGAAGCCTTTCACGGGATGGAGGATTGGTTTGCACCGCCTTCTAAACAAAAGCAGAAAGTCAGTGCGACCAACAAAAATGCTCAGGAAGCAGGCACAGATTGGCCTTTCAAACGACTGTCGTTAGAACGCCTGTCGCAACTGGATAAGGACTGTTTAAAGGTAGTCGAAAATCGCCTGATAGACCTCGTTGATGTTTTGCTAGGCGATCAGTCCAGCCAGAGTGCTGCGTCAAAGTCATCCAAGTAACTTTTAAAAATAATGTTGAGTCGTGCGGCCACAATCACGTGGCACGCACTGACTAAGCTTACTTGTCAGAGCGGCCTGAGCGCACTCAGGCTTTCGCCGCACGGTAGGCCGCCTGAACGGCCGGCACTAGCGAGGCGTGCAAAGTTCCCAGATTGGGTATCTGCCCCTGAGGTGCTGCGGGTGGTACCGAGAACCAGTCCGTGTTGTACGGCAGATCAATCGTTTGCTTCAAATTTAACTTGGTGTCGTAGCTCAACCCGGCTGTTTGATAAGCCGTCGGATTACGTTCACGCAAAATCGAAAACTCACCACTATAAAGAGTGGTGGTCCGCTGGCTCGTACCGTACGCAACGTTCACGTGAAACTGTGGCGCCTCGTCATCAAATACTTTGAGAATAAGTGCAGGTCGTGGCTTTGGTCGAGGATTGATATTGTCAGGAAAATGGCACCATACGATTTCACCGGCCGTTGGTTCTGGCCACCAAGCCACCGTCATGCAGCCTCGCTGTCAAACAGGCTTGAGCGTACCGAACGCTTAACGCCTTGCGGCACACGCTTTTTGATTTGGCGAAGCTGAACGCTTGTCAACGGACCATCATCGGCTTCGTACTGAGGCAGCATTTTTACCGCAAGCTCATGCAACGCCCTGTGGATGGCCTGTGTCTCATCAACGCCAAGTTGTTCGGCCAGGCGTTTAGCTGTTTCGCGTGTAATGCCCGTGGCGCTATCTATGCTGCGATAGCGAAAGGCGATTTGATTGGTTATGGCTCGTGCTGTCATAAGATCCTCACTGGTAGATATCTTTAAGATATCCATTTACTTTACATCTGTCAAGTAGCGATGGATAAATTCATCCAGTCTTTTACCTTTTAATAGTAGCGTTTGCTATCGTATTGAAAAGTAGCTTTTGCTACTATTTAATTTCAACATTGGGCGAAAGAAAAAGATGAACGATTTCAACGGCGAAGTGCAAACCAACTTTACGCGCTGGTCTTTACTCTCTGACGGATGGCATAACGCGAGTGGCTCTTACCGCCAAGGTTCCGAGTCCATCCCACCAAAGGCTTGGGTGTATGTATGCCTGTTCGGCACTCTCAGCCTCGCAGTTCTATTTACAGCCTCGGCCTTGGAGTTTGTCTGATGCGAAGAAAAACTTCAAAGCAAAGAGCGAACCCCGCACCGGGCCCCAAACGTGCGGCATTGCTAACGACTCCCTCAGCCACTCAGGAAAAAAGAATGAATGCAGTCGTCACCTTTAACGAAATGGAAGGCATGGCCGCCCACATCGTTCGGTCAAAACTATTTGGCGCAAAAGATGAGTCCCAAGCCATAAGCTTGATGTTGCTGGCACAGGCAGAGGGTATGCATCCAATGGCGGCGATTCAGGATTTCGATATTGTCCAGGGCCGCCCTGCCCGCAAAACGCATTCAATCCTCGCGCGCTTTCAGTCAGCGGGTGGCTCTGTCATTTGGGAAGAAGTCAACGGCCTGCGTGCTTGCGGAGTGTTCAGCCACAAGCAAGGCGGATCGCTGCGCGTCCAGTGGACGTTTGAACAAGCTAAACGCGTTGGCTTGACCGGAAAAGACAACTGGAAGAATTACCCGCAGGCCATGCTGCGCGCCCGTTGCATCGCAGAAGGAATCAGAGCGGTGTTTCCTGGTGCGATTGGCGGCATGCTTTCCGTTGAAGAAGCGCAGGACATTGTCATCGCACCACCAAAAGATATGGGCATGATCACGCCCACTGATAACAACAACCTGCGCACTCATTGGCTGAGCGCTGTCTCAAAGGCTCAAACACTAGACGCACTTGAATCAGTCTGGAAGCTTGGTCTTGTTGAGCTGAAGCAAGCCGCGGACACTGACCTGCATGCCGCCTTCAAAGCCGCAGTGCTTGAGCGCAAGGCGACACTCAAAAGTCTGATCATCACGGTTAACGAAGAAGGAAAAATCGAAGAGGCTGCGCTTTGAAATTAATTGTTTGTCAGCAGGGAACACCAGAATGGTTTCAAGCACGTGCAGGAAAGATCACGGCCTCGATGTTCAGCACGGCTTGCGATTATCTGAAGCCAACGAAATCAGAGCCGAGTTTGCGGCCGAGTCAGAAAAATCTCGACTATGCCTACCGGGTTGCCGTCGAACAAATTTATGGCCAAACAACTGAAGACACTTACGTAACTAGGGAGATGCGCCGAGGCACCAACCTAGAGCCTCTTGCACGCATTGCTTATGAAACCGTCACCGGAAATCTGGCCGAAGAGTCTGGCATCGTAGCCACCGACGATGAATTGTTTGCCTACTCTACCGACGGTCTTGTGGATGAGGACGGTCTGATTGAAATCAAAAGCCCGAACTCAGCTCGAAAGATTGTTGAGATGTGGACTACTGGCGATCTGTCAGAGTACGTGCATCAACTCCAAGGTGGTCTTTGGTTAACCGGCCGCAAGTGGCTCGACTTCATTATGTATGCACCTCAACTCGAAAGCGTTGGTAAAGACCTCTTTATCAAACGCATCGAACGTGATGAAGAGTTTATTGCCACGATGGAGCAACAGCTTTGGGATTTTGCCAAACGTGTTCAATCGCACGTGGCCATGCTTAAGGAGGCTGCGTGACAGAGACCGCTCTTACCCTCCAACAAGCTGCCAACACGTTAAGCCTTTCGTACAGCACGATCTTTAGCAAACGCCATGCCATTGGCTTCAGACTGCCGGGCTCAAGAGTCTGGCGCGTCTGGCCAAGCAAACTTGCAGAATTAACCCAACCACGTAATAATCGCCAGCGACTATCTCTCAGGATCGTCGGAGAAGCACAATGTCAATCTTCAAACATCCTGAGTCCGGTTTTTGGTGGCTCGATTTCCGCACACCAGACGGCAAACGAATTAGACGCACTACTCAAACGAAAGACAGGAAATCAGCGCAGGAGTATCACGACAGGCTAAAAGCCTCGGCGTGGCGCGTAGATAAACTGGGTGAGAAACCAGAGTATTCGTTTGATGATGCTGCGTTGGCCTACTTGAAATCATGCTCTGCTCAACGCGACTACCGCTCCAAGGTTTGTCACATTGCGTGGTGGCGTGAGAAATTTCAGGGTCAGCCTGTACGCTCTTTAACAACACGCGCAATCATGGATAACTTGCCAACTCATAAAGTTGTGCAAAGCGGTCCGGCCAAGCTCATGTCGCCTGCGACTAAAAACCGCTACCTGGCCACCATCCATAAAATGCTTACCAATGCTGCAGATATGGAATGGATCGAGGCTGCACCAAAGATCTTACGCTTTGAAGAGGCCGGCGTTCGTGAAAGCTGGTTAACGCAGGCTCAAGCTCGCGCCCTTATTGATGCGATTGAACCAGGCTGGATGCAGGACATTTGCATCTTTGCTCTCGCTACCGGTATGCGTGCGGGCGAGATTCTGTCGCTTGAATGGAGTCAGGTGGATAAGCTTCGTGGCCTTGTGTCTGTTCTGGCGACAAAGGCCAAGTCTAAAACCAGCCGGCCAGTGCCGCTTAATTCAGATTCACTAGACGTCATTAACCGCAGAGTTGGAAAACACAGGCAATTCGTTTTTGCCAGGGCCGGACAAGAAAGCACTGAAATTGACAGACGGATCTGGGCCCGCGCTTTGAAGGCCGCAGGAATCAAGAAAGATTTTCGCTTTCACGATCTGCGTCATACCTGGGCGAGCTGGCATACGCAAGCCGGAACACCGATGCTTATCTTGCAAAAGTTAGGCGGCTGGAAAACGCTTTCAATGCTCAACCGTTATTCACATTTGAATGCCGAGCATTTATTTCAACAAGCGGGGGCAAGTAATTTTTATGGCAGGATTCAGCCACAGCCAGACGCAGAAACTAAAACAGCCACTGGCTAAGGTGGCTGTAAGATATTAATTTCACTACGTTTTTTTGGCTCCCCGACCTGGACTCGAACCAGGGACCTGCGGATTAACAGTCCGTCGCTCTACCGACTGAGCTATCAGGGAATAGTCACTATGACCAAGGGCGAAATATTAGCATAATTTTTAGTAGCTTGCGCCGACAAGCAAGATACCGCGACGGATCTGCTCGGCTTAAGCCAAACTAGCCCTTACCATCGAGCCAATGGCAGCATTGACATCCTCCCCGGCCTAAAGGACGGGGACTCCTACGGCGCTACGCGATGATTTGCGAGTCGCTTCGGTGGGTTCCTGCTTCACAGAGCGGCCTGACTGCGCCAACTCTCCACAGGCTAAGACGC
>NZ_PVTV01000016.1 GCF_003003055.1 Jezberella montanilacus
TCACAATCAAACGGGATCACCGAAGGATTCCACACTAAAATGGAAATGATGTCCCGAAGGGCATACGGATTTAGAAATTTTGAAAATTACCGGCTGAGGGTCTTGGCCCACTGCGGTTGGAACGGCGTATTTAGCCGTGTTTGATGAGTGCTGTTGTTTAATGAATACTGCTCATCCCCCGTTAATGGGGTAGAGCCCGAAATCAGATGGTGGCCCGGGGCGGAATCGAACCACCGACACAAGGATTTTCAATCCTCTGCTCTACCGACTGAGCTACCAGGCCACATGAAGGGCGTAAGTGTACATGAAATCTAGGGCACTTGCATTGAGTGTGCGGCGACTGGGCAATGCGACCTATAATAGCGAACTAACTTGATCAACTGGCTTGTTATGACGGTCGACGTTCTTGCTCTTGGGTTAAATCATGTCTCTGCACCGGTCTCGGTTCGCGAGCGGGTTTCTATGCCCGAAGACTTAGTTAGGCCCGCGTTAAGTGCGCTGAGAGAAGCCTTTGGCGGGGCGGTCAAAGAAGCAGCGATCTTGTCGACCTGTAACCGCACCGAAGTTTACTGTGCGGCTGAGCCGCACGTGGCAGAGCAGTTGCCCGCCTGGATGGCTAGTTTTAATCAGATCGAGGCCGGTGATCTAAAACCCCACATTTATTTGCTCAATAAAGACCGTGCAGTGCGCCATGCTTTTCGGGTTGCTAGCGGATTAGACTCGATGGTGCTGGGCGAACCCCAGATCTTGGGGCAGATGAAAGACGCTGTTCGCACAGCTGACGAAGCGGGTGCACTCGGCACCTTGTTGCATCAAATGTTTCAGCGCACTTTTTCGGTGGCTAAAGAAGTTCGGTCAACCACCGCGATTGGTGCTCAGTCCGTGTCGATGGCCGCCGCCGCAGTAAAGCTCGCCGAGCGCGTGTTTGGTGATCTTAAGGAGTCTCGAGTCCTGTTTATTGGTGCAGGCGAAATGATCGAACTTTGCGCGACCCATTTTGCGGCCCGTGAACCGTTAAAGATCGTCGTCGCCAATCGAACCGCAGAGCGAGCAGAGCTTTTGGCTGCGCGCTTTGCCGCATCAACCATGAAACTCTCAGAGGTACCTGACCGTCTGGCCGAGTTCGACGTTGTCGTATCCTGTACCGCCAGCACCTTGCCAATCCTCGGGCTTGGGATGGTCGAGCGTGCCACTAAGCTGCGTCGTCGCAAACCAATTGTGATGGTCGACCTTGCGGTACCGCGTGATATTGAGCCTGAGGTAGCCAGGTTAGATGATGTCTATCTGTATTCGGTGGATGACTTGGGGGCTGTTGTTCAGTCGGGCAATGAAGCACGCCAGGCTGCTGTGTTTCAAGCAGAAGCGATTATTGACAGTCGAGTGCTCAACTTTATGCACTGGATGCAGCAACGGGCGAACGTGCCAATTATTCGTGATCTGCAAGCATCGGCTCAGTTGGTTCAAACAGCCGAACTCGACCGTGCTAAACGATTGCTTGCTAAAGGTGAATCACCCGACGCGGTGCTAGAACAACTGGCTCACGGGCTCACACAAAAATACCTGCATGGCACACTCGCTGCCTTGCATCAAAGTGAAGACGCTGATCGACAACAACTGCTGTCTTGGCTTCCTCGTCTGTTCCCTCTTGGTAAAGGCCGCCGTTAGCGGCGCTACTCCTCTATGAAAGCATCTATGCGTGCTCGTCTCGAGCACATTTCTCGTCGTTTGATCGATATTGACGCGATGTTATCCGAGCCAGATTCGGCAGGTGACATGGGTCAATTTCGTAAATTGTCACGTGAGCGATCTGAGATTGAGCCTGTCGTCAGAGCGTTCGAACTGTTCGAAACTGCCGAAGCTGACCTGCAAGGCGCCAAAGAAATGCTGGATGATCCAGACATGAAAACCATGGCGTTGGATGAAATCGAAGATTGCAAACAGCGAATCGAAAAACTCGAAGCCGAACTGCAATTGCAGCTGCTCCCCAAAGACCCCGACGATGGCCGAAGCGTCTTCTTAGAGATTCGAGCTGGCACGGGCGGGGATGAGAGCGCGTTGTTTTCAGGCGATTTGCTGCGCATGTACAGCCGCTTTGCCGAGCAAAATGGCTGGAAAGTCGAACTCATGTCAGAAAGCCCGTCAGAACTTGGTGGCTATAAAGAAGTGATCGTCCGTCTCGACGGCGAGGGCGCGTACGGTAGGCTCAAGTTCGAGTCAGGCGCCCATCGTGTGCAACGAGTGCCAGCGACCGAAGCTCAGGGGCGTATTCACACCTCTGCGTGCAC
This sequence comes from Jezberella montanilacus, assembly GCF_003003055.1. Classification (GTDB taxonomy): domain Bacteria; phylum Pseudomonadota; class Gammaproteobacteria; order Burkholderiales; family Burkholderiaceae_B; genus Zwartia; species Zwartia montanilacus. The sequence continues at coordinate 2,286 of NZ_PVTV01000016.1, forward strand.
TGTGGCCGTCATGCCAGAGGCCGACGAAGCGACTGATATCGTGATCAACCCGAGCGAATTGCGCATTGATACCTTTCGGGCAAGCGGTGCAGGTGGTCAGCACATTAATAAGACCGATTCTGCTGTTCGTATCACTCACCTGCCGACAGGCCTGGTCGTCGAATGTCAGGACGACCGCTCGCAGCATCGTAATAAAGACAAGGCCATGCAGGTTTTAGCCGCAAGGTTAAAAGATAAAGTCACCCGTGAGCGGCAAGATAAAGAAGCTGCCCAGCGTAAAAGTTTGGTTGGATCTGGTGATCGCTCAGAGCGAATCCGCACCTATAACTTCCCTCAAGGGCGCATGACTGATCATCGGATCAATCTGACGCTTTATAAGTTAGGTGCCATCATGGAAGGTGATCTCAACGAGTTGACCAACGCGTTGATCGCAGAACATCAGGCTGAGCTGCTGGCCGCCCTAGGAGACGATATCTGATGCAAACCGTCCAGACATTGCTGCAGATGTCTGGCTTGCCAAGACTAGAGGGTCGGATGTTGCTTGAGTTCGTCCTAAAACAGCCCAGATCGTGGTTACTTGCGCACGACACGGATCCCTTGTCTCCGGAAGTGACTGCAGCGTTTTTGTCTTTAGCTGCCAAGAGGCGCCAAGGCCACCCGATGGCACATCTCGTAGGGCAGCGTGAATTCAGAGGGCATATGTTGCAAGTCTCATCAGATGTGCTCATTCCGCGCCCCGATACGGAGCTTCTGGTAGAACTGGGGTTGGTAGCCGTTGAGGTCGTTCAAGCCTCGTCTCTGCTGGATTTAGGCACAGGGAGTGGTGCCATCGCTATTTCCATTGCGCTCGCGCGGCCCAATGTTCGTGTGACGGCGACAGATTTCAGCGCAGACGCCCTGGCGATCGCTCAGGCCAACGCAATGACGCTTGGCGCAAAGATTCAATGGTGGCAGGGCGATTGGTATGAAGCCCTACCGCCAGAGGGGCGATTTGATGTGATTGTGTCCAACCCGCCGTATATTGCAAGTAATGACGAGCATCTGCTGCAAGGCGATCTCAGATTTGAGCCTCGGCATGCGCTAACAGACGACGGGGACGGCTTGAGTCATATCAAAACCATCATTAGCGGCGCAGTGCAGTATTTGACCTCTGGTGGGCAATTGTGGCTTGAGCACGGCTATGAACAGGCGAGCACGGTTCAGGATTTATTAGGTTTGGCGGGTTTTGACGCAATAAAAACTCACCACGATTTGGCTGGTCAGCCCCGTGTCACAGGCGGCTGTTTGTACTAACATTGAATTTAGACTGTTTAAATGTAACAACTTCTATTTTTTAGGTAAATCATGAGCGACGTTCAAACTTTTATTCGCGAAACCGTTGAAGGGCACCCAGTCGTGCTGTTCATGAAAGGCACAGCACAAGCACCTCAATGCGGTTTTTCAGCTAAAGCCATTCAAATGCTGAAAGAGAGTGGTGTCACCAAACTTGTGACCGTTAATGTCCTTGAAGACGAAGAAGTTCGTCAGGGCATCAAGACATTTTCGCAATGGCCAACCATCCCTCAGCTCTACATCAAGGGCGAGTTCATTGGCGGTTCTGACATCATGACAGAGATGGATCAGGCCGGCGAGCTGAAACAAGCGCTAGAGCAGGCAGGCGCTACCGTTTAAGCGAAGCGAACGAGACTGAATGTTCGCTCGGCGCTGTGAGGTGCAACTCAGGCGGATCGAATGCCGTATCGCCGTCAGCCTTGGCGCTACCATCTGGTTTCAAACCTGTGAAGTCAAACAGGTTGCTATCCATTAAGTGCGATGGGGCAATATTCGACAGTGATTTGAAAATATTCCAGGCTCTGCCTGGATATTTTTTATCCCAATCCGCCAGCATGCGCGATACCTCCTGGCGTTTGAGGTTTTCTTGAGACCCACATAAATCGCAAGGGATGATGGGGAATTTTTTCCACTGAGAGTATGCGATCAGATCGGTTTCCGGCACATAGGCGAGCGGGCGGATGACGATGTTGCATCCATCGTCAGAGATCAATTTTGGCGGCATGGCTTTTAGCTTTGCGCCGTAAAACAGATTCAGAAAAAAAGTTGCCAAGATATCATCGCGATGATGGCCCAAGGCAATTTTTGTCGCGCCGAGCTCTTTGGCAACCCGGTACAGATTGCCTCGCCGGAGTCGTGAACACAAGGAACATGTGGTCTTGCCCTCGGGAATCAAGCGTTTCACAATAGAGTAGGTATCTCGGGTTTCAATATGAAACGGTATGTGACGTGCGCGTAAGTACTCTGGCAGCACCTCTGCCGGGAACCCCGGTTGCTTCTGATCAAGATTTACCGCGACGATGTCGAAATCGACCGGTGCGCGCTCTCTCAGAGTGAGCAAAATATCCAGCATGCCAAAGGAGTCTTTTCCGCCTGACACACAGACCATCACGCGATCGCCTGCTTCGATCATGTTGTAGTCAGCGATGGCGCGACCAACCTCACGAGTCAGGCGTTTAGCAAGCTTATTTTGCTCTAGTCGTTCTTTTTCAGCGGTGACGGTCATATTCAATAGCCCAGGCGCTTAAAGTGTTCAATCACTTCGTTTAAATCGCCTTCAAAAATAATTCTTGACGACTTACTTTCTCGTTGATGCACATACATGGGATCGTAGTATTCAGTCAGCAACGGTTTTATCCAAAGACGGTGTGCGTCAATTTCACCAGTTGCGTGTTGGATGCGAAGTGCGTCCTTCATGGCTGATTCTAGTCTTGTATGACGCTCTCCGCCCAGACGTTTGTACAAGTTCTTGAGACTTTCAAGCAATCGTACCGAGAACGCTTCAAAGCCGTGCTCCGCGCCAAGTAGCCGAACAAATTGTGCACCGAGATCTTCAACATAATCATGCAGGATACGGCCGGTGCGCGCGTCGATCGATTCAGCTACCCACACCAGTGCGCTCGCGCTCATGGCATCTCGCATGGGGATGGGTAAAGCGCACTTACCAATCAAACGGGATTCGTCCTCGACTGCGATCCGTGTCACACCTTGGGCGCTCAGTCTGAGCAAAGCGATCGAGAGATTGTTATCAAAGTTGATTTGAACTGGTTGTTCGGTTGCATGCTTCCCAAAACTTGAGCCACGGTGGTGAGCTAGCTTCTCAAGATCAACGACCGCGCTGAGTGCGTGAATGATTTGTGTTTTGCCACTTCCCGTTAGGCCCGCAACCAAGGTGAAGTGAGAACTTGCAACGGTTTGCTGTAGTGACTCGATTAGAAACCCGCGCAGCGCTTTATAGCCACCAATGATGCGAGGGTAATCAAGACCGGCCTCTTTAAGCCATTGTTGCGAAATCCTCGATCGCAGCCCGCCTCGAAAGCAGTACAAATAACCTGTGGGGTTCGACCGGGCGAATGCCAGCCATTGAGCTACTCGCTCGTCTTTTGTTGCACCTGTCACAAGTTGGTGTCCAAGCTTGATTGCGTGGTCCTGGCCAGCCTGTTTGTAACGAAGTCCTACCTGTTGGCGCTCCTCATCATTCATCAGTGGGATATTGACTGCATTGGGGAAGGCACCTTGCTCGAATTCAACCGGTGCGCGAACATCAAGCAGTGGCAAGTTACCGAGCAGGATACTTTTGAAATCTTCGCTATCTTCACGCACGCGAGGATGCCTCCGCAGCCACTTTCAGTACGCAGTCGCTCAGAGGCGGTGGCGCTAGTTCAACGGTAAATTGCCTAAGCTCGTCACGACGGAAGACATGCACCTCAACACGATCGCCAGGCTGATAGGCTGAGAGTAGCTGATCAAATGATGCCTGATTCGGCTCCACTTTCAACCCATCAATCGCAACGAGCGCATCAAGCGCTGACAGGCCTCCGCGATGCGCTGCGCCGTGCTCAAGTACTTGAGCCAGAATCAACTGATCTCCTTGCTTTCGAACGCGTACATTCATCGTTGGCAAAGTGGTCGAGTTTTGCCAAATCAATTCAATCCCTTGCCGGGCAAACAGCTTGTTCAGTTCAACGTCATCTGTGCCATCAACCCAGCGACTGATCTCGTCGGACACCTCCACGCCTGTGGTTTCGCGAACCAGTTTGACAAAGGCTTTTTCGGCGATACCTTGACCCACCGCGCGATAGAAGTTCTTGCCAAACTGTTGCCATAAGGCCCGCATCACATCATCGAGACTGAACCGTTCGGCGCTGTCTTGGCGAATTTTTAAATCCAGGCCTAAAGCAATCAGCGCGCCTTTTGAGTAATAACTAACAATGGCGTTAGCAGAGTTTTCATCCTGCTTGTAATAACGAGTCCATGCATCAAATGAGCTTTGTGCAACGGATTGCTTGTGGCGACCGGGCGTCGCCCAGACGGTGCTTATTTGTTTGCCCAGCGCGGTCAGGTAGTCTTTTTTGTCGACGATGCCGCTTCGCAGCAAGAATAATTCGTCGTAGTAAGACGTAAAGCCCTCAAATAACCAAAGCAGGCTTGTGTGATTTTCGCGGGCGAAGTTGTAAGGGGCAAACGCGGCCGGCTTTATTCGTTTGACGTTCCAGGTGTGAAAATATTCGTGGCTGACTAAGCCCAGAAAGGTCGCATAGCCAGCAGGAGCTTTTGCTTGGCCAATTACCGGCAGATCTTTGCGTGCGGCAATCAGCGCAGTGGAGGCACGATGTTCAAGGCCACCATAGCCGTCACCAACCACAGTCGTTAGAAATACATACTTCAGGGCGCTGTCTAAAAACGGAGCCAGACCAGTCTCTGGCTCAAAAAAACGTATTTGCGCTTCGCAGATCTTTTTGACATCCTGGGTGATCCGCTTGATGTCGAGGTTAGGAATGAGGCCTGTAAAGACCATTTCGTGCTCGGCGCCACAAGCCTTGAAGCGGGCCACTTGAGGTCGCCCCATTTCAATGGGATGATCGACTAGCTCGTCGTAGTTATTGGCTCGATAATGTGCTGGTTCTGAGCGCGATACGAGTCGCGACTTCTCTGCATTCAGCGAAAGAACAGGGGGTAAGCTGGTGTAAACCCTCCAGGCACCCCCACGATTGGGTAAGCCCTCGATTGTGAGCAGGCAGGGGTTAGCTTCTTTCCCTTTAGCGCATAAAAAAACGCTGGTGCCGTTGACAAAGCCATGCGCTTCGTCAAGATGCGCGCCGCGAACCGATAAATCCCAGGCATAGACAACAATACTGATGACGAGAGATCCCGTGCAAGGCGCAGCGCGCCAAGTATGATTATCAGTCTTGGTGAGCGGCACTTTGGCACTTCGACATTTTGCGGTGATGGTTTCGATTTGACGGGCAAAGTCGCGAATAAGATAGCTACCGGGAATCCAGGCAGGTAGCGAAACGATCTGGCCTTTAGGATCTGGATCCGCTATGGTCATCGTCACCTTGAAGTGATGTCCCGCAGGGTCGAAAGGCACTAAGTTGTAAAGTATGGGTTTAAGTTTCATTTCGATATCTTATTTCACATTTTTCTAATAACTGTTGGAGCAGACAATGAGCGAAGCGCTAATTCTTAGTGAGACCCGTGGCCGTGTGGGCTTGATCACCTTAAATCGACCCAAAGCCCTTAATGCTTTAAATAACGACTTAATGGATCAACTTGGTGCTGCGCTGCTGGCCTTTGAAGCCACTGATGAGATCGGCGCGATTGTGATCACAGGTAGTGAAAAAGCATTCGCGGCGGGCGCCGATATCGGTGCTATGAAAGACTGGTCTTTCATGGATGTCTACAAAAATGAGTACATTACCCGCAACTGGGAAACCATCAAGCGAGTGCGTAAACCTGTTATTGCCGCTGTGGCCGGCTATGCTTTGGGCGGTGGCTGCGAATTGGCGATGATGTGCGATTTCATTATCGCGGCTGATACGGCCAAGTTTGGACAGCCTGAAATTAAACTAGGCGTCATCCCCGGCGCAGGCGGCACCCAGCGCTTGCCACGCGCGGTAGGCAAAGCAAAGGCAATGGATCTGTGTCTGACCGGCAGAATGATGGATGCGGCTGAAGCCGAGCGTTCAGGGCTGGTCTCGAGGGTCGTCGCTGCCGACAAGATGCTTGACGAAGCGATTGAAGCGGCGACAATCATTGCAGGCATGTCCCTGCCCTCCGCCATTATGGCTAAAGAGAGTATCAATCGTGCCTATGAGTCAGGCCTGGCCGAGGGGATCTTGTTCGAGCGCAGGAACTTTCATGCGCTATTTGGCACCGATGATCAAAAAGAAGGGATGGCGGCTTTTGTCGAAAAGCGTAAGCCTGTGTTTCGCCATCAGTAACCGTTAAACCGCCACGGAGAGTAGTGGTGCACACGCGTAGTTTGCGGTGTAGTGAAAAAATCCGCTATACTCCTGTGGCTTTCCGATAGTCGATTGGATAAAACCCTAATGACGCTGCCAGAACACAAATCCGAGCAGCCACCTGCTTTAACTCAGGGTCTTTTTGGTTACATAGATCGCGTATCTGAAGCACCACTAGATTTGCCAGTTGAAGTAAAGCGTCAAATCGACGGTCGGGCCAGGCGAGACTTGATAAAGGTGATCTTGAGCCAAGCCGTTGTGGGTTTTTTGGTTGTTGGTTTATCCGTTGCCATAGGCGGCTACAGCGCGGGTTTGTCTGCATTGGCTGGCTTTGCATCGTATTTTTTGCCCAACACCTTGTTTGCATTGCGCTTGTTGCTAGGTACTTACGGCGCAAAGGGTACAGATTTCTTTGTATTCTTTGTCGGTGAGTTTGCAAAAGTGTTGAGTGCCTTGGTGCTGTTGTTTTTGGTGGGGCGGTTTGGTGGTGATCGTATTAATTGGCTGTATGTGGTGATCGCACTGATAGCAACACTTAAGTCATATTTTTTAATTATGTGCGTTGAGGGTATCAAGCGTTAGTGAGTGAAGTGGGTGAAGTTCTGCGCACGATAAGTCACGAGTGCCTGATGTTTCGGGTTTTGTCCTTGGCCAGTTTTTTTTGAGTGAAATATGTCTGCTTCCGGCGAAGTGTCTCCCCAAGCTGAGTATATCCAGCATCACTTAGTGCATTTCAATAACATCGGCGAGAAGCAAAAAATCATCGCCGATTTTTCAGTGATCAACTACGACTCGATATTCTGGTCGAGCGCGATGGGATTGCTGTTCCTGTTTGTAATGTGGCTGGTGGTACGTGCCGTGACTGCTGGCGTACCAGGCCGCTTCCAGGGCGCCGTTGAAATGCTGGTCGAGATGGTTGACACTCAGGCGCGAAGCATTGTTCCAAGCGAAGCAACACGAAAATTTGTGGCGCCTTTGGCTTTGACGGTTTTTGTCTGGATTGCGTTATTAAATACACTGGATCTGGTACCTGTTGATTTGCCAGGTACGCTTTTTCACCTGTTTGGCTTGGGGCATCATCACGGCGATCCGTTTTACTTCCACCGTATCCTGCCGACAGCTGATTTGAATATTCCACTGGGTATGTCGTTGGGCGTCCTGTTGCTGATGCTGTTTTATGGGATGAAAATCAAGCATCCACTCGGTTTTGTTAAAGAACTCTTCACTGCCCCATTTCACGGTCACGGCATTGCCGCTGTTATTTTGGCACCGGTCAACTTTCTGCTCAATTTGATCGAGTACGCGGCCAAGTCGGTCTCCCTGGGTATGCGGCTGTTCGGTAATATGTTTGCGGGTGAGCTTGTGTTTATGTTGATCGCCTTGCTGGGCGGCGCATGGACAGGCTTTAATGCAATGAGTATCGGCTTGGGTATTGGTCAGATCTTGGCGGGCTCAGTGTGGGCACTGTTTCATATCATGATCATTTTGTTGCAAGCATTTATTTTTATGATGCTGACCTTGGTTTATGTAGGTCAGGCTCACGAAGGTCACTGATTCGGGGTGCTGGGTTCAGTCCTGGCATTCGCTGAATATATGTGTAGTGGTTTTATTTTTCATTTTCTGTTTCTTTAGATACTAAACAAGGAGTTGTCATGTCCAACGTCGCTCTCGTTGCTCTTGCTTGCGGTTTGATTATCGGTCTCGGTTCACTCGGTGCGTGTATCGGTATCGCCATGATGGGTGGTAAGTACCTCGAAGCTTCTGCACGTCAACCAGAATTAATGAATGCCTTGCAGACCAAGATGTTTCTGTTGGCTGGCCTGATTGATGCCGCGTTCTTGATTGGTGTGGGTATTGCCATGTTGTTCGCCTTTGCGAACCCGTTCGGCGCCTAAGTCAGACAGCTTAAGTCGGCCTGATTGGGCCGACAATCGTGCCACAGACTTGCTTCGGCAGTCCGGTGGTTTTTAGATAGGTGCCTTTCTGGCTGCATAAACGCTGGAAAGGCCCATGATGTGAAAGGGAAGCGACCGTGAATCTGAACGCGACGATCTTTTTCCAGATGATCGTGTTCTTTATTTTGGGCTGGGTCACGATGAAATTCATCTGGCCACCCCTGATAAAGGCAATCGACGAACGACGTCACAAAATTGCTGATGGCTTAGCAGCTGCCGAAAAAGGCAAGGCTGATTTAGCCCAGGCACAGGCGCGTATCGGTCTGATGGAGGCATCTGCTAAATCCGAGCTGCACACTCGAATTACCGATGCTGAAAAGCACGGTGCTCAAATTGTCGAGCAAGCTCGTGCTGAAGCTGAAGCTGAAAGGGCAAGGATTGTTGCTCAAGCAAAACAGGACGCTGCACAGGAAGTGCAACGCGCCCGCGATGCTTTGCGTAACGACGTTGCTGATCTGGCGGTAAAAGGCGCCGAGCAGATCCTGAAGCGTGAAGTTAACGCAAGTGCGCATGCTGAGTTGCTCGCGCAACTTAAAGCTGAGCTTTAATTTTTCGGGACCAAAATGGCAGAACTCTCCACCGTTGCCCGCCCGTACGCCGAAGCACTTTTCGCAGCGGCGAATCATGATAAGGCGAAGCTCCAAGCTTGGGCCCAACAGGTCCAGGTGCTGGCAGACATAGCTGAGACGCCTGATGTCAAGGCCTCCTTGGGCGATCCTCGCATTGAGGATGCCAAACGAGGTGGCATTCTTCTCGGCGTCAGTTTTGGTTTAACTAAGTCTAAAGTTGATCAGGCAATTCAAAATTTTATTGAGCTGCTTGTTTCAAACGACCGTTTGTCGCTTCTGCCACAAATATCAGCGCAGTTTCGCGCGCTGAAAGATAAGGCGGATGGCATTGCTGAGGCAGTGATTTCCAGCGCCTTCCCGATGTCTGATGAGCAAGTGGCCGATTTGATCAAACTGTTAGAACCAAAGTTTGGCCTGAAGCTCAAGCCCCACGTCATCATTGACTCTGCCTTGATCGGTGGTGTCCGTGTTGTAGTGGGTGATCAAGTACTCGACACATCCGTGCAAGCTCAGCTTCAGCGCATGCGCGATAAGCTGGCCGCATAACGCCGGTCAAAAGATTTCAGGAGTCTGAACATGCAACTTAATCCATCAGAGATCAGCGAACTACTCAAGAACCAGATCGAAGGTCTTGGTACGTCGTCTGATATTCGTACTCAAGGTACCGTCGTGTCGGTGACAGACGGTATTACCCGTATTCACGGTTTGTCAGACGTGATGCAAGGCGAGATGCTTGAGTTTCCTAACAACGTTTTCGGTTTGGCATTGAACCTTGAGCGTGATTCGGTTGGTGCTGTGATTCTGGGTGATTACACCAGCATCTCTGAAGGCGACCCGGTTAAGGCAACCGGCCGCATCTTAGAAGTGCCGGTTGGCCCCGAGTTGCTTGGCCGTGTCGTCAACGCCTTGGGCGTGCCGATCGACGGTAAAGGTCCAATCAACGCTAAAGAAACCGACATTATCGAAAAGGTTGCGCCTGGCGTGATTGCTCGTCAATCCGTGTCGCAGCCTTTGCAAACTGGCTTGAAATCCATCGATTCGATGGTGCCTATCGGTCGCGGTCAACGCGAACTGATCATTGGTGACCGCCAGACTGGTAAGACTGCAGTTGCAGTGGATGCCATCATTAACCAGAAAGGCAAAGGCGTTAAGTGCGTTTATGTCGCAATTGGTCAAAAAGCGTCGACGATTAATAACGTGTTGCGCAAGCTCGAAGAGTTTGGCGCGATGGAATACACCGTGATCGTCGCGGCTACCGCATCCGACTCGGCTGCCATGCAGTACTTGTCTGCTTACGCTGGTTGCACAATGGGTGAATACTTCCGCGATCGCGGTGAAGATGCACTGATTGTTTATGACGATTTGACCAAGCAAGCGATTGCTTATCGCCAAGTGTCATTGCTATTGCGTCGCCCACCAGGCCGCGAAGCTTATCCTGGCGATGTGTTTTATCTGCACTCACGCCTGCTCGAGCGTGCTGCTCGTGTTAACGAGGCTTACGTAGAGAAGTTCACCAACGGTGCGGTTAAAGGCAAGACCGGTTCGTTGACCGCCTTGCCAATTATCGAAACACAAGCTGGTGACGTTTCAGCCTTTGTGCCGACTAACGTGATTTCGATTACAGATGGCCAGATATTCCTTGAGACCGACCTGTTTAACGCCGGTGTGCGTCCAGCGATCAACGCAGGTATTTCGGTATCTCGCGTGGGTGGTGCGGCTCAAACTAAGATCATCAAGAAGCTGTCAGGTGGCATTCGTACCGACTTGGCCCAGTATCGTGAACTGGCAGCCTTTGCTCAGTTCGCCTCTGACCTTGATGACGCGACCCGTCGTCAGCTAGAGCGCGGTAAGCGCGTGGTCGAGCTGCTCAAGCAACCTCAGTACCAGCCTCTCCAAGTTTGGGAGCTCGGTGTGATTCTATACGCAGTCAATAACGCTTATCTGGATGATGTTGACGTGTCGCAAGTGTTGGCTTTTGAGAAGGGCCTTAAAGACCATCTCAAAGCTAAGCATGCCGACTTTATCCAGCGCGTCGAGAGCTCGAAAGAACTGTCAAAAGACGATGAAGTTGAACTGGTTGCTGCCCTGCAAGAGTTTAAAAAGCACGGTAGCTATTAAGGAACCCGCTATGGCGATCACCTTGAATCAAAGTTGGTTCTAGGTGATGGCAAAGCAGATGGTCTGATCCCTGCACGACAGGTCTGACACAGGAAGCGAAATGGCAGGAATTAAGGAAATCCGAACCAAGATCAAGAGCGTACAAAATACGCGCAAGATCACCAAGGCCATGGAGATGGTGGCTGCATCGAAAATGCGTAAAGCGCAGGATCGCATGCGAGCCGGTCGTCCCTATGCCGAAAAAGTCCTCTCAATGGCGCGTCATCTGATGGAAGCCACGCCGGACTATCACCATCCTTTTCTGACCGAGCGCGAGCTCAAAAATGCCGGCGTAATGGTTGTTACGTCAGACAAAGGTTTATGCGGTGGTCTGAATACAAACGTGATGCGTTTGGTGCTGGCCCGCCTTCGTGAATTCACTGAGAAGGGCATTGGCAGCCAGTTCACGGCTTTTGGTAACAAAGGCCTGGGTACCTTGACCCGAATTGATGCCAAAGTGGTTTCACAAGAAACTCAGCTGGGGGATGTTGCATCACTTGATCGTCTGGTTGGTGCGATTAAAGTGCAGCTTGATGCTTACCTAGAGGGCAAGATAGATGCGCTTTACCTGGCGACGAATCGTTTCGTCAACACCATGAAGCAAGAGCCAGTATTCATCCGGTTATTGCCGCTGCCTGGCAAGTTGGCCGATCCCTATGTGGTCGCAACTGAAAGTGCCACTGAAACAGAGAAATCGCAACCAGACCATGGTTGGGATTACTTGTACGAGCCCGATGCAAAAATTGTTATTGACGAGTTGTTGCAGCGTTACGTAGAAGGCTTGGTTTACCAGAGCGTTGCAGAAAGTATGGCGTCAGAGCAATCTGCACGGATGGTGGCGATGAAGGCTGCGTCCGACAATGCCAAGAAAGTGATTGGTGACCTTCAACTTGTCTATAACAAGACTCGTCAGGCTGCTATTACCAAGGAAATTTCAGAAATCGTGGGGGGAGCCGCAGCCGTCTAATTGGTTAGACGACTGTAAGGTATCCCATCAGTTAGTTATATTTAAGGAACAGACATGAGCAACGGAAGCATCGTTCAGTGCATCGGCGCCGTGGTGGATATTCAGTTTCCCCGCGATCAAATGCCCAATATTTATGAAGCCCTCAAACTGACGGACGAGACATCGGCGTTCGCAGAAAAAGGCCTCACCTTTGAAGTCCAACAACAGCTTGGCGACGGCGTTGTCCGCACGATTGCGTTGGGTTCAAGCGACGGTTTACGTCGTGGCATGAGCGTCGCTAAAACTGGCGCGCCGATTTCGGTTCCAGTCGGAACCGGCACACTCGGTCGTATTATGGACGTCCTGGGTCGCCCGATCGACGAAGCTGGGCCAATCGCTAGCGATGAGTTGCGCGCCATTCACCAACCCGCCCCTAAGTTTGACGAGCTATCACCTTCGGTCGAGTTGCTTGAAACCGGTATTAAGGTGATTGACCTGGTTTGCCCGTTTGCAAAAGGCGGTAAGGTTGGTTTGTTCGGCGGTGCAGGCGTGGGCAAAACCGTGAACATGATGGAGCTCATCAACAACATCGCTAAGCAGCACAGCGGTTTGTCAGTGTTCGCTGGTGTGGGTGAGCGTACTCGTGAGGGTAACGACTTCTACCACGAGATGGAAGAGTCCAACGTGCTTGACAAAGTGGCGATGGTGTTCGGCCAAATGAACGAACCTCCAGGCAACCGTCTGCGCGTAGCACTGACTGGTTTGACAATGGCCGAGAAATTCCGTGATGAAGGTCGTGACATTCTCTTCTTCGTTGACAACATTTACCGTTACACCCTGGCTGGTACTGAAGTGTCAGCTCTTCTGGGTCGTATGCCTTCAGCAGTGGGTTATCAACCTACACTGGCTGAAGAAATGGGCGTGTTGCAAGAGCGCATTACCTCAACCAAGACCGGCTCCATTACATCAATCCAGGCTGTCTACGTGCCTGCTGATGACTTGACTGATCCATCACCAGCAACGACTTTCCAACATTTGGATTCAACTGTTGTGTTGTCTCGTGATATCGCTGCCTTGGGTATCTATCCTGCAGTTGATCCACTGGACTCAACGAGCCGTCAGCTTGATCCACATGTCGTGGGTGAAGAGCATTACAACGTTGCCCGCGGCGTTCAGCAGACCTTGCAGCGCTACAAAGAACTCCGCGATATTATTGCGATCTTGGGTATGGATGAATTGTCTCCAGAAGACAAGTTGTCTGTTTCACGTGCTCGCAAAATCCAGCGTTTCTTGTCACAGCCTTTCCACGTCGCTGAAGTGTTTACCGGCTCGCCTGGTAAGTACGTGCCATTGTCAGAGACCTTGCGTGGCTTTAAGATGATCGTGTCAGGCGAGTGTGACGCTCTGCCTGAGCAGGCTTTCTACATGGTTGGTTCCATCGATGAAGCCTTCGAGAAAGCCAAGAAAATCCAATAAGGAATCCCTATGGCCCTCTTGAAAGTGGATGTCGTCAGTGCAGAGAAATCTCTCTTCTCTGGCGAAGCCAAGTTTGTTGCTCTGCCAGGTGAGTCAGGCGAGCTAGGTATTTTGCCTGGCCATACGCCCCTCATTTCGCGTATCCGTCCGGGTACCGTTCGCATCACCAATGAAAACGGCTCGGTAGAATTGATTTTTGTCGCTGGTGGTCTGCTTGAGGTCCAGCCTGGCCATGTCACGGTCTTATCTGACACGGCCATTCGTGGTGAAGACCTTGATGAAGCGAAAGCATTGGCTGCTCGTCAGCATGCAGAAGAATCATTGCGCAAGGCGACTGACAAGGCCACGATAGCAGTTGTTGAAGCCGAGTTGGAAATGCTTGCTGCACAAGCCAGTGCGGCTCGTCGCTACTTAGAGCAAAAGCACTCTCATTAATTCGTCTTAGTTCGATCAGGTTGCAGCGCTGATTCGAATCTGTTTGCGAAAAAAGCACGCCAGAGATGGCGTGTTTTTTTTTAGACTTTCAAAGTCCTGTATCCGCTACGTGGTTGTCCTGTTGCGTTGATTCCGAATACATATCTTGACGCTTTCGCCCTAGTCTTGACGTTCTTCCAACACAGGGATAGCAAGCATGCGTCAACTGATAGATTGTGCTGTACTCAACCTCAACGCCCACGCCAACTGGATGCCGGGTGTGCTGCAAGAAGCTGCAGCAGCAATGAACCGCATCACCATACACGGCCTTGACTGGGAACAACAAGCCGTCCACACAGAGCCGCCAGCGAATCTGATGCCAGACTCGCCCGTCCACCTGCCCACCAACGCGTTAGCACAGCAAGGCGTAGCACTTCGCAGATATGACGTATGTGTAGTGCCCGTATCGCACGCAACACTGGCCTGGTCTCGACTCACCCTGGCTAGTATTCCGCGAGGGCCCTTCACGCCGTTGATGGGTGTGTTCTATAAGCTGAAATCGGCCGCGATGCAGGATCTGATGGATCTGGGCATGGCAGATTTTGTTCGTTTGCCAATCTGCCCCGAAGAATTTCGGGCCAGACTGTTGACTTTGGCAGCACGAATGCCCAAACCAATATCCTTCAGAGAGCCAGATCCGAACTTTGGCTTCATTTGTCATCCTTCGAGGCCGCAGAGTGCGGGCCAGAGACTGCTTGCCGGGTACGCCGGTGTAACCAAGATTATCAAAGGCCATCAGAGCCGTCACGAGTCTTTTCGCAACGCTAAATCCCTTGTTGTTGATGAGTTCGAACGCATTTATATTACTCGCGCCTTGACTAAGCACAGAGGCAATATTGCTATGGCGGCGCGATTTTCAAACAAGCATCGACGTGCATTTTGGGCACTCATGCGCAAGCATGAGATTGATGCAAGTGACTACCGTCCTCATTCCGCAGAAGAGTAGAATACGGGGTCGCTTTCCAGTCTGAACAAAGGATCTTCGTGCCCTCCGTTGCGCTAAAAAATGATGTGTTTCTTCGAGCATTGAATCGCGATCCTGTTCCGTATACGCCCGTCTGGCTGATGCGACAAGCTGGACGTTATCTGCCCGAATACAACGCCACCCGATCCCGTGCAGGCAGTTTCATGGGACTAGCGACGAGCCCCGACTATGCTTGCGAAGTCACGTTGCAACCGCTACAGCGTTACGATCTCGATGCGGCCATCCTTTTTTCAGACATTCTGACAGTACCCGATGCCATGGGTCTAGGGTTGTCCTTTGCCCAAGGCGAGGGCCCCAGGTTTGCTCACCCAATCCGCCACGAGGACGATGTCAACAAACTGGCTGTACCCGACCTAAACAAGCTCAAATACGTTTTCGATGCAGTTAGTACTATTCGACAAAACCTCAATGGCAGCGTCCCCTTGATTGGTTTTGCAGGCAGTCCCTTCACGCTTGCCTGTTACATGGTCGAGGGCAAGGGAAGCGACGATTATCAGCTGATTAAAACCATGCTCTATAGCCGCCCTGATCTGCTGCACCGTATTCTTCAAATTAACGCCGAGACGACGGCAGTTTATCTAAATGCTCAAATAAACGCAGGCGCTCAAGCTGTCATGATTTTTGATAGTTGGGGTGGCGTGTTGGCGGACGGGTTGTTTCAGCAATTTTCTCTTGCCTACACGCGGCTCGTCATTGATCTGCTCGTCAGAGAGCGCGAGGGCCGCAAAGTACCGGTTATCGTGTTTACCAAAGGCGGTGGGCAGTGGTTGAGCCAGATTACGGATAGTGGCTGTGATGCCGTCGGGCTAGATTGGACGGTCAATCTAGCAGCGGCAAGACGCCTTGTCGGCGATCGAGTAGCGTTGCAAGGCAATTTAGATCCCATGACCCTCTTTGGAAGCGAGACTGCGAT
The DNA here is from genome assembly GCF_003003055.1 of Jezberella montanilacus. Lineage (GTDB taxonomy): Bacteria > Pseudomonadota > Gammaproteobacteria > Burkholderiales > Burkholderiaceae_B > Zwartia > Zwartia montanilacus. The sequence goes on from NZ_PVTV01000016.1 coordinate 18,057, forward strand.
CCGCAGTGAGGTCAGACGAGTCATTGATTCCTTTGGTGCGACGAGCGCAGGTGGCCATGTATTTAATCTAGGTCACGGTATATCCCAATACACACCACCAGAGGCTGTTACTTGGCTGGTTGATGAGGTGCATAGATATAGTGCCGATTTTCATGTGTCAACAGCAAAAAAGACCTAAAACGAAGCTAGGGCAATGCGCCGACTGAGCAATTTGGTGCATCCGACTAGTAAGTTGTTCACAAATAGTCCTCTTTTAGGGAAATCCCTATGTTGGATAAGTTAATTGATAGAAAATCACGATAACCTATTGAAATAAATAACTAATATTATTAATTTCATATTAATGACAGTGACACTAATCTCTTGACACGATGTGAAACCAGACAAAAGTCACATTTGTCCCCAAAGTTATCCACAGGCTAGGTTTTAACCCTCCGAATTTTAAGCCACGTTAGTATTTAGCACTCACTCCGAGAAATCACATTAACTTCATGGCCGAAATTGAACCCGAAGCCTCCTTGAAAAATACTGCGACGCCGCATTGGATTCGTGTCATTTTAGACATCCCACTTACGGGGCCGTTTGATTATCGGTGGACAAGTGCCGTACCAGTTGGAACACGCGTGATCGTCAGTTTTGGCCGCCGCAAGCTCATCGGAATCGTGATCGCCAACCCAGAGCAACCAGGATACGACGTCAAGTTAATCAAGCCAATCGAACAAGTCCTGGAGGACACAGAGCCATTAAGCTTGGACTGGCTAAGATTTGCAGAGTTTGCCGCGGATTACTATCAAAGACCGTTGGGTGAAGTCGTGTTACCGGCGTTGCCTGCCCCGTTGCGGCGCATTGCCGCCTACCACGGTAAGCGCTCCAGCGGTGGTCCAGTGGCGAGGCTAGACGCCCGAAAAACACTGAAACGCGTGGACAGCGTCGTGTCGACGGCACCGATCTTAAACAAGGAGCAACAGTCAGCTCTGGAGGCAGTCACGGCTGCAACTAGTTTTAAGTGCTTTCTTCTTTTTGGCGTGACGGGAAGCGGGAAAACCGAGGTTTACCTGCATGCGGCGGCGGACATTCTCAAGCGAGGACTCAGGGTGCTCTTGCTTGTACCTGAAATCAATTTGACCCCGCAGTTCGAGCAATCTCTCAGGCAGCGGCTCGAGCCAGTGGCTGGTCCAAATGGCGTGGCAGTTCTTCACAGTGCCTTATCCGATGGTGAACGCCTTAATGCCTGGCTCCGGGTGCAGCGGGGAGAGGCGAGAGTTGTCTTAGGTACGCGATTAGCCATCTTTGCTCCAATCAGTGACCTTGGTTTGATTGTGGTCGACGAAGAACATGATTCATCCTATAAACAGCAGGACGGTCTGCGTTATTCAGCAAGGGATCTTGCTGTCTGGCGTGGAAGTGATTTGAATATTCCCGTCGTGCTGGGGTCGGCCACACCCTCGTTAGAATCCTGGGCTCATGCAGAGCAAAAACATTACCAGAGACTGGATCTTACAGAGCGTGCGCGGGCAGTTACGTTGCCGACCGTTCGGCTAGTCGATACGCGCAGGCTGAAAATGGATCACGGCCTTTCACCCCATTTGATCCAAGCGATGAGGGATCGCTTGGAAAATGGCGAGCAAGTGCTTATTTTTCTCAACCGCCGCGGGTATGCACCAGCGCTACATTGCAATTCATGCGGCTGGGTAAGCAAATGTAGTCGCTGTACGACCTTCACGGTTTTGCATCGCGCTGCTGCCGGGCGTCACCAGTTGCACTGCCATCATTGCGGCCTTCAGCAGCGTGTGCCCTCCTCATGCCCCGACTGTGGCGACCAAGATATGCAACCAATGGGCAGAGGTACCCAGCGGATTGAGGAACACCTATCTCAATTATTTTCGCCAGCGCGCGTAGTCCGTATCGATGCCGATAGCACCCGAAAAAAAGGTAGCGCGCAAGCGCTCTTCGATAGCGTGCACGCAGGCGAGGTCGATATTCTGGTTGGCACCCAAATGGTTGCAAAAGGACATGATTTCGCCAACCTGGGCTTGGTGGGAGTATTGAATGCGGATGCAATGCTGTTTTCTCAAGATTTCAGGGCGCCAGAGCGCCTTTTCGCTCAGCTAATGCAAGTGTCTGGTAGAGCTGGAAGGCACACTGGGCATGGGGAAGTCATTATTCAAACAGGCTATCCCGATCAACCTGTGTACCAAGCGCTAATCAAGCACGACTATGCCGGCTTTGCCCGCTTCACCATGCGCGAACGCAAGGCTGCCCTCTTGCCACCGTTCTCTCATCAGGCGCTGTTAAGTGCAGAAGCAGACGATCTGAACCTAGCAATCGCATTCTTAGAAGCATCAAGGCAAACGGCTGTGGATTGGACACAAGAAAATTTTGGTGACAACCGCATCACACTCTATGATCCGGTCCCGTTGCGCATCGTCCGAGTGGATAACGTGTGCAGAGCACAATTACTCATAGAAGGAACGCACCGCCCATCCCTTCAGGCTTTACTAAAACACTTCTTACCGCATCTTTCAACGCTGCCTGAGGCGCGCAAGGTGCATTGGCAACTCGAGGTTGATCCGCTTGAAATCTGACCTCTCGCATTTGAATGCCGCTCAGCGAGAAGCTGTGCTCTACCTTGACGGTCCGACTTTGGTGCTCGCTGGTGCGGGATCTGGCAAGACTCGTGTCATCACACAAAAAATAGGCTATCTGATTCGTGATTGTGGCTATCAGGCTCGTGGCATTGTGGCGCTGACGTTTACGAACAAGGCAGCTCGTGAAATGGACGAGCGTGTTAAATCCATGATGGATCCAGCAGTAACCAAGGGGGTGACAATCAGTACTTTTCATTCGTTGGGCGTGCGGATCTTGCGAGAAGAAGCCGCGCATGCGGGACTAAAGCAACAATTCTCGATTCTGGACTCTGACGATGCCCTGGCGATTGTTCAGGATCTGCTCGCAACGACCGATAAAGGTCGTATACGCGGCGTGCAACAAACGATATCGCTCTGGAAGAACGGTTTAACTGACCCGGACGAAGCGGCCAAGCTTGCGGCAACCCCAAATGAGCTAGAAGCAGCGCGTGTCTATCGTAGTTACAACGCAACCTTATCGGCCTATCAGGCGGTTGACTTTGATGATCTCATCGCGCTACCCGCTCAAATCTTTTCACTCAATCCAGAGGTACGTGAAAAATGGCAAGCACGTGTCAGATATCTTCTGGTCGATGAGTATCAAGACACCAACGTGTGCCAATATCGACTGGTGCAATGGCTAACTGGGCCTCGCGCCATGTTCACCGCAGTGGGTGACGATGATCAGGCTATCTATGCCTGGCGAGGCGCAACCATCGAGAACCTTGCCAACCTAACTAAAGATTATCCAGCGATTCGGGTAATCAAGCTTGAGCAAAACTATCGATCTAGTCAAAGAATTCTGGCTGCAGCGAATCAGGTGATTTCCCATAATCCAAAATTATTCGAAAAGAAACTCTGGTCCGAGCACGGCACAGGTGAGGCCATCAGCGTCGTCGGGATGGATGACGAGCAGACAGAGGCGGAGAGCGTTGCAATGAAAGTTTCTGCCGCTCGTTTCGAGAAACAGGCCGAGTGGAGAGACTTTGCTATCCTTTATCGCGGCAATCATCAGGCTCGCGTTGTTGAACAAGCCATGCGTAATCTGCGCATCCCCTACACAGTCTCAGGCGGTCAGAGTTTTTTTGACAAGGCAGAAGTTAGAGATATTTTGTCTTATCTGCGTCTGATTGCGAACGATGCCGACGATCCGGCCTTTATCCGGGCTGCCACGACGCCCAAGCGCGGGATTGGTCAGGCAACCTTACAAACGCTTGGACAATATGCGGGGATGCGCGGTATCTCTCTTTTTGAGGCTTCTTTTGAGATAGGGCTTGAAGCTAAGCTCAATCAGCGACAGCTCGAACCGCTGCGCACGTTCGGTGAGTTCATCAATCGGATTCAATATCGGGCGGGCAAGCTTACTGTCGGGCAAGCAGTCAGGCCAGTCGAAGCTGCTGATGTGTTGCTGGACGACCTTATCCAAACCATTGACTACGAGCGTTATCTATACGATAACTTCGACGAAAAGCCTGCGCAGTCTCGTTGGCAAAATGTACTCGAACTGATTAACTGGTTAAAAAGGAAATCAGAGGAAGATCACATGAGTTTGTTCGATCTTGTGCAGCATGTTGCCCTGATCACAATGCTTGAACGAAGCGACGATAAAGACCCGGATGCGGTGAAATTATCTACGCTACATGCGTCTAAAGGCCTGGAGTATCCGCACGTTTACCTGCTTGGTGTTGAGGAAGGGCTGCTGCCGCACATGGGCCGTGAGGATGAAGATGTAGACGCTGCGCGCGCCGCGGATATCTTAGTTGAGCGAGTCCAGGAGGAGCGCCGTCTCATGTACGTTGGCATCACGCGAGCACAGCGAAGTTTGCACTTGAGCTGGTGTAAAAAGCGAAGGCGGGCACGTGAAGATGTTAGCCGAGATCCATCGCGCTTTATTGCAGAAATGGGACTATCGGACCCCACGGCCCTCAATCAAGCGGCTACTGAGAGCTTGAATCCACGAGCTCGACTGGATATGCTCAAGTCTTTACTCAATAAAAAATAGTAGGCCTTCGGGCCTACCCTTACGATCAGTCAGAACATCGCCTAGCTGGCCTCGGTATACTCAAGCTCTAAGTAAAAAAAAATTCAAAAACCGAGTTTAGTCATTAAAGACAAGGGACTAATTAAATGAAGCAAATTCAAATCATTGGTGTCGCGGGCGCCGGTGCAATGGGTCGAGGTATCGCTCAAATTGCAGCTCAGGCTGGATTTCAAGTGCGTTTATTCGATACACAACCCGCCGTTGTCGCCTCTGCACGCGAAGCGTTAGCTAAAACCTGGGATACCTTAGCCAGCAAAGGCAAGATCAGCCCCGAAAAAGCTCAGGCGGCGCAGACTAATTTGATTTCTGCCGTTTCGTTATCAGAGCTGGCTGATTGCGACCTGGTGATTGAGGCGATTGTCGAACGCCTCGATATTAAGCAGCAGTTCTTTCGCGAACTTGAAGCTGTTGTGCGTCCGGATTGTATTCTGGCTTCTAACACCTCTTCTTTGTCAGTGACCGCCATTGCGTCAGTTTGTGCTCACCCAGCTCGTGTCGTGGGCTATCACTTCTTCAATCCGGTCCCCTTGATGAAAGTAGTTGAGGTGATTGACGGTTTGCGCAGTGATCCCGCGGTTGGTGATGTTTTGATGGATCTTGCGCACACCATGGGCCATACGCCAGTGCGGTGCAAAGATATGCCGGGCTTTATTGTCAATCACGCCGGGCGAGGTCTTGGTCCCGAGGGGTTGAAGGTGGTGCAAGAGTCCGTCACGAACTTCGAAACAGTCGACGCTATTATGCGAGAGCAAGTGGGCCTCAAAATGGGGCCGTTCGAACTGATGGATTTGACTGGACTTGACGTGTCCCACCCAGTCATGGAGTCTATCTATCGACAGTTTTTCGATGAGCCTCGCTTTAAGCCATCACCGATTACAACGGTTCGGGTGGCGGGTGGTCTGTTAGGACGTAAGACGCAGCGTGGTTATTACGAATATGTCGATGGTTTCAAACAGACAGAGCCAGAAGCAGCCCCCCCTGTTCTGGATCAACCAGTCAAAGTGTGGGTGAGCCCTGTTCATGGCATAGGAAGCACGCGAGCGACCGAACTGCTCAAGACCTTGGGCGCAAAGCTGCAGACGGGCCTACAGCCCGATGGGGATGCTTTGATTATTGTCACGCCATACGGACAGGATGTTTCAACTGCCATTGTTGAACAGGGTCTGGATCCCGTGCGCACCGTCGGATTAGATACGTTCAATGGTTTTGAACAGACCCGTCGTCGCACAGTGATGGTTTCACCAGCAACCGGCAAAGACTGGGTAACTCGCGCTCATGCTCTGCTGGCGTCGGATGCTATACGGGTCAGCGTCATTGATGATTCGCCCGGGTTTGTTGCTCAGCGAATTGTCGCGATGATTGTCAATATCGCTTGTGACATCGCGCAACAGGATATTGCTACCCCTGCAGATATTGATAATGCCGTGAAGCTGGGCTTGGGTTACCCGCAAGGCCCTTTATCTCTGGGTGATTCGCTTGGAGCTGCGAATATTATGGAGATTCTCAAAAACATCCAGGCGGTAACAGGAGATCCCCGTTACCGTCCTAGCCTTTGGTTGCAACGTCGTGTGCAACTCGGGATGTCTTTGTTGCAGAAATCCAGTTAGACACTGGATTTCAACTGCGCTTGCTGTTTATTTTTTGGCAGCGTCTGCGGGTACCGCAGGCGCTTCTGGCTCTTTAAAGTCAGCACCAGAGCCATTGGCCATGAAAACCACCGCACGAGCGATTTCATAATCATCCAGGGCTGGGTTGCCGCCTTTGGCAGGCATAGCACCCTTGCCTTTGATAGCGTTAGCGGTAAGCATTACCACGCCAGTGGCAATGCGAGGTGCCCAAGCGGCTTTGTCACCTGTTTTTGGAGCCCCGGCCAAGCCAGCGACGTGACAGCTTGAACAGACAGCCTTGTAGACTTGCTCACCAGTCTTGAATACTTTCGGGCCGGTAGCATCCACCAGATCAAGCATTGCAACTGGTGCGATCCGGTGATTTACAGCTTCTTCACCCAGTGAGGCTGAGCCAGCGGCGGTTTTATCAGCAGAGGTGACAAAGTTGACCAGCAACAAAATAATAATAAGCGGGAGAATAAAGGCCAAAACCACAGCAGTAATTAGCTGCTTGGGAGTCTTGATCAAAGAGCCGTGCTCTTCAGTGTGTGTTTCGTGATGTTCTTGGCTGTTGCTCATGACCAAATCCTGCGAGTCTCAGAAAGGTTTGACGGTGCGGTGGCGATTATAGCGGGATATGTCGCCTAAAGGGCAAAGCTCAATGGGTTGACAGATCAAACAGCTATAATGTTGTGCGTAGCGCCCGTAGTTCAATGGATAGAATGAGAGTTTCCGAAGCTCTTGATACAGGTTCGATTCCTGTCGGACGCACCACCTTAAGCGAAAGTCGGTGCTTTGAGTGCCTCGTGAAATTGTTTGACGTAGTCGTCAAACGTCTCTGAGTCAGCGTTTTCGATCCTCTCTTGCGTAAGAATCGATTCCATCGCTTGTGCGTCGGCTTGTTTTCCTTGTTCAAAGGTCAAGCCTTTCGCCTGAAGCACGGCTGCCTGTTGCTTGCTCAGATCAACCACAAAATCATGAAAAGACATTTCTTTCTGTTGCAAACTGCTAAGCAATTGCGCAGATGGCGTTGACTCGGGGTCGGCTACTTTTTGCTGTTGTGAGGAGATCGCTTTTACATAAGAGGGATCCGCGAGGCAATCCCCAAACAAGTTGGCGCACTCCCCGATTTGACTCAGCAAGTGGTTCGCCCAATCCTTCAGGCTGATATCCGCGCCATCGCGTTTAAGTATCAACCCGGGCTGTCGGCCGTATTTGACTGTTTTGGCAAAGTTGTCAGCGCTTTCAGCGCAAAAACCATCATCGCCAAAGTAAGGACTATCCTGTGTCGCGCAAAATAAGATAAAGGCATCCACAAAGTGAGCGGTATCGCTTGAGATGCCAGTGGCCTCTTTGTAGTCGATATCCAAGCAGCGAATTTCGACATATTGGATACCTCTGTCGGCTAAAGCCGTTATTGGTCGCTCGCATGGGCCAGTTGCGCGCTTGGGCCGAATGCTCGAATAAAACTCATTTTCAATCTGCAACACATTCGTGTTGAGCTGTATCCATTCGCCATTGCGATGAGTACCGATCTCGTTATATGGGGGCCACGGAGTGGTAACCGCCTTATGCATGCTCAGCAGAAAGCTGTTGAGATCGTTGTAGCACGGCTTGAGTGTGGCTTGAGCCTTGTTTTGATAGCCTAAGTCGCTCATTCGCAAGCTGGTGGCGTAGGGTAAAAAAAGCGTATCCGCATCCAGCTGGTCCAGGCCCTTATCACGACCGCGAAGGAAATCTTTCGAGACGGCAGGCGATGCACCAAACAAGTACATCAGCAGCCAACTGTAGCGCGTGAAGTTTCTGATTAAGGCCATATAACCGGCAGATCGCTTGTCTTGGGCAGAAATGCCAGGAACATCAATGATTTGCCAAAACTGCTCATCGAAAGAGAAGTTGTAGTGCAGGCCAGCGATGCACTGCATGGTTTTGCCATAGCGCTCAGCCAACCCTCGCCGGTATACATGTTTGAGCATGCCGGTATTAGACGTGCCATACCAAGCGATCGGGATGTCAATCTCGGCCGGTAGGTGGGCAGGCATGGAGTGGTTCCACATCATTTCATCGTTCAGCGAGCAGGCAATGACGGTTTGAAGTTCGGCCATTTCGGCGAGCAAATCATCGATACGAGTGTGCGTGCCAGAGATCAGTTCAAGTAACGCTTCGGAGTAATCGGTTGTTATTCGAGGGTGTGTGAGTGCAGAGCCGAGTGATTTCGGATGCGCCCGCGTCGAGAGTCGACCTTCGGAATTGACGCGAAGACCCTCCTTTTCAATCCCTCTGAGGGATTTGCCAAGCATATCGGGCTTTTGCCTGAGAATCTCCAGGCGTTGGGACAAAGTGACACTCACAGACAATCCTTTCTTGAATAATCCAGTTCATTTTAAGTGATATACCAAAGTCGATAGTAATAGCCCGATATCACGCTTGTATTACGAGTCGAGCAGGCCTTGCTGTATCGCCAGCGACACGCCAGCCTGCCGTTTGTATACATTTAGTTTGCGACAGGCATTGCCCACATGAAAATTCACGGTCCTTTCACTCACTTGCAGGATGGCGGCTGTCTCCCAACTTGTTTTACCTTTTGCTATCCACTGGAGACATTGTCGCTCTCGATCAGAAAGTTGTTGAGTAGTCATGCGAGAGATGCTCCTATTTAAATACAGTGGACGTACGTTGCAGGCCAAGGCGGAAACTTGCCTAGTGTGACCATAATCGCGCTCCTTGAGAATGCGCAAAATCCCTGTTATTTGTTTCTAACAACGTCACATTTGTTAGGCGTTGTAATTGGAACCAGTCATTAGCTGCGCACGGTAAAGCTCAATGCTAAAATTATTTGAATATACGCGCCGATTTGCCTGATCCGCTTGCGGGCGCCACATAAATCCAGCTAAAGAGTTATCGATGATTAATTCGTCCGATTCGGTCGGTGTGGTCAACACACAATTTTTTCAGTTTGACGAGCCACTGCTTCTCGCGAGTGGTCAAACGATTAACGCCTACACACTCGCCGTTGAGACTTACGGCTCCCTCAATGCCGATGCCAGTAACGCAGTGTTGATTTGCCATGCGCTGAATGCCTCTCATCATGTCGCAGGCATTTCGGCGGAAAACCCCGACGATATTGGCTGGTGGGACAACATGGTTGGGCCAGGCAAACCTGTCGACACTAATCATTTTTTTGTCATCGGCATCAACAATTTAGGCTCTTGCTTTGGGTCAACGGGGCCCGCTTCCGTCCGGGTTGAGACCGGCACCCCCTGGGGGGCCGCTTTCCCGGTTGTGACGGTTGAAGACTGGGTCGCGGCTCAAGCGCGCGTAGCAGATCGTATGGGGATTAAGCGTTTTGCTGCGGTGATGGGCGGGTCGCTTGGAGGGATGCAAGCCTTGAGTTGGGCAATCACTTGTCCAGAGCGAGTCGCTCATTGCGTCGTGATTGCCAGCACACCTCGTCTTTCTGCCCAGAACATCGGCTTTAACGAGGTGGCGAGACGAGCAATCATCACTGACCCGGAGTTTCATGGCGGTGATTATTATGCCCATCAGACGGTGCCGCGCCATGGCCTGTCTGTCGCTCGCATGATTGGACACATCACTTATTTGACAGATGATGACATGGCAGAGAAGTTCGGGCGTACTCAGCGCGAACCAGCCCCGGATGGGGAATTTCACTACGGCTATGGCGTCGAGTTTGAGGTTGAGTCCTATTTGCGTTATCAGGGTGAGAAGTTTTCTCGTTACTTCGATGCCAACACGTATTTATTGATTACGCGAGCGTTGGATTATTTTGATCCAGCACGCAAGACAGGCGGCGACTTGGCCCGCGCGTTGTCAACCGCGACAGCGGATTTTTTGTTGGTATCGTTCACAACAGACTGGCGATTTCCGCCTGCGCGATCGCGCGAGATCGTTAAAGCTTTGTTGCAAAACGATCAAACTGCAACATATGCAGAGATCGATGCGCCGCACGGACATGACGCGTTTTTGTTGGACGACGCTCGCTATCATCAAGTCGTTCAGGCGTATTTTGATCGGATCAACCAGTCACTGAACAGGGAGGCATGATGACGACTGCCAATCTCTCCGTTAACTTGCGCAGTGATTTACTGAAGATTTCCGCTTTGATCGAGGCGTCGACTCGGGTGCTGGATTTAGGCTGTGGCGATGGCACGCTACTTTCATATTTGCAAGAACAAAAAGGTGTCAAAGCGGTTGGCGTTGAAATCAATGACCAAAGTGTCCTGGCATGTGTCAAGCGCGGTGTGCATGTGGTTCAGCAAAACCTTGAAGATGGCCTGGCCATGTTCGATGATCAGCAATTTGATACGGTCGTGCTGTCTCAGACTTTGCAGTCGATGCACAACACCGAGCATATTTTGCGTGAGATGATGCGAGTGGCTCGTCGCGGGATTGTTTCTTTCCCTAATTTTGGTTACTGGCCCCACGGCTGGTCTATTCTTGGCGGGCGCATGCCAGTCACAGGCCAGATGCCTTATGACTGGTACGACACGCCTAATATCCACCTTTGCACATTGAAAGATTTCGAACGGCTAGCAGCCAAGCTCGGCTTTACTATCATTGCCCGGTCGACGTTTAAAGAAGAGCGAGAGGTAAAGTTTCTTGCGGGTTGGCGCAGTACGCTGGCGGTCTATCACATCACTGCCGGGACTTGAGGCGATGGATTCAACCGGCAGCAAACGCCCCTCGGACAATCGGGTGTATTTCAGCCGACGGGTAGCGCCCTTGTTGCTGGTTGGTTTTGCCAGTGGATTGCCACTCGCACTAACAGGTGGGACCTTGCAAGCCTGGGCGACACAGCAAAATGTGTCATTGCAGGATATCGGTCTGCTCACCTTGGTGGGCACGGCGTACACGCTAAAGTTTCTCTGGTCGCCCTTGGTCGATCGCTTCGCCGCCCCTTGGCTTGGCCGTCGTCGTGGCTGGATGCTCGCTATGCAGTGGACGCTGGCACTGGCTTTGATGGCGATGGGTACGCTTGAGCCGCAAAATAATTTATCCGGCTTAGCGGCTTTGGCAGTTTTTGTGGCGTTCTGCTCGGCTACCCAGGATATTGCCATTGACGCTTACCGCAGCGATGTGTTGCACAAAAATGAACGAGGCGCGGGGGCGGCCCTATCCGTACTAGGCTATCGACTGGCGATGCTGGTCTCTGGGGGACTCGCGCTTATCCTCGCGGACAACTGGCTGGGGTGGGGAGGGATGTACGTCTGTATGGGCCTCATCATGTTCATTGCATCGTTTGGAACTTTCCTAGCGCCAGAACCTGACGTAATCTCAAAGCCCCCCATTTCTCTTGCCGATGCAGTGATCGAACCACTAAAAGAATTTTTTAGTCGTCCTGAGGCAATCACCGTTTTAACGTTGATAGTTTTGTACAAACTTGGCGACGCGTTTGCCGGCGCGCTATCCACGACTTTTTTATTAAGAGAAGCAGGCTACACCGCAACTGAAGTTGGTACGGTCAATAAACTTTTAGGTTTGGCCGCAACGATCCTTGGAGCCCTTGCGGGTGGTTCGCTCATGGCCCGGTTGGGGCTCTATCGATCGCTATTTCTCTTTGGTTTATTGCAGGCCGTGTCGAACTTGGGCTTTTGGGTGATTTCTGTCGGACCCCATCAGGTATGGCTAATGGCGGCTGGTATCGGGATTGAAAATCTGTGCGGGGGCATGGGCACTGCAGCTTTTGTCGCCCTGCTGATGGGCTTGTGCAAACGTGAGTTTTCGGCAACGCAGTTTGCTTTGCTGTCAGCTCTGTCGGCTGTCGGTCGCACTTATTTGGCTGGGCCGCTCACGCCACCCATTGTCGAATATGCAGGATGGCCGCATTTCTTTCTCTTTACCGTGGTGATTGCGCTGCCGGGTCTGCTGTTGTTGTATTGGCGTCGTCGCGATATCGATAAGATCGACATGGGCCAAAACGTCGCCAAGTCATAGCCTTAGGGTTTAAGAACAAAGTTGTAATCAATCGTCAGCGGGGCGTGGTCTGAAAACCTTTCGTCCTTGTAGATATTGACTGCTTTGGCAGTCGCAGCGATGCCTGGCGTGGCAATTTGATAGTCAATACGCCACCCCACATTTTTTGCCCAGGCTTGCCCACGAGCACTCCACCAGGTGTATTGATCCGGTCTTTGATCCACCAGTCGAAACACATCGACAAAGCCCATATCCTCAAAAATATGCGTTAGCCACGCTCGCTCTTCAGGCGTAAAACCAGAATTTTTCTGATTGGACTTCCAGTTTTTCAGATCAATCTCTTTATGGGCGATGTTCCAGTCCCCACACACAACAAATTCTCGACCAGTTTTTTGGTGTTCAGTCATCAAGCCTTTTAACCAAGGTCCGAATTTAGCTAAGAATCTGAATTTGGCCTCCTGTCTGTCGGGACCACTTGAGCCAGAGGGTAAGTATGCGCTCACTACACTCAAGTTACCCCAATCTGCTCGGATGATGCGACCTTCCGCATCAAACTCTTCACAGTCAATCCCAGTGGTGACCTTTTCCGCTGCCGCCCGCAAATAAATCCCTACTCCGCTATAGCCTTTTTTTTCGGCTGCGCAGAAGTGACCGGTGTAGTCGAGCGGATGTTGCAGAGGCTCATCGATGTCTGCCAGATGCGCTTTTAGTTCTTGCAGGCACAAGATATCGGCACCATTGCGCGGCAACCAGTCCACAAGGCCTTTTTTAAAGGCCGAGCGGATGCCGTTTAAGTTCAGTGAGGTGATGCGCAGCAAGTTGGTGCTCCGTGGGATGTCATAATTACAAATCTATTTATAGTCGGAAATCATATGTCCAGCGGATCAGATCGTCGTGCCTTTGTGCAGTTTGCCCTCGACGAGGGTGTCTTGCGGTTTGGTAGCTTTGTGACGAAATCCGGGCGGACGAGCCCCTATTTTTTTAACGCTGGTCTCTTTAATCGTGGCAGATCAGTGGGTCGCCTCGCACAATTTTATGCGCAAGCGCTGATCAATGCAGGGGTATCGTTTGACATGATGTTTGGGCCAGCCTACAAGGGGATCCCGTTGGCAACTGCGACAGCTGTCGCGCTGGCCAGCCATCCAGCCATGAGCGGCCGTGATGTACCTTTTGCCTACAATCGTAAAGAGGTAAAAGATCATGGCGAAGGCGGTGTGCTGGTTGGCGCTCCCTTGCAAGGTAAGGTCGTGATTATTGACGATGTCATTACCGCTGGTACCTCGGTGCGCGAATCAGTTGATATTATTCGTGCTGCCGGGGCTGAGCCTGCTGCCGTTTTGATTGCGATGGATCGCATGGAACGCGCGGGCGCAGAGGGTGCCTTGTCGCCTCACTCAGCGGTGCAAGAAGTGCAAAATCTGTACGGTTTACCGGTCATCAGTATTGCTTCGCTCGATGACATCATGGCCTTATTGCGAGAACGTCACGATTTTGCTCAATACCAGGACGCGGTCACCACTTACCGTGATCGTTACGGCATCAAAGCTTGATCCAACTATTAGTCAACCGTGCGCTAGCACCTGTCACGAATCACTTTCAAGTTTGCTCTTCAACAAATCGTTGACTTGTTGAGGGTTCGCTTTGCCTTTTGCCGCTTTCATTACCTGACCAACAAGTGAATTAAAGGCTTTTTGCTTGCCGGAGCGGTACTCAGCGACGATGCTGGCGTTTTCTGTCATCACCGCATCGATGATGGCGCTGATTGCACCTGAGTCGTTAATCTGAGTTAAGCCTTTTGCTTCAATGATGGCATCGACGTTTCCGTTGAACTCGCCCGCCCAGAGTGCGGCAAATACTTCTCTTGCGATCTTGTTAGAGATCTTGCCATCGATAATGCGGGCAAGCAAGGAGCCCAAAACCTCGGCTGAAACTGGGCAGGCTGAAATATCTTTCTCTTCGCGATTTAACGTGGCCGAGACCTCTCCCATCAACCAGTTAGCAGCGATTTTTGCCTGGCCGGCAGGCAGGGTATAAACCACTTTTTCAAAATATTCAGCCAGTTCCCGACTTGAACAAAGCTGAGCCGCCTCAATAGCGGGTAAGCCGTATTCATCAGTAAACCGCTGACGCAGAGCAGTTGGAAGCTCAGGCATGCTGGCTTTGATCTCAGCCACCCAAGCCTGTTCAACGATCAACGGCGGAAGATCAGGATCAGGGAAGTACCGATAGTCGTGTGCATCCTCTTTGCTGCGCATGCTTCGAGTTTCATCCTTGTCCGAGTCATACAGGCGAGTCTCCTGCACGACTTTGCCACCATCCTCAATGAGTTCGATTTGACGACGAACTTCATATTGGATTGCTCGCTCAAGAAACTTAAATGAGTTGACGTTTTTGACTTCGCAGCGCGTACCGAATTCTTTTTCGCCAACCGGTCTTACCGACACATTGGCGTCAATGCGAAATGATCCTTCTTGCATATTGCCATCGCAAATACCAAGCCACGTCACGAGACTGTGCAGCGTTTTCGCGTACGCAACCGCTTCGGCTGCAGAGCGCATTTCTGGCTCTGAGACGATCTCCAGCAAGGGTGTGCCAGCGCGGTTTAAGTCGATGCCTGTTGAGAGCTCGCCATGTGGCCCTTCAAAGTCGTCATGCAAGGACTTGCCGGCGTCTTCTTCGAGATGAGCGCGCGTTAAGTTAATGGTTTTTTCCTGGTCGCCGACAAAAAAGCTGATCGCCCCGCCGATCACGACCGGGATTTCAAATTGCGTGATCTGGTAGTTTTTGGGTAAATCGGGATAGAAGTAGTTTTTACGAGCAAAAATTGAACGGGGCGCAATCGTCGCACCGACTGCTAAACCGAAACGGATCGCGCGATCGACTGCCGTGCGATTCATCACGGGCAGGGAGCCAGGCAAAGCCAAGTCAACCTCATTGGCTTGTGTGTTGGGCAGCGCGCCAAAGCGTGTGCTGCTGCCAGAAAAAATCTTGGTGTTAGTCAAGAGTTGGGTGTGGGTCTCAAGACCGATTACGATTTCCCATGTCATGCTGCATGCCCCGCCGACCGTTGATGCCAGTCTGTGACCAGTTGATATTGATGTGCGATGGCCAGTAGTCGGCCCTCATCGAAGTAGTCCCCGATAATCTGGAGGCCCACAGGTAGTGGCTTGCCTGAGGCCCCTGGCGCAAAGCCGCAAGGGATGGACATGCCTGGCAGACCCGCCAGGTTGACGCTCAGCGTGTAGATGTCAGCCAACCAATCTGCGGTGGGATCTTCTTGGTTTGCACCAATCTGTTTTGCCACGGTCGGGGCAACCGGGCCCATGATGACATCACACTGGGTTTTCAAGGCAGTTTGAAAATCCTGTGCAATTAATCTGCGTAAGCGCTGTGCTTGCAGATAGTATGCATCGTAGTAACCGTGAGATAAAACATAGGTGCCAACCAGAATTCGTCGTTGTACTTCTGCTCCGAAACCTTCAGTTCGCGACTTGGATGTCATATCGGCAAGATCCGTATATGACTCGCTGCGATGGCCGTAGCGCACACCATCGTAGCGGGACAGGTTGCTTGACGCCTCGGCGGGCGCAAGGACGTAGTAGGCTGGGATCGACAAACGAGTATTGGGCAGACTAATGCTGACACGAGTTGCCCCTAGCGCTTCGAATTGGCAGATTGCAGCTTCGACGCGGGCGGCTACCTCGTTGTCGAGTCCTTCACCGAAGTATTCTCGCGGCACACCAATCCTCAGCCCTTGCAAAGGGTTGACAGTGCTCGCAGCAAAAGCGTTCGATGCTTTTCGATAGTCCGCCTTAATGCGCCCGCTAGCATTGGGCTCACCTCTGCAACTGACTGCGCTGGTCGCATCGCGCTCGTCAAAGCCGCTCATACAGTCAAGCATGTCGACTAAGTCGTTTGAACTGGCTGCCAGCGGCCCTGCTTGATCCAGGCTCGAACCATAAGCGATCATGCCGTAACGCGAGACGCAACCGTAGGTGGGTTTAATGCCGCTCACGCCGCATAGGGCTGCTGGCTGGCGAACTGATCCGCCCGTGTCGGTGCCGGTCGAGGCCAGGACTAGTCTGGCTGCCACGACTGCGGCCGAGGCCCCGGATGAGCCGCCAGGCACTGCCGTGTGATCCCAGGGATTTAACGTTGGCCCGAACGCTGAATGCTCATTGCTCGAGCCCATGGCGAACTCGTCGCAATTGAGTTTGCCAAGCGATACACAACCAGCTTTGAGCAGCTTGTCGACGACCGTTGCATCAAAGGGGCTCTTGTATTGTGCGAGCATCTTGCTGCCGGCTGTGCTGCGCCATCCCTGAGTAACAAAGACGTCTTTATGAGCGATTGGGATGCCGGTAAGCGCGGTCGCTGTCCCGGCCCGAATCATGTCATCAGCCATTCGTGCTTGGGTTAGCGTTAGCTGATCATCAATGTGCAAAAACGCGTTCAAGTGCGAGTGGGCTTTGATGTTCGCAAGTGATTCTTGGGCTAATTCAGTTGCGCTGATTGATTTGTTGGCCAACGCCTGCTGCAGTGCAGCAAGGTTTTTAAAGGAATGCAACGATGTCGTCATAGCTAGTCAATGACCTTGGGGACCAGAAAAAGCCCTTGTTTTGAGCCAGGTGCATTAGCCATGAGTGCCTCACGACGTTCGATCGAAGAGATTTCAGTCACCTCGTCAGCCCGAAGCCGCAGAGGCAGATCGGCGACCATCGCAAGTGGATGCGGCAGGGGTTCTATGCCGTGCGTGTCAACCGATTGCAGGGTTTGGATTAGACCGAGTATTTGATCTAAATCGTCGCGCGCTGTCTGTAATTGCTCGGTGCTGAGTTGCAAGCGCGCGAGTCGGGCGATTCTGACCACTTCTTGTTCTGTGAGTGCCATGAGGAGCTATGCCGTCAAAAGAGACTGTTGAGGGCGCGTAAAAGGGGATTGATCCCGTGTATTACCACGCAAAGAGAGAGAATTATAAGTTATGATAGGCGGCTATTTACAGCATTTTGCCCGATGTTCGTTATGATTCGAATTCTGGTGGATTCCCCGCGGTAAGTGCTTTGTGCACAAGTCCAGTGCTATTTTTATTGGCTGAGCAAACATGTTCGGATTTTTACGTAGTTATTTCTCTAGTGATATGGCGATCGATCTCGGTACAGCCAACACGCTGATTTATGTTCGCGGCAAAGGCATCGTACTGGATGAGCCCTCAGTCGTTGCGATCCGGCACGATGGCGGGCCTGGCGGCAAAAAAATTATCCAGGCAGTGGGCCACGAAGCCAAGCAGATGCTGGGTCGTGTGCCTGGCAACATCGAGGCGATTCGGCCGATGAAAGACGGGGTGATCGCTGATTTCACCGTCACTGAGCAAATGCTCAAACAATTTATCCGCATGGTGCATCCGCGCAATATGCTGGCACCAAGCCCTCGGATTATTGTGTGTGTGCCCTGCGGATCAACCCAGGTCGAGCGTCGCGCCATTCGAGAGTCCGCCCTTGGCGCAGGCGCAAGCCAGGTTTATCTGATCGAAGAGCCCATGGCAGCCGCGATTGGTGCAGGGCTTAATGTGTCTGATGCCAGTGGATCGATGGTTGTTGACATTGGTGGTGGCACGACCGAAGTGGCAGTCATTTCATTGGGTGGGATGGTCTATAAAGGATCCGTCCGTGTCGGTGGTGACAAGTTTGATGAAGCAATCGTCAACTACATCCGTCGTAACTACGGCATGCTGATCGGCGAGCCAACAGCCGAGATGATTAAAAAGCAAATTGGTTCTGCCTTCCCCGGTGCTGAGGTCCGTGAGATCGAGGTTAAAGGTCGCAATCTGGCTGAAGGCGTGCCGCGTAGCTTTACCGTATCATCGAATGAAATCCTCGAATCTTTGACTGACCCTTTGAACCAGATTGTTTCAGCTGTCAAGATTGCACTTGAAAACACACCACCTGAACTTGGCGCTGACATCACCGATAAGGGTATCGCCCTGACAGGTGGTGGTGCCCTGCTCAGAGATCTTGACCGCTTGTTGCAAGAAGAGACCGGTTTGCCAGTTATCGTGGCTGAGGATCCTCTGACCTGCGTGGTGCGCGGATGCGGTGACGCACTTGAGCATCTCGAGAAGTTAGGTGCTATTTTTATTAACGACTAGTCGTTTTGCTGTCTTAACCACGGGTGTGGCGACCTTTTAGCAGGGCGACGCATTTTTGAGCTCTTATGCAACAACAGAGCAATTTAAGGTTGTTTCGACGTGGGCTACCCAGCGAGTTCACTCTAGTCGTGCTTGTGGTTGTTGCGCTTGCGTTTTTGATTATTGATGCAAACTGGAGAACACTGAACCCCTTGCGACAAGCGGTAGCGGTGTTGATTTACCCTTTTCAGCGCGTCGTGATGTTCCCTCGGCAAGCCATCGTTATAGTGGATGACTGGTTTGATGCCGCTGCGTCGGCCAAATCCGAAAGTGAAGCCCTGCAAAAACAGAGAATTGAGCTCTCCCAACTTGCTACGCATGCTGCGCAGTTGACAACTGAAAACGGTCAGCTGAAAAGATTGATGGGCGTGTTTGACAAGTTGGCAGAACAACCATCTATGGTCGTCGAGGTTCTCTACGAGCCATTTAACGCCTTCAGCCATCGGTTAGTGTTCAACAAAGGTAGCACTGCAGGGGTAGCAGCAGGCATGCCAGTGATCGATGAGGGCGGTGTCGTTGGGCAGATTGTGCGTGTCACCCCGTTTACCGCTGAAGCGGCCGTATTAACGGACGAGGTGGTGTCAATACCTGTGCAGTTGCTAAGAAATGGCCTGCGACTGATCGCTTTCGGATCGAGTACGCCCGGGAAGGTAGAGGTTCGTTATTTCGCTTCCGATGCTGATATTCGTGAAGGGGATGTGATGGTAACGAGCGGTGTGGGGGGCTTGTTTCCGCCCGGCTTATCTGTGGCGACCGTTAACAAAGTTGAGCGCGATTCAAGTTCAGGTTTCGCCCGCGCTGAAGGTCAACCTGCATCGCATCCTGAACGCTATCGTCACTTTTTGGTCTTGCTTGTGCCAATTGAGGGTAACGATATCGCCTCGGGCGCCATGACAAGTCCAGCTGGATCGCCATCTTCAGCGACCGGTAGCAATCGTTCGGAGGGCCCCAGTGCCAAGCCCAAAGCACGATAACCTGACGAATACGCGGTCGAAGGCTACCAGGCCACCGGTCCCCCGACCACAGATTGTGCGCACAGACCCACTCAACCACTTCAATAGTGCGGTTTTTTTGTGGGGCAGCATCTGGTTAGCATGGCTGTTGTCTATGCTGCCCTGGCGCAGTTGGCCTTACGCACCAGATATCTTGTTGCTCGTCATTGCTTTTTGGTGCACCCACGGAGCCGGCAGGATCGGTTTGGCCACCGCGTTTATATTCGGCATGCTTATCGATGTGCACGATGCCGGCCCTTTTGGTCAGCATGCATTGATCTACACGCTCATTGCCTATGGTGCAGAAGCACTGCATCGTCGACTACTGCGTTTTGAGTTATGGGGGCAATGTTTGCACATGCTTCCCATTTTCGTTCTTTCAAGTATGGCAGGGATAATGGTCTGCGCCTGGCTGGCAGGTGCCTGGCCGGGATGGTCCTGGGCAATATCCGCCGGGTTTACCGCGCTGTGCTGGCCTTTTGTGGGCTGGTTGTTGCTGATACCTCAGCGCCGACGGGCTGACGTCGAAGTCAACTCGGTTTAAGGTGCTGCCTTGTTTGATTCCACCCACGTTTATCAACGCCAACGAGACAGCTTCTTGCTTCGTACTGTCATTGCGGCGGTCTGTGTGCTGGTTGGGTTCGCTGCCCTGGGTATCCGCTTCTGGATTTTGCAAGTTGATCGGCATGAGGGCCTTGCTGCCCGTGCCGATAGCAATCGTATTGGGGTGGCCCCTATTCCGCCAAGACGAGGCGAAATCATGGATCGCAATGGCGAAGTCCTCGCGCGCAACTTTTTGAGCTACACCCTGGAAGTCGTCCCCGCCCGGTCCGGTAACATGAATGAAATGCTTGACGCACTCACCCCGATTGTTTACGTCAGTCCGGCAGAGCAGCGGCGCTTCAAACGAAGGGTGACAGAGGGCAGCCGTTACGCCAATGTCGTGTTGCGAAACAATTTAAATCCAACTGAAGCGTCATGGTTCGCTGCCCATGCTTTTCAGTTTCCCGGGGTTGAGCTACGTGCGCGCTGGGTAAGAGAATATCCTCAAGGCAAATCTGCGGCTCACGTGGTTGGTTACATTGGCCGAATCGCCGAGTCAGACGCTCAGCAGCTTGATGATCAAGGCCTAACAGGCAATTATCGCGGCAGTGACTTCATTGGCAAGAAGGGGATTGAAAAAACCTACGAAACACAGTTGCATGGTACGACTGGCGTTCAAGAGTACGAGGTGACCGCAGGCGGTCGACCGATGCGAACGCTTAAACGCATAGATCCGACCTCAGGCAAAAATCTTATTCTGTCGCTTGATATGAGACTGCAGCGCATTGCAGAAGACGCATTCAAGGATCATCGTGGAGCCCTGGTGGCGATTGAACCCGCGACCGGGGATATCCTTGCGTTTGTCTCTCAACCATCCTACGACCCTAATTTATTTATTGACGGCATTGATCAGGAAAGCTGGCGTCAGCTCAATGAGTCCTTGGATCACCCATTGATTAACCGACCTGTCTACGGGACCTATCCAATCGGGTCGACCTATAAGCCCTTCGTTGCGCTAGCCGCTCTGGAATTGAACAAGCGAAGTGCAACTGACGTCATTGCCGATCCGGGCTACTACGAGTTTGCAGGACAAAAATTTCACAACGCCGGAGGCATGGTTTTTGGCAGTATCGACATGTATCGGGCACTCGTTGTGTCATCGGATACATATTTTTATTCGCTTGGCCCCGAAATCGGCGTTGATAATTTGCACGACTTCATGAAACCCTTTGGGTTTGGGCAACTGACCGGTGTTGATATCGAAGGCGAGAAGAGAGGCATCTTGCCATCAAGCGAGTGGAAGCGTGCCGCGCTTAAACAAAAATGGTATGCAGGCGAGAGTGTGTCAATCGCGGTTGGCCAAGGCTATAACTCGTTCACCCTCATGCAGCTTGCCCAAGCGACTGCCGTTCTGGCTAATGATGGCGTTTATATAAAACCTCATCTGGTCAAGGCCCTGGAAAACGTCCGTACCAGCGAAAGAACGCTGACGGTGTCGGAGCCCAGTTATCGAATTCCTCTCAAGAAAGAGAATGTACAGGTGATCAAGCGTGCGCTAGCTGACGTCACGACCTTGGGAACCGCCCGGCAAGCATTTGCTGGCTCGAAATATCAAGCAGCCGGTAAAACCGGTACGGCCCAGGTTTATAGTTTGAAAGGTGGCAAGTACCGCGCCGACGTCAACGAGCGCTTGCGCGACCATTCGCTCTTCATGTCCTACGCCCCGGCAGCTGATCCAAAGATTGCGGTCGCGGTGATTGTCGAAAATGCAGGGTGGGGGGGAAGCGTCGCAGCCCCGATTGCCAGGCAGATTTTTGACGCCTGGCTCTTGGGCGATAAAGAGGCGCGTGCGAGCAACAGCTCGTTACCCCAGGCGCATACGCCAGCCGGAGTCACGACACAATGAAGTATTTAATTACGGGTTTCATTCGGTTCGTGACTGCCATCGATTGGCCGATGATGTTAATTCTGCTGGTGCTCGCCTCGACTGGCATGCTGGTCATGCACTCGGCGGTGGGCGGGACCGACTGGCGTTTTGCAGACCAGTTGCGTAATTTTCTCGTCGCGTTGACCGCGATGTGGGTGGTTGCCCTGATCCCGCAACCCGTGTTCATGAAATTCGCCTTACCCTGTTATTTGCTGGGCGTTGCCCTGCTGATCGCTGTTATGCTGTTTGGCGATACCAGCAAGGGAGCGACTCGCTGGCTGAATATTGGCGTGGCAAGAATTCAGCCTTCCGAAATGATGAAAATAGCCATGCCCCTTATGTTGGCCTGGTATTTTCAAGTGCGTGATGGATCGATGAGATTCTTCGATTTCATCGCGGCAATATTGTTGTTACTGATTCCTTTCGTGCTAATCGTTAAGCAGCCCGACTTGGGTACTGCCATTCTTGTTCTTGGGGCGGGTGCGTTTGTTATTTACTTTGCTGGTTTGTCTTTTAAGTTGCTGATCCCGCTAGCGGTTTGTGCTGTCATCTCTGTCACCGCCGTCGTGTCTTATCAAGACGTGCTGTGCAAGAGTGATTTCGATTGGATCGTACTCCGTGATTATCAGAAGCATCGCATTTGTACCTTGCTTGATCCCACTACTGATCCACTCGGCAAGGGATTTCATACGATACAGTCAACCATTGCAGTCGGTTCCGGAGGGGTCTTTGGCAAAGGTTATATGAAGGGCACCCAGACACATTTAGACTTTATTCCTGAGCGCACGACAGACTTTATTTTTGCCGTTTTTGCTGAGGAGTTTGGCATGTATGGCGGGGTCACCCTTCTGTTGATTTATGGTTTGTTGATCGCCCGCGGCTTGACGATTGCGGTGAGAGCGCAGACACAGTTTGGCCGCCTGCTAGCTGGTGCGTTAACGATGGTTCTTTTTATCTATGTTTTTGTCAACGTCGGGATGGTCACCGGGATATTGCCTGTTGTCGGCGTCCCCTTGCCGCTGATGAGTTATGGTGGCACAGCTTTAGTAACCATTGGCGTCGCCTGCGGCATGCTGATGAGTATCAACCGCTACCGGCCCGTTAAGAAGTAATTACCGCTTGGTCAATTAGCCCGGCAAGAATTTTTTTGACCGGCGTTGGTAGCCCGTAATGCTCAATTGACGCAATGTTTATCCAATCACTGTGCGATTTTTTTGCTTGTATCAAAATCGGCGTAATGTGAAGTTTGAAATGAGTGAAGACATGCTGGATCGATGCCATGGTTAATTGCCGTGTGATTGAGTAGCCGTTTGAATGGCTGTGTCCTTCAATGTCCTCTCGCTGATTATTTTCAATTTCAGGCAAGCTCCATAAGCCACCCCAAATGCCCGTTTCCGGGCGACGTTCCAGTAGCAGTCTCCCCTCGCTATACACAATTAGCATGCAGGTGCTTTTTTCAGGCAAGGCGCGACGCGTTTTCGGTGTGGGTAACTCGCTGGTCCGTCCCTGTGCATAGGCCACGCACCCAGCTTGTAAAGGGCACAAATCGCAGCGTGGTTTGTTTCGCGTACAAAGCGTGGCCCCCAAATCCATCAGACCCTGGGTGTAGGCTGTCATGGCCTGAGGGTCTTTGGTCAGATACGCCTTGGACGGGATTTCGGCGTTTGCCTTGTCCCAGAGCTGCGACTGAATTTGCCGTCGGTCCGTATCCCCTTCAATCGCGAAGTAGCGAGCGAAGACCCGCTTAACGTTGCCGTCCAGAATCGATACGCGCTCAGCAAAGCAGAACGAGGCGATCGCCGCGGCAGTCGAAGGACCAATGCCGGGCAGTGTCACCAGATCAGCCGCGTTGTTGGGAAATTGACCGCGCCACTCTGTCATCACTTTTTGTGCGCACGCGTGCAGATTTCTACCTCTAGCGTAGTAACCCAACCCCGCCCAAAGTGACATCACCTCTTGCGATGACGCTTGGGCGAGAGCAGCGACGTCAGGGTAGTTTTCGAGAAATTTTGCGTAATAACGCAACACAGTCGTCACTTGTGTCTGTTGCAACATGATTTCTGATAACCACACTCGATAAGGGTCGCGCGTCGTCTGCCAAGGCAAGCCGTGGCGGCCATGCTGCCGTTGCCACGGAATCAACGAGGGGGCAATTTTCATACCCTGCATCATACTTTTCAAATTGTTACGGCGCTTGCTCTGTCATCCGTTGAGGGTTAAAACCCTAACAACGGAGGTGACAAAAAATGAATGCCCCTTTTACCGCTGAACAGATGCTAGCTTTAGAGGCCGTCAAGCTCGACGACAAGTACAACCTGTCTGATGGTCGCGCTTGGATGAGCGGCATTCACGCCTTGGTGCGCCTCCCGATTAATCAACGCTTGCGAGATGTTCAGAGCGGCCTTAATACGGGGGGCTTTATCTCTGGCTATCGTGGGTCACCTCTTGGCGGGCTCGACCAAAACCTGTGGAAAGCGACCAAGCAATTGGCCGCACACCATGTGGTGTTTCAACCGGGTTTGAACGAAGATTTGGCTGCAACATCAATCTGGGGTTCACAGCAGGTCAACTTGTTCCCGGGGGCTAAGTACGACGGTGTATTTGGTATGTGGTACGGCAAGGGCCCTGGCGTTGATCGCAGCGGGGACGTGTTCAAACACGCCAACGGCGCTGGGACAGCGAAGCATGGGGGCGTACTGGTCGTCGCAGGGGATGATCATCCCGCTAAATCATCGACGCTTCCTCATCAAAGTGATCATATTCTCAAGGCTTGCGGGATCCCGGTGTTGTTTCCTGCCAGCGTACAAGAAGTCCTTGATTACGGCATGCACGGTTGGGCGATGAGTCGTTATGCGGGCGTTTGGGCAGGTCTGAAATGCATCACCGACATTGTGGAGGTCTCGGCATCAGTCGAAGTAGATCCAGGTCGGGTGAGGATTGTGATGCCTGATGATTTTGTGATGCCGTCTGATGGGCTCAATATCCGTCTGCCTGACACACCGCTGGCACAAGAGGCTCGGTTGCTTGATTACAAGTTGTATGCAGCCCTTGCTTACGCTCGTGCAAACGGTCTGAATCAGCAAAGGTGGGAAATCCCCGATGCCGAGGCCCGCTTTGGCATCATGACCTCAGGTAAGGCATATCTCGATACACGGCAGGCGTTAGCTGATCTGGGCTTATCTGAAAAAGTCTGCCGGCGTATTGGCTTGCGTTTGTTGAAAATCGGTATGGTGTGGCCGCTCGAATCGTCTTGTGTGCAGCGCTTTGCCGAAAACCTCGACGAAATTCTAGTGATTGAGGAAAAACGCCAAGTACTTGAGTATCAAGTGAAAGAAGAACTGTTTAGCTGGATCGGAAGAGGTAAAAAAATCCCCCGTGTGGTGGGCAAGTTTGATGACAAGGATGGCGGCGAATGGGCCGTACCCCAAGGTAACTGGCTGTTGCCTGCTCACTACGAGTTTTCTCCAGCCATGGTCGCTCGTGTGATTGCCCAGCGCTTGCTCAAAATCACTCTGCCCGACGATGTGCGCCAGGGGATTGAAAGTCGACTCAACTTTTTGGATGCTCACGAAAGAGAGCTAGCCAAGCCAAGAGTGGTTGCCGAGCGTAAGCCCTGGTTTTGCTCTGGTTGCCCTCACAACACCTCGACACGTGTGCCTGAGGGTTCTCGAGGAATGGCCGGCATTGGTTGTCATTACATGGTGGTGTGGATGGATCGCAACACACCAACCTTTACTCAGATGGGTGGTGAAGGCATGCCCTGGTTAGGGCAAGCTCCTTTCACGACAGAGCAACACGTTTTTGCCAATCTCGGTGACGGCACTTATTACCATTCTGGTTTGCTTGCGATTCGCGCGGCGATTGCAGCTAACGCTTCGATGACCTACAAAATTTTGTTTAATGATGCCGTGGCGATGACTGGTGGACAGCCAGTTGAAGGATCGCCAACGGTGCCAGCGATTGCGTTTCAGGTTGCCGCGGAGGGCGCCAAAAAAGTCGTCATTGTCACAGATGAGCCTGAAAAGTATGCGGACGTTACCTTGCCTAAGGACGTCGTCGTCAAGCACCGCGATCAGTTGGATGCGGTGCAGAGGGATCTGCGCGAAATCAAAGGCACGACGGTCTTGATCTACGATCAGACTTGCGCGACTGAAAAGCGGCGACGCCGCAAGCGCAACGCTTATCCGGATCCTGCCAAGCGTGTGGTGATCAATGAGGCGGTTTGCGAGGGCTGCGGTGATTGTTCGAAGAAATCCAATTGTCTGTCGGTCGAGCCGCTCGAAACTGATTTGGGCCGCAAGCGAGTGATCAACCAATCGAGCTGCAATAAGGATTTCTCTTGTCTGAATGGATTTTGCCCTAGCTTTGTGACGGTTGAAGGTGGTCAGTTGCGTCGCCCGCCAACGCTCAGTCTGGGTGATCTGCATCAGGGTCTCCCTGAACCTGAACTGCCATCCCTTGAACGCCCTTATGGCGTTTTTGTGGCGGGTGTCGGCGGGACCGGTGTGGTGACCATTGGGCAGTTGCTCGGTATGGCTGCGCACTTGGAGGGTAAGGGCGGGTCGGTACTCGATATGGCTGGCTTGGCTCAGAAGGGTGGTGCAGTCTATTCGCACGCATTGATCGCTGCGAAATCTGATGAAATTCTCACGACACGCATCGCAATGGGCGACGCTGATTTGATTCTGGCGGGAGATCTTGTTGTTGGTTCAAGTCCGGAAGCAGTGTCGAGAATGCGGTCGGGGCGTACCCATACCCTGCTGAATTCGGATATTGCGCCGACGGCCGCGTTTATCAGTCAACCAGACTGGTCTCTGGCCAGTAGCGATTTGCGAGCTGAAATCGACAAGGCTTGTGGTGATGGTCGAATCCGCAACTTGGATGCGTCTGAGATTGCGGTCAAGCTACTAGGTGATGCGGTGTACGCCAACCCCATCATGATGGGCTTTGCTTATCAACTGGGCTGGCTGCCGCTGCATCACCTGTCAATCGAAAAAGCCATTGAGCTCAACGGCGTTCAAATCAAGAAGAACATCGACGCTTTCAATGTGGGCAGATGTGCGGCGCACGACTCGTCTCGAATTCTAAAATTAATTAGCGGTGGTGAAACGTCGCTTGAGCATAGCCCCCAGACCGCGACGGTCGTTGAACTGCATAAGGGACCCGCCACGCTTGCTTGGCTGCGCGATGATCGCATTGCTCGTTTGACTCAATATCAAAATGCCGCCTATGCCCGGCGCTATGTAATGCTGGTTGATCAAGTCGCGGCGATGGAGAAGCAGGTTTGTGGCACAGACACGTTAGCTAAAGTCGTGGCTCGCTACTATTTCAAGTTGCTTGCTTACAAGGACGAATACGAAGTTGCACGCTTGTACACCAACGGTGATTTTTTAAGTAATGTCCACAAGCAGTTTGAAGGCAACTGGTCACTGAAGTTTCACCTGGCGCCCCCTTTGTTCTCGAAAAAAGACGAGCACGGCCATTTGATTAAGCAGACTTATGGCCCTTATATGCTGTGGGGATTCAAAGGACTTGCAAAGCTTAAATTTTTGCGCGGAACCCTGTTGGATGTGTTTGGCTTTACGGCAGAGCGTCGCCAGGAGCGTGCTTTGATTGTTGACTACGAGAACACCGTTGCTGATGTGTTGAGCAAACTCACTCCGGCGACACGACAGGCTGCAGAATCGCTGCTGAGTATTCCAGAAGAGATCCGAGGTTATGGGCACGTTAAAGAGGCCGCGATTGAGAAAGCGAGGGCATTACAGGCTGAGCGACTCGGCGTGTTTAGGGCGGCAGTGGCTGGTGACGATGTTAAACGGGCCGCTTGAACCCTGTAAAAAACCTGACGAGTGTTTGCAATCAGAACCGTGTATGCCGGTTCACAGACCATCTTGCCGAAACAGATCCCAGTGCAGCCACTGCGATGACTGCTGAGATCAGGGTGGTGGTGGGCAATAATCCCATTGAGAACTCTGCGTCGTAGCTATGAGCCAAACTACTCAAGGCCTCATTGAGTGGTATTAAAGCAGCACGTGCAATAGCAATTGCTAATAAACAAGACAAGACGCAGGTCACTGCACCAAGATAGAGAAACGGCCGGCGGACAAACGACTCAGTTGCCCCGACTAAGCGCGCGACGGCAATCTCTTCGCGTTGCGAAAGCGCCTGCATACGAACGGTATTAAATACTGTCGCCAGAACGACCAGTGCCACACTTAAGCCCAGCAAGCTCAAGCCTATTTTCGCAAAACGTAAAATGGCTTCCAGACGCTGCACCCAAGCACTGTCTAGTTGCACGAGATCGACCTCGTCCCAAGTAGCCCATTGCTTGGCCAGGCTTTTTGCTTTGGCTGCGAGGTCTTCACTATTGGCTAGTGTCACGACTACTGCGTCTGGCAAGGGGTTGCCCGGCAAAACTCTCAACGCTTGTTCCCAGGCGGGATTGTCGCGCAGCGCGACGAGTGCTTTTTCTTTAGAGACAACGCGTAGCGCGGAAGAAAAATCCGGATGTTCTTTTCGGATGCGGTTCGCAATTTTTTCTGCAGCGCCTGCAATCGCCTCGGGTTTCAGAAAAATGGTCAGCTCTGGCGTGATGGACACTTGTCGCACGACTGGTTGAACGGCTGTGAGCAAGCTAGCACCGATCAGCGGCAGTGACAGCGCCAAGGCGATGACCAGGACGTTTGCTATGGAAGAAAACGGCTGGGCCAACAGCCGTCGTAACGTGACGGTGATCGCGTAGCGGTGTTGGGTCAACCAGCTCTTCATTGTCTGTTCTCGCTACTTGCGCTATCGGCAAAATGCCGCTGGGTAATTCTCAGGCATCTTGTGGCATGCTGAGCCATGAGTGCTTCATCGTGCGAAGCAATCAGTGTGGTGACACCGACTCGATTAAAGTCACGAAAGACCGACATGATGCGCTGCGCGGTTTCAGCGTCGAGGTTTGCCGTCGGTTCGTCTGCGATCAGGATCGCTGGTCGGTTGACAATGGCGCGGGCAATCGCCAAGCGCTGTTGTTCACCCCCAGACAGGGTGATTGGGTTAGCCTGTTCTTTTTGAGACAACCCCACTTTCTCGAGCGCGGCTCTGGCGCGTGATTTTGCAGTGCTCATCGGCAATCCGGTGACCGAGAGAGGTAACAAAACGTTATCAATTGCGCTGCGATCGTAAAGCAAATGTGTGTCTTGCAAGATAACACCTACGGCTCGGCGCAGGTAGGGTTTGGCGCGCGCGGAGAGTTTGTCCAAGCGTTGACCGTTGACTTGAATGGAGCCGCGGGATGCTGGCTCTAAACCCGCAATCAGCTTTAATAGCGTAGATTTACCAGCACCCGAGGGCCCTGCGACGAAGACGAATTCTCCGGCGGTCACTTGAAAAGTGATGTCCGCCAGAATATTTTTCTCTTGGCCGTACGACTTGAAAACGTGCAGAAATTCGATCATGGCATGCTAAATCCTATTTACGAATAGTAACGCCCGTTCGCGAAATAGCTATTGCAAACGAGGGATTTCCCTCATACATTCATATAGTGGACGCGACTAATATCTCGCAACCGTGCTTGTACGCTAACTGGTGTAAGGGTTTGCACCCCAAATACCCAATTATTTCTGGAGAATATTCAATGAAAGTTTTCAAGCTAGCTGCCGTGGTGGCTCTGCTCGTTGCTGGTACATCAGTTGTTCAAGCAGGTGCGACTTTTGAGAGCGTCAAGAAGAAAGGTTTTGTCCAATGTGGGGTATCGACTGGCGTCGCGGGTTTTTCAGCCGCTGACAGCAAAGGCGAATGGAAGGGTCTTGATATCGATCTGTGTCGGTCGATCGCAGCAACCATGTTTAATGATGCAAGCAAATTTAAAGTGACACCGCTGACGGCGCAGCAGCGGTTTACCGCTTTGCAGTCTGGTGAAATTGACGTGCTGACCCGTAACACGACCCAGACCTTGACGCGCGATGCGACACTGGGCTTATTAGGTGCAGGTGTGCTGTATTACGATAGCCAGGGTGTGATTGTTAAGAAAAGTTTGAACGTTAAAAGCGCTAAAGAACTCGGCGGCGCCACGGTTTGCGTTCAGCCTGGCACGACAACCGAGCTCAATCTGGCTGATTGGTTTCGCGCCAACAAGATTGATTTCAAACCTGTGGTGATCGAAAAGCTTGAAGAAGTTGTTAACGCTTTCGTAGCGGGACGTTGCGATGCTTACACGACAGATAAATCTGGGTTGGCATCTACTCGGTCAACTTTCCCTAATCCTGATGACTATGTTATTTTGCCTGAGGACTTCTCAAAAGAGCCCCTCGGTCCGATGGTTCGTCAAGGTGATGAGCAGTGGTTCAATATTGTTCGCTGGTCCCTGAATGCTTGGGTCGAAGCAGAAGAGTACGGCATCACTTCAGCCAATGCTGACGACATGTTGAAAAGCACTAACCCCAATGTTCAGCGTATTCTCGGCGCCACACCGGGCATGGGCAAAAACTTGGGTGTTGATGAAAAATGGGCATACACCATCGTCAAACAGATTGGTAATTATGGCGAAAGTTTTGACCGCACAGTCGGCGCCGGTAGCCCGCTTAAGTTGCCACGCGGTTTGAATCAGCAGTGGACAAAAGGCGGTGTCATGTACGCATGGCCAATTCGTTAATTAATATTTGATCCACCGGGGCGGCCTGACCGCCCCAATTTTTTTGCTAATTTGCTCATGACCGGTCAACCTCTTCAATCAGTGAAACGCCCGAAAGCAAAGCTTTCCTGGAGCGATCCCGTCTTGCGCTCGATTCTTTTTCAGATTATTGCCATTGCGATGTTCGCCACTGGTATCTGGTTTCTCGTTCACAACACCTTAAGCAACTTAGCGACTAGCCACATTTCAACCGGGTTTGCTTTCTTATCCCGTGAAGCGGGATTTGCGATTGGTGAATCCATCATTTCCTACGGCCCAGCTGATACTTACTTGCGTGCAATTGCTGTTGGGCTGTTGAATACGCTCGTCGTGGCTGGCCTTGGCATCGTGCTCGCCACCCTGCTTGGAACCGTGATCGGGGTTGCCCGCTTATCGAAAAACTGGCTCATTGCAAAACTTGCTGCCATTTATGTCGAGATCATCCGAAACATCCCTTTGCTACTGCAAATGTTTTTCTGGTATTCGATCATCTCTGAAAATATGCCAGGCCCAAGACAAGCCTTGCATCCGATTGCTGGTGTGTTCATCTCTAATCGCGGTATTAAGGTACCTGGCTTGCTCGGTGACGGGCTCGTCTGGCTGTTTGTGGGCGTTGGTCTGGCGATGCTGGTCACGATCCTCATTAATAACTGGGCTTCCCGCCGTCAAGCGCAGACTGGGCAAATATTCCCGGTCTGGCGTGTTGGTTTACTTCTCGTGCTCGCGTTACCCTTACTTTGCTGGGGGCTTAGCGGGCAATCGATCATCGTTGATATGCCCGCCTTGAAGGGTTTTAATTTTGCTGGCGGCTTAACACTTACCCCCGAATTCGCGGCATTGCTCGTTGGCCTCGTCGTTTACACGGCCGCGTTTATCGCTGAAGTCGTACGCGCAGGCATTCAATCGGTGAGCAACGGTCAATGGGAGGCATCCGATGCGCTGGGACTGAAGCGCAGCCTGTCGCTGAGACTCGTTGTATTGCCTCAGGCTCTAAGAGTCATCATTCCACCCATGACGAGCCAATATCTCAATATCACCAAGAATAGTTCGTTAGCGGTAGCGATTGGTTATCCCGATATCGTCTCTATTATCAATACAACGCTCAATCAGACGGGTCAGGCGATAGAAGGGATCATGATTATCATGGCCGCCTACCTCACCGTGAGTCTGTCAATCTCGGTGTTTATGAACTGGTACAACAAACGCATCGCGTTGACGGAGCGTTGATGATGAGCACTATGAATACTCGCGCTGAAACACAATCTGCCGTGCCACCGACCCGCATTAGCTTGGGTCCTTGGGTTTGGGTGAAAAATAATTTATTGTCTTCGCCTTTCAATATCGTCTTGACCCTATTGGTGCTCTGGCTGCTTGTGCTGTCCGTTCCTGCCTTTTTTGATTGGGCGGTTCTTAACGCAAATGTGTCCGCCTTGAGTGGCCAAGAATGCAGAAAAACCAGCGGCGCCTGTTGGGCTATTGTTGTTCAGAACTATCGGTTGATGCTGTTCAGCACCTATCCTTATGATGAGCAATGGAGGCCGCTACTTGCGACCTTGTTATTGATCGGTGTGATTGCGCTGAGTGGCTGGCGCAGATTTTGGCATCCTTTTTTGGGCGCCATCTGGCTGGGTGTACTGGTTGCCGTCGCGATTTTAATGTGGGGTGGTGTTGTCGGTCTGCGTTATGTCGAAAATAGTCTTTGGGGTGGTTTGCCTGTTACTTTGTTGTTGGCGACGTTTGGTATTGTCTTCGCCTTCCCTTTGGGGATATTGCTTGCACTTGGGCGTCGCTCAAAAATGCCTGTAATCAAAACCCTTTGTGTTGGCTATATTGAACTGATCCGAGGTGTGCCCCTCATCAGCCTGTTATTTATGGCTTCCGTGATGCTACCGTTGTTTTTGCCGGCAGGGATGACAATTGATAAGCTGCTGCGGGCGCAGGTCGCCATCATTCTGTTTGCGGCTGCCTATATCGCTGAGATCGTTCGTGCCGGCTTGCAGGCTATCCCCAAAGGGCAGTACGAAGGAGCTGATTCGCTGGGCTTGAGTTATTGGCAACAAATGCGCCTGGTTATTTTGCCTCAAGCCTTGAAAGTGGTGATTCCGCCGCTTGTGAGTATTTTTATTGCTATGTTTAAAGATACTTCTCTCGTTGTGATCATTGGTATTTTTGACTTAACCCTGGCCGCCAAAGCTGCACTGGTTAACCAAGAATGGCGAGGTTTTAGCGTTGAAGTGTATTTATTTATTGCAGCGATTTATTTCATTTTTTGTTACTCGATGTCGCGGTATAGCCAAGCGCTGGAAAAGCGTCTGGCGACCGGCTATCAACGATAGGTCTGGAGATCAATATGGCCGATGCCATCATTAGCATGAAAGATGTCAACAAGTGGTATGGCAAGTTTCATGTTTTGCGTAACGTTAATCTTGAAGTGACGCGCGGTGAGCGGATTGTGATTTGCGGGCCTTCGGGCTCTGGTAAGTCAACCCTGATTCGTTGCATTAATAGGCTGGAAGAGCATCAGCAAGGCAGCATCGTGGTCGAAGGGATCGAAATGACTAACGACTTGAAAGATGTTGAAGCGATCCGACGTGACGTAGGTATGGTGTTTCAACACTTCAATTTGTTTCCTCACTTGACCGTGCTTGAAAATCTGACGCTTGGACCGATCTGGGTACTGAAGACCCCCAAGGCCAAGGCTGAAGCTGACGCAATGAAGTACCTTGAGCGTGTTCGGATACCTGACCAGGCGAACAAGTACCCTGGGCAATTATCCGGTGGCCAGCAACAGCGTGTGGCGATCGCGCGCTCGCTGTGCATGGCCCCTAAAATCATGTTGTTCGATGAACCGACGTCTGCCCTCGATCCAGAAATGGTGAAAGAGGTGCTTGATGTCATGGTCAATCTTGCCCAAGAGTCGGGTATGACCATGTTGTGTGTTACCCATGAAATGAGCTTTGCACGCAAAGT
This sequence comes from Jezberella montanilacus, assembly GCF_003003055.1. GTDB lineage: Bacteria > Pseudomonadota > Gammaproteobacteria > Burkholderiales > Burkholderiaceae_B > Zwartia > Zwartia montanilacus. Next base: position 51,538 of record NZ_PVTV01000016.1, read on the forward strand.
GGCTGATCGTGTCATCTTTATGGATAAAGGCGAAATCATCGAACAAAATGCGCCGGACGCGTTTTTTGATCATCCGCAAAACGAACGTACAAAATTGTTTCTCAGCCAAATCCTGCACTGATGCCTACACGGTTTCACCTCAAGCGAAGGCGCTTATGTGCCGGGATTGTTTTACTCGCGACCACGTGCTCCGCACAACTGGTGTGCGCGCAAGCGACCAGCAATGCGCCGTGGCCAGTCAAACCACTAAGAATGGTGGTGCCCTATCCTCCTGGCGGGCCACTCGACACCATGGCGCGACTGCTGGCAGAAAAAATACGCGGCCCACTCGGGCAGCCTGTTATTGTTGAGAACAAGCCCGGGGCTGGCGGTAACGTTGGTGCCGATCTGATTGCGAAGGCCAATCCCGATGGTTATACCCTGGTGATGGGTGCCGTCGCTACTCACGCAATTAATCCTTGGCTCTTTGCCAATATTCCCTATGACCCAGTGAAAGATTTCGCACCTGTCGCGCTGGTCGCTTCAGTCCCGAACGTCTTGGTGGTCAACAAAGACTTCGCGCAACGCAATAAAATTGAGACGCTAACGGATTTAATTCGTTATGCAGTTCAACAACCAGGCAAACTCAATTACGGCTCTGGGGGTTCTGGCAGCGCGGGGCATCTAGCAGGTGAGCTGCTCAAGGCAAGAGCGCATATCGACGTGGTGCATGTTCCTTACCAAGGTGCGTCGCCAGCGCAACTAGCCCTATTGTCAGGTCAGTCGGATTTCATGTTCGATAATTTGGCCGCATCGGCCGCTTTAATCCGAGAGGAGAAGGTGCTGCCGTTGGCGGTCACGACGAGCGCCCGCTCAGCTATGTTGCCAGCCGTGCCGACGGTTGAGCAAGCTGGGGTGACACCTTTCGATATTGGCACCTGGTTCGGTGTATTCACCACTGCAGGCACGCCTGATCCGATTGTTCAAAGCTTACACAGCGCTTACGAAAAAGCGCTACGCGATCCCGAGGTAATAGAAAGGCTCAATACGATGGGTTCAGATGCAATGAGCCTGACCACTGCGCAATTCGCAGAGATGGTTAAACAAGAACGTGATAAGTACAAAGAGATTGTGAAGATCTCGGGTGCGCAAGTTAATTAAGATATTTTTGTTGTGTTTTGCAGCGATTTGCCGGCATCTAAGGGTAACGAAGTGAAGGACCAGCCAGCTAGCATGCAAAAAGCGCCTACGACAAAAAACGCAGGCACGATATCGTGTGCGGCCAGGGTTTTGTCGCCTGTGACTAAAAGGCTGATCCTGATGCTGGCAGCGGCGATCCCCACCCCTAAACTAATACCTAGTTGTTGTCCCATCGCGGCGAAGCTGCTGGCACGACTCATGCCTGCTTGAGGGACGTCTGCGTAGGCCAGGGTATTCGTGGCTGTGAATTGTAGCGATCTAAAAAAACCACCAATGAGTAGGGCACCAATCATCAAGCTTTTTGGGGTATCAGCAGAAAAGGCTGCACAAGCAATTAAGGCGCCACCGGTTAATACGGCATTTCCCACGAGTACTCGTCTGTAGCCCCAGTATTGCAAAATAGGCGGGGCGACAAATTTCATCAGCAAGGCACCTATGGCACCGGTGAAGGTAATTAAGCCTGCCGATAAGGGTGACATGCCGAAACCAACCTGTAGTAGCAGGGCTAGTAAAAATGGCGACGCGCCGACTGTAAATCGGCATAGGTTGCCGGCCAGCATCGCAACACGAAACGTTGGGATGCGCATCAAGGTCAAATCAAGGATGGGTTCTTCGTGCCGTTTTGCGTGCCAGATGTAAACCAAACCCGACACCACCCCGATTGCCACAAGAATCAGTGTCCGGAGGATCGAGGCGTCTGCATTGCTAAGCATTTCAAAGCCCCCAACCAGGCTCGCCAGGCAAATTGAGCTCAATAAAAACCCCAGCCAATCTAGACGATGGGGTAGGCCATCCAAAGGTAACTCTTTGACGTATCTCAAAATCATCACAATTCCGGCGATACCAATGGGAATATTGATGAGAAAAATCCAATGCCAGGACGCATACGTGACCAAAAAGCCGCCGAGTGGCGGTCCCATCATGGGCCCGAGCAGGGCGGGCATCGACAAGAACGCCATCAGGTTGAGCAATTGCCTTTTGGGGGTGGTGCGCAAGAGAATGATTCTGCCGACAGGCACCATCATGGCCCCAGCCAAGCCTTGCATCACACGTCCTGCAATCAATTGCATAACTGTGCCGGACATCGCGCAGCCGACGGAACTCAGCGTGAACAAGGCAATCGCCGCAACAAAAACACGGCGGGCACCGAACCGGTCGGCCGCCCAGCCACTAATCGGCACAAATACCGCGGCGGATAATAAATAAGACGTGATGGCAACATTCAGCTCCACCGCAGTCGTTCCTAGCGCACGGGCCATCGCAGGCAGTGCGGTGGCGACCACGGTTGAATCAAGCATTTGCATAAATAATGCGCAACCGATGATAAAGGCCAGTAGGTGGCCAGACGCTTGCTTTTCAGTCGGGGGCGATATTTTTTTTGTTGAATTACTAGAGGCTGGCATCTAAAAAGCTTTGTTCTGTACAGTAAACTAACCTAAGTCTAACCCTTTGCCCGTCTATTACTGCGAATCATGTCGAAAAACTATACTTCCGAAATCACCGAATTTTTGCAGTCGTACAAAGCCGCCCACCCGGATCTCGAGCAGCGGCAGCGGGATGGCCGCGCCAGGCTCTGGGATAAACCTCAAGATGCTGAGCTAGCCGAGGGTTATAAAGCAGCGCGGGTATCTCAAAACGCCTACGTTTATCAAAACGACTAAACCGATTATTACTTGATGACGACAGCACAGGGTCCAGACAACAGTCTGGATGCGTTGGTTAAGCCAGAGATCGATACAACCCCTGACGTGGTTGATGCTGTCGCGCTGGCTCGTCTGTATGGTGAGCCGCTGTTTTCCATGCCTCAGGATCTCTACATACCGCCAGATGCACTGGAGGTATTTTTAGAGACGTTTCAAGGGCCGCTGGATCTGCTGCTGTATTTGATCCGTAAACAGAACTTCAATGTGCTGGATATCCCGATGGCGGAGGTTACCCAGCAATACCTGTCATACGTTGAGCAAATCCGTATTCACAACCTTGAACTTGCCGCGGAGTATTTGTTGATGGCAGCGATGTTGATCGAGATCAAGTCGCGCATGTTGTTACCGGTTAAGAAGTCAGACGGTGACGGTGAGGTGGATGATCCACGCGCCGAATTGGTCCGGCGCTTGCTTGAATATGAGCAAATGAAACTAGCCGCGCAAAAGCTTGATGCCTTGCCACAGCTTGGTCGCGATTTTGAAAGAGCGCAGGCCTTCGCCGACTTGCAGGTCGAGAAAATATTGCCAGAGGTCAATGTCGACGATTTGCGGCAAGCTTGGATTGATATCCTTAAGCGAGCCAAATTAAACGCTCACCACCATATTACGAGAGAGCAGTTGTCGGTTCGTGATCATATGACTCACATTTTGCGGCGTTTATCAAACACGCGGTTCATGGAATTCAGCGAGCTTTTTCTAGAGCGGATACAAGAAGGCGCACCTGTTGCAGTGGTGGTCGTGCACTTTCTGGCCATGCTCGAACTATCACGTGAGGCCCTTTTAGAGATTACTCAGGCTGAGCCTTACGCGCCCATATATGTCAGGCTTGCCTACACGAGTCGCGGCGAGAACTGATGCGACGGAGAGACGTACTTTGAAGGTTGTTCATACGATTGAGGATTTGCGCGATCAACTGAGAGGTCAATTGCGCGTGTCGTTTGTGCCCACGATGGGTAATTTGCACGATGGTCATTTGGCATTGATGAAGCTTGCTCGTCAGCATGGTGATCCGGTCGTGGCGAGTATTTTTGTTAACCGCTTGCAGTTCGGTCCTAACGAGGATTTCGAGCGTTATCCAAGAACATTACAGAACGATATCGAGAAGCTCGAACGCAATCGCGATGTTTACGTCCTGTTTGCTCCAAATGAAAACGAGCTTTATCCCGAACCGCAAAACTATCGTGTTTCTCCGCCACAAGAACTGGGCGACATCCTCGAAGGTGAAATTCGGCCCGGATTTTTTGGTGGCGTTAGTACGGTCGTTCTCAAGTTATTTGCCTGCGTCGGTCCGCGCGTCGCGGTCTTTGGCAAAAAGGACTACCAACAGCTGATGGTAGTACGCAATATGTGCCGCCAGTTTCAGTTGCCAGTAGAGGTGTTGGCGCACGAGACGGTACGTGCCGAGGATGGCCTGGCATTATCCTCCCGCAATATGTACCTAAGCTCAGATGAGCGCAGTGAAGCACCCCAACTGTACGCCGCATTAAATGATATCCAGCAACGATTGGTCGGCGGGCAACATGATCTTGCCTCGCTCGAGCAATATACAACTGAGTTTTTGACACGACGGGGCTGGCAGGTTGATTACATTGCCGTTCGTCGTCAGCGTGATTTGCACAAGCCAACGCTCGAGCAGATTAAAGCAGGTGAGCCACTTGTGGTGCTTGCCGCAGCCAAGTTGGGTACCACCCGGCTGATCGATAATCTTGAACTGAGCGCAACCGTTTAGATGTCAATACGTACCTAGGGTTAGTCCGCCTGTCAGATTTGACAGCTTTGCGAGTGGTGCCTCTTCTGCCAGACTGCACTCCGTCATCAAACGGAGACAGTATGAAACGATATGATGAAGTTGCGGGTGCCGGTTGGTCGGTGCTTACCGCTCGCGAACGTGATGTGATCGCCCCGGTCGCTGAAGGCAAATCCAATAAAGTCATTGCGATTGATCTTGGCATATCCATGCGAACCGTTGAAGCGCATCGGGCTCGCATTTTCTATAAAATGGGCGTTCGCAATGCAGTTCAACTCGCGAGAGAACTGTGCACCAATCCGCCTGACGCGCTTGACCAGCAGAATCCACTCAAGCCCAACTTGACAGAGCAATCGCCCGACAAATTTTAGTTGCAACTTGGCGCAGTGGCCTTATCGAGCTCTTTGATTGGATCAAGATCTGGTTGGCGAGACAACGAATAGTTGAGATTAGGTGTTTGTCCGTCTACCGAAATCACCCGCAGCAGATTGTCAGACGGTAGCGCAAATTGAGCGCGCTCCGTGTTGGTTGACGAGAGGATGGCAATCCGGATGGGTGAGCTCAAAAGGGTTCGCCAACAGCCTTGCTCAGTCATTGGTTTGCCGGCTTGCTTGTCTTGATCCAAAAAAGTAGTGCGCGAGCGCCACCGCCCATTGGGTGCCAAACTCAAAACAACTTTTTGTGCATTGCACCCCATGTTTGGATTGAAGCATGGCACTGTGCCAGAGAATGAGGTGGGTTCGGGCACAACTTCTGACTGCGGTGAGGCGGGCGTTGCAATCACTGCTTGCGTGTTCTTGTCACTGCTATTGGACTCAGGGGGTGGCGCATCATTTAAGACAGTACTGCTCACTGCAACGGATGCGACGGCGTCGCGCTCTTTTTGTGGCGCTTTGTAGACTTGTGGTGCCGATACTGTTGCAGCCTGAGTTGTTGTCGCGGTAGCAGCTGGTTTCTCAGCGGTCGGCTGACGCAAATCTATTTGAAACTGGGTGGGCGCCTGCACACTCTGGGTGGCGTAAGCGTTGGTTGCAATGGCATTTGCATCCGTAGCGGAGCTGGCTTTTGGGGGGTCGTAAAAGCCCGTTGCCATGAAATTTGCGCACCCAGTTAGGGCCAAACTGGCTAAGCCTAGCAATATTAGCGACCCTGTATAGGTTGATTTGGTTTTTACCGAAAGCCATTCTGACATCGTCAAACATCCCTGATTTAAAAACTAACGACTGATCCAATGCCCCTATTCTACGACGCTGACACGAATTCAGTTGCAGGATTCTTTGTTTTAAGTCTTTGCCTGGTAGCCTTGACCTTGTCTGGCTGCTGGCTAAGTCATTGTTTAGTTGCACGGCTAGAGCAGCGCTGGCGTGAGCATGAGCACCGGTTGACGGTTCCCTCGACCATCGCGGTGAAGCGCTCGCATGACGCGGCACATGCCTTCCTGACCTGCCTCACTACGTTTGGTGCTTGTCAGATATGCCAGACTTGGGCTCAAGTGCTTGCTGTTGCAGCGGTATGCGCGGTTTTACTGGTGCTGGCCCGGATAGATGCTTACACGGGGTTGCTACCAGACGTGTTGACACAGCCACTACTGTGGGCTGGTTTAATTTTTCATTTGCTGTATTCAGTCGTGCCGCTTGAGCAGTCCGTGCTAGGTGCTGTAGCAGGCTATATGCCCTTGTGGCTGGTAGCGATTATTTTCGAACGGCTGACAGGTCGGCCAGCAATCGGTCACGGCGACTTTAAATTCGCTGCCGCGCTGGGGGCGTGGGTGGGGGTTACGCTTGTTCCCTTGGTGCTGCTGGTCGCTTCCTGCATGGCATCCGTGGCTTGCTGTATTCGCTGGTTCAAAACCGGACAGGGCGCAGCGGTCGCCATGCCTTTTGGTCCCTTTTTGTCGTTTGCTGGTGGGCTAGGCATATTTGCTTGCTTTTGGCCCCTGTCATAGGTGACACTCACCCTAATTTGGTGGGTGTTGAGGCAGGTATGTTCAAGTTGGGGTTAACTGGCGGGATTGGGTCTGGCAAATCGACCGTGTCAAAACTGCTGGCAAAATGGGGCGCCACCGTGATCGACGCCGACCAGCTTGCGCGACAGTTGACCGAGCCAGGTGGCTTAGGCATCAAACCCGTCACTGAGGCTTTTGGTGCAGAGGTCATTGATGCGACCGGTGCGATGGATCGTCGGCGTATGCGCGAAATCGTGTTTGCGGATAAGGCTGCACGGACCCGGCTTGAGCAAATTCTGCACCCATTGATTGGCTCAGCGGCGGATCGCGCTGCAGCGTTGGCCACTGGCCGCTATATTGTTTTTGAAATTCCATTGCTGGTTGAATCGGGCAGATGGAAGGACAGGGTTAATCGAGTGTGTGTTGTCGACTGCGATGTTGACACCCAGATCAGCCGAGTGCAGGCTCGCAGTGGTTTATCGGTCTCCGCGATCCAAGAAATACTTGCTGCACAAGCCACGCGTGAAGACCGGCTTTTGGTGGCAGACGATGTGATTTTGAATGACATTTCGGTGCCAATCGGCTATCTTACGGAGCAGACGTCGGCCTTGCACGAAATATGGTGTGCTTTGGCTGATCGAAGTTAATGTTTTGGGTCGTCAAGCGCGGGGCACTGAGTCGTGTTGCGAAGCAACCCAGTTGTATTGCTTTTAAAGAGCTCAAGCGTCAGTGATCCTTTTTGAATATCCTTTTAACGAACGTGTTCGAGCCTTAATGAGGCTCGAATATCTGTTTGATCGCTTGACTTTCTTTGCACAACCGGGTGATGCGAGACTGCATCAAGTGGCCCTTGCTGCGTTGTTTGATCTGCTGGATGCCACTGAGCGTGCGGATATGAAGAGCAGCGTTTTGCAAGATCTCGATCGTCAACGAGTCGCGTTATTAGCGCTACAAGATCATCCGGGCGTGGATACAAACGCCCTGCAACATACCTTGTCGCAGATGGACAGCGTGACGAGCAATCTGATTGCAACAGGCAAAACAGGGCAAACGCTGAGAGACAACGACTGGTTGACTAGCCTTAGAGGTCGTTTGGCGGTTCCTGGTGGCGGCACGCAAGTCGATATGCCTTCGTTTCATGCCTGGCAATGCCGTGATGTTGATGCGCGTTGTGCCGACCTGCAAAAGTGGATAGAACCCCTCGAGCCGCTGAAAGAAGGTATTGCCATGGTGTTGGGTATGTTGCGTGAATCGACCCAACCGAATGCAGTCGTGGGCTCCCAAGGGGGGTTTCAACAAATGCTTGGGGGCAAGGTCTATCAGTTGCTCAGGGTATGGGTGAGCGATAACGAGCAGATTTTCCCTGAAATTAGTGCGAATAAATACATGGTGTGGATTCGCTTCGCCACGCAAGATGGCGAGCTTCGACCGCAGGCGGTCGCTCAAGATGTCTCGTTCAAAATGGCGTTGTGCTCGCTCTAATTGCTTGTGCTTTTTAGTAATAGAGACGATCGGTTACAAAAAGTTACGCAACGGAACTTATGACGTCAAAGTGACTTCTAAACCCCTCTATACTAGCCTTCTAGCCAGATATCTATTGGGATCCGAATGCCTGACCGTCGTTTATTAAATGTTGTCCGGGAAAACTCCAAACTTCTGATTGGGCTGGGCTTGTTCGCTGTTGTTTGCGCCATTGCGTGGATCGTTTCGGTCCGCATCAAAGAAAACGCGGTACCTAAAGGGCCACCTCCGACCGCTCAAATCCCTGTTGCGGTCAAACTTGAACCAGTGCTGGCCAAAGACTTTGACATCTATCTGCGTGGTCTGGGGACAGTCACCGCTTATGCCACGGTGACCTTGCGCAGCCGGGTTCAGGGTGAAGTAATACAAATCCCCTTCAAGGAAGGCGATAAAGTCAAAGTGGGGGATCTGATCGCCCGAATCGACCCTCGTCCCTATCAGGTAGCCTTGGATCAGGCCAAAGGGACGCTGGCTCAAGATCGCTCTCAATACGAGAATGCCAAGCTGGATTTAAAGCGTTACGAAACCTTGCGGGATCAGAAGTCGATTGCCGGTCAAACTGTTGATACACAAGTCGCCTTGGTAAAAAAATATCAAGCCCTGATGTTGACTGATCAGGCTGCGGTTGACAACGCACAGTTGCAACTGGATTTCACCCGGATCGTTGCGCCAATCCCCGGACGTTTGGGCCTCCGGCAATTTGACGTCGGTAATATCCTGACAAGCAATGACCCACAGGGCATTGTTGTACTGACTCAAACTCAGCCCATTAACGTTATCTTTACTTTGCCTGAGAGCAGCCTGGAAGAAGTCCGTGCTCCCCTGCTCGCCGGAAAAAAGCTGGTGGTCGATGTTTATGATCGGCCCGATACGAAGCGGCTCGCTCAAGGTTATCTGACGACGGTTGATAATCAGATTGACGTAACGACGGGTACGTTCAAGCTCAAAGCGCAGTTTACTAACGATGATGATGCCTTGTTCCCCAATCAGTTCGTCAACGCACGGATTCTGGTCAAAACAATTAAAGACGCGGCAACCGTGTCGGCAGCCTCCGTCCAGCAAAGCAGTCAAGGGCCCTTTGTCTATGTTTTGCAGGATGACGGTACTGTCGCCATCAAAAAGGTCAAGACCGGTGCCACCACTGACGATCGAGTCGTTGTTTTAGACGGTGTCTCAGTTGGGGATAAAGTTGTTTTGGAAGGGACCGACAAATTGCGCGCAGGAGCCAAGGTGCGGGTAGTTGACGACAATGCGCCCAATGGTAGTGGTGGTCAGAATCCGGCCGGTCGACGGCCTGGTGGATCAACGTCCCCTAAGACGAAATAGCCGTGAATCTTTCCCGCCCGTTTATCACGAGGCCCGTCGCCACCACGCTTGCCATGGTGGCCATGTTGCTTTGTGGTCTTGTTGCCTACCGCTCGTTGCCAGTTTCGTCGTTGCCTGAGGTTGATTACCCCACTATCCAGGTCACCACAGGCTATCCCGGTGCGAGCCCTGATGTGATGGCTTCGTTGGTGACCTCTCCGCTTGAGACACAGTTTGGGCAAATGCCCGGCCTGAATCAGATGGCCTCTAGTAGCTCGGCAGGGATCTCGGTGATTACCTTGCAGTTCGTTCTTGAGCTGCCGCTCGATGTTGCAGAGCAGCAGGTGCAGGCGGCCATCAATGCTGCGTTCAATTTATTGCCTAAGGATCTGCCCGCGCCGCCGATCTACAACAAAGTCAATCCTGCGGATGCGCCAGTCGTGACCTTGGCCATTACGTCTCCGACAGTGCCTTTGCCTCAAGTGCGTGATTTGGTCGATACCCGAATCGCACAAAAATTATCTCAGGTTCCAGGTGTCGGTTTGGTCACTGTGTTGGGCGGACAGCGCCCGTCTGTTCGAATTCAGGCCAATCCCAAATCGCTCTCCGCGATGGGTTTAACCATGGCAGATTTGCGGACTGCGATTGTTGCAGCAAACGTGAATCAGCCCAAGGGAACGCTTGACGGTCCGTTGCGCTCGACAACCATTAATACCAATGATCAGGTCAAGTCGCCAACTGATTACCTCGACTTGATTCTGGCATATAAAAATAATGCGCCATTGAAACTATCGGATGTGGCGACGGTAGTTATCGGCCCGGAGGATGTCCGATTGGCTGCCTGGAACGGTACCCAGCCGGCTGTACTGCTCAATGTGCAAAGGCAACCCGGTGCGAATGTCATCGAAGTGGTTGATCGCATTCAGACTTTATTGCCTCAAGTGCGCCTTGCCTTGCCCGCCAATTTCGATGTCACCTTGATGTCAGATCGCACTCAGACAATCCGCGAGTCTGTGCGTGACGTGCAACAAGAAATGCTTATCGCCATCGGACTTGTTGTGCTTGTCACTTTCGTATTTTTGCGCACCATGACTGCCACCTTTATCCCGAGTGTGGTCGTGCCTCTGTCGCTGGTGGGGACGTTCGGCGTGATGTATCTCACTGGATTTAGTATCAATAACCTGACTTTGATGGCCATGACGATCGCGACCGGTTTCGTGGTGGATGATGCCATCGTGATGATTGAAAACATTGCGCGGTATCTTGAGGCGGGTGAGACTAAATTGCAGGCGGCCTTGAAAGGCGCCTCGCAGATTGGCTTCACACTGGTATCACTCACCGTGTCGCTGATTGCAGTGCTGATCCCGCTCTTGTTTATGTCTGAAGTGGTGGGTCGTTTGTTTCGCGAGTTTGCGGTGACCTTGGCAGTGGCTATCCTTTTGTCGTTGGTGATCTCGCTCACGCTGACACCGATGCTATGCTCGCGCTTGCTGCGCGCTGGGCACGAGGAGAAGCATGGTTGGTTTGTAACGCAATGTGGTCTGTTCATTGATCGTCTGATTGCTCTGTACGACTCAGCACTTCAGTTTGTGTTGAATCGGCAGAGACTGACGCTCATGGTGGCGCTTGCCACATTTGCCGTGACGTGGGGTCTGTATGTGTTGGTGCCAAAAGGTTTTTTCCCGCAGCAGGATACCGGTCTGATTCAGGTCATTACGCAAGCACCTGCTAATGTGTCGTTTGCTGAGATGTCCAGAAGGCAGCAGGATGCCGTCAAGTTGCTGCTACAGAATCCAGAGATCGAGACGATATCCTCTTTTATTGGGGTCGACACGAGCAACGCAACACTGAGCGCCGGGCGGATGCAGATCGCCTTAAAACCTCATGCGAAGCGATCGGATAGTGTGATGACCATTATCCGGCAGCTGCAGCAGACTGTTTCTGCAGTGGATGAGCTGAGATTCTATTTTCAACCCATCCAAGATTTGACCATCGAAGATCGCGTCAGCCGAACGCAATATCAATTAACGCTCGAAAATCCTGACGCTGAAGTGCTCGCGCAGTGGGTTCCGATTTTGATCGACAAATTGCGTACGATTCCTCAGCTGGCAGACGTGGTGGACGACCTGCAAAATCAAGGCTTATCGACCTACGTCGAAATTGATCGCGAAGCAGCAGCACGCCTTGGGGTAACCACACAACTGATTGATGACGCACTCAACGATGCTTTTTCGCAGCGCCAGGTGTCGACTGTCTTTACCCAGTCGAATCAGTATCGCGTTGTGGTTGAAGTTGCGCCCGAGTTCCGTCGCGATGCAGGCTCGTTGGATGCAATCTATGTTCAGACGTCTGCAGGCAATCCAGTGCCATTATCAAGTGTGGCAAAGATCTCGGAACGACGCAGCTTGCAAGTTATTAATCGAATCGGCCAGTTCCCCGCAGTGACGATTTCGTTCAATCTTGCTGCTGGTGCGTCGTTGTCTCATGCGGTAGCCCTTATCAATGCCGCTGAACGCGAACTTGAAATCCCGCTGGGTGTTCGTACCCGGTTTCAGGGCGCTGCGCAGGCCTTTGAATCCTCGCTATCCAGCACTTTGTTGCTGATCTTGGCTGCCATTGTCACGATGTATATTGTGCTGGGGATTCTGTATGAGAGTTTCATCCACCCCATCACGATTCTATCAACGCTACCGTCCGCAGCCATCGGCGCATTACTCGCGTTGCTCTTGACAGGTCGTGATCTCGACATGATCGGGATTATTGGCATCATTCTCTTGATTGGCATTGTTAAGAAAAACGCCATCATGATGATTGACTTTGCGCTTGATGCTGAGCGCAAGCAGGGACTATCGCCTCGCGAGGCCATTCATCAAGCAGCGTTGTTGCGTTTTCGACCGATATTGATGACTACCCTGGCCGCTCTCTTTGGTGCGGTTCCACTCATGCTGGCGACGGGCACTGGGGCCGAGTTGCGTCAACCACTCGGTCTGGTCATGGTTGGTGGTCTGATGGTGAGTCAAGTGCTGACCTTGTTTACAACGCCTGTTATTTATCTGTTTTTTGATCGGCTGCGCACCGGCGCTGTCGCACGGCCGACTACAGGCTGATCAACATGAATATTTCAGGGCCCTTCATTATGCGTCCAGTCGCGACGACACTTGTCTGGGTCGCTGTGGTGTTGGCCGGTATTCTGGCCTATTCATTTTTACCGATCGCACCGTTACCTCAAATTGAGTTTCCCGGTATTTCGGTGAGTGCAAACTTACCCGGGGCTAATCCGGAAGTCATGGCCGCGACCGTGGCGACGCCGTTGGAATCATCTCTCGGAACCATTGCTGGCTTGAATGAAATGACCTCAAGCAGCACGGTTGGGTCAACACGGATCACCTTGCAGTTTGAATTGGACCGTAGCGTTAACGATGCTGCCAAGGATGTCCAGGCGGCGATTAATGCGGCGAGGGCCCTGATGCCGAGCGGGTTGCGACAAAATCCCACCTATAAAAAAGTGAACCCGTCCTCAGCGCCAGTGATGATTTTGGCTTTGCGCTCAAACACTCTGGCCGTTGGACAAATTTATGATTTGGCGACCACGATTGTCATGCAAAAGCTTTCACAGATCTCTGGTGTGGGCGAGGTAGAGGTGGGCGGTAGCTCGAATCCAGCCGTGCGCATCAATCTCGATCCGGAGGCCTTGTCGCAATATGGCATTGCGCTGGATACTGTTCGCACAGCCATCTCAGGCTCAAACGTGTTAACACCAAAAGGTTTGCTGGAGAACGATAGCTATCGTTGGCAAGTTACTGCCAACGATCAGCTTGCTAATGCGGCTAAATATCGCCCTTTGATCGTTGCCTGGCGAAACGGTGCGCCCGTGCGATTATCAGACGTTGCGACAGTAGAGGATTCAGTTGAAGACATCCGTAACGTCGGATTTTTTAATGAAAACCCAGCAATTTTGGTCATTGTTCGCGCACAAGCCAAAGCAAATATTATTAAAACAGTGGATGCGATTCGAGCAGAGTTACCTGCACTTAAAGCGATTTTGCCAGCTGACGTGACCGTCGATGTGGCGATGGACCGTAGCCCGACCATTCGGGTGTCAGTCTTCGAATCTGAAAAGACGCTCATCATCGCTATCGTGCTGGTGATGCTGGTGGTGCTCATGTTTTTGGGTAACTGGCGTGCGGCCTTGATCCCGACGCTAGCTGTGCCAGTATCCCTTTTGGGTACGTTTGGTGCGATGTATTTATTGCACTTTTCTGTCAATTTGATGTCGTTGATGGGCCTGATTATTGCGACGGGTTTTGTCGTCGATGACGCCATTGTTGTGCTGGAGAACATCATCCGGCATATGGAGAAAGGTGAGAGACCACTGAGGGCCGCACTCAGGGGGACGAAAGAAGTTGGCTTTACAGTCGTCTCAATGAGTATTTCGCTGATCGCCGTTTTTATTCCGATTTTGCTTATGGGCGGTTTGCCCGGACGACTGTTTCGTGAATTTGCAGTGACCTTGTCGGTTGCGATTGTGATCTCGATGCTTGTATCGCTGACGTTGACACCCATGATGGCAGCGGTGCTTCTCAAGCCAGTGGATAAAAGCGGAACTAAGAGAACGCATAACTGGTTGACTAACTGGAACAACTATTTTGAGCGTGTTCTGGCTGGAGTAATGTCGTTTTATGGTCGGTCATTAAACGTCGCGCTCCGACATAGCAGGATCACGATGTTGGTATTACTGGGTACGATCGTGTTGAATGTGTATCTGTACAAAGTCATCCCTAAAGGTTTATTTCCGCCTCAAGATACCGGTTTGGTCATTGGTTTCTTCGCGACTGATTCAGGCACATCGTTTCAGGCGATGACGCCCAAGCTGGATAAGTTTCGCAAGACCGTGCTGGCGGATCCCGCCGTTGATTCTGTCACTGCCTTTGCAGGCGGCTCTGGTGGGGGAAACACGAGTTTCTTAGCCGTGCAATTAAAACCCTTTGCTGAACGGAAACTGGCGGCGCAGGACATCATCAATCGGTTACGGCCACAACTAGGCGGTACGCCTGGTGCACGGCTCTTTCTAATCGCTGCGCAAGATGTAAGGGCTGGTGGCAGAACGACTAGCTCGAGTTATCAATACACGCTGATGGCCTCTGAGCTGCAAGATTTGAAAGAGTGGATGCCCAAGGTTCAGCAGGCCATGGCTAAGTTACCCGAACTCGTGGACGTTGACACGGATGTCGAGGACAAAGGTCGGGAAATCGATCTGGTCGTCAACCGCGAGGCAGCCACGCGTTTAGGCGTCTCAATGGCGGCTATTACTGCGCAGCTTAATAATGCCTTCGCCCAGCGTCAGATATCCGTCATTTATCGACCACTCAACCAGTATCGAGTTGTCTTGGGTGTGTCGCCCGATCACGCCATCGGCCCACAGTCCCTTGATGACGTGTACGTGATGAATAAGAGTGGCGAACGAGTACCGCTGAAGGCGTTTAGCAGCTTTGAAAACCGCAACGCGCCAATCTCGGTGAAGCATCAAGGTCTGTTTGCTGCTGACACAATCTCTTTTGATCTGGCTCCCAATGTGACGCTGGGGCAGGCAACCGACGCCATTGCTCGGGCGGTGGACGAGATTAACCTCCCGACAGACAAGATACAGGCGGGTTTTCAAGGGACGGCGCAGCTTTTGCAAAAGTCTCTGTCTAGTCAGCCCTATTTGATTCTCGCCGCCATCATTACCATGTACATCGTACTGGGCATGCTCTACGAGAGCACCATTCATCCCCTGACCATTTTGTCGACACTGCCATCGGCGGGAGTCGGTGCTTTATTGGCGCTCATTGTTTTAAAAACCGAGTTCAGTCTGATTGCTTTAATTGGTGTCTTTTTATTGATCGGCATCGTCAAGAAAAATGCCATCATGATGGTGGATTTTGCGCTAGAGGCTCAGCGCAGTGATGGCCTTGCCCCGAAAGAGGCAATCCATCTTGCCTGTATGACTCGCTTACGCCCGATTTTGATGACCACCAGTGCGGCGATCTTTGGTGCCTTACCATTAGTGTTCGCAACCGGTGCAGGTGTCGAGATGCGTCAACCACTTGGAATAACTATTTTAGGTGGTCTCGTTTTGAGCCAGCTGTTGACACTCTACACGACCCCCGTGGTTTACCTCTACCTTGACCGCTTCGCCACTTGGTTGAAATCCCGAAGACTGTTCAAGCGACTTGCATCTAATCCTCCGGTTCGTACCAAGCATTCAACATGAAGCATCCCCTAACAATGATCGACTCGCATTTGTCCCCCGTCAGGTTTTATCTTCGGCTATCGCGCCTAGGCGTGCTGAGTGTTTTGCTTGTGTCGCTGCTGGGCTGTATGGTCGGTCCGGATTACGTCCGCCCCCCGCTTGAGCTGGGCGCTCAGTTTCGGGAGGCGTCTGGGTGGCAACCCGTTGATCCGGCCATGGCTACCCGTTCTAAAGGGACTTGGTGGGAGATGTTTGGCGACGCCACCTTAAATGGGCTGATGCAGCAGCTTAATGAATCGAATTTGAGCGTGGCTCAGTCTGAGGCGCAGTACCGGCAAGCTGTTGCAGTGCTTCGCAGTTCACAGGCAGCCTTGATGCCGACCTTGTCGGTCAATGGCGGCATGACGGGTATCGGTGGCACGGCGGTGAGTTCAACGGGTACCGCTGCGTCCAACGATTATGACGTTTATAAATTGTCGGCGACTGCGAGCTGGACCTTGGATATATGGGGTAGCGTGCGTCGTAATGTTGAGGGCCAGACGGCGAACAGAAAGCTGGCAGCAGCCAACTTGGCTGGTGCTCGGTTGACGGCACAAAGCACGCTAGCGCTGACCTATATGCAGTTACGGACGCTCGATGAGACGGCGCGCGTCTTAAGCACGTCGGTTCAATCCTATGAACGCTCGTTGACCTTGACACAAAATAAATATAACGCCGGTGTCGCTAATCCAGGCGATGTGGCGACGGCAACGACCCAATTAGAAAGCACCCGTGCACAACTGATTGATACAGAACAACAACGCATGGTGTATCAAAATGCCATCGCGGTGCTGCTTGCTCGTCCACCTTCGTCTTTCAACATCGAGCCCGAAGCTTTTGCTATCAAGCCTCCGACCATTCCGGTGGGCTTGCCATCCACGTTGCTTGAACAGCGGCCAGATATCGCTGGGGCGACGATGCAAGTTGAAGCGGCGAATGCCCAAGTGGGCGTGGCAGTTGCTGCCTGGTTTCCAGCGTTGACACTCTCGGCGACGGGCGGGTATCAAACAACCAATTTCCTTCAATGGATCACCGCCCCTGCGCAGTATTGGTCTTTAGGGCCGAGCATTGCTCAGGCGATTTTTGATGGTGGCACGCGTAACGCGCTCATCGATCAAAACCGGGCGATCTTTGATGCGCAAACCGCGGCTTATCGTTTAACGGTTTTGCAGGCGTTGCAGCAAGTTGATAATGCGATGATTCAGTTGCGTGTGTATGACAGAGAGCTTCAATCCTCGCGCCGAGCGATGGAGTCTTCAAAAGAGGCTGTCCGTTTAGCCATGAATCAGTACAACCAAGGTTTAGTTGATTATTTGAGCGTTGCTGTCCTGCAAACCAGCGCGCTTAACGCAGAAAGTAACTATATCGGCTTGCTCGGTAGTCGTCTGGCCGCTAGCGTTAATTTAGTTGTCGCACTCGGGGGCGGCTGGTCGATGGACAAGATTGAACAAATCGACAAGCAGGGCAAAGAAATTCGTCCAGACGATTTAGCGACTGAGCTATCCTCAGCGCAATCCGCCGCGGATAGCAGCAATGCCGTGGGCCCCTGATTGTTTGGCTTGAACCAGCGTCTCAGCTGATTGTCCGCCCAAGGCGTAAACGGGCAACCCGGCTTGTTCGTTGAGGCAACTGAATTGCTCCCATCCCATGCCTGGGTGACCTGGATGAGAGGCTGTAGGCAGCACTGGCCCCAAGACTGCAAAATCCGCACCGAGCCGCCTTGCATGAGCCAATTCGGTCGCATCGTGGGTAGACACGGCGAGCAATTTATCGTTGGTTAAGGAGTGAGGGCGTTCGTTGATGAGCGCTGCCTCGGTTTGGCGCAGATGCACACCGTCGGCTTCCAGCCACCACGATTCTGGATGAACGCTATTAACTAGCACTTTAGCCCCGGTAGCATGGCATCGAGCAAGGACTTTGCGCAATAGATCATGCAGATCGGGCGAATCCGCCCCGGTTATCCAAGCTGGTTCGCGCCATTGCAGCAAGCGCAGACCATTTGTCAGTGCATGATCCAGGCGCGATAAAAAGGTGTCGACTCCCTCGGGCGAACCGACAGAAGAAATCGCATAGAAGTCTGGCAATAACAGCCAGCGAAGCGGTGGATAGGTTGCCGGCAGCAAGTGCGGTACTTCTTGAGCATGTTTGATGTCGACCCAGCGCAACTGCTGCCCCTCAAGTCCTTCGGGTTCTCCGTCCCACTGTGTCACTTGACAAAATGAGAGCCTAACCGTGGCAGTAGGGTAGACGTGGGTGTAGGTGACCCAGGGTGTGGCGCGTGTCACGGTGATGCCCAATTCTTCGTGCAGCTCGCGCGTAAGCGCCTGCATCACTGATTCGCCTGGCTCAATTTTGCCACCGGGAAGTTCCCACATCCCAGCCCATGGCTTGCCCGCAGGCCTGCTGCCCAGCAAAACGGTTCCGTCTGGTCTTAGCAAAACACCAACGGCAGCCTCAACAATTTTCTCAGGCATGTCTTGCTGCCCAATCCCGCGCGAATTGCCAGGCCACTCGACCAGATCGTGAGCCGCGTTCGAGCGCCCACTGCAGGGCTTCTGTGCGCGAAGCTTGGACAACTGCGTCATCGCACCCCAATGTGCGCAGCCAATGTTGCACAATGTCGAGGTAGTCGTCCTGACGGAAGGGGTAGAAAGAAATCCAGAGACCAAAGCGCTCGGACAGCGAAATCTTTTCTTCCACCGTTTCGCCGGGATGAATTTCGCCGTCGCTCTGATGTTGATAAGACAGGTTTTCGCTCATGTATTCAGGCATCAGGTGGCGTCGATTAGACGTCGCATAAATCAACACGTTATTGCCCGTTGATGCGGCAGAGCCATCCAGTACAGATTTCAGGGCTTTGTAGCCGGCTTCACCTTCTTCAAACGATAAGTCGTCACAGAATACGATAAAGCGCTCGGGTCGATTACCTACCATCTCAACAATGTCGGGCAGGTCGGCCATATCAGCTTTGTCGACTTCGATCAGTCTCAAACCTTGCTCACTATATTTAGCGAGCATGGCTTTGACTAAGGAGCTTTTGCCGGTGCCGCGAGCGCCTGTCATCAGGACATTGTTCGATGGCTTACCTTCGATGAAGTGACGAGTGTTGCGGTCAATGATCTCTTTTTGACGATCAATATGTTGCAGATCAATCGTATTGATCAAACTCACATGGGCAATCGCGTCAAGCCAGCCATGTGAGGCCCCGCGTTTACGCCAGCGAAACGCAGGTGCATTCCAGTTGGTTGGTGGCGGGGCAGGAGGCAGATAGGCTTCAAGTTGACCGAGCACACGATTCATGCGTGAAAGGAGTTCGGCTATTTCAGGGGTACTCACAAGATTTGAAGAGTTCATTAGAGGTGTTCGAATTAAAAATCAAGAACGGTAATCAGCATTGATGCTGACATACTCGTGTGAAAAGTCGCAGGTGTAGACGGTGTCGCTCGCTGTGCCTCGGCCCAGACCGATACGCATCACGATCTCGGCTTCTTTCATGATACGTTGCCCGTCTGCTTCTTGATAACTTGGGTTGCGACCGCCATCAAGCACGACGTGAACATCGCCTAGCCACAGATTGACATGAGAGACGTCGAGATCAGGAATCCCAGCGTAACCGACTGCGCAAACGATACGACCCAAGTTCGGATCCGAGGCAAAAAAGGCAGTCTTGACCAGGGGTGACTGTGCCACTGCGTAGGCTACTAGCAAAGCCTCGTCCACGTCTTTGGCTTGTTCAACCTGAACCGTCATGAATTTTGTTGCGCCTTCGGCGTCACGTACGATCTTTTGCGCCAGGTCGGCTGCCGCCTCGGCCAAAGCTGCTTTGAGGATTTGATAATTAGGATCGGTTGTATTGCTGATCGTCAGGCCGCTCTTGCCGGTTGCCATGATGATGAACGAATCATTAGTCGAGGTATCGCCGTCAACCGTGATGCGATTGAACGACACATCAGCTACTTCTTTGGCCAGACTGGTAAGCAAACCTTGGTCGATACCCGCGTCGGTGCCCAGAAAGCCCAACATGGTCGCCATGTTGGGGCGGATCATGCCAGCGCCTTTGCTGATGCCCGTCAAGGTGACAGTCTTGCCGCCGATTTCAACGCGTTGCGAATAAATTTTCGGTAGCGTATCGGTGGTCATGATGCCGTGCGCTGCACTAACCCAATTGGTTTCGGATAAGTTTGCAATAGCGCCAGGCAAGCCGGCAATCAGACGATCAACGGGCAGCTGCTCAAGAATGACGCCAGTAGAAAAAGGCATAATTTGATCGGCTTTCGTGCCGAGCAGTGCACCGAGCGCGGCACAGGTTTGCTCTGCCGCCTGCAAGCCAGTCTCGCCTGTGCCTGCGTTGGCATTGCCGGTGTTGATCACCAAGGCTCGTATCCCCGTCGTTGAAGCCAGGTGGCGCTCACAAACGGTAACCGGTGCGGCGCGAAAACGATTGCGCGTAAAAACCCCGGCAACACTCGTCCCTTCGCTTAACCGAAACACGGTCAGATCACGACGATCAGCTTTACGGATACCAGCTTCTGTCACACCGATTTCAATGCCGGCAATCGGATAAATCTCGTGGTCTGCGGGAATGTGCAAGTTAACGGCCATGACTCTCACTCATTAGGTTATAGGGACGAAGCAGGTAATTATCGCTTTTTTGCGTGACGACTATTTTGCAATCTGTTCATTTTAGTTTTGCGAACACTCGCTCAGCCGCATCAATTGTTGCCTGAATAACACTATCGTCGTGAGTGGCGGACACAAAACCCGCCTCGTAGGCTGAAGGGGCGAAATAAACACCCTCATCCAACATGGCGTGGAAAAAGACCTTGAACCTCTCGATGTTGCTGGCTGCAACTTCAGCCAGGGTGGTGGGAACTTGGTCGGCGAAATACACGCCAAACATGCCACCCACGCTGTCGGCACTAAACGGGATGCTATTTGCTTTGGCGCTCTCCGACAATCCGTCTGTTAATTTTTTGGTTCGGCTTGCAAGATCTTCGTAAAAGCCAGGAGCGGATAGGAGCTTAAGTGTCGTGATGCCTGCCGCAACGGCAACGGGATTGCCAGACAACGTACCGGCTTGATAAACGCCACCAAGCGGTGCGATGTGTTTCATGATGTCCGCACGACCACCGAAGGCACCGATAGGCATCCCTCCGCCGATGACTTTAGCTAAGGTAGTGAGGTCAGGCGTGACACCAGATAAACCTTGTACGCCTTGTGCACCCACCCGAAAGCCTGTCATGACCTCATCAAAAATCAATACCGCAGCGTGATTCGTACATTCGCTGCGTAGAGTTTCTAGAAACCCAGCAATCGGTTTGATTAAGTTCATATTGCCGGCAATGGGTTCAACGATGACACAGGCGATGTCTTGTCCGTGCTGGGCAAAAGCTTGTTTGACGCCTTCGATATCGTTGTAGTCAAGCACAATGGTGTGTGCGACAAACTCAGGTGGGACACCAGCCGACGTTGGGTTGCCGAAGGTTAGTAACCCGGATCCCGCTTTGACTAACAGGCTGTCGGCATGGCCGTGATAACAGCCCTCGAATTTGATGATTTTGTTGCGACCCGTTGCCCCGCGGGCGAGCCGAATGGCAGTCATGGTCGCTTCGGTACCTGAACTGACCAAGCGCACCATTTCCATTGAAGGCAGTCGTTCAATCAGCATTTCAGCGATGATGATCTCAGCTTCTGTCGGCGCACCGTAAGACAGGCCATGCACCGCAGCTTCTTGCACGGCGCGCACCACTTCTGGGTGCGCATGGCCCAAAATAGCAGGACCCCAGGAACCGATGTAATCGATATAGCGCTTGTCTTCCGCATCCCAGAAATAGGGGCCTTGGGCCCTGGCTACAAAGCGAGGTGTGCCACCGACCGAGCGAAAAGCGCGTACTGGGGAGTTCACACCGCCTGGAATGCTGCGACTGGCGCGTTCAAAGAGTTCTGCATTGGTTGACATGGTTTTACCTGGATAAAAGATCGATCAATTAAAAAGTTCAGAAAAAGCACGTGCTGTGCTGGTGATATCGGTTGCCTGAAACAGACCACCCACCACCGCGAGCGAGCTGGCCCCTGCGTCAATCACTGTGCCCGCATTGTTTAGGTTGATCCCGCCTATCGCGGCAACGCTTGGTCGAGGTTCGCTCATGCTTGTTGTCAGCCTCAGCGCTTCACCCAGAACAGTCAGCGGGGCGGGCGGCGCCAAGGGCTTCGTACCTGATGCAAACATGGCACCAAAAGCGATATAAACCGGTGCACACCGCAAAAGTGACTGAGCGCGTGGCAGGCTGGCATAGCACGACACGCCAATCATCATCCCTGCACCCACGTTGGCCCGAACAATGTCCGGATCTTCATCGTGTTGCCCCAGATGAACACCGTCTGCTTTGATTTCTAGCGCCAGTCGCCAGTCATCGTTGATCAACAGCGGTACGCCTGCGTGGCGGCAGATCGGCAACAAGCGTAAAGCCAAGTCCCGACGAAACTCAGGTGTTGCTGTTTTGTGACGCAACTGTAAGGCAACCATACCGCCCGCGATGGCTTGTCGCACAGCGCTTTCGAGCTTGTCTGCGTCAGTCCAATCCGGGGTGACCCCGTACAGACCTCGTGGAAATTTCAGTCGTCCGGTCATCTATTTCAG
The DNA here is from genome assembly GCF_003003055.1 of Jezberella montanilacus. GTDB lineage: Bacteria > Pseudomonadota > Gammaproteobacteria > Burkholderiales > Burkholderiaceae_B > Zwartia > Zwartia montanilacus. The sequence continues at coordinate 73,849 of NZ_PVTV01000016.1, forward strand.
TTGATGATCGGGTTGCGGCAGGCAATCCTTTGCCCCATCCCGGGTTGAAAAGATTGGTTGAGCGACGCCTCAGCATAAGCGCAAGCTTTTTTCGCAGCATCTTCAACCCCATGTCCAGTTGCCAGCAACGCAGCTAAGGCGGTGGCCACCAGACCACCTGAATCCCTTATTCGTTCAGGCGGCGCAGTCCAGGGCCAACTAATTGTGAGATTGTCGGGACCCACGAGGATATTGACCAGATGACCAGGTCGCTGCTGGTTTCCGGTGACTAGCACCCAATCCGCGCCGATTGCTTGCAAAGCGGCAGGCGCTAACTCTTGCCCAGCCGCCTCTAAGACTTCTTCAGTGATCCATTGATTGAGTCGACGGCCTTCAATCACCACGACATGTGCTTGCGGCACCAGCAATTCAAGGGTTGCACCCACGACGTCTTCGGTTTCGTCCTGATCTTCGACTTCTTCAGAGCTGATTTCTTGTGGACCTAAGTGTAAAACCAGGGGCACCTGACTGTAATCGGCAGCAATCTGGGCAACAGCACTGACTGCCTCGACTGAGGAGATTGCCCCGACTTTAATGGCTTGTACTGCCATATCCTCGAGAACACAGCGCGCTTGATCATCGATTTGATCAGGGGCGCAAGGCAAGACCGACTCACTTTCGGCTGTGTCTTGAATCGTGATGGCCGTCAGGGCGGACACAGCGTGACTACCAAGGATAGCGCAGGTAATTGCGTCCGCAGGGAGGCCGTCCGAGCCAGTGGGATCGAAAGGTCCGAAAACGAGAGTCAGGGGAAAAGAGGCAAGAGTCACGGTATAGTCTGAGTTATGTAAGATTGCTCTCATTGTATGAGAACAGTCGTTTAAATACGGGCCATCTTAATTAATGGCTGGTAAATCAAAAAGAGAGAATTATGCGAACCTGGATGTGTCTGATTTGTGGCTGGATTTATGACGAAGAGGCGGGTTGTCCTGACGACGGCATTGCGCCCGGTACCAAATGGGAAGATGTTCCCCCGAATTGGGTCTGCCCAGAGTGCGGTGCCCGTAAAGAAGACTTTGAATTGATGGAAATCTAAAGCAGGATTTGATGTCGATGAGCGAACTAATTGCCGCTGAGGCGAGCATCTCGATTGATTTGTCCAACCAGTTTCTCATGGCGATGCCAGGGGTTGTTGGCGGTGAACTGGCGGGTACGGTCATCTACATCTGCGAGCACTCAGAGAAAGGGGCACTGGGTTTAGTGATCAATCGGCCCACTGACCTGTCGCTGGCTGGCTTGTTAGAAAAAATCGATCTCGAGTTTGAAACCGCCCCCCAGGACGCCTCGCCCATATTTTTCGGTGGCCCGGTTCACACGGATCGTGGCTTCGTCCTGCATTCTCCCCCGGGTGATTTCAGTTCAAGCATCAAGCTCGGTGATTTAGCACTGACCACTTCGCGCGATGTCTTACAAGCGGTGGCCGCTGGCACAGGCCCTGAAAAAATACTCATTACTCTGGGTTATGCGGGGTGGGGTGCCGGGCAATTAGAAAATGAAATTTCTCAGAATGCTTGGTTGACGGTTGCAGCAGACGTGGATGTTATTTTTGCCGTGGCACCAGAGGATCGGTACGCTGCAGCGATGAAGCTGCTGGGCATCGACCCTTCGATGCTGACAGGTGTCGCTGGGCATGCTTGAAGAAACGCTCTTGGCATTTGATTACGGCACAAAAAAACTAGGCGTTGCAATGGGCAATACCTTGCTGCGACAAGCTCGTCCACTTGAAATCATCACTGCCGCAACGCGCATCGGGCGGTTCGGCCGGATTGCTGAATTGCTCAAAGAATGGGAGCCCGATCGACTGGTCGTTGGTTTAGCGCTCAATACGGATGGTCAAGATCAATACGCGACCTTGAAATGCCGTCGTTTTGCCAATCAGTTGCATGGAAGATTTAACCTGCCTGTCGTACTAGTCGATGAACGAGGCAGCAGTATGCAGGCGCAACAAATTGTCGGCAATGCCCCCGATGACGCGATCGCTGCGACGATTATTTTGCAGCGCTATTTTGATGCTCAATCCTCAGCTCAATAGACACAAAGGTTTGACCCATTTACTTTGCACAGAGGGCTTGCCTAAAGCCTTGTTGCTGCAAATATTGGATCGTGCTCAGACGTATCTCGATCGTTTGACGGCTGGCCTTGGTGGCACCGACCCCTATAGCGGGGCAAGCCTCTTGGCGGTTGGTATAGAAGGCGAGTCTGCCTTGCAACTCGCCCTGACAGAGGCGACGCATTTCTTGGGGATTGCCTGCGGGGCATTCCCCGGAAGCTTGCCCAGGGACGGCCAAGGATGGCAGCAGGCCCTGAACGAGCTGTCTGATATTGAATGCGACTTGTTGGTGGTGCAACATCCAGTCAGCGGAACACCCTATTTTTTAGCGCAACACCTGCCAGCGGAACGACATGTCATGAATGCAGGCGATGGCTGTCACGCTAAACCGATTGAGGCATTAGTTGACTTGTTTCTCATTCGAGAGAGGCGGCCTGATTTAAACGCCTTGGTCGCTGTGTTCGACGGATCGCTTCAGGAGTCGGGGTTTGCCCGATCGTTGGTTCACGCAATGACGACGGTAGGTGTGCCTGAAGTCAGGGCGATTGTTCTTGCTGGCGAAGCGCCCGAGGGTATCGAGCGAATGGGCGTGTTGGTCTGTGAGGACGCACGGCGGGCGAAGGCTGATGCCGATCTGGTGATAGACCTTGAAAGGGATCAGATCACGTGGCAGGCGGTCGCACAGACTGAGCCGTCTGATAAACATAAGGTCCGAGTCGCAGTCTGCGCAAGTATCTGCAGCTTGATACTGGAGGCCCGATGAGTCTGATTATTCGGCGGGGACGTGTCATCGATCCAGCGACGGGTCTGGATCGGGTAGCTGACCTTTACATCACCCGTGGCGAAATCGTGAGCACAGACTGGGCTCCTTCTGACTTTGTTGCGCAGCGCGTTATAGACGCCAGCGGCAAACTTGTACTGCCCGGTTTAGTAGACCTTGCGCCCGATTATTTTGAAGAACAGGCCGCCTGGGCTGGCGGCATTACGTGCACGACAACCCCGAATGGTTTTGTTGCTTCAACGGCCCAGGGGATGGCTGCAGCCAGCGGCGCTTACGCTTTTCGTCTTGGCCTGTCGGCTGCGCCCGTGCAAGTCGAGACCTCGCTTGTTGCTCGGGTGATCAGCGCCATACAGCAGACTGGAAAACCTGCTCATATCGGGCGCATATCCAGTGCAGCGAGCCTATCCCTGATCAGGTCAGCTAAACAAGCCGGCTTGCCTCTTACCTGTGATGTGAGCGTCAATCACCTTCATTTGACCGATGTTGATATTGGTTACTACGACAGCCGCTTTAGACTTGATCCGCCCCTCAGGGGGCAGCGTGATCGAGACGCTATCAGGGCCGGCTTACGCGATGGCACAATAGACGCGATTTGTTCAGCGCACACCATGGCGGATGCCGAGGGTAAAACCAAGCCGTTCGCTTTGGCTCAGCCAGGTGCGAGCGGGGTTGAGTTACTGCTTGCTCTGGTCTTGAAATGGGCCGACCAAGAGCGGATTGACTTGCGACAAGCCTTGTCTCGCATCACCGTCCGGCCGGCTGAGGTCGGTTTGGGCTATTCTGCTGGTTTAGCCATCGGAGTAACAGCAGACCTGTGCGTGGTGGATCCCGACATGATGTGGACTGTGAACGAGAACAATTTAAACAGTATGAGTTGCTACACCCCCTTTGAAGGAATGGGTATGCTCGGCTTGGTGACGATGACCGTTAAGACTGGTCAAATCGTTTGGGAGCGCACATGATTCATACACTTCGTTTCGCCCTTCGAGCCGTGGCGTGCTTCGTCTGGGTTGCCTTGGGGCTTTTGACGATCGCCTTGGTCTATTGGATCTTGGGTTTGCAGTTTCGGCTCTGGTCTAAAAAATACTGGTCAAGGGTTTTGTTGTGGATCTGCGGCATCAAGGTGGTCATCGCTGGCGAGCCCGTTTCTAAGGGGCCTTTACTCATTGTCCCCAACCACGTCTCTTGGCTCGACATCTTTGTGTTGAATTACGTTCGCGCCACTGCATTTATCGCCAAGAGTGAAATTCGCAGTTGGGCCATCGTCGGCTGGCTTGCCGCCGGAGCAGATACGATCTTTATCGAGCGTGGATCGCGACATGCTCTGAGCGCGGTGGCTAAATCCATGGCAGAGCATTTGCAGAGAGACCAAGCGGTGGGTTTGTTTCCCGAGGGCACAACATCTGAAGGTTTCGATGTGTTGCCGTTTTATGCAAACCTGTTTGAGCCTGCCCGCAAAGCGAAGGTTCTGGTTCAACCTGTGGCTGTGAAATACTTCCATCAGGGACAGCGCAGTGCTTATCCTGCCTACGTGGGCGACGAAAGTCTTGTGATGAACATGTGGCGCGTGTTCGGTACAACCGGGATCCGCGTCGAAATGGTCTTCTTGCCAGCCATTTCCACCGATCAAGAGAAGCCCCTATCGAGGGCCGATCTTTCAAAGTGTGCTCGTGAAGCGATTAGATCAGCCTTGGGTGTAGCCGATCACGAGGCCGATTTGAATCGGTTGTGAACGCCAGAGCGGCAGTTTAATTGCCGGTGACAACTATGCTGTTTTTGCCTTTTATTTGTATGAGCTTACGGTCTTGTAAGCGAACCGCACTCAGCTCACCCCCCCAGATACAGCCGCTATCGAGACAAATTGCGTCTGATCGCAACATCAGCCCAAGCGTTGACCAATGACCAAATACGACCGTCACATCGCGCGTGGCGCGGTCAGGTACGTCGAACCACGGTAGCAAACCTGCATTACGTGGATGCTGAGGTGCAGATTTGATGGGTAACATCATCTGACCCTTAGGGGTGCACATACGCATGCGAGTCAAGGCATTGACAATCACTCTGAATCGTTTGCCGCCACTGTGGGCGTCGTTCCATTGAGTCGGCTCATCACCATACATTTTTTCGAGCATTTTCTGCCAGTTGCTTCCGCGCAGGGCAAGTTGAACTTCGTTGGCGAGGGACAGCGTTTTACTCACGTCCCATTTAGCAAGAACGCCAGCATGCACCATCAGGTGGCCAACCGCGTAATGGGCGAGCGGCCGCCATCTAAGCCAGTCGATGATTTCTTTTGCATCGGGCGCATCCAATATTTCTTGCAACGTATCGTTCTTACCTGGGCGTCGAACACCTGCCGCAAGGGATAACAAGTGCAGATCATGATTGCCAAGAATCGCCACGCTACGGTCTTCGAGCGCTATGATGCGTCGCAGCGTTGCCAGCGATTGCGGACCACGGTTGACTAAATCACCGGCAAACCAGAATTCAGCATCCTCGTCTTCCGCGATTTCAGGGTGGCTTAGCAACTCATCTAACTCTAAGCTGCATCCCTGAACATCCCCTATCATCCAAATACTTGGCACGGTCATATCGCGGATTTTTTCCAGAACATATAGGGGACTTTCATGGCCGCTAAGCTTTGACGATGTTCAATCGAGAGCATCGTGGCGAGCGCTAGCACCATCGCAGCCGTGTTCGGCAACAGGGCGGTCACGACTGGAGGCCACTTATAGAGTAGGCCTACGTTTAGGGCGAGCTGGTTGATCATGAAAAAACCAGTGCCACAGAGAATGCCAATAAACACTTTTGCGCCAATCCCGCCTCGACGAGTTTGCATGAAGCTTATCGGTGCCGCAATCGTCATCATGACAAGCAAAGTAAAGGGATAGGACAGTTTTCGCCAGATAGCCACAATCTGCCTATCCGCCTGGAGTTGATTTTTATTCAGATAGGCAATGTAGTCGCTCAGCGCAGTCACTGACATCCTTTCGGGCGTTAAGATCCGCGCAACCAGACGCTCAGCGGTCAGACTGGTATCGATGCTGCGGGTTGGGCTTTGTTCAAGCGTCATCAGTGGGTCTTTACGAACAATTGCGTCCGACAGAAAATCACGCGAATTTTGTGCGACTTTGTGCTGAGTGACTTCGCTCATTGTCAGTTGGCCGTTGTCGAAGTGTCCAGTCTTGGCTTGAGACATGACGGTGAGCTTTTGATTGCGATCAAACTCATACATTTTTAAATCGGCGACGTTACCAGACGCAAGCATCCTGCCTACATTGATGACACGAGTGCCACCGTCTTTTGCAGGTTCTCTAAACCAATAACCACTATTGAGCATACCGCCCTCAACCCGTCCCCGCAAGAGCATATTCGCTTCACTGCTTTTAATTTCGGCCGCTGGCGTAATGAACTCAGAAAGAATGAGCGCGCCTGCCATAATGGGGACTGATATCAGCCAGAGCATGCCGACGAAGGCATTAGCGCTGATGCCTGATACGCGCAAAATAACGAGCTCGTTGCGTTGCGCCAAACCTGCGAGTGCGAGAATAGTGCCGATCAACAGGCCAATAGGAAGAAGATCATACAAGCGCGTCGGCATCGCCAGCGCTTGTAAGTAAAACAGGGACGTGACTGGTAAGTTGACGCCTACGGTATCGAGCTCATCGACCAGTGTAAAAAAAGTAAACAAACCCAATAGCGCCAGCACAACCACAAAGGTTGAGCGATAAATTTCGCGAGCGAGATATCTACGAACGGTGCGCATGGTTTAAATGATATGGATCAAGCGGTGAGCTCTGCCCGGACCTTGTTAATAACGGATGACACGTCGGGTTTAACGCCGTGCCAGATGTAGAAACTCTCAGCGGCTTGCCCAACTAACATACCAAGGCCGTCCGATCTGAGCTGTGCGCCATCAGAAGCGGCCTGATCCATAAAGGGGGTTGCCTTGCAATCATACATCATGTCATATGCGCAACTATCTGACGCATAGAGCCCTCGCGGTAGATCAGGAACCTGATCACTCAAGCTACTTGCACTGGCATTGATCACGATGTTCCAGCCACCTGGTGTGGAGGCGTCAGCGAGGCCGCCTGCCGACAGTGTTTTTGAGTGGTTCGGCCAGGCCTTGATCAGTTCGTGGGCTCGTGAAGCTGTCCGATTGACAACGCGAAGTTCAGAGCAGCCCGCTTCAAGCAATGGCCCGATTACTCCCCTTGCGGCCCCGCCAGCTCCAACAAGCAGTACTTTGGCGCCGAGAACCACGACCGACTGTCTGAGCAAATCTCCCAGCAAACCCACACCATCCGTATTGCAGCCATGCAGCTCATTTTTTTGCATCCACAGCGTGTTGACCGCCATGGCTTGCTGAGCGCGTGCGCTAAGGTGAGCGCAAGCGAGCTCTTTGGCTTCTAGCTTGAAGGGAACCGTTATGTTTAATCCGCGTCCGCCGTGGTTAAAAAAATGTTGGACCGTCGTCGCAAATTGATTAAGGGGTGCTTCAATCCGGTCGTATTGCAGCTCAATGCCGAGTTGCTCGCCGAACAGCAGATGAATGCGCGGTGAACGACTATGCTTGATGGGATTGCCGACTACGCCAAAGGAAGGAATTGTTTTTAGTTGCATCGAATTACTGCTCGGTCTTTAGGGTGCCAGTGTTTAAAAAATGCCAGGTTCGTGTGATGACAATTTGATCAATTTGTTTACGCATTTCAGGGGTGAATGGCGCGAATGGGCCAGCTAAAGAGACGATTCTTTTGACTGATTGATTGAGAACCGCCTGGTTCGATGGCTTGTCGATTGTGATATCGATGACTTGACCGTTGGCGTTAATCGTAATGCTCGCTTGAAGTGAGCCGTATACGCGTTGGTTTGAATTGCCCGGATAGAATTGAGTGCCTGTTTTTTCTATCCCGCTTCGCCATTGATCCACGTAGCTGGCGAATTGGTGAGCCTTGGTCGAAGGTGCGTCAAAATGCTTGCGTGGCCGCGCATTGTATTCGCGCACCTGCTCTGACAGGACAGCCAGCTTAGCGTTGAGAAGCAGTTCAGCTTGATCCGTTTGGTCGTTGCCTGACGTGTTGTTGTTTTTGACAAAGCTCTCGGCTGATTTTGATTGTGAGACTCGTGCGGTGGATTCGAGCAGGGTTAACAACTCTGTCTGCTGTGCTTCAAGTTGAAGGCGTCGCTTGGTCATCGCGTCGATCACGATATTCTGCGCTTCCGTCCCGAGCTTAGCCTGGGTGCTTGAGGCGAATCCACCTGAGCCCTCCCCACCACCGTCTAAATTGACTTGAGCGAAAGCGGTTGGCGCCACGGGACTGCTCTCGGTCGATGCATTAACAAGCACCATCTCGAGTAACGGAGGGCTGGGGTCAGGCCTTTTGACAGAGTCCCGTTGCCAGGCCAGTACGGCGACATGCAATGCAATCGAGAACAGCAGCCCCCAGCGCATGAAGCGCTGTTGCGGCCGACCCAGCCACAGATGCTTAGGACTGAGCTGGAGTTTCGCTAACATGGCTGACATATCTGCAATCTAGTTCAAGACTTAACTCGTCTGCACCCAAAATATCAATCTGGACTGGCGTGCCACGCTCAAGTGTCGGCATACCTGAAAGACGAGTGACGAGCGGTGTTGCCGCTATCCTGATCAAATCGTCTTTCAGTACCGTCGCCTCGCTGCGTTCGATTCGCTGCTGTTTGAGCCATCTCAAACACCAGTAACGCTCCATGTTAGATTGGTGTTCGTTCCAGATGGCGTATTGCGCATCGAATGCGCCAATGATGGCAAACAAATCGGCATCGCGTGGTTTAAACGGGGCAACCAGGGGCGCCGATATGCCGTGTTCAATCGCACAGATGAGTTGCCATTGATTAACTAGGTCAACGTAACGACGCAAGGGCGAGGTGCACCAGGCGTATTGCGCAACCCCGATGGCTTCATGAGGCAAGGCTTGTGTGCTCATCCTGACTCGGCCGGTTTGCTGTGAGCGATAGATGCCTGGCACCCCGCAAGCGTCAAGCAATCCGCCCCAGGTGCTGTTGGCCAAAATCATATATTCAGCCACGAGACGATCAAGGGGCGCATTGCGTGCACGTGGCTCGAGTCTCACAGGTGTGTCGGGGTTGTCGGCAGCGCCGTCGAGATAAAAGCTGTATTCGATTCGATTATTGTTTTCTGGTTTTCCCCGAACTTGCTCGCGTTTCGCTGCAAGGGCAAGGGCGACCGTCCAGAGCGGTCTGAGCCAATCGTTATAGGGCAGGTCAATATTCGGATCAGCGAGTGCGGCTTCGGTGATGGCAGAATCAAGTTCGTTATGGCGGAGGTTTTTTCTGACAATGACTTGCTCCACCTTGCTCTCGTGCTCAATCACGTCGCCAGATTGCGGGTCAATGGTGACATACAACGACAGCGCTGGGACGGCGGTCCCTTCATTTAATGAAAAAGCCTCAATAACTGGGTCGGGTTGCATGGGGATTTTGGCCCCGGGCATATACACAGTGGACATGCGCTGCCGCGCTAACTGATCCAGTTTGCTTCCCTTGGCAACGGCTAAGCCAGGCGCTGCAATATGAATCCCGACGCAAACGTGTCCATTAGCAAGTGTCGTGACTGATAGCGCGTCATCGATCTCGGTAGTCGTGATGTCATCCACTGAATAGGCGACCGCAGCCGAGACGGGTAGATTGTGTTCAATCCGGGGCAGTTCCACTGCCGGAAAGCCCACGCCTTGTGCAAAATTCATCGCTTCGAATTTGGCTTGATGCAGCGCGAGCGCGTGAGGCCAGGCGCCGAGCGTCAGGAGCAGCCGGTCAGGCGTTTGCTGTAGCTGTTTACAAGCGGCGTCGAAAGCCTTCCAGGTGAGCGAGTTCTTATCTGGTTTGGTGAGCAGAGTCAGTGCGGTCAAAGCAATTGGCTCAGGCAATTCGCCTGCAACCATTTGATCGACCCACTCTTGCAACTGATCCGCTTGTCGTTGTTTTTTTTCTTGCGCAGCAAGCGCGGCGGTCAGTATGTCGGGTGGGGCCGGGCGATAGCGGCCTTTGCCTTTGCGATGAAAATAAATCGGCGCTTCATGCAGCCTCAGGAGCAACCCAGTTTTTTCGACCGTGCTTGGGATATGCCCAAAATAATCCGCACCCAGGGTTTCAACGTCAAACTCTTCTTGCGGTGCGCATTCCCAGAGAAATTGGACATCGATGTCCTGCGCAAGCTGGTTGGCTAGCGGCATCAAGGAGTCAGGCGATGGGGCAGTAAAGTTAAAAATACAGTTATTGCGTTTGATCTTGCTACGCTTGCCGCTGCTCGATTCAACTTGCAGTGTCGCGTCTGATTCGGACATGATGTGCCCGGTTTTGAACGCGCCGTCTTCTTCAAATAATACGTACATTCAGATATCCGTCTTAGCCGTGCTTGGTGGCTAGTGTGTCAAGCAACCGGCGGTGTATGTCGGCGAAACCGCCATTGCTCATGATTAATATGTGGTCCCCAGGACGCGCTGAGTCTGTGATCGCGTGAATCAGCTCATCAATGTCGCCGTGGGCACTGGCTCGGTCACCAAGCGGGGCAAGGACTGCTCGTGGATCCCATCCCAAGGAATGCTTGCCGCTCTTTTGACCAAAACAGAAAACCTTGTCGGCTTGTTGAAGGGCGTCAGGCAGGCGCGCCGCCATGGTCCCGAGTTTCATTGTGTTGGATCTCGGCTCGAGTACTGCCAAGATGCGGGCTGAACCGACTTGTCGGCGCAAGCCTTCGACTGTGGTTTGTATGGCAGTTGGATGGTGGGCAAAGTCGTCATAAACGGTGATTTCGTCAACGCATCCGCGCACTTCCATGCGTCTTTTTACACCGCCAAAGTTGCACAGTGCTGCGATGCCGGTTTCCAGGTCTATGCCAATATGGCGAGCAGCGGCGAGGGCGACCACGGCGTTAGATCGGTTGTGATCACCGGTCAGGTCCCATTTGATGGTGCCAACTGACGTCTCACCAAACTTGACCGTGAACGCTGTGGCGCTGATGGCTTCGCTGTGCAACGCGTCTGACAAGCCAACGCGAACCACCTTTGACCAACAACCGCGGGATAAGACGCGCTCTAGCGCCTGGTCGCCATCAGGGAGCACTATCCTGCCTTGCTCTGGAATGATGCGGACCAGATGGTGAAACTGAGTCTCAATCGCTGCGAGGTCGGAAAAAATGTCCGCATGATCGAATTCAAGGTTGTTCAAGATCGCTGTGCGAGGCCGATAGTGCACAAATTTCGATCGTTTATCGAAAAAGGCGGTGTCGTATTCGTCCGCCTCAATGACAAAATAAGGGGAGGCTGGGTCGTACAGAGCGGAAACCCCCAGATCGTTGGCCACGCCGCCGATCAGAAAATTCGGCGCTTTGCCGGCGTACCGCAAAATCCAGGTGAGCATGGCGCTCGTAGTGGTTTTGCCGTGGGTGCCCGCCACAGCAAGCACATGTTGCGTACTCAGGATGTTTTCGCCCAGCCATTGCGGGCCTGACGTATAAGGTAATCCTGCGTTTAAGATGGCTTCCATGAGGGGATTGCCACGGGTTACTACATTACCAATGACGAAAAGATCCGGCTTTAGGTCGAGTTGATCGGCCGCGAAGCCCTCGATCAACGCTATCCCTTGCTCTGATAGTTGTGTGCTCATGGGCGGGTAGACGCCAGCGTCGCAACCCGTTACGCGATGACCAGCGGCGCGTGCAATCAGGGCTAATCCGCCCATGAATGTGCCGCAAATTCCCAAAATGTGCAGATGCATAACCACTCTCCTGCTCGCATTGTAGAGTGAGTTCCTGTCACGAACATCCTAGTATGATCTGTCAGATGAAGAAGCGGACAATCATTTTGGCGGTCACGGGGCTTGCAGTTGCTTTTGCCGCTGGCGGGTTTGCTTGGCGCGAGTCCTCGCGTGCGGCACCTCGGGCAAATCAAACGCTGAATAAGCCAGCAACGTCAGTAGCCAGCAAGACTGAGGCCGCCCGAACGCTGTTTGCGAGCGCCTGGCCAGATGTGCAAGGACGCAGCGTCGCGATGCAAAGCTATTCGGGCAAGCCGTTGGTGGTGAACTTCTGGGCGACGTGGTGTGCGCCTTGTGTTGAAGAGATGCCAGCACTCGATACCATGGCCAAAGCGATGCCAGACGCCCAATTTGTCGGGATAGGGGTGGATACTAATAAAAACATAGTGGATTTTTTGGCTAAAATACCCGTCAGTTATCCGCTTTTAGTTGCAGGACACTCTGCCATCTCACTGGTGCAGCAGCTGGGAAATCCTGCTGGTGGTCTGCCTTTTACCGTACTGGTTGACGCAAAAGGCAATGTAGTCGAGACTATATTGGGTCAAGTCAAGCTTGATGACCTCAGTCATAAAATCCAAGAATTGACCAGAAATTAAGAGACGTAATTAGACAAATCGACGGATTTAGCGTAAAAAGACGGCTGTTTTGTTAAATTGGCAGGGGTTGATGCAATGGCTAAACAGATTCTTGTTGTGCACGGTCCAAATTTGAATCTACTTGGTACGCGCGAACCTGAAATTTATGGGCGGCTGACCCTCTCGGCGTTGAACGACAGGCTGGTTGACTTGGCAACAGAGTCGGGTTGTACGCTGAATGCCTTTCAAAGTAATCACGAGGGTGCAATCGTGGATTGCATTCAAGGCGCGCGGCTTGATGGTACGAATTTTATTGTTATCAATGCAGGTGCTTATACCCACACCAGTGTAGCCATAAGAGATGCCCTGGCCGGTGTGGCGATACCCTTTGTCGAAGTGCATTTATCTAACGTGTACAAGCGTGAAGCATTTCGCCACCACTCTTATTTATCCGAACTGGCCATTGGTGTTGTGGCAGGTCTCGGTGCCGATGGTTATGAGGCGGCGGTCAAAGTTGCTATTCGTCACTAGTTCTCTCAATTTTGTTTCTCACAAATAGATACGGAATCAATTATGGATCTTAGAAAATTAAAAACCCTTATCGACCTGGTCGCTGAATCGGGCATTGCCGAGCTAGAGATTACCGAGGGTGAAGGTAAAGTCCGAATTGTTAAGTTTTCGCAAGCGAATCAGCCCGTTGCATATCAACCGGTGCCGATGGCAGCCGCACCGATGGCTGCGGCGCCTGCCGCTTCGCCCGCCAGTGTCGAGGTGCCAGTAGAAGCCGGCCATCATGTCAAAGCCCCCATGGTCGGTACCTTCTACCGAGCGTCTGGCCCTTCGGCCGCGCCATTTGTCGAGGTGGGTCAAGCGGTAAAAGAGGGTGATCCGCTTTGTATTATCGAAGCCATGAAATTGCTCAATGAGATCGAGGCCGACAAATCGGGTGTCATTAAAGAAATTCTGGTTCAAAACGGTGAGCCGGTTGAATATGGCCAGCCTTTGTTTGTGATTGCCTGATATGTTTGAAAAGATTCTGATCGCCAACCGAGGCGAAATTGCATTGCGGATTCAGCGCGCTTGCCGTGAGATGGGCATTAAAACGGTGGTTGTGCACTCTGAAGCCGATCGCGATGCCAAATATGTCCGACTGGCAGACGAGTCTGTTTGTATTGGCCCGGCGGCATCAAAAGACAGCTATCTCAGCATGCCAGCCATTATTGCTGCGGCTGAAGTAACCGATTCTCAAGCCATCCACCCCGGCTATGGTTTCTTGTCAGAAAATGCTGATTTTGCCGAGCGGGTCGAGAAAAGTGGCTTCGTTTTTATTGGTCCACGGTCTGAGTCGATTCGTTTGATGGGCGATAAAGTCAGCGCCAAGCAGGCCATGATTGAGTCTGGCGTGCCGGTGGTGCCCGGTTCTCCCGGCGCCTTGCCCGACGATCCACAAGAGATTCTGCGCTTGGCTAACGCGGTTGGCTATCCGGTTATCGTCAAAGCAGCAGGCGGTGGTGGTGGGCGCGGCATGCGAGTGGTTCACACCGAGGCGGCTATGCTTACGGCAGTGACAACCACCAAGGCCGAGGCGGCGGCAGCGTTTAATAACCCTGAGGTTTATCTAGAGAAGTTTCTCGAAAATCCGAGACACATCGAAATTCAAGTATTAGCTGATGGCGAGAAGGCGGCGGTTTGGTTGGGCGAGCGTGACTGCTCAATGCAAAGGCGTCACCAGAAAGTCATTGAAGAAGCCCCAGCGCCCGGTATTGATAGAAAATTGATCGAAAAAATCGGTGAACGTTGCGCTGAGGCTTGTCGTAAGATTCGATATCGTGGCGCGGGCACGTTTGAGTTTCTCTATGAAAACGGTGAGTTTTATTTCATTGAGATGAATACTCGGATTCAGGTCGAGCATCCCGTGACTGAATTAATCACCGGGATTGACTTGGTTCAGCAACAAATACTAATTGCTGCGGGTGAAAAATTCACCTTGCGCCAAAAAGATATTGGCTTCAAAGGTCACGCGGTCGAGTGTCGGATTAATGCTGAAGATCCTTTTACTTTTGTGCCGAGTCCTGGTCGTATTACCAACTGGCACACGCCTGGCGGCCCAGGGGTGAGAATAGATTCGCATGCATTTAACGGGTATTTCGTGCCGCCCTACTATGACTCGATGATCGCCAAAGTGATTACTTACGGTGCGACACGTGAGCAGGCCATTGCACGCATGAACATTGCATTGTCTGAAATGGTTGTCGAGGGCATCAAGACCAATATCCCCTTGCATCGCGAACTCATGGTAGACGGCAAGTTTATTGCGGGTGGCACGAGCATTCATTATCTTGAACATAAGCTGGCAGAGCGTCCGTAAAGGGTTATATGCGTGAGTTGGTTTTTAGTTGCGCGGGCAGTGATGCAGACGTTCTGTCGGATGCCTTGCTTGAAGCGGGTGCGTTATCGATTAGCGTTGAAGATGCGGATCTCAATACCGAAATCGAAAAACCGATGTTTGGTGAGCCCGGTAGCGAACCTAATCTTGACGGCTGGGATCGCATTCAGTTAATCGTGCTGCTTGCTGATGGCGTTGATCCCCAACAATTGCTTGAACAAGTGCAGGCGGAGACCGATTACTCTTTTGCGCAAACCGTGACATCACTCAGAGAGGTGCCAGACGCTGACTGGGTTAGATTGACTCAATCACAGTTCGGTCCGATCACGGTTGGTGAGAAGGTGCTGATCGTGCCGAGCTGGCATGCGGACCAGATGCCGACAACGCCTGTCGCAGGCCAGATAGCGATACAGCTAGATCCCGGTTTGGCATTTGGGACTGGTAGTCATCCCACTACGCATTTGTGTCTTGAGTGGCTCGCAAGCGAGCTGTCGGCCGACGCAACAGTACTCGATTACGGTTGCGGCTCTGGGATTCTCGCGATTGCTGCTCGCTTGCTGGGCGCGGGTGCGACGATTGGTGTCGATATTGATGAGCAAGCCGTCGAAGCAACCAGAGATAATGCGCTGGTCAACCGTGTTACCGTCAACGCCATGTTGCCAGACGCGCTTTTAGATGGGACATTTGACGTAGTGGTTGCAAATATTTTGTCTAATCCACTAAAAGTATTAGCGCCGATGTTGGCGGGTCGAGTGCGCTCAGGCGGGCATTTGATTTTGTCTGGCGTGCTCGAAAGACAGACAGAGGAAGTGAGCCAAGCTTACGCGCCCTGGCTCGAGCTGCATATTTGGCAGGCCCGCGATGGCTGGGTTTGTTTAACAGGCGTTAAACCTTAAAAGGGCGTAGCAATGAGTCTCGTCACGCGCTGCCCAAAGTGTCAAAGTGCTTTTTTAGTTGTCCTTGATCAATTGCGTTTGCACGAAGGCTTGGTGCGCTGTGGTAACTGCGCGTACGTCTTTGACGGCTTCGCCACACTTGAGACGGATTTGCCTACCCTGACCAGGCCTGCTCCGCTGGATGAACCCCTGCAGCCTGTGACGATGGCGTCGACTCAGCCAGAGAGCAACGCGCCTAATGTCATTCGGTATCGGCCAGAGCCTGAACCTGAAAACGAAGTTGAGCCTGACTGGACGCACCAAACCACACAATTTGGTGAGCCGATTTTGAGGGCGGATCCGACGAGCGAGGATTTAATCCGTGCCGGTCGTGCCAGTGAACATCACACCAATGAAGATCCAGTTCTCAGGGCCATTGAGAATGATGGAAGATTTG
Organism: Jezberella montanilacus; assembly: GCF_003003055.1. Lineage (GTDB taxonomy): Bacteria > Pseudomonadota > Gammaproteobacteria > Burkholderiales > Burkholderiaceae_B > Zwartia > Zwartia montanilacus. The sequence continues at coordinate 89,823 of NZ_PVTV01000016.1, forward strand.
GTCAAGCTCCTGCTCTGAAAAAGCGCCAGAAAACTGAGTTCGCTTTCGATGATGAAAATAGTCCGCCAGCTGTTGTTGCGCGTATTTTGTGGGCTCTCGGTATTTTTGCGGCGACAGTTCTTTTATTAGGACAGCTGGTCTTTGTTTTTCGCAACGATATTGCTCAAGCGGTGCCGCAGCTACGCCCAGCTTTGACTGAGCTGTGTAGCAAGCTCAAGTGCGAGGTCGGCTACAGCCAACGGATTGAGAGAATTACCATTGACTCGACCTCCTTGCAGCTGGCAAACGGCTCAGCCGCGGATGGTCAAACCAGTTCGTTCAATTTTTTATTTACCATGCGCAACCGCTATGATCAGAAGCAGCCGTGGCCTAATCTGGTTCTGTCGTTAAAAGATGCGTCCGGCACGGTAGTGGTGCGCAAGGTTGTCGCTCACTATCAATATCTTCCCCCGAGTTTGCTCGACCAACCGTTTGATAAGGGCCAAGAGGTTAACTTGACCTTGCCTTTGACTGTAAATGGTTTGCAAATAAGCGGCTTCCTACTTGATAAGTATTTTCCTTGAGGCAAAGATGGCAACACCCGTTTTGATTTGTGGCTCGATTGCGTACGACACGATTGCTGTTTTTGAAGGCCGGTTCAAAGATCATATCCTTGCTGATCGGATTCATGCGCTGAATGTCTCTTTCTTTGTACCGACCATGCGGCGTGATTTTGGTGGTTGCGCAGGCAACATTGCCTACAACCTCAAATTGCTTGGCGGAAACCCCATCCCAGTCGGTACCGTGGGTGACGATGCGATCGATTATTTGAAACGCTTCGAAAGTCTGGGAATCGATATTAGTCTGATTCAAAAACTACCTGATACCTTCACCGCACAATGTTTCATCACCACAGATCAGGATGATAATCAGATTTCTTCTTTTCATCCTGGCGCAATGGGACGCTCAGCTGAGAACGATTTGTCTGGCCATCAAGCACCTTGGGCGATTGTCGCACCTGACTCAAAAGACGGCATGATTGCCCACGCCAAGCGGCTTCATGCACAAGGCACGCCATTTATTTTTGATCTCGGGCAGGCTATGCCTTTGTTTGACGGAGCAGAAATTTCTGCAATGCTGGAACTTGCGTCGGCCATGACGGTCAATGACTATGAGGCGAGTGTTGTTGAGCAGCGTACCGGCAAGTCGATGGAGGAACTGGCTCAAGGACTGGTTGCGATCGTGGTGACACGTGGTGCCGAGGGCGCTACCCTCTACACCAACGGGCAACAAGAGCATATCGCGGCTGTCAAGCCAACTGCGATCAGTGATCCAACCGGTTGTGGTGATGCCCATCGCGCTGGTTTGCTTTACGGATTGACGACCGGTTGGTCTTGGTCAGACGCCTGTAAGTTGGCAAGTCTGATGGGTTCGATCAAAATCGCCTCTCGCGGCCCCCAAAATCATGCACCGACGCGCGATGAAATTAGTAAACAACTGAAACATGAATTCGGATTGAGTTTAAATTAATGGATCACGATATCGCATATGATCGTGATCAAACCAGAGTAGGAGGTACCCGTTTTATGTCCAATCAACATTCTTTAATAGCCAACTGCGTTAAGGCAAGTGCTGTTGCATTGTGCGTCGTCGCTGTTGGATCTTTATCAGGTTGCGCTAAACCCAGCGCGTCAGCTAACGTGTACACCTATGGTCAGGCTCAGCGAGAGCAAATCGTCCGGTTGGGTACGGTGACGGCGGTTCGTTCAATCGTGATCCAACAAGAGCGTACCAGTGGTGCTGGACTGGTCGGTGGCGCTGCAGTGGGTGGGATTGCCGGCAATTCAGTTGGTGGCGGTAACGGTAATGCGCTTGCGACTGTGGGCGGTGCGATTCTGGGTGCCTTGGCGGGCAATGCAATTGAAGAACGCGTCGGCAAACAAGATGGTTTAGAAATTACTGTGCGTCTCGATAATGGTGAGCTTCGTGTGATCGCTCAAGAAGCCGACGTGCCGCTGGCGGTTAATCAACGCGTACAAGTGATCAGTGGTGCCGGCCCGACGCGGGTCACGCCCATCTAACTAATTATCCGGCTGCAACTGCACAACGTACTGAGGGAAAGGCAGTTCGATTCCCTCTTTATTGAACGCGTCCAGAATGGCCAGTCTGACTGTGCCCAAGGTGGCGATGACGCTCGTGGTGGGATTGATTCTGATCCACAACTGAACGATAAAAATTAATCCTCTATCGCCAAATTCGTGCAAGGTTGCCATGGGCGATGGCTCAGACAAGACCCCCTCTTGCTCGACACACGCTTGAACAAGCAAATCGATCACTCGCTTGACGTCCGAACCGTACGCGACAGTGACTTGAATTTCTCGTCTGACGTCAGGGGTTGAATAGGTCCAGTTGATTAGTTTTTGTTCAACTAAAACGCTGTTCGGTATTAAATTGTCAGTACCGTGCGCGCTCTGTATGGTTGAAAACCTAATGCCAATTGACGTGACCGTACCGGTGATGTTGTCGACTTCAACCACGTCACCGATACGAATCGACTTCTCAATCAGCAGCATCACGCCGCTAAAGAGATTTTTGAGCAGATTTTGAGTTCCAAAACCAACGCCAATTGCTAAGGCACCGCCGAAAAATGCAAACGCACTGAGTGGAATCTCGACCAGATTAAACGCACAGATGACCAGGGTGATCCCACCACCTAATGTCAGCCATCGGCCGACCACAACTGAGCGGCTTAAGGTCAACCCGGCTTTACTGACCGCAAGGGCAAGGCTTCGTTTGATGATCGTAGAAATCAGTGAGAACCCGATAAACAAAATCGCCAACGCACCGATACTTTTTCCTATGGTCACACTGCGCTTGGTCTTGATTTCGCGGCCATCGACAATGGCTGTATCGTCAACCGCAATCAACTCGTAGCGCCAGATGGTTTGAAATGCTTCACGGCTTGCTGCGGCAAAATTCTTGACGTTTTCCCACAGGTTAAGGTTTGTAGCAGCGTTTTCGATTTCTATCGCAGAGATTGCCAGCAGCTGTTTAACACGATCAGTCTGCGTATCGACTGATCGCAAATCTTCTAGCCTGGCGCTGTTTTGCTGAACCAAGCCATCATAAAAACTTTTCTCGCTTGGGCTATTTGCGTTGTTGCGTTGCTCTCTCAAGGCGATGAGCGATTGACTGTTTTCGTCAATCACCTCTTTCAGATACTGTATCCCTTGATCCAGCTTTCGACTATCTTCGCTCTGGCGAAGCTGTATGTTTTTTAGATCACTAGAAAGATTGTCTTCGTCATGAAGTTGACGCCGCATTGACCAAATATCTTTAGTCAGTAATTCCAGTTCAATGAGCGCGCGGTATTTTGCTCGGGCTGTCCGGACGCCAGCGACCGCAGCGTCCAGCGTTAGCCAAGTCCGCTTAGCTTGCGCAATTTCATTTGACGAGGCGTTTTGCCTGCTCTGTAACGTCTCGAAGAGGGCACTAGCGGCCTTAGCTTTAGCAACGGATTGCGTGAGCCGAGAACTTTCTTCTAACTCTTTCGCACGTAAACCCGCTATTTTTTTATCAATTTCCGCTAAGCGGTTATCTAAATCTTGCTGGGTGAAGGAAAACCGATTCTGATAGAAATCCCACGTTTTTTGTGTTGTAGACAATTGCACGTACAACAAGCGACGCAGCTGAAGAATAATTCGCCTTTCAATATCTGTGCGAATCAGGTCCAAATCGTACAGATCCAGTTTTGTTCTGGTTCTATCAATATCAAGGCGCAACACAGCCTCAGCTTCGGGATTCGCCCGACTGCTTGAGCTTGTCCCCAGCGACTGACGCAAATCGATTTCTGCTTGTGACCGAAGTTTCTTTTGAGCCACGATTTCTTGATCAAGAATATCGATTTTTCGATCTTGCTTATTGATTTGCGCTTTGAATTGCTGGAGAGCGACAAGGGTGTCATCCCCAACACTCAAAGGCCAGGGTGGCGTCCCAGGGGGGGGATTCCAGCTTTCTCGCTCGGCATCTGCTGCGATCGTGTTTCTGATTTGCCGGTCGAGCTCTTTGAGCAAATCGTTGATCTGAGATAAGTAGTCGATACGAGTTTGTAGCGAAGCGTCAAGCTGCATGGCGAGCAGCCGCTGTGCATCGGAGGCCTCTGCAGGCAACGCCGCCAGTGTGATTTTCGCTTTGTTGCTGTCTGCAATGGCTTGGTCGAGCTGTTTTTGCGTCTCTGTTTGTTGGGCAGTAACGGACGCGAGTTGCTCTTTACTGCCTAAGTTGTCTGCGCCAGTGACGTCTGTGCCTTTCGCACTTGGCGTTGCTGTCTTGAGCAACAGTGAGGTCATGCTTGGTGATTGCGCAAGCGACTGCCCTGTCGTAAAGAATAAAAATGAAGTGAAAACGATAGCGAAGTGCCTTAGCGCGGAGGATCTCAACATACGTTGTTTTATTTAAATGAGTAAGAGCGCAAAACTAATTTGATCGAGCACGATCAGTGCGATTTGTGCCAGGACGAACAGAATGAGGGTGGACAGGTCGATCCCGTTTAAGTTCGGCGTAATTCTGCGGATCGGAGCCAATAAGGGATCACTCAGTGTTCGTAGCACGGGCATGATGGGGGCGAGCGGGTTAATCCACGATAAAACAGTCTGTATCAGTGTTAACCAGATAATCAAATTTAATGACCAGGTCGCCACCTTGACCAGCGCAGTGACAAATAGACGAACCAGTAAGTAAGGTGGAACCAAGGATCCGGTACTGAGCATCGATATCAAAACAAGATAAGCGACGGCGATCAGATAGGCCGCGAAGAGGGAGCTCCAGTCGATATGTTTTGCTTGCGGCATCACGCGTCGTATCGGCAGGACGAGCCAGTCGGTGACTTGAGCGATCGTTTTAGCGGCTGGATTGAAGGGATGTAGGCGGACCGTGTACATCCAAGCGCGACCCAAAAGTGCTACCCCCAGCGCTGTTGAGGCAGTTTGCAAAAGAAATCTGAGGATTTCTGCAATCGTTGAAGTCATATCTCACCACTTGGACAAAGTTAGACCTTATTGTCGCATGCGAGGATCATATTCATCAGCAACTGAAATGTAAAAAACCGCCTGACAAAGCCAGGCGGTTCATCCCTACATCCATAACAAGAACTTATGGACGACCACCCGTGGGGAAAGGCCAAGATGCTGCAGGGTTCAGAGCGGTCTTCGCGCCTGGCGCTGCGGCTGTCGAGGGGGTTGCAGCTGGGGTAACAGCAGGCTTGCCTGCTGTTACCTTTTTAACTACTTTTTTTTTACAGGTGCTGCTGGTTTTGGAGCTGGAGCTTTTTTAGCTACAACTTTCTTGGCTGCTGCTTTTTTAGCAGGAGCTTTTTTTGCTGCAACTTTCTTGACTGCTGCTGTTTTAGCAGGAGCTTTTTTTGCTGCAACTTTCTTGACTGCTGCTTTTTTAGCAGGAGCTTTTTTTGCAGCGACTTTCTTAACTGCTACTTTCTTAACTGCTGCTTTTTTAGCAGGAGCTTTTTTTGCAGCGACTTTCTTAACTGCTGCAACTTTCTTTACTACTGCCTTGACTGCTGCTTTCTTGGCAGGGGCTTTCTTTGCTGCTTTTTTGGCTGTTGCCATGGTAATACTCCTTGAGTTCAGGGTCCCAAACTAAAACCCGTGCTTGACTACGTCCCACCATGGGATTTCGTGTCGCTCGAGTTATTCATCGGCACAAACTACTGCTATCTTGCATCAGTAAAAACGTTTGCACTAATGAATACGGCACAGCCATTTGAACTGAATCCCGCAACTTAGCGAGAATCAATTCAAATGGCACCGAGGCTAACTACAGCCTTCGGCATGTAATAAGCGTGAGCAAGTGTAAACCGGCGAGGGCCTATTCCCAATTCAGGGCACCTCCGGTTTGATACTCAATCACGCGAGTTTCAAAAAAGTTACGTTCTTTTTTCAGATCGATCATTTCTGCCATCCAGGGGAATGGATTTTCTTCCTGGGCGAACAGCGGCTCGATACCGATTTGCTGGCAGCGACGGTTTGCAATGAAACGCAGATAAGATTTGAACATTGGGGCATTCAAACCCAGCACGCCACGCGGCATCGTGTCTTCAGCGTAGGCATATTCAAGTTCGACGGCTTTGCTAAATAGCGCCCGAATCTCTTCACGGAAAGCGGGTGTCCACAGATGAGGATTTTCGAGCTTGATGCTGTTGATCAGGTCAATCCCAAAATTGCAGTGCATGGACTCATCACGCAGAATGTACATGTATTGTTCTGCAGCACCCGTCATCTTGTTCTGACGGCCGAGAGCAAGAATTTGTGTAAAGCCTACATAAAAGAAGAGGCCTTCCATCAGGCATGCAAAAACGATCAAGGATTTGAGCAGAGTCTGATCGTTCTCGGGCGTGCCTGTCTTGAAGTGAGGGTCTGCGATTGCATCAATGAACGGAATAAGGAACTCATCCTTGGCGCGAATGGACGGTACTTCGTTATAGGCATTGAAAATTTCTGACTCATCCAAATCCAAGCTTTCAACAATATATTGATAGGCGTGGGTATGGATTGCCTCTTCAAAGGCTTGCCGTAGTAAAAACTGACGGCATTCAGGCGCCGTGATGTGGCGATAAGTGCCCAGGACAATATTGTTAGCAGCCAGAGAATCAGCGGTGACAAAAAAGCCAAGATTGCGTTTGATGATGCGACGCTCGTCGTCGCTTAAGCCAGTTGGGTTTTTCCAGAGTGCAATGTCGCGAGACATGTTGATCTCTTGAGGCATCCAGTGGTTGGCACAAGTTGCGATGTATTTTTCCCAGGCCCATTTGTACTTAAAAGGAACTAGCTGATTGACATCGGTTTGACCGTTGATGATTCGCTTATCAGCAACATTAACGCGTCGTTGCGCTGTAGCTTCGGTAGCGATTGGTGCTTCAGGTGCAATGGCAGGAGGCAAGGCTGTATCGCCAAATACGCCCGTTGCTTGACGCAAGGCGGCAGCTGCGGCACTGGCCAAACCTAAGCCACCAACTGCCACCGATGGTGGGGTTGGCGTGGTTGCGATTACTTCGTCGTTCCAGGTAAGCATATTTCTAATCCAGTCTCGGTTATTGGCAGGCTTCGCACTCTTCGAACCCTGGGTCACCAGGTCGCATCGTGCAGGCTGCACCGAGTAATTCAGGCTCGGGCAAATTAGGTGCCATGGGGGCACTCGCAAAGGTACCGGATGTCGATCCAGCGCCCGAGGAATTTACTGCGTTCAATTCGCCACCGCGACCGGTTGATTTTTCTGCGCTGGTTGCGCCTAAAGTGCGCAGATAGTAGGTTGTTTTCAACCCTCTTAGCCAGGCAAGCTTGTACGTCTCGTCAAGTTTTTTCCCGGACGCGCCAGCCATGTAGATGTTTAGTGACTGAGCCTGATCGATCCATTTTTGCCGACGTGAAGCACACTCGACTAACCAGGAGGGCTCGATTTCGAACGCGGTCGCATAAAGGGCACGCAGTTCAGCTGGAACGCGATCGATGCGGGAAAGACTACCATCGAAGTACTTAAGGTCTGCGACCATGACTTCGTCCCATAGGCCTAGTTTCTTGAGGTCACGAACAAGGTGTTCGTTAACAACAGTGAACTCGCCGGAGAGGTTAGATTTAACGTACAAGTTTTGATAAGTTGGTTCAATGCACGCGGACACGCCAATGATATTCGATATTGTTGCAGTAGGTGCAATTGCTACACAATTTGAGTTGCGCATCCCTTGCTTTTTGATGCGTGCGCGCAACGCATCCCAATCCATCGTGCTTGATTCGTCAACTTCAACATAGCCACCGCGTTGCTCACGCAACAATGCCAGTGAGTCCTTTGGCAAGATACCTTGCGACCAAAGCGAACCATCGTAACTGGCGTAGCGACCACGTTCTGCTGCGAGATCGCTTGAGGCACTGTAAGCGTAATAGCAAACAGCTTCCATCGATTGGTCAGCAAATTCGATTGCTTGTTGCGATGCGTAAGGTGTGCGCATGATATGCAGGCAATCCTGGAAGCCCATGATGCCCATGCCCACGGGGCGGTGACGCACGTTTGAGTTGCGAGCTTTGGCTACGGCGTAGTAATTAATGTCAATGACGTTATCCAACATACGCATTGCAACGTTGATGGTGCTTTGCAATTTCGCGTGGTCAAGCGACTGCGAACCATCTGGGTTGGTCTTCAGATGACGCACAAGATTGACAGAACCCAGATTGCAAACCGCGATTTCTGAATCGTTGGTGTTCAAGGTGATTTCTGTACACAGATTTGAGCTGTGAACGACACCCACGTGTTGTTGTGGTGAGCGGATATTGCATGGGTCTTTGAACGTGATCCATGGATGACCGGTTTCAAACAACATCGATAACATTTTGCGCCACAAATCGAGCGCTGGCATTTTCTTGAACAGCGTTAGTTCACCGCGCGCGGCCTTATCTTCGTAGCCTGTGTATGCTTTCTCAAAAGCCACACCAACTTTATCGTGCAGGTCTGGACAATCCGAAGGCGAGAACAGAGTCCAGTGACCGCCTTCGAGGACTCGCTTCATGAACAGGTCTGGAATCCAGTTGGCCGTGTTCATATCGTGGGTGCGACGACGTTCGTCACCGGTGTTTTTGCGCAGATCCAGGAACTCTTCGATATCCAGGTGCCAGCTCTCGAGGTAGCAGCAAACCGCACCTTTGCGCTTGCCACCTTGGTTGACCGCGACAGCCGTATCATTGACAACTTTCAAAAAAGGCACAACGCCCTGGCTTTCACCATTGGTGCCCTTGATGTGGCTGCGCATTGCACGCACTGGTGTCCAGTCGTTGCCCAGACCGCCTGCGTATTTGGCGAGCAAGGCGTTTTCTTTAATGGCTTCGTAAATGCCGTCGAGATTATCTGAAACGGTGCTCAAGTAGCAGGACGACAGCTGTGAATGCAGCGTACCTGCATTGAACAGTGTTGGGGTCGAACTCATGAAGTCAAACGAAGACAGGATGTGATAGAACTCAATCGCACGGGTTTCACGGTCAATTTCACCAATGGATAAACCCATTGCGACCCGCATGAAAAATACTTGAGGTAATTCGATCCGTTGACCACGAATGTGCAGAAAGTAACGGTCGTAAAGGGTCTGCAAGCCAAGGTAATCAAATTGCAAGTCGCGGCTTGAATCCAGCGCGGCTGCCAAACGTGGCAAATCAAACCGCGAAAGCTCTGAATTGAGCAAACCGGCTTCGATGCCCTTTTTGATGAATTTTGGGAAATAGGCAGCGTACTCGGTTGCCATGTCTTCTTGTGACACTTCGGCCTGCAAGACTTCTTTGCGAATCGTATGCAGCAAAAGGCGAGCCGTTACCTGACTGTAAGCCGGGTCGTTTTCGACGGAAGCACGGGCTGCCAAAATCGCCGATTTGTAGACTTCTTCGACGGGCACGCCGTCATATAGATTTTTCAGCGTCTCACGCAACAGCGCTTCGGCGTCAACGAAGTCACCTAAACCGAAGCCTGCGGATTCGATTGTGGCCTTTAATTTAGCCATGTCGAGTGGCTTGGTGACGCCGTTGTCGGTCACATTGAAGGAGGTGGTCTGAGCGGGCGCCTGATCGGTTTGTGTCCGAGCCCGTTCTTGTGAGCGACGTTCACGATAAAGCACGTAGGCGCGAGCAACATCGTGTTCGCCGGAGCGCATCAGAGCCAGTTCGACGGCATCTTGTATATCTTCGATATGAAACGTGCCACCATTTGGCCGGCCACGCATCAGGACAGACACAACTTGGCGAGTCAAATTGTCGACCAGCTCGCGCACGCGGGCAGAAGCTGCGCCTTGGCCCCCATTGACGGCGAGAAAAGCCTTAGTCAAGGCGATCCCGATCTTGCTGGGTTCAAAATTGACGACTGCGCCGTTGCGACGAATGATGTGGTACTGCGAATAGGCAATTTCAGTTGGAATAGGGGCTTGACCTGCGAATGTTGGGGGCGCTTCTGAGCGAGCTAAAGGGCTGGTGGAAGTCTGCATAAGGGCTCCTGCGGCTAGCGTGACTGTTGCTACTAGATGTTGTGTTTTTTTACTTGAGTGTTACTAATTCTAGTAGTTCAGTGCCGACGAATCAACAAAAAATTTTCTTGTAAATTGCTTAATTTCAAGTCGACTGACGAATTTATCCATTAAATTAGGGGTGAGACGCATTTTTTGTTGAAACTGTGCGGGTTTTAAGCGAGAAAACCTCGCTAAGTGCTTGTTTTGTTGATTTTTATTGCGTCTAATATTAATCATTAATTGAAATAGTTGTAGTAAAAATGCACTGCTGATGAGGTTTACAGACAGAATGAAGCGTTTCAGAGCCTTAACTTTAGTGATGATGCTTTCTCTGGCGGGCTGTGCGACTGAAGAGGTGGGTCCACCGAAGCCTGAATTGCCCAAGGCGCCCGCTGAGCCGGTATGTCAGCCGACCACGGCAGGCACTCAATTGACCGGACAATGGTATTTCGTGCGTCAGCAGAAAGGTGTCGCCGGTGAGGTTCAAACCTTGATGACACTGGGCGCTGACGGCAAACTGAAGCAGCAAACACGGGTCAAACAGGGGCGCAATATTCGATCAGAGTTGCGCGAAACGGGTTGTTGGACGTTCGACGCTTCATCGCTTAAGACCCAAGTCGTCAGGTCTAACGGTGAGCTGGTGGATTTTGATGATCCCATCTACACCGTCCATTATCAGGTTGATCGTGTCACAGGCGACCGGCTAACGTTTCGCGAGTCTCGCGCGGGAAGCAAGCCCATGACAGCAAAAAAAATGCCGCCCGGTTTTCTACTCAATTAGCGCGACCGCCGTACCATCGCGACGAATGTCGGCACCCGCGTTCCAGCTATTGCCCTGTTTGAGGGCAACTTGGGTGCCTCCGTCCATTCGCCTTGCCATGAGATAGTGGCCACGCTGCGTCAAGGCCTGACTGAGTTTGCCCAGACCTGGCTCTATATTAGACAAGGCTGTCCAACTCAATGCCTGCGGGGCGGAGATGATCTGCTGAGCATCTTGGTATCCGGCAGCAATGCGCAATAGGGCATTGGCAACAAAACCCACTATGCGGTTGCCACCCCCAGCGCCGAGCGCAGCACGAACCGAACCACCTGGATTCAACATGATGCTTGGTGCAAACGACGTCATGGGACGTTTCCTGGCGGCCATTGCGTTGTACGCGCGCGTACCGGTCTCACTGCCGGATTTAGCAGCGAAATTGGTTTGAACATTATTCAGATAAAAACCACCGACTGATAGTCTTGACCCAAAGTTCTGGTTAATAGTAGTTGTCATGGATATGGTTAGCCCGTCGCCATCACAAATAACCAGGTGCGAGGTCATTGCGCTTGTCAGGCCCGTTCCATCAGGCCCGGCTGGCATATCCGCACCCAGCTGGCCATGCTTGACCGAACCCATGACTTGCCGCAGATCAATCAATTTTGCACGCTCAGCAAGATAGGCGGGATCGAGTAAGGCCGCTTGTACCGACGTGGGCGTTTGCTCGCCGATATAAGCGCCTCGGTCCGAGAATGCCAAGCGACCTGCTTGCATGACTGCATGGGTGAGATCGGCGCTATCGCCCAGATCCTGGCCAGCGAAACCGAGTGACTCCATCATTTGCACGATCTGCCCGACTGCGATTCCACCGAATACTGGTGCGGGTGCTGTCAAAATCTTTGATCCATTGAAGTCATAGGTCGCGGGAGCTTTATCTAGCGCCGTGTAGTCTGCCAGATCCTGCCGTGTCATACGACCGGGAAACAAATCGCCGTTGACGACCGCGATGAGCTCTTCAGCTATGTCGCCCTCATAGAAAGCGCTCGCCCCTTGTTCGGCAACGATCGAGAGTGTTTTCGCATAAGCGGCATTGCGAATGATTGAGCCCTCGGGCATGACCCGGCGTTTACCCCCACAATAGATTTCATGGGCGAGGCGTTCGTCTTGTATGGATCCTATTTCTGTGATCGTTTTGATCAGATAGGGCGGGATACTAAAACCCTCAGTGGCGTGCTGCCTCGCTGGGTCGAAAGCCTTCGCCCAAGGTTGTTTGCCGAATCTCTTGTGCAGGTTTTCTAGTGCCCTGAGCGTACCAGGCACCCCCACTGTCCGGCCACCAGACATGGCTCTCTCGCGAGGGATAGCACGACCATCAAAGTCGCGTTCAAGGCTGTCCGTTACGCTTGCGGGCGATGCGGCTAAGCCATCGATTACACCCGAGGCACCCGTTCTTTCATCGTGCCAGACAATAACTGTGCCGCCACCAAAACCTGACGCATGAGGCTCAACCAGTCCAAGTACAGCTTGTGCAGCAACAACCGCATCGGCGGCTGAACCGCCGTTTTTGATCGCGGTGATCGCAGCGAGTGATGCAAGTGGCGACGCCGTGGCTGCGACTGCTTGCCCGGTAGCGCCTCTCTGGCGGCTTTGGTCGTGATCAAGGTCCTTGCTTTTTGGTAGCGTGTAATAGAGCGTGTGCATAGCTGTCTTTAGAAAATCATTGTTCTTGTTGAAAAAATGCTGTCAAAACGAGCGGTGAAACGTAGAATACCTTGCAACGTATCTAAAACAAACCTATTCAACACCCATGGTCGATTCGCGACAGTCTCAAAAAAACTACCAAGTAAAAGGGTTAATGGGCCCTGTCACCATTCAGATCGATTGCTGGGGCGTGCCACACATAGAAGCTCAAAACATAGCCGATGCTTTTTTTGGTCAAGGTTATGCAGCTGCCCTGATGCGGCTGTGGCAGCTCGATCTCAATCATCGCAGGCAAGTGGGTAAGCTCGCTGAGGTCTTCGGTGCTGCCTTCGTTCCGTTTGATCACGTGGCGAGGCTGCTGATGTTTCGGGGCCCGATCGAGTCAGAGTGGGCGAAGCTCGATAGCAAGGTTGAAGGGATAGCAAGTGCCTTCGTTGCGGGCATTAACGCGCGCATTGACCAAATCCAGGCGGATCCGGCTTTGTTGCCACCGGAGTTCGTTGCGCTCAAGATGACGCCTGATCGCTGGATAAAAGATGACCTGTTGCGTTGCCGAGTCTCGGCCTCTCCTAATATCCAGGGCGAAATCCGTCGAGTGATGCTGGCGCAACGCAATGCGCTTGCTCTTGACACACTTGCCCACCCACTCGAGCCAGAGTGGCCGCTCACGGTACCCGCCGGCCTGGATGTTTTTAAAATAAGTAGCGATGACTTGAAACTGCTGAACTATCGCGTCGCACCCTTGCCGTTTGACAAGATCGTGCAGGTCGCTGGCGCTGATCAGGCAACCGTTGCCGAGTTGTTTCAACCAGATATCGACTCTCGAAACGGCAGCAACGCTTGGGTCATTGGTCCTAAACATACACATACAGGCCGCGCGATTCTGGCAAATGACCCCCATTTACCGTATAGCGTTCCTAGCCCGAGAATGGTCTGCCATCTCAAGGCACCTGGTCTGAACTTGATCGGTGCTGGCCCAGTGTGGCGCCCTGGCGTACAGTTCGGCCATAACGAGTACATCGCTTTCGGCCGCACTGACTTTCAAATCGATCAAGAAGATTTGTATGTGCTTGAAGTCAACGCAGCCGGTACGCAATACCAAGGTTTCAAGGCAACAGAATCGATCGCCCGAATCTCTGAAGAAATTCTGGTTCGTGGCCAACTGCCTGTCAAAGTCGATCTCGCTTTCACGCCACTTGGTCCCATCATTGCAGAAGATAGGCAAGTGGGGCGGGCCGTCGTGCTGCGCGCTGCCTGGCTCGAGCCAGGTGCAGCAACCAATTTAGAATATGTACCCAAAGTGTTTGCGACCAATTGGGATGAGTTTCGAGCTGCGATTCGGCATGCGGTGTGGGGTACAAACTACATGTTTGCTGATACTCACGGCAACATTGGGTGGCAGTCGGCTGGTCGGGTGCCAGTACGGCCCAATCATGACGGCTTGATGCCTGTGCCCGCCGCTGGCGATTATCCCTGGTCGGGGATTTTGCCCATTGAGAGCATGCCTGGTGAGTTCAATCCACCACGAGGCTGGATAGCCAGTGCCAATCAGATGCCATTCCCCGCTGACTGGCCTGTAGCTGAGCGTCGAATCAGTTTTGAGTGGACCGCAAACGACAGGCATCGCCGGTTGGTGTCCATTTTTTCAGACATGAAACCGAATCACTCTATTACTGATAGTTGGTGTGTGCAGCAGGATATTTATTCAGGTCGCGCTAAAGTCCTGGTAGACCTGTTGCGTCAAACACAAGGCGGTGACACAACGGCGCGTGCCTTACTCGAGCGTTGGGAGCACGACATCGCAGCAGACAGTCCGGCTGCAGGTCTGTATGAATACTGGTGGGCGTATCTACAGCGAGAAGTGCGTAGCCTTGTCGTCCCCGCACATATCAACGATCTAATCACCCTGGTTCATCCGCATGTTGCCTTGGCTGCGTTAACCAATCCGGATAGCCGGTTCGGCGCGCAGCCCGAAATCAAACGAAATGCGTTGTTAGTGCTCTGTCTTGATCGCGCCTACGCGCATCTTAAGACGCTTGCTCAGACGCTCGGTACCCAGTCAGATCAAGTGATCCCGAACTGGGGACGGCTGCACGAGATGCATCTGAAGCATCCGCTTAAGTCGAAATTGCCAGGCGCTCTGGCCGAGCTTGCAGATGTGAAAGGCCGTGGTTCATCTGGCGATGGATCGACGGTTTATGCCCGCTGGTGGCCAGGTATTGATCATCACACCGTGACGGGCGGGTCTAGTTTTCGTGCGGTGATTGATGTGGGCAATTGGTGGGTCTCGATGGCGTCGATGGGCCCTGGTCAGGCTGGTTCGCCCGGCGATCAACATTATAGCGATTTGTACCAACCCTGGATGGATAACGTGCCCGTCCCGCTTGCCTTTCATCAAGAACAGGTTAACGAGTTAACCCGCTCGGTCATTAATTTGGCTGCGTCCTCTGATTAGCCAAACATTTTTTGTACATGGATAGGTCAATGAAGCTTAAACATTTTCTGCTCGCGGTACTGGTTTCTTTCAGCAATCTCTCGCTCGGCCAACAACGCGACACCCTGAGTATTGGCATGGTGCAGTTTCCACCTGACTTGCATCCAAACATCACGGTGACCAGCGTAAAAGATACGATTCTTGCGGCGGCACGCAGGACGATGACTGGGTATACGGCTAAGGGAGAGGTGATCTGCTTGTTGTGCACGGAATTACCAAGTATTGCTAACGGTCGTGCCAAGGTTACCAAGCGTAGCGATGGCAGCGATGGGATGGAAGTCGTCTTTACGCTTAAGGACAATCTGTTCTGGGGTGATGGTCAACCAGTCACGGCCAAAGATGTCGCCTTCGGGTTTGAAGTCGAGCGCGCCTTTTCTGTACCGCCCACTGTCGAGCAAGTCGAAGCCCTTGATGCTCGCAATGTGAAAGTTACCTTGCGGGTGGTTCGTTATGATTTTGATCGGTCCGCACCAACCCCTATCCCAGAACACATCGAAGGATCAATTTTCAGGGCTGCGGCGAACCCTCTCGATTATGGTCAGAAATCGCTGTTTAACCGTAAACCAGAAGAACCGGGCTTATGGATGGGGCCTTATCGAATCAGCGAATTCAGGCCGAATGAATCGGTCGCACTCGTCCCCAATACTTATTGGAAAGGGCAGGCGCCCTGGTTTAAGCGGATCACTTTCCGACTGGTTGAAAATACGGCTGCTTTGCAAGCCAATTTGCTGTCAGGCGCAGTTGATATGGTCGCGACAGGCAATATCGGCCTGACACTCGATCAGCATCTCGCGATGATGAAAACCGACGCAGATAAATTTGATTGGACGTTTGTGCCGTCGGTTGCAAGCTATGAACATCTGAGTGTGCAATTCGATAATGCTTTTCTGGCTGACAAGCGCGTGCGACAAGCGATTCAAATGGGGATCGACCGCAAGACGATCGTTGAAAAAGTGTTTGGGAATCGCTTCGAAATATCGCACTCGTTTAAACACCCCACTCAATTCGGGTGGGATGACGGGGTCAAGAAATATGCCTACGATCCCAAGGCCGCACGTGCATTGCTTGAGCAGGCTGGATATAAGCCCGGCGCTGACAAAATTCTGGTCAATGCCAACGGTGAGAAGCTGTCCCTTGATCTGGTTTCAACGTCGGGCAACCGCACTCGAGAGTTGATTGAGCAAGTCATCCAGACGCAATTGAAAGCAATCGGCATCGAGATTGTGATAAAAAACGAGCCAGCCAGAGTGATGTTTGGCGAAACGCTGCGCAAACGTAACTTCAAAGGATTAGTCGAGTTTCAAACTGACGCGGCACTCGATATGGTGCCTCACACTTATTTTCATTCGAGCCAAATCCCCACAGAACAAAATAATTGGACTGGCTTGAACTACATGGGCTACAACAACCCGGCCATGGATGCTGCTTTGGTCGAGGCTTGGGGTGCCTTGGATCCCGTTGTGAGAAAAGCTGCCTGGAAAAAAATTCTCGATATCATTGCCGACGATTTGCCTGAAATCTATCTTTATTTTCCGACCAGCGCTTTGCTTGCCCCGAAATGGATGACAGGCGTGGCAAACGATACGCGCTGGGGGCTTATCACTGCCTGGGTTGAAGAATGGCGGCCTAAATAAATGAATAGCTTGCCGTTGCGGGCTGTCGAGGTCATGCCATGATTGATTTTGCACTCAAGCGAATCGGTGGACTGGTTTTTGTTTTGTTGCTCACTTCATTTGTGATCTTCGCGCTGATCGGGTTGATGCCAGGTGATCCAATCGACTTGTTGATGTCCGCTAATCCGAACATGATGCCCGAAGACGTGACCAAGCTGCGAGCAATCTATGGCGTTGATCAACCGATTTGGTCGCGTTACAGCAGCTGGTTGCAAGCGGCGTTGTCTGGCGACTTCGGGTTCTCGCGTATGCAGCACCGGCCTGTAATGGAAATCCTGATACCAGCGCTTGGCAATACCATCATTTTGACTGCAACAGCCTTTGTGATTAGCGTCAGCCTGGCCATGATTCTGGGTACGCTTGCGGCCGTTAATCAAGGTAGAAAAATTGATCGGCTCATTAGTTTGTTTGCGTTTCTGGTGATTTCTGTCCCGGGTTTCTGGCTGGGCTTGATGTTTATCTATTTATTCGCAGTGAAGTTTGGTGTTTTGCCCGCGGGGGGTATGCCCCGAACCGATCAACAATACCAGCCGATCGCTTACTTGATCCTTCCTTGCCTGACCCTGGTCTTAATTGAAATTGGTGGCCTGACACGCTATGTCAGATCCGCCATGATCGAGGCCTTGGGGCAGGACTACATCAGAACGGCTCGTGCCAAAGGGCAAACTCAGTTCGCAATTGTTTGTCGGCATGCATTGCGTAACGCAATGATTCCCATCATGACCATTATCGCGCTTGGCTTTGGCCATTTACTGTCTGGTGCGACGCTCATCGAGACGATGTTTGGCTGGCGCGGGATGGGACGGTTGATTTACGAATCCATCATGGGTAACGACTACAACCTGGCACTCGTGTGCCTGCTCGTCACTACCTTGATGGTGCTCCTTGGGAGCATCATTGCAGATATTTCGTACTCAATCCTTGATCCAAGAATTGGCTTATCAGGGCGGCGCAAATGACGGCCTCGGATGCATCGCTGCAAAAAGACACGAGTCAGTCGCAGGGAATCTGGGCTGTCAGGTTTCGAGTCTTTGCCTCGGATTACGCCGCCGTCGCAGGCACGCTCGTTTTATTGTGTGCGGCGCTGCTGTGTGGTGCGGTTGAGTGGTTCGAGAGCTTGCTTGACGTCAGTGGTGTTGAAACCGACCTGCTGGGCAGGTTTGAACCGCCGTCTGCTCAGCACTGGTTGGGCACTGATGATGCTGGTCGTGACGAGCTCATGCGACTGTTGCGAGGTGGAGGCGTTTCGCTCTCGATTGCTGTCATCGCAGGGATAGGGGCCTCTTTAATTGGCATCCTTATCGGTGTTTGTGCTGGTTACTTTCGTGGCAAAGTCGACGCGTTGTTGATGCGTTTCGCAGATTTCATCATGTCACTACCCAGCCTGCCTTTGCTGATTATTCTGGCAGCGCTGGATCTGACCAAACTTGGTTTTTCGGCTGAATTTGTGCGCTCTGGCTCGGCAGGTTATTGGCGCATTATCGTGATTTTTATACTCCTGGGCTGGACAGGTGTCGCGCGTTTAATGCGTGCTTCCACTCTCGCACTAAACGACACCGAGTTTGTTCTTGCAGCCCGAGCGCAGGGGGCTTCTCATCTGCGGATGATGCTGGTGCATATAATCCCAAATGCGATTTCGCCCGTCATCGTGGCCACCACACTGGCGATGGGACGAATTATCCTTGCTGAATCAGCGCTAAGCTTCCTAGGGGTTGGCATTCAACCTCCGTCGACCAGTTGGGGCAGCATGCTCAATAATGCGCAAGAGTTGCTCGTCGTCTCACCCCCTCTGGCGCTTTATCCGGGGCTTGCGATTTTGCTTGCAGTGGTTTCCATTAACTTTATGGGTGATGGATTCCATAAAGCGTTTAATCCAAAGAGTATTGAGGGCAGGTAATCTTTATGTCAAAACGTTTAATGATCGGTGTCAGTGTTTGTCTTATGCATCCTGATCCTGCACGCAAAGTCGTACCGCGTAAGACTTTGCAGTTTATTGAACAATCAACTGCGCATTGGGTCGCGGCAGGCGAGGCATTGCCGGTTTTGATCCCTTCGCCTTATGGCAGTGCTGCTACGAGCCTGATTTCGTGTGCGGATTACGCAGACCAGCTAGATGGTCTGGTGCTTCACGGGGGTGCTGATATTTGGCCTGGTCACTATGGCGAAGAGCCGCTTAAGCCAGAATGGTCGGGTGATGCGGCCCGTGATGTCTATGAACTCGCGTTAACCAAAGCCTTCGTGGCGGCTGGCAAACCCGTGTTTGGCCTTTGCAGAGGGCTGCAACTGATCAATGTTGCGTTTGGTGGGACACTTTACCAAGATGTGATCACTCAAACCCAGACACCGGTCGCACATCGCAACAGCGCGCTCTATGAAAATAATTTGCATGGCCTCGTGGTTGATCCCGCAAGCCGTCTTGCTCAGCTTCTGCCCGCCTCAGAGCCGCTAGCGGTTAACAGTATTCATCATCAAGCGATCAAAGATCTTGCACCAGGCTTTGACATCGAGGCAAGATCAGCTGATGACGGTTTGATCGAAGCGATTCGTGGCTCAGGTGATAGTTATATCGCGGCCGTGCAATGGCATCCAGAAATGTATGAGTCGACTAACGGGATGACTGACTGCTTACCCTTATTGCGAGATTTTCTGGACGCGGCGCTGCAACGACGAGACCAGGCGGCACGACCTTTAAGCCGCGCGGCCTGATGGGCTGATTAGGCTTTGTGTGTCGTGTAGAACACTGGACCTTCAGGCTGAAAATCAAGCCACTCTTTTCGAACTGCCATCAGGTTGTAGATAGCACCCAGCGGTATGTAGGGGACTTCCTCGAACACTTGCAATTGAATCTGTCGGCACAATTCTTGCCGTTCGGCCAGGTCTTTGGCATAAAACCACTGAGTTCTCAGGTCTTCAATCTTCTGATTGGTCGGCCAGCCAAACCAGGCTTGTTTGCCAGTGCCGCGGATACCCAGATTACTGGCTGGATCGAGATTGCTGGTCCCGACCATTGCGGTGAAAGCGACGTTCCAGCCACCCGCCTCAGGCGCATCTTGATTATTGCGCTTTTGTAGGTAGCTTCCCCAGTCCATCGAGCGCACGTCGATTTTAAGACCGAGTTTCTTAAAAAGATCAGCGGTGATCAAAGCAGAGGCGTGATGCGTGGGTGAGTCAACCGGGTCAAGCAGCACAATGGCCTGACCGTTATGCCCAGATTCTTTGATCAGTTTCCTGGCAAGATCAAAATCACGTTTACCTGTCAGCTTTTCAAGACCCGCATCGTTTGCCATGGGTGTGCCTGGGGCAAAAACACCCACTTTATCGCTCCAGTATTCGGGGAAGTCAGCCCCGTTGGCAGCTGTCATGTAGTCATTTTGCCTGACCACAGCCAGGATGGCGCGACGCATGAGCACGTTATTGAAAGGCGCTTGCAAGTGATTAAAACGCATCAGCGGGATGGACGGCACGCTGCCTTTGATTAAGCGGATCGAAGGATCTTTACTGAGTACAGGGATGAAATCGTTGTCAACGGTTTCAATACCGTCTACCTCGTTGTTTTGAAGCGCAGCTACCGCCGTGGCGCGATCATTGATGATTTGCCACTTCAGATCCTGGATGTGTGCAACCTTAGGGCCGGCGGTATTCGAGCTCTGACCGTCTGCACGGGGCACATAAGCCTCGAATTTCTCGTATACAACCTGAGATCCCGACACCCATTTAGACGCAATAAACTTGAAGGGATCGCTGCCGACTATTTCTTTGATCGCCACCCCGTCGCTTGCGCTGATAATGCGCTCGGGCATGATTGAAGACGCCGGGCCGGAGAGGGCGTAGGCGACTAAGGGAAAGGGTTTGGACAAAGTAATGCGGACGGTTTGCGGATCAGGTGCACTGAGTTCGGTAACCAGACCCATGAAGGTTTGTCCGAGTGGATTACTCTTGCCATACCGTTTGATGCTCGCGATCACGTCTTGTGTGCGAACCGGGCTGTCATCGTGAAACTTAAGTCCTGGTCGTAGATGCAAATCCCAGACTAGGCCCGCTGGATCAATCGAATATTCGCTCACCATTTGAGGTTTGGTTGTATAGCTTGAATCCGATCCGAACAAGTTGTCGAACACTTGCATCGCATGACAGGCGGTAATCGTCGCTGTCGTAAATGTTGGGTCGAGCAAGGTCAAATCGTTAGCTGGTACCCACCTGAAAAGCGTGCGCTTTGCTTGGGCGCAAGCGGCAAAAGGTATTAAGTCGAGCCCGGCTAAGGCGCCAGCGCTTGCAATAAATGTTCTGCGTTGCATCGTCTTCTCTTTTAATGAGGTGTGTTGCACATCGCTTAGATTCTCTTGGCGAGCCGCGGGTCAATGGCATCACGCAAACCATCGCCCAGCATATTTAAGGACAATATCGTAAAAGACAAAAATAGTGCTGGAAAAGCAATCAAATAGGGTTTGATCTGCCACAGCGTGCGCCCCTCGGCCATGATATTGCCCCAGGAGGGGGTTGAGGGGGGAACCCCGGCACCGATGAAAGACAGGCTCGCTTCAATCAGGATTGCCAAGCCACAAATATAGGTAATCTGAACCGTCAGCGCCGCGATGGTGTTGGGGAAAATGTGCGTGACGATGATGCGCAAAGGCCCAGCACCAGCAGCCACCGCCGACTCGACGTAAGGCAGCTCGCGTAAGGTCAGTGATAGGCCGCGTATCAAGCGGACCACACGGGGGATTTCAGCAATGGTGATCACCATGATCACGTTTTGTATTGACGGTTTAGTGAGGGCGATCAAGGCTATCGCGATCAAGATGGTGGGGATGGCCATCATGCCGTCAATAATTCTCATGGCGATGGCGTCGATGATGCGGTTAAAACCCGCTGCCAGACCGATCACTGTGCCGATCACTGCCGATAAGAGGGCAACGGTAAATCCAACGATAAGCGATACCCGGGCCCCATATAAAACGCGCGAATAGACATCTCGCCCCAACAGGTCGGTGCCAAACCAGAACTGGGCATTGGGTGGCCGCGCCCGTAGTGCGGGAGATATCGCTGTTGGGTCGATGGTACCGAGCCACGGTGCAAGCAGAGCAATGATGCACAGAAGCGTCAGCGTCGCGGTACCGATCGCAATTGAAGGATGATATTTGATGAGCTTAAGCAGGTAGCGCATCAGTATTTAATCCTGGGGTCAAATATGCGGTACAGCAAATCGACCCCTAAATTGACTAACACGTACATGAAACTAAACATCAAGATCACACCCTGAATAATCGGATAGTCTCTTCTCAAAATGGCATCAACCGTCAGGCGTCCGATGCCTGGTATAGAAAAAACCGTTTCGGTAATGACTGCCCCACCAATCAACAGGGCCACCCCGCTACCAATCACAGTAATGACGGGCACTGCCACGTTTTTTAAGGCATGACGAAACAGCACGGTCTCATCACTGACGCCCTTAGCTCTCGCCGTACGGATGTAGTCCTGAGTCAGCGTTTCTAATAATGTGGCTCGTGTAATCCTTGTGATTAGCGCGACATAGGCGCTGCATAGAGCAACAGTCGGCAGGATAAGCGTGCGGAGAGATGCCCAAAAGCCTTCAGAGAAAGGGATGTAGCCTTGAACGGGAAGCAAACCGAATTTGATGCCAACGATCCAGGCGATCAAGTAGCCAATGACAAAAGACGGGATTGAGAAACTCACGACGGTCAGCATGACCACCAGTCGGTCAAAGGCACCGTTACGAAACCAGGCGGCGAGTGCGCCAAGCGGGATTGCGATGAGCATCGACGACACCAAGGTCATGAGCATCAGGGTAATGGTGGGTGTTAAATGTTGCCCAATCATATGGGACACCGACAAGCCGGTGAAGATTGACTCACCTAAGTCCCCTTGCACCACTCGCCAGAGCCACTGCGCAAAGCGAAAGAAAAACGGTTGATCCAGGCTCAGGCTTGCTCTGATCCGGGCAATGTCTTGTGCAGTGGCGTCCTCACCCGCCAACAGAATGACGGGATCGCCGGGCGTTAAATTGAGCAATGAAAAAACAAAAAAGGCGACGACCAGCATGACCGGTAGTGTCAGCAGTAACCGTCTTGCTGTGTAAGCCAACATCGTCGTATCAGGCTGAGGCTTTCAGTGGCCAACGCGGCAGCTGAACTTTTTTGTAGGTGAAAGTATCCCAGTCGGGCGTGGCCGCACCTTGGCCGCCGACGTAAATGACTGCTTTAGCAATCGTAGAAAACGAAGCGTAAAAATGCTGCGCGGACTTCACCACGATGATTTTTTTCTCGTCAAGTGCACAGCCCAGTTGCGTGAACAGGTCAATATTCATCGCCTGATTGCGGTTTGAACTCAGAACAATGTCGATGCCTTCGGCGCGAACCAGAGCGCAATTGCCAAGCGAGGTCTTGCCGCCTGAGAGACCCGTCATGGTCATGTTTTCTTTGAGGGCCAGCACCTGACACAGGACATCAACGGGATCACCTGACAGAATGCTCGTTTTGCCGCCGAGGCGCATCATCAGACTTGCACCAGTGCCTGCGTCGAAGGCGATTTTGACTGCCATGGGATCCCACAGCGGACCCAAGGCCGCGTCAACGATCTTGCGATCCAGCATGCGACGTAACATAAAAGTCGAATCGCCCGCTGCGCCGCTGCCCGGATTATCTGGTCTGTCGGCAAGCACGATGGGCCCCGCTGGCATGGCAAGCGCTTCGTCCAGAGCTTGATCAATCGACCGAAAGGGAATTTTCAGTTGCTCGCGCATGGCGATCAGCTCGTCAGCCAATAAGCGCGAAAGCGCCTGAGCCTTGGCTGCGTCACCATCACTATAGACCAGCACCTTGGTGCCCATGTCTGGCACATCACCCGTGGCAAAACCGTGAGCGATCGAGACTGACAATATGCCATCCTTGCCTTCGAGTGCTTGAAGGCGTTGGACGATGCTCTTACCAGGTTCGCGAGTGGTATGAATCGGCACGATCATTTGACAATCAACCAAGGCAGCGACCGGTTGAATCTTGCCCGCCTGCATGTCAAGACACAGATCGACCAGTTCGTGCGCGCGTGCTAGCGTGTCGGTATGGGGGTATTCTTTGTAGAGCACCAAGAGGTTCGCCTTGTGGACCATGGTGGGGCTTAGATGGGCGTGCAAATCAAGTTCGGCGCCCACGATCACGTCAGGGCCGACGATTTCGCGTACACGAGTCAGGATATCGCCTTCGCAATCGTCATAACCATCTGCCACCATGGCGCCATGCATGCCCAATACCACCATGCTGACCGGCATCGCTGAGCGCAGCCCGTCTAGTAGTTCGTCTCTCAAGGTCTCGTAAGCGACCCGCGTGGTTGTACCGCTGGGTTGCGCTGAGGCGATCAAGCCTTCGATCAACTCGAATCCCTGCCCAGCCTGGCGCTCGCGCAGCACATGCAGTGGAGCGCTTAGAAAACTTGGTTTAGCCGGATGCGAACCTGCGCGGTAATAGTCCCGTTCGAGAAAGGAGTTCAAGCCCGTTGGCAGCGGCGCGAAGGTGTTGGTTTCAGTACCCAGCGCAGCAAAAAAAATGCGCGCAGCTTTCGTGTCGGACGGCTTAATGATGGATCCTTTGTGTTAACCAAGGCGTACCACTGACTGTAATTTAAAAGCCCCGGAATAACAACTGATTAAGATCCATTCAATCTGCTGAGGACCACCTCGCGGCCTAACAGCGTCAGGACTGCATCAATCGCTGGTGTCTGAGTCGTGCCCGCCACGGCGACGCGCAAGGGGATGGCGAGCTGAGGCATCTTGAGTTCGTGAGTGGCAAGCACGGTTTTGATCAGAGCAGCAATTGCGTCTTTAGTCCAATCTATCTTCGCCGCTTGTTGCGCGAAATCTTTTAGTGCTGCTCGCGCCGAAGCGGTCAAATGTTGCGCGATCAGGTCTGGCTCAGCAGACTTGAATGGCCCGCAGAAGAGCATGGCCGCGTCGGCGAGTTGTTCAAGCGTCTCGGCGCGGTCTTTCAGCAGCTGCACGACTTCAACGAGGTTGATGGCTTCGGGATCGCCTCCTCGGGCTTTGATTCTCTCACTTATGCTGTGAGCCAATGATTCGTTGTCGCTTTGCTTGATGTAGTGTGCGTTAACCCAATTTAGTTTCTTGGGATCCCACTGCGCGGCCGACTTGGATAAATGCTGGGGATCAAACCACTCAACAAGTTGCTCGCGAGAGAAAATTTCGTCGTTGCCGTGGCTCCAGCCGAGTCGCGCCAGATAATTGATCATGCCCTCGGGCAGATAACCCTCACGATGGTAGTCCATGACACTGACCGCACCATGGCGCTTGGAAAGTTTTTCACCATCAGGGCCAAGAATCATTGGCACGTGACCATATTGAGGCACGGGTGCGCCCAGCGCCCGCAGAATATTGATCTGGCGGGGCGTGTTGTTGACGTGGTCGTCACCGCGCAAAACATGCGAGATGCGCATGTCCCAATCATCAACCACCACGCAAAAATTGTAAGTGGGGGTGCCATCTGGTCTGGCAATAATCAAATCGTCCAGCTCGCCATTGTCAATGCTGATCGGCCCTTTGACGAGATCAAGCCAGGCGGTCGCGCCTTCTTGCGGATTTTTAAAGCGAATGACTGGTTTTCGATCGGCTGGGATAGCCGGCAGCGTTTTGCCGATTTCTGGGCGCCAAGTGCCATCATAACGAGGCTTTGCGCCACGGGCTTTCGCAGCCTCGCGCATGGACTCAACCTCTTCGGGGGAACTGTAGCAAGGGTAAGCCGTCCCAGCGGCCAACATGCTGCCCAGGACTGCGCGATAGCGATCCATGTGTTGCATTTGGTAAAAAGGGCCTTCGTCCGGCGTTAGTCCCAGCCATGCCATACCATCGAGAATGGCCTGTACTGCCTCTGGCGTAGAGCGCTCAAGGTCGGTGTCTTCGATTCGCAGGATAAAAGTGCCGCCATAGTGCCGAGCGAAAGCCCAGGAAAACAGTGCAGTGCGTGCACCACCAAGATGTAAAAAACCAGTTGGTGAAGGGGCAAAACGAGTGCGAACGTGCGAGAAATCGGTCATGGGCCTTAAATCCGTTGTTTCATGACTCACCAGTGAGCCAAGAAACGTGTATGGTGAAAACATCGGTATTTTAGTTTAGAGAGCTCAGTTGCATGCAGCGTCACATCTTCGGCCCCTTATTTGAACCTCGGAGCATTCTGGTCATCACTGACCAGCAACTGCCGCTTGCCCAGAGTTTGCCCGCGGCCGAGCATCCCAAATTAACGAAGGTTCAAGTACAAAAGGGTCGCCCAATTGAAATCCCCAGCGAGCTAGCTGGCGCCACGGCAGAGCAGCGCTTGGACCTAGCGGTTTTGTGTGTCGACCCTGCGCGGCTCGCCGAGACGCTTGATCAGTTAGCGAGATATCGGCCACGAGCGGCTATTTTGCTGCAAAGTGAGTGGGTCGATAGCCGACCTGAGCAAACCATTACCCTTTGTCGACGGTGGGCAACACTGCATGGTTGCCTAATGATAGGGCCACAGTCTTTTGGTATTTTGCGCCCTCATCTTGGTCTGAATTTAAGTCTGAATCCGACCCTGGCCCGAGAGGGGCGTGTTGCCTTCGTAGCCCAGTCTAGCGCCATCGTATCCAGCGTGCTGGATTGGGCAGACGAAACCCATATCGGGTTTTCCTCGGTCGTTGCGTTGGGCGACGAGACGGTCGCGAGGCTGGCGGGGATTCTGGAGTACCTGGCGACCGACTCGCGCACGGACAGTATTGCTCTCTATGTTGAAGAAATCGGTTTTGGTCGCGAGTTCATGAGTGCCTTGAGGGCGGCTGCGAGTGTAAAACCTGTGGTCGTCTTAAAAGCGGGAAGAGCGTTTGGCTCGCCGCAAGAGGATGCTGCGTTTGATGCAGCCTTGCGTCGGGCTGGTGCTGTGCGCGTTCGATATTTTGTGAATTTATTCTCAGCCTTGAAGGTTCTGGTGCACTTGCGCCGACCGACCGGTCGTCGCCTGGCAGTCATGGCTAACGGAGACGGCCCATCGCAACTGGCGATGGATTTGGCGATCGATGGCGTGCCTTTCGCCAGTGCCGATTTTGCAGTGCAGACACGCATGGCGTTGTCGCAATTGCTTGAGCCGGGCAAATCAGTCTTTAATCCTGTCATCACCAATCAGCCGCTCACGCGGCACCTGACCCGAGATTTATTGCATGCCGTTTTGAACGACACAGGTGTCGACGGTGTGCTGGTACTGTTAAGCCCAGATTCGAGAGCTGATCTGAGCGCTGTGGTCGACGAATTGGCTCTGATTGCACCGGGTGTGCATAAGCCAATCATCACGTGTCTGATGGGTGATGCGCACATGCGCCCACTGAGACGGTTGCTCGATGATGCCGGTACACCCGCGTTTCGCACCCCTGAGTCTGCTGCCGATGCTTTCGGTGTTTTGGCAACCTATCATTACAACCAGCAGCTGTTGCTGCAGTTGCAGTCGCCCCATCCGGATGGCCGCGCACCTGATTTGCATTTGGCTCGAAACATCTTGGTGAAGGTCAGAGAGCAAGGGCGAACCCGATTGGCTGCCCCAGAAATGCTGAGCCTCATTGAAGCATTCAATGTGCCGCTTGCGCTTCGTTCGACGGTCAACGATATTGTTCTGAGACAACAGATACCGTTACGGGTAGAAGTGCATCTGGACTTACATTTCGGCCCGATCGTAAGCGTTGGTGTGGGTGGGGCGATTGCTCGAATTATTGGCCCCGACGCGGGCACCGATCTTGCCCCCCTGAATCCTTACCTTGCCCGGCTGCTGCTTGATCGCAGTCGAGTGTGGCGCCATTCGCTGGCCGGCCACGTCTCTCAAATCGCCCACGAGGCATTGTTGACTGTGCTCGAGCAAGTATCCATCATGGTCGCAGAGCTCCCTGATATTGAACGAATTGTGTTCGATCCCATCTATTTCGACGATCTGGCACCTTTCGCACTTGACGCAAGCATTGCCTTGAGAGCGTTGCCCCAGCGATCTGATCCGCAGATGCAGGGCTATCCGCATATGGCGATTCATCCTTACCCTTATCGCTGGGTAGAATCGCTTGAGTTTGGAAATGAGCGCGAGGGGACGTTACGCCCCATTCGCCCAGAAGATGCCCAAGCTTTGCAGAATTTCATTCGAGGACTGTCTGACAGATCCCGCTATATGCGGTTCGTCTCAATGATGCGAGAACTCACGCCTCGCATGATTGCTCGTTATACCCAGATCGACTATCACCGTGAGTTAGCACTCGTCGTGACAACAAGTGAGCCTGATCCAGCTGATCGGGGGCGTAAAAAAGATGTGGTGATTGGTCTGGCTCATTATTTGCGAAATCCGGACGGACGCGGCGCCGAGTACGCCCTGGTCGTGGGAGATGATTGGCAAAGACTGGGTTTGGGTGGTCGCCTGATGCGAAAGCTAATCTTGGCAGCGCAAGAACAGGGGCTCGATTACATCGAGGGTATGGTCTTGTCGGATAACCGGCCAATGATCAGTTTGATGACCAAGCTTGGCTTCACCGTCGATCATGAGCCCGATGACCCCGGAACACGCCGAATCTGGCTAAACCTGGTCAATCGAACCAAGGACTCGAGCTGAATACGACCAACTTTTTTAGGCCAGCACTTTTTGCAAAAACACTGAGATGTCGTGAATCTCTTGAGGGCAGACCGAGTGCGGCATGGGATAGGTTTGCCATTGCACCTGATAACCCAACTGAGTGAGCTTTTGTTGAGCAGCTTGAGCGCGGTCAATGGTGACCACTGGATCAAATAAACCGTGCGCCAGGAAAATGGGCGTTTGTTCATTTACGTCGTTATGCTCTCGGTCAGCTGCGGCCAGGATAGGCAAATAACCGGATAGCCCCATGAAGCCAGCCAGTTTGTGCTTGGTTCTTATCCCCGTGTGCAGGGTGATCGCACACCCTTGCGAAAATCCAGCCAGTACAATTTTGGAAGACGGGATGCCTCTGGCAATTTCTCGTTCGATCAGACGATTGACGGCGGCCTCTGAACGCCTGATCCCCGCGTCATCTTCGCGAGGAACGATATTAGGCACGAAAATGTCATACCAGGCACGCATGTGCATCCCACCATTAATGGTGACGGGTTGCACCATAGCATTGGGAAACACAAACCGCGTCGGCATTGACGCGGGCAGCCTGAGCTCAGGGACGATGGGGTAAAAGTCACCACCGTCAGCGCCCAGACCATGCAGCCAGATTACGCAGGCTGTTGGGTTGGGCTCGGTTTCAGTCTCAAGGCACTCAAGCAGATCGTCTTGGCTCATGTGGTTGTCTCGGTGTCATGGAGTGTTTTCAGGGCTTGAAAGAGCGCGCGATAGTGTTTGCGCAGTGGATCCTGGCCCGGGCGTAGCTGCGTATTGGCGACCTGTTCTTTACGGCCTTCGCGGATCAGGGTGCGCAAATGCTGTACGTCAGCACCTGGAAATTTCGTCAATAAATCAGTGAGTGCCTGATCATCTTTGAGCAAGCGATCGCGCAAGGACTCGAGCCGGTGCATGGCTTGAGTCTGCTCTTTAGAACCGTTTTTCCAGGTCTCGAGCTGTGTTTGAATGAGCGCTGCATCAGCGTCGCGCATCAGCTTGCCGACGAAATGCACCTGCCGGCGCAAACCCTCGCGACTGGTGGTGCGCTGGGCGAGCCGGATGGCGTCGTACAAACGTTCGGACAGCGGCAACTGTTTTAAGCGCTCGGGTGATAGGTCGACCAGCTCTTTACCCAAATCGACTAAAGCGAGCATTTCGCGTTTGACTTGGGATTTGCTGGGGCCGTCGTACTGGTCGTCGCCAGTATCGTCTTCTGAATGAGGTATGTCGTTTTGCATAGTTGCTATGATAAGGCCTCATTTGAATGGATCGCCATGGCTAACAAGATTTCTGCACTCCCGATTACTGAAAATCGCCCAATTTTTGAGGATTTAGTCACTCAAGCGTTGAAACATGCCAAATCTCTGGGGGCATCAGATGCCGCAGCTGAGGTGTCAGAAGCCCAGGGTTTAGCGATTACTGTTCGCAAAGGCGATGTCGAAACGGTGGAGCAGACGCGTGATCGGTCGATGGACATCACGGTGTTTGCAGGCCAACGCCGCGGGTCGGCATCCACTTCGGATTTTTCAACACAGGCACTCAGGGACACGGTTGAGGCAGCGTGGCATATCGCGCGCTATACGGCAGAAGATCCCGCCGCCGGTCTGCCCGATGAAGCGCTGCTCGCCAAGAAGGCTAAACATAATCTGTCACTGCATCATCGCTGGAAAATCAGCGTGAGCGAGGCCACTGAGTTGGCCATCGCAGCTGAGCATGCTGCCCTGCAATGCGATAAGCGGATCAGCAATACCGAAGGTGCAAGTGTCGATACGCATGAGGGACATTTTGTACTGGGCAATACGCGCGGCTTTCTGGATGGCTACGCCTACTCCCGTCATGGTTTGTCCGTGTCGCCCATTGCTGGCCGTGGTCAGCGGATGCAACGCGACTATTGGTACACCAGTGACCGTAATCCCAAAAACTTGGCTGACCCTGCCGCTGTCGGGCGTTATGCCGCTGAGCGTGCCTTATCGCGGTTGTCGGCGCGCCGAATCAAGACTGGGCATTTTCCGGTGTTGTTTGAGGCGCCACTGGCCTTAGGCTTGATTGGTGCACTGACTCAGGCGACTAACGGCGGTGCGCTCTATCGGCAGTCGAGTTTTCTGATTGATGCGTTGGGGAAGCAATTATTTCCCAGTCACATCAATATTGACGAGAATCCTCACATTAAGGGCGCGATGGGCAGCTCGCCGTTTGACGAGGAAGGGGTCCGCACCCAGGCTCGCGACATCATCAAAGATGGTGTTCTAAAGGGGTATTTTCTGTCCTCATACACTGCGCGCAAGCTGGGCATGGTCTCGACGGGTAACGCTGGCGGCTCGCACAATCTTGTCTTATCTTCGACAAAAACCAAGAAAAAAGACAACCTCGACGCGATGTTGCGCAAAATGGATACTGGTTTTCTGGTGACAGAGTTAATCGGCCAAGGCGTGAATTACGTGACGGGCGATTACTCTCGCGGTGCCTTTGGCTATTGGGTTGAGGGAGGGCTTATTCGCCATGCAGTCGAAGAAGTGACAATCGCTGGCAATCTTAAGGACATGTTTTCGCAAATCGTGGCGGTCGGTGCTGACACGATTAATCGTGGCAGCAAAACGACTGGCTCTATCTTGATCGAGAAAATGGCGATAGCCGGGATTTAGCTTAGGGGTGTATTTGTTTATTGCTCAGGTGTAATATTCGCCCGACAGGGGCGGCACGGCCCTTCTAAATAAATTTACGGAGATACAGGATGCAACGTCGTTCGTTTCTGAAAAAAGCTAGTTTAGGTGCGGTTGCTGGTACTGCCACGGTTGCAGCGCCAGTTTTTGCCCAAGATGCCCCCACGCTCAATTGGCGCCTGGCGTCGAGTTTCCCTAAGGTACTTGACACCCTGTTCGGTGCCTCTGAGCAATTTGCCAAGCAAATCAGTGACATGAGCGGTGGCAAGTTCAACATCAGAACCTTTCCCGCTGGTGAGATCGTTCCCCCGCTAGCCGTTCTGGATGCGGTTCAGAAGAACACCATCGAGATGGGTCATAGCCCGGCTTATTATTACTTCGGTAAAGACCCGATCTTGTGTTTTGATACCGCCGTGCCATTCGGTTTGAATGCGCGCCAGATGAACGGCTGGATGTATGACGGTGACGGCATGAAGCTGATGCGCGATGTCTTCAAAGCATATGACGTCGTCAACTTTCCGATGGGTAACACAGGCTGCCAGATGGGTGGTTGGTTTCGCAACGAAATTAAAACTGTTGCCGATCTGAAGGGCTTGAAGTTCCGTACGGCTGGATTTGCTGGCGAAGTGTTATCGCGCTTGGGCGTCGTGCCACAACAGCTGGCTGCTGGGGATATTTACCCCGCCCTCGAAAAAGGCACGCTCGATGCGGTTGAGTTCGTGGGGCCGTATGACGATCAAAAGTTTGGCTTCGCCAAGGTAGCTAAACACTACTACTACCCGGGTTGGTGGGAGGGCGGCGCCCAAGTCTCGCTGTACGTCAATGCGGGCGAATACCAGAAGCTGCCAGAAAGCTACAAGGCGATGATCGATGTGGCGTCGCGCTCAACTAACGTGACCCTGCTTGCTCGTTACGATAATCGTAACGCGGCAGCCTTGAAAAATCTGATTGGTCAAGGCGCAGTGTTGCATCAGTTTCCTCGCCCAGTGCTTGAAGCGTCGTGGGATGCGGCCACGCTGGTCTATGCAGAGATGTCTGCGAAAGATCCAAAGTTCAAGGCCGTGCACGACAACTACATGGGCTATCGGGATGCACAGGTGCCATGGTTCCGCGTCGCGGAAGGTTCTTACGACGGCTTCGTCAGTTCAATGCTGCAGAAGAAGAAATAAACGAATCTGTGCGTTTTATTTAGTAAAAAGGGAATCAAAACGTTTTTTTGATGGGTTTTAGTGACTTTTTTACTCAAGATGGGCTTTTGGATTTCACAAAAGCCCATTTTTTATTGTAGAATCAAAGGCTTTCCTCAATTCGTATTCATCATGTCTTGAGTAAGGGTGTAACCATTCCTGCACGGGCGGCTCATAACGCTTTGGCACGGTTTCACTAAATGACATGTTCGATTGAGGGCTTGCCGGGATGGTCCCGTCAGGTTTTTACTTAGGATCCAATCATGAAGACATTTGTGGCAAAGCCGCATGAAGTCACGCGTGACTGGTATGTGATCGACGCCAAGGGCAAAGTCCTAGGTCGTGTGGCCAGCGAAGTCGCACGCCGTTTGCGCGGTAAACACAAACCAGAATTCACACCTCACGTTGATACTGGCGATTACATCGTCATTATCAACGCGGCAGACATTGTTGTCACCGGTAACAAGACGACGGATAAAAAGTACTACCGTCATACGACTTACCCAGGTGGTATTCGCGAAACCAATTTCGCCAAGCTGCAAGAGCGTTTTCCAGGCCGCGCAATCCAGAAAGCCGTTAAAGGCATGTTGCCTAAAGGCCCTCTGGGTTACGCGATGATCAAAAAGCTGAAGGTCTATGCGGGTGCTGAGCATCCTCATTCTGCCCAACAGCCACAGAACCTAGAATTTTAAGGACAGGCCATGATCGGTAATTGGAATTACGGAACAGGCCGCCGCAAAACTTCGGTGGCTCGTGTGTTCATGAAAAAAGGCGAAGGCAAGATCGTCGTTAACGGTAAAGTCGTTGACGAATACTTTGCTCGCGAAACGGGGCGTATGGTCGTCCGTCAGCCACTTGAGCTGACAGGCCATCTGGCTTCATTTGATTTCCATATCAATGTGCATGGCGGCGGCGAAAGCGGTCAAGCCGGTGCTGTGCGTCACGGTATTACCCGCGCACTCATTGATTACGATGCAACATTAAAGCCAGCTCTGTCTAAAGCAGGTTTGGTGACGCGTGATGCTCGTGAAGTCGAACGTAAAAAAGTCGGTTTCCGCAAGGCGCGTCGTCGCAAACAGTTCAGCAAGCGTTAAACTATTGGTGGCAATTAAGACCACTGGTTTTTCTCAGTTGTACGAAAAAGCCGCGCAAGCGGCTTTTTTTATCAGGAGCCCGAACGATGTCGCAATCCCCAGCTAGTCCGATCAAAGTCGGTATTGTGGGTGGTACCGGTTACACCGGTGTCGAACTACTTCGCATGCTATGCCAGCATCCGCACGTCAAGCTCACGTCCATCACGTCGCGGACAGAAGACGGCATGCGCGTGGCAGAGATGTTTCCCAGCTTGCGTGGCCGCGTTGATCTGGCCTTTTCATCGCCTGAAAAGGCTGAGCTGACCAGTTGCGATGTGGTTTTCTTTGCGACACCACATGGCGTTGCGATGGCTCAGGCTAAAACCTTATTGGCCGCAGGTGTCAAAGTCATTGATTTGGCTGCTGACTTCCGTTTGCAGGACACCAAGGTATTCGAGCAGTGGTACAAAATCCCTCACGCCTGTCCTGACGTGCTGGCTGAATCGGTTTACGGGGTCGTTGAGCTTAATCGTGCGTCGATCGCCAAAGCGCGCGTTGTTGGTAATCCGGGTTGCTATCCGACTACTGTCTTGCTGGGTTTGTCACCGTTGTTTGGTGGCGCACCCCTGATTGATCTCCACGATATCGTTGTGGATGCGAAGTCTGGCATTAGCGGCGCAGGGCGCAAGGCTGAGGTCAGTCATTTATTGGCAGAAGCAGCTGATAACTTCAAGGCTTATGGCGTTGCCGGTCATCGCCACAAACCCGAAATCCAAGAACAGTTGGATCGCATGGCGGGTGCGCCCGTCGGGTTGACCTTTATCCCGCACCTGTTGCCCATGATTCGCGGCATGTTCAGCACGATTTACGCAAATATTTTGCCTGAAGCACTGGGTGTGGATTATCAGAAATTATTCGAAGATCACTATCGCGGCGAGGCGTTTGTCGATGTCATGCCCGCTGGCAGCATGCCCGAGACGCGCTCGGTACGGGCGTCTAACACCCTGAGGATTGCTATTCACCGCCCTGGCAACGGTCGCAAGCTGATTATTCTGGTTGTGCAAGATAATCTGGTGAAAGGTGCGGCGGGTCAGGCTATTCAGAATATGAATTTAATGTTCGGTTTTCCTGAGACAGCCGGCTTGAGCCACGTGGCGATTTCGCCGTAAATCCTTAATTTGCTGTATAGTTGAGCATAATAGTCGGATATAACCCCTTGGGTTATCCCTGACTTAAAGTGTAGTCTTTGTTATTCCGTCGTATCGCAAGTCGCCTCAAAGAGGCTGGAGTCCACCATGAACACCATCACTGAAACCGTTAATCTGCAAACCCCGCCGCCAGCAATCATCTTTACTGATTCTGCTGCCGAGAAGGTGAAAGACCTGTTGATTGAAGAAGGCAACAATAACTTGAAGCTTCGAGTTTTCGTACAAGGTGGTGGTTGCTCAGGTTTTCAGTATGGTTTCACTTTTGACGAAGACGTAGCTGATGACGACACCACGCTTGAGAAAAACGGTGTTGCTCTTCTGGTTGATCCAATGAGCTTTCAGTATCTGGTCGGCGCTGAGATTGATTACAAAGAAGATATCGAAGGCGCTCAGTTCGTCATTCGTAATCCGAATGCCACAACGACTTGTGGTTGCGGTTCGTCTTTCTCTGTCTAATTAGCCAGCTTTCCAGGTAGCGCCTAAGAGGCGCGCGCCTTGTGCACCGGTAACCGCAGGGTTGCTGGCTTTAACGTCGTTTTGATTGGCCCAAGCCAACCAGGCAAACGCAAGCGCTTCAACATCTTGGGATGAGATCCCGTGATAATCCGTTGCGGTGACTGGGCGCTTTAGCAGGTTGCCGAGGTCTCGCATGAGCAAGGCGTTCTTGGCGCCACCACCACACACGAGTACATCTTTGGCCTGAGTGGCGTAGCGCTCGATGGCTTGTGAAATGGTCTGTGCGGTCAGTGCGCGTAATGTTGCTTGAACGTTTTGAGGCGTTTCAACAAAAGCGCTTAGTCGTTCATTCAACCAATCGGCATGAAACAGATCGCGTCCGGTCGATTTTGGGGCGGGTAGGTCAAACCACGGCTCTGAACTGATAAGGTGTTCAAGCAAAGCCTTGTTGACGAGGCCACTGCCGCCCCACTGGCCTGAATGGTCATAAGCTTGGCCTGTATGACGTTCGCACCACAGGTCCATTAAGACGTTTGCGGGACCAGTATCAAAGCCAAGCAAAGGCTTGTCAGGGTCGAGCACCGTGATATTTGCAATACCTCCGAGGTTGAGCACAACGCGAGGCTCGTTACCCATAAAGACGTATTGATGAAACATGGGTACTAGTGGCGCGCCTTGTCCGCCTGCCGCCACATCACGGCTTCTAAAGTCAGCCACCACATCAATCTGAGTTAATTCGGCCAGCAAAGCGGGTGAATTTAATTGAATGGTGTAGCCAGCCTGGGGCTGATGCCTGACCGTTTGCCCGTGTGCGCCAATTGCGCTGATATCTTGTGACGTCAGGCCAGCCGCAAAGATTGCCTGCTTGGTGACTGTTGCATAAAGGCGAGCCAGCGCTTGACTGACGATTGCGGCGCGTGCCAGTTCGTCTGCACCGCTGCTATTGAGCGAGAGAAGCTCGTGACGCAAGCCGGGTGAGAAATGCTCAGACGCGCGAGCAAGCAATTTAGGTGTGCCCTGTTGATCGAATTCAGCGACCACTGCATCAACGCCGTCAAGACTGGTACCAGACATGAGGCCGACGTATATTTGGCCAGTCATGCCTATTGCTGAGCGATGCTCGCAGATTCTTCAGCCGCAGCTGGTTGAAACTTTGCCAGTACTTCAAGCTGTTGCTTTAACGGCGCGACAGCTTTAACAAAGGTTGGCAAGTGCTCTGCTTCGATCGGCGGCGATTCTGGAAGCGCCACCGTGAGTGGATCAACGGGCTTATCGTTAATGCGGAATTCATAGTGCAGATGCGCCCCGGTTGACCAGCCGGTCGAGCCAACGTAACCAATGGTTTGGCCTTGCGCAATCCTTGATCCCTTAACGAGATCGGGTGCAAAAGCAGATTGATGGCCGTATACAACAGTGATGTTGCCTGGATGGCGCAAGATGATGACGTTACCGTAACCGTTCTGCCATCCGATATAGTCGATGATACCGTCGGCAGTCGCCTGAATTGGCGTACCCGTAGGAGCCGCGTAATCGACACCCGCATGGCCTGACCAAGAACCCAAGATCGGATCGCGTCTCGTCCCGAAAGTAGAGCTGATGCGAGAAAACTTCAGGGCATTGCGAAGAAAAACGCCGCGCAGCGTCTCACCTTCGAGGCTGTAATAGCCACCAGATTTGTTGTCGTCCGAATTGAACCAGACCGCGCTGTAGGATTTGCCTTGATTAACGAATTGCAGAGCCAGCACGCGACCGGTGCCAACACTGCGACCTTCGTGTGCCCGGGTCTCGTAGACGACTCTGAATTGATCACCTTTGCGCAAACCGCGCAAAAAGTCGATCTTGCTACCAAGAATATCTGCCATCTGGCTTGTGATCCCATCGGGAATGTTGGCAACGTCTGTCGCCGCGAACAGCGAGCGGGTGATCGTGCCCATACCCACTTCAATATGGGTTTCAGTCTGTTCTTCAATCTCGTTAAAGGTGAAGCTGCCATCGACGGCTTTCACTTCAAGCATTTTTGCGATCACACGACCATTTGCTTCAGTACCGGGCGTGTGTATGTAGCGCAACCACAAAAAGTCACCATCTTGTGTGGTTGCCACCAGAACGGTGCGCCCGGGGCGCAGCTTGTATATTGACCGTGCTTGAGTGTTGCTTGTAATGGCGGTGAGCAAGCGAGTATCTGTCAGCTTGAGTCGCTTTAGGACTGAGGCCACCGTATCACCCGGCTGGATGTGTGTTTCAGTGATGAACGGTGCGTCGGCACCAGCTGTTGCCTCTGTGCGTGCCAGCGCTTCGTCGGGGATGGCGACCACATCTTGAAGAACCACTTGCTCGGGCGGTGGGAGATCGGTCGCACTTGGCACAACCATCCCGAAGGCCCCAACACCAACAAACAGCAAAACGATAGAGCAAACTGCAAAGGCGTAAACGAGACGACCACCAACCGAGTTAGGGGCCTGAATGAGAGGTGAGCGCATCGCTAACAGCGCACGCTTCAATGCCAGGGGTACTTTAACTATCAAAAGAAAAATCCATTTAGTGGGCTGACAAAGCCCCAACTGCAGTGGTGATTGGTTGGCGCGTCGACATCAGAATGCGTATGATTCGTCTGCATGGGGAAAGTTGCAGTCCATAGTCGATCGAGCCGAAGCTGAAAGTTTAGCCCATTTTGTGCGTTGCATCAGTCATAGTTTTGTAATAATTCGTAAGTATCGGTCAATTTCAGTTAAATACTATTTAATTTACATCATGTCACAGTCAAAATACGAAATAACACCAACGGTTGAAGCCAGCATGGGGGTAGCCCTGCGCGGCTGTGACGAGTTGCTGGTTCAGGCCGAGTTTATGCAGAAGCTTGCGCGTAGCGAGGCGACCGGTGTCCCGTTGCGCATCAAGCTTGGGTTAGATCCCACCGCGCCTGATATTCACCTGGGCCACACCGTTGTGTTGAACAAAATGCGGCAGTTGCAAGATCTGGGGCACACGGTCATTTTTTTGATTGGTGACTTCACCTCCATGATCGGCGATCCTTCCGGTCGCAATTCGACCAGACCGCCCTTGACGCGTGAGCAGATCGAAGCGAACGCCAATACCTATTACGCCCAGGCCAGTTTGGTGCTGGATCCGCAAAAAACTGAAATTCGTTACAACTCAGAGTGGTCCGATCCACTGGGTGCGCGGGGCATGATTCAATTGGCGTCGCGTTATACCGTCGCGCGCATGATGGAGCGTGATGACTTTACAAAACGGTATAGAGCAGGTGAGCCGATCTCTGTGCATGAATTTCTATATCCTTTGATGCAAGGCTATGACTCGGTTGCCTTGAAGTCTGATCTTGAGCTCGGTGGTACCGACCAGAAGTTCAATCTGCTTGTCGGTCGTGAGCTGCAGCGAGAGTATGGGCAAGAGCCACAATGTATTTTGACGATGCCGCTTCTTGAGGGGACTGATGGTGTCGACAAGATGTCGAAGTCCAAGAACAACTATATCGGCATCAGCGAAGCGCCTGAGTCAATGTTCGGCAAGCTCATGTCGATCTCTGACACGCTGATGTGGAAGTACTTTGAGTTGTTGTCCTTCCGCAGCCTCGACGAGATCGCAGCCTTGAAGGCGGAGATCGACGCAGGGCGCAATCCGCGTGATGCCAAAGTGATGCTGGGCCAGGAAATCGTCGCAAGATTTCATTCGCCAAGCGCTGCTGAAGGCGCCCTAGCGGCTTTCGAAGCGCGTTTTCGGGATGGTGCCGTCCCTGAGGATATGCCCGAGATGACGGTTGCTGGTGCGCCGCTTGGTGTCCTCAAGGTGCTGCGCGAAGCCAACCTGGTCGCGTCCGGGGCAGAAGCCCAACGTAATATTGAGCAAGGTGGTGTCCGCATCAACGGCGCTAAAGTCGAAGACAAAGGCCTGCAACTCGCTGCGGGTATTTATGTCATGCAAGTTGGTAAGCGTAAGTTTGCGAGAGTAACCGTCGTCTAGGCAAGGTGCCCGCCTTCAGGGGCGGTACACTACTACACCCGAATCCCTTTGCTAGGAAACCTCATGTTTGACCGTAGCCTTACCCTTGAGCGCGTTGACCCCGAAGTATGGGCAGCTGTCCAGAAAGAAGACCAACGCCAAGAGCAGCATATTGAGCTCATCGCTTCTGAAAACTATGCGAGTCCCGCTGTCATGCAGGCGCAAGGTACTCAGATGACCAATAAATATGCAGAGGGTTATCCAGGTAAACGTTATTACGGTGGTTGCGAGTATGTCGATATCGTCGAGCAACTAGCGATCGATCGTCTGAAAGAGCTGTTTGGTGCCGAAGCCGTCAATGTTCAGGCTAACTCGGGCTCACAGGCGAACCAGGCGGTTTATCAGGCATTCTTGAAACCGGGTGATTCGGTGCTCGCCATGAGTCTGGCAGAGGGCGGTCACCTGACGCACGGTGCTTCAGTCAATGCGTCAGGTAAGTTGTACAGCTTTAATCACTATGGTCTGGATGCTGATGAGGTGCTTAATTACGAGCAGGTCGAAGAACTTGCTCGTTTGCATAAGCCCAAGATTCTCATCGCGGGTGCGTCGGCTTATTCGCTGAAAATTGATTTCGAGCGTATGGCTCGTATTGCCAAGGATAACGGTGCTCTGCTGATGGTTGATGTGGCGCATTACTCTGGCTTGGTAGCTGGTGGTGCTTATCCTAGCCCTGTCCCGTTTGCGGATATCGTTACATCCACCACGCACAAGTCTTTGCGTGGACCTCGCGGTGGCATCATCATGATGAAAGCTGAGCATGAGAAAGCCATCAATTCGGCGATCTTCCCCGGCATTCAAGGTGGTCCGCTGATGCACGTGATTGCAGCCAAGGCAGTTGCGTTCAAAGAAGCGCTGACACCTGAGTTCAAAACTTATGCTACGCAAATTGTTAAGAATGCAGATGTATTGGCTAAAACACTGGTTTCGCGTGGTTTGCGCATCGTGTCAGGTCGCACCGAGAGCCACGTGATGCTGGTTGATCTGCGATCCAAAGGTATCACCGGTAAAGAGGCGGAGGCCGTTCTGGGTCTGGCGCACATTACGTGCAACAAAAACGCCATCCCTAACGACCCCGAGAAGCCGTTTGTCACAAGCGGCATTCGTTTGGGTACCCCTGCGATGACGACGCGTGGATTTAAAGAGGCCGAGTCAGAGTTGACCGCTCATTTGATCGCAGACGTGCTTGATAACCCAAGAGATGAGGCGAATATTGCCTCGGTTCGCGCACGCGTCAATGCCTTGACGTCAACTTTTCCGGTCTACGGTTAAGCACTTGGCATGAAGTGTCCTTTCTGCGGTTTTGCCGATACTCAGGTCGTTGACTCGCGCGCAAGCGATGAGGGCGACTTTATCAGGCGCCGCAGAAAGTGTTCATCCTGTGATCGTCGCTTCACGACTTACGAAAGGCCCGAGCTTGCGATGCCTTACGTGGTTAAACGTAACGGCAGTCGTCATGATTACGATTCAGCCAAAATGAGAGCGAGCCTCGCTTTAGCGCTGCGTAAACGACCGGTTAGTGCAGTTGTTGTCGACGCAACGGTGATGCGCATTGAAGATAAGCTGTTGACCAGCGGCGAACGCGAGGTCACGACCGCCTATTTGGGTGAACTCGTGATGGCTGAGTTGAAAAAAATCGATAAAGTCGCCTACGTGCGGTTTGCCTCGGTCTACAAGAGCTTCGAAGATATCGGTGAGTTCGTCGAAGCGATCCGTGAGATGCAAGTGCCCGCGGCTAAATCAAAAAAATCGTGAGTAATCCTGACCAAGATGTCTTCTACATGCGTCAGGCATTGGCTTTGGCGCAAGGGGTGTTGTATTTGCCGTCACCTAATCCGCGTGTGGGCTGTGTGGTCGTACGCAACGGTGAGGTGCATGGCCGAGGTGCAACGCAATTGGTCGGTGGCCCGCATGCTGAGGTCATGGCTTTGCGCGATGTCCTGCAAAATGGCTTGACTGCAGAAGGTGCCACGATCTACGTGACCCTTGAACCTTGTTGTCATCACGGTCGCACACCGCCTTGTGTTGAT
The DNA here is from genome assembly GCF_003003055.1 of Jezberella montanilacus. Taxonomy (GTDB): domain Bacteria; phylum Pseudomonadota; class Gammaproteobacteria; order Burkholderiales; family Burkholderiaceae_B; genus Zwartia; species Zwartia montanilacus. The sequence goes on from NZ_PVTV01000016.1 coordinate 130,727, forward strand.
GCCTTGATTGCAGCTAAACCGGCACGCGTCGTGTTTAGTCATTTTGATCCGAATCCAAATGTAGCCGGTCGTGGCATGCGTGCGCTGCGAGAGGCAGGCATACAAGTCACTGTCGGTGTCTGCGCTGAAGAAGCACTCGAAATCAATCCCGGGTTCATCTCGCGCATGACACGTGGTGTGCCGTATGTGTGGCTGAAGGCGGCAGCTTCGCTCGATGGTCGTACTGCCTTGAGTAATGGGGAGTCCCAATGGATTACCGGAGCTGAGGCGCGTGCGGATGGGCATCACTGGCGCGCGCGCAGTTGTACGGTCGTGACTGGTATCGGTACGGTGCGAACGGATAATCCGCAGTTAACTGTCCGGCATGTTGAAACACCTCGCCAGCCAAGGCGGGCCGTGATTGATCCCGGTTTGAGTATCGACGCGAATGCCCTGGTGCTGAAGGGCGGCGGCACGACGCTCTTCACCGCGACCAAGGATACGGATAAAACGCTTCGCCTTGCGGATGTTGGTGCTGAAGTCGTTTACGTCCCCGAGACCAAACTGGTTGCTTCGTCATCGCTGTCAGGTAAGTCACGCCCGCGCGTCGACTTGCTGGAAGTGATGCGTTGGTTGGCGAAGCGTGGCGATAATGAAATCCATGTTGAAGCAGGGTCTGGCATGAACGGTGCCTTGCTGCAAGCGGGCTGTATTGATGAGTTGCTGATTTACACCGCCCCAATGTTGATAGGCGAGGGGATGGGGATTGCCAAACTGCCCGGTCTGCACAAGCTATCGCAAGCGCCGCGCTTTGAGTTTATTGATGTGGCCAGATTGGGTGCAGACGTCCGTCTGCGCGCACGGTCAGTGGCTCGCTGGCAGGATTTGTTAAAAAAAATTCACTTGAATTGATCAATTGTTGGTTGTTGTGTTTAACGTTTTGAAGAGGGCAAGCCATGTTCACCGGAATCGTCGCAGCAGTCGGTCGTATAGAAAGCATTGAGCCTTTTGAAGGTGGTACTTGGGCCGGCGTTCACTTGAATATCAACGCTGGGGGTTTGGATCTGAGCGATGTCGGTCTTGGGGACTCTATCGCCATCCAAGGCGCTTGCATGACGGTTGTATCCAAAGACGATAAAGGCTTTAGCGTTGACGTCTCACGCGAGAGCTTGCGTTTGACCCGAGGTTTGGACGCAGTCGGTGAAGTGAATCTTGAAAAGTCGTTGCGTGTCGGTGATCAGATCGGCGGTCATCTTGTGTCGGGCCATGTTGACGGTTTAGGCGAAGTGATCCGGTTCGAGCCTGTGGGTGAATCGTGGTTGCTCGTTGTAAAAGCGCCCGGGTCGCTGGGTAAGTTTTTGGCGTACAAAGGCTCGATCACCGTTAATGGTGTGAGCCTGACCGTGAATACGGTTGAGGATGTTTCTGACGGCACCCAATTCAGCATCAACCTGATCCCGCACACAATTGCTGTGACGACACTCAAAGCGTTAAAGCCAGGGCAGCAAGTGAATTTAGAAGTCGATACGATTGCCCGGTATTGTGAGCGATTAATGAGTTATCAAGACACTACCATGGGGTAAGTTTTGGGGAAAGCAGTTTTTTTCATGATGAATTGTTTAAACCCACGCGCACAGGAACATCGCGCGCCACTGCAACAAAAACTTGGTTTCTAGCTTGGCGCACCCATGAGTATTGGTCAATACTCAGAGCCTATTATCGAAACTAGACTCTGCTAAACTAGTGGACTTGCTTATTAGCTGTCTGTGGCAGATAGGTATCTTTAGGCAGTATCCCGGACAGGTGGCCGAGCGGTTGAAGGCGCACGCCTGGAAAGCGTGTATACGTCACAAGCGTATCGGGGGTTCGAATCCCCCTCTGTCCGCCAGTATCCCGGCTCTACCCCATTAACGGGGGATGACTTTTTGGGTGTCAGTTCATCGTTAACAATTAACCTGGTCTCAAGCAAAATCCTTTAATAGATAAAAAGGATTTTCATGTCGATCTTACTAATTGCAGGCAGCCCCACTAAACCGTCTCGCTCAGCGGCTTTATTAAAAGAGCTCGAAAAGCAGCTTAACCATCTTGGCTTGCAAGCAGCGAATTTGTCTTTGCGTGAGTTACCCGCCGAAGCGCTCGTTCTGGCCCAGTTCGATCATCCAGCTCTTAAAAAAGCAGCGGCGAGCGTTGCACAGGCAGAAATTATTATCATTGCAACACCAATCTATAAAGCCGCTTACAGTGGCCTGCTCAAACTATTTCTGGATATTTTGCCTCAGGCCGCTTTGCGAGGAAAAGTAGTGCTGCCTCTTGTAACCGCAGGTTCGCCCAACCATATGTTGGCGATCGATTATGCCCTGCGGCCCGTGCTGCAATCCATGGGCGCGAAAAATATTCTTCAAGGGATTTTTGCAATCGATCAACAGATTATTCAGCAAGAAGATGGTTACTACCAAGTCGACGATGAGCTTGCCATCCGACTAGATCAAGCCGTTTCTGCCATCGAGGAGTTTTACAAAGAAGGGGTGCTCGTATGAAATCCCACCTCCCTTACACAACACCAGACAAAACGGTCGATATTTCAGCACAACCATCTTCTGTAGAAAAAGACGAACCCCTGGACTATGCCCGGGAATTTTGGTGGTCGCCTATGCACGATGCGCGTGATTCACTCAACATAAGAGAATACTCATTTTTGGACATCTATGTAATGTCCGGCTTTGGTTGCTGAATCACTCATCTTCTTGTCCTTGCTCTGAGCAGGGCAAGAAAACGAGTGATCGAAATAAAATTATCCAGCCCCTAGAGCAAGATCCAATCCTTTGATTTTTCTAGGTACTGAAGTTTGTTCTAAGTGTGTAATCAAGGCCGGTTTCTTTTTCTGCAGTACACGGTCAAGAATTTCCTTTTCCAGTGCAGCAAATTCAACTGTACCATGTGCCCGTGGCCTGACCAGATCAATCTTCAAATCAAGTGCGACCTGACCATCCTCAATCAAAATCACGCGATCAGCAAGCGCGACGGCCTCTTGCACATCATGGGTCACTAGCAAGGCTGTAAAACCTTCGTTTTCCCAGAGCCCTTCAATCAGTTGCTGCATTTCAATCCGCGTTAAGGCGTCGAGCGCGCCAAGTGGCTCATCAAGAAGTAATAATTTAGGTTGATGCACAAGAGCTCGGGCAAGCGCAACGCGTTGTCGCTGACCACCTGATAACTTCGCGGGCCAGTCTTGCGCTCTTTCCTCAAGCCCTACTCTTTTAAGAACCTGGGATGCTTTCTCAAGTGCATTCTTTGGTAAGCCTAACGCAACGTTATCAATGACTTTACGCCAGGGTAGCAACCTCGCCTCTTGGAACATGACACGTACATCGTCAGACAGTCCCTGGACTGGTTGCGCATCCATCTGTATTGTTCCCTCGGAGGTTTTCTCAAGACCTGCAACGAGACGCAACAACGTACTCTTGCCGCAACCGCTGCGTCCGACAATTGCAACAAACTGGCCTGGTTCTATATTGAGCCCCACGTCGTTCAAAACAGAACGTACGCCATAGTTTTTAGAAATGTTGTTTAACGACAAACGTAGGCCGTTGGATGTTTGAAATATTTGTGTCATGTTCTATGCCCTCACAGTTTGATAGCCTGGATGCCAGCGTAAGCCGTATTGCTCCAGCGATTTAGCAAATATATCGGCGAGCTTGCCTAGCAATGCATAAAGCAAAATACCGACCAGAACAATATCGGTCTGCAAAAACTCTCGCGCATTCATCGTCATATAACCGATCCCCGCCTGCGCAGAAATTGTTTCCGCCACAATCAAAATCACCCACATCAGACCAAGCGAAAAGCGCAAACCTACCAAAATCGATGAGAGTGCGCCAGGCAGAATAATTTCTCGATACAGGCCCCAGCGTGATAATCCATATGTGCGTCCCATCTCGATCAGCCCAGGATCAACGTTACGAATCCCGTGAAAAGTATTGATATAAATCGGGAAAAACACCGCAACAGCAATCAGGAATAGCTTGGCACTTTCATCAATACCAAACCAGAGAATGACCAGCGGAATCAAAGCCAGCGCAGGGATATTACGAATCATCTGTATGGTTGAATCCAGCAAAGTCTCAAGCCAACGCACTGAGCCGGTCAGGAGGCCGAGCACCAAGCCTAGCCCACCACCAATAGCAAGTCCAGCCAGAGCACGTGATGTACTGATCTGCACATGCCTCCAGAGCTCACCTGATTCTGTAAGCATCCAGCCAGCTTTAACCACATCGAGTGGAGCTGGCAATACTCTGGCTGATAACCACCCGTTAGAGGAGGATAGCTGCCACACGGTGACGAGTAATAACGGTACAAGCCAGGGTACAAGAAATTTGGCTCTAAACGCCGCATACGAAAATAACTTAATCAAACGCTCTTGCATCATCAATCCTTAACTTTGTGAAACCTTGAGTTCTTTTGGCACGAGATCATTACCCATGACCTCACCAATCGGACTCACAGAATTCGAATGTTGGGATGTTAAGTTTGTATCCAGCTCGACATGCGGGAAAACAAACTCTGCGACACGGTAAGCTTCTTCGAGATGAGGATAACCAGACAGCACGAACGTGTCTGCACCAATCGCCTCGTACTCTTTGAGTCTCGCTGCAATTGTTTCTCCATCACCGACCAGTGCAGTTCCCGCACCACCTCTGACCAAGCCAACGCCTGCCCACAGATTAGGACTGATCTCGAGCTTATTGCGATCTCCACCGTGCAGTGCACGCATACGACGCTGGCCCTCAGAGTCCATCCCGGCAAGAGATGTTTGCGCTTTAGCAATGGTTTCTTCGTCGAGGTGTTTAATCAGATCGTCGGCGGCAGTCCAGGCTTCTTGCGTTGTTTCACGCGCAATGACATGCAATCGCACACCAAATTTCACTTTTCGTCCGAATTTTGCTGCACGCTTTCTGACATCCTCGAATTTTTTGGCTGCTTCTTCTGGTGGCTCACCCCATGTTAGGTACAGCTCAACCTTTTCCGCAGCAAGATCATGTGCTGCGTCAGAAGATCCACCAAAGTAAATAGGTGGGTGAGGACGCTGGACAGGCGGAAATAATTGACGCGCGCCTCGAACCTTGATGTGCTGGCCTTCGTAATCAACCGTCTCGCCTGACAACACGCGCGTCCAGACATCTAGAAACTCACGTGCGTGATCATATCGTTGGTCGTGCTCAAGGAATGTTCCGTCGGCGGCTAAATCTCCGCTATCCCCTCCGGAAACCAGATTTACAAGCAGACGACCATTGCTCAGGCGATCAAAGGTCGCAGCCTGTCTGGCCGCAACAGTAGGGGAAATCGTACTTGGTCGCAGGGCAATCAGAAATTTCAACCGCTCAGTCACAGGTATCAGACTTGCTGCGGCGATCCAGGGATCCTCGCAAGAACGTCCGGTCGGCAACAACACACCGCCAAAACCCAATTGATCAGCTGCCTGAGCAATCTGTTTCATGTAGTGGTGGTCCAGTGCGCGTGCACCTTGACTCGTACCTAAATATCGACCATCGCCGTGCAGAGGGATAAACCAGAATATATTCATTTGATAGTTTCCTGAATTTGATTAAATAGGATGACCCGACCAGACGATGTCTGCGACATTGATCTTTTTAGGGATGAGCTGTAGCTCAAAAAATGCATCGGCAACCGCTTGCTGATCGGCGATTGTTTGTGGGTCCAACAAACCTACCGGCGAGATCTGACGGCGTTTTAAAAATAAGCCGATGACCTCAGGACTCAGACCGCTAAATGACGAGATCAAACGTACCGCTTGCTCTCTATTTTTTTGCACTAATTGATCGGCTTGGGTCAACTCCTCAAAAAGTGCGCGAATCGTAGTCGGATGATTTTCGACCAAATTTCTCGAGGCAAGATATAGAGAGTTGTTATTGGTCAGCCCCGCTCCTGTTGAGACCACACGCACTGGCACCGTTAACTCAATTGCGGCATAAAAGGGATCCCATATCACCCAGGCGTCCAAGCTTTTTCGTTCAAAAGCGGCTCGCGCATCTGCAGGGGTGAGATAAATCGGCTGTATATCATTCCATTTCAGGCCGGATTTTTTCACAGCCTGTACTAATAGGAAATGCGCACTTGAACCTTTCTGTAGAGCTATCTTTTTTCCCTTTAGATCTGAAAGTGAGCGTATCGGTGAATCTTTCAAAACAATTATGGCAGAGCTCTCTGGCTTAGGTGGCTCTGTGCCCACATAGAACAAATCTTTACCTGCAGCCTGCGCAAACACAGGGGGCGAATCCCCAGTCAGTCCAAACTCAAGACTACCAACAGATAAAGCCTCAAGTAGTTGTGGCCCCGCTGGAAACTCAATCCAGGAGATTTTTGAATCAGGAAAGCGCTTCTCCAAAGCACCTTGTTGCTTGAGGATGACGAGATTGACTGCTGATTTTTGATAACCAATACGGATTAGCTTTGCATCACTATTCAACGATGCAGGGGTAGACTGAGCATAGGACACAGCAAGAGGAAAAAGACTTAAAGCTGATGTGGCCCCCACTCCCGCTCCGAGCGCAGCACCTAACAATCGGCGACGTTGAGACATGCTGTTGTGCATAGGAGATAAAAAACGGATCGGTTTCATTTTTTATCCCTTGGGCTGCAAGTTGAATGGCGCAGCGTCGAGGAGATTCAGTTTTTTAGGGATTAACTTCAAGTCAAAGAAGGTATCTGCAATAATTTGCTGCTCACCCAGGATTTCTTTGGTTATCGGGCCTGTACCAAACTCGGAACGACCGATATAAAGATCTAGAACTGTTTTATCGAGCCCTAGAATTTTTGATAACTCTGTTACTGCTGCAGACTTGTTTTTTGACACCCACTGATCAATCTTATTGACTTCTTCGATTGCGATATTTAAAACATCTGCATTTTTTTCTGAGTAACTGCGGGAAGTGAAGTAATAGCTACGATTTTTTACAATATCGCTAGCGTTAGCCAACAATCTGGCCTGGAGAGTAATTTCTGCCGAAGCAAGAAATGGATCCCAAATCACCCAGGCTTCAATCGCACCTTTTTCGAAAGCTGCCCGCGCATCTGGGGGTGGCAAAAATACAGAGTGGACGTCGTCATATTTCAGGCCATGTTTTTCAAGCAATTTCACCAGGAAGTACTGAACGTTTGAGCCTTTGTTATAGCCAACGCGTTTACCTTTTAAGTCAGCGACGGTTTTGATAGGCGAATCTTTTTGCACAATTACGGCCTCGAGTCGTGGACGCGGAACCGTTGCTCCGGCATACACCAGCGGTGCACCAGCCGCCTGTGCAAATATCGGTGGAGCCTCGCCTACATCACCAAAGTCGATCGACCCCACATTCAATGCTTCAAGTTGAACGGGGCCAGCGTTAAATTCTGTCCAGGTAACTTTTACGCCAAGTGGCGCTAATTTTTCCTCAAGGGTGCCGCGTGCTTTCAGGATTGAGAGCCAACCCTTTTGATTTCCAATCCTGAACACGCGACCGCTTGATTGCGCATTGACTGGACCCTGGGGATTGAGAGCAATGATAGCGAGTGCTATTGTGCTTTTGACGAATGTACGGCGTTGATTGATGAACTTAGACATTTAACAACCTCATGTATGCATTTCATGAGATTTTCAACGCCATCGAACTAAACTGGAACTACATTATTTTTGCTTGTTAATTTCTATTCAATCTAAATTGATATTCAGATAAATAAAGTTGAAAAATATATATTGAAAATCAGTAGTGTCCGGTTTAATTCCGAACAAATTCAGTTCGAATTTCATAGTCAGCACTGATGATTTAAGGAGAGAATATTCAATCCGTCAAAGTAGCTGCTTTCAATCCTAGATGCTCGCGAAGGGTACTGCCGTCATATTCTCGGCGCATGCGGCCCCGTTCTTGCAAAATAGGAACGACCTCCCTGATGAAGTCTTCAAATCCACCTGGAAAATACGCCGGCATGATGTTGAACCCGTCTGCTGCGCCTTCATCAACCCATTTGATCATATGGTCTGCAACCTGCAGGGCTGTTCCTACAACGATTTGGTGACCTCTGGCGCTCGCGACTTGGTGATAGAGTTCACGCAGCGTCAAGTTTTTCTCTTTCGCCAGACGTACTAAAAGATGTCGTCGACTATGCGCACTAGGATCGGGAGGTAACTCAGGAACAGGCCCATCAATTGGATAGTCTGATACATCAAAAGCCAACTCCTCTCCGAGGATTGCTAAGGCATTTGATTGGTCTGTATAAGACTGTAGTTGAGCGAGTTTGTCTTTTGCTTCTCGCTCTGTTCGCCCAATGATCGGCATTAGGCCTGGCATCACCAGACATTGGTTTGCATTTCTGCCTTTTTCGATCACTTGAGCTTTTAGTCCGCTATAAAAATTCTGGGCATCTGTCAAATCCTGTTGCGCAGTGAACACGACCTCTGCATGCTTGGCCGCTAGGGCTTGGCCTGGTCCAGAGGAGCCTGCCTGTATTAGAACCGGATGGCCTTGAGGACTTGGCGTGACATTCAAGGGGCCTGCAATATTAAAGAATCTACCTTTATGGTTAATTGCATGCATCTTTTTAACATCGACATAAACGCCTGCCTCTTTATCTTGCACATAGGGGTTAGCATCCCATGAACGCCAAAGCGCCTTCACTACTTCGACATGTTCTTGAGCGATCTCGTAACGCAATGCATGATCTGGATGGCGATCCCGACTGAAATTGATTGAGCCGTCTGCAAATGTTGTCACGATATTCCAAGCAGCCCTCCCTTTGGAGAGCTTGTCTACTGTGGCGAGCGTACGTGCCAAGTTAAATGGTTCCGTATAGGTAGTAGATGCTGTGCCTGCTAAACCAATATGTGTTGTAACCATTGAGAGTGCTGCAAGCATTGCCAATGGGTCAGGGCGCGTGATCATGGACGGATGTGAGTCTGGTGTCGTGAGTAACCGATCGCCAAAAAAAACCATATCAAATTTAGCGCGTTCTGCTGCTTGTGCAATACGAATAACGTGATCAATGTTTTCTGTGCCTGATTCTGCATCAGGATGTCGCCATCCGCCTGCATGATGACCCGCAGCCAAAAGAAATAACCCTAATTTCATCGAAGTACCTTAATTAAATATATTGGAGGTTTGTAATATTTTTAAAAAAAGTCGTTTAGTCTTGCTGTAAATTTGTTGTCTGGATCACGCGATTTGCTACGTTATGAACAGCTCGAATTTGTTGGGTGATTTGTTCTGGCGTCATGGGTTGCACTATGACTTGAACTTGTGCGAGGGCAGAAATCACCTCAGGTTCCTGAATGACCTCGGCCATCCAGGTTCTTAGCTTGAATAAAATATCGGGTGGAGTGTGGCTGGGCGCTGCGACCAAAAAAGATCCTGCCAAACCATCTTCAAAGTCTTTTAAACCTGCTTGCGCCATCGTTGGGATATGCTGCAGGTCAGTGGGAGCGTCTTTCGCCCCATACAAAGCCAGAGCCCGCAACTTTCCACTTTTAACAAAGACCGTACTTAAGGGATCAAATGCCATATCAGCGTGACCAGCCATGACATCTGATACTGCTGGCGCACTTCCTCGGTAAGGCAGGTGTCTGATATCAACGCCAGTCATAAGCTTGAACATCTCCCCTGACATATGTCCGGGCGTACCGTTACCAGATGATGCAAAGGTAAGCTTGCCTGGATTGGCACGTGCGTATGCGATGAGATCAGCTAAGGTATGTACCGGTAAAGCTGGATTGATTGCAACGGTAACGACGGCATTACCCGAATAACTGATGGGGACGAAATCGGTAAATGGGTCGAATTTAACTTTTATCAGTTGTGGTGCTATAGCCAGATTACCGATTGATGCATTGAGAAGGGTATATCCATCCGGCTCAGATGATGCTACGTAAGATGCCCCGATTGTGCCCCCAGCACCGCCTTTGTAGATAAGTATGACCGGTTGACCTGCTTTATCAGCAAGCCGTTTACTGATGATCCGAGCAACATTGTCGTTAGTGCCGCCTGGAGGGTAGGGGACGACTAGATTGATAGGCTTGGATGGAAACTGGGCTTGTGTTGCGAGGGCTGAACTTGCAACGCTATTCAATATGAAAAATAAACCAGATGCGATAAGTAGGCTACGACAGTAATGAGAAATGCGCGACATGAGGAATCTGCTAGAAAGCTAAATACAGATGCTATGACCGCATGAAGGTTTGAACAACGAACATTAATGCATATCATTATTTGAAAAAAATAATATGCAAACAGCGAATAAAAAAAATCCCCGAGCTATATGGGTAACTCGGGGAAAATCACCATTTACAGGTGGAGGAGACATCCTTGAAAGTTAGCCTAACGCACAACCGATGCATTGCATTCGGAATACTTGCTCTTCGAAGTCAAGCATTAATTTTTTAAGCAAAGTTTCTGCACGAGGCCAGTTTCCATAGCCTGATTCAATATTCAAATGGCCTGCATTAGGTATACATATAAATTCGCTTTTCCAACTATTTGCATAGCGTTGTGCAAGGGCAAGCGGGCAGTATGGATCATCATCGCTTGAAACTACAATGCTTTGATAGGGCAATCTATCTAAAGGGATTGGCGCAAAACTCTCAAGTACATGACGGCGTAAAGGATTCGCTGGAGCAACCAAGAGAGCTCCTTGAATGCGTTCAACGGCTCGTTGCGGGAGGTGGACTGTCGTTGCGCAGCCAAGACTATGCGCAGCAATCACAACCTGCCTCGGCTGTTCTAATATCGTCTGCGCAAGTTTGGCTACCCATTGCTCCTTTGATGGCTGCAACCAATTCTCTTGCTCTACGTGAATAGCGCCTGGCCATTTTTTGGTAAGAATGCTTTGCCAGTGACCCGGTGCAGAGTTATTCCAGCCTGGGACGACAATCAATGTTGGTTTGTCAGACATGACGACCCGCACTGAGTTGACGAACAACGGAGATCATGCGGTCTACTTCTTCGCAAGTATTGTAGAAGGCGAGTGAGGGCCGAACGGTAGACTCTACACCAAACCGTCTTAGGATAGGTTGCGCGCAATGGTGCCCTGATCTGACTGCTATGCCTTCTTTGTTCAGTGCTACGCCGACTTCCTCAGTTGTATACCCCTTCAACACAAAAGAAAGTACGCTTGCTTTCTCTTTCGCTGTACCTATCAGTCGAACCCCGGGGATTGGAGAGAGTAAATGCGTCGCATATTCAAGCAAATTATGTTCATAGGATGCGATATTTTCAATACCGATTTTTTCAACATAGTCGATCGCTGCTCCCAAACCAACCGCATCTGCGATATTGCCAGTTCCTGCTTCGAATTTATTTGGTGCGGGTTGGTATTGTGTATGTTCGAATGTCACATCCGCAATCATATTGCCACCGCCTTGCCACGGAGGTGTTTGCTCAAGAATGTCGCGACGGCCATACACGACCCCAATTCCCGTCGGTCCAAATATTTTATGTCCCGAAAATACGAAAAAATCAGCGCCTAGCGTCTGGACATTGACGCGCATATGACTGACAGATTGCGCCCCATCTACGAGTGCGATTGTGCCAGCACGGTGTGCGAGATTGACGATTTCCTGAACAGGCACAACTGTTCCTAGCGCGTTGGACACTTGTGTAATAGAAACGATTTTTGTCCGAGGATTGAGCAATTTTTGATATTCATCTAAAAGTACCTGGCCAGTGTCGTCAACTGGAATGACCCTTATGCGTGCGCCTTTTTCTGCAGCGAGTTGTTGCCATGGCACGATGTTTGCATGGTGTTCCAGCTGAGAAACAATGATCTCATCATCTTTGCCGATGTGTTTTGCACCCCAAGACTTGGCTACGAGATTAATTGCTTCGGTTGCCCCACGAACAAAAATAATTTCATTCGTACTGGATGCACCTATAAATTTTCTGACTTTTTCACGCGCAGCCTCATATGCATCCGTTGCGCGCGCAGCGAGCTCATGTGCCGCACGGTGAATATTCGAATTTTCATGACTATAGAATTGATTAAGCCGGTCAATCACGCTCTGTGGCTTTTGTGTAGTCGCTGCATTGTCAAACCAAATGAGTGGCTTTCCATTGATACGCTCTTTGAGGATAGGAAAATCTTTGCGTACCGCATTCAAATCAAACGGAGGATAGCGAGTATCGCTTGTATAGTTTTGAATCCGATCAGAGAGCCCTTGAGGCGCAATCTGAGGATCAATGAAATAAAAATGAGAAGATGTATTTTTAGGTGTTTGATCTAATAAAAATGATTGGATGGGGAGCACAAAGCTTTTTGCATTCAGACTGTTTTCTGGAAGACTGATTTGCTGAGCACGCGCGACGTTAGTCGCTTGTGCCGCAGATATGTGCGGTGAAGCGTATCCGGTGGAGGGCGTAGTCGTACTATTTGCAGTCGGTAAGGATGCAAAAAAACTGTTAGCCATGCTTGCAAGAGTGGAAAGATCTGGCAATCCACTCTTAATTGCCAAGGAATCATTTGTAGGTGTCGGGATAGTCATGGAATTTTCCGATTTCAACATCTTCAAGTACGGCGAGCGCATCGTCAGACTGAACCACTAATGAGCAATAGAGGCTAATTAGGTAAGATGCAATTGCGTTGCGACTGATACCCATAAAACGTACTGAGAGTCCTGGACTTTGCTCTCCAGCTAAGCCTGGTTGATAAAGTCCTACTACACCTTGCCGCTTTTCTCCGACACGAATAAGTAGAATTTTCGTTTTGCCATCTGCAACAGGTACTTTATCGCTAGGAATTAGTGGAATACCCCGCCAGGTTAAAAACTGTGCGCCAAATAAACTGACGGTCGGTGGAGGGACTCCGCGACGTGTGCATTCACGTCCGAAGGCCGCGATAGCCAATGGATGAGTTAAAAAGAATGCAGGTTCTTTCCATACTTTTGTTAATAATTCGTCCAAATCGTCGGGCGTTGGTGCTCCAGTGAGTGGATAGACGATTTGTTCTTGTGTCACATTTGCTAGAAGTCCGTAGTCGGGATTATTAATCAGCTCGCTTTCTTGTCTTTCCTTGATAGTTTCCACCGTCAGGCGGAGCTGTTCTTTTATCTGGTCGTGTGGACTGTTATACAAGTCACTGACGCGTGTATGGACATCCAGAACAGTCGAGACTGCATTGAGAAAATACTCTCGAGGGGTATCCTCATAATCAACAAATGTTTGCGGTAATTCTGATTCATCACGCTTTGCGCATGCGACAAGCACATCCTGTGGATTTTTAACTTTGTTTAAGCGATAAATACCTGCTTCGACAGGAGACCATTGGAGTAAATGAACAAGCCATCTGGGACTGATTGTTGATAATATCGGAGTGGTTTTAGTTGCATTGGCTAGTTGTCGTGCGGCATTGTCGCTAAGTGCTAACTGGCCAGGGTTCTGTTCTGACATATAGTCCTCTTAATCGTTAAAAACTATTTTTGAAAAAATAAGGTCTTGTGTTTGATGGTGCCTCGGCATCCTGCCTTGAATCGGCTTGCGTGACATGTTGGTTAGGTTCAACGTTATGCGTGACCCATACATTCCCGCCAATCGATGCGCCATGTCCAATCGTGACTCGTCCTAAAACAGTCGCACCTGCATAGATCACTACGTCATCCTCGACAACGGGGTGGCGTGCGCGTCCTTTGATTGGGTTGCCAGACGCATCGGTTGGAAAGCTTCTAGCGCCTAACGTGACTGCTTGATAAATACGCACTCGTTTCCCAATAACAGCTGTTTCACCGATCACCACACCCGTTCCGTGATCAATAAAAAAACCAGAGTCGATTGTTGCACCCGGGTGTATGTCTATACCTGTCTCACTATGCGCGAGCTCAGCGATGATTCGAGCAATCAGTGGAACTCCCGATTTATAAAGAAGATGTGCAATCCGGTGGTTAATCATGGCTTGTATGCCTGGATAGCAAAGCAACACCTCATCAACGCTTTGTGCTGCGGGATCACCTTCATAGGCAGCAATCACATCGCTATCCAATTGCTCACGCACTGAAGCGAGATCGATAGAAAAGTCCCTGACTATTTGATTGGCTTGTTGCTCATTAGAGGACGCGTCCTTAGCGTCTGAATTTTTATTCTTGTATTTCAATTCAAGTTGCACCTGGACTAATAGCGACAACAACACTTCATTCAAAACATGGCCAACGTAATAGTCTTCACTCTCCTGACGTAAGTCCAGAGGACCTAAGCGCATCGGAAATAATATTCCTCGCAGTCCCTTCATAATGACGGACAATGCCTCACGTGAGGGCAATTCGCGACCACCAGTTTCATTGGAGCGTTTCTGTGAAACCCTCCACCGATTTCTAACTTTAGCTAATGACTTGACTACATTTTGTAGCTCAAACGCAACTGTTAAATCATTTTCCTGATTGGGGCGGGGTATATAAAAAGCATCCATATCAAATCCGATCAATCCTGAATCCATGGCAATTCATTAAAGCGCCAGCCATCCTGAGCACCTCTATGCTGTTGAGCATCTAGGTTTCCCTCAAATCCATCCAGAACATTAAATACGCTGGTAAATCCAGCTTTAGTCGCTGCCTCGGCCGCGAGCGCTGATCTTTTTCCACTACGGCAAAGTAAAAGCAAAATCTTGCTTTTACCGGTCTTTAATTCCAGTTCTTTAGTAAATCTGGGGTTTCGATTTAAGCTTGTTCCTGTAGCCCACGCGACATGGATACTATTTGGGACGTAGCCGACAAATTTCCGTTCCTCTGCAGATCGAACATCAATAAGTTCAGCGAAGCCTGCTGAAAAGAGGTTCCAGGCTAACTTTGGTGGAATATTCCCGGCATAAGGTAAACCAGCGGCTTGCGATACTGCACGTGCAGCATCAAGTGTTTCAGCGTTGTTATAGGTTTGATTTTCTTGTGTCATGATCTTGGATAGCTTTTGCATGAATCATCCGCACTACAGCTAAAAATTAACCGTGTAAGTGGCGATGATTAAAGTCTACGCAATCACGCTCATCCAGGTAACGAATAAAAATGAGTTAACTAATCTGAAAATCATCTATGTCATTTAATAATGCTAGAACTGAGTAGAAAATCCTCCTTTTTCCACCTGTGCTTTTTCTACCGTTTCTCTATTGAGCGCAGGGAAAAATGCTTCGATAAATGAATATGTATAGCCGCGTAGATAGTTGTTTTTCAAAACAGCGACCTTTGTCTGGTTAATACCAAAAATATGTCCTGCATCAATTGCACGAAGTGATTGATCTCGTTCTGGATCATAGGCAATCGAGGCAACCACACCAACCCCTAATCCAAGCTGAACATATGTTTTGATCACATCTGCATCCATCGCACTTAAAACGATATTTGGAGATAAATTCTTACTGGAAAATGCCTGATTTATTTTTGTTCGTCCAGTAAAGCCATTTTCATATGTAATTAATGGAAACTCAGCAAGTCGTTCAACATCCAGTTTATTTTCGAGCAGCGGATGCCCAGGTGGGACGATGATTGAGTGCGCCCATTGATAGCTAGGCATAACAACTAACTCATCGTAGTGATCGAGTGCTTCAGTTGCGACCCCGACATCTGCATCGCCAGATAACAGCATCTCTGCTACTTGCCTGGGTGAGCCTTGATGCAAGTGAAGGCTCACATTTGGATATTTCGCACGGAAAGCCTCAACCGCTAACGGTAATGCGTAACGCGCTTGAGAGTGCGTGGCTGCGATGGACAGCATTCCATGTTGCGATTGGTCGAGATCCTGACCCGCTGTCTTCAGATTTGCAGCACTAAGTAATATATTTTCGATGATGGGTAATACGTGTTCACCAGGTACCGTAAGCCCTGTGAGACGCTTTCCTGAGCGTATAAAAAGTTCAAAACCCAGCTCTTCTTCGAGTTCACGAATTTGTCTGCTAACGCCTGGTTGAGATGTATGAAGCACCTCGGCTACATCGGTAAGATTAAAGTTGCACCGAATTGTCTCGCGGACAGAGCGAAGTTGCTGGAAATTCATAATGACCTTCATAAAAAGATAAAACGCTGACATTTATCTTATGAGAGAGTTCTTTAAATCCCAACAACTCATAACTTATATATATCTATCGAAATCCTCTTTAGAAAAATGGTCCGAGTTTTTTAAAACGAATATGTATATTCGTAAGTTTTCGTTTTGTTTTTTAAAAAGTTTATATATTGAGTTCACGTATCGGTCCGGTCAGTACCGCCTAGAAGCAAGGGTTTGTTGCTCAGTAAAGTGGCGGTGAGATTTACCTCTTTTCAGTCCTGAACATAGGATGAGTTTTATTCACCCGTGCTTATTGTTCGACGATAAAAGTTCAGTAACTTTTCTTCAGCTAAACATAAGATACTGATGGGGTGGGGTGGCGGCTCTGCAATACCCGACTATGCTCAGAGTGATCCTATCAAAAAGCCATTCGCAATCCAATATTTACAGCCCCAAGGCGAGCCTCTGAGCGAGACCGTGCGGGCATTGCCCGATGCGCGGGCCGAGCATGCCGATGTGTTGGCCGATGGCCAAAACGTGGCCGTGGTCTGGCGCAGCAGTGAAGGCGCTGTGACTTCTCTCAAGGCCTGGCTGTCGACCGATGGCGGGCAAAATTTAACGCTCAAAACCTTGGGCCAAGCCACGGGCTACAACGACCACCCTCGCTTGGCCCAAAGTGGCTCGCGCATGGTGGTGGTGTGGTGCAACTCACAGGAGACGCAAGTCCATGAACTCCGTTTTTAAATTCATGGCACTCGCCATCTGTAGCGCTGCACTCGGCTTGAGTGCCTCGGCGGTTTGGGCGCAAACACACCAGCACGCACACCCTCAGGGCCAATCCAAGGCATCGACCCCGCGCACGGTGTTGCCCTTTGACGAAAAAACCTGGGCGCATGCTTTGCAGCATGGCCCACGCCCTGCAGCGTACTCTTACTGCAGCACTTGCCCGGCTGCTTTTGCGGTGCTGCACAAGGCCGTGCAACAACGCAAAGACAAACCCGAACTGAATGCCGTCATGATGGACGTGGCGGTCCCAAAGGCCTTGCGCAATGCCTCGCACTTCAAGGGCATGACGCAGATGTACGCCTTTGATGGTTTCGAGCCCGCCATTCGCCAAGCGGTCGACCCGACCTGGCCCAACGTCACGCCCTATGTGGTGCTGATCGACGCCCGAGGGCAGAAGCAACGGGTGATAGGCCAGCCCAATGCCACGGTGTTGAAGCGGTGGTTAACGGCATCTTGAGGTGTGGTGTGAACGCCATGCGGGTGCAAGAAATCCTTCATAGATGATTAACTCATTAAGAAATAGAAAAACAGTCGTTTGAGTTTTAACGAGTCACTTCCAGAATTCATCCCATCCGCTTATTGATGTGTATTTTCGGAGTGACCTCATGACAACCAAACGCCCTTTTATCAAATTCGCCGCGCTGCTGGCATTGACCTTGTCGGGTCTGACGGTGCAAGCGCAAGCGCCCATCAGCCTGCTCAACGTGTCTTATGACCCGACCCGTGAGCTGTACGTTGAATTCAACAAGTCCTTTGCCGCCCACTGGAAAGCCAAAACCGGCCAAGACCTGAGCTTCAAGCAGTCGCACGGCGGCTCGGGCAAACAAGCCCGCTCCATCATTGACGGCTTGGATGCCGACGTGGCCACCCTGGCCTTGGCGGGTGACACCGACGCGCTGCACAAAAACGGCAACCTGATTCCCAAAGACTGGCAAAAGCGACTGCCGCACAACAGCTCGCCCTACACCTCGACCATCGTGCTGGTGGTGCGTGCGGGCAACCCCAAAGGCATCAAAGACTGGGATGACCTGGTCAAACCCGGCATAAGCGTGATCACGCCCAACCCCAAAACATCGGGCGGGGCCCGCTGGAACTATTTGGCCGCCTGGGAGTTTGCCAAGCGCAAATATGGCAATGAAGCCAAGGCCAAAGACTTTGTGGCCGCACTCTACAAAAATGTACCCGTGCTCGACACCGGGGCCCGTGGCTCGTCCATCACCTTTGCCCAGCGTGCGCAGGGTGACGTGTTCATCAGCTGGGAAAACGAAGCCAACCTGCTCGAAAAAGAATTCGGGAGCAAGATTGATGTGGTCTATCCATCGATCAGCATCCTGGCCGAACCCGCTGTGACCGTGGTCGATAAAAACGTGGACCGCAAAGGCACACGCGCTATGGCCCAGGCCTATCTGGAATACCTCTACACCGACGAAGGCCAAGACATCGCGGGCAAAAACTTCTACCGTCCGATTTCGCCCAAGGCCCAGGCCAAATACGCCAAGCAGTTCCCCAAATTGAACCTGTTCACCATCGACCAGGCCTTTGGGGGTTGGGAAAAAGCCGACAAAGCCCACTTTGCAGACGGCGGCAGCTTCGATCAGATCTACACCAAGAAATGATCGGCTGCGGTTTGCAAATGGCCCTCTATATCTTGATATCCATATAAGCAAACTACAAATGATTCGTTTGAGATTAAAGGGAAGACTTCCACAATCGCGCTCTTCCGTTTTATTTGCAACCGATTGGACACCGCATGAAACAACTCTCCCGCATCACTTTGGCGATGGTTTTGGCCCTGTCGGGTCTGTCGGCCAACGCCCAGACCTTGCTCAACGCCTCGTATGACGTCGCGCGCGAGTTTTACAAGGACTACAACGCCGCTTTTGTGTCGCACTACAAAAAGACCACGGGCAAAGACGTCAAGATTGACCAAGCCCATGGTGGCTCCAGCGCACAGGCTCGAGCTGTTAACGACGGCTTGGATGCCGATGTGGTGACCATGAACACCACCACAGATGTGGACTTTTTGGCCTCCACTGGCATCGTGGCCAAAGACTGGAACAAGCGCTTTCCCAACAGTGCGTCGCCCACCACTTCGACCATGTTGTTCCTCACTCGCAATGGCAACCCCAAGGGCATCAAGGACTGGGACGATCTGGTCAAGCCCGGCATCAAGGTGATTGTGGTCAACCCCAAAACGGGTGGTAACGGCCGCATGGCCTATCTGGCGGTCTGGGGCTATGTGAAGAAGAAGGGCGGCTCGGACGCTGACGCGGCCGAGTTCGTGAGCAAGCTCTACAAAAACGTCCCTGTGCTGGCCAAAGGTGGGCGCGATGCCACCACTATCTTCTTGCAGCGCAACATTGGCGACGTGCTTGTCACGTTTGAGTCGGAAGTGGTGTCGGTTGACCGTGAATTCGGCGCGGGCAAGGTCGATGCGATCCACCCGTCGATCAGCATCGTGGCCGAGAACCCGGTGGCCGTGGTCGAGCGCACTGTGGCCAAGAAAGGCACGGCCGAGTTGGCCAAGGCTTACTTGGACTATTTGTACTCCGAAGAAGCCCAGGAGATCGCGGCCAAGCACGCTTTGCGTCCACGATCGGCCACGGTGCTCAAAAAGCACGCTGCCACCTTCAAGCCTTTGCAGTTGTTCACAGTGAACGAGGTGTTTGGCTCTTTCGCTGAGGCACAGAAACTGCACTTCAACGATGGCGGTCAATTCGACAAGATCTACACCGTCAATAAGTTCTCTCCATGACTGCTTTGCCCATTGCGGCACCCGCCCCACGGCGGGCGCCAGCCAGGGTGTTGCCCGGGTTCAACCTGACCCTGGGCTTCACCATCTTTTACCTGAGCCTGATCGTGTTGATCCCCTTGTCAGCGCTGGTCTTCAAAACCTTCACTCTCACCTGGGACCAGTTCTGGGCTGCCGTCACCGGGCCGCGTGTGATGGCGTCCTACCGCCTGACCTTTGGGGCTTCTTTCATCGCCGCGCTGGTCAATGTGTTCTTCGGACTGTTGATCGCTTGGGTGTTGGTGCGCTATGACTTTTTTGGCAAAAAAATCGTGGATGCGCTGGTGGACCTGCCCTTTGCTTTGCCCACAGCCGTGGCGGGCATTTCACTCACGGCGCTGCTCGCAGGCAACGGCTGGATTGGCCAATACCTGGAGCCGCTGGGGATTCAACTGGCGTTCAACCCCAATGGGGTGGTGATCGCTCTCATCTTCATCGGTTTGCCCTTTGTTGTGCGCACCGTGCAGCCGGTGCTGGAAGACACGGAAAAAGAGCTCGAAGAAGCAGCCACCTGCTTAGGCGCCACGCGCTGGCAGACCTTCAGCAAGGTGATCTTTCCGACCATCGCCCCCGCATTGCTCACGGGTTTTGCCATGGCTTTTGCGCGTGCCATTGGTGAATACGGCTCGGTCATCTTCATCGCGGGCAACATGCCCATGGTGTCCGAGATCACGCCGCTCATCATCATCGGCAAGTTGGAGCAATACGACTACGCGGGTGCGACCGCTGTCGCGCTGGTCATGTTGGTTTTTTCCTTCATCTTGCTGCTGGTCATCAACGCCTTGCAAACCTGGCAACGCCGCCGCTCGGGAGCCTCCTCATGAGTCAGACCCTCTCTGCCAGCAAGGTGCAGGCAGGCACCACCGAAGCCCGCTGGATTCGACGCAGTCTGATTGGCTTGGCGCTGGCCTTCATGTTTTTGTTTTTGGTTTTGCCGCTGGCCGCTGTCTTCACAGAGGCGCTGCGCAAAGGCTTGGATGCCTACCTGGAGGCGCTGAAAGAGCCTGACGCCTGGTCTGCAATTCGGCTGACCTTGATCACCACTTCAGTGGCCGTGCCGCTGAACTTGGTGTTTGGCGTGGCCGCGGCCTGGGCCATTGCCAAATACGAGTTCAAGGGCAAGTCGCTTTTGACCACGCTGGTGGACTTGCCGTTTTCGGTCTCGCCCGTGGTGGCGGGTTTGATCTATGTGCTGATGTTTGGCGCACAGGGCTGGTTTGGCCCTTGGCTGCAAGCGCATGACATCAAGATTGTTTTCGCGGTGCCGGGCATCATCTTGGCTACGGTGTTTGTCACCTTTCCCTTCATTGCACGCGAGCTGATTCCGCTTATGCAGGCTCAGGGCAACGACGAAGAGCAGGCTGCGATTGTGTTGGGGGCCACAGGCTGGCAGACCTTTTGGCGCGTGACGCTGCCCAACATCAAGTGGGGGCTGCTGTACGGCGTGATCTTGTGCAATGCACGGGCCATGGGCGAATTTGGTGCGGTGTCGGTGGTCTCGGGTCATATCCGGGGCCAAACCAACACCATGCCCTTGCACGTCGAGATCCTCTACAACGAATACCAGTCGGTGGCCGCGTTTGCCGTAGCGTCTCTGTTGGCCTTGCTGGCGCTGGTTACTTTGGCCATTAAGTCCTTCATCGAGTGGCAGCACGAGCAAGAACTCAAGGCTTCAGCCAACACCCCGCCTGAGCAGCCAGTCCATTGACTTCAACTTTAGATTTTGGTTTGAAACATGAGCATCGAAATCCGTAACGTCAACAAACAGTTTGGCGACTTCACCGCGCTGAACAATGTCAGCCTCGACATCGAGTCGGGTGAACTGGTCGCGCTGCTGGGCCCATCGGGCTGCGGCAAGACCACGCTGCTGCGCATCATCGCGGGTCTGGAAACAGCCGACCAAGGCACCATCGCCTTCAGTGGCGAAGACACCACGCATGTGCATGTGCGCGAGCGCCAAGTGGGCTTTGTGTTTCAGCATTACGCCTTGTTCCGCCACATGACGGTGTTTGAGAATGTCGCCTTTGGCCTACGCGTCAAGCCGCGCAACCAGCGCCCACCAGAAGCCGAAATCAAACGCAAAGTGCACGAACTTTTGAGTTTGGTGCAACTCGACTGGCTGGCCGATCGTTATCCTTCGCAGTTATCGGGCGGTCAACGCCAGCGCATTGCCTTGGCCCGTGCGCTGGCCGTCGAGCCCAAAGTGCTGCTGCTGGATGAGCCTTTTGGTGCCTTGGATGCCAAGGTGCGCAAAGAGCTGCGCCGCTGGTTGCGCCGCTTGCATGACGAGTTGCATGTGACCAGCATTTTTGTGACGCACGACCAGGAAGAAGCCCTGGAAGTGGCCGACCGCGTGGTGCTGATGAACAAAGGCAATATCGAGCAGATCGGTTCGCCTCAAAATGTGTGGGACCACCCGGCCAGCCCTTTTGTGTATGGTTTTTTGGGCGATGTGAACCTGTTCCATGGCCGAGCGCACGAAGGCGAAATGCTCATCGGTGCCGACCAACACGCCATTCGTTTGGATACGCCAGAACATGGCCAAGTGCAAGACGCAAAGGCTTTTGCCTATGTGCGTCCACACGACCTGGATGTGACCCGCTACACGCCGGGTGCTGCCAACACGGGCATTGTGGCCAAACTGACCCGCGCCATCGTGGTGGGGCCTGTGGCAAGGTTGGAGCTCGAACCCGTGGAAGCTGGCATGTTTGGCCAAGACGCCATCATCGAAGCGCAGTTGTCGGCATCGCAATACCGCCAGCAAGATTTCAAGGAAGGCGAAACCTTGGTGCTGACACCGCGTAAAGCGCGAGTGTTTGTGGACGCTTGAGCGCCATGACAACGCAGGATGATGGAGATTTGGCGAGGGTTCTGAAAGACGCGGCTGAGCTTTTTGGTCTGTTGTCTGCCCCCATGCGCTTGCAAATTATCAGTGCGCTTTGCCATGTTGAAAAGAACGTTGGGCAATTGATCGAGGCTGTGAAAACGACGCAGCCGAACATGTCTCAGCACCTGAACCAACTGTATCGAAAAGGCATTTTGAGCAAGCGGCGAAAGGGTGTACAAATTTATTATGCAATTGCAGACCAACAGGTCGTGCAAATTTGCCAGGCGATGTGCGACAGGGTGACGCATCAGGGTTGAAGGCTGGTTAGCTGGATCTGAAAGCGTCTTCAGGTACCCATTTCCATAGAAGCAGACACAACAAGAAACATTTCCTTTGTCTGTGGGCCTTTTAAAGCCCTACTGGTTTCACGACTGAACGTCCGCTCCCAATGCGGGAAGAGTCATTCGCGGGTTCAAGTCCTATACCCGCTGTCGCTGCATTACCGCCGCCCAAGGCAGCGCCGCGACCGTTCGCATTGGGTCGAAAGGGCACAGTGGCGCAACCTAGCAGGTTCTAATTCCGGAGCCTTTAGCACAGAGGTTCTGAAAACTCTCGGTACAAGAAGATGTCTCAACATTTAGAATGATGCATTGAACCCCAAGAGCTTGATCTACATGCCCTTGGAAAACTTAGGCGGTTTGCGATCTGGTATCTTCTGGCCCGCCAAAACTTAAGTTTCGAAACTGCTATGCAAAGATTCGCGATGCCACGAGTCCATTAAACTGTCTTTACCGATATGAACTTGAGACCTGTACGAAGTCATACTTTAAGGTGACGCTGTGTGGTGCCCTCCCGATGTCAAACCTTGGCATGGTGCGGCACCAAACTTAGCCATGGCCCACCTTGCGGTTGGTCGCTGACTTAAAGGCGAGTTTGTAACCTGGGTGGAGAAAGTGACTGATGAACAATTCAACGCCAGCTAATAATCGTCCCATTAGGGCATTAGAGTTCGTTCTGGTTTTAGGACTCGGACTGATGAGCGGGCCGGTTCATGCCACTGAGAGAAACTCAGAACCGCTTACTACAACTACATCAGATCAATCCGAGGTTCTTTCCGCCAAGCAACTGGCGATACCGCTCATAGCCTCTTTCATGGCGGTGAGTGACATGCCCAATCTAAACAGCGCTTTACATTCTGGTTTGGATGCGGGCTTGACAGTCAGCGAGGTGAAGGAAGTCTTGGTGCAACTTTATGCCTACGCCGGTTTTCCACGTAGCCTTAATGCGTTAAGTGAATTGATGAAGGTGTTAGAGGTACGTAAGCAGCGCGGCATTCAGGACGCGCTAGGACGCGAGCCAAGCCGAGCTATTCCCACTGGTGCCATGTTGATCTCCGTTGGAAAAGCCAATCAAACAAAGATATCCGGAGCTCCGGTTCAAGGACCTTTATTCGATTTCGCGCCAGTGATCAACCAATATCTCCAAGCCCATTTATTTGGTGATATTTTCGAGCGGGACAACCTAGACTGGCAAAGCCGTGAGTTGGCCACAGTGGGTGCCTTGGCCGCCACACAAGGAGCAGAGCCGCAACTGCGATCGCACATGGCCGCTAGCATGCGAGTAGGCTTGACGGCTGAGCAGTTACGGCAGTTGATAAAGATTCTGGCTGAACGCGGAGATACGATAGCAGCACAACCTGCCGATGCCGCGCTTAAGCAGGCATTGGCGGCAGCACCGACCCGCTAAGCATTGCCCTTGCTGCTTTTCTGTAGTTCGCCCGAACTGCGGTGAGTACCTACATGACGTCCTGCGTCTGTATTTCCGGCAAAATTGAGAAATTGCATTTTTGCTGGAAACAAACGGCTCTAGCCCATCAATGGACTGACCTCGGTTCGAAGTGCTCATGAAACGCACAAAAATAGGCGATTTCAAACATCTTGAAGTATCATGCTATTTCAAGATTTATCAAGATTAGGTGCTTTCATGGCTACAACTGCGCGCGAAAAGTTTTCTTCTCAAGCCTCGCCTGACGTGTTGACCGCATTACGTCAAATTGCTGAGGGACAAGGCCGGCAATTTCAAGCTGTGCTCGATGAGGCTCTGCGTGATTACATTGACCGCCAGCAAAAGACCCGACCCCGCCGCCACGTAATGGCGTCTTTTGCGTCTAGTCTTGACGAGTTTGATCATTTGTATCGCGAACTCGCGAAATAAGCAGTGCCGCGCGATTATTTAACCGTGGCCGATGTACTCGGCATGCATATAGTTTTAATGCAAAGGTATGGCGGCGCAGGTGGGGTTCGTGACCCAGGCGCCCTCGAAGCAGCCTTGTTTAGACCACAAACTGGCTACTACGCCGATATCATTGCTGAGGCTGCAGCATTGCTAGAAAGCCTCGCAATTAATCATCCCTTTGTAGATGGCAACAAGCGTATAGCTTTTGCTGCAGCCGACGTGTTTCTGCGTATCAACGGCTGGTGCCTAAAGCGGCCATCCATGGTCATCCACAAAGAGATGTTGCAGCTTTTCGAGACTGGCACTTTTGATATCGCCCACATTGAACCCTGGCTTCGAGAGTTTGCTATGACTCAAGAGTAATAGGGTTAGTATCCCTCCCGCAGACCAAAAGCAAAAAACTTGAGATTTCAGCACCTCAGGCGGTTTGTGATGTAGTAGCTGTTGCCCCGCCAAAGTGCAGTTTCAGGGGCTCTACGGTTCAAGCCCATGAACAGGACTTATTTGTGGTCGAAATGCCACGCACCATCCCAGTCGTCCTTTAATGGCGTCATCAGCAGCTTATTGATTCGCTCGGTCATGGCAATAGAAGGACCATCATGCGGCGTGACGCTCAATGCTTGGGCAAACAAACTTAGCGCTTCTTGCCAGTGACGCGCTCGATAAGCTGCCAGCCCTTGAGAGTACAGTCCCCGAAGTTCGGCCTGTTGAAGCGATAACTGCCCGGTTTCTGCCATCGGTTCGAATATCGACTGCGGCTTGGTCTGACCGAGAACGACCACGCTGTCTATCTCACGGACTTCGATCGCACCTTTCGCGCCAACGACAGTCGCTTCAGAAATGAGGATGTCGCTGCCATAGGCCTTGTTAACACCTTCAAGTCTCGATGCCAGATTGACCGTGTCGCCCATGACGGTGTAATTCATCATAATGTCAGAGCCAATACTACCCACTAAGGCTTCACCCGTTGCAATGCCAATCCGAATATCAAACGCCATCGGCAACTCACGCAAACCTATCAACTCTGGAAATCCCGCACGCATCGGATCCAGTTGTTTGCGCATCTCAAGCGCCGCCAGAGTTGCCAGCCGGGTCTGGTCCGCTTCAATCACGAACGGGGCGCCCCAATAGGCCATGATGGCATCGCCAATGTATTTGTCGATAACGCCGCCTTGCTGACGAATCGCTTCCGACATGACCGAGAAATACCGGTTCATGATCTTGACTAGTCCGTTTGGTGTCAGTTGTTCACTGGCGTGTGTGAAACCTTTAACATCGCAAAACATGACGGTCATGACTCGTCTTTGTCCTTCACGAGCGAGATCAGGGCGATTCATCAATCCTTCGACGATTCGCGGGTCGACATATTTGCCAAAAGTCTCACGCAGGGATTCTTTTTCTCGTAGCTGATCCACCATGTGGTTGAACTCGACGGTTAGCCTGCCAATCTCGTCCTGAGATTCGACAACGAGCGGGTGGTCAAGACGCCCCGCTGCTACAGACCGGGCGCTCTCAAGCAAACGCCTGACCGGTTGCGTTAACTTTCCGCTCACCAGGATCGAGAAAGTCACGCCGATAGCGGCTGCCAATAACGTTAAGGCAAACGAGACAATCATGATGTTACGCAGGTCTTGCTTGATCCCCTCAGCATGGTTCACCAGCAGCGCCAGCATGTCAGAGCGAATGGACTCGAGTTGCTCGTTGAGCTCGGCACGTCCTTTGCGAACCCTCGCCAAGCCTTCTTGAAAAGCAATGGGATTGTCCGTATCGAGGGCAAGCTGAAGGCGACCAATTTCTTCGTTGAGTTGGCTGCGAGTTTTATCCATTGCCACTTGGATACGAATGTCAATGCGAGCTAGCTTCGCTACATCCTCCTTTGAGACGCCTCTATCCAGCAATCCGTTGATGAGCGCCCGGCTCGACGCTGCCTCCTTCTCGGCAGCCTTGCCGGCCCCTTCAAACCGGGCATTTGCCGCATCGTACATTGTCGTGTCAGCGTTTTTGAGTAATTTTTCGATGATCATGGTTCTAAGGGCAAGCGCGCGTTCAAGTGAACGAATGTTGGTCCGCGCCAAATCACCGTATGCTGGGATGTAGTTTTCGACGATGTCATCTAAGCGCTCGCCAGTTCGAATCACCAGAAAGGTCGATACGAGCGAAGTACCCGCCATCAGTACGATCAGCATCAAAGCAATGCCAAGAATCTTTCTTGCAATCGTCATTGTGAACATGCCACCCTCTCGTTTATTTTGTCCGACATGCTAAATAAAGGCAGTCTAGCTGAGGATGCTTTGACGTTCAACAGCAACGCCAACGTGCAACAGGCCTCGTGCCAAAAGATTAGTTCGGGTTAGGCTCTTTGGCCCTACCCCCTGAGGCTTTATCCGCAACATCTACTTACAAATTTATGTTTGATCTTGCCTAAATAAGTCAGTAGAGTTTTAGTTCCGATTACTTTGAGGCGTTGCAGATGGTTCGTTCATATCGTTCAATACTTAATGCTCGAAGTGAAGTGATTGAGGCCCGCATCGATACTCGAGTGGCTGAGATGAAAGCAGATCTGGAAGCCATGCGGGTAGATCTTCGACGAAGCGCCGACGACTTCAAGGAAACGGCTACCGAGATTGGTCAAAAAATTACCAACTTAAAGTATATCGTCGTGACGACGGCAGCAGCTTCGGTGATCGGCTTGTATGCGGCGAACGTTGCGACCATGCAAGCGCTTTTGTCTGCTTACGATTCAGGTAAGGCAATGGCGACGGTGATGGCTCAGACAACAGAACGTATTCAAAGAACAAGCGAGCGCCTGGATTTGTTAGAAGCGCGTCTTGAAAAAAACTCGACTCGCTAATAAAAGCGCTGAACAAACATCGAGATAGGCTAATCCGTTTACTTACCTAACAACTGATAAAAAACCGGGTTGTCATCACATTGACCCGCACCGCATTCAAGAACCGTAGACACCAGATTCATGGCTATCAAGCCGACAAACAGCCAAGTCACTGCTTTGTTTAAGCCAGTAAAAACAGGCAACTGGATTTTGATGAGATCTTTGTCGTCAACGACAAGCATGAGAGCGACCGATATCAGGGTAATGACAGAAGCAAGCACGGACCACGTGTAAAAGTGAAGCCCGAGAAACGCTGAACCGTAGCCCGCATCACCTGGCAGAATATGCAAAAACACTTGCCTGATCCCGATCGCAGCCGTGACAAGGCATCCCAGAATGACCATTGAGTAGTGGGCTCTTTTGATACCCATCTGGACGTTAAATAAAAACCCCATCCCCATCAAGATGATGCCGACGCGCTGCAGCAAACAAAGGGGGCAGGGGAGCTCGGACAGGACTAATTGATAATAGAAAGCGACCAGCAAAGAGACACACATCCCCAGTAGTCCGCATAAGTTAACAAAAACGGTCGTGCCTGATACTGCAATTGACTGGTTTGAATTTGTCATGTTCTAGCTCTTAAAAAGACAAGGTCAACGCGTCTGTTGCATGGTGTTTAAACCAAAGAAGCGTCACGACGAGTAACACAAGCCACAGCGTGTACGCCGGGGTTTTCTTACCGGTCATCGCGCAAAGGGAGGTGCCGAGTGCAAGAAGAAATGGCAAAAACATGTACATAGCTAGTCTCCGTTATCTGGCTTTGTTCGATATTACACGCGTGAACATGCTCAAAAAGACAAAAAAATTGTAACCAAACGGGATACTCTCACGAATAGCAGTGAGTCAGTATGAATAACCAGCTACCAAATGAGGCAGCGATGAAGAAACAGATCATGAAGTGGGTGGGATTGCTAGCACTGGTTATCGGGCAAGGCAGCGTGCCGGTTTGGGCTAAAGATGCAGCGATTTACACCGCCGTTTTTAGTAAAACTGCGGTGAGTGGCTACGATACTGTGGCTTATTTCACCGAGGGTAAACCCGTGAAAGGCGATCCTGCGATCACTGCAAACTATCAGGGCGCAGAGTGGCGCTTTGCAAACACGGCCAACCGCGATAAGTTTAGTGCTCAGCCTGACAAGTATGCGCCGCAGTATGGAGGCTATTGCGCTTGGGCAGTATCTCAAGGTAATACCGCTTCTGCTGACCCGCAGCGCTGGACAATCGTCAAAGATAAGCTTTATCTTAATTATGACGAAGCGGTACAAAAGAAGTGGGAGGTCAATATCCCCGACTTCATCCAGCAGGCAGATAAGAATTGGCCCAAAGTTCTAGAGTAATCACAGAAAAAAAGGGGTTCACCATGCAAAGCTCACGTAATCAAAAAATAACGCTCTGGCTGCTGAGTATTTTTGTCATTGTCATTTTTGTTCAGTCTTTGTTTTTCAAATTCACGGATTCGCCTGAAACGCAATATATCTTCGGTACCCTGGATAAGTGGGGGGCGAGCTTAGGCTTCCCAGGGTTGTTTGGGCACTCGGGTATTTTCAGTCAGTACGTGGTTGGCACAGGTGAATTAATCGCGTCCAGTTTGTTGTTCATTGGATTGATTACCAAAAAGTCTCTTGTTCACGCAATTGCTGCCTTGATTTCGCTTGGGGTGATCAGCGGTGCGATATTTTTTCACTTATTTACACCGCTTGGCGTCCAGGTTCTCAATACCGATGGCACCTATGATGGTGGCGAACTGTTTAGTCTTGCTTGCGGGGTATGGATCTCGTCTGCCTTCATTTTATTTTTGCGTCGAGACACGATCTTGATGGCAGTGCGTCAATTCGCCCAACCTGCGCGTTAATTGTTCAGGTCATGAACCGGTCAACCATATTTTCTGTTTGCAAAAAAATGCTTGCCAGATCTTTTACTGCTATGACTGTCATATTGGCTGCCTCGGGTTGCTCAAATCAAGGT
The DNA here is from genome assembly GCF_003003055.1 of Jezberella montanilacus. Taxonomy (GTDB): domain Bacteria; phylum Pseudomonadota; class Gammaproteobacteria; order Burkholderiales; family Burkholderiaceae_B; genus Zwartia; species Zwartia montanilacus. Next base: position 160,195 of record NZ_PVTV01000016.1, read on the forward strand.
CCGAACATCCCCAAGACCAACCTTGAGCATTTACGACAATTCAAGATGACCGGTGAACCCTTAAAGCGACAAATCAGCTACTTACAGTCGGCGCAGATTCAAGGCATACCAGTCATTTACGTTCATGGCACGCCAGGTTCGGCACAGGCTTGGGTCAACTACGTCGAGCGACCCGTTGAGCGCTCCTATTCGATTGCGCTCGATCGGCCGGGTTTTGGCCAGAGTACCCCTTCACTTGCTGTGACGAGTTTGCATGAGCAAGCCGCCGCAGTGTTAGCGCTGATGCCTGCTGACGGGCTGCCAGTGATTTTGGTTGGCCACTCGCTCGGCGGCCCAGTCGTTGCTCAAGTAGCAGCCGAACATCCTGAGCGGGTCAGGGCGCTCGTTCTGTTGGCAGCTTCGCTTGATCCGGGTCTTGAAGAGATCCACCCCTTGCAGCCCCTGGGCAAGTATTGGCCGATTAGCGCTTTACTGCCCGATAAGCTGAGAAACTCAAATGATGAATTGATGGATCTGAAGACCCATTTGCTGACACTTGAGCCCATGCTCAAAAACATCACTGCACCCGTCGTCATCGTTCATGGCACAAAAGACAATCTGGTGCCGTTTGAAAACGTCGCCTTCATGCAGGCGAAACTGAGTCACGTCAAGTGCCTGAAAACAGTCGTGCTTGAAAACCAGAATCATTTTTTGCCCTGGAATTCCGAAGCTGTTGTCCGCGACGCCATTGCTTGGGCGATTGAGCCCACATGCTGACGGCTGCGCTAAACGGAATGGCCGAGCCTTGGTTCATGGTGCTGGCCTTGATTTTGACGACGTTTCTGGTCGAGGACGTTGCGATTGCAGCTGGGGTGTCTTTATCCACACAAGCCTCGCTCAGTTGGGGTTTATCATTTGCGGCAGTGGCTTTCGGTATTGCCTTGGGTGATTTGCTGCTGTATGGCGTCGGGGTGTTGGCACGTCGTGTTAAGTGGCTCGAGCGACGCTATATCCGGTCAGAGTCCTTGGCTGGGCTTACCGATAAGCTTCACAATCACTTGCTGAGCGCGGTGTTCCTCGCGCGCGTGATCCCCGGTTTGCGCTTGCTGACTTACACAGCATGCGGCTTCACCAAGGCATCCCTAATGCCTTTCACCTTAATGGTCGGTCTAGCAGTCTTGCTTTGGACAGCTTGTTTGTATTGGTTGAGCATTGCAGCGGGTGATGCCTTGGCATCGTTTTTGGGGATCCCTAAAGGTCTTGCCGTCACGTTGCCGATCTTAGCGATTGCACTTGCCGTACCCGTATTGAGACGGCTGAAAAGCCTTTTAAGGATGGAAGTCAGCGATGAATGACCTTGTATCCCGCCAAGCAAAACCTCATGAGGGCATGCCTGCGTTCGATGGGGAGGGTGAGCCACTGAGTTTCTTTGAATTTTGGCCGATGTGGGCATTCTATCCCCCGGTGTTTGCCTATGCGTTTTATCTGATGTTGCGTTATCGAGGCCCCTTGTTGCCGACGGTTGCTAATCCATCGTTTCCGGGTGGCGGCTTTGTGGGTGAGTCAAAGGCAGATATTCTCAAGCTCGCCGTGCAACATGTACCCGACTGGGTAGCTGACTTTTTTGCTGTCGAGCGTCCTGATTTCAAAGATGAACATGAATTGCTGGCGTTCATGCAAAACATACTGGAGACGATGAAGCAGAAGGGGTTGACGTTCCCGGTAGTGGCAAAACCCGATATGGGATGCCGAGGTGTCGGTGTGAAACTGCTACGCGCTGAAGCTGATCTGGTGAGCTATCTACAGAAATTCCCAGCGACTGCTAGTTTTTTGATTCAACGCTTTGTTGACCTTGAAGGTGAAGCGGGTGTTTTCTACTGTCGTTTGCCTGGCCAAAGCAAAGGGCGCTTGATCTCACTGACCTTGAAATATTTTCCCTATGTCACGGGGGATGGGGTTCGTACTTTGCGCGAACTGATCTTGGCGGACAGACGCGCCGGTCAGCTCACCAGGCTTTATTTCCATCGTCATCTGGAGCGACTGGATACGATCCCGGCGAAAGGTGAAGCGATTCGGCTGGCGTTTGCAGGCAGTCACAGCAGGGGCGCGATCTTTCGAAACGGTACCGATCTGATCACACCCAAGATGGTCGAACGCTTTGATGAGATATCGCAACAGTTGCCTGAATTCTATTTTGGTCGTTACGACATCCGCTTTGCTGACTTCAAGAAGGTGCAAGCTGGTGAAGATTTCACGATCGTCGAGGTCAACGGTGCGGGCGCTGAAAGTACTCACATTTGGGATCGCAAAACCACTTTGCTCAAGGCATGGCGTGACCTAATGACGCAATATCGCTGGTTGTTTCAAATTGGCTACGCCAATCGAAAACGTGGGTTTAAGCCAGTGACGATCAAGGCCTTTTTTGCAGGCTATCGACGCGAAAAAGAATTGACACCACGCTATCCTGCGACGGATTGAGGGGCCAGCGCATGAGCAAAAATGCTGAGGTCAGTGAGCTTTGCACCTACAACATTGAGTTGCTTAAGCAGATGTCTGGTGTGATTGACTTGTTGCAACAACAAGCATCAGAGACTTTTAATTATGCGCAAGCGGTCGGGCCTCACTTAAGGCATGTCATTGAGCATTACTCAGCACTACTCAATACAGTGCAGCAGGAGGGGCGATGTATTGACTATGATGCCCGCGAGCGCAATCTGGCTATTCAAAATGTACCGGTCGTTACCCTCGCAAAAATCCAGAATCTCATTGATCAATTTGAAGCCTTGGCTGCTGAGCCAGAACTGCAGCCGGATCAGCCGCTACAAACGCGTTTAAGGTCTGGTCTTGCTGGTGAGCGTGAGTTCATCGTCAGTACAACCCTGGCACGAGAGCTGTTATTTTTAGCCTCTCATGCCGTGCACCACTTTGCTTTAGTTGGCCACTATTGCAACGACGCAGTGGTTGAATTGGGACATGATTTTGGTAAGGCGCCGTCAACGATCGCTTTTGAGCGGGGCGAATATTAACTAGCGCCGGATTAACACTAGTGGCCTATTCAGGAAAACCCCTAGACGATTAGTCACCCTAAATTTAGTAGACCGGTTTATGCTAAACCGATGACCTACACCGCTACTTCTTCAAATTTGGAAGTCAAAACAAAAGAGCCTTTGCTTCGGTCCGAGCGCAGAGAGCAGAGTTTGTCTCGACTAATCCGCGCAGGGACAGAAATGCTGTGCGAGCAAAGCTACGCGTCGATGGGCGTCGAGCACGTTCTTCAACGAGCTGGGCTCTCGAAAGGTTCTTTCTATCATTTCTTTTCGAGTAAAGAGCAATTCGGACTGGAAGTGATCAGTTACTACGCTGAGTACTACAACCGCAAGCTCGATCGTGTCCTGGGCCAGACAGAATGCTCTCCGCTTGAAGCGCTGAACTTGTATGTGCAAGAGGGGATTGAGGGGGTCGAGCGGTTTGAGTTTCGTCGAGGATGCCTAGTCGGCAATCTGAGCCAGGAGCTTGGCGCCAGCCAGTCTTTATTCAGAAACGCGCTAGAACAAATATTCAAAACCTGGCAGAACAAAATAGCTGATTGCCTACAGCGTGCGATCGAAGTGGGTGAAATAGACGCAAGCGCCGACGTACAAGCATTTGCCGAGTTTTTTTGGTCTGGCTGGGAGGGTGCCTTGATTCGCGCGAAACTTTTGCAGTCTTCTGCTCCGATCACGAGATTTACAGAGCAATTTTTCAAGGTACTGCCGAGAATCGTTCAGAAAAGAAATAAAAAATGAATATTGCGAAACCCTTTTTAACGCGCGCGCGTAGTCATCCGCATCTGCAGGCACTGACAAGTTCACAAGGCTCATTGAGCTTCGCTGAGTTGGCACAACGCGTGAGCAGCTTGGCGGGTGGTTTAAGAAATGGTCTAGGCCTGGAACCTGGTTCCCGCGTAATGCTCTGGATGGAAAACAGAAACGAGTTTCTGGAGCTCCTGTTTGCTACTTGGGCGGCAGGACTGTGTGCCGTGCCGGTAAACGCGAAACTTCATGCACGTGAGGTAGCACCAATCGTCCTTGACTCAGGTGCCAGTATTATCTTTACGAGCGGATCGTTGCAATCTGGGCTCATGGATGCGTTGGGCTCACTTCCTGATTCGAGACCAGTCGTGGTAGTTGATGATGATCAATATCAGGCACTTGCACGCGCGCTACCAATGGCTTGTGCGGAAGTCGCGCCCACAGATCTCGCCTGGTTGTTTTATACAAGCGGGACAACGGGTGTACCGAAAGGCGCAATGTTGTCGCATCGTAATTTAATGACAATGTGCTTGCAGTATTACGCCGATGTTGATCATGTACAACCCGGTCAAACCATGTTGCATGCTGCTGCCCTTTCGCATGGATCGGGTCTCTATGCCTTACCGCACTTGTTTAGTGGTGGTCATCAAGTGATAGAACAAGGCTTTGAGACTGATGCAGTCTTTGAAGCGCTTCAGCGTTATGCTGATGTGTCGATGTTTGCTGCGCCGACCATGCTCTCGAGATTGACCCGCGCGGCGCAAGGCATCAATAATTGCGCAGGCAATCTGCTGACCGCGTATTACGGCGGTGGTCCAATGTATGTCAACGATTTGCTCAAAACGCTTGATATTTTTGGACCTCGACTGTTTCAGGTTTATGGACAGGGAGAAAGTCCAATGACCATCACTGGACTTTCCAAATTTGACCATCAAGGAAACAGAGATGAGGCGCACCTTGCACGCCTCGCCTCTTGTGGTACTGCAAGAACGGGCACTGAGATCAACGTCGTCGATGTCGACGGAAACGCCCTGCCGCTCGGCGAACTGGGTGAAGTGGTGACTCGGGGGGACACTCGGATGATGGGCTATTGGAACAACGAAAAAGCGACCGCCGCAACAATTAAAGCGGGTTGGCTTTGGACGGGCGATATTGGAGTGCTCGATGAAAAGGGCTATCTGACGCTTCGTGATCGCTCTAAAGACATGATCATCCGAGGTGGCAGCAATATCTATCCGCGGGAGATAGAGGAAGTTTTGCTCAGACACCCCGATATTATCGAGGTTTCGGTAATTGGTCGCGCTAATGAAGATCTCGGAGAAGAGCCCGTCGCCTTTGTTGTCGTTAAACCGGGCGCGGCAGTATCCGGCGAGGAATTGGACAATATGTGTCTCGAGAATATGGCACGGTTTAAACGTCCTCGAGAGTATTTCATGACCGATAGTTTGCCGAAAAACAATTACGGAAAAATTCTCAAAACGGAGTTGCGCAAACAACTCGTAAAAGGAGGCCAATAGTGCGCAATGTCTATATAGCAGGGGTTGGTTCGACTACGTTTGGCAAACATATTGCCATGCCAATCGAGACACTTGCGGTGCAAGCTGCAGCCAGCGCGATCGTCGAAGCAGGTATCGAGCGCAAAGAAATAGGTGCGCTGTACTTGGGTAATTTCATTAGCGGCCCACTCAACGGAAAAGAGGTTCTCGCGGGAATTGTTGGTTCGCGATTGGGTCTGGGAAATATTCCCTGCACGAAAGTGGAGGGCGCCTGCGCCTCAGGAGGGATCGCCTTTCGGCACGCCTGGATGGCAATCGCCAGCGGCATGTGCGATGCCGCGATTGTTGTCGGCGTAGAAAAGATGACGCATTCATCGACTGCCGAAGTTACCTCTGCGTTGAATTGTGCGATGGACAATGAGAATGATGGGCCAAGTGGGCTTACTTTTCCAGGTTTATTTGGTTTGGCCTGGCGGGCTCACGCGCAACGATACGGTACGACGCGTGAAGAGGTGGCAGCCGTCGTGATCAAAAATAAAGCAAATGGACTGCTCAATCCTTTGGCACAAATGGGTGCAGAACTCACGCTTGAGAAGATCGTGGCCTCTGCAATGATCGCTGATCCCTTGCAGATGTTTGATTGTTGTCCGGCAAGTGATGGTGCGGCAGCAATTGTTTTATGTTCAGAACGCTTGCTGTCCAAGAATGGACAAGAGAGAATCAAGATTCTCGCCAGCGCACAAACCAGTGGCTCACCGCGTATCGCAGATCACCCGGATCTGTGCTCCTTTGAAGCCACTGTGACAGCAGCGCATAAAGCCTTTGAACTTTCAGGTTTGCAACCTGAGGATATTGATTTAGTTGAACTACATGATTGTTTTTCAATTGCAGAAATTATTGATAGTGAAGATCTGGGTCTAGTCCCACGTGGACAGGGCGGCAAATGGGCTGCAGAGGGTCGCACCAATATGGGGGGCGACGTGGTCATCAATGCAAGCGGCGGATTACTTGCCAAGGGGCATCCGGTCGGCGCAACGGGGATCGGGCAAATCTATGAAGTGGTGCAACAACTTAGAGGACAACATCCAAATCAGGTGCCCAACGCGCGTATCGGCATGACTCATAATCTTGGTGGCACAGGCGTGGCGTGTACGGTCAACATATTGGGGAGAGAATAATGTTTAAGCCAGAGATGATCAGCTTTCACCAGTGTACAAACTGCGGTGCGCTAGAGGCGGGCTGTATTGATACCTGTGCAAGTTGTCTGCATAGTGACATGGGCAAGATCCAAGTTCCGGGCTTAGGCAAACTCGTTAGTTGGACCACCATACGAAAGCCACCTCTGCGCTTTAAGGAAGAAGGGGCCTATCACGTGGGTGTCGTTGATTTGGATAACGGTTTCAGGATCACTGGACGATTTTTGCCTGAACAAGGCGATGAGCTCGGTGATCGCGTTGTTGCCGTCCGGACACACTTAGCAGAACAAACCACACCAACTTTCAGAGTGCAAAAAAATGTCTGATATTCAATATGAGAAACACAGCCAAGTTCGTCTGATCACGATCAATCGTGCCGAAAAAATGAATTCACTAGATTTCGCTGCGAATGATGAGCTTGTTGACATCTGGAAGGAATTTGATGCGGATGAAACTGCACGCGTTGCTGTCATTACTGGTGCGGGCGATCGATCGTTTTGCGCAGGCGCTGACCTTAAAACGTACAGTCTGAATTTTGCACGGACGCCCGCGCCGGAATTTCGGAAAAAATATACGAATGGGCCAGGCTTCGGCGGCATTACACGCAATCTCGACATAGATAAGCCGATTGTCGCGGCGGTCAATGGTTTTGCGATATCCGGTGGTTTTGAACTGTCACTTGCTTGTGATTTGAGGTTTTGCTCCCCAAATGCAGAGTTTGCTCTCCAAGATGCTAAGTGGGGCTTTCATGCCTGCGATGGAGGACTGATTCGCCTGCCGCAAATCGTGGGGATGGGGCATGCGATGGAAATTATTCTCTCTGGGGAACGTATCGATGCTGAGCATGCATACCGCATTGGCCTTGTAAATAGAATCTATCCGCAAGCCGAGTTGCTTGGTAAAACGATGTCGTACGCGCAAATGCTTGCTAGCCGGGCACCCCTCTCACATCGCTTTGCGAAAGAAATGATTCGTACTTCAATGGGCATGAATATGCCCGACGCGCTCAAAGCTGAATCACGATCGTTTCGCGACTTTGCGATGACTGCGGATTTAGAGGAAGGCTTGTCGTCATTTCGCGAACGACGCGATGCTGTATTTACTGCTAGTTGAATACGCTTTAAATCTGATGTTGCGGTACTTAAAAAATTAAAATCTACATACGGAGACAAGATGAAAAAAATATATCAACAGTCTATTTTTAAAGCGGCTTTTGCCTCGGCCTTGATTGCTTGCGCTTTCAATGTGTCAGCTCAAGTCAAAGTCGGTGTCATTGAGGGGCTGAGTGGCCCGCCAGCGATCGTTGATTTTGGTGAGTCTTACTTGCAGGGGATTAAACTTGCACTGAAGGATTATCAGACAGCTGGCGGTAAAACCAAGATTGAACTAACCGTCTATGACGATGAAGCGAATCCGCAGCGTGCCGTGACACTCGCACAACGACTGATTCAAAATGACCAAGCGTCTGTCGTGATTGGTACGGTCAGCAGTGGCAATGTTCTGGCCATCGCGCCTATTTTGCAAAAGGCAGGTATCCCTCTCGTCGCTGGCCCCTCAATCGCGACCAACATCACGACTCAATTTATAGAGGAAAAGCCGAGTCAGATTTTCCGTTGTTCCATGGTGGAAAAATTCCAGATTGATCAGATGCTGGACTGGGGTGCAAAAAACTTCAAACGGATCGGCTTGATTCACTCTACGACTGGTTATGGAAATTTTGCGGCGAAAGAAATTGAAGCCGGTCTTAAAGCACGCGGTGTCGAACTTGTTGCAATCGAGGCTGCGGCGCCGAATGTGACCGACTTGACGCCTCAAATGGTCAAGCTGCGAGATGCCAAGGCTGAGCTTGTTCTAAATTTTCATGAATCGTTCGAGTTGCCTTTCCGTCCTCTTCCTCGCCTCAATTACAAACCCGTCATAGCAGGTAACTGGGGTTTATCCTCGGAAAAGGTACTTGAAATTGTAGGTAAGGACGCGATTGAAGGTACCGTCATGGGTCAAGCGCTGGATATCAACACGCCGCGCGCTCAAGTCTTTAACGAGAAGATGAAAAAAGAATACGGGAAAGACTACCGTTGGCCTGTTGTTGCCGCACTCGGATATGACGCAGGACTGATTGTGTTCAAGGCAGTAGATCAAGTTGGCAAAGCTGATCCAGCAGCTATCAGAAATGCAATTGAAAATATCGATGGTATCCAAGCGGTCTCAGCCACGCCTGCGAAACCGTTTAGTGCGAGCGACCACGAGTGTCTGGATAAGGAGCACGTATTTCTGGGCGTCTGGAAAAACGGTGTTGTCACACGTTTGAACTGACATGCAAATTGGCAACATAATCCAACTACTCTCCGGTGGGTTGGCGATGGGCGCGATTTACGTGCTCGTCGCCCTCGGCCTGTACATCACACACTTGACAACGCACCGCGTTAACTTCGGACAAGGTGACTTTTTGATGGTGGGTACTTTCCTGATGCTGTTTATCAGAAAAGCAGGCTTGCCTTTGCTTGTTGCTATTGCAATGACGCTAATTGTTCTTGCCATAATGGGCTGGCTGCTTGAGCGGATCGCAATCCGGCCACTTGATCGCAAGAAAAGTACGCCAGTCGGAGCGTTTTCCTGGATTCTCACGACTGCGGGTATAGCTTTGATTCTTCAAAATGTGATCGAACTCGGTTTTGGAAAAACCTCACAGTATTCGAGTCCATTATTCAGTTCGCGACGTGATCAAGTGGTTCAAGTGCTGGGAGCTGGGTTATTTGTAGAGGAAATCCTCGTCATTATTGCTGCGGTTGTAATCGTTATTATTTTTTATGCGTTCATGTTTCATTCGCGATGGGGTAAAAATATCCAAGCGGTGGCGTTTAACCCTGAGTCGGCCAAGCTTTTAGGGGTCCATACCGATCGTGTAAAGACTGGGGTATTTATCATCGCAGCTATTCTCGCTGCAGTAGCCGGGGTCTTGATTGGGCCGCTTGTGACGATCAATCCTCACATGGGCCTAGTGTTAACCATCAAGGCACTGATTGTTGCGGCAATTGGCGGGTTTGCTAATCCCGTTGGGATATTAGTCGGCGGTATTTTGTTTGGTGTGTTTGAATCGCTTTCAAACTATATCGACTCGGGTTTTGGGGATCTGTATCCTTTGCTCGCAGCGCTCATTATCATTGCTGTCAAGCCTTCAGGGCTTTTTTCTGAGCGGCATGCCGATGTCAGATAGCAAACGCCGCCTCAGACCTGATCCAAAACGTAGTCCTTATTTATTATGGATTTTTTGCTTTCTTGTCATACCTTGGTTACCGATTAATGGTTTTTACATTTTCCTCGCGCAGACTTTTTTCTACACCTTAATCGCGGTTATTGGTTTGAACTTGCTGCTCGGGCTATCAGGCCAGATGTCGCTGGGTCAAGCAGGCTTTTATGCTCTCGGCGCTTATGGATCAGCGCTCACGGCGCTTAAACTCGGTTGGCCTATTCCTCTTTCGATCGCTTTTGGTACCGTCCTTGCTGGGCTTGGTGGTGGTTTGGTTGGTGTGTTTGCCCTTAGAACTCGTGGCCTCTATCTCGCGATGACGACGCTTGCAGTCGGTTATGTTTTAGATATATTGGCTCAACGCTGGATTGGCTTGACGGGTGGCGCGATGGGTCTTTCGGCCATTCCACAGATTGAATTTGGGCAGACAAAGTCAGGTCCTGTCGTTTTCTTTTACTTCGCAGGTGCAGCTGTGATTGTGATTCAGCTGCTGTCCGATTTTATTCATGATGGGCGATTTGGTCGTAACCTGCGGGCGATTCGTGAATCAGAGGTATTTGCGGCTTCTGTCGGTATTCAAGTCAGTCGATGGAAGGCTGGTATCTTTGCCTTCGCTGCAGCCTTGGCAGGAATGGGCGGTGCGTTCTTCGCACATCAGTCCGGCTTTGTCGGTAGCGATGCGTTTACGGTCAGGCTGAGTATCGCCCTGTTGATTGCAGCTGTCGTGGGAGGACTGGGGACTAAAAGCGGACCGTTTCTTGGCACGCTCATATTGCTGGGAATCGTTGAGGTCATTGCAGGCATTGATAAGTACGGTTTGTTTATCTATGGACTAATTCTAGTGACGGTATTGCTGGCTTTCCCAAAGGGGGCGGCCGGCGTGCTGGACAAGCTGAATACTAAACTCGGCCTGTCTGACAAAGATACTCGCCTGCTTGAGGACCCAAAATCGAGCTCAAAACAGCAACGCTCTGAGCTTGCACTCTCGACTAGCATCGTCCAAGGTGCCTCGCTCTGCATTCAAAGTATCAGTAAAAGCTATAGTGGCCTCAAAGCAGTTGATACGGTGTCTATCGATGTGCTGCCTAACACCGTTCACGGTTTGATTGGTCCAAATGGTGCAGGTAAATCCACCATCATTAATATGATTGCCGGGGTCTACCGACCCGACACCGGGCGGATCACACTCGGTGATCAAGATATTTCGGCCTTAAGCATTGCTGATCGTGCGAACCTGGGGCTTGCTCGTACCTTTCAAAATCTTCAGCTAATCGAGGGAATTACTGTTTTAGATAATGTGATGCTCGGTGTTAAACATCAGCAGTCATATTCAAAAGATTTTTTTGACTGGCTGTTTAAAAACTCACTTGAGAATAAAGAACGTCAGGAAAGCATAAATATCTTGAATTTTCTTGGCCTTGATCATCTTGCAGATCGATTGCCCGGTGAATTGCCGTACGGGCATAGAAAATTGCTGGAGCTCGCGCGAGCCATCGCTCAACGACCACGCATTTTGCTTTTGGATGAGCCGATAGCTGGAATGAACACTCAGGAGGCAAAGGAAATTGCGCAAGTGCTTCTTAAGTTACGCCACCTAGGCATAACAATTGTGCTTGTCGAACACAATATGGAATTTGTGATGTCTGTGTGCGACTCACTTAGCGTACTGAATTTTGGTCGGCTAATCGCTCATGGCACGCCAGAGGAAATTCAAAATAATCCCACAGTGATTGAGGCTTATCTGGGGACCGGAGTCAAAAAAACATGATTCGCGCTAATAATCTATATGCTCGTATCGGTCCGAATCAAGTGTTGCGTAACATTAGTCTGACGGTCTCAGCCGGCGAAATGCTGGCGGTGATCGGTGCAAACGGTGCTGGTAAAACGTCGTTGCTCAGAGCACTCTCGGGGTTATTACCCCTGGAGTCCGGAGAAATTCAGTTTGCCGAGCATGATATCGGTCGGAAACCTGCATATTTACTTGCTTGCAGCGGACTGGTTCACGTCCCACAGGGGCGTCAAATTATCCCGGGGCTTTCGGTGCGCGACAATCTGCTGCTCGGCGCGAAAAATACTGGTTTGGCGAATGACGTGATCAGTGATTTGCTTGAGCAACAGTGGCAACGTTTTCCAATACTTAAGCAACGTCAACAAATCTCTGGATCAGCGCTCTCTGGCGGGGAGCAGCAAATGCTGGCGATTGCCAGAGGACTCATGATGCGGCCTAAATTATTTATGCTCGATGAGCCGTCTCTTGGACTTGCGCCGCAGATTGTTGAGCTTATCATCAGCACGCTCAGGCAACTAGCCGATGAGGGCCTCGCGATCATTCTTGTGGAACAAGTCGCGATGCTAGCTCTCGAGTCCGCAGACCGGGCACTGGTACTCAGAAATGGTGAGTGCGCAATGACGGGTGCTGCGTCCGAGTTATTGAATAGCCGCGAGTTAGTGAGTAGTTATTTATCGTAATCAGCCTCTCTGATAAGCATGACATCAAATCGTTAGATTTGAAGCTCTGGCCGATAGAAAATGTTTGCCGTGATTGCTTACTGTTTCAAGGACACATATCATCTAAACACCAACTCAGAAATGTGTTCCTTTGCCCAAGCGATGAGGTCAGCATTCTCTGCTCTGCTTAAGGCGGTCATCAAGTCATCACTTAAAATCGCTGTGCCGTCTTTGTCTAGAGAAAACGGTAAGGTGTCAGACGGGGCTGTTTTTTCACCGCTGTAAAGGTGATACAAGATGATAGTTAGTCTCTTACTGTTGTTGGCATATTCTTCATTCATGCTTTGCCAAGCCTTTGGTGTGTTCGTTTTCGAGAGCTTCTGTTTAAAGTGATCACGTGTAATCACCATTAAATCTGACAAATTGATTTTTTATACACGGACAACGTGTATCTGAAAAAAATACATGCTCTCGCGTTGTGCTTGTGGCGGGCCTGTCAGCCAGCTTGTATCAGTGCCATAATGAGGTCACAACGAATCGATAAGAGCTGCTATGTCTGAAGAAATTCCCAAAATCTACGCTAAGTTAGTCGCCTTAGAGACCGTTGTTAGTGACCTTCGTCAAGGTTACTTAATCGTTAATCAGCGCTATACAAACGCTTTGGCGTCACTCAAAGATCTCACAGCGCACGCCTCTGAAGCCGCTAAACGCTCGGCCGCTGGTGCGCTTAAGGCAGCCGAGGCAGCAAAAAATGCGTCAATGGCCGCGACGGAAGCTGCTGCGATCCCTGTCCTAAAAGCCGCCGATGCTGCTGCGGATGCTGCAGCGAGCGCGGCCGAAGCCGCGATTGAAGCGGCAGCCTCAGCCGCAGCGGCTGCAGCTGCAGCGGCTGCGGCGGTCGCTCATCAAGCGGAGGAATCTTCTTTGATCGCGTCGGCTCAGGCTGCAGAGGCGACAAAAATTGCTACCGATGCGGCGACCGAGGCGGTCAAAATGTCGAATTTGGCAGCTGATGTTGCTCGTACTGCGCGCATAAAGAGAGACGCAGACTGATGATTTCGTCATTTGGCCGTGTTCTTTAGGCGCCCGAGGTTGAAATGCTTTCTAAGAAAACGTTACGGGATTCTTTTGCAGAGGCGCTCGCCAACGGCCTTAGGCTGCGATATCGAGAGATACCGACAGCTGAGTTTGTGGCGAGGGAATTCAATCGACGGGCGAACACAACAGATGCAATCACTCAAGAATCAGCTCGTCGTTGGTTAAGAGGGCTGGCGATACCCGATCTGGCAAAGTTGCTTGTGTTGCGGTCCTGGCTAGACCTTGACTTGAATGCGTTAGCTATGCCAAGTGTTGAATCTGTAAAAAAGGTTGATGTTGAATTAAGTGGCGCGGCGCTGGCGAGACAGGGCGAATTTATTCAAACGACACAGACGATTAAACAGGCTTTGCGGTCTCTTATGGAGGAACTTGAACGCCTGGAAAAACAATCAGAACCGACAAAAAATTTTTAATTGCTTAACATTTTTCGGTCTATTCTAGTGTTGCGAACACGATTCGACAAAACACTAGGCGGCTAACAATGAAAGCTAGAACGGAATGTAATCAACCCGAAGCGACGAGCAACATGCCCGATAGCGTGAGGCGCTCACTTCTGGGGGCGTTTGGCGCATCGTTGGCGGGTGCCGGGTTGGGGTTTCCTTCAGTATCACGCGCGCAAGGGGCTTACCCTTCCAAGCCCATCAGGATGGTGATTCCCTGGCCTCCCGGGCAGGCGACCGATCTGGTGGGCCGGTCGTTGGCCGTTGGATTGTCTCGCGTGTTGGGTCAAGCCATCGTCGCCGATAACAAAGCGGGGGCGGGCGGCATGATTGGTTGCGACGCGGCTGCTAAAGCGAAGCCAGACGGGTACACCATCTTGGCGGCGTCGAGCGGGCCACTGACGGTTATTCCCCTGGTGCAGACGACACCTTACGATGCTCAAAAAGACTTCACTTACATTGCTATGGCGTGCATCACACCATATGTATTGGTGACTGCGTCGGATTTTCCCGCTAAGGACGCTGCCGCCCTGGTGGCACTCGTGAAAGCGAATCCGGGCAAATACAACTTTGGCTCGTCTGGTACAGGGGCGACGGGTCACCTGATGGGGGAGGCCTTTCACGCGGCTGCCGGCCTTAGTGTGGTTCACGTACCCTTTAAAGGAACGCTTCCCGCGTTGACCGAGGTGATGGCAGGGCGCGTCGCTTATTGTTTTGAAACAGCCTCTGTTATCATGCCTTTTATTCGAGATGGCAGACTGCGGGGCTTAGGCTGCACGCTGCTTAACGGCAGCGCTGTCACCCCAGGTATCCCTCCACTCTCAACAGCTGCAAACGTGCCGGGATTCAACTTGGGCGGCTGGATCGGTCTGGCAGCTCCGGCCGGATTGACCGCAGAGGTCCGCGAGCGGTTGGCAAAGGCGACAAAAGAAGTGCTGCAATCGGCTGAAACCAAAGAACTGTTTGAGCAGATTTTTATCGAGGTCGATTTCAAACAAGGCGCAGAATTCACTGAATATCTGAGTAAGACAAGTGCTGTCTATGCAGAGGTTATTCGGAAAAACAACATCAAGCTTGAGTCTTAGTCGCACGGGCGCAGAGATGCGGATATGATGCGGAAAAAGGAGACATCTCAAATGAAAGCAAAAATTGCGTCGGCTCAGCTACGTGCAACGAGTAACACACCAGACAGCACAAGACGGTCACTTTTAGGAGGCTTTGCGGCCACTGTGGCAGGTGCGAGCTTAGGCCTGCCTGCTTTGTCGGGTGCGCAAGCAGCTTATCCCGTTAAGCCCATCAAAATGGTCATCCCTTGGCCACCGGGGCAGGCTGCTGATTTGGTTGGACGGTCGTTAGCCCTGGGATTGTCCCGTGTTTTAGGTCAGAGTGTCGTGTCCGACAATAAAGCCGGTGCTGGTGGCATGATTGGCACCGACACTGCTGCTAAAGCGACACCGGACGGCTACACCATTTTGTCCGCTTCGAGTGGGCCGTTGACAATTAGCCCTTTGTTGCAACCCACGCCCTATGATGTCAAAAAGGACTTTACCTATATCGCTATGGCCTGCACCGCGCCTTTTGTGCTGGTGACTGCGCCGGATTTTCCGGCTAAGGATGCTGCGGCGCTCGTGGCGCTGGTTAAGGCTAATCCGGGTAAATACAACTTCGCCTCTTCGGGTACAGGTGCGACAGCCCACCTGATTGGCGAAGCTTTTAACGCTGCTGCTGGATTGAATGTTGTCCATGTTCCTTTCAAAGGCTCTATTCCAGCGCTGGGCGAGGTGATGGCTGGGCGAGTGGCCTACTGTTTAGAAACAGCCTCTGCTGTCATGCCCTTTGTTCGCGATGGAAGACTGAAAGGTTTGGGTTGTTCGTTGTTGAACGGCAGCGCGGTAACGCCCGGGATTCCACCGCTTTCAACCGCGGCAAATGTGCCAGGCTTTAATCTGGGTGCTTGGATTGGTTTGGCAGCCCCAGCGGGTTTGACAGCTGAAGTCAGTGAGAGGTTGGCTAAAGCGGTTAAAGAAGTGCTGCAGTCGGCTGAGACCAAAGAGTTGTTTGATCGTATTTCTGTCGAAATCGACTTCAAACAGGGTGCTGAATTTACCAAATACCTGAGCGATACCAGTGCTCAGTTCGCCGAGGTCATTAAGAAAAATAATATCAAGCTTGAGAGTTAGGCTCGATAACAATCCCTATATCCATATCCCCGCTGGGTGGGTCGAGTTCGATTAATGGTTTCAACTATACGCGTGATGCCAGCCATGCCCTCTGGTAACACGGAAGCGCCAACCATGATGATTGCTGAGAAGGCGGCGGATATTATCAGAGGGTTAGTAAGCGCTTAGGGATGTCTAGCACGCTAATGACTTCTACCTTATCTTGCACAACCCAACCAGCCTCAACGGGAGCAACGATATAGGCCGCGTCGACGCCTACGTCTTCGCACGCTTGCCAAAACCCTTTGGTGACTTTTGGCGAACTTGAAAATTTGACTTCAAAACCTAATTTACGCAGACCAATTTCGACGATGACATCCAATTCAGCGCCTGCCGCCGTCCGGTAAAAAGACATAGAGGCACCTTCAGGCAAATGTGCTGCGATTTGCTCAATAACGAAGCCCTCCCATGAGGAGCCAGTGCTGGGATGGCCGAGTAAATCGTTTACCTCACGAATGCCAAGCAGACTGTGCAGAAGGCCGCTGTCACGGACGTACACCTTGGGACTTTTGACTAAACGCTTGCCCAGGTTAATAAAATAAGGCTCAAGCCTGCGAACCATCAGCGCATCGCATAGGTGATCAAGATAGCGACCAGTGGAGGAGGCCGAGATGCCAAGAGACGTTGCAACTGAAGACGCGTTGAACATTTGACCATGTAAGTGAGCGACCATTCGCCAGAATCGGTACATCAATTGTGGGTCAACGGTGATACCAAGCCCAGGTAAATCTGTGTTTAAGAAGTGTCGAATCAATGCGGCGCGCCAATCCCACGAGGCGTTGACTGATTTGGCTAAGTAACTGTTGGGAAAGCCGCCTCTAAGCCAGAGGGTTTGGGTGTCGTTAAACGTCTGGTAAATCTCGCTTAATAATAAAGGGGACATGTCGACCAGCGACAAACGCCCAGCCAGAGATTGCGATTGTTTCAAGAGTTTGAAAGAGGCTGACCCTAACAGTAGGAATCTGCCTGGACGTCGGTCTAAATCGATTTCGCCACGCAATTCACTTAGTAACTCAGGTTGATTTTGGATTTCATCCAGGATGACAAGAGAGTGCCGATTAGCCTCAAAAAATGCGCTTGGGTTAACCAGTCTTGCCCTGGCCTGGGCTGTGTCTAGGTCGAGATAAATTGAATTGGATGACTTAGTGGCGAATGCTTTTGCCAGTGTGGTCTTACCAATTTGACGTGGACCGAGGATGCCAACTGCTGGGCTCCATTGCAAATGGTCAGCAATTTTTTGATGGGCGATGCGTTTAAACATCCTTGTATATTAGTCATGACATGACGAATATGCAAGGATAAAATGCATCTATAGATTGACGAAGTATTCGTTTTTTCTTGGTACGGGTAGATCGTTATAGGCGACCAGTGCGTCGAGTTTCGATTTAAACAGGGTTTCGTCTAGGTTTTGAAGCTCGTAAGTCTCCATCCAGGTGGCCCTGCCTTCGGCGTCGATTTCTGGTCGCTTCATCAGGCGTGCCATGAGGCTTGGAAACGACTGGGCAAGTTGGGCTTGCATATGCTTGATTCTGGGCAAGGTCGTATCGCTCACTGAAGCGTCAACCTTGTAATAGACGAATAAGATCATGAGCTTGCTTGTCCGGCGCTTATTTGATGTGGCTTGGGTGTGTTTTCATTAAACTACTCTTGTTCGATTATCATCGATTTACGAAGAACTTAACATGATGCGCAATATCTCGCCTCGAATAACAAAGCCAGGCTGGTCGATGCTGCCGACGGTGTTCAGCGTGGCAGGCACCATACTTTTCTTTAACAATGTTGCCTTGGCCCAGCAGTCGCTCGCTTCTCTGCAGTCTATCCAGTCTGCTCAAGCAGTGACTGTTGCTGTTACGCCACCGAAATTATCCGATGGGACAGCCAAGGTGGCTATCACCAACACTGATATGTTTCCACATATCGTCTTCGTTCAGATATTCAACAAGAACGCAAAGAAGACGCCTGTCGCCGAAATATCCACGACGGTGAAGCCTTTTGAGACCTTAAAGCTGGATGCCAAGCCGCAAGTACCGAAAGCTGTCTTTGAGTCAGGGTTGCAGTGGGTCACCTATCAAGACATCGGCGACCTGGGGCCAGCGGTTAAGGACAATCATTTTCAGTTGCCGTTCGCGCCCAACACCAAGGTCAGAGTGTGTCAGTCAGCAGATGGACCGCAGACAACACACGGCGGTGAAAAAATTGATGCTGTTGATTTCTGCGTGGCTGAAAAGACCCCGATTGTTGCTGCGAGAGCAGGCGTGGTCATTGCCGTGGTTCAGCACTTCACCGAAGGGGGAATGAACCCTGCACTGCTGCTTAAGGCAAACACGATCCGCATCTTGCACAGGGATGGGCTCATCAGCGTCTACTCTCATATTTATACTAATAGCGCTACGGTGAAGGTAGGTCAGCAAGTTCAGCAAGGACAGCAGATCGCGCTCGAGGGCAATGTTGGATATTCATCAGGCCCTCATCTGCATTTTGAAGTGCTTGAAGGTCAGGCTAAATTAAACAGTCAGCAGACCCTGTTTCATCTTGTTCCGATTCGGTTTTTTAATAAAAATAACAACGAAATTAAAATCAAACATGACACCCACTACACAGCTGACGGATTGACTAGCTCGCCTGGCGCTTCGCAATCAAAGTGACGATTTCCGGCATGAAGGCCTGGGCGCCACCTTCTTGTACCGCTGCCTCGAGTGTTTGTTTGACGGCTTGTGCAACGGTGTGATCTGCATTTATCTCTTTCGCCATTTGATTGTAATAACTGAGATCTTTCAGGCTGTTGGCGACACTGAAGCGTAGCCCTGATGGATCCTGATCAGTCAGATACGGTTTCAGTCGTTCGAGTGGTGCGCCCCACCCGCCACCTTTACCCAAGACTTCGATAAATACGTGGGGATCGACCCCGGCTACCTGCGCACACGCTGCGGCCTCAGCCAGCAGGGCAACCGATCCAAGTGAGACGTAATTGTGTAGTAGCTTCATCCGATGTCCCGCGCCGATAGGGCCAGCGTGGACAATATTCTCGGCAAAGCATTGCAGAATAGGTTTGCACTGCTCAAAGAGCGCGGCGTCCCCACCGACCAGCAGATTGAGTCGGCCCTCTGCCGCCTCTTTGGGTGTTCGGGTCATTGGGGCATCGAGAAATAAACCGCCTTGCGCCATGATCGATTGGGCAACCCGTTCTGTTGAAGTGGGTAGGGCTGTCGAACAGTCGATAACGATTGTGCCTGCTTGCAAACCTTTCAGCACACCCTCGTCGCCGAGTAAAACGTCTTCAACCTGTGGCGTACCGGTGACGCACAGAATAATGATTTGAGCGTGCCTGGCGAGCTCGGCTGGCGTCTGATAAACACTAGACCCAGCTGCCACAAGATCCCCAAGTGGCTGATTGCCAGGATGCGCTAGTACCGATAATTGATGACCATGCTTGAGCAAATTGCTTGCAATGCCGTGACCCATCATGCCAATGCCAATCATGCCGATTTTTTTCATGTTGTTATCCTTTTTTATCTCAAGTTGCGCAGTGCAACCGCACTCGCCCACTTATTCGCAACAGCCGGCGAAGTAACGCACGTTGCTTCGCGCGTGACGACTCGGACAGCTCTTTCCAACAGTTGTATGTCCGCTTCGTGCTGACGGGCGACATGGGGATCCTCGAAGAAGATCACCTTCTGACATTGTCGCTCAAGAACTAAGTCAGCAATTTGCGCATCGCCACCCATCGGTCCGCTCAAATAACGTTGTACCCAAGGCATATCAGTGGGCCAACCGCGCGACCAGGCCAGTTCGTTCAAGAGCTTACCGGTTGTACCGGTAGCAACGCGTTGGGCAAAACTCGATAGCACCTCAAAGTGTTGCGTTGCAAAATCCAGCATGATGTCTTTCAGCGCATCGTGAGCGATTAAGGCAGCACATTGCTGCGACAAATCAAACAAAGCATCCGCAGACGAGTGTGCGTGAAGTCCTGCGTGAAGACGTTCGACTTCTATCCACTCGATTGCGCCCGCCATCGTTGAGATAAATGGCTTTTTATGTGTGATGCACTGACGTTTAAGGGCCAGTGCCTCAGGGAAAATCGACGAAGGATCGACCGGATCAATGAGGTAAATGGCCCCGTCCAGAGAATCGGCTTCGAGTTCAGTCTCTGTGATTCGGGCAACAAGCTTCATGAGGCCGCCGTCTCGACCGTAGGGATAGCGAACCAAGCCGTGGTAATCCGTTAACAGACCCTCGCGCAAAATGGCATCGTAAGTGCGCCCTACTGTGTGCAATTCTATTCCTAGTGCCTGGATACTAAGCTCACTGGCACGCAGCCAGTCGAAACAAATTGAATCCCTGGTACTGTGATGTCGCTGGTTGGCAGCGAGGCCAAAGCGCAAGTTTCGCGGCAGGTCTAAGGCTGGTGAGTTTGCGATATCGTCTCGATTTAAGCTCATGAGGGGTCAAAGGTGGTGTATTCGTTAATTACCTTGCTTATGATATGCGGTTATGGTGCTTTTGGTATTTAAACTAGCGAAACAATCTTGTTGATTTGGTGAAAGAGAAGCAATCAATGAAACGGCCCGTTCCTGTGCAAAAGGCATCCCTGAATGAACATTTTCAGCGCGCAGTTTCATTGCATCAAGCAGGGCAGATCACCGAGGCGGTCGCCATCTATCGACAATTGCTTGCACAGCTACCGAAGCACGGTGATCTGCTGTTCATGCTGGGTACAGCCGAATATCAGCTAGGCAATAAAGCTGAGGCGGTCAAGCTGCTAGATAAATCAGTGGCGAGTAGTCCCGGTAACGCAATGGCTTTCAACAATCGCGGCAATGTTCTGCAAGAGCTATCACGCTTTGCAGAGGCGCTAAAGAGCTACGATCAAGCCATCCGTTTGCATCCCGGCTATTTCGAGGCCTATAACAACAAGGGCAATACGCTGCGCCTGCTCGGGCAACCTGAAAATGCGATCGAGCAATATCAAAAATCGGTCGCGTTGAAGCCAGACTATGCTGATGCCTATAACAACTGGGGTAATGCATTACAGGATTTAAAGCGGTTTGAAGAGGCAATTCTAAATTTTCAGACCTGCGTCCAGTTCAGCCCTAATCACTCCCAAGCGTTCTACAACTGGGGCAATGCCCTTAAAGATCTTGGCCGGTTTCAAGAGTCGATCGCTCTTTATCAAAAAGCAATTGAACTAAACCCCGTTTATCCGCCTGCTTATAACAATCTGGGGTATTCGTTAAAAGAGTTGCATAACAACACTGAAGCAGCGGGGATATTTCAGTTGGCGTTGCAATTGCAACCAGACTTCCCCGAGGCACTGAACAATCTTGGTACGGTGCTGACTTCTCTGGATCGCTTGCCTGAGGCGCGCGACAAACTCGAACGTGCAACGCAATTGAAGCCAGATTATGCAGAAGCGTATAGCAATCTTGGGGTGGTGTTGCTGCAAATGCGGTGCCTTAATGAGGCGTTGACGAGTTTTGATCAGGCCTTGTCTTTGAAGCCTGGTTTGCAAGATGCGCAGTGGAATCGCTCACTCGTGCGTTTGACCTTAGGCGACTATGCAAACGGTTGGCGTGATCACGAGGCTCGCGTTAACACCATCAAAGCCATTAGTTACGGCCTGCGGTCTTACACGCAACCACAATGGACAGGTGTTGAGTCGCTGAGCGGTAAGACGATCTTTGTCGCGGCTGAGCAAGGCCTTGGCGACACCATTCAGTTCTGCCGCTATGTGCCGATGCTGGCACGATTGGGTGCACGGGTAATTTTTGAAGTTCAACCCCCCCTTGTGGCTACCATGAACATGCTCGAAGGCCCGAGTGAGGTGGTGTCGTTGTTGCCGCCGAGTCAGGTATTGCCTGAGCACGATTTCTATTGCATGCTCATGAGTTTGCCCCTGGCTTTTCATACAAAAGTCGAGACCATCCCGGCGCAACAAAAATATCTGCAGGCAGATCCTGTCAAGGTAGGTTATTGGGCGAATAAACTCGGTCCTAAGACCAAGCTTCGTGTCGGGCTAGTGTGGTCTGGTGGGTTTCGCCCCGGGCAGCCAGAACTTTGGGCAACGCATAAAAGACGCAACATTGAACTGTCCAAGCTGTCTGGCTTAAAGCATATCGACGCTGAGTTTTACAGTTTGCAAAAAGGCCAGCCAGCCGAGGGCGAGCTGGAGGCATTGGTGGCGCAGCATTGGGACGGCCCTGCTCTTATTAACCACGTCAGTGCCTTGCAAGACTTTAGCGATACGGCCGCGCTGATCGAGAATCTGGATTTGATTATCGCTGTGGATACGTCAACGCCGCATCTTGCCGCAGCCTTGGGCAAGCCAACGTGGTTGTTGAGCCGGTTTGACAGCTGCTGGCGCTGGCTGGATGCGCGGGACGATACACCGTGGTACCCGACAATGCGGCTCTTCAGGCAACAAACCCCCATGGACTGGGATACGGTTATCGCTGAATTACAGGTCGAGCTGAGCGAAGTGGTAGCGGCTCACTCATGAAAGAGCAACAGTCAAAAAGTGACCGGTTTCAGCATGGCGTTGCCCTGCACCAGGCGGGGCAGGTTGCACAAGCGGCAGAGATTTATCGACAGTTGATTAAGGCCTTGCCCAAACACGCCGATCTATTGTTTATGCTTGGCACCGCCGAATATCAGTTGGGTAACAAGGCCGAGGCGGTCAAGTTGCTTGACAAGGCTATTGTCATCAACCCCACTAATCCGATGGCTTTCAGCAATCGGGGTAACGCCTTACAAGAACTGGGCAGATTGCCAGAAGCGCTAAACAGTTACAACCAAGCGATCCGCTTAAAACCCGATTACGTCGAAGCGGTGAGCAATAAAGGCAATACGCTTCGCCTGCTCGGTCGAGTCGAAGAAGCGCTTGCCTGTTATTCGCGCAGCCTTGAAATCAATCCGAGTTACCAACCGGCGTATTACGAACTTGGATTTACTTTGCAATCGCTTGGCAGACTCGAGGAAGCGGTAGATTGTTATGGACGCGCGATTGAACTGCGGCCCGATTCCGCGCAGACCTATGCCGTTCGGGGTGCTGCGTACCAGGATTTGAGACGGTTTGATGACGCGATAGCTGACTACCAACAGGTTATTACCCTGATTCCGGGCGCCGCCATGATTTACAACAATCTTGGTAACGTACTGAAAGAGGTTGGCCGCCACGAAGAGGCTTGTTTGCGGTTGACTCAGGCAATTGAGCTACAGCCCGATCAGGCTGATGCCCATAACAATCTGGGCGTGGTACTGCAGCAGATGCGCCGTTTGACCGAAGCCTTAACTTGTTTTGAGCACGCACGAGGGCTGAAACCAGACTCGGTTGACGCACAATGGAATCTTGCGCTGGCTCGTTTGGTTCTGGGTGACTACAAGCAGGGCTGGCAGGATTATGAAGCACGCCTGCATCCAAGCAAGTTGTCGGGCGTCAACCTCAGAACGTACGCCAAGCCGAAATGGACAGGCGCAGAGTCGCTGGTGGGTAAGACGATTTTTGTTGTGGCCGAGCAAGGTCTGGGTGACACCATCCAGTTTTGTCGCTATTTGCCATTGTTGGCTCGGTTGGGGGCAACTGTCATACTTGAGTCGCAGCCGCAACTGGTTGACTTGATGAAAACCTTAAACGGGGTGGATCAGGTCTTACCCGCATTTCTTGAGGTCGGACAAATCCCTGAATATGATTTCTATTGTCCATTGATGAGTATGCCTGTTGCGTTTGAGACGACACTGGCGACTATCCCCTGGGCAGAGCCATACCTGCACGCTGATCCAGCCAAAGTTGCGTATTGGGCAGATCGCCTGGGACAAAGATTAAAACCAAGAGTGGGGCTTGTTTGGTCCGGGGGATTTCATCCGGCTCAGCCAGAGGTCTGGGTGATCAATAAGCGGCGCAATATGGATCTAGCCAAACTCGCTCCGCTTAAAAATATGGATGTTGAGTTCTATAGTTTGCAAAAAGGCGAGCCGGCTCAAACTGAATTGACCGAGTTAATGAGCCAGAACTGGGAAGGCCCGCGCCTGATTGATTACGCAAAGGAATTTAACGACTTCACGGATACGGCCGCACTGATTGAAAACCTGGATTTGGTTATCTCGGTTGATACAGCGGTAGCCCATCTTGCTGGCGCACTAGGCAAACCGACCTGGTTGCTGAGCCGCTTTGATAGCTGTTGGCGCTGGCTGGATCAGCGTGACGACACACCCTGGTATCCCAGTATGACTTTACTCCGACAAAGCAGCTTTAATGACTGGGATGAGGTGGTGAGTCGTCTGGTTGATAGAATGCACGATCATTTCAAACGTTAAGACCGATTTCATGAAGCGTCAATCCCTGCGTATTGCCTCTGTCGAGGCACCCATCATTCCCGCGATCGCCGCAATGGTTCGCGAAAATCCTGGCACTATTTCTTTAGGTCAAGGCGTCGTTAATTATGGACCGCCTTCAGAGGCCATTGCCGCGTTACCGGGATTGATGGCTGATTCGCAGTTGAACAAATATCAGTCCGTCATGGGCTATCAAGGCTTGATTGAGGCGCTGCAGCAAAAATTGGTGACCGAAAATAACGTTCACTGTGGTCAGGATGCGATGGTGATGGTAACAGCTGGCAGCAATATGGCGTTTTTGAATTGCGCCATGGCGGTCGCAGACCCAGGTGACGAATTCATTTTGCCTAAGCCCTTCTACTTTAATCAAGAGATGGCTATCCGGATGATCGGTTGCGTGCCGGTGCCCGTCGAAGTCAATGCTGACTGGAGCCTTAATGTTGAGGCGTTGGCGGCAGCGATCACACCCAGAACGCGCGCGATTGTGACGGTATCGCCGAACAACCCGACCGGTGCTGTGTACTCACAGGCGTCGCTCACAGCAGTGAACCAGCTATGCGCAAACCATGGTATCTATCATTTCAGCGATGAGGCTTATGAATACTTCACTTATGAGGGCGTGAAGCATTTCTCACCAGCCTCTTTACCTGGTGCGCACAAGCACACCTTGTCCTTTTACTCTTTGTCAAAGAATTACGGGATGGCCAGCTGGCGGGTGGGCTATGTTGTTTTCCCTGCTGACTTGTTTGACGCCATGAACAAAGTGCAGGATACCAACCTCATTTGTGCGCCAGTGCCCTCTCAGTTGCTAGCAATCGCGGCTTTAAAACTCGGTCGTGCGTGGGTTGAACCCAAGGTTCAGGCGCTCGCAACGGTGAGACAGGATGTGTTTGCGGCACTCGACACGCTGGGCGATCTCGTCCAGTTTCCCCGAACGCAAGGCGCCTTTTACGTGTTGTTGAAATTGCCCGGTTTGCCACAGCAAACGGAGGCGCTTGCCTTTAATCAGGCGATGGCAAAGAACCATAAGGTTGTGTCTATTCCCGGTTTTGCCTTTGGTTTGCTCAATAGTAACGAGGCTAATTATCAGCGCTTGTCTTATGGCGCGCTTGAACCAGCTAGCGTGGCCGAAGGGGTGACTCGTTTCGTGGCCGCGGTTAAGGATTGGTATCGCAAGGTTTGACGAGTCTTGTCTAAATTTCATAAAGGTGGCGTATGACTTGGTCGATTTTGGCAAGAGATGAGCAAGGTCATTTCGGTGTGGCGATTGCAAGTAAATTTTTTGCAGTTGGATCGCTCTGCGTTAACACCCGTCGACAGGTGGCCGCGCTCTCGACACAGGCGCTGATGAATCCGTTATACGGGCCCGCTGGACTTGATCTGATTTCGAATCAAGTCCCAGCTTCTGAGGCTATTCAACAGTTGATTGCTGCGGATGAAGGGCGTGAGCAGCGCCAAGTGCATATTTTGCCGGTGAGAGGTCCTGCAGCGGCGCACACTGGAGCCGAATGTATTGACTGGTGTGGGCACCTGATCGGTGAAAATTTCAGCGTCGCTGGCAATATGTTGGCAGGTCCTCAAGTCCTTGAGCAGACGGCTCAGGCCTTTCAGGATCTGAGTGGCCGGCCACTGGGTGAGCGTTTGCTGGCCGCGCTGGATGCGGGTCAAGCCGCTGGAGGCGATAAACGCGGCAAGCAATCGGCCGCGTTAAAACTGCATTTCGACGAAGATTATCCGCAACTTGATTTGCGCGTAGATGATCACGAAGAGCCTTTCGTTGAACTCAGGCGTTTGTATGAAAAAAGTCTCGAACGGTTTCAGGGTTTTCTAGAATGTTTGCCAGGGCGCGGCCGGTATTCAGGTCTGATTGTCAGAGCTGAGATCGAAGCGCATATCCAACAGTTTCATCAGCGAAAATAACGCATTGTGTATATAATCAAACAATAATTAATTGATAGTGTGGGGGGGAATCCATGGTCGTGCCTCAGCAAGTATTACTTCGTGACGCCATGCGGCGTCTGAACATGACCCGCGATGTGTTTGCCGACAGAATTGGCTGCCGTCGTCGTACACTGGACAGTTGGTTGTTGCCTGATGAATCCAGTGAATATCGCGCTACACCTGAGGTGGTTCGCAGGTTTGTTGCTGAGATATTGTCGAATCATCCTGATGCGAATGAATATACACAAAGCGCATATTCTGAGGTTGCCCATATCGGTGGTCATGGTGGTCGTATCAACCATCTGTTGTCGGTCGATCAGTTCACCCGTGACTCGGTTGAAGAACTTTTTGTTTTGGCTGATGTGATGCAACCGATCGCGAGGCGACAAAAAGTCACTCGTGTGCTCGAAGGCGCAGTGCTGGCCAATCTGTTTTTTGAAGCAAGCACCCGCACGCGCATCAGTTTTGGTGCCGCGTTTTGCCGCTTGGGTGGTTCGGTTTGCGACACCACCGGTTTCACTTTTTCGTCGATGGCCAAAGGTGAGTCCATTTACGATACCAGTCGTGTTGTCAGTGGTTATGTTGACGCCATCGTTGTCAGACATCCTGAAAAAGGATCTGTCGCAGAATTTGCTCGTGCGACCAATATCCCGGTGGTCAACGGAGGTGATGGCCCAGGTGAACATCCTAGTCAGGCCTTGCTCGATCTGTATACCATTCAGAGAGAATTTTCTGGGCTGGGTAAGTTGATCGACGGTGCTCACATCGCAATGGTCGGGGATTTGAAGTACGGCCGCACCGTGCACTCGTTGATTAAATTGCTCTCGCTTTACCGCGGACTGAAATTCACACTGATTTCGCCAACCGCACTTGAGATGCCCGCTGAGATCGTGGAAGTCGTGAGCCGCAATGGCCACGTTGTCGAACTCAGCAATTCTCCGGCGCGATCACTAGCGGACGCTGATATTTTGTATGCGACGCGAATCCAGAAAGAGCGATTTACTGAAGAGGCGATCGACGGCTACGGTACAGATTTTGAGGTTAATCAAAAGCTGGTGAACACCGCCTGTAAAAAAGATGTGGTGATCATGCACCCCTTGCCTCGGGATAGCCGACCTGAGTCACATGATCTAAGTACGGACCTGAACGCTGATTCGAGATTGGCTATCTTCAGGCAAACTGACAATGGCATACCTGTCAGGATGGCAATTTTCGCCAAATTGCTGGGTGTGGATAAGCTGGTTCAGCGATCAATGAAGGATGTCACTTGGGTTACGCCAGCAAATATCGGGCCGGATGATTCGTTGCCAGATGTTGATGAAAGTTAAGTCACGAAACGTGTGCCGAAACCGAAGCTGGACATGACCGATAACGTGGCATTTGCTTAGCTGGTGGCTGAATCACGCGGTAAATCCGGTTTTTTCGCTAACAGAAACAAGAGTGATCCCGCTGCTGCCATGAGTGCAAGTACGGTAAAGCCTAGTTGGTAGTTACCCGTCGCATCACCCAGCGCACCTGCCACAAGCGGGCCTGCGAACTGACCCATTGCGGCAATAATCCCCGAGATCCCCAAGATCTGACCAATCGATTGGCGACCAAAATAGTCAGCACGCAACGCTTGCATGAAAGGCCCGCGGATTCCCCAGGCCAGGCCGTGTAAAACGGCAAAAATAACCAGAGAACCCCTCTCGGTTGCGAAAGTTAAAAACAACAAACCGAGGGCATGCATGAGCATGCACATTCCCGACAGTAAACGCTTGGGAAATTTATCGCCAAGATAACCACCAATCAATACGCCAGCCAGTTGAAACGCTGTCATCGTCGTGATGATGAAAGAGGCTTGCGCAATGCTGTAGTGCAGCGCCGTGCGCATGTGATTGATTGCATGGGCGTTAACTGCAGTCACGATCAGTAATGCGCTTGAGTGCCCCGCGGCTAGTAGCCAGAAAGCTCTGGTGCGAATTGCCTGCATGGTGGTGAAGGATGGTTCTTTTGTCATGCCTGCTTTAAGGTGCGACGTATCGCCTTGATTTGCGGTCGCCTGAGCAAGGATGGGGTCGATTCCATCTATGTGCAAACCCAGATCCTCTGGTCGCTTACGGTAAATGCTTGCAAGTGGAAACCCCACCACCATCATGATGACGCCGGATCCAAAAGCGGTTGCACGCCAGCCATAGGTTTGCATACACCATGCAACGATGGGTACGCAAATTCCACCAAGTGCCAGACCCAGACCGACCGTAGACAATGCACGGGCGCGTTTTTTTTCAAACCACTGAATGATGCCAACGTTCAAGGGAAAGTAACCAGAGAATGACGTCCCCACTGCAAAAACGAGCGTGGCTAAGTAGAAGCTGCCTATGGTGTCAATTTGACTCAGCAGCATAAAACCGGCGCCGACTACGATGACACCGATCCGCAGTATTTGTTTTGCACCGTATTTGTCCAAGAAGCCGCCCATGAAAGGCCCAAGAAAAACACCCTCCATGGACTGCATGGACACCGCGCCGGCAACAGCGGTTCGGCTCCAGCCCTTTTCTTCTATCAACACGGATGCGTATGCGCCTAACGAGTTGAACAGGAGGACTGAGCTGAGGAACTGCAGACAGACAGCCGATATGACCATCTTCCAGCCATAGAAAATCTTCATTTTTATTGTTAAATCCGGATAAACACCAGTTGTTGCCTCTATTTCTTTACTTCATCTTTGTGTGCGAAAGCCTAACATATCCTCTCTATGCAAGGATGTTTAGTCAATCCCATTAAGATCAAGGCGTGTATTCATGGCACAGGCAAACAGTCAACAGGCGGTGATGTCTCAGCTAAAAAAAGGCTTGGCTCATCATCAACAAGGAGAACTCGCGAAAGCGCAAGCCTGTTACGAGTCTGTTTTAAAGATGCAGCCGCGCAATTTTCACGCCTTAAAGCTCTCTGGAGTCATCGCAGCTCAAGGCCACCATTATGAAAAGGCCTTTACTTTGTTGAACACAGCTGTTCAAGTGAACGATAAGGATAGTGAGCTGCTCAACAATTACGGCGTCGTGCAGCGTGAGCTGGGTCGTTTTGATGATGCGCTTGCGACTTACAAAAGAGCCATTGCTATTAACGCAAACAATTTTGAGGCGTTTACGAATCTTGGTGCCGTCTACGAGTTGCTTGGTCAATCAAATGAGGCGTTGAGTAGCTATAACCAGGCTATTGCAATCAAAGGCGATTATGTTCTGGCATATTTTAATCGCGGGGTACTGGCCGAAAAATTAGGGCAAATCGACAATGCCTTTGCGGATTATGAAATGGCCGCGCGATTGAATCCTGGTTTTGCCCAAGCCTGGCACAGTCTTGGCTATTTGTTGCAAAAGACGCAGCGGTTTCAGGAAAGCTTACTCGCCTACGATCGGGCGCTTGAGCTCAATCCACATTTCCTGTCAGCTTACGTTAATCGCGGCTTGGTATACAAACAACTCGGCCAGCCAGAGCAGGCGATCAGTAATTATCTGCAGGCCATCGCGCTTAATCCTGCATCCTTTGAAGCCTATGTCAATTTGGGCTTGGCCTATCGAGATCAAGGTCAGTTTGAGCAGTGCCTTGCTGCCTATGATCAAGCGCTTGCTTTGAATCCAAATTATTCTGCAATCCATTTTGATCGCGCGGCTGCCCTGCAAAAGTTGGATCGAAAGGATGAGGCACTGGCGAGCACTCAAAAAGGCGTGGAGCTCGACGGCAACCTGCCAGAGGGGCATTACAACCTCGGGATTATGCAGCAGTCCAATGGGGATACGGAAGCCGCCTTAAAAAGTTATTCGCGGGCAATCGAAATCAAGGCAGACTATGCCGCTGCCTTGAACAATCGGGCAGTAATCTATATCGATCAAAAGGAATACACCAAAGCCTTACCCGATCTGATGATGGCGACGATTGTTGATCCGATGTTTCCGGATGCATTTCTAAATATGGGTACCGTCTTTGAAAGAATGGGGCAGTACGAATCAGCGATTGAGCAGTTTAAGAAAGCCATTGCCTTAAAACCGATCAATCCAGAGGCGCACTTCAATATTGGCGTCAACCTGAAAAGGTTGGATCGAATTCACGAAGCGCTTGAGCATTACAACATCGCGCTGTCGATGAACGATACCTTGCATGAAGGCTATAACAATCGTGGCGTTATCCTGCATGAAATGCGACGCTTGTCTGAAGGCATTCGTGATTTGACGCGGGCGCTGGAACTGAAGCCCGAATTCGATGAAGCGCGCTGGAATCGCTCGATGCTGCTGCTGACTGTGGGAGATTTCGAGCAGGGCTGGCAAGATTATGAGGCGCGTTTCAAAGCGACGGTATCGATTGTATGCAATCGAGAATACGACAAGCCAAGATGGACAGGCGTTGAGCCCTTGGAGGGCAAGACCATTCTGATTGTCGGTGAACAGGGTCTTGGTGACACACTGCAATTCTGTCGTTACATCCCCTTGGTCGCAAAGCTTGGGGCTAAAGTGATATTTGAGTCCCAAGTCCAGTTAGTTGAAATCATGAAGAGACTAGAAGGGGTCAGTGAGGTTGTGCCCACTTATTTCCCGGGTGGTACGATGCCTGAATACGATTACTATTGCGCGCTCATCAGCTTGCCGCTTGCCTTCAAGACCCGACTAGAGAACATTCCGGCGTCGGTGCCTTATATATCGGCCGACCCAATCAAGGTACGACAATGGGGCAATGTCCTTGGCCCCAAAACCAAGCCGAGGGTTGGTCTGGTTTGGTCCGGTGGAATCAGTAACGATCAGCAAGATTCCACTGCGACCAAGCGCCGCCGCAATATGTCTTTGTTCCAATTGGCCGGGTTGAGAGCTGCGGATGTGGAATTCATCAGTCTTCAGAAAGGTCAGCCAGCTGAAGGGGAATTGGCTGAGGCCAAGCGTGTCGGATGGGATGGCCCGGACATTCTTGACTATACGGACCGATTAAAAGATTTCTCTGATACGGCTGCGCTGATTGAAAACCTTGATCTTGTGATCGCAGTGGATACCTCTACACCGCACATGGCGGCAGCCTTGGGCAAGCCCACTTGGATTATGAGCCGCTTTGATGCCTGTTGGCGCTGGCTGGATCAGCGCGAAGACAACCCCTGGTATCCGACCGTCAGGTTGTTTAACCAGCGAAAACCTTTGGAGTGGGATCAAGTGATTGAAGAAGTCATTGTTGCTTTGAAGGAGTACGCAACGACAGTAAGCTAAACTTGGTGACGGGTAGCGACTTCGCTATCCGTTAAGACTGCAGGCTTGACGGATTGGGCATGACAATGGACCGGTGGTGCGAAATACACAAAACGATTGTGCAAGACTTGCATGGCGAGGTCGGCGGCAATTTGTTTGCACTGCGGCTGAGTCTGCAGGGGCTCGCCGATGAACAAGATCGTTCAAAACGTCTGATGCAAGTCGAAAAACTGACCCAAATCGTCATTTCGACCGAAAAAAAGCTTTCAGTCATTTCTGATATGTTGGGTACAAAGAGCTAGTATGCGTCTGATAAAAATAGTGCTGGCAGATGATCATGTTCTAGTTAGAGAAGGCATGATGAACGTTCTTTCTGTCCGCCCTGAAATGAAAGTCGTGGCGCAAGCAAGCTCAGCAGCCGAGGTCATGAAAATCGTGACCTCAACAGACATCGACTGCCTGTTACTTGATCTGGCGCTACCGGACCGGGATGGTATTGATCTGGTCAAGGCAATTCGTCTGCGCCACAAAGATCTGCCCATCCTTATCTTGAGCATGTATCCCGAAGAGCAGTACGCGATGCGGGCGCTCAAGGCTGGTGCGAATGGCTATTTAAATAAAAGCACAACAAGTGTCGAGTTGATCGCGGCGATTCAAAAAGTCGCCAGCAAAAGCAAGTACATTAGTCCTAAAGTCGCTGAACTATTGGCTGAGGATATTGGTAAAACATCGTCCCTGGTGGGCCACGAGCAGTTATCTGATCGCGAATATCAATATATGGTGATGGCGGCTTCAGGTCTGACCATCACGGAAATCGCCGAAAAAATGGCCTTGTCTGCCAAAACCGTCAGCATGTATCGAAGTCGTGCCTTGAAAAAAATGAATATGCGCACAACAGCAGCCCTGACCAATTACGCAATCAAAAATAATTTACTGGCGTAAACGCAGCAACGTCGTGGGACGTCACTCAGTATCAGTCGTTCTTGAGGTTGGATTCAAGAGACGTTCGGAGTTTATTGACGATGTTGATGGCGCTCTCTAATTGCTGCTTGAACATATCGTAAATCGATTGATCAAGCGTGCTGTGTTGTAGGGAGGTGTGAAGTTTATCAATCGCACTAAGTAAGTCCTGCATACCTAGAATGCTGACAGAACCCTTGAGGTAGTGCAATTTCTTAAGTGCTTGCTCAAAGTCGTTAACGGAAATCAACGCCTCAAGTTCTTTCTTCACGGCAATACCGTCGACAGAGAACAACCCTAAGAGCCGCAGTGCCAATTGATTGTCATCCAGGTTTTTTATGGTGGCTTCAATTGAGTGAACCGTGTCATCTGATGAACTGGCTGCGAGCGGAACCGAATGGTTAGATGAGGGCACTGGAAACTTGGTACCGCCAAACTTGAGGCTTGGCTTGACCACCTCTCGTAGCAAGGAAATCAATTGCTGCCAATTAACCGGCTTTAAAAGAAAATCCCGCATGCCAGCGGATATACATTTGTCCTTGTCTTGATTGGAGAGACCTGCACTGACGCCAATAATAGGGCACTTGTTCCAGGCTGGTTGCATGAACAATTCCCGTGTTGCAGTCAGGCCGTCCATATGCGGCATCTGCAAATCCATCAGGATGACATCGTAGTTAGTCTGTTCAATCATTGAAAGCACCTCTAATCCGTGCTGTGCAACATCGACGCTCGCCCCAGCGCGTTCGAGAAATTTGACCGCGATCTCTTGATTAATCGGGTTGTCTTCAGCTAACAGGATGCGAATATCACTTAATGGAAGGGCAGTTGAATCGCTTAACCGACCCGCCGTGCGACGCTCTTCCTCGGGTGCGAGTCGATCCTGATTTTCGTCTGTTACTCGCTCTGCACTGATACCGAGAGACAGGTCGAAGTAAAAATGCGCACCACCCGTGAGTGTTTTTTTCAACTTTAATTCACTATTCATCAAATTCAGCAAACGCTGGCAAATCGTTAATCCTAAGCCCGAGCCACCGTATTTGGTCCAGGTGTCTGTACTGGCTTGATGAAAAGGTTGTAAGACATACTCCAACGTTGCCGGGTCGAGGCCGATTCCCGTATCAACAACAGAAAAACGGATCGTGACGGTTGTGTCGTCAAAGGACATTAAATCAATCGTGATTTGCACCGCGCCTTTCGAGGTGAACTTGATTGCATTACCGACGAGATTCGACAAAATCTGCCGTATTTTTGTGGCATCACCAATCAACCACTGCGGGCAATTTTTTGATAATCGCAGCTCTAGCCCTATTCCTTTCAGTGAGGCGGATGCGAAGAACAGGTTCTTGATTTCTTCCAGGAGCCTATCAAGATCTAGTCGGGCAACATCATCAAATACTTTGTTTTCTTCGATCTTCGAAAACAATAGAATATCGTTCAAGATGGTTAACAAAGTCTGAGAGGCAGTCTGGGCAGTGACAAGCAAGCCTCTCGCGGCTGCCGGCAAGTCCTCAAGCAAAGCGAGCTCGACGAGCCCGATAATGCCATGCATGGGGGTTCTGATTTCATGTGACATCGTTGAGATGAAATTAGATTTGGCTCGAGTATTTTCGTTGGCCGTGTCAACGGCGTTTCTCATGCTGTCTTCTAGCTCTTTTCTTTTTGACGCGTCACGAAGCACAAAAATCCAGCTGATAGGTGACTCGTGACTGAGTATGACTGGTCGAACGATGACCTCATCCCAATTCGTGCCGCCATCCTTCGTGTGCGTCGCTAACTCGGCGCGAAACGTGGATCTGGCTAACATTGCCCGCTTGACACTGTTGATCGTTCGTCGCGGCGTTTGTTTACCGATAAGTAGCTCAGGCGGCTTGCCCAGTACTTCGCTTCTCAGGAACCCAGATCGAGTGACAAACATATCGTTGACATATATTGTTTTGAGTCGATTGTCAGCGGTCTGATCTTCTTCGCAGATCATGATCATGTCGTTCGAACTATCAATGACCCGTCTGAACAGATTGAGTTGTTCGTTGACGCCAGTTCGCGCTTTCAACTTGAATTGCGCATTGCGACCTGTATAAAAAAGAATGATACTTTGCGCGATCATCAACATCACGAGCCTGAAGGCAGCAATAGGGATTGTGTCATTGGGCAATATGATGACATGACGAATCGCAACGACGATCGCCAACAGGAGACAAGCGCCAACCCAGCGGTCTTGCCACTCGGGTTGTTGTTTCAAAAGAAGCGCCAAAAACAGAGGCGCAAAAAGCGTTGTACTAAAACAGTAGCTCAACCATGTGCTAATAAACGAGCTTATGCTCAGCGCTTGCATCAAGTTGGACAGAGAAACTATTTGAGTGCTGCGGCCCCAAAATATTTCATGAGCCGCGCTTGGTAGCAGGCAAGCCAGTGGTAGCGCCAACGTGATGAAAACGAAGATAGAGGCAACGTTATTGAGCGCTGCGTAATCTGTTTTGAAAAGACGCTTGGGGATGCTTGCTGCAATCAGGCATTGGGCATAGGCAGCGATAGCAACGATCACGGTTGCCATAACCAATGTCAAGATATCGCTGTCCTGTCGGTATTCAAGGCTCAGCGTCAGCATCATTGCGCCGACCCAGACTGCTCGCAGAGACTTTGGCATTTTTGCCAGCACCAGAGCCATACCAAGGCTACTAGCCAACAAGAGTGGTATCCCCGGTATCAGTTCGACCGGCGCGATCAATCGATCTAATAATCCGATCAAAACATAGCTTGATATTAATAAGCCAAAACCAAAAGGCGTGGGCGATCGAGTAGTCATCGTTAGCAACCCCCAGGCGCAGTGTGAGCGTTGATCAGAGCGATTAATTGATCAGGACTAGTCGTTTTTGCGATTAGATCAGTCATCCCGCTTGCCAGGCAAGCAGTGCGCTCTGCTGTATTCGCACTCGCACTGAGCCCGATAATCGGAAGCGCTGTGTTGGCCTTGATGCTTCGGATTAATTTGGTCGCCTCTAAACCATCGAGTATTGGCATTTGTACGTCCATCAACACCAAATCAAATCGTCCCCGTTTGACAGCAGACACGGCCTCTTGGCCGTTACCCGCTATGGCGACGCGCCAACCGTGTCGTTGCAACAATGCCTGCATGGCGTGCTGCACAAACTGATTGTCATCTGCCAGCAAAATACTCTTGCTGGCAAGACTATCGGCGTGATGCTTGGCGTCAGCTGATGCCCTTGCCTCACTGTTGTTCTGCGAATCTGACTGCAACATGCTCATGAGTGTGGCTTGACTGGTTTGAAATGCGGTTTTGAACTGCTCAAATGCGGGCTCAATCATCGTTCTTTGCTTGAGTGCTCTGTCTAGTTGCTCAGCAGCGGCTCTAAGATCTGTTGCCCCAAGAATCCCTGCTGAGCCGATGAGTGCATGGAGTCTATATTGTGCGTCGCCATACCGCTGCTTGTTAATGTGATCTGTCAGCGTGTTGATCGTTTCTGCTGAATCCTTCAAAAATATTTCTATCATTTGCAAGATCAACTCTTCATCGCCCAGCATCACGATGGCGCTAGCAAAATCGAACCCTTTGATTGAGTGGTTGAGTATGCGCCGTTTGGTTGTAGTTTTTTCAGGCGGGATGGCTGTAGCGAAGTGCAGCCTGTTAGTGTTAGCTTTCAAATGAATAGCTAATGGTTGGCTGGGTGCTTCGGCTGGTGGTGGTTCGATCGCCGAAGTTGGCGTGAGGTCGGGTTCTTCTAGTGCAGAAGTGACGTTTGCTGAAGCGTCCAATACTGGCGTTTCAGCCCTTTGCTCATTGCGGTCGTCCGTCAAGCTAGACCCAATGCTAAGTCGTGTCTTCAGCCCGGTTCGCACGCTTTTGGGAAACGAGTAAACGAGGTCGTGGGCATCGGTTTGCTGATGCGGTTGATCCTCTCTGTGCGCCGGCGCCTTGTCATCTGCGGGGTCAGATAACCAAGTGCGAAGGGTTGTCACGATACGATTGATCTTGCTCACTGTCTTCCTTTCAGTTGCTGTGAGACCCGCTTTGAGTATCGATGGCGCTTGCGCGCCTTGGGTTTATAGAACAGAGGGTAAAACCCCGCGTTGTTTACCCGATAAGTGTATGCCTGTTGCCGAGCATAATAGCGATACTGTTTTCTCTGAATCGCCCCCCATGCCTAAACGCAACATATTATCGGTTTATGATGACATGCTACAAGTCAGTCATCAAATGGTCGAGGCTGCCCAGCGCCAAGATTGGGATGCCTTGAATGAACTTGAGGCGGTTTGTGCAACCTATGTCAAACAGATCCAAGTAGCAAAGCGACAGACAGAATTGGGATCGCAAGAGATAGAGACTAAAGTCGCTTATCTGATGAAGATTCTGGCTGATGATCGGCGGATTCGTGATCTATCCGAGCCTTGGATGGTCGAATTAGCTAAGATGATGGCACCGCGTTCTCGAACTAGACCGTCGGCACCAAACAGAGACTAACGGGGTCTTTTAATGGAAATAAAAGGTGTACCAGCGGTCGGCGCCACTACGTCTGGCACGTCGGGCCAGGCGACGTCGAACGCGACTGGTGCACAGTTTGTAGCTGGTCACGAATATCAAGCTGAAGTGGTCAGTTATGCGCAGGGGCAAGTTGTCGTGCTGCGCCTGCAGGATGGGTTAGTAAACGTCAAGTTGTCGGGTGATGTCAGTGCAGGACAAGTCGTCACGCTTAAATATGTCGGCGGTTTAGATGTCCCGATCTTTGAAGTGGTCGGATCAGACACTGGCAATAACGCAGCTTATGTCGCTATCAGTCGAGCGGCAACCTTAATCGGACAATTCTTGACTAAGGCGGATTCAGTACCTGAGATCGGTGGTACCGTCGCCACTGGTAAGCCTCTTTTGAATAACGTGACAGATCCCGCACAGATTGCGGCTGAACTGAAACAAACTTTGACTGGAAGTGGCCTGTTTTACGAATCACAGCTCGCAAATCTTGTGCTGGGCTCCGGCGCAGCCGAAGAGCTTAGGGCACAACCCCAGAACACGAACGCTTTTGATCCCGCAGGGTTGGTGTCCAAGCAGTTAGAAATCCTGGAGAGTAATGCCGTGCGTTGGGCAGGCACTGTATGGCCAGGTCAGGTGATGCAATGGACGACACAACTTGATCGAGAAGGTCCTGCTGATAAGAATCCTAATGGAAGCGGAGAAAACCCCGATTCTGAGAATCCGACTACGGTGACTAGCACCATGGTGCTTGACTTGCCTAAGCTAAAAAAGATCGCCGCGACGTTTAAACTGAGATCAGACGGCGCCCTGAGCGTATCAGTCAAAGCAGTAGAGGGCGTTGCCTCCTCTGTGCTTCAGCCCGCTTTGCCCAAACTCGTCGATGCCTTGACTGCGACGGGTCAGAAATTAGAATCTTGTCTTGTTAGCCCCCATGACTGAACTCCCCAAAGCCAGCAAGCAGGCGGTGGCACTTGCCTATGAACAGGGCGAGTTCGCCCCGCGCGTGGTGGCAAAAGGGCGTGGGGTGGTGGCAGAGCAAATCATTAAACTAGCCAAGGAGCACAAGCTATTTGTGCACGAATCGAAAGAGCTGGTTAATTTATTAATGAATGTCGATTTAGATGACCACATCCCAGAACTGCTTTATCAAGCAATCGCGGAGCTTCTCGTGTGGGTGTATCGACTTGAAAATGGCGATACCAAACAATAGATTAAGGCATCATCCTGATCAAATCTGCATGTTCATGATCGTTTGATAAGCTGAAACGAGCTTATTACGAACCTGGACGGCTGTTTGCATAGACAAGCTGGCTTTTTGACTGGCCATCATCACATCTGACAAAGATACAGAACTATCCCCCATCGTAAAGCGCTGACCGAGATTTTGCGATTCGTCCTGATAGCCCTTTATCTGATTTAACGAGCCTTGCAATATCTTTGAAAAATCGACCACGCTAGATGGCTGTACGCCACCTGTTGTAATGGGGTTTGCCAGAGGCGAAGCTAGCGGTGATACGGCAGCTGCACTCGCTGGAGCGCTCGCCTGCGATCCGATGTTGCGCAATTGGGCGAGCATGGACTGGATCTGATCCGTGCCGATTCCTCCAACGTTCATGTAACCCCCTCCTTTTTTGCGGATTGCCTCAATGTATAGCAATGTAGCAGGGGGGCGATTGAGCCTGAATGACAATAAAGTGAAAAAAAACAAGCTTATTCTAGCAATTGAAATCTACCCTATCCTCCATAATTCTTGGTATGAACGGATTAAATCGGAAACTTCTGCTCGCCTTAGGGATTGCCGCTGTGCTTGCGGTGATGATCGCCTTTTGGCTTTGGAGTCAAGAGCCGAAGTACAAGGTGCTGTTCTCGAACTACAGCGATAAAGACGGTGGCGCGATCGTCGCAGTCCTCGAGCAAATGAATATTCCGTACAAGGTTTCGGATGGCGGCGCGGCCATCATGGTGCCAGCTGAACAGGTCCATCAGGCCAGACTGAAGCTGGCTGCGATGGGCTTGCCGAAAGGTGGCAACATTGGCTTTGAGCTCTTAGAAAAACAGGGCTTTGGGGTCTCTCAGTTCATCGAGCAAGTCAATTATCAGCGAGCAGTTGAAGGCGAGCTAGAGCGCAGTATTCAAGCGATCTCTGTGGTTGAAAACGCCAGAGTTCATTTGGCAATCCCCAAATCTACCGTGTTTTTAAGAGACCAGCAAAAGCCAACTGCATCGGTGCTGGTCAAGTTACAAGCCGGTCGCACGCTTGAGCGTCAGCAGGTGAGCGCTGTCTTGCACTTGGTTGCAAGCAGCGTACCCGGATTATTGGTCAACAATGTCTCCATCATTGATCAGAACGGGGATTTATTGTCTGACACGACCAAGGATAGGGCAAATCAGGTTGACCCCAGCCAGCTTAAATATGTCGAAGACTTGCAAAGAGGGATCGCTGCGAGAGTTGAAGCGATCATTACGCCCATTGTCGGGTTGAAAAACGTACTGGCAAGGGCCAATGCTGAAATCGATTTCTCGTCTTTGGAAGAAGCAAGAGAAGAATACAAACCAAACAAAAATCAAGACAATGCTGTGATTCGCAGCCAGCAGACAAACGAGTCATCCGCAGCAGGGGGTTCGACCGCTGCGACGGGTGTGCCGGGGGCCTTGACTAACCAACCGGGCGCCAATGCAACCGCACCGATTGTTAACGATCCGAACGCAGTTGGTGGTGCAGACGGCGCGCCGCCTGCTGGCCCAACCAGCAAGAACGTCACGGTCAATTACGAGGTTGATAAAACTGTTCGCTACACCCAGAAAACAACGGGGGTAATCAAACGTCTATCTGTTGCAGTGGTTGTCAATCAAAAGCAGGAAGTCGTAGACGGTAAACTCGTACCGCGAGCCCTGACGGATGATGAGAAAAAACAAATCACAGATTTGGCAAAACAAGCAATGGGCTATAGCGAAGCCAGAGGGGATACGATCAGTGTCGTGAACTCGGCGTTCGTGCCTGAAAAGATTGAAAACTTGCCCGACTTGCCTATTTGGCGCAATCCCGATATTGTTGAACCCGCTAAAGACTTTGGCAGGATAGCGCTAGGGGTTATTGTGTTGTTCTTCTTATATCAGCGTGCTTTAAAGCCAATGGTTACCAGGCTGATCGAGGCCTTGAGCCCTCAAGAAGAAGTCTATCAGCCGCAGGCGGCTCTCTTAGCGGACGATTCCTCCGCCATGCTCGAGCCACCGACGCAACAAGAGGCTGCGGTTGCGCGCAATTATGCTGATAATTTAGCGCAGGCCAAGGCCCTGGCGATGGAAAACCCCAAGCTGGTCGCCAATGTGGTGTCCTCTTGGATAGCGGGTGCTGGCAATGGCTGAAGATGATGGCGTCACGCGATCAGCAGTCCTGCTGCTAGCGCTTGGCGAGGACGGTGCCGCCGAGGTGATGAAGTACCTCGGTCCGCGTGAGGTTCAGCGCTTGGGCGTAGCGATGGCGACATTGACCAACGTCGATCATGCTCAAGTCGAAGCCGCGTTGGAGAAGTTTTCAGAAGCGACAAGCGATTCGTCGGCTTTCGGCAAAGACTCTGACGAGTTCGTACGGACCGTGCTGGTTAAGGCGTTGGGCGAGGACATCGCGAGCGGTGTGATCGAACGCATTCTGAACAAGCGTGAGGCGAGCGGTATAGAGGGCCTGAAATGGATGGATGCGCAGACGGTTGCTGACCTCATCCGACAAGAGCACCCTCAGATCATTGCAACGATCCTGGTTCACCTCGAGCCTGATCAAGCTTCTTCTGTTATTGCCTGTTTTACGCCACGCTTGCGACAAGATGTTATGTTGCGCATCGCGACCCTGGATAACGTCAAGCCAACAGCACTCAAAGAGCTTAATGATGTGCTGACAAGGTTGTTATCGGGTAGTGAAGGCGCCAATAAAAAGAGTATTGGCGGTGTTCGCGTCGCTGCCTCCATCATGAACTTTATGAACTCTGAAGTCGAGAGCAGTCTGATTGAAGGCATCAAGGGCTTTGATGAAGACATGGCGCAAGAGATTGTCGATGAGATGTTTATTTTTGATGACATCTCAGAGCTACCAGACGCCAGTGTTCAGTTGCTTTTGCGGGATATTCCATCCGAGTCATTGGTAATCGCACTCAAGGGCGCAAGTTCAGGCTTACGCAATAAAATTTATGGAAACATGTCGGCTCGTGCGAGTGAAATGTTGAAAGAAGATCTCGAGAATCGAGGCCCAGTTAAGTTGTCTGACGTCGAGGCGCAACAGAAAACGATTTTGCAACTTGTGCGCAAAATGGCGGATGACGGGACAATTATGCTGTCGAGTAAAGGTGGAGACGAGCAATATGTCTAACGCCTTTGCAAGATCGAGTTTTAACACCTCCAAGCAAGGTAGTGGATTCGCTGATTTGTTTGAGACTAAACAGAACCTGGAAGCCCAGGAAGCCCTGGTTGTATCACCCGAAAAAATCAAGCAGATTTACGAGAAAGCCTATACCGATGGCTATGAGCGGGGGATGAGCGAAGGTCATCAGCAGGCGCTCGAAGCCGGTAGGCAGATGGTCGAAACTGAGCGGCGTATGCTCGCCGAATTGCTAGTTAATTTTCAGCAAGTGATTGACCGCAAAAATATTGAGACTGCTGAAGAGCTTCTCAAGCTGTCGTTGGATATCGCGAAGGCGATGTTACGAGCTAAGCTCGATGTTGATCCTAAGGTGTGTTTGCCCATTATTAGCGAGGCAATCGCAAGCTTGTCCGTTCTGCAGGCGCCATTGCGCTTAAGTTTGAATCCGGCTGATGTCGAAGTCGTCAATCGTTACATGATGGCTGATTTGCAGGATCAGGGCTGGACCCTGATTGAAGATGACAGTATCGAATCGGGCGGGTGCATCGTGCAAACTGCTACGAACACGGTCGATGCAACGAATCCGAGCCGCTGGCGCCGGATCAGTGAGGCGTTGGGGCAATCTGATGATTGGCAGGAGTCAAAATCGTGACCGGTGCTCAGATCCTTGACGACCCGACTACCCTTGGCGAAGCGCGTATCGTGAGCCAGACAACTGGCTGGCAAGAGCTATCGGCTAGCTTATCCAAATCCTTGAGCAAGCTAGACACTTTTGAAGTAGCTGGCAAAATTACTCGTGTAGCTGGCCTCGTTATCGAAGCAGCAGGTCTGCACATGCCCATCGGGAGTCTTTGTTACATTCGGCTTGAGGATGACAAAATGCTCGAGGCAGAAGTCGTCGGCTTTGAAAACGGTAATTTGTTACTGATGCCCTACGGTGGTACCGAAGGCGTGGGCCCCGCTTCGAAAATCCTATCCAGAAAACATAATAGCAAGAGCGGTCAGCCCCCACCTGGTCAGCTGCCAGTCGGTGCGTGCCTGTTAGGCCGTGTCCTGGATGCCAGTGCGCAACCGCTTGATGATAAGGGGCCGTTGAATGCGACCGAGTTTGCATCCATGCATGCCCAGCCAATCAATCCATTGAATCGCACGCCGATTGACACCATTCTCGATGTTGGGGTGAGGGCAATCAATGGCTTGCTTACAGTTGGGCGTGGT
The DNA here is from genome assembly GCF_003003055.1 of Jezberella montanilacus. Taxonomy (GTDB): domain Bacteria; phylum Pseudomonadota; class Gammaproteobacteria; order Burkholderiales; family Burkholderiaceae_B; genus Zwartia; species Zwartia montanilacus. The sequence continues at coordinate 202,597 of NZ_PVTV01000016.1, forward strand.
CAAAGGATGGGCGTATTTGCCGGTTCTGGCGTGGGTAAGAGCGTTTTGCTTGGCATGATGGCACGTTATACCGATGCCGAGATCATCGTCGTTGGATTGATTGGTGAGCGAGGCCGGGAGGTCAAAGAATTTATCGAAGAGATTCTTGGTCCTGAGACCTTGCTCAAGACCGCTGTCATCGCAGCGCCTGCCGACGCCCCGGCCTTAATGCGTCTTCAGGGGGCACGCTACGCTTGCACCATCGCCGAATATTTCAGAGATCAGGGCAAGCATGTTTTGCTTATCATGGATTCACTGACTCGCTATGCGATGGCGCAGCGCGAGATCGCTTTGGCAATTGGCGAACCACCTGCCACTAAGGGTTATCCGCCTTCAGTATTTGCTAAGTTGCCAGTGCTGGTTGAGCGTGCAGGTAACGGTGAGCCCGGTGGCGGTTCGATTACCGGGTTTTACACTGTTTTGACCGAGGGCGATGATCAGCAAGATCCGATAGCGGACTCTGCGCGTGCGATTTTGGATGGCCATATTGTGCTCGACCGAGCTTTGGCTGAAAGTGGTCATTATCCCGCCATCGATATCGAACAATCGATTAGCCGTGTCATGTACGCCATCGTCACCGCGGATCATCAGCGCGACGCTCGCCGGCTCAAGCAACTGACATCTCGCTACAACCGAAACGTCGACCTGATCAACGTAGGTGCTTATTCTGCTGGGAGTGATCCAGTTTTGGACGAGGCAATCCGAAAGCGGCAGATCGTGGAGTCTTTTTTGCAACAGGATAGAACCGAACGATCGGATGTCCCGACCAGCATTCAAGGATTGGCGGCATTATTTTCAGATGCTGATACCAGCACAACGGCAGGACGCTGAACACCATGGCTAAATCTACCTCCTCGTTAGAAACCTTGCTCGAGTTGACACAGAAAGCCGTCGATGAAGCCTCAATTGAGTTAGCTCAGATTAATCAGCAGCTATCGGAAGCCGAAAATCAGTGGCAAACATTGAGTGAATATCGACAGCAGTATATGGAAGAACACATTGATCAATTGACCTCTGGTATCCACCTTGAGCAGTTATCAAACTTTAAATTGTTCGTGACTAATCTGGATAAAACCATGCAGGGCCAACAACAGGTGGTTGACCGGTGTCGGCTCATGGCTGAAGAGCAAAGACTAGCTTGGCAAGCATGCAAGAGAAAGCAGATGTCTTTTGAGGTGCTGCTGGAAAAAGAAATGCATAAACGCAACGTTGCGGAGCTAAAACGTGAACAAAAAGCGACGGATGAGTTTGTGAACGCTCGCGCTGCTGTAAAGTTAATAAAGAAACGGACACAGCCATAATGAATACAAACGTGACCAACCCCGGGCTCACACAGTTGGCGGACACTAGTCCGACCAAAAGACTGCTGACCCAGTCGCCTGTGACGAACAAGGCGGGGTCGGTCAGTTTTTCTCAACTGCTACAACAGCGTGAGCAAGGACAAGATGTCGCCACCGCGGCAATGAAGTCTGGTCAACAGCAAGATGCTCAACGTAGTGAGGCGGCAAAACGTCGCCATGAGGCTGAAAATCGTGAAAATAAAGCAGGCTTGAGTCAAGCTAACACTCAGGGCGCTGCCGCAAATGTATCCAGTCGAGCAGCTCAGGGCAGCGCTTCAAGCACCGGTAATCAAGGTGCAGGCGTAGCCGCAGAAGAAGAGCACAGGATGTTTGGAGACGCATTTAATGCGAGCACAACGTTTTCTCGGGCTACACGATTAAGCACCGTTACGATACCTTCCGCTGACAAAAACAAAGACTCGGGCGTTGCCGAGCACTTAAGCGCCGATGATGCAGCGAAGGGCTCAGGTCAACGGTTAGTCAAGACTAACTTTAGGACAAATGATGCTGGCAAGTCGGGTCGTTCGCTGAATGAACTGGTTGTTAAACCCAATCAAAGCAATTTGATGGCGAATAAAATTGACGGCCAATCTGCCGAGCAAGAGCAACAAGACACGAGGTCCGGCGCTGAGGCTGAGGTGAATCTCACTATGTCGGCAGTAGCTGCAAAAGACAACTTGGTAGCAAAAGATAGTAGTGGTTCCTCGTACACAGCAACGCCGCCAAATACGGAACCTTACTTCATGCAGTCCCGCCTGGATGGGGGGGGATGGCATACCGAGATGAGTCAAAGAATTGTCTGGATGTGCCAAGGCGAGCATCAATCAGCTGTTTTAACCTTGAACCCGCCCAATTTAGGCCCATTAAAAATCGAAATCCAAGCACACCGCAATGTCATCACGGCGAATTTTGTGTCGGATAACCCCGAAGTCAGACAAGCGCTGGCTGACGGATTTCCTGCACTTAAAAGTGCAATGTCCAACGCAGGCGTTGTCTTGGATCGTGCGACGGTTCTGGGTAACAGCGGTGCGAGTGAAACTGGACAATCGAGTACCCCCAACCAATTAATTGCGAAGAGATTTGTATCTAACCATGCATTACCGAAAGCGAATCCTGACTCAGATCAACCGGGTGGCTCCTTGGGCCACGGATTAGTGGACACCTTTGCCTAAAAATGATCAAAAAAATCCCCATTGAAGAGATTCGTATCGGCATGTACCTGGAAAAATTGCCGGGTAGCTGGCTAGAACGCTCTTTTTGGCGTTCGTCTTTCTTGATCCATGACGTGAAAACAGCCAAAAAGATCATCGAGACCGGTTGTCAATACTTCTGGATCGATACTGAAAAGGGCAGAGACATCGCGACGGCTGAAGAAAAGGCCAGAGAAAGAGCTGTGGCAGCATCCAAAAACCGTGTCGATGAGATCGCGAGTTTCTTTGCCGAGCCAAGCAAAAATGTTCGTAAACCATCTAAAGAAGAGCTAAAAGAGGATGCCGTCGCAAAGACCGAGTCGGCGATGGCCACCGCCTCGGCTGTCCTGACGCGTTCTAAAGAAGCGGTTAACGCGATTTTCAGCAATGCGCGGTCAGGGCAAGCCATCGACATCAAAGAAGCTGAGAAGATTGTTGATGACATTGTGGATTCAGTCGAGGAAAGTTCGCACGCCATAGTGAGTGTCGCACGCAAGAAAGACGCATTCGATTTCACATCCGCGCACGCTGTGGCCGTCGCCAGCTTAATGGTTGCTCTGGCCAAAGAGCTCAAGTTGTCAGATAAAGAGGTACGCGAAGCCGGCTTGGCTGGCTTGATGCATGATCTTGGTATCGTCGGTAGCAAGCCGGAAACGGCCAGGCAGCACGGCACAACCATGACTTCAGAGGCGCTATTTGAAACGCATCACCAAGATGGTTACGAGATGCTGGTTAAAAATGGCGACGTGTCGCAAGCGGTTCTGGATGTGTGTTTGCACCACCACGAGGCAGTCGATGGCTCGGGCGTCCCGGGCGGTTTAAAGTCTGCTGAAACCAGTCAGTTGGCTAAAATGGCAAAAATTTGCGATATGTACGATTCGATGACGTCGGACCACGATCATCGTGTCGGGATGCCACCGCCATTTGCCGTTCGGCAGCTGTTGAAAAAATCTGACACCGAACTGGATGCAACGCTGCTTGAGGCCTTTGTCAGAACTGTCGGTGTCTACGCAGTGGGTAGCCTCGTCAGACTCAAATCCGACAAATTGGCGATCGTGATGGAGCAATCGACGAAGTCACTCACCACACCTAAGGTCAAAATCTTTTACTCCATTAAATCTGAGTTAAGAGTGGCACCGGAGATCGTGGATTTGTCCACGAGTGTTACCGATGAAATCGTTTCAGCTGAAGATCCGGCCAAATGGCGCCTGGATAACCTGGATGCGTTGTGGCGATAACTAAGTATTTTCACAATTGTTTTGTCTGACTTGGAATAGCAATTTTATTTAAGATATTTGTTTTCTTAAATTTCGTCGATAATGGTCACCTAGATCATTATTGGGGTGTTTAATGGCGACGGCAGCAAAAAGCAAAAAAGTTGAAATACAGGAAGAAGACGAGTTCGAGGCTCCTCCTCGAAAAAAGTCAGCGGTAAAGCTAATTGTCCTCGTTCTTCTTTTGCTGATTGTGCTCGCAGGCGTGGGTGGTGGTGTCTATTATTTTCTGACTAAAGATTCGCATCCAGCTGCAGGCGCTGAGGCTGGGCAAGAAAAGAAAGCCAAACCCAAAGAAAAGAAAGCACCAGTCAAGCCTGCCTTCGCGACACTTGAGGCCTTCACCGTCAACCTGATGGGTGAAGAAAATCAGGATCCACAGTTTTTGCAAGTGAGCATCACGTTGCAGGCTAAGGACGCGCAAGGTGTGGATGGCATTAAAGAACATATGCCTATGGTTCGTAACAGAATGCTGCTGATCTTATCCAGTAAAAAAGCATCTGAGGTGTCAACTGCAAAAGGCAAAGATAAATTAGTCGAAGAAATTATGACTGAATTGAACAAGCCATATGAAGAGGACGACGAGGAGGAGCACGTGATTGCGGTCTTTTTTACGACCTTCATTATTCAGTAGGCGGATACCAAACCATGCAAGACGGGTTTTTGAGTCAGGACGAAGTCGATGCGCTACTAAAAGGCATCGACGATGAAGATGTCGGTTCGTACGATCAAGTTGCGGACCCGAATGAAGTACGGTCTTTCAATCTGGCGAATCAAGAGCGGATCGTTAGGGGGAGCTTGCCGACGCTTGAGATTATTCACGAGCGATTCATCCGGATGTTGCGTGTGTCGATGTTTAACTTCTTGCGGCGTACAACAGAAGTATCTGTTACCCCGATCAGAACCATGAAATATGGGGAGTTCGTTAGAAATCTGGTGGTGCCGACTAACCTGAATTTGATACACATCAAGCCGCTGAGGGGGACCGCGTTAATCGTATGTGACCCCACCTTGGTGTTCTCTGTGGTTGATTGTATGTTTGGTGGCGATGGGCGCTTTCATACTCGGGTCGAAGGCCGCGATTTCACCCAGACTGAGCAGCGTATTATTCGCCGCGTTCTCGATTTGATCTTCGAGGCTTATCAAAACTCGTGGGCGCCTGTTTATGAGCTTGAACTCGAGTATTTAAGATCTGAGTTGAATACCCAGTTTGCCAATATTGCTACGCCAAATGAAGTTGTCGTGACCGCATCCTTCACGATTGAAGTTGGTGTTGCCATGGGTCAGATCGACCTGTGTATCCCCTATTCAATGATTGAGCCGATCAAAGATTTGCTAGCGTCGACTCTGCAGGGTGAGACGCTTGGGGCAGATGAAAGATGGGTCAAAATGATGAGGCGTGAAATCATGCCTGCTGAGCTTGAGCTCGTCGCCAACCTTTGTACCAAAGACGTTAACGTAGCGTCTTTGCTTGAAATGAAAGTGGGGGATGTAATCCCTTTAAATTTATCCCAAGAAATAGAAGTGACCGTTGAGAACTTACCCGTTTTAGCTTGTCGGTACGGTACATCCAACGGACAATATGCCCTTCGAGTCGAAAAACTACTGAAATTTGATAGTAACGAAACTGCCAGGAGATCTTAAATGGCGACTACCCCTGAAGATGAGTCAGTTAGTCCAGAAGAAATGCTGGATTCAGGTTGGGATGACGCAATGCGTGAACAGTCGGAGGCTGCCGTGCCGGCTGCCGCTCGAACTGATGTTTTTGATGAGTTCGCGCCGGCTGCCAAGCAAACTGGCCAGAACGACATTGAATTTATTCTGGATATCCCGATACAACTTACGGTTGAGCTCGGTAGAACCAAAATGACGATCAAAAATCTGCTGCAACTTGGTCAAGGCTCGATTGTTGAGTTAAACGGTATGGCAGGAGAACCCATGGATGTGATGGTTAACGGCTACATCGTCGCCCAGGGTGAGGTCGTGGTCGTCAATGATAAGTTCGGTATCCGTCTGACCGATATCATTACGCCAACAGAGCGTATTCGTAAACTCAACCGCTAATTGCCATGGATACTTTTCGCGCGACTGCAAGTCTGTGCCTTGTCCTGGTTTTGGTGTTGGCACTCGCCTGGGTGTTGAAGCGCGCCTATGGTAAAAAGCTGATCAACGGGAGCGTGGCGAAGATCGTCGGTGGCGTCAGCGTTGGTTCTCGCGAGAGAATTGTCGTGGTTGAAGTAGCAGGTCGTTGGTTAGTGGTCGGTGTTTCAGCAGGCCGGATGACGGCGATTGCAGACCTTGAGCCCCAGACCTATGCACAGGCGGCTAAGTCCGCATCGAATTCTCAAATGGACCCCCTGTCATGACCAAAACTGGCATGGCTCGTTGGCTCGGGCTCGCATTGCTTCTCAGTGTCAGTCTCGTGCATGCTCAAGACGCAGAGGGCCTGAATCTGATCAATTCTTCGACGACAGCGAATGGCGGTCAGACTTACAGCTTGAGTGTGCGGACGTTGCTGCTCTTGTCGTCACTATCATTTTTACCAGCTGCACTAATGATGATGACAAGTTTTACGCGCATCATCATCGTGCTCTCATTGCTGCGTCAGACCATTGGTGCGCAGGGGGTCCCACCGAACCAGATCTTGCTGGGCTTGTCGCTGTTTTTGACCTTTTTTGTGATGCAGCCGGTGTTCGACAAAATCTATGTTGATGCTTACGAGCCATTTAGTGAAAATAAAATTACCATGACTGTAGCGTTGGACCGCGGTGTTCAACCACTGAAAGAGTTTATGCTCAGGCAGACGCGCCAGACCGATCTGGGGTTATTTATTAAATTGTCTCGTAATGACAAAATCCAGAAGCCAGAGGATGTTCCCTTAACGGTGTTGGTGCCAGCGTTTGTGACCAGCGAGCTGAAGACAGCCTTTCAAATCGGCTTTAGCATTTTCATCCCGTTTTTGATTATCGATATGGTGGTCGCTAGCGTCCTCATGTCAATGGGGATGATGATGGTGTCACCGTCCATTGTGGCCTTGCCGTTTAAATTGATGCTCTTTGTGCTGGTTGATGGCTGGACCTTATTAATCGGTTCGTTGGCTCAAAGCTTTTACTGAGAGGACGCTGGCGAATGAATCCTGAATCCGTCATGACCTTGGGCCGAGAGGGCATGCAGATCATGATTATGATTGCCGCCCCGATGCTGCTGGCTGCTCTGGTTGTAGGTTTGATCGTGAGCATATTTCAAGCGGCAACACAGATCAACGAGCAAACCTTGACGTTTATCCCCAAGCTGTTGACCGTGCTAGTGGTGCTTGTGATTGCCGGCCCCTGGATTTTGTCAGTTCTGACTGACTATATGCATCACGTGCTGACGCAGTTTCCTACCTTCTCTGAATAGCCGTAGTTCAAAAGAGCAGATCGGCCTATGATTCAGCTAGATGGCGATATGCTTCAAATTTGGGTGTCAGGTCTGTTCGTGCCGTTGACGCGAATCCTGGCATTTATGGCCGCAGCGCCTTTGTTCAGTAATACTTCTATCGCGGCGCCCATCAAAATCGGCCTGGGCGTGTTAATTACGCTAATCATCGCCCCGACACTCGGTACGATAAAAGTCGACCTGTTCTCAACGACTGGCCTACTTGTATTAATTCAACAGATGCTGATCGGTACGGCCATGGGCTTTGTTATGCGCGTGGTCTTCAGCGCAATCGACATGTTTGGCCAAATGAGTGGCTTGAGCATGGGATTTGGTTTTGCCACGTTTTTTGACCCTGAATCCGCCGGTCAGACGACGGTTATCAGCACGTTTTTGAGCCTGCTCACGACGCTGGTATTTTTACACCTTGACGGCCATTTGCTGATGATCTCTGTCTTGACAGAGAGCTTTGAGATTCTGCCGGTGCAATTGGGCCTTGGTGGCGTCAATGGCATGCAAATTGCCAAGTGGGGTGCGACAATTTTTAGCACCGGTTTGCAGCTGGCTTTGCCTATCCTTGCTGCCATGCTGCTGACTAACATGGCGCTTGGGGTGTTGACACGGTCAGCCCCCCAGCTCAACATTTTTGGGATAGGCTTCCCGATTACCCTCGGTACTGGCTTGGTCATTTTGATGCTGCTTCTGCCGCCTATGGTTAAGCCACTACAGAAGTTATTCGATCAGAGCTTATCTGCAGCTCATATGATTCTGCGACTCCCTTAGGGGTGTCGCAGTAATCTCACAAGCGTTTTCCGGCCACAGATTCTATCGTCAAATCAAGCAGTCAAGTTGCTTTAAGCTGGTGCGCCTGCGCCTTCAGTTTTTCTTTCGTAAGGCTTGAGAATTGTTTTAACTGACGCGATCACGATGGTGAGCATGTCGGTATTTAAAGTCTCGATCACACCATTGATGATGCGGATATTTGTTGAATAGATGGATTTAAGAAGAGTGCGATGTTGCGAGTTGAGGCGCTCGTTAAGGTTTTCTTGAACCCACTGCAAACCGTCGCGCACTTCAATCAAACGAACGTGCGTTGTGACTGGATCATACTGACCTGCCTGAATTCTGTTCAGAACCATAATCACTGACTCAAACCATCTTTTTTCAAACTCGGCGCCTTGCACGTGGTTTTGTACGGTGGTGTAGGCTTTTAAGCCATTGGCAGATGCGAACATAATTAACTCCTGTGGGTGCCCATGCGTTAATGATAGGTCGTTATAGCGCGATTCAATTTAAAGTTAACGACTGTTATTGCCTAGTATTAATAACGACTGAAAATCCAAAAACTTAAGGTCGTAAGATATTTAAATTTGTATAGGCACTGCCCGTCAGCTGATTAATGATCTTATAGTCAGCTTCTTGTTCATTCAACAGAGTTGTCAGCTGCTTAGAAAGACCTGTTTTGTCGATCGCTTGCATGGAAGTAAGGGTATTGTTGGTAGTCGTTAATTGTTTGCCAGCCGTGGTGTTCAGCTTGGTCAGAGTCTTGGCTGAGGTCGAAAGGTCTTGTTGACCGTTGTTAACCGCAGACATTGCCGCCCTGATGCCATCAATCGCTTGTTGGGCGTGTTTGGGGCTGTCCACCGCCGCGTTCGCAAGCACGCCACCGCTGACCATCGCAAGGACATTAACGGGGTAAACGGTCGTGGTTGATTTCGGATCTTTTTTATCAATGCCAGTCGTGACGTTTAACACGGCCGTGCCACTTAGTAAATTCACGCCATTTGTACGCGACTTGCTGGCGTATTTTTCCAGTTCTAGAATTTTTGCCTGAAACTGTTGATTAAACACGGTTGCATCTGAGCTACCCAAAGTCGGGTCGTTCGCTTTATTGGCGAGTAGTTGCATATCCTGCAAGACCGACGTGATCTTGGTTAACGCTGATTTGGCCGCTGTAATCACCTGTTGTGCTGATGCGATGCTTGTCTGCACCTTACCGTAAGACGTCGCGTCGTTTGAAAGCTTGGTAACCGTTGCTTTTTCAGTGGTAGATAGTGTTTTAGTGCCAGCGGCTAATACCGTTTGAATGCTCGTGATCTGCCCCTGCAGCTTGTTTGCAGCGAGTTCGAAAGGCACAGCGGTAACAAGTGGAGAAGTCATTGCTTGGTGTTCACTTTAAGTAGCCATCACCGAACATACAGTAATGATTATACGAATAAATAAACAAATAAATACATATTCTGTTAGTGGAGGCGGTGATCAAACTGCGTGAGCACCGCCCGATTGCATTCAAGTATCGTTTAGTATATCAACGGAAGAGTGTGAGCACAGCCTGAGCGGCGGTGTTCATCTGCGAGACCAGGTAGTAGTCAACCGACTGTTGGTTGTTTAACTGTTGCAACTGAGCTTGCAGGGCGGTTTGATCGACGGCTTGGAGCGAGTTGACCGTGGCTTGCAAGTTGGTGCCTAAGGA
>NZ_PVTV01000017.1 GCF_003003055.1 Jezberella montanilacus
TCGTCCGTAAATCGTGCTTTCTTCATCACTGCTCCTTGCTGTCAAGGAGCCATTGTCTCTAATTTCGCGTGGTCTGAAAATCCCAGGGCAGGTCATATCTGTTCATAGATTTCAGCGAGCCTGAAGATTGCCGATCTAGTTTGTGCGGACACCTTGCTAGGGCGACCGATACGCGGCCTGTCCAGCAGTCCTAGGATCCGATCCTGTTCAAACTCTGCAATATTATCGAGAACTCTTTGCTCAGGCATACCGACGGCTTGGGCGATCAAATTTGGGTGAATGCCTGCGACAAATTGCAGGACAAGCCATGCTCGTTTAGCGATACGTGTTGAGCCACTATTAGCCCAAATTTTTACTATTTCCGCTTCCGTTGGGCTCAAAACAAGTTTCATTTTGTACAAAACTTATGCAATTAAGGGATGAACTCTCGATAGACTTTACTCCAGGTAACCTCACAGGGAGTTGCAAAATGCTTGATTGGGAAAAAGATCGTCGTAAACGCCTTCCACGCCAATATGATTCAGATGCGTTACCCGCTACCGGATCTTGGGCAGATCAAAAAAGATGGGCTGATGAGTATGGTCAAAAAAGGCACAATTCCTTACAAAGATCAACAACTGCAACTCATCGCGTCGACTTGAAATCCCATTGGATATCTCAACTAAGTCTTTATTTGAAGTGCCTCAAATCAGTCGATTTTCATAAAAAATACCCGGAACACCAGTTGGAAATCATAGGTATTGTTCGAAAACTGATTAGTTCCTTATCAGCGTCAGGCAGCCGATTAGAGGCTTCCGTGCAAAAAGAAATCGACGAGGCAAAACGTATTATTTCTAACTTCCGTCACTAAGTTGCGTTCTCGGTGAATTTCGTAATTTACTAAAACTCTATTTCGATTTTTGCAAGCATTAGTGTGTCATGGCGATTTATTTTTTCAAGGCTCGTGTCTTGAGACAGGGGCCTATTAGAGTTTTACTAATTCTACTTGCCATTTGACATAAGCACTTGAGAACAAAATGACCGCACAATTTACCGAGGTACTGCATTACAAAGGTGAGCAGATGTCGCTGCGAACGCAACCTTTGTCGGAATATTTGTATCTGATGGATACGACGCCTGATTTCAAGCGCAAGTCGACGGCCTGTTGGCGACGTTACGTCGGTAAATGGGAAATCCTTTTAGATCGTCTCTACTTAGTCGGGATTCACGCCACCTATACAGATGGTACTGCCGTCACCTTAGATAGTCTTTTCCCCGGCTTTCCAGAAAGGGTATTTGCGCACTGGTATTCAGGCGTATTGAGTATCCCTCAGGGAGCGATGACACAATATGTGCATATGGGCTACCTGAGCACTTACGAGCGGGATCTATTCATCGCCGTTGAAAATGGTGTGGTCGTAGACACGCAATTGCGCATCAATAATGTCTCGTTGGGCGAGGGTGACAACATTGCTTAACTGGGTCCTTTATCTCGAAATATATTTGACAGTTGGGTTTGTTGTTTGCTCTGCCTTTATTGGCACTCATTTATTTGTAAATCGACACAAATCAACGGTTTTTGATTACATGCGCCGTTCGACTAATCGTGAGTGGACTCATTTTTTGTGTGACTTCTTTGAGGATTTCTTCATTCCCGCTGTTGCGTTGGCTCTGGTTTGGGTGGTTTGGCCGATACCGATCGGCCTGAAAATCAAAAGCATGGTTTTTAAAAAACCACCTCCGTTAAAGCCAAGAAGGCTTGTCGAGGTAAAAGAGTTCATCCTGAATGAGGCTGAATTAATCAGAGAAGTGACGATTGAGGAGGTTGAAAGAACCAACTTCATTCATGATCCGATGGAGGCTGTGCCGAACGTCCCGTTCGGTCATTCCAATGCCCTTTGGCTAGCGCTAAGGGATTCGATTCAACCCAATGAAACGCTGTGGGAGTTTGAATCAGAGCGGTCTGAACTCAAGGGAGTTCACTCCATGTGGGGTTATGCGATCAAGGGCGATGGCAGAGTGGATCGGTTTATGACAACAGGTTGGAAGATAAAAATTGAGGTAGGTTCAGGGTAGTCCCGTAATCGAGCAGGCACTAGTTAGGTAAATTACTGATATTGCTTGAGTTTAGGTCTCAGAGGATGGTGGTCAAAAAACTAGCCGCCTGCTCGGTCAGCACAACTTCAACCGCCAGTTGTGCTCGGGTCAAGCCGACAAATAGTTTGCGTCGTGCTTTGTCGTCGAGTGTTCCAAAATCGATCTCCGTTAAGACAATGCCCGAGGCACTTTGACCTTTAAACCGGTAGACCGAGTCGACCAACAGATCGCCAGTTGTCCAGATCGCATCGCCTGCAACCGAATACTTGCCTGTTGGTCGACGTAGCGTAAACGCACCCAATTGAGCGGTCTTGTTGAACTGCGAGTTAGTGAGGCCTTTCCAACTAATAATGGCGATATCGGCGAGGGCAATGCCGCGTTGCAATAAGTGTGTGACGGCTGCTTCGGTTTTAATTAGTAGGTCACTGTCAGTCGTGTAGGTATAAAAATTAGGCAGTTCGCCGCGATAAAACGATCGCGATACGATGGGCTGTTCGGTCAAGCCTAGCGCATTAATCACCTTACATACTGCTTTGGGTGTCCGAAAATTATCTAAGCAAGTGACGTTCACGACATCGCTGAGGTCGAACTCTTCTCTGTCGTAAAGCCTTTGCGCGTCGTCCTCAAGTAAATATATCTTGCCGTCATCGGTCAATTGGGGCAATAGGGCGGCCACCCAGGCCGGCTGAAAGTCTTGTCCCTCGTCAAGCACGATCAGTTGATAGCGCTTTTGCAGCTTGGGATCGGTCTCAACAGAGTCACAATATTGCGCGGCTAGCCGATCGTAATTGCCGGGGGCTGCGAAGTCAGGCTCACCCACTGTTTGTCGATAATGCTCGACGCAGAGTTCATGAAAACTTGCAACTTTAGCTTTGGTGGGTGCGATGTGACCAATGTGATCCGCCAGGCTGCGGTTGTAGCAAACGTAGAGGCTAAGTTGGGATTTGTCAGCCGCATCTTGTAATAGTTTTAAGGCTAGTTGTGTTTTACCGGAACCGGCTGTGGCTTGTATTCGTATTAAGCCTGAGGGAGCAGATATGCGTGGTATCCACGTGGCCAGACCATCCGCTAAACGAAGTGTTGTAGTTCGGACTTGTTCACCCAAGACGCGCATATCCAGCGTGACGTTAAATTCGTTACTAAAAAATCTTCTCAGGCTTTCAACGTCAACCCCAGAGTGCTCGGTCGCCATCATTTCTCTTGCGAGTGCCCCGAGTTGGTCGAACCGGGTGGCATCAATAATGCGTTCTGGTGGTAGGGCAACGATTTGTTGGTTACCCATGACGTAATCCGGAAGGACGAGGCAATTTGTTACGTGAGTGTTTAATTTTGCTTTGCTTAGCCGATCGACCATTGCGGCAAACTGAATCTTGGTTTGTCGCCCAACATCGGTTGAACCGTCATGGTAGGCCTTAATCATTTGCCCATTGCCAATGGATACATCGCCAGCTTTGATTTCTACCAGTAAGACATTGCCGATGGGGGACAGCACCACGATATCAATTTCACCATGCTTGTCTCGGTCGTTATGCAGGGTGTGCCAGGAAACATTATGAAAGATCTCATAGCCGTCAGGCAAGGATGATTGCAGCCGATAAAGCACATCGAGCTCACGATCTCTGCCGCTGCGGTAGGTTGGTTTGGGGAGGTCAGGGACGAGGTGTGCCATGGGATTTCTGTAAAGTGGTCGCGATATTTAAGGATAGCCGTTTTGAGTGTCTCATCCTATGAGTCACCTGTGAGGCGATTCGATACAAGGCCCTCAATCGTCGTCAATTTAAAGCGCTCGCCTGCCATGCCATACGGCTGTCATTTAGTCGGTCTGGCGATGACGGCGACCGTTACGGCAGAGCACAATACCGATGGTTTGCTTCAAGGTTTTTTAAAATAGTTACCGCTAGTGCTGCAAAAATAACATATAGTCAGTAGCATCTGGTGAGGCAGTAACTAACAATAATGACCCACAGGCGAGTCACTTCAGACAAACTCATGCCATCTGGCACGCGAGGATAAATGGATCGCACAGAACGCTTCTATAAGATTCAAGCCATGCTGATGGCTAAACCCTCAGTCACAATGAAGCAAATGCAAGACACGCTTGAAGTATCGCGAGCGACGCTTAATCGCGACTTAGCTTATATGCGTGATCGACTTGGTATCCCCTTCGCGTGGGATGCGGGCTTACGCGGTTATGCACTGACTCGGCAGCAGTCAGCGGATAAAACGTTTGAATTGCCTGGCGTTTGGTTTAATCAGCAAGAGATCCATTCTTTACTCACTATGATTGAGCTGATCGCCAAGCTTGAACCAGGTGGGCTGCTGTTGCCGCATATTGAGCCCTTCAGGGCACGGCTAGAAGGATTGTTAGATCAAGGCGTTGGCGGCTCTAAAGAAGCAATGAATCGAATTCGAATTCTGCCTATGGCACAACGCCAAGTATCTAGTGACTATTTTCAATCAGTGACTCACGCCTTAGTGCAACGCAAACGCCTGGATATCAAGCACCACGCACGTCAGACCGGGCAGGATACTGATAGGCAGATATCCCCACAGCGGTTGGTGTACTACCGTGACAACTGGTATCTCGATGCCTATTGTCATCTGCGCGAAGATTTACGTAGCTTTTCTCTGGATGCCCTTAAAGGTGTGCACATCACTGAAAAAGCTGCCAAGAATGTCGACGAAGCCAAACTGCGTGAGGTGTTTGAAACAAGTTATGGCATTTTCTCAGGTAAGGATCATCACGTAGCCAAATTGAAGTTCACGCCCTTTAGAGCTCAGTGGGTTGCCCGCGAGGTCTGGCATCCAGAACAAGTCGGTAAAGTGGACGTCGACGGCAGTTACACACTTGAAGTCCCCTACGGTGAGGATTGGGAACTCATTCAAGACATTTTGCGTCAAGGCCCCGATGTTGAAGTATTAGCACCAGCTGCACTAAAGAAGAAAGTCAAAGAGACCCTAAAACGCATGATGCGGCTTTATTGAGCGGTTCGGAAATTTATTGTTATCAATTTTTGATGGAGTAATTAGTCAACATGAATGAAATCAAATGCCCACATTGTGCTAAAGCTTTCAAGATCGATGAGGCTGGCTACGCGGATATCTTGAAACAAGTGCGGGACGATGATTTCAACCATCAGTTGCACGAAAGACTCGAGCTGGCAGAGAAGAGTAAGCAGAGCGCCATTGAACTTGCCATGTCTCGAGCCGGTATAGAGTTGCAGAAAGCTGAGGTAGCTAAAGACAGCGTGATTCAAGACCTGAATGCTAAACTTGATGCAGCCCAATCGGCACAAAAGCTCGCCTTGGCAGAAGCCCTAAGCGCAGTCGAAAAACAACGTGACGAACTTACCTATAAGCTTGAGCAGGCTGCACTGGAGACGGCTACGGCGGTCCAGCTTGCTGAGGCAAAACGGGTAAGCGAATTACAGCAGACTGCTGCAGCTAAGGATACCGAGATCCAAAGCCTGAGGGCTCAGCTTGGAACCCTCGAAATCAGGCAGAAGCTTGCCCTGACTGAGGCTATTAGTGTGGTCGAAAAACAGCGCGACGAGGTGAGAAACAACCTCAAGCAGGCAGAGCTTGAAAAGCAACTGGTTGAACAAGCGTTAAAAAGTCAATACGAGACTCAGATCAAGGACCGAGATGACGCAATCGAACGTCTCAAGGACATGAAAGCGCGCTTATCAACGAAAATGGTAGGCGAAACGCTAGAACAGCATTGCGAAATCGAGTTCAACAAGATTCGCGCGACAGCGTTTCAGAGAGCCTATTTTGAGAAAGACAACGACACGCGTAGCGGCAGTAAAGGCGACTATATCTTTAAGGACTCTAATGAGGATGGGGTTGAAATTGTCTCGATCATGTTCGAAATGAAGAACGAGAGTGATCACACTGCTAATAAAAGTAAAAACGAAGATTTTCTTAAAGAGCTCGATAAAGATCGAAATGAGAAGGGTTGCGAGTATGCAGTCCTGGTCTCTATGCTAGAGGCCGAAAATGACCTCTACAACAGCGGGATCGTGGATGTGTCTCATCGCTATCCCAAGATGTATGTGGTGCGACCTCAGTTTTTTATCCCTATCATTACTCTGCTTCGTAATGCGGCGTTGAACTCACTGAAGTACAAGTCAGAGCTCGCCCAGATTAAGCTGCAAAGCATTGACATAACTAACTTTGAAACTGAGCTGAACAATTTCAAGACTGGATTTGCAAGAAATTACTCCCTCGCATCGAAGCACTTTGAGACCGCGATTTCGGAGATCGACAAGTCTATCGATCACTTGCAGAGAACAAAAGAAGCTTTACAAACAACGAGTAACCACCTTCGTCTCGCGAATGATAAATCGCAGGCGGTAACAATCAAGAGACTCACGCGAGGTAATCCGACCATGACGCAGCGGTTTGCCGAATTACCTCCCGCAAATGAAAACCAGGACCCCGTTGACGATTGATTAATTTAGGTAGCATGCCTGCTTGCAAGTTCGTTTAACATTTTTTTCTCAGTCTCATCTAGTGATACACCACTGGGCGCATAATGAGTTATCTCCCTCATCGATGGCGCCCAACATGAACGAACCCCAAATCCCCAACGACGCACCTATCGTCTTTTTGTTGACGAAGGTAGAGATAAATTTGTCTGGCGTTGGGGGGCTTGAGCACCATCGGGCACATGATTCCGAGCTACTCTGGGCGATACTAGCAGCTATGGGTACATTGTCGACCCTGCTCATTTTATCGACGTTTTATATTGCATCACGCTGGGGCTGAAGCGGTAATCTTCCGTACTGATCAAGTAAGGAACCATTATTTGCTTGACAATTAAAGCTGTTTTTTGTACAATTATTCTAATAAATTATAACTTGTCAAGTTAAAAATGTTACATATTTTTATGCGTAAATTTATGAATCCTTGGCAAGCAAAATCAAGCATCCGCGTCAGGCACAAAGCCTGCATCGTCTTTTGAAACGTAACATTTTTCAAAAGAAATCCTGTCTTTTTAGGCATTAATCAACTTCCGCTTAGCGTTGCATTGCTGCAATCTTTTTAAAGATTGACGGCTTGTTGCATTCTTTTTTGCTTGTTAACTCACCTGAGGACAACATCATGGCTACTCGTCGACGTAACAGTAAGTATTTTTTACAAACAACCGTAACTGCTACTGATATGGAGGATTTTTCGCCTGAGTTTGCCGATGCGTGTAAGCGTTGGGCATTACGAGCTTTGATCGACTTAGGTGGCCACGAGGGGATTGTTCAATCCAGTTTCTGCACTGAGCCTGGCCTCATGCGCGCACTGGGTCTTAATCAAGAGATGATCGAGAACTACGAGCCTGAGCGCATGCTTGGTGCGCTTAAACAATTACACCGCGATGTCGTCAATCCAAAAACTGCTGACGAGTCTGGTAGCGCAGCAGCTGCTGCTAAGACGCTTTGTACACCGGACAGCGTCTTAATGCGCAATATTGACTGGTTAGGTAATCAAGTTTCGCTCACGTCAGATGAAAAGCAAATTTTGCTTCTGAGCGTTTTGGTGCGCCAAAATCCTTTTCTCGGGCAGGCCGTCGAAGCCTTGGGCTTCTTGTCAACGTCGCGTGCGAATTCTGTGTTGTCAGTACTACTTGATATCTCTGTGCCTCGTGTGCTTCAGGCGCTATCGGAGGATTCAAGCTTGGTTCGGTCAGGTTTAATGTTTATCGACGACAGCGGCAATTTTGAGTTCAATAATAAGGTCGTAATGCTGACGGGCTTAGATGGGCAATTAATGGTGGAGCAAAAAAATCTCTATTTTCTGTTTGCTTATAACTTTGTCGTGGCGCCCAAGCCCAAACTGACACTAGAGCAGTTTGACCACCTTGGGTCCAAGGTTAAGAATCTCAGTACTTTTCTGAGTGTTGCAGTGGCCGAAAAACAAAAGGGCGTCAATATTCTTGTTTACGGTCCACCGGGCACAGGTAAAACCGAACTAGGTCGTGCATTAGCTAAAGAACTTAAGTTTCAGTTGTTTGAGGTTGCAGTAGAGGGCTGGCGAGGTAGCCACATCGCTGGTAAGGATCGCCTTGCTGGTTATCGGTTGTCTCAAATGATCTTGGCCAAGCGCAAAAACACTATGCTCGTTTTTGATGAGATTGAAGACATCACTCCACGAACAGAGGATGATGGTAATAGTCGCCGAGGCAATCGCTCTGGTCAAAAGGGTTTTCTCAATCAACTGTTGCAAGAGAACCCAGTCCCAACGATCTGGATCACTAATAGCTTGCGTCCGCTGGATCCAGCTCATTTACGTCGGTTCGATTACTGCTTGTTGATGGATATCCCTCCCAAGAAAGTTCGTACCGCGATGTTGGCGGATTGTACAAAAGGGCTCGATGTTTCACTTGAGTGGTGCGAAAAAAAGGCCGCTAATGATGCGCTATCCCCAGCTGGTATGTCACGCGCCGCCAAGGTTGCGGGTGCGATGTTCAAAGGAGGAGCCAACACCTCTGTTGAAGCCTTGCTAGATGACGTCATTGATTCGGCGATGAAAGTTTTGTCAATTGACGCGCCACCTGCGAAAGCGAAAGCAGGTGCAGTCAAGTATCAGTTAGACGCCCTCAACGCAGACTGCGATCTAGGCGATGTTCTGGCGGGTCTGACCGAGACCGGGGAGGGACGCATTTGTTTATACGGGGTTCCCGGGACAGGTAAGTCGGCTTTTGCGAAGTACGTTGCTGACGTACTAGGTAAGCCAGCACTTATTAAACGTGCTTCAGATATCTTGGATCCTTATATTGGTCAGACCGAGTGCAATATGGCTGAGATGTTTTACCAAGCCGAGAAGGACGATGCTGTGTTGATACTGGACGAAGCCGATAGTTTTCTGCGATCCCGCGAGGGCGCTAGGCGTGGTTGGGAAATAACAGCTGTCAACGAGATGCTCACCCAAATGGAAGCATTTGGGGGCATCTTCTTTGCAACAACGAATTTGTTGGATCAACTTGATGCCGCTAGCTTGCGTCGTTTTGACATGAAGATCAATTTCGGATTTCTCAAGCACGCTCAACGTCTCTCGTTGTGTCGCGAGGTGTGCAAATCAATTGGCTTGGAAATGTCATCCCGGGATGAGTCTCGCTTGGTCGAGCTAGAAAAGTTAACGCCAGGCGATTTTGAAAATGCCCTAAGGCAGTCTCGTCTGCGCCCCCTTCGCACGGTGGATGATTTGCTCAGTCGATTGAGTCAAGAGGTGAAGCTAAAAAATCTGAGCTCAGGGCGTCCAATCGGCTTTTTGGCGACCGGTACAGCCTAGGATGGTTAGTGATGGCGACAGAAATTGTCGCAACAATCCGTATCATTACTTTTCTCGCAGTTAGCTGTTTTTCCTTCAAACTTTTAAAGGATTTACTATGCCTAAGCACAGCAATGTTTTGCCACTTGAGCAAGCTGGTCAAGGCCGTCAAAGCAGTTCATCCCGAGGACGCTTTTGCACACCCTATGTGCGCCTAGTAAAAGTAGGCCAACAAACAGTGGTTACGGCTGGCCGCCGAAATCCACACGCGGCATAAAGTCAACGTGAAGGGATTCTGTAACTGTTGCAATCCCTTCTTGCTTCATCACGAAATTGCGTCAATTAACGATTCAACTTAGGATAGCAAAATGAAAGTTTACAAAGTGACTTACACAGCCTACGAAAAAGGCAGCTGCATGGTAGTGAGTGAAGGCGTCATGCCAGTCCACACAAGCTCGTCTTATGAAGCTGAGGAGACCGTAAAAGCAATGTTTAGTGGCCTAGAAGTGATAATCCGACATACAGACTAGTGTCTATTGCAGTTGGGTTTAGTTTTTAAATCTATTGATAAAAGGATTGACTTTATGGCGAACCCTCGCTTTCTAACTAAGTCTCGCTTCAAACTGGCAGCAGAATGCCCGACCAAATTGTTCTACGCCAGCGAAAATAAGATATATCGAAGTCTTAAAAACGATGACAGTTTCTTGGCTATGCTTGCAGAGGGCGGTTTCCAGGTGGGCGAATTAGCTAAATGCTTCTATCCGCACGGCGTCGAGGTGTCAGAAACTAGCAATGCTGAAGCCGTAGCTAAAACTAATGAACTTTTACAAGTCGAATCAATCGTGATTTTTGAAGCGGCGATAGCATTTGAAAACCTGTTTATTCGTGTGGATATCCTCGTCAAGAACGGCAATCACTATGAATTGATTGAGGTCAAAGCTAAGTCGTACGATTCATACAAACCCGACTTGGTTGGAACCAGGGGCGGCATAGTAAAAGGCATGCGTCCTTACATTGAAGATGTGGCCTTTCAATCTTATGTGTTTAAGCAGGCTTTTCCGCAAGCACAACTCGATAGTTTCTTGATGATGCCGGATAAGTCAGTGGCGGTCGACATCGACGGGTTAAATCAATACTTCAAACTAGTGCGTATGGACCAACGCTCAAGAGTGATTGTGAATCCAGAGATCACTAATGTGGCTCTCGACCGTCGACTATTAGCGAAGGTCAATGTGGATAGTCTTGTTAATCGGGTGATGGAAGAGGGCGTGAGCACACCTCTGGGAATGGTGCCTGTAATTGACGCGATCAGACAATGGTCGCAAGCCTGTCTAGTCGGGGAAAAGATTGATCCTACGCCAGGTGGGCACTGCGGAAAATGTGAATTCAAGACTCGACCAGTCGATGTGCTAAGAAGTGGTTTGCACGAATGTTGGGCTGAAAAGTTCAACTTCACTCCTGAGGATTTCGCTAAAGGGACCGTGCTGGATTTATGGAACTTTCGCGGCAAGGATAGGATGATTAGCGAAGGCAGGGTTCGTATCCAAACCTTAGCCGAGCATGATTTAAATATGAAAGACGGCGGCGAGATATTGAGTTGGACCGAGCGTCAGTGGATGCAAGCTCATGGGATCCCCAAGAATGAGGATAAGGGCGGCTTTTGGATAGCTGAAGCTCACATAAAGGCCGAAATGTCGAACTGGAAGTATCCCTATCATTTCATCGACTTTGAGACGAGTGCGGTGGCGATACCATTTCATAGAGGAATGAGGCCTTATGAACAAATCGCTTTTCAGTTTTCCCATCATATGATGCATGAAGACGGTCGCATTGAGCACGCGGGGCAGTTCTTACTAGCAGAGCCTGGTTTGTTTCCAAATTTTGAGTTCATCCGCGCATTAAAAGAAGAATTGGACAAAGACAACGGCACCGTATTTATGTGGAGCCATCATGAAAACACAATATTGACGCGAATTGCCGAGCAACTTGAGAATTACTCAGATCGACCTTCTGACTGGGAAGCACTAAAAGCTTTTGCAGAGTCGCTACTTAAAACCGGCGACCGCCCGATGTTTGACCTTTGTAAGTTGGCCACGGATGCGTATTATCACGTCGATACGAATGGACGCTCCTCTATTAAGATGGTCTTGCCTGCCGTGTTGAACTCAACGCCATCATTACAGGCTTTGTACGGCCGGCCAATTTATGGAGATGACACTGGTCGTTCTGATGGGATGCCGAGCCTGAATTACAAAAACTTTACGTGGTGCAAAGCAACACCACAAGGGTCTGTCACGGACCCTTATGAACAGTTACGCCAATGGGGTAGTGAGCTACTTGGTGAAGAAGTGGCCGAAGGAGAAGATCCTGACGATCTTGTCATCGCCGAAGGCGGGGCTGCTGCCACTGCTTACCAACGGTTGCAGATGGAGAGTTTGTCGGCAATGACTCGCGACAAAATCAAAAATGCCTTGCTCAGATATTGCGAGTTAGATACGCTTGCGATGGTAATGGTGGTGCAGGGATGGAACGCGTCGGTTCATCAGCAAATGTCTTAAATCCCTTAGTAACTACGATCAGACTACTTGCTTGTTGGGGGGTGCGGTGGAAAAGTTGGACTGGTTTATCCCGTAAGTCCGAGACTTTGTCGGCATTCTAAAGGACTGCATGATCCAAGGGATATATTGATACGCTTTTCAAGCTGACGCCGAGCTTCCCTAATCTAATCGCGTTGATCATCTGAGTTCGCCCAGAGGTTATGCCGACAAGAACGACTCTTTCCTTTGGATCGACGTATTCAACGGATACGTAGCAAACTTCAATATCGCCTTCAACCACTCAATAGCCCGCAAATGCGGGGGTGCAGCGGAAAAGTTGGACTGGTTTATGCCGTAAGTCCAAGACTTTGTCGGTATTCTAAAGGACTGCATCATCCAAGGGATATCTTGATACGCCTTTCGTTGTATCAATGAATATACGAATCAACGATCTGAATAAATTGCTCAATGGTTGTCGCCTGTCAGCTACGAGAGTAAAACAGCTATTTTTTCAGACGCCCAAAGAAGCCTTCACAAGCAGAGTTATCTGGTGAGCACCCTTTACGCGACATCGATCGAATTAGTTTGGCATCGCCCATCCGCGTTAACCAGCCTGGCCATCGATAGTGAGCCCCGCGATCCGAATGGACGACCGGTTGATCACTATACTTTGCTACTATTTCGATGGTCGCATCCAGCATCGTGTTCACGTGATGGCGAGACGGACGTCTACACACTTGTCAGGGCCGCGCAGACGGGCCCAGTGATAAAAGTAAGAGCTGCAAGCAAGGCCAAGTTCGGCAAGGAGTTCTGGCACAGCATACGTTTGTCTTAGGGCAGGTCACGCTTGTGCCAAAGGCTTTGTATTAACTGTTCAACTGCCTGCTTTAAAACGTGGCGCTCAAGCATCGTGTTATGTCCGTTCTCTTGCGACAAATTCCCAACTGTCGTCGGCACATTTAAACCATAAGTTAAGTTAGTCCTAGTGCCATCCATCTGCACGTTAATGAATCGATGACCGTTTGTGTGAGCCTTAATAATGTTATTCATCAATTCTCGAATTATCCGCTGCCTCTGTGCGTCAGTCCTTTTCCTTTGACCCGAATGCACAACGCATCTATTGAAAGCCTCCCAATCTAGCCACACAAAAATCAATCCATGTTCCACACACCATTTAATCTTGGTTATGTGTTTGCACTGTATGTATTCCCAATTACCCTCATCCTTCGCTGGATAATGAAACGGACCTTGAATTTCAATGGCAATCTTAATGTTGTTCTCGAACAAGATTTGAAGGTCCAACTCCAGCCAGCTTCCATTATTGGAGATAGGTCTTTGTCCATGAAGTAGCCTGGGGGCGCCGTCCTGGCAGTTTGCATATATTGCGGCCAAGTCTCGATAAAGCACGGTCTCTGCCTGCGATTCACCAAACGTCCGAAGTTTCTCGCCCGCATCAAGATATTGAATTATGGACTTTACATAAAGAAGTATTTCTGTCGCTAATATACTACTTGGGCAAATTACTAATTCTTGATTTAAATGTGCCTCGTCGACACCGAGAAATCTTCTCATACTGAGCATCGGTAGTCCACTGATCCAACCGAGCGGCGGACGGTTGTGATCTTGCACTCGCTCAATGTATAGAGTCTCTGAAAAGAGCTCAGCCTTAGGATGACGAATCTCCACGTTTACGTCATTGCTGACTACGCTCAAATTCAAAATATCAAAGGATTGTTCCCCGTACTTTAGCTGTAAATATATGCAGCTCGTGTACAGTGGGTTACCTCCATTCCCAAAACCCTTGAGATGGCTTTTGTCTGCAGACACACATATCCTTTCTGAAGATAAGCTATCTTTTATAAATTTGTAAAAAATCCACGCCGCAGCTAACCTACTCTCTAATTGCGTCACTCTAGCTTGATCGGGCTTTAGCTCCACTCGAGCGCCTTGACACTCCCATTCCTGCTGGTAACAATCTAACACAGAGGCGGGTGAAGCTGTTGATTCTGCGTGGTGCAGT
Source organism: Jezberella montanilacus (assembly GCF_003003055.1). Classification (GTDB taxonomy): domain Bacteria; phylum Pseudomonadota; class Gammaproteobacteria; order Burkholderiales; family Burkholderiaceae_B; genus Zwartia; species Zwartia montanilacus. Next base: position 13,897 of record NZ_PVTV01000017.1, read on the forward strand.
TGAAATTGCGCATACGAGTCATCTGTAAGATTTTGGTTATACCAGGCCATTCGCTACCCTCATTATATTTAGAAAGATAAAAAAACTAATAATGTCTTCACATCCTGACTGATCAGGCCGATGGTAACAACAAAATGTTTTGTCTGGTTGACCTGTCTGGTTTTAACGGACGATGTTAATTTAGAAACGACGGCTCCGGTTGTTGAACTGCTTTTCCATCCAGGTACTTACTCAAGTGAGGATCTTGAGTACGGGCTTGTGTAAGATCAATTTAGAAATTCAAGCGTGTGTTTATCATCAGGGTTGATACGAATCGACTCTGGCAACTGTCTAACCATACACAGAGTAGTACTTCGTCGCGACATAATCTGTCGCGGCGGTCTGTCACCATCTAGCTTGAAAAAATGGAGACAACTATGAGCCCTTTGTTGCCGGACTTTGTTTTTCTTCCCAGTAACGGTGAACTTTATCTTTGTACCGTCTCGTCTGCAGGTGTGGTTCAGACGCGTGTACTTGCGCCAGGCAACTCAGACGCGATCTACAAGATTTCGACAGATCAAAAGTTCTTCGCTTTTTTGGATTCTGCCAACAAACGCTTGGCAGTTTACGAGTTACTGAACGCCGAGCCTTGGCTGCAGCGCATCGTTCCGCCCACAAATTTGCCACGCGACTGTATCGCGTATGACTTTATTCTGCACGACGGGCAACTGCTCGTAGGCGGCAGAAGTCGTTCTCAAGAAAACATCTGGATGCTGGATTACACCTTGCCAGCGCAACCCGCGCGCGCCTGGACGGCACTTGAGGTGCCCGAACTCGTCCGTAATAACGGTAAGTCGATTGACCTGCTCTACGTACTAGACCGGACGCTGGTAGCTGTTGACAATGTCATCCGGCCGAAGTGGTTTGTGTTTTATCAATTGAACAAAGGTACTCTTCCGACACCAGTCGGTCTGCATCCAATTAGGGTAATGTCGGCCTTTGAAGGGATTCGCCACGGGGCCGAGAGTAATGCGTTGTATGCGCTTTTTTCAGCGGGTGCGGGGCAGCGGGGCGCTTCGTCGTATGTGCAGCTGTACTTTAAAGATGAAATCGCACAGAGTGTCGCTGCCGCGGACTTGAGTACGACCAGACTCGGTGGCAAGGCCAGTGTTAGCGCCGCAGATCTCGCAACGGCTAAGGGCAGCAGCATGGTGGCTGGTGACGCTTCAGTTATACGGATTCCGTCTCGTTCTACGTTGCGCCACGATCGCAATCGCACCTTGAACTGGCAGTTTTTTACGCCGATGGGTAATGATCACGACGATGAGTTTGGTGATTGGAAAGCGAACACTGACTTTGACGTAGAGTTTCTGCCTTTTGTCTCGCGGGTTAGGCGTCGCAAAGAAATCCCGCCTGATCCAAAGGTACTAAAGCTCAAAGCAGCGCGTGCGAAGCGAAAAGAACTGTTAAGGCAGCTACCTGGCGCAAGCGTCTTTGCGATGATTTTTTGCAATGATTTTTTACTGTTGGCGATGGGTGAGCAGGGTGTCTGGGTTGCAAATACCACGCCGGTGCTGCGCGATCGTCGTATCGACCTCTCGGCTCGCTTCCGTCAAGTTGGCTCGGTTCAGTTAACCAAGGCTGTCGGCTTTGAAAAGCGAACTGACGAACAGGGCGGCGTGTTTGTGCTGGGCCAAACCAGCACTGAAGCTATTGCGCATGAATGGCTGAGCCTTGAGCAAATTGTACTTAGCGCCAAAGCTCGCGCAAAGTCTCAGCGCTCGGCAGGCCCTTGAGTACGAAGCTAAGCGATCGGCATCTCAGCAGCTTGTGATTTTTTGGCGAGGTGAATTGAGCGAATGCCCTAGCGGGGTGAGTAAAGTAGTCGCTAGTCAAAGGTGGTGCTGTGAATCAGACGCGACTACTTCACCTGGTTGAGCTATGCAGCTTTAGCCGCAGTACCTTTGGCGCGAATCACGTGGATTTTTGGTAAAGGTTTTATTTCGACGAGCGCGTTTGCGTTGGCGATTGCTTGCGCATAGACTTCGGCAACATCCCGGCCCGCTAGTAACTGTGCGATAACAAAATCGCGCTGGGTGGTTATGTTGGCAGGCATAAGTGCGCGATTATTTTTAAAATAATCATACATTTCGTGTAGTGCTTGCTGTTCTTTTGCTGCAGCAGATTTTAAGACTGGCTTTTTCGTGCTTATCGTTTTTGTCATCGTCGCATCCAAAAAGTTGAAGGAACAAGATCATATAAAAAGGTCACGAAGAAAAATGTCGTGAACAACTTCGGTCGCAATTTATTATGTGGTTGTATAAAGAGTTTTTGGCAGTCTTTTAAAAATACGATGACTGCCATCTATTTGAAGTAGCGCTTAATTAGCGCTTGCTATTGTTGCGAACGATTGGCAAGCGTGCAGCGTCTTCGCTCCACTTGTAGTAGTACACGCGATCTATTTTTTTAACAGATAATTGCGGCTCGGCAACGTACGCTAAGCGTTCAAGCTGATTGAGTACTTTACGAGTAAAACTTTCAGGCAGCTCATCACGACGGTACACGGCTTCCAGCAATTCAGTCAGTCTGGTGTGCGAAATTTCGCTGTCTGGCCCTGGTATTAGATTAATAAGATCCCAACAAAGACGATTTATTCCCACAAGCGATTCCTTAAAATTTAGTCAAAAGCGCGACTTGACGCATAGTCCTTAGCAAAGGCAGCGCCGTGATTTTTAAGCAAACTAGATTGATGAGGTTAAAAGATGTAAAGCAACACGTTGCGTGTACAAAGGCTTGTTGTTTTATGAAGTATTTGTTTATCTTTTTTATTTTTTTAATCTTAATTACTACACTGATAATGTAGTTTTTCACGAATTAATTGTCAAGATAATTCCGTGAAATCCGGAGGTTACTGGCAGCAAAAATTCTTTTCTTTTAGCGATATTTTTACAACGCGCACATTGTTTTTTGTCGCGCCTTTGACGCATAGTTTTGGCTGATGTCGTTGCGAACAAGCTGCAAAAAAATGGGGCTACTTTGTCGTGAGATTCATTGACAATTAAATCGCAAAATCTTACACTTTCAATCCCAGTTCATTACACAAAATCAGCACACGATTTTGTCACCAGCCGCTGTAATAGCGGGCCAACTACTTAAATAGTTTTTTTAATAACTCCGTTTGCGCTTAGCTGCTTAAGTACAGCTAGTGCGCGTTAACTTCGTCGATAGCAAATGTTATTGCCGCGCTAAACCTTTTAGCGTGGTGCGGACCATTTTTTACTTAACTTGACTGTAAAAGGTAATTTATGAAAAAAACTAAAGCGATCAAAACATTTACAGTAACACGCGATTCGGTTAATGCTTGTGTTGTATTCACTTGGAATGGAAAGCAAGAAACGTTAGCCGATGCTTTACATACAATGCAACACGTTTTTGCTTTTCCTGACAGCGTGCTTAATCAAGTCAAACAATTGAAAGCCGTTACGTTAGCGCCAAACAAAATGCAAGTTAAAAAATTTCCGCTACACAGTTAAATTAAAAAACTGTCGTATCCCTCTGCAGTGCAATCACAAGCGCGTTTCCACCTTACTGCTAACCGTAGCCGTAGCAACTGTTAGTCAGCTTTCGTCTGCTGTATTCGCTCAATCTTTAAAAGGATCCGAAATGGCTCAATCTCGTCGTGCAGTGTTAGCCTCAAAACGTTACTCCAAAAAAACTAAAGAACAAGTTGCTCGCGAAATTCGGTGGGAATATTACAAAGCAAACAGGAATCGTTTAATAGACGATGTTGTGCAATACAGCGAAATAATTTTGCAAATGTTGCTTGCCGGCGTAGAAGTAGAAATTGCTTTTTTGCCTTATGTCAAAAATGTTAATGTTGTTAGTCCACAAATACTGCCCGCACACAACAGCCAACATAAAGCCGCGTGAAAAATCAGCTACATGAATCGCTAGTTTTGTAGACACTAGGTTCAGCCTTAAACTCAGCAGAGCTTATTCGACAGGAGCGGGTGTTAAAAATGATCATTACAGATTCACAAGTGCATATATGGGAAGCTCATCGGCCTGATCGTCCCTGGCCTGCCGAAGAGATCGCAAAAAAAGTATTCGTCGCAGCTGAGGGTGCACGACCCCATCGAGAGGAGCCCGTTAGTGCGGAGGAGATGCTTAGTGTCATGAATAGTGCACAGGTATCTCGCGCAATTATTGTTCCTCCGTCTCCTGTTGGCGACAATAATTTGTCTGCTCTAGAGGCTGCTGCTCGGTATCCCGACCGCTATGCTGTCATGGGTCGCTTTGATCCCAGTGCGCCGGACGCACGCAATCTTTTGCAAGGCTGGTTGGCGCAACCACAGATGCTTGGCATTCGCATGACCTTTCACAAACCAAAATGGGCTAGTTGGCTGGATGATGAGTCGATTGATTGGTTTTGGGCGGATTGTGAGAAGCTTGGGATTCCCCTCATGCTGTTGATACCTGGGCGCATGGATGTCATCGACAAGCTGGCCTCTCGGCATCCTGATTTAAAACTGATTCTTGATCATATGGGTCGACTGAGTGGGAAAAGAGATGACGACTGTTTTGCTGACCTTGACGTGATGCTCAAACTCGCAAAACACCCCAACGTCTCAGTAAAGGCATCTTCAGCACCTTGCTACAGCACTCAGCCGTATCCCTACAAAAATATCGAACCTTATTTGCGTCAGATTTTTGAGGCCTTTGGCCCCACGCGCACAATGTGGGGATCTGACTTCTCAAGACTTCCCTGCCCTTATACTGAGTGCGTGAATCATTTTCTTCAGGAGCTGAGTTTCTTGCGAGGCGATGATCTGAGCTGGGTAATGAGCAGAGCGATTTCCGATATTCTCAAATGGCCAGAACCAAAAACATCATGATAATTTTAAAAGCAACATTCTTAATACGCTTGTCAGCTAGACTGCTTTTGACTGGCGGCCTAGCTGTATTTTTCATTTCAGCCAACTGCTCTGCAGCCACGGGAGACGATTATCCGAATAAGCCGATCCATCTGATTATTCCTTTCCCACCCGGTGGTGCAGTAGACATCTTGGGCCGATTAATTGGCCAGAGTCTGTCAGAGCAATTTAATCAATCCGTCATTATCGAAAACCGACCCGGCGCGAATGGCAATATCGCCATGGAGGCACTCGCCAAAATGCCTGCGGACGGTTACTCACTGTTAATTGGCGGCAACGGCATTGCTACCAATAGTCTGCTGTACCCCAGCTCAACTTATCGTATGCCTCAAGACTTCTCAACGCTTGGTTATGTTGGGCGTGCGCCGCTAATAATGGTTGTGCCCGAGCAAGCACCTTATCAGTCACTTGGGGACGTCATTACTGCAGCTAAGAAAAATCCAGGTGCCGTAACATTCGCCTCTGCGGGAAGCGGGAGTTCAGCTCATTTAGGGGCTGAGCTTTTGAGCTACGCCACCAAAATTGAGCTCACACATATTGCCTACAAGGGCGGCGCGCCAGCTATTGTTGATCTTGTCGGCAATCGTGTGTCCTTCATGTTGCTTGATCTCGCGCAAGCCTTGCCTCAGTTACAAACTGGTCGCTTACGAGCGATCGTAGTTGGTACCCCCGAAAAATTAGATGTACTTCCGAAGGTCCCGAGCATGACTGATGCTGGCTATCACCAGATTGAGGCAACCGTCTGGTGGGGGCTAATCGGTCCGGCAAATATCCCTGAGGCAATTGCAAACAAAATAAATGCTGGCCTGAATCGTGCGCTGACGGACACTGCCATCGTCAAGAAACTAACAGAGTTCGGCGTGACGCCAAAACCGGGCACAACCCAGCAATTTCGTAGCTTTATTTTGAGTGAAATTAACAAATGGTCTGCAGTGATGAAAAACGTCAAAATGAAAGAAGATTAATACTCGTTGCCGAGGTATAAGGTGTTGCGCCTCGGCGAAAACCAAAGAGATCTCAGCTAATCCAAGCGCTCTCAGCTAATCAGTTGATGGCGCTTTTTAATTCAAGCGCTTCAGCAGGACACTGCCTAATCAGCGCCGCTATGTCTGACGGGGTCCCTTTAAGCCAGGCCTCATAGCTGTCAGGATTCAAAATCACCACCATGCGTTTTTCGTCTTGTGGCTTGTGCAATAGCTTAAATATTGAATGGTCATTAGCGTTAACGGTCAGCATGGTGTAGCTCTCGACCCAGCCGGTAGGCGAACGCCACGCCGACCATAGTCCGGCAATACCCATTGGCTCGCCATCAGCCCTCGATACTTCAGCCGCGACGGCCTTACCCGACCGCCAGTCTGGCTCAAACACAGATATCGCTGGGATGATGCAACGTTGCGCTTTTCTCCAGGCATCTCTAAACGTAGGCTTTTCAGCAATCGTTTCGCTTCGAGCATTGAAAGTGCCACGGACTTTACCGTCCTTTGACCAGTGCGGGATTAAGCCCCAGTGGCCGGAGACGGCCTCGCGATCGGGGACAGCTTCATCGCCAACATCAGCGTGCGGGTGCGGGCGGATGAAAAGACCTTCATAGCCTGGCCACATGTCGGGCTTGCAAATGGTTGTCAGTGGCCCAAGCCCAAAGATGTTGCGTAACTGATTGATATGAGTGACAGGTTTGTAGTGGCTACACATATTCGCTTGTGATTCGACTCATCAGGCTATTTGTTTTATTTTGTAACACGGTATCGTTTAGCGATCGAATGGGATTGAAGTGAATTAAGGGGCAGAATATTATTCGTTTGTTTTCGACTATTTCAGTATTCAGTTGGCAAACTTGTCACAGGGCCTTAAAATGAGACCGCGCGCGTTAGGGTCTTGTCCATGACAAGACAGATAATTTTCGTTACCTTACTTGTCATCCATGTCAAATTCAATCATCGATTCTGCTACGAAGGGCGCAGCTAGTGCGTTCTGGGATAAGCTCGTGCAGCATTTCGAGGTTAGTCGCACTTTGCTTTTTGGTAGCCGCGCTCGAAATACACATTCAGACGAAAGTGATGCTGACATTGCTGTGATACTACGTGGTGTAGTCGGTAAATTTATTGAAACAAAGTTTGTAATGGATGATTTAGCGTACGAAGTACTTTTAGATACAGGTGTGCGAATCCAACCACTACCAATTTGGCAAGAAGAGTGGGATCATCCCGAGCTTTACTCTAATCCTCTGCTGATCCGTAATATTCAAAAAGACGGCATACTAATTGACCGCTAACGAGCTTTTTGACAAAGCTACAACAGCGCTCAGTTCTGCTCAGTTGCTGTTGCAAGCTGGTGATTTCGATGGCACTTGTAATCGGGCGTATTACGCGATGTTCGACGCAGCTCGTGCTGCGTTATTGATTGCTGACGGAAATGAAAGTGCTCTAGCAATAAAAACGCATAGCGGTCTGATCGCGGCGTTCAGCCTTCGACTAGTCAAGACGGGTAGGGTTACGCTTGCTTTAGGCAAATCGTTTAATAAAGTAGAAGATCTTAGATTAGTCGCTGACTACAAAGGCGATCCAGTCGAGATTGAGCAGGCACAATGGGCAGTCAATGAGGCTAAGGTCTTTGTTGATGCGCTGAGATTGTTGTCAGTAGTTTAAGAAGTATATCGGGCTTGCCAATGATTGTCAGTGGCCCAAGCCCAAAGATGTTGCGTAACTGATTGATATGAGTGACAGGTTTGTAGTGACTGCACATAGTTGATCTAGCGGTTTTTAACAATTAGGTAGCAAACTCCATGATAATCTGACGAGTGCCTGTTTGATTCGGGCAGACAGCAAGGTTCAATCAGATTTCAACGAGGATCTTATGAAGCTCTTTCAAACAACACTCTCTGCCGTCGCCGTCATGTTGTTCGCCACGACTACCTATGCGCAAACCACTGGTATGGTCAGAGACAGATTGATTGATAAAGCACAGACCACCTGCAGCACAAAGCAGCGAGCCGAACGTCCTGCCTCAGTCAGCGATGCTGCCATTGCGTCTTTCTGCAAATGTAACGGGACCTTTATCGCTGACAAACTGACCAATGATCAAGCCATGGCGATGCGTGGTACCGATAAAACGATTGATCCCGTGCTTCTGGCAGCGGCAAATCAAGCGTGCGAGTCAAAGCTGAAATAAATCTCTCCGGCACAGTGACAGCTGGGGATTTGATACAAGAAGAAACGAATATTATGTCTAGCTTTCAGGTCGCAAACATTCTCGACTGTTAGTTGATTGTTTTTTCCTGTGTTACCCAGTAAGCTTAAAAGAAATTAAATAAGGCTTGGGGACATCATGCTAAAAAAAATCGCCTATTCGTTTTTATTCTTGTTTCTGTGCGCGCAATCAGCTTTTGCAGCGTCTGCAGTCAATCCGGTTGAATTGACTTGGATGTCGATTGCCAATTGGTACATCAAGATTGGTGATACAAAAATCATGATGGATGCGTACATCACACGCGTCCCCGGGCCTCCGTTCTTTTATGCCCCAAAGAATCTCCCTGAAGATCCCTATGCGTTCACCACAAAATCTTATGGCGTCGACACAGCCTCAATCAAAAAAGTAAAGGATGCAGTGCTTGGCAAAGGCGCCTTGGATTACATGATGGTTGGACATAGCCATTTTGACCACAGCTGGGATGCCCCCATGTGGTCTAAGTTGACTGGGGCAAAAATGATTGGTGGTGTATCCACTTGTCTTCAAGCTGAGGCACAGGGCGTCAAAACCAGCCAATGTCAGAGTGTCAGTGGTGGCGAAAAAATCGCGCTAAATGACAATACGGATGTGTATGTAGTGCGTTTTAATCATAGTGGTAACAATAAAAACCCCATTCAACATTTCGCACGAGAGCTCTATCAACCCCCAACGCCTGATGCCAAAGGTCAATACCGCGCCGGGGTAGGTGAAGACTATCCAAACGGCGGCGGTAACAGAGCCTACTTATTTGTGGTCAACACTGACAAAGGCAAAGTCAGTTTCTTTATCAACAGTTCTGCCAGTGCCTACGATCTGGATAAAGATATTATTGTCGACGGTGTTAATTATGGTTCGCCAATCGAAGATTTAAAAATGGCGATGAAGGCTGCTGGTCTTGATAAGGTTGATGTCTGGATCGGTGCCGGTGGTAAACCGGTGGCCGAACTCGTTGTACCTGTGCTTCATCCAAAAGTGTATATCCCTCATCACTGGGACGGTCTCTTTAACTCTTTCTGGAAAGGCATCCCTTATCCTTATAAAGATAACGACCTCGCCGATTACCTGAAACGTGAAGCGATTGAGCTGATTCCGCAAAAGCAATACTTTGATTCCTACTCGCTGAGTGCGACGGGTACGCATCTAACAGCCAACCATAGCGTGAAAGCGAAACTCGGTTTTCATGATGAGCAGAAATTCAGTGCGACGATGCTCAATTCAATTAAACATATGGCTTCAACTACTGCGGGCGATGATTGTGGCGAGACTGTGATCCGGCCCTCAATTTTGAGTATTATTCTGGCTCTAAACCTATTCATTAAATAAGGCTACATAAAAGGTTTAACCTTATTCTGTCAGCGTTTAGCCGATATTCATTTTCAACGTGGTTTGCTATCTGTCTCTTGGCGTACATAGCCCGGACTGTCTATCTGCGATGATCGAATTAACACGATTAAACGTGTTACAACAAATCAGCAAGAGAAAACGTAGACAAATCACCTCTGTCTGATGTTTCTTGATGTACGCGGTTCAACACCAGTAATTCAAAGGAAACTGAAATGACGTCAAATGCAACTTGCCCCGTGATGTCCGGGGCCAACACTGAATCCAGTCAAGGCCCCATGGCCTGGTGGCCTAAGTCGCTCAATCTCGACATTCTTCACCAGCATGACGCAAAGACAAATCCGATGGGGCCGTCCTTTAACTATCGAAAAGAGTTAAAGAAGCTGGATATAAAAGCACTCAAGAGAGATGTAAAGAAGCTACTCACCACCAGCCAAGATTGGTGGCCGGCAGACTGGGGTCACTATGGTGGTTTGATGATCCGGATGGCCTGGCACTCTGCCGGAACCTATCGAATCGCTGACGGGCGCGGCGGTGCAGGCACTGGTAATCAGCGCTTTGCGCCACTTAATTCCTGGCCAGACAATACCAATCTTGATAAAGCACGACGCTTGTTATGGCCAATCAAGAAAAAGTACGGCAATCAACTAAGCTGGGCAGACCTGATTGTCTTCGCGGGCACGATGGCGTACGAGTCGATGGGTCATAAAACCTTTGGCTTTTCTTTTGGGCGAGAAGATATCTGGCATCCTCAAAAAGATATTTACTGGGGTTCTGAAAAAGAATGGCTGCAAAAAAGTGGAGGCGAAGGCAGCAGATATTCAGGTGAACGTGATCTCTCGAATCCCTTAGCAGCCGTGATGATGGGTTTGATCTATGTGAACCCTGAAGGGGTTGATGGTCAGCCCGACCCAATTAAAACTGCTCATGATATCCGCATCACTTTTGCGAGAATGGCCATGAATGATGAGGAGACCGTCGCGTTAACCGCAGGTGGTCACACGGTAGGCAAGGCTCACGGTAACGGTAACGCTGCCAAACTGGGCCCACCACCTGAAGGTGCTCCGCTTGAAGAGCAAGGTCTTGGCTGGATCAATCAAGAGACAAGTGGCGTTGGTCGCGATGCTGTGACGAGTGGGATTGAAGGCGCCTGGACCTCACACCCCACCCAGTGGGATAACGGCTATTTTGATATGCTTCTCAATCACGACTGGGAGCTGAAAAAAAGCCCAGCCGGGGCTTGGCAATACGAACCCGTCAAGATTAAAGAGCAAGATAAACCAGTTGATGCAACGGATCCGTCGATACGCGCTATGCCCATCATGACTGATGCGGACATGGCGATGAAAATGGATCCAGCCTACCGAAAGATCTCAGAACGTTTTCATAAAGATCCAGCTTATTTTTCAGAGACCTTCGCCAGGGCTTGGTTTAAATTAACCCACCGCGACATGGGCCCAAAAGTCAGGTACTTTGGCCCAGATGTCCCCAAAGAAACTCTGCTTTGGCAAGATCCAATCCCAGCGGGTCGTAAAACCTACGATTTGAAATTGGTAATGTCCGAGATCAAAGCCAGTGGCTTGTCCAATAGCGAAATGATCACGACTGCTTGGGATAGTGCTCGAACCTTCCGTGGCTCAGATAAGCGAGGTGGCGCCAATGGTGCTCGTATTCGTCTGGCTCCTCAAAAAGAGTGGATTGGCAATGAGCCTGAGCGCCTTTCGAAAGCGCTCGCCATCTACGAAGCAATTGCTAAAAAAACCAAGGCAAGTATTGCTGACGTAATTGTTCTGGCTGGCAACATCGGTATCGAAGGAGCCGCTAAAGCGGGTGGCTTCAATATCAAAGTCCCGTTTACGCCCGGTCGCGGCGATGCGACGCAAGCGATGACAGACGTTGAATCTTTTGAAGTATTAGAGCCTGTGGCCGATGGATATCGCAACTGGTTAAAAGAAAATTATGTGGTGACGCCAGAAGAATTGCTTTTAGATCGGACGCAATTGATGGGGCTAACGGCACAGGAGATGACCGTTCTTGTTGGGGGCTTGCGTGTACTTGGCACCAATTATGGCGGTTCAAAACATGGTGTATTCACAAGCAAAGTAGGGGTTCTCAGTAATGACTTTTTTGTGAATCTAACTAACATGAATTATGCGTGGAAACCAACGGGTCGCAATAGTTACGACATCGTTATGCGAAGCACAGGTAAAACCAAGTGGACTGCGACAAGAGTCGATTTAGTATTTGGCTCAAATTCGATCCTGCGCGCTTACTCTGAGGTATACGCGCAGGATGATAATAAGAAAAAATTTGCTGAAGATTTTGTCGCGGCTTGGACAAAAGTCATGAATGCTGATTTGTTCAAATAACAGTCTGGTAGATTAATGAGTGACCTGACGACTTTGCAAAAGGACGAGCCTGTTTGTGCTCGTCCAACGACTAGCTTTGAGAACAAAAAATAACCTTTTGCTCGATCAGTTCATCAATTTGAGTTGCGCTGTAATCCAACTCATCTCTGAGAACATCTCTCGTATTTTCTCCAAAATTTGGACCTGAATGAAGAATCTCACCAGGTGTTGAACTGAGCTTAGGCACAACGCCTGGATGCGTTAAGGGCCCAAGCACAGGATGCTCAACTTGTGGGAGCATATCTCTTGCCTGAAAATGCGGGTCAGCAAAGATATCCGGCATGGTGTAGACCCTTGAAACTGGGACTTCTGCCTCTAACAATTGACGCTCGATTTCTACGCCGTCATGCTGTGCTGTCCAGGCCGATACCATTTCATTGCAAAATGCGATGTTCTGTCCGCGAACCCTGATGGAACTCATCTTAGGGTGATCGATGAGTTCAGGTTGACCCATGACAGCGATCAAGCGTTTAAAGGTCGCGTCGCTGTTTGCTGCGATCAATACATAGCCACCATCTTTGGTTAGGTACAAGCTATTGGGCGCCATATTGGGCAAGTTAGAGCCAACCCGGTTCGGCACAAAGTCAATGGTCTTAAACGCAGGGACGTAGGCCTCCATTTGTGAAAAAGCAGCTTCATAGAGGGCCACGTCCACCACTTGGCCGCGGCCAGTTTTGCCTCTGCTTAAGAGCGCCATGGAGGTGCCGTAGCATGCATACACGGCACTTAAATAATCAGTAGTTGCCAACGCCACACGGGCAGGGGGTCTGTCGGGATCGCCTGTCAGGTTTCTCACGCCGGCAAATGCTTCACAAATTGCACCGTAACCTGGTCGATCTTTATAGGGACCCGTTTGACCATAACCACTTATTCTGACCATCACAAGGCCCGGGTTCTCTTGAGACAAACTCTCATAATCCAGACCTAATCTTTCCATGACGCCTGGTCTGAAGTTCTCTACTAATACATCGCATTTCAAGGCTAACTCTCGGACAATTTTTCGACCCTCTACCGTCTTCAGGTCAACGGCAATTGCCCGCTTATTTCTCAACAGGGTGGCTGCATAAAGAGAGATGTCACCAGAATGCTTGCCCATACTTCGCATGGGATCACCTCCCGGTGGTTCAACTTTAATGACATCAGCGCCAAAATCGGCAAGCATGCGCGCGCAGGCGGGGCCAGCAATAGTCGAACACAATTCCAGTACCTTATAACCAACTAAGGGGCCAGAGTGCACAGGCGAATCTAACGGTTCAGTTGAAGACATACAGTCTCAATTCAATTTTTTGTGGAGCCGGGGATGTTCAGATCACTGACGATTTCTTTCACACTTGCGAATTCTTGGTCGTAATACTCGATTGCCTCTTTATTTGGCAAAAAGTGAGAACGACTTTGATTTCTTTCCATCGTTTCTAGCCACTCCTTACTTTGAGTCAGGCGTTTAAAAATGTTTTCCCAGTATGTGATTTGCTCTGGTTTTAGTCCTTGAGGCCCCAATATCCCGAGTGTCGAATGAAAGTCTGAATCGACGCCGCTTTCACGCCAAGTCGGGGTGTTGCTAAAGACACCACCGAGGCGTTTTTCAGCACTCACGGCTAGCAGTCGGATTTTGCCTGCTTGCAACATTGACACGACATTGGGTGTGGTTGCCGCAACTAACTCAATATGACCACCCATCGCGGCAAGAATCGAATCTGATGATGAGCGGAAGGGGACCACTACAATTTTTGTAATGTCTACCCCAGCGGCTTTCAATCCTTTTGCAGTGCCGACGTGGATATGGTTCCCAAGGCTGGTCGCCACGGCAATTCGCAAACTGGCAGGATCTTCTTTTAATTTTTTGATGACCTGTGCAAAATCTTTAATCGGAGAATCTGCTCGAACCGCTAACACCAAGTACTCGTCTTGCAAGATGGCGATTGGGGTCAAATCCCTGCTTGGCAAGATGTCTAAATTGCCAAGCAAATAATTCGAAATATAACCAGTCGTATTGGTAGTCAGGTAGTGTGCATCGCCAGGCTTTTGTCTCAGTACATCAAAGGCGATTTTTCCATTACCACCCCCTTTATTGATGACCACCATCTGATTTTTTGAATATTTATTTTGTTCAAAAAAATGCTGAAGTAGCCGACCAACCTGATCTAAGGCGCCACCAGGGCCGGCGGGCACAACAAATTCAATTGTTTGCGCCGGAGACCAATCCGCACCCAGCACAGGAGCAGGGCTTAGACCGACAAGGGATAAAAAGCCAGAAAAACATAGGATACGGAATAATCTTTTAACCATGTATTCACCTCTTTTTATTCTGGATAACAATCAGGGTCGAACACCAGCCTTAAATTTCGGTCCTACTTGTGTTTTTAGCCGGAACTGCGCTGCTTCAATAAATTGGCATAAATAGGGCCGAGTTTGTCTGGGATCGATTAAGTCCTCAACCGCAAATGCTTCGGCTGTTCTGAAAGGGGAAGACAGGCTTCTGAGTTCAGCTTCAATTTCAGCCTCTTTGGCTTTTGGATCTGGAGCGTTATCAATTTCTTTTCTGTAGGCTGCCTTGACCCCGCCTTCAATTGGCAACGAACCCCAGACTGCAGAGGGCCATGCGATTTTGAAATTCAATCCAGCGCGATCAATAACGCTACCACCTGCCACCCCAAAACATTTTCTGATCAACACACTATAAATGGGCACGGTCGCTTGCGCCAACGCATAGCGTTGTTGAATACCAAATCTCATAATGGCTTGTGATTCCGATTCAACACCGATTAATAGACCAGGTACATCAACAAAGAAAATCAAAGGGATATTGAATGAATCACACAGCTCAATAAAATGAGTCTGCTTTCTTGCGGCTTTGACATCAACAATGCCACCAAACATGGGGTTGTTGGCAACAATGCCAACGACATAGCCATTCATTCGTGCAAGGGTCGTAATAACGGCTTTACCGAACCCTGCCTGAATTTCAAAACCAGAATCCTTATCTACAACCATAGCAATCAGGTTTTTCATGTTGTAGGCCTGTCGCTCAGACCGCGGCACAATCGACAAAAGCTTTTCCTCGCATCGATCAACTGGATCGGTGCTTGGTATATGGGGCGGCAGCTCCCAGGCGTTTTGAGGCATAAAGGATAGAAACCGTTTAATCTGATTTAAACAGTCCTCTTCATTTTCAGCGACGTTATCGATCGTGCCAGCCGTTTCAGCTGCGATTTTATGGCCGCCGAGTTCGTTCTTGTGTAATTTTTGTCCAAAAGCACGTTCTACCACTGGTGGGCCAGCAGCAAAAATCTGGCTCGTATCTTTCACCATAATCGACCAATGGGCCAGCATTGCACGACCCGCAGGACCGCCTGCAACAGTGCCCATCACGGCGCTCACCACTGGGACCACACCCATTAGCTGCGCAGACCTTTCAAACCCGTCTTGCCCATAACCCGGGATAACGGTGTACCCCTTACGCTTAACGGTATTAACGGTGCCGCCGGTGCCATCAATCAGATTGACTAGGGGGATGCGGTATTCGAAGGCAAGGTCCTCGATAAAACCGCCTTGCCCGCCTTTTCGTCGGTCGCTGCCAAAACCGGTACCTGCTCTGATGGTGTAGTCTTCCCCGCCCACTGCAACCGGTCGGTCATTGATCTTGCCCAAACCCATCACATAGGGGGCTGGTTCAAAAGACACTAATTGTTCTTTGTCGTAAACGGCTTTGCCTGCCAGCTTTCCGACTTCGCGAAAAGATCCGGTATCCAGCAATTTGGTAATGCGTTCTCTAACTGTTAGCTTGCCATGATCGTGTTGTCGCTTTACCGCCTCTTCGCCACCGCATTTTTCTGCTAAAGCGTGACGCAGCTGAATCGCTTCAACTTCTTTTAACCAAGTCATCGTGAGTACTCCTTAATCAATAGCTTTATTTATTTTGTGTTGTCAGCGTATTTGGGCGTAAAAATTCAGAGATTTTTTCAAGGTCATTTTTAAACGCTGAAACTCGTCAGCACCGAGATGGTTCGATAGCTCTAGCTCAGCTTTCTTAATTGATTTATGGAGCTTCTTCATATAGTCAATGCCCTGATCTGTGAAGGTGACAACCCGCTTCCGTTGATCGTTCTGGTCAATGATTTGTTTGATCAATCCAGCGGCTTCTAACTCGCGAACTGTCTTAGATACCGCCTGTTTACTGACCCCCATCTTTTTTGATAATTCGGTCAGCGAGGTTCCGTTGAGGTCAATAAACGGCAAAGCAAAGCCAGTATAGGCATTGAAGGGATAGCCGGCATTTTCTTGCAGGTCAAGCTTCACTCTTGCTAAAAATCCCCTTCTCGCCAAAAGCAGAAGGCGCGGTAATCCATTTTGTCTCGATTCTTGAAGTTTTAGATTCACGTTTTTGTTCTGAAATACTGATAATATTGACAACTATGTTGACTAATTTATGAAACTTTGTCAACGATAAATACAGCCCCTGTATTGACTAAAGGAGACAGCCATGGGATCAATAGACGTCAAAGCCGAAATATCGGGATCGATCTGGAAGGTACTTGTGAGTGAGGGTGAACAAGTGACGGCCGGGGATACGCTGCTTATTATTGAATCCATGAAGATGGAGATCCCGGTTGAAGCACCTCAAGATGGCATCGTTGAACATTTGCATGTGAAAGAAACCGACACCATTGAAGAAGAGCAGGTTCTCGTTTCAATTAAATATTAACTCTCTGTCGGCTCGTATTGAGATGAAAAAAAAGATAACAAAAATCCTCATTGCAAACAGGGGAGAGATCGCAGTTCGTATTATTAAGACATGTCAGAAAATGGATATCCAGACTGTTCAGGTTTATTCCGATGCGGATGAAAATAGCCTTGCCGTCAAATTAGCGGATGAAACAGTCAATATCGGCCCTGGGCCTGCCTTACAGAGCTACTTTAATATTGAAAAAATAATATCTGTGGCTAAACAACACGCCGTGGATGCCATTCACCCTGGCTATGGGTTTTTGTCTGAGAAAGCCGAATTTGCAATGGCCTGTCTAGAAGCGGGCATTAGTTTTATCGGCCCTCATCCTGAGACCCTGATCGATATGGGGGATAAAGCCAGAGCTAAATTAATTGCTCAGCAAGCTGGGGTTCCGGTATCACCTGGTTCAACGGGAGAAATCCTCAATTCAGACGACGCCATAAAAATCGCGAATTCAATTGGCTATCCTGTCATCATCAAAGCTAGCGCTGGCGGCGGTGGCCGTGGGATGAAAGTCTTTTATGACGAGCAGGAAATACGCAGGAATTATGAAGGACTGGCAACAGAGGCGTTGCGATCTTTTGCTAACTCAGCGCTGTATGTCGAAAAATATTTTGAAAATATTAGACACATCGAGGTGCAGGTTCTTTGCGATCAAGAGGATATCTACGTTCTCGGTGAACGAGATTGCAGCATCCAGCGTAAAAATCAAAAATTAATAGAAGAATGTCCAGCAGTCATCTTGACTTCAGACGTGAGCGCTTTGATTTACGAGGCTTCAAAGAGAATTTGTGCGGAGGCGAAATATTTGAACGTTGGTACGATTGAGTACCTATACGATCTCAATACGTCTAAATTTTATTTTTTAGAAATGAATACTCGCATACAAGTCGAGCATCCGGTCACAGAGATGTGCTTCAATTTCGATCTGGTAGAGGCTCAAATAAAAGTTGCAAGCGGAGAAAAACTAGGGCTCGATCAAAATAGTCTGATTAGTCACGGTCACTCCATTGAATGCCGCATTAATGCTGAAAATCCAGACAAAAAATTCATGCCTTCGCCGGGCACTATTATAAAATTAAAGTGGCCAACTCTCGAGGGTGTCAGGATCGATTCTCATGTTTTTGAAGGCTACACGATTCCTATTTACTACGATTCATTAATTGCAAAAATAATATGCTGGTCTCATTCGCGAGACGAAGCAATCGAATTGATGAAGCAGGCACTTGGTGAGCTTCAAATCGAGGGGATTAAGACGACTGCTAGCTTTCATGAGTCCGTCATGGCCGATGCTAGCTTTGGCGCTAATCAGTACGATACGCGGTTTTTAAACCGTTTTTTTGAGTGAGTTGTGCCAAAATGAATACAACTGCGAGGGTTAGGGTTCAGTTTTGGTGAGTTTTACATCTCAGGAAGCGCTGTATGTCTCAAACCACTAAGTACATGAGCACTCGATTTTTGATTGTTGATCACTCAGCCGTGATGCGTCGTATGATCAAACACTCTCTAAAAGAGGCCGGCTATACCGTCACGGATGAAACAGACAACTGTTTGAACGCAATCCGGAAACTTCAGCAAAAATCTCATGACTTTGTGATTGCTGAATTGAATGCACCTCATATGGATGGCTTGATGTTACTTCACACGATCCGCAGCGATCCTGAATTGGCTAACACGCCCGTTATCATTATTTCAGCCACTAGCAGAAAGGACGATGTTCTTGCTGCGGCAAAAGCTGGTGCCAATGGCTACGTGGTCAAACCATTCTCTATCAGTATATTAGCCAGAAAAATTATCCGTGTTTTGGATAAAATGACTCTTGCTGCCAACCAGCAAACTTGACTGATCAAGCCCATTTTCGATTGTCTTTAAAGGGCAAGAATTGCCTGGCGCGATGCTCAGGCAAGTGCTTAATGTTTGGGCCGAAGCAAAGCAGCACCGGCCCTTGCCACGAGGCTGCGAGGCGCAAACCTCAAGGAGTTCGCCATCAGCCAATTTTTAAAACCGATGATGTGAGTTGGTTGCGAACTAGTAAGTGCTTTGATGGCTTCTATGGCGACGTGCTCAGCTGAAATAGTCTTCGAAAATACGGCTGTGCTCTTGACTGAATCGTCGCTCAGTTTATCGATGAAGCCAGTCTCAACAGCTGGAGGGCAGAGCGCCGCAATATGAATCCCACGGCCTCGATACTCGCCCCAGAGTGCCTCGCTAAAACTGAGAACAAACGCTTTGAAAGCAAACTCATTGCTTCAGGTGTTTGGTCCGGGTATTGCCAAATACCTGCACTAGTCTCTCAGCACAGGCGAGACGTTCTGGCGCAAAACGTTGTCCAGTTTCCCGGCTCATGTGTATCTGCGTTAAAGTAAGCACACAAAAATTAGCCATAAAATACGGGAGCCAGACGTGCGTACTAACCTAAAAATTACAGCCAACGGTGTCGAACTCGATGCGTGGTTTTACACACCCGACTCGGCTCAAGGACCTTTTCCTACAATCGTGATGAGCCACGGGTTTGGTGCAGTCAAAGAGATGTCTCTGGATCAAACCGCTGAGGTGTTTGTCAATGCGGGCTTTGCCTGTGTAGTCTATGATCATCGCAATACGGGATCGAGTGCAGGTGAGCCCCGCTTTGAGCTTGACCCCTGGCAGCAGATCGCAGACATGCGCGATGTGATCACTTGGGCCGTGATGCAACGGCAAGTTGATTCAAGTCGAATTGGCTTGTGGGGCACAAGTTACTCAGGTGGGCACGTGCTGGTGGTCGCTGCGACTGACAGAAGGGTGAAATGTGTCGTATCTCAAGTCCCAACCGTCAGCGGTTACAAAAATACATTGAGAGCGACCCCCACCGATAAGCTTGACGCCATACTTGACGCGATGAATGAAGATCGCATTGATCGCGCAAAAGGCTTACCCCCTAAACTCGTGGCGATTTCGGTTGAGGGCTCTGAAAGCTACGAATGGAGTGCGGTTGCAGGCGTTGGGACCACCTATGTGAATTCAGTCACCTTACGCACACTCGATCTGCGCATGGCTTATGAGCCGGGGATTTACATACCGCGTATCGCGCCGACACCGCTCTTGATGATTATCGCTGATCACGACATGCGTTGCCCAACCGATGACCAGCTTGCCGCGTTTGAGACTGCACGCGAGCCAAAAAAGCTACATATGTTCAAAGGCGGTCATTATCAGCCGTATAACGTGCGGCTGGCTGAATGTTCAGGGCTAGCAAAAGACTGGTTCACTGAACATCTCATCACCCGATAACGCGATTGAATGAGCCGGCATGCCAACGAAGCCGCCGTTTAATAGTGCGGCGGTAGTTCGTCGCGTAAGCTCGGCAGCTGTGTGTTGCCTTCTTGCGGGGTCTGCCTTCTTAAAACACTGATTTCGCGAGCGAGAGATTCGATTTGTTCTTGTTGCCTGAAGACCGTCTGGTTTAACTGATCCAGCATGTCATCGGCCAGTATCAGCTTGACCTCGAGGTCAGTCAAGCGCTTGTCGATGTCTTGCTCGGTCGTCATTAGATAAGTTCTTCTTGCTCACGCAACCAGCGTTTAAGCCCGATGCGTGTTGACATATTTACCATGTCAGCTTTGAGATCGGTAATGTTGCTCAGTAAATCCAGTTGCGTCTTTTTAAGATGGGATTTCAGTGAAGGTGCTGTGATCGAGACAGCGGAGGGAAGCACGAATTCCGCAACGGTCTCAATTTCTATGTCTCGCAAAGCGCGTTTGAGTAGTTGGATGCGATGCTCAAGCAGACTGATCAGTGCAGGTATTTTTTCTACTGAAAGACTAGCCGTGATTTGTTGCTCGGTAAGATTCGCCTTGGTTTGCAATTGCAATAACGTAAATAAATCGTGCTGCTCATAGGCCGTGTTGGCTTCGCTCATGAGGCTCGTTTTGTAGATGCGCTTAACGGGATCTGCTTCACGGTCTGGATGCAAAGCGCTGGCAAGTTGACGATAAATCGCTCTTAGGCTTGCCTTCGTATCGAAATCATCCTCGGCAACACCATTTTCGATAGCCGACTTGCCAGCTCTCTTACGACGTTTTTCTTTTGCCTTTTCGCGGGCTTCTGCCTGTTTGCGCATACGCTCGATGCTAGCGTGAAGCACATCGTCGACGTTCTCGAACTCATCCTCATCGTCAAGTTCTTCGCCCATCATTTGCTCGAAATACGATCTTGCCTCGTCCGCTTGGGATTTTTCGAGCTCAGCCAAAGTTTCTTCACTGTGCTTATCGTGCAAGAGCCGCATTTCATCATCGCCCTTCAGGGCGAATTCTTTTGCTGTTCGGCAAATGATGCGTTTAATTTGACGCAGCTGTTTCGCCGTTAACCCTTCCACTGAGAGTTTCTCGTCCAGCATAATAATCGTGGCACGTTTAAGCCCAGCCTGGCGCACTTGCAGGGGCCTAACAATACCCCAGAAAGTCACGCGATGTTGATCAACCAGCGCACGCAGGGCAGACGTTTTGTCGGCTAAAGACTTAGCCTCGTCTACCAACGCCGCAAACTCATGTTGTTCAGTGCTAAGGGGGCTCGATTCTTGTCGAGTGACGACGATGTCGCTATTCATTCATGTGTAGTGAGTAAACTAGTGCAGTAAAGCCCAACACTATACTTGACGAATCGGGTCATCTTGTTGACAGTGGCAGTATTCTTTGTCGATCAACTTAAGTTTTTACGCGACGAGGCCGAGGGCGCCAAGGGTGCCACCAATGGCTAGCAGCCAAAACATATTGACTCTGCCATCAATAATCAGGATGGCCGTCACGCCAGTAGTAGCCCAGAGTCGCCAATCACTAAGCGTTGCAGTGTTTGCCGTGGCTAAGAGCCAGCCGGATGCAATCAACATGGCAATGACAGTCGGGCTCATCCCTTGCTTGAAAGCCTTAACAGCCCTCAATTCTTGATTGCGTGATAACCACTTAGTGGCAAAAAACATCATGCTACAGCTAGGTAACAAGATACCGATTAAGGAGAGCAGGGCGATGCCTGGTGCATACAGATAGCCGCCAGCGTTCATTCCGATGTTCCAGCCAAGCAGGGCAATAAATAAGACATTAGGGCCAGGCGCAGCTTGAGCCAGCACGACTGATGCATTGAATTGACTGTCTGTCAGCCATTGTTGTTGAGTGACTAAATAGCGATGCAGTTCAGATACCAAACCAAGGGGGCCGCCGATCGAAGCCACTGAATACGCAAGCAGGTGTTTAACCAGATCGATCCAATCACCCCAGTTCATGACGATTTTTAGAGAACTATTCACGCTGGAATCTTTTTATAGGCGAGTACGCTGCCCACTCCGCCTAGAACGGCCAGCACTAAGATTGAGTGCCAATGCAGCCAGGCGATGGTTGTAAAGCCTGTAAAAGCCAGCATGGCGCAAACACGGATTCCCAGTGGGTTTTTTTTCAGCGCAGTAAGCAACTTGATTCCAGTCGCCATAATGAAACCTGCCGCCACCGCGCCCATTGCCCGTAAGGCTTGAGTGACTTGTGGCTGATCGCCAAACTGGGCATACAGGATGCCCAGCAGGACGATTGTGACGGAAGGTGCCGCCAACATCCCAGCTGCGGCGACGACCGAACCGCGCCAGCCGAAATATTTAGCACCCACCATAATGCTGAGGTTCATGGCGGGCGGACCTGGCATGGTGCGTGCGACTGCCCATTCCTGAACAAACTCTTCACGCGTCATCCACTGTTTTTGTTCAACTAACGCTCTCTCCATGAAGGCGAGAACACCGCCAAAGCCCTGCAAGGCCAAGCGAGTAAAAGAAAAAAACAGATCACCAAGTGATTTGGGGACTGGATGCTGGGGTTGGTTCATTCCAACAATACTAAAATTAGCTTATTGTCCTGAGGCGGATTGATAAATCACCCACCCCAAGGTCAGTGCCGACGGCACAATCATGATCAACATGATCGTCCAAATACCGCTGCCAGACGCGTGCTGGGTATGGGTGTCGTGCGAGTGATCAGCATTGCTCATGTTTCAGCTCCGTAAATTTGTGTATCGATTGAATTAATTCTTAACACTGACATCTTAGCAAACCGCCGCGGTAAGAAAGTCATCTACTGGCATAGAATGTTGGTTGCTTGACTTGCGCCACACTGACCACGAATGCCTGTTGCTGCTCAACTTTGCCCTTGCGGGTCCGTGTCTCCTAAAAAAGTGCCGAAGACATTTGAACAATGCTGCGGTTGCTACATCAACGCTTTTGACACAACGCCGGCTCCCGATGCGCTTTCATTGATGCGATCACGTTACACCGCCTATGTTCTCGATAACGAGGCATATCTGCTTGCGACGTGGGCTAGCGAACACCGGCCGGCGAGCGTGAGTAGTGATGAAAAACTCAAGTGGCTAGACTTAACTGTGAAGAAGTATCAACGGTATGACGAGAATTCTTCAACAGTAGAATTCGTGGCGCGTTACAGGCAAGATGGCAAAGGTGGCAGGCTGCATGAGACCAGTCGTTTTGTGCGTCGTGCGGGCCGCTGGTATTACTTGGACGGTCGAGAACGTGATCCCCTCTAAGCAGCCACTATACGGGGTGTTGTTTATCCTGATATCCACCTTGCTTTTTGCAAGCCACGACGGGATCACGAAATATTTAACACTCACTTATCCTGCCATCATGATCATCTGGGCGCGTTTTGCGATACAGACGGTTTTGACAGCTGGTGTCTTCGTCCCCAAAATGGGCGCTCGTATTTTGTACTCAAAACAGTACAAAATTCAGTTGATGAGAGGCGTGTGTATGCTGATGTCGAGCATGTTCTTTGTGCTTGGGCTCAGATATGTGCCGGTCGGCGAAGCGACGTCAGTTGTGTTTCTCGCTCCCCTTATTGTGACCTGGTACTCGGGCAAGGTTCTTGGCGAAAAAATCCAGATGGGTCAGTGGGTTGCAGTGACCGGCGGGTTACTTGGTGTATTGATCATCGTGCGGCCGGGTAGCGCATTGTTCACGCCTGCAATTCTTTTGCCGATGGCAGCTGCTTTTGCCATGGCTGGTTTTCAAATACTCACACGTCGTGTGCTCACGACTGATCACATGATCGCAACTAATTTTTTGACAAGCCTGGTGTGTACTGTTTTACTGAGTGTAGTGGTTTGGTATTTTTGGCAAACGCCTGGCCTAGGTGCATTAAGCTTGATGATAATCGGCAGTTCACTGGCAATGGCTGGGCATTTGTTGTTGACTCATGCTTACCGCCTCGGCTCTGTGGCCTCTTTAGCTCCGTTTAGTTATTCGCAAATTATTTTTGCGACCTTGATTGGTTTTCTATTCTTCGGTTACACCCCAGACGTGGCAACAAGAGTTGGGATGGCAATCATCATGCTCAGCGGGGCAGGCCTGATCTGGTGGCAGCGGCGTTGACAACAACAGGTGATTTTTGAATAGCAACAGAAACCACGCGCTAGGTATGGCGGTGATCTGTCTGGGTGCATCCATTGCGCCGTTGGATTTCTCAGTCAATATCGCTTTTCCTGCCATGACACAGGCGTTTAGTCTGGATACGCAGGGTATACGGTGGGTCGCCATTTGTTACATGTTGAGTTACGGCGGCTTGATGTTGCTCTTCGGCTCAATCGGCGACCGCGTTGGCCATTTGAAGATATTTCGCTGGGGTTTAATGCTTGGCGCCTTGGCCTTTTTATTGTGTGCTGTTGCCCCCAGTTTTAGACTTTTGCTTGTTGGTCGCGTGATTCAGGGGGTCGCAACCGCCTTGACAGTATCGTGTGCGCCCGCCTTGGTGTTGCGCTTGTTTGCTGATCATCGACGTACTTGGGCTTTATCGCGTTTTGGTGCTTATTTCGCTTTGGCAGCGGCCATCGCCCCTGTTATGGGCGGCTTGATGACTGGGTTAATGGGCTGGCCCGGCGTGTATTGGTTTCGCATACCGCTTATTGTGTTCGCTTGGTTTTCGCTGCGCTATGTGAATTTGTCTGAACATGACGATGAAACGAGGCAACGGCACGACGTCAATTTCTCCGCCTGGTCTGTGCTATCACAAGTGGCCTCGCAAAATAACAATTTTCTCTGGATCAATATTTCTAGCTTTGTTGTCCAGTGGTCGGTGTTTACGGTTCCCTTGCTAGTGCCTTATTTCTGTGTGCAGCAATTGGGCTGGACTTACCTCCAGTGTGGGTTGTTACTGGGTCTCTGGGCCTCGGGGACTGTGGCTGGTTCTTTTCTCGCACCGAGGTTTACCCAAGCAACCAAGGTTGAACTCGTGGCCTATCTATCCGCCTGGATAACGTCACTCTCAGTCTGTTCGATAGCATTGTGGTCTCAAGACGCCTCAATTCTGTTGATTGGTGGTTCGTTGCTGTCTTGCGGTCTTGGTTTAGGCGTGTACCAGGTTGCTTATGCGGACCTGGTTGTGGCAGCCTTGCCTCGCAGTTCGAGGGGGGTAGCCGGTAGTCTCACCCAAGTCACTCGTACGATTGGCGTGATTGTCGGCGCCTTTACTTGGTTATGGATTTTCTCTCAGCTGTTGCCTGAGACTAAGAGTGACGGCCACGACAGTCCCCAGGCCTTTATGCTCGGGTTTCGGGCCGTCTTTCTGATTAGCCCAGCGTTCGCAGTTGCTTTTCTGGCGATAAGCGCGCTGAAGCCGGGTTTGTGGTTTAAAGAAGAAGCGGCAAGCTAGCGAAACATCGTCTCCATTTCTAGTCGGACGCGCACAGCCTCTTTCGTTTGATCTATGTCGATATCCGCCCATTTAACGGTCTGGCCTGCAGGCACATCATTTTTTAGTCTGACATGATGAGCGAGCCCGATGGGCAGAGCACCTAGCTTTAGAGAATCTGCAGCGGGCATGACTTTACCGTAGACCGTGTAACCGCCTTCGCCGTCCAGCGTTTCGCCAGCCTTCAGGGCGCGTTTTGCGGTCGCCGCAACGTCGCCGTGAAAACCAGAAGTGGCGCCCGTTGCTTCTTGCCGGCAGGCAATGCTCGCCACAGATGTGCCAAGTTCTAAACCGATCAAGTGATAAGGTTTGTACATGGCCGCGTAGCGCCCACTCGCATCGGTTTTCAGACCGTATTGCGAAAAACAGCTTTTGACGTAATCCGTTGGCGCTTCGAACACCACATACACGCCCCAGCGCAGATCCCGAAAGACGGGTCTGCCGTCTCGTTCGATCGACGAAACTACCTCGACATTACCCTTGTGTGACAAGATGCCACCATCTGCCACTGGCCGCAAAATGTGGGGAAGATCATCAACGCCGCAAGGCGGGAACAACAGCCCATCAGCGGGCGGCCGTAAATCGCATGCGTTCGATACTGCCGCCATTTCAAGTGCCGATTTGGTGCCGTCCAGAAACGAGTTGAACATCTGGGCATTGAAGTCACCCGACCCCACTTGCTCGTCACTGAACCCGTAATGACCCCAAACGGTATCGGGGGTTGATTGATGGTAAACCGGCAAGTATTTAGTGCCTTTGCCGGCGCAGACAACCTCAAACCCTGTGGATCTCGCCCAGTCGACCATCTCTGCAATCAAGGCGGGTTGATCGCCTGACGCCATCGAATAAATAATGCCTGCTTCAGCGGCTTTTTTTGCTAGATAGGGACCCGCCAGTACGTCTGCTTCAACGTTGACCATGATGATGTGCTTGCCATGCTTGCAGCATAACAAGGCGTGATGGATACCCGCAGCCGGGCTGCCTGTTGCGTCAATCACAATATCAACGTGATCGCTGGCAATCATCGCATCTGCGTCATCAGTGATGAACGTGGCACCGGTGTTGCGTGCCTGATCCCAGGATTGTGCGCCATACTGCTCAGCAGCCCAGCCCACCTTCTTCAACGCTTCGCGCGCCCGGTCAGGCGATAGATCAGCCAAGCCCACCAAATGGACGCCGGGCGTCCGTGGTATCTGAGATAAATACATTGATCCGAATTTGCCTGCACCAATCAGACCAACTTTGACTGAATTACCTGCTGCGGCTCTACTTTTTAATTTTGCAAAGAGGGACATGCTATCTCCTTAGGTTGAATGTATATTGATCGATTGTTTGTCTCGATCTTGGTGTGCTGTCTGACAAGGTTTTAGTTCTGTTAATACTTTCAATACATATCAAAAATTCTTTGAATTTCACTCAATTCATTTGTTTTGCTCAAAGCCAGGGCAAGCAGAATGCGAGCTTTTTGGGGATTGAGATTATCGGCTTGCAAAAAGCCTGCTGCACGGTTGTGACTGGGACCAAAAACTCGACCAGAACCAGCTCTAGACGATAAAACCACACGAACGCCCTGAGCAGCAGCTTCTTTCATCGCGGCCATATCATCCGGTCCCAACAGGCCAGGTGCAAAGGCTGCACCGACAATACCTTTAGCACCCGCTGCGACAAAGGCCCGAATAGCGGTCCCGTCACTGCCTGCATAGCTATACGAAATATCTACTCGCGGCATCGCATCCATGCCGTCTAAGGCAAATTCTGTATGAGGGTAGGTTGTTCTAACCGGTTTGCGGTAGAACACGACGCGATCACCATCCGCATGCCCAAGTGCACCAAAGTCGGGCGCTTTAAACGTTTGCAAGCGGCCGTTCGAGGTTTTTGTGACTTCTCTAGCTGCGTGAATTTCATCGTTCAGGCAAACCAGCACGCCAAGACCACGCGCTTCAGGGCAGGCTGCCACGCGCACAGCGTTATAAATGTTCATGCCCGCATCGGTCGATAAGGCGCTGGCAGGGCGTTGAGAGCCCGTCACGACGACGGGTACGTCAACAGTCAGTGTCAGACTCAGCGCATAAGCGGTTTCTTCCATCGCAGATGTACCGTGCAAAATGACAATGCCTGATAGCGCGGGGTACTGCTTAACCAGATTTTCGATTGTTTGTGCGAGGCGTTTCCAGTGGGGGAACGAAATCGCGGTCGATAACAACGCCTCAAAGGGGACAGGGATGATGTCAGCGACTTCGTTTCCCTGAGGGAACATGGCCATCATTTCGTTTGCGTCGAGACGTGTGCCCGTTGCGCTGTACTCAAAGAGGTCCAGTTCGCCCAAACCACTAATTGAGGTGATGGTGCCGCCTGTGCTGATCACGGCAACGCTTGGCTTGTTATTCATACAGTCAGTCCGGTCGCTTGTTGATTAATAGGTGTCGTTAATGAATAGACATGCTTCTGATTTTATACGCCTGCGTGCTTGCACACTGCTTTTGCTGGAAGTGAGGCTTCAGTCCCACTATAAAGCGCGGGACTCAAGCACCTGGGTAACGCTGGTTGTTCAATGTTGCGTCAGCAGTTGCGCCAACTGGCTGGCACTGGTCAACTCCTCCATGCCCAGCACGGCATCGCGTAATTGCGCAACCTGAGACGCAGGCAGGGCATGCGAGGCAAGTTTCTCAAACTTAGCAATCACGTCGGCATCGCTTGAAAAATTCCGTTCACTGCCGCGCGCGTATTCTTTTGTGCATGTGAGCGTTTCACCGCTCTTGAGTACAACTTCAACCCGAACCATATGGCGAAACTTGGCGCCGCGGCTGGTAATGTCGGCATCATGATAGACCTCGACTTTTTCTGCCAGTGCCATACGGGCTGGATCGGACACGATGCTGTCACTGAATTGCTCAACAAAACAATCACCTTCCAGCAAATAGGTCGCAACACAGAAGGGCAGATTAAGCTGAGCAGAAGTCAGACCCTGAGGTTGATATTTCCAGCCCACATGATCCATGGTCACTTGTGAGCCGTGCACTTTGATGCGATCAATATCATAGGGACTGAAAGGTTGCTGGGCTTGCAGATCCCGAATCGCATCCAGCGTTGTATGGTTGCTGCCGACGCAGGAATAGAATTTGAGTGCGATAGCCATGGTCTGCCAGACCTCACCAAAGCCCGCTGTCAGTTCGCTCAGATCAAAGCGATCGGTAGAGCGTGAGAAGGTCGTGCAAAAGCCGCCATACTCAGACTCCAGCACGTTGACGATGCCGGTCAGACCACCTTGGGCAAACAGTGCACCATACAGACCGCTCTGCGAGGCACGACCCGCATGCATACGTTTAACCATGGCACCGTATTGCGCGGCCATCAGGCCCGCAGCCTGTGTGCCGGCAATGCCCAGCGCATGAACGGTCTGTTCAACATCCAGTCCCAGCCCGCGTGCAGCGCCTGCGGCAGCCGAGAAGACGCCGAGTGTTGCGCCCGAATGCCAACCCTGACCGATATGCTCAGGTCCCATACAAAGGCCTACACGTGGTCCGATTTCGTAACCTGCAACTGCGGCAGTCAGAAAATCTCGCCCACTCATATTTTGATGCGTTTCTGCCAGAGACATCAGTGCAGGCAAGACCACGGCACCAACGTGCAACACGCCCGCACGATGGACATCGTCGAGTTCAAAACCCTGAACTTCCGTGCCATTGACCAGCGCAGCGTGCGGCGCAGATAAGCGAAACTTGGTGCCCCAGATGGCGCAATCGCGTGTCTGATCAACGCGCGTCAGGGTGTCTTGCAAAATCCTGCACCATTGAAGATGCGAGCCATACAGCGCACAGCCTAGCGAATCGAGAATCAGTAACTTGATGCGCGCACGGACTTCAGCGGGTATGGCTTCGTATCGCAGGCCAGAAACAAATTTAGCAATACCTAGTGTGTATGGATTGTCTTGTGACGCTTCGCTCATGTTGACTCCTTTAGTCCATCTGGATTCGACCGTCTCGAATCACAGTGTGCATGCGTTGATATTCGGATTGAATATGTGCGGCAAACTCAGCTGATGAGCCGCCAATGGCCTCTGCGCCTTCGCTGACAAGCTGGGCGCGAACGGATTCTTGCGTG
Organism: Jezberella montanilacus; assembly: GCF_003003055.1. Classification (GTDB taxonomy): domain Bacteria; phylum Pseudomonadota; class Gammaproteobacteria; order Burkholderiales; family Burkholderiaceae_B; genus Zwartia; species Zwartia montanilacus. The sequence goes on from NZ_PVTV01000017.1 coordinate 43,322, forward strand.
AGCACGCGGGTGCTGGCTGCCTGAATCTTGCTGAGAATGTCTTGAGGTGTTCCGGCCGGGGCAAGCAAGCCATACCAGGAGCCAGCCTGATAGTCGGGAAGTCCAGCCTCGGCAAGGGTGGGGACCTCAGGCAGCAAGGGCGCACGATGTTTGCCTGTCACGGCCAGCGCGCGCAGCTTGCCCGCCTGGATTTGTGGGATGATGGCAACAATGCTGCTGAACATCAGATCCACACGTCCGACCAGCAGGTCATTGAGCGCCGGTGCGAGCCCCTTGTAGGGGACGTGCACCAGATCGACTCCGGACTGCGTTGTGAACATGACGGCTGCAATATGTGCTGAGCTGCCATTGCCATTGGAGGCGAAGTTGATTTTGCCGGGGTCTTTTTTAGCTAGCGCAATGAGTGAGCGGACATCGGTTGCTGCAAATGCCGGATAAACCACCAGCACGGAAGGCGCCGAGGCAATCAGGATAATCGGTTCAAAATCCTTGATCGGATCATAGGGAAGCTTTGAGAAAAGGTTAGGGTTGACCGACAGACTGCCGACACCGCCCAGAAATAGGGTGTAGCCATCGGCCGCACTGCGCGCGGCAGTCTCGGCCCCCACCGCACCGCCTGCGCCAGGCCTATTTTCTACAATGACGGATTGCTTGAGTTCGACACCCAGCTGCTGTGCAACGACACGGGCGACTGCGTCATTGCCACCCCCCGTGGCAAAAGGGACGATCAGACGAATTGGTTTGTTCGGGTAATCTTGCGCCTCGCAATTCAGGCCAAGCAGACAGAGAATGAGCAGAAATAGCCGTTGCAAAATCATTATGCTTGATGAAAACAGAGTGAAACCGAGTGTTCAATGAAGTCGGCTATGATACTTCGCCTGTCATTTTTGTCTAGGATAACTCGCTTTAACAGTTAAACGCACTGTGCGGCGCCTTTGGGATTTTCTATGAGTCAAATTTGTTATTGGTTGCTTCGTCAACAGAATCAACTGTTAGTTTCAATCGATGACAATGGGGTGGCGATGTTTCCCCGCGCTCGAGCAGACGAGTTCGGCGGTTTGGTAGATCCCATTCTGGTTGGGCATTACCAGGGTGATCCGTGCTATGCCAGCGAATTTACTGATTTGCCAGCACATATCGCGGGTCAGTTAACGCCAGTGCGTAGTCTGTTTAGCATGGCTGGCCCTGAAGTTTTCGCTTTAGCGGGTCGCGCCACCCAACTGATGGATTGGAAGAAAAATCATCGTTTTTGTGGTCATTGCTCTACGCCGACTCAGGTCAAATCCACCGAGTTTGCGACAGAGTGCCCCGCCTGTGGCCTAGTTTGCTACCCGCGCATTTCACCTGCCATCATGGTGCTGATACGCCGCGGCAAAAATGAGTTGTTGCTTGGCCGTAGCCCTCACTTCAAGCCTGGCATGTTCAGTGCACTGGCTGGTTTTGTTGAGGCTGGCGAATCCTTAGAAGAATGCGCCCGCAGGGAAGTCAGAGAGGAGGTCGGTGTCGAGATAGGCGAAATGGAGTACTTTCAAAGCCAGTCTTGGCCTTTCCCCAACTCGTTGATGATTGCCTTCTTTGCAGAGTACGTTAGCGGAGAAATCACGCCGGACCCCGCAGAAATCGAGGATGCGGCTTGGTTTAGTATCGATGATTTGCCTACCTTGCCGGATCGCGTCAGTATCGCCCGGCGCTTGATTGACGAAGCGATTGCTCGCAGCAGGGTTTAAGCTCAAACCAAGTATTGATTAAAACGTGTATTGAAATCGCGATGATCATCCTTATCTAAGGATTATCCGATTCAGGCGCTTTGCCTGCCCAATAAAGGGATATCACTATGCGTTTTGACAAACTGACAACCAAGTTTCAACAAGCACTGGCTGATGCGCAGACCTTGGCGGCGCATAATGATCATCAATACATTGAGCCCGTTCATGTGCTGATGGCGCTTATTCAAGATGCTGACAGCGGCGCTGGCAGCCTCCTTTCGAGGTCTGGCGTGGCTGTTGCTCGCCTTATCCCTGCACTTGAGTCCGCCCTCAAAAGTCTGCCGCAGGTTAAAGGCGGTGACAAAACGATTCAAATCGGGCGCGACCTTCAAAATCTCTTTACTCAAGTAGAAAAAGAAGCCACCAAACGCGGCGATACCTATATCCCGAGTGAGTTGTTTTTGCTCGCACTGGCCGATGACAAAGGCGCTGCAGGACGTGTATTGAAAGAGAACGGTTTACAACGCAAGGCGCTTGAGGCGGCCATTGATGCAGTGCGCGGGGGGGAAGCGGTTACGGATCAAGAAGGCGAGTCTAAACGCCAAGCACTCGAAAAATACACGATGGATCTGACCGAACGAGCCCGTGAAGGCAAGCTTGACCCCGTGATTGGTCGCGACGATGAGATTCGTCGCACGATCCAGATTTTGCAACGCCGTACCAAAAATAATCCAGTTCTCATTGGCGAGCCTGGCGTGGGTAAGACCGCCATAGTCGAAGGTTTAGCTCAACGCATCGTCAACGATGAAGTCCCTGAGTCCTTGCGTGGCAAGAGAGTCTTGTCGCTGGATATGGCAAGCCTGCTTGCTGGCGCTAAGTTTAGGGGTGAGTTCGAAGAACGCCTTAAATCGGTACTGAAAGAGCTCGCTCTCGAAGAAGGCAGAGTGATTGTATTCATCGATGAGTTGCACACCATGGTGGGTGCAGGTAAGGCCGAAGGCGCGATGGACGCCGGCAATATGCTCAAACCTGCGCTGGCACGCGGGGAACTGCATTGTATTGGTGCGACAACCCTTGATGAGTATCGAAAGTACGTCGAGAAAGACGCGGCACTTGAGCGTCGTTTTCAGAAAGTGATGGTCAACGAACCCAATGTTGAGTCCACCATCGCTATTTTGCGTGGGCTTCAGGAACGCTATGAATTGCATCATGGCGTTCAGATTACTGATCCTGCTATTGTTGCCGCAGCTGAGTTGTCTAATCGCTACATTACGGATCGCTTTCTACCGGATAAAGCAATCGACCTGATTGATGAGGCGGCCGCCCGAATCCGCATGGAGATTGACTCAAAGCCAGAAGTCATGGACAAGCTTGATCGCCGTATTATTCAGCTGAAAATTGAACGCGAAGCGGTCAAAAAAGAGACAGATGATGCCTCGAAGCGTCGCTTGCAGATCATCGAAGAAGAGCTCGAAAAGCTACAACGCGAATACAACGATTTTGAAGTCATCTGGAAGCGGGAAAAAGCAGCGGTCCAGGGCACACAGTCCATTAAAGAAGAAATCGAGCGCGCACGCGCAGACATGGCCGAACTTCAACGCAAAGGGCAATTCGATAAATTGGCCGAAATCCAGTATGGCAAATTGCCAGAGCTTGAGGCGCGTTTGAAAGCAGCCGAGGTCTCGCATGACGCAGCTGATGAGAAGCCACGGTTATTGCGAACACAAGTTGGGGCTGAAGAAATCGCAGAGGTCGTCTCTCGGGCGACTGGTATTCCTGTTTCAAAAATGATGATGGGCGAGCGCGACAAATTACTGAAAATGGAAGATCGTCTGCACAGCCGCGTTGTCGGGCAGGATGAAGCGGTCGGGCTTGTCGCCGACGCGATCAGAAGGTCTCGAGCCGGCCTTTCAGATCCATCCCGGCCCTACGGTTCGTTTCTATTCCTTGGCCCGACCGGTGTGGGGAAGACCGAACTGACCAAAGCGTTGGCGGATTTCCTTTTCGATTCAGATGAGCACATGATTCGCATCGATATGAGCGAATTCATGGAGAAACACTCTGTCGCTCGTTTGATTGGCGCGCCGCCTGGTTACGTCGGTTACGAAGAAGGTGGATACCTGACCGAAGCGGTTCGTCGTAAGCCCTACAGCGTGGTGCTTTTGGATGAGGTTGAAAAAGCGCATCCTGATGTTTTTAACGTTTTGTTGCAGGTTTTGGATGATGGTCGACTGACCGATGGGCAAGGCCGCACCGTTGATTTCCGCAATACCGTGATCGTGATGACCTCCAATTTGGGGTCGCAACAGATACAGCACATGAGCGGTCAGCCCTATGAGGCAGTAAAGGAAGTCGTCTGGGAAGAAATCAAACAGCATTTCAGGCCTGAATTTCTCAACCGGATTGACGAGGTTGTTGTCTTTCATGCGCTGGATAAAGCACATATCGAGAAGATCGCGGGTATTCAGGTTGAGCGCCTGGCCAAGCGGATGGCCGCTCAGGATATGGTGTTAGAGGTCAGTGATGCCGCCTTGGCTGAGCTAGCTCGGGGAGGATTTGATCCTGTCTTCGGTGCAAGACCCTTGAAGCGCGCCATTCAGCAAATGCTTGAGAATCCGATCGCTAAACTCATTTTGCAGGGTAACTTTGGGCCGAATGATGTGGTGCCAGTCGACTATCGGGACGGAAAATTCGTTTTCTCCAGAACCTTGCAGTAGTTATTTGGTGTCATCGCGCGGCATAAACACCACTACAATAGTGAGGTTTATTTAACCATGCAAAATAATTTGTAGCCAAGCGCTGCGAAGTACCCGCGATGACAACTGAAGAGACTCAGCCCAACCCATCAGTGCGCAGTCTTGACACATCGATTGTCACCTGTGTTGTGCCCGCTTATAACGAGCACGATAACCTGAGTTTATTGCTTCCAACCCTGCAGGCGATGTTAACTGCCGCTTGTCCAAACTGGGAAATCATCGTTGTTGATGATGGCAGTAAAGACAAAACAGCTGATTTAATGCTCGTTTGGTCTAAAAACCCTGGTTTTCGTTACGTTCAACTCTCGCGTAACTTCGGCAAAGAGCCAGCCATTACTGCAGGGCTTGAGGCTGCCCGTGGTGATCTGGTTCTCATTCTCGACGCGGATTTGCAGCACCCACCAGAACTGATCCCCTCCATGTTGCAAAGGTGGGTAGCTGGGCGCGATATGGTTTACGCCGTCAGAGAGCACAGAGATGACGAAAGCTGGGGCAAGCGACACGGATCTAAATGGTTTTATCGCCTGCTTTCTATTTCAGGCGATGTAGATGTGCCCTCGGATGCTGGCGACTTTCGCCTGATGGACAGGAAGGTCGTCGACGCGCTGCTCAGACTTCCTGAGCGTAACCGGTTCATGAAAGGCCTGTACGCGTGGGTTGGTTTTGATTCAGAAGCGATTCCCTACACGCCGGCGTCAAGACAGCACGGCGAGTCACGATTCAATGCGTTTAAATTATTCAGTCTGGCACTTGCTGGTTTAACGGCTTTTACCACCTGGCCTTTGCGCGTTTTGAGCTTGGTCGGATTTTTTGTATCGATCTGTTCCTTCTCTTACGGGATATATATTATTTTTGAGGATTGGTTTTTTGGGAATCCGGTCAGTGGATGGCCTACGATCGTCACCATTCTGTGTTTCTTTAGTGGTTTGAACATGTTGGCGTTGGGAATTGTCGGCGAATATATCGCGGGGATTTTCAAAGAAGTCAAAGGACGACCCCTGTACTTAGTCAAACGCGATCAAGGCGATATTTACCGTCGTGATCCTTCAAGTGACGCAAGTTGACTGTGACCACGTCTATTGGTATCTGTGCTGATGATTTTGGTCTTGAAACCGGTATCAACGAGGGCATCTTAGCGCTTGTTGCTCAGGGTCGGCTCAGTGCTGTCAGTTGTCTGGCGCAAGGCCAATATTTTTCTCGAGACTCAGCGGCCCTGGCCTCCATGGATGTGGATATTGGCTTGCACCTGAATTTTACCGAAGCCCTTACCGGTTCAGATCTTTCTCTGCCTGTACCCCGACTGATTTTGCAAGCGTATTCACATGCTTTATCAACTGCCCGCATTCGTGCGCAAATCGATCAACAGCTTGATCGATTTGATGCGCTTGTTGGTCGCAGCCCTGATTTTGTAGACGGGCACGAACACGTTCACCAATTACCCGTGATCAGAGACGCGCTGTTGACCGCACTGAAACACCGTTACCCAAAGCAAGCGATCTGGCTCAGAAGTACGAGGCCAGCTCGACTTAGCCACGCCTTGCCCCGTGCTCAGCGAGTTAAAGCACATCTTATTGCGGCCCTCGGAGCAAAAGCGTTGCGTTCACAGGCTCAACAATTTGGATTTCAGATGAATACCGATTTTGTTGGCGTTTACGACTTTTCAAGGCCTCACCCGCTTTATCTAAAGATGCTTAATGACTGGTTGAGTCAGGCATCAACCGGAACATTGTTGATGTCACACCCCGCCACAGGCGTCGACGTAGCGGACAGATACGGTGTGGATCGTGTCGCAGAATACCAAGTGTTGAGCAGCGATGGCTTTGCCACGTTGCTCGGGCAGCTTGATCTAAAGATCACTCGTTTATCGAGTTTGAATCTTGCTGCTTAGCGCGCTCAAGTTCCGTGACACCAATCTCGTCCCGACCGTAAAACTTAACACCTAACTCAATCCGGTCACGGCCTTGCGATCGTCGGTGACGGTTGGTATCACGTAGCGAATAGACGCAGCCACAATATTCTTGTTGATAGAACTGTTCGCGTTTGCTGATTTCAATCATTCTCTGCGAGCCGCCGTGCTTGCGCCAGTTGTAAGTCCAGTAGAGAAGATCTTCGTAACGACCGGCTGCGCGTTCGCCGCAGCCATTAATTTGATTCATGTCTTTCCAGCGCGAAATCCCTAGCGAGCTTGATATCGTGTCAAACCCGTGCTCATGGGCATACAAGGCGGTACGCTCAAAACGCATATCAAAGCACTTCGTGCAACGCTCACCCCTTTCGGGCTCGTTTTCAAATCCCTTGATCCGGTCGAACCAATTGTCGACGTCATAATCGGCGTCAATCATTTCAATGCCATGTTGTTCGGCAAAACGAATATTTTCGTTTTTACGTATCTCGTATTCTTTTACTGGATGAATGTTAGGGTTGTAGAAAAAAATCGAATAGTTGATGCCAGCTTCGAGCATGGCTTCCATGACCTCACCGGAGCAAGGCGCGCAGCATGAGTGCAGCAACACCTTGTTGCGGCCTTCGGGCAGGGACATCGTTGGGCGTAAGGGTTTATCCATAATTTGTATTTTAATTTGAGATCCTCACTTTGTCTCAAAGACACTTTGCCATAACGCTTGAATCGATTTGCGTTCGAAAGCGAGCTCAGTTTGCGGGACGCGCGCCTTGTCTGCGCCTTGCAAACGCAACACATGTTGTCGATGTCGCAATGAGCGATAACTGTTTGCGCCGATTGTGGCGAGTTTTGTGTCAATCAACCCGTAATCACCCGCCAGATTAAGTAAGCCAATATTCCCAAGATTTTCAAGCAGCGCTGGATACTGAGAGGCGTATAAAAGCACTAAGTACTGTGTGACAAACTCTAAATCAACCATGCCGCCTGAGTCATGTTTGATGTCAAACTGGTCGCTACGATTGGGATGCCCCGCGGTAATCTTGTCTCGCATCGCCAGAATCTCTCGCCTAAGATCAGCCGGATCACGTCGCCTCATCAGTATTTTTCGACGAACATCCTCAAACTTAGCGCCCACCTCAAGATCTCCCGCGCAGAAACGTGCCCGAGTGATAGCTTGATGCTCCCAGACCCAGGCATGTTCTTGCTCGTAGTTCTCAAAAGCTTGAACCGATACTGCCAGCAGCCCAGCCTCTCCATCGGGCCTCAGTCTCAAGTCGACTTCGTACATCCGACCCGACGAAGTCAGCGTCGATATCCAGGAGGTTAGGCGCCGGCTGAGTTTCGCGTATTGTTCTTGTGCGTGCTCTCGTTGATCGTCATAGAGATAAACCAGATCGAGGTCGGATGAGTAGCCGAACTCCTTTCCACCCAGTTTGCCGTAAGCAATGACCGCCAAGCGGGGCTGGATTGGCGTGTCATTTACTCCCGGGTTTACCACGAGGGGCCACGCTCGCGTGATCGATTCTTGCAACAATAGGTCAGCTAAAGAAGAGAGTTGATCCGATAAGTGCTCAACCGAAAAAAGACCTTCGAGATCTTGGGCAAGTAGCTGAAAGCTGATCTGATGTTGTAGGTCGCGCATCAAATTCATTTGTTGCTCGACGTCTGGTTGCCCATCGATCAACTTACACGAATCCAGGTCTTTTTTTAAAGTTCCTCGAGTTTTTTCAAAATCGATTGGCTCCATCATGCTTTGCCAAGAGATCAAGCTATCAAGCACCACTGGGTGTCTTAAGAGATACTGCGCCGCCCACGGACTGGCTGCCATCATTCGAGCCATCCTGTTCAGTGCACCTGGATATTCAGCGAGTAACGCCAAGTATGAACTTCTTTGTGCCACGGTTTCCAGAAAATCCAGCATCTTGTAGATGGTGGCGAGTGGTTGACTGGTTTGTGCACACGCCGCTAAGGTGCTCATTAAAATTGAGTCCACTCTTTGCTGGTTCTGTGCAGATAAGGCTCGAATGCGGTGACCTTCTAAAAAAATACTAAGACGAGCTGAGAGCTCATCACGTTGTTCAGAAAATCGAGTGATTGCAGCGCTCAGTTGTTGCGAAAACTGACGATGTGACTCTTTCTTTTGGCTATTGTCGTCGGACACGCCAGCGGGCAGGGTGGGTTCGTTGCTTTCACCAAGTCCCGCCAGACGAAAGGCTTGTTTGAACAACGTAGCAACGAAGTGTCGATGCCTATCGAGGGTGGCCCAGAATTCCTGACTCGACATGCCCATTGCTCGTGCGAGCGCCTCACGCAAATCAGGATCTTGGGGTAACAAGTGAGTTTGCGCGTCCTCGCGATATTGCAATACATGCTCGGTTTTACGTAAAAACCGATAGGCAAGTTCCAGCTGCAGCGCAATATCGGGGGCGAGCAGCCCCGTCGATACCTGTTGAGCAATCGCGGCTAACAAGTTGCGCTCTTGCAAAACTGGCATACGACCGCCGCGGATCAGTTGTGTCAGTTGCACAACAAACTCGATTTCCCGGATTCCTCCATCCCCGAGTTTGATATTTGATGTGATGTCTACTCCGTGTCGCCCCGTGGCTCGGCGCTCCCAATCCTGTCTGATCTGCTCTCGCAGCGAGCGAAGGGCGGCTAACGCATCGAAATCAAAGTACTTTCGATAGACAAATGGCAGGCGCATGCTTTCAAGGTTTTTGACAGTTTCAAGAGAATTGCTATTTTTAAATGCCTTTGCAGGGATGACATCAGCCTTTAACCAAGCGTAGCGCTCCCACTCACGACCCTGCGTAAACAAGTACTGTTCGAAGGCATTAAGGCTCCAAGCTAACGGGCCCGAGTCTCCATCTGGCCTTAGTCGTAAATCTGTTCTGAAAACTTGCCCATCGCCGTCAAATTCAGAAATGATGGGCAACATCATTCGTATCAGTTTGACGTAAAACTCATGATTACTTATTTTTCTGGGGCCAGCGGTTTCACCCTCTTCGCCGTACAACATAATGAGATCAATATCTGAAGAGACATTTAATTCGCCTCCTCCGAGTTTGCCCATCCCGATAAGGATCAGTTCTTGAGGCAAGTTTGACGTTGGGTCAATAGGCTCACCCCAACGGTTAGCGAGCTCAGTCGCAGCTGTTTGATAGGATTGTTGGACGGCCAGTTGAGCCAGACGGGTCATGGCGCCGGTCACTTCTTCTAATGACGCAAGTCCGGCAAGATCACGAACCATAGCAAGAAAAAACACGCGTTGACGCAGCTGTCGAAGCACTTTTCGGCATTGCTCAAGACTGAGGACTCCGTCAGAGACTGGCTGACCCGATAATTCGATGAACCACGAATCAATAACGTGATGGTTCAACTGTGTTTGTGCATGCATATCGAGCCAGCGCACAAAGTCAGGATTGCCCAGCGCTAAACGGCGCAGTGTGCCTGACCAAGACATCGCATTGTCTACAATCGCCATGATCTCGCTTGTTTCATGAACCTAGGTGGCTGAATGCACACACAAGTTGGGTTATAAGTGAGTGTAGACATAAATTGCCTTGCCCAATGCGCGAGTTCAAGGCCCATTGAGTATTTACGATGAAAAGACACGATTTTGTTGGTACTTAGAAGAATACTACGCGCGTTTGTCGTGCTTTTTGTCGCCGCTTATTTCCTATCGGTCGGGGTCATGCTCGGTGTCCGGTATTTGGTGCTTCCTCATGTTGATCGGTGGCGCCCAGAAATCGAAGCTCAGTTGTCGAGTTTGTTGCACTCAACAGTCCAGATAGACGATATTTCGGCGAGCTGGTCAGGCCTGCATCCCGCACTTTCCTTGACGCAATTTAGAGTCCTTGACCAGCATGGCCAAGAACTTCTTAAGGTACCAAGCCTTTATGGAGTGGTGTCCTGGACAAGTCTGCTCTCTGGCACGCCGACTTTTGTCCATCTTCAAATCGATGGGCTCAGCGTTGCTGCAGTCAAAAGGCTTGACGGAACACTCGCACTGGTCGGCCTGGATATGCCACCCTTGCATGAGGATCAAGTTAATCACCCCTTGAACATCCCGGCCGTGAACTGGATGTTGAATCAGCGTCACATTGAACTCAGAAAGGCTGGTTTTGTTTTGACTGACGAGTCCAGACCGGGAGCGTCGCTTGCGTTATCCGACATCACGGTGATGATACACAACAGTCTTTTCAAACATGAACTGACGCTAAGTGCTCAGATCCCTGCATCGCTGGGCGGGCGGGCCTTGTTTCAGATGCGAGCCGATCAGATGTTTTCTCCATTTGTGCCGACAATCGGACGGAAAATCGAGTTCTATGGTGAGTTAGATCGATTTCTTCCCAGCGGTTTGCAGCCGTGGCTCGATATACCTCTCGTAACCGGGACGTATGGCGCTCGTGCCTGGGTCGAGTTTCGCGATGGGCGGCTAGCAGAGACCACGATTGATCTGGTCGGTCAGAACGCAACTGGAGCAATCGGCTCATCGACACTAGCAGCTCAACAAATAAAAGTCAGGCTAAAAGGTTTGTTGGCAGATATTCTTCCTGAGGTGATCTCTCCGCTCTTGGTCGTTAGCTCTGATCATAAGAGGGGGGTGCGCGTCACTGCTGCCTTACAAGGAGCAGCGTTGACGAGCACGCTGTTTGAGCCAAATCAACTCGACATTGGTCAGTTGGATGTGGCAGCCACTGTCAACGCTACGCACGAAGCTGGGTTGGCAATTGAATTTGATAAGCTATCTGTGCATAACAGCTCTTCAGAATTTAGCTTGCAAGGTAGATGGCGGGCAGGTGGTGTGCTGGGTTTAGGCTACGCCGATGTGACAGGATTTATCCAAAGACTGGATGCAACTTACCTGTATCGCTATTTGCCTACTTTGGTCGGTGCTGAAAGCCGAACCTGGTTGCACCAAGCCTTTACCTCTGGCGACTTTGTAGAATCAAAAATCAAGCTTTTCGGAGATCTTTCGTATTTTCCGTTTAACGATTGCGGCAATTTCGGTCAGTTCAGCGTAGACGGACGACTCAAAAATATCACTCTGGATTACGCGCCGCCGACAAAGTCAATTGCTGGATGGCCTGTTATCGAGCAGGTGAATGGCAAATTTAAGTTTGAGCGTTTAGGGTTGGCTGTCACGGCTGAATCAGGATATCTGCATTCGGGCCGCGAGGACAGGATCAAAATTACAAATGGTACGGCTAGCATTGCAGATCTGTACTATGACCCCTTGTTAAAGCTGCACTTTGAAACCAATGGGTCGGGGCAAACTTATTTAGATACGCTTGCGCAAACGCCTTTAGCTGACCGGTTTGGTGAAGGTCTTGCAGATGTCAGACTGACGGGCCAACTTGAGATTCCGGTTGATCTGGTCGTAGATCTCGTTCATCCAGAACAGGTCGACGCCAGAGGATACGTGGCGCTTCAGAACGAGTCTTTGACCCTATCGAAAGATTTACCGGTTATCGATGACATCAGCGGACGAGTGGACTTTGCTGGTGAGACGATTACGTTCTCTGGTGTACGAGCCCAGATGCTTGATGGCAACATACTTGTCGATGGCAGTTTTGACCATGACAATGGGGTGGTTCAAATATCAGGTGACTTAGGGGCTGCCGCGATTAATAAACTTGCCGGCCTGGCAACGCAAGATCTCGTGAAGGGCTCTCTGCAATACAAGGGTTTAATGAAGTTAAATGCGACCGGTGGGATAGATGCAACGGTCAATACCAATATGAAAGGACTTGCACTCAACTTACCACAGCCTTTAACTAAAGATGTTGAGCAAGAGGTGCCTCTGGAGATCAGGTTTGGCGGGACGCGCAGAGCAGCTGATCAGCGCAAGTCACTCAGTTTTTCGTATGGATCAAATCTCAAAGGACGCTTTGAGCGGACGCGAATGAGACGAGGTTCGTCCCTGTTCGACCGCGGTCTGATTACATACGATTTGGTCGGCAACATGCCTGAAACAGGTCTGGCGATTGATGTCGCGTTGCCTAGTTTTGATTGGGACAACTGGGAAAGCCTGACAGCATTAGCCAGCCCTGCCAAAGAGGGTAACAAGTCCGGCACAAACGCGGTGCTGCCGCCCCTCGTGAAGGCAAGATTGCTAGCTAGACACTTTACTTTGGGTGATATCGGGTTTAGTGATTTGGATCTCAATTTGAGCCATAACAGTGACTCGGCACTCTGGTCGGCGCAGCTAAAGTCTCGCGAATCCGACGGTGTCATTGATTGGTTGCAGGGCACCACCGCGACACCGGGGAAAGTCACTGCAAAGTTATCTCGTCTCGTGTTTGGCAGTGCGGCTGAGGTTGTCAAAACGGATACAGATCCAAGCGCTACGAACACGAGTGCTGCTGAGGTCACTCTTGATGACAGTCGGTTCTCAGATATTCCTTCAATTGATTTGACGATTGATGATTTAACCCTTTATGGGAACAGGTTAGGTCAGATTCGATTTAAAGGATCCAACAAAGAACGCGGAAAAAAATGGAACATTGATCAATTGCATATTGTTAATCCTTACGCGACCTTTGACGCGAGTGGCGATTTGCAAATGACGACTGCTGAGCGCGGTGTCAGGCTAACAACTAAGATTGAAATCAACGACGTTGGCAAACTATCTGACTATATGGGCTACCCCGATAAAATTAAGGAGGGACAAGGGGTGATCAATGCAGATGTGCACTGGCGTAACTTCCCCTGGGTCTTTGATTACGAGGGGTTATCTGGCAACGCCGAAGCCAGTCTGAAAAATGGTGTGTTCGAACATCTCAACTCGCGCAGTGCCAGATTGCTTGAATTGCTTTCTGTGCAATCACTGCAACGATTATTCAGTCTGAATTTCAAACCAGGAACGGTTTTTCAAAACGGCTATCCATGGAATTCAATTGCCGCTAAATTTGTGATTACCAATGGCGTCGTGTCTACCAGCGATTTGACCATCGCCTCACCCGTTGCAAATATCTTGTTAGTGGGCAAGTCCGATCTCAAAGAGCGAATTTGGGATATGCAAGCTGACGTGAAGCCAGTCTTTGATATGAGTGGTACCGCATTGGCAACGGGGTTTGTGGTGAATCCCTTCATCGGGATTGGCGCCTTAGTGACGCAGTATATTTTGCGTAACCCGATCGAGAAGGCCTTTACTGCACAATACAAAGTGACGGGATTTTGGGATGACCCCAAGTTAGAACCATTGGGTGGCGGCGCTTCCCCTGCGAAGGCGGAAGTGTCCCCTGTCCGATAAGTTACTTCTTCATCATGTCGAAGAATTCGGCATTATTTTTTGTTGAACGCATCTTGTCGAGGATGAACTCCATCGATTCGACTTCTTCCATGCCGTGTATGAATTTGCGCAACACCCAAACTTTCTGAAGCAAGTCCGGTTTGATTAATAACTCTTCGCGACGGGTGCCGGATTTGTTCAAGTTAATAGCAGGATAGACTCGTTTCTCGGCAAGTTTGCGCTCAAGATGAATTTCGGAGTTGCCTGTACCTTTGAACTCTTCATAAATCACTTCGTCCATGCGGCTACCGGTTTCAATCAGCGCTGTGCCAATGATCGTGAGTGACCCGCCTTCTTCCAGATTTCTTGCGGCACCGAAGAAACGCTTAGGCCGCTGCAAAGCATTGGCGTCAACACCGCCAGTCAGTACTTTGCCAGAGGCCGGTACCACCGTGTTGTAGGCGCGAGCCAAACGCGTAATGGAATCAAGCAGGATGACCACATCTTTTTTCATTTCGACCAAGCGTTTTGCTCGTTCGATGACCATTTCGGCGACTTGCACGTGACGGGTGGCGGGTTCATCAAACGTAGAAGCGACTACTTCACCGCGCACGGTTCGTTGCATCTCAGTGACTTCTTCCGGCCGCTCGTCAACCAGCATAACGATCATTACTGAATCCGGAAAGTTAGTAGTAATCGCGTGTGCAATATGCTGCATCATTACTGTTTTGCCCGATTTTGGGCTTGCCACGATCAACCCGCGTTGACCTTTGCCGATTGGAGCAAATATGTCGAGAATCCGTCCTGTCAGGTTTTCTTCACTTTTAATGTCTCTTTCAAGAGGCATTACCTTGTCTGGATGCAAAGGTGTCAAGTTCTCGAACATGATGCGATGTTTCATCGCCTCAGGGGCAAAGCCGTTGACTTTATCGACTTTAACTAAAGCAAAGTAGCGTTCACCTTCTTTTGGTGTGCGAACTTCACCCTCAATAGAATCCCCTGTATGAAGATTAAAACGACGTATTTGCGAGGGAGAAATATAAATATCGTCAGTGCTCGCCAAATACGAAGTGTCGGGTGAGCGTAAAAATCCAAAACCGTCCGGCAGGACTTCAAGAACGCCATCACCGAATATTTGCTCACCGAGTTTGGCGCGCCGCTTCATGATGGTGAACATGAGTTCTTGTTTGCGCAACCGGTTTGCGTTTTCGATTTCTAGCCCGGCGGCCATTTCTAGTAGCTGCGAAACGTGCAGCGCCTTTAGTTCGTTAAGGTGCATTGATATGAGTCAAAAAAATCGTACGGTGGGAGGGAATTAACTCGAAGAAATAAAAGGGTGGCGGGCCTCGGACGGACCCGCGCGCGGTACTGTTGCTTTAAATCGCGCTTTTGAGCCAGTCAGTGAGTTGTGACTTGGACAAAGCCCCAACCTTGGTCGCCGCAACTTGTCCGTCTTTGAACAACATCAAAGTAGGGATGCCACGGATATTGAATTTTGCCGCAGTTTCCTGATTTTCGTCAACGTTTACCTTGGCAATTTTCACCTGGCCTGAAAACTCTGTTGCGAGTTCTTCCAGGATTGGGGCAATTGCTTTGCAAGGGCCACACCACGCAGCCCAGTAGTCAACTAAAACCGGACCAGACGACTTTAAGACGTCAGCTTCGAAGCTAATGTCGCTGACGTGTTGAATGTTTTCGCTCATGATTGTTCTCTGCCTAACATAACTGCAAACAAATTATTACGCTAATTCAGCAGATTAGAGCATAACATTGGTCACAGAGGTTAAAAATCATGTAAGCGGCGCTACGTAGAATGGGACAATAGCGACTAGATGTGGGTTTTACGTAAAATGCAGTGCTTTTTCCATAGAATTTTGGGGATAACTTGAGTAAGACGTCCTACAACGAATCATCCATCCGGGTCCTGAAAGGTCTCGAGCCAGTTAGACAGCGCCCGGGTATGTACACTCGGACTGAAAGCCCGTTGCACATTATTCAAGAAGTCATTGATAACGCGGCAGATGAGGCGCTCGCCGGATTTGGCAAGCATATTCAAGTGACCCTGCAAAATGACGGTAGTGTAAGCGTCGAGGACGATGGCCGCGGTATACCCGTTGGGCTCCATCCGGAAGAAAAAGCACCCGTAGCCGAACTGGTGTTTACCCGACTTCACGCAGGGGGCAAGTTCGACAAAAAAGACGGCGGAGCCTACGCGTTTTCTGGTGGCCTTCACGGCGTTGGCGTATCTGTCACCAACGCACTGTCGAAGCGTCTTGAGTTGGTGATCTGGCGTGACGGCGGTGCTCACCGAATGGAGTTCGCCGACGGTGCCGTGACCGTGCCTCTTGCCTCGGTTGCTGAGTTAGCTCGAAAAAAATCAGGGACTCGCGTCCGCGTCTGGCCAGACCAGAGCTTTTTTGATTCTGCCTCAATTCCGCTCGCTGAGCTAACACATTTACTGCGAAGCAAAGCAGTGTTGATGGCAGGCGTTAAGGTGTCGTTACATGTCGAAAAAACGGGTGAGACACGTGTCTGGCAATATGAAGACGGGTTGGCAGGCTACCTGACAGAGGCCATGACTGGGATCGAGCTGAGGGTTCCCCTGTTTCAAGGTGAACAGTTTGCGCTTGCAGATGACGACTCTTTTGCATTGGGCGAGGGCGCGCAATGGGTTGTGGCGTGGTCGGACGAAGGAAGCGTGATTCGGGAATCTTATGTGAACCTGATCCCGACCCCAGCCGGGGGCACCCATGAATCCGGTCTGCGCGAGGGCCTGTTCAACGCGGTTAAAGCCTTCGCCGAGTTGCATGGACTGATGCCTAAAGGGGTCAAACTCTTACCTGATGACGTTTTTGCGAGAACGAGTTTTGTTTTATCAGCCAAAGTATTGGATCCTCAGTTTCAAGGGCAAATAAAAGAGCGTTTGAACAGCAGGGATGCTGTTCGTCTAGTCGGTGGTTATGTCCGGACTTCGCTTGAACTCTGGCTGAGCTCAAATGTCGAATATGGCAAAAAGCTAGCTGAGCTGGCAATCAGACAAGCTCAGGCTCGCGCAAAATCGGCTCAAAAAGTTGAGAAGCGCAAGAGCTCAGGCGTCGCGGTTCTGCCAGGGAAGCTGACGGATTGCGAGTCGACCGATGTGCTTCGTACCGAAGTCTTTCTTGTCGAGGGCGACTCGGCTGGCGGGTCTGCCAAAATGGGGCGAGATAAAGAGTTTCAGGCAATCCTTCCGCTCAGAGGTAAAGTACTCAACGCTTGGGAAGTCGATCGTGACAGGCTGTTTGCTAACAATGAAATTCACGACATTGCAGTTGCGATAGGAGTCGATCCACACGGACCTACTGACCAGCCCGATCTGTCAGGTTTGCGCTACGGGCGAGTTTGTATTTTGTCTGATGCTGATGTGGACGGTTCTCATATTCAAGTATTGTTGTTGACACTGTTCTACAAACATTTCCCCAGATTGGTTGAGCTCGGCCACGTGTACATCGCTCGACCGCCATTATTTCGGGTGGATGTCCCCGCTGTGGGCAAACGGCCAGCCAGAAAAATATATTGCCTGGATGCTGGCGAGCTTGAAGCGCTCGAGGATAAATTGCGTAAAGAAAATGTTCGCGAAGGGTCTTGGAGCATCAGTCGGTTCAAGGGACTTGGTGAAATGAATCCTGAGCAACTGTGGGATACCACTATGAACCCTGATACACGACGCATGTTGCCAGTGGCTTATGGCGAAATGGATTCTGCTGAGACGACGCGCATGTTTGATATGTTGATGGGTAAAGGAGAGTCCGGACAACGTCGTAGTTGGATCGAAGAGAAAGGCAATCTCGCCGAGTTGGATATTTAGGGCACGCGAATGAATGATGTTGTACAACCCGATCTGTTTGATCAGGGTGAACCGAATGAATCAAGCGAAACGATAACGCTCGGTAAATATGCTGAGCAAGCTTACTTAGACTATGCAGTTTCTGTCGTTCGGGGTCGAGCCTTGCCCGACGTTGGCGACGGACAGAAGCCCGTCCAGCGCCGGATTCTTTATGCCATGCAGGCCATGGGACTTCAATCGGGCTCGCGTCCGGTTAAATCGGCGAGGGTAGTGGGTGATGTGCTTGGTAAGTATCATCCACACGGGGACCAGGCGGCTTATGAGGCCCTAGTCCGAATGGCACAAAGTTTTACTTTGCGCTACCCGCTGATTGATGGTCAGGGCAATTTCGGTTCGCGCGACGGCGATAATGCTGCAGCGATGCGATACACCGAGGCGCGGTTGACGCCTTTCGCCCGAGTCCTGCTCGACGAACTCGACGAAGGCACGGTTGATTTTGTACCCAACTACGATGGCAGTCATCAAGAACCCTCGATGTTGCCAGCGCGTTTACCGGTCATGTTACTCAATGGCGCCTCAGGCATAGCGGTTGGTATGGCCACTGAAATCGTGTCGCATAATCTAAGAGAAGTGGCGCAAGCTTGTGTTGCATTGATCAAGCAACCAAAGCTGACAGAAACCGAGTTGCTAGAGATCATTCCGGGGCCCGATTTCGCTGGTGGCGGTCAAATTATTACCGCGGCTGAGGACATAGCGCTTGTTTATCAAACAGGCAGGGGTTCGATCAAAGCTCGCGCGCGCTGGCAATTTGAGGAAATGGCCCGAGGTCAATGGCAATTAGTCGTGAATGAGTTACCACCTGGCGCCTCGTGCCAGCGAGTATTGGAAGAAATCGAAGACTTAACCAACCCCAAGGTTAAAACAGGAAAAAAAACATTAACGCCCGAGCAACAACAAACCAAGACACAAATGCTGGCATTGCTCGATGCCGTGCGCGACGAGTCAGGCAAAGATGCCGGCGTACGCCTGGTCTTTGAACCTAAAACTTCAAAAATTGATCGGGATGAATTTGTCACGACATTGCTCGCTCAAACCAGCATGGAGACCAATGTCTCGGTTAATTTGGTTTGTATCGGAACCGACGGACGTCCAAGACAAAAACCCCTGCGGGATGCGCTGCTTGAGTGGATAGATTTTAGACTGGCAACGGTTTTAAGAAGGACCCGTTTCAGGCTGGATAAAGTCATCGATCGCATTCACGTCCTTGAAGGCAGAATGTTGGTCTATCTGAATGTCGACGAAGTCATTCAGACGATTCGTGAATCCGATGAGCCCAGACCCGCGTTGATGGCCAGATTCAATTTAAGCGAGCGCCAAGCGGACGATATTTTAGATATGCGTCTTCGGCAGTTGGCTAAGCTCGAAGGCTTTAAGATCGAACAAGAGCTCAAAGACAAAAAGGGCGAGCAAGCGCGTTTGCAAGAGTTGGTTGAGCAACCGGCCGCACTCAAACGCCTGGTCGTTAAAGAAATCGAAGCGGATGCGAAACAATATGGGGATGACAGACGCACCCTGATAAAAGTCGCTGAGCGAGCTATCCGTGAAGTCAAGGTAATCGATGAACCCGTGACTGTGATCGTTTCGCACAAAGGCTGGTTGCGCTCAAGGCAAGGTCATGGTCATGATGCGACGCAATTTGCTTTCAAGAGTGGCGATGATTGCTATGGCGTATTCGAATGCCGAAGCACAGATTCGCTGATCGCGATGGGTGATAACGGCAGAGTCTATTCCGTTGCTGTCGCGGGTTTGCCCTCTGCTCGGGGTGATGGCGCACCCGTTACATCAATGATTGATCTGACACCTGGAAGCCGAATTGAGCATATGGTGGCCTCTGCGCCTGATCAACGATGGCTCTTGACCACTCGGCAGGGCTTCGGGTTTTCGGTCAAATTGGTCGATATGACGACTCGTCAGCGTGCCGGTAAACAGTTCGTCTCTCTAGAAGCTGGTGATACGCTGTTGAGGCCATCCCCTATTTCAGAAGCAGCTGTGCAAGTCGCTTTTCTCTCTGAAAAAGGTAAATTGCTCGTGATCGGATTGGATGAAGTGAAAGCACTGTCAGGGGGTGGCAGGGGTACCATCTTGATCGCAATCGATTCGCCTGACTCCTTGTCGCAATGCGTTCCCATCTCAGAAAAAGGGTTGCGAGCAACGGGTGTTTATCGCAATAAACAAATTGAAGATGTTCTGTCAGGCGCCAGTCTTGCTGGCTACGTTTCTAAACGCGCCAGAAAAGGTAAGCTACTTGATGTTCGCCCTAAAAATCCGATCCTATCCCCGGTTTTCTGAGCTTCTCAATGCTATAGATCGTCAAATTAAAAAAACAGGTTAGTTTTCAATGTCCTTTCAAATTACGATTCAACCAAGTCAACACCAGTTCAAAGCTGAGTCGAGCCAGTCGGTTCTCGATGCAGCACTCGCAGCCGGAATTGTGTTGCCCTATAGCTGCAAAAGCGGGGCATGTTCAACCTGCCGTGGCAAAGTGGTGTCCGGCAGTTACGAAGCTGGTTCAAATCCGGCTCAGGTATTGAGTTCGGAGGATATCGAAGCCGGGTTTACGCTATTTTGTCAGGCTAAGCCTACATCCGACTTGGTGATTGAGTCTCGCGAGGTGAGATTCGCCACAGATATTCAAATAAGAAAATTACCTGTTCGTTTGACCGCAATGGCGCAGGTTGCGCCAGATGTCAAAATTCTGACATTACAGTTACCCGCGACCGAGACGTTTCGTTTTTACGCTGGACAATACGTCGAACTCCTACTGAAAGACGGTAAGCGCCGGAGCTACTCAATGGCCAACGCTCCGCATTCAGCAGCTGCCCTTGAATTACATATCCGTCATATGCCGGGTGGCTTGTTCACAGACCACGTTTTTGGCACCGGTGCAACACAGATGAAAGAGCGCGAAATATTGCGTTTCGAGGGGCCATTTGGTTCTTTCTTTTTGCGGGAAGACTCTTCCAAACCCATCATCATGGTGGCGAGCGGCACAGGCTTCGCACCCATTAAGTCAATCATTGAGCACATGGTACATGAAGGGATTAAACGACCGGTCACGCTATATTGGGGTGGTCGCCGTCCTGTTGACCTATACCTCGGTGAACTTGCAAAAACTTGGTCTAATGATCTGGCTGATTTCACCTATATCCCAGTTGTTTCTGACGCGCTTGAAGGCGATAACTGGACTGGTCGCACCGGTTTTGTGCACGAAGCCGTGATGCAAGATTTTCCGGATATGCAAAGTTTTGAAGTATATGCCTGTGGCGCACCAATTGTGGTTGAGTCTGCCCGTAAAGAGTTTTCAGCTAAATGCAAACTTCCTGAAGATGCTTTCTATGCGGATGCATTCACGTCAGCCGCTGATCTTGGGTAAACAGTGTTTATGATTGGTTCAAGTTTTATAAGGATTATTAGCTTGTCTTACACAAATCGCGTTATCGGCATTTTAAGTACCAGCCTCGTCTGCGCGTTATCCCAAGCAGCGACCGAAATCGAAGTTTGGCACACACTCAATCCAGCCAATCGCGCTGAGTTCGAGAAGATTGTTAAGCAATTTAATGCTGAGCAGAATGATACAAAAGTAGAGCTAAAAGCATTTGCTGACCAAATCGCATTAACAAGCCCCGACTCACGGGCGCTAGCGGCGAAACGCAAGCCCGATTTAGTGCAACTTGATGACAACAGATCACCAGACGTGATCGCCAATAATCAAGACATCCTGCCGTACTACGAATTTGCAAAGAAATACCCAATCCCGGATAACACTTCAATTCTGGCACAAACCAGCGGTTTTATTCGCGATAAGCAAAATCGTCTGCTTGCGTTTCCTTTCATGGCAGAGATTCCGGTCATGTTTTACAACCTAGACGCTTACAAAAAGGCTGGGTTGGATCCCAATGCTCCTGGCGCAACGTGGGCTGCTCTTCAGGCACAATTGTTGCTGTTGCGTGATAAAGCCTATTACGACTGTCCGTATGCAACCAGCCAGCAAGTTTCCGTCCACCTCGAAAATCTAGCGGCGATGAATAACTCGCTTTATGCGACGCCAAATAATGGCCTAGATAATGCAAAAGGTGCTGTACTTAACTTCGATACATTATTCATGCGCCATATAGCCATGATGGTGAGCTGGAAAAAGGTCAACATATTTTCAGTCAACAGCAATTCCAACCAGCCAGATGGATTATTTGCTGAGGGCAAATGCGCCGTGCTGACGAGTGGTTCTGGGTCGCTGGGGCAATTTGCAGCGACTAAGGATTTGAAGTTTGGCGTGGCTCCTCTACCGTATTACGATCAACTCACTCCCAAGCCAGGCGTCCCCTTTGTCAGCGGTTCTGCCCTTTGGGTAACGACTGGGCAACCGGTCGAGCAATACAAAGCGACCGCTAGTTTTCTTGCCTACCTGTCTAAGCCTGTGGTGGCTGCCGCTTGGCATCAGAAAACTGGGTTCTTACCACTTAACGATGCTTCGACGAGAGCTGCTGACGTTTCGTTTTATGGCAGCATTCCTGGACTGAATCGTATTGTCGAGAATATGCGGCAAGCGACAACCAAAACAAATCGGGGTTTTCGTTTGAATGGCTATGCGCGCATCGAACCCATGCTGAGTGTAGAACTTGACGCGGCCTTGTCTGGTCAAGTTCCACCAGTCAAGGCTTTAACGACGGCAATCGAAGAGGCCAAAGTGATGTCTGGTGAGGCACCGGCTCCAGCGTCCGCTTCAAACAACAAAAAGTCTAAGAAGTAGCGTCCTGTAGTCAACAATCTTAAAAGGTCAACTGCAGTTGACCTTTTTTTTACCATCATCGCTTGTAGCGCTCAAGCATTCAACGGCCCATACGTAGGTTTCACAATTGTGGCCTCAAGCGAATAAAGCCATCATGTCGATCATTTTGCTTCTCGTGATGACTGATGCTGACTGTACGTATCGCCTTAACAATCCTAGCGCTGCCATTGTTTGGGGCATGCACAACGCTACTACGCGACACGACTCCCAGATTTGAGGTCGGCGCTCAGGCTTCTCAAACAACTTCAGGTTCGCTTGATTTTAATTGGCGCCTGAGTGGTGATCGCTCGGTGGGACCAATTCAGGTATTTTCAGATGATCAGAAAATCTGGCTGCACTGGCACGCGAAACAGACAACTCCGATCCTGAGCGCACAGCAAACTGATGGCGAGCAAATTCTCAGTGACAGCCGACGTGGCGACATCAGCGTCGTAACGGGGTCGTGGGATCATCTCTATTTTCGTCGTGGCAAAAAAACTGCACAAGCTATGCGCGTCAACTCACTCGGCCGTGCTCCGCAGGTTGGGGTAACTGAAGTTGATAGCAATAAACAAATTGCAACAACCCAGCTTGGCAGCAATTTTGAAATCAACGCAGATGACCTGCATTTGCGCAACACATTGTCTCGCTGGGCGACGCTGTCAGGGTGGCATTTTTTGCCGGAACACTGGACCGTCGACTTCGATATCCCGATCTCCGGATATGCGAGTTTCAGTGTTGACTTTGAAGAGTCGGTCAAGAGCTTAATGAGCGCAACAGAGTTGTCAGACAGGCCACTTCAAGCTTGCATTTACAGCAATCGGGTGTTGCGAGTAGTGAGTGTCACCCAGACATGCGATCCGTCGACTTCTGCAGAGGTGAGGTCTTGAACGGCTGTCTCGCGCTGATTGGTGCCGGCACATTGTTGTTGTCTGGTTGCGCACTGCAGGATGCTCTTATTAAGCACACGCTGAACGTGACAGACTCAGCAAGTGAACTCGAGCAGAGAATTGATCGTTTCAAAGTAAGCACCAAGAGCACACAAATTCGACGTGAGGCACAGTCAGT
This sequence comes from Jezberella montanilacus, assembly GCF_003003055.1. GTDB lineage: Bacteria > Pseudomonadota > Gammaproteobacteria > Burkholderiales > Burkholderiaceae_B > Zwartia > Zwartia montanilacus. The sequence continues at coordinate 66,640 of NZ_PVTV01000017.1, forward strand.
GAACAAGCCTTGGATTGCTGGCAGAGCAGTACCGCTCGCAAGAGACGTCACATTGCCGAAAGCCTTGCAACGCAACGTGGATTCGACCTTACTGTTTGGTAGTACCAAGTTCACCTTGTCAGCACTCGCTGAGCGGCTGAGTATTGCCATCGACCTGCCGGTTCGCATCAGTCCTGAAGCTCTACTACCCTCGTCGATGTTTGCTCCAAGGATGGCAACAGTCGAACCGATAGAAGCAAGCACAACATTCAATGAAACAGCTTTCCCCAGAGGTTCGCAACCATTAGCCAAAATTCTGGACTTGATTTCCAGACGGCTAAATGTAAATTGGAGGTACGAGTCAGAGGCACTCGTGTTTTATCGCACCGAAACACAAGTGTTTGACGTTAGATTGCTCACGGCCTCGGCCTCAGTTGAGATGGCTTTGGGTCGTTCTACTTCATCTTCAGCTGGCGGATTTGACAGTAGTGCGCGAACGGTGCTTCGATCGGCTGAGCACAATGCGCTTGACGCAGTCAAAGCAAAAATCGAACCATTTCTTACACGAGCTGGGGCAGTAACTGCTCAAGCCGGGGTTGCGAGCTCTATCGTTGTCACAGACGTACCAGCGTCGTTAAGGTTGGTTGCGCAATTCCTAGATAAAGAAAATCGAATCCTAACTCGACGAATACGCCTGGTATTTGAAGAGCTGACAGTTGAAACAGACGACAGTCAAACGCTCAGCGTCGACTGGTCGGCCGCTGTGGTGTCCAACAATTTGACAACTTCTCTCAAAGGACCTTCGGCCGAGCCCATCAATGAAAACGCGCAGTCTGCCCTGTCGGTTGCGACAACGGGCATCAGTCCCGTCAAACTTATGCTTCAAGCGTTGTCGCGACAGGGAAAGGTCATTCGTCACAGCACGGTACCCATCATGACAATTAACCGTCGTCCCGTTACTCACGCCGTTCGTACGACATTTTCCTACGTCGATCAGGTTCGTACCGCCACAGCATCTAGTCTGGATTCCACCACCACTAATTCCGCGCAAGCCTCTGTCTCAGTTAGTCAGAAGGAGGAGACTGTTGGTGCTTTCCTAACAATCTTGCCTGATGCGCAGGATGATGGACAGATCCTGATCTCGATTGCTTATGACAACACCATTGCTCAGCCCTTAAAAACGATTAGCTTTGGGGAATCAGGAAAAGGCCTGTCGATTCAACAAGTCCTGATCGATGGAACCGGTACGGTTCAGCAGGTGTCCTTGCGATCGGGTCAGCCCATGTTGATCTCCGGGTTTGAGCGAGTCAAAGAACAAAGTGAGTCGACGAGCTTTACACCAGAGGTGCCCGCAATAATAGGCGGCGCGGATAGACTTGGTAAAAGCAAAGTCATCACAGTCATTGTGTTGACCGCGTTACTGGAGGAGGGCTGATGAGTTCGATTACCTCTCCCCTTGATCCCCTTATGGCAGATCGCCGCAACATGGTCTGCGCTTCTGTTATTAATCCACAGGGGGATTATTTAATGCTAGGTTTAACGTGGTTTGCGCTAGTTGGCTCAAACCCGCGCAATAACATTTATCAGCTTGCACGCTCGCTGCGCGCTACTCATTATGTATTAGTGGAATCGAATGCTCGCGTCGCTGCCTGCGCTCGCTTGCCAACGATAAATCGCGTGAGAGGACGTAGCCGCAACGCGGCCCATTGTTATTCGCTGGCAGCACTGTTTGCTTGCGCTCATCCAGAGGGTGCTCAGGCGTGTCTATTACCTGATACCCAAGGCGGCGCTTGGTTAATGGCCAGCCATGAGGGGCATGTCCTGTGCAGCAGTGATCGGCATTTTGCTTCGCGCCAAGCAGCCGACGATGCAATCGCAGACATCAAAATCAGATACCCCGGTTTGATTCAGCTTACTTTAAGTACCGAGTGGCAGCACAATATGCCGTGCTGGCTAGCTCAAAAACTTTCTGCATCATCAGCTCTGAAGTCGATCCCAACGTTGCACTTACTACCTCGAGGCTCAATTTTATGCGGCGGTTTTGTTTTGATCGGCGCTACATCGTTATGGGCTTTGACTGACCATACGAAGCCAATCGTTGCATCGACTGTGCAAGGGCAATTTGAGCTGACTCGCCAGGTCGAAGTTAAAGACGAGTTGTTAAAAGTGATGATAGACCGGCCCGGCTCTTTATGGTCAAGCATTCAGATATGGGCTTCTCTACCCATAAAAAAAGAGGGCTGGAAATTGATATCGATCGATTGTCAGACAACTGATAAGGATTGGCATTGTGGGGCTCGTTATCATCGTGATTTTCACCCCGCTGGGCGAGAACATCTGGAGCAACTGGGCTTAAGCAATCCAATCCTTACCTTCGATAATTTAAAAGAAGCGGTCGTTCGCTGGCGAGATCAGCGGTCTCTTGAGGTTCTTGACGACAATTTCGACAAAGGATCAGGTTGGCTCGATCAGCTCCAGAGAATTGAGAACGGGTTTAATTCCCTCGAGGTTGGGGCAGTTATCAAGCGAGCACAAGGCAATGTGCGTCCAGTGCGTCTGCAAGGCCCGTTGCGCTCTGCTTCGTTAATAAAGACCATTTTGCTACCTATCAGTTGGAGACGGGTATCCATTTCGTTGAATGATCTACCCGCCAGACTTGCCGGTGCAAAAAAGAGTGCAGTTGAATTTACAGCGGAAGGTGAAATCTATGCAGACTGAACTTCACAGCAATGTGCGAGCCGTTCGGTTGCGCTTCCCCTCAGCTTTGAGCTCGTTAGTGCCGCTGACTCATTATTTACGTTTGGCAGGCTTTGCCCTGGTCATTTGGTCGATCAATACGTACATGTTTTGCTACGCCCAAACAACCTTGGAACAAACGGTCAATGAATTGATCGAGACAGAAACTCAAACGGCATTAAAAAATAGAGGTAAGCACAAAGTGTTGACCGATCCAGATGAGAATAAAACATTCGATCCTGAGAACGGTGACAAACTCTTTTCCATTTACGGAGTCAATAAAAACTTAACGGCAGAGTTATTGATTGAATCAAAATTTTTAATTTTTAAATCGGGTCGTTCTCAACCCGTTTTAGGCTCTCGGATTGGTTATGAGCTGGTAAAAATAGATCCCCCCTGCGTGGTCCTGCGACGTGGCGAAAGTTTAAAAGAACTTTGCTTAGAGCCTGTGTTGCCATGATCCGGCTGCCCCCCTTTGCCTTAAAAAAAGGAATAAACGCAATGAATCTTGTTGTGACAACCATTGACACAACTGCCGAATTAACTCAACTGAGTCCCCGGTACAAGCGATTACTCACAATCGATCTTGATACCTTAAGTGTCCTCGACCGGATATGTCCGGTGCTGTTTGAAGACGGAACTGCCGGCGTTTTTGTCATGCGAGGCAATGATTATGATGATCAAGTCATGGCCGTGATCAATTTGTTGATGCAGAAGAAATTTAGACTTCAGCAGGCCCCTCTTTATTCTGTTGCGAGGCCAGTTTTCCTCAGTTTGATCAAGCCGCTCAGATTGAACGATGAGCGAGCTTTAGCCACCGTCCTAACAGGATCAGAGAATCTTCCTCCTTTAATTAAGATCTTTGACGAAATTGTTGAGTGGGCGGTTGATGTCGGTGCCAGCGATATTCATTTCAACGTCAGAACAACCGATGCAAACTCTCAAGTCAGATTCACCATCAATGGCGACTATTTTGTGTTCGACAAGTTTTCTAAATACCCAACATCCTTCATGCTTGAGATGCTTAGCCTGGTGTGGATGGAAATCAAGGGAGGCAATGGTGCCGTATTCGATCCTACGGTTGAGCAACAAGGGCGGTTGGAGCGGACGGTTAGTGGCAGTCGATTCACACTGAGATGGGCGTCTTTGGCAGCGGACGGCGGCCCCAGTGTCTGCCTGCGCTTGTTAAAGTCTGAGGCAATCTCGGAGGCACCCACCTTGTCGTCGTTAGGTTATCTCTCGTCTCAAGTTGCTTCGTTTGAACGAGCGACTTTGATTGAAGGTGGCGCTGTTGTTTTATCGGGGATGGTGGGCTCAGGCAAATCAACGACGATTGCATGCTTGATGCGCAACATTCCAAGTCATCGAAAAGTTATCACGATAGAAGATCCCGCTGAATTCATTATTCCTCATGCTTTGCAGAACACGTTGACCCGCTCTCTGAACGGCTCTGATACCCACGTGTTCGACGCTAAGCTAGCAACCATTAAGCGATCCGCTATGAACGATTTGCTGATTGGTGAAATCCGTGATTCTGCTGGTGGTCGCGCGTTTATGGATCTTGCAGCGTCTGGCGCAAATCTTTACACAACAGTACACGCTCGCTCCTGTTTATTGATTTGCGAACGGCTGAGCTCAACGCTGATAGGCGTTGCGAGGGACTTTTTGGCTAGCCCTGGGGTTCTTAAATTATTAGTCCATCAGATGCTCCTGTCGGCTTTATGTAAATATTGCTCGCTCAGTTTCTTTGAGGTGAATCCGGATCAGCCCTGGCGCTGCGTCAAAGGCTATGCGAGAAACCATTTGTGGTTTGCGCGATGGGCAGAAGCGATCGCTTGCACGTATCAACTTGACTTGAACCGGCTGAGGTTTCGTAACGAGTCAGGTTGCGACAGGTGTCGCAGAGTGAGTATCCAGGGATTGGCGGGAATTGAAGGGCGTACAGTCATCGCAGAGATGATCGAACCTGCTCGTGAGTTGGATTTTCTTGATGGTCTGGATAGCGGCAATCGTTCAAAGTTGCGACGCTGGTACGAAGAGAGGCCTCGCGCAGCTTTAACGAGCGAAGATATGACCGGTAAGTCGGTCTTCGATAGCGCTATTTTTAAAATATCGGTCGGCCATGTTGATCCAAGATTTGTTGAAGCGAAGTTTGGTTTGTTCAACGAACGCTTACAGGCTTGAGTGAATGAGGAAATTGTCATGGTCTTGGGCCTTGCTCGGTCCCCTGTGTCGTGTACGCGATCGCATGCATCGCTGCGTTTATGAGCAGAAAATTGCTTTTGTGGCAAAAATGTTTCGGCCCTACAGAGCTGATTACTACATATATCTCGCCGAAATGGTGGCGCTTAACGGCGGAGGCAAAACATTATTAAAGATTCTTGAATCAGATGGGTACCGTTATCGTCACCGAGGCGCGAGAGGCATTTTGACCGATTACTGGGCGAAACGCTTGAGCCTAGCCGCAGGTGATGTATACGCTACCTTTGAGCGCACGCTTCCACAGGAAGACATAATTGCGTTGCGTGCAGCACAGATCGCTGGTGGTGAATCGCTCAGTAAAGTGCTGAGTAGTTTGGGTCGTTGCGTTCGTATTCATGATGAAGCTCAACGTAGTTTCGTTCAAACGATCGCTGTTGGCATTGGTGCCTGGTTAGTCGCCTTAGCGTCGATGATGGCAATTCCTTTTTTCACGCACAATCGACTATTTTCAGCGTTCTCAATCATTCCTTCTGAGTTCTATGGCCCATGGACGATTCGCTTTGATCTGTTCGCTAAGCTTCTGCGAGACCAATGGTTGTTCGCGTTGCTTGCTGTCTGCTTTGGGTTCGGGGTGTTGACCTGGTCTGTAGGAAGTTACGTGGGGCGATTCCGAGGGGTTCTCGATCGATGGTTTGTCTGGCGACTGTATAGATTGCTTCACGCAATGCGATTCCTTTCCTTGCTTGCCGTATTGATTCAGCCTCAAGGAAGCGATCTGGCGCGTCTGCGTCAAGCAATTGTCGCAATGACAGGAAACAGTTCACCGTGGTTGGAGCATCACTTGCAGAATATGTTGTTAAGAATCGACGTTGGCGTAGCGTCGGTCCAAGCACTTGATACGGGTCTTATTGACGAGCAGACCTGGTGGTTTTTGTGTGACGTTGAGGAAATTGCAGGGCTGGATCAAGCGATCTTTCGCACTTCGGATCGCTTGGGAGATAAGGCACTGATCGAGTTTAAACAATGTGCGGTGCAAATGCGCTGGTCGTTATTGATCATCGCTGTAGCCATCGTGATGATCACTGCGCTCTGGCACTTTAAAGTTATCGATGAATTACGGCAATCGATGGCGATTGCCTATGCATTCAATTAAAGCGGGAGTACTCATGCAGATCTATTACTCTAAATCCTCACTACGTGGCCAGCATCAGCTTTCCGCTAAAGAGAGTTATCAGGACGGTTTCTCTCTAATCGAGGTGTCCATCGTGACGGCAATTATTATGCTGATTGCAATTATCGGGATTCCAGCGATACAAGCTTATGTTATCGAAAATAAAGTACCAAGGGTAGCGGAGGAGATACAACGCTTCGTTGCCAGAATCAAGGCAAATACCCACGGCTTTGGATCAACTCCTTATGCGGGGATTCACAATGGGACGCTTGCCTCTGCTTTAAGGGGGTCGAGCGTGGTTTCTGTCTCAGGTGAAGGAGCCATGTCCAATATTGCACACGGGCTTGGCGGTCTGGGTACAAGTGGTCGCGGCGTCGTTCAAATCGAAGCACATAGCCTTGCGGGTGCTGGACGTGGCTCAGCATTTTCGATTACTTTTACTGATGTCAACGAGGCCGCTTGTCCAGCACTCGCTTCTATCTTGCAACGAATCGCAGAGAGTGTGACGATTTCTGGAAGAGCGGGTGCGGCACAGGTTAAAAACGCTACGCAATCACCGCCTCAGCCTTATAACCCTATCTTGGCAGATGCTCAGTGCTCAAGCGGGGACAGCAATACTTTTCAGTTTGTTGTTCGTTGATGGATCAAATTGCGGTTCTGGCGATAAACTGGTGAGACAGGGCAGCGTGCTTTGCCGGACGCAGCAAGGCTTTTTATTATTCGAACTCGTTGTCGTTATGATGATAGCGTCGTTGCTTGCGACGTGGGCTGCTTCACGCTGGGCCTCCGAAATTGATGATCACGCCGCTTCGTCTACGGGTGTCTGGCTGGCCCGTGTGGGGGATGCTGTTAGGCAAGAGCTGAAAGTCCGGGCGAACGCCTGGCAGGAAGTCACCCTGACTCAATCATCGAGATTTGATAGCGATCGCTCTGATCGCGTTGAAACGTTGAGTGTCAGAGACCTGATCACCGCAGGTCATTTACCTGAGGGGTTTTTGACACAACCTTCATTGCGCTATGAGTTAACAGTGCACGTCCGACAGCGCATACAAACCTCGTGCTTCAGGTTGTTATGTGGTTTAGAAGCGCTGATTCTATTGCGTCCAAGCGCGTCCGAATTTGAGCATGCACAAGACAGTAATAGGCTGGGGAAAATTCTGACAACACTATCGGGAACGGGGTTGGTCGTTCATCCGCTCAATGTAGAAAGACTGAAAGGACCACAGCTTGACTTAGCCAACCCACCCTGGGGTGCGATTGAGCTGTTGCCAGCTGGAACGATCGGGATGCATGTGTCTAACCCAGTCCTGTTGAAGCCACGCGATAGATTTGGTGGCGTGTACGTATCCCCTCACGGCGGAGACTGCAAGAGCTGGGGTTTGGCCGAGCGCTACCTGAATCCGCTGACAGGGAATTGCACTTGTCCTGAAGGCTATGTGCCCAGACAGTTAGCAGAATGGCGAATTGACCCACCTCACGAGCATTCTTTTCAGGCGACAGGGGTACGATCCTATATTTGTGTTGCTCCCCTATAATCTGGGGTTTATTCAATCCGGCAGTGCGCGTTGCACTGCAGATTGCACCTAACAGTGTTGCACCATGAAAACCGCCGAAATTCGAAAGAAGTTTCTAGAGTATTTCCAATCTAACGGACACACGGTTGTCGCGTCGTCGTCGCTTGTGCCGGGTAACGATCCCACTTTACTATTTACCAACTCGGGCATGGTGCAATTTAAGGATGTCTTTACGGGTAAAGACATGCGGCCTTATACCCGAGCAACTTCGTCGCAACGAAGCGTCCGAGCGGGCGGTAAACACAACGATCTGGAAAATGTAGGCTATACCGCCAGGCACCACACATTCTTCGAAATGCTGGGTAACTTTAGTTTCGGTGACTATTTCAAGCATGACGCTATTAGGTTCGCGTGGACTTTACTGACTGAGGTTTACGGCCTACCCAAGGATAAGCTCTGGGTAACGGTTTATCAGGAAGACGATGAGGCCTTTGGTATCTGGCGTGATGTGATGGGTGTGCCAGTCGAGAGAATCATTCGGATTGGTGATAACAAAGGTGCCCGCTATGCATCAGACAATTTCTGGCAAATGGCTGATACGGGTCCTTGCGGTCCGTGCACTGAGATTTTTTATGACCATGGTGAGGGTATTTGGGGTGGGCCACCTGGCTCGCCAGAAGAAGATGGTGATCGGTATATTGAGATCTGGAACCTCGTTTTCATGCAGTTTGAGCGCGATGTCGCTGGCAATCTGACGCCACTGCCGAAGCCGTGTGTTGATACGGGGATGGGCTTAGAGCGCATTGCGGCCGTGTTACAGCATGTGCATTCAAACTACGAAATTGATTTGTTTCAGGGGCTCATTGCAGGTGCCGCTCGTGAAACAAACTGTACCGACTTGCAAAATAACTCATTAAAAGTCATTGCGGATCACATACGAGCTTGCAGCTTTTTAATCGTCGACGGTGTCATACCAAGTAATGAAGGGCGAGGGTATGTCCTGCGACGCATTATTCGTCGCGCTCTGCGTCACGGCTATCAGCTCGGTCAGACCAAGCCCTTTTTCTATTTGCTTGTTAAGGATCTCGTTAATGAGATGGGCGCGGCGTATCCAGAGCTTGCAAAGGCCCAGTCCAGGGTGGAGCAAGTGTTACGCCAGGAGGAAGAGCGTTTTGTTGAAACCCTCGAGCATGGGATGAAATTGCTGGAAACGGCGTTAAGTGAAATTGCACTCACCGACCCAGCCCCCTCGGCTGGTACTGCTCCGATTCTTTCCGGGACCACGTTGTTTACGCTTTACGACACCTACGGATTCCCCGTAGATTTGACAGCCGATATTTGTCGCGAGCGTCATGTTGAAGTGGATATCGATGGCTACGAACGAGCCATGACCCGTCAACGTGAGCAAGCAAAGGCGTCTGGTAAGTTCAAAATGGCAGAGGGCTTGACTTACAGCGGCACACAAACTCAATTCGAAGGCTATGAGCACTTGGAGTGCGTTGCAACGGTGCTCGCGCTTTATGTCGAGGGCAGTCAAGTAGATCAAGTCACGTCCGGCCAACAGGCAATTGTCGTGCTGGATAAAACTCCGTTTTATGCAGAATCAGGCGGTCAAGCCGGTGACGCTGGTGTTCTGCAATCGACTTCAGCATTATTCGTGGTCTTGGATACGCAAAAAATCCAGCCAGCTGTGTTTGGGCATCATGGCCAAGTAAGCCAGGGTAGTTTGAAAGTGGGTGACAAGGTGACTGCGGAGGTGGATGCGCTCAAGCGAAGCAAGACAATCAGGAATCACTCGGCCACTCACTTAATGCATAAAGCATTGAGAGAAGTGCTCGGACCTCACGTACAACAACGAGGCTCACTGGTTGACGCAGATAAAACAAGATTCGATTTTGCTCACGATGCACCTGTCTCTGCCGCAGATATCGAGAAAGTTGAGCAGATTGTCAATGCCGAGATTCTGACCAATCAAGCCACCGTCGCAGAAGTGATGGCCTACGACGACGCCGTAAAAGGTGGTGCAATGGCCTTATTTGGTGAGAAGTACGGTGATACAGTGCGTGTGTTGGATATCGGCTTTTCTCGTGAGTTGTGCGGTGGCACTCATGTGAAGCGAACAGGTGATATTGGTTTATTCAAGATAACTGCAGAGTCTGGCGTTGCTGCTGGTGTACGTCGAATAGAGGCTATCACAGGCGACAACGCTCTGACTTGGGTTCAGCGACTGAATGCAACAGTTGTCAAGGCCGCGTTGGCCTTGAAGACACAGCCAGCCGACTTGTCAGACCGGATTATCCTGGTGCAAGATCAAATTAAAAGTCTTGAGCGGGAACTCGATCAAGCACGATCCAAGCTTGCCTCAAACGCGGGTAATGCGCTGTCAGATCAAGCGATTAACATCGGCGGTGTGTTGGTGCTAGCCCAAGAAGTACAAGGCGTTGATCCCAAAGAATTGCGAGGGATGGTTGATCAACTGAAAGCCAAGTTGGGCTCAGCAGTCGTTTTGTTAGCAGCGCGGTCTGCCGAGGGAAAAATCAGTGTCGTGGCAGGTGTGACCAGCGATTTGACCAGTAAGTTCAAGGCAGGTGACTTGGTGGCTGATGTATCGGTTCAGTTGGGTGGCAAAGGTGGTGGTCGCCCTGACATGGCCATGGGTGGCGGCACCAACCTTGAAGCCCTGCCTCAGGCAATAACAGGTGTTAAGGCTTGGGTTGAGAGTCGGATTTAATAGTGAATAAAACTCAATGACACAGACTGAGCAAACGTCCCCGGAGTTTCAGCACCTTGTGGATGCAAAGGGGCTAGCATGCCCATTACCAATACTGAAAGCTAAAAAAGCGTTAGCATTGATGACGAGCGGGGAAGTCCTTCAGGTGATGACCACTGATAAGGGTGCGGTCAGAGATTTTCAGGCCTTTGCAAAGCAGACAGGCAACGATTTGATCTTCCAAGTCGATCAAATAAGCCATTATGAGCACTATTTGAAGCGACGTTAGTTGTGCGTGCGATGTATTTTCTTGAAGAATCGCTAAAAAGTGCTATACTCGCAGGCTTTGTTGCATCTTTTAGTCGCACGTCTTTTGTTGTGTAAATTTTGGCTTCGGTGATTAAAGCGCTGTTGCTGGATCGTGGCAAAAAAGTCACTAAACGATACATTCACTCATAAATTTTATAGAGGGATTACCTATGGTGGTGATTCGTATGGCCCGCGGCGGGTCGAAAAAACGTCCTTTTTATAACCTCGTTGCAACCGATTCGCGTAATCGTCGCGATGGTCGTTTCATTGAGCGTGTTGGTTTTTATAACCCCGTTGCCAATGCAAACGAAGAGCGTCTGCGTATCGCGCTTGATCGCGTTGGTTACTGGACGACTAACGGTGCGCAATTATCGCCCGCCGTTGCTCGGTTGGTAAAAGACTACTCGGCTAAAGTCGCAACAGCGGCTTAATTGAATCAGGCAAGGGCTATGCCTGAGCAGGGCGCATCAACTGCGCCAAGCGATCTGGTCGAGCTGGGTCGTATTGTTTCTGGTTATGGCGTGCGCGGTTGGGTAAAAATCCAGCCTCATTCTTCGCAATCTGACGTTTTACGCAAAGCCAATAGTTGGTGGTTGCGCAGACCTGTTGCCCCTGCAAAACGTTCTGCTACGACTGGCTCGAATGATCTGCTGCCAGCCGTTCAATACAAAGTCGTAACATCTCGAACGCAAGGGGCTACAGTCGTTGCCCAGCTAGGTTCCGTCGATGATCGCGACCAGGCAGAGTCCTTGGTCGGTTGTACTGTCCATGTTTCAAAGGCACTGTTCCCGCCTGCAACGGGTGACGAATACTATTGGGTTGACCTTGAGTCATGTTTTGTCTACGAGACTGGCACGCAAGCGCTGATAGGCGTTGTGTCTGAAGTGCTTGATAATGGTGCGCACGCAATTCTTCGCGTCCAGAGATTAATTGCGCTCGACCCTCAAGAGCCACTTCTAGACGAAAAAGGTAAAGTGTCAGAGATTCTGGTGCCCTTTGTTGAAGCCTACGTGCAGCACGTGGATATTCAGGCAAAGAAAATTGATACTGACTGGCCACTGGATTTTTGAAATTCTAGATTAATCAAGAGATGCCTTGCCATGCGCATTGATGTCATCACTTTGTTTCCTGATGTGTTTGCCGGTGTCCGCGATTATGGTGTGACTGGCCGAGCCCATGCACAGGGTATTTGGTCTTTGCATTCTCACAACCCAAGAACCTATTGCCAAGATGTCCATCGAACGGTCGATGATCGCCCTTATGGTGGCGGACCAGGTATGGTGATGATGGCAGAGCCACTCATCAGAACCTTAAATGCAATTAACCAAGAGCGAGCCCAATCGCCAGTTATTTTGCTATCACCCACGGGCAAACAGTTTGGTCAGACTGCAGCAGCGCGCCTGGCTGCATCAAAGGGCGTCATTTTCGTCTGTGGACGCTATGAAGGCGTTGATCAGCGCTTTATTGATCAGTACGTTGATGAACAATGGTCTCTCGGGGATTTCGTCATGTCAGGTGGCGAGATTGCAGCGATGGCCATGATTGATGCGGCCGTGCGCCTCATGCCTGGTGTTCTGAATGACGGTAATTCTTCGTTGCAGGACTCGTTTCAACCATCAATCTCAGGTTTGCTGGATAGCCCTCATTACACACGACCCGAGACGCTCGGTGACAGTAAAGTACCTGAGGTATTAACCTCGGGCAATCACGCAAAAATAGCCCGATGGCGCAGAGAGCAGTCCTTGGCCCTTACAGCTAAAATCAGACCCGATCTGATTACAGCCGCACGAGCCAGAGGAGACCTATCCCCACAGGATGAGGTGTTCCTCGAGTCCCTGACCCACTAGACGCTGATTTGGCAGATCATCACTCAGCCAAGTTTTAGATATTGAGATCTGACCTTCTCAAGTGTTTCTGAGAACTGACTGATACGCAGTCGCTCTTGATCGACCACTGCTACCGGTGCCCTAGCGACAAAGCCTTCATTACTTAACTTTGCTTGAGCTTTTGCGATTTCAGTCTCTAATCGATTGATTTCTTTTTCTAGTCTAATTTTCTCTGCTACCAGGTCAATTTCGACTTTCAACATCAACCGCGTGTCACCGACAACCTGGACAGGGGAGCCGTCATCCGGCAAAACGTCGACCACAGCAACGCTTGAGAGCTTGGCGAGTGCAGCAAGATAAGGTGCGTGTTGAGAGAGCTGTTCGCTTGCCCCTTGAGCAAACAGAGGCACCCGTGCGGCAGGCGATAGATTCATTTCACCGCGTAGTGCTCGGATCGCTTCGATTTCGGCTTTGAGCCTATCCATCTGAGCAATTGCCGCCATGTCAATTTTATCTAAGTTGGCCTGTGGAAAAGCCTGTATTGAAATGCTCGTGACTTCCTCAGCAGTTCTTTTTCCCGCCACCAGCGAAACCTTCTGCCATAACTCTTCGGTGATGAAGGGCATGATGGGGTGCATCAAGCGAAGCACCGCCTCCAATACACGAATGAGCGTTCGACGAGTCGCCTGCTGTTGCACTGGTGATCCCTGTTGAATTTGTACTTTGGACAGTTCAAGATACCAATCACAATATTCGTCCCAGACAAAGTGATACAGCGCATTGGCGATATTATCGAAGCGATAGTCAGTAAACCCTTTTGCGACATCGTACTCAAGCTGCTGAAGCGCACTGATAATCCAGCGATCAGCAAAGCTTGCTGCTGCGTTGTCTGCCTCGCCAAGGTCTGTGCCTTCTGTGTTCATCAGTACATATTTGGTGGCGTTCCAGAGTTTGTTGCAAAAATTGCGATAGCCCTCGCAACGTTTGAGGTCGAAGTTGATGTTTCGCCCAAGTGTGGCGTAAGCAGACATGGTGAATCTGAGTGCATCGGCGCCAAACGCTGCAATCCCCTCGGGAAATTGCTTGCGTGTGGATTTCTCAATACTGCTGGCCTGTTTTGGGTTCATCAGGCCATGCGTGCGTTTAGACACCAATGTTTCAAGATCAACCCCGTCTATCAGGTCCACTGGATCCAGGGTGTTACCCTTGGATTTACTCATCTTTTGACCCTCAGCATCCCGGATCAAACCATGAACGTAGACATGCTTGAAGGGCACCTGACCGGTCAAGTGCGTGGTCATCATGACCATGCGCGCAACCCAGAAAAAGATGATGTCGAAGCCCGTGACCAGCACACTTGAGGGTAAGTAGCGCGTCAGGTCTTTGGTCTGTTCGGGCCAGCCCATTGTCGTAAAGGGAACCAAGGCGGACGAAAACCACGTATCCAGCACGTCTGGATCACGCGTGAGCTTGCCTTGAACACCAGCGCCTCTTGCTTGCTCGAGCGCCTGAGCCTCGGATCGGGCCACAAACACCTGTCCATCCTCGCTGTACCAGGCAGGGATTTGATGACCCCACCAGAGTTGTCGGGATATGCACCAATCCTGGATATTTTCTAGCCACTGGTTGTAGGTGGTTGTCCAGTTTTGTGGATAAAACTGGACCTCGCCCCGTGCGACAACATCGAGAGCCACTTCAGTGATGCTTTTACCCGGATTCAACGTGCCATCCGGGGCTGGCTTGCTCATCGCAACAAACCACTGATCGGTAAGCATTGGTTCAAGCACTTCTTGTGTCCGATCGCCTCGCGGTTGCATCATCTTGTGGGCAACAACTTTGACGAGATAACCTGTGGCTTCAAGTTCGGCGACGACCGCTTCACGAGCTTTGAAGCGATCAAGCCCCTGAAATTGCACTGGGCCGTTTTCGTTGATCTTTGCATCCAGCGTGAAAATGACGATCAACGGCAAGTTATGCCTTTGCGCGCAGGCATAATCGTTAAAGTCATGGGCGCCAGTTATTTTGACGCAGCCGGTACCAAAAGCCTGGTCAACAAAATCATCCGCGATGATGGGGATCTGTCTATCGCATAAGGGCAAATCAACCATCTTGCCAATCAAGTGCTTATAGCGCAAGTCGTCCGGATGGACGCAGAGCGCGCCATCCGCCAGCATGGTCTCTGGCCGAGTGGTCGCAATTGTCAAGCCGCGCAAGGTTTCTGTCGTGCCGTCCTCGAGTGTTATTTCTTGTGGCCCATCGACAAAAGGGTAAAGAATGTGCCAGAGGTGCCCGTCGGTTTCCACGGATAGGACTTCAAGGTCCGAAACGGCTGTCAATAACTTCGGATCCCAATTGACGAGACGCTTACCTCGATAGATCAGGCCCTGCTCAAACAAGCGTACAAAGGTCTCTACGACTCCCGTGGACATCTTGTCGTCCATGGTGAAATATTCGCGCGGCCAGTCAGCCGAAGCACCAAGCCGTCTCACCTGACTCGTAATCGTATTGCCCGATTGTTGTTTCCACTCCCATACTTTCTCGACAAACGCTGGGCGTCCCAGGTCATGTCGGGAGAGCTTTTGAGCATCAAGCTGCCGTTCTACGACGATCTGCGTGGCGATGCCCGCATGATCGGTACCAGGCACAAATACTGTATCGTCGCCCAGCATACGGTGATAGCGGATCAAGCCATCCATGATTGTTTGATTAAAGGCGTGGCCCATATGTAACGTCCCCGTAACATTTGGGGGAGGGAACTGAATTGCGTAGGTGCTGGCCCCGTTTGTGCCGGGCTTGACGTGCTGACCTGCAGCAAAATAGCCGCGTCGCTCCCACTCTGCGTACCAGCGTGATTCAAGTTCAGCTGGCTCAAAACTCTTTGAAAGTTCACTGGCCAGGGTATCGTTCTTTTGATTCATTAAGGATTTCCGAGAAAACTGATTACTGCTTGAGCGAAACCATTATTTTAGTGGTTAGGCGCGCGAACGGGCATGCTAGAATACAAGGCTATCGTAGTTATCCGCAAAGCCCCTGTTTTTATTGAGATTTATTGGAGTTTTTATGTCTGCAGAACGCACTTTATCGATCATCAAACCCGACGCCGTTGCTAAGAACGTAATCGGTCAAATCGTTGCCCGTTTCGAGTCCGCCGGTTTGAAAGTAATCGCTGCTCGCATGATGCAACTGTCGCGCGCTGACGCTGAGCGTTTTTACGCTGTGCACAGTGCTCGCCCATTCTTTAAAGATCTGGTTGACTTCATGATTTCTGGGCCTGTGTTTGTTCAGGTACTCGAAGGTGAAGGCGCGATTCTGAAAAATCGTGATTTGATGGGGGCAACGGATCCCAAGAAAGCTGAAAAAGGTACGATTCGTGCAGATTTCGCAGACAGCATCGATGCTAATGCTGTTCACGGCTCGGATGCTCCCGAGACAGCTGCTGTTGAAATCGGCTTTTTCTTCCCCGGTATTAACGTTCACAGTCGCTAAACATCGCTACTGACCGTGACACAGTCAAGATGCGCGCTGATCCCATTAACTTGCTCGGGTTGGATGGCTCGTCGCTGACCAGCCTTGTTGCGCAATGGGGTGGCAAACCTTTCAGAGCCAAGCAAGTTCAAAGGTGGATACACCAGCGCGGGGTCGGTCAGTTTGATGCTATGACTGATCTGGCACGCGATTTCCGGGCTCAGCTAAGTCAAGATTGTGTGATTCAGGCACCGGATGTCATCAGCGATAAGGTTTCTGCTGATGGCACCAGGAAATGGTTGTTTGATGTCGGTCACGGTAATGCGATTGAGTCTGTTTTTATTCCCGAAGACGACCGTGGCACGCTCTGCATATCAAGCCAAGCAGGGTGCGCGGTCAACTGTCGCTTTTGCTCGACAGGGCATCAAGGATTCAACAGAAACTTGAGCACGGCAGAAATCGTTGGACAACTCTGGTGGGCGGGCGTCAAGCTTCGCGAAGCAGGTCAAGGAGTTCGCTTAACAACAGTTGATCAAATGCCTGCGCCTCTGGATATTCAGCAAGACAAGCGGCTCATTAGTAATGTCGTGATGATGGGCATGGGAGAGCCTTTACTTAATTACGATGCCTTGGTTCCTGCGCTAAAACTCATGCTCGACGATAATGCCTATGGTCTCTCGCGTCGCCGTGTGACTGTCTCGACCTCGGGCGTTGTGCCCATGATGGACAGATTGTCTCAAGATTGCCCGGTCGCACTAGCTGTTTCATTGCACGCTCCAAATGATGAGCTTCGGGACAAGCTTGTCCCTCTTAATAAAAAATACCCGCTGGCCGAACTTCTTGCTGCGTGTGAGCGCTACCTTGAGTTCGCTCCGAGGGACTTCATTACTTTCGAGTATGTGATGTTGGATGGCGTGAATGACACTGATGAACATGCTAGGCAGCTCGTCGAGATAGGTCGGCGATTGCACTGCAAATTCAATTTGATCCCGTTTAATCCTTTTCCTGAATCAGGATTACTGAGGTCAAAGGATTCAAGGATCCGACTGTTTTCGCAAAGATTGTTAGATGCGGGCCTTGTCACAACTATTCGTAAGACTCGTGGTGATGATATCGATGCGGCTTGCGGTCAGTTGGCCGGACAAGTAAAAGATCGCACTCGCTTACATGAAAAACAAGCAGCTAAGCTGTCTATTCCCATTAAGGAGATTCGGACGTGACTGAGGCAGACCTCGATCAACCCCAGCAATCTGTGCCCACGATGGACTCAATAACCGAGCCACCGGTGCTCGTTCAAGCCTCGTTGTCGATTGGACAGGCGTTAGCCGAGAAACGACTATCCCAGAAATTAACCATCGAAGATGTCTCTGCACGAATAAAGTATTCAGTGCGGTTTATTCAAGCGCTTGAGTCGGATCACTGGGATGATCTGCCCTCTGGCCTGGCATTACGAGGCTTAATTAAAAGCTATACCCGCCTGCTCGGGGCGGATGCACAGCCAGCAGAGGACGCGCTCAAGGATCGTATCGGCGTGATCCGAGGTGGCATCGCGAATCACACGTCAACACGTTCGCTGGCTACCCATGAAACTGATCGCACCCAGCAATCGTCAGTTGGCTGGTTGGCGTTAATCGGCATTGTGGTTGTGGCCGCTGTAGCGATTGCCATCTCGCAGGGGATTATTCCTAAAGCCTTATTGCCGCACTGGCTGGGAGCCCTAGTGAAATGACCCAAGAGATTGGCGTTGCACTTAGACATCAAACTAGGTCGGTTCGCTTGGCCTGGGGAGGTCGCTCAGTGACGATAGGCGGTACCGCACCGGTTCTTGTGCAATCCATGACAAACACGGATACTGCTGATCCGGTTGCAACCGCGATTCAGGTCAAAGAACTTGCGCTCGCTGGTTCTGAAATCGTCAGGATCACTGTTAACACCCCTGAGGCCGCAAAAGAGGTATCGACGATCCGCGAGCATCTGGATCGAATGGGTATCTATGTCCCGCTAGTGGGTGATTTTCACTACAACGGTCATAAGTTATTGACGCAATTTCCTGATTGTGCTGAAGCATTATCGAAATACAGAATCAATCCTGGGAACATGGGCGGTGGTAAAAAGCGGGATGATAATTTCGCACAGATGATTGAGGTTGCGTGCCGTCATAACAAACCGGTTCGTATCGGCGTGAATTGGGGTAGCCTCGACCAAGAACTGTTGGCCAAGATGATGGATGCAAACAGTCAATCAAGCTCACCCCGCGATGGGAGGGCAGTGATGCGAGATGCTCTGGTTGTCTCTGCCATCAGCAATGCTCAACGGGCTGAAGAGCTGGGATTACCCGCCGATTCGATTATTCTTTCGTGCAAGGTCAGCCACGTGCAGGACTTAATTGCGGTTTACCGAGACCTGGCTGCTCGTTGTGATTATCCCTTGCATCTTGGTTTAACCGAGGCGGGTATGGGCAGCAAGGGTATTGTTGCATCCACGGCCGCGTTGTCGGTGTTGCTGCAGATGGGCATTGGTGACACGATACGAATTTCACTCACCCCCGAACCAGGTGGTGATCGGACGAAAGAAGTTATTGTTGCTCAAGAGATCCTTCAGACAATGGGTTTGAGGGCGTTTACACCTATGGTTGTAGCTTGCCCGGGTTGTGGTCGCACTAGCAGTACGGTGTTTCAAGAACTGGCTGATCGAATCCAGACTTATTTGAGAAATCAAATGCCAAACTGGAAATCCCGGTACCCGGGTGTCGAGTCTATGAATGTTGCTGTGATGGGTTGTGTTGTGAATGGCCCGGGCGAGAGCCGGCATGCTGATATTGGAATTAGCCTGCCTGGGACGGGTGAGGTGCCCTCCGCGCCGGTATTTGTGGATGGTGAGCG
The DNA here is from genome assembly GCF_003003055.1 of Jezberella montanilacus. Taxonomy (GTDB): domain Bacteria; phylum Pseudomonadota; class Gammaproteobacteria; order Burkholderiales; family Burkholderiaceae_B; genus Zwartia; species Zwartia montanilacus. The sequence goes on from NZ_PVTV01000017.1 coordinate 85,434, forward strand.
GACAGTGACGCTCAAAGGCGATCATATCGCCGAAGAGTTTCAGGAAATCGTGGAACGATATGTTGCCCGACGCTACGGAATGATCGAAACATCAACTTGAGTCGCCTCTGCGCCGATCAGCAAGGAATCAAATCTGCTGCGCGCAGCCCTTCAGGTTGCCTGCGGCGGATCACTAAATGGAAAAAATGACACAAGCGTTCAACAAAGTCAGTGCCATTCGAGGCATGAATGATGCATTGCCCAGTGCTGCGGATAGAATCAACGAGCTTGAGGGAATCGTTCGAGAATGGCTGCGTATATACGGTTATCGCAATATGCGAACACCGATACTCGAACACACTCGCTTGTTCACACGAGGTATCGGTGAAGTGACCGATATCGTTGAAAAAGAAATGTACACGTTTACCGATGCCCTGAATAATGAGTCGTTGACCATGCGTCCAGAATTCACTGCTGGGATGGTGCGAGCCGCGATTGAGCACAATCTTCTCTACGACCGCCCGCATCGAGTCTACGCCATGGGCCCAGTCTTTCGACATGAAAGGCCTCAGCGTGGCAGGTACCGACAGTTCCATCAAATCGACGTCGAAGCGCTGGGAATAGCTGGCCCTGATGTTGACGCTGAGCTGATTGTGATGACCAGCCGCTTATGGAAAATGCTTGGCATCAATGACTTGAAGCTTGAGGTCAACTCGCTCGGTCAAGGTGACGAGCGAGCTGCTCACCGGCAGGCTCTCATCGCTCATCTCGAGAAGTTCAAAGGCATTTTGGACGAGGATGGTTTGCGTCGCATGTATACCAATCCCTTGCGCGTTCTTGACACCAAAAACCCAGCGCTTCAAGAGATGGCTGAGGCGGCGCCCAAGTTATCTGATTATTTGGGCACCGAATCACGCACGCACCTCGACGGCGTTCTGCAACGAATATCTGACGCGGGCGTTGCGTACCAGATCAATCCGCGAATGGTACGAGGGCTCGATTATTACAACTTGACCGTTTTCGAGTGGATAACCGATAAATTGGGTGCTCAGGCAACAGTATGCGGCGGTGGTCGCTATGACGGACTGATTGAGTTGCTTGGTGGTAAACCTGCTCCTGCAGTCGGCTTTGCCATTGGTGTCGAACGATTGATTGATTTATGGGGCCAGTTTCAACCGCAGATTGAGCAAGCCGAATGTTCTGTTTATATTATTCATCAGGGCGAAGATGCTCAGAGACGAGCCGCCGTACTGGCTGAAAATATCCGGGATGCAGGTATTTCAGTGGTGGTGCATCCTGGATCAAGCAGTTTTAAGTCTCAATTTAAGCGTGCCGACTCAAGCGCTGCATCAATTGCGGTTATCCTTGCAGGCGACGAATTAGCAGCAGGGGTCGCATCGGTCAAAATGCTTAGATCGAATCCTCAGCAAGGTGAGACATCTCAGCATAGTGTTCCACTGGATGATCTCATTTCATTTTTGAAAGATAAGGTTTAATACGAGTATGGCTCTCGATCTCGAAGAACAGGAACAAATTGATCAGCTGCGTGCGTGGTGGTCTAAGTATGGCAACACGCTGATGGCGATTCTTATCCTTGCCCTATCGCTGATGGCTGCGTGGCGCGGATGGCAGTGGTACCAAGTTCATCAGGCTGGCCAAGCCCGTGGTTATTTTGAGGCGCTCCAAGAGGCAGCCGCCCAACAAACGGGTGACGAATCGGTTGCGCGAATTACTGCTGCGGTGAAAACGCTACGCGACGACTACGCCAAAACAGAGTACGCAACGCGCGGTGCCTTGATTGCCGCTACAGCACTTGAAGCACGCAAGGACTCGACGGGAGCCCAAGCTCAACTTGAATGGGTTATCCGTTCCGGGGATCGTGCTTTGGTTCCTGTGGCAAAGTTGCGATTGGCTGGTGTACTGTTAAATAAGAAAGATTTTGACGCAGCACTCGCTTTACTCAATGATGCTCCTGAGTCTTTCGCTGGTATTTACGCAGATAGGCGAGGTGATATTTTGCTTGCACTGGGACAGACTGCCCCGGCTAAAACTGCTTGGCAAAACGCTATCGAGTTGCTTGGCCCAGCCAACCCGCTGACCTCTTTAGTCAAATTAAAACTAGATGCTCTCGGAGTCTGATGACTATGTCCGCCTTATTAGTTAGTTGGTTTAAACGCTCGGCAATCCTTTGCGCTGTGCCACTTTTAAGTGCGTGCGGGGCGATGAACGTTTTCACTGGTGACGATGGTCGCTTCGACCCTACACCGCTAAAAGAGTTTCCCGCTGCCGTTTCTGCAACAATTGGTTGGCAGGCAACGCTCGGAGAGGGGTCAGGCGTTGGCTTCTCTCCCACCGTTACGAAAGACAGTGTTTACGCAGCGACCGCAGATGGATCAGTAGGTAAATTTGATCTCAGTAATGGTGCCCGCATCTGGTTTCAAAAACTCGATGTGAAGCTTACCGCGGGTGCTGGCAGTGACGGCTCAATTACAGCAGTCGCAGCCAGCGATGGGACGGTGATTGCTCTTGACGATAATGGTGCGGAAAAGTGGCGTGCGAAGGCCACGAGCGACGTATTTGTTCCTCCAGTAGTCGGATACGGTGTAGTTGCTGTGCGAAGCGGTGACTATCGAATACAAGGTTTCAATGCGCAAACTGGCGAACGAATCTGGAGCGTTCAACGCCCAGGCCCAGCGTTGGCGCTGCGTGCAACGTCAAAAATGATTGTTGCTGAAGGTTTGCTCATCACCGGTGTCCCTGGTGGAAAAATGATTGCGGTGAACATGCAAACCGGTGATATTCAATGGGAGGGTATTGTTGCCACTGCTAAGGGATCAACCGATTTAGAACGGGTGACTGATATTACCGGTAGCCCGATTCTGGCTGGCCCACTGCTTTGTGCGGCATCCTATCAAGGTAAGGTGGTATGTTTTGATGTCACGCAGCGAGGGCGGCCAATTTGGGCTAAAGATTTTTCTAGCCCCAACGGAGTATCGGTTGATACAGCTAACGTCTACAGCGGTGACCAAAAGGGTGTGATTACCGCGTTTGCCTTGCAGAATGGTGCGCCAGCCTGGACTCAAGATGGTTTCAAATATCGACGCCCAACCACGCCGGTATCAAACGGTAAGTATGTTGCAGTCGGTGATTACAAAGGCTATCTGCATGTGCTTTCTGCCGTCGACGGCAAGATGCTAGGTCGAATTGCGGTGGGCGGGGATGCAATGATCACCGCACCGCAAATTACGCCTCAGGGGATGCTTTTGCAACTGGGTAACGGAAGTCTTGCTTTGATAGTGTTGAATTAACTCGTGCCATTTAAACCCGTCATAGCTCTGGTCGGACGACCAAACGTTGGTAAATCGACTCTGTTTAATCGGATGACACGGTCGCGCTCAGCGCTTGTGGCTGATTATTCTGGCTTAACGCGCGATCGACATTATGGTGAAGGTCGTGTTGGCGAGAAGCCCTTTATTGTTGTTGACACCGGTGGGTTCGAACCCGTCGCCAAGACGGGTATTTTGCATGAAATGGCAAGGCAAACTAAGCAAGCAATTGCTGAGGCTGACGTGGTCATCTTCATGGTTGATGCTCGTCTAGGTATTAGCGCTCACGATCACGATATTGCACGGCTACTTAGAAAAACTGGTCAACGTTGTTATCTGTGTGTCAACAAAGCTGAAGGAATGCGCCACACAAGCGCAGTGGCTGAGTTTCACGAGTTGGGGCTGGGTCAACCGTACGCTATTTCAGCAGCCCACGGTGACGGAGTTGCTGATCTCGTTGACATAGCACTAGAGGGGTTAGGGGACGTTGTCCTGGCTGATGAACCCGAGTTTCAAGTTGACGATGCCGAACCAACAGAGTTGGATTCAGTTGAGGATCATGCAGTTGTTGAGCTACCCATCGAGCACAGGATTAAACTCGCCATTGTTGGTCGACCTAACGTTGGTAAATCGACGTTGATCAATACCTTGCTCGGTGAGGAGCGTGTCATTGCGTTCGACATGCCAGGCACGACCCGCGACGCGATTGAAATTGAGTTTGACCGGGGCGGAAAGAAATACACAATTATCGACACGGCTGGTCTGCGTAAACGCGGCAAAGTGTTTGAGGCAATCGAAAAGTTTTCAGTCATTAAAACCTTGCAAGCTATCGAGGCTAGCAATGTGGTGCTGCTAATGATTGATGCGCAGCAAGAAGTATCCGAACAAGATGCCCATATCGCCGGCTTTATCCTTGAAACTGGCCGGGCATTGGTTGTTGCCATCAACAAATGGGACGGTTTAGATACCGATCAGCGCGAGCAAGTCCAACGTGATTTTGATCGTAAGCTCAGGTTTCTATCGTTTGCCCGGGTGCACACTATTTCGGCGATGCGTGGTCAGGGGGTTAACGCGGTCTTGAGATCGGTGAATTCAGCACACGCGGCGGCCTTTGCGAAGTTATCTACTCCTAAGCTCACGCGCGAGCTTCAAGCAGCAGTTGAACAACAGCAACCACCTCGAAAAGGGATTTTCCGTCCCAAGATGCGCTATGCACATCAGGGCGGTCAAAATCCACCACTGATTATTATTCACGGTAGTGCCTTGGATTCAATCCCTGACTCGTATCGTCGCTACCTTGAAGGTCGTTTTAGAGACGCCTTTGAGCTCGCAGGCACACCGTTGCGAATTGAATTTAAATCATCCCATAATCCTTACGTCGACGATTAACCATGAGCCGCTTCTGGAGTAGTGTGGTAGCCGGGCTTGATCCCTATATTCCCGGGGAGCAGCCTCGCATTGATAACTTGGTCAAGCTCAACACGAATGAGCATCCGTTTGGCCCTTCGCCTAAAGTGATCCAGGCGATTAAGGAAGCGACTAACGACAGCTTGCGTCTATATCCTGATCCAAGTGCGACAGTTTTACGTGAAGCAATCGCCAAACGGTTCTCCCTTGAGGCCGCGCAGGTTTTCGTTGGTAATGGGTCTGATGAAGTATTGGCTCATGCTTTTCAGGCACTCTTGAAGCAAGACGCACCCTTGGTTTTTCCCGATATCACATACAGTTTTTACCCCGTTTATTGTGGTCTGTACGATATTGAATTTCGGACCATACCGCTCGATGATGATCTATGCATGAGAACGTCGGATTTTCTTCCCCCGGCGATTGGTGATGTCGGAGGGATTATTTTCCCCAATCCCAATGCACCGACAGGCCGATCGCACGCGCTCAGTGATATTGAACGTATTATTGCTTCGCACCCCAATATCGTTGTGGTGATTGACGAAGCCTACGTGGATTTCGGTGCCGAGAGCGCGGTCGCATTGATTGACAAGTACCCGAACTTACTCGTTGTGCACACGCTATCCAAATCGGCTTCGCTGGCTGGACTGCGCGTGGGCTATGCGGTAGGTCATCGCGAATTGATCGAAGGGCTGGATCGTGTCAAAAATAGTTTTAATTCGTATCCTCTAGACCGTCTGGCCCTAGCAGGTGCAACAGCAGCAATCGAAGATAAAGAGTACCTGGTTCAATCCTGCACGGCAGTGGTGAAGACGCGCGAGAGGATGTCACGAGGCCTGAAAGATCTGGGCTTCACAGTGCTGCCATCTTCCGCGAATTTTGTTTTTGCCAAACACAGCAAAATGAGCGGATTAGATCTCGCTGTTGCATTGCGTCAAAGAAACATCTTAGTTAGGCATTTCAATAAACCTCGATTGACTGATTATCTGAGGATTACGGTTGGTACAAATGATCAAACTGAATTGCTGCTTCGCAACCTTGTTGAAATACTAAGATAGGCTTTCGATTGAACGTTTGTCGGGCTGAGTCGTTTCTTCCTATTCATCTTTATCCAATTTGTAAGTAAGCGTAAAACAAGTTGGTGGTATGGGGAAAACCCTGTAGAGTGGTAACATCGTGGTGGTTGCTGATTAAGATAACCAAGTCCACTAACAACAACAAACGGAGCCTGCCAATGAGCAACAAAGGGCAAACTTTGCAAGATCCTTTTTTGAACGCTTTGCGTAAAGAGCACATACCAGTGTCTATTTATCTGGTAAACGGAATCAAGCTTCAGGGTCAGGTCGAATCATTCGACCAATACGTGGTGTTGCTGCGCAACACGGTTACACAAATGGTCTACAAACACGCCATTTCTACAGTGGTGCCAGCAAGAGCAGTTTCGCTTCCCACAGAAGCTGCGGCAGTTGCTTCGGTTGACGAAGAATAATCGTAGCTTGCATAAACCTAGTTTTGACTGATATTGGGGTGAGAAGATGTCGCCCCAGTATCTAATTAGTCTTTGAATTGATGCGTGCGCTAATTATTAGTGTCGATCTAGGCGTGCCTGACTATCAGGCGCATGCCGAAGAGTTCGCTATGCTAGCAAAAGGCGCTGGCGCTAATGTTGTCTCGGTTTTAACCGCTCGTCGATCAAGGCCAGACGCGGCCTATTTCATCGGTACCGGCAAGTTGCAAGAAGCGGTGCTGATTTGTGAAGAGCTTGACATAGAGGTCGTTCTGTTTGATCAGGATTTGTCGCCGGCTCAGCAGCGTAACCTTGAGCGGCAACTAAACTTGCGGGTGGTCGACCGCGTCGCACTGATACTCGATATATTTGCGCTGAGGGCCCAGAGCCATGAGGGCAAGTTACAGGTCGAACTGGCTCAATTGCAGCACCTGTCAACTCGATTAACTCGGATGTGGAGTCACCTCGAGCGGCAACGCGGCGGTATCGGTATGCGGGGACCAGGTGAGTCCCAGCTAGAAATGGACAAGCGCATGATTGGTGCGAAAGTCAAAGTGTTGCGAGAGCGTTTGGCCCGGGTTCAGAGACAAAGATCAACACAGCGCCGTTCGCGCGCGAGGGGCAACACGATGTCTGTCTCGCTCGTCGGCTATACCAATGCTGGTAAATCGACGCTCTTCAATAGCCTTACTCGGGCAGGTGCTTATGCGGCTGACCAGCTCTTTGCAACGCTAGATACCACCACTCGCCGTGTGTGGATAGAAGGTGCTGGTCAAATCACCTTGTCTGATACGGTTGGTTTCATCAGGGATTTGCCACCAACGTTAATTGCTGCTTTTCGTGCCACGCTTGAAGAGGCGATTCATGCGGATTTGTTGCTTCATGTGGTTGATGCATCGAGTCCTCAACGTGATGAGCAGATTTTTGAAGTGAATAAGGTATTAACGGACATTGGTGCTGGTGACCTGCCTCGTATTTTGGTCTACAACAAAATCGATGCGGTTGGGCTTGAACCGCGGGTTGAGACCGATGCGCATGGTACGATTTGCCGTGTTTTTGTCTGCGCGCAACAGCGTGTTGGACTTGATGGATTGCGTCAGGCAATTTCGCAATCAGCTTTACTTCCGGAAAACCATGAGATTATTCAGCAGAATCTTTAATCTGAACGACCCCGGCTGGGGCCGTGGCTCGAAAAATAGCAACGCCGAGCCCCCAAAGCGACCAAACTCAGAGGGTGGCCCACCGGATCTTGATCAGGTTTGGCAGGAATTCAACCAGAAACTGAGTAAGCTATTTGGTCGAAGGCCCGGTGCCAATCGTCCCAACGGTCCTTCAGATGGTGGTTCGATGGGTCCAACGCCACGACAATCAAAAATTGGCTTAGGGGTCATCCTCGCGGTTGCAATTGTGCTGTGGGTGATCAGTGGTTTTTTTATTGTCCAAGAAGGTCAAGTGGCAGTGGTCACTCAATTCGGAAAGTACAACGTGACTGTACCCGCTGGCTTTCAGTGGCGTTATCCTTATCCGTTTCAAGCCCACGAAATTGTGAACATCTCACAACTGCGAACATTTGAAATTGGCTTCAGGGGTAATACCCGCAATCGTGTACTGCCAGAAGCCTTGATGTTGACTGACGACGAGAACATTGTTGATGTTCAGTTTGTGGTTCAGTATCGTTTGCGAGCAGATGGTGCGCCACAATATTTGTTCAGAAGCAAAGACCCAGACGAATCGGCTCGGCAGGCCGCTCAGGCCGCTATGCGTGAGGTTGTTGGTGGTCGCAAAATGGACTTCGTGTTGTATGAAGGTCGGACTGCTGTGGCTGGTGAAGTTCAGAACCTAATGCAACAAATTCTTGATCGTTATGAAACGGGCATTCAAGTGAGTAGTGTCGCGATTCAAAACGTTCAACCTCCTGAACAGGTCCAGTCTGCGTTTGATGATGCAGTGAAGGCGGGTCAGGATAGAGAGAGGCAGATTAACGAAGGGCAGGCCTACGCCAATCAAGTCGTACCAATGGCTCGGGGGCAAGCATCACGTATGCTTGAGCAAGCTGAAGGTTATCGTGCGAAAGTAATCGGAGACGCAACGGGTGATACGGCTCGCTTCAACAGCGTTCTAACCGAATACGCTAAGGCACCACAAGTCTTGCGGCAGCGCTTATACCTTGAGACGATGCAGCAGCTTTACGTCAACGCTAACAAGGTGTTGGTGGATGTTGGCGGTAATCAGATGATCTACCTGCCGCTTGATAGGCTTACTCAGCAGGTTGCCAGAGACGGTACAGGCTTGACATCGACGGGATCAGGGTCGACTGGCAGCAGTGCTATGCAGCTTGCCCCGCTGGCAAATAAGCCATCACCGAAATCGTCTGGTATGACGAACAACATCTCGCGCGATCGCGCTGACAGATAAGGGGCTACAACATGAAACGTATTTTGCCTCTTGTTGTGTTATTTGGTGTGCTCTTAGGTGTGCTGTCGAGTACGGTTTTCATCGTGCGTGAGCGTGACTACGGGATCGTTTTTGCGCTAGGTGAGATCAAGAAAGTCATAGACAAGCCCGGCTTGTATTTTAAATTACCACCACCCTTCCAAAACGTGGTGACACTGGATAAGCGCCTGTTGTCGATTGATGCTCAAGACGCCGAAAGAATTCAGACCTCGGAAAAGAAAAACCTTTTGATAGATTCCTATGTCAAATGGCGCATTGTTGACCCACGACTCTATTACATTACTTTTGGTGGGAATGAGAGGGCGGCTCGTGAGCGGCTACAGGCACAGATTCGTGATGCATTGAATGCATCGGTGAACATCCGTACCGTTAAAGATGTCGTCTCACTTGAACGTGATGTGATCATGTCTGAAGTGCTGACGAACGTGGCAAAGCGAGCCGAATCCTTGGGCGTTCGTATCGTTGATGTCAGATTAAAACGTATTGAATTCGCTCCGGAAATTTCTGAATCTGTGTTTAGACGGATGGAGTCCGAACGTCTGCGTGTTGCCAACGAACTTCGTTCAATTGGTGCCGCAGAGAGCGAAAAAATTAGGGCTGAAGCCGATAGACAGCGCGAACAAATTGTCGCTGAAGCCTACGGTCGTGCTCAAGCAATCATGGGCCAGGGGGATGCCTCAGCAGCGGCGCTGTACGCACAGGCTTATGGCAAAGATCTGGGCTTCTACAGTTTCTACAAAAGCCTTGAGGCGTACAAAGCGGCCTTTGGTAAATCCACCGATTTGATGGTTGTCGATCCGAGTTCCGAATTTTTCAAGTTTCTTAAAAACCCTGCCGCTAAATAGAAATCAAGCATGAAAGGTCATTGGTTATTGCCCGAGAGCCTAGCGGATGTTTTGCCCGCCGAAGCTCGCCGAATTGAAGAGTTGCGGCGAGCGTTGCTCGACTTGTTTCGAACCTACGGCTTCGAAATGGTTGCACCGCCATTGGTGGAGTACATCGATTCCCTCTTATCCGGATCAGACTCAGATCTCAACTTGCGTACAAGCAAGCTCGTTGATCAATTGTCTGGGCGCACACTCGGTGTGCGTGCAGATATGACGCCGCAAGTTAGCAGGATAGATGCTCACCTGTTGAATAGAGACGGTGTCACAAGACTTTGCTATTGCGGCCCAGTATTGCACGCCAAACCTGCAGGTCTGCTGGCCAGTCGTGAACTGTTGCAAATTGGCGCAGAAATTTTTGGATACGCTGGTCTTGAAGCTGACGTTGAGATTGTGCGTCTCGCGCTTGAGAGCATCCGTCTGGCCGGGATACATAACTTGAGGCTGGATCTCTGTCATGCGGGCTTGGTCAGGGCGCTTATTGAGACCGATGCAAACGCTCTGCGTCGCGCGGATGAGATTAGTACGCTACTCAAAGACAAGGATTTACCAGGTATCAGGGCGCTGTCTAAAGGTATCGAGGCCGTTGCACTCAGTACAGTGCAGGCTCTTGAGCAACTTCCTTTGTTATACGGTGGCATTGATCAAATTGCCAGAGCCCGCCACGTATTGCCGGTTTTATCTGGGGTGACTGATGCCCTCGATACCCTTGAGTCATTGTTGTTGCAATTGAATGACCCCTCCGTGGGGCTTGATCTGTCCGATGTTGGCGCTTATGGGTATCACTCTGGGGTGATTTTTTCGGCCTATGCACCCGGATGGCATGACGCTCTCGCGCGTGGTGGACGCTACGATGGTGTTAGTCTGGCCTTTGGTCGCTCAAGACCCGCAACCGGTTTTAGTCTGGATTTGCGTAAACTAGCAGGTGGATTAGCGCCTGCCAGAGCGACTAACGCTATTCGAGCACCAGCGGGATCCGACCTCAGCCTAGTCCAAGCAATGCAAGATTTGCGGAAATCGGGTGAAATTGTTGTGCAAGTGTTTGCCGATGAACTTGCTGATCATGACGAATTTGTGTTTGATCGGGAACTATTAAACAGAAACGGCCAGTGGGCTGTGGAGAAAGTATGAGCAAGAATGTAGTAGTCATTGGCACGCAATGGGGCGACGAGGGTAAAGGAAAGATCGTCGATTGGCTCGCAGAGTCCGCCCAGGGAGTTGTGCGGTTTCAAGGTGGTCATAATGCGGGGCATACGCTTTGGATCAATGGTAAAAAAACAATCCTGCGATTAATCCCTTCTGGGATTATGCATGCTGATCTTATTTGTTACATCGGTAATGGTGTGGTGCTTTCACCAGAGGCATTACTCAAGGAAATTACCGAACTCGAAGCTTCCGGTTTAAATGTTCGCGAACGTCTGCAAATCTCTGAAATTTGTCCGTTGATTTTGCCTTACCACGTTGCGCTTGATCAGGCGCGAGAAGCGAGGAGGGGGGACGCAAAGATCGGGACGACAGGCCGTGGTATCGGACCTGCTTACGAGGACAAGATCGCACGGCGTGCCTTAAGGGTGCAAGATTTGTTTGATCCCACAGGTTTTCGTAACAAGGTTGATGAAGTTCTTGATCTACACAACTTTGTGCTGACCAAGTACCTCGGCGCAACAGCTATTTCTGGTCAAGAGGTGTTTGATCAAGCGATGGCGCTTGCACCGGCGATCGCACCGATGGTGAAAGACGTTAGCTCGAATTTATTTGCGGCGCAGCAGGCTGGGCAAAATCTCCTGTTCGAAGGGGCACAAGGCGCGCTACTTGATGTTGATCATGGGACGTATCCTTTTGTTACCAGCAGTAATTGTGTCGCGGGCGCTGCCTCAGCCGGTGCTGGTGTCGGGCCTCAAAGCCTGAGCTACGTCCTGGGCATCACGAAAGCCTACGCAACGCGTGTTGGCTCAGGGCCTTTCCCAACAGAGCTTGATGATGAAGTGGGTAGTCATTTAGCAACAGTTGGTAAAGAGTTTGGATCGGTTACGGGGCGTCCAAGGCGGTGTGGCTGGTTTGACGGAGCCGCACTCAAGCGCTCTGTGCGTTTAAATGGAATTTCCGGCCTTTGCATCACGAAGCTCGACGTGCTTGATGGTATTGAATCCATTCAGATTGGTGTCGGGTATAAGCTTGATGGGCAGTTCGTGGATGTCTTGCCTTACGGTGCTGCCGCTGTTGCCCGCGCCGAACCAGTACTTGAAGAAATGCCGGGTTGGACTGAATCTACTGTGGGGGTGACGCAGTTCGATCAGCTTCCGATCAACGCGCAGCGTTACTTACAACGTATGTCAGATGTCTGTGGGGTGGCAATTGACATGGTGTCGACTGGCCCTGACCGCAACGAGACCATCTTGCTTCGCCATCCTTTTAAGGCTTGAACGCTCAGTCATGTCCACGCAAACAGATCTTTGGGTTGATTGGGATGAGTACCATCAACTTATTGAGAAGCTAGCGCTTCAGATTGACGCTTCGGGGTGGGAGTTCGACCGCATTGTTGCGATCGCTCGCGGTGGCTTAAGGGTAGGTGATGTCTTATCTCGGGTATTTCAGCTGCCTTTAGAGATTGTGTCTGCCAGTAGTTACCGCGGAAACGCAGGCACCCTACAAGAGGACCTTGTGCTATCACCATCAATGGCAGGCACGGAAGGTGATTTAGCGGGCCGTGTTTTGCTAGTTGACGATCTCGCGGATACCGGTCATACCCTCGTCGCGCTTCTGGAATCCTTAAAACAGCGCTATGTTGGGATAAGCGAAATTCGCTCTGCCTGCCTTTGGTGCAAACAGCGATCTGTGATTAAACCGGATTTTGTTGTCGCCGATTTGTCTAGTGACCCATGGATTCACCAGCCATTTGAGCGTTATGACAACATGAACATAGAAGATTTGCGCATGGGGGCACAGAATAGCTAACAAAATAGCGTACTTATGCTATTATCTAAGGCTAACTGCATTGAAGTGATTGTCATCCAACGCTGACAATGTTTTGAATCCAGTTTTGAAATATCCCTGAATATCTTTACTTTATAAAAGACCAGCGTCCCTATGCCTATCGTACGTCTGAAAGAAAATGAGCCTTTTGAAGCCGCTTTGCGCCGCTTCAAACGCACTATTGAGAAAACCGGTCTGTTGACCGAGTTGCGTGCTCGCGAGTTTTATGAAAAACCAACTGCTGAACGCAAACGTAAAGGTGCCGCTGCTGTTAAGCGTCATTACAAACGCATTCGTAGTCAGCAACTGCCCCCAAGACTTTATTAATCTGTTGCGCTTGCGTGCAAGGCGCTCGCGCAGTTTTCAGATGGTCTGATCGGTGATCCCAGATTCGTTTATCCAGGATCTCCTCGCCCGCATAGATGTTGCGGATATAGTCGGGCGGTATGTGCAGTTGAAAAAAGGTGGCATAAACCTCATTGGTTTATGCCCTTTTCATAACGAGAAATCTCCTTCATTTACCGTTAGTCCAGCAAAACAGTTCTATCACTGCTTTGGTTGCGGCGCCCATGGTAGTGCCATCACCTTTTTAATTGAACATTCCGGTTACAGCTTCCCTGAGGCGGTGAATTCGCTTGCCGCGAGTGCTGGGATGGTGGTGCCTCAAGAGCAACGATCCGCCAAACACGATGCTGAGCGTGCGCAACGCAGAGAAGAAATTTCTCAACACACTTTGGCATTGCAACGCGCGCAAGACTTATACCAGCAGCAGTTGCGCAAGAGTCCTGAGGCTATCGCTTACCTGAAGAAACGCGGGCTAACCGGCGAGATTGCAAAACAATTTGGGTTGGGCTGGGCCAGTGCAGACCGGCAAGCGCTGTCCACTGTGTTCTCACCTTATTCCGATCCTATCCTCGTTGAGTCAGGCCTCGTCATTCAATCTGACGACGGGCGGCGATATGACCGATTTCGCGAACGGGTGATGTTTCCCATTCGTAATACAAAAGGCGAATTAGTCGGATTTGGTGGCCGGATCATCGGCAAAGGGGAGCCCAAATATTTAAATTCGCCCGAAACTCCAGTGTTTTCAAAAGGGCAGGAGCTTTATGGGCTGTTTGAAGCTAAAGCTGCCATTCGCAAAGAAGCCTGCATCATTGTGGTGGAGGGCTACATGGATGTGGTCGGGCTCGCTCAGTTAGGTGTTGGCAATGCCGTTGCGACACTTGGCACGGCAACGACACCGATGCACATTCAGAAACTGCTGCGCTCAAGCGACCGTATCATTTTTAGCTTTGATGGGGATAAGGCAGGGCGCAGGGCTGCCTGGAGAGCGCTTCAGACGTGTTTGCCTCTTTTACGTGACGACATATCGATTCGGTTTTTATTTCTACCCGAAGAACATGATCCAGATAGCTATATAAGGCAGTTCGGCGCGGAAGCCTTTCGTGAATGTATTAAAGAGTCTGATGCGCTATCCACTTTTTTCTTGAACGAGTTAGCTGACCGCTTCCCGCTCAAAGAGGTCGAAGGACGCTCAAGATTGGTGTTTGAAGCCAAACCGTTGCTTGCTCAGATTCCCCAGTCTGCGGTTAAGGTGCAGTTGCACAATGAACTAGCCAAAATGGTGCAATTGACACCCGAAGAACTTACCAATCTGCTAGTGAGTGCACCTGCAATGGACGATCAAGCATCACTCTCTGTCAGTCAAGGGCAAGTGGGACAAGAGGATTCAGTGCACGCCGCTCCCAGTCGTCCGAGGGAGACGGGCAGAAATAATATACGGAGGCAGGCATTTGCTCGGTCCAGTAGACGGTCAGTTACTCCTTTGGCGTTGAGATTGCTTGGTTTGCTTCTTGCTCATCCTGCTCTGGCTGAAGGTATGGGAGATCAGCAACTCGATGTGCTTGAGCAAGGTGAAAACCTTGACATGGTTCTTGATTTGATTATTTTGATTCAAAAAACGCGTGCAAAACATGTTGGCGCCTTAATTCAAGCTGCGGAATCTGGCTCTGATCTTGAAGCATTGCTTATTTCTGTTAGCGCGGACGTGATGGCTCAAGACGAATTGCCACACCCTGAATCGGAGTGGGAGGACGCTTTGCGGCGCATTGAAATCGATAATTTAAAGCGAGAACAAAACGAGCTCATTGCCTCGGGTGAAAATAATTTACAACTTTCTCAAAAATATCAGGAACTTTCCCGAAGGATCACCCGTCTAATTAGCTTTAATAGTCCGAGCAAAGCTAGGTAATTCAGTTAAAATCCATGGTTTGTTGGCCTTAATTGCCATTACTTTGGCCTTTCTTCATTAGTTTCTGCTAGTTCATTTCACGCATTCTTCCCATAAAGAGCGATTATGACAAAAGCTTCTGGTAAAAAAACTGTTGCCGTTAAAAACAGCACGCGTAGTAGCGCAGCTGCAAAGTCAAAGACTGTTGCAGCCAAAGTTCAACCCAAGAAAGTTGTCAAGGTCGAGAAAAAGCCCGTGATTGCAAAGAAAATGTTAACAAGCAAAGCGACGATTGAAAAAAAGCAAGCGGCTAAGCCAGCGAGTACAAAACAAGATCGTGTGAAAACCACCGCTGCAAAAACGGCCAGTGTCAAAACCGCCAGTGCCAAGACCTCTGGTGCAAAATCAGCTGTTACAAAAACAGCCAGCGCGAAGCCAGTTAAAGCAGTAGCTAAACCCGTAACAAAATCTGCAGCGAAGTCCAGCACTCCCGCTGCGAAGAAGCAAGCAACAAAGTCAGTTAAGGATTCAATGAAGTCGGCATCAAAAGTAACCGCTGTACCCGTAGCACCCCAAGCACCTGCTAAATCTGCAACCAAGGCAACTGCAAAGCCAAAAGCGGTCGAAAAAGTGGAAAAAAAGCCAGCTGTCGCTAAGGTAGTCACTGAGCCAAAAGCCAAAGTTGCCGCCCTTGACGATGATTTTGACGAAGTACCAGTTAAGAAGGCCAAATCTTCTCGGCCTCCTGGTGGTACCGGGCGACGTCCCGGCCGTCCTTCTAAAAATCCGAATAACAACGCTGATAGCGAGTTTGGTGATCCGAATGACGGTGACGGCGAAGTCGAAGCTTTACCTGATTTAAAGCCAGTTAAACGAGGTAAGCGAGGCAAAGGCGAGGGCAAAGAATTGCTCGCTCGCGGTCCTGTGTCACCAGAAGAATACGAAGCACGTCGTAATCGCTTGAAGCTGTTGATCAAGCTCGGTAAAGACCGTGGCTATTTGACCTATGGCGAGATCAACGATCATTTACCTGATGATCTGGTCGATGCTGAAGCGATTGACGGCATTATCAGTACCTTTAGTGATATGGGTATTGCCGTATACGACCAAGCCCCAGATGCTGAAACCCTGTTAATTGGCGAAAACGCGCCGATGCCAACAAGTGACGACGACGTCGAAGACGAAGCTGAAGCTGCGTTGACTACGGTTGACTCAGACTTTGGTCGGACCACTGACCCAGTGCGTATGTACATGCGCGAGATGGGTACCGTTGAGTTGCTGACTCGCGAAGGTGAAATTGAAATTGCTAAGCGAATTGAGGATGGCTTAAAGCACATGGTCATGGCAATATCCGCCTGCCCAACGACGGTGAACGAAATCCTCAACCACGTACAGCGCGTGCGCGATGGGCAAGCCCAAATTGATGAAGTCGTTGATGGCTTGGTCGATCCTGATGACGGTGAAGAATACGCAGGCGCTGGTGTCGCCGATGAAACCGAAGAAGATGGCCCAGCAGGTGGGATGAGCAGCAAGCAGCTCGAAGATCTGCGTGTCAAAGGTTTAGCAAAATTCGATATCGTCGCTACTCAGTTTGCTGCAATGCGCAGTGCCTATGAGACTGATGGCTATCGTTCTGCACCGTACATGAAAGCGCAAGAGCTGATTCAGAATGAGTTGATGGGTATTCGCTTTACCGCCAAGATGGTTGAGCGTTTGGCCGATACTTTGCGCGCACAAGTCGAAGAAATTCGTCAGCTCGAGCGCGCAGTGCTACATACCTGCGTTGACCGTGCTGGTATGCCGCGTAGTCACTTTATTAAAGTGTTTCCTGGCAACGAAACCAATCTTGAATGGGTTATCGAAGAGGTTAACGGTAATCACGATTACTCGCACACCTTGCGTCGTCATATCCCCGCGGTACAAGAATTGCAGCAGAAACTGATCGATTTGCAGTCACGTGTTGTGCTGCCTTTGAAAGATCTGAAAGAAGTCAATAAACGTATGGCAACAGGCGAAGCAAAAGCCCGTAAAGCGAAGCGTGAAATGACTGAGGCTAACTTACGTCTGGTGATTTCGATTGCTAAGAAATACACCAACCGTGGTCTGCAGTTCTTGGATCTGATTCAAGAGGGCAATATCGGTTTGATGAAAGCGGTCGACAAGTTTGAATACCGTCGTGGCTATAAATTCTCAACTTATGCGACCTGGTGGATTCGTCAGGCCATCACGCGTTCGATTGCTGATCAGGCGCGTACCATCCGTATCCCGGTTCACATGATCGAAACGATCAACAAGATGAATCGGATCAGCCGTCAAATCTTGCAAGAAACAGGTGCTGAACCTGATCCTGCAACCTTGGCTGCCAAAATGGATATGCCTGAGGACAAGATCCGTAAGATTCTCAAAATCGCAAAAGAGCCCATCTCGATGGAAACCCCAATCGGTGACGACGATGATTCGCATCTTGGCGACTTTATCGAAGATAATGTGACGCTTGCGCCAGCCGAAGCCGCTTTGCATAGCTCAATGCATAATGTCGTGCGTGAAGTGCTTGACTCGTTAACCCCACGTGAAGCAAAAGTATTGCGTATGCGTTTCGGTATCGAGATGAACACAGATCAAACGCTTGAAGAGGTTGGCAAACAGTTTGATGTCACGCGTGAGCGTATACGTCAAATAGAAGCTAAAGCCCTGCGCAAACTGCGCCATCCAAGCAGGGCTGACAAACTCAAAAGCTTTCTCGAAGGTCAACAGTAATCACGATTACTGAAACCCATCGAATGCCCCTCTAGCTCATGCTTGGTTAGAGCAGCGGACTCATAATCCGTTGGTGCCGTGTTCGACTCACGGGGGGGGCACCAGTCATTTAACGGCTCACAGCGATGTGGGCCGTTTTCAGGTTCAACAACAGCTTCTGAAAATCGCCCAGATAGTCTTGTGGCGCGTTAATTTTTGTTGTTCGCTCAAGCGCTTTCAATATACACTCGCCCAAGCAGGGTGCAACTTATGTCAGTCGAGCTCACAGTTTTTTAATTACATTTCATCTCTACATCCTATTGGAGTCCTCATGAATTTCAAAGATACTGCAGTTATTCTTGTTGGCTATCAAAACGACTATTTTGCGGCGGATGGTATCTTGAGGAGTGTCGTGGAAGAGCCTGGTCGGGTTGATCAAGTATTGAGTAATACACTTGCATTAATTAAAAAGTTAGCTCCCACCGAAGCCTCAATTATCGCCACGGGGATTGTATTAACGCCAAACTATCGCGCGCTGGCAAACTCTGCAGGGATTTTGGATAAAATCAAAGAAGTCGGCGCTTTCACTGAGGGAACTTCTGGTGCTCAGACGATCGACGAGTTAAAACAATTTGGTGACAGAATTACTTATGTGACTGGCAAGGAAGGTTTTAACTCTTTCAACAATACAAATCTTGCCGAAACGTTGAAAGAGGCCGGAATTAAGCACGTTTGGGTTGCGGGGATGGTGACCTCACTTTGTATTGATTCCACAGCGAGAGCAGCTTACGAAAATAGCTATGAAGTATCGATTCTTAGCGACTGTTGTTCTGCCAGAACGGCATTTGAACAGAATTTCTTTTGTGAAAACGTATTCCCCCTATACGCTAACGTGATGGATAGCTCACAGGTGCAAGTAAGCCTCGCGTCAGCGTAGCCAGTTGATACTTCGCATCACGTATCGCTTTGATGGCTAAGAACTCTCTAACTGATATTCAGGTTTCTGCAACGACTCGTCTTATAGAGGCGTTGCAGGAGAGTGAAAATCAAATGCACAGACGTATCAATTTATTGGTGGAAATCGTCTTTGAGTTAAATGGCGCTGGAGAGATTGTTTACCTGAATGATGCGTGGCAAAAACAGCTTGGGTACAGTGTGACTTATGGCACTCAGCTTTCTGACTATATTCATCCCTTTGATCTCGAGATCTATCAGAAAGCGCTGAACCACCATACGTTTAACGAAGGACAGCAGTCTCAAATATTAGTTCGTTTTAAGCATCGAGATGGTCGCTTGCTTTCAATGAATGCCAATCTAGTCTCGATGAAATCAGGCATTGTGGGTGCGTTACATGATGTGACAGAACACATTCAGACTCGAAACGACTTAGTAAATCTTGCTCACTTTGATCCGCTGACCAAATTACCAAATAGGCTGCTACTTGAGGATCGCTTAAAGCAGTCGATTATTTACGCAAAAAGACATAATCAGTTGCTGGCTGTTGTTTTTGTAGATTTAGATAATTTCAGTTTTATCAATAATAATTACGGGCATCGTATAGGCGATGAGATACTAAAAGAGTTTGGACATTTAATTCAAAGCACACTTCGAGAGACGGATTCCATTGCACGGATCGGTGGCGATGAATTCTTAATTTTATTGTCCGAACTGACTTCACCAGCAACTTGTGACTTGGTCTTGCAACGACTGGTCGAGGCTTTGCGTCAACCCATTGTTATTGGCGGCGTTAAATTCTTAGTTAGAGCAAGCATTGGGGTCAGCCTCTACCCCGATGATGACACAGATGCTGAGCAATTAATTCGAAATGCCGATCACGCGATGTACAGCGCCAAGCAATCTGGTAAAAACAAAATTGAGTATTTTGATGAAGCCCGTCATGCCACGAGCAACTCAAGAATTGCCCTAATACAACAAGTAAAAAAAGCATTGGTTGAGAATCAGTTCGTGATGCACTATCAACCAAAAGTAACCTTAAGGGATAAGAGAATATTCGGCGTAGAGGCCTTAATTCGCTGGCAGCATCCCGAGAATGGCTTACTACTCCCGGGGCTCTTTTTACCTCAAATTGAAAAGCACCCACTCAGCCAAGAGATTGGTAAGTGGGCCATAGAGACTTCTCTTAAGCAAATGTCGGAATGGAATGAAGCGGGCTTAAATCTAGAGATGAATGTCAATATTGGTGGCGCACAATTACACGACTTAAATTTCTATGATTTCGTAGCAAATGCTTTGAAAAAAAACCAAAACGTCAAAACGTCTCAACTGCAGCTCGAAATTGTCGAAACAAGTGCAGTTACAAATATTGAATTTATTGCCGGCTTAATGCAGAATTTCAAACAACTAGGCGTATCGTTTGCTTTGGACGATTTTGGCACAGGTTATTCTTCTTTGTCACTCTTGAGAATATTGCCAATTGATACGATAAAAATTGATAAAAGCTTTATTGTAAATATGCTTGTCAGCAAAGAAGATTTATCAATTGTCAAAAGTATCATCAGCTTAGCCGAGGGCTTTAATTGTAAAGTGCTAGCTGAAGGAGTGGAAACCTCGGATGTTGCAAAGGCCTTACACGAGTTGGGTTGTCACGCTATGCAGGGGTACCATTTTTCACCTGCTTTGCCAGCGGCTGAGGTGTATAAATTGGTGAGCTCTTCGTCGTCTAGCTGAGCACATGCCATTGATTTTTTAGGTATGAGTGCATTTTTGAATAGTTGTCATGACAATCACACTGATTCGTGAGTGGCATACTGCTTAAGCACTTCAAGCGAAACAGTCTCTAGGGCCTTGATATGCGTACTTTCAAGTTTGATGTTGGGTGCACAGTCGGCGGCTAAGGCCTCAGCCCAGCGGTTTATGCAGAGGCACCACTGATCGCCCGGGACAAGACCGGCAAATTGATACTCTGGCCTTGGCGTCACCAGATCGTTCCCCATTTGTTGGCTGAATTGTAAAAATTTAGCGTTGACGATGGCACACACCAGATGTCGCCCGTGATCGCTGTCGTCAGTTTTACAGCAACCATCTCGAAAATATCCCGTTACAGGATCAAAAGAACATGCTACCAAAGGCTGCCCTAAAACGTTCAATGCCATCTTGCTGTTCACGTTAATCCGATGTTGATTTTGGTTTGAAGAAGAATTTTAAAATTTTGTTAAACATAGTCTTGGATTCATTTTCTATTTGTTCGTTTCGTGAATCTTGATTTGAGAAGGCGATATTTTTTGCTGAACGTTCGGCCAGAGCGGTTGAAAATAATTTAACTAAGTTAGGGTTATCTTTTAGCAGTGGTGCCATATTTTCATCTGAGATTTCGAGCAGGACCGAGTCAACTTTGGCATAGACATCAGCAGACCGGGTCGCCCCAGTTAGCATCGACATTTCACCCAAGAAATCGCAGGGCCATAGATTAGCTACCGTTACAAACTCGCCAGACTTGGCTTCGATTTTGACTTCTAATGTACCTTCAGAAACCAGGTACATCCAGTTTTCTTGCGCACCTTTTTTAATGACTAACTCGCCTGCGGAGCAATGCCGAAGCTTGATGGAGTGAGCGAGTGTTTTGACTTCGTCAGGACTTAGTACTTTAAGGATTCCATATTCGTAAGAGTCTAACAGGCGAGACTTTATATCTTTTGTGTCGATGCTAGGCAGTTGACTGACCATCAGATTTGTATTTATTCCTGCCGCCTTCAAAAACCGCATGATGACCAGCAAAAACTCGCTCTTCGATTCATCAGAGTTAATTTCTGGGGCGCATTCATATTTGACGGTGAAAGACACTTCACCTTTTGTCAACCCGTTAATGTAGACGCCATGATCAGACAGATATGACTGGTTATTTTCGACAACAAAGGCGATCGCTTGTTTGGTAATTGCCAGCACTTTTTCAGGGTTGCAGCTTGAGTTCAACTCAAATGTAAAGAACCGGCGTGAACCGACACCTGGAGCTTGTCGAGAAACGTTTACAAACTCCAAGTTTAAAAACTGGTGGTTGTATATGCGGGTGGTTAAGCCAGACATTCCTTTCAGAACTACCATTCGTTGGTCTATTTCAACGATTTGATAAATTTTGGGATTACCTGCGGTCGATACTTCTATCCAATCGCCGATGCCAATGATCCTGTCTGTCTGAATTTTTAAGCTGGCAGCAAGGTCAGCGATAAAACCACGAAAAATATACACCACACCAACGCCAAGAGCGCCAACCGATGCAAAAAGGCGACTTAAATCGTGATCGTAAAATAAGACGTAGGCTGTGATGGCCGCAATAAAATAAATCAGGAGGCTAATCAACCTCATGATAATTTTAGGAACAGTGGATTTTTTGCTAAGCTTGTTGTGTATTTTTAGAATAGTGCGAATCGTCTTGTCAGCGGTAAAAGCAAACATGACAAATTGCAGGATCGCTAAACCATCTACGAGCAAATGAGTTGGGGATTTATCTAAGTCAGCAACTCGCCATCCCCAGAAACTATCGGCTAATAGGTTTAGCCAGATCATGATACCAAGGTTGATTGCCATGAGGCTGATCAATAGAAACTTTGGCAGTGAATAAAGTCGATGATCTGGAGTCATGTGTTTTTAATAAAAAATTTTGCTTTATGCTTTTGTGACAAGTGTTGATAATACCCAGAAAGCTTCTAGAATAGAATCAATTATCCCGCTTGGTACACACCAAATAATGCAGAATTATCTCTACACCTCGCTTATCAGTATCCTCACGGTCTTTTTAATGTTTGGTCTTACCTTTAATGTGGGTATAGCAAGGGGTAAGTATCAGGTTAAAGCGCCAGCTTCAGTCGGTCTTAGCTAGGATTTGTTATCAATGATTATTGATTGTCACGGGCATTACACCACTGCGCCTAAAGCTTTAGATGATTGGCGAAGCAAGCAAGTTGCTAACTTACTGACGCCTGAACTTGGGCCGAGAGTGTCAGAGCTAAGAATTAGCGACGATGAGTTGCGCGAATCGATTGTAAATAATCAGTTAGCGCTGATGAAAAAGCGGGGGAGTGATCTCACCATTTTTTCTCCTCGCGCCAGCTTTATGGCGCATCATATCGGTAGCTTCAATACCTCAGCGACATGGGCAGCCCTTTGTAACGAGCTCTGTTATCGAGTCGCTCAGCTATTTCCGGATCATTTTGTTGGTGCGGCAATGCTGCCACAATCGCCAGGCGTCGATCTAAAGACCTGCATTCCTGAGCTGGAGAAATGTGTCCGAGACTATGGTTTTGTGGGTATCAATTTAAATCCAGACCCCTCTGGTGGCCACTGGCGTGAACCGCCCCTATCAGATCGCCATTGGTACCCGTTATACGAGAAAATGGTAGAGCATCAAATCCCGGCAATGATCCATGTGAGCACGAGTTGCAATGACTGCTTTCATACAACAGGCGCTCATTATTTAAATGCGGATACCACTGCATTTATGCAGTGTTTAACATCTGATCTTTTTAAAGACTTTCCAACGCTGAAATTTTTGATTCCCCACGGAGGTGGTGCGGTCCCTTATCACTGGGGTCGGTTTCGTGGTTTGGCTCAAGAACTTAATAAGCCCTTGTTGAGCGAACACTTGCTCAATAATATTTATTTTGACACTTGTGTGTATCACCAACCGGGCATTGATCTACTCACCAAAGTCATCCCTGTCGACAATATTTTGTTTGCGTCTGAAATGATTGGTGCGGTAAGGGGTATCGATCCAGAGACGGGTTTTTATTTTGACGATACAAAACGCTATATCGAAAACTCATCTGCGCTTTCTGCGCAAGACAAACATAAAATCTATGAAGCGAACGCCAGGAAGGTGTTTCCGCGCCTTGACCAACAGTTAAAAATTAGAGGCTTCTAGGTCGTATGCGGGCACCTGGTACGCCTTAAACCGCACAATATTTCTGTTGAATCTCATCGTTCGCGAGCAGATTTTTTGCGGTGTCGTGAAACACAATCTTGCCTTGATCTAATATATAAGCGCGGTCAGAGATGCTTAAGGCGTGCTTGACGCTTTGTTCAACCAGCAGAATTGTCAGGCCTTTTTGCTTGAGATCAGAGAACAGTTTGAACATCTCATCAACAAGCACAGGCATGATGCCTTCTGAGGGTTCATCCAGCAGGATGACTTTGGGCTTTCCGATCATGGCACGAGCAATGGCAAGCATTTGCTGTTCGCCACCAGACATTGATGTTGCCTCTTGATGCAAACGTTCTTTCAAACGGGGGAATATCTCGGCAATTTCATCAACCAGGGCATTCATATCGCCAGTATTCTTCTTGGCAATAATACCCAATTGCAGATTTTCTTTGACAGTTAGTCCAGCAACGATGCGTCTGTCCTCTGGCACATAAGCCAGACCCAAGTGATACCTTTCATGCGCAGCCAGATTAAGAAACGGTTTTCCATCAATCGACGCTTCGCCCTTTTTTTTGGGGACCAGTCCCATGAGCGTTCTAAGGGTAGTCGTTTTCCCCGCACCGTTGCGTCCCATGAGAGTGACAATTTCGCCTGCCTGAACCTCAAGTGAGATCCCTTGAAGGATGTGGCTGCGGTCATACCAAGCATTGAGATCTTTAACACTTAGCATGATCAGTTATCACCCAGGTAGACACGTCTGACTTCAGCGTTGCTTTGTATATCTTCAGGGCTACCTTCAGCTAAAAATTCCCCATGATGCAACACGATAATCCGATTGCATAAGCCCATAATCAATTTCATTTTGTGCTCAACCAAGATGACTGTGCGTTCACTGGCCAAGTCCCGAATCAAATCCATCATGACCATGGTTTCTTCTGGCGACATCCCTGCTGTGGGCTCATCTAGCAAGAGTAGCTTGGGATCACAAGCCAGTGCCATCGCAAGCTCTAACGCGCGTTGTTGCCCATGCGCCAAGTCACCACTGGTTTGATGACTCAGGTGCGAGAGGTTGACCCTTTGCAGCACTTGATCGGCAATTTCAATTGGCTTGGAATAGGTGTGGGCGGATCGCAAAAAGTTATAACGAGCCGTTTGCATCTGAGCGGCCACTCGAACGTTTTCGTGCACGGATAGCTGTTTAAAAATATTCGTAATTTGAAAACTTTTTGAGATGCCGAGACGGGCAAACTCGTGCTGAGGCAAACCAGTGATGTCTTGCCCGTTGAAGAGTACTTGGCCGCTGCTCGGCGCAAAGGCACCGCTCAGCACATTAAAAAACGTACTTTTACCTGCCCCATTCGGTCCAATAATGGCCGTCAAGGTACCTGGCATGAATCGTGTTGTAACGTCTTGCAGTGCTCTAAACCGACCAAAGGTTTTACTGACTTGCCTGGCTTCAAGGATTGGAGTGAGGGAATTGTTCTGCATGATCAATCGCCAGCCTGCGTAAACTTTAATTTACTGAGAATTGTTCCCCAGATTCCTTGTGGAAAGAACAAGACAAAAAACATGAATACCACCCCAATGATCGCCATCCAGTGTTTGGTAAAGGTGGTAACGACATCCTCGAGATAAAACATGGCAATCGCTCCGACAAAAGGCCCGAAGAAGGTACCCATGCCACCCAGAATACTCATCATCACAGCCTGACCCGATTGCAAGTAATGCAGGGAGTCAATTGGCACGATCGACAGGTGCAGCGCCCGCAATGATCCCGCCAGGCCGCAAATAGCGGCAGAAAGCACAAAAACCAGTAGTTTGGTTCGGTCTACGTCGAAGCCGCAAGCGCGAGCGCGTTTTTCGTTTTCTCTGATCGCGCGCATAACTGCGCCAAGGGGTGAATTGAGAATTCTGGAAATCAGCCAGAGTGCACCGATGACAAAAGTAAGTATCACATAGTATTTGACCAAGGGATTCAAAAAATCAATGGCGACACCAAAAATCTTGAATGGGTCTACTTTTACTCCCCTGAGGCCGTTCTCCCCGCCAGTGAAGCGCTCAGCCTTGTAAAAAATGTAATAAATAATCTGACCTAGCGCGAGAGTCACCATTGAGAAATAAATCCCGCGTGTGCGAATCGCGAGAAAGCCCATAATGAGACCGCCAAGCGCTGCACCGGCCACCCCAATCAGCATGGCCGTTGCCCAGGGGAGCGCGAAACTCACGATGCTGATACCAGTTAGGTAGGACCCAATTCCCAGGAAAGAGGCGTGACCAAAAGAGAGTAGCCCTGTGTAACCAAATAACAAGTTAAAGCCCATTGCAAACAAACCAAAGATAAGGATATTGATCGCTAAGGTCTCATAAGGCATAAGAAATGGAAACACGCTCAAGAAAAGACCACAGGCCAGAACCCTGTGACGACTGATCAGCGATAGAAGCGATTGCATGATTGATAAGCCTCTAGGTCGAGCGCTCAGCTCTACCAAATAAGCCCTGTGGGCGAATCAGTAGTACCAGAGCCATTAAGATAAAAATCGACAACTCGGCTAAATCGGGAAAGAACAGTGAGGTCATGCTGTAGACGACACCGACCAGCAGGCCAGCCACAACCGCACCTACAGGAGACCCCATCCCACCGACAACGGTGACAACAAAGGACTCTGCCAGAATGGGGATGCCCATTTCAGGGTTCACCGATCGGGTAGGTGACGCAAGGACCCCTGACAAGCCGGCAATGGCGCAGCCTAAACCAAATATCATGAACCAGACTTTCGAGATATCAATCCCTAATACTTTGACAATCTCCTCGTCCACGGCGCCAGCTTTAATAATCAATCCATAGCGGGTTTTTTGGATAAGAAACCAGATACCAAAAAGAATGATCGCTGTGGCTGCGATCAAAAACAAACGGTATCTGGGGAAGAAGCCAATCCCGACGTTAATTGATCCCTTTAAGCCTTGTGGCGTGACAGAGGGCAGGCCTTCAATGCCGAAGCAAATTCTGACCAATTCAATTAAGACATATGACAAGCCAAAAGTCAGCAGCAATGGGTAGTCGATGCCTCGACCATAAAGACGTCGCACCAGAAAGCGCTCCGTTAGCAGACCAAGGATGCCCGTGAAAGCTGCAGTCAAGACGAGACTTAACCAGAAATTACCTGTCATGCCTAAAAAGTAAACGCCGATGAAAGCGCCCACCATGAAAAAGGCACCGTGAGCAAAGTTGACGACGTTGAGCATGCCAAAAATCAGGCAGAGGCCCAAAGCAAGCAGGGCATAAACGCTACCCAATGCAACCCCGGTCAGGAGTTGCATCGCTACCAGATCAAAGGATAGTCCAGCCATTAACGCACCAAGGGTTCAAGATCGTAGGGAGCGCGTATCACTTAAAACCGAGCTCTGTGCAGCTGCGCATATTTTTCTCAGCCGATTCTTCGACAGAGAGAATCTTGAACACATCATTCTTGTCTTTCATATCTTTGGATTTAGATTCAACGATGATGACAGACTGCTCCGCTTGGTGATCACACGCACGATAGGATTCCGGGCCCTTGTACCAATCGTATTTCAACGCTTGCATGGCGGTAATGACTTTTTCGGTATCAACAGATTTAGCAGCAAGTACCGCAGCCAGGACACTTTTTACGCCCGCATACCCAAGTGCGCCGTAATCGGATGGAACCGCTCCGCTATACGCCTTGCGATACGCGTCATTGAATACTTTCGCGCTGGGGATGCGATCTTCCAGGCCCCAATAATAAGAGGTGCCGCCAGCAATACCTTCGAAAGCGTCAGGCCCAGCCGATACACGGGATGTGTATAGCAAGACGGGTGCCACAATTTTCATGCTGGCTTTCAAACCAAAGTCAGTGCATTGCATGGCAGAGTTGGCAAGGTCACGCCCAAAGTTAGCAAGGACAAGAATGTCTGGATTCAGAGATTTGATGCGTGGCAAGAAAGCAGAGTAGTCGGAGGCACCTAAGGGATGACGAATATCCGCTACGGTTGTGGCGCCCAAGTCTTTGCCTGCGCGTTCAAAGGCACGTACCATCTCGTGGCCGTAGGCGTAGTCAGCAGTCAGAAACGCAATTTTTTTACCGAACAATGGGATAGCGTAACGAGCGACAGCACCAGCAGTCATGGTCGGGTTGAGTGCTTCGTGAAACGTGTAGATGCTCCAGTCTTTTGCCTCGTTGATCGCATCGGATTGGCTGATTGAATTGAATAGAACTTTACGCTCTTTACAGACAGCATTGATCGATAGTTGAGTCGCTGCTGAGAGGGAACCGACAATGAAGTTAACTTTGTCTTTCTCGATTAACTCTAGTGTTCGTGTCGCCGCTTCGCCTGGATTCAGCTTGTCGTCGCGCACCAACAACTCTGCTCGACGCCCATTAAAACCGCCGGCATCGTTAAATTGCTTAATGGCTAATTCAGCGGCCTTGACCTGGTCTTGCGCTTCAGCAGAAAAAGCACCTGTCAGCGGTGTCGGGAAGCCGATCTTGATGGTATCTGACTGAGCCCGAGCAATGTTAAGCCCAAACGGAGTGCCGAGTGCAGCGGCACCACCGATGATCAACTGTCTTCTAGTTCTATTTGTTGCGATTGTTTTCATGATTGTCTCGTCCTTTTTTACACTGCAAATTAAATCAAAGTGTGGTTGCTAAATTGGCTATATCAATTGCTGTTTCTTTCATAACAGTGTCAGCGTTCCGAGTCATTGCCTCGCTGTTATCTTTACCTTTTGTAACTTGAGACTGCATATAACGACCTAAATATTGTGCGCGAGCGACGATCTCTTGACCTTTTAATAATCGATCAGCGCGGTAGGCGAGCAGCGCCTCAGGGTTGACGCCATGGTTATGAATATTCGTGACCACACTCATGGCATCATCCCCAGCCTTAGTTACCCCCATTCCAACATGTGGCCTCGCAACAAATCCCGCATCGCCCATCAAGGCAATTCGTCCAAAGGTGATCTCGGATGAATTGACATCGTAAATGGCTTGAACGAAAGGTTGTTCAGTTTTTTCAATAATTTCTGCGTACTGAGGCGCCAGTACCTGCTTTGATGCCGCTCGCATCGCGTCAATTAAGCTTGATTTAATCTTGGCTGGTGGGATTCCTTGTGCATAGTGCACACCCGTCTCGTCGGTTAGATAGTCAAGCAAATCACGGTTGGACACAGGGCGATACCAAACAAAGTTGTACCAACGTTTGCCAACTCTTGTGTCGTTATTTGGACCTGCGACCGGATAACCCAGCATTTGCTCTCCGTCGGGCAAACAAAAACCAAAGTAGTTGAACAATGTCCCGAGCGTCTTCGGAGATAATGCCTCCTCGTGACAGACACCTCGCCATGCAACATAACCTGCATATTCAGGTTGAACTGACGGTAAAACCGTTTGCCGGACTGCCGAGCGTAAACCATCAGAGGCGAGCAGTAATTCGCCCGAGTAGCGACTACCATCGTCGCATACAACGTGTGCGTGTTCGCTGTCCTGGGAAACCAGCCTGACGACCTTACCTTGTAAATACAGATCGGCAGGCAGGCAGTTTTTTAATAATTGGTAGAGCCTGCTCCAAGAGGTCAGGACTTGTGGATAGTCGATCTCACTAATTTGGGCACCACTCAATCCTAAGACCACACGCTTGGTTACGGACACACCAAGTGTCTCGTCAACGTGCACGCCTGCAAAACGGAGCGCGTCAAAAAGTGACGAATGGGTAACGATACCAGCGCCTCGTCCGTCCATGGGGTTCATGGATTTCTCAAGTACGGTGACATCGTGACCTTGCCGGTGCAACATATTCGCAGCGAAAAGACCACCTAGCGACCCACCAACGACGAGAATCTTAGCCATGGAATGGTTTAGTTAGCATCGGCATCGAGGGCTGACTTTTCTTCGGCGGGATAGTTGAGCTCAATGACAACACCGGTCGGGTCATCAAGAAATATTTGATGGAGATTCAACGTCGGAACGGTTCTCTCGCGATACTGCACTTTCAGCTGTTTCAGTGTTTGAATCTTGCCCTTTAGATCCGTTGCGAAGAAGGCAATGTGATCAACGCAACCGGTTCCTTGAAGACTATTTAAATCACGATCTCCTAAATACCGCTTGAGGCCTTCAGGATCATTCTTATCGATACCAATGATATGCAAAACAGCATTCGCGTAGCTGCCATGGTCCCCGTTGTACAACCACAAACCGGGGAACGGGAAGCTTGGTCTTGGACCTTCAGTCAAACCAAGTACTTTGGTGTAAAACTCTGCCGTCTGCTGTAGCTCGACGCTGCGTATAGAGAAATGATTCAGGCTTAATGTTGACATAATTGAGATCAATCCATTTTGAAGAAAGTTTCAGCTGAAAGAAGGTAGGACACGACTCTGTCTGTAATAATTTCCAGCTCTGCCTGCGGGCTGGTCACGTCATAAATCGCCTGGCCGTATACCCAGCGTCGCATTGCAATATAGAAAATACCACCATGCAGGCCCATTAAAAGCTCTAATTCCCGGTTGCTAGGTTTTGCGCGGGTCCGACGGTTGCAGTGCTTGCGAGTCTCGCGTATCAATCGGGGTATTAGATGCGTACGCAACATCTCCATAAAACGGTCACTAATACTACGATCACTGAGTCCTGAAAAAATCAAGATACGCACAAAGTCGTGTGTTAAGAAGGTCGCAGAATAATCAGCATAGAACGCTGTAAGTTTTTCTGTAGGTGATAGGTTTTTGTTGTCGAGAAGGCCTGCCCATTCCGGCTTCCAACGCGCTTCAAACACGTCTTCGTATACCTGTTTAATGAGGGCGTCTTTGGTTGGAAAGTAGTGATAAAGCAGTGCATGCGTGATGCCCAGTTCTTTTGTCAGCTGACGCAGTTGACCAGCTAGTCCGTGTTCGGCAAAAAACTTGATGGCACCGTCGATAATTTGACGTCGTCGATCACCGGTACTCATCCGTTTTCGTGCGTTCATAGATTGCGCAGGCGTGACGACAGGACCCATGGCTACGATGTTCCCCGGTTGGCTTGTGTCTGTCGTTGAATACTTGGCTAGGCTCATCGTGTATCAGGGTTTGTCCGTATTTGGACTTATTGACCAAAAGGTAAATAATGACGCATTGTTGAACATTTGGTCGATAATCGACTATCGGGATAAACCCCAAGGAGCAATATGGAACTCAATGGCGAACAACTGATATCGGCGTCAGTGCCAGAAGTTTGGAAAGCGCTGAACGATGTCGATGTCCTCGCTCGGGCCATTCCGGGGTGTGAAGAAATCAGTCGTATTTCACCTGAAGAAATCCATGCCAAAGTAATGTTTAAGATTGGTCCAGTCCGGGCACGGTTTGCGGGCAAACTGCTTTTGTCAGATGTGATTCCAGACCAATCGTGTGCCATGTCATTTGAGGGTTCGGGTGGCGCGGCTGGTTTTGCTAAGGGGCGCTCCCGAGTCGAATTGAAAGCGGCCGAACAAGGTACTTTAGTCAGCTACACAACTGAAGCCTCCATCGGCGGCAAACTGGGTCAAATCGGTGGCCGTCTTATTAGCGCTTCAGCCAAAAAAATAGCGGATGATTTCTTTGAAAGATTGTCTAAAGAATTGAGCGGCGAATCTTCAGAGCTGGACGACGGCTCGGTCGAGCCGGTTGCATAAGGATTAACCATGAAATCAGCGGCATTCGACTATGTCAAACCTAAATCCTTAGCGGAAGCCCTCTCAGCTTTAGCGATGGGGGGTGACGAAGCCCAGTTAATTGCGGGTGGTCAAACATTGCTGGCCACTTTGAATATGCGCTTGTCGGAGCCAGCCCTGTTGATCGACATCAGCTCAGTGGCTGAACTCAAAGGGATAGCACTTGACGGCTACACGCTTCGCATTGGCGCATTGGTGACACACACAGAAATTGAAGAGTCTGAGCTCATCGCTCAGCATGCCCCCTTACTAAAAGCCGCGGCTCCTCATATCGCCCACCGTGCTATTCGTAATTTAGGAACATGGGGCGGTTCATTGGTTTACGGGGATCCCGCTGCTGAATGGCCTGCCTGTAGTATGGCGTTAGATGCAACGATGATTCTGGCGAACGAGCGTGGCGAGCGCCGTGTGGCCGCCCGAGATTTTTTTGTCGATTTGTACACCACAGCTCTTGAGGACGGCGAAATTTTGGTCGCCACTGAAATCCCCGTTGCCTCACCAAATCACGTATTTTGCTTTCAAGAGTTGGCTCGTCGTCATGGCGATTACGCCATTGCCGGGTTAGCTGCTGCCGCTGATAAACACAGCAATACCTTGGATAGTTGCAGTTTTGCTTTCTTCTCGATCGCCTCGACGCCAGTGTTGTGTGAAGCGGCCCAGCTTGCCGTTAATGGGCAACCACTGACAGCGACGGTCATCAGCTCTGCTGTGCGGGCGGCTCGCGACAGTCTCGAAACAATTGGTGACATCACGAATAGTGCAGAGAATAAAACCCATCTTGCAGGGGTGTTACTTGAGCGAGCCTTGAAACAAATAATGGGTTGAGCGGCTGTTTGGCGCCCCTGAAGATATTGGAGACCACATGACTATCAAGAAACAAGTCACCATGACCGTTAACGGCACCGTTGTGACGACCGAAATCGAACCACGACGACATTTAGTAGATTTTCTTCGTGAAGACCTATATCTCAAAGGGCCACACTTAGGTTGCGAACAAGGAGCCTGTGGCGCTTGCACGGTCAAGGTTGATAACAAGATCGTTCGAGGCTGTTTGTACTTGGCTGTTCAGGCAGACGGTTGCGTTATTGAAACCATTGAGGGCGTAACTGAGTCAGGCGTATTGCGCGATCTGCAAGATGCTTTTGTGCGTCATAACGCCATGCAGTGCGGTTTTTGTTCATCGGGGATGTTGTTGGCCGCAGGTGAATTGATCGAGAAACAACCCAACGCAAGCCGAGAGCAAGTGCGTGAATGGCTGTCTGGCAACTATTGTCGCTGCACGGGTTATCACGCTATCGTGGATGCCGTGATGGCTGTGCTTGATGCAAGACTGGGAGTCGCACAATGAACAAACCTCATGAATTAGAGGGCCTGTTGTTGGATCCAGTGACTAACGACCAGCGCTACATCGGCGCGAGCGAGCCCAGAAACAGTATGCGCCGTTTGCTCGAAGGCGAGGGTACCTATGTTGATGATATTCAACTACCTCGTATGGCGCATGTCGTTTATTGGCGATCGCCCGTTGCACATATGAAGATAGGCAAGATTCACGCCGATGTCGTTAGAAAAATGCCAGGTGTGCTTGCGGTAGTAGATGGTAGTCAAATGGCCAAACTCTGCAAGCCATGGGTTGCAACGCTTGGGCATTTGGTTGGCATGAAGTCTGCCCCGCAACACGCTTTGGCGGTTGAACGTGCGTGCTGGCAAGGCGAGCCTGTTGTGGCCGTTGTTGCGCAAACCAGGGCGCAAGCAGAAGATGCCCTGCAACATCTTGAAGTTGAGTGGGACGAATTGCCCGCGGTCGTGTCAATGGAGACAGCGCTGGATGCCTCGACCCCATTGATTCACCCTGAGCTTGGTGACAATTTATGCTTTACCCGTAGCCTTGACGTGGGTCAGGTTGATGAGCAATTTGCACAGGCCGACGTGATCGTTGAGGCCACCTTTGGTTTTGGGCGCCATACTGGTGTCACCCTAGAGCCTCGTTGTCAGATTGCCGATTACAACGCGGGTGAGCATCGTTTGACTGTATATCACTCACAGCAAGCCCCTCATATGATGCAGGATTTGTATTGTCGTCAATTTGATCTCTCTGAGTCAGATGTTCGGGTGATCTGTAAGGACGTGGGCGGCTCGTTCGGCATCAAGGTGCATGCGTATCCTGATGACTTTGCCACCGTTGCGCTGGCCATTTTGTTAAAACGACCAGTCAAGTTTGTGGCTGACCGTCTTGAGTCCTTCACCAGTGATATCCATGCGCGCGAACATCGTGTCAAAGGCCGACTCGCTGCGAATAAAAACGGCAATATTCTCGCCTTTGAAATTGACGATTTAACTGGCATTGGGCCTTACTCAATGTTTCCCCGGACGAGCGCGATTGAGGGCAATCAGGTCGTTAATCTGGTGGGTGGTCCCTATAAGCATCAGCATTACCGTGCAAAACTGGATGTGGTTTTCCAAAATAAGACACCAACCTGCCAATATCGGGGTGTCGGTCACCCTGTGGCGTGTGCAGTGACTGAGGGCTTGGTCGATTTGGCCGCGCGCAAATTAGGCATGGATCCACTTGCCTTTCGCAAACAGAATGTAATCCCTGATGATGCGTATCCTTGTACAGGAGCATCGGGCATTAAATTAGAGGTGCTGTCGCACGAGCAGTGCCTCCGGACCATTGAAAAAATGATGGATTATCCGGCCTTGCGCAAAGAGCAGGCCGAGCTCCGCAAACAAGGTGTCTATCGAGGTATTGGGTTTGCTACGCTCATCGAATTAACCAATCCGAGTCCTGCTTTTTATGGTGTGGGCGGTGCCCGGATCGCATCGCAAGACGGTGCGACGGCAAGACTTGATCCCAGCGGGGTCGTGTCAGTCCTGATTGGCGTGGGTGAACAAGGGCAGGGTACTGAAGCGATTTTTGCCCAGATCGCAGCAGATGGGGTTGGTGTATCCATCGATCAAGTGCGCATCATTACCGGTGATACTGATGTCACTCCTTATGGCGGAGGTACGTGGGCATCGCGCGGCGCCGGGGTAGGTGGCGAAGCCGTATTACTCGCCGCGCAGGCACTGCAAGCCAATATTCTCAAACTCGCTGGTGCCATCCTGAATCGCAATCCAGATGAGTTATTGGTCAGGCAGAGTTTCGTCTTAGATAAAGCAAGTGGCGAGCAGTTGTTGCCATTCAGTGAGATTGGTCGAGTTGGCTACTTCAGAACAGACACCTTGCCAGCAGGCTTTTCAGCTGATCTGATGGTGACGCGTCACTATACACAAACCCAATATCCTTTCATTTTCACCAACGGTGTGCAGGCATCCTACGTTGAAGTTGATCCGGACACTGGATTTGTGAAGCTATTGAAGCACTGGGCGGTGGAAGACTGCGGCCGGGTACTGAACCCGATGCTCGTGACTGAGCAGGTGCGCGGGGCAATTGTGCAAGGCATTGGCGGCGCCTTGTTCGAAGAGTGCTTGTATGATGATAGCGGATTGCTTAGAAACGGTAACATGGCAGATTACCTGGTGCCCATGGCAAATGAGATGCCAGATATTGAGGTAGCTCATATTGAGACACCGACACAGTCATCTAAACTTGGCGCAAAAGGGGCAGGCGAAGCTGGTACAGCGGGTGCACCGGGCGCCGTTATGAACGCGATAAACGATGCTCTTTCACCCTTCGAAACTGCTGTGTTTGATCAGCCTTTTACCTCTGAAAAGATCTTAAAGGCATTGAACAAGATATAGGAAACACCTCATTTATGCTCAGTTCGCCAGCGCCTCTTGCTGCTCACGAGTTATCTCGTTTAATTGAAATGGCTTGGGAGGATCGCACCCCCTTCGAAGCTATCAAGAAAACGTTCGGACTGTCTGAGCCCCAGGTTAAAGCGCTCATGCGTAAGTCGTTAAAACGAAGTTCTTATGAGCTCTGGCGAAAACGCGTAACGGGTCGTGTGACCAAACACCTCGAACTAAGAAGCAAAGAGGTAACACGCGCTTATTGCTCGGGCCAATATAAGCAAAAATAGAAGCGAGTTACACCAGTGGGAATAAAGCAGCAAGACGTGTAGCGAGCTTATGGCCGCTTAACCATGCTCCCTCGATACGACCACCATG
This sequence comes from Jezberella montanilacus, assembly GCF_003003055.1. Classification (GTDB taxonomy): domain Bacteria; phylum Pseudomonadota; class Gammaproteobacteria; order Burkholderiales; family Burkholderiaceae_B; genus Zwartia; species Zwartia montanilacus. The sequence goes on from NZ_PVTV01000017.1 coordinate 120,610, forward strand.
CAACCAGTCGCCGCATAAACCAAGTTTGATTTCGCCAGAGAGATAGCACTCAGGCGGGGTGGCAAGAGAGCCACTGGCGTAACGCCAGCGGTGAGTCGTTATTGCTGCGTCCTTGCAGTTAAAGCCGAGCTGAGCGAGACAAGCCACCATTTGAGCCGTTGCATCTTCTTTGCTTAATTCCACAAAGGTTTGGCTCCATTGTGGATTGGCGTGAACCACCCAGTACTCGTCGCCAACGCGTTCAGGTTTGGAATTATTGCGACAAACCCAGCTGATGATTTCATTATTGACAAAGCCCGCGTCCAGATCAAACGCCGGTTGAGTCACAAACTTAATCATCAGCGTCCAGCAGGCATTCATGTTGCTTGCTGCAGCGAGTGCGCTCGCCCAACTATCCACTTCTTTAACTAAAACCAGCGCTTGCGGTGAGGGGATGGCGAGTACCAACCCATCGTAGGCCGTGTTCATTCTTCCTGCTTCACTACTGTGCAGAACCCAAGTGCTGCCCACCCGTTCAATCTGACTGATGGTCTGCTCGAACTGAATAGGCAGGCGTTTAGCCAAATGCTTACCGAGCGAGCTCATGCCTGGTGTCGCGACATAACGCTGGTCTCTGGATTGGCTAGCGCGCCAGTGTTTATCTTCGAACACTTTCAGGTTAGGCGCCCACAGCGCCACTTGTTTTTGATCCATCCAGGAAGCAACGGTCTGAATAAACGCAGGGTCACGCGCCGTAAAGTACTGCGCCCCGTGGTCAGCTTCCCAGTTTGCACTACGCCGAGTACTCATTCGGCCACTCGCACCGCGACTCTTTTCGAACACTTCAACGATAAAGCCGAGTGCCTGCAGTTCTGTGGCACACGTTAAGCCGGCTAATCCAGCGCCGATTATTACGATTTTTTGCTTTGGTACATCAATAGAATTCAACATGTAGGGGTATTCTGAAACGGGGTAAGCGGAGTGGGGTATCGACGTTAGAATAACTCGTTTGGCTGGTTGCCTTTAATCCTGTGGGTAAAGTTAAAAATGGAAACACGAGACGATCGTTGCTGCGGGTCTGGCACCTGTATCATTAATGAAGAAGGCCAATGCTGGTGCGGGCAGGTGTGGGATGGTGAACAAATGTGCGCGCCGCGACTCGATTCCGATGGCTCAGACGAGGCGTCGTGACCGTCCTGATTTACTGGTTTCGACAGGATCTCCGCCTCGCCGATAACCCTGCGTTATCGCGAGCCTGTGCGGAAGCTGATTGTCTTTTACCCATCTATGTCTTTGACCCGGCAGACGACGCGCCAACCGAATGGGGGTTTAATCGGGTTGGTAGCCACCGGCGAGCATTTTTGCGAGAGTCACTTGATGACCTGAAGCGTCAACTGAGAGCGTTGGGTTCTGATCTTTTTGAGTTTTCTGGCGATCTTCAAACTGTCATAGCCTCACTGTCCGTAGCAGTAAACGCAACGGCTATCTATTGCGAGCAAATTGAAGCGCCTGAAGAGATTGATCAAGTAATTCGCCTTCAAAGCTTGGGTATCGCAGTCAGACAGTGTTGGCAATCAAGCATGCTTGAGCCACAGGATCTCCCTTTTGATTTAACGGCGATACCAGATGTGTTTACTGCCTTTCGTCAAAAGGTTGAGAAAGCAAATCTCAGATTTGCCAGCCCAGTCTCGTCGGTCACATGGATCCCGCCCCTACCTGTTTGGCAAACGCCGTCGGTGCAGACTAGTGATCTCCGCGCAGAAAGTCACCTTAAATCGTTTGTGGGTGGTGAAGTTGCTGCAGATCTCCATCTCAAGCAATATTTTGATCGCCGCTTGCCCGATACATACAAACAAACGCGTAATAAGTTATTGGGGATGGATTACTCAAGCAAGTTTTCTCCCTGGTTAAGCTTAGGCTGTGTTTCTGCCAGAACAATCGCCGCCCAGCTTGACAACTATGAAAGTGAGCACGGCGCGAACGAAGGCACTTATTGGTTGTCGTTCGAACTGCTCTGGCGTGATTATTTTCGTTTCCTGCACTTTAAGTACGGCAGAAAACTCTATCGTAAAACTGGTTTGAGTGATCACCCACCCAGCAAATTCGGTCGGAGGCAATTCGCGCAATGGTGCGGCGGCCATACGGGCGAAGGTCTAATAGACGCCGCCATGAGAGAACTCAGCACAACCGGTTATCTCTCTAATCGCTTAAGACAAGTTGTGGCGAGTTATTTGATATACGACATGATGGGCGATTGGCGCGCCGGTGCTGCCTGGTTTGAATCCCAGTTGATTGATTATGACGTTTATAGCAATCAAGGCAATTGGCTTTATATCGCTGGTCGAGGTACGGATCCGAGAGGTGGCAGGGCATTTAATGTTGCCAAGCAAACGAACGATCATGATTCAAATGGCAATTATCGAAGACGCTGGTTGCAACAATCTGACGAATCAGTCCAGATACAGAAGAATGAAGAATGACTAAGAAAAAAAGACTCGTGCTGATTCTGGGTGATCAATTAGACCTTCAGGGATCGGCTTTGCGCGGATTCGATAGAGAGACGGACGAAATCTTCATGATTGAATCGGCCGAAGAAGCTCAATACGTCTGGACGCACAAAGCGAAAATCGCTTTGTTTTTGTCGGCGATGCGTCACTTCGCTCAAGTGCTTGAAGCTGACGGATATCCGCTTCATTACCTCAAGGCGTCATCCCTTTCGATTACCGAGGCACTCAGAGCCTATCTGCTCGAAAAGCAGATCAAATACTTGGTGTGTACAGAGCCAGGCGAGTGGCGACTGAAGCAATCTTTAAAAGCCTTAGCAAAAGAGCTCGCTATTGAAATCGAGATGCGTGAAGATGAGCACTTCTTTTGTACACATCATATTTTTGATGAATGGGCTAAAGACAAAAAAGAATTAAGGCTCGAGTATTTTTACCGGCTGATGCGCAAGAAACACAACATTTTGCTCGATGAAAATGGCGAACCCGAGGGCGGGCAGTGGAATTTCGATCAAGATAATCGAAAACCATATCCTAAAAAAGGTCCAGGGATGATTGATGGCCCCTTGTCTTTTGAAACCGATCAGATCACCAGTGAAGTGCTTGAGTATGTTGGTGAGGCATATGAAAGTCACCCGGGTTCCTTAGCTCATTTCAATTGGCCCGTAACGAGACAACAAGCGCTTGAGGCGCTCAATTACTTCGTTACTTATCGCTTGCAAAACTTTGGTACCTTTCAAGATGCCATGTGGACCGATACGCCGTTTGGCTGGCACTCGATGCTTTCGAGTTCATTAAACTTGAAACTCTTGAATCCACGTGAAGTCATTGCCGCCGTGATCGATGGCTGGAGGCAACACGGATTTGATTTGTCAGCCGTTGAAGGTTTTGTCAGGCAAATTCTCGGGTGGCGTGAGTTCGTACGAGGGATGTATTACCTTGACATGCCAAAGATGGCTGAAGATAACTACTACGAACACGACAGAGCCTTGCCCAACTGGTACTGGACAGGCGAAACGGACATGGCATGCATGAAAGATGCCGTCAGGCAAACGATGAAATATGGTTATGCCCATCATATTCAACGTCTCATGGTGACTGGCAACTTTGCTCTGCTTGCAGAAGTGTTGCCTTCTGAGGTCTGCGCCTGGTATCTGGCAGTCTATGTTGATGCAATCGAGTGGGTAGAGTTGCCAAACACTGCAGGTATGGCCTTGTTTGCCAATGGTGGTCGATTTACCAGCAAACCCTATGTCGCGAGTGGCGCTTACATCAAGCGCATGAGCAATTATTGCTCGTCATGTAAATACAAACCAGACGTCCGCTTTGGTGAAATGGCTTGCCCCGTTACCACGCTCTATTGGAATTTTCTAATCAAGCACCGCGCGCAATTCGACGCAAGCCCGCGCACGAGGCTGATGACAGTTAATTTGAACAAAATTAGTGTTGAGGATCAGCAAGCGATTCAGGCTCACGCTCAAGTGGTACTCAATAACCTCGACCGACTATAAACGCACGCTATGGCTACTTCGTTCAAAGGCAATAAAAGTTTTCTGCCAAGTAAACAGTGTGTTGTCTGTAAAAAGGAAATGACTTGGCGTAAAGCTTGGGAAAAGAATTGGGACACGATCAAATATTGCTCCGATCGTTGTCGGGCTCAAAAAACGAGCTCAAGGACTTTTACGTCGTGACGCCTCTGAGCTTACTCACCACGGCAATTTTTCACCCGAGTAGGTCAGAAAGCTGCCCGAATCCTCTTTAGTCAGCCCGTCAATAACCTTGAACATGTCAGCGACCGCGTCACTTGCAGGACGACCAATCTGTTGACCGCGAAAGGGTTTTGATAAATCAGAGTTGACGGTGCCAGGATGCAGAGCAATCAACACAGCATTTGGCTTTGTCCTGTCTAATTCAATCGCTGCCGTTTTGAGCAACATGTTTAAAGCAGCTTTTGACGCTCGGTAGCTGTACCAGCCTCCCAGGCGATTATCCTCGATGCTGCCGACCTTGGCAGACAAGGTCACCATGACGCTATGCTGAGGATCCAGCAACTTTGAGAAATGACGAAGTGTCAAAGCCGGGCCGATCGCATTGATTTGCATCATTTGATGAAGCTGCTCGGCATTAAGATCATCCAATCTCTTTTCGGGCATGAAGCTATCCGAATGTAAGGCACCAATCGTGTTAATGATGAGTTGAAAAGGTGCTTGAGTAGCCAGCGATAGAGCAGATGATTCAATAGACGCCGGGTCGAAGTAATCGATAGGGGGATGGGTTTGACGGCTTAATCCGGTCACCGCAGAGCAATCAGGATGTTGTTCGAGTAGATCCATGAACGCCGTGCCGATCGTCCCAGAGCAGCCAACGACCAGAGCGCGAAATGGTTTGGATAATGTTGCCATAAAAGCTTACAGCCTTATATCGGTTGAGGGTTTGTGACCAAGGTTAAACAATACGCCGTAAACTAAGTCAATGAATAGCCAACTTCAAAAATTGACGCTTTTTTATGATGGGCTCTGCCCGCTGTGTCTTGCGGAGATCCGGTTTTTGTCGCGACGTAACGAAGCAGGGTTGTTGGATTTCATTGACATCAACTCGAGCCAATTTGAAGCCAACTCGGTTGGTGTGTCGTGCGAGCAGGCACTGGCGGCGATGTACGGTCAATATGCAGATGGACAATTGATCCAAGGGCCTGCTGTTTTCGCTGCCGCCTATCAGCGTGCCAGCTTATCGTTTTTAGCTTGGATTTTCTCAAGAAAATCGTTACAACCCTTACTTGAACTGGCCTATCAATTTTTTGCCCGTAATCGGCATAAAATTTCTCAACTAATCGGGCCATGCGCCTTATGGCTTGAAAGCAAGACGAATAAGACAAAAAAAAGCTAGACGAAGAAGACACATAAAACTAAAAAAATTGGCAGACATGATTACTGACAACGAATTAAACAAAAAACGACTCGACAACATACGTGAATTCGTTCGCGACCTCGCGATCCCGGCCGAAGCGCTGGTCGTTGAACGCAATCAAATCCCTGAATCTTTGGTTGAGGTGATGAGAGCCAATGGATATTTTGGCTGGAGCATCCCCGAAGAGTTCGGCGGCAGTGGGCTAACCACCGAAGAGCTCGCTCTGGCAAATATCGAGATCTCTCAAGCAGCGACGGCATTTCGAGCACGGGCAGGTACGAATACAGGGATCGGCTCTGAGGGCTTGGTTCAAGATGGCACCCCTGCTCAAAAAGCTAAGTGGTTGCCTAAGCTCGCATCGGGTGAGATCACAGGATGTCTTGCTCTGACCGAACCAGAGGCAGGTTCAGACGCTACCTCACTTAAGACGTCCGCGCTTCTTGACGCCAACAACAAGGGTCGTTTCCTGATCAATGGTACAAAACGCTACATTACGAACGCACCTATTGCGGATCTTTTTACTGTGTTCGCCAGAACTGATCCTGATAATTTAGGTGCTCGTGGGATTTCGGCATTTCTCATACCCAAAGACCGAGTAGGCATTACCGCAGGGCCTGAGCACAGAAAAATGGGGCAAGCGGGTTCACCAGTATCAGAGGTCTATCTAAAAGATGTACATGCAAGCTTTGACGATGTCCTGGGTGGGCAATTAGGGGCCGGGTTCGCGACCGCCATGAAGGCGCTCAATAAGCAGCGCATTAACCTGGCGGCACTATGTATTGGACCAGCCATTCGTCTGTTGGATGAGGCCTTAGATCACGTCAAGCGACGCACTCAATTTGGGCAACCCATCGGAGAATTCCAGTTGGTTCAAGCCATGATCGCAGAAAGTAAGGTCGAAATCGAGGCGGCCAAAGCACTTGTGCTGGAGACCGCTCGCGCCCGTGATCGTGGCGAGGACATTACGACGCAGGCGTCCATCTGTAAATACTTCGCCTCCGAGATGTGTGGTCGTGTCGCTGATCGTGTCGTGCAGATTTTTGGCGGAGCTGGCTATTGCGCCGATATTGGTGGGCCGATTGAAATGCTTTATCGGGATGTTCGTTTGTTTCGCCTCTACGAGGGAACCAGTCAGATTCACTTGTTAAATATCGCCAAGAGGATCATGAAATAACATGCTCGAGCACAGTGAACAGGTCACTACGATCAAACAGCGGGTGCGCCACTTCATCGAAACGGAGGCGATACCTAGAGAAGATCCCGCTATTGCGCATGATGTGATAGCGCTGGATCGAGTAGCCAGTGAGCTAAGGCAGATCGCCATCGATCATGGCATTTACGCCCCTCAGTTACCAGAGTCACTGGGCGGTCTTGGCTTATCGTGGCGCGATCTTTCAGTGGTCGTTGAAGAGTCCGGACGTAGTTTTCTTGGCCCTATCGCCATGAACTGTGCTGCCCCAGATCAACCAAATATGTTGACGCTGATGGATTGTGCTAATCCCGCTCAACGGGAAAAATATTTAGCCCCTTTGATCCAGGGGGAAGTGAGATCATGCTTCGCCATGACCGAGCCTGCGCCTGGCGCTGGCTCAGACCCCGCTATGCTGAAAACCAGGGCTGAACGGCGACACGGCAAGTGGGTAATTAACGGCAAAAAGTGGTTTATCAGTGGGGCCGTCAATGCCCACTTTGCACTGGTGCTTGCCCAGACCGCTGAGGGCGCGACGCTATTTATTGTCGAGACTAATAATCCCGGCTATCACTTGATCCGGAATATCCAGAGTATTGATGGTTATCAGATCGGTGGTCACGGCGAAATTGAATTCGTCGACTGCGAAGTCAGCGATGACGCGGTGCTAGGTGAAGTGGGCCAAGGTTTTCGTTATGCTCAAAAACGCTTGGAGCCCGCTCGCTTGCTGCATTGCATGCGCTTTATCGGACGAGTATCCAGAGCCATGGAGATTGCTCAACGTTACGTCACGACGCGCTCCTCATTTGGTGAGCCGCTGGCTGACTTACAACAAGTCCAGGCCATGGTTGCTGATTCTCATATTGATTTATATGCGAGCAGATTGATGACGTGGGATGTGGCGCAAAAGCTTGATTTGAACCAACCGGTGAAGCACGAATCGGCGATGACCAAGGTTTTTGTGTCGGAAGCGCTATATCGGGTTGCGGATCGCGCAGCACAAATGATGGGGGCACTCGGGATGTCTGAAGATTCACCCGTGTCGATGATCTTACGTGAGATGAGGCCTTTCAGAATTTATGATGGCGCCTCAGAAGTTCATCGAGCGACTTTGGCGAGACGTATTTTAAAAACAAGTATGCGACCTTAACGAGGGGTGCAAAAAATATGAAAAAGTTGATCCTCAAGTCGATTAGCCTGCTCGTCGTGGCGATTATGGCGGTTCCAGTTCAAGTGCACGCTCAGGATTGGCCAAATAAGTCGATCCGATTCATTTCGCCTTTCGCACCGGGTGGATCGAACGATATTGCTACGAGAGTCATTGCCGAGAAGCTGTCTCAAAAGCTAGTACAGCCCATCGTTGTCGAAAACAAACCTGGCGCGAACACTCGGATTGCGTCTGACTTGATTGCAAAGTCTGATCCGGATGGCTATAACTTCTTGATGGTTGCAGCACCACACACCACCAATCCTGCGCTTTACGGCAAACTGCCTTACGACACGTTGCAGGATTTCACACATATCGTTCAAGTTGTTCGGGCACCGCTGTTTTTAATTGTGCCGGCCAACTCTCCCTATACTAATGTCAAACAATTTTTAGATGCATCGGTCAAACAAGAGATTGGGTTCAACGTTTCTAGCCCGGGCAACGGAACAGCTCCCCATCTCGCACTCGAAGTCCTGAACTACATTGCCAAAGCAAACTTAAACCACATCCCGTACAAAGGTGATGCGCCTGCGGTGACTGACGTACTTGGAGGAAGGGTGGAGGCCGGTATACATCCTATCGTTGCGCCCCTGCCGCAAATTCAATCGGGGCGCATTCGTGTGTTAGCGGTCTTCGGTGATCACCGCTCGGGATTGCTGCCCGACGTGCCATCAATGGGCGAGTTAGGCTATCCGGATACAGGCGTTTACACGTGGTTTGGCTTAGTAGGCCCAGCCAAGCTGCCAGCCGACATGGTTAACCGGCTGAATCGAGACATCAATGATATTTTGGCTCAACCAGAGGTGACGGCCCGCTTTGTTGCATTGGGTATGGAGACTGTCGGCGGGACCTCACCGAAATTCACCGACTTCGTCCGCGCCGATATTGACAAGTGGAAGGATCTGGTTACCAAGAGGAACATCAGGCCAGATTAGTCTGAACTGCCGGTATTTGAGCCATTTTTCGCTCAAAGTGTTTTTGAATGGCTCAGATACAGTTCAGATTTAGCCTAAATGGCTAATTAGCCAGACAATTCTCAGCTTGATCAGTTATTTGCTAACTGTGAGGGCGATTAACATTTCGGCTGAATCATCCCGTTTATACAAAACCAGACTCTTAGGGGTATTTAATTGAGCACGCTGCGACCAATTGCTTTTGTTCTTGCAAGTACCAATCACGGCACCATGTTGGTCAACAGAAATGACTACGTGTTGAAGGGTAACGCGGGATACGGGATGGGTTTTCAATTGTTCAACACGTCTTCCTTTGATCCGACTGAGGTTGGTTTAGCTATTCAATTATTGATGTCAAGGCGAGCTAGCTATGGCGATGGAGTGGTCGCGATTGACTGCGGCGCGAACGTCGGGGTGCACACGATTGAGTGGGCAAAAGCGATGTACGGTTGGGGGGATGTGATTTCCTTCGAAGCGCAAGAGCGAATTTATTACGCACTTGCGGGAAACGTCGCGATGAACAATTGTTTTAATGCCAGACCCATCTTTGCCGCAGTCGGTGCGCACAGTGGTTCAATACCGGTACCGTCGCCAAACTACCTCTTGCCATCTAGCTTTGGCAGCTTGGAAATCAGAAAAACAGCGACGACTGAGTTTATCGGACAGGACGTCGACTATCGACCAGAAAATTGCATTCAGACTCGCTTGATGTCGATTGATGAGCTTAACCTTAAGAGACTGGATTTCATCAAAATTGATATTGAAGGAATGGAAATGGACGCCTTGATCGGCGCTGAAAATTCCATCAATCAACACCGTCCACAGATGCTGATCGAGAAGATCAAATCAAATGAAAATGATATCCGTCACTTTTTGACCGAGCATGGGTACAAAGTCATGGCTATCGACATTAACTTATTAGCTATTCATTCGAGTGATCCCGCGTCAATCGAGATCAAATGATGAGTACCACTGTTAACTTCAATCCCTGGCCGATGGATGATCAAAATGAGTGAAATTTGTATTTCGAATTTGGTTTACGGTGAGTCGTACACCAGTATTTTTTTGAATTTCCATTTAAAGTCATTACTTGAAAATCTCTCAGCGAACAATCCTTTTACCAAGTCTTACTATTTAATTTTCACTGCTGAGAGTAATGTCGCGACGATCGAAGCACATCCCAATTACAAAGAACTAAAAAAATATTTGAATGTATTTTTTTTAAAAATCCCAGACCATGAACTCACCTACAACGCACGTTATCAAATTCAAGGCACCCAATTAACAAATACTGCCCAGTTTGCTGTGACAAACAATTTGCTGATGTACATGGCTACGGCAGATCATTATTTTGGGCCTAACTTCTTTGAGAAGGCCCTAGCTTATTTCGATCAAGGCTTTGACGCACTCGTGCATCAGCCAATCCGGTCAACTTATGAAACTGCGGCGCCATCTTTGATGGGACCTCAAATAACCATTGACGAATTACTAGAGATTGGCCTAAACAATTCGCACCCGGTTTGGGTGACGGAAAACTGGGATAGTCCGAATTTTACTAAATACCCCTATCAAATAACTTGGTCGGATGACAGGTCGGTATGTCTAAGAGGCTTTTCGCTTGGGATAACGATTGTTGTTGCTAAGGACTGGATGACAACGGTGGGAGGATGCACAGATATGACTTTCTTGCCGCACTTGACGAATCCTTATTTCTCAAAGGATTGGTCAGAGCTACCCATGATTGAGTTATGTCATTTGATAAGTTTTTATCCGCCATTTTCTACCAAGAGGGCCAATGCTAAAGAGATTGCCGACTGGGCTAAAACGGCGGTGCCGCCTGATAATTTTAAAAATCTGTCCAAATACATCATCTTCAAAAAAACGACGGATCCCGTGAACCCCGAGCTAATTACCAGATCCGAAGTCATCGCTAAAGAAATTATGGCTTACGGAGGCCTTGATGTTAAATAGTTTCAGTAAATGCCCAATTTGTTACTGTGACGTCAAACTTTTTGACGTAGTCGATTTTAATAAGAGCTGTGAAGAAAACAGAGGTAAATTCCTACCCCTGGCAGGTATCCCGATTTACTACTCTCGCTGCACAGTTTGTTCGTTTACGTATGCACCAGAGTTCACCTCATGGACCGAGCAGGACTTCCTCGAAAAAATATATAACGACGAATATATCGAGATTGATCCTGATTATCTTGAGGTAAGACCGGGCGCAAACGCCAAGGGTCTAAGTGATATTTTTAAAGGTCAGAGCCAGCATATCCATCATCTCGATTATGGTGGCGGTAATGGTCGAATGAGTGATCTGTTGAAGGCCGAGGGCTGGCAATCTAAAAGTTATGACCCTTTTCCGAAAAATGATATTGATTTAGCTACGCTCGGAAAATTCAATCTGATCACTTCACTAGAAGTGTTTGAACATGTACCTGATGTCCAGGCGTTAATGGTAAATCTGACCACAGCGCTGGCAGATGATGGCTTGATTTTGTTTTCAACCCTCATTACCGATAACGATATCAAACCAAATCAGCGAATGACTTGGTGGTATGCCTCACCCAGAAATGGCCACATCAGTTTGTTTTCCCGACAAAGTCTGATGATGCTGGGTGCAACATACGGCCTTAACCTCGCCAGTTTTAGTGATGGATTTCACTGTTTCTATAAAAACGTTCCCGCTTGGGCTTCTCACATCATAAAAACGGCCTAACGTGCTACCGTTACGCCGTTTAAATTTCTAGTAGCTGACGAAGTGGGTCACATCACTTCGTCTAGTTTTAACTAAAGCGTTCCATCCTCTCTGCCAGATCCTTTGAGTAAGCCGCCACAGCTTCTTGGTCACTGTCTATAGGAGACCAGGAAGCCCAAAGTGTCTCTTCTCTATTGAACGGCCCAGGAGTTGCCTCGTGTATGACCAGCACATCACTTTTCATGATGATGGTGTGAAAAACACCTTGGGGAACTCGTACGAAAAAGTTTTTATTTGAACTTTTTGATCCCAAGGGTACGATTTCTATGATGTTGCCGTCATCATCGAAAAAGACAAAGTCAGCCTCGCCCTCGAGAATATGAAGTGATTCATCTTTGCCGATATGTTTGTTGGCTCTGACATAAGTCATGCCGGTATAAACGACAAACATTTCATGCAATAAATCGTCATCGGTTTGATGCACGCAGAGCCTGATTCGCTTGCGAGCTGTTTTGTACACTTCAGATTTGAAGTATTCGAGATCCGATCGTTTAATAGATACGACGCCTGGTTTAGCCCGGCACATCTCCTCAGTGATACGCTCGTACTGACAGCCTTGAACTGGCTTGACCGGTTGTGTCGTGTGAAACGCTCTGAACTGATCTGTTTCGGTTGACGTTTTATAATCAGGTGACCAGGAAGGGAATACTGTACTGGCTTTGTCAAAAGGACCAGTACAAACTTCGTGCGCGACAGCATGATCAGAGTACAGTACGAGAGAGTGATTTAAATTGCCCGGAATACGGCAATAAAATGGTAAATCGCTCTCGTAGTTACCGAGACGAACGTCGTCGATTTGAACGCCATTATCATCAAAAAATATATATTTTCCTGCGCCGTCAATCATGTGAAACGATTCGTCCCTGTTCACATGGTGGCTTGGCCGGACATAGCTTGATCCATCGAAGGCGATAAACATTTCTTGCTGACGATCTGTCGTAGCGTCGTGCATACATATTCTGGCTCGTTTCGTTGGCGACTGCTCGATAGCAGCGACATAGTCCTGTAGCCCTTCGTACGATATGTGCGGGAATCTTTCAAGGTTCTGCCATACACCTTCAACTAGTTTCTTCGTTTGAATCTTAGACATTTTTAACCCCACAACAGACGACAAAAAGATAGTTAGCCATTTTTAAAAAACCCGTATGCACGACCTCATCGTTCATTGAGAAAAGAAGAACACTGTTGAAGTACTCCTGATACAGTTTCTTCAAATCCTCACCATTCTTGCAGTTCACATGTCCCTCAAGAGACCCAGGCGAAGCGTATTTTTGTGATTCAAGCGAGGGACAGCCTATGATTACCATCCCATCAGGTTTAATCGATTTGATGAGATTTTCGATATAGCGACGCTCGTTGCTTGGATCAATGTGTTCGAAAACATCTAGTGAAAACGCGGCATCAAATTTATCGCTCTGGTATACGGGCTTTTCAACAATGTCGTGGACAGCGTAGGAGACATTCCATTTGTCGTTTGGCTGAATGCGATCAATACAGTCTTGAATAAAGATCGGATCAATATCTGTTGCAAGCACATTGGGCACAACTTGGCGAACCAGCCTTGTACCAAATGCGTCAGCACAACCAATCTCAAGCGCTGAATTCACCCCACTCAGCATTTTTGACACAAACTTATAACGAGAAAGCACGAAGAGCAATCTCTTAGGATCGTCCACCCAGACTTGGTTGCTCATCAGACCAAATTTTGCGCGTCCGAATTGTCTTTCCACTTCGATACAGTGGTTGTATTGCGGTTCTACTGTGCTCATTTCTTGATAATCCTTATCGCTGGGAATGGAATAACAAAAACACCACCTTGATCGAGAAATTCTTTATTTCGTTCAACAATTAGATCTGCAAAGCGCCATGCCGAGATAATTACCGTTTTGACGTGATGCTCAAGTAAAGCGCTAGCTGGTAAAACAGGCAACATGAACCCAGGACTCAGGCGCTGTTGGCGAACTGGATTATCATCAATAATGAGCGACCCATACTGGTTAATATCTAACATATAGTTCAGAACTGTTGCCGTAGCAGCTGCGCCGTATAACGCAATTTGTCCCTGACGCTGAATGACGTCTTTGCAAATCAAATGAAGCTCGGCTTTTATCTGTTCAACCTGTTTGGCCAGCTTTTTGAAGTTTGCTAAATCGTACAGTCCTGTCTCTAGCTCCTCGGTGATCATTGCCTGCACAACTGGTAACTCAGCGGCTGGGGATGATTTCTTAACCGCGTAGCAGCGAATGCTGCCGCCCTTGGTCGCCACACGGTCAACATTCACTAGTTTTAAGCCGCACAGTTCAAGAAACTGCTTGAGTGGCTTAATGCTATGGTGGCAAAGATGTTCGTGATACACGTAATCGATCACGGACTTGTCCACTAAATCTTTTAAATACGACACCTCAAAAACAAAGGTGGCATTATCAGTCATCAGTGTTTCAACAGCTCTCGCAAACTCTTGCAGGTTATCAGCGTGAGAAAAAACATTATTGGCCGTGACAAGATCGAACTTACCGTATTTCGCTGTGACTTGCGCAGCAGTGGCTTTGTTCAGATAACCAACATGCGTCTCGATTCCATGATTTCTCGCAATTTTTGCTACCGCCTCTGACGCATCTACCCCCAGGACAGAATGGCCAAACGCTTTGAATTTGCCGAGCAGTAAGCCATCGTTGCTGCCTACATCTAGCACTTTAAGCGCCTTCGGTTGATTCAAAAACCGCAAAACCACCTCTACATATTTGCCAAAATGCTCGTCTAAATCGGGTGAACTACTCGAGGTATAGATGTAGTTGCCGAACAAGATATCTGGATCTACAACATCCAACAACTGAGCATGGCCACACGCCTGACACATGTATAGATCCATCGGAAAAGCGGGTAATACTATTTCGGCGTCGCCCGGCAATCTGTAGTTATCGACAGGAGGCATACTTGGCATTTTGAAGGCAATCGATACGTCAGGTGAGTCACATAATCTGCATGTTGTTCGTGTGTAAAACATGTATCAGCCTATTAAAGTTTCTTGAAAAATATTTGAAATGCCACCATCTAACGACATAATCTGCCCATTAATCACGCTCGCTGCGTCAGAAATCAAAAAAGCAGCGAAATCAGCCAATTGATCTAAATTAATCAGCTGGTTCATAGGGTTATGTTCTTTCAGCGTGCGAAACCAATGTTGCTCTCTCTCTGAATACTCACTGAGGGGATACTTTAAAAATGAACCAAGCTCTATTGCATTAACGTTATATTTTTGGCTTTCTTTAGCGACTGAGAGGTACTTAACCAAGGATACCTGAGCGCTTTTAGTTAAGTGATACCAAAGAGGTAGCTGTTTATTGATCAATCTGTGATTGACTGACGTAAGAAACACCACTGAACTTAATTGTTCAATCTCTAGCTGCTGCAGTATTTCAACTATTTTGGCGCTCGACTGAACCTCTGTTTTTAGCGCCAGACTGAAGTGGTCAGCAAACTCTACTAAAGGCCTGTATCGTTGACCAAAGATAATGCCACTGGGTGGATACAACTGACTAAGACGTGTAATCGGGTCGAGTAGTTTGTTGGGATCCGCCAAGTCAATCGCCTCGTGAATCTCATCGGCAACAGCTGTCATACACTCAGCACGTCTATGCAACGATATGATTTGATACTGCGCACTTAGCTTCTCTGTCAGCCGGTTGCCAATTGCTGAGCCTCCTCCAACTATCCATAAGTTTTTTTTCATGATGAGTTGCTGGACAATATTAAGAGGGCTACTCAAAATAGATAAATGAATGATCACCGTCGTAATGGGTTAGCTTAAACCACCAATCCCATTCTTCAGGGGTGCAGAAAGCCTCGCAAGTCACCTGCCAATAAAGTAGGTTCGCCTTTTCAACTTCATTACGATAGGACTCCACACAGATATATTTTTTTTGTTTGCTGACACGATTCATTTCGCGCAGCGCTTGCTCAAGATCGTAGTTGTGCAGATTGTGGAATGTATTGAGCGAGTAGACAAAATCAAAATGTTTATCTGGGTAAGGCAACTTAATTGCATTGGCAACCGTCAATTTATCTTTAATTTCCTCCTTGGCATTTTCAATGGCATAGTTAGAAACGTCAGAGCCGTAGACATCCAAACCAGGCACAACCTTGGTGAAGTCAAACAACAAAAATCCTTTACCGCAGCCAATATCCAAAACCTTATCGCCAGCTTTTAATCCGTAGTGATCAGCCATCATCTTTGCGACCTTCTCCCAACGGCCTTCCATGTAGCGATAACCTCCGTAGTTAATCCGGCGATCACCATCCCAATAGTCAAATGACCAGTTCTTCGCAAGATCCGCCGCCTTTGCTTTTGGATATTCAGGATCGTTGACTCTGGCCAGATAATCACGCTGAGTACTCTTGTGAACAGGAGATAAAAAGTCGATGTAGCTCATAGGATGGCTTCTTCAAGAAGTTGTTTGGCTTTTAATAACTGTTGTCGTTTGATTTCCAGAACATTCATGCCAGGGTTAGCAAATTTTCTTCGGGCTAAATGCTTGGGTAGATAGATGTTTAACACGATGCAACACCACTTGATCTTATATAAAGGCAACAGGGCACTGGAGCGAGCACAAATGCTTTCATAGTCCAAGCGATGTTTAAACGCAGCACTGACAAAAAGGTCGAAATATTTGAGATCAACAGGGATTGCAACTTGTGCGAAAAAATCACCTACAAGTTTGGCTGGATCATCCCAACCGGCATACTCGAAATCGATGAAAGCGAGCCGCGCATCAGGTCGAATCAAAACGTTGTGAAAGCCAAAGTCCGACGGCGATAGTACTCGCTGGTCAACGGTAAGCGCCAAACTTAAGTCCAAGCTGGGATCTTGCTGAAATTGCTGAAGAAGAGCGGATTTAATATTTCGCCAACAATCGCAAATTTGAGTCAACGTTTGATTAAATTCAGCATCGTCGGGCTGAGCCAAACGTGAACGCTGCAGTTCACCTAATCGATCGTCGATAGTCTGGATATGTTGGTCAATTGAAAAACAGGCTTCAGAAGCTGAGGATAGATCCGCTATCTCTGTGAAATTTTCACCGGTATTCAATTTTGCGATGAATTGCCCCGCTTGCCGGACATAACTTTCAGTGACTTCTGAAACATGAGCCAATACATCTCCAGAGATGTACTCGTATAAAGCAGCAAGCTGTGAGTTACTTTTTGAATATGCCTTAGGAACCTCACCAGGTGCCCGCAACCCTGCGATTTTTAAAAATTCAAATTCAATGTTTAGACGATTTCTGTGATCTTCAGGATTTTGAAAATACTTTTTGAGTATCAGTTTTCGATCGTCACCAGTCACAAGAAAAATCTGATTATTTCCACCTCGCTTCACGCTAGTTATATTTTCGATTTTGTTTGAGATACCAGCCATCTCAAACAATTCACAGGCGATGGCCTCGAGCTGAGAATTTATTTTTCCCATCAGCTCAAAACCAAAGCGACTACTGCTTGCCACGAGTTTGCCTTTGCCCATGCGCCCGCTCGCTCTGGATGCTGGTGCTCAGGGTCAAACAGAATTTTGCGGGTGTGAGGCGGAAAACCGCTCATGGACAAGATTTCTGGCAAGTCATCGATAAATACATCACAATTCAACGAGTTGACTCTAGCAATTTTTTCTTCTTTGGTGAGTTCGTAAAAAATATGCGTTGGCTTGAATAACTGTTCACAACCAAACACCAGATTGGCATCAATCCAGTCTCTCGCGCTTTGATGCAAATCGTAAGACGGGCCCATGAAGGGGTGTTTGGTCTTATGGCTGACAATATATACATCATGGCCGGCAAGCTTTAGGGCGCTGATACTGTTAGTTGCCAAAGGATAGGCTTTGGCGTCATTCATCCTGAGGCCATAAGCCTCACCTTGCATCAAAGTCCAGGCGGCTTCTTGGTCAATGGACCTCAGGTGATTTCTGACAGCCACCTTGTTCACAGGTAATTCTGCTGGAATAAGCTTTTTTTCTTGTGCGATCTGATAGAAAAGCTCGTCATAACTGACGATGGTATTGTCGAAATCTATACCAATACGCATGATCAGATCAAGCCTTGGTTAACGAACGGCTAGACATCTGCTAGTCGCGCGTTTACTTGACGAACAATACCAGCTGAGTCCAGGCCGTAGCGGGTCCGTGCGTAGTCCTGAGTCCCCATCTCGTGCATGAATTCATCTAAGGTGCCCAAGCGCAGCAGAGGCGGATGAGAAGCGAACTGAGAGATATATTCTGATACAGCAGAGCCCAACCCGCCCAGACGACCATGTTCTTCAATCGTCACAATCAATTTGTGCCTGGACAAGCAGTTTCGCAAATACGCTTCGTCCAGTGGTTTGATACTGTGAAAACTGGCCACTTGAACAGAAATACCTTGTGCACCGAGCGCTTCTGCTGCTGTAAGCACTTGAGGCATGAGAGTACCCGCTGCAACAAACAAAACATCGCTTCCTTCTCGAACTGTAATAGCTTGGCCAATTTGAAATTGAACCTGGGGATCGTGAATCGCAGGTTCACCCTTCTTACCGATGCGAATGTAAGTTGGCTGATTGCTTTTAATCGCTTCGCGTAACGCAAGCCTCATTTCAATTGCATCGCACGGGGCAAGCACCTGCATGCCAGGCAAGGTTCGAAGTATCGCTAAATCTTCAAGAGAGTGATGCGTAGGCCCGAGTTCAGCGTAAGACAAACCAGAGCCTGTACCCACAATAATGACAGGTGCTTCGTGATAACAAACATCAACACGAATCTGCTCGAAACAGCGTGTCGTCGTAAAAGGTGTGATGGTATAGACGATGGGACGCAAGCCATTCAGAGCCAGGCCTGCCGCAACACCCATCATATTGGCCTCTGCAATGCCACAATTCAAAAATCGCTTGGCATCAACTGCTTTGAACTTATCGAACAGCTTATTACCGATATCGCCCGACAACAACATTACGCGAGAGTCAGTTTTAGCGAGCTGTGTGACCTCGTCCGCAAAAGCATTTCTCATGCTGTGATCCCCAGTTCTTTCTTGGACAAAGCGACCTCGTCGGCATTGGGAATTCTGTAATGCCAGTTATTGTCGTCTTCCATAAACGACACACCTTTGCCTTTGATGGTGTGTGCAATGATAGCCAATGGCTTGCCCGACTTACTGGGAAACTCCTCAAGGGCACCAACGACTGCAGCCATGTTGTTCCCGTCGATTTCCAAGGTATCCCAACCAAATGCACGCCATTTGTCAGCGAGTGGATTCAAAGCCATCACGTCTTCGCTGCGGTCTGTTGCTTGCCACTTATTGAAATCAATTAGTACACAAAAATTGTTCACCTTTTGGCCGCCAGCCAACAGGGCACATTCCCAAATCGATCCCTCGTTGCATTCGCCGTCGCCAAGCACCGCATAGACAGAGTAGGGCAGGTTGTTGACTCTGGCTGCAAGTGCCATACCAAGCCCCATTGGCATCCCATGCCCAAGGGATCCAGTCGCCGCTTCGATACCAGGTAAGTGAGATGGGGTAGGTGGATGCTCGCCGAACACCGTACCGTCTTCACCATAATGATCAAGATCAGATACTGGGTAGTAGCCGCGCATAGCCAACACTTGAAACAATGCTGGCACGCCATGACCTTTGCTCAGAATAAATCGGTCACGCTGGGGATCGTCCGGTTTAGATGGATCCACCTTAAGTTGGTAGAAATAAAGTGCGGTTAGCAGATCGACCGAAGACAGACAAGAGCCAAGATGTGGCAAGCCGGCTCGACTCGACGTTTCAATGATGCGAGCCCGCAATGTTGCGGCTTTTAATTGAAGGTCTTGAATCAGATCGGGCGAGGCGGTCATGACTAGGCCTTGTGTGTGTAGTTGTGCGGTTGATCTTTCAGCACGTCAAAATACTTTTTGACCCAGGCAATACACTCGTCTAGACCTGTGTCGAGACTAATTTTATCTGACCAGCCAAGCTCCTTACGTATCTTTGAACTTTCCAGATGATAGGCGGCGTCCTTACCCAAGCGCTCACCCACGATTTCAACGTGCTCTTCAAAAGGACGTTCCAAACGCTGGCAAAGTGTTTCAACTAAATCGCGAATCGAGATCACACTTTCGGTCGAGATGTGGTACGTGTCGCCGTTATGACCATCAACCATTATCTTCCAT
This sequence comes from Jezberella montanilacus, assembly GCF_003003055.1. Classification (GTDB taxonomy): domain Bacteria; phylum Pseudomonadota; class Gammaproteobacteria; order Burkholderiales; family Burkholderiaceae_B; genus Zwartia; species Zwartia montanilacus. Next base: position 140,274 of record NZ_PVTV01000017.1, read on the forward strand.
GTCGCATCCGACACGTCGTTGATGTGAATGAAAGACCGGGTTGAATGACCACCACCGTGCAACTGCAGTTTCTTGCCCATCAATATGAACAAAATCGTGCGGGGAATAATCCGATACAACTGCTGCCCTGGGCCGTAGACATTTGCTGCGCGTGTGCTGACGACCGGGAAGTCATAAGCCTGATGAAACGACCGCAAGCTCATGTCCGCTGCCGCACGCGAGACTGCATAAGGTGTACTGGGATTGAAGGGGTTATCTTCGGTCACAAAACCGGAGCAGCTACCGTAAACCTCTGGAGTAGAGATATGTACATACCGCTTGAGAAAATCGACCTTGCGTAAGTCATCGTGAAATTTAACGGTAGAGACAACGTTAGTCATGAACCAATCGGCTGGATTTAACCAACTCTCGGCCACCATACTCTGTGCCGCAAAGTTAACAACGTATGCCGGCTTTTCATCATTGATTAACGACATAATTGCCGCCAAATCTTTATTCAAGTCAAGTTGATGAAAACTAAACTGAGCATGATCATGCCATTTGTAGGGTAAGAGGGCATCGACCGGTTCACTTGACCGACTGGTCCCTAATACTCGCGCACCTTGAGCCAAGGCAAAGTCGCAAAAGCTCGCGCCTGAAAACGAATTACTGCCGATAACCAATATCTTATCCATCATCACAACCTGATCAGGCAACGACCGGCAGAGCTGCCATCGCGCATATTGGAAATCATCTGATTAATTTGATCCAATTTTTGGATCTCTGATATCAAAGGACGCAAATCAATCTTGCGCGACTCGAATAAATTCATATACCGCGGTATGTCTGTTTGGGGGATAGCCTCACCACCGTGCGTACCCACAATCGTTTTGCCAAAATGCAATGGCAAGGTATAGAGCGAAGCCTGTTGACCTTTGGCTGGCACACCTACCAACAAAACTCGACCTCTGGCTGAAATCAATTCGTAGCCTTTAGAGATGATGTCAGGATTACCCGTGTTGTCGATAAAAATATCCAGCTTCTGTTTAGCAAAAATTCGATTTAACTCTGCCCAGGCATCTTGTGTGGTTGAGTTGATCACAGTCGTTGCACCGTAAGTTCTTGAGAGTTCAAGCCGATTGTCGAAACGATCAATCGCCACGATTTGACTGGCACCTGCCAAGTGCGCCGCTTGCACGATATTTAAACCAATGCCCCCAGAGCCGAAAACAACCACCGATTCACCAAGCCGGAGTTCGGCGCGGTTATCAATGAGTCCCAGGCCTGTGGTGATGGCGCAGCCATATAGCGCAGCCGTTTGAAGGTCTGCCGAGCCATCAATTTTCGTCAAACGATTTTCAGCAACAACGGCGTGTTTGTTAAAGGTGGTCACCCAGCCTGCATTGACAACTTTGTCTCCCCATGAATACTTGGCAGGAGTCGCCTCTATACCTTGCGAGGGCTTCCAATGAAGCACAACCGTGTCGCCGGGCGCTACGTATTTCACCCCAGGGCCGATTGCCAGAACTTTGCCGCTGCCTTCGTGACCCAGCAAATGAGGCAACCAAGCATCAGGGCCTTTCACCCCGTCAATCTCACCTAATTGTGATCCGCAAATGCCACTGTAGGCCAGCTCTACCATAACCTGACCGATCCCCAGTTCAGTGGGCAGACCGATTTCAATGATCTGAAGCGGTTTTTTTTGCTCAACAAGAACGGCAGCTAGCGTTGTACGAGGTAAATTCATCGTGTCAAATTTCATCCTTGTGCGCGTAAAGGTATTGCATCAGCATATGTCCGACAACCAGTTGCAGATCCTCTGCGATCTGCATATCATCCACTGGAAAATGCAAAACAATGTCAGCAAGATTTTTAGCCTGACCACCCGAATAACCAAGGATGGCACACGAGCTCATTAGTTTTTCTTTTGCTGTCTTGAGCGCTTCCAAGATGTTCGGTGAGTTACCGCTACCGGACAGAACGATCAGCAGATCCCCTTTATTGCCAAGGACGGCCAATTGTTCTGAATAAATAGCGTGGTAACCCACATCGTTCGCGAGACAGGTAATGACGGCCGCGTTTGCAGATAGAGCGGTAATCCTCATGCCAGCGCCCGTTTTCTTTGCTATCCCATACAAGAAATCATTTGCTAAGTGGATAGCATTGCCTGCGCTGCCACCGTTGCCGCAAATAAAGACCTGACAGCCGCTCCTCCAGCAACGTAACATTTCTGAGGCTAAGTGACTAACCGGACTCCAGTCCGCGTTCAATAAAGTGGCAGCAAGTCTCTTTGAATAGTCTATAAACAAGTCGGTGCTGAGATTATTCGCGGGTGACGTTTGCATCGATTTGATTCCTAATGAGCCCTACTTGTTAAGCGTTAACTTTGTTCTCATCCGTCCATCATAGTCACGACCCATGCTCTCGAATCTGCAGAGTTCATAGGGTTTTTTAGCTTTAATCAAGCCTTTAGTCGTCAGGGATCATACGCCGGCTAAGCCCTTATGCTGCATCCATTTCAAGTTGTAGTACCGATCCTCGTCCTTAAGCTTGCCTGCCTTGAATGCCTCTACTATTTCGCGGATCGCGTGCTCGACAGTCTTAGTCGGTTTGAACCCTGTAGCCAAGAGCTTAGCGGAGCTGACGCGATAAGAGCGTGGGTCGTTAGACGGCTTAATCACTATTTTGGCACCGGTATGTTTAGCTGCCATTTCAGCGATGTCGCGTATCGAAATATTTTCAAAACCAGCGTTATAAATACCTTGAACGTCGGGCCTGTTTAACAAAAATAAGTACAGATCAGTGATATCGTCAATGTGAATATTTGGTCGAGTCTGATCACCGCCTAAAACTGTGATTTCGCCTTTGCTGATTGCTTGCATCGTCAGGAGATTCACCGCGACATCCAGCCGCATACGGTTGGATAACCCACAAACGGTCGCAGGTCTCACAATTTGCACTGTCATCTGATCTGAATAAGACATCAAAACACGTTCGCCTACCATTTTGGTCTTGTTGTATTCAGATAAAGGAACCAACTCAAGATCTTCAGTAACACTGTCCTCGTCTTTTAAGCCATATACGCTCCCAGACGACGCGTAGATGAAATGCTTAATCCCTTGTCGCGCTGCCTTATCTGCTAGCCGCATAGTCGCTAAGCATGAAATCTCCCAGGTGAGTAGAGGATTTAAGTCTGAGCAAGGATCGTTTGCGACCGAAGACAGATGAATGACTGCATCGAAACCAGACAGATCGAGCTGATCGGCATCGCGAATATCTCCCTGAACAACCGTCAGCCCAGGCGCTGGTGCGAGGTGATTATCAAACCACATGATGTCGAATGCAGTGACTTGATGGCCAGCCGCCAACAGTTTAGGGACTAAAACCGTACCTTTATAGCCACATGCACCAGTTAGGAAAATGTTCATGATGTTGATCGCGCCTGAATAAGTTGAAGGTAGTCTAGGTTGGCCTGCTGAAATGATTCGGGGGTCCCGATGTCTCGGTGATAAATATCGTTGTGAAAAGTCTGCATTTTGTGAATTCCTAAAGGGACTATATCCCTGCAAAAGTCACTGGCTTCTGGTTTTTGATCCAGCCAATCGAGACAACTATGTTCAAGTAAGAACACGGCTGCATTCGCTTTATTCCCTGGGGGGTTTGCGACTTTCTCGTGAAAATCGATCAACACACCCTCGTCATTCAATTCAACAATACCGCAACTCGACGGCGTGTCGGTCGTAAAGGTCATCATCGTCGCCATGCAGTGTGACTGGCGACGACTGTGCGAATCGGCGAATGCTTTGGCGTCGAAGAGCGTGAAATTATCAGCATGCGCCAGCAGTATTTTTTCATCAAAATAGTTGCGATTTGCTCGCAGGGTGCCAGCAGTACCTAGCAAGTCATTTTCATGTGTTAAATCAATCAAATGACGGTACGGACTATTGCTACAAAAATCAGCGACCTGTTCTGACAAATAATGAGTATTGATCAATATGCGGTCTATGCCTGCTTCGCTTAACGTTTCAAGCCAATAATCAAGCAAAGGGCGGCCAGCGATTGGCACGAGGCACTTAGGCGTGCGATCGGTCAGCGGTTTTAATCTGGTCCCGAAACCACCGGCAAGAAGTAATGCTTTAACTCCTTGAAACGGTGCGCTCATTATTGAAGTACCTGTTTCAGTTCAGATAATTTGATCGGGATATTGCCAACGCGCGATACTTGAATGGCGGCGCATAGCGATCCAAGGTAAGCAGCTTGAAACGCGCTGGCCTTACTTGCCATCGCTAAAGTCGAGGTCACAAGCAATGAATCACCTGCACCCGAGGTGTCGACGGGCACGGTATTAAGAGCGGGTAGCAAATCCGCCTTGAGGCCGCTTTGTTTGTCTGCATCACGGCAAACGACGAGCACGCCTGCTGAGCCTAGCGTGATGAAAGCGTTAGATGCATTCGTTTTATCAAGTAGTTGATTACCAATATGAGCTAAACCGGACTGACTGTCACGCAGCGCGAGCCTGGCTTCGTGTTCTGTTGGTGTCACAAATGTCGCGCCAACATACCGAGAAATATCACCAATCTGTGAGCTAGATTGGCAATCTGCGCCGATGATGAGTCGGTGCTGTTGTGCTAACTCAATCAACTTAATCACGAGCGACTGTGGCAGACAGCCATAATTAAAATCTGCAAAAATCAGCGCATCTGCCTGGGGGATAAGATCCCTTAGTGATGCTTCGATCTTATCTACAATTTCTTGATCGATCTCGTGTTGACGAAGGTGACTCACCCTGAGCATGGTTTTATCCGATACTCGGTACCGTTGTTTGAGTGTGGTTGGGCGACTTGGGTCAATAAAAAGAGTACTTTTTACTCCATACGAATTTAACAGGTCCTCGGCAAATTGAGCAGTGTTGTCGTCACCCGTCACTGAAATAAAATTAACCGTCGCACCTAACGAGTGTGCGTGTGATGCGACAATCCCAGCACCACCTAAAAACTTCTTCGAGTCTTGGGGCGACACAACCAGAGTTGGGTCTTCGCGAGACATACCGAGGGCATTGCAATTTACATACTCATCAATAATTAGATCACCGATGACGATGATGTGTTTTGACTGAAAGTTGTGGATTATTTCTTCAAGTTGCGGCGTGTCGCAACGGTGGCGAGACATGAATTCCTGTGGCTTAACCCAATAGGTATGCAGGTCTTTGGGTTTGGCTGGTAACAACTCGTCGCTTGAATAAGTGGATTCGCCGGAGGCAAATAGCAACTTGCCGCCCCAAGCAGAGAGCCACTCAACTTCTTCATTATGTTGGGCTTTATGTTCCTTGCCTTTCACTAAGGTATCAGGACGAAGATCTTCAAGAACTTCTTTGACGCTCGTCTCAATGATAAAAATCTCAGCTTCAAGATTCAGTGATCGAAGCGTTTCTAAGCGCTCTTTAGGGCTCGGAAAGTTTGGATTTGGCTGACTATTATTGATGCCAACATAGAGTTTGTCGCCGCAGCTCGCTGCAAACTTCAAAAAGCGCACGTGCCCCGGGTGAAGAACAAAAAAGTCCCCGTAGACAAACACTCTTTCAAGTTGAAATATCTTTCTGATATCCGATATGGACATAATCACTGAACAAAAGTTGGTCTTATCTGTGGATAGTAAAGATCAGTTGAGCCGAGGGATTGCGAGAACTCGTAGCGAATTATCACGCTAATCAATGATTTAGAGCGAAAGCTAAGCGGCTAGAAATGCAGATTGTTCTAATATATGCCAATGATATCTAACTTAGGCTTGATGACTAATCATGAATGCACCTGAAAAGATCAGTGGTTTGCAAGCATCACAACAGCGTGTGGGCTCTGGCAATGCTCCTCAATTGCCGCAACCGCCAGTTTTTAAAACAGTTGAGCAAGAGCGTCTGCATCGCAAACAGCGATTAGCTGGCGTGTTTCGGTTGTTTTCCCGCTTTGGGTTCGATGAAGGCGTAGCAGGGCATGTTACTGCGCGAGATCCCGAGTTTCCCGACACATTTTGGGTCAACCCCTACGGTATGCACTTTAGCCAGATTAATGTCTCGAGCCTGATTCGAGTGGATCACCATGGCGATGTGATCGAGGGGGATCACCCAGTTAACGCAGCCGCGTTCGCGATTCATTCAGCCATTCACGCGGCTCGCCCCGATGTCATTGCTGCGGCGCACACTCATTCTATCTATGGCCGCGCCTTTGCTGCCCTGGATCAGCCACTTGCAATGATCAATCAGGACGTCTGCGCCTTTTACCAAGACCACGCCCTGTATACCGATTATGGTGGTGTCGTCATCGACGCGGATGAAGGCGCGCGTTTGACCAAAGCCTTAGGTAACTATAAAGCTGCAATTCTCTCCAATCACGGCTTGTTGACTGTCGCAGATTCGGTTGACGCAGCAGCCTGGTGGTACATCGCAATGGAGCGTTGCTGCCAGGTCCAGTTGCTCGCCCAAGCTGCTGCGGCTGGCAAGCCACTTAAGCTTGTATCAACAGAATCCGCTGAACAAGTGTTTTCGCTGGTGGGTAACTCGTTTGCTGGTTGGTTTCAGTTTCAGCCCCTTTGGGATCGTATTCTCAAAGAACAGCCAGACTTTCTCAATTAGGCGGTTTTAAGTATTAATGCAATCCGGATCATATTTAACGGCCGCTTTTTACAAATTTGTTGAACTGACCGACTACGCCGAACGTCGTGAGCCGCTGCTTCTGCTGTGCAACAAGTTAGGCATTCGTGGATTGATTCTTCTTGCTCGAGAGGGCATCAACAGTACCATTGCAGGAGAACCAGATGCGGTGAGGTTGCTTCTGGCTCACTTGCGGGCAGATCCTTTGCTTGCAGACCTTCAGCACAAAGAGTCCTGGGCAAACAAGGCGCCGTTTCGACGCATGAAAGTGAAGTTAAAAAAAGAAATCGTCACACTTGGCGTCGCAGGAGTCAGTCCGACTAAGATGGTGGGTCAGTACGTTAAGCCACAGGACTGGAATGCCCTCATCAGCGACCCGAACGTTCTGGTAATTGATACACGCAACGATTATGAGGTTGAGCTCGGTAGTTTCAAAGGGGCGATTAATCCTAATATCGAAACATTTTCAGCCTTACCCGGTTGGCTCGACAGCACAACGCTGCTGAACAATCGGTCCAAAAAGACGACAAAAGTCGCTATGTTTTGCACAGGCGGTATCCGATGCGAGAAATCGACCGCGCTGCTCAAAGAGAAGGGCTATGAACAGGTCTACCACCTTGAAGGCGGCATTCTAAAATATCTTGAGCACATCACCCCTGAACAGAGCCTTTGGGAAGGGGCCTGTTTCGTGTTCGATGAAAGAGTTTCAGTTGAGCACGGCTTAAAACTTGGGCCGCATCAACTGTGCCGCTGCTGTCGGCAACCAGTTTCCGAGATTGCCGCGGCGTCACCAAAGTTTGAGTTGGGGGTCAGCTGCCCCCGTTGTTTTGAGAAAACAACCGACGAACAGAAACAAAGCGCCCGTGAACGACAGCGTCAATGTGAGTTGGCGGAGCAAAGACAGGAAACACATGTTGGTCAGTCGACGACCTTAAGCTGAATTTTGTTCCCCATCTCAGGTTTACCTGCAATTAGGACTTTCCGTCAGGATTTAAATAATGACACCGAATCTGTTGGCCGACAACGCCATTTCGATTGCTGATTTTCTGCAGCATGCCGGATCTGAACCGACCGATGATCAAAACAATGCCTATCGGTTTGCTTTCTTGGATCAAGAGTTCCTGACCAGCCCCGAAACCAGAGGCATACGGTTCCAGTTAGAGCTGCTTAAACCAGAGGTTGCCATGAAGAGTCTTGGCGTTGATCATACGATTACTGTATTTGGCTCAGCCAGATGCGTCAGCAAAGAGGCGGCCGAGCAAGCGAGCACGCTTGCCGTGACTGACGAAGAAATTCAGAAAAGTAATATAGATTTAACGCATAGCAAGAATTACGAAGCCGCCCGATCGTTTGGGCGCTTAGTGGCCCGCTACAATCTCGCTCAAAGCCAAAACAATCAGAAATTACGTATTTGTACTGGCGGTGGCCCCGGCATCATGGAAGCCGCCACTCGCGGCGCCAGCGAGATGGGTGATTTGACGGTCGGTCTGAACATATCTTTGCCGAGAGAACAGACCCATAATCCCTACATCACACCAGAGCTTTGCTTTCGGTTTCATTATTTCGCGCTAAGAAAAATGCATTTTCTTCTGCGGGCGAGGGCGATCGTTGCCTTTGCTGGTGGCTTCGGGACGATGGATGAACTGTTTGAGGTGCTTACCCTTATCCAAACTCGCAAAATTCATGCGTTTCCTGTCGTTTTAGTGAACAAGGCTTTCTGGTCGTCAGTCATCAATTTTCAAGGTTTTGTTGAAAATGGGCTAATCGACAAGACGGATCTCGCGTTGTTCCATCTGGTTGATACGCCTGAAGAAGCCTGGAAGGTGATCTACGACTGGTACGACTTAGGCAATAAAACAATTGAAAAGCGTCGAGATTAATGGCTTTTTCTGGTTGTTAGGCAATTTTGTCGACAAATTGCATCTCGCTTGGCTCGGGTCCTGAGTAGTGCGATAATTCAAAGTAGCATTGACAGCACGCCTTTGAGTGACACACCTAAAAGCATATTTACCGTTGTCTCCCATTCACACTAATCAGGGCTTTTTATCCTTTCATGGCACAGACTCTCGATTTATTGAAAATCGCTCAAGATGAGCAACATGGCGACCTATTCAAGACCTTGGATGGTATTTACAAACGCTCGGCTATTAAGCCCACTGGTTGCCCTGACGCGATCATCTGGGAAGGCGGCAGCACTGCTGGCGGTGTAAAACCAGTTGCTCACGCATTTACCGACATGTTCGCCCTCAACGGCACACTCATGGCCTTGGATGTTCTTGGTCTGCCATTTTTGGGCGTCCCAATGATGGCCCAGTTCAGGCACGACACCAACTTGGTGTCCCTCGAATGGTTCGGCAAACTGGATTTCATTGCGCTGAAATGGTCTACCGCAGGTGACTTCCTCGTTAATCAAGACGGTAAAAAAGTCGTTGTCGCCGGAAAATCCGCCAATGCTCCTTTGCGCACCGCAGCCGGCGTTTATTGCAACGTTCGCCCCTATGGCGGTGTAACGAGCATCCGCTTCATGCCAGGCCTGCCATACTCGCAGGACAAAAAGAAATTCAAAATCGATCCTGAGACCGGCAATATCCACTCAGAGATGAACACCCCCGGTATTCGTATGGCCTATGCAGCGCGTTTGTTCCTGCAAATGGTTCACGAGACAGGTCATATCGGTCGCGTTGCGACAAAGCCTACCCAAGCGCAAGAAGATGCTGTGAACGCTGGCATTATGCGTTGGTTATTACAAGGCACTAAGTTTGAGCTCAAGCGTAAGTACGCAGTTGATGCCTACGAAGAACATCGCGCAAACGTCGACGCAATCGTTGCCTTGTTGCCCAAAGACTTCAAAGATGGCATGGAAAACTGGGGCGGTGAGATTTACGAACACATCTCTGACACCAATTTCGGCCTCTTATTGCACGACATGATCCGTCAGCGTCCTTGCATCGTCTATGCAACTGACCTGGACGGTGACCGCTTGACCGACTTGATGGCCGACGCAGCTGACGTTCTGCGTGACTGGGGCCAGATTGTTTTGGACAAAGTCGGTGCGGGTGTGGATATGAAAAAGCTCTGGGTTGACATGGGTTTCACCATGACTAACGGTAAAGACATGACCAGTATCATGTACCGGGTTCACGGAGCCCCTATTTACGAACAGACTCTCGGCTCAGCCGACACCATGCTTCTACGCTTGTTGGCAGGTGATGAGACTGAGGGCGGTACCAAGTCTCCTTACGATCCACGCATTCACTTTGTTTTGATCAACGAAGCCTACAAGGCAGCAAATCCTGGCAATGAGAAATTAGCCAAATGGTTGGATGATCAATTGGCTACTTTTGACAAAGTCTATGCTGGCAAACGCCCACGTTACCTTGACGGCTACAAAGCTCTGAAAGAAGCAATCACACCCTGGGGTGCTTGATTTACTTAGTTTTGACTAAAAAACCTCGGTTCGCCGAGGTTTTTTGTCATTTCAGAGCTAAATAAGCGTCTTTGAGCTGCCCCAGTTGATCAGGACTTAAGAAATATTGACAAACACCGTTAGAGAGTTATAGTCTTAAGAAATAGGAGTGCGTCATGAATATCAGTTCAGCGTCGTCTTATTATTCGCCCAGCCCTTGGCAGGCTTTTGATCCCACGAAAGCCCAGCTCAAGTCGACATTAGATGCCTGTATCGCGTGTGCTTCCTCCAAAACATCTTCAGGCCAACAGAAAATCAACAACCTTGAAGTGCAGCTGAATGCACCAATTCAAGTGAATAGTGCAAGCGATACCTACCTGTATAGCAACCGGGCTCTTGATCCAGTTGCGGTAACCAACGCTCAAAACACAGCACTCGGTTTAAATGCAGCAGGCAGCTTGATTAACGTGTACGCTTAATGGAAGTAAGCAGTTAGTCGATTCAAGAAGTCCAGAAATCTACCGTTAAATGATTATCTAGTTAATTTTTAAGGAGAATATCGTGACTATTAATCCCGTATCTTATACTCCGCCTGATCCGATCTTACTTGCTGAAGGAAAGTCTGCTGAAGCCTCGATTCCAGGTGTCAAAACATCTGTTGATACCTATATTGCCAGTCCTTCGACTGTCACGACCTTGGATCCACAGATCACAAAAGCCCTTGAGAATCAGTTGCATCCAGAAACGACTGGGATTGTTGATGCTCACAGCAACACCGTGTTTTACACGACTAATGCCGCCAGCGCGGAAGCAAATGTCGCAGAAGCAAACGCGCCGGTTGAACCAAAAACACCCGCTGAGCCAACCGGACCAGGCAGCATAGTCAACACCTTTGCCTGATCGCTTGCACTCAGGTTTACGGGACACCCGCGTAAACTGCCGGACTGATAGAGAGTGAGATTTCGGCTACTAGTCAGCTTGAGCACCAGAGTCTTTGACAATTTTTGACCATTTCGCTATCTCAGTCACCACGAACCGATTAAACCCTTCGGTCGACATTGGGGTGATGATCACACCCTGAGCAAGCAGTCGTGTTTGTACATCTGGATCATTAAGAATAGTGTTGGTCACGTCGTGCAACTTTGCCACGATTGGTTCAGGCATACCTGCGGGCCCGGTTAACCCCCACCATGGACGTAGGTCAAACCCCTGCACAGTGTCCCCGATTGGCGGTACCTCTGGAGCTATCGGGCTGCGTACTGACGTGGCAACACCTAATGCTCTCAATTGCCCGCTCTTGACGTGAGGGTAAATGACAGGCACGTGATAGAAAGTCATTGCCACTTCACCAGCAAGCAAATCGCTAAATCCTTGCGTGATATTTTTGTAGGGCACGTGCTGAATGTCAATACCGGCCATTGTTTTAAGCAATTCGCCAGCCATATGCGGTGACGTACCCGAACCGTTGGATATGTAGCTCAATTTGCCGGGATTGGCTTTGGCGTAGGCGATCAATTCACTCATATTATGGACAGGGTACTTTGGGTTAATGACGAGCATATTCGGTGCCGCCACCATCAAGGCTATATGAGTGAAGTCTTTAACCGGATCAAACGAAACGTTTTTATAAAGTGTTGGATTGGTTGCATGTGTCGCGCTAGTCGAGAAAGTAATTGTGTACCCATCAGGCGCAGCTCGAGCCGTCATTTCAGATGCAATATTTCCACCAGCACCTGGTTTGTTATCAACCGTTACAGTCTGACCCAGGGCCTCGCTCAGCTTTAATGCATAAATGCGCGCGATCACATCGGTAGTAGAACCCGCAGAGTAGGGCACAATAAAGCGGATCCCATGATTGGGATAGTCACCGGTTTGAGCGCTGGCCACCGATCCGTAGATTACTGCACTAACCGCGAGTGCAAGACGAAGCGTTAATACTTTCGGTAAATTACCCATGATTCCTCTTGTCTCATTTTTATAGTTGGCCTCAGCCCAGCCGTGCCATTTGTTCGATAACTATATAACCAATAAGCTGAGACGTCGAGACACTTCGTATAACTTCGAATTGAGCCAATTTAGGGAGCCATTCATAATTTGAGGCTAATTAATTTTTGGAGGCTTTATGGCTCACTTTGCAATCACAAACGGTTCCATTCATCGTGCAAGAAAAAATCAGCCTCGGGTCATGCAACTGGGTCAGGGCATGACCGAATACATCATCATTGTCGCGCTTATTTCCATTGCAGCGATCGCTGCTTACCAGTACTTCGGTCAGGTTATTCGTTCTCAAACGGCAGCCATGGCAAAAGAGCTGGCGGGCGATGACGGGACCACACAAAACCGATCAGCAAAAGCAGCAGCTGACGGTGCTGCCAAACAAACTGGCAAAAAGACCTTGAACACATTCACGGGTAACGGTGCCACCTCCACTCGTTGAACCATCACAATTGAACTCGATTAGGCGACCTGAAGGTAAGTGCTCCGGGCAAGCCTTTGTTGTAGCGTTGCTTTTCCTGGCGATCGGTTCGCTTCTGTGCCTCACTAGTTATTCAATTGGTCAACTCATGTTTGCTAAGCTTCATTTATCTCAATCTGCCGATGCAGCCGCCTATGCTGCGGCCGTCTTTCAAGCACGCTCTCTAAACGCGCACGCCTACCTCAATCGATCACAATTGGCTCATCAAGTTGCCATGGCACATTGGGTCACGTTAGGATCTGCTGTTAAGTTCATGGGCACGCAAGCTAGCCGCTCAATGCAACGTAATCCGCCTCCCTGGTTAATCGGTACACTTTTTGGTGCGCAATATGCCGGATCTTATGTAAGTGCACAAAAGATGATTTCGCCTGAAAGTATTGTGCAGACGATTCAAAAACATCATGACAGCCACAATCGGCAAATTCATCAAGACATTGCCCGATCGCGAAGCACGCTTATCAATGTTGTCACCCAGGCTCGGCTCGACGTGATCGACGATATTCTGGCGCGCAATTTGTCAGCTGGTCACAACAGCTTAAAGGGAACAACACTGGCCAATATTGGCGTCTCTTATGAGCTTGTGCTGGATGAGTTTCAGAACCGTGTGCAGGTCAGTTCAACGCAGCATCCTGAATGGCGCGAATTCCTGGAGACTGTAACGGGTATGTACGGTTACCTTAAGCCCCGCAACGTTACCAAAATCAACTGGTGGTGGCCCAACCTCCAGTGCCCGATTTTTCGCCCTAAATTACGCCGCCGAGGTAATACTAGCCTGGATAAACATGGCCGTTGGCAATCAAGCGACAACCTGTCGTACCACGCCATCAAATTTAATCGTTTAATCGGTTGTTACGAGAGAGAGTACCCAATGGGCTGGGGTCTCGCGCAAGAGATCCAGTCCGATAGGCCAGCGATTCAAAACCAGTCTGCGCCCTGGGATTTCTCAAAGATGCCTTTTTGGCGTTGGTTTAAGTCAGTCGTTCAACTCGATGGGGTCTCGTGGTTCAGTAGCAAAAACTCTCTCGCTGATGCCTGGGCACAGCAAACGAGCCAGCGTTTTAGATCAGGTGGTTTTGCTCAATTTTCTCACTTAAATAGGACTGACAGACGCTCTTTCACATTTCAACTGGTCGTGAAACAAAAAGGTTTTTCTGTGCTGGGCATCCCATTTGAGTTGGTCGTACGCTCAAAAGCAGAAGCGTATTTTGAGCCACCCAGACTCAGCGCAGTCACTGAGTATCAAGACTCTCCCCATCTGTACTACGCATTCTGGCATGCAAAGCTTTCACCGCAGGACGAGTCGCTCTTGAATGCGCGCCCGTGATGCAGAAAGTAATCGCGATGGCCTTGCTCAATCAGGCCAGGCCTTGACTGAATCACTCTTAGCCGTAACCGCGTTAATTTCATTCATTTTGTGCCTAACCGAAATCAATCGTATTCAAACGCTCATCTTTCAGTCGCAATCAACCAGCCATTACCAGGCATTTTCCATGACAAAAATGAGACCACCGCCCACGTTGCTTGCGCCAGCTCATGTTGACTCAAAAGGATATACAAACATATCGACCAAAATAAGCATGATTGATAGGGGCGCATCGACCGGAACCGGAACTTTCGAGGATGTCATCGCAACATCCACCGCGGCGACACAGTTACTAACTCTAGTCATTAACAAAACTTCGTACACAATCCGTTCTGACAGTCATGCATCGAGCGAACGGCACATGCACCAGCGGCTAGAAAAGGATCAGAAAATTTGGGGCAAAGTAAGTAGTCAGGCTCAGCAGGACTTTCAAAAATTTGCCCAGCAACTTGGCACACTGGATACGCCGTGGATGCGTGCTCAACCTAGCTCTGATTGGTTAGATCGTTGGGGCCAAGTCGTCCCGCTCATCGCCCGACAAATCGGCAGGTGACACAGTCTATGCAGATGGATTTAGTCAAGCGGCCCCGAGGCTTGTTGCTACTGTCGCTCTCGTTGGGCCTGATGGCTGCATGGTCTGTACACCTGTACATTTCGAGAACCGAGCGAGCGATTCAGGACAAATTCAGTTTAGATTACATGCCTCGAATTGTTAGCGCAAGAACCCTTAAGCACGGGACACAGCTAACACACGATGATCTCGCGATCCAAGATTTCCCACAAAAATGGCTGATCGATCACAGCTACGGGACGGATCAACTTGACGAAGTTTTGGGTAGCTATCTGAGAACAGATCTATCGATTGGTCAATTGATTTTGAGCAGTCATCTCTCCGAGATCGATACGCAGCCCTTGAATTCCAAGCTTAAGGTTGGCATGCGTGCCGTATCTATCCCAATTGAAACAGGTGACTCATCAATCGATATGATTTCGATCGGTGACGAGGTGGATCTATTTGTAACGTTTGATCATGCAGGGCGCCGAACAACCTCTATGTTGTTGCGTTCAGTCTCTGTTTTAGCTGCGCCAACAAGCAATACTTCACCTGGTCACGCGAAGCAAACAACCCAGAACGCCCACGGTGTCCTGACCGTAGAGGTCTCTCAGGATGATGCCCAAAAACTCGTTACAGCAAAGCAGGGTGGTGTGATTTCAGCGGTCGTTCGTTCAGCGAGAACGTCGACTCGCGATCAAGACAACGATACCCGTCTATTACCGCCTCAGGATTTACCTTCCTTACTTGGTTTGGTTTCCAATACGCCAGGAAACGAGCTGCCGGAGATCATATACGGTGATCGCCTTGGGATAGATATCCAAAGCCCAAGCGATTCGGCCCGCAACTCGACGTTTGAGTCATCAACGCATGAGTAACAAAGTATTAATGATACTCAAGCGCATATTGCTATCCGGTTGTTTAATTATCGACCCACACAGTGCTCACGCTGTTGATCCCGTGCTGCGAACCATCGTTCTTGAGGTAGGTGGATCAGCTTTTCTAAACGTCAATCAGGTCAGTCGTATTGCGGTAGGTGACAGTCAAATTGCTCAAGTTTCGGCATCGGGTATGACCGGCATTTTGATCTTCGGTAAGGCTAGAGGAAGCACTCGTGCTGATGTCTGGTCTAAAACGGGCAGACATCACCAATACGAAGTCACAGTTAATCCCAGGGGCTTTGAAGCAAACTACCTGAGTGTAAAAAAGCTCCTCAGCGATATCTCGACAATCACCGTCTCTACTAGTGGTGACAAAATTATTTTAGAAGGCATGAACGTTAGCGACCACGATAAACGCCGTGTGGCACAAATCAGTGCACAGTACCCTGACATTCTTGACTTAACCAATGCAGTTGGCTGGGATCGGATGATCATGCTTGATGTGCTGGTGATTGAGCTACCGTCAGCTACGCTTCGAGAACTCGGTTTGAAATGGGACGCTAACCCCAACAGTGGTCTTAAGTCTGCACTGGACTGGACGACAGGTTCGCCGGATCCAGGCGTAACGCGGCTACCTGCTGGCCTAAATTCGAGTCACGCTGGTGCAATGATAGGCTTGAACACTATCCTGTCCGCGCGCATAGATGCACTGTCCCGCAAAGGTGAGGCTGTGATTTTGGCACAACCGCAATTGCTAACAAGAAGCGGATCAACGGCTAATTTCCTTGCGGGAGGTGAAGTCCCATATTCAAGTACAGATAAGGATGGACGGGTTAACACGTTTTTTAAAAAGTATGGAGTCAGCTTAAATATCACCCCACAGGCAAACGGTCGGGATACAGTTCGATCAAGTATTGAAATAGAGGTCAGTTCAGTCGATCCAACAATTATGTTGCCTAACGGACCTGCCATGCGAGTCAGGCGTGCATCAACTGAATTTAACGTCCGTTCGGGACAAACATTGATCCTAGGTGGATTTATTTCTCGCGAAAAATCCCGAGATTGGGAAGGCTTACCGGGGGTATCAGATACCTCGATCTTAAGACACGTCTTTGGTTCTGAACGGACGTCAGAACGACAAACTGAACTGGCTATTTTGGTGACACCACACATCGTCGACCCAGCAGAGCTCGAGTTTGATCAAAGGTCTGCAGTGGCGCGCGATGTGATCGATAAAGCGTTCTCAGAGTCAACCGGGTTAAGTGGCCTTGCAGGCAGCAATCATTTTGACCTCAAAGAAACATTTGTAAACAGCGAATCTTTAACTGACCAGTGGGATGAATAATTGATCGATATAACTATCTGCTTTCAAAATGATCGAACAGAAACATTCAAAATTAATACGCCATTTCTGATTGGACGCTCCGTTGATTGTGAGGTACCGATCAACCACTGGAGAGTCGCTAAGAGGCACGTCCGAATTGAGCACGTCGGGCAAGATCTCTTTGCGCAAGACCTTGGCAGTTTGCTCGGAACCTTAGTGAACGACAAGCGGATCGCAACGTACGGTCCATTAAAAGCATCTGATCGAATGGTCGTTGGCCCATGCTTAATAAAGTTCAGCGACAGTAACCAAGGTCTTAAAACCACCCTGCCAATAGAGCGAAAACATCTGACAGAGCCTGCTAAAGGGCTATCAAATCCGGCGATTTCGTTTGACCTTCAGCCTGCAAATGATGTCGAAGCGATCGACTCTATGTTGCCTGCTTGCGCGTCGATATCCAACGTGTTGTTTGTTGAAATGCATAGCAAATTAATGCAAGCATTCGATCTTAGAAAGCTAGACGTAACAGCGATGGCAAGTGATTCGCTCACTGACCAAGCAAGCAAATATTTAGAGGATGTCTATCAAAGCGATCCGAGATTTCCTGATCATGAACAGTTGCTTCGCTATGTCCACCAAGTCGTAGAAGAGTCATTGGGATTAGGGCTGATCTCGGACCTTTTGAAAGATTCGAGTGTCTCAGAAATCATGGTGAATCGTTTCGATGAGGTTTTTGTGGAGCGATCCGGGACAATCATGCCTTACCAGAGTACGTTTAGCAGCGAAGCAGCGCTAAAAGTAATACTCGATCGGATCGTTGCCCCGGTAGGGCGTCGGTTGGATGAAGCATCTCCAATGGTTGACGCACGACTAGCGGACGGTTCCCGCCTTAATGCTGTTCTGTCCCCGATTTCGACCAAGGGGACTAGCTTAACTGTGAGGAAATTCGGATTTAAGGAGCGATCAATCGGATCCTTGATACAGACCGGATTTCTTGACTCAGATATTGCCGGGTACTTAGCGCGAATTGTGCAAGCAAGGCTCAATATATTGGTTTCTGGTGGTACAGGTTCCGGCAAAACCACGTTACTCAATATACTTTCAAACGCGATCGCGAAAGATCAGCGGATCGTCACAATTGAAGACTCTGCTGAGCTAAGACTGAATCACCCACATGTCGTCAGTCTGGAATCACGCTCAGCTAATGCCGAAGGCACCGGGGCAATCACCATCCGTGATTTGGTAAAGAATGCAATGCGTATGCGGCCTGATCGTCTCATCGTGGGTGAGGTGAGAGGGGCGGAGGCCCTCGACATGGTCATGGCGCTGAACACTGGTCACGATGGGTCTTTCACCACCTTACACGCCAATACGCCTCGTGACGCCCTGAAGAGGCTAGAAGCGCTTGTTTTACTAGCTGCCCCAAACCTGCCATTCATTGCGATTAAAGAAATTATCGCCTCGGCGTTTCATGTCGTGGTTCAAATAAAACGTAACGATGCAGGAGTGAGACGCGTGATAAACATTTCTGAAATTGTGGGTATCGAGTCAGGCATTTTTCTACTACAACCATTTGTTCACTGGGACGATAAGGTATCTCAGTATGTCTATTCAAATCTTCCGTCCAGCCATTTAGATTTGGCCGTCTGACCTTTTATTTCGTGCACGGTGTCATTTGATGCATGCTTTGGCTCTTCTATTGCTAGTGGTGGCCGTGTTTTGTCTAGTTTACGCAATCGAGCGTCAAATCAGACGAGACGTCAAACACTATATGAGTTCGATCAACGATCAAACAGGTCGTGGGCTGGCTGAGCTCTTTTTATTTATTGATGTTCGACGAATATGGCCTGCCGTCATAGCCTTGTCGGGTTTCGGGGCCGTACTGACCTATCTTGTAATTAACAGCATAATAGTGACTGTTTCGGTGCTTGTTGGGGCACTTCTCATACCTAAACTATTGATCAGATGGGCGATCAATCGACGGTATCAGAAGTTCAATCTGCTATTGCCCAAAGCACTGCTGTCACTGAGCGCGATGCTGAAGTCAGGATTGAACCTAAGCACTGCCTTAACCCGATTAGAAACTGTCTGCCCATCACCCGTATCTGAAGAGATCAGCTTGTTAAGCAGGCAACTGCGAATGGGTGTTTCGTTTGAGCAATCTTTTACAAATCTATATTTACGAATCCCTCTCGAGAGCGTGATGATTACGACAGGCTTATTTAAAATTTCGTTTAAAACTGGTGGGTCTTTAGCGCAGTTGCTTGAATCACACGCTAAATCATTACAAAACCGACAACATCAGATTGCGAAGGCGGATGCGTTGACGTCGCAGGCGCGCTTACAGGCTTGGGTGATGGGGCTGATGCCTATTGCCATTTTTTTTGCTATTGCACTGGTGAGCCCCGAACTATCGAAATATTTTTACGAAACCGAACAAGGATTTTGGGTAACCGGTTTGATTGTGTTTTTAGACCTTTGCGGGATCTTGATGATTCAGCGTATTCTGCGGGCCAGTATTTAATTGGCACATGTTCTCTTGGTTCTTACTTTGGGTGTATCGGCAGGTTTGCTGTCGTTGTGTGTCATGACGATGGCGACCGTCGGCTTCCCTTCAGACGCTTGCGATCAGCGATCAGCCAACGGACGTTTATCTCAGGCAATCAATGGTTTAACGCGGCGACTCAGACCATTCATGACTTGGGGACAGCGCAGTTACTTAGAACGAAAGCTACGCAGAGCTGGGTTGGACGAATGGGCGCCAGAGGACCTCTTCGCTATTCAATTGGGTTTATTCGTCGTCGTTATTTTGGCTCTTTGTCTTGCGCTTTGTGTAAGCAACATCAGTCTCGGCGAAATTGAACCGCTAGTGATCGCTGGAGCTGGCCTCATGGCGATTGTGTTGGCTTTGATGACATCATTATCAGCCACGGCCTTATGGATTGACAATAAACACAAGAAACTCAGCAGCCAAATCGGTCGCGCATTACCTTCGTTCATGGATCTCATTGCGATATCGCTAAGTGCCGGCTTGAATCTGAGCGCATCCTTTCAATTTGCGACCCACGCCTTGGCAGAAAGTCAGTTCAAGTTATGGTGCCGTCAAATATTAAGGGATGTTGAAACAGGTCGCGCCCTTTGCCAAGTGCTTCAAGATTTTTCTAAAGAAATCGACTCCCCAGCGCTGGACTATTTTGTCGTTTGCGTTCATCAGACAGATACGATGGGAACAAGCCTAGCTAGACAGATCAGCGACCATGCTACGCAAATGCGTGAGGAGCGCTATATGCAGACTGAAAAACAATCCATGCAGGCACCTGTAAAAATGCTGCTGCCGCTCGCAGTGTGTATATTTCCGTGTAATTTTCTTGTTTTGGGATTTCCAATTTTGTCTCATATCCTAAACATAGGCTAAGAGAATGCATCATGATGAGCTGATAGAAATAATTGACTGCAATACCTGGCTTGATCGTTTGCGAGGCCTTGCTGGGCGATCTCTCGAACTAAAAACCCAAGCCTTGTGGCTCAGGCCGTGTCGATCCATCCACACCTTCACTCTTGCGAATCCGATTTCAGTGGCTTTCGTCAGCTCAGATTATCGCGTT
This sequence comes from Jezberella montanilacus, assembly GCF_003003055.1. Lineage (GTDB taxonomy): Bacteria > Pseudomonadota > Gammaproteobacteria > Burkholderiales > Burkholderiaceae_B > Zwartia > Zwartia montanilacus. Next base: position 160,504 of record NZ_PVTV01000017.1, read on the forward strand.
CTTAAAATTCATCCTATTGTGCAACGGTTTAGCATAAGGTGGCACTGGCAAGCCGAGTCTGTGTTTGAAGCTGCGCCAATTAGTGATCTAGAAATCCAAAGGTACCAACGAAAACTTGAGATGTCGCTTCAGCAACACTTGTCTAAGTCTCGCTAGCCTCAAATACAGAGACGTAATTGGGATAGAAACTGCAATACATCACGCTAGCGGCGATGATATTAATCAGAAATTGCAGATTCACTGTTAAGGCACTGGGCAGTCCGAGCCACGCCAACAGACTGACCGCAAGGTCAATTGACAGAAACGCGACGACCCAGACCAGCCCATAGATCAGCATGCTGAGCTTGTTTCGCCAACACGCAACCAAACTGTAGAACAACGCCCGAGTCAGTGGAATGCTATGCCAGGCAACCAGCATTGGTGCATACCAAAACAGCATCGTGACAAGTGCATAAAAGCTTAAAAAAATTATCAACGGGATTTGCGCCGACTGGATTAGCGGTTCAAAATCACCGCTCGCATTAATCGCTTGTATTGCGTCACTTAAGTCGTTCATGAAGGGGATGAATGAAACAAGCGCACTGAGCAAACAAAGGGCTAAATATAAAGTCCCCAAGCCAATCATTTTTTTTAAGATCATCGGCTGTTTAAATGCTTGGAACCAGTCCATCGGCAATATTCGCTTATTTGCGGCAGCCTGTCGGCAACCTGACATAATCATGAAGGTCATCGCCGGCATCAGAATGACGAACGCAATTGGACCGACTGGTGAGGTTTGCGTAGCAAGCACCACCATTAGACTGATAAACAATGCCAACGAAGTAAAGGCGAGTGGTTGTCTCTTAAACAGGAGCCAGCCGTCTTTAACCCAATTCCAGCCCGAGATGAGGGGCAGTGCTGCTGCTTGCATGAGACGTCCTAGGGAAGATTCACAATTGCATCGTTCATACGAGCAAAAAGTACGCGTTCAAAATGTGTCGGGTCGTGAGGTTTGAGCATCTCGGCCGCACGAGGGACATGAAAATCATAGAGCCTCGACAACCAGAATCGTAACGCCGCGGCTCGTAACATCACTGGCCAAGCTTTGCGCTCAGCATCAGTGAACGGTCTGACTTGGTTATAGGCCTCGAGCCAAGCCTCTGCTAACTTTGGAATTAATAGACCCGTTTGCCTTTCGATGCACCAGTCATTCACACACACGGCGATATCAAATATCCACTTATCACAGCCAGCAAAGTAAAAATCAATAAAGCCACCCAAAACAGGTTCTGCCTGAGACCCTGCAAATAGAACATTGTCTCGAAACAGGTCGCAATGCGCCGGGCCTTCGGGTAGAGCACTGTATTGAGCAGTCTTAGCGTAGGCTTGCTGCTCGGCCAGACTCACGCTCAACAAGATGCTCTGGTCTTTCGTCAAAAATGGCTGAACAATCGGTGCCGTCTTTATCCACCAGTCCAGACCCCTAAGGTTAGGCTGTTGGATAGAAAAATCCTTTGCGGCCAAGTGCATATAGGCGAGGGTAGCAGCGCCCGCGGCACAATGCTTAGCGGTTGGATCGACGGTATAGCTGCCTGGTAGTTTGGTAACAATCGCTGCAGGTTTGCCGCAAAGTGTAGATATACGTGATCCATCGTCCCGAGTTTGTGGTTCGGGTACAGGGATCTTCCGTTGCGCAAGATAATGCATCAACTCAATGTAAAACGGTAGCTGCTTAAACGTCAGCACCTCGAACGTTGTCAGGACAAATTCGCCTTTGGTGGTCGTCAAAAAATGATTGGTGTTTTCTATACCAGCAGCAATGCCTTCTAAGGACACGAGTTCGCCTAACTGGTAATCAGCGAGGAGAGTGCGGGCGTCTTGCTGGGAAACGGGAGTAAAAACGGCCATATTGGCGTTGCAGATGATTTTGTATGAATAGACAGATTCTAACAAGGTTGATGGCGGGACTTGTGCATTGACACAAACCGCTAAAATGCTGGCTAACTCCGACCATATGATCATCCATCGCCTTGCACCCAGCTGACACCATGACTGTTTCGCCCGTCAATCAAGCATCGAAGAACGATGAATGGAAGCTCTGTGTCGCGCCAATGATCGATGTAACTGACAGACATTGTCGTTATTTTCATCGTTTGCTCTCGCCCCAAGCGAGGTTGTATACCGAAATGATCACGACGGGTGCCTTACAGCACGGTGATATCCCCAGACATCTGGATTTTTCAGGCGAAGAGCATCCCGTAGCATTGCAGTTAGGGGGCAGCGACCCCTCAGAATTGGCTGCCTCAGCGAAGATGGGAGCAGAGTGGGGCTACGACGAAATCAACCTTAACTGCGGCTGCCCGTCTGAGCGAGTGCAAAAAGGTTCGTTTGGCGCATGTTTGATGGCTGAACCGCAACTGGTCGCCGACTGTCTGAAGGCAATGCAGGATTCACAACCCTTGCCGGTTACGGTCAAACACCGTCTGGGACTTGATGCAGATCAGAGTTATGGCTTCGTCCGAGATTTCGTGGGTACGCTTTATGACAATGGTTGCCGCGTTTTTGTCGTGCACGCTCGTAATGCAGTCCTCAAGGGATTGTCTCCGCGCGACAATCGGGAAATCCCTCCGTTGCGATATCACGATGCGGCACGGATCAAAAAGGATTTTCCAGACGCGACGATTGTCGTGAACGGCGGCTTAACCACGCTCGCGCAATGCGACGAGTTGTTGCCTAACTTTGATGGCGTGATGTTGGGCCGAGCCGCCTGGCAAAACCCAGAAATCCTCGCTCAACTGAACAACCACTGGTGGGGGACGCACCGTTTGACGGAGCCCGAACTTATTGAAATGTTGGTAACCTACGCAGACCAGCAAATGCATAAAGATGTGCCGCTGAGGGTCCTGGTGAGACCGCTTCTGGGCTTGTTCACTGGTCGGGCCGGGGCACGCTACTGGCGCCGAATGTTGTCAGACAACAAACTCTTACAGACTTCATCGGCTCGAGTGATTGAACAAGCTTGGCAGAAGGTCGGTCAAGCCTGTGAAGCGCTTTCTCGATCTGATGACTCACCGGGCCAATCTTTAATATAGGCCTTGAGCATTGAGTTTTCAAACTTTTGAGCAGCCACAAGCGCTTGAGCCATATCGTAGAACGAGATGACGCCCATCAGAACTGGACCGTCCATCACGGGTACGTAGCGAGCATGATTATTGAGCATCAAGCGCTGCAACTCATCCCCGCTGGTGCTGGGTGAAACACTGACTGGCGCGTCATCCATGATGCTACGAATCCGTGTCTGACCAAGGTCACCGTTATTGTTGTAAAGGTGGCGAATGATTTCACGAAAGGTGAGCATGCCGGCAAGCTCGCCATGATCCATAATCACGAGCGAACCGATATCGTGCTCGCTCATGGTTTCCACGGCTTGCGCCACAGTCGCGTCAGGGCTCGCGGTATAAAGGGTGTCGCCTTTTACACGAAGAATTTCACTGACTTTTAACATTCTGGTTCTCCACGACCATTCACTAGTCAGCGGATTGTAGTGGCTCTATCACTGACTTGTCATGCCGCAAGCGCACATCTGCTAACGTCGGATCCCCAGATAAGCTAATCAGCTGACTAATCGCCGAACGCAACTCGGGGCGCAGATCCATCGCGAGGGCCGAGCGGTCAATGGCTAGGCGATCAAATAATGGACTCAATTTTGCTGTAACCGTATCACAAATCAGTACCCATCGCTCGCCACCTTTACCGTCGATTCTGGTTATTAAGTCTAAGTCTTCCAGAGTATGCAGAATGTCAATTAAGGTCTCGTATCGAACCTTGACCCCATTCATCAATGTCTCGGTGCTGGCGCCCGGGGGTTGCATTTGACGACTACCTGCAAGCGTCTCAAGCACAGCTAATGCTTCAATGAACGCTGAACCCGCAGCCGACTCAGATTCAAACCTGCCAGTTCGGATGACGGGCAGATTAGCTGCGATCAAAGCACCAATCAGTACTGCGAGCCAAGAACTATAGAGCCAAACCAAGAACACCGGGAGGGTTGAAAATGCGCCGTAGATCATCTTGTACGTCGGAAACTGAGTGACGTAATAAGTAAGACCGAGCTTGACTGCCTCCAAAATAATGGCAGTCACGGCACCACCGATTGAAGCGTCCTTAAAACCAACATGCCTGTGGGGCACCAGCATGAATAAAAAGGCAAAGCCGATACAGGTCAGGGCAAACGGCAAAAACGACAGGCTCAAACCGAAAAAGTTGGGGATATCGCCAAGAAATCCCATCGATTTTTTTGCAAGGTAGGCAGATATCCATAGGCTGGCGCCAACGATGATTGGGCCTAAAGAGATAACGCCCCAATACACGACAACTCGATGCGCAAGCGTTCTCGGTCGACTCACGTGCCAGATTTGATTTAAGCCTGAATCAATCGACATGACCAGCAAGACAGACGTGACGATCAGAAAAGAACTACCAATGGCGGTTAGCTTTGATGCTTGGGTAGCAAACTCGTGGAGGTGCTGCATGATCGTATCTGATATGTCAGCTGGCAACAGATTCTTGATCAGAAAAGTTTGCAAGGCGTCGCTGAACTCTTGAAACAAGGGGAAAGAAGTAAATAAGGACAGCACAACCGCGAGCAACGGCACGAGCGCCATCACGGTTGTTAAGGTCAGGTTCGATGCGTTTTCGAGAATTCGATCTTGTTGCACCCGCAACAAGAAGAACCGGCCAATCGTGACAAGCCTGTTAAGCCTTCGCTTATTATGGTCACTTTCTGAACGCTTCATCATTTTGATTGAATCAATCTCACCCAGGGCTGATGGCCAAGCGATAATAGCGTATCGATCCAACTATTGGTTTAAAAAAATGATGATGGCTGCAGGCGATACGGTTGATAAATCAAAAACTCTCTTTCTAAGCAATCAGTTAAGAAGAGTTTGTTGGGTCTGTCTACTCGCTTTGATTTTGTTAAGTGTCTTGTGGGAAACCTGGCTGGCACCTATTAAGCCAGGAGGTAGTCTATTGTTTTTGAAGGCCTTGCCTCTTGCATTTGCCGTCAGAGGAGTGATCGCGGGGAGGCTCTACACGGTGCAGTGGGCCTCTATGCTGATTTTGCTGTATCTGATGGAAGGTGTGGTGAGATTGATGTCAGATCCTCCCGGTCCGTCAGTTTTGTTGGCAGGCATTGAAATCTTTTTATCAACTGTATTTTTCTTTTGCGCGATTTTTTACGTGTATCCCGCTAAAAAACTGGCGAAATCTGAAAGCAAATTGGCTAAACAAGCGAATCCTCGTCCATGAACAGATACGATAGTTTTGCTGCACTTCCAAAAGTAAATTCTTTTGCCTCATTACCAAGTGCGTTCTACACCAGACTTGATACCAGACCACTTAGCGATGCAAAATTGCTTCATGCAAATCGAGATGTTGCAGACTCGCTCGGCCTGTCAGACAAAGCGTTGACAAGCAGTGAGTTCTTGTCAGTGGTGAGTGGTTCGAGCTCGATGGAGGCTGGCGCCACGCTCTCGGCAGTCTACAGTGGTCATCAATTTGGTGTCTGGGCCGGTCAGCTCGGGGATGGCCGCGCGCATCTGCTAACGGGGGTGGGGCACCCTGACAATGAACTAGAGATCCAACTGAAGGGCGCCGGCCCAACGCCTTATTCAAGGATGGGTGATGGACGTGCCGTGCTGCGGTCTTCAGTACGTGAGTACCTTGCCAGTGAAGCCATGCATGGCCTGGGCATTCCGACCACGAGAGCGCTCGCACTCGTTGCCTCGAGCCAACCGGTCATCAGAGAAACGATTGAGTCGGCAGCGGTCGTGACTCGAGTGGCGCCGAGTTTTATTCGTTTTGGGTCTTTCGAGCACTGGTCAAGTCGCAAACAACCTCAAGAGTTGAAAATCTTGGCGGATTACGTGATCGACCGATTCTATCCAGATTGCCTCGAGGCGGCTGACAGCGTCAAGCCAGGACAGGTCTATATTGAATTACTTCGTCGAATCACGGTGAAAACTGCTGAGTTGATGGCTGCCTGGCAGGTGGTTGGATTCTGTCACGGCGTGATGAATACTGACAACATGTCTATCATCGGTTTAACCTTGGATTACGGCCCTTTTGGCTTTATGGACGGTTTTGACGCACGGCATATTTGTAATCACACCGATAGTAACGGTCGCTATGCGTGGCATGCTCAGCCGGCGGTAGCTAACTGGAACCTATTCCAGCTAGCCAATAGTTTGTACGATTTAGTTCCTGATGCTGAGCGCCTGCAAGGCGCTTTGGCGGAGTTTGAACCCAGATTTTTGTCTTCAATGCAAACAAAGATGCTGAGCAAGCTCGGCCTCAATGAATGGCTGGCAGGTGACGAAAGTTTGATTGATGCGTTATGGAGCCTGATGCACGAAAACAAAGCAGATTTCACCCTGACGTTTAGGCAACTAGCCCACGCTCCAGGTTTGAGCGGTGCCGTGTCTGAACAAATTTCCGTCGATCTGGGTGGCACCACGAGCCCAAACGTTCAACCATTTGTAGACCTTTTCCTGGATAGGGACGCGGCCAACGCCTGGCTAACGAGTTATCAAGCGCGGCTTAAGCGGCAAGGGACCTCTTGGCAAGATCGAGTTTCCGGCATGCTCTCAACAAATCCTTTGTATGTCCTGCGCAACCACCTTGCTCACCAAGCCATTGATGCCGCACAGAAAGGTGATCCGGGTGAGATAGATCGTCTGATGTTGCTACTCAAAAATCCCTGCAGCGCGGTTAAGGGAATGGAGTCATATGCTGCCTTGCCACCGGCCTGGGCCAGCAAGCTTGAGGTCAGCTGCTCGTCCTGAGGCGCACAGTGTAATAATGTCATCATCTAAAATATTAGATGGCAAGGCGGTGACGCTCTGTCATCTTTAACTTAAGTAAGCACGCAACATGTCTGGCAACACCTTAGGTAGTCTCTTTAGTGTCACGAATTTTGGCGAATCACACGGCCCGGCGATCGGCTGCGTGATTGACGGCTGCCCGCCAGGCTTATTACTCCGTGAAGACGACATTCAGCTCGATCTTGACAGACGTCGCCCGGGTACATCGCGTCACGTCACCCAGCGTCAAGAGGGTGACCAAGTCGAGATTCTGTCTGGCGTGTTTCAAGGCCGCACAACAGGTACACCCATTGCCCTGTTGATCCGAAATGTTGATCAACGCAGCAAGGATTACGCCGCCATTACCGATACTTTTCGCCCTGGTCATGCGGACTATACCTATACCAAGAAATACGGATTCAGAGACCCTCGTGGAGGAGGCCGGTCGTCTGCTCGATTAACTGCTCCAACCGTTGGCGCCGGGGCGATCGCAAAAAAGTGGTTACGAGAAAACTACGGTGTGACCGTGCGAGGCTATATGAGTCAACTCGGTCCGATCACCATGCCGTTCAAGGTTTGGGACGACGTCTCAAATAATCCATTTTTTGCTGCAGATATGGCTCTGGTCCCTGAGCTCGAAGCCTATATGGATCAGTTGCGTAAAGATGGTGACTCGGTGGGTGCACGAATAGAAGTTGTTGCAGAGGGCTTGCCAGCAGGTTGGGGTGAACCTGTCTACGATCGACTAGACGCGGATATCGCTCACGCAATGATGGGTCTTAATGCGGTAAAAGGCGTTGAAATCGGTGCGGGTTTTGCCAGTATTGAACAACGCGGCTCGGTACACGGCGATGAGATCACTGCTCAGGGATTTTTAACCAATCACGCTGGTGGGGTTCTCGGAGGTATCTCGACTGGACAACCCATTCTTGTCAGCTTGGCGATCAAGCCGACCTCGAGCATCCGTATCGAACGACAATCTATCAATAGCGACAGAGAACCAGTGATGGTTCAGACGCTGGGTCGTCATGACCCTTGTGTGGGCATACGTGCGACCCCGATCGCAGAGGCACTCCTGGCCATCGTTTTGATGGATCACGCACTCAGGCATCGCGCCCAATGTGGTGAGCCCTTAACAGGTATTTAGCCCAACAAAGTTGCCACTGACCGCAAGGATTGCCCTGTGGCATAATCAAATGTCGGCTTGGTCCGGAGCAGTCCGCCTAAGCGCCGAGCCTATCAACGGCCATTAGTTGAAAGCCGGTAGTCAACATTACTGTTTGGCAACAATAAAACATGAAAAAAACTTTATACGACAAACTTTGGGACGCGCACGTTATTCATCAAGAATCGGATGGAACGGCAATCCTTTATATCGATCGACATTTGTTACACGAAGTCACTAGCCCTCAGGCGTTCGAAGGACTGGAGCTTGCTGGGCGCAAGCTTTGGCGCTTGCATTCGAACTTGGCGGTGGCAGATCACAACGTACCAACGGTCGCAGCTGACCGGGCGCAGGGGATCGCTGATCCGATTTCGCGTTTGCAAGTCGATACCCTAGATGCCAATTGCGATCGGCATGGCGTAACTGAATTCAAAATGAACGATGTCCGTCAAGGTATTGTTCACGTGATTGGACCAGAGCAAGGCGCTGTTTTACCTGGTATGACAGTCGTTTGTGGTGACTCGCACACGAGTACCCATGGAGCTGTCGCCGCGCTCGCCTTCGGCATCGGTACGTCGGAAGTCGAGCATGCAATGGCCACGCAGACGCTTCAGGTCAAGAAAAACAAAAACATGCTGGTGCGTGTTGAGGGTAACCTTGGCCTTGGCGTGACAGCAAAAGATGTGATTTTGCATGTCATTGGCGCAATCGGCACAGCCGGCGGAACGGGTCACGCTATCGAATTTGCTGGCAGCGCCATTCGCGGTTTGTCGGTCGAAGGCCGTATGACGCTTTGCAATATGTCGATTGAGGGTGGCGCTCGCTCAGGCATGGTTGCTGTCGACGAAAAAACGATTGAGTACTTCCGCAACCGACCCTTCGCGCCGAGCGGAGCACTCTGGGATGCGGCCGTTTCATATTGGAAGACACTACACTCTGATGAAGGGGCTCAGTTCGACACTATCGTCGAAATCGACGCTCGAGACATCCAACCCCAAGTGACTTGGGGTACATCGCCAGAGATGGTCTTGCCAGTGACAGATCGGGTGCCTGATCCAGATAAAGAGAAAGACTCTGTGCGTCGCAGCGGCATGGAACGCGCACTCGAATACATGGGTCTTAAACCCAATACACCCATTGTCGATATTAAGATTGATCGGGTCTTCATCGGCTCTTGTACCAATTCTCGGATTGAAGACCTACGCGCTGCAGCGACGGTCGTACGTGGCAAACGAGTTGCAAGCAATGTCCGTCAAGCAATGGTCGTGGCTGGATCGGGCTTAGTCAAACTTCAAGCTGAACGGGAAGGTCTCGATAAGATATTTATCGAAGCCGGTTTTGAATGGCGTGAACCCGGCTGCTCGATGTGCTTGGCGATGAATGCAGACCGTCTGGAGCCTGGTGAACGTTGTGCGTCAACTTCAAACCGCAATTTTGAAGGCAGACAGGGGCACGGTGGCAGAACCCACTTGGTGAGCCCTGCAATGGCGGCGGCGGCGGCCTGTGCGGGCCACTTCGTTGACATACGTAACTTCCGGTAGGACAACATGGACAAATTTATTACACATGAAGGCTTAGTTGCCCCACTCGACCGCGAGAACGTCGACACGGATTTAATCATCCCCAAACAATTTCTAAAGTCGATCAAGAGATCAGGGTTTGGTCCAAATTTATTTGACGAACTACGTTACCTCGATCACGGCGAGCCGGGCATGGATAACACCAAACGACCACTTAATCCGGATTTCGTGTTAAATCACTCTCGCTACCAAGGAGCATCGATCCTGTTGGGGCGTAAGAATTTCGGCTGTGGATCGAGTCGTGAGCATGCGCCCTGGGCGCTTCAGCAGTATGGATTTAAAGCCGTTATTGCACCGTCGTTTGCCGATATATTCTTTAACAATAGTTACAAAAACGGTTTTCTGCCTATCATCCTGTCTGAGCTGCAAGTGGCAAGACTGTTTGACGAAGTCAGGGGATTTGTTGGTTACAAGCTAACCATTGATCTTGAAAAACAAGTGGTCATTGCACCCGATGGTCGTGCAATGGGATTCGATATCGACGCTCACCGTAAGTACTGCATGGTAAACGGCCTGGATGAAATCGGGCTAACTCTCAGACACGCTGACAAGATTAAAGCTTTTGAAGCAGAGCGCCTCGCTCGACATCCTTGGCTCGACGTCAGACCGGTCGTTGTGAACTAAATTTTGCTTTTTTTCTACAAATTGATTGCCAAGGAGCCGGTTTAATCCGGCTCCATCACATTGAGAATAGATATGACACAGAAAATAGCGGTGCTTTCGGGAGATGGTATTGGTCCAGAGATCGTTGAACAAGCGGTCAAGGTTTTGCGAGCATTAGATTTGTCGCTGGAAATTCAAGAGGCACCTGTTGGGGGCAAAGCCTTTGATCTGCATGGTCATCCCCTGCCTACTGCAACCTTAGCACTTGCTAAAGAATCCAATGCCATTTTGTTTGGGGCAGTCGGAGACTGGAAATACGACAAGCTGCCGAGAGAGCATCGGCCGGAGCAGGCACTACTCGGTCTACGGAAAGCACTGGGTTTGTTCGCAAATTTGCGTCCCGCCATTCTTTACCCCGAATTAGCCAACGCATCGTCCCTCAAACCTGAAATCGTATCTGGCTTAGATATCCTGATTTTGCGCGAATTGACTGGGGATATTTATTTTGGTAGCCCTCGAGGTATTCGTACGGCGCCTGACGGCGCTTTTGCCGGCTCACGTGAAGGTTTCGATACGATGCGTTATGCCGAACCTGAGATTCGCCGCATTGCTCACATTGGTTTTCAAGCTGCACAAAAGCGGAACAAAAAACTCTGTAGTGTTGATAAAGCAAATGTCCTTGAGACTTCGCAGCTCTGGCGCGATATCGTCACCGAGGTTAGTGCTGAATACCCAGAGGTCTCACTTTCACATATGTACGTCGATAATGCTGCGATGCAGTTGGTGCGCGCACCGAGGGAGTTTGACGTCATCGTGACAGGTAATATGTTCGGTGATATTTTGTCAGACGAAGCAGCCATGCTGACGGGCTCTATTGGCATGCTGCCATCAGCATCACTTAATGCAGCAGGTCAGGGGTTGTACGAGCCGAGCCACGGCTCAGCGCCTGATATCGCAGGCAAAGGGATCGCAAATCCGTTAGCAACCATTTTGTCGGCTGCGATGATGCTACGGTATTCGTTAAACAACTCTGCTGCGGCAGACAAAATTGAAAAAGCTGTTCAGAAAGTATTGTCACAGGGTTTGAGAACTGCGGACATCTACGAAGTTGGAACCACACAAGTGGGTACGCAAGCCATGGGTGATGCAGTCATTCAGGCGTTGGCGTAAAGCGATCCCTCAAAGCACTGGTTTAATGCCATGAGCGCACACTTGTGGCGCTTAAATCCGGCGTGAGCGTTCGATTTTTTTGAGTTTGGCCTAAAAGTGGTGCTTTTACAGCGTGGTTATGGGTCTTTTATGAGTCTTTTCGACTCTTTTGTCATAATTACTCCCTAAGTAATTGTAAACTTGAGTCAATTCCATTTAAAGGCAACGGCAAGTTCAAATGAAGCAATCAGTAGGTTTAGTTGGTTGGAGAGGGATGGTTGGATCTGTGCTCATGCAACGTATGCGTGATGAAGGCGATTTTGACCTGATTGACCCGGTTTTTTTCTCTACCAGTAACGCAGGGGGACGTGCACCAGAGTGGGCAGGTTCAACTGCCCTGCATAGCGCTTTTGACATTGATGCCCTCAAAAAGCTACCAATAATCTTGACGGCACAAGGCGGGGACTACACGACTGAAGTCTATGCAAAACTGCGCGCCGCTGGCTGGACTGGCGTATGGATCGATGCAGCCAGCACGTTAAGGATGAAAGACGATGCAATTATCGTGCTTGATCCTGTGAACCGGAACGTCATTGATGCCGCCATAAAAAAAGGCGTAAAGGATTTTATCGGCGGTAATTGCACCGTTAGTTGCATGCTGATGGGCTTAGCAGGCCTGTTCAAACACGATTTGATCGAGTGGATGACCAGCATGACTTATCAGGCAGCGTCGGGCGGCGGTGCTCAACACATGCGCGAGTTGCTGGTGCAATTTGGATTATTAAATCAATCCGTTAAATCCTTACTGGATGACCCCGCGTCTGCGATTCTGGAAATTGATCGTGGGGTTTTGGCTAAGCAACAGTCAGCTGACTTACCCCAGGAACACTTCGGTATACCGCTAGCAGGTAATTTGATCCCTTGGATTGATAAAGACCTCGGAAATGGGATGTCGCGTGAAGAGTGGAAAGCAGAGGCAGAAACAAACAAAATATTGGGTCGCGGCCCCGGGTTTGGTAACACAGCGACACCAATAGACGGTTTGTGTGTGCGAGTCGGCGCCATGCGTTGCCATAGCCAGGCATTGACGATCAAGCTAAAGAAAGATGTGCCTATGGACGAAATAGGTGATATCTTGGCGCAAGGCACTGCTTGGGCTAAGGTAGTCGATAACACCAAAGAAGCTACTTTAGCCGCGTTATCGCCAGTATCAGTGACGGGCACGCTGGATATTCCTGTCGGGCGTCTACGCAAGATGTCAATGGGTTCAGAATTTTTGAGCGCTTTTACGATTGGTGATCAGTTACTTTGGGGCGCGGCTGAACCGTTGCGCCGGATGCTTCGTATTAGTTTAGGTGAACTGTAAGAGACCAATTGTTCAATTGGTAGTGAGAATATTCTGGAGAACGCCGTGCTAGCCAAGACCAAAACAACACCCAAGCGCTCATTCAAGTCCACTGCGGTAGTGCTTGGCACAACCCTGTTGACCATGACTGGCGTGCTTCCTACCTTGGCTGATGCGCAATCTATTGGCAATTCAAGACTCACATCCTCTGCGGGTCAACCGCTAGCAGCCACGACAACAATTGGCTCCTTGTCTCCAGAAGATTCGTCCAGCCTAAAGGTCAAGGTTGCCGATCAAGAACAGTGGGATCGAGTCGGCCTCAAACCGCCGGTAAAACTTGATTCAATGGTCGTTCGGTTGGACGCGAGTCGGGGCAATCCTAAGCGTAATGTTCAAATCACGTCAAACGAGACCGTTTCAGCCGCAGCTGTTGATTTTTTGCTTGAAGTAACAACGGCATCAAGTAATCAGGTTATTCAGCTGAGCTTCATTGTTGGTGGTTCTGTTCAAGCGCCGACGCTGCCCAGTTCGGATAATGCCCAGAGCAGTCGCAACGGCACAAAAATAACGGTGGTGGGTTCACCAGGGTCTGCAACTGTTAAGCAAGGCGATACGTTGTTCGCGATTGCTCAGAATAACGCAGTGCCCGGTACGACCATTTACCAAATGTTGCTCGCATTATTCCAAGCAAATCCAAATGCCTTTATTAGTCAGAATATGAACTTGCTCAAGGCGGGGGCGATACTTGAAATCCCTGATGCGGATGCAGTCAAAGCGATCGACCGTCAGGTAGCACGTAATACTTTTGCTGAACAGGTGCAGATATTCAACACCATGCGTGGTCGGTCGAACGCGTCCAAACTGCAGAAGCTCACCCCGGGCAATACACAGAGTGGTTCGGTTCAGGGCTCAAGTGCGGCAGTCGCTCCGAGTAAGCCGTCTGAAGACAAAGTCAGCCTGAGCACTCAATCGCAAGCGGATGCAGCAGCAGATGCCCGTGCCGTAGCTGAAAAGCAACGCCAAGAAGAGCAGGCGCGCTTAGATGCCTTGCAGCAGAATATCAAACAATTGAAAGAAGCGACGACAGCCGCTGAGACAGCTTCACCAGCACCAGTGGCTGAAGCTACTAAGCCAGCGGAGGTCACGCCCAAAGCAGCTGATACCGCGCCAGTCAAAGAAGAGAAACCAAAGAGCAGCTTGGATTATCAGGCTATATCTGCGTGGGTCTTGGAGAATCTGCTACTCGTGATAGCCGGGGTCTTGGGGCTCATTGCTATCGTCATCGCATGGGCGATGAGAGCCGCGGGCAGGCGCAATGACTATGACAGCGAGGATGATGAGGTTTCAAGCGAAATTGATGAAGCCGTGGCCTCTTATTTTAGAAACCCGCAAACCCATGGGCACGAATCGTCGGACACCATACATCACGGCCTGATGAGTAAAACAGAAGCAACCGAAACGCTGAACAAAATTGATTTAGACCTGAACTCGCCAGTCAAGGACGATATTGTCACGTTGAATACTGCCGCTGACTCAACGAAATCTGAGAAATCAATATAAATATCTGCTGATTTTGACTGAGGCTGCGCTGTTGTGACACTGCGTCTCGCGCTCGGGATTTCTTACGACGGACGACCTTGGCAGGGCTGGCAGACTCAGCCGCATGGGTTGACTTTACAAGATTGCTTGGAAAGCTCAATCGAGTCTTTTACCGCCTGCCATCATCCGACTACTTGTGCGGGTAGAACGGACACTGGCGTTCACGCCACTGCGCAAGTTGTACACTTTGACACGGACATTGATCGGCCAATGGAGTCTTGGGTTAGAGGTCTTAATAGTAAGTTGCCTGACTCAATTTCAGTGCAATGGGGTCAAGTGGTGCCGGACAGCTTTCACGCAAGATTTTCTGCTAGAGCTAGATCCTACACTTACCTTGTGTTGAATAGTCGAGTAAGGCAGCCTTTGTGGGCAGGCAGAGCAGGTTGGGTGTTCCGGTCGCTAGATTTTGAAGCGATGAAGCTAGCCGCGAGTTCGCTCATCGGCGAGCATGATTTCAGCAGTTTTCGTTCATCACAATGTCAGGCTAAATCACCAGTGAGAACCATGACGCGTTTGGATGTGACGAAGTCCGGCGACCTCATTATCTTTCATCTGCAAGCAAATGCTTTTTTACACCACATGGTAAGAAATATTGTCGGTGCCTTGCTTCAAATTGGACAGGGCCGTCAACCGGTGGATTACATAGTGCATACTCTCAACGCTCGAGACCGCACTCTCGCAGCGCCGACCTTTGCGCCAGATGGACTGTATCTGACCGATGTGCACTATCCAGATATAACGTTGCCAAAATCAAGGAAACTACCCTTTGCCAGCTGATTATTCACAACCTTCACGCACTCGTATCAAGATCTGTGGCATTACACGCGCAGAAGATTTACAAACTGCCGCCTTACTTGGCGCAGATGCGGTCGGCTTCGTTTTCTATCCAAAAAGCAAGCGCTACATATCGCCAACAGATGCAAGCAAACTAAGCGGTCAGACACCCGCATTTATCAGCACCGTGGCGCTATTTGTTGATCCAACAGATAACGAAGTCGAAACGGTCATGTCGCTTGTTGCACCGAGCGTTTTACAGTTTCATGGAGATGAGCCTCCAGAGCAGTGCGCCTCGTATGGCCTGCCTTATATCAAAGCCTTTAGAGTAGGGGCACCTGGTATGGAGACCCCTGAACAAATGACCGAGGCATGCCTTGCTCACCCTTATGCCTGCGGTTGGTTATTTGATACCTACACGCCAGCTTATGGTGGAAGTGGTGAATCTTTCGATCACACGATGCTGAGCAGTGTTAAAACGCTCGGCACCAGGGCTCGCCCCTTGATCTTATCTGGAGGACTCAAGCCTGACACGGTTGCTAATGCCTTATCTAATTTCAAAGCATGGGCGGTTGACGTGAGTAGTGGGGTAGAGGAGGCGCCGGGTATTAAATCTGCCGTGAAGATGAGGGGATTTATTCAATCAGTCCGGCAGGTCAATGGTGACTAGTTTGCTGCAACGTATCCTTGTCATCGAAAATTGACAGGGGTATTGAAAAGCCGCTATACTCTTTGTCTTTGCAGGCGGTTAGCTCAGCTGGTTAGAGCGCCACGTTGACATCGTGGAGGTCGTTGGTTCGATTCCAATACCGCCTACCAAAACCACACAAGCAGTGAACAGGTAAGCGTTAAGGCTCTACCCCATTAACGGGGGATGAGCAGTATTCATTAAACAGCAGTACTCATCAAACACGGCTAAATATGCCGTTCCAACCGCAGTGGGCCAAGACCCTTAGCCGGTAATTTTCAAAATTTCTAAATCCGTATGCCCTTCGGGACATCATTTCCATTTTAGTGTGGAATCCTTCGGTGATCCCGTTTGATTGTGA
>NZ_PVTV01000018.1 GCF_003003055.1 Jezberella montanilacus
GCGTCTTAGCCTGTGGAGAGTTGGCGCAGTCAGGCCGCTCTGTGAAGCAGGAACCCACCGAAGCGACTCGCAAATCATCGCGTAGCGCCGTAGGAATCCCCGTCCTTTAGGCCGGGGAGGATGTCAAGCGTTCGATAGTTAAGCCGCTTCACCCAGGTAAGCCTCTTTCACTCTAGGATCATCGAGCATTTCGCTTGCGTTGCCGTGCATCGTGATCAGGCCTGAATCCATCACATAAGCTCGATCGGCCGCTTGTAAGGCCAACCTTGCGTTCTGTTCGACCAGCAGCACTGTCACCCCTTCTTTAGAAATCGTATTGACGACTTCGAAGATCTTCTGAACCATGATTGGTGATAGACCCATCGATGGCTCGTCAAGTAAAAGCAATCTAGGTTGGCTCATCAGTGCGCGCGCCATGGCGAGCATCTGTTGCTCACCGCCAGACATCGTGCCCGCGAGCTGATTCGCCCGTTCTTTGAGTCTGGGAAAGATACTGAACATCCGTTCAATATCGGTGGCAATCGTCGTCGTATCGGTGCGAATATAAGCGCCCATCTGCAGGTTTTCGACAATCGTCATACGCGTGAAGACACCGCGACCTTCCGGCACCATGGCAAGCCCTTGTTTCAGTAGCTCATGGCTTGGCACGCCCTTGATGGATTTGCCGAGATACGTCACGTCACCGGCAACCCATCCCTGTAACCCTGTGATCGCCTTCATAGTGGTGGTTTTGCCGGCACCGTTGGCACCGATCAGGGTCACGAGTTCGCCGTCGCGGATCTCAAGATTGATCCCTTTGATTGCGTGGATGCCGCCATATGCGACTTTCAGATCTTTAATTTCAAGCAGGATATCTTTCATGATTTCGCCAACCTTAATGCGCAGGTGTGCCGAGGTATGCCTCGACGACAGCCTTGTCTTTTTGAACGTCCTGAGGAAGCCCCTGAGCGATGACTTTGCCGTAATCCAGCACGGTTAAGCGGTTGCATAAACCCATGACCAGTTTGACGTCATGTTCGATCAGCAAAATGGTGCGGCCATCTGTCCGGATTTTGTCGAGCAGCCCACGCAATTCAACTTTCTCGGTCGCATTCATGCCAGCGGCTGGTTCATCTAACGCCAGTAACTTGGGCTCAGTGGCCAACGCGCGGGCGATTTCGAGCCTGCGTTGATGTCCGTAGGATAAATTCCGTGCCGTGTGATGGGCGTGTTGGCTGATACCGACATACTCGAGCAGCTCGTGCGCCATATCTTCAATCTCTGCTTCTTCGCGTTTGATTGAAGCCGGTCTGAAGACCGCGCCAAATAAGCCTGCTTTCGTTCTGACATGCCGACCGACCATGACATTTTCAAGGGCGGTCATTTCGCCGAACAAACGAATGTTCTGGAAGGTGCGAGCAATGCCAGCTTTTGCCACCTCGTGCACGGCGGTTGGTTGATACGTATTGCCGCCCAGTTTGAACTCACCTGAGTCCGGTGTGTAGAGCCCGGTAATGACGTTAAAAAAAGTTGTTTTACCAGCGCCGTTTGGACCAATCAATCCATAGATTTCACCGGGTTTGATTGCCAGGCCAACGTCTGACAAGGCCTGTAAACCACCAAAGCGTTTGTTGACGCCTTGCACAGAAAGAATCAATTCGCCTGTATCCGGCTGCGTGGTTGCTGTATTCATGTTGGTCATCTCAAACCCCTCCGTCCAGGCGGCTGGTATGCCCGCGCACTCTGGTCACGGGGCGATCTTCACGCTTGGGAGCAGGCCATAAGCCAGCAGGTCGATAAAGCATGACCCCGACAAGTGCTAAGCCAAACAACAGTTGACGTAACACCTCGGCGTCAATGAGTACCTCGCCAAACATCATTTTTTGAACTGGGACTGCTAACTCACGCAACAGCTCTTGGAAGCCGACCAAGAGAATGCCGCCAAGAATCACGCCTGGGATGTGTCCCATGCCACCGAGCACCACAATCGCCAGAACATAAATGGACTCCCACAAGACGAACGATTCAGGTGAAACGAAAGCTTGAAACGCACCGAACACCACACCCGATACGCCACCAAACGCAGCACCCATGCCAAACGCCATGAGTTTGACGTTGCGGGTATTGATACCCATGGCCTTAGCAGCGGTTTCATCTTCTCGGATCGCTACCCAGGCGCGGCCGATTCGCGAGTGTTGCAGACGCAGACTAAAAAAGATCACCACCAGCGTTAACGCAACGATCAAGTAGTAGTACATCACGCCAGGCGATATTTTGATGCCGAATAAATTTTGCGCCTTAGAGAAATCAATACCAAAAAACACGACCGGGTCAATGGCGTTAATCCCCTTAGGGCCATTGGTGATATTGATTGGACGGTCAAGATTGTTCATGAAGATTCGGATGATCTCTCCAAATCCCAGTGTGACAATCGCCAGGTAGTCGCCACGCAGCTTTAAGGTCGGGGCACCGAGCAGAACGCCAAACAAGGCGGCGATCGGTCCAGCGATCAATAAAATCCACCAGAAACCGAGGTGCAAGCCGTGCGGGAACAAGCCAGCAATAAACTCGAACTGGGTTGACAGGTGAGGCGAGCTCAGCAGCGCCATCAAATAGGCACCCACTGCATAGAAGGCGATGTAGCCCAGATCGAGCAAACCAGCAAACCCGACGACAATATTGAGGCCAAGCGCCAGCATGATGTAGAGCAGGGCAAAATCCAGAATACGCACCCAGTAGTTGCCGCCTAGAGTCTGAGCCAGAACGGGTGCTACCAGGGTCAAAATCACCAGAGCAATGAGGGACGTGGTTTTGTTCATTTTAAAAGTAGACATGATCACGGACCCCTTATGCTCGGTCGGCGACACGCTCGCCCATGATGCCGGACGGACGGAAGACCAAAACAATAATCAGCACGATGAAGGCAAACACATCTTGGTAATTCGAGCCAAAGATATCGTTTGTCAGATCACCGATATAGCCTGCACCTAAGGCTTCGATCAGGCCCAGCAGAATGCCACCGACCATGGCACCCGCCAAGTTACCAATGCCGCCAAGCACGGCAGCGGTAAACGCCTTGAGACCTGGAATGAATCCCATGTAGAAGTGAGCATTACCGTAGTTGGTGGCCATCATCACACCCGCGACGGCAGCTAAGGCAGCGCCGATCATAAACGTGGCAGAGATGACGAAGTTAGGGTTCACTCCCATCAGGCCAGCCACCCGTGGGCTTTCAGCTGTTGCGCGCATCGCTCGCCCCAGTTTGGTCTTGTTAACGAGTAACAGCAGGCCCACCATCACGACTAAGGACATGATGATGATCATGATCTCTTTGCCGGTAATCACGGCGCCAGTATCAAATATATCGATGGGCGATGAAGGCAGTAGTGTCGGAAAAATCATCGGATTGCGTGACCAGATAATCATGGCGAGCGTTTGTAAAATGACCGAGACGCCGATAGCGGTGATCAGAGGAGCTAGCCGAGGCGCGTTACGTAGGGGGCGGTAAGCAATACGCTCGATCCCGTAAGAGAGAGCCGCACAAACCGGCATAGCGATCAGCGTTGCAATGACTAAGGTCAACCATTGAGGTAGACCTGGCATGTAATGTTGCAGCATCAGGATTGACGACAAGGCGGTCAATGCACCGACCATTAAGACGTCACCGTGAGCAAAGTTAATGATGCCCAAAATCCCGTAGACCATGGTGTAGCCAAGCGCAATCAGCGCATAGATGCTTCCTAGTACCAGGCCATTTACCAATTGCTGGATAAAGATATCCATAATCTTGCTCTCCTGCGGCTGAGCCGAAAAAAATAGACTCAGTGAAAAACAACGGCACCGCAAACTTTTCGCGGTGCCGTACGTTTAGTGCTTGTTAATCGTAATGACCAATGCGGTTAAGCGGGGTCAATTACATCTTCATGACGTCAAGCACTTCTTTCTTCTTGTTGCCGAACTGATACAGGGTGATAACGCCTTGCTTCATGTCGCCCTTTGAATCAAACGCGATGTTGCCGATCAAACCGTCATAGTTTGTTGCGGGCATTGCAGCCAGGATTGCATCGGCTTTGGTCGATTTTGCACGCTTCATTGCATCGACAATCACGTAGACCGCGTCATAAGTGAAGGGGGCATAGACTTGAATCGGTGCTTTGAAGCGAGCTTCGTATCTCTTGGCAAAGTCTGCGCCTTTGGGCATGTTAGCCAAGGCCATACCAGCTTCTGAGCAAACGATGTTCTTCACAGCATCACCAGCCAATTCGATCACTTTGTCAGTGCAAGCGCCGTCGCCCTGAACGACCTTGGCCTGAATGCCGAGCTCAGACGCCTGTTTGGTCAAAGGACCGCCCGTTGCATCCATACCGCCGTACATGATGACGTCAGGTTTTTTACCTTTGACTTTAGTCAAGATGGCTTTGAAGTCAGTCGCTTTGTCGTTGGTGGCTTCGCGAGCAACAATTGTTGCTCCATCTGCTTTCGCTTTCTTTTCGAATTCGTCAGCTAAACCCTTGCCGTAAGCCGTTGCATCGTCAATGATGGCGATGTTTTTAGCTTTCAGTGTTTTGGTTGAGTAGGTTGCCAGTGCTGGGCCCTGTTGTGCATCCGTTGCAACGACGCGATACGTCGATTTGAAACCTTGCAGCGTGTACTGGGGATTGGTTGACGAAGGCGAGATTTCTACAATGCCTGCGTCGTTATAAATTTTTGAAGCTGGGATGGATACGCCTGAGTTCAGATGACCGACAACGCCGACAACTTTGGCATCAACCAGTTTCTGTGCAACAGCAGTGCCTGTCTTTGGATCGCCAGCGTCATCCTCTGTGACCAGTTCGAGGGTAACTTTTTTGCCGTCAATCATCAGGCCAGCTGCGTTGATTTCTTCAACAGCTAAACGAGCGCCGTTTTCGTTATCTTTGCCTAGGTGGGCAATCGCGCCGGTCAAAGGACCCACGTGACCGATTTTCACAACTTCTTGTGCGTTGACGTTTGCGCCAGCGGACATTAGGGCAATCGCCGCAGCGACTGGTAGCAACTTAACAAATTTGTTCAGTTTCATAGAGATCTCCGATTAAGACTTGTGCGATTACACGCCGAGTAATAATACGCTTAATCTTCGGAAAATACACTAAGGAAAAACAGGGATAACCCTAGAAACTGTTGTGGTGCATAGCTTTCCAGCCAGTGCCGCATTATGGTGCGCAATCTTGTCGTAAAGATCGAATCCTGCATCGGGTTAGAGCACAAACCTCGCAAGGTCCTGGCTGGAAGCGACCTCTTCGAGCTGCTGGTTCACATAGGCGGTATCGATTTTGATCGTTTGCCCGGCATGCGCCGTTGCATTGAAGGATATCTCATCCAGCAGTTTCTCCATCACCGTATAGAGTCGTCGTGCGCCAATGTTCTCGGTCGTCTCGTTGACGTCGAAAGCAAGCTCGGCCAGGCGGGCCACGCCATCTTCGCAGAAATCGAGATGGATATCTTCGGTTGCAAGCAAGGCGCTGTATTGCTTGGTGAGTGAGGCGTCAGTATCACCCAGTATTTGTATGAAGTCTTTGGCTGTTAATGAGTCGAGTTCGACTCGAATCGGAAACCGGCCTTGCAATTCGGGAATCAAGTCAGAAGGTCGAGCGAGATGAAACGCACCAGAGGCAATAAACAGAATGTGATCGGTCTTTACCATTCCATATTTAGTGGAGACGGTTGTACCTTCGACCAGGGGAAGTAAATCACGCTGAACCCCTTGTCGTGAGACTTCGGCACCACCACTCTCTTGTCTGGCTGCGATTTTGTCGATCTCATCCAGAAAAACAATGCCATGCTGCTCAACGCGTGTGATCGCCTCAGTTTTGATATCTTCGTCGTTAACACGCTTGCCCGCCTCCTCGTCAATCAAGAGCTTGAAGGCTTCTTTAACCGTCATTTTGCGGGTTTTGGTTTTTTCTTTGTTGAGCCCTGCGAACATGCCTTTTAGTTGCTCAGTCATGTCTTCCATGCCAGGCGGCCCCATGACGTCAAGCTGAGGCAGTGGCGTTGCAACCTCAATATCAATCTCGGTCTGGTCAAGCGTGCCCTCGCGCAGACGTTTGCGAAAGGTCTGACGGGTTGCGGTTTCTTCTCGAAGCGGCGAACCATCGGCAGCCCGTGGCGGGGCGATCAGGACGTCAAGTATGCGATCTTCTGCTGCATCTTCAGCCTGTACACGAACGCGCTTCATCTGTTGTTGCCGACTTTGTTTGACGGCGATTTCAGCTAAGTCGCGGATGATCGTCTCTACATCGCGGCCAACATAGCCAACTTCAGTGAACTTGGTCGCTTCGATTTTGATGAACGGAGCGTCGGCGAGTTTGGCTAACCGTCTGGCAATCTCAGTCTTGCCAACACCCGTTGGTCCTATCATGAGAATGTTTTTAGGATGAATCTCATGACGCAGTGGCTCGGCAACCTGCTGGCGACGCCAACGATTGCGCAAGGCAACTGCGACTGCTTTTTTTGCTTTGTTTTGACCGACAATATATTTGTCGAGCTCGCCGACGATTTCGGCTGGTGTCATGGTTGAGGCAGACATAGGCTTAACTTAAAACTTCGATGAGGTGGTTTTGATTGGTATAGATGCAGAGATCGCCAGCGATCTCAAGCGACTGTTTGACGATGGTTTCAGGGCTTAGGTCAGTGTTGCGCAGTAAAGCGAGCGCTGCGGATTGAGCGTACGCACCACCCGAACCGATTGCGGCGATGCCGTTTTCGGGTTCGAGTACGTCGCCATTGCCAGTTAGGACTAAGGTGTGATCGCGATCGGCAACGATTAACATCGCTTCAAGCCTTCGCAAGATACGATCGGTGCGCCAGTCGCGCGTTAATTCAACCGCCGATCGCATCAAATTGCCCTGGTGTTTTTCTAATTTGGCTTCGAACCTTTCTTGCAAGGTAAACGCGTCGGCGGTTGCGCCAGCAAAACCAGCCAAAATCTTGTCGTGATAAAGCCGTCGAATCTTGCGTGCGGTACCCTTAATAACGATGTTGCCTAGCGTCACTTGGCCGTCGCCACCTAAGGCAACTTGGTTGCCACGACGAACTGAGACGATGGTCGTGCCGTGAAATTGTTCCATGTGTCAAAACTAAAAAAATGAGTTTGATTGCGTTAATACGCGGATTTGGACTTAAGAATCAAAAAAGGGCACAGCGCCTTGATCAGGTATGTGCCCCATGGTGACTCTCGATCAAGCAGTTTGAGATGGGTGGTTTGGTTTGCCACCGCATCCCGGTTAAGGATCTTAGTCCCCAAACATCTTTTGACGCATCTCGCGACGCTCTTGTGCCTCAAGAGACAAAGTCGCTGTCGGGCGTGCGAGCAAGCGAGGTATCCCGATTGGCTCACCGGTTTCTTCGCACCAACCGTAGTCGCCGCTATCGATCCGTGTAATCGACTGCTGGACTTTTTTCAACAGCTTACGTTCGCGATCCCGAGTGCGCAACTCAAGCGCGTGCTCTTCTTCGATTGTCGCGCGGTCAGCTGGGTCAGGCACAAACTGGGTCTCGCGCAGGTGCTCAGTCGTTGTCCCTGCGTTACTGAGAATATCTCGTTCGATCTGTCTGAGCCTGTCTCTGAAAAAGCCGAGCTGACGCTCGTTCATATAGTCAGATTCTGGCATCTTTAGCAACTCGTCTTCGGTAGGCAGGTTGTTCTCCGACAGATCGCCTGTCGTTTCGGGTTTCTTCTTTGCTGCCTTGGTAGCCATCAAAACACTCCGTTAATTATTAACTGCAGCACCTTGGTGCCAGATTTACTTCACCAGACACTGCTCGAGACCTTTGGTAAAAATCTCTTTGGGCAGTTTACGTCCGATGAAGACCATTTTTGTGGTTTTCTTTTCGTTTGCCAGCCAAGGTTTGCCTGGCTCAGCACCCATCATCATGTGAACCCCCTGGAACAGCATGCGACGGTTGATTCCTTTCATGTACAAGATGCCCTTGTAACGCAAAAGATCAGGACCATAAACCTGCACCACGCCACCTAAAAACTCTTCAAGACGCTCAGGGTTAAAGGCTTTGTCTGATTTGAATACAAAGGCACTGATTTCGTCGTTGTGCGCAGGCGCGTGATTGTGATGGTGATGATCATGGGTCGGATCATCGCAATGCTCATCATGAGCGTGGTCATGACCGTGCGCGTGAGCATGATCGTGATCATGGTCGCAATCTGGTCCGTGAACGTGGTCGGGGTGATCATGATCGTGAGCGGCATCGGGGTGCTCGTCAGCAAGAAACTGAGGATCGATGTCCAGAATGGCGTTCAGATTAAAGCCACTGATATCAATGATCTGTTTGAGATCCGTCTCGCCAAAATTAACTGGCTCCATTGAGGCGCGCGGGTTGATTTTAACGAGCCGGCGACGCAAAGCTTGATATTCGGCGTCGCTCACGAGATCTTTTTTCGAGATCAGGATGCGGTCTGCAAAGCCGACTTGTTTTTGCGCTTCTTCTTGTTGGTCGAGGGTCTCCATGCCGTGTTTCGCGTCGACGATCGTTACAACAGCGTCAAGACGGTAGTACTCGGCAATATCGTCGTCCATAAAGAACGTCTGGCAGACGGGGCCTGGGTTGGCCATGCCAGTTGTCTCAATAATCACACGCTCGAAATTCAGTTCGCCTGCTTGACGACGAACGCGCAAATCATTCAGTGTGCGCATCAGATCGCCGCGAACGGTGCAACAGATGCAACCGTTCGAGAGTTCGATGATCTCTTCATCAGAGTCTTGCACGAGTAGGTCGTTATCAATGCTTTCAGGCCCGAATTCGTTTTCAATCACAGCAATACGCTTGCCGTGGTATTCCGTCAGGATCCGCTTGAGCAGGGTCGTTTTGCCCGCACCAAGAAAGCCGGTGAGGATCGTGACAGGAACCATTTTTTCAATATCAGCTGGTGAATTCATTCGGCAAAGCCTTTCAAGTAACGCCGGATTACAGCACAGTGGATTGTTACCGGCAAATACAAATAACCAAGGGTTTAGCCTAGGTTTGCAAATAAGCTAAGAGTTATAACCAAAATTGACTAAAAATAGCTAAAACTTTTAGTTATCTATAGCCCAAAATGTTGTGATGACCGTGCTTTGAGTGTCACCAATATCTTAATTTTCATAGATGGGGGCAAAAAGCTCAAATTCAAGAGCTGGGCAAAAGCTGTTGCCTAAGACTTTCGACCTGCCCTGGGATGGGCTTGGTCATATGCTTTTGATAGGTGTTGAAAATCTAATTTTGTATAGAGCTGAGTCGTTGAAATATTGGCATGACCCAACATTTCTTGCACTGCCCTTAAGTCTTGCGCAGACTGTAATACATGGCTGGCAAAGCTATGCCTGAGCACGTGTGGGTGAATGGTGGTTGGCAACCCGGTCAGTGTGGCAAGTTTCGTAAGACTTGACTGAACCACTCGAGGATGGATGCGTTTGCCGCGACTGCCGATAAAGAGCGCCAGCGCATCCTCATCATCAGGATTGACTGGGGCAATCAGTGCCCGAGCCTCTATCCATTTATTCAACGCAGTGATGGCTTGCGCACCAATCGGTACACTGCGTCGTTTGCCACCCTTACCCAAAACATGAACGTCTCGATCAACTAAATTGATCCAGCTGGCAGAAGTGTAGTGTTTGCTTTGAACATAGTGAATATCAAGGCTGACGAGCTCGCTCAGCCGTAATCCACTTGAATAAAATAGTTCAAACATCGCTTGATCGCGCAAGGCCATCGGATCAGTCATGGCCCGCATGACTGGTGAATCCAGTAGTGCTTGAGTCTGATCGACAGAAAGCGCCTTGGGTAGTCCGCGACTGGCCTTAGGTGCTTTAACGTCAGCCGTTGGGTTTGATGCGAGCCCGGCGATTGGTGCCCACCACTTGTAAAAACCTCGCCAGCCAGCCAGCGTGCGCGCGAGGCTTCTCGCACCGTGCCCTTGTGCATGCAGGCGAGCCAAAAATTGTCTGATCTGCCCGGTCACAATTTGATCGAGAGGTCGACCCTTGGCTAGTGCCACCAGTTCAGAAAGGTCTCGACGATAGGCTGATAGCGTGTGGGGCGAATATCTGCGGTTGTGCAACAGATGATCGAGCCATTGCTCGACCGGTGGCGGTAGGCTGCTTGTTGAATCGACATCTTCCGGATCGTTACGAGTCACCAGTCACGCCTGTTTGTATTGGTGTTGGATTGCGTTTAAGTCGCTTGTGGTTTGAGTCGGGATAACGCAGCACCAGCCAGACGACTCACCACGTCAAGGAACTGTGTGCCCATCTCAGGTGAGAAGCGCTGTGGATCATCAGAGCCCAGCACCAGCAGACCAAATGCAGCGGATTCGCCGGGTGTGCGTAAGGCGAGAATGGCGACCGAGGCGGGTTTTGCGCTTAGCCAGGTGGCAGCAACAAATTCGGTATTCGTGCCGCAATAGGGTTGAGTGAGCCCTTCTGCAAAAATATGCACATCCTGCGAAACCGGCGCGCCAACGCCTTCTTCAGGTAAGTCAAGGCCCCAGACCCGCAAGGCAACTTCCTGAAGATTGAAAAGATCAGCTAAGCCAAGCGCTACCTCGCCCGGCAAGCGTGCCTTGTTTTGCTCAGCCAGAATACGCTCGCACCACTGATTCAGCTTGTCATTCGTTGTTTCGTTTTGGGTGGCGTTCCGCACCATGTCGGCCAGTCTGAATTCGAAATCCCGTAGGCGGTCTCGCAAGGTCAGGATCTGGCGTTCGCCTAATGATATAGCACGCGTTTGGTGAGGGTGGGGTACTTCGAGCGACGAAAATAATTCAGCGTGCTGAGTAAAGAAGTCAGGGTTCTCTTGCAGGAATTTGGCTACGCTGTGTGCGGTCATTAACTCGGTCATGGCTTCTCTTGGGTCGTTGAGGCTGGGATGGATGCCACCAGTTTATCGATGTCGATCTGGCCGGAATAAACAGTGGTGGCAGGTCCGGTCATGCGTAATTGAGCGCCGTCAAATTCAATGGTTAACCAACCACCGTGGGTGCGAACCTTGACAGGACTGTCGAGTATGCCCCTGCGCACGCCAGCAGCGACTGCTGCGCAAGCACCGGTGCCGCACGCAAGCGTTTCGCCTGCTCCGCGCTCGTAGACTCGCAGGTAAATCGTCTGTCTGTCGATGACTTGCATGAAGCCAGCATTGACTCGCTTGGCAAATCTCGGGTGTGACTCAATCAGTGGGCCGATTTGACGGACCGGCGTTGTGTCGACGTCAACGACGACTTGGACCGCGTGGGGATTCGAAATCTGCACGAGCGATAGCCAGACAGCTTTTGTCACAGAACCATCCTGCGTCGTGAGAGGCAGCTCGTAGAGCGTGTCGATACCGTCTGTTTTGCTTGTTAATCCCGCTACATCAAATCCCAGGCTAGTGGGATCAAAACGAGTTTGGCCCATGTCGACAGTGACATCGCCGCTGGGTAATTCGTTCAGGGTGATGAGGCCGGTCGCGATTTCAGCTTTCAGGGGATTGCGGGACGAAAGCTTTTGCTCGTGAACAAAACGGACAAAACAACGTGATCCGTTGCCGCAATGCTCTACTTCGCTGCCGTCGCTATTGAAAATCCGGTATCTGAAGTCGGCCTCGGGGTGCGACGGGTTCTCGACGAGCAGAATTTGGTCGCAGCCGATGCCGAACTGCCGGTGAGCCAGCGCACGCGCGCGTTGAGGGGTCATTTCAATGGGGGATCGCACCCCGTCGAGCACGACAAAGTCGTTGCCCGCGCCATGCATTTTGGTGAAGTTCCAGATCATGCTCGTATTATCGCCAATTTTGGCTTAAAATACCGTCAGGCGCTGAGTTAAACGACAACTTGCGGCGCGCCTGTTGTTAGATTGTGGATGACATGCCCGATCAACAACGAAAAAATCCGCTAAAGCGTCTCGCCCGGATCCATACGTCTACATATCTGTTTGATGGCATAGGTAAGGGGTGCAGCGCACCTTCTAACCCATAACTGACCTAGTCAGTAGCAAGGATGCCATCATGCTAAAAGCAAGCGATTACCTCTTTACCTCCGAATCTGTTTCAGAAGGCCATCCCGACAAAGTCGCAGACCAAATATCTGATGCGATTCTTGACGCGATTTTCACCCAAGATCCCAACGCCCGTGTTGCTGCTGAAACGCTGTGTAACACTGGATTAGTGGTTCTGGCCGGTGAGATTACAACCTTCGCTAACGTCGACTATATCCAGGTCGCCCGCGACACCATTAAGCGTATTGGTTACGACAATACCGAATACGGTATTGATTACAAAGGTTGCGCGGTGTTGGTGGCCTACGATAAGCAGTCCCCGGATATTGCTCAAGGCGTTGATCGCAGTTCAGAGGATTATTTAAATCAAGGTGCTGGCGACCAGGGTTTGATGTTTGGTTATGCGTGTAACGAAACACCAGATCTCATGCCCGCACCGATCTGGTACGCACACCGTTTGGTGCAACGCCAAAGCGAATTGCGCAAAGACGGTCGCCTGCCTTGGTTACGTCCTGATGCCAAATCGCAAGTCACCTTCCGATATGTCAATGGCAAGCCTGTTGAAGTCGACACCATCGTTTTGTCGACGCAACATGCGCCTGAAGCCTCGCAAGAGATGATCCGTGAAGCGGTCATTGCTGACATCATCCGTCCTTGCTTCCCTGATGGTTTATTGACGCCGCAGACCAAGTTTCTGGTGAACCCAACAGGTCGTTTTGTTATCGGCGGCCCGCAAGGTGATTGCGGTCTGACAGGTCGCAAGATCATTGTTGATACCTACGGTGGTGCTTGCCGCCACGGTGGTGGAGCGTTCTCGGGCAAAGATCCGTCTAAGGTCGACCGCTCGGCCGCTTACGCTGCACGTTACGTTGCCAAAAATATCGTAGCCGCCGGTTTGGCGGCACAGTGCGAAGTGCAAGTGAGCTACGCAATCGGTGTTGCTGATCCGATCAACATCACTGTCAATACCAACGGCACGGGTGTGGTCCCTGACGAGCAGTTGTCTTTATTGGTTCGCGAACACTTTGATCTGCGTCCTAAAGGCATCGTCAATATGCTGGACTTGTTGCGTCCCATCTACAGCAAGACAGCAGCCTATGGTCACTTCGGTCGCAGCGAGCCTGAATTCAGCTGGGAAGCCACCGACAAAGCGGCTGCCTTGAAAAAAGGCGTTTGATTTGAGCGATACGCTTAATCACAAGCCCAAGCCCCGAGCAGATTCGCCGTGCGTGGCGGTCTGCTCAACGCTCTTTGACGATACGTGCCGCGGTTGCGGTCGTACCGTCACAGAGGTCTCCAACTGGGTTTTGATGACAGATGAAGAGAAGGGCGTTGTCTGGGAAAGAATTCTGGCGCAGGGATATCCCCGGCGTAATTGATATGTTCGAGTAATCGGTCGTGTTAAAAAAGAAGCGGAGAGAGCTTTTATGCGCTTAGCACCCAACGAACATGAAATGATCCGCGCGGCAATCCATCAGCAAGATGCGCTAGCCGCCGTCTATCTCTTTGGATCCCGAGCGGATGATCGGGCCCGGGGTGGTGACATAGATCTATTGGTTTTGTCAAAGAAAATAAACTTGATGATGAAGTTGGATATGACGGTACGTCGCCTCAATTACTCCGCTGCCGACAATTTAGTCCCGCTCAACATCTCGCTTAGCTTTGCTACAGCCGTGTGATCCTGTCCAGGTCCGAGCATGGCTGCCGACGACGCGCAGAGTTCATTGCAAAGTGACGAGAACGGCACTGGGGTGTTGGTGTCTTTCGCAATGCCCAAAGCAATGCCCAGATCCTTGACCATCAAATCCAGCCCGAAGCCCGAGTTGTATTTGCCTGACAGCACGAACTGCTTGAACTTCTTTTGAGTCGAGTTGTTCATGCCCGTCGAGGCATTGAGCACGTCGACCATAGCTGCCGGGTCAAGGCCAAAGCGCTGGCCAATGATGAGGGCTTCAATGCCAATCAGAAAGCCACCAGCCGACACCAGATTATTGAGCGCTTTCATGGCATGGGCTGAACCGACGCCACCTGTTGGCGTGATGGCAGTACCCATGCAGGATAAGACGGGGCGTACGCGTTCGAGAAGCGCTGCGCTGCCACCAAACATGATGGCTAGCTCACCGGTTTTGGCGCGAGGCACACCACCTGACACAGGGGCGTCAACAAGGTGACCGCCCGCCGCTTCGACTAAGACAGCGAGTGCGCGGGTGGCGGTTGGTACGCCAGAGCTCATTTCAACCACGACGCTATCTTTTTTGAGACCAGCTAAAAGACCGGTTGGGCCAGCCAGTATGCTTTCGACAATCGCGCTGGTTGGTAAAATCGTGATGATGATGTCAGCTGCGGCGGCCAGCTCTTTGTAGCTGACCGCAATTGAGCCACCGAACTCTTTGACAAAGGCTTGCGCGCGCTCGGCCGAGGCGTCAATCACTTGTACTGGAAAGCCGGCTTTGAGGATAAGACTGGCCATGGGCCAGCCCATGCTGCCGATGCCGATAAAGCCAATTGAAGGTTTTGCGCTCATTATTCAGCCGACTTTTTAACAGAGGCTTTTTTTGCTGCGACTTTTTTGGCAGGTGCTTTTTTTGCAGCGACCTTTTTGCTCGTCTTTTTAGCAGCAGGTTTGTCGAACGCACCTTGTTCGGTCAACACTTGATTCGCTGCTTTAAACGCGTCGAGGCCGGCAGGGATGCCGCAGTAGACCGTCGCATGCAACAGAGTCTCTTTAATTTCTTCAACGGTGACGCCATTGTTCAAGGCGCCTAAGACATGCAGTTTGATCTCGGCCGAACGGTTCAGTGCGGTCAGCATGGCCAAGTTGAGCAAACTGCGGGTTTTGCGCGGCAGGCCAGGACGGTTCCAGGCATAGCCCCAGCACCATTCGGTGGTGATGTGCTGAAACGCCATTTGAAATTCATTGGCTTTAGCGATTGATCCATCAACGTATTCAGCACCGAGGACTTCACGACGAGTTTTGAGACCTTCATCCCACAATTTATTGGTTGTTTCTTTTTTTGACATGTCGAGCTCCGAGTGGTTGATAGTGAGACTAAGTTTGATGATGATCGAATCAAGAAGAATCCACTGGATTGTCAAGCTTGCGCTTTCCGTCTGTCAAGCCATTATGCGGCGTCGCCAGTGAAACACGCTGAAGGGATGCTGCTGAGCGCTTGACGCACATCCTGCCAACATCTAAAACAGCGAGATAACTAAAAAATCACAAAAAACGGAGACCCCATGAAGCTGCCCAAGTACGAGATCTTTGCGCTGCGTTACGCGACCATGCAAAACCGCACACGCCGTGAGAATTTTATTTCGCACGATCCGCACGACGACAATATGCCGATGGACTACTTTATATGGGTGATCCGCGACGGTGAGCGCGTCATCTTGGTAGACACAGGTTTTAATGCCAGACAGGCGACAGAGCGCGGTCGAAATTTGTTGCGTTGCCCGATCACTGCTCTAGCTATCCTGGGTATTGATCCAGCCCAAATTGAAGATGTGGTGCTGACACACCTGCATTATGACCATGCCGGCAATATAGACTTGCTGCCCAATGCACGGTTCCATATTCAAGATGATGAAGTCGACTATGCCTGTGGTCGTCACATGTGCGCGGGATTGTTTCGGCATGCTTACGACGTGGAGGATGTGGTGACCTTGATACGCAGGGTGTATACGAATCGGGTCAGTTTTCATGATGGCGCTTACACCCTGGCGCCCGGAATCGAGGTTGTAAAAATCGGTGGCCACACCAAAGGTTTGCAATCATTGCGCGTCCACACAGCCAGAGGATGGGTGGTACTGACTTCAGACGCCAGTCACTATTACGACAATATGGATAAGCCCTCGCCTTTTCCGATTGTGTTTCATCTGGGCGACATGCTTGCGGGCTACGATACCCTTCGTGCCTTGGCCGATTCGCCAGCACACCTCGTTCCCGGGCATGATCCGCTCGTACGCGAGCGCTATCCTTTCTGGGGTGATCCTAAGGATGACATTGTGGCTTTGCATCTTTCACCAAAAGGCTAGGTGTTTGCCCTTATTTCTGGGTACAATATCCCTGCTTTTGAGGAGCGTTGCGACGGATCGTTGGTAATCAACCACCAGTGCTAGTTACCAATACTAGCCATCCGCCAGGCTCAAAAGCTCAAACGTTACCGTTGGCATTTTCCAACTTTAACGGCGCTCACCCAATCCTGTAGACAGCGATTGCGGTGGCTTATTGTCAGCCCAAGCAGTTGCTTCGCAGGCCTACCGGAGCTTACCGCTATGAATGCTGTGACTGACAAATTTACCGATTACTACGTTGCCGACATGTCCCTCGCACAATGGGGCCGTCAAGAAATCGCCATTGCTGAAACTGAAATGCCTGGTTTGATGGCTACTCGCGAAGAGTTTGCTAAGACCAAGCCTCTGAAAGGTGCCCGTATCACAGGCAGCTTGCACATGACCATTCAGACTGCGGTGCTGATTGAAACCTTGCAAGCACTCGGCGCCGAAGTGCGTTGGGCGTCATGCAATATCTACTCAACTCAGGATCATGCTGCTGCTGCGATTGCTGCGATGGGCACTTCAGTGTTCGCCAAGAAAGGCGAAACCCTGACAGAGTATTGGGATTACACCCACAAAATTTTTGAGTGGCCCAATGGCCATCACGCCAACATGATTCTGGATGACGGTGGCGATGCAACATTGTTGCTGCATCTCGGCACCAAAGCCGAGTCTGACATCAGCGTGCTCGATAAGCCAGGTTCAGAAGAAGAAATCGTTCTGTTCAGCGCGATCAAAGCAACGTTGAAGCGTGATCCCAAGTGGTACTCGGTTCGCCTGGCAGCCATCAAAGGCGTGACCGAAGAAACCACGACTGGCGTGCTTCGTCTGTACCAGATGTCGAAAAAAGGCGAGCTGGCTTTTGCTGCGATCAACGTCAATGATTCAGTGACTAAATCAAAGTTTGACAATCTGTACGGCTGCCGTGAATCCCTGGTTGACGCAATCAAGCGTGCAACAGACGTCATGATTGCCGGCAAGATCGCTGTTGTGGCTGGTTACGGCGATGTGGGTAAGGGCTCTGCACAAGCCTTGGCCGCCTTGCGTGCCCAAGTTTGGGTGACAGAAATTGATCCGATTTGTGCGCTTCAAGCGGCAATGGAAGGCTTCAAAGTTGTCACCATGGAAGAAGCAGCTGACAAAGCTGACATCTTCGTAACGGCAACGGGCAACTACAACGTCATTACCCGCGCCCATATGGATCGCATGAAGGATCAGGCCATTGTTTGTAATATTGGCCACTTCGATAACGAGATTGACGTTGTCGGCATCGAAGATCTGAAATGGGAAGAAATCAAGCCCCAAGTCGATCATGTGATCTTCCCTGACGGCAAGCGCATCATTTTGCTGGCCAAAGGTCGTCTGGTTAATCTGGGTTGCGGCACGGGTCATCCCTCATTTGTGATGTCTTCTTCGTTTACGAACCAGACAATCGCACAGATCGAGCTCTTCACACGCAACGACGCTTATCAGTCAGGTCAGGTTTATGTTTTGCCTAAGCACCTCGACGAGAAAGTTGCCCGTTTGCATCTGAAGAAGATTGGCGCTCAATTGACTGAGCTCACACCAGCTCAGGCAGCCTACATCAGCGTGAGCCAGCAAGGCCCATTCAAAGGCGACGCCTACCGCTATTGATGACGGACGCTACGACTCGCTTCGGCGAGTGGTAGCTCTGCGCTCGAGTCTGCTGCGCAAGGATGTCTCTTGCGCAGTATGCTAGTGGTTTACAAAAATCAGGAGACCCAACATGTTATTACTGTGGATATTGAATGCAGTGGCGTTGCTGATCGTTGCCTACTTGCTGCCTGGCATCGTGGTGACTGGTTTCGGCTCTGCTTTGATCGCAGCGGTCGTGTTGGGGCTGCTGAATGTGTTGGTTAAACCTGTTCTGATCTTGTTGACGCTTCCGGTCACGATCGTGACCTTGGGTTTATTTCTGTTTGTGATCAACGCGCTGGTGTTTTGGTTTGTCGGGTCGATACTCAGTGGCTTTAGAGTTGAAGGCTTCTGGTGGGCCGTGATTGGTGCCATTTTGTACAGTGTTATTTCCAGTTTATTGCAAAGTTTGACAGGCGCGTAATGTCATCTCGTTCAGATTCTGTGTTCAGCCTTGAGTTTTTTCCTCCGCGTGATGACGCTGCGCAAGAGCGCCTCTTGGCGGGCGCTCAGAAAATGTTGGTCATGCAGCCGCATTATTGCAGCGTGACCTTTGGCGCCGGCGGGTCAACCAAGGACGGTACACTAGAAACGGTTCGTACCCTGCGTGGCATGGGTTGTGAGGCGGCGCCGCATTTATCATGCATCGGTGCTTCACACAGCGAGCTGCGTTCGCTCTTGCATCGTTATCGTGAGGAAGGCATCAAACGTATTGTCGCGCTGCGCGGTGATCTGCCCTCGGGAATGGGATTAAATGAAGGTGCGCTGCGCTACGCAAGCGACCTGGTCGGGTTCATTCGCAAAGAAACCGGCGACTGGTTTCACATTGAGGTGGGTGCCTACCCAGAGATGCATCCGCAAGCGTCAGGCCCCGAGCGTGACCTGGATCACTTCGTGCGCAAAGTTGAAGCGGGTGCCGACAGTGCTATTACGCAATATTTTTTTAATGCCGATGCCTATTTTGATTTTGTTGATCGGGCGTTAGCTCGCGGCATCGATATCCCGATCGTTCCTGGCATTATGCCGATCACCAACCATAATCAACTGATGCGGTTTTCGGATATGTGCGGGGCTGAAGTGCCGCGCTGGATTCGTTTGCGTCTAGCCGAGATGGGTGATGACAAGGCGTCGATCAAAGCATTCGGTGCGGAGGTCGTGACACAACTGTGCCAGACGCTACTTGAGAACGACGTGCCTGGACTGCACTTCTATACGCTGAATAATGCCGATGCAACCTTGGCGATTTGGCGAGGATTAACTCAATAGCTTTTGAGATTTAGTCGTCAAAAGCGCGGATTTCGTTGGGTGTCCAGCCGCGAGGTGTCAATATTGTGTCAAGTTGCTGATCGTGATCGCTGGCTTGGTACTCAGGAAACTCTTTCTCGATTGCGCCCTCGTCCCAACTGATCCCAATGGTGACTGGATCAATCCCTTTTGACCTTAAGGCATGAAGGGTACGATCATAGAAGCCCTTGCCATAGCCGAGTCGGTCTGCAAATTCAGTGAAGCCCAGCGTTGGTACGAGCATGACGTCAGGTACAAGTGGCTGTTGTTTTGGTGGCTCCATCACGCCAAAGCTTGCCATGGTCATGGGGGTAGCACTGGTCCAGCGATGAAACTCGAGCGGGCTGTCTTTTTCGACCATAACGGGTAGCGCCACGATAACGCCGGCTTCGTCCCATTGCGCTAACAATGGCTCAAGGTCGGGCTCACCGTCCAGCGCCCAGAAAGCAGCGACCACCAAGGGTCGGTTGAACCCTTTGGCCTCAGCGCGATCTGATGATAAGCCTAACCACGTAAACAAACGGCCCCGAATCAAAAGGCTACCCCGTTGGCGCTGTGCAACGGGAATCTGTGATCGAAGCTCAATTAGACGTTTGCGAATCAGGTCTGAGGTATTCTTGGGCATAGGTTGTAAAGTTACAAAACAGTGGGTGTGTGTTAGCACACCGTTATCAAGGGTTCAGATGTGTCAGCAGACAAAGTATCAGAGTTTTAAGTCAAAAAATGTTCTGCAATGCGTGCAGACTTTATTCGCTCTGGCCGTTATCAGTAGTTTGGCGAGCATTGCCCTATTCAATTATCCGGCAAACGCACAGACCAGAATGACTATACAGCCGGATGGCTCGCTGGTCCCTCAACGTGGTGCAGAGCCAGATGAATCCGGTTCAGCGGTTGTAAAACCTGATGCAGCAATCGATACGACTGGGAATGCCCGAGCTGCTCCGCCCGCTGCCTCTTCGAAACCAGTTGTGGCTGCCACACCTGTCAAGTTGCAAAATCTGACACTGCGCGATGAGACGCCAGCAGCGATTGCTGTGGCAAACGCGCGGGATGCGTTGACCAAGAAAGCCTGGGCTCAGTTGTCCACCCTGGTTGGTCCGGCGCAGACTGATATTTTAGGCATCTATCCCGCGTTTTGGGATTTGCGCAATCAATTGGCGAGCAATCGTAATCCAAGCCTTGACCAGGCGTTGACAGCTTTTTTGCAACGACATCCCGATACTTATCTGGCAGACAAATTAAAGGGCGAATGGATTCTGATGTCGGTTGCGACGGGAGACTTCGAAACGGCAGTTTCTCTTGGCGCGGTGAGCAACAGCAACAGTCAAATTGATTGTGCACGATTGCAAGCCAATCATGTCATGGGAAAACGCGCGACTGCAGATCAAGCAGTGAAAGCGTTCGGATCGGGGCAAGCCTGTTGGTCTTTGTTTGATCAGTTGGTGGCTGACCAAGTGCTCACGACACGCGAGATTATCCCCCTGTTTGAGGATGCGATCGAAAAGAATAAGGTTGTGGATGCCCGAAAATTTGCATCTTACGCGCTGGATAAGGTCGATCTGCAAGCGTATGACGTAATGATGCGCGAGCCGCTCAGATGGCTGGCAACTCAAGCATCCGCCCAACGATCAGCGATGCGCAATGAAATGGTGGCCATTGCGTTGACGCGAATGGCCCGTGGCGATTTGAATGCAACGGAAGCCTACCTCAAGCGTGAGTGGCAAGCCAAATTACCCGCTGCGCAACTAAGCTGGGTTTACGCACAGATGGCTTTGCTATCGATGGGGACGCTTGATCCACGCGCGGATGGTTTTTATCATCAGGCTGGCTTGATTCGGCTCAGCGATAACAATCACGCCTGGCGGGTGCGTGCGGCGCTGAGACAAAAGCAAGTCGACTGGTCTTGGATCGTACAGTGTGTTGATCAAATGCCGACCAACATGAAAGCTGAGTCAGCGTGGCTTTATTGGAAGGCTCGTGGGTTAGCAGCGCTAGGTAAAACGGAAGAGGCTAAAGTGATTTACTCGCAAGCTGGCCAGCAATTTAATTTTTATGGTCAGCTGGCGCTTGAAGAAATCGGGCAACAGATTATTGTTCCTCCAGCCGCGCAGCCTGTGACAGCTGAAGAATTGCAACAGGCTAAAAATCATCTTGGCTTGCAACGTGCGATTGCCCTATTCAAACGAGGCCATCGTCCAGATGCGGTACCAGAATGGAATTTCGCCTTGCGCGGGATGAATGACAGGCAATTACTTGCTGCAGCTGAACTGGCGCGCAGTGTCGATATCTACGACCGTGTGGTCAACACTTCTGATCGAACAACCAGCGAGCACGACTTTACCCAGCGTTATATTGCGCCTTTTGAAAACAAGGTTTCTGCGCAAGCAAAGTCAATTTCTCTCGATACAGCCTGGGTCTATGGCTTAATCAGACAAGAGTCGCGCTTCATCATGGATGCGAAGTCAGTTGTGGGTGCCTCTGGTTTGATGCAGGTGATGCCAGCAACCGCAAAATGGGTCGCGAAAAAAATTGGCATGACCGACTATCAACCAGGTCAAGTAATTGACTTTGACACCAATACCAAGCTTGGAACCAGCTACATGAGTATGGTGCTCGAAGATCTCGGTGGATCGCAGGTGTTGGCGAGTGCAGGGTACAACGCAGGTCCGGGCAGACCGATGCAGTGGCGCGCGTCGCTGACGCATGCGGTTGAAGGGGCCATCTTCGCCGAGACGATTCCTTTTAATGAGACGCGTGACTACGTTAAAAACGTATTGGCCAACGCCACCTACTACGCGGCGATGTTTAGCGGCCAGCCTCAATCATTGAAGCACCGATTGGGTCGGATCGAACCTCAGCCGTACGGGAAGAGTCCTTTGCCGTGAGCGATCGCGATGCCCTTGATGGCTTGACTGTATATGTAGTGGGCGGCGCGGTCCGCGATGCGTTATTGGGTCTACCCCCAGGAGATCGCGATTGGGTCGTCGTGGGCAGCACGCCCGAAGAAATGGTTGAGCGAGGATTTGTTCCCGTCGGTGGGGATTTCCCAGTATTTTTGCACCCTGTTTCGAAAGAAGAGTACGCCCTGGCGCGGACCGAGAGAAAGTCGGGCCGTGGCTATCAGGGTTTTACGTTTTATACGGGCCCTGACGTGACGTTAGAAGCGGATCTTGCGCGACGTGACCTAACGATCAATGCAATGGCACGGGGTGCCGATGGCGTCCTTGTTGATCCACTTGATGGTTCTCGTGATCTCACTAGGCGGGTGTTTCGCCATGTTGGACCTGCGTTTGAAGAGGACCCCGTTAGAGTCTTGAGGCTCGCGCGCTTCGCGGCGAGATTCACAGACTTTACTGTGGCTGACGAGACGCTTGCACTTTGCCAGCGTATGAGTGATGTGGGTGAAGTAAGCCATCTTGTACCTGAACGCGTCTGGCAAGAAATCGCTCGCGGCTTGACGAGTGAGCAACCGTCGCGGATGTTTGAAGTGTTAGCACTAGCTCGAGCGACGCAGCACATCCTGCCCCACTGGGTTGATAGCAAGCGTGTTCGGGAGGCGCTCAATCAGGCAGCTAAAGATTCAATTTTGCCTCTGCATTGCCGCTACGCCTTACTCTGTCTGGATACAGTCGAGACAAAAGCCTTATCTCAGCATTTGCGTGTGCCCGCTGATTGTGCGGATATGGCGCGTTTGTTGCCAGTGGTTCTGACCAACGCAGAAGCCAAGACTACGGGTGATACCGAAAGCACCTTGGGATTGATAGAAACGTGTGATGGTTTACGTAAACCAGAGCGTTTCGAATTGCTCTTGCGTACAGCAGTGATTGTGACTGAGCTTGATATCTCACTGTGGTTGCAAAAACTGCGTGCAGTGCGCGGGGTAGATGCTGGATCAATTGCAGCTGGTCTGAAAGACCCTTCAGTGATCAAAACGGCCGTTCGACAAGCTCGGTTAGCCGCCCTGACGTAAAGCGTTGCTACAACTGGTGCCGTCGATCCCCCCGGCTAAAGCCCATTAGTGACGGCTCAAGGCCTCGGCCAATCACCAGCACCTTAAACAATTCGCCCATCTCGGCTTCAGAGATCAGCTTCTGCACAGCGTTGTTCATGGTCATGCGCGCTTGCACCGGGAAACCCTCATCCCGCTGTCGCGACATGATTAATTCGGTTAAACCAGCATTGATCAGAAAGCGCGCTTGTGAGGTGTAGCCTAATACGTCTAAACCACTAGCCAGAGCGGCATCTGCCATGGCCGTGAAATCGACGTGCGCTGTGATGTCCTGCAGGCCAGGTGCCAAAAATGGATTGTCGTGAGCTCGATGCTGGATATGGCACATCAGGGTGCCCCGATGGCGTTGAGGATGATAGTATTCAGACCGTGGGAACCCATAGTCTATGAGAATAGCGGCACCCTTGGTCAGCCAGCCTGCGGTCTCTTTGATCCAGGCTTCGCCCCGCAGGTTGATTTCCGACTGATAGCCAGGCATGGCGGGACAGCGCTGCGCAATTGTCTCAGCAAGTGAGGTGTCGGCGAGCCGATCCTGCCAGACAAACTGAGCGTCTGGATTCGCTGCTTTATTGAGCGCGATACCCCGTTGCAGCACGTGGGGATTTGCCCCTTCCTCTGTCGGTAACGACCACGCGAAGACATCTACCGGCATGGCATCAAGGACTTCATTTGCGAGCACGCAACCGATGAAAGCCGTCGGTGCCTGATCCAGCCAGCGGATACGATCACCCCAAGAAGCAAGTCGTGTTTGTTGCCTTGCTTTTAGATCGGCTGAGACTTCCAGGATTGTGTATTGAGCTTTGATGCCAAGCACGTCGAGGTGAGTTAACACGTCGTCGGCCAGCGCCCCGGTGCCGGCACCAAACTCGAGTACGTTGAGGCTCTCGCAACTGCTTAAAATCTCTGCCACCTGATTGGCCAATGTTTGACCAAATAAAGGGGTGAGCTCAGGCGCAGTGATGAAGTCGCCAGTCAGTCTTTTAGCGTTTGGTGTGTTGTCTGCGAGCTTGACACTGCCCGCAGCGTAATAGCCTAAACCCGGCGCGTAGAGCGCATGATGCATCCAAGCACTAAAGGGCAGCCAACCGCCTTGTTTGATTATCTGGTCGCGCAAAAAAGAACAGACGCGATGACTATGAGCCATCGCGTCTGCACTCACCGAAATAGCGTTATCGGTGGACATTACTCAAACATCTCTCTAGCGACGACCGCCATCGAAATTAAAGCCACGGCGAGGTGCGCCAGCCGCTGCTGCGCGAGGCGCGCCGCCTGGTCGACCAGCACCCGCACCGATACCGGTACGAGCTGGACCATCACCACGAGGGGCGAAGGACTTGCCGGCAGGTGCCGCTGCACGTGGAGCGAACTCCCGTGAGGGGCGTGCTGGTTTGCCATTGCCCGCGTAGGGATTGTCGCTGCGAGCTGCAAAAGGCTTGTCACCACGAGGTGCAAAGCTGCGCTCACGATCACCACCAAATTTCTTTTCGCCAGCGGGTTTGTCTGAGCGTGCTGCAAACGGTTTGTCACCTCGTGGTGCAAAAGGTTTGCCGCCACCGAAGGATTTCTCACCGTAGGATTTTTCGCTGTATGACTTTTCACCACGAGGTGCCGAGCTACGGTCGCGATCGCCGAAAGACTTAGCACCGCCGAACGACTTTTCGCCACCGAAGGATTTCTCGCCATATGATTTTTCACCGCGAGGAGCAAAACTGCCATCACGATCGCCACCGAAGCGTGAGCCACCAGCATTGCTGCCTGAACGTGGTTTGCCACCAGCACCAGAACGTGGGCCACCGCGTGACGCGCCAAAGCGATCCCCGCTGCGACCGCCAGAAGGACCTTCTGGGCGCATTTTTGGTGCGCGCTGTGGTTCGAGACCAGCAATGACTTCAGATGGGATAGGATGACCGATGAAGTGCTCGATACGGCGCACCTTATGACGCTCACTGTGGGTGGCCAACGTAAAGGCCAAACCGTTGCGACCAGCACGACCGGTACGACCGATACGGTGGACGTAGTCTTCTGCCTGCATGGGTAGATCAAAATTGATGGCGTGGCTGATGGCTTTGACGTCGATACCGCGTGCAGCAACGTCAGTTGCAACCAGAATGCGGACGTGACCATCTTGCACTTGCTCGAGTGTACGAGTGCGTTGACGTTGGTTCATGTCGCCATGCAAAGGCATCACGGTAAAACCTTGATCGGACAAGTGATTGGCCAGATCATCGCAACCACGTTTGGTGGCGGTAAACACAATCGCTTGATCCATTGATGCATCACGCAAGACGTGATCAAGCAGACGCAGTTTGTGCTGGACGTCATCAGCGTAGAGAAGGGCTTGCGTAATATTTGCGTGACGATCTGACTGCGAAGCCATTTCGATACGCTCTGGGTCACGCATCATACGAGCGGCCAATTTAGCGACCGTGCCGTCAAGCGTTGCTGAGAACAGCAAGGTCTGGCGCGACTCTGGGCAACGATCAACGATGGTGTTGATATCGTCAATAAATCCCATGTCAAGCATACGATCTGCTTCATCCAGGACCAAGGTGTGGACAGTTGACAGATCAACGCGACGGGCTTGTAGATGATCGAGCAAACGACCAGGCGTTGCCACTAAAACGTCGACACGGCGTGACAGCGCTTTGAGCTGCGCACCGTAAGGCATGCCACCGACGACCGTTGCGATATGCAAGTCGTTCAGGTTGGCGCCATAAGTGGCGGTTGCTTCGCTCACTTGCAGGGCAAGTTCACGAGTAGGCGTCAATACCAGCACTTGAACGCCGCGGCCTTTGTTGCCGGGCTTGCCAGCAATCTTATGTAAGGCTGGCAACATGAAGGCAGCAGTTTTACCGCTACCTGTTTGTGATGAAACCATCAAGTCTTTGCCAGCTAAGGCGGCGGGAATCGCAGCTAGCTGAACTGGCGTCGGGGTCGTAAAACCCGTTTCTTGAATGGAAGATAGCAATGCGGGGGCTAGCCCCAACGAATCGAAGGACATGACTTTCCTTTTGACCAGGTCATGGTCAATATGACGAGCCCGGAAAAAGGGTGGACCGGAGATCGTCGGTTGAATCGAGCATCGTGCCGACCGAATCAACCGAACGTCTGGGCTACAGAGACTAAAAAACAGTCTTTGGAACTTTGCCCACGAAAGGAAAGGAGGTCAGGAATCGATGATGAGGGCGGTCTGGCCGGGTTATCAACTTGATCAGGGGATACCTGACAGTTGTCGGACAGAGGCTGCCTGAGCTAAACATCAGCATCAGTGCCGTTTGGTGGTTTCGAGTGAAACTTTCGTTTGAAACAATGGTTTCGTTTGAAACAACTTATTTGCAGCGACCCGAAGTGTAGAGGAATTTTCGTGCGGGGTAAACCCCTAAATGCAAATCTGTTTTTAATTTGCAACTCAACACGTGAATACGTGGTTCTACGCATGGGCGTCTTGACCTGCTTTTGTCAAACTTCATACCTATTTAAAATTTGATTCTCAATTTGATGTAAATTGATGCATATTATGATGTTAAAGAGTCACGCCATGCGTACCACTGTCACGATCGACGATGCTTTGTATCAGCAAGCGCTAGAGTTAGCCGACGAAAGCATGGATAAGTCCGACCTGTTCAGAGAAGCCATCAAAACGTTCGTCAGGGTCCAAGCAGGTAAACGGCTTGCAGCGCTAGGTGGCTCGATGCCAGATATGCAAAATATCCCTCGCAGACGCGAGGAATAGGCGTCATGACAAAGGTGCTGGTTG
This sequence comes from Jezberella montanilacus, assembly GCF_003003055.1. Taxonomy (GTDB): domain Bacteria; phylum Pseudomonadota; class Gammaproteobacteria; order Burkholderiales; family Burkholderiaceae_B; genus Zwartia; species Zwartia montanilacus. The sequence goes on from NZ_PVTV01000018.1 coordinate 26,744, forward strand.
ATACGTCGGTGTGGGTGGATCATTTCAAGAGCATAAACAACGCTTTGGCCAATCTGATTGCGTTAGACATGGCTCTTGTGCATCCGATGGTCATTCTTGAAATTGCTTGCGGTACACCCCCTGCTCCGAGAGAGCAAACCCTTAAAAATCTTAAGCAACTGCAGTCAAGCGAGCAGGCTCGTTTAAGTGATGTGATGACGTTTATCGAGAATGAAAATGTTTATGGGCTGGGATGTGGCTTGGTCGATATGACGCTTTTGGTATCTGTGCTGATCACCCCAGGGGCGCTGATCTGGACAATGGATAAACGCCTTGAACATTTAGCTACTCAGTTTAACGTCTCGTTTCAACCAGTATTTCACTAACCCCCAGTCAGACTCGAGTTGTAAGTTTTGAAGCAAACAATTACGAGCGTAAATTTACGTGGCTCATGACGGCTCTTTATGGCGGTCTGTTGGCGCTCGTCGGGTTTCTAGGCAAGTATTTGATTGATAGTTACGGCAAATGAACGGTTGCCTTAAATGACGGGGTAAATCGAGTCGCAAACCAACGGATGCTTTAAAGCTTGAAACTCACCAGTCAATCGCCTTCAGGCCTTGCTCAACCAACCACTGATTAGTCTGAACAAAATGTCCGCAACCAATAAAGGGCAGCGGCGGTCTCATCGCTGACAACGGCGAGGGATGATTCGCTTTCAAGATCAGATGGTGAGCGTGCTGAGCAATCAACGCTTCTTTAGTTTGCGCATGGGTACCCCACAACATAAAGACCTTAGGCGACGGCTCGGCTGCTACGCCCGTGATGATGGCATCCGTGATCGACTCCCAGCCAAGCTTGGCGTGCGAGGCGGCTTTGCCGTCTTCAACTGTTAAGACAGAGTTGAGCAACAAGACCCCTTGATCGACCCAGCGAGTCAGATCATTGGTTGACAAGGTGCCAATAAAATCCCGTTGAATCTCTTTGAAAATATTACGTAAACTCGGTGGGCACTTCTCGTGATCAGGCACCGAGAACGCCAGCCCTTGGGCTTGATTCGGCCCGTGATAAGGGTCTTGTCCCAGGATCACGACTTTCACAGACTGCGGCACTAATTGCTTTAGCATCTTAAAAGGTAAGGTCGGATATATCACCACCTCTTGCGCTAAGCGCGCCTGAAGAAACTGACTCAGTCCTCCAAGCGTCTCGAGCAGCTGAGTTTGACTCAACAAGTGTTGCCAGGGCAGAGGCAGATCTTGCAAATGCTCGATGAGATCCGGTTTGACCAGACGATTGTGTGCTGCAGGCATGGACAATAAAAAGGTCTGCTTAACCTGGGGTCGAATGCTGGCGACGAGCGAGCATCAATTTTAAGGCTTCATCTCGTTCAATCACCAATCGCGCTTGCATGGCAACCGGTGCATCGACCATTCGACCTTCGAACGTGCAGGCGGCGCGACCGGCGCGGCACTCTGCTTCGTAAGTCTCTAGCAAGGCACGTGCGCGATCGACGCTGGCTTGTGGCGGGCTGAAGGCTTCGTTAGCGGCCTCAACTTGTGACGGGTGAATGCAGAACGCCCCTTCAAACCCAAGCCGCGCTGCCCGTTGAACCGTTTCACGGAACTTCTCTTTGTCAGCGAAATCAGCCACTGAGCCAACAAAGCCAATTGGTGCGATTCCCGCGCGACGGCAGGCGGCAACAGCCATGACGTTAGGGATGTAAAGGCTATCGGGATCAACGGCCATTCGCATGGAGACCGCCAAATCTTCGGCGCCGACAATCATGGCGCAAAGTCTGGGATGAGATTGAGCGATGTCATCGATATTGTGCAAGCCGTTCGCATCTTCAACCATTGCAATCAATTTCGTATGACCAAGCGGCAGACCAGCTTCGACTTCACATTCGTCAAGTATTTCAGCAACCGTCCGGATAAACGAGCCGTCAGGCACTTTGGGTAGCGTCAGCGCCTTGACTGACTGGCGAACACAGGCCTCGATATCTTTGACCATCAACCGGATGGGTCGATTAATACGCACGATTACATCGTAGCCTGCTGCATTGGCCTTATCCGCTAACTCACCGATCCGGTTGCGTGCACTGTCTTTTAAATCGGGGGCGACACTATCTTCAAGGTCAAGCTGGATACAGTCAGTGGGGCGACGCAGAGCGCTTTCTAAAAAACGGTCGCTGCTAGCTGGCACGAAGAGCATTGAGCGCCAGCTGAAGGGCACGGCTTGTGGTGGGTTTTTCATGAGTTATGACTTGAGTTATTAGTTGAGTTAAGGGCGCTCTCGAGCGCGTGGACAATAATTTTCAGGACTTCGATTCGAGCATATTTTTTGTCATTAGCCGACAAAACATGCCAGGGGGCAACCAGCGTATCGGTGTGATCAAACATATCCCTCGTGGCCACTGCATAGGCTTTTGACTTACTTCGATTACGCCAATCCTCATCAGTCATTTTGAATTGCTTAAAGGGGGATTGCTCACGTTCACGAAAACGTTTGAGCTGTTCATCCGAGCTAACGGCGAGCCAGAATTTCAACACGATCGTACCGTGATCGATCAGGTGTTGCTCGAAGTCATTGATTTCGCCGTAGGCTCGGGTCCAGGCGCTTTTCTTGATCAGTTTTTCTACCCGCTCGACTAGCACGCGCCCATACCAAGAGCGATCAAAAATTGCCACCCTGCCATGGCGAGGAATATTTTGCCAGAAGCGCCACAGATAGGGCCGTTGTTGCTCTTCTTTTGTGGGGGCAATCACTGCCATGACACTATATTGGCGCGCATCAATGGCACGGGTAACCCGACGGATTGTGCCGCCCTTACCGGCTGCGTCGTTACCTTCAAACACAAGGGCCAGAGAGCGGTGTTTGAATTTTTCACTACGGACTAACTGGGCAAGTCGGTTTTGCAAACCCAGTAGCTCGACCTCGTAGACGTCTTTCTCAAGGGTTAAGGCGTAGTTGATCTGATCGAGCGCAGTTTTATGCGTTTTGGCTAAGATCGGCGCACCCGGATTGTGTAATGGAGGAACCTTGGCCGAAGGTCGTTTAAGCGCTTGCAACACAGCCTGAGCTGTCCGGACCGCTCGAAGATTTGGGTCTGCGCTGGGAATGATAATCCACGGTGCGTAAGGCGTGTCGGTTGCTTCGATTATTCGCGCACCTGCATCCCGAAGTTTGTCGAAGTTCTTATAAACTTTTTTATCTGCTTTGGCCACTTGCCAGGCAGTCGATGGGTTTGCCAGCAGCGTTTTCGTTCTGGTTCGTTGTGCGCCTTGCGATAAATGAAACCAGAGCTTGAGCAGTCGTACGCCATTGGCTGCGAGATTGGCTTCGAGCCGTTTCAGATAGAGAATATCGCTGGCGAGCTTGTCGTGATCGGGCTTTTTTTTCAAAGCCTGTTCGATTAATTGCACATAACCAGCACCATAAATGATGCCGATCGATCCCTTGGGGGGCAAGCTCATCCATAAACGGCGAACACGCGGAAACAACAACTCATCTGCACTGGGATCGGGAAACGCCACCGTGTGAATATGTCTGGGATCCATCCACTCATTCAGCAAGTTGATGGTTTCAGTTTTTCCGGCACCATCGATCCCGCTGACGAAAATCACCAGAGACTCGTCTTTGACGCTGAGGTGACGGTATTGCTCTAGCAGTAATTGCACCCTAAGGGTCGCCTCAAGCTGTTTCCTGTCGGCGTCGGTCAGTCGCGGATCGGACTCTGACTCTTCAAACATGGTTGGCAAAATCCCCTGCGGTCATTAAGCGATGAGTCTGGCGAGTTCTGCCCCTGGGTCAGCTGCACGCATGAAGGCCTCACCCACGAGGAAGGCGTTAACGTCATGTTGTTTCATTAATTGAACGTCTTCCGGCTTGAGAATACCGCTTTCAGTGACAACTCGTCTGTCCATGGGAATACGCGGTAGCAAATCCAAGGTGTTTTGCAGACTGGTCTCGAAGGTTCTGAGGTTGCGATTGTTGATGCCCAGCAGCGAGGTTTGCATTTGTAGCGCGACATCTAGCTCTTCGCTGTCGTGGACTTCGACCAGTACGTCCATTCCCAAGTCATAGGCACAAGCCTCGAACTCAAGCAGTTGTGACAGTTTTAAAGCCGAGACGATTAACAAAATACAGTCGGCGCCCATGGCGCGCGCGGCAATGATTTGATACAGGTCAATAATGAAGTCTTTGCGCAAAACCGGTAAGCTGCAGGCTGCACGAGCTTGACGCAAGTGATCGTGTGAACCGTGAAAAAACTGGACATCGGTCAAAACCGACAGGCAGGCAGCGCCGTGTTTCTCGTATGACACTGCGATTTCCGCCGGTTTGAAGTCATCACGCAAGACCCCTTTTGACGGAGACGCTTTTTTAATTTCTGCGATGACCCCCGCGCCACCCGCCTGTATTTTTTCTTCGATCGCGTTTGCGAAGTCCCGCACGTCTTGGCGAGCTTGCGCTTCGCGCAGCATTTCCGCTTCACTGCGCATGTGACGCGCCGAGGCAACTTCTTCAGCTTTGACGGCTAGGATTTTTTTAAGGATGTCGCTCATGCTTGAAAAGTCCTGGTTCTTGCGCAGAATGCGTCGAGCTTTGCAAGCGCCGCGCCGCTTGCAAGTGTGCTGAACGCCAGCTCAACACCTGCCTTCATCGTGGGTGCTTTATCGCCCACGTAAATGGCTAAGCCCGCATTGAGTGCCACGATGTCACGCGCAGCACCAGCCGTATTGGATAAAGCTTGACGAACCATAACACTTGATTCCTCTTTGCTAGCTACCCTTAACGAGCGGTTCGATGTCATGGTTAAGCCGAAGTCTTCGGGATGAATTTCATATTCGCTGATGATGCCATGCTTGAGTTCACCCACCATCGTTGTCGCACCAAGGGATGCTTCATCCATCCCGTCTTTGCCGTGAACGATGAGAACATGACGGGAACCCAGGCTTTGCAAGACTCTCACTTGTATGCCAACCAGGTCCGGATGAAAGACGCCCATTAATTGATTAGCAGCACGCGCCGGGTTAGTCAAAGGCCCAAGCAAATTGAACATGGTTCTGACGCCTAACTCTTTTCGCACTGGGGCAATGTGTTTCATCGCACTGTGGTGAGCTTGCGCAAACATGAAGCCAATACCTAGCTCATTGATGCAATCTGCCACTTGTGTGGGCGTCAAGCTGATGTTGGCGCCGAGTGCTTCCAGTACATCCGCACTACCTGAGGAGGACGAAGCGCTTCGTCCTCCATGCTTGGCGATCGGCACACCAGCAGCAGCAGCAACAAACATCGCTGCAGTTGAAATGTTGAATGTATTGCTACCGTCACCGCCTGTGCCACACATATCCACGAGTGCATCGGTATCGGGCACAGCGACAGGTGTTGCAAACTCGCGCATGACTTGCGCAGCCGCACTGATTTCGCCTACGGTTTCCTTTTTGACTCGCAAGCCAATTAAGAGGGCTGCTGCCATCGTTGGAGGCATCTCGCCCTTCATAATCATGCGCATCAGGTGCAACATCTCGTCGTGAAAGATTTCTCGATGCTCGATGCAGCGGCTTAGTGCTTCGGTCGGTGTGATGCTCATCAGGCAGCCTTTTGCTCAGTCAATTCATTGAGCTCGAGAAAGTTCTTTAGCATGGCATGACCATGCTCTGACAAAATCGATTCTGGATGAAACTGTACGCCATAAATTGCTAATGTTTTATGTCTGACGCCCATGATCTCACCGTCGGTGGTTTCGGCTGTGATTTGTAAACAATCAGGGATTGTCGAACGTTCAATCGCTAGCGAGTGATAGCGAATAACAGTAAAGGGCGACGGCAGACCTTTAAACACATCTGATTGCGCGTGCGTGATGGCTGAGGTCTTGCCGTGCATAATTTCTTTGGCACGAATAATGTTGCCGCCAAAAGCTGCCCCGATTGCTTGATGACCCAGGCACACGCCAAGAATTGGTTTTTTACCTGCAAAGTGCTCAATGACGGCGATTGAGATTCCGGCTTCGGCTGGCGAGCAAGGGCCAGGTGAAATGCAGATTCTGTCAGGGTTTAATTTTTCGATTTCATCAACGGTAATTTGGTCGTTGCGGTACACGCGAACATCTTCACCGAGTTCGCCAAAGTATTGAACCAGGTTGTAGGTGAACGAATCATAGTTGTCTATCATCAGCAGCATGTCAACACCTCTATCAGATTGGATCGTCAAGCCCGTTTTGCACTTGCTCGGCAGCCCTCAGCACTGCTCGAGCCTTCGCCTCGGTTTCCAGCCATTCTTTTTCTGGATCCGAGTCGGCAACAATGCCGGCTGCGGCTTGAACATAAAGCATATTGTTTTGCACGATGCCAGTGCGGATCGCAATCGCGACATCCATCTCGCCACTGTAGCTCAGGTAGCCAGCAGCGCCGCCATAGATACCCCGGCGAACAGGCTCGAGTTCATCGATGAGTTCCATGGCGCGCACCTTGGGCGCGCCGGTTAAGGTGCCGGCCGGGAAGGTCGCACGCAACACGTCCATGTTTGTCGTCCCTGCTTTGAGCGTGCCCGTGACGTTCGATACCAGATGCATCACGTGCGAATAGCGCTCGATCACCATCGTATCGGTGACTTCGACAGAACCGATTTTGGCGACACGACCCACATCGTTGCGAGCCAGGTCGATCAACATCACGTGCTCGGCACGTTCTTTGGGATCAGCCAGCAGCTCTGCTGCCATCGCGGCGTCTTCTTCTGGTGTAGCGCCGCGTTTACGGGTGCCAGCTAAGGGACGGATGGTGACTCGGGTTTCGGGCGTTTCGCCGTCTGGGGCAGGTAGCTTTTCTTGTCTGACCAATATTTCTGGTGAAGCACCGACGACTTCGAAATCACCGAAGTTCCAGTAGTACATATAGGGTGAGGGGTTGAGCGACCGCAAGGCTCGATAAAGCGATAACGCTGAGTCGCTAAAAGGCTTGGCGATCACCTGACCGACTTGCACCTGCATCAGATCGCCGGCAGCAATGTACTCTTTTGCCTTGAGCACAGCCGTCAGGTAGTCCTGCTTGGCAAAACTGCGCTGCTCTTCTGTCAGCACGCTTGCGTAGCTGTATGGGATATCGGCGGGTTTGCGCAGTCGCATGCGCAAATCCTTCAAGCGTTGCTGGCCTTTTGAATAGGCTTCAGGCGTGGCAGGATCCACGTAGACCAGAAAATAAATTTTGCCACTCAGATTGTCGACAATGACAAGTTCGTCGATCTGCAGCAACAAAATATCAGGTGGACCTTCGCCCATGCCTTTGGGATAGGGCTTCTTCGCAGGCCCCAGTTTGGGCTCCATGTGACGGACGGCATCGTAACCAAAGTATCCCGCCAAGCCGCCTGCAAACCGCTGAATGCCCGGGCGCAGGGAGACCTTGAAGCGAGCCTGATATTGCTCGATGAAGGCTAAGGGGTCACCCTCATGGGTTTCAACGACTTCTTCGTCACTGACCACCTCAATCTTGTTGCCACGAGATCTGAGCAGATTGTGCGCAGGCAGACCGATGAACGAGTAGCGCCCAAAACGTTCGCCACCCACGACGGATTCGAGCAGGCAGGTATTTTTGCGACCCGTTTTGCTGTTTTGGGCCAACTTGAGATATAGCGCCAAGGGTGTATCCAGATCAGCGTAAGTCTCGGTGATCAGCGGGATACGGTTATAACCTTGTGCTGCAAGTGCGTTGAATTCAATTTCTTTCATTTCAAAAACCTAAAAAAAAAGCCCGACCATATTGAGGCGGGCTTGGTTTTGCTACTTGGCGCTTGTGTGGTTAACCACCTGCAAGCTGAACATCAATGAACCATTACCCGAGATGCGAACGCCACCAGCGCCAATAGGCGCCAATTGAAATCGCATTTAGGGTTATCTTCATCTCAAAATCTCTTTATCGACGTGCCGCGATCGACTCGCCTGCACACCATGTTGAATCTACTATAGCATCGACGTGCAGGTCTTGCACGTCAGAATGGTTTGCTACCCGCCTGCCAGTGCAATCTGCTCGCGCAACTGTTTGATAATGGCTGCATAGTCGGGCTTACCAAAAATCGCAGAACCGGCCACGAAAGCATCGGCGCCCGCTGCACGGATCTCGCGGATATTGTCGATTTTGACCCCACCGTCTACCTCCAGATCAATGGACTGACCGCCGTTTTCGACGTGTTGATCGATTCGGGTTCGTACCGCCCGCAGCTTGTCCAGCGTGCCTGGAATAAAGCTTTGGCCCCCGAAGCCCGGATTGACCGACATCAATAAAATAATATCGATCTTGTCCATCACGTGATCGAGATAACTTAATGACGTGGCAGGGTTGAGTACTAGCCCTGCTTTGCACCCGTGCTCGCGAATCAGCCCTAGCGTTCGGTCAACATGTCTGGATGCTTCGGGATGAAACGTGATGATGTTTGCACCTGCCTTGGCGAACATGGGTACGATGGCGTCAACGGGTTCGACCATCAAATGCACATCGATCGGCGCGTTGGTCAGCGGCCGTATCGCCTCACAAACCATGGGGCCTATGGTCAAATTGGGAACATAATGGTTGTCCATCACGTCAAAATGAATCCAGTCGGCACCGGCTGCCAATACATTTTTGACTTCTTCACCCAGACGGGCGAAGTCGGCAGATAAAATGCTGGGTGCGATCCGAGCTGCAGGCAGTGATTTGGTTTTAGGCATGATAGGTAGCATTTGAAGAGCTGGCCACGGTGGGATGGCTCTATTATTGCAGTGATTTTGTTTTTAAATTTGGGCTTAGTGTGAAACCTTACGAACTCTCCGTTGTTGTTGAACCGCGCTTCTTGCCAGAGCAGTCCGATCCGGCAAAACAGCAGTTCGTTTTTGCTTATACCGTTCGCATCACCAACGTGGGCGAACGCCCGGCGCAAGTAATTAGCCGGCATTGGGTCATTACTGATGGTGATGACGTTGAGCAAGAGGTCCGGGGGCTGGGCGTAGTCGGGCAGCAGCCACTCATCCCTGCTGGTGAGACCTTCGAGTACACCAGCGGCTGTCCGCTCGCGACACCCGTAGGGACGATGCGTGGCACCTATCACTGCGTTGGTGAGAACGGTATCCCTTTCGAGGTCCCGGTCCCAGAGTTTGTCTTAGCCATGCCCCGCACCCTACATTGAAGACAATAAAACTTATGTCTACGCACATCCGATTCAGCCGCTTGGCCTGTTCAGCGGCTTTGATCGCTTTGCTGGCAGCATGTTCGACCACGACCAATCAGGTGACGGTTAATCCGGCCCTGCCCGAGGTGGTCGCGCAAGCAGACGAGGGGCCGCTCGTTGTATTGCCTTTGTCCGCTCTGCCAGAGAGCCAAGCTAGACCACTAGCCGGTAAGTACGCTCCGGTCGCCTGGTCTGATTTGCCTGGCTGGGCCTCGGACGATTTGAAGAATGTGTGGTCGATTTTCTTGCGCAATTGTCGCGGCCTGGTTCGACCCACGAGCGGCAATTTAGCTGGGCCAGCACGCGCAGCACCGCGTGCCTGGCAACCAGTCTGTGCTGCTGCGGCAGACCTCAGCAAGGCGCCCCAGGGCGAGAACCTGGCAGCTGTGAGGACGTTTTTACAGACTTGGCTGCAGCCTTGGCGCATTCAGGGCGCCGATGGCAAGCCGGCGGCTAATACGGTCACCGGTTACTACGAACCGACTGTAAAAGGATCCCGCAACAGAGGCGGCGTTTATCAATGGCCGCTCTACACCGTTCCGACCGATTTGTTGACCATCGACCTGGGCAAGGTATACCCAGAGCTGGCGGGTAAGCGCGTGCGTGGCAAGCTCGACGGCAATAAGGTTGTCCCCTATGATTCGCGTGCTGCCTTTGATTCGAAAAGCAACAAGTCAGCCGCAATTGTCTGGGTCAACGACCCGGTTGATAATTTCTTTTTGCAAGTGCAGGGGTCAGGTCGCGTACAGCTGACAGAAGGCCCAGAGGCAGGTCAAACGCTGCGAGTCGCTTACGCTGATCACAACGGGCATCCCTACGTCTCGATTGGTAAGTGGCTGGCCGATCAAGGTGAGTTGCCGCTTGCACAAACATCGATGCAAGGGATTCGAGAGTGGGCCAAACGCCACCCCAACCGGGTCAACGAGATGCTTAACGCCAATCCGGCGCTGGTTTTTTTCAAAGAAGAGGTCATTACTGATCCAGAAAAAGGGCCTAAGGGTGCTGAAGGCATCGCACTGACCGCACAACGATCGATTGCGGTTGATACCAATTACGCACCACTTGGCTCCCTAGCGTATCTGGCAACCACCCAACCCGCGTCTACTCAGCCGCTGAACCGGCTCGTTTTCGCGCAGGATACTGGCACGGCCATCAAGGGTGCAGCACGCGCTGATTTTTATTGGGGCTCAGGTGACGAGGCAGGGGCACTGGCGGGCAGAATGAAGCAAACGGGTCAGATGTGGTTGTTGTGGCCCAAGGCAGCGGGGGCGCCGAGCGCAAGATGAAATCACCCATCGTGGTCTGCGGCACAGGGATAGTCGGCATGGCGCTCGCTTTGACGCTGGCCAGGCGAGGCCAGGCCGTCACCTTGCTCGGACCAAAACTACAAATAGCGTCCGCAGAAACAGACGATTTTCATCCGCGCGTGTATGCAATATCCCCAGCCAGTCAGCTATTTCTGACCGAGATAGGGATTTGGCCTTTGTTGCCCGAAGCGCGCTTGACGCGTGTTCAGGCGATGGAGGTTTATGGCGATGCAGGGGGGCGTGTTGATTTGAGTGCGTGGCAGGACGCGCGCAGTGAATTGGCCTGGATTGTTGAAGCGAGTGAGCTTGAGCGAGCCTTGATTCAGGCGGTACAAATCGTGGGCGTACCTTGGCTGAGCGACAAGTTCTCGTCGATTGCCCAGCGCACTGTCACAACGTTCTCCGGGGCTACGCTTGCTGCGGACTTACTGGTGGGGGCGGATGGTGCTCAGTCTCCTGTCAGACAAGCACTGCAGCTCTCGACTGAAGAGCACGCTTATGGCCATACAGGCGTCGTCGCGCACTTCACCAGTGAATTACCGCACCTGGGTGCTGCGCTTCAATGGTTTCGTCAAGAGGGTGTATTGGCCCTGTTGCCCTTGCCTGATACGAGTGCGGGCCATCAAGTTTCGATGGTGTGGTCTCTGCGGGATGATTTGGCTAATACGCTTTTAGCCCTGCCTTTTTCTGATCAAGCGGACTACCTCAGAAATCACCTCGCGCTTGCCACACAAGGGCGTCTGGGCGAGCTCAGCTTGCGAAGTGAAGTGCTTGGATTTCCGCTTGTCATGAGCAAATCGCCTATGATCGGAGACGGCGTGGCCTTGGTCGGTGATGCGGCGCATCGTATCCATCCGCTTGCTGGTCAAGGCTTGAACCTGGGTTTGGGTGATGCACAAGCCCTGGTCTCTGTGATTAGCGAGCGTGAAGATTTTCGCTCGGCAGGTGATCCAATGGTTTTGCGGCGTTACCGTCGTGCCCGAGCCGAGCATTTGATGGCCATGCGTTGGGCAACCGACGGTTTGCACCGTTTGTTTGACAATCCTTCGCAACCATTGTCTTGGGTGCGCAATCTGGGTATGGATTTAGTAAACAAATTGCCATTTATCAAACGTCGAATCGTGTCAGGTGCTTCTGGCTGAGTTTTCGATGCCTATAGGGATTCGGGTATGACTAAGAAATGGCTGATGAGCCTGACAAGCAGTCTGGGGATTGCCTTATCCCTTGCGAATTTCATCCCTGTTGGCGCCTACGCGGCTGACAATAAGATGGATGAGAAAGCGCAAGCGGTTCAAAAGCGCTTCCTTGAGCGTTTTGATAAAACCCCTGTGACGGCGGTCCGACCGACCGCTTATGGGTTATTTGAAGTTCAGCTCGGTATGGATATTGTTTACACCGATGAGCAAGTCAATTTTGTGCTCGATGGCAGTTTGATCGATGCGAGGACGCGCCGTGATGTCACGAAAGAGCGTTTGGAGATGCTGTCGCAGATTCCCTTTGAACAATTGCCACTCGAACTAGCGATTAAGCAAGTACATGGCAAAGGCGCACGCAAAGTCGCCATTTTTGAAGATCCGAATTGCGGCTATTGCAAACAGCTGCGTCAGGCAATCAAAAGCATCGATAACGTGACTGTCTATACCTTCCCTTATCCAATTCTCTCTCCGGACTCAACCCAGAAGGTTAAAGATATCTGGTGCAGCGCAGATCCAGCAGCAGCCTGGGAAGACTGGATGCTTAAAGGCACGAAACCTGCACAAGGTAAATGCGACGTGCCAGTAGACAAGATGCTCGCCTTGGGACAAAAACTGATGATCCGGGGTACGCCAGGTATTATTTTTGCAGACGGGGGTCGGGTAGGCGGCGCAATTCCCGTCGATGAATTTGAAAGCCGCTTGAAGTAAGACTTGCGTGCACCGTGACAAAGTCTGACCATATGACAAACAGCTGCCCGTCAATCAAAGGAGATAAGCATGCGTATCGCTGTATTGGATGATTATTTGAACGTGGCAGAAGGCCTCGCCGACTGGAAATCGTTGGGTGCAGAGCTTCAGTTTTTTGATCAATATATCCAACCGTTAGCTTTGGTTGAGACGTTACAAGCGTTCGATGTCATTGTTGCGATGCGTGAGCGCTCAGCTTTCCCGGCTGCGGTGATTCATGCCTTGCTAAATTTGAAGTTACTGATCACGACAGGTGCGCGGAATAACTCAATTGATCTCGAGGCTTGTCGTCAGAGAGGTATCGTGGTGGCGGGCGCTCCGGGTGATCCTCTCAGCAGTGGCGCAACGACAGAATTAGCTTGGGCGTTGCTGCTTGGATTGTTTAAGGGCGTGCCACAAGAGCAAGTCAATATGCAGAAAGGTCTGTGGCAAACTCAGATGCCGCCAACGCTCTGCGGCAAGCGCCTTGGCTTGCTCGGTCTGGGTAATCTCGGTCAGCGGATGGGCAAAGTCGGTTTGGCTTTTGGTATGGACGTGGTGGCGTGGAGCCCCAACCTCACTAAAGAGCGTGCCGATCAGGCAGGGGTAAAGATGGTGACTAAAGAAGAGTTGTTCAGCACCTCTGATGCGGTCAGTATCCACATCGTGCTGAGCGCACGGACCAAAGGGATTGTCGATGCTGCTGCAATTGCGGCCATGAAATCCAACGCCTTTTTGATTAACACCTCGCGTGCTGGGTTGGTCGACCTTGCTGCTTTGAAGCAAGCGCTTGAGCAAGGCAAGATCGGTGGTGCGGGACTAGATGTGTTCGAGACTGAACCCTTGCCTGCTGATGACCCTTGGCGCCATGTGCCCCGAACGTTATTGACCCCTCACCTGGGTTATGCAACACCCGAGAACTTTGCGAACTACTATCCCAATGTGATTGATGCAATCAATGCGTGGGTAGCCGGCAATCCTATCCGAGTCTTGACCTGATGCAACCCATCCTACCTATTCATCTTGCTGCCAGAATTTTACTGATTCTGCTGTTGGCCCTTGCGGGTTACTTCTTCAGAGGCTTTTTGGTACCGGTGCTGGCTGCGCTCATTATCGGTTTTGCAAGCTGGCCTATCTATCAGCGCTGGTTAAAAATCTGTGGCAACAGGAATACCTTGGCTGCAAGCACGGCGCTGGCGATTATTGTGGTGGTATTGATCGTACCGATTGGTTTTGCCCTGTCCTACTCGATCAAAGAGGCACGTAATGTTTTTACCTGGCTGATGGCCGCCAATAAAGGCGGGATGAGTGTGCCCGACTGGATCAGAGATCTGCCTTTCGCAGGCGATAAACTCACTGCGTACTGGAACGAATATCTGGCTGAACCTCGTGCCTTAAGTGCTTTGATCGAAACCTTCAGTGGCGAGCATCTGGGCAATATTTACAGATTAGTTCTCGCTGCCTCAGGCGACTTGTTTCAAAGCAGTCTCGCCTTGCTTTTTTTACTGATCACCTTGTTGTTTGTCTATCGCGATGGCCCGAAAATTGTGGGGCAGCTCGATTTGATTGGCGACCGGATATTTCCCGATCGATGGCATCGCTTTTCAAGAGTCGTACCCAATACCATTAGCTCAACGGTTACTGGTATGGGTTTGATTGCAATAGGCGAGGGGGTGGTGCTCGGGGTTGCGTATTGGGTGGCCGGGGTCCCGTCTCATGTCTTGCTCGGTGTGATCACTGGTTTTATGGCCATGGTGCCGGGCGGCGCGCCACTCTGTTTTACGCTGATATCCATTTATCTGGCGGGCTCAGGGCACGTCGTCGCGGGTGCTAGTCTGTTGGCCTGGGGCACGATCGAGCTGTTTATCGTCGACAAGACAATCAGGCCAAAACTTGTCGGCGGGCCTGTCAAACTGCCGTTTTTACCCACCTTCTTTGGCCTGATCGGCGGCCTGAAAACCTTAGGGGTCGTGGGGTTGTTTATTGGCCCTGTGCTGATGGCGTTGCTCGTGGCGATTTGGCGCGAGTGGGTGCTTGAGATAAAAGAGCAAACACCAGTTAGCGCGCCAGATTAGTCAGAGTGTTTGGATGTCTGATTTGCCGTTGGCCACAAAAAACTTTGCTAACGTCAGGCTGTCAGACTTCGGATCAGTGATGTCTTTCATACCTTTAAGGGTGGTGGTTACCCCTTTTTGTGTGAAGTCTACTGTGCCATAGCCTCGGTATTCAGTATTTGCAAAGATGAAGTGTGGATTGCGCACAAGCGATTGATTTAGCTGCGCCTGTTTGGCCCCTGATTTAGTCGTGATGCTCGTGCCGCAAAACTCTGCCCCGATGGTCGCGCTCGCGAGGTCGTTGTAATCAGCCTTGATGTGACCAACCCAGTTATCGTGCACATCGCCACCGAGCATGATGGGATTGGTCAGTTTTGTATCAACAATCGATCCAATCATGCGTTGACGGGCCGCTGTGTAACCGTCCCACCCGTCATTCCAGAATTTCTCAGTTCCCTTGATATCGCTTGCCCGTTGGCCAAATAACGTCTGCTGCGCAATGATGTTCCATTGCGCTTTGCTGCCAGCAAACTCATTTTTGAGCCAAGTTTCTTGCTCGAAACCCAGCAATGTCCGTTTAGGGTCTTTCCAGACCTCGCATTTATCAGCCTCAACCATGCCAGACCCAAAGGCATTGTCAGCATTGCACACTTGGCGATCCCGATATTGTCGGTCGTCGAGTGTAAACAGGTTGGCGAGGCGGCCATAGGCAATGCGATCAAATAGGCGCACTTGCTTGCTTTGGCTAGTAAGCAATTTATCAAAGCTCGCCCGACGCACGGGCATGTTCTCGTAATAGGCCTGATAGGCAGCCAGGCGTCTTGCGGGGAAGTCTGTAACGGCCGCACCTGAGCGACCTTGTATTTCACCCGCATAATCGTTTTGTACTTCATGGTCGTCCCAGATCATCATCCAGGGGAAAGCGGCGTGGGCCGCTTGCAGATTGAGGTCTGATTTATGCAAAGCATAACGAGCGCGATAATCTTGCAGGGTGTTTACCCAGCCGCCCGTCGTCTCTCTGATCGGAGGAATCGATGCTGGATATTCGTAGATGTAGTCGCCAAGAAAAAATACAAAATCCAGGTCTTCTTTCGACATATGGTGATACGCGCTGTAATAGCCATCACCCCAGCGTTGGCAAGAGGCATACGAGAGCCTCAAACGATCAACCGCTGCGTCTGCTCGGGGAAACGTGCGAGTTCTGCCCACAGACGTAACAGCCTCGCCGACCAGGAAGCGATAAAAATATTGCCTTGCCGGTTCAAGGCCGTTGACCTCGGCATGCACAGAATGCCCCAGGGCTGGTTGAGCCGAGACGATACCCTTCGCTGCAATTTTAGTGAAGCCTTCGTCATGTGCAAGCTGCCAGACCACGTCGACGGCCTTGTCCGTCACACCCGCAGCTTCTAATGCCTGTGGGTCAAGCCGAGTCCAGAGCACAACCGATGAGCTATCGGGCGAGCCCGAGGCAATCCCCATGGTGAAAGGGTTGGTTTGCCAAGCTTGCTGACCCCATCCTTGTTTGGCTAAGCCAACCAGCGCCGCGCTGGCAAAGGCGCCTTGAAGCAATGAACGGCGAGTAAGCATGAAAGACCTCAAGGCTAGAGTAATAGGTAGAATCACCTGATTTTATGCTTTTCGTTTGTCATCAACTCGTTATATTTGGCGTGTTAAACCAACAAGCTTGAGTCATCTTGGTGCTGGCAGATATCCAATCGGCCTGAACGGATCACGGAGAGAATTTGATGAATAAATTGTTGAGAAAAATTGCAACGGCAGCAGCAGCGATTGCCCTGACCGGTATGAGCTTGGCAAACGCACAAACTGCCATTTGTTACAACTGCCCCGTTGAGTGGGCTGATTGGGGCACACAGATCGCCGCAATTAAAGCCAAGACGGGCGTGACCGTCCCGCCTGATAACAAGAACTCAGGGCAAGCGTTGGCGCAGATGATTGCAGAGAAAGCCAGCCCGGTTGCGGACGTGACCTATTTGGGTGTGACCTTTGGTATCCAGGCGAAGAAAGATGGCGTCGTGACAGCGTACGAGCCTGCAAATTTTAAAGACGTACCGGCAGGTTTGAAAGATGCAGACGGCAACTGGGTCACGATCCATTCGGGCACCTTGGGCTTCATGGTTAATGTCGACGCGCTGAAAGGTAAGCCAGTACCGAAGTCGTGGGCTGATCTGCTGAAACCAGAATACAAAGGCCTCATTGGCTATCTGGATCCCGCCTCAGCGTTCGTCGGTTACGTCGGTGCAGTCGCGATTAATCAGGCGCAAGGTGGGACCTTAGACAACTTCGGCCCAGCGATCGCTTACTTTAAAGCCTTACAGAAAAACGAACCAATCGTCCCCAAGCAAACGTCGTATGCCCGCGTATTGTCTGGTGAGATTGCTATCCTGCTGGATTATGATTTCAATGCCTACCGTGCCAAGTACAAAGACCACGCCAAGGTTGAGTTCGTCATCCCAGCTGAGGGAACCTTGGTTGTGCCCTATGTTATGAGCCTGGTTAAAAACGGCCCGAATGCAGCGAACGGTAAAAAAGTACTCGATTTCGTCCTGTCAGATGAGGGCCAGGCGATCTGGGCAAATGCCTACCTGCGTCCAGTGCGTCAGATTGCACTGCCCAAAGAAGTTGAAGCACGCTTTTTGCCAGCGACTGAATACGCTCGTGGCAAGACGATCGACTATGGCAAGATGGCAGAAGTACAAAAAAGCTTCTCCGATCGCTACTTGAAGGAAGTCCAATAAGACTGCGTGTCTATTGTCTCGCGCCAGCGGCAACTTTTTTTGGCGCTTTCTGGTTGTTGCCCGCTGCGCGCTTGATCGCCCTGCCAGCCGAAAAAGGTTGGCAGACTTATTTTGCCGTGCTGACCGATAGTCATTATTGGTGGAGCCTCGTCAATACCTTGTTGCTCTCAGCGACGGTTACCGTGGTGACCCTCGTGTTGGGGGCAGCGGTCGGGATTTTTCTGGCGCGTACACCCTTTGTCGGTAACCGCATTTTGCTTGGCATACTGACTCTGCCGCTTTCCTTTCCGGGCGTGATCATTGGCTTCTTTATGATCTTGCTCGGGGGCAGGCAAGGTTTGATTGCCCAGGTTTCTGATGACTTAGGCTTAGGTCGGGTGACGCTCGCTTATGGCTTGCCGGGTCTTTTTCTCGCTTATCTTTATTTTTCTTTACCTCGAGCAATTTCAACTTATCACGCAGCCGCCCAAGCAATGGATCCCGCACTCGAAGAGGCAGCATGCAGCCTGGGTGCACAGGGCTGGCCCATTGTGAGAGACGTTTGGATCGCCGAGCTTGCACCCACGACGTTGGCTTGTGCTGCTGTTATTTTTGCGACTGCGATGGGGGCGTTCGGTACTGCCTTTACGCTTGCCAGTAAGGTTGAAGTGTTGCCGATCAGCATTTATAACGCTTTCACCAATTATGCAGACTTCGCTACGGCAGCTGCCTTGTCACTCAGCTTGGGTCTTGTAACCTGGTTTGTGCTGTTTCTCGGCAGAAAGCTGGATGCCTCTGTCATGGAGACTCGCTAAATGGTCTCAAGGCGCAGCAATTCGAAAGTGTCTTGGGTGCTGTTGTGCGTGACTGCTGTCGTGACGCTGTTCATGCTGACCCCCATGGTGCTTTCGGTGACAGCTGGCTTGGTTAATCAATACAGTCAGGGAGTCTCGAGTGGTTTGACGACAAAGTGGCTTGAGCAGGTGTGGGCAAGCTATGGCTCAACAGTAGGCTGGTCTCTTGCGCTCGCACTCGCTTGTGTCGTTGGGAATCTTTTCCTGGGCATCCCCTGCGCCTATGCGCTGGCGAGGTCTCGTGCTAATTGGGCTAGGATTTTTGAGGACCTCTTGACTTTACCGGTTGCCATCCCCGGTTTGGCGACTGGCTTAGCCTTGATCTTGTCCTACGGTCAATTCAGAGACTTCAGACAAAGCTTTTATTTCATCTTAGTGGGCCACATGATTTTTACCTTGCCCTTCATGGTGAGAAGTCTGTCCGCAGCTTTACAGCGACGCGAGTTTGTCGCGCTCGAAGAGGCTGCCAGTACCTTGGGCGCTAATTTTGTGCAAAGACTTGTCGGGATTTTGCTGCCCGCGATCCTACCCACTATTTTTGCAGCAAGCTTGATGGTGCTTACCTTGTCTATTGGCGAGTTCAATCTCACCTGGATGCTGCATACGCCGCTTACACGAACGCTTCCAGTTGGGTTGGCAGATAGCTATGCATCAATGAGGATTGAAGTTGGCTCTGCCTATACTTTGGTTTTTTTTATGCTTGTGCTTCCCTTGTTATGGGCCTTGCAAGCGGTTGGTACCTTGTTAAGTAGACGTTATGAAAACTGACCCTCTTGCGATACAGGTCGAGGCGTGTGCCAAGACGTATCCTGATGGCACTCAAGGCTTGCTAGCGACAACGCTGCGAGTGGAAGCCGGCGAGATCATGGCTTTGTTAGGCCCGTCTGGTTGTGGCAAAACAAGCTTGTTAAGAATCATTGCCGGGCTTGAGACACCTGATCACGGTGGGCGTATTCTTTTTGGTGACCAGGACGTCACGCAACGACCGGTGCAAGCGCGAAAGGTTGGCATGGTGTTTCAGCACTATGCCTTGTTCCCCCAAATGACAGTGATCGAAAACATTGGCTATGGTCTAAAAATCAATCGATGCCCTGACCACGAGCGAACGGTGCGTGTAGGCGAACTGGTTGAGCTGGTCAGACTGAATGGATTGGAAAATAAGCGACCTGCAGAGCTCTCGGGAGGCCAGCGCCAGCGCGTCGCGCTGGCACGCGCGATTGCAGTCAGCCCGAGAGTCCTGTTGCTCGATGAACCACTCACAGCACTTGATGCCAAATTGAAAGAAAGTGTCAGGGATGAGCTGGCTGAGCTGCTACGCAGGCTGCGTATTACAACCATTCACGTGACGCACGATCAGCATGAAGCGATGGCGATTGCTGACCGTCTGGCGGTGATGCGTGCCGGTCAGATTGTTCAAGTGGGGATCGCTGAGGACTTGTATCGCTCACCCGAACACGCGTTTGTTGCTGAGTTTCTGGGCCGTATAAACACCTTAAGTCGATCAGTGGAAGACGCCTCGCGTGACCTGCTGCTGCTTGGAGGTGCACAATTAACCTGCCCCAGTACCTATGGCACTAAAGTCTTGCTGCGTCCTGAAGATATTCGGCTGTCTCAGCCCGCTCAGTCCATACCTTGCGGGATTGTTCTGCAGCGTCAGTTCCTGGGCGATCGCGTGCACCTGCGGGTAACGATAGAAAACCAAAATGCTTTGCTGATCGACGCCCCCCGGGATTGTAAAACCATTGCCGGCGAGCGAATTGGCTTAGTGATTGACCCTTTAACCTTCATACCTTGTAAGGATGAGAAATGACCATCAGCGCATTCGTTCAGATTTCTGACACACACATTCGTGAGCCAGGACGCCTTGCCTACAATCGGCTCGACACTGCACCGTATCTCAGTCAAGCGGTCGAGTCGGTTGGTCAATTGCCTCAACAGCCGCTTGCTGTTGTGATGACCGGCGATCTGACAGACTTTGGTCGCGAGTCTGAGTATGCGCATTTAAGAAGCTTGTTAAGTCCGTTCGCCGGCCAGATTTATTTGATGCCAGGCAATCACGATGACAGACAACAACTGCGCAAAAGCTTCCCCGAGCACGAATACCTGGGTCTAGAGGGCTTTATCCAGTACACCGTAAAGATTGGCCCGCTTCGTTTGATCGCTTTGGATACGGTCGTTCCTGGTCAAAGTCACGGCGGCTTATGCGCAGAGCGATTAACTTGGCTCGAAGAGACACTAGCGAAATACGCGGATGAGCCTGTGGTGATTGCCATGCATCATCCGCCCTTTCAGACCTTGATTGGACACATGGATAAGATCGGTTTGCTTGAGGGCGCGGGCCAACTTGAGGCAATCGTGAAACGATATAGCAATATCGAGCGAATCATCTGCGGACATCTGCATCGCGCCATTGAGGTGCGTTTCGGTGGCACGATTGCTAGTACGACCCCGTCACCTGCCCACCAAGTCTGTCTCGATCTTGACCCCGCCGCCGAGCCAGCCTGGTCGCTCGAGCCACCAGGCTATCGGGTGCACGCGTGGGATGATACGAGCGGTCGCTTGGTCACCCACACAATTTGTACAGGACACTTCGAAGGACCTTATCCGTTTCACATGGACGGGGTCCTGATCGATTAACAACTATATAAGGTGTCCGCCAATCAAGGTGGCATAGGCCGCAATACCCGCGGCAGTCAGGCCCAGACCGCCGGAAAGCCAGGCTAGTGCCATCATTCCGGTTAAGACACTGGCTGAGGCAAGCACGATGGCGACTTGCAACATCCCCACAGCAATTTCAAGGCTGTGGTAACGGTGACTGGCTTCCTCGCGCTGGTGTTCAGCAATCTGTGCGCGCTCGGCAAGTTCCTTTCTGCCCTCGCCCTTGTCCGGCTCAGAGCTATAGCGTTTGACGTCTTTTTCCCATTTTTCAAGGGCTGCGGTGATGCTTGGGTCGTCCTTTCGGTCAGATAGCTTAAGCGTATCAATCGTTAATTGGGTAGCCGTTTGCCTAATCGTTTTTGCCTGGTAAAACGACCAGAGATCAGATGATTGAATGTGCTTGGAAATAACTTCTGTTTGGTAGCCTTTGGATAAGGTCTCACAGACAGCAAGCACGAGCGCCAAGACCGCGATGAGCATCGCGATTCTTTTGTTTTCTGGATGGAGTTCTAAATGTTCGGACATAGTCAGTTCGCCTTTGGGTAGGTGCCAGGTAACAAGATATTCTTATCAACATTTTCAATATTGGTATGACCGCAAAACGCCATGGTGAGATCCAGTTCTTTATGCAAGATCTCGAGGACTTTGCTCACGCCTTCGCCACCCATGGCACCCAAGCCGTATAGAAAGGCCCGACCGATGTAGCACCCTTGAGCGCCAAGGGCGCGTGCTTTGAGGATATCCTGGCCACTGCGTACGCCGCCATCCATGTGGACTTCAATCTGTTTGCCAACAGCCTCGACTATTGCCGGCAGGCTGCGAATGCTGGATTCAGCCCCGTCAAGTTGACGCCCGCCGTGATTGCTGACGATGATGGCGTCGGCACCGCTACTGACGGCCAGCTTGGCGTCCTCGACATCTTGAATGCCTTTGAGAATCAGTTTGCCGCCCCAGCGCTTCTTGACCCACTCGACATCGCTCCAGTCCAGAGCTGGATCAAACTGTGAGGCTGTCCATTCGCTTAACTTGCTCATGTCGCTGACGCCCTTGACGTGACCGACGATGTTGCCAAACTGACGACGCGGCGTGCCCAGCATGCCCAGCGCCCAGCGGGGTTTGGTGGCAATATCGATCATATTCGCAATGGTCAGTTTTGGCGGGGCACTCAAGCCGTTTTTAAGATCTTTATGCCGTTGACCCAGAATCTGCAAATCAAGCGTCAGCACTAATGCCGAGCAGTTTGCTGCTTTGGCACGATCGATCAGACGCTCAATAAAGTCACGATCCTTCATGACGTAGAGCTGGAACCAGAACGGGTGACCATCGGTGCCTTTTTGTACATCTTCGATTGAGCAGATGCTCATGGTCGAAAGTGTGAAGGGGATACCAAAATCGCGCGCGGCACGTGCAGCAAGGATTTCGCCGTCAGCGTGTTGCATCCCCGTTAAGCCTGTCGGAGCGATCGCTAGCGGCATGGCGGTTTTTTGCCCGATCATGGTGGTCGCAGTGCTGCGATTCTCCATGTTGTGCAGGATGCGTTGCCGAAGTTTGATGCTCTGAAAATCGCTCTCGTTGGCGCGATAGGTGCTTTCAGTCCACGAGCCTGAGTCCGCGTAGTCATAAAACATGCGCGGTACGCGTTTCTTTGCCAGAACCCGCAAGTCTTCGATGTTGGTGATGACGGCCATTGTTTTTTGGTCTCCCGCAGATTGCTACATTATGATGTTGGGCAGAGATTAGCAAAAATTAACAATAATTACCCAAGGATTTGAGCATGCGCCGATTTTTACTGACTATCCTGATTGCATCTATCCTGACGCTGTCACAGATTTCGGCTCGGGCTGACGCGGCGCCCCAAGCAATAGCCGAGATGGCTAAACAGCAAGTACCCAAGTACCTGGAGACGCTTCAAAACCTCGTTTCAGTTGAATCAGGCAGCAGAGATCTTGAAGGACTGCTCAAAGTAAGAGGCCTGATCGAAGCTAAGCTCAAAGCTCTGGATATCCCTTTTGAGATCATTGCTGCCCCCTCTGACAGCAAGGCTGGCTCAATGGTTAGCGCAACGTTAAAAGGTAAAGGGACGAAGCGCATTGCCTTGATTGCCCATATGGATACGGTATATCAGAGAGGTGATCTGGCCAAGCAGCCTTTTCGCATAGAGGGAGACAAAGCATTCGGTCTTGGCATCGCTGATGACAAGGGGGGTGTTGCGATGGTGTTACACACACTTGAAATGGTTAAAACCCTCAAAATAGATGGCTTCGGTCAATTGACCGTCTTGTTTAACGGGGACGAAGAGATTGGTTCACCCGTTTCACGGGATTACTTTACGGCGCTTGGCCGTGAAAACGACGTCGTGATGTCTTTTGAGGGAAGTGGCACGAAAGCAGACTACGTCCGCCTGGCCACCTCAAGCATAGCGCGCGTCTTGCTAAAGGTAAAAGGCCGCGCCTCACATTCGGGCGCAAATCCGGACTTTGGTCGTAATGCACTGTACGAGCTATCCCACCAGGTTCTGCAGACTCGCGATCTTTCGGATCCGTCCAAAGGCTTGAAATTCAATTGGACACTAGGGAAGGCTGGCAGCGTCGCGAACATGATCCCCTCGGAGGCGACTGCTACGGGTGACGCCCGCGCTGAAAGGACAGTCGATTTTGACAATCTTGAAGCAACACTCAGAGAACGGATCAAGAATAAATTGATTCCCGATACAGAGGTTTCTCTGGACTTTACGAGGACTCGTCCGCCGCTCAATCCAACTGATGCTGCGAGAGCGGTGGCTAAACAGGCTCAACAGGTTGCAGCCGAGATCAAATGGCCGTTAACAGTGCTTGAAAAGGCGACTGGGGGTGGCACGGATGCTGCTTTTGCGTCACTGCAGGCGAGGGGCGCGGTGTTAGAGAGCTTTGGCCCTCAAGGCTTCGGTGCCCATAGTGATAACGCCGAATACATCCTTATCCCGTCTATCGAACCACGCCTCTACATCACGACGCGCTTAATCGAAGAGATTGCTAAACCTTAACTTTAAAAGGATTGAAATTGGTGTTGCGGTCGTAAAAATCTTCTTGCTCTTTGCGTTTGAGAAAATTAACGACGACATAGGTGAGGGGGGTCGCAAGGACCTCCCAGCCAGTTTTTAAGAAATACTGGGTGACAGCAACCTTGATGACTAGCTCAGTCGGCCAGATGCCATAAAAGGCAAGAAAATAGAAGAAGCTCGAATCAACCATCTCACCGACGGCCGTCGAGCCGATCGTGCGAAACCAGAGGTGGCGCCCTGAAGAGGCAATTTTCATTTTGGCTAAAACAAAGCTGTTCACCAGACTGCCCGACCAGAAGGCAAGGATGGATCCAGCTACGATGCGCCAGGTGTTGCCGTAGACTGTCTCGAGACCTTCTTGCAGATGCGCACTGTATTCGCCGGGTGCTGGCTGCAGATGCACGACAATGAAGGCCATGACAGCAGCGAAGACGAGTGCAGCAAACCCGCACCAAACTGCCCGGCGGTCATGGGCATAGCCATACACTTCGGTCATGATGTCGCCAAACAGGTATGAAATCGGGAAAAACAGCACCCCGGCACCGAAAACCACTGTGCCAAAAAAAGGCAACTCTATCTGGGCAGCTTTGCTTGCCCCGATAATGTTTGAGCAAAGCAGCACTGTCACAAAAGCAGCAACCAGCAGGTCGTAATATCGATGCTGGCGACGCGGGACAGAAGAAAGCATTGCACTCACTGAATTGCTGGATGGCTGCATTTTTTCTTTGCACTATTATGGTGACGTCACGTTGACGATTTTTGTTTTTAACGCTTTAGCTCTAGTGAGACTCATACGACGATTTCAATGTACCAAGCATCTGTACCCGTGATCAAGAAAATGTTGACGAATCTGTCGGCCATCCTCGGTAAAGGCAAGGCGTATGCGCAGGCGAAAGGCTTTGACGGCGTTAATTTGGTGCAATCGCGACTGATCGCAGATATGTTTGCGCTGGGTGTACAGATCCAGATCGCAACCGATATGTCGAAAGGCGGGTTGGCGCGTCTCGCAGGAATCGAGCCACCTAAATTCGAAAACGACGAAACGACTATTCCTCAATTGCAAGCACGCATTGCTAAAACAATCGAGTTCATGGACTCGATCCGCGCCGAGCAGATTGACGGCTGTGAAGCTCGTGAAATCAAGTTCGCTATCCGTGACAACCAGTTTGAGTTCACCGGTCAGGCTTACTTGCTTGAATGGGTATTGCCTAACGTGTTCTTCCACATCACCACCGCCTATAACTTGTTGCGCCAGAATGGGGTTGACATCGGTAAGCGTGATTTCTTAGGCTAAGCATGCCAGTCCCTCACCCCGTATAATCCCCAGCAAAATTCCATCAGAGTCTTGGCCAACAGTGGGGTGAGAGATGCTTCTCTGGTTCGTTATTGCGTATTGGGTGGTTTCGGTTGGCATCGGTCTTGTGGCTGCCATGGGCGTGAAAAACACAGCCGATTTCGCCGCAGCTGGGCACAAGTTGCCCTTGCCGATCGTGACCGCCACTGTTTTCGCCACCTGGTTCGGATCCGAAACAGTGCTGGGTATACCAGCAACTTTTCTTAAAGAAGGTCTGGGCGGTATCGTTGCTGATCCCTTTGGCTCGTCCTTATGCCTGATTCTGGTGGGTGTATTTTTTGCCCGCCACCTATACAACCGCAAGATGCTGACGATCGGCGATTATTTTCGCGAGCGCTATGGCCGCGTCGTCGAGATTCTCATCACGCTCTGTATCGTGGCGTCTTATCTTGGCTGGGTCGCTGCTCAGATCAAGGCGCTGGGTTTGGTGTTCAACGTTGTCTCGGATGATGCAATCTCACAAGAAACGGGGATGTTGATTGGCGCAGGCAGCGTGCTGATTTATACCTTATTCGGTGGGATGTTGTCGGTAGCCATCACTGACTTTATCCAGATGATTATCATCGTCATCGGTATGCTCTACATCGGAGGTGAGTTTTCTCAATCGGCCGGGGGTGTTGCTGCTGTGATCACGCACGCGTCGAACGCAGGCAAGTTCAATTTTTGGCCGCATATGGATTGGGTATCCATCCTCGGCTTCATTGCTGCGCTGTTTACGATGATGCTGGGCTCTATCCCTCAGCAAGATGTGTTTCAACGAATCACTTCTTCAAAGAACGTCAATACGGCGGTGCAAGCTGCCGTGCTCGGTGGCGTGATGTATTTCATCTTTGCTTTTGTGCCTTTGTTTTTGGCCTACTCAGCCACGCTGATTGATCCCGATCTGGTTAAGCGCTACATCGATACGGATTCACAGTTGATCCTGCCGCGTCTGGTGCTGGATCATGCCCCACTGTTCGCGCAAATTATGTTTTTTGGTGCCTTGTTGTCGGCGATCAAAAGCTGCGCGAGTGCCACGTTGCTGGCGCCGTCAGTGACATTTTCTGAAAATATTCTGAAGGGTTTGTTCAAGAATTTGAGCGATCGTCATTTACTGAGAATGATGCGCATCACGGTTTTATGTTTCACCGTAGTGGTCACCTTCTTTGCGATCAACTCTCAGCTATCTATTTTCAAAATGGTTGAGAGCGCCTACAAAATCACGCTTGTTGCGGCGTTTGTGCCGCTGGCTTTCGGCGTTTACTGGAAGCGCGCCAATTCTCTGTCCGGCTTGCTTTCAGTGTTGGGTGGATTGATTGTCTGGATTGTTTGCGAGATGACCGCGGCTGATGCTGCGGTGCCCCCGCAGTTAGCTGGCTTGATCGCCAGCCTGGCTGGCATGCTGATCGGGGGCTTTGTCCCGCAATCGGAACTCATTCCCGTCGATCAGCCTCTTCGGGATAATTAATCCGCGTAGCCTGGGGACTCGCGATCAAGTACCCGCATCATGGCGGCGAAGAACAACTCTGTGCGCTCTTCATTCGAATGACTATTGCCAGGTGCTGGGTTGTTGACCGTGTGTACGATCTCGTCCGACAGCACTTCAATTTCTTTGCCCGTACTCATCGCGAGAACTTGTGCGCGACAGACTCGCTCAAGTTTATAAAGGCGCTTGTATGCTTCGGCAACGGTATCGCCGACCACCATGACACCATGGTTTTTCATGAACAATACTTTTTTATCACCAACCTGAGCGCATAGTCTTTCGCCTTCACTCATGGTGTCAGCAAGGCCAGTGTAAACATCGTCATACGCCGTGATGCCGGTAAAGAACGCAGCGGTTTGACTGGCGGGCAAAATCCGGTTGTCTTTGAGCATATTTAAAGCCAGTGCCCAGGTCTGGTGAGTGTGCAGCACGACCTTTGCACCGGTGATGCGATGCACGGGTGCATGAATGCAGAGTGCTGAGCGTTCGATTTTGCCTTCGCCTTCGAGCACTTCACCTTGCTCGTTAAAAATCTGGATGTCGCTCGCACGGGCTTCAGACCAGTGGTAACCAAAAGGCAAAATCATGAAACGATCGGTATAACCAGGCACCATCATGGTGAAATGGTTGTCGATACCTTCTTCAAGCTGATCCCGAACAGCCAAGCGTAAAGCCGCTGCAAGATGGACTTTTGCCTGCCACACTAGATCAGGTTGTTCTGCGATTTTTAGATGACGTGCTGACATGTTGCGCTCCTTTTTTGTAAGTGTCTTCAATAATAGTTATTTTTTGGGCTCGCGGGGGATTCGTCCCAATAAATAAAACTCGGGATTGGGCATCATGTTGCTGAAGTTTGCGATGCGGTTAGACATCCCGAAAAATGCAGTAATCGTTCCGATATCCCAGATGTCCTCGTCGTCAAAGCCCTGTTCGTGCAGTGCGGCGAAGTCAAGATCACCGACTTCGTTGGCTTTCAGACAAACTTTTAGGGCAAAAGCCAGCATGGCTTTTTGACGAGGCGTGATGTTGGCCTTTAAGTAATTGACCGCGACCTGATCGGCGACCAAGGGCTTCTTCTCATAAATCCTTAACAGTGCTCCGTGAGCAACCACGCAATACAAGCACTGATTGGCGGCGCTGGTTGTCGTAATGATCATTTCGCGGTCGCCTTTTGTCAGCGAGCCGGTCTCTTTAACCATGATGGCATCGTGGTACGCAAAAAAGGCCCTGAACTCGGCGGGTCGCCGCGCAAGCATCAAAAACACATTAGGCACAAAGCCCGATTTCTCTTGCGTTTCAAGAATTCGATCCTTTATGTCTTGAGGCAAGGTATTCAGATCAGGAAACGGATATCTTTCAGTCATTTTTGTCTCATTGATTATTTTTATAGCGCTACTCGAATCTTCACGACGTGTTCTTTTTACTAAGTTTATCGACTAAATAGTTGGTGAGCTTCACTGCAGACGGCCGGTAGATCATGATGCAAAGCACTGCCAGCGGATAAGTAATGAGCCAGGCATCAAACCAAGACCAGTGCCAACCAGTTGAAAAACCAATTCGATAAACCGTAATGGCGAGTGTGACAGTGATCGACATCCATAAGCCCATCACGGCAGCGAAAATAAAACTCGGTAACTTGAACATAGGTGTATCGTCTCTATATATTTCACTGTAACTGAGTTTGTCTAAAAGTCTATCCCATTTTCTGTCTGAGTGAGTCGAAATCATGAGCAAAGCACCAGTCCTTTTCGTTTCTCACGGCGCTCCCACGTTCGCACTAGAGCCAGGTATGGCGGGGCCTAAGCTGACAGAATTCGGTAAACACCTCAAAGACGTAAAAGCCATTCTGATCGTCTCGCCCCATTGGGAGACCCCTCAGGTTGAAGTGACCACGGGCGAGACCTTTGCAACGATTCACGACTTTTACGGGTTTCCGAAGGCGCTGTATGAGCTTCAGTATCCAGCAAAGGGTTCGCCTTTTTTCGCTCAACAAGTAATACAGTTGTTGAGTAACGGGGGGATCGAGGCGAGACCCAATACCGACCGCGGTCTGGACCATGGCGCCTGGGTGCCCCTGAGGTATCTCGTTCCTGACGCGAGTCTGCCGGTTTTCCAGGTATCAATGCCAGCTGGACTGGATGTCGCGGGCGCCTATCAGTTGGGTCGACTGCTCGCGCCATTGCGAGAGCAGGGAGTGATGATTTTGGCATCGGGTTCGCTGACCCATAATCTAGGTGAGTTTCGTCTGGGTTTAGACGCTCCCCAGTCCTATGTAACCGAGTTTGTTAACTGGGTTAAAGAAGCCTTGGCTGACAATGACGACGATCGCATGCTTGCCTATCGTGAGACGGCGCCCCATGCCACTCGTGCCCATCCGGGCGACGATCACTTCCTGCCTTTGTTAGTCGCTTTAGGCGCGCACGACAATCAGGATGCGTTCTCTGTGATTGAAGGGGGCGTCACCTATGGTTTTCTGTCTATGGACAGTTTCGTTTGGCAATGATGTCTGACTGACATCATTCAACTGTGATGAACAGGCCACCTCTTGATCAGGCGAGGCGGCTTGCTGGATTGAACAGAGTTTGGGACTTTAACGCTCAGTCAGTTATTCAAGGTGACTTGGCTCGAGCCCAGTCGCTCGAATGGTATTTGCGTTCTTGGGCGAACCCAGAAAATCCACCAGTGCTTTGGCTTGCTCGGGCACTTTGCTTTTGGCGACGACCGCGGCTGAGAAGGGTGTGACGAGTTGCACGTCATCAGGCAACAGACCGATGATGTCGATCCCGCCACCGACCGCCATTAACTCGCTGCGTTGCTGGCAACCGAGTTCTGCTTCGCCTTTGGCAACGATTTCACCGACTGGCGTGGCGGGTATTTGGCGCACTTTGTCTTTCATCTGCTCTGCGATACCGAGTTTGTCCATCAACTCTTTTTTGATGTATTCGCCGCTTGCGCTATCTGAATAAGCGATCGTTTTCGCGTTCAAAAAAGCAGCCCGTAATTTTTGCACGGTACTGATGTCCGGCTTTGGCGCCCCTTTTTTAACCGCGCAAGCGATTGGTGAATTGGCGAGCACAACTTTGCTGCCAGCCAAGAGTTTGCCTTGACTCATCAATTCATCCAGCGATCCGCCCACCATGATGACAACATCAATCGTTTCGCCGCGCTCAAGACGCAAAGGGATGGCATTTTTTGTTGTGCCCATTGATGGACCCCAGCCTGATACCAGTTTATGGTGGGTTTCTTTCTCAAAATCAGCAGCCAACTGTTTGTAGGCAGCCGCAAAGCCGCCTGAGCTGACGACCTGAATTTCTGCGCTGTGCGCGATGGGTGATAGCAATACCAGACCGAGCAAGGCATTGCTCAAATGTGTCACAAGCGCAGAATGTCTCATTTTTATCCTCAGTATTTTGGGTGATCGCTGTAATTTACAACGGGGCGCCGGTTTCAATACCCGCTTGAGCCGTCTCCCAAGCCAGTAATGCGGCTTTTTTATCGATGCCCCAGCGGTAGTTGCCAAAGTCACCTGACTCGCGGATAACACGATGGCAGGGGATTAAATAGGCGAGGGTGTTTTTGGCAACTGCACTGCCGACCGCCCGCTGAGCCTTGGGTTGCCCGATCGCGCAAGCCAGATCACTATAGGACACGACACTGGCTAGCGGCGCTTTGATTAAGGCCTCCCAAACTTTGAGTTGAAAGTTTGTGCCCTTGAGCAAGAGTTTGATTTCTTTTTTTTCACCAGAGGGCTCAAATATATATTGACCGTAGTGGTTGGCTTGGTCTGCGTTTGCGGATAGCGTGGCTCGTGGCCAGAGGCTAATGAGCTCTGTCAGCGCTTCAGCTTTGTCTTCATTAAACGCCAGATGACAGATACCGCGCGAGGTCCAGGCAATCAGTACAAGCCCAAAACGGCATTCCATAAATCCATACTCGATCAAAACATCCTTGCCAAGCGCCTTGATTTCGCCGGGTGTCATCGCAACTGCCATGATCATTAAGTCGTGTAAACGGCCAGTCCCCGATAAGCCGCTATCCCAAGCTGCAGTCAGGACATTTTTGGACGATTGCAAGTTGGCGAGCGCCTGTTCTTTTGTTAGATATTGCAAAAATTTCTTCGGTGAAATCCCCGCCCAAGCGGTAAATACGCGCTGCAGGTGAAATTCACTTAAGTCGACCGCTCGAGCAATCTCCGCAAGCGAAGGTTGCTCATCCACATGCTGCTTAATAAAGTGGATTGCTTTTTCGACAACTTGATAGTGTTGATACTGTTGCTTGAGCTCAGTCATATCGATGGCCTAAACGAATCTGGATTTTGATCGGCAGAACATTTCGTAATCAAAGGATAAACAGATCACAGTAAAAATAAAACCCGATTCTTGCGATTCACTGGCTTTCTGAACAATCGCTAGGATGACTGCTTTTGTACGGACATACTGGCGCTTAGTATCGCGCCAATCATGAGCAGCCCCCCAATTAGTGTTCTCAAAGAGGGAATTTGATGAAAGAGCACCCAAGCGAACGCGATGGCGTAGACGGGTTCAAGCGACACAATCAAGCCTGCGGTTCGCGCATGTAATACCCTTAGACTCAAAATAAAGAGCAGATGCGCGAGCCCAGTGCACACAAGTCCCAGCACCAGGAGCCAGCCCCAGCTGGCTAGGCTGATTGTGTCGACACTTTGGATGGCCCACAGACTGAGTAATAGAAAGACGGTCATGTTCTGCCAGGCGGCCACTTGAAACGCGTTGACACCACTTAGGGCATGGCGGTTGATGACGGCGAGTATGCCAAACGTGGCTCCCGATAAAAGCCCCCAAAGCAAACCCTCGGTGGCACGGTCGGCCAGCGTGAATGACGGCGTCACGAGTATTAATCCAACAGTCACCACGAGCAAACGTAGCCATTCGTCGCGCTTGACCTGCTCTTTCAAGATGAACCGCTCGATCAAAGTGATAAAAGCGGGAAAGCTTGCAAACCCTAAGGTGGCGACCGCGATGCCACCCACTTTGACTGATTGAAAAAACGTTCCCCAGTGTGCAGTCAGAAAAAAGCCAGAGAGCAGGATAGCTTGCCACTTTTTTCCCAGATTCTTCAGCGAAAGCGTGTTTTGTCGCAACATGACGGGGCTTGCGATTGAAAGAAATATCACTGCAAACAGGGCGCGAGCCCAGGTGATCGTGATGGCATCAGCTTGGATCAGCTCACCGAGAACGCCGGTCATGCCGAAACAAAAGGCGACCAAATGAATCGCCAGGAGCGCTTGTAGCCGCGTCATTGTGTTCAACGACGACTCAGCCCGGTTTCCTTAAACCAGGTTCGCCGATAGACCGCAGTGGCGATGATGGTGCCATAAGTGCACATAGCGAAGGCACTCACCGCGAAAAACCACTGAAGCGATTGCGTCCACTGGAAAACAAACCAGCCCAGGACGGCTGCAATGAACAGTCTTAGAATACCCGCTGTTAAAGGCCAAAACAGCCGCTGCGCACCTTGAGATGCAAAATAAAGCGCGAACCCCATCGAGAAGAAACCAAAGAAAGGGCCGACAATGCGCAGGAACAAAGCGCCCGCTTCAATCATTTGCCGTTCAGCTCCAAATAGGCTCATCCATGCCTCTGGCCAGATGGCCGCCAAAAGGCCGACCACTTCAGCCAAGGTAAACGCCAGCGCAGCACCGGTCAGCGCAATCTTGAGCGCTCTTTCGGGTTGTTTGGCCCCGAGGTTGGAGGCGACCATGGCAACCAGTGGTGCCCCAATCCCGAAAGCAACCGGGAAGATAAAGTACTCAAGTCTTGCCGCGATGCCATAGCCTGCCAGCGCAGCCGTCCCTGCAAACGAACCAACCAGGGCGGTCGTCGAGGCAATTAAGCCGTTGGTCAACAAGGGGTTGATCATGGCAAAGCCGCCCACGATCAGAATGTTGCGCATGGGACCCCATTTCAGGGCGCATCGTTGTAACCGCGCCAGGTTGCGACCTGACAGGCAGTACCAGAGAAAAATTGACGTGCCTGCGGCGTAATACAGAACAAAAGCCCAGCCAGCGCCAGCGATACCAAGCGCGGGGAAAGGGCCAAGACCAAAGATCAAGCAAGGTGAAATAGGGACCAGTAACAAAGCGCCAACCAGGTTGACAGCGGCTGGAACAAACATATTGCCAGAACCGCGGATCGCGCTCGCTAATGCGTTCATGATCCACATGAGAACCAAGGCCGTGAACGCGACACCCGAGTAAGCCATGGCGGCATCAAGCGCCTCGCCGGTGACTCCCATCAGCTTGAAAAGCGGTTGCCGAAACAGTAACAGCAGGCTGGCACAAGTCACACCCAAGCCCGCATTGAGCACGACGGCATGCAAGACCAGGCGGTTCGCCAGTTCGTTATCCTTCGCACCAAGTGCCCGCGCGATGGCAGAAGAAATCCCACCACCCATGGCACCCTGTGACATGGTCTGCATCAGCATAATGATGGGTAAGACGACAGCGGCACCCGCTAACGCGCTCACACCCAGATGAGAGATAAACCAGGTTTCAACGAGACCAGTACTGGCCTGTGCCACCATCATCAGCACGTTCGGCCAGGCAAGACCGATCAGGGTTACTAAAATTGGCCCAGAGAGCATGGCCTCCAGGCGGGCCGTTCGGGCATTACTCACGCGATGATGTCGTAGGCCATTCGTTTAACACCAGCGAGATTTTTGCCTTCGATGCGAATGAGTTGGGTGGGGCCTGTGCGTTTGGGAGAATGCAGGTCACCAACCTGGTAGGCGTGAGCAACGCCGGGCGTCAGTGCATAAGACCGGGTCATTTTTGCTTTGCCGGGTTTGTCCATCGTGGCCGACTCGACGATTTCGTAATCAAACATTTCTGTTTCACCACGCGCTTGTCCGTATATGGCCCAAGTGCTTTCATGGTCGTGTGGCGGGGCAGTTTTAGCACTGTCGTAGTTGTGGGCGACGATACAGAAACCGAGCTCGGGATCTTGATAAATCACATTGCGCTCTGAGGTTTCTGCACTGACGCAACGATCAACGAACTGAGCGTCTTTCAGCGCGTGCGAGAGCAACTTGGCGACTTCGGTGACACCCTGAGAGCCCGGTTGGGCTTTGAGCGTCGAGCGGCATTGTGAGGCAAATTCTTCTAAGGTCAAACTCATGCGGAAGTCTCCTGTAATTGGATTTTTGATCCATGTATGCAATCCGATCTTCAGATTCTACATCCCAGCGTTGCTAATGTAAGTCCTGCTAAAGTGTCGATGAATAAGCTCCGATTGAACGGAGTGATGCGAAGGGGAAGAAATAAACCATGATAATAAAATACATAGACGCCAACGGCGTGAAATTTGCTTACCATGAACATGGTGAGGCTACGGCCCCCACAGTGATGCTGTTGCATGGTTTTCCTGACATCGCCACCACCTGGAGCCATCAAATCCCCCCTTTGGTGGCGCAAGGCTTCCGGGTCATTACACCTTATCTAAGAGGCTACCCGCCCACAGAAGTACCTGCACACGGCTTCTATGACAAAGCCACGCATACGGCAGATATTGTTGCCCTGATCAAGCTGCTCGGGCAAAACAAGCCGGTCTATCTGGTTGGACAAGACTGGGGAGCCATCATTGGATACGCCGTCTTGGCTTCGCACCCGGAGCTCATTGCACGGGCAGTGTTGATGGCGGTGCCGCATCCTGGGCAGGTCACGGCAAGTCTGACTGACCCCAAGCATATTCATCGGTCATTTCACTGGTGGTTTTTTCAGTTGCCTGAGCTGCCTGAAAAAGCGCTGCTTGAAAACGATATGGCTTTCATTGATTACCTGTGGTGTTATTGGACAACACCCGGGCATAACGATGAAGCGCATATCCGTGAGATCAAGAACACACTCAAGCAACCAGGCGTCCTCACCGCAACGCTGGGTTATTACCGCGCCATGTTTGATCTCAGTAAGGCAGATCCGTCACTGATGGGCTTAAGAGAGTTAATGGCCAGACCCATCAGCGTCCCGACACTGGCATTGTGCGGCGCGGATGATTTGCGTGCTGAGTTGATGCAGGATCAAGCGCGTTACTTCACCAACGAATATGACTTTAAATTGGTCGATCAGGCTGGCCACTTTTTGCATCGCGAGCAACCAGAACAAGTCACTCAACTTCTTCTGGACTGGTTAAAAAAAGGACGCTGACCATCACGCAGCGGGTGGACCTTCACTGAGCTTGAGCTGCAAGAAAGCCAGGTCAAGCCATCGGCCAAACTTTGTGCCGACTTCAGGCATCAGGCCCACTTCAACAAATCCCAGTTTTTTGTGAAGTTCGATCGAGGGCTGATTGCCAGCCTCGATTGCTGCAACCATCACATGCTTGCCGATTGCTTGTGCCCTGACAATCAAGGCTTTCATCATTTGAAGCCCCAGCCCTAACCCACGAGCGTCCTTGTGTACGTAAACCGAGTGCTCGACCGTGTACTTATAGCCATCATGGGGACGCCAGTCACCAAAGCTTGCGTAACCCAGCACCTTGTTCTGCCCGTCGACAACAACCAGGACGGGATAGCCGAGCTTGTTGCGATCGGCCATCCAATTGACACGGTTAGGCGTGTCCACCGTGATGTCGTTCCAGATGGCGGTGGTGTTGATCACTGCGTCGTTATAGATTTCCATGATGCTGGCAGCATCGGCAGGTAAAGCGTCTCTGATTTCCATTCTTTGAGTTTCCCTAGGCGACGGGTCGATGACGGGCTAAAAATTCGCGTGCTTGCGCAACCGCTACAGGGATCAGCTCTGGCGATGTTTTCCAGGGATAAATGCTGACCTCTGATTTAGGCGCCAAGCTGACGACTTCCATCGCAATGTCATAGGGATGAGGAGGGCTGTCATCAGGCATGACGAACACGGGCGTGTGGCAATTGCGCACGGTGTCACGATCGACAGTGTAGACAAAATCCCCACGCTTCAGATACATATTGTTGAGAAACGCTTCAACCAGGGTCATGTTTAATTCGGGCCGTTGCGCGCAAAGCGTCGGTCCCCACTTTGCCATATTGCTCTCGTAGCCCAAGCGAGGCTTTTCGTGTCGCCAGCCACTGGGTTGCGCAGTCACTGCTGCGATGACTCGCTCAGGCGAACGCTTGAGCAGGTTCCAGATAAAGGGGCCGCCAATACAAAATCCCATAATTAAGAATTTATCGATCCCGAGATGATCCATCAAGCCAAGTTGATCATCTGTAAACGAATCCCAAGGGCGATCGATTTCCAGCGGACCATTTGATTTGCCACTGTAAGCGGTGCGCAGATCCATGGTGATGCAGCGATAACTGTCTCTAAATTCTTGCATCGGATCGAATGGCGAGAGCGTTGAAAAGAAAGCGCGCGATGAATCAAGACCACCCCCTGGGATGATGAGAAGCGGTGGTCCTGAGCCTTCCTCTTCGTAATGGATGCGAACTGCGCCTTTTTCGAAAAACGGCATGGTAATGACCTCTGTTAAGCTCTTTTCAATGTGATAATTCTTGCAGATCGTCTCGATCTGCCAAGCAACTATACGAGAAATTGCTGGGTTGGGTACAGGTATCGATTCAGGCAGCAAGTTACCGGCATGTATAAATGGGAGTCTTTTTAATGCGCACGCTGATCAGTAAATCTTTTAGGTCGCTAATGTTCGCCGTGTGCCTGGCTGGTGGTCAGGTGATGGCCGAGGAAAAAACCTACGGCGTCGAATTACAAGGCTTTCAATATCCTTACCCGCTGATGCACTACAGGTTTGTCTCGCAGGGTCAGCCCATGCAGATGGCTTACATGGATGTGAGTCCTGAGGGCAAGCCCAACGGGCATACGGTCGTCCTGATGCATGGCAAGAATTTCTGTGGCGCGACTTGGGAAACCACCATCGCAGCGCTATCGCACAATGGTTACCGCGTCATCGTGCCTGATCAGATTGGTTTCTGTGCGTCAACGAAACCGCCACACTATCAATACAGCTTTCAGCAATTGGCGACCAATACGTTTGCGCTATTGCAAAGCATCGATGCGTCTCGCGTCATCCTGTTGGGCCATTCGACAGGCGGGATGCTGGCGACCAGGTTTGCGTTGATGTATCCAAAAGATACTGAGCAATTATTGATGGTTAATCCTATCGGGCTGGAGGACTGGAAAGCGCTTGGTGTGCCCAGTCGCACGGTGGATCAGTGGGTGGAGCGCGAACTGAAGGTCTCGGCTCAGGGCATCAGGGACTATGAGAAAAATGTCTATTATGTCGGCCGCTGGAAACCCGAATATGAAAAGTGGGTCGATATGCTGGCTGGCCTGAATCGCGGTCCGGGGCACAAGCTGGTTGCGTTGAATTCAGCACTGATTTACGACATGATATTCACTCAACCCGTGGTGTATGAGTTCTCAAGGCTCACCGTGCCCACGACTTTGATGCTGGGGGATAAGGATACGACCGCGATCGGAAGCGATATCGCACCACCCGAGGTCAAGGCTAAGCTTGGTCATTACAACGAATTGGGCAAACAGGTGATCAAGCTCATTCCCAAGGGGGCATTAATTGATTTCCCGGGCTTTGGGCATGCGCCTCAGATTGAAGATCCGGCGATGTTTAATAAAGTGTTACTCGATGCGATCACAAGACCACATCGGTAATTGCTAGCAGATCAGCTGGTGTCTGCGGGTTAGTCGAGTTTGACGCCTGATGTTTTTGCTAAAGCACCCCAGCGTTCGTAATCTTTTTTAACGAAGGCTGCGAAGTCAGCAGAAGAACCTCCCACAGGCTCGACACCCGTCTCTGCCATTTTCGAGATGACATCGGGTAGTTGAAGGACACGGTTAATCTCTTTGTTTAACAACGCGACGACCTCGGGTGGGGTGCCAACTGGTGCTAACAAACCCATCCACACTCCAAAATCTACGCCTTTTGAAACGGTTTCATCGAGCGTCTTCACATCGGGATATCGGGGTGAGCGTTTGGCTGTTGCAACCGCAACCAGATTAAGGCGCCCACTTTCAACCAGCGCAACCGTAGAGGCTAACGTGCCGATGTAAACGTCTACGCTTCCCCCCATCACGTCAGTTAACGCAGGTGATGCACCTTTGTAAGGCACTTGCAGCAAGTTAATTTGGGTCCGCGTCTTGAAGTCTTCTCCAATCAGGTGCCCCATGGTGCCAGCGCCTGCGGTTGACCACTTCAATCCTTGCGACGATTTGCCCTTTGCAACAAGATCTTCTGGCGTTTTGATTGTGGATTTGGCTGAACTAGCAATCGCCTCGGGAGTGATCGAAACTTGGATGACAGGGCTAAAACTTTTAACGGTGTCGTAACTGACGCTTGAATACAACCAAGGACCCAAGCTGGCATTGTCGGGTTGTGCCATGACTAACATATAGCCATCAGCAGGGGCTTTGGCAACAGCATCCACTGCCAAATTGCCGCCTGCACCAGGCCGGTTTTCAATAATCACCTGCCAGCCCGTTAGTTCGGCGAGCTTGGTACCAACCAAACGTGAAACGAAGTCTGTGCCGCCGCCCGGTGAGAAGGGAACCACAATCCTGATTGGCTGGTCGGGGAATGTGCCTGCGTTGGCAGTTGACTGAGCGCTAAAGCAAAGCACAAAGGCAATGATCTTCAAGAGCGTGGATGGGATAGAGGTTCTCATGTCGTTTGCCTTGGAATTGTTTTATGGTTTAGAGATATGCGAGAGGATAATTAACACGACGGTGACGGTGATTGCCCCACCAATGCGAGTCGCAATTTGAGCGAAAGGCATCAAAGACAGACGATTCGCTGCAGTCAAAATTGCAATGTCCCCTGTCCCACCCTGACCGCTATGGCAGGCGTTCACAATTGCGGTCTCAATCGGATACATTTTTAGCCAATAGCCCACTAGAGCCCCCACTGCCATCAATGTGAAGACCGTAGCAACAATGGTGATGAGCGTGGCAAAGTTAAAAGCAGCAATCAGCTTATCCCAAGGGGTCATTGATACGCCGATTGCGAACAGCAACGGATAGGTCACAGCAGTGGAAAAAAACTTGTAGGCGACGAAGGCACCTTCCTCTAATTGAGGCGAAACAGCCTTACTTAACTTCACCGCCACCGCGCAAAAAAGCATTGCAACGGGCGCAGGTAAATCAAATAACCGAAAACAGATAATGCCAACAATATAAAGAACCAGCGCAGTCACACCGGCGGCGGCAATGTGAGTCACGTCTGTTTTGATTGAATTGTCTTCTTGTAAAGGTTTGGCCGGCGTATCGTCACTGCCGGGTTGCAGGTTCCCTTCCCCCGTGAACCGAGGGTAGCGCTTGCCAACAAAGTTTAAAGTTCCTGACAAGATGATAGCAGTGAGACTGCCAATCATGACAGATGGCAATACCGTTGCGAAAAGCTCACCTTGATCCTGATGCAAAATTTGACTGTAGCCCACTGACAAAGGTATCGCGCCTTCGCCTACGCCGCCGGCCATAATCGGTACAACAATAAAAAAGAAAGTGTGGTGAGTTCCGAGTCCCAACAGGGTGCCGACGAGTGTTCCTACTATGCCTGCCACGATGGTGCCCGCAGCGAGAGGGATAAATATTTTCAGAAACCCTTTGATTAACACTTGACGATCCATACTTAAAATACTGCCCACAATAATGCTGGCAATAAACAAGTAAAGAAAGTTGGTTGACTTTGTAAAGTCTGAGGTTACTTTGACGATACTTGGCGGCAATAGGTTGTAGTAAACCAATGCTGAAGGGATAAACGTTGCAAAAATTGCTGCACCCCCGATGTTGCGGATGATAGGGATACGCTTTCCGATTTCTGCCAGCGTGAAGCCAAAGAAAGCAAACATAACGATTGCAATAGATATTTCGTTAGGTAGCTTGTCCATCGCGACCAGGCCAGCGATTAAACAGCCAGCGAGAACGTACACGGGGAACGGAAATATACCGATCCTGAACTCCATTAGCTTCCACCAGCCTTGCGGCCAAAAACTAGTTTTGGTCGTCTCGGTAGCTGAGGTGTTGGGGGCTGATCCCATGGTCTTCTCCGCGTCTTATTCGTTTGCGCAATGATATAACGCCATTTCACAGCCCATTGCCGGTAGATACTATGTCTTACCCTAATGAAGGGCCAGGCGGGACTAATTTATTTTTGAGGCCTTTTGCGGCAATACTGTAACCCCCGTCGTTGCCGTCGATAAAATGCGTGTGTACGTCTAGTGATGAGACAAGGCAGGTAAAAACCGCTGAATCAGAATAGTGAACGCCGTATTTGATTTGGTTTTCGCTTTCAAGCTGATCTAAAAAATGAATGATTTCATTCTTTTGTGAGGCGCTGACATCAATGACCATACGCAAATAGTCGTCGATTTTGATGTCGTCGGTGTTTTTGATCATGAGGTCAATATACTTACCCGTCACTGAATTCCGATTGGTTTTTTGAGCCTGAACAATTAGCTTGAAAAGGCCTGTCAGCAGGGTGAATTTTGCTAGCTGCAACCAACGGCTCAGGATGTTCTTTGCTTTAAGCCGCATTTCTGCCATGATAAATTTCGGTGGCCAGCTCAGCGGAAGATTGTCATGACTGAGTGGGCGCGACATTGGCGCGATTGCCTTTATCTGCCGAATGATTTCACCATAGGGGGTTAGTGCACCTGAAGCCCCGAGAATGATCAAAGTCATGATTTGACCGTTAACTGACTTGGCTTCGTTCCAACGGCATTCCAGCCCCTGAAACGAGATTGGCAATAGCTGATTGCTGTGGATAAGGTAAGGACTATCGTCTTGTTTTAACAAGCCATCTGCTATTTGTATGCCACCACCAGTAATCATAGCGAGTCGGTTGTTCGGGCTTGGTTCGAACTTGGCTATTAAGACATCTGACCCAAGCGCACGAATCGCGCGCATGGGGATACAACCTACTCTCAGCGTCAGTTTTAGTTGTTGTTCGACCAGTTGAGCCAAGCTAACGAGTGCGTGTTGAATCTTTGAGGTGAATTCGTTCGGGGCCAGGATCACAGCACCGTCACCACCAAAAACAAAGGGCAGATCAAGATCTTTGCATAGATTCTGTATGACGGTGATTGTCGCTACCCCTGCAATATTCACGCTTTTGTATTGCCCAGCCGCGATGGCTGCTGAGGAGCTGACTACGTCAGTAATAAAGATTGACCAGTCTTCGGGTACGGTCGAGTACCGATCAATGTTGGTCACATCAATGATAGATTGAATGCTGGTCATTTCTCTATAAAAATCCCAGCTACTACTTGTGGCAAGGTTTGTCACGGTAACCCTCTTCGTTGTTTAACCTTCAGCCGTGTTTGGCTCAATCACAATATTGGCTGGGTCTAAGTCGTCCCAGTATCTTGTCATCATCTGCAGGTAAGCAGCTTCAATATGATTCGTGATGTCTGGCGTATCAAAAAGCGGCATGGTCAACTTGTTGTTTGATAGTTTTTGCTTAAGCGTCTGCAGCTTCGCAGGATCTTGACTGAGCTCAATCGCCAACGCCTCATAATCAGCCACAGTAGAGGTAATTAATTCAGGCAGGCCAATCGCAGTAAGCAAGCTTGCCGAGACACGGCTTGCAAAGGAAGAGCCGATGAGCGTCAGGACTGGTAGTCCAACCCACAGGGCATCGCTCGCAGTGGTGTGAGCGTTGTAGGGAAGCGTGTCTAAAAATAGATCGGCCAGGTGGTGGCGGGCCAGATGCTCGGCTAAGGGTATTTCTTTGGCAAAGACGAGGCGTTCGCTCGACACCCCGCGGTTTTGAGCTTCTGCTTTG
This sequence comes from Jezberella montanilacus, assembly GCF_003003055.1. GTDB lineage: Bacteria > Pseudomonadota > Gammaproteobacteria > Burkholderiales > Burkholderiaceae_B > Zwartia > Zwartia montanilacus. The sequence continues at coordinate 68,060 of NZ_PVTV01000018.1, forward strand.
AGATTTTCGGATGCTGCAGGATCACCTTGAAACAACCATAGAACACTTCCCTCGGTTGCTTTCAAGATGCGCATCCAACTATCAAACGTATCTGGCGTAATCTTGTAGTTCTTGTTGAAACAACAAAAGATAAAACCTTTCTCGGGTAGACCAGCTTCAGCTCGGGTGAACACCTTTTTTGCAATGGCCCGTTGTCTGTCATTGACTTGATAGCTATGAGGCAGATAGACAATCTTCTCGGAATAATACTGGCTCGCTGCTTCAGAGATGACCACGCGATCGGCAATAATATAGTCAATGTAATCCGCCCCCATGCTGCCTGGATAGCCGAGATAGCTGACCTGTATCGGAGCTGCACGGAAAGCAAAAATACCAGTTCGACGATCTGCCGTGTAGCCTTTTAGGTCAACCGCGATATCGATTTGAAGTGCTCTGCTGAGCTTCGCAATGTCTAAATCGGTTTGATCTGATACATCGATAAACTGATCAAACGACGCACTCAAGCGCGCACGCATTTCGTCTTGCTTATTTAGCCCGAGTGAAAAGGCGATCAGTTCAAATTGCTCTTTGTTATGTAGCTCAAAAAACTCTGCAATGAGATAAGCCGTTGCATGGTTATGAAACTCTGTTGAGTAGTATCCGATGCGAATTTTGCTTGATCGTGGGCGTTGTGGGATCTCACCTAAAACATCGTTCGCGGGAAACTTCGACTGCGTGTAAATGGCTGCACAGCGTTGCTGAATGACCGGGTCATCGACTAAACCAAGCAAACCGAAGGGGCTGCAGGTTTTTTCGCCTGATTCAATGCGCGAAACGATTTCCTTGATACTTGCAGCATAATCGCCCCAGTCGCAGATATTCATCTTTGCATGTTGAAGAATGCCGCGCAGAAAATCGTAATTTGGTCTGAGAGAAAGGGCGTTTGAGCCGACTGCAATGGCGGCGGCCCACTGTCGCTGGTCGACCAAGACCATGCTGGCGTTGTTGTACGCCTCAGGGTAGTTTGGTTGATGCGTAATCGCCAATTCATAGCATTCAAGCGCTTGCTCGTATTGCTTTGTTTCGTGAAACACATTACCTCGGCCGAAGTGCGCAAGCGCGTAATCGGGCTTCACCGTGATGACTTGGTTGAAACTATTTAAGGCGTCGTCAAATTGCTTGAGTTCGTGCAATAAGTTGGCTTGGTTGTAATACGCGTCAAGATAGAAGGGTTTAAGCGCGATGGCATGGTTAAAGTCGGCTTGAGCTTCCTCGTATTTCTTTAAGCTGCGATAAGCACAAGCCCTATTGTTATAGCCTTCGGCGAAGGTGGGCTCGATTTTAATCGCAGCCGTCAGGCATTCGATAGCCCTTTCGTAATCCCCTGTCTGACTCGTTAACGCCCCGAGTAATTGCAAGGCGTCAAAGTGATTCGGATCAGCTTCAATTACCGTTTCATAGAATTCGCGAGCCTGTTCGTATTGCCCCTTTTGGTGCAATTCAAATGCAGTCTGTAATTTCTGTAGCGACTGTATTTGTTTGAGCAGTAGTTTCTGTTTCTCTTCAGAGCTGAGGTCGTTGTCTGTGGGCGGGTTGGGCACAGCAGGCATGGAGGCATTTCCTATGATTTGTCGGAAGATGACCCTAATTTAACCAACTTTAGGGGTGCCAGCTATATTTTTTAACACTGAGTGCTGCGCTTGTCTGTGCGCTTATCGATTAAGCTGGTGACGCACCCGCCTTTCGTGATCTGGACCAAGGGGTTGCGTCTTCTGCAAAGGTTATTCTCTGCCCATGACTGTTAAGTCCTCTCACCAAGCCTTGTCCATTACTGCCTGCGACTTTGCCGTGGGGCTTGCGCGTGAGGCCATGCAGATCCTGCGCGAGGGAAGTCAACGCGAGGTTGGGGATATTCAGACCAAAGCTGCGGGTGATGTGTCGACTGAGCTTGACCGAAAAATCGAGACCTTTTTTAGACGTCGCTTGCACGAGCGGTTTCCCGAACACGCTTTTCTTGGTGAAGAAGGCGGTGGCAGCTGGCCGGTTAACCATGCTGTCTGGATTGTTGATCCGATCGATGGGAGTTTAAATTTCGTTCATGGCTATCCACAATATAGTATTTCGTTAGCTTTGGTGATTGACGGAAAGCCTGTGGCTGCCTGCGTTGCAGACCCCTGTCGCGATGAAATTTTTTCTGCCGCAAAAGGTCATGGCGCGCAGTTAAACGGGCAGTTAATTAAAGTCTCAGAGACCACTGCACTCATTGAAGCACTCGCGGCGACGGTGTTTCCCAAACCCACTGCGACGTTCATGGCTGATTATTTGGACCAGCTTGGATTAGTCATGCGTCAAGTCGGAGGGGTGCGCCGGTCTGGCAGTATGGCGCTTGAAATGGCTTATCTTGCAGCGGGCCGTTGTGATGTATTTTGGGAGCGTGCGATGGGGCCGTGGGACGCTGCGGCTGGCCTTTTATTGATTGAAGAAGCTGGCGGAATGGTTTTTTCACTTGATGGTCAGCCGATACTTTTGTCGGACCATATTGCAGCGGCCACACCACGGCTTGCCGAGACTTGGAGAACCCTTTTGACCAAATGATGTATCGTTATTTTTTTGAACAACAAAGTTTTTCGAAACGAGCTAGACAACAAAACTGACCGGCTCAAATTTAAACCCCGGAGGAGCGCCAATGATTCACTGCGTATTGCACGACCCTAACGACAGCGTCGCTGTTGTTGTCACCGAAGGCGTTAAAGCTGGCCAACAGCTGACCGCGCTGATTCTTGATGAAGATCGTACGATCACTGTACCTTGTAAAGCAGATATCCCGCTTGGCCACAAAGTTGCCATGAAGGATATGCCTGCAGGAACCACGGTGATCAAGTACGGCATCGATATCGGCAAAGTGGTGGCTGATATCAAAGCCGGCGACCACGCCCATGTGCACAACATCAAAACAAAACGCTGGTAAATAAGGAATCATTTCATGTCTTTTCTGACTCAAGACGCTACCTTCTGGGGCTACCGCCGAGAAAACGGCCGCGTGGGCGTGCGCAATCACGTCATCATCCTGCCTTTGGATGATTTGTCTAACGCCGCAGCCGAAGCTGTTGCGCACAATATCAAGGGTGCCATGGCAATCCCGCATCCATACGGTCGTCTGCAGTTTGGCGCTGACCTGGATTTGCACTTTGCCACGTTGATCGGTGCAGGTTGCAATCCCAACGTTGCGGCTGTCGTCGTCATCGGCATCGAAGATGGCTGGACAAAAAAAGTGGTCGATGGCATCGCCATAACGGGCAAGCCAGTAGTGGGTTTTGGTATCGAAGGCCACGGCGACCACGAGACCATCATGCGTGCGAGCAGGGCTGCTAAAGAGTACGTTCAATGGGCCTCTGAGAAGCAACGAGTTGAATGCCCCATCTCAGATCTGTGGGTATCCACCAAATGTGGTGAATCTGACACCACATCCGGTTGCGGCGCCAATCCGACCGTTGGTAATGCCTTCGACACCCTACACGCGTTGGGCACGACACTGGTTTTTGGTGAAACGTCTGAAATCACCGGTGGCGAGCATATCGTCGCAGCACGATGCAAAACGCCAGAAGTTCGTGATCAGTTCATGGGCATGTTCAATCGCTATCAAGACATGATCAATCGCAACAAGACGACTGACTTATCAGAGTCACAGCCTACCAAGGGCAATATCGCCGGTGGTTTGACGACCATTGAAGAAAAAGCTTTGGGTAACATCCAGAAGATTGGCAAAAAATGTACCGTTGATGGGGTCATCGACAAGGCAGAGGTACCTAGCCATTCTGGTTTGTGGTTCATGGATTCATCCTCGGCCGCAGCCGAGATGGTGACGCTCTGTGCCGCATCTGGCTTTGTGGTGCACTTCTTCCCCACCGGGCAAGGTAACGTCATTGGTAATGCCATTGTGCCCGTGATCAAGATTTGCGCTAATCCTCGCACGGTTCGCACCATGAGTGAACATATTGACGTGGATTGTTCAGGTCTGTTGCAACGCGAGCGTACGATGGATCAAACCGGTGACCAGTTGCTCGAAGTGATGATGCGTACCATTAATGGTCGCTTCACCGCTGCCGAGGCGCTCGGTCACCGTGAGTTTGTCATGACGCGCTTGTTCGAAAGCGCTTGATGCAATAGGCCGCGGCGCTGACCTGACCCGATTACCTTGTCGAGGGTAAGCGAGTCGCCGCAACAAGGCTGTGAAGAACCACAGCCTTCTTTGTTTTTACACTGTTTGCCGTCGCCACGTCGTGGCTGCAATTAAATAGATTTATGTATGACATTCTCACTGGGTACTGCCCGCACTTTCGTTACGAAGAATCTACCAGGCAGCTTAGTCTGTGGCGTGATTGCGCTTGCAGCGACCTTTGTATCTGAGCACTATGGTGGCCCACAGTTACTGTATGCCTTGCTGATGGGTTTAGCTTTTCATTTTTTGGCAAGTAACCCCCAGGTGGGTCCTGGTATTGGTTTCTGTGGTCGGACGGTGTTACGGGGTGGCGTCGCGCTCTTGGGCGCACGAATAACATTAAGCCAAGTGGGTAAGCTGGGCTGGTCCACCGGTTTGCTGATTATGTTGGGCTTAGCCACCACTATATTTTGTGGCTATCTGCTGTCGCGATGGCTAAAGCGGCCGGCTGCCGAAGGCGTGCTGTCGGGTGGTGCAGTCGCGATCTGCGGGGCCTCAGCTGCGTTGGCCGTGTCATCAGTATTGCCCCAGAGTAAAGAGAACGAGCGCTTCACGCTTTTGACAGTTGTCGGAGTAACCGTTTTATCAACTGTCGCCATGGTTATTTATCCATTCGGTCTCAGACTGCTCGAGGCAACGCCTTTGCAATCAGGCGTCTTCTTGGGTGGGACGATTCATGATGTCGCGCAGGTGGTTGCCGCGGGCATGTTGTTAGGCCCAGTCGCGGGCGACACGGCAACCGTCGTGAAGCTTTTTCGAGTCATGTTGTTGATGCCGGCCGTGGTCATTATCTCGATTCTCTTTCAACAACAAGTTCGCCAGCAAGAGGAAAAAAACGCAGCTGAAAATAATGTCGAAGGCACTTTCTTTGATGTCAACACTGATAAGAAGTCCAAAAAGGCTGCTGTGCCACTCATCCCGACTTTTATGTTGGCTTTTATTGTGCTGGTGCTACTTTCCAGTGTAGGTGTGCTGAATCCGGTCATGATTGCGACGGCCAGTGATGCCTCGCGTTGGATGCTGGTGACAGCAATTGCAGCTGCAGGGGTCAAAACATCGTTTGAAGAACTGATGACCCTGGGATGGAAACCAGTACTGATGCTGGTTGGCGAGACTGTATTTATCGCAAGTTTCGTTTTAATCGGTGTATTCGTCTTTGGAATTGGCACGCTGTGAGTTTGACGTGACAGATTTAAATTAGTCGCGAGCAGTATCGCTGATAACAGTCATATCCATCATCGTTTCGCCGGTGGTGGCATGCTTGCGGTGCATATCCACGAAGTGGTAACCCCATTTAATATCGGCTGCACGATAAATATGATTGGCATGTATGGTTTGGGACACTGTCTCATCAATCCCTTTTATCATGGCGATCAACCCGAAATCGCGCGCTTCAAGTATCTCTGTGGATAGGCCGTACAGAGGGCTGGTTTCATCAATGGTATGCATGACGAGCCAGGTCAGGCTAAGCAGCGGTATCCGGTTACGCTGCAGATTCAAATAAAAAAGACGCCTGATGCTTGTGCCTTCTTTTGTTGTTTGACGCAGCAGCATGCTCAGGTTGACCTCTGCACCAATGATGCGATTGTTTCTCGCTTGTGCGACTCGAAGCATAAGCGTTGGCACACCATCAAAGGTTGTCACCACGACGGTATCACTAAAAGATACACGCGCTCGAGGCAAGGATAGTCGCGCAAAAGCCAAGGCGGCAAACATGCCCAGCCCAAGTAGCCCGAACATTGCCTCGAAGGTTACAAGCAGATGGCCATACATGGATTGCGGATAGAGTGAACCGTAGCCAATGGTGGCGAGGGTCTGCACACTGAAGAAGAAGTATTCGATAAAGTGTTGATCCTTGATCCCTGCAATTGAATCCGCTTGCAAAGAATACAAGGTGCCAAAGAGCAGATTGCTCAAAAAAAATAGCACGACAAAAGATGCTAAAAATTTTGGCCATGACATCCGTACCACTGAGTGATAAAAATCACCAAAGGTAGCTGAAAAGGCGCTCGTCGTCGATTTGCGCGGTGCATGGTTGAGCGGATCCTGGTTTGAAGACATTCAGATACTCACTAAATGATTTTTCGATATTTCAAAATGCCGAAAACGAGCGATCCTGATAACCCCATCAAAATCATGACGATCAAGAAGGATTCTTTGAGGCCTGGCAGGTCCTCCATATTCATGCCCATGATGCCGGTAATCAAGGTCATTGGCATAAAGATGACCGTCATGACTGAGAGTACCTGCAAATTTCGTGCGTTGGACTCTGCCATGCGAGCGGCATGCTCGTCCTGTAAAATTTTTGCCCGATCGTATAAATGGTTGATGTCCTGAACCAGAAACGAAAGCAGATCTTGATCATCGATGAGCTTTGCCTTGTCGTGGCTTGAATACCAATTCGGTAAGTGCTTTTGCAATCGGTGCAAAGCTACGAGCTCGGGTGCAAACTGCCTTCTCAAACGACTGCACTGGATGCGAATTCGCCTTAAGGTCTCGTGCTCTGGTAACTCAAACCCTTTGAGTAGGGTTTCTTCAAGATCGTCCATTTGCTCAGATAATTGAAACAAAATGCTCCGTAGAAACTCAGCCCGTGAATCGATGAGCTCGTGAAACAACTCAACTGAGGAAGTAGGTTTGAGTTGCCCGGTTCGCAATTCAGAGCGAAGGGTGTCGGTAGTGTGCAGAGGCTTTTGCCTCAGCGAAATCATGAGATGTGGCGTGAGAATCGCCCAGAGTGTGCCCAGCGGCGCCGACAGGTCGTCCGAACCGAACTCATGCTGGAAATCGTTCATGACCATCACCAGACAGTCTTCAAAACGCTCAACCTTTTCAAGGCGACTTCGAGTAACGCCCTCTTTAATCAGCTCAACGACGCGGTCTGGCACAAGAGATGTTTTTTCAAGCCAGCGCTGGACGTGAGTGTTAGACAGGTTCAAGTGCAACCATACCGAAAGCGTTTGCTCGGCAATGACCTGTCCAATATCTTCGAGTTTGATTTCGCGCTGTTCGCCCGAGGAGGTCATCCCCCAGGCAAATACAACGCCATCGGTAGGGATGGTCAGTGGGGTTTGATCAGTCATCAAGCGAGTGTAAGTAGAATTTACATATGTGACTAGAAATATATCAAACTTTGTTTACCTGCTTTTTTCCGCCTCCAAGTCCGGGTACCGTTACAAAAAGCAGCATACCGCAAGCTGCTCCTGAAGCTGACAGGATAAAACTGGCTAGGTAACCACCGGTCAGGTCGTAAAGTATGCCGCTGCCCCAACTACCCAGTGCACCGCCCATACCCATGCCAAATAGGACCGACCCATAAATGCCGGTTTGTCGACCCCCTGCAAAATTACGGGATGATAAGACCGCTACGAGTGGGCCGCGTGAACCCTGCATCGTTCCAAAAAGTAATACAAACAGACCTAAAACAAGCAGCGAGGGGGTATTTGAGAAAAAAGCCAGTGCAACCAGACCCGCGATGGTTGAACCATAAGAAACGATCGCAACACGAACCTCACCAATCTTTTCGGCCAAGATGCTCGACACAATAATGCCCCCGATAGATGCCATGCCTGCGACACCGTACACGGTCGCTGCTTGCAGGGGCGACAGGCCGCAATGCACAAGATAAGCAACAAGCTGCACGGTTACCGCATAAGTGCTGACTGAAGTGAAAAACATAACTGCAAACAGAGCCCAAAACACCAGTGTTCGCATTGCCCGACTTAGTGTCCATGCGCTACCCTCACTCGCGCGTTTTGCCCGTAAGGCTGCAATTTCAGGCGATCCTTTGGATATGAGCATCCAGGGCAAAAACTGTATGGCGAGCATGACGGTCAGTAATAGAACACCGAGAAACTGAAAAGCTGTACGCCAGCCGTGATGTTCAACCAATGATTGAATCAAGGGAGAGAATACGAGAACGCCCGTTCCGATTGAGGCAGAGATGACACCCATGGCGGTTGACAATTTTTTTTGGAACCATCTGCTGACTAAGCTCGATGCTGGTAGCATCCCAATCATCGCAACCCCAATTGCACCACCCAGGCCAGTCAAAAGGTACAAATGCCAAAGGGAGCTGGCTTGCGATGCCAAGAGGTAAGAGATCCCCATTACGCAGAGACCGACGCTGTAGCAAAGACGTGCGCCTAGTTGGTCGAACACCGTGCCCGCAATCGGCGACATGAATCCGAGCGCGACCATATATATTGAATACGTTGCGGTCAGCGCCCCTCGGTCAGCTTTGAACTCATGCGCGATTGGTAGCAAAAATACTGCAAAGCTCTCACTGACTCCTCTTGAGAGTGCACTGATTAAGGTACAAAAAAACAGGACGCTTAGGGCCGTACGTTGCACATCCTTCGGTGAAACGAACGGTACGTTGCTCGTTGAAGGGGTCACGCTTTGATTTGCCATGAAAGCGACCAATGCTGTGCTGAGCGTTCGTGACTGAAGCTCAAGTGCAATCGATGATTGTGTGCTTGCATAGCGCCCTCCAGGAGACCGTTCCAAGCACTCGCCAAGACGCAAGCGGTATCCTCGATGCCGTCCATCAATGCCCAACCTTCCTGATTAACGCGAAAGCTCGTCCCTGTATTGGCAAAGGTAGTCTTGTCGCCGTGAGCTGCTCCAAGGTCTGCAATAAAACGTGCAAACCCGAAGGCATCGCGACCATAATCCCCGTTAAGGCTCTGGGCAGTCTCGTGATAGAACTGCATGCCGATTAATTTGCCAGCCATGCGAAGATGATGCTCAGCCTCATCGGGTCCCCAAAGCTGGAGCGCTGTGGGGAAGGTGGATTTGACGTACTCCATGGCATAGTTGCGATGAGCTTTTGCTAGTCGAGAGGGTGGCCATGTGTCGATCGGTAAAACGGGAGCCAGTTGCGCGTCGAACTCAGGCGCCTCTTCATCCCGCGCAAATCGCAAGCGCTCATGCGGGGCGAGTTCTTGATCATATTCGTAGTAGTAGCCTTCCAGACCGGCCTGGCCGTCAACGGTTTGTTTGGTACAGACAAAGCCGAGTCGGGGATTTTGCAGCATGACCCCGTTCTGCGCATGCCAGCCTTCGAGCATCGCAGTCGATACTTTTGGCGGGATGCCGCAAAGCGCGGTGCCCGACCAGATCCATCGCGGTGCGGCATAGCGAATCCACGCTTTGCGATTGCTCTCGGGCATATATTCAACTGAAACGCCACCGATTTGGTTTGAGAGATAGTGGTATTGAGCTGCCGCCATTGCGTGGGGCAGTTGCTCGAGCCCCAGCTTTCTCAGCCCTGGCAAAAAGCGTTCGTGCCTTTGTCTGGAGAAAATTTCATACACGAGTCGTGCAGCCTCATCCGCACCTTTACGCGATACCGTATAAAGCACGATGCCGGTAAAGTAAGCGTGATACCACTGCGCTACCGCGCGCCACGCTTGAACGGGTTCGTTGGTTGTCGTTTTCTCGATCATGGATAAGCAGCTTTACTAGCGAGTGTAGAGCACTCGCTCCCGATCGTTCTCAGCCAATCAATTCGGTTGTCTGTACAGCGCGCAGATTTTGTTGCCCGCTGGGTCACGAAGATAAGCCAGAAATAAATTGCCTGTCGGACCTTCGCGAAAGCCTGGCGGATCCTCACAGGTTGTGCCACCATTGGCAATCCCTGCTTCATGAAAAGCCATGACTTGCTCGGGAGACTCAGCTGCAAAGCCGATGGTGCCGCCATTAGCAGGCGTTGCTGCTTGACCGTCAATGGGAAGGGTGAATGAAAAGACGCCCTTGGGACCGCGATAAAAGTACCTGATATCCCGGTTCATGACACCGGGAGCCATCCCCAGCGTCCCCAAAACCGCATCATAAAATTTTCTTGAAGCTTCTAAATTGTTAGCACCGATCATTACGTGACTGAACATGATTCCTCCTCCGTTCATTGATAAAAAATAGCGGTCTGCCGGCTCTTATTTTGGTTGCAGTACCGTTGTAACCTGTCTGCTGAACTCAGTCAAAAAACTGTCGCTACACGGCGCATCGCTTATAGCCTATCTTTTTGCTTTGACTCATTCGATTAAATGACAACTCACCGAGCGCCCCGACGCGAGTGTTTGAAGCGTCGGCATTTCAGTTTTGCAACGCGCAATCGCTGCTGGGCAGCGGGTGTGAAAATGACAGCCGCTCGGCCTGTTGATCGGACTGGGCACATCCCCTTGCAAAACAATGCGACGCGTCTTTATTGTTGGATCCGGTAGAGGAACTGCCGAGAGCAATGCCTTTGTATAGGGATGTAGCGGACTTGAAAACAGTTCAGTTCGTTCTGCAAGCTCGACAATCTTGCCAAGGTACATGACGGCAACCCGATGCGCCATATGTTCAACGATGGCCAAGTCGTGACTAATAAAGAGCAAGGCTAAGCCGAGCTCTTGTTGCAAGTCTTGCAACAGGTTCACGATTTGAGCCTTCACTGACACATCAAGCGCGGATACGGCTTCGTCGCAAATAATCAAGTCTGGCTCGGCTGCCAAGGCACGGGCAATCGAAATACGCTGCCGTTGGCCACCTGAGAACTCATGAGGCCAGCGACCACCAGCGTCTTTGCCTAAACGTACCCGTTCTAATAGTTTGGCTACCCGGGCCTCAATATCGGCTTCATCCGTTGCGAGACCAAAATTGCGGATTGGTTCAGCGATGATATCGCGCACCTTCATCCGTGGATTAAGGCTAGAAAAGGGATCTTGAAAAATTACCTGGATCCGCTTTCTCAAGGGTCTGAGCGCACTAGCACTCAGCGAATCAATCCTCACGCCATCCAACCAGACTTCACCGGCAGTCAGATCGAACAACCTTAACACCGAGCGGCCAACGGTCGATTTGCCGCAACCCGACTCGCCCACGAGCGCGACGCTTTCGCCTTTGCTGATACTGAATGAAACATCATCAACTGCGTGCACGCGTCCCGTTACTTTGCCGAATAAGCCGGTTTTGATCGGGAAGAATTTTTTTAGCCCGCGAACTTCCAGCAACACCGATGTGTCACTGCTGGCTGATTGGGCATGTTGAGAAGCGTTAGTCATGGGAGAAAGCGCTTTCGCCGGCAAAGTGACAGGTTACCCAATGCCCGTTGCCCTTATCCTGCAGGGCTGGGGCGATTTCGTGGCAGGGCTCTTTCGCAAGCGGACAACGCGAGGCAAAGACACAGCCTTTTATCTTTTGTTTCAAGCTTGGCACCAGGCCGGGTATCTCTCTCAGGCGAGAGGTATGACCTTGGGCCGAACCGCCAAGCTTGGGGACTGCACCAAGCAGGCCTTGTGTGTACGGATGCAGGGGGCGTGCGAACAACTCATCAACTGGGGCTTCCTCCACTTTGCGACCAGCGTACATAACCATCACGCGCTCAGCCACTTCAGCGACTACTCCTAAATCATGGGTAATCAACACGATGGCTGCACCAATCTTCTTTTTAAGATCGGTCATGAGATCAAGAATCTGAGCTTGAATCGTTACATCCAGTGCAGTCGTCGGTTCATCTGCAATCAACAGTCTGGGGTTGCAAGCAAGCGCTAACGCTATCATGACGCGCTGGCGCATACCACCCGAAAGCTGGTGTGGATATTCGTTCAAGCGACGGGCTGCTTCCGAGATTCCAACCAGATCGAGCATCTCGAGTGCTCTCGCCTGCGCTTGTACTTGGCTGATGGGTTGATGCAAACGCAAGGTTTCCCGCAATTGGCGCCCAATCGTTAGCACTGGATTGAGACTCGTCATGGGCTCTTGAAAGATCATCGAGATCGCATTCCCTCGAATCGCCCTCATTTGCTTTTCAGAGAGGGCCAGTAAATCCTGATCCATGAAACGGATAGAGCCTGAAATCTTGCCCGGCGGTTCTGGGATGAGCCGCAGAATCGACATTGCCGTCACAGACTTGCCACAACCCGATTCGCCAACGATGGCAAGCGTTTCGCCCTCGTTCACGACAAAGCTCACACCATCCACTGCGCGGTTGATCCCGTCGGGTGTGCGAAAGTGCGTTTGCAAATTCTGGACTTCAAGCAATGCCAAAAGAAATCTCCGTTTTATGTCGCTTTTGATTTGCGCGGGTCAAGCAGATCGCGAAAGCCATCACCAACAAGGTTCACAGCCAGCACCGTCACCGACAAAAATATGGCTGGAAAAAAGATAATGTAGGGCTTGATCTGGAAAAGCGTCCTGCCATCAGCCATGATGTTTCCCCATGACGGGATGATGGGTGGTACGCCTGCACCGATGAAAGATAAAATCGATTCTGTGATCATGGCTGACGCACAGATGTAGGTTGCCTGAACCATTAACGGTGCCAGCGTGTTGGGCAGAATATGACGCCAGATCAGCATCGGCGTCCTGGAACCGCATGAGATCGCGGCATCAACATAGGGTTGCTCGCGTAAGGTCAAAACAACGCCACGCACGAGACGTGAGACGCGGGGAATCTCAGCAATCGTAATGGCCATGACAACGTTTTCTACGCTCGCCCGAGTCAATGCCATGAGGGCGATTGCCAGCAAAATGGGCGGTATCGACATGAGTCCGTCCATGATTCGCATGATGATGGCGTCGCTGCGTCGAAATGTCCCTGAAATCAAACCAATCGCCAAGCCACTGAGTGATGCCAGTAACGCGACGGCGAAGCCAACGATCAGAGAGACCCGCGCGCCATACAAGACACGTGAATATATATCGCGACCCAACGCATCGGTGCCGAACCAGTATTGCAAAGAAGGCTCACGATTGCGCTTGATAGGGGCTAGCTCCGTAGGGTCAACTGTCCAAAGCCAGGGTGCCGCGATTGCAAGAAACAGCATTAGTAAGATCAATCCCAAACCGATTGCAACGGTAGGGTGATTTAAGATAAAGCCTACCCAACCTTTGCGAATACGAACGACGGGCAGGATGTCGGGTAACTCGGGGGCAGCCGCGTATTGAGTCATCAGTAGCGAATCCTCGGGTCAACCACGGTGTAGATAACATCGACACATAGATTCACCAGTACATAAACAAAGCTGAACACGACGACTAAACCTTGTATCAACGGATAGTCTCGTCTCAGGATCGCATCGATGGTTAATCTGCCAAGTCCGGGAATAGCAAAGACGCTTTCGGTCACGACCGCACCGCCAATCAAGAGAGCAATGCCGATGCCGATCACTGTGACAACCGGTACCGCAGCGTTTTTAAGCGCATGAATAAACAGGATCCCCATCTGACTCATGCCTTTTGCCTTGGCGGTGCGGATGTAGTCTTGTGACAGAACTTCGAGCATCGTCGCGCGGGTAATGCGTGCGATCAAGGCGATGTAGACAAAGCCAAGGGCAACCGCTGGCAGTACTAACGTTTCAAACCACGGCCAGAAGCCCTTGGCGAAAGACACATAGCCTTGTACCGGAAACCAGTCGAGTTCAAGTGCAAAGAAAAAAGATAACAGGTAACCAACAACGAATACCGGGACTGAGAATCCCGCAACCGAGAGCGCCATGATGCAGCGATCAATCCAGGTGCCGGATTTCCAGGCAGCCAGCACACCAATCGGCACCGCAATGGTGACGGCAATGATCAAAGTAAGCAGCATCAGGGATAGGGTTGGCTCGATGCGTTGACCAATTAACTCAGTGACCTTCATGCCCGTGAACATGGAGGTACCCAAATCACCTTGCAGCAAATTAAAGAACCACTCAGCGAATCTGATCAGGAACGGGCGGTTCAGCCCCAAATTAGTGCGTATTTTTTCTACGTCTTCGGGGCTCGCCTGATCCCCTGCTATCACCGCAGCCGGGTCACCCGGCGCGATGTATAACAGGCTAAAAACGAATAGGGCAACGATGACCATCACAGGGATGGTCGCGAGTACCCGTCTAACAATATAGCTAAACATCTAGGTTTTCTTAACGCCGGCAAACGAAGGTAGGGGACCGGCAACGACGCCTGACAGATTGGTCCGCCAAGCCTGGTAAGAATAGAAGAAACCAGTTGGGATATAAACCACGTCTTCCATGGCTGCTTTGTTAATCGCAGCGATCGCCGCTTTTTCGGTTTCAGGTGTTGATGAAGCAAACCAGGCTTCGACGCCTTTTTCAGTGGCTGGGCTGTTAGGCCAGCCAAACCATGCTTTTTCGCCATTTGCCCGCACGCCTACGTTGCCTGCAACGGTGGCGCAGTCTGCGCCAGCATGCCACGTATGGAACATCGACCAGCCGCCTTTGCCAGGCTCATTTTTAGAGGCGCGGCGTTGACCGACTGTGCCCCAGTCCGTCGCGACAAAGTCAACGTTCATGCCAATCTTTTTAAGGATATCGGCGGTGATTTCGCCCTGAGCTTTGGTAATCGATACGTCTTGGGCGACAACGCAAGTCACGGGTTGACCTTTGTAGCCAGCTTCAGCTAACAGTTTTTTAGCTGCCTCGATGTTGCCTGAGCCTTTCATTACCTCGCCGCCAGCGTCGGAAGAGACCGAGGTGCCGGGTGTAAAGAAGCTGGGTAGTTTTTTCCAGAGCTTGTCGTCTGACCCAACAACGGCACGCATGTAATCTTCCTGGTTAATCGCCATCTGGACCGCACGACGAATTTTGATGTCACTAAACGGCTCGAACATGTGATTGAGTCTGAACACGCCAATATTGCCAAGTGGGTCGGCGATATCGACAGCAATGTTCTTGTTGCGTTTAAGCAGGGGAACCAGATCGGGAAGGGGAGTTTCCCACCAATCGATCTCACCATTTTGCAAGGCAGCCGATGCGGTAGCTGGGTCTGGCATGACGATCCATTCAATGCGGTCAAAATGAATGATCTTGCCACCCGACATCCAGTTGGTTGGCTCATTGCGGGGCTGATAATCTTTAAAGCGCTCAAATACGGCTAATGCACCAGGTTTAAACTCGCTTTTAGCGAAGCTCATCGGGCCCGAGCCCACGTATTCTTCAATCTGTTTGAAGGGGTCTGTTTTAGCAATGCGCTCTGGCATGATGAAGCAGACTGGTGTGCCTGTCTTGCCCAAAGCCAGCATCATTTTGGGATAAGGTGCTGAGAGCACCCATTTAAATGTTGTGTCGTTGACTGCGACGAGTTCTTTTTGTATCGCCTTGATCATCAAGCCCATTGGATCGCGGGCACTCCAGCGAGTTAAGCTGGCCACACAATCAACAGCACGTACCGGCTCGCCGTCATGGAACTTCAGGCCTGGGCGTAACTTGAACGTCCAGGTCAGGCCGTCACTTGAGACTTCTTCGCTCTCAACCATCTGGCGCTTGGGTTGCAACTTGTCGTCAACCCCATAAAGTGTGTCCCAAACCAGTGATGCAGCATTGCGCACGACATACTGCGTGCCCCAGATCGGGTCGAAATTCGCTAAATTGGCCTGAGGTACAAACTTCAATACTCGGCTCGAAGCCTGCGAAAACGCTGGTGCACCAACCATACCCGAGGCGGCAAGTCCAAGACCCGCGGCACCTTTCAACAAACTACGACGATTGACATTCATTTAATACCCCTCTCTAAGTGAATACGTTGACTCAACTACCCTGATGAAGCAAAAAACGTGCCTAGCTGGCATGAATATACACCGCGTGACGTTGTTATCAGTCCGCAACAACCTGAACACCCTTCCAGAAGGCCACATAGCCAGTAATATTGCTCGCCGCAGATTTGGGATCAGGATAAAACCAGGCGGCATCCTCATTGACATGATCACCAACGGTCACGTCATAGTAGCTGGCAGTGCCTTTCCACGAGCACACTGTGTGCTTGTCAGAGGACTTAAAAAACTGCATGTCTAAAGCAGCTGGCGGGAAGTAGTGATTGCCTTCAACGACTTCGGTTTTGTTTGAACTGGCTAAAACTTGGTTGTTCCAGATGGCTTTCATGGCTTACCCCTACTGTTAATGGTCAATTGAAACTAAGCTTGCTTCAATGCTGTATAAAGAGACTCATTTTTTGAAACGAAGACTCAGACATCTATGCTAGCACCGGTTTTTTTGACAGACAGTCAGCCGCTCATTCAATTGGATTTAGCCGAAGAAATTAAAACTGGCTTGCTCGCACAATCTGCATCGATATCCCCCAAATTTCTGTATGACAATCTTGGTTCTCACCTCTTTACGGCGATTACTTTGCTGCCTGAATACTACCCAACCAGGATAGAAAATGAGATATTCGGTCAATATAGAAATGAAATCGCCGAGGTAGTCGGTCAAAACTCGAGCCTCATTGACTTGGGTGCAGGTAATTGTCAAAAGGCTGAAAGTCTTTTCGAATCCCTCAAGCCGACGTCTTATATCGCCATCGATTTTTCGATTGAATATCTGCAAGAGATCTTGCCGAAGTTGCAGAACAAATATCCTCAGGTAGATATGTACGGTGTGGGGATGGATTTCTCAGCTAACTTCTCGTTGCCTGTTGGTGTGCCACAAGCAAAACGCACTTTCTTCTACCCAGGTTCGAGTATCGGTAATTTTCTTGCGACTGAAGCCGAGCACTTATTACGGCAGATCAGGGCTCAAATCGACAAGGGCGGCCTGCTACTGGGTGTCGATCTAATGAAGGGTGAGGATATCTTGCGTACCGCCTATGACGATTCTCTTAAGCTGACCGCTGCCTTCAACTTGAATATTCTAAGAGTCGTGAACGGACTGCTCGGTTCGGATTTTGACGTCAAAGACTTTCGGCACACAATCAAAGTAAACACGGTATTGAATCGCGTTGAGCTCTACCTTGAAGCCTTGTCAGACCTAATTGTCTCTTGGCCTGGCAATAGCCGGGCGTTTAAACGCGGTGAACTCATCCACACAGAGAATTCACACAAATACACCTTGGATTCGATTCAAGCCTTGTTAACGCGGGCGGGCTATCGTGCATTTAATATCTGGACCGATCCACAAGATTACTTCGCAGTGATTTATGCACAATGAGCGGGCAGCCATGACCGACGCTAGGCTTTCGTTGCTTGATCGTTTTCAGGCGTCGAGAAAACACTCGACAAATTTAATTCGCGATCTCAGCCCTGAAGATTGTCAGGCGCAATCCATGGATGACGCGAGCCCGGCAAAATGGCATTTAGCTCATGTAACCTGGTTTTATGAAGTGATGGTGCTCAAACAGTTTGAACCGTCGTTTAAGTTCTGGAATCCTCATTACGCTGTCTTGTTTAACAGCTATTACAACGGGGTGGGTGACAGGCATCCACGTCCCAAGCGGGGCTTACTGACTCGGCCTAGTCTGACAGAGGTGCTCGAGTGGCGCCGTGACATCGATCGGCGAATCACGACATTACTAACAAGCGCTCACGTCCCGGATTGTGCCTGGCTAATAGAGCTGGGAATCAACCACGAGCAACAGCATCAAGAGCTGCTGCTAACAGATATTCAACATTTGTTTTTTAACAATTCGCTCTATCCGGCCTACTCAACGCTTAATCGGCTATCAACTGTGAAAACGCAGTTTGCCTGGATTGTTGGCGAATCAGGATTGCACGAAGTGGGTTACACGGGGCAAGATTTTCATTTTGATAACGAAAGCCCGCGGCACACGACATTTTTGCAACCGCACTCGCTCAGTAATACCTTGATCAAGAATCATGAATGGTTAGCGTTCATCCAGAGTGGTGGTTATCGACAGTCACGTTGGTGGTTAGACGAAGGGTGGGCCTGGGTTCAACGAGAGAACATCATTGCGCCGCTGTATTGGATCTCATCGGACGATAGCTCAGTACCTAGTTGTTTCTCATTGACTGGAAATCAACCGCTTGAGCCTGAAGCGCCCGTCACTAACATCAGCTTCTTTGAAGCTGATGCCTTTGCACGATGGGCAAGTGAGTCTGTCGGCCATTACGCTGGCGCAAGATTGCCGACAGAATTCGAGTGGGAAGTCTTCGCAAAGACGCAACGGCAATATGCGCACAGTCTGTTTGGCGAGGTTTGGCAATGGACGTCTAGTCCCTATAGCCCTTACCCCGGTTATCAACCCTGGGGGGGCATCGCAGGTGAGTACAACGGTAAGTTCATGGTGAACCAGATGGTGTTGCGTGGCAGCTCAGCCTACACGACGGCTGAGCATAGTCGTACTAGCTACCGCAACTTTTTCCCCACCCATGCACGCTGGCAAATGACAGGATTGCGGTTGGCAAAAGATGGCAGCTAGTTTTGCGGCAGAGGGCGTAGATGCCCTCTTTAAACGCTCGCCGCCCTTTGCATTTATTTCTCAGGCTTGAACGTGTGATCCAGAAATTGTTGTACGCCTGTGAACATTAACATGCGGTTTTTTTCCATGATGATGGTGTGCGTGCCTTCACTGATTTCTAACATTTCTTTATACGGTGCATTTTCAAGCTTCGTAAAATACTCTTGCATCATATAGCTTGGCAGATCAGCATCCCATTCAGCGTGCACCAGCATGACAGGGACTCGGATGTTTTTAGGCTCATACAGAGCCTTGCCCGCAGACCAAAACTCGCGGCTGTCTTGCACAGTGCCGTTTGTTGCGCGTAATTTCTTGGGGCTTTGGGTTTTGCCCCAAGGGTCTGTGTCGAACGTTGCATCTGCCCATTTTTCAAACCAACCCGCGGGGATCAGGCTGGCTTTGGCACTTTCAGGTACACCAGTTAGCCAGCGATTCTTGGCATCCGCAACAGACACAATACGGTAGGCACCGAGAGCCGCGCCGTTGTCAGTTAGCGACGCCCCTTGCTTACGAATCCATTGGGGTGCATAGAGCACCAGCTTATTCACCTTTTCGTTATTTTCAGAGGTGTATTTACCCATGAGCGTTGTACCCCAAGACCAGCCCATCAAGTTGGTCTTGTCGATATAGCGTTTCTTCAAAATGAAGTCGACCGCGCTCCCCACATCTCTGACTGCAACGTCGGTGCGCACAACTGGTGGATTCTGATCGGCTGCTTGAGCCATTTCAGGAGGACGCGTCGACTTGCTATAGCCTCGCACGTCGACCAGCCAAACGTCGTAACCTCGTGCCGCGATGTATTCCATCCAAGATGTCCCACCGAGCGACAGATCAAAAGCAGTCTCTGCGGGGTAAGTCGCGCCATGCACAAAGAGAAGTGTTTTTGCCGGGGTGAATTTTTTCATACCAGCTAAGTGCTTATTACGAACATAAAGTGAGATGCCTGGCGTGTCGCTCGGGATCATGTACTCTTGCATTTCAATTTTTCCGGCAGCGCCGGCAGAGTTAAATCCTATGAAGGCGAATAGCGCTGCCAAGAGCGTTGTTTTGATTTTCATATTGTCTCCAGATTGTTTACGGATCACTACTTGTTCAGTCACTCATGACTCAGGTCTGATTTTTAGCCGATGTAAATTGAGCTGCCCCCTTGCCAGTGGTGTACCCCTTGCTTGAGGCCCAACCCCCGTCAACCGGCAACACGATCCCGTTCACAAACTTAGCGTCGCTTGAGCACAGAAACCCAACAGCATCTGCAATGTCCTCGGGCGATCCGCCGGCACCCATCGGCACTAGCTCGTTCAGACCCTGAATAAATTGTGGATCACTATAGTAAGCATCAGTCAGTGGTGTACGGATGATGCCAGGCGCCACGGCGTTGACGCGAATACCGTCTTGTGCGAGATCCATCGCCAGATTTCGGGTCAAGCCAATCAAACCATGTTTGCTTGAGTTATACGCGGGACGATGCGTAAGCCCCATTATTCCCGCGACCGAGGCGATATTGACGATTGAACCGCCACCTGACTGACGCATCCTCAGAGCAGCTTCACGCGAGCAGAAATAAGGGCCGTTCAGATTGATATCAATGACCCGGAGCCACTCTTCCGGTGGCAGATCGTAGATAGTTTTAACTTCGCGCACACCCGCACAGTTCACCAGAATATCGACTTGGGAAAACTGTTGGTCAATTGATTGAAACGTGTTGGCGACCGAATGATGACTGGCAACATCGAACTGCAAGGCTAAACAATTTTGGGGCGTTAACGCCCGGATCTTGTTGAGCGCCTCATCAGCCATCGCTTGCGAGTAGTCTAGCGCGACGACGGCCGCACCCCCGCGAGCGAGTTTCTCACAGATAGCCATCCCTAATCCGCCGCCTGCCCCCGTGACGACGGCTACTTTGTTAGCAAATTGCATTTCTTGTCTCCCATCGCCTCAAACTGGGCGTTGGGATCTATTTTGCCACGCGTTTGCCCTAGGTATGCGCAAACTTGCCAGAGTCGATCCGGGCAAAGTATTTTTTTGCGTAGGCCACAACTTGAGGATCGGTTGGATGATCAACCGTTTCGCTGCCAACAATCCGTTTCGCAAGCGCTGGATAGTGCTCACGAACGTATTTAACAAAGTCGTTTTTGCCTGAACCCGGGCCCACAAGCAGGACTTCATTGATATCTGCAACCGAGATGACTACTGCATCGAAAAACTTTCGATCCTCTGGCGCATTGCCAGACCCAATCTCGTTGGCTTTGTGATGCAGGTGTGTGTGAGTTGTATTGCTTCCAATGAATTCGTTTGCTCCCTCAAAAAACAGAACGTGAGCTTCTCTGTGGTCTATCCAGACGACAACATGGTTTTTGTTCATAGGTATCTCGCTTCTTCGAAATAGATTTTCGTTTTTCTGAATCTCCATACTCAACAAGCGTCAAAATATCGTCTGTACGCTAGCGCACATTTGTCAGAGATTTTCAGGAAACGAATAGTGATCTTCTTTGAAGAGTTTTAAGCAGGCGTTAACAATATCGTCATCAAAAAGATGACCCCTGCCCATCGCGACTTCTTCAAGCGCTGCAGCGATTCCCTTCCCTTTGCGATAGGGTCTGTCTGCTGACATCGCTTCCACGGTGTCAGCTACTGCAATCATTCTCGCTTCAAGGCAAATGACATCTCCTATTAATGCGTTGGGATAGCCACTGCCATCAAGCCTCTCGTGATGTTGCAAAACTCCCTGGGCAATGTTCCAGGGAAAATGAATGTGTTTGACCATGTCGTAACCCGCTTGCACGTGATTTTGAAGCATCTTGCGTTCAAAATCAGCCAGCGAACCTAGTTTGGTCAATATTTCGGCGGGAATCACTATCTTACCGATGTCATGAATGAGTGCCGCCATATTGATCCCTTCGATTGTGTGAAAAGGCAAATCCAGTTCAGTTGCGATCGCGGTGCATAAATGGGCGACTCTTTTCATATGGCCGCCTGTATATGAATCTCTTGCAACGACGACACGGGATAAGGTTTCAACCATTTCCCGCATGGCAATCGTGACCGAATGCTGATATTTGAGCAGTTCGGCCTCTAGCGCTTTTCGATCAGAAATATCGCGGATGTTGCACTGAATGACTCGATCGCCGTGCACACCGTACGCATTACTAATGAACTCGACATTTAAGATCCGGCCCTCCTTGTGCTTAAGTGGTAGGTCGTCGTAACGGATATAGCCTTTATCTTTCAACACGGTAAACGCCGTGATGGCAGCGGCCTTGTCTACCATTGCGCCGATTTCCCAAAGCTCCTTGCCGATGAGTTCTTCTTTTGAAAAACCAAGCAAGTTAATAATGAAAGGGTTTGCATCCTGAATGACACCGGTTGTGAAATCAAGAATCAAAATTCCATCTTGAGCCGTTTCAAATAAGCGACGATAACGGAGCTCGGATGTTGTCGCATCAATTTGTGCTGAGAACGGGTTCATTGTGGCCTCTTGGTGCGGTAGTGAACAGTCAGATTGTCGAAGCGCAAGTACAGTGGGCTCTGGTTATTTACTTTGAGGAGCGATACATGTTGCGAACAATTGTTTTGATCATTTTGATTTTGATGCTCGTCGGTGCAGTCCCTGTTTGGCCGCATAGCATGAGCTGGGGATATGGGCCGAGCGGCGGGTTGGGCCTGGTTCTGATCACCATCGTGGTTTTAATGATCTTGGGTATTATTTAGCCGATTAAAACAGCCGCATGATGCGGCTGTTTTAATCCTCGTTGCGAGCAAATTTTTCTAATATCTATCTTTATCCGGCTTAGTATTATGCGGTTTGCGATATCGGTTGTTTTCCCGACGTTGATACTCTTGATCGTTTTCATAGCGATCATAAACATAGCCTCCAGCCGCACCCACAGCGGCGCCTCCGACAGCGCCCCAGAGTAGGCCACCACCAGTCAGGGCACCAATGCCCACCCCGGCGACAGTTCCAATCGCAGCTCCAGATAAGACTCGTTGTTGAGTCGTGTCCATATCTGCGCAACCGGATAGCGCGAGCACTGCAGCGGTCGAAAATACTAGAACGATTTTTTTCATGGTTTTCACCTTATGCTTCTAACGACGTACTTTGTTGGCGGGGGTGTCTGGAGCCATTGCTGGCGTTTCGCAAGGGAAACGTATGGACAGAAATCGCAATAAGCTGTCAGCTGCCGGCGCTTTGTGATGGACAGGATTGAGCTTTACCCATTCGATGAAGCGATCCATCACCTCTGACCGTGATGGCGCAGGCTGAACCACGCAGATAAACGACGGCGCCTGCTTGGGATGTCGGGTGACCAGGTAAGTGTCATAGACCCCTTGCCCGTAGGCGTCGCAGTAAGTGTGCTGCTCAGACCCGGGGCGTTCTTCGCAAACCCTAACCAGTTCTTCGGTGCTAATCGCTTGGTTTGTAGCGGCCGTAGCCGATGTAGCCGCTGACATCAGCAATAAGGTAAGTACAGCAGTCAGTTTTTTCATGATGTTCCTTGGTGCTTGTAAGTTGACAGCTCAGGTTCAGACACCGAATCTATTTCTGATGTCCGCCATATCATTTTGATAATTTTTATGAGCCTCGGCTCTGCATTCGGCTGTTCTCGCTGACGGAAGACTTCTACAGTCATCAAGCGATTGCTGTTGCGCATTGACGGCCTCTTTTCTAGCGGTGCTCAATTTCTGAGCGGGCGTGACATCTTCCTGAGTCCAGCGTGCGGGATCTTGCGTCATCATTGTTTTCACAGTGGATTGCGCATGCGCGTAGGTGCCACATACCAACATGCCAAGGGCAATTGACAAATAAGACATAGAGCGAGTGAGATTGACGATTTTCATGATTTCATCCTTTTTGCGTTTAGGGTACGCCCTCACTTTGCGGTGATTCGCCGAAGCAGTCTGTGCGATATCGAACAGACATCAAAAGTAAGGCAAGAGATGATGAGTCCCTGATCGCAGTTGCATTTCCTTCTCTTTGTCAACAACCAGGACATACACCATGAAACATTCAGAAAGCGTGATCCCAAGCGGTAACGAAATTGCTGGTATCTGGAAGCAGCAAGTCGGTGCCGCAAAAATCCTGTGGGGTAAGTTGACCGACGACGAAATTTTGCGAACCCAGGGGCAAACGCAGAAACTTGTTGGCATTATCCAAGAGCGTTATGCCATTTCACGCGAAATCGCTGACCAGCAGGTCGCAGATTTCATGGCAAAAATTAAACTTTAAAGGCGACACCATCATGAACAAATATTCGAAAAATTTATTTGTCGCATCTGGGCTCGCGCTGGCGATGATGACGCTCGGCGAGCCTGTTCTGTCTGAAACGCTCGAGCAGAATATGACAGATGTCAGACAAGAAGCTCAAATCTGGACTACCTACACATTGAATCCGTATTTACGCATGAGCGGTTTAAAAGCCAGTGTTAAAGACGGTAAAGCAACGCTGACCGGTAGTGTGCCTGAAGGAGTAGATAAAGCCCTGGCCAAGGCCATTGCCCTTGGTGTTGAGGGCATCAAAGAAGTCGATAATCAAATTACCGTCGACGGAGACGAGCTCGCATCGCATGCAACGGCGATGCAAAATTATGGCGAGGTTGTTGACGATGTGACGACGACGCTGGCCGTAACCTCAAAGTTGCTGTGGAGCAAATACACGAGTGCACTCAATACGCAAGTCGATACCAAAGCGGGTCGGGTGACGTTGACCGGTACCGCTGACAGCGGCGCTGCAAAAGAGTTGGCAGGGCGTTTGGCTGCAAATACGCGCGGGGTTGTCTCTGTTAGCAATCGCTTGGTTGTTAGTCCGCCTAAAGTAGTTGCCATGCAAGTTAGTGGGGCTCGTGCCGGCAGTATGGATAGTGCTAAGCCTGTTCCGGCGGTAATGAACGCTGAGCAAGCCGTGTCTGATAGTTGGATTACGACTAAAGTGAAATCGACGTTGCTGTACTCAAGCAACGTAGTGGGATCCGATATCGCCGTCACAACTAAGATGGGGGTCGTATCTTTAGATGGAAAAGTCAGCAGCGGCGCCGAGCGTTCACTCGCCATTGAATTAGCTAAAAATGTGCGCGGTGTAAAAGCCGTCAACTCGACAGCTTTGAAGTTTTAAGTCAGCGCGGATTCAAGATTTTAGGGTGTCGCGCTCAGTGTAGGACACTGAGGCGCGCCACTGGTTTAATATTCAACGCATGCCCCATTCATAAAGAGTGAGGGCGCATTAATCTACGTTAAAATCGGGCATCTTAATTGCCCGCTGACAGAAAAATAACTTTAAGAATTTTTGTCTGTGGCAAAATTGCTTCCCTAACAGGGGTTCGCTTTCGATGCCAAGCAGCACACCACTTTCAAAATCAGCATTACAGATTGCGCTAGTACTGGCTTTCGGGTATCTGAGCGTGATTGCCTGGCAACAAAGCTTGCCCTTTAAGTTCGATTCATACACCGTCGGCGAATGGCTCATCAATTACGGCGGGGGTTTGACTCGTCGTGGTCTTGATGGATTTCTATTGATCCATGCAGCCAATCTGCTTGGTTTATCGCCTGAGCTCATGGTCTTTTTCGTAAAGATAAGCTGCTTTGGCGTTGTTTATATTGGCATGGCAGTTTTACTGCAAAGTCGAACGGTCGGGCCTTGGTTTGATTGGATATTGCTTCTATCGCCGTGTACCTTTCTTTTTCCTGCTTTGGATCGATGGGGAGGGGGGCGCAAAGAAATCCTGCTTCTAGCAATCCTGACCGTTTGGGCACTGCTTGCCAGAAATGGCAAAACCGCGCCTAGGTCGATCTGGCTAAGCCTGACATTCTTCTTGCTTACTCCGATGCACGAAGGGCTGTTCTTTTTTTATCCCTTAATGCTCGCCTTGGTTGCTTTGCTGTTTGGGCGAAAGCCCTATAGCTTCTTGCAGATGAGTCTGATTCTCCTGCCCTCTGCCTTGCTACTTTTAGGCATTGTTATCTGGCAGCCTCCCGTGACTGACAATATGCTGATCGCGATCGCTAAAGCCATCAGTCCGACAGACTTCGTTCAATGGGATAGTGGCGCTATTGAGACGTTACGCTATACCTTGAGGCAGGGCGTAGCCAACGTAGGGGTGCTGGTTGACAGGTGGGCAATCGCCTCCTTACTGATAGGCTGGGTGATGTCGCTTGCACCCCTCTACTGGGTAATACGACGGACATTGGCCATCCAGATAGAGCGTCAATTCGGTGTGCCTATTTTGATCGGATTGCTATCTCAATTGCCGCTATATGTCATGGCAACGGATTGGGGGCGCTGGATCTATATCAACGCGAGCCTGTTGACGATTGCGTATTTCGCGCTACCTTTGAAAAATCAAGCTAAAAATCAAATGGTCGGGCAAGTTCATGAACATGAACATGAGCTCTTTAGCCTTCGATCAATATTTTTGTTGCTTGTATCGATTGTTTCGGTAGCACTCATCGCGAGACTGACAAGAATCCCACATTGTTGTGTGGTGGGATTTCAATTGCATTAACGGACTTGGCGCTACTTTAAATTTGGCCACATTCTTTTTAAAACGCCGTCCTTGAGAATGACATGATGCCAGATTGCAAGTAACGAATGCCCTGCGGCTAAGATTAGCAACGCGTTAGCCAGCAGCCCGTGTAGGTCAACGACTTCTTCTCTAAGCTGCTTATTGCTTGGATCAAACGCCGGCACCTTGAACAAGTTAAAAATGTTATCGCCCCGCACCCAGACCGCCGCAACACCAACGGCGATGATACAAGCGATCAGCAAATAGAAGATGTGATGTGTGCCAACGGCTAACTTGCCGATCAAGCCTGGCACTGCTTGAGGTAGTTTGGTCGCACCGCCAATCTTCCATTTGAGTCTAAGGGCCAAAATGATGGCAAGAACAAAGCCCAGCGCAATGTGAGTACTTCGTGCAAAGACCCTTGGGTCGCCCTTAGCAAAAAAGTCAAGATTTTCGCCAAGCAACCAAAGCGTCAAAATCAGGGCAGCACTGACCCAGTGATAGAAAATCGCTTTCGAATCATAAACGGTGGTTGTATTCATGCTAGCTCCTTGGGCTATCGTCACTTTATACAGTATTTAATATGTCAGGTCTGTTCTGCTGCCTGCGCCGATAGGTGTTCTTTGAAGATCATCGCAATTGGCGACAATTTCTTACCTTTCGGACTAACGATGTGCCATCGCGATGCGATTGGAAACCCACTGCATTTCAGGATGGCCACATCGTTGTTCTCAACTTGATCGCCGAGAGAATATTTGGATAAGACTGCCAAACCTAGTCCGCCGATGACGGCTTGTTTGATTGCCTCATTGCTGCCTAGCTCTAGTCGCACGTCAGGTTTAAATTTTAATTTTTTAAAGTAGGCGTCAGTCGCCATGCGCGTGCCTGAGCCTTTTTCTCTAAAAATGAACTTCTCGTTTTTTAAAGACGTGAGGTCGAAGCGCTTTCTCTGTGCAAGGATATGTTGCTTTGATGCGACCAAGAGCAAAGGATTCGGCATGAAGACTTCGTCGTCAATGTCCAGATTTAGGGGAGGCTGTGACATGATGTAAAGGTCGTCCAGGTTGCTTTCAAGGCGCTTGACCACACCGTCTCTATTTAGAACCTCTAATGTGATGTCTATTTGTGGATACTTGGCGCAAAACGTACCCAGTATTCTCGGGACAAAGTACTCAGCGGTACTCACCACGGCCACTTTGAGCTTCCCCCGAGTCAATCCCTTCAAGCCATTGACCTGTTGTTCAAACGTCTCCCATTGACTGGAAATCTGTCTAGCGGTGTTTGCTAAGTCGTTCCCCAGCTGTGTCAGGTGAACCTTTCTGGCAATCACTTCGTAGAGTGGGGCACCGACCGCGTCCGTCATCTCTTTTAACTGCATCGACGCAGTAGGTTGTGTGACATGAACCATTCGAGCGGCTGCTGTCACGCTACCCGTCTCTGCCAGTGCAAGAAACAGCCGCAACTGTCTGAAAGTAATATTCATAGATATTTATCTATGTATCAATATAAGAAATTCGATTTTACTTTATATGTTGATGTTCTTAAGATGATCTCAAAGGAGCACTTCATGACTAACCTACTCGATCCGTCTATCCTGTTTTTTATGTTCGGTATCTTTGCCGGCTTAATCAAATCCAACCTCGAAATCCCGGCGCCGATTTCGCGCTTCTTATCGCTTTATTTGTTAATGGCGTTAGGGTTGAAAGGGGGGTTCGCCTTAAATAAATCAGGCTTTACGCCAGAAATTGCGATCAGCTTGGGGATTGCGATTACCTTGGCGATTGCGATTCCCCTTATAGGCTATCAGCTGCTGAAGTGGAAGTTGAATAAACTGGACGCCGCTGCAATTGCCGCCACGTATGGCTCGATCAGTGCTGTCACGTTCATTACCGCGACACAAGTCTTGGATCAAGGCAGTATCGTTTATGGTGGCCACATGGCCGCTGCGATGGCTCTTATGGAGTCGCCCGCCATCATCATCGCCATTTTGCTCGCAAACCGTATTCGCCAACAGCGCTCCGGTAGCGAGACACCCAGGACCTCCTTAGGTAAGGTGCTCCACGAATCTTTTACCGATGGCGGTCAGCTTTTGTTATTGGGTTCATTAGTGGTGGGGCTGATTTCTGGCGACGCAGGCCATAAGGTAATGGCCCCGTTTTCTATCGATATCTTTAAAGGCTTGTTAGCATTTTTCTTATTGGATATGGGCCTCGTAGCAGCCAGAAGTATTGGTGATCTAAAAAATCAACCTCCCGTCACCTATCTATACGGATTAATCGCCCCGCCATTTCACGCGCTGCTGGCGCTTGGTTTATGTCATCTGTTGTACGTGCCCCTTGGGGACACTGTGCTTCTGATGATCTTGGCAGCCAGCGCATCTTATATTGCGGTACCTGCGGTTCTCAGGCACGCGATGCCTGAGGTCACGCCTGCCTTGTATATGGGCATGTCTCTGGGCATTACTTTCCCTCTGAATATTATCTTGGGTATCCCCAGCTACATCTTCATTGCCAAAGCGATGGCTTAGTATTTTCTATTGTCGCGGCCTTTGGCAAGATATGATTGCATACCGTCAATTGGGATGAGTGACGTCTCAATTCAACGAAACCAGTCGATAACCTGTGATGAAACGCTTAAACCTTGTTGCCTGCGCGACCTTAGTAATTTGCGTTTTCAACGTCCTCGTTCAATACCTGTGTGGCGGAGAGATCCGAAGCCATATCTTGAACTCCGACACGCTTTTTTATCCCGCTTTGTTGTCTGATGTGTTTGCGGGAACAGGGCATTTTTCGGACTGGTCGCTTCCCGCGGCGCCCTATTTCTTTCCTGATCTGGTTGCATTCACGCTGGGGTATCTTGCCGGTTTGGGTGCTGATCTTCAATTGCTTGGCGTTGCACTGGTTCAGCTTGGTCTCGTTTTTATCGCAATGAGATCGCTTGCTAAGGAGACTTCAATACGCAGGCCGTTTTTTGCTGCAACGTTCATTTTGGCAGTACTTAGCTATTTGGCGCTCGCAAACAACAAACCCTTTGACTTTATATCTGGCGGCCCCTTTGTGCTCTTGTTGGTGAGTGTGTTTCATTTCGGCGCCTTCTTAAGCACACTGATTTTCTTGCCGTTGTGGCTAAAAGCGACAGACGCCCTGAGTAAGCCTGATCAGCGGTATCTCAAGATCTCGTTACTGGCTTTACTATCGTTTTTAGCTACCAGCTCGGATAGTTTTTTTATGACGCAAACAATCAGTCCGTTAATTGTGATGGTTTTGAGTCAGTTTGTGTTGAAACGACGCAAGCCCTGGCGGCTCAAGGTGATACCTTTACTTGTCGCTTTATTGGCTTCAGTAGCCGGCTTTTTTAGCAATGACTTATTGCTTGCAACGATCACACGGCCAAGCCCGAGTTTGGGACTAGCGGGCAGTGAAAAAAGACTTGAAGCGATGGCAAGTATTTTCATATCGGTGATCACTACTTATCCAATCTTTATCTTGGTGTTTTTGTCGTACATCATTGTTGTGATCACGTCTGCGTTTCGCTTTTTGAAATCACCAGACAATGCCAGTAAGCTCACTTGGCTAGCGGTATTCTCGCTGTTGTCTGTCTTATCAACTGTGACCGCCTTGGCACTACTGACCAACATCCCTGAAATCGGCGCACGTTATTTGCTGCCCGTCTTCTTCTGGCCGGTGATTGTCGTGCTCTTATTCTTCACCAACGACGTCAAGGGTTGGTTTACCCCGTGTGCCGTGGCCTTATCTATTTTTTTGATGTTGCGCTTGAGCATCGACTCGTATCATTTAGTTCAGTCAAGCCAAGCGCCTGTGACAGGGTATTCGAGTGATATCGCCTGTATCGATGAAACGCTAAAAGATACGGATGCTCGCCACGGGTTAGCTCAGTATTGGGATGCCCGCTATGTGCAAACGTTTAGCAAGCTCAAAATAAGTGTTGCACAATACACGGTCGATCTTCAACCGATCGATTTTTTTACTTCAACAAAGTCTTTTAGGCCTCGCTACGACTTTGCTATCAGCTCGCGCAACGTAAATGATGCGTGGCAAATCCCACCTGATGCTCTGGTTCGAAAAGGTGGCGAGCCCACGCTCGTCAAGCGCTGCGGATCCCGAACCGTCTATGTCTTCACGAAAAACGGGCTAAAGCCCTAAAGAAGCTGCTGCCAGCTTGTATAAGGATCAACTCAGGTTTAGAAAGACCAGGGCGATTAACGTCCAGAACGTGAGCTTCATCCCGAGTATCCGTTTGCTGAACTCAGGCGGTGCAATCTTGATGCCCTGAGCGTGGATTAGTCGTCCGACGATCAGGCTGATGCCCGGCAAAGCAACGAGCAACGCAGGCGCACCATTGGCCTCTAAGCAAGCAATCAATATGACACCAAACGGCACATACTCAGCAAAATTGCCTTGAGCACGAATCGCTCTCTCGAGGTCGTCGTGGCCGCCGTTACCTAGACTCACCTTGTTTTTACGTCGCAAACCAATAACGGCTAACGAAAGTCTCACAAAGATGATTGTTAAAACAGATGCGACGATTGAGGTAATTAAAAGCATAGCTAAGCCCTTGTATATTAAAAAAACCGATTTGAATTAAGCCGAGAGCTCACGCATGACTTTAATTAAATCGGATTTACCTTCAAAACCAATACCTGGCAGATCCGGCATGGTGATGTGGCTATTTTCAACTTTAACGCCATCGGGGAAACCGCCGAAAGGCTGAAACAAGTCTGGATAGCTTTCGTTGCCACCTAAGCCCAAGCCTGCTGCAATGTTGAGTGACATTTGATGTCCTCCGTGAGGTACGCAACGACTGGCAGACCAGCCATGCTCTTTAAGCATTTCAAGGGTTCGCAGATATTCAACCAAACCATAACTTAAGGCACAGTCAAATTGCAGATAGTCCCGGTCGGGGCGCATGCCACCGTAACGAATCAAGTTGCGTGCATCCTGCATGGAGAATAAGTTTTCACCGGTGGCCATCGGATTCTTGTAGTAGTTGCGCAGGTTTGCCTGAAGGTCGTAGTCAAGCGGATCCCCGGCTTCTTCATACCAGAACAAATCGTACTGCGACAGGGCTTTCGCATAAGCCACCGAGGTATCGCGGTCAAAGCGGCCATTCGCATCAACGCACAATTTTTGGCCATCTTGCAGCACACTTAAAACAGAATCAATACGGCGCAAGTCTTCATCAAGCGAGGCACCACCAATTTTCTTTTTAACCACGGTGTAACCACGATCGATGTAACTGCGCATCTCATCTTTTAATTTTTCATGATCTTGGCCGGGGTAGTAATAGCCCCCGGCTGCGTAAACGAAAACTTTTCGATTTGGCTTGCCATCGCCATAGCGATCAGCGAGCAACTGAAACAGTGGCTTGCCTTCAATTTTGGCGACCGCATCCCAGACTGCCATGTCAATCGTACCGATTGCGACTGAACGCTCACCATGGCCGCCAGGTTTTTCGTTGGTGTACAAAGTGGCCCAAATCTTATGTGGATCAAGGTTGTGCCCACTATCGTCGAGCAATGATTCAGGATTTGCTTCTGTCACTCTTGGGATGAAGCGTTCGCGCATTAACTTGCCCTGGCCATAGCGACCGTTTGAGTTAAAGCCATAGCCAATGACTGGTTTGCCGTCACGAAGGACGTCGGTCATAACAGCCACCAGGCTTAGCGTCATTTTGCTGAAGTCGATATAGGCGTTTCGAATAGATGAGCTGATCGGTAGCGTGACTTCGCGGATTTCTGTGATTCTCATAGGCTTTGTATCTTTGCGAGTAGGCGAGTAGGCGAGTATTTTTGTTAGGTTTTCTTTGGTTTTAGGTGGATCTTTCGTTATCGCGGTTTAAATTTTAATTAAAGACTTAGACTGGATATTGGCGCTGGTTAATTTAGCAGAGCCCAGAAGATCTGAGATTTCTAGGAGAACAACTGCACCCGCGACGTGCCCGCCAGCTTGTTCAACTAAATTTGCTGCAGCGATTAGCGTCCCACCCGTCGCCAAGACGTCGTCAATGACAAGCACTTTGGCATCCCGCGGCAATATATCTTGCTGTAATTGCAGCGCATCCTGGCCATACTCTAAGCCGTAGGCTTTGGAGAAAACCTGTTTGGGTAATTTGTTGGGCTTACGGGCTAAGACCAAGCCTTTTTTTGTTGCTTGAGCCAGAGCCGTGGCGAAGATGAAGCCCCTCGCTTCTATCCCCAGCAGATAGTCAAACTTATAACCTCGACTGAGGTCATACAATTGCTCTATGGCATAAGCAAAGGCCTTGTGATCCGCCAGCAATGGCGAAATGTCTTTGAACATAATCCCTGGTTTCGGAAAATCGGGAACCGTAGGTAAATAATCTAATAGATTCATTTGTGATGAAAAATTCTTTAGTGTTAATCGTTGCGCTCGAAGACGAGCTTGATCAAGGGATACTATCTTCGCATATCCCGATCATCTATTCAGGAATTGGCAAAATAAACGCCACGATTGCTACATTTAAAGCGATCAAGGAATATGACCCCAGTTTAATTATTAATTTCGGCACTGTTGGGAAAATCACACCTCACCTCAACGGCTTAATACAAATTGGCGCCGTGGTGCAGCGCGACATGATTGCCGAGCCTTTGGCACCAAGGGGGTCTGTGCCCTTTTCTAAAAAGCCCGATCAGCTGCGATCAATTGCCAGCGGATATGTTTGTGGCACTGGGGACAGTTTCGTGACAACACAGGATCTGTGGCTGATCCAAAAAGGTATCGATGTGGTCGACATGGAACTCTTTGCAATCGCTTCGGTAGCCCATGAACATCAAGTCGACTGGGTGTCTTATAAGTTCATCTCTGATGATGCCAACGAGTCATCTGGTCATGAATGGACAAAACAAGTAAGTCAAGGGCAAAGCCTGTTTTTAGAAAAGTTGCAAATGCATCTCGAACAAACATAACAGCCTAAATTGAACGCGAAGCTATTAAATCAGTATTCAGATACAGTTGGTTACTATTGACACTTTTAGGTTTAGAAACATCCTATGGCACTCGACGCTTTAATTGTATCCACCGGGGTGGTAGCGCTCGCAGAGATTGGCGATAAAACACAGCTCTTGGCTTTTATTCTTGCTGCGAGGTTTAAAAAGCCCGTACCCATCGTCTTGGGCATCTTGGTTGCAACGGTCATCAATCATGGTTTGGCTGGCGCCCTAGGTGCCTGGATCACCACGGCAGTGAGTCCTGAGATCCTTCGTTGGGTACTGGGCATCTCGTTTATTGGCATGGCAATCTGGACACTGATCCCAGACAAGATCGAAGAAGAAGAAACGACAATGGGTAACAAATATGGCGTGTTTGGCGCCACTTTGATTACCTTCTTCTTGGCTGAAATGGGCGACAAAACACAGATCGCAACCGTTGCTTTAGCTGCAAGTTACGGCACGCCATTGCTGGTCGTGGTTGGCACAACGCTCGGCATGTTGATCGCAGATGTCCCCGCTGTCTTTATCGCCGACAAATTTGCTGACAAAATCCCGATGAAGCTGGTTCACTCGATTGCGGCTGCGATTTTCGCAGTGATGGGTGTGCTTACTTTATTTAAGATTGACAAGCTGTTTTAAATGCCTGCTACCGACCGACAGAGTGGCGATGGCAATCGACCAGATGGTCATTAACCATCCCGGATGCTTGCATAAAGGCATAACAAATCGTTGAACCGACGAATTTGAATCCGACGTCCAGTAATGCTTTGCTCATTGCGTCGGATTCAGCCGTTTTAGCAGGCACGTCAGTCATGAGAGTGCGTTTGTTTTGAAAGGTCTCGTGCTTCACAAACTGCCAGACGAAATGACTAAATGACTGGCCTTGCAACTGCAGATTGAGATAAGACCGCGCATTCGTGATGGTCGAGACAATCTTTAATTTGTTTCTAATAATGCCGGGGTTACTCAAGAGCTCAGCAATTTTATTTTCGTCATATTTGGCGATAATTTCTGGCACAAAGCCATCAAAAGCCTGACGATAGTTTTCGCGTTTCTTTAAAACTGTTGCCCACGAAAGCCCAGCCTGAGCGCCTTCAAGGATCAGAAGTTCGAACAAAGTCCTGTCATCCCTTATAGGGACACCCCACTCGGTATCGTGATAATGACGGTAAAGCTCAAAACCTTCGCACCAGGGGCAACGTTTAATTGAAGGTTCTGTCGTTGTCTCGTTTGTCATCACGGTTACTTTAGCCTGTATCGACGAAAGTCGATAATATCTAACGCTAGTTACCTAAGAACTTATGAATCTGAAACAAGGCTCCAACTCCCTGTCCGGATTGATTGTTGATAGGCAAAACGGCTTCGACTGAGAGATTAAATTCTGGTCCAACCCAGACGACTCCCGGATTAACCGACCCCGTAATCTGACCACTACAAGAACCAGTCATACACGTTTGTAGTGGGAATTCGACAACGGGAATCAGGTGGTTGAATGGCTCGCCCCAGCCAGTTTTTTGAACGTGATCGTTTAAATACATAAAACTGTATTGAAGCGTAAAACCCCAGTTCAACGTTTTAGGCTGAGCCTGATCGGTAGGCAGCTGGTACCCCAACACGCCAGTCATCGCTAAAGGTTTTAAAAAGCTCAGTGAGTCAGGTAAATCACCAAAGCCTTTCGCGTAAAAAAGAGTTGGGGCGTAGGTGGTGTAGTTGACGGCACCGGGCCCGCCTGTTCCACCAATTTGTCCGTTCATACCGATCGTAATCGCGAACTCATGTTCATCGTTAATCATCAGTTCTTTTTTGACGGTGTAATAAAGGTTGTCAAAGCCGGTTGTTTGTGGCGCGAGATTGGCATTGGGATTGCGGTATAGACCGTCAACGGCAATACCAAAGCCCTTGAACGGCTCTATGCCACCACCCATCAACAAGAAATTGCTAGCGTTGTCCGAAGAATTGTTAGCACCCGCCTTGGGTGTTTTGCCAACAACTGCATGAACCTCATCTGCTGCGTAGGGGTCATCAACGGAAATGGTTGGAGGGAAGTAGCGATCGCCCGCAATACCATGAGCGCTTGCGCCCAATGGGTGCACACTGCACAGCATTGCAATGATGTGAGGGAAGTATTTTTTAAGCATTCGATATCTTAACGACTAATCGCTCGAGCGTTGGTAAACCCATAACGCCATTAAGGTAAAGGCCACTAAGGCACAGCTCCCGGAAAATAAGAAGGCATAGAGTGGTGCGATCGACTCGTAGATCCATCCAAAGATAAAAGAAGCAGGAAAGAGCATTAGACCGGTAACTAAATTAAACCAGCCAAACGCTGTGCCGGCTAATCCTTTAGGTGCCATGTCAGCCACCAGGGCTTTCTCTAGTGACTTTACGCTTGTTTACTTGTTTCTCGAGGCATTGACGAATTCTTTTTCGCAATGCTATCTTGTGTTTTAGACGGGATGTGACAACCAAATAACCGTTATTCACTGAAAATGAGACTGCGTACCCTATGCTGAACCTCTACATTGCCAATAAAAACTATTCGTCGTGGTCGTTGCGTCCCTGGTTTCTAATGAAGGCACTAGATATCCCCTTCGTTGAACACCTGGTCTTTTTTGATGGAAAAGAAACCGCCAATAAGTTTCAACAATTCTCACCCAGTGCAAGAGTGCCCGTTCTTGTTGAGAATGAGCTGCATGTCTGGGATTCGCTCGCTATTACTGAATTTTTAGCCGAGCGGTACGAAACTGTTTGGCCCGGTGATAAAGCGAATCGTGCCTGGGCTAGAAGCGCCTGCGCCGAGATGCATTCAAGCTTTCACGCTCTCAGAAACGAGTGCTCAATGAGTCTTGGTGTTCGCGTGCGTCTGCATGAACCGAGTAGCGCCTTGCTAGCCGATTTGGCGCGCATTGAGCAGTTGTGGGCGGATGGGTTCGCGCGGTTTCATGGGCCTTGGCTCGCCGGAGAGCAGTTCAGTGCGGTAGATGCCTTCTTTGGCCCCGTCGCGTTCAGATTTCGCACCTACGATATCGCGTTGAATGAGCAGTCTCGGGCTTATGTTGATCGATTGTTGGCCCATCCGGCCATGCTGCAGTGGGAACAAGAGGCTCTTTCAGAAACCCAGCGTGACGCCGCGCACGAGTCAGATGTGTTGACCATGGGTACCGTCATTAACGACTATCGAGCTACGATATAAGGGTACTGGCTTTTTGTCATAAAGCTGACACTTTCTCCGGGCAAGCACTGCAAGCGCCTTGGCTGTTTAATCCTGCTTGTCTTGTTTTATCCAAGCCTTGATCCTCAACACTGTCTCGCTCTCAATGCCCAAATATCCATGATGTGCCTGGGG
Organism: Jezberella montanilacus; assembly: GCF_003003055.1. Taxonomy (GTDB): domain Bacteria; phylum Pseudomonadota; class Gammaproteobacteria; order Burkholderiales; family Burkholderiaceae_B; genus Zwartia; species Zwartia montanilacus. Next base: position 104,240 of record NZ_PVTV01000018.1, read on the forward strand.
GCCGCAAACGTTACCGGCAATCGTTCCACCCTCCATCGTAATCAGGTCAGTGCCATACGTTTTGTGGTTATAGACAGCCCCTTCATAGCCTGTTGATTTACAGCTGTCATATCTATGATGAACCAATAGATATCTGCTTTTCCGACCTCTAGTGTCCAACTCATGATTGACGCTTGCAAGCGATGAGGTATTTATAAACCCCGCGATCTTTCCGTCCATTGCTATAGACAAGTCTTGAATTGATTGGGAACCCCTACTGGTGCTAAGCACATATATCTTTGCGTTGGGAAACTTAGATTGAAGGTCTTCGATAATTACTTTGACACGCTCTATTGAAGGAATGGAAACAGTTGAATCTGTTTCTGCGGTGACAAATTCATGATCAGCAATGAGCGTTCTAATACGAATCGCAAAATTACCCGGTTTCAAAAAAAGCACCCCTTGGCCATCTGGTGAGACTCTAGGGGTAAGCTTTCCATCGCCGCCAGGCATCAAGATGACAACATACTTTGGGTTGGCAATCCCGATTGTGGTTAAGGCATAGGGCGCGATATCGCCATTCTTGTAATGAGCTGTTTCTATTAGTGAATCTTTCGCGCCGCTCTCAGTTTGGGCGTGGGCTGATGAAAAACCAAAAATCAAGGCAGTCAAAATAAACAGGTGCATCATTTAAGATCCTTAAAAATATTTGCTTCCTATTGATAAGATTTTTAGATGCGTTCATTACCAGCCAGAGCTTCCTGGATCCCCCTTAAATGGGCCAACAAGTTCCGGCGTAATCCAGCCACCATAAAATCCACCTGGCTGAGGGGTTACTGGTTGACCTCCAACCGTACATTGCAGCGACGTTGCGTAAAGTGCCACACAATCTTTTAATTGCTCTGCGCCAGGCAAGGGGCGCGGATAACTCCATGCGACCTTGACTAAAGAACGCGAACCATCAACTAAAGACCAGTATTGAGCTGGCCCTTTCCATTCACAAACGGAACCCCCACCTGCTGACTCGAATAGGTTTTGCTTGACGTCTGCCCAGGGTAAATAGAAGGTAGGTGGGTGCGCTGTCTCAAGTGCCATCACTGCACGATTTGTTCGAGCGACTTCCACATTGCCCCAGACAACAATCACTTCGCGCTGATCCAGAACCAGCTGAGGTGGACGCGGAAAGTCCCAAACGGATACTTGGCCCGGTTTAGGTAATTGCGCAAAATCAGGCCTGCTTGAACCGCGCCACTGCCAAGCGTCACGAGCGGCTTGAAGCCATGAAGGGATCTCGTTCGTTTGCATCATTAGCCCCGGTTCGTAAAAGTTTTATTCATAGTGATAGCGACAGCAATAATGACTAACGGTCATTTCAAACATGAGTCGAAGCGTTTCAATCCGGCTTTCACTTAAACGAATGAAGTCCAACCTATGGTCTGAGAATGCTAGCTGCTAGTCGCCCCAAATACTCCAGTTCATCGTCGGTGGAGATGGTTGACTCCATGACACCGGATATTTCTTTGTACCAAAACCTAGGCGGCTCCAAATCCAGGCGACAGCGGAAATGATACTAATCCCCAGCAACACTGTTAATCCGATGTGGCTAAAGCTGGCGTGCGCCTGAATCATAATCAAGGGATTGGCGCCTGCCGGGGGATGCACGGTACGGGTGAGGAGTAAGACACAAATCGTAATGACGACTGCTGTGACCGATACCCAAGTGGCATCTCCTAAGCATTGCACACAAATAATTCCAATCAAACTGCTGAATAGGTGTCCACCCCAAACGGCTCTTGGCTGAGCCGCTGGTGTTGTGGATAAGCCAAACAGGAATAATGTTGTCCCGCCAAGCGAGGCGAGCAACAGAGGGCTTGTGGCTTTAGTTGCGAGCAGAGTTAGCGTGATGGCTACACCCGCGCCGATGGAGACCCAAATCAATCGAAGTAGTGTGGTTTTCATTCGAGAATGATAATGCCAGTCCTGTCCTTTCGAAAGGCCACACCATCAGTCAAAGACCGTGAAAGAAAAAAAACCAGCGAAGATACGCTAAGGCTTTGGGATTCAGTGGTGGTGTAGTGAGCCCCTGAAAGCGAACTCGCACTGTCAGCGTCTGATTACTGCTGCGGCACGCTTAGCACCACTATACGTTCATGTCATCGTCTATCTGCGCAATGGCCATTGGCCGTGCGTGGATTGTGTTGGCGGTGTGTGTCACGAGCATCGCGACATCAAAGTCATTCACTACATCATATAAATTTTTCTTGCTGTTGTTTGTGTTCATGGCCGCTGGCTCCGTGGTCCCTGAAAATGGGGAAAGTTGTGCTCAATCGCTTACTTTACTGATGCGCCGTCACATCGTCCGTGCGCTGCCCAACACATCGTTGAGCAAAGTCGCTTACTTCATCCAACTTTTGGCGCTGGGTATTTGAAGTGATATGGCTTTGGGCTACTGAACAGACCTTCAATTCTTAATTTTCTTTAGCTGGGAGCCGGTGATGGCAATAACCACGCCCTATCCAATTACACTGTTGCCTCAGGCCTTTTGAAGGCGGCCCACATTAATACATAATCCTTGTTCGGACCTAAGACATGTCTGCATCTATTAACAAGCCAATGCCGATTTTTTTGTCAGCATTCGTCGCTATGTTTAGCTTGACGCTGAGCCTAAGCGTTTATGCTCAAACTGCTAATACTTACCCAGTAAGACCGATCAGGCTCATAGCGCCTGTCGCTGCGGGGGGTGGGCTCGATAATATCGCTCGAGCAGTCGCGGAACGCCTCTCTAAGAATCTTGGCCAAAGCGTCATTGTAGAAAACTTATCCGGTGCCGGTGGTGCTATTGCTTCTATTACAACTGCAAAAGCAAGCCCAGATGGCTACACACTCATGATTGCCTATGCAGGCACTCACGGAACCAATCCTGCCGTTCGTAAACTTAACTATGACGCGTCAAAAGATTTCACACCCATCGGTATGATTGGTGCCACACCAAATGTATTGATTGTAAATACCAAGTTACCTGCGAAAAATTTGGCTGAGTTCGTTGGCTATGCCCAAAAGAATCCAGACAAGCTGAGCTACGGCAGTTCAGGTCCCGGCACACTCACGCATCTTGGGATGGAACAATTTAAGATGGCTGCTGATGTCTTGATGGTTCATCTGCCTTATCGCGGTATTGCACCAGCCTTTACTGATTTGATTGGTGGACAAACCGACGCCATGCTCCCCACTTTGTTTGCTGCGATTCCTTATCTCAAGTCAGATCGTGTTCGTGCTTTGGCCGTCACTGGTCAGCAGCGCAGTCCTGCAGAACCGAACATTCCAACGTTCAACGAATTAGGCTTCTCAGGCTTTAATGGACAGCAATGGTATGGCATTGCGGGCCCTGCGAATATCCCAGAGCCAATCGTCATTAAGCTGAATGCAGCGTTAAATAAAGTACTGTCCAGCCCAGAGTTCGCAGAAAAAATGTCAAGTGAGGCCATGACGCTCATGCCCATGACACCACAACAATTTGATGCCTATATTAAAGAGGACATTGCGCGCTGGACCAAGGTAGCCAAAGATCGCCATATTGAACTGGAGTGAAAGGAATCCCAGGCAACATAACAAATAATAGGGTGGCCCGGGGCGGAATCGACCCGCGCCGAAGATGTCTGATCCTACTTCAATACAGCTTTCACCTTCCTTCTGAGTGAAGGCAAAACCTCTTCCTCAAACCAAGGATTTTTCTTTAACCAAATATTGTTTCTGGGACTTGGATGTGGCAAAGGAATTGCCTTAGGCCAATAGCTCTTCCATGCCACGACGGTTTCAGTCAAATTTGCTTTGTTGCCTTGGTCTAAATGCCATGCTTGAGCATATTGACCAACAACAATGGTTAACTTGATATTGGGTAGTTGCTCTAATAGTTGGACTCGCCACGTAGCAGCACATTCCGGTCTTGGAGGTAGATCGCCTGATTTACCTGTTCCGGGAAAACAGAAACCCATTGGCACCAGAGCAATTTCCTTGTCATCATAAAAAATTTCTTTATCGATACCCATCCACTCTCTAAGACGATCGCCACTAGGATCGTTAAATGGAATTCCGGTTTCATGAACTCGGCTACCGGGGGCTTGGCCAACTATGAGAATTTTTGCCGTGCTACTAACCTGAATAATGGGTCTTGGCCCCAGTGGTAAATACTCTGTACACAAGGTACAAGAGCGAATTTCTTTAACGAGCCTTGCGAGAGATTGGGTCATGTCAGATAAATGGTGATGAACTCAAGAGCATTGTAAGAAGACCTCAAATTCATTGCTGAAAATTTCATTTAAGCAGTCAATTCAATTGCACTCACACGCTTAGTTTGATCTTTCTTGTAGTTCACTTAAGGATTGAAGGGACCTGACTCTAGAAAGGCTGATGATAATTGCCTGAACAGAAAAGCCTGCGACGACGACCAGCAAGCTGGCTAAATCTGAAAAAGTCTCGCCTACTAAGCCACCCAGCAAAGCGCCTATCGGGCGAGCGCCTGTGCCCGCCACGATGTTGATGGCGGTGACTCGCCCCATCAAGGTGTTTGGGGTGACACTCTGGCGGAGTGTGGTGGAAGTGATGGTCCAGATGATTGGGCCGAATCCGAAAAGAAAATATGACAAGCCAGCCACTGCAGACGCTGGCCAAAAATGAGTAGCCGCCATGACAGCAGCTGCCAAAACCGAGAAAAAAGGCCCCAGCAATATGGCATTGCCAAATGCCATGCGCGCCACAATTTTGGACGCCAGGAGTGATCCGAAAATCATGCCAGCGCCATAACAAGCAAGGGTGAGGCCCACCGCACTCGAACTCATACCCAAGGTGCGAATGGCATACGGAACATAGATGGCTTGCAACACGAACCAAGAGATATTCCACGCCACAGAAGTGAACAAAATGGGTCGTAAAAATTCATGAGTCCAAACAAAGTGCGCCCCGTCTTTGAGCTCTAGCCAAGGATGTCTGTCTGGCGCTGCTTGTCTTGCGGGTTCCTTGATTTGATTTAAGAAACCTACGGCAGCCAGAGAGAGCATGAAAGACAAAACGAAGGACGTCGAAGCGCCCATCCAAGCGATGAGGGCCCCCGCCAAGGCTGGGCCACCCGCAAATGCCATGCTCCTTGCTAACTCCAGGCGCCCATTGGCTTTGGCCAAATGTGCTCTGTTAACCAATGCTGGCACCAAGGAAGGTGCACTGACACTGAAACCAACCGTTCCCACAGCCGCAAAAAATCCGACAGTCGCCAACAAGGCGACACTGATTTGATCCAGCAGCAGGCCAGCACCCGAAGTATTTCGGAGAAGAGCATGAGCTTTTTGCGCGACATGCTATCGGCCAACAAACCCATTGGCATGGAGAGCAGCAAAAAAGGCAATGACTGGACTGCGGCAAGCACACCAATTTGTCCGGGACCTGCCTGAAGCATGAGCACAGCCACAATGGGCACAGCAGCCAAGGTCAACTGCTCTGCAGATTGAGCCAATAAATTCGAGATCGCCAGCTTGTGAAAAGCTGGCGGGAGTGGGTCGTGAATGCTGCTGGGCACTTGCCCCTGAACGCTCAACGCTGCGCCTCTTTGGTTTTGCCGGGGGAGCCTTTCAAGCCTGCTAAGAGTGCTTTGTAGATGGCACGCAATTGGTCTGTGGTTGTGATTATTGCCATTTATATATTTCCCATCGTTTCCCAAACAAATATATTCCTCCTCTTTTTATCACTCCGACGCTTCTTGCCAACGTAACTATCGTCTTTTATCAAATTGTGCGGAAAACCTCGGCGTTCAGGGCGAGGATGAATAGCACGGACAGCGTAGCTGTCCTAGATGTTGATATCTTGTGAATACACAGACTGCTGTATATAATCACAGCATGAAGCGATTGCAAGCGTACAAATTTGAGCTGATGTCTCATGGTCAACAGCAGCG
>NZ_PVTV01000019.1 GCF_003003055.1 Jezberella montanilacus
CGTCCGTAAATCGTGCTTTCTTCATCACTGCTCCTTGCTGTCAAGGAGCCATTGTCTCTAATTTCGCGTGGTCTGAAAATCCCAGGGCAGGTCATGTTGATGGAGACAGTCTAATTTTTTTCGTATTTTTCACGCAAATCACCGCGTTGTTTTATTTCCTTGACAGAAAAATAGGAAAAATCGGAGCCATGTAAACATTGAGTTAGCAGGCGATTTTAATTTTGAGAAAAAATCACTAAAAATCTTTGTTTGAAAATTCCATGCAAAATTAAATGTGAAATTATTGTGAAAATTTTCAGTGAAGTGTTTTCAATTTACTATTAATCTTAGGCGAAAACTTCGCTCTAAAAATAAAAAACCAGCCGGGTGATAGGCTGGTTGATCAGAGTCTAATTGCTGATTAGCTGCTTAGTTGATTACTTTTTTCCGTATGCAGCATCGTGGTCTGGCTCAATTAATAACACTCTAAGAAAATGATCCTCTCTAAAGCCGATTCCCCGAATTGATTTGCTAACCCGAAAGGAGTAGAGCGCATCGATGCCCTTTGGGGCGGGGATACTATGAATCTTTTCCCATTTGAGACCTTTGTCACGGTAAACCTGGTTCCAGGTCAGTTGCGTGATTTTTTCAAAAGTAGCAAAGGCCTTCTCTTGTTCGACTAACTCTAATGTCTCCCAAGCAGATTGAAAGACCGGGCTATTGAGATCAAGCTCAACTAATGGCTCAGGCTTTACGTTTCGTGCCATGCGCTTTAGCCATTTTTAATTTAGAAAGATCAGTCGCTTTTGCCGGGGTTTTTTGTGCCCAAGCTAGAGCAGCCGATAAGTCCTTTTTAACGGCAGGCGTATGCATCCAACGTTCATTATCAGGAATAACCGTGGCTGTACGAATCACCCAAACCCCTGGCTCAGGCGTTTCTACTAGTACTTGACGTCCTGCATGCTCTTTACCAAGCGAAATTTGTCCGCTTGATCCAATCGACTTAATAACCTGGTGATCTATGACTGCGCCCATGGCATTCTCCTATATTCATGCAGCATGATTGCATTATAGCATGATTTTTATACAATCGGACTGATGTTTCACCATGGCACAACCCTGGGCAAAGCCCTTGAGCCCGAACTCACTTAGATCAGTTCTACGGCCTGTCTCTTTTGCTCATCGTTGACGTCGATATATCTTTGCGTTACCGCAATGGACCGATGGCCGGCTAAAGAGGCTAAGATTCTTACACCAATGCCTTTATTAGCCAAAGTGGTAATGAAAAACTTTCTGCCCGAGTGGCTGCTCCCACCGCTAATACCCACATTCTTATATAGCTGATGAAACCACACACATAAGCCATTGGGGCTAAAACGTAATCGGTGATCGGTATGAAAGAAGGGGATATCAGCGCCTTTGGCATGTCTTGTTGTGAGGTAGTTGGCTAATTCCACCTGTAAACGCTGTGAAACAAAGACGGTTCTGGGATATTTGCCTTTAGTTTGCGCGGCCGATAAACGGATCTCATTCTTAATCGATCCATCGGGGTTCACTACATCACCCATGGTGAGTGAGGCTATTTCGGCGACACGAAGGCCTCCGAGAAAACTGGTAAGAATGATTGCTCTGTCACGCAAAGCGTATTTTTTGGTACTGACGTAATTAAGAACTTGATCAAGCTCTGCTTGAGATAAGGTTTTTGCTTGTGCCATTTGGTTTTCCTGTCATAAATAAAATGTGCGTTTTAAGTATGTTTCCTTAAGCAGAAAAGGTCGACCTCAGTTTGTTTGCTAAGCGTCACTTAACAGGACAAAAAGACCTTCAAAGAATCAATGACTTACAAATCGGGTTAAGAATATAGTTATTTTCTTAACCCGTATTTGCTTATAAGTATTTAGCAATCTTCATTAAGATCTGTCGTCTTTAGACGACGACCTTAGCTAATGCTTCAAATCACTTGATAGCGTACTTTTGTAAGTTCTCAAGTGCTTTCTTATATCCCCCAGCAAATACGCCGTTTGTAGACGGTTTTTGAGGGGAATTTAGCTCTGATTGCGTTGTGGCTATCAGCGCTGGGGTGGGTTTACCGGGAATTCTGGCAATGCAGCTACGTATAGGCAGTTCCCAGTAATCATTTATTCCGTGCTCTGAATCTTTAATTTCAATATAAATTCTGCTGTAGTTCATATCCAAAGACGCATAGCCCTCTACCGCGCTCTTGATCCCAGCTTCATAGCGATATATCCAGCTCATTAAAACCCCGTCTTCATTTGTAGGGATGGCTTGCGAGCTTCAAAAAGCAAATCCAAATTGATACCTGTTTTGACGCCCATTGCCTCAAACATAAACACCAAATCTTCAGTGACCACATTACCAGATGCACCAGGAGCATAGGGGCAGCCGCCTAAACCGCCCATTGAAGAATCAAATGAAGTGACGCCCTCTTCATATGCCGCCAAGCAATTTGCTAAACCAAGTCCACGTGTATTGTGTAGATGCGCTGCGCCAGCTTTACTACCAATAGCTGACTTCAATCTTCTAAAGAGTCTTTTAATTTGAGCCGGATTTGCATATCCCGTTGTATCGGATAAACCAGACTCATCAGCACCTGCTGCAATTACTTGCTCAGCTATCCAAATAACCTCATCCTCCGGAACCAATCCTTGTAAGGTGCAACCAAAGGCTGTTGCAATACCCGCCTCGACCTTTACTTGTGGCGCATGGTCATTGCGATATTGAGCAATTCGTTTAACTTCCTCAATCATTTCCTCACGGGTCTTACGGACATTCGCCAAGGAATGTGCGGCACTAGCTGAAACAGGAATAGTAACTTTATGAACACCAGCCTCAATTGCAGCCTGTGCTCCTTTTAAGTTAGGGACCAAGGCCATGACTGTGAGCCCCGGCAAAGTTTTAGCATGACGCACAATATCAGCTGCGTCAGCCATCTGCGGCAACATCTTTGCAGGAACAAATGAAGCAACCTCTATCTCACGAACTCCGGCTTTATACAAAGCATCATCCAGGCATTCTTTTTTTCTGTTGGCATGATTGATTTAATGGGCTGCAAACCATCCCTTGGCCCAACCTCACTAATTAAAATATCTGTTGACATCAAATTCACTATGTTCTATCCTATAGAATGTTGTTCTATTATTAAATCACACAAAAAAGCCTCTGTCTATGCCAAAAAAATCCTCTAAGCAAAATGATGGAAAAATCGCTAAATCAGAGGCAGGCGTAGCTGCTGTAGACAAAGCACTCACAATTCTTAGGCTGTTTACGTCAAGTAACCCTGAACTCTCATTAATTCAAATTTCTGACGCAACAGGTCTTTATAAGAGTACGGTCCTGAGGATGTTGGCATCACTTGAAAACTCTCTTTTGGTAATTAAAAGGGCTAATGGGGTTTATACGCTTGGTCCTGCAATCGCCAGTCTTACCGCTGCATATCAGCAACTGTCCCTAGAGTCGGTTGTATTGCCTATTCTTGAGGATCTTATGCATGCCACTAACGAAAGTGCGGCTTTTCATGTACGTCAAGGTGATCAACGCCTATGTTTATATAGAGTAGATTCCAATCAAGCACTTAGGGATCATATTAAGGTTGGCGATTTATTACCTATCGATAAAGGTGCGGGTGGAAAAGTACTCACCGCATTTGAAGGAGTCCCAGGGAAAATCGCTTCAAAAATTCGCAAAGATATGGTTTTAGCGGTTTCAGGAGATCGAGTAAAAGAAATTTCTGGGATTTCAGCACCCGTCTTCAATTCTGAAGGCCTAATTGGAGTGATCACGCTGACAATGCCGACATATCGTTTTGATAACAGGCAAGCAGCACTGGTTAAGGCTAGTGCAGAAAAATTGACGAAACTTCTTGGTGGGAAATTTTCTTAAATGCACTATGTCGACCCCAGCCAAAATGGCCGTGCCCATTAGGAACTCTCCAATGCCTGCTTATGGCCGTTCTCTGCCACCTAAATACTGCCAATCACCCAAATTGAACGCCAGCAAGCCACCCTATAAGAGCCGCCTGACCGTCACGTAACCGGACACTTCCGAGTCGGGTCAAACCGACACTAGATCGTCAGGGTCAAAAATTGATCAGAGTCGCCCCATAGTCCACTAGGATCCGCCACGCCCTAATACCAGATAGGGTTCTCGATAGCAAAGCTAGATCATGATTAGCCACAATCAGGCCAATAGACCAGCCTAAATATGTATGAAGAAATGTGAAATTTGGCCTGCCCAGCACGATTCGAACGTGCGACCTACGCCTTATTTTGTCTTGACTTGAGACCTGTTACCGTGTTGCATAGCACTATCGCTTTATCGTTCTAATTGAAGAGGGACAAGCTCATGGACATTGGCATCACCGCCGTTTTAGCGGCGACCTTCGTCAGTTATGTAGTAGGCTCGATTTGGTATCTATGGCTCGGGAAATCGTGGCGTCGGGCAGTAGGCTGGGGCGAAGAAGGGCCTGCGTACCGCCCCTCAGCGTTTGAATTGCTCGTCGGTTTGCTGGGCCAGCTGATTATCGCTTGCGCCCTGTTCAGCTTACTTGCCCACCTTGGTTTGACTGGCGTTCGTTCCGCACTCATTGCAGGCTTTGGCATCTGGCTCGGATTTATTTTGCCGAGTCTCACAACGAACATCATTTTCCAACGCAGAAACAAAAAGCTTATTTGGCAAGATGGCCTGCATTGGCTTCTCATTTTAGCGAGCCAAGGGATCGTGCTCGGATTGCTATCCTGAAGATGCGCGTTTTGATCGATGATTACTCAGGAAGCGCTCGACTCCAGTACAAAGATGCGAAAGCCCGCATATTGATCGCCTACCCTGCGAGCATCCCGGTAAGCTTGCGAGGCAAATGTTGCGACGGCCATTTCAACGCTTTCAAACTGAACCAGAGCGACTCTTTTTGGTGCAACTTCATCTATGGCTGTGGGTTGGCTTGGCCGAACGAGAAATGTCGCACCGGCGTCAGCAAATACCTTTGCGGCTAAAGGGAAAAACTCTTTAGTAAAGGCCTCGGGATCCCGCACATCAAGTTCAATAACTGCGATAGCTGGTTTCATTTGAGCGGCTTAGCGTGGAGCAATAGAGCGACTGGCGGTAGACTTTGGCATTTCGTCGAGTCCTCTATACTTAGTTGTAGAGAAGGCTAGTTTAATTGCCTAGCGTGAAAAAGAGAATTTTTTTCTTTGCCGCACCTGAATACTCTAAGCCCCAAAAATTCAACTGATGGTATGTTACCAAGCCACTGCATAGAGAGCTCATCTTGACACCAAAATTCTCATTCGCTCAAGCCAAACACCTAGGTCAGACTTCGCTTGCTCTACTTACAACGCTCCTGGCGATCTCAGTTCCTCCTGTCTACGCGCAGGATATCGACGGCACAGTCAAAACTCTGTTGGCGTCACCCAGAATCAAACAGGTATTAGCGGACTTAGAAACCGATGATGCCAGAGCACTTAAAGAACTCAAGCGCTTCACAACTGAACTCCCCGCCCCACCCTTTAAAGAGAGAGTGCGCGCTGAAGCGTTTTTGGCAAGAATGCAAGAGCTTGGTGCAAAAGATGCCTACATTGATGCCGATAACAACGTGATTGCCGTTCGCAAAGGGACAGGTCACGGACCCAGGCTGCTGATATCGGCACACCTTGATACGGTGTTTCCGGAGGGCACCGACGTCACAATCAAAGAAAAGGACGGCAAGCTCTACGCGCCGGGTATTTCAGACGATACTCGCGGCTTGATTGTGTTGATACAGTGGTTGAAGGCGTTAAACGAAAGAGGCATTCAAACCACTGGTGATTTAGTGATTGCCGCTAACGTGGGTGAAGAGGGACTGGGTGACTTACGCGGCATGAAAGCCATTTTCAAAAATGTAGCTGGTATAGACGGCATGGTTGGCTTAGAACCTGGCTTGGCAGACAGGATCACCATTGGAGGAACAGGTAGCCACCGTTACGATGTCATTTTTACCGGACCTGGTGGTCATAGTTTCGGGGCATTTGGTCAAGTTCCCAGTGCTATACATGCGATGGGACGAGCCATCAGCAAAGTGGGCGACGTCAGGCCACCGAAGGACCCGAAGACAACTTTCACCGTCGGCACAGTGGAAGGCGGAACCTCAGTGAATTCAATCGCTGGTCATGCAAGTTTCGCGCTTGATATCCGATCAAACGGTGCTGATAGTCTCGCTAAAACAGAAAAACTAATCATGGATGCTATTGCAGCGGGCGTTGCAGAAGAAAACCAGCGTTGGGAGACAGACAAAAAAATTACCGTAGAAATGAAGCTGATCGGAGATCGGCCTGCCGGCTCGACGCCTGAAGACTCTGTGATGGTTAAGACAGCGGTGACGAGCAGTCAAGCCTTTAATAAGAAGCCTTATTTTAATAGCTCAAGCACCGACGCCAACGTGCCCATGTCATTGAAAGTTCCAGCAATCATCTTAGGTAGCGGTGGCAAAAATGGGGGTACCCATTCACTGACCGAGTGGCTAGATCCTAGTCAAGAATGGGTCGATGCCCAAGCTGCACTCGTCACTGTGCTGAGTCTTGTCGGGGTTGAAGGGGTTGTTCAACCCTTGTTGTCAAAGAAATAGTTTGGGGACTGATGGCGAAGACCGGGAACGGCACACGTTGAGATGTCCGATTCCCGTTGTCATTCAATTACTTCCTGCCAAATTTCGCCTTTGTGTCTTCCAGACATAGATCTTTAGCAGCATCCGCGAACGCATTGCACTTTTCTTTAGCGACGGTGTACTGAGCGTCAGTCTTGTCGTCAGTCGCGGCCTTCCGAGCATCGTTTACTGTTTTGTTTGCATCAGTACGTGCCTCGACGGTTTTCTCATTCGCCTTGGTTGTCGCATCCGTGGTTTTCTCTTGTACTTTTGCGTCGGCTTTCGCTGAGGTAAATGCAGCATCTGCCTCTTTTACGCACACGTCTTTGATATTGCCACCCTTGTCATTGCACTTTTCCTTCGCGACTTTAAAGTCAGCGTCAGCCTTGGCAACGCGTGCCTCGTAGTGTGCCTTCGGGCTCGGCTTATAGGCAGCTTCCAGTTCAGCCTTTGCGACTGATTCTTTACCTTTAGCCTCAGCCATGCAAATGTTCTTGGCGTTTCCTGCCAAAGAGCTACAGCCGGTTTTGGCGGATTTGTAATCGGACTCGATCTTCTCTTCTGCAGTCTTATGATCGATTTTCGACATGCTTTGAGCCATTGCACCAGCAGCAAATCCAAGAGCTAGCGCAGCCGCGATGAGAGTGATCTTTAGGGTTTTCATGATGATTCCTTTGCGAAACTTTAGAGTGGTCCGGGGTCAACACTGTTGATCCGGTTAGTAACCCTGATGTTATGCAAAAAGAACCTTGGCTTCCGTCTGTTAGAGCACTTACTATCGATAAGGTACGCCCGCGTCTGACTTCAAGTTTTTAGATAGTCGAAAGCAACTTCACCCAACCCAAGCGTCAAATCGCACACTAAGTGTTTGGCACCGATTACTTCCAGAACCGGCAAATCCGCCACCGGCGCGAGAGCATGATGAAACAGCTGAAGCCGAGCTGGTCCCGTCCAGGCTCCGTGTAGTTTGACGCCTTGTGAGAAATAGCGAACCAGTTCGCAGATCCTTGGCGTGCCATCGACGTGTGGAATGATTTTCAACAAGTAGTTGGGTGTTTGAGACATCTTGGTTTGCTCAGTCGCAATATCGAGGCTTTGATATTTAAAGCCCATCGTCCCAGTTGCGACACGCACTGGTCCATAATCGAGCGTGCCCAATAAGGTATCCGAGGCAACCGACAGGTGCGGATTAGCGAGTTTTTTAGGAAAGCCCCACAACTCTCGACCCCCAGCGATGGGTGCGTGGTCATCGAGGTACATCATGTGCGTGTAGTTTGCTGCTTGACCGTCCTGATCGATGACGCTGATCACTTGACCGCTTTCAGTGTAATCACCGAACCCTGATGAGTCTGGCATTTTGATAAATTCAAAGCTGACGAAAGGATCTTTGACTATAAGCGGCTCGGGAACAATTGCTCTTAACGCATCGATATCGGTGCGATAAGTAATAATAAAAAACTCTCGGTTAACAAAGTGATAGGGGCCTCGAGGGAAAGCGGGGCTGGTAAAAGGCATTGAATAGGCATTCGCCCGGATGTCAGCAATTTTCATCAATGGTTGCTCCGAATTTGGGATGTCAGGTCTGCTTAGATAGTAGACACCATAACCGAGGCTTCATGACACCTAGCTTATATGACAGCTCGCTGACATTTCCGCCAACCCCATACCAGCGCGCGTTAAAAACTAATGTTATCGGCCTTAATCACTTTTCCCCAGCGATCGGAGTCCTCCAGAGCGCGCTGGGTCAGTTCTTTCGGCCCCATAGGGGTGGCGATCAGGCCCTTTTCAATTAAGGTTTTTTGGAAAGCAGGATCAGCGAGGATTTGTGCAAAGGTCTGCTCTAGCACTTGTGTGAACTCGACAGGTGTTCCTTTCGGGGCATAGATCCCCATCCAGTTATTAACGTTATAACCTGGCAAGCCAGCTTCAATCATGGTGGGCAACTCAGGCATGCCTGGCAATCTTTGTGTCGCTGCGACGGCTAAGGCACGCACTTTGCCACTATCAAGCAAAGGTTTCGATGCGGCAGCGCTATCGAACATAAATGAAACATTACCTGCCACGAGATCGGGCACTGCGGGAGCACTCCCTTTATAGGGCACATGCACCAAATCGACCCCAATCTGTTCAGCCAGGAGCGCTGATTCGAGATGCGAGAGTGTGCCATTGCCTTGTGACGCGTAATTGATTTTGCCGTTATTCGCTTTAAGCCAAGCGATCAATTCTTTTAAGTTTTGCGCCGGCACTTGAGCATTGACGTTCAACACATGTGGGGCATTGGCAATCATAGCTACCGGTTCAAAATCCGTCAGGATATTGACCTTGAGGTCTTTGTATAAGTGCCCTGCTATTACTTGATTGGTCAGTGAACTCAATAATAAGTTATAGCCATCATTCGGCGCGGCGGCAGCAGCCACCATGCCAATGGTGCTAGCAGCGCCGGGCTTATTGATCACAACGACGGGTTGTCCCAGCTTTGCTGAAAGCTGCTCACCGATCATTCGCGCAACGATGTCAGCGGCCCCACCAGCAGGAAATCCAACAAAAATATTAATGCTGCGCGTCGGGTAGGCTTCAGCCTGAGCGCTAATGTTGAGACCTAGCCCACTCAAGGCCAATAGGCCAACAAGTAGAAACTTACCTAAATGGTGGTGCAAGGACATCAAACGACGGACAGACGAAAACATGGCGAAAACCTTATTAATAAAAGACACCTGATCCGAAGCGATCTGGTGCTTTTATTCAAAGCAATTTTTATGCCATTGCGCCCGTCACGCCAATTAGTCCGGACGATGCAAGACCACTGAACTGCGTGTGAAAGTGCGGCGCCCCCGTTTGAAGCCCATCAAGGTTGGCGCAACTTCGCGAATGGCGTTTACTGGATTATCTGACTCGACAATAATGAAATCAGCATCGTTACCCACACCGATACCGTATCCAGCGCGGCGCATCAATTGAGCGGAATTAGTCGTAAACATTTTCCAGGTATCACGAAGCGGCTCTGGCATGCCACGTTGCACGATATTGGCGTACAAGTTGGCCTGACGAATCAACTGACCATCCCCGAATGGGGTAAAAGGATTGAGGATATTGTTTGAACTAATCGAACAGTTCACCCCTTGTGTCACCAGATGGTTGGCGTCAACCACACCACGGCGCACGTTGGCCTCTAAATCGCGACCTGACAAGTACAGATCCGTGGCAGGTAGCACTGTCAAGGCAACCCCGGCGTCTTTCATGCGCTGAGCCACTTTGTCGACCTCTGCCACAGGCATGGTCGAGAGTTTAGTGACATGACCAATCGCAACTCGACCGCCCCAGTTATATTTTTCTGCCAGTTCGCACACCAAGAGGGTATCTAGCCGCGAAGCAGAGGCGCCTGAGTCCAAATGCATATCGATGTCGACATCGAACTCATGCGCAATTTCAAAGACTCTTCGAATTTGAGCTGCGGGGTCTGAATCATAATTTGGTGCAGCACCAATCACACGAGCGCCCGCTTTAAGGGCAGCGATCATCAGATCTTCGGTACCTGGGTTATTGATCATGCCCTCTTGAGGCATGACGCAAATCTCCATATCTAAGGCCCAGCTGTACTCGTCGATCAGGGATTTAACACCTTCAAAGCCAACTAAGCCAACTTTTGGATCGACTTCGACGTGCGTGCGCATAAGCGTACAGCCGTGGGAGATACATTTTTCGAGGGTACGGCGAGCCCGGGTCTGGACATCCTCAACGGTAAAAGTGTGCTTAATAGCCGAGACGCGCTCCATTGCATCAAAAGGAAATCTAACAGTCTCACAAGCGCAACGATCGATCGTGCACGTTTTGTCGAGATGAATGTGTGTTTCAACGAAACCTGGTGCCACCAAATGGCCTTTAGCGTCGATTTCTTCTCTAGCTTTATCTGGGATGGTGGGCTGAATCAGCACAAACTTGCCATTCAACACTGCGAGATCGACCAAGGGATCGCCCGCTTGCATCTCGGGTAGGCGGGCATTACGAATAATCAAATCCAGATTCATGACAAGCTCACGTGACAAAGTTTAGGAGGATTGCCTCAGCAGATCCTAGGGTTATCACTGACATTCTACGAGAAACCAGTGTCCCCGGTATTCGCGCTTCATTTTTGCCAGACGAACGCTCTTTCACTAAACGCTTGAAACTTGGCGTAATCTCAATTATCGTACTTAGCCCGAGAGGCAGCCGGCCTCTTGCCGTTGAACAATGGCGCTGCCACCCGCACAAGCAAGCGACACGACCCGATAACGGTATAACGGCATCCCAGTTGAAAACTAAATACTTAGGTGAACTGAGTTGTCAGCAATTACCCAACTTTCTTCTACGCTATCGAACGCGGTAAACGCAGTTCAGAAGAAGATTTCGACAACTCAGACTGAGCTGGCGACCAACGTTAACCCGTCGTTGAGCCCAATCTATAACAGCGTGATCCTGACCTTATCAAACAACATCAACACGTGGGGGACGCGAAGCACAAACCTGAACACCACAAATGATATTGTGGGCGTTGCTCAAACTGGCTTGTCCTCAATATCCAGCCTTTTATATGAAATGCAAAACTTGGCGATATCAGCAGAGTCAACAACCGCCACCAGTGACCTTGCAAGTTTGAACGCAACGTACCAAACCCTGGCAACTCAAATCAAAACAATAGCAAACAATGCAACCATCGGCGGCACGGGGTTGCTCAATACAACGTCAGGCATAACCATCTACCCGGCGCTCAGCACGAGCGTCACATCGACCGTTTACGGATATGACTATGCTTCAATTGGCGCCGCATTGACGACGGCTTATCCCCTTAGTTCAACCTCTGCAGCAGTAACCGCTGCAACCCAGCTTGCGACTTACATCACATCCGTTACTGCAGCCCAAGCTTCAATGTCGGCCTACAGTTCAATGCTGACGCTCGACGCCACTGCCGCTGACGCCTTTGCCACATCATCGAGCTCATACATCAGTGATTTACAAGGTTTAGACACGACGACGCTACAAACCAATTTAACGTCTTATAACGATCAGCTAAGCGTTGACTATTATTTGATTGGTCAAATGAACGCTGCTGCCAGTGCCGCGCTCACCATATTCAAGTGAACCAGCAAGTGTTGAGGCCGGCACGATGTTATAGACTAGCAACAAACTAAAACAGGAGACAAAACATGATCCAAACTCGACATATTTTTAAAATAGCTCTGACCGTACCCAGCATTGTGGATCTTGGTCAAACACCTGTGGGTGGCCGCAGAATCGCTTACGTCAGCGGGGGTACTTTCGAAGGAGAGCGCATTCGTGGCACGGTTAGATCGACCACTGGTGGTGACTGGTTGCTGATGCGTCCTGATGGCGTATTGACGCTGGACGTCCGCTTGATCCTTGAAACTGATGATCAGCAACTGATTTACATGAGCTACCGAGGCCTGCGACACGGCCCCAAAGAGGTCATGGATCGCCTGAATAAAGGCGAGCCGGTCGATCCAACTGAATACTACTTCCGCTCGACACCTGTTTTTGAAACGGCTTCGGCTAAGTACGACTGGCTTAATCGCATCATCTGCGTCGCGACGGGCAACAGGACAGCGACTGGCCCCAGTTACGAGGTCTTTGAAGTACTGTAAGTCTGAAGAAGATTGTCGAAACTGCCGAACAACTTGCGTACCGGCATGAGCGACAAGCAATCGGGTCTAAGACAAACAAAAACCTTGTTTTAAAAGAGCTTGGGGCAATACCCAAGCTCGGTAGAGTCCAAAAAGCCCTGCCCCAATAAACAATGTTGCGGCGAAGTAGCGCACCCAAATATAGCGGCCCAACTGCGCCAGGTAAGCAGAGAATTTCGTGATCAAGAGCAAGTTGGGTAAAGTGCCCAAGCCGAACGCTAACATGAGCAAGACCCCGTCAATGACGCTACCTGACAAAAATGCCAGCGGTAAGACGCCATAAACAAGACCACAAGGCACCAAACCCCACAGCATGCCGCTAAACCAGCGAGCTGGCGAGCTACCGAGAGCGCCAATATACTTTGCCCACACACCCGCCAAACGACTACCAAACCATTTCCCCAAGGGGAAAGATTGACTACTTCGCGCTAGTAACAAACGGATACCCAAGTAGATCAAGAGCGTTGCAGTCAGCGCAAACAGTGGTCGCTGAATATTGACAATGTCTTGCTGCCAGACGTAGATACCTAGCCAGGCAGCAACGCCACCAAGCATCATGTAAGTCGCGATACGACCAAGATGCATAGTCAATTGAAGAGAGAACAACCGTTGTGGCGACTGAAAACGAATAATCTTCGTGGACGAGCCTTCGATCGCAGCTGAAATTGCGCCACACATCAAAGCACAGTGCCAGCCGCTGGCCAACGCACCCAAAAATACACCAAGTAGCAGACTAGTCGTTAACATCTGCCTTCGTTGGAAAAATATAAATGGTCAACATGCTTGAGGCCGAGCAAAACAACCAGATTAATAAAAAGCCAAGCGTGTAGATACCTTCGGCATCGATATGCGGGTGCTGACCGAAGAAGACCACATCTTCGGGATGTACAAAACTAAACAATAAGCCGACAGCTGGAATTGACACCAAAAACGATGGCCACAGCGCCCACACAAGTCTAGGCGGTTTCATTTCTTGACCTGTTCTGTTTTTAATCCACGGCTGACAACCCCTTCACGCAATTGCTGATCAGGATAGGAGTTCACTGCCAACCAGATCGTGATCGCACAGGCAACAATTGCTGCAGCGGGGCCGCTGATCAAGAGCCATGGCCAAAGTTGTCGCCACCACGGTTTATTGGTTTCTGCCTGAGCCATCTGCATTCTCCCTTTGTATATTTTTCTTAACGAGGAACAATAAAAGTCGATTTTTCCTGACGCTTTCGACTCACGCTTGCATGACTCGATTGCTCGATTGCCTCGACATCAAAGACAATGGGATAGTTCCCTGGCTCTAACTCACTAATTGAGATCCTCACTTTGATTGGTAATAGCTGATTTGAGGATGGCTCGACTTGTAAGCTATCAATTTGATTTCCCCGCGAGTCGAGTATCTTCAGGTTATCGAGACCTTCAGCTTTCAAAGATACAGTCATTGGATTTTCAGACGAATTCATGATTTGTATTCGATAGATGTTTTCTAAACTGATCCCTTCAACTTCACGGGCCAGCGAGCCACGATCTCTCATCACATCCACTCTCAGTGGATTACGGGACCATAGTGAAAATGCAAATAAAGAACTTAATACGGCAACAATCGCCACGTAAATGATGACACGAGGCCGAAAAATTCGTCGCCACGTAGCAATATTGCTTTCTCTATTGTCCATGGCATTTTCAGACGTATACCGAATCAAGCCTTTGGGATAACTCACCTTGTCCATGACTTGGTTACACGCATCGATACAGGCGCCACAGCCAATACACATGTATTGCAGACCATCTCGAATATCAATGCCGGTCGGACAAACCTGTACGCAAATGCTGCAATTAACACAATCACCCAGACCCTTCTCAACTCGATCATCTGATTTATTGCGCCCCCCTCTGGGCTCACCGCGACCCTTGTCATAGGTCACGACAAAGGTGTCTCGGTCCACCATCACGCTTTGAAAGCGTGCATAAGGGCACATGTACTTGCAGACTTGCTCACGCATAAAACCAGCGTTACCCCAGGTAGCAAAGCCATAAAACGCCCACCAAAAGGTTTGCCAGGGGCCTAGCGAGAAATCCAGAAAATGATCCTGCAAGGTCGTGATCGAGGTGAAATAACCAATGAACGTAAATCCAGTGGCAAAGGCGATCAACAACCAGATTGTGTGTTTGGTGAGCTTTAGCCGAAGCTTTCGCAAGCTCCAGGGCCACTTTTCTTGATCGAGCCGAAGTCTCGCTGAGCGATCGCCTTCAATCTTTTTCTCTACCCACATGAATATTTCGGTGTATACCGTTTGCGGGCAGGCATAACCACAGAAAAGTCTACCTGCAATGGCGGTAAATAAAAATAACGATAAGGCCGAAATAATGAGCAATAAGGTCAAGTAAATAACATCTTGAGGCCACAACACCAAACCAAAGATGTAAAACTTTCTGTGGACGAGGTCAAACAGGACGGCCTGTCGTCCGTTCCAGTTCACCCAAGGCATGCCGTAAAACAGCAACTGCGTGAAAGCGACCAGACCCCAGCGCCATCTTGCGAAGACGCCACTAACAGCTCGTGGCTGAATTTTGCGACGAATTTCGTAAAGAGACTCTTCGATAATTTCAATCGAGACAGGCTTACCCGTGGGAGACGAAACCGACATTGCTACTTCTTCGCCGCTTGGGGTTCGCTGTTCGATAGACCCCAGACATAAGCTGTGAGCAGATGAATTTTTTCAGGACTTAACACATTTTCCTGGGCAGGCATCATGCCTTGACGACCATTTCTGAGTGTCTCGAGGATTGCCGATTGCGTCCCACCATAGAGCCATACCTTGTCAGTCAGATTGGGCGCGCCAAGCATCTGATTACCCTTACCATCAGCGCCATGACAGGCTGTGCAGTTATCGCTGAAAACGGCTTTTCCCCTTGCCGTTTTGATGCTGTCCGACGACAAGCCAGAGAGGCTGCGAACATAGTGCGTCACATTAATGATTGCCTCGTCCCCCAGGTGAGAGAAAGAAGGCATCACACCACCCCGACCATGAGTGATGGTCTCTTTGATATTTTCAGATGCACCGCCATAGAGCCAATCGTGATCGGTCAAATTAGGGAAACCTTTTGCTCCGCCTGCGTCAGAGCCATGGCATTGCGAACAATTATTTAGATAAAGTCTTTGGCCCATGATCTTCGCTTGTGGGTCAGCGGCAACTTGCTCGACCGACATCGCAACGTACTTGTCGTAAACAGGTTTAAGTTCACTGTTCGCCATAATCAGGGACTGTTTCAATTCGCCCTGTGTCGAATACCCCGAAGCACCCGGATTCGAACCAAGCCCCGGAAAAATATACAAATAAGCCAAGCCAAAAATACAAGACAAGGCAAACATCCACATCCACCAACGCGGCAAGGGATTATTCAACTCGCGCAAATCCCCATCCCAGACGTGACCAGTATCCTTGGCGACTGAACCATCTTGATTGAGCACGACGGCAATCTTGCGCTGACTAAATAGAAGCCAAAGACAACAAGCGATACCAACGAGGGTGACGATTGTGATGTAGAAGCTCCAACCAGCATTTACAAAATCACTCATGATTGATCCTTGATAAATTCATCAGGCAATTCGAAAGGAAGGCGGGCCGATTCTTCATTTGCGGCTTTTTGTTTGGCTGACCACGCCCACCAGACGATACCCAAAAAAAATACAATGCCTAAAATAGTTGATAGTGCAGAAAGATAAGGGGCGAGAGTTTGCATATTTGCTGAGCAGCCAGTTAGTTAGAATTTATTTCGTCGATTTTCATATATCGACGATTAATACCCAATCCCTGCAAATAAGCGATCAGCGCATCGGCTTCAGTTTTGTTCTCTAGTTCTTTCGAGGCGTTATTGATGTCGTCATCGCTGTAGGGCACACCTAGCTTTCTTAGGGCTTGCATATGAGCCTGAATCGTCTCTTTATCAGCTTTGTTTGCTGCCAGCCATGGGTAAGACGGCATATTGGACTCAGGCACAACCGATCGCGGATTATTCAAATGAACCTGATGCCACGCATCAGAGTAGCGCCCCCCCACGCGTGCCAAATCAGGACCCGTTCGTTTACTGCCCCACAAGAACGGATGGTCGTAAACCGATTCACCAGCAACTGAGTAGGGGCCATACCGCTCAACTTCAGAGCGCAAAGTGCGAATCTGTTGTGAGTGACAGCCGACACAACCTTCACGCTGGTAAATATCCCGACCAGCAAGTCTCAGCGCCGAATAAGGTTGGATACCTGGACTCGGCTCAGTTGTAGAGTGCTGAAAAAACAATGGCACGATCTGTACTAAACCAGCGATCGCTACAACAAAGATCGTTGCCGCGATGAGCCAGCCAACATTGCGCTCAAGGGTCGCATGTGAAAAAAATGGATGTTTTTGCTCTGCCATGTTCTGCTCCCGATTAAGCCGCGACGGGCGCTTGAGTTGACCCAGGCAACTGGGGAATTGGCGCATCAATAAACTTTTTAGAGGCGACCGTTTTGAAAACGTTAAAAGCCATAATCAACATACCACTTAAGAAACACAAGCCTCCCAACAACCGGATCAGGTAGAACGGGAAGTTTGCTTTGACACTTTCAACAAAGGAGTAGGTTAAGGTGCCGTCCGCTTCAAAAGCTCTCCACATGAGCCCCTGCATGACGCCGGCAATCCACATCGCAGCGATATAGATCACAACCCCAATCGTTGCAATCCAGAAATGCAACTCGATCAATTGCTTGCTGTACATATCTTTTTGTCCAACCAAGCGCGGGATCAGATAGTACAAAGAGCCGATCGAGATCATCGCCACCCAACCCAACGCGCCCGAATGGACATGACCAATTACCCAGTCAGTGTAGTGAGACAGACTATTTACGGTCTTGATCGACATCATCGACCCTTCGAATGTCGACATGCCATAGAAGGACAGGGCCACGACCATGAATTTAAGAATGGGGTCATGGCGCAACTTTTGCCAGGCACCCGATAACGTCATGATCCCGTTGATCATGCCACCCCATGATGGTGCTAACAGAATGATTGAAAACACTGTACCGAGGGACTGCGTCCAATCTGGTAGCGAGGTGAGCTGTAAATGATGCGGACCTGCCCACATATAGGTGAAGTTCAACGCCCAAAAGTGCACAATGGACAGGCGATACGAATAAATCGGACGTTCAGCCTGCTTGGGAATGAAGTAGTACATCATGCCGAGAAAGCTGGTGGTCAAAAAGAAACCGACTGCATTATGACCATACCACCACTGAATCATCGCATCTTGGGTGCCTGAATAGGCTGAGTAGGATTTGAACCACCCTGCTGGCATCTCTATGTTGTTGACGATATGCAGGATGGCAATCGTCAAAATGTAAGCCCCAAAAAACCAGTTCGAAACGTAAATATGTTTTGTTTTACGCTTCATCAAAGTGCCAAAGAAAACGATGGCATAGGCGACCCAGACAATCGTAATCAGAATATCGATGGGCCACTCAAGCTCAGCGTATTCTTTTGATGTCGACAGCCCCATGGGCAAAGTGATCGCTGCAGAGACAATGACCGCTTGCCAGCCCCAGAAAGTAAAAGCAGCTAATTTATCGCTGAACAATCGCACCTGACAGGTTCTTTGCACGACGTAATAAGAGGTCGCAAAGAGCGCAGAACCGCCGAAGGCAAAAATCACCGCATTGGTGTGAAGAGGCCGCAGGCGACCATAGCTGAGCCACGGGATATCAAACGTAATTTCAGGCCACACTAATTGGGCAGCCAGAATCACGCCAACAAGCATCCCGACGATCCCCCAAATAACTGTGACGATGGCAAACTGGCTAACAATTTTGTAATTGAAAAACTCTTTTCTGTTGTCTACAGCAGTAACCATGTTGTCCCCTTTAGGTTGACCTATGGGAAAAAGATTACTTTACTTTTGAGTTTCCGGTCGGTATAGCAAAGTAAATCAGTCGGCTATTCACTGATCTTGCTTGGGGGTATCGTCGTCCAACAGAATCGCTTCGCCCGGCCCTTTCATATCCTCAAACTGATCATTTTTAATTGCCCAAGAAAACACCCAGGCAATCAAAGCGATCACCAAGATAGACAACGGAATGAGGATGTAAAGGCTTTCCATTGGGTCAGTCTACGCTTTTCTCAAACGCCAGGCGTTTAAGGTCACTAACAAAGAAGATAGGGACATGCCAATCCCCGCTATCCAGGGATTAATCAAACCGAGCATGGCAATCGGAATCATCACACTGTTGTAGACACAAGCCCAAATGAGATTCATTTTGATGATTAACCGCGTGCGGTGAGACAGTCTCATTATTTTTGATAGCGGCGCTAATGATCCGCTGGTCAAAACAGCATCTGCGCCGGCGACAGCTAAGGGGGCGCCTGCCCCAACTGCAATCGACACATTGGCCTTTGCAAGCAAAGGGGCGTCATTGATCCCATCACCAATCGCGAGCACTAACCCACCAGCCTCTTGTAGAGCCTGGACGTATTGATATTTGTCTTCTGGGCTACATGCCCCTCGGTATGTTTTGATTCCGACATGCGCTGCCCACCAAAAAACCGTCCCGGGATCATCACCTGAAATTAGATGAACGTTGATGCCACGAGACCTCGCAGCCTCGAGCAAGTCGGCAAGCCCAGGACGGAATTGATCAAGAAAAATGAAACTGGCCATTCTCCCATTTTCATCGCTCAAGTGGACTTGACCATACTGCCCATCCATGTCGACTGGCATTAGCCCGAGCCAGTCAGAGGAACCTAACCGATAGTTTCCAGACACTAGCCCTCGGCCAAGATAGTTTTTGACTGGCTCTTGCAAAACCGCCGTTGCAATGTCACGGTCCCTCGCAGCGCGTGAGATTGCAACGGCCAAGGGATGTTGTTGCGCGACCTCTAAGGCAGCAGCAACCGACAACACAGCTGCTTCAGTGAGACCAGCGCGTAGATTTTCTATGGAGATCAGTTCAGGTTCGCCAAGCGTGATGGTTCCCGTTTTATCAATGACCAAGTCAGTCGCCTTCGCTATGCACTCCATCACATGACCGCGCACAATCAGCAAACCCAATTTCGTGGCGGTACCCTGCGAGGCTGCGAGTGCGGTAGGGATAGCGAGGGACAGCGCACAAGGGCAACTCGCCACCAAAACAGCCATCAGCACGGTCCACGATCGACTCGGGTCAACGAATAACCAAGCTGCCGCGGACAAAAAAGCACTGAACATCAACAGGACAACAAATAAGCCAGCCCAGTTCTCGGTTTTCCTGAGCAAGACTGGCTTCGCTGCTAAGGCTTGATCAAGTAGCGAGGCGATACCGGCAATGCGTGTTGATTGACCCAGCGCGACGATCTTGAGAATCAATGGATTGACGATGTTATGCGTGCCTGCAAAAACAGGATCGCCCATATTTTTTTGAATCGACTTCGACTCACCGGTAAGCAAGGCCTCATTGACTGAACTGGCGGAATCCAGTACGACGGCATCCATAGGGATTACGTCGCCCGCTCGGACTCGAATGATCTCGCCAACACGACAATTGACAACTGGGACCACCTGAATCTGTGGCGAAAGCGGATAGTCGACATAGCGTTCACACGTTGCGGGCAATTGCTTGGCGAGCGCTTCAGCGCCGCTCTGAGCATCTTGCCGGGCAAGCAGTTCAACATAACGCGCCAGCAGTACAAAGGCGACAAACATGGTGATCGAATCAAAATAACTGGGGCCAGCGCGCGAGAGGGTGTTGATGGTTCCAACAAAAAACGCCAGGCCGAGAGCCAACGCAATGGGTACATCCATATTCAGTTGACGACTGGTCACGAACAAACCAATACTTTGCCAGGCGGATCGAAAAATCGGCGCCGCCGAATAAAGCATGACCGGCACAGTGAACAGCCAACTGGTCCACGCCAAGAGCGAGTTGAAGTCCGGTGTCAAATTCGCTGTCCCAACGTAGGACGGCCAGGCGTACATCATCACTTGCATCATGCCAAGTAAGGCGACACCGAGCCGTGCTAGCAATTGACGACGTTCTTTTCTTGCCTTTTCAAACGATAACGAAGGTTCAAAGGGCCAAGCTTCGTAACCAATTCGCTCGATCTCAAACAGCAAAGTGGACAAGTGAATGACGCGGGGCGTGAAAATGATTCTGGCTTTTTGAGTAACGTAATTGATTTGAATATCTTTCACACCTGGTTGTTTGCGAAGATGATTCTCACAAAGCCACACGCACGCAGCACAGCGAATTTTCTCCAGCTTGAGAGTGGTTTCAATATCATCCTCGTTTGCCGCAGGCCGAGTAAACCGGCTCAGTAACGACGGGTCGTCATACGCTAAGAGTCTTTCAGAAATCTGATCGTCGGTAAGCGCTGATGAAGGCTTGGCATTAGCTTCGCGTCGTCTGGTGTAAAAAATATCCAGTCCCTCGCCATGAATCGTCTTTGCAATAGCCAGGCAACCCGGGCAACAGAAATAACGCAGGTGTCCAGCCAAATTTTCTTCCAAGGCTTCAGGTTGAGCGATTGGACTGGAGCAGTGATAGCAGAGGTAATCAGGTGGGCAGTTTGTCATAGCTTGATTGGGCTTGCGCATGCAGACACCTGTTTCGATGAGCATTCTTCTAACCTTTGTTCCCTTTTATACTAAATCAGAGTTGTACTCTAGGTTTATATGGAATAAAAATAGAAATGGCCGAAGCCCTTCACTCAAAAAATCGAGACAATATGCAAGAATTAATCAATAGATTAAGTCAGGTCGCCTATCGAATCCGTCGATTCGCGTTACGGATGGGCGAAGTCCAAGGCCAAGGCTATATCGGCCAAGCTCTCGGTTGGGCAGACGTACTGGCGGTGGCCTATGGTCACGCCTTGAGCTTTCGAGCCGATGATCCTGCCTGGGAGCAACGCGACCGTTTTCTGTTATCCCATGGTCACTACGCTATCGCTTTCTACGCAGCCCTCATCGAAGCCGGCATCATTGCAGAGAGCGAGCTTGAGACCTACGGCTGCGATGACAGCCGCTTGCCCATGTCGGGCATGGCCACCTATACCCCGGGGATGGAAATGTCTGGTGGCTCCCTGGGTCA
Organism: Jezberella montanilacus; assembly: GCF_003003055.1. Classification (GTDB taxonomy): domain Bacteria; phylum Pseudomonadota; class Gammaproteobacteria; order Burkholderiales; family Burkholderiaceae_B; genus Zwartia; species Zwartia montanilacus. The sequence continues at coordinate 21,374 of NZ_PVTV01000019.1, forward strand.
AGGGCTACCCATCGCAGTCGGCATGGCATTAGGCTTAAGACTCAAGGGCAACCGTGCCTTTGTCTATAACTCCATGTCTGATGGTGAGCTGGATGAAGGTGCGACATGGGAAGCCGCCATGGGTGCAGCCCACCACGGTCTGTCCAATCTGATTTGTCTGATCGACATCAACAACCAACAGGCAGATGGGCATTCGGGCAAGGTGATGGGCTTCGAACCCCTCGCGGATAAATGGGCAGCGTTTGGCTGGCATGTTCAACGAATAGACGGCAATGACTTACCGGCCGTCATCAAGGCGTTTGATATTGCTCGTTCAGCAGCAGGCAATATGCCACGCGTTATTTTGTTTGATACCTTGATGGGCAAAGGCGTGCCATTTCTTGAGCAGCGTGAAAAAAACCATTTCATCCGCGTTGACCCACCAGAGTGGCAGCATGCCCTTGAGATTCTAGACAACGCTCAACAAGCAGGATCATCAATATGAACGCGCCCAAGAGCATTGCAAAACCCCGCTTAACCACCTCAGCGATGATTGCATCGATTGCGTCTGAAGGTCAACGGGTACGGGCGGCCCCGTTTGGCAAAGCATTAGTCGAGCTGGGTGAAACAAGACATGACATCGTCGGCCTGACCGCTGACTTGGCAAAATATACAGACCTTCATTTATTCGCCCAAGCCTATCCAGACAGATTTTTTCAAATGGGCATGGCCGAACAACTTTTAATGGGCGCTGCTGGCGGCATGGCCAAAGAAGGCTTTGTGCCCTTCGCAACCACTTACGCCGTGTTTGGTACAAGGCGTGCCTACGATTTTGTGCATCAAGTCATTGCCGAAGAAAACCTCAACGTGAAAATCTGCTGTGCACTGCCGGGTCTCACGACCGGTTACGGCCCTAGCCATCAAGCGACCGATGACCTCGCCATGATGCGGGCCATACCGGGCATGACGATCGTAGATCCCTGTGACGCGCTAGATATAGAACAAGCGGTGCCGCAGATCGCCGAGCATAACGGCCCTGTCTATATGCGCTTATTACGAGGTAGCGTGCCGTTGGTGCTTGATGAGTACGATTATCGGTTTGAGCTGGGCAAAGCAAAAATGCTTTGTGAAGGCAATGACGTGCTGATCATCTCAAGCGGCTTTATGACCATGCGTTCGCTTGAGGTCGCTAAATCGCTAGCCAACGATAAGGTCAGCGTAGCCGTCATGCACTGCCCAACCATCAAACCCCTGGACGAAGCGTCAATTCTTCAGGCCGTGAGCAGTCTGCCGAGATTAGTAGTCATCGCTGAAAACCATTCAGTGATCGGTGGTTTGGGCGAAGCCGTCGCCAGCACATTGTTACGCCATCAGGTTCAACCGGCTGGATTCCAACTGGCTGGTTTACCTGATGCGTTTCTTGACGCGGGCGCTCTACCTACGCTTCACGATCGTTACGGCATCAGTAGCGAAACGCTCGTCGCACGTATAAAAAATTGGCTTAATTGATAAAACTTCCGGAGACTAAAAAAATGCTTCTTAAGGACAAGGTTGTAATTATTACTGGTGGTGCTGGGCTAAACGGCCTGGGTTTTGCGAGTGCGCGAATGATGGCCGAGCAAGGTGCAAGTATTGTCATTCTTGATTTAGCTCGTGCTCACCCAGAAGATGCAGCGGCACGCATCGGCGCGCAACATTTAGGCATCGTTGCAGACGTAACCGATAAAAGCGCATGCGAAAGGGCCGTGCAGACCGCGCTCGCTAAGTTTGGTCGTGTCGATGTACTGGTGAATAACGCCGGCATTACCCAACCACGCAAAACCGTCGACATTTCGATTGCCGATTACGAAGCAGTGCTGGACGTTAGCCTTCGCGGCAGCTTGTATATGTCGCAAGCCGTGCTGCCGGCTATGCAAGCCGCCAAGTCTGGCTCAATCATCTGCATCTCTTCAGTATCCGCCCAGCGGGGTGGTGGCATCGTCGGTGGGCCACATTATTCTGCGGCAAAGGGCGGCGTGCTGGGTCTTGCCAGAGCGATGGCGAGAGAGTTCGGGATTGATGGGATTCGGGTTAACTGTGTGACACCTGGCCTCATCGAGACAGACATCATGAAAGGACTAATCCCGGATGACAAAATGAGGCATATCCTGGATCAAATACCGATGAATCGCCTTGGCGAGCCATCGGACATTGCAGGCTGCGTGACGTTTCTTGCGAGTTCGCTGTCGAAGTACTGCACAGGCATGACTCTCGACGTTAACGGTGGCATGCTGATTCATTGAAAAACCCAGCGAGACGATGCAGCCAAGCCCGTCAAACTGCATGCCAAGGTCGCCACGCAGAGGATATACGTAAGGGTGACGTTCTGAAACACGCGACCTGTTGGTCGACCAAAATAGGCCAGCTGAATACTTTTTTTCTTGAAGGCTTCGGTGTGTTTTTTTGAGACAACAAAAGCTAAGCGAACCGGTACGGCATGATCTCGAAGGTAAGGCTGAACCGTTTTTTTCGGATCCTTGTGCGCCGGCCATTGAACCCGACATATAAATCTGAATGTCCCAGTCCAATAACCGGTCGGGCGCGACGGATCGCGTTCAGGATTAACTGTTATGTCAGTTACCTGCGCTTTGGTTTTAATCGGTAAACCGCCGATCGCGTATTTCAGACTCACGTCGAATCCACAAAGCACTTGGTCATAGAAGGTCGGTAAGATTTCTTTACGCGCCTTATTGCGCGCCAAAGCATACGTGACCTGTTCGCTGAGATAAGCTCGAAGTAAGTCAAAAGCAATCTCTCGTATCTCTGGTAAATCCCCTTTGTCTGCCCGCCAGAACTTGACGAAACTCCACATCATCGCTGCCGATAAACTTATCCAGACCACAAAAGACCATGGGGTGTTTGTTAATGAGGAGAACCACTGGAAATAGTCGGGTGATAACCCGAGCATGCTTAGTAATTGCAGAAAGAAACAGAGACTGATGATGAAAGCCAACAAATAAACCAATTGGCGAAACTTGGCCTCTTGCCTTCCTGAATGCCCTGTTTTAGCTTGATCGGTCATCGAACTTGTTACAAAGTTTCAATTTTTTCTCAACGCATCGGTCAAATTGCCTCTTCGAGAAGATACTAAAAAGTTTTATAACAAGCAACTAATTAGGAACATATCTTCACAAATTACTTGAAGATATTCAATGAAATCAACGATCTTTTTTGTATTACATGCATAAAAAAAATAACAATTTGTAACTATTCTGCGCTTAAACTGCCCATCCGGACGATTTTTGTTGTCAACCACTGAGGCTAATCCGATGTTTGGTCCAAAAAACAACAAACTTGGCAATTCAATTGAGCGCTTTGATACCATTATTGGTCAATCGCTGCGGGTTGAGGGCAATCTCCTGGTCAGCCAGGCCATCCGTGTAGACGGTTACGTCAACGGCAACATCTTTCAGGCAGACAGCGAGACGGCGACCGTTGCGGTGGCTGAAGGCGCAATGGTGATCGGCGACGTACGCGCCAGCCACGTCATCATCTCTGGCAGGCTCAAAGGGAATATTTTTTCAACCGCCCGCGTCGAAATCTTGAAGACTGCAGAAATAGAAGGCGACATTATTTTTGGCTCGGTCGGTATTGAAGTCGGCGCGAGGGTGACCGGCAAGCTCAGCCCCATTGAAACAACCGAGCAAGAGAATGCAGCTGTCCAGCTCATCGCTCAAACCACACAGCAAATTACTTTGTAAGCGCCATGCAGATATTCTGGGTATCGAGCTCCGTTGGCGAAATCAAAAGCGTCAACCTGACAAAAAAGACCCTCGCCATGTGGTTAATAGTCGCCACCATGGCTCTGATCAGTTTCGGAATCATCGTCGAATATGTGCGGGCTCGTCTGGCACTCAGAATTGATTTCAGCTTGACATCAGAACCAGTCAATCTGCATCGCACGACAAAAGTCGAGAGTCTTCAAAACGAGATTGCCAATCTTAATAAGCTCTACCACGCACGCTTAGCGGAGGCGCGAAAACAAGCTGACGCAACACAGCAAGCCATGAAAGATCGGCTGATTCAGATTCAAAGACAAGCAGACATCAGTTTTCAAAAAGTTAAAGAGTTAGAAGTCGCCAATCGCAAACTAACTGCCATTGCAACCCCCCCTGCCTTGTTAAACGAAAAGCAAAAAAATACCGGCTTGGGCGGACCGTTTCGTCCAGAACCAAAAACACCAACAGGTGCAGATCTTCCGGTCGTGCTTGAAGAGACACTAGAAGAACTGACACAAAGAAACCAGTTCATTATCGAATCCGCAGCTCGATGGGATCAACAAATAGCATGGCTAATTCACAAGCCCATCACCATCCCCGTTAATAACAACGTATTTGTATCCAGCCCTTTCGGGACACGGATAGATCCCATCACTAATTCTTTGAGCAGACACACTGGTCTAGATTTTCAAGCGTCAGCGGGCACACCCATTTTTTCATCGGGGGCTGGCGTCGTCGAAAAAGCTGGCTGGGATCCTGAATACGGTAACGAGGTACTCATTAATCACGGCGATGGATTCATCACACGCTACGCCCACGCAAGCCAGCTCCTGGTTAAAACGGGCGACTCCGTCGAGTATCAGCAACTCATCGCAAAGTCCGGCAGCACAGGCCGGACTACGGGCCCTCACCTGCATTTTGAAGTGATCAAAGACAGCAAGGCGATTGATCCCAGCAAAGTCCTCATCGGCTTAAGTCGCTAAGCGTCAAGCCTCGCTTGTTAACGGCGCAGCACCGTCAGCCCGCAAATATTGTAAATTAAGCCTCTTCGCGCTAATCCGCCGGCATTTTGCGGATTAAATGCATCAATCCCATCGCTAAACAAGACAAACACAATATGTTGAACTCCGTAGTCGTTAATCGCAAACCGATGCTGGCAGCACTTGCCGCTTTAGCAGCTGGTGCCATTTATCTCTCGCAAACGGTCAGCATGACCCAGGCTGCGCTATGGATCGTGGGTGGTTTGATGGGAATTTCTCTTTATTTTGCTTCCTTTGGCTTTACCCACGCCTGGCGAGTTTTTGTAGCTGACCGCAAGGCTGCAGGATTGAGAGCACAAATGATCATGCTTGCTATCGGTGTCCTGTTGTTTTTCCCCTTTCTCAGTCAAGGTAGCTTGTTCGGTCACCCAATCACTGGCAACGTCTCACCGCCTGGGATGTCCGTGGTCATTGGCGCTTTCCTTTTTGGGATCGGGATGCAAATGGGCGGGGGCTGTGCCTCGGGCACTCTCTTCGCTGTGGGCGGTGGTAACACTCGAATGATTGTGACGCTGTTGTTTTTTATTATCGGGTCGGTCTTGGGCGCCTATACCTTTGGCTGGTGGTCTACCTTGCCCGCTTTAGCTCCGTTCTCGTTTGTTAAATCTTGGGGCCTTGGGCCCTCGTTGGCAGCCAATTTGATCGCGTTCGCCGCTATTTTCTGGTTGACCTCGTCAGCAGAGAAAAAGCGACACGGTAAGCTGCAGCCGATCGCCTATATTGAGGGAGGTAAAGCCTCTTTATTTCACGGGCCTTGGCCAATGATCTGGGGCGCAGTCGCCTTAGTCATTTTGAACTTTGCCACACTTGCACTCGCGGGAAAGCCGTGGGGGATTACCTCAGCCTTTGCACTTTGGGGCTCAAAGTTTCTGTACCTGTTCGACGTTGAGGTCACAAAGTGGGCATACTTTGCCAAAACACCTCAAGTCATTACCAACGCGCTCACTCAAGATGTGACGTCCATGATGGATTTCGGCATCATGTTGGGCGCGGTCGTGGCAGCTTGCGCTGCAGGCAAGTTTGCGCCCGCCTGGCATATCCCTTTTAAATCGCTGCTCGCGGCGATAGTGGGCGGAACACTGATGGGTTTTGGTGCACGCTTAGCCTACGGCTGCAACATCGGAGCTTATTTCAGCGCGATTATTTCAGGCAGCGTGCACGGCTGGCTTTGGTTGGTTGCGGCATTCATCGGCAGCGCAGTCGGTGTAAGAATCCGACCCTGGTTTGATTTAGCAGTCGAAAAAACGCCCAAACTGGGCGCTTGTTAGAGCCATGAGACACTCGTCAAGTAGGGCCGATCACCATTCGGCCGATGGGGCTGCGTCCGCGACAAAGCAACGACCGGACTGGCGAGTCATCAAAGATTTGCTGCCATACCTGCTCAAATATCGGCTCAGGGTTGTGCTTGCCCTCGCCTGCATGTTTGCTGCTAAGTTTGCTAATCTCGGCATCCCGCTCATCCTGAAACATGTCATTGACGACCTCGATCCCAAGGTAAGCACCCAGACGAGCGCCTTACTCATTGTGCCGGTAAGCTTATTGATCGCCTATGGTCTGTTGAGATTCTCTGCATCTTTGTTCAACGAGCTGCGTGAGTTTTTATTTGCGCGAGTCACACAACATGCGGTGCGCCAAGTTGCCCTCGAGGTCTTTGAGCATTTGCATGCGCTCTCGCTACGTTTCCATCTCAGTCGCCAAACGGGTGGGGTAAGTCGGGATATAGAAAGGGGCTCCCGTGCAATCCAGTCCTTGGTGTCCTATTCGCTCTACAGCATCCTGCCAACGATCATCGAGTTTGGATTGGTGCTCGGCTATTTCGCGTATTCGTATGATGTCTGGTTTGCAGGCATCACGGTCGTTGCTTTGATCGTGTACATCACCTACACCATCATTGTCACGGAATGGCGAACCCACTTGCGTCGCACCATGAACGACATGGATTCGCGCGCAAACCAAAAAGCTATTGACTCGCTTCTCAATTACGAAACCGTTAAGTATTTCGGTAATGAAGCGTACGAGGCGAGTCGCTATGATCAGAACCTGATTAGCTATCAATCTGCGGCAATCAAATCGCAGCAGTCTCTCACCTTATTGAATCTGGGCCAGCAAGCAATCATCTCTACCGGTCTAGTGCTGATTTTGTTGCGGGCCACGATGGGTGTGACCAACGGCACCATGACCCTGGGCGACTTGGTCCTCGTCAATACCTTGATGTTGCAGCTCTACATCCCGTTAAACTTTTTAGGTGTGCTGTATCGCGAAATCAAGCAGTCCATTTCTGACATGGATCGTATGTTCAAGTTGCTAGAAGCCGATCGCGAAGTAGCAGACACAGACGACGCACGAGCGCTCACGCTCACGAACCGAGACTTGGGGCCTGAAGTCAAGTTTGATCATGTCTCGTTTTATTACGACCCTAATCGGCAAATATTGAAAGACATCAGCTTTACCATCCCGCCTGGCACTATTACAGCCGTTGTGGGTCAAAGCGGCTCAGGCAAGAGCACTCTAGCGCGATTGCTATTTCGGTTTTACGATGTGCAAGAGGGATCGATTTCGCTTGATCAACAGGATCTGAGACAAGTGCAACAACAAAGCCTCAGACAAGCCATTGGTATCGTGCCCCAGGACACCGTTTTATTTAATGACACGATTGCCTACAACATCGCTTACGGCAAACCCAGTGCTGCGACGCAAGAGGTTCACGCCGCTGCCGACGCAGCACAAATGTCATCGTTTATCGAGCATCTTCCGCAAGGATACGACACACCCGTGGGTGAGCGTGGTCTGAAGCTCTCAGGCGGTGAAAAACAACGAGTCGCTATCGCACGCACTTTACTGAAAAATCCGGCAATGCTGATTTTTGACGAGGCAACGTCTGCGCTCGATTCAAAAACAGAACGAGCGCTTCAAGCAGAGCTGTTTGGCCTTGCTCAGAGCCGCACGACCATGATTATTGCGCATCGTCTATCGACCATCGTTCATGCCGATCAAATTCTGGTGATGGATCAAGGGCAGATCATTGAGCGCGGCACGCACGAATCGTTGCTTGAAGCAGAGGGGGCATACGCCCAGATGTGGGCGATACAAGAGCAGCAAGTCGAGCCAGACACCTCAGTCCAATCGACTTACCACTAACGCGATTAGACTCGCTGTAGTCAGGACGCTCTGGCTCGCGCTGTGTTTACTTCAGTTCAAAACCGAGATTCTTCAAGGCAGTTGCCAAACGATCACGCCCTGTCAGGGATTCCGGTCCAGCAACGCGTTTGAGCGAGTGAGCATCCCACTCGCCCTGGGGCTTCATTGAATGAGCCTTAAAAAACTCATCCATCACCACGTTGTAAGCATTCGCTGCGGATTCAAAGGCAGTCGGATCATATTTTTCGTGATGCAAAATCGCTGACTGGGCCAGGCGTGGTCGGATGCCCGAGAGTTTTGTTGGCTCTGGATAACCCAAACACATTCCAAAAGTTGCGAATATTTTGGGTGGCAAACCGAGCTCTTTAGCTACTTCTTCGGGCTGGTTGCGGATACCACCGATATAAACGACACCCAGTCCTAAAGACTCTGCGGCAATAGCCGCATTCTGGGCAGCCAAAGCCGAATCAATGGTCGCCATCATCAGCATTTCAACGTAATTCAGGCCTTCTGTGGGCAAATTTCGTTTCTGGCCCAGCGACTCCATACGAGCCAAATCAGCCAGCCATACTAGAAAGACCGGGCAATTTCTGATCCAGGCTTGATTACCGGCAAACTGTGACAAACGCTCTTTACTCTCGGGGTCTGTCACGGCAACGACGCTCCAGGTTTGCAAGTTTGAAGAGGTTGAGGCGGATTGAGCCGCTGCCATCATTAACTCAAGCGCATCCGAGGGGATTGGTTGATCGGTATAGGCACGAACCGAGCGATGGTTCATCATGGTTGCGATCGTCTCGTTGACCGCCTCGACGGTAATCGACTGATTGCCATAACGGGCTTGAAGCAATTTGGTGAATTCAGCGTGAGTAGCTTGAGTCATTTTTAAGCAATCCGGTAATTTGATCTGCCCAATGATAGAGCAAGGCGGCGCATTTAGGGTTCACACATACGCATATCGAGCCGAACAACCCCTGTGCACTCGGCCCATGATCTGGTTAAATAGGTGATCATAAAAAAATGGATACCGCCATGTCGAACGATAACGCCGTACTGGACACTGAACAGGTCTTAGCTGATGTCAGCCGCGCTTGGGACGAGGATTTGATTGGTCAGATCAGCGATTACATTGAAATCCCTGCCAAATCCCCTGCTTTCGACCCTAACTGGGCCAAAACCGGATACCTCGAAACGGTTACACAACGTGCGGCAGCTTGGATCCTCGACCAGAAAGTGGCAGGTTTGACGCTCGAAATTGTCAGGCTGCCAGGCAGAACACCCGTGTTGTTTTTTGATGTGGCGTCGACTCGCCCATTGGCTCAAGGCAGTCAAACCGTACTGATGTATGGTCATCTCGATAAACAACCAGAGTTTGATGGCTGGCGCGCCGGTCTTGGCCCCTGGACAGCCAAGCTGATCGATGACAAGCTCTACGGTCGCGGCTCGGCAGATGATGGCTATGCGACTTACGCGAGCATTACTGCCATCCAGGCACTCAAAGCACAAGGTGCCCCTCACCCGCGTATTGTCGGCATTATTGAAACATGCGAAGAAAGCGGTTCGCCTGACTTGTTGCCTTACGTTGATGCACTGCGCCCTCGCCTCGGTGATGTGGGCTTGGTTATCTGCCTCGATAGCGGCGCAGGAAACTACGACCAGCTATGGCTCACCACCAGCCTGCGCGGGATGGCTGCTGGCGTACTCAAAGTTGAGATTCTGACTGAAGGGGTTCACTCGGGGGATGCCTCGGGTCTTGTGCCTTCGAGTTTCAGGATCATGCGCCATGTGCTCGATCGCCTAGAAGACAGCAGCACCGGTCAGTTATTACCCGATTCGTTTCATTGTGAAATTCCTGCAGAACGCAAAGCCCAAGCGCAGGTGACCGCCAACATCCTGGGGGATGAACTGTACAAAAGATTCCCTTGGGCGCATCACGATTGTGGCGGCTCAACGCTGTTTGCCTTACCCACGACACTTGACCCAGTCGAAGCCTTGATGCGGCGTACGTGGAAGCCTACCCTCAGTGTTACAGGCGCAGAGGGATTCCCCAACCTGCTGGATGCGGGCAACGTCTTGCGCCCCTACACCGCCTTTAAGCTCAGCCTCAGGCTGCCCCCACTCGTGGATGCCGCACAAGCTGTGCAAGAGCTCAAGACACTGCTCGAAGACAACGCCCCCTATCAGGCAAAAGTGACGTTTGATTCACAAGGTGCCTCGAGCGGCTGGAACGCACCTGATACAGCCCCTTGGTTCGCCAGCGCCCTCAATCAGGCAAGCTTGGCGCACTTCAACTCGCCTGTGGGTTACATTGGTCAGGGTGGCACCATACCCCTCATGAATTTACTCAGTGAGGGCTTTCCAACCGCCCAAATGATGGTTTGCGGGGTATTAGGACCTAAATCCAATGCCCACGGCCCCAATGAGTTTTTACATATCCCCTATGCAAAAAAACTCACTGCCGCCGTGGCGCAGGTGATCCTTAATCTGCCCTAAAACCTGAGACGGTTACCGACGCTGTCGGTAACGCTCGCGAGCTGTCTGCTTGATGACCTCAGGGTGATGACAACCGATCTGGGCTAAAAACTGGATTTCGTCTTGCTCATGCTGAGTTTCAATCCACCAGCACTTACCTAGCGATGTATCGCCGGGATGCCAGCGGTACCCCCGAGCCTTGGCAATTTGACTGTTGTCAAAGGGCAAACCAATCGCATTGATCCGCCAAGTCGGCAGACGCGCGCTCGCTAAGAGCAGGGACAAAATCGTTGTTGCTTGATCTGGCGTGTTGCTCGCAAGGAGTGCAGTGAGCATATCCACGTCTGCAAGTGCGCGGTGACCCGTGTGGAACAAGCCGAACGCGAAACCGAGATAATCCAGTTTGCTGCTACCAATCCCCCAGTCGCGCCAAGGCACCTCGTTCAGCGAGCAACCAAACGCGAGATCCTTGAATACCGCAAAGCGCGCTTCAAGAAAGCCTCGATCAAAAGATGAGTTATGGCAAACAACCAGCGTCACACCCGCCATGACCTTGGCGACTTGCTGTTCGTCGATCCGCTGACCTTTGACCATGTCATCCGTGATACCCGTCAACTTGATGACCTCGGCCGGAATCGCTTGCTCGGGATCCTCAAGGCCCTCGAATCGCTCAACCACCCGATAGAGACGACCCGACTCTTTTCCGTATTCGCAAACTGCGATGGCCAGATCAATGATCCGGTCGCCTTCCTCAGCTTTAAAGCCAGTCGTCTCGGTATCAATCACAGCCAGACGAGCACACGGCTCACCTGACGTGTTTTCAGCAAAGACATGATCGGCAGCGAGCTTCACCCGTCGCAATAAGCGGAAATCCGGATGCTGCTCGATCGCTGAGACGGCCGCCTGAAGGTCCAATCAACGCCCCTGAAAATTGGGAATGCGTTTTTCCATGAAAGCTTTGCGACCTTCTTTAAAATCTTCACTGGCAAAGCAGATGTCGACCATTTTCTGGGCCCCAACCATATCCGCCTTATCCGGATTGGTGACATTCTGACGAATCTCGTATTTGGCAGCTTTGACGGTCAAAGGGGCGTTTTCGGCAATCATGGTTGTGTATTCATCAACCGCGGCTTGTAAGTCGTTGACTGGCGTTACTTTAGAGACAAATCCCATGCGCAAGGCCTCCGCTGCGTTCCAGCGGCGTGCTGTCATAAAAATATCGACGGTATTGGCCATACCAATCAGGTTTTGAAACTGCTTGATGCCTTCTGCGCCGTAACCCAGACCCAGACGCGCCGCTGGCATACGAAAAGTCGCATCCTCAGAGCAAATCCGGATATCGCAGGCCGCCGCCAGACCGAGGCCGCCGCCAAAGCAATAGCCTTTGATCTGAGCGATCACCGGTTTACTGCAGACAGTGGGATATTTCATGGCCACAGCGAGATGATCCTCATACGCCTGATGCCCCTCGGGAGTAGAGCGTAAATCTTCGAATTGAGAGATATCAGCGCCGGATATGAAGGCTTTTTCACCATCCCCTTTCAGTACAATCACTCTGATATCGGGGTCTGCCTCAAATTCCTTGAGTGCTTTTGGCACACCCATCCACATATCAAAGGTCATGGCGTTCATTTTGGTCGGATTAGAAAATACAATCGTCCCGACGGCGCCTTTTTTACTGACGATGAGTTGTCCCATTTTGTCTCCCTAGTCTCTGTCGATAACAAGCAAACCATTAGTATGGCTTGCAATAAGCTCTCAAGCAACCTATATTCCCTCTTTTTGTTCGCTATAAAAATCATGCCAAAAATCCAAGCGTCAACAGCTCTGAATCAATTTAAAGTACTCGATTTGTCCCGTGTGCGGGCAGGTCCCAACTGCGTTCGCGTGCTCGCTGACTTCGGTGCCGATGTGATCCGAATCGAGCCCCCCGCTGGCGTAGACCCCAATGAAGGGATGTTTGCAGCCAACCGCCATGGCGGTGACTTTCAGAATTTGAACCGCAATAAGCGGTCGCTCACTTTGAATCTGAAAAAACCTGGCGCACTCGACATCATGATGCGCCTGGTTAAGACTGCCGACGTAGTCGTTGAAAACTGGCGACCCGATGTCAAGAAAAAGCTCGGCGTTGACTACGAGTCACTCGCAAAGATCAATCCTCGCATCATTCTCGCCAGCATCTCGGGATTTGGCCAAGAAGGTCCTTACTCCAAGCGCCCTGGCTTTGACCAAATCATGCAGGGCATGGGTGGTTTGATGTCTGTCACTGGTTTCCCCAGCACAGGCCCCGTGCGCGCTGGTTTGGCTGTCGCCGACATGAGTGCCGGTCTGTACACTGCGCTCGGGATTCTGACCGCGCTGATCGAGCGCGAGAAGTCAGGCAAAGGCCAGTGGGTTCACTCATCGCTGTTGCACTCGCAAATCGCCATGATGGATTTTCAAGGCGCACGCTACCTGAACGAAGGTGACATCCCGACTCAAGCCGGCAACGACCACCCCACCAGCAGCCCGATGGGGCTGTTCGAGGCCAGCGATGGTGTGTTTAACCTCGGTGCATCCGGTGAAGGTAACTGGCAACGCCTGATTGATGTCTGCGAGCGCCCTGAGTGGCGAGAGAAAGAACAATTCAAAACGGACAAGCTTCGTCGCGCCAACCGGGTTGAGCTCAACGCCGCTTTGAACGAGGCCTTCAGAACTAAACCAGTTGCTTATTGGGTTGAAGAACTCAATAAGGGTGGCGTACCTGCAGGCCCGGTTTACAACGTGCCACAAATGTTTGAAGACCCACAGGTCAAGTTCAGTGGTGTTGCCACGACCGTTCACGATCCTGTGCACGATGCTGATCGTCATTTCATCACGCAGCCCATGATTTTGAGCCGCACACCAGCTCAAGTGGTCACTGTCGGGCCTGATGCTGGGGCCCACACAGACGAAATCCTGGAAGAAGCTGGTTACTCAGCAACCGAGATAGCCAAGTTTCATGACGAAGGCGTCGTCTGATAATTAGGGATAGTGATGATGATGGGTTGAACCGTGGGCTGAACCGCGGTTTGAAATGCAGCCGATTTTGGCTGCATTTCTACTTTTGAGAAGAAGAAACCCATCATGCTCAAGCGGTGAGTCTTGATTCCATACCACGTGTTACAACGCAATTATTATGACTATGTGAGTACGTGGACAAGAAAATCACGCTAACTGAGTCAACCAACCGTGACGATCCGGGATGTGACCATACTGGATGTCCGTGAGCTCTTGTCTCAACGACATAGTCAGTTCACCTGCTGGTGCACTCTCGTCGCCAATAACAAAACCAGGGCCTTTAATCGCAACAATCGGCGTCATGACTGCGGCTGTGCCGCAAGCAAATACCTCGGCTACATCGCCGTTTGAGAAACCGTCACGCAGTTCATCAAACGAAATTTTTCGCTCTTCTACTTTGTGGCCACGATCTCTGGCTAGCTGCATGATGCTCTCGCGCGTCACGCCCTCGAGAATGCTGCCTGTCAAACTCGGGGTCACCACGGTGCCGTTTTTCAACACAATAAACACGTTCATGCCACCGAGCTCTTCAAGATACTTCATCTCGCTTGCATCCAGAAACAGCACTTGTGAGCAACCGTTGGCATAGGCTTCTTTTTGTGGCAACAAAGAGCCGGCATAGTTACCGCCGCACTTAGCGGCTCCCGTACCACCGCTCGCTGCGCGCGCGAAATCCGTGGCTAACCAGATCGACACCGGAGCCACCCCTTTAGCGAAGTATGCACCTGCAGGGCCCGCAATGACGTAATAAGCGGCACGTTCTGCGGCTCTGACACCGAGAAAAGTCTCGTTTGCGATCATAAACGGGCGAATATACATGCTGGTCTCAGGGGCACTTGGCACCCAGGCTTTATCAACAGATACCAACTGCTTGAGGGACTCGATAAACAGATCCAAAGGCAGCTCTGGTAAGGCCAAACGATGTGCCGAGCGCATCATTCGAGCTGCGTTCAATTCAGGACGAAAAGTCCATACACTACCGTCAGCATGCCGGTAGGCCTTTAAGCCCTCGAAAATCTCTTGGCCGTAATGCAGCACCGACGACGCCGGATCGATCGAAAGAGGGCCGTAGGGTCTAACCTCTGCATCAAACCAACCGCGCTCAATCGACCAGTCAATCGACACCATATGGTCGCTGAAATACTTGCCAAACCCGGGGGTTGCCAGAATGGTCTCGCGATTCTCTTGCGAGGTCGGATTAGTCGAGAGTTTGATGGTGAACGGCGTTGAGGTAGTCATGAGCTGATGACGCTATTGCAGCGTTTAAATTTCGTAATGCTCTAGGATAGCGCATCTCAGTCAGATTCTAAAACTCCGACTTTGGTACGGGAATTGCTAGTATATAAAAAACGACTGCCTTTATCCTGTAAAACGTCGTAACCTAAATGTTCTTATTGCCATACGTCGACGCCAAATCATCGCTGAGGATTCTTTATGAAACGAGTTGTTAAATTAGTAAGCCTGTCCGCCCTGCTATTGGTTGTCAGCGCTGTCCAAGCGCAAACCTTGCGCATCGGCCTGCAAGAAGATCCAGATGTACTCGACCCGCATCGCGCCAGAACCTACGTCGGCAGGATTGTGTTTACTTCTTTGTGCGACAAGCTCGTTGATCTCACACCCGATTTGAAGTTCGCTCCCCAGCTCGCGACGTCTTGGGCATTTACCGACGAGAACAAAACTTTGACCTTCAAGCTTCGCGATGATGTTCTGTTTCACGACGGCAGCAAATTTGACGCAGTAGCTGCAAAAGCAAACATCGAACGCGCGATGACGTTGCCAGACAGTCTGCGCAAGGGCGAATTAGCGTCTGTCGCGTCGGTTGAAGCACCAGACTCAACAACAATGATTCTTAAGTTAAAAAATCCTGACGCAACCTTAGTGGCTCAGTTATCGGATCGTGCTGGCATGATGCTGTCTCCAGCCACGTTCGATCCTAAAGATGCAACGCTCGTAGGCAAGCATCCTGTTTGCTCCGGCCCCTATCAATTCACCGAAAGGGTGCAAAACGATCGTATTGTGCTGGATAAATTTGACAAGTATTACGATGCGAAAAGCTACCAGTTCAAAAAAGTTATTTTCAAATCCATACCCGATGCAACAGTTCGTTTAGCCAACTTGAAATCCGGTGATCTCGACTTGATCGAAAGAGCTAGCCCTTCAGACGCGCCCGCTATCAAAAAAGATAAGTCGTTAACGTTTGCACCCGTGTCAGGCTTAGGGTTTGAAGAGATCATTTTCAACATCGCTAACGGTCCACGAGGGGAAAACGGGGTATTCAAAGATAAGCGTGTTCGGCAAGCTTTCGAGCTGGGGCTTGATCGTCAGGCAATCAACGAGGTGGTCGGCGAAGGCATCTTCCCGCCAGCGCAACAGCCGTTTCCGCCTGCAAGTCCTTACTTTAGCGAGAAGTTTCCCGTCAAAGCACGCGATGTGACGAAAGCCAAAGCCTTACTTAAAGCAGCGGGTTTTGAGCGGGTAAAGGTAGAGCTTATCGCGGGCAACAATACAACCGAAGCATCAACAACACAATTAATACAAGCCATGCTCGCCGAGGTTGGCTTCGATGTGAACATCCGCCCGACCGAGTTCGCAGCCATGCTTAAAGAGTCTGCCTCAGGGAACTTCGATGCGATGCTGGTCGGTTGGTCCGGTCGTGCCGATCCAGATGGCAACGTATACAACTTTGCGACTTGCAAAGGCGGGCTGAACGATGGCCGCTACTGTAATCCAGAAGTAGACAAACTGCTCAACGCAACACGGGTAGAGCTTGATGTGGCAAAGCGCAAAGCTCTTTACGATCAAGTGCAAACGATTCTTCAAGATGAGTTGCCTGAAATGTATGTCTACTATCAGCCTTGGCCTTTTGCCTTAAGTAGCAAAGTTAAGGGTTTTACGGCTCACCCAGATGGCATGATCAGGTTGCGTGGCGTAAGCGTGGCACAGTAGTGGTAATCCAGCGTTACTGCCTGCCAGCTCAGCCTACACCCTCATGATCAAGCTTATTCTCAACCGCTTACTCGTCGCGATACCAACCTTATTGCTGGTATCGCTGATGGTATTCACGTTGCAAAAAATACTGCCCGGTGATCCTGTGCTCGCTTTAGCCGGTGAGGAGCGTGATCCTGTTGTCTTGAGCTATCTTAGGCAAAAATATCATTTGGATGATCCTCTGCCCGTTCAGTATCTCGCTTGGCTAACTCAGGTTGTACAAGGTGATTTGGGCAAGTCGCTGCGCACGGATTTGCCTGTGACCACCCTCATCGGACAAAAGCTACCGGTCACAATACAACTCGCGACGATGGCGATGATCTTGGCGATGATCATTGGAATCCCGATGGGGATACTGGCTGCGGTAAAAAAGGGGGGCGGCTTTGAGTTCGCAGCCAATGTCACCGCACTCTCGGGCATGTCCATCCCTGGGTTCTGGTTAGGGATTTTGTTAATTATGCTGGTTTCAGTTCAGTGGCGCTTACTGCCGGCCTCGGGGTTTGTACCACCGGGGCAAGATCTTGGGTTATCGATAAAAACCATGATCATGCCCGCTTTCGTTTTATCGACAGCGATTGCCGCCTACCTTATGAGGCATACGCGCTCGGCCATGCTCGAGGCTCTGTCGGCAGATTATGTTAGAACGGCGCGGGCAAAGGGGGTTGCACCGCTGACTGTCGTTTTAAAGCATGCCTTGCGAAACGCCCTGATGCCTATCGTCACCCTGGTTACCTTGCTGCTTGGCGAGTTACTTGCTGGTGCGGTCCTAACTGAGCAGGTATTCACGATTCCCGGCTTCGGCAAATTAATGGTCGATGCTGTCTTTAACCGAGACTATGCTGTGGTTCAGGGTGTTGTGCTCTGTGTTGCAGTAGGCTTCATTGCACTCAACTTGCTGGCAGATATTCTCTATGCCGTCATCAATCCCAAATTGAGGCAGGCATGAGTAATCGTTCGTTCGATAAGTTTCGACATAATCCAGTCGCTGTGTTGGGTGCGAGCATCGTGCTGTTCTTTACTGTCATGGCGCTTTTAGCACCATTACTCACCAGCGCCGATCCGTTTCAGACAAGTTTTACCGCCATCCGCAAAGCACCGTCGGCTGCCCATTGGCTGGGAACCGACGAGCTTGGACGGGATTTGTTCAGCCGTATGCTTTTTGGCGCACGCGCATCGCTGATGGCGGGGCTAGCTTCCGTACTCATCGCTCTCAGTGTTGGGGTACCGTTCGGCTTGATTTCTGGTTATTTCGGAGGCTGGGTTGACGGCCTGATCTCGCGAGCAACAGAGGCTGCGCTGGCCATCCCTTTTCTCATTCTGGCCATCGCACTGGCCGCTTTTCTCGGGCCTAACCTGGTGAACGCGATGCTCGCCATCGGGATCTCGGCAGCACCCAGATTTGTGCGAATGACTCGCGGTCAGGTTTTAAGTGTTAAAGGTGATGATTTTGTTCAAAGCGCTCGGGCCCTTGGCGCCTCCAACACTCGCATCATTCTGACGCACATCCTACCCAACATCATGCCACCCCTGATCGTGCAAGCCACCATCACGATTGCCACTGCGATTATTGCGGAAGCCAGTCTTTCTTTTCTGGGTCTTGGCTTGCAACCGCCCAATCCATCCTGGGGCTCGATGCTCAACACGGCAAAAAACTTCATGACCCAAGCACCCTGGATGTCCGTCTTCCCAGGTAGTGCAATTTTTTTAGTCGTTCTTGGCTTTAACTTGCTCGGTGACGGTCTGCGAGATGCACTCGATCCAAGGCAGCAGCAATAGAACTGCCTCGCTAGTCTGATAGACTATTGTGTCCAGGAGAAAACCCGTCAACTAAACATTAGAAGAGGAAGCCATGAGCAATACTCAGTCAGTCATGTTCGTCACAAAACGTCCCGATATTGAAATGGTTTCCGGACAAGGATCTTGGTTAGTTGATAATCACGGCAAACGATATCTCGATTTTCTGCAAGGTTGGGCGGTTAATTGCTTGGGCCATAGCGATCCAGGCATGCTCGCCGCGCTGAACGCGCAGGCGAGCAAGGTGATTAACCCTAGTCCCGCTTTTTATAACCAGCCAATGATTGAATTGGCTGACTTACTGACCAAACACAGCTGCTTTGATAAAGTCTTCTTCGCCAATAGCGGTGCAGAAGCCAACGAAGGCGCGATCAAGCTCGCCCGGAAATGGGGTCGCATGCACAAAGACTCAGCCTTTCAGATCATCACGTTTGATCACAGCTTTCACGGACGCACACTCGCCACCATGAGTGCGTCAGGCAAGCCCGGCTGGGATACGATGTTTGCACCTCAGGTCAATGGTTTCCCCAAAGCGGATCTGAACGATATCGCGTCGGTCGAACGTTTGATCAACGACAAGACGGTTGCAGTCATGCTCGAACCGGTTCAAGGTGAAGGCGGTGTCATCCCGGCAAGCAAAGAATTTATGCAACAGTTACGTGCGCTAACGAAAGCACACAACGTTTTGTTGATCGTGGACGAAGTGCAAAGTGGTTGCGGTCGTACGGGCGAGCTGTTCGCGTATCAGTTGTCGGGTATCGAACCAGACATCATGACCCTCGGCAAAGGAATCGGCGGTGGCGTACCGTTGGCTGCCTTGCTTAGCACAGACGCCGTAGCCGTTTTTGAGCCTGGTGACCAGGGTGGCACCTACTGTGGCAATCCACTGATGACTGCTGTCGGTGTCAATGTAATCGGGCAGATTACTGCACCGGGATTCCTCGATGACGTGAAAGCAAAAGGCCAGTATCTGAGAGAACAACTGCTCAAGCTGTCCGATAAACATCATCTGGATGGCGAGCGCGGCGAAGGCCTTCTGCGCGCCTTACAATTAGGCTCTGACATGGGTAATGAGCTCGTTGAAAGAGCTCGCACCATGGGCCCGAACGGTTTGTTAATCAACGCACCACGGCCTAATTTGCTGCGCTTTATGCCAGCACTGAATGTTACGCGTGCCGAGATCGATCAAATGATTTCCATGCTCGACGAGGTGATGACAGTTGAAATCGCCTCGCGCAAGCAGGCAGTCCCAGCCTAAAGACGGCTAGACTTTGGCGCTTGCTCTCATGCCATTTGCAGGCATGCTTCAATCGCCAAAGCAACCGCTACGAGCCGAGCGTCGTCACCTCGAACAGACGAGACCATCAAGCCCACCGGCAGTTCTCCTGCATCATGGCAAGGCAAGCTAAATGAGCAACCATCCAGAAAGTTAAAAACGCTTGTGTTGCGCAATAACAATCCATTGGCTTTAAAAAATGCCTCTTCAGACGCCGCGAGTGCAGCGATTTCGGGTGCCAGGATGGGAGCTGTCGGACACAACACCGCGTCAAACCCTTGAATGACTGCCTCTGTGCGCTCAATCCAGTCAGCACGGCGATTAATCAGATCCAGATATTGTTTGGCCGTCACTGACTCGCCGAGTTTGACGCGTTTCGCAACCAGCGGATCAAACTTGTGCTCGGCTCGCATCAACCTCTCATAGTGAACTGCATAGGACTCGATCGGTGCAAACCCCACTGGCGAGTTGATTTTTGATAGTTCAGCAAATTCCCTCAAGGGAATATCAATGATCTGGGCACCCGCTTTTGATAGCGCTGACAGTGTCCGATTGAAGGCCTGAGCAACCTCTGGTGCCATAGCATCAAGGACAAGCGTCTGGGGAACCGCAAAGCGCATCGCTGTCAAAGGACGACGAACAACTTTCAAGGCTTCACCTGCGAGAATGCCGTCCACCAACCAGCAATCTTCGACACTGCGAGTCATCGCGCAAACGGTATCGAGGGAGTGAGATAACTCTAATGCCCCTTGAAGCGGCGTCCGCTTTTGCGTATTTTTAAACCCGACCAAGCCGTTCAGTGCTGCGGGAACCCGAATTGAACCGCCGGTATCCGATCCCAGCCCAGCAACTGATAAACCCAACGCAACTGAAACAGCTGCGCCAGAGGATGAACCGCCCGGAATTCGAGCCACCTGATTGTCAGTTGGATTCACCGGCGTGCCGTAGTGAGGATTGATCCCCACCCCAGAAAAGGCAAACTCGGTCATATTCGTTTTGCCAACAATCGCCGAACCCGCCGATCTTAAGCGAGCCACAGCTGGGCAATCGGCCTTTGCTGTTGGCTCACCTTCGCAAACAGTCGATCCGGCCATGGTGGTTTCGCCAGCCACGTCATACAGATCTTTAACCGACACCGGCAAGCCCGCAATGGGGTGCATGGCAACCCCCGCAGCTTGTGAAGCGTCTGCATAGCGAGCTGCGGCAAGCGCGGCATCGCCGTAAGTCTTGGTGAATACGTACTGAGCGGGCTTTGACTGCGCCCCGGTCAGCGCCTCGGCAACCAGGGCTTCACGGGTGATTTCCTTGCGGCTAAGACGTTGATTCAATACGGCAATCGTTTCGGTGATGTGAGGCATTTTTTTTGTTCTATCGGTTGAGTGAGTGTCAAAGATCAATTGTTCTGTCAGAAATCTTGCCAAGTGTTGCGCAGTAACGCAAAATGGTCAACTCAAATGGGGAGACAGCATGTCAAATACTAAAAGAGCCAAACTGGCTGCACGACTTAAGCAACCTGGTCTGATTACTGCACCGGGTATTTATGACATGGTTTCTGTCAGGCTGGCTGATACATTTGGCTTTGATGCCCTGTACATGACAGGCTACGGTACGGTTGCTTCATATCTGGGTCTGCCTGATGCAGGCCTAGCCAGTTATTCAGACATGGTGAACCGGGTAACCGCCATGGCTGGCATGGCTAATACCCCCATGATTGCTGATGGCGATACGGGCTATGGCGGTCTGCTCAACGTCCGGCACACGGTGCGCGGTTACGAGGCCGCGGGTGCCTCAGGCGTTCAGCTTGAAGATCAAGAGTTTCCGAAAAAATGCGGACATACGCCAGGCCGTCGGGTGATCCCCACAGCCGACATGGTGAAGAAAATCAAAGTGGCTGTGGAAGCCCGAGAGTCCAAAGATTTTCTGATCGTCGCGCGCACTGATGCACGCACGACGCTGGGTCTGGATGAAGCGTTACGCAGAGCCGACGCCTACGCCAAAGCAGGTGCTGACATCCTGTTTGTCGAGTCGCCTGAATCAGAAGAAGAGATGCGCAAGATCTGCTCATCGTTTGACTTACCGCTTTTAGCCAATATGGTTGAGACGGGCAGAACGCCAGTGTTGAGTAAACAGGATCTTGAGTCCATGGGTTATAAGCTGGCGATTTTCCCAGCGACCGCTCTGCTTGCCGCGGTGCAAGCCATGAGTACCGTGTATCAGCAGTTCAAGGATACGGGTTCATCAACAGGTGGCTCCACAGATCTCTATCATTTCATGGATCTCAACAAGCTCATGGGCTTTGAAGAGATTTGGGATTTTGATAAAAAGCACGCAGACTGATTTAGCAGCCTGTCGCCTCGTCACTTGTGCTCGTTCACTCGGATAAAAATAATGAATCAAATATCGAACATCACACTACAAAGCAGGCTCAGCTCCTTAGGTCGACGGGCATTGCTTAGCCTGATAACCACGGCCACGTTGGTCGGACTGGCGCAGGCACAAGACGCGTACCCTAATCGCGCCATCCGCCTTATTGTTCCTTTCGTGCCCGGTGGTGTCACGGACACCAGTGGCCGACTGATTGCTGACGCCTTGTCGCGCCGCATTCGTCAGCAGGTGATTGTTGAAAACAAGCCCGGTGCCTCAGGCAACATCGGCACCGTGATGGTTAAAAACGCGGATCCTGATGGCTACACCATGTTGCTCGGCTTTGATGGCACACTGATCATCAATCCGCATGTTTTCCCCAATATGCCTTTTGACACGATTAAGGATTTCGCACCAATTGGCGAAATCGGTGATGCGGCGACCATTTTGGTCGCTAATCCTAAACTACCCGTCAAGACCTTGATGGATGTGATTAACCTGTCAAAAACCACACCAAATGGATTGGCCTTTGGTACCTCTGGGGTAGGGGGGGATCCGCATATTGCTGGTGAAAGACTGAATATCGTGACAGGATCGAAGTTGGTGCACGTACCGTACAAAGGCGGTGGCCAAGCGTTGATCGATGTTGAAGGCGGTGTCATCCCCCTGGTGTACACAGCCGTTGCTGGTGCTTACCAACACATTCAAAGCGGCAGTATTAAACCGATTGCGGTCTCGACAGCCAAGCGCGTCCCTTCTTTACCCGACGTGCCGACGTTCATTGAGTCAGGGGTGCCTGACTTTGTTGTGAGTTCCTGGGTCGGTTTACTGATGCCTGCGAACACACCGCCGGCCATCGTCAACTACATGAATAAAGCGCTTAATGACGTGCTCGTTGATCAAGACGTCGCTGCCAAACTCGAAAAGCTTGGGATCATTCCAACGGTCACCACGCCTGCTGAATTTGCCAAAGCCATCAAGGACGGCTTAGCTCAAAACGGCGAGATTGTAAAAGCGGCCAACATCAAGCTCGAATAGCGTTAAAATATAGGTGTAATCCCTATGGTGGGACTACCAATACATTTCAGGATATCGCTATGAAATCATCACGTCGCCAGTTCATGATTTATTCTGTCGCCGGCGCTGCAACGATGGCTCTTGCCAACCAAGCCAGCGCACAAGCAATGGTCGCCGAGTCTGATCCCCAAGCTAGTGCATTGGGCTACAAAGCCGAAGCATCGACCGTTGATAAAGCAAAATTCGCAAAATACGCCGATGGCCAGAACTGTTCAAGCTGTGCCTTATACGCGTCCAAGTCTGCTGAAGCGGGTGCCTGTGGCATCTTTGCTGGCAAAATGGTTGCAGCCAAAGGCTGGTGCAATGCTTATGCCAAGAAAGGCTAAGCTGCGTTTACCCGTTTGAGTCTGAGATCTACGGCCGTTACGTCATAAACGTAGCGGCTTTTTTTACGCCAGCTTTGAAGGTTCTGGCGAGTTTTTCCAGCGGCGATGCACCCACCACCACTGTTCAGGGTGGCGCATGATTAACCACTCAAGCGCTCTGTTGTAGGCGCGAGTGTTCAGTCGAATCTCGTCGCCCACCTCTTCAGCGGTAATCACGTCGATGGGTGGCCAAAACTTCAAGACGTGGCTGCCATCAGGTTCACGCCAGGATGACGCGGGCATAACCGGCGCCCCCGTCGACAAGGCAATCAGCGCCATACTTTTGTAGGTACCCGCGTCATAACCAAAAAACTCGACAGGAATACCCTCTGGACGTCTGGCGTATTGATCAAACGGAAACACGATGGCATCGCCTTTTTCAAGCGTATCCACGATTTCTTCGAGTGAGCCTCTTCGCCCCACCACACCAAAACCGGCTCGATTAAAACGGTTCGTCAGAAAATCGCTCAACCATTTCGGCTTGATCGGACGCCGTAAAAAGTGAATATGGCCTTTGGCTTGGGGGAAATGCTCGATACCTGCAACGGTAGAAACTTCGAAATTACCGAAATGCCCGGTTAAGACCAAAATCCCTTTTTTGGCTTCAAACGCTCGGATCAAGTCGTCAACACCTTCAACACGTACGATATTTTTTTTATCACTCGCAGACATGAATCTGAAAGATAGCAGCTCTTTGAGTAGTGTCAGAAGATGTCCATAGTGAGCTTGAGCTAAAAGCCGGATCTGATGCTCGCTGACCCGTCCGCCGTACACACGCTGCAGATTAGCCAAAATAACCTTGCGTCGATAGGGTATCCACCGAAACATGAATCGACCGGCCGCGCTTGATTTAATTTGCTTGGGTACGCGCAAGGCGACGGCTGAAGCTGCGGTCGCTGAATGAGTCAGTGAGATCTGGATTGTTTCAACCAGGTAACGTCCCATCACGATATCAGCAGCTTGACTCGCGACAATATGAGGGGCACCGTAGGGGTCGCGCCTGACTGAAAAGTCCATCGCAGTGATGATATTGAGAGCTGCTTCTTGTGGGAAAAGCTTTAAACAAGCCTCTTTCGCTGCAAAACGAGCCGCCAGTGAAGCGATCCGACCAACACCGTAGCCAGCGTCGTCGAGCTCTTGCTTAGAGAAGAGTTTGTCCAGATCCTGAGGCAACTCAGCAACCAGACGAGCTATCCGGGCAATATCAACCGTGTCGATGGCGCAGCCATCTGGCAGCACGGTCTCTTGCGTTGTCATTAGACTAGGCCGCGCAACAACACCGCAGCATTGGTCCCCGCAAACCCCCGGCAAATGACGAGCAGAACATCACTGCGCGGCGTTTGATTTTGCGACGAGATATTGATGCCTTCACAACCCGAGGCAAGCGATTCTAAATTGGCAATCCCCGGTACAACGTTTCGACGAATTGCCTCGAGACCGACGACCAGATCGAGGATGCCCGCCGCAGCAAACAAATGGCCAGCGGCCCATTTAAACGACGTGACAGGTGGCATCTCTGCGCCAAACACCGCCTTCAATGCTTGCGCCTCAGATACGTCCGAGGAAACCGTGCCATTGCCATGCGCAACGATCATGCCAACATCTCGAGGCTGTAAGCCGGCATCCGCCAAAGCCGCTCTAATCGCCCTGATCACACCGTCGCCATCAGCCCGGACCGGAAACAGTCCTTCACCTTCTGAAGTATCTGCGCCGCCAAGATACTCACCAATTACCTTGGCACCACGCGCGGCAGCTGAGGCTTCAGTTTCAAGTACGAAGCAACCTGCTCCCTCGCCCAAAAGACAACCATCATGAGCCCGGTCAAAGGGACGAAGGGTATCTTGGGCAATGACGCCGATTTGATCCAGATAATTCAGTGTTTGCGGTTCAATTGGCGCATCGTGACCAATTGCAACCACTCGCTCTGCATCGTTTTCACGCAAGGCCCATGCGCCTTCAATCACAGCGAGCAAGCCACTCGTGGTGTGGTTGGTAATGCAAGCATTGGGACCTTTTAACTGATGACGAATCCCGACATGGCACAACACATTATTGGGCAAGGATCGCAAGAGCCACATGGGATTAACCATATTGGACAATTCTTGACCAAAGGTTTGAAGGCGGTCGCCCGACTCTGCCATCAACGGAAAGTAGTCGTAATTGACTTCAAACGCACCGCCACCAGACCCGACGTAGCAACCTGTCTGATCAGTAAAATCAACGACCGCTTGTTCGCCAAGGGATTCACGATATACATCCAAACCAGCTTGTTCAACAGCTTGCGCCCCGGCATAAATGCCGAAAACGTCTGAGCGTCGCACCAGTTTGAGTAATTTGCGATCACCAAGCAATTTACCGCCGTTGTAATCCTTGACGGCAGCGACCATTTTCTTAGGCCAGTGCGCACTATCCCAGCTTTCGACTGGCGCAACGGCGCTGCGACCTGCTGCGATTTCATCGACAATAGTTTTGGGATCATGTCCAGCGCCGCAAATAGCACCACTTCCAGTAATAACGATTCGACTCATGATTATTGCCCCGCAGCGATCAGTTCAGCCGTGTCAGAGGCGTTGCGAAACGCCAGACAATTATTACTGCCACCGAAACCCAAAGAGTTAGATAAGGCGATACCAATGCGTTGTTGACGCGCCGAACCGTGAATCACGTCAACATTGCAATCTGGATCAAGTTGCTGCAAGTTGGCTGTGGGAGGCATCAAGCCTTCATAGACTGCCAAGGCGCAGATCGCAGCCTCAACCGCACCGGCAGCAGCAATCAAATGGCCAGTCACACTTTTGGTTGAACTCACGGCGACGTCTCTGGCACGAGCGCCGAACACCGCATTCACCGCAGCACATTCACTGCGATCGTTCATCAGGGTAGAAGTGCCGTGGGCGTTCAGATAGGTCACATCATCAGTCGTTGCACCCGCGTCAGACAACGCCCGACGCATTGCCTGGATAGGACCATCGCCTGATGGATGAGAGTCAGTAATCCGGTAGGCCGACAGGGAATTCCCTTCACCTGCTAGTTCAGCGTAAATTTTTGCGCCACGTGCGACCGCTTTGTCCCAATCCTCGAGGACCAGAAATCCAGCACCTTCCCCCAGTACAAAACCATTTCTCGTTGCATCGAACGGCCTGCTAGCGCGCTCAGGGTGATCATTATCAGCAGAGACCGCAGATAATAAGCAGAACCCCGACAGTCCTACTGGCGAAATCATTGAGTCAAAGCCGCCGGTCAGCACACGATCAACTACACCGCGCCGAATCAGACGCAAGGCCGTCCCTATCGCTTGACCACCCGAGGCACACGCCGTGTGAACAGTCGACCCGTAGCCGCGAATACCGTAGCGTCGGACTAGCAGAGACAATCCAGCGGTCGACAAACTGCGACTAAAAGCCATGACATCTTGGGCAACCGGTGTTTCTAGCAGGCGGTCTGCCTGTAAATCACCTTCAGGTGCAGCCATTTTTTGAACTTCGTCGATTTCTGCGTGCGCGACCGTCATCATGCCAGCGCCCACCACACATCCCCAGCGATCACCATCTTGTTGGGTTGGGCGAATTCCAGCATCAGCGATCGCCTGATCGGCCGCAGCCAGAGCAAATTGGTGCGCGCGGCTCGCATACTTGAGGCTTTTTTGATCTTTAATCACCGCTTCAGGCTCAAAACCTTTTACTTCGGCAGCGATGCGAGTGCTAAAACCAGACGCATCGAACAGCGTAATCGGGCCAGCCTGACAAGCCTTGGCTGCTTTGATGACCGCCCAGCTACTGGCGACGTCAAGCCCAGCCGGGGTAACCAAACCAATACCGGTAATCGCGACTCGGCGCTTTTTACTCATGTGTTTTCTCTAAGACTATGGGGCAAAAAAGAATTTTGCGGCTGCAATCGTGCGGGTACCAACCAAAGCACCGACCTTGATCAGAATGGGTTCGGGATCGGCTTCAGCGGGCGTGGCGAACTCGGCAAACAAACCAAGCGACGACCCGGGGCTGCTGAAGGCTCTGACCTTCACGTTGGTAATCCTGGTTACTTGTAACGTTGGCGCCAAATCCGGTGTCTCAGCGATCAGCTGTTGTGCTAACTGCAATTGCGCATCGAGCAACAACGTCGCTGGCAGCACCGGGCGACGGGGAAAGTGGTCGTTAAAGTAATCGGCTTCTTCGGGCACATCAAGCAGGGCATCAATTCGATGACCAATTTGATGCTCGGTGACGTTCATCACTGGCGCAGGCACCCCTGCAAACAAACCTGGGGTCCGTCCTGAACCCGTCAGAATAGCGAAGTCTTTAGCTAGTGACTCAGGGTCATCAAAAATCTCGATGCCAAGGTTAGAGCCAAGCGTATCAAGCAACTCAAGGATCAAGGTG
This sequence comes from Jezberella montanilacus, assembly GCF_003003055.1. Taxonomy (GTDB): domain Bacteria; phylum Pseudomonadota; class Gammaproteobacteria; order Burkholderiales; family Burkholderiaceae_B; genus Zwartia; species Zwartia montanilacus. Next base: position 49,037 of record NZ_PVTV01000019.1, read on the forward strand.
TCACCCACCATCGCTCGACCACGATAAGCGATTGAATCTCGGTCACACGAATCGATATCCACATGCAATTGCAGCGTGTCGCCAGCCTTTGGGTAGGCATGGATGCGAGTATCGCCTGCTAACGCTGCCACAGGACGACGAGCGAAACCACACTCGGACATAGCAACCCACGCGGCCAGCTGCCCGAGTGCCTCGGCCACCAAGCTAACTGGAAAACGCCCGACGTTGTGTGGGATCTGATACACCCCGGTTACTGCGCGGACACCATCAATATGCGTAATGCGATCCACAAAGGAAAACGCAGCAAAACGGCTGTTTGGCATCGGAGACACCAAACCATCTGCTTTCACAGCCGCAACCATCAACCAGCTGCTTGCGCACGCTGAGCGCGGATCACAAGCTTGCAGAAGGTTTCAGGCGTGTAGAGGCGTGCGATGGCATCGACCCGCATGCCCGCTTTGAAACGATCGTCAGGGATTTCAGAGAGGTATTCGCGCAAACGAGCCAGACCTTTTTCGGTCAACAGGCCATTTTGCTCGAAGTCTTCGACGGACATGTCGCCCCGCACATCTTCAATGATTTTGCCGCGTGGCACTTTGACCTTAAACGCACGCTCTAAGCGAAAAATCAAGTCAAGGAAATCGATCGACTCAGCGTCAAGACCTTCAATCAGGGAGACATCAATCTCGATATCCTCAACATCACAGCCCAGCGCATCAGCGACTGTTTTCTGCACGGTCGGGAAGACCGCCATGATTTCTTCTTTAGAGATGACTGCTTCAGTCATATTGGACTCCAGATTAATCGGTAAATACCTAGCATTTTAACCTATCGAGTCATCAATCACCGAGCCACACTCAGGTGGCGTAGTGCTCAATCCATTTTAAAGCCACCATCGACGTACAAAACCTGGCCCGTCACATAGCTCGCCATGTCTGAAACCAGAAACGCGACGGCTTGCGCAATATCGCTCGCCTGCCCGTAACGTTTCAACAAAATCCGGGATTTCACCTGATCATCAGCTAGATCACGCACTTGCTGCGACATATCGGTTTCAATGACACCCGGTGCGACGGCGTTAACCAGAATTTTTCTGGGGGCCAGTTCTACGGCCAAGGCACGAGTGATCGCATCGACAGCCCCTTTGCTGGCGGCGTAATTAGCCTGGCCGCGCCCTGCCTTGCTACCCGCCACAGACGATAAATTGACGATTCGTCCGGATCGTTGCGACATCATGAAAGGGATCACAGGCCGAACCATATTAAAAACGCCCCCCACATTCGTGTTGAGAACCGACGAGATCTCATCGTCTTCCATGGCGGCGGTCAAGTTATCACGCACGATGCCCGCGTTATTCACGAGAATATCAATCCGCTCGCACCGGTCTGCCACTTGTTCGACCGCTGCAATACAAGCAGCAGAGTCCGCCACGTCCACTTGCATCGCTGTCGCTTTACCGCCCAGTCCGGCTACCGCTGCAACAACCTCATTCGCAGCACCAGCATTGCCGCGATAAAAGAAGGTGACATCGCAACCTTGACTTGCCAAAAGCTCAACAATCGCTCTGCCAATACCTCGCGAGCCGCCCGTAACAATCGCAACCTTACCCTGCAGCCCTGATTCAAATGCCATGTTTTAGCCCTCTTTAGCCTGAAATGGCAAAGCCACCGTCAACGACCAAGGTATGACCGTTAATCCAGGAAGCCTCAGGCAGACATAACAAATACACCGCATCAGCAACGTTGGCTGGCGTCAGTTTCGGGCCTGCAGGCGTGCGTGCGGCGAACTCCGCTAATACTTGATCGCGGTTAGGAAAATGACTTAATGCATCAGTGTCTACCACCCCTGCCGAGACCGTATTGACTCTTATCCCGCGGGGACCGAGCTCTTGCGCAAGGGTGCGCACGAGTGATTCGAGGGCTGCTTTGGATGCGCCAATAAACCCATAATGTGGCATCGCTCGCTGGGCACCCAGACTGGACATCGCCACAATACGCCCGCCCTCTTTCATCAAGGGCGCAGCGTGTTGAGCCAGTAAATTGACAGCAAAGGCGTTGGTTTCCATACACCAGCGAAAATGCTTCAGTGTCATATCCATTGCTGGTTTGAGCACCCCAGAAGCCGCATTACTGATCACGATATCCAGATGATCAAACTCTTTAGTAATGGCCTCGAATATCTCGGTCACGCTGTCTGGTACGCCAACACTGCCCTGCACGGCAAGGGCGCGTCGACCAAGCGCCCGCACTTCAGTGCAAACGGCCTCAGCCTCTTCATGGCTGTTGTAATAGTTCGCAACGATGTCACAACCTGCTGCGGCCAGTTTGAGCGCGCAGGCACGCCCTATCCCCCGGGCAGCGCCTGTAACCAGTGCAACTTTGCCAGACAAAGGCTCATTCATGATGAAAACACACTCCGAAAAAATTTAATGTAGTGCAATGATGCGCCGAAGTTTACTCAGAATCGGGCGCTGAATGTAACAAAGTGCCACAATCACGGATAGCTTTTGGACAACAACCTCGAAAAAAGGTTAGATTGTCAATCTCTTAGAACCTAATCTCGTCGAGACTCAGCCATGTCGAACCAGCCTCCCGTGCCCGTCATCCCCAACCTGATTTCACAATGGATCGGGGGACAGCCGCTCATGCACCCCGGATTGCGGCTGCAAGACGTCTACAACCCGGCCACTGGGCAGGTTGCTCGACAAGTTGAGCTTGCCTCTGTTGAAGTCGTCCAGGTGGCAGTAGAGAGCGCAAAAAAAGCCTTCCCGGCTTGGGCAGACACCCCACCCATCCGCCGTGCACGGATTTTGAACAAGTTTCTCGCCTTGCTGAATGAGGCCAAAGACGAACTCGCCGCCATCATTACCCAAGAGCACGGCAAAGTATTTACTGACGCTCAGGGCGAGGTCATGCGCGGCATCGACATCGTTGAGTTTGCTTGTGGCATCCCGCAATTACTAAAGGGTGACTTTACGGACCAAGTATCCACAGGTATTGATAACTGGACCTTACGGCAGCCACTGGGCGTGGTGGCTGGCATCACCCCCTTTAACTTCCCTTGTATGGTGCCTTGCTGGATGTTCCCGGTTGCGCTGGCGGCCGGCAATTGCTTTATTTTGAAGCCGAGTGAACGTGATCCGGCGTTGTCGTTGTTTATGGCGGCGCTGCTCAAAAAAGCAGGCTTACCGGATGGGGTATTCAATGTAGTACAAGGCGACAAGGTTGCTGTTGACGCGCTGCTTGAGCACCCTGACGTCAAAGCGATCAGCTTTGTCGGCTCAACCCCGATTGCGCATTACATTTACCAGCGTGGCGCTGAACTCGGCAAACGAGTGCAGGCATTGGGCGGCGCAAAAAATCACATGGTTGTGATGCCCGATGCGGATTTGGACCAAGCCGTTGACGGTTTGATCGGTGCTGCTTACGGATCAGCAGGCGAACGGTGCATGGCGATTTCAGTGGCCGTGCTCGTCGGTGACGTGGCTGACAAAATCGTACCCATGCTGGCAGAGCGTGCGCGTGCCCTCAAAATCAAGAATGGCATGGAACTCGACGCTGAAATGGGCCCGGTTATTACACGCCAGGCTCTCGAACGAATCGAAGGCTATATCGACATTGGTGTCAACGAGGGTGCGTCACTGGTCGTTGATGGTCGTGGTTTAAAGGTACCTGGGCACGAACAAGGCTTTTTCACAGGTGGCTCGCTGTTTGATCATGTCACCCCTGACATGCGCATCTACAAAGAAGAAATATTTGGTCCCGTACTTGGTTGTGTGCGTGTCAACGATTTTAACCAAGCCGTCGAGCTCATCAATGCACATGAATTCGGTAACGGTGTCTCGTGCTACACCCGCGATGGTAATGTTGCGCGCGAGTTCGGTCGTCGCATTCAGGTAGGCATGGTCGGGATTAATGTCCCTATCCCTGTCCCGATGGCCTGGCACGGCTTCGGTGGCTGGAAGAAAAGCCTGTTCGGCGATATGCATGCCTATGGCGAAGAAGGTGTGCGCTTCTACACCAAACAAAAATCCATCATGCAGCGCTGGCCCGAGACGATCGCCAAGGGTGCAGAGTTCGTGATGCCCACAGCGAAATAGTTTCAGTAGCATTTGATGCAAAACAGTTTGATGCAAAAAAAAGCAGTGTGTTTACTGAGCGGTGGTTTGGATTCAACCACTGTCGTGGCGATTGCCCAGGCCGAAGGTTACGAGGTCTATGCCCTGAGCTTTCGCTACGGACAGCGTCATGCCGTCGAACTTGAAAAAGCCAGCGCGTTTGCCAAAGCCAGAGGCGTAGCGCGCCATGTAACGATCGATATGGATATGCGTGCGTTTGGCGGATCTGCGCTAACTGCTGATATAGCCGTACCCAAAGGACATTCAGTAGAAGACATCAAGCAAGGCATACCAGTAACCTATGTGCCGGCTCGCAACACAATATTTTTAAGTTTTGCACTGGCCTGGGCCGAGACGCTCGGCGCACAAGACCTCTTCGTCGGTGTTAACGCGATGGATTACAGCGGCTACCCTGACTGCCGGCCTGAATACATTAACGCTTTTGAGACCCTTGGCAACCTCGCGACCAAGGCGGGTGTAGAAGGCAAGCAACAGTTAAAGATTCACGCACCCCTGATCACGATGACCAAAGCTGACATCGTACGAAAAGGTACTGAACTTGGCGTTGATTTTAGTGAGACCACCAGTTGCTATGACCCTGATCCGGCTGGCAAACCTTGTGGTCAATGCGACTCGTGTTTGCTTCGTGCAAAAGGTTTCATCGAGGCAGGCCTCATTGATCCGCTTTACGTCAAATTCGGCCTCGTCTGATGGAAGAACAACTGCTATACGTGGCCGCTGCTCGCTTTGAAGCGGCTTGCCAGGTTGACTGCCTGCCGGCGGGACACCGCTCTGCAAAGTTACATGGCCATAGCTATCTCGGCGAAGTCAGGGTCAAGCTGCCGCTAGGCTGGGCCGAGTTTCCCGGTGCTGAAGTGTATGCGCTAAGGGTTCAACTGCAGCAATGCGTGGCACCGCTGGACTACAGTCATCTGAACACACACCTCAACGAACCAACCGATGAAAACATTGCGCGCTGGATACGGAAGCGGCTCGGTGGTCTGCCTGGTGGGGTGCCAGGCATCGTCGCGGTCGGCGTGCAAAGTACAACGGAATCAGGGGTAGATTTAGACGCGTCGGATCACGCACATGTCTGGCGTCGCTACGTGTTTCAATCGGCACATCAGCTACCTCATGTGCCGGCGGACCATAAATGCGGACGTATGCATGGACATGGTTTTGAGGTCATCCTTCATGCCAATCGTGACTTAGGTCAACAAGCGCTTTCGATTGATTACGATCAGCTGGATGCCTTGTGGGCACCCATTCATGCCGAACTTGATCACGCCTGTCTGAATGATATACCCGGCCTGGAGAACCCAACCAGTGAGAACATCTCTGCCTGGATTTGGGTCAAGCTTAAACCGCGACTACCAGAACTGAGCTGGGTGACCGTTTACGAAACAGCTCAATGCGGCGCCCATTTCGACGGCCATCACTATCGAATATGGAAAGAATTCACCCTTGACAGCGCAGTGCAGCTCAAGCGCGCACCTGACGGGGATGCAAGAAGACGCATACATGGTCATACCTTCACCTTGCGCCTGCATCTTCATGCACCACTCGATACCGTGCGAGGCTGGACCGTCGATTTTGGTGATGTGAAAGAGGTTTTTGATCCAATTTTTAAACAGCTCGATCATCAGCCTTTGCATGAAGTGCTGGCAGACAGCGACTCTGACACGGCAAACATTGCCCGATACATCAAGACCCTTGCCTCAGCAAAAATCCCTGAAATGGATCGTATTGATTTGTTTGAAACTCCAGGGTGTGGCGTCATCCTTTATTGGGGTGAGCTCGGGCCCGCCCTCCCTGTTTGAGCTTCCCATGACCTATAGCGTAAAAGAAATTTTTTACACCCTGCAAGGGGAAGGTGCGCAAGCTGGTATGCCTGCGGTGTTTTTGCGCTTTGCTGGTTGCAACTTGTGGACTGGGCGCGAGTCAGAACGAAGTACGGCTGTCTGTCAATTTTGCGATACAGACTTTATCGGCACCGATGGAATCAACGGCAATAAATTTTTGAATGCGGCAAGCCTAGCAGCCAAAGTGGCTTCACTCTGGCCTCAACAATCGCCTGATCATCGCTTAGTCGTTTGCACTGGCGGTGAGCCGCTGCTGCAGCTTGATGCTGATGCAATCCACGCACTACACGCCCTAGGGTTTCGTATTGCCGTTGAAACCAATGGCACCATCAAAGCACCCGAAGGAATTGACTGGCTATGTGTGAGCCCCAAGTCAGACGCGCCGCTCAATCAGATCAGCGGCCAAGAGCTCAAACTTGTCTTCCCGCAAATTAAAGCGCGACCCGAACTCTTCGAAGCCTTGGACTTCGAACATTTTCTGTTGCAACCGATGGATAGCAACGAACAAGCGGCCAATACGCGAGCCGCAATCCAATACTGTCTTGATCACCCAAAATGGCGCCTGAGTTTGCAGACCCATAAGATTATCGGGATTGCTTGAGGCTATCCAATATCTCTTGAGTATGTTCGCCCAGCAAGGGCGCAGGTCTTGTAAACCCGCCAGGCGTTTCGGACAGTCTTGGAACGATGTTATGCATACGTATCGAGCCAAGATCTCTGTCTTCCAGTTCAACGATAGCCTCACGACCGTCAATATAGGGGTGTCCTACCAGATCAGCCACTGAGCAAACAGGACCCACCGTCACGCCCGCTGCCTCGAAAAGTTCGAGGTTTTCAGCTTGAGTGCGCGCCGCGATGAAATTGCCGATCAGACGATCCAGCTCATCACGATTCTTGACTCGTGCATCATTGGTGCTGAAGCGCTCGTCGTACTTGAGCTCAGGACGGTCGATAGTATCGAGAATTTTCATGGCCATCGATTGCATCGATCCAGACAACGCGACAAATCGCTGATCCGCGCAAACATAAACATTGCGCGGTGCCGTGTGGGTGGATTGGTTGCCTGCTCGCATGGTGGCTTCGCCCGTCAACTGATATTTGGCTGCCTCGGAGGCGATCACTGAAAAGATCGGCTCAAACAAGGACAAGTCGATTACCTGACCCCTAGCTTCTTTCTCGGCCACCCGTAACGCAGTCAACACCCCTGCAGCCCCGTACACACCCGCGATCATATCTGCCAAAGCAAGTGGCGGCAATGCAGGGGGCTTATCCGCAAAGCCATTAAGATGTGCAAAACCTGACATTGCTTCAACCAAGGTACCGAAACCAGGTTTGTGGCTAAAGGGACCTGTCTGACCCCAGCCTGATACGCGCACCACGACTAACGCCGGATTGATCGAAAGAAGCAGCTCGGGGCTTAGCCCCATTTTTTCGAGTCCACCGGGTACAAAGTTCTCAATCAGAACTTGGGCGGTCGCCACGAGACTTTTAAAAGTATTCAGCCCGTCGTCTGACTTAAGATCCAGCACAAGCGAACGTTTGTTACGGCCATACACCTTCCAGTAAATGTCCCAGCCCGCTTCGCGCCAATTGCGCAAATCGTCACCTGAGCCCTCACGCTCGACTTTAATCACATCAGCACCGAAATCAGCCAAGTAAGCAGACATCATGTTGCCAGCGACCAGACGCGACATATCTAATACACGCACGCCAGCTAGGGGTCCAATGTGATCAGGATCAAATTTTTTGCTCATCGGTTTCGTCTTGTGATTCTGGCATTCGATTATATTCAGCATACTGGATAAACCACTGTCACTATCGGAGACAATCTCATGACTTCACGGTCAATTTTCAAAACGGTCTGTGCGATCGCCCTAACATTGGTGCTTGGGCAAGCACAAGCCTACGATACCCCTAAGGTTACGCAGCCACACACTGCGAAAATCACCTCAGGCATCTATGTCGGCAACAGTTTTTTCTACTACAACAACAGCATGCATGGCCACGTTAGTAATCTGCTGAAAGCGGCTGCGACCAAACAAGAATTCAGAAGCACCTCAATCACCATCGGGGGATCTGGCCTCGACTGGCATAACGTCGAAAGCTATTTCGCCCCGAACGGCATTGGCCGGTATTCCTTCGTAGGCAATAACGAAGTGCAATTCAACAAGCTTGATAAGCTCTGGGATATCGCGATCATGATGGATTGCAGTCAGTGCCCCATCCACCCGCAACTGCAGCCTATTTTCTATGAATACGTAAAGAAACACGGAGATACTGTTCGCAGCCATGGTGCAGAGCCTATGCTGTTCATGTCTTGGGCATATGACGACAAACCTGAAATGACCGAACCGCTTGCAGCCGAGTATGTCAAAGCAGGCAATCTGAACAATATGATGGTTATCCCAGCTGGTTTAGCCTTTGCAGCGTCCAAAAAGGCGCGGCCAGACTTGAACCTGTACGCGCCAGATCACCGTCACCCGAGTCTTGCCGGTACTTACCTGGGCGCGAGTGTGGTCTACGCATCCTTGTTCAGGCAATCCCCGGTTGGCAATCCTTACACAGCTGGTCTGGATGCTGCAACGGTGGCGTTTCTGCAGAATACTGCATGGGATACTGTCAAATCTTTTTACGGGATCAAGTAAGATCAGGTACTCGTGCTGACAGAACAATAAAAGAGACTTAAAGTCATGAGCTACATCTTGGCGCTGGATCAAGGCACAACGAGTTCGCGAGCGATTCTGTTCAACGCCGCTGGCGAAGTCGTGTGTACCGCTCAAGAAGAATTCGAGCAGATTTTCCCGCACCCGGGCTGGGTTGAGCACAACGCCAACACCATCTGGTCCTCGCAACTCAGCGTGATGCAGGCGGTCGTCGCCGAGGCCAGGTCCAAGCACACGATGTCGCTTGATGCCATTGCTGCAATCGCTATCACTAACCAACGTGAAACCACTGTTGTGTGGGATAGAAAAACAGGTCTGCCTATTGCCAATGCAATTGTCTGGCAAGACCGCCGGACCGTCGATTTTTGCCAAAGTATGCGAGAGGCTGGGCACGCCCAATTGGTGGCGGACAAGACTGGTTTGCTCATTGACAGCTATTTTTCTGCAACAAAGATACGCTGGATACTTGATAACGTCGACGGTGCACGCGTGAGGGCTGAGCGGGGCGAACTAGCTTTTGGCACGATTGATACCTGGCTGGTGTGGCAACTGACAAACGGCAAAGTGCATGCAACTGATCCAAGTAACGCTTCGCGTTCGATGCTGTTCAATCTGCGGACATTGGATTGGGATCAGGACCTGCTGGACTTGTTCGACATCCCTCGTTCGTTACTACCGCATATCGTGCCGAGTTCTGGCATTCTCGGTCACAGCGAAGCCGATCTGCTGGGACGATCTTTACCCATCGCATCTATCATCGGGGATCAGCAAGCAGCAACCTTTGGGCAGGCTTGTTTCAAGCTGGGCATGGCGAAAAACACCTATGGCACAGGTTGCTTTATGTTGATGAATACAGGCGATCAGGCATACCCCAGTAAAAATCGTTTGCTCACGACTGTGGGCTGGCAAAGACAAGCCAATCAGGCTGCCACCTATTGCCTCGAAGGTTCTGTCTTCATGGGCGGGGCGACGATCCAGTGGTTACGCGACGGACTTGGGATCATTAATCGCGCAGGGGATGTAGAGGCGTTGGCGGCTTCTGTGCCGGATACCGGAGATGCCTATCTGGTGCCTGCCTTCACCGGTCTCGGTGCACCGGACTGGGACGGTCGAGCAAGAGGATCTTTAGTAGGCATCACGCGCGGCACAACCAAGGCTCACCTCGCCCGAGCCGCTCTTGAATCGATTGCTTTGCAAGTCGCTGGCGTGCTTGGCGCGATGCAAAAAGATTCGAGTATCGCCTTGAGCGAACTCAGAGCCGATGGGGGTGCCTGTCACAATAATCTCTTGATGCAGATGCAAGCTGATTTCTCTGGCGTCGCAGTGGTCAGACCCAAAGTGACAGAAACAACTGCACTGGGTGCTGCCTACCTTGCAGGCTTGGCGACTGGTGTGTGGTCCGATACCGAACAGATCTCGTCGCTGTGGGCCGTTGACCGCGTTTTCGAACCCTTGATGGACGAAGCTGCAAGACAAAACAAGATTGCAAGGTGGCGCCAGGCCGTAGAACGTTCACTGGGATGGGCCGAGAATTGAACACCTTCATGAACAGGCCTGAACCAACTGACAGAGCTCAGTTGCTCGATCGCCTCGGTGCACTCGTTCAATATGATTTGGCCATCGTGGGTGGTGGCGCGACCGGACTGGGCATTGCTTTGGACGCTGCGGCGCGCGGCTTCAGCGTGGCGTTAATCGAGTCAGAAGATTTTGCACACGGCACCTCGTCGCGATCAACTAAGTTATTACACGGTGGGGTGAGATACCTCGCACAAGGTAACATCTCTCTCGTTCAAGAGGCCTTGCACGAACGCTCGACGGTTTTGCATAATGCACCACATCTCTCACAACGCTTGTCTTTTATTCTGCCCTGCTACAAGTACTGGCAAATACCGTTTTATGCGATAGGCCTGCAGATGTACGACGCGCTCGCTGGCAAGCGAGGTTTGGGCAAAACTCAAATCATGGGATCGTCTGCCACCCGGCGCAGCATGCCCAATCTGCAACTGAGGCAACTGAAAGGCTCGGTCCGGTACTGGGATGCCCAATTCGACGATGCAAGGTTGGCGCTCGCTCTGGCTCGTACCGCTGCGCAGCGTGGCGCCCTGCTCGTGAATTACTGCAAGGTCAATGAGCTGATCCATGAAAACGGTCGAATAAGTGGACTGGTTTGCGAGGACAGGGAAACGCAGCAGTCTTTTAAAATCTCAGCCAAATGCGTCATTAACGCAGCAGGTGTCTGGGTTGACAGATTGCGAGCAAGCGACGATGCCACGCGCAATCAAGTCAGCCAGGCTATCGTGGCCCCGAGCCAAGGTGTGCATATCAGTGTGGACGCCAGTTTCTTGCCAGGACATGAGGCCCTGATCGTGCCTAAAACTGCTGACGGTCGGGTTTTATTTGCCGTGCCTTGGCGCGGCAAAGTGATTCTCGGCACCACCGACACACCAAGACATGATCTGAGCCGAGAACCAGACCCTTTTAAAGCAGAGCTGGATTTTATTCTTGATGAAGGTGCCAAATACCTCGAGCGAGCGCCGACTCGGGCTGATGTCAAAAGCATCTGGGTAGGCTTACGACCATTAGTCAAACCACCATCAGATGACGGCGATAACACCAAAAAAATCAGTCGTGAACATACCGTCTTGATCAGCCCAAGCAAACTGGTCACGGTGACAGGCGGAAAATGGACAACCTATCGCGTGATGGCACAAGATGCTTTGAATCATTGTTTTGACGCTGGTTTATTGTCGAAAAAACAAGGTGACGACACGGTCAGGTTGCTACTGGTTGGGGCGCAACAGAACCAGCATTTTGTCGACCCCATGGTCGTCGCAGGTGGCGCAGCTTTGTACGGGGACGAGGCGGATGAACTGCTTAACCTGCCCGGCCATGACAACGAATTAGGCGGTCAGCTGACTGAGGCAATGGTCAGGTTCGCGGCACGATATGAATATGCCCGCAAGGTCGAAGACGTATTAGCCAGACGCGCGCGCATCTTATTTCTGGACGCCAGACTGGCGCAAAGCATGGCACCCAGCGTGGCCGGTATCTTGCAAAGTGAAACCGGGATTGATCCCGGCCTGTCTGAGTTTCTCGAATTGTGCGAACACTATTTACGGCTGCCTTAAGGGTTTCAGGCCGCCATATGGATGCCTCCGTTAACACTGACATCCTCACCCGTCATGAAGCTGCTATCGCTACTGCATAAAAATGCAATCACAGAGGCTATCTCACCAGGTTGACCAAAACGTTTAAGTGGCGTTTGAGCGATCGAATCAGCACCACGCAATTTCATTAACTCTGTAGTCATCGGTGTCTCAATAATACCGGGCGACACTGAGTTAACCCGGGTTCTTGGTGCTAACTCTCTTGCCAACGAACGCGTCAGGCTTAACAAGGCGCCTTTGGTGGTGCTGTAGTGCGTATTGTGGAAGGCACCTCGATGGGCGGCAACAGAAGCAATGTTTACGATGGCGCTCTCGTCACTCAGGTATGGTAGCGCGCGTTGGATCAGGTAAAAGACGCCGTCCAGATTAATGCTCATGGTCTCACGCCATTGCTCATCGGTCATCCCGTCGACAGGCTGAAACTTGTAGATGGCTGCACCCGGCACCAGATAATCAATGCCACCAAAGCGATCTGCCGCGAGTTTCACCAAAGCTTCGCAATCTTTGGATGAGGCTGCGTCCATGGCGAAGGTTGCGCAGCGTTCTGGGGCGAGCCCAAGGTCTTGGACGACTGCAGCTAACGCAGTATTATCCCGATCGGCCAAAACAAGATTGGCGCCGTCCCGGTAAAAGCGTTTAGCAATTTCCCTGCCAATGCCGCCTGCTGCCCCAGTCAAGACTAGCGCACGACCTGCAAAATCGTATGTCATCCTATTCTCCTTTTTTTGCATCCATCAAGATCAGGTCGGCACCTTTTTCGGCGACCATCACCACCGCAGCCTGCGTGTTACCGGACACCATAGCTGGCATGACCGACGCATCGACGACGCGTAGTCCGTCAATCCCTTTGAACTTCAAGGATGGATCGACCACCGACCGCTCGTCAGTCCCCATCCTGCAGGTACCGGTTGGGTGATAGATTGTTTGGCCATTTTCTCGGGCAAAATCCAACCATTGCTCATCAGTTTGAGTGACATCACCCGGCGACATTTCATGATCAATGTAATGACTCATGGCGGCTTGACCGACAATCCGTCGGGCGATTTTCATGCCACTGACCAGAACATCCCTGTCTTCCTGCTCGGCTAGAAAATTAGGGCGGATACGCGGCTGTTTCGTGCTGTCAGCCGATTGAATATGAATACTGCCTAACGACTTAGGTCTGAGCCCAGCCACCCCAATCGTCAAACCGGGGAAGGCATCCAGCTTTCTGATGGCTGCGTTGGCATAACTCGCATGCATGAAAAAATATTGCACATCGGGTGTGGGAATATCGGGGCGGGATTTCACAAATCCATGCCCCAATCCAGTACCCAGAGTGAGAATGCCTTTGCGTTGAGTAAAGTACTGGAGTACCGCGGCACTGAGGCGCCAACCTTGAGCTAATTCATTCAGTGTTTGCGTATTTTTGACGCGCCAGTTCATGCGTGTGGCGTAATGATCGATATAGTTTTCACCCACCATTGGGCAGGCGTGCTTAACCTCGATGCCGTATTGCTGCAATAGTACCGGCTCGCCCACGCCAGATAATTCGAGTATCTGCGGGGTCTGTACCGCACCAGCGGCCATCACGACTTCACGCTTGGCAGAGACCTCGAATGAGCCTTCCGCAGAGCGATAGACAACCCCCGTGCAACGATTAGCCGCTAACTTTAGCTTCTGTACAGAAGCACCAGTTCGAATCGTCAGATTTTTGCGATGTCTAGCAGGATTGATGTAGCCATCCACCACAGTCCAACGTTGCCCATTTTTTTGCGATGCTTGATAGTAGCCAAAACCCGATTGATCACTGCCGTTGTAATCCTCTATCTGGCGATGACCCTCTTGCTCGGCCGCCTTCAAAAAAGCGCTCATCAGCGGATAACGCTCAGCGATCGGCGACACGTGCATCGGGCCGGTTTTGCCACGCCCTGCATCGCCAGGCAGATAGGTTTCGAACTTTCTAAAATACGGTTCAACGTCGGCTGCCGACCAACCTGTTGCACCTTGCAAAGCCCACTGATCGTAATCTTCGGGCTGGCCACGCACAAAGACCATGCCGTTAATCAAAGTCGAACCCCCGAGCCCTTTACCGCGCGGAATCGCAATCTGACGGCCTTTGGTGCCCTCCTCAGGCTCAGTACTAAAGCGCCAGTTGTAGACCGGATCATTCAGTAGTTTGGTAAAACCGGCTGGTATCTTAATCCACATACTTTTGGGTTCACCACCCGCTTCAAGCATCAAAACCGTGTATTGACCATCAGCCGTTAAACGATTAGCCAGTACACAAGCGGCTGTGCCACCACCCACTATCACATAGTCAAAGGTTTCCATTAACGTTGTCCAAGCCTCATGAAATCAGCCATCAAATCGATCTGGCATTCAAGCATAGGCAGACCGAACTGTACGGTACAGCCCTTTTCTTGCGCTACCGCCAAAACAGGTGTTAGCGCGGGTTTCATAATGATCTCAGCCACAATTTGAGTCGCCACCAATTGATAGGCTCGAAACGGCAACGGATCGGTCTCTGACATCCCAAGGGAAGTCGCATTGACAATGAGATCAAAGCCGACTGGGCTGTCAGTCGCTAGGGTCAGTTCACCCGAGGGATAAATAGGTTTCAAGCGATCGATCAATTCCTGGGCTTTAGCCGTGGTGCGGTTATAAATCGCTAATGCAGCGACACCAGCAGCCATCAGCGCAAACGCAATGGCATTAGCTGCGCCACCCGCGCCACAAAGCATGACTCGTTTACCTTCCAGAGCAATGTTGCTGCGGCGCAGGCCAGCAACAAAACCCTCGCCGTCTAATATGTGGCCAATTAAACGGCCATCCGGATCACGCCGCACAATATTGACTGCACCAACCAACGCGGCTGCCGGAGACACCTCATCACAGAGGTCACACATGGCAATCTTATGCGGCACCGTGGCGATAAAGCCGTCAAGATTTTTTAATCCCCTCATGGCTTGCGCCCAACTCGCTAGCTCGGCCGGTGCAACCTGCATGGGAACAAGCACAGCGTTCACACACTTTTTATCAACCCAGGCATTGATAAGTTGTGGCGCCTTGACCTGTTGAACCGGGTCTGCAACGATCGCGCAGATCCGCGTTTGGCCGGTGATGTCCATGATGTCCCTATGTATTTTTTGTTTTTACTTTAGAGGCACAGCATAAACCATTTAGGACCTCAAACGCTCAACACCTCAGCCGCGTTTGACGATTTGCATGCACCGTCTTTCCTGACCTTTGTTATAACTGAACGCGAACGGCAAAGGCTTAATTTCTTTCGACTCTTTGTAAGCTTGCGCCAGTGAGGCTTGGCGATTACGGTTAAACAACTCATGCGGGTAGAGAAAGCCCCCGTACAAGGTGACATGGCCAATCTTGCTCAAGTCAAGGTAATCAAGCCCAGTTTCATCCTGCACCACGACAGGCGCATGAGCCATAACCATCTCTCTCAGCACGCTGAAACTTGGCATTTGCAAGAGATGTGATGCGGCCTTGAGCATGGTCGGGTGAGTAGCGTTCTTCTCGAGCCACTTGCGCAACGGCTCGTTTTCTTTCAGATTGCGGTCAGACAAATCCGTACTGACGTAATCAAGTACGACATCACGTGCATTTTTGGTAAGGATCAAGCGTACCGAATGCCAGGGACCACTCACTTGAACGACCTCGCCGGACGAGTCCACGGCAATCGGGAACACCTCTTTCACCTGATAACCCGAGTAAGTTGCGAAGCTGATGAGTATCGTAGACACGCCGATGTGCGCCTCCGGATCGGACAGATCCTGATTTAAATCGTCAGTTCTAAAAAATCCCAGCTTGGCGAATTTTCTCCATTCATGCAGAAACTTTTCCTGGAACTTCGCTTGTTTAGCAACCGACATCTGCCTAAGCGACGCGGGCTCGCCGGCAGCCTGAAGCGCAACCATGACGAAATGGTCAGCATTTGGGAACAACGCAGCGGCGCTTACAAAATCGGGGCCTGAAAAAGGATAAAAGACCGTCCGGTCAGTTGTGGCAGGTATTTCTGCTTGAGCCCATTTTTGCGCGAGCGACCGTGTTGCCCGGTCATACCCGTACCATACCTGCTCAGCCTGAGCCTTGTTGGATCCGGTTAAAAACGGCAAGTCGAAGGCCCCATTGGTTGCAGCCCGTTGCTCTTCTGCTGCAACCGCGTGTGGCCCAAAGAGGCTCGCGACCACCAACAAGCCTCCACCACAAATCCTTATGAACCGCTGAACTGACATCCACTCAAAGCACTTAAACACGTTGATCATCAAACTTACTCGTCATCCAAATTGAAATTATTTAGTATTTTGTTTTCGATTCGCCAGCACAATACCAAGCACAATCAACACCAACGCGACAACATGATAGCCTTCGGGATGTTCGCCTAACAAGGCGACAGACAACAAAGCCGCAAAGATTGGGGTCAAATTCTGAAAAAACATTGGCAATTCAGTCCCCGTTCTTGCAACAGCTTGTTGCCAGCAGATGTATGCGAGTAGCGCTGGGCAGGTGACCACATAGAGCAAGATGGCGAGCAGTTTCAGGTTGAAATAAATGGGCGCGTAAGAGCCAAACGACAGCTCAGCGAGCATCATGGGAAAAGCAAATAGAGAACCCAGCACGATTTGGGCGGCGAAGGCTGAATAGATTGAAATGGACTGAGGGCGTTTGCGCAGAACCCAGGCGTACAAAGCCCAGAGCGCTACAGCCAACAACATGAAAAGATCACCGGGCACAAAATGAATACCCGCGACATTATCAAGATTGCCTCGCACTAAAACCCACACGACTCCGACGATCGATATGATGGCGCCAACAGTAGCTGGGCGACTAATTTGTGAGCCAAAAAACAGGCGGCCAATTAACAGCGTGAAGATTGGACCAGCTGACGTGATCAGCGTGATGTTGATGGCGCTTGAGGTCGTTAACGCTAAGTATTGCAGGGCGTTATAGGTGGTGATACTCAAAAAGGCGGTGACTGCCATTAACACCCAATGTTTTTTTAGCAGGGGCCAGTCACGTTTCAGATTGTTCCAGACAAACGGCAGCAATAGAAGGAGTGCCAAAAACCACCGCACAAAATTCAAGGTAAGTGGCGGGATAGTCCCTGCGGCCATTCGACCCACGACGGCGTTGCCTGCCCAGAAAACGGGAGGCACCAGCAAAAACAACAGGTTAAGCGGCCGCAGCATGCTTAAACTGCACCGAGTACTTTGACACCGCCCATGTAGGATTGCAGAACGTCGGGTACGCGGACGCTACCGTCGGCATTTTGATAGTTCTCAAGCACAGCAACCAAGGCCCGGCCCACAGCAAGGCCTGATCCATTTAACGTGTGCAAGTATTCGGTCTTGCCCGATTCTGTGCGAATACGCGCCTGTAGCCTGCGCGACTGAAACGCTTCGCAGTTGGATACGGAGGAGATTTCGCGCCAGGTATTCTGGGCCGGCAACCAGACTTCAAAGTCATAGGTTTTTGCCGAGCCAAAGCCCATATCGCCGGTGCAGAGCAACATGACTCGGTAGGGTAAGCCTAACAGTTGCAACACCTTACCTGCGTGTCCAGCCATTTCTTCAAGTGCCTGATACGAGGTATCTGGCGCCACAATCTGCACCATCTCTACCTTGTCGAACTGATGCTGACGGATCAAGCCCCGCGTATCGCGTCCACCACTACCCGCCTCAGATCTGAAGCAAGGGGTGTGTGCCGTTAGACGAATCGGCAAGTCCGTCGCAGGCACGATGGTATCCCGCACAAAATTGGTCAAAGTAATTTCGGATGTAGAAATCAAATACTGTTCTTCTTGCACAACAGGGTTGCCGTTAGCGTCGACGCCATCATCGCCACCCCTTGTCACCCAGAACATGTCGTTCTTGAATTTTGGTAACTGCCCGGTCCCCATGAGGGTCGACGCGTTAACAATGTAAGGCGTATAGCACTCGGTGTAACCGTGCTCAGTCGTTTGCAAATCCAGCATGAATTGCGCCAGCGCCCTGTGCAACTTGGCGATAGGGCCTTTCAGGAAAGCAAAACGAGCACCTGACAATTTTGCAGCCGTTTCAAAGTCAAGCCCAATCCGCTCGCCGATGGCGACGTGATCCAGGGGATCGAAACCCAAGCCCTGAGGATTGCCTGTCTGCGGATCTGAATGCGGTACCCAGCGGCTCACCTCGACGTTTCCCTGCTCATCCTGCCCTGGCGGGACACTCTCGTGAGGCAAATTAGGGATAGCCATCAACATCTCTGCCAATTGACTTTGTATAGCGCTGAGCTCAGCCTCAAGTGCTTTGAGCCTGACTGGGATGGCCTGAGATTCGGCCATGACAGCACTCGCATCTTCGCCCTTTGCTTTAAGCGAACCAATCTGCTTGGCCAGCGAATTGCGCTGGGCTTGCAGGTTCTCGGTTTCAGTCTGAACAGACTTGCGTCTGGACTCAAGCGAATTGAAATGATCCGTATCAAATGCGAAGCCACGGCTAGCCAAGCGGGCAACCACAAAAGCTAAATCTTTACGTAATAGGGCTGGATCATGCATAGTCAGACTCTACAAACATCATTGAATGGTTGATCATTGTAATGTTTGTCACGCCGTCGGGCGTTCAGAGAGCAAACTTGATGGCTTTTTTCTAGTGACGGATCATCCAGCGTATGCCGTAAGCAACAATCCCAAGCGCCAAGACGCTGGCTGCCCAAATCAGGACAAACCAGCCGAAGCGCTTGGTCGCGGTCGATTTCATCGTTTGTTCAGCCTCAGCTTCATCAAGAAAATGCCCTGTTTGCGTGGTGCCTTAATGGTAAGCACTGCTGTGTCTGACCTTGCCCCGGAACACCCAATAGGCGTAGCCCGTATAGGCAAGTATCAGTGGAATGATCACCAACGCACCTGGCAGAATAAACGCCAGGCTCTTATCGGGGCCGGCCGCATCCCAGAGCGTGACCGAAGACGGCACAATATAGGGGAAGAAACTGATCAGCAAACCGATGTAACAGAGCAAAAACAACCCGTTTGTTGCTAAGTAAGGCATCAGCTCTTGCTTGCGGGCAAGGCCACGAAACAGCAGAAAAGCACAAACTGCAACCAAAATTGGCACTGGCGCCACGAAGGCCATGGCAGGCCAGGCAAACCATTTTGCTTTGAACTGCTCGTGCAGCAATGGGGTCCACAAACTTGCAACGCCAATCATGATGAGCATCAGGACGCCTGTTATCCGTGCAAGGTGACGAACTCGCTCTTGCAACTCGCCCTCTGTTTTTAGATACAACCAAGTCGCGCCTAGCAAAGCATAGCCAATGACTAAAGCAACCCCAGTCATCAGACTGAAAGCCGAAATCCAATCCCACCACCCGCCTGCATAGGCACGGCCAGAGACTGGGATCCCGTGAACCAGCCCACCTAGAGCCATCCCTTGGGTGAAAGTGGCGAGAATAGAACCAAACCAGAAAGCAAAATCCCAATAAGGTTTGTGCTTGGCTGATTTCCAGCGAAACTCAAACGCTACACCCCTAAAAACCAGTGCCAGTAACATCGCGACTATTGGTGCGTAGAGTGCAGGCATGATGATCGAATACGCCAGCGGAAAAACCGCCAGTAGACCGCCCCCGCCCAGAATCAACCAGGTCTCGTTACCGTCCCAGACTGGTGCGATGCTGTTGACCATGCGATCACGATGTTCAGCATCTTTAATAAATGGAAACAGAATCCCAACACCCAAGTCAAAGCCATCCAGCATCACGTAGGTGATGACTGCCACAGCGACAAGACCTGCCCAGATCAATGCGTAATCGATGCTCATGATCAGGCCCCCTTGGTGAGCGTATTGATGGTCTGCCCAGCGCCCATGCCTGCAGCGCGAACAGGCTCGTCGACCGGCAAATGGGCGTCACCGGCTTCGGGTGCTCGCCTCATCATGACCAGAATGTAATAGATGCCCATCGAAAACAACGCAAAGTACACAACGATGAAGGCAATCAGCGACGCACCAACGGCAGCAGCATCAACTGGCGACCGAGAATCCCAAGTCGTCAGCAAGTTGTAAATGGTGTAGGGCTGACGACCGACTTCGGTCACGATCCAACCCGCCACCACTGCAACAAAGCCAGCCGGCCCCATCACCACCGAAAATTTATGTAGAAAGGGGCTAGCGTAAAGCTTCTTCTTGTAACGTTGCCAGAGTCCCAAGACAGCGAGCCCCAGCATTAACATGCCCAGCCCCACCATGATCCTAAACGCGAAAAACGGCAACGCCATGGGCGGTACCTCGTTATCGGGCCAGGTGTTGAGACCTTGAATAACACCATCTAACTTGTGCGTCACGATCAAGCTGCCAAGATAAGGGACTTCGACTTTGTAATGAAGTTTCTTTTCTTTTGAATCGGGGATACCAAATAAGACGAGCGGTGCAGGCGTGACCGTTTCGTAATGACCTTCTATGACGACGATTTTTTTAGGCTGGTACTCGACATCATTCAGGCCGTGCATGTCACCCGCCAGGATTTGCAGGGGTGCCACAAAGGCAATGAGCCACATTGCCATTGAGAACATGGTGCGACCTGCTTGAAGCGAATCTTCACCGTGCGTTTCGGTTGGCGGATGTTTTCTGAATTTGAGCAGGTGATAGGCGCCGACCGCTCCGACCACGAGTGCCGTCGTGAGATAAGCGGCCAGCACCGTGTGCACCAGCCGATAAGGGAAGGATGGATTGAAGATGACGGCGAACCAATCCTCAACGATATACTGCCCAGCCGCATTCATGCTGTAACCAGCAGGTGTTTGCATCCAGCTGTTAACCGACAGTATCCAGAAGGCAGACAAGGCGGTGCCGAAAGCCACTAAAAGGGTGGCAAAGCAATGCAGTTTGGGACCCACGCGATCACGGCCAAACAACATCACCCCTAAAAATCCAGCTTCAAGAAAAAATGCCGTCAACACCTCGTACCCCATTAAAGGGCCGATAACTGGACCTGCCTTATCAGAAAAGACACTCCAGTTGGTACCAAACTGATAACTCATGACGAGCCCGGACACAACGCCCATGCCAAAGGCGACAGCGAAGATTTTCTTCCAGTAATTAAAGAGTGTCAGGTAGACGGCCTTGCCCGTGTAAAGATGACCTACATTCAGGACAGCAAGATAACTGGCCAGGCCAATCGAGAATGAGGGGAAGATAAAATGAAAACTGACAGTGAAGGCAAACTGCAAGCGAGCTAGGTTATGAGCATCGAACCAATCCATCGTGACTCCATTCTTTGTAAGAGCGCAATCGCTAGGATTAGGTTACTCCTGTATTGAGAAACGTCTATTACTTTTTTTACCGAACAGACAAATTTTATGAGGTGTGATGGATTAATTTCTCACAATAAAAAAAACAATTATTTCTCTCCTTTGTCCCACGCTTTCATCAGTGCCATCTTTTCTATAATCTTAATTTCCAACCCTCTTGGCACTGGCTGATACCACCCAGGGTCTTCTACCCCTTCAGGCAGATAGGTTTCACCTGCTGCATAAGCATTGGGCTCATCGTGGGCATAGCGATATTCATGCCCGTAACCTAACTCTTTCATCAGTTTGGTGGGTGCGTTACGCAGATGCACGGGTACCTCGCGACTCTTGTCTTGCTTTACAAATGCTCGTGCCTGGTTGTAGGCCTTATAGCCCGCATTGCTCTTGGCTGCCACGGCAAGATAGATGACGGCCTGGCCCAGGGCCAATTCACCTTCCGGGCTACCAAGCCGTTCGTAGGTCAACGCCGCATCATTCGCGATCTGCATGGCACGTGGATCAGCAAGCCCAATATCCTCCCATGCCATCCGAACAATTCTGCGCGACAGATACCTGGGATCAGCGCCACCATCGAGCATCCTGCAGAGCCAATAAAGTGCACCATCGGGGTTTGAGCCGCGCACAGATTTATGCAGTGCAGAAATCTGGTCGTAAAAATTATCCCCACCTTTATCAAAACGCCGCGCATTGAGCGTCAACGCATTCTTAATAAAATCGGCATCGATGATTTGCACATCAGCAGCGCTTGCAGCCGTTTTGCATTGCTCAAGCAAGTTCAAAAATCTTCTGGCATCGCCATCGGCGTAACCAATGATGGTGTCGACTGCCAAGTCTTCAAATTGCACACCCTCGAGCGCTTGCACTTGTGCCCTTTTAAGCAACGCCCTTAACTCATCGTCCGTTAATGACTTGAGCACATAAACTTGCGCGCGCGACAATAACGCTGAATTCACCTCAAACGACGGATTCTCAGTTGTCGCCCCGATGAAAGTCACCAGTCCTGATTCGACAAAAGGTAAGAGCGCATCTTGTTGCGATTTATTGAACCGATGGATTTCATCAACAAATAACAAGGTTTGCTTGTTATTTTGATCAAGCGCATGCTGGGCTGCTTCCATCGCAGCGCGGATTTCTTTAACCCCTGCAAAGACCGCAGAGAGTGCAATGAAATGACAATCGAAGGCTTGCGCAGTGAGGCGTGCAATGGTGGTCTTGCCAACCCCTGGAGGGCCCCAGAGAATCATCGAATGCGGGTGACCTGATTCAAAGGCGAGGCGCAGGGGTTTGCCTACGCCCAGCAAATGACTCTGCCCGACGACCTCATTGAGGTGCTTGGGCCTGAGCTCCTCGGCTAAGGGTGGCGCCGGTATCGACTTGAAGAGATCATCCGCCACGCGACAAACCTATTGTGCTTTAACCACGTCGACACCCGACGGCGCCACAAACTTAAAACTGTTTGCTGGTAATTTTGGATTCGCTTGCAGCTTACTCATTTCAATGTGCGTTGTTTGACCAAAGCCATCCAGCAAAATAAACCGGACGGGCAAGTCTTGCGCGAAACCTATGTCTACATGAACAAAACCAGCATCGGATGTTTTGGGCAGCGCACGCAACCATGACAAGCCATCTTGATCGGGCAGCGCCTGGAGATTAAACGCCTGAGTCAGATCGCCAGACCCGAATAAAATGGCTGCGGGTGACGTACCGATGGCTTGGCCGACCGCTCTTGTCATCACTTGATTCAAATCAGGATCATATTGAAACAGTGTGGCTCCGTCAGAGACCACTTGCTGTTCGTAAGGTTTCAACACATGCCAGCTGAAGCGCCCAGGTCGTTCAAACAGGAATTCACCAAACTGCTTAGGCTTGGTCAGGCCCTGCGGCCCAACCGTAAATTGAGCGAATTCGCCGCGCGCCGCTGAGACGCTAGCCACAAACCTGTTCAGTTGACCAACAGCATCACCGTGTGCAGCGGCGGCAGCGCAAGCATCCTCAAAGGTACCAGCACCCATCAAAAGCAGACCAATCATCGCGGCAGAAACGATTTTTGCACTCCGGATCACTGCCACCAGTCTAGAGACGATCCGGTTAAGAAACATAGCGGGCCTATTCCTCTTGATTAGCGCTCGGCGCCAGAATCTCGCGATTACCGTTGGACTGCATTTTGGATACGAGGCCAGCATTCTCCATTTGCTCGAGCAAGCGCGCAGCCCGGTTGTAGCCAATACGCAAATGCCTCTGGACGAGAGAAATTGAAGCCCGCCGGTTTTTCAGCACGACCTCGACAGCCTGATCGTACATGGGATCGGCTTCAGGATCCGAAAACCCCGTCACACTACTCAAACCATCTCCTGTCTCGCCCGCAACGCCACCTTCAAGCAGACCATCGATGTAATCAGGCTCACCTTGCTCTTTCAGATAATCCACGACGCGATGGACTTCATCATCTGAGACAAAGGCACCGTGCACGCGCACAGGCAAGCCTGATCCAGAGGCCATGTAAAGCATATCCCCCTGGCCCAGCAAAGCCTCTGCGCCCATCTGGTCGAGAATCGTGCGCGAATCGATTTTGGACGAAACTTGAAACGAAATGCGCGAAGGAATATTGGCCTTGATCAGACCCGTGATGACATCCACACTGGGACGTTGGGTAGCCAGGATCAGATGAATGCCTGCCGCACGTGCCTTCTGAGCAAGACGAGCGATCAACTCTTCAATCTTCTTACCCACCACCATCATTAAGTCGGCCAACTCATCGATCACGACGACAATCGTGGGAAGTTCCTTTAGTGGTTCAGGTTGATCGGGCGTTAGCGAGAAGGGATTGGGAATAGGTTCTTCACGCTTGATTGCTTCCCGAATTTTCGTGTTGTAACCAGTCAGATTACGAACACCAAGCTTACTCATCAAACGATACCGTTTCTCCATCTCTCCAACGCACCAGTTCAAGGCGTTAGCCGCCTGGCGCATATCGGTGACCACTGGCGCAAGCAGGTGAGGGATGCCTTCATAGACACTCATTTCCAGCATCTTCGGATCGATCAGAATCAAGCGAGTGTGGTTGGCATCTGCTTTATAAAGCAAAGACAAAATCATGGCGTTGATGCCCACTGACTTACCAGAACCGGTCGTACCGGCAACCAGCAAGTGAGGCATCTTTGCCAGATCAGCGACGACGGCATTACCCGCAATATCCTTACCTAACGCCATGGTCACCACTGAATGATTGCTGTGATAGACCTGTGAGCCAAGAATTTCAGAAAGCTTAACCATCTGACGTCGCGGATTGGGTAGCTCTAGTCCCATCAGATTTTTGCCAGGAATGGTTTCAACCACACGAATGCTGACAAGACTCAAGGCACGAGCGAGATCCTTAGCCAAGTTCACGACCTGACTACCTTTTACCCCGGTAGCTGGTTCAATCTCATAGCGAGTAATGACTGGGCCAGCCTGAGCTGCCACGACCTGCACCTGCACGCCAAAATCCGCAAGCTTCTTTTCAATTAGTCTGGATGTGAACTCAATGGTTTCAGGGGTTACCGTCTCAATGATGGGAGGTGGTGAATCGAGCAGTGAGAGCGCAGGCAAATCACCTGTGGCAGAGGGCTCGCTAAACAAGGTCTGCTGTTTCTCTTTTTGTACCCTTTCTGATTTAACAACCGAGAGCACCGCAGGCTCGATGCGGATGGGTTGCTCGTGCACGATGATGTCTTGCTTGGATTCAACTTGCTCGCGTCGTCTGGCCTGTGCCACCTCACCCGCCTGGCGATCAACGTGTGCTGCGCGCCAGTCCTTGATCTTGTTAAATACCCACTCTAAACATAGACCGACCCGTTCGCAGAGCAGCAACCAGGAAAAACCAAAAAACAGACTGGCACCGACGCAGACTAAAGCCAACAAAATCAGTGTGCTACCTGTGAATCCCACGCCTTGCCATAAAAATCTGGACCATGCCTGGCCAATCCAACCGCCCGCGCCGCTCATGACATCAGTGTGCCCCGGCAAGCGCATACCCCAAGAACCAAAACGGTGAGCTTCTATCCCCACAGAACCAATGAGCAACATAAAAAAACCGATGCCCTGCTCCCATCTGACGCGCTCAAGGGTTTCAGGCTCACCTTTTGTGCGAATCTGATTGGCTAGTCGCCTGTAACCAGCCCTGACCCGATGGAGTAAAAGCACCACCAGCCACCAGGCCGAAAAACCGAAAACCGAGAACAGAATATCGGCTAAACAAGCGCCCAGATACCCGCCGCGGTTATGGATGATAGTTGAGGCACTAGAGTGGACCCAACCGCCATCGCTGGCAGACCAAGTGAATAACACCAGGCCCAGCCAGGCAGCGAGTGCTGCAAAGAAAATCCACCGCGCTTCTCGCAGGATGGAGAACAAACGGCTCTGCATGGCGGAGGGGCCGTTTTTGGTGTTTCGGGTCGTTCGCGCGGTGCGCGCAGTAGCTGCAGATATTTTGGGCATGGCGCACATTATAATTTGCTAACTAATATAGGGGTAAATACCTGATGTCGACAAGCAAACATGCAAAAGTCCTGATTCTCGGGTCTGGCCCAGCCGGCTACACAGCGGCTGTTTACGCCGCTCGGGCCAACCTGAGCCCCGTTCTGGTGACTGGTCTGGCTCAGGGCGGTCAATTGATGACAACCACTGACGTTGATAATTGGCCCGCTGACGCCGAAGGTGTTCAGGGTCCCGATCTTATGCAGCGATTTTTAGCCCATGCTGAACGATTCAACACCGAAATGGTTTATGACCATATCGCCAGTGTCGACTTATCTAATCGTCCCTTCAAACTGATAGGTGATGGTGGCAACGAATACACCTGCGACGCCCTGATCATTGCTACTGGCGCGTCGGCCAAATACCTTGGCATCCCTTCAGAAGAAGCCTTTATGGGCCGCGGCGTCTCGGGCTGTGCAACCTGCGATGGTTTTTTCTATAAGAATCAAGATGTTGTGGTCGTTGGCGGCGGTAATACAGCAGTTGAAGAGGCCCTGTACTTGTCTAATATCTGCCGCACCGTCACGGTCGTGCACCGTCGTGACAAATTTCGTGCAGAACCCATTCTGATCG
This sequence comes from Jezberella montanilacus, assembly GCF_003003055.1. Taxonomy (GTDB): domain Bacteria; phylum Pseudomonadota; class Gammaproteobacteria; order Burkholderiales; family Burkholderiaceae_B; genus Zwartia; species Zwartia montanilacus. Next base: position 75,208 of record NZ_PVTV01000019.1, read on the forward strand.
ACAAAATGATGGACAAAGTCACCCATGGCAACATGAAGCTCGCTTTGCATCAAGAGCTGGATGAAGTGCTCGGCGACGCAACGGGCGTTACAGGGGTTCGGCTCAAAAGCACAGGAAGCAGCGAGAAAACTGAACTGGCCGTGACGGGTGCATTCATCGCTATTGGTCATCAACCCAACACTTCGATTTTTGAGGGTAAGTTGACGATGAATAACGGCTATATCGTGACAAAGAGCGGGTTGTCTGGTTTGGCCACGATGACTTCGGTACCCGGCGTGTTCGCTGCAGGCGATGTACAGGATCACGTCTACCGTCAGGCCATCACGAGCGCCGGCACAGGTTGCATGGCCGCCCTTGACGCACAGCGCTGGCTGGAGAATGCCGAGCAATAAAAAAAGCCTGACTGATCTCAACTTACTTTACAAAGAGATCCAGGCTGAAAAATCCCGTCTGGCGGCGTTAGTTCCGCCTGAAGCACCTGCGGTCGTGCGCCCTGAACAAGCGAAAGACAACAAGCTATTTGCGCGTGCGACGCGCACGGTGGTTCCGCTTAAGACCGCGTCTCGAATTGTGCATCAGCCGTCCAAAGCTGATAATCCTGAGGTGGTCGCGCAGCGCAGAAAACAAGCATTGGGTGCTGCAAGGGTGGATGCCAGTGTGACTCGTCCTTTGCTTGTCTCAGACGGTCCGGGCGTCTATGCCGACCTTAACCGAGTCGATGCACCAGACTCTACTTTTGCAGCGACGGGCGTTGGGCCGGATACGATTCGCAAACTAAAACAAGCCTACTGGCCCATCGGAGCGCAACTCGACCTGCACGGCCTGAACGCCGACCAAGCTAGAGGCAGACTGGTCGATTTCATCGAAACCAGTCGAGAATTCGGCACTCGATGCGTCAAGGTTATCCATGGCAAAGGTTATGGATCGAAGCAGGGGCAGCCTGTCCTCAAACAACTGGTGGCACACTGGTTGACACAAATAGGGTCGGTACAGGCGTTTGCGACTCCGCCAAACGCTCATGGCGGCCAGGGCGTTTTGTTTGTTTTGCTTAAGCCGCGGTCAGCCAGCAAGTTAAGTTAAAGTCGCAGCCTTAAACCGCGTCGAGCAAAGGCTAAAGCAACAACGGCTGACACATTGTGCCAGCCGTTGCGCTGTTATTTTTATATTTTTTTTATTACCTGTTTTGGTGCCGTTATCCCCGACCTTTCCAACCAGGCTTTGTCACCTCACCCGCATGTGACAAATAATGCACCAATTAGCCTCACTCAACATCAGGGAATGCCCTTATTTAGGGCGGATTTTTGCAGATAGCTGTTTCTGATTACAAAAGTCAGCGATCAGTTTTTGTTAATACAAACGAATTACTTTGACACTAACCACTACATGTTAGCAATCAGCACTTCACCAAAACCCGAGCAGGAGACCTGAGTCGCGCCCTGCAGCAAGCGGGCAAAGTCGTAGGTGACATGCTTGGACAAGATGGATTTCTCCATACTGCTGACAATCAAATCAGCTGCCTCAAACCAGCCCAGATGGCGCAACATCATTTCGGCCGATAAGATCTCGGAGCCCGGATTAACGTAATCCTTACCGGCGTACTTGGGTGCGGTGCCTGAAGTCGCTTCGAACATGGCAACCGTATCAGACAAATTCGCACCAGGCGCAATGCCAACCCCGCCTACTTGAGCTGCCAGGGCATCCGACAAGTAGTCGCCGTTCAGATTCAGTGTCGCGATGACGTCGTATTCTGCTGGACGCAACAATATTTGTTGCAAAAACGCGTCGGCAATCACATCTTTGATGATGATTTCTTTGCCAGTTTTTGGATTGATGATGCGGCACCAGGGTCCACCATCAATCAATTCGGCACCGAACTCCTCGCGCGCGAGCTCATACCCCCAATCGCGAAACGCACCTTCTGTGAATTTCATAATATTGCCCTTGTGTACCAAGGTGCAGGACGAGCGATTGTGATCAATCGCATATTGAATCGCTTTGCGGACCAAGCGTTTACTTCCCTCGCTTGAAACAGGTTTAATGCCCACGCCGGACGTGGTCGGAAAACGGATCGAATCCACTCCAAGGCTTTGTTGCAAAAAATCGATCAACGATTTCGCCTGTTCGGACCCTGCCGCGAACTCTACCCCCGCGTAGATATCTTCGGAGTTTTCGCGAAAAATCACCATGTCAGTCTTCTCTGGATTGCGCAAGGGTGAAGGAACCCCCTTGAAATAACGCACTGGCCGCAAACAGACATACAAATCAAGCTGTTGCCTCAAGCTCACGTTCAAAGAGCGGATCCCGCCCCCGACTGGGGTGCTTAGCGGACCTTTGATCGACACGACATAGTCTTTCACCGCGGCAATGGTCTCGGCTGGCAATCGATCATCAGCACCATAAAGTTTTGCCGCTTTCTCACCAGCGAATATTTCCATCCAGTGGATTTGGCGGGCGCCACCATAGGCCTTCTGAACAGCTGCATCCACAACTTTAAGCATAACGGGGGTTATATCAGCACCCACACCGTCGCCCTGAATAAAAGGGATAATAGGATCATTGGGTACTTCCAATGAGAAGTCGGGTCTGACCGTAATTTTTCTACCTGTAGTCGGCACGACAATGTGTTGATATGACATGATTGCTCCTGTTGTCATTGTTTTTCTGCCATTCTATTTGTTATATGGCGCATCTCAAACTGAAGGCGAATTCCTGTACAGATATGTTTAGTCCATCCAGAGAAGAAGTCCGCGAATTTTTTGTACAAGCTTGGCGCAAACACCGCCAAAACGATATTCTTACCCCGCTTGAGTCTCAGGCTTTAGGCTGGATGGTGCAGCACCCCGAATACCAACCCGACCTCGAAAGTGACGAGGCATTGACTCGTGACTACTCCGTTGAAGAAGGGAGAACAAACCCCTTCTTACACCTATCCATGCACTTGGCCATCACTGAACAGGTTTCGATCGACCAACCCCGAGGAATCAAAGCCGCCTACGACACCTTGTCGGCAAAGGTCGACAGACACTTCGCTGCCCATGAAATCATGGAATGCCTTGGACAAGTCGTCTGGGAGTCACAGCGATCTGGCACCGCGCTCAACAGTGACAGTTACCTTGAGCTGATTCAGAGGCGCGCTGGCCTCTGAAATCACAGATTACTTCGCCGGGGAAAGCTGACTGATTAGCGCTTACTTATGGACGCTGAGCGGCCCGGGCATCGACGCTAACCAAGCTGTCACGTTGCTGATATCCTGCGAGGATAATTGCACCGCAAAAGCACCCATCACAGCATTTTTACGACCATTGGCGGTCGTAGGGGCTTCATGGGCGCCACGTTGATAAGCTTTTAAAGCATGCGCCAGATAGTCGGCGTGCTGGCCAGCCAAAACTGGATACTCAGGAAGGATTGGAGATTTTGCATCTGCGCCGTGACAGGAAGCGCAGTTGATTTTTTCCCAGGTGGCTTTACCAGCAGCTAAGTCAGACGCATTAGCAAACGTCGAAGCAATCAGCAGGGTCGTGCCAGCGAGAGCGAGCGAAAGAAGTTTCATGAAGCCCCCGATTATTTAAGACTGGAGTAATAAGCTGCCAGATCAGCAATATCCTGATCCGACAGGCTAGTCGCTACGGAATCCATCGTAGGATGAGTCCGCGCGCCTGATGCATACGCTTTCAGTGCCGCCTGGATGTATTTATCGCTTTGACCAGCGATCATTGGAACTGAATACACCTCTGGGAAGCTGGCTTTGTAGCCGGGGATCCCGTGACAACCGATACACATCGAGATTTTTGCCTTAGCAGCATCCGCATTACCAGCAGGTGCATCAGCAGCAGAAGCAGAGGCTGACAGAGCAGCACTTGTCCCTACTATTAGCAGGGATACTAGACGAGTCGTGAGACTGCGAAATGTCAATGTCGACAACATGATGAAATGACTCTTGGCTTGGCAAAAAAAGTCCCGGACAATAAAGTCCGGCCGCAAAAACCTTATGATTGTACGATAATTGCTCGAAATAGACTAAAAAAATGACGGGAGCTAGACGACTAATGACTGACGCAGCAAACAAAAACAGCTTGATTGAACGCTTTGACGGCACCGACCGCTACGTGGCGACCGATGATTTAAAACTAGCCGTCAACGCCGCCCTGACCCTGCAACGACCACTTTTAATCAAGGGCGAGCCCGGCACGGGCAAAACCATGCTGGCCGAAGAGGTTGCGCGCGGGTTGGGTCGTCCATTACTCCAATGGCACATCAAGTCAACCACCAAGGCTCACCAAGGTCTCTACGAATACGACGCCGTGTCCAGGTTGCGCGACTCGCAACTTGGTGACGAAAAAGTACGCGATATTCAGAACTACATTTTAAAAGGCGTACTGTGGCAAGCCTTTGAATCACCCGAACCTGTGGTTTTATTAATTGATGAGATCGACAAAGCGGACATCGAATTCCCCAACGATCTGCTCAGAGAACTCGATCAAATGGAGTTTCACGTCTACGAGACCCGCCAAACGATCAAAGCGCACAATCGCCCTTTAGTCATCATCACTTCAAATAACGAAAAAGACTTGCCCGATGCGTTCTTGCGTCGTTGCTTTTTTCACTATATCCGCTTCCCCGATCGCGACACCCTTCGCAGCATTGTTGACGTTCACTACCCGAAGGTTCATGCAGATGTCTTGCGTGCCTCACTTGACACCTTCTTTCAGCTTCGCGATGCACCCGGTTTAAAGAAAAAGCCGTCAACCTCAGAGTTTCTTGATTGGCTGCGTCTCTTGATTTCTGAGGATGTCACAGCAGAGCAGATCGATGCACATGCCGCAACGTCGATCCCAATGCTGGCTGGTGCATTACTCAAAAATGAACAAGATTTGCAATTACTTGAACGTCTGGCCTCGGTCACACGCAACTCGGTCCGTCGTCCAAATCAATAATTAGCCAAGCGACTGCGACTCGTATGTCGCAACAAAGGAGGCTCGTTCGAATGAGCAAACTCACCGGATTCAAGATTACCCCAGGCCCGACCACACTGACTGGTCGTGGCGTGAAGCTCGAACCCCTGACTCTTGAACACGAGGCAGGTCTAAAACTAGCCGCAGCCGATGGCGCACTCTGGGATCTTCGTGTCACCTCTGTCCCTGAGCCTGAAAACACATCGGCCTATATACAAACTGCGCTCACTGGTTTGGCAGAAGGTCACCGTGTACCTTTCGTTGTCACTGACGAAGCAAGCGGCAAAGTCATGGGTTGCACGAGTTATCACGACATCATCCATTCTGTCGGTCGCCTGGAAATCGGTTTCACTTGGTATGCCCAAAGCCATCAACGCACCCACTTGAACACAACGTGCAAACTGCTGTTGCTGGAGCACGCGTTTGAAACGCTTGGGGCGTCCATCGTCGGCTGGCGAACCGACAATTACAACTATGCCTCGCAACGCGCCATAGAAAGACTAGGCGCCAAGCTCGATGGTGTTATCCGTCATCACGCGCTGCGCCGCGATGGCACCGTTCGCGATACCTATATGTATAGCGTGACAGCAGGTGAGTGGCCCGAGATTCACGCGCACTTGCTCTATCAGTTAAAGCGCCATGCTAGTTGATTTTTTCTACCACTTGCGCACGCAGAAGCTGAAAGTTTCTGTCAAAGAATATTTGACACTGCTTGAAGCGTTGACTCATCCCTTGATGTCACCCACGCTAGAAGATTTTTATTTTTTGGCTCGAACGACACTTGTCAAAGACGAAACGCTCTTCGATCGGTTTGACAAAGCCTTTGCCCTTTACTACCGGGGCATTGAGGCAAAATTGCCCGGAAAAAAAATACCGCTTGATTGGCTGGTCAAAGAAATTGAAAAGAAGCTGACACCCGAGCAAAAAGCCGAGCTTGAAAAGCACGGCTGGGACAAACTCATGGATATGTTCAAAGAACGTCTCGATGAGCAAAAGGGTCGCCACGAAGGCGGCAGCCGGTGGATAGGAACCGGCGGAACCTCACCTTTCGGCAATGGTGGCTATCATCCTGAAGGAGTGCGAGTGGGTGGTAAATCGGCAGGGAACCGGACCGCGGTCAAGGTATGGGATGAGCGGCAGTTTCGCGATTACGACGATACCCTTGAGCTTGGTACCCGCAATTTCAAGGTAGCCTTGCGTCGGCTGAGAAAATTTGCCCGTCAAGGTAGTGAAGTTGAACTGGATCTCGACGACACGATCACAAGCACTGCTCGCAACGCTGGCTTTCTTGATATCAAGATGATCCCAGAGCGTCACAACAACGTCAAAGTGCTGATGCTATTAGACGTCGGTGGCAGTATGGACGACCACATCGGCCGTGTTGAAGAACTCTTTTCGGCAGCCAGCAGCGAATTCCGCCACCTGGAAGTCTATTATTTTCACAATTGTCCCTACGAGCATCTCTGGAAATCCAACCGTCGCCGACAAATGGAGCGTTTCGAGACCTGGGATGTGATCCGTAAATTTAATGCAGACTGGCGTTTGATCTTTGTCGGCGACGCAACGATGAGCCCTTACGAAATATTGCAACCCGGCGGTTCAGTCGAGCATTACAACAAAGAGTCGGGTGCCGACTGGTTACAACGAATCGTCTCAACTTGGCCAAAATCGGTTTGGCTTAACCCAGAGCCTCAAGCCTCGTGGCAGTACCGGCAATCGATTTCGCTGATTCGTAATATGGTGCAAGACAAAATGTTTCCCGTGACTGTCTCAGGTATTGAACAAGCCATGCGATTGCTATCGAAATAGACTCAAGAAATGAAGTAACGAAGTGAACCAATTGTCGCAGACACGCTCAAACGAAGTGTCTGCACGAATCAAACAATTTAGGAAGATCCCATGCGTTTATTGACTGGCGTCCATTGTGACGCCCTGACTGGCATCGTCACTCGCGCTATTGTTACTGCCTCGTTATCTTTTGTCGCCTTGCACACAGCAACCAGCTTTGCAGGCAATTTACCGGTCGGGGTGACCGAAATCACCACTGTTGAAGGCATCACGGAATATCGCCTCGACAGCAATGGCCTTCGCATCTTGCTGGCGCCAGATGACTCGAAACCATCGACGACCGTCAATATGACCTATTTGGTTGGATCCCGTCACGAGAACTATGGCGAAACCGGGATGGCGCATCTGTTAGAGCACATGCTGTTTAAAGGCACGCCTACCCACCCCAACTCGCTCGCCGAATTCTCGAAAAGAGGCTTGCAGGCCAACGGTTCAACCTCATCAGATCGCACCAATTATTTCGCGAGCTTTGCCGCCAACCCAGACACCTTATCTTGGTATCTCGGCTGGCAAGCCGACGCCATGATCAACGCTAAAGTCGCCCGCGAAGATCTCGATACCGAGATGACCGTCGTGCGCAACGAAATGGAAAATGGTGAAAACAACTCCTTTCAAACCCTCTGGCAAAAAATGCTCGGCGTCGCTTACCAATGGCATAACTATGGCAAGACGACCATCGGCGCCCGCTCAGATGTAGAGCAGGTCGATATCTCGCACCTGCAAGCTTTTTACCGCCTGTACTATCAACCCGATAACGCCGTGCTGATCGTGTCTGGCAAATTTGATCCGCAAACTACCATTGAAGAGATTGCCAAAACCTTCAACCCCATCCCTAAGCCCAGTCGCAAATTACCAGCCGAATACACGGTTGAGCCTGTGCAAGACGGGGAACGCAGTGTGACCTTGCGCCGGACGGGTGGTTCGCCTTTAGTCGCCGCTATGTATCACGTCCCACCGGCAAGCACCAAGGATTTTGCCGCGCTTGATCTGGCCAGCATGATCATCGGTGACACCCCTTCAGGTCGTCTTTACAAAGCCATGTTACCCAGCAAACAGGCCACGAGTGTGTTCGCCATGACCATGGATCAGTACGCCCCTGGTATTGCGATGTTTGGTGCAAGCTTGCAGCCAGGAATGGATACGAAAAAGTCCTTGCAAACCCTGACCCAAACCGTCGAGGCCATCGCCAAACAACCCTTTACGCAAGTCGAACTGGATCGCGCTCGCAGTCAGTGGCTCACGCAATGGAACCAAACGTTCAGTGATCCGCAGAAGATTGGTGTTGGCTTATCTGAGGCAATTGCGGTGGGAGACTGGCGCCTGATGTTTGTTGAAAGAGACAACATTCGCTCAGCCAAACTTACTGACTTGCAACGGGTAGCGACCGACTATCTCATCACTGCCAACCGTACTGAAGGCACCTACATACCCACGATCAAGCCTGTTCGCGCCCCTCAGGTTGCCATCCCGGATCTAAGTAGTGATCTCAAGGATTACAAAGGCGACGCTAACGTCAAACAAGCTGAGGCCTTTGACCCGGAGCCCGCCAACATCGACGCACGAACTGAACGCAAAACACTGAAACTCGCCAACGGCAACGTGAAACTCGCTTTGCTGTCCAAGCAAACACGAGGCGAGCGAGTCAAGGTCAACATCGCGATTAAGTTTGGCTCTGTCGACTCTCTCAAGGGGCAAAAGCTGGCATCACTTGCCAGCGCAGAGCTCTTGACTCGAGGCACTGACAAAATGACTCGTCAACAAATCAGCGACAAGATAGACGCCTTGCAAGCAGAGGTCTCAGTATCAGGCGCCGCGACCACCGTGACGATTGCTATGTCAACCACTCGACCCAATATTGATGCCTTGACTGCGCTGATGCTGGATGTGGTGCGCAATGCCAATTTTGCTCAAGATCAAGTTGATGAATACCAGCGCTCAACAATCACGGGACTAAAGAGCGCTATGACTGAGCCGACCTCTATCGCCGCTCGTATGCTGGCTCGCCACGATAATCCATATACCAAAGACGATATTCGTTACACACCTTCTTTTGAAGAATCGCTGGCTTCAATCGAAGGTTTGAAACGTGACGCACTCGTTGGCTTTCATAAGAAGTTTTATGGTGCGGGCGAGATCGCCATTTCAGCTGTGGGTGACTTCGATCCTAAGACACTAGAAGCAACGATCACGCAAGGGCTGGCTGGCTGGAAGAAATCCGCCCCTTACGCCCGGATCCCAAACCCTTACCATCAAGTGCCAGCCGAGCGCATGGAGTCGATCACACCAGATAAAGCCAATGCGTTTTACCTGGCCAAGATGCCTCTGGCTTTGCAGGACACGAACGAAGATTACCCTGCCTTGTCGCTCGTGAACTTCATGTTGGGAACCTCTGAGACATCACGACTCTGGTTGCGCGTCCGTGAGAAAGAAGGCTTATCCTACAACGTTCGCTCATCCCTGACAGCCTCAGCGTTCGAACCTTCCGGCACCTGGACGATCTACGCCATTTTCGCACCTCAAAACCGAACTAAAGTTGAAACAGCTATTCAAGAAGAATTGGCTCGGCTGGTCAAAGATGGCTTCACGGATGAAGAAGTTAAGGACGGCGTGAAGGCCCTCTTGAACTACAAGAAACTTGCTCGCGCCCAGGACGGTACGGTCGCTGCTGCTTGGCTTGAATATCTCGATACCAATCGCACGTTCAAGCGCTCTGCTGAGCTCGATCAAAAGGTTGCGGCACTGACCACAGAACAAGTGAATGCAGCAGTACGCAAGTATCTCAAGCCAGAGGCCTTTAGTAGCGTGGCGGCAGGAGATTTCAAGAAATAGGGGTGCACCGTCTTTTCGTTCCCTGAGCTTAACCGCTCAGGACAGCGCAAAGCTTAAATGGCCAGCCTCCAGGGCTGGCTATTTATTTCTAATTAAGAAAAGAAAGCTTTGACCCGATCAGTCCAGGATTTACTTTCAGGCGAGTGCCGTGCCCCTTGCTCGTTTAAGGATGACTCAAACTTCCGCAACAACTCTTTTTGATCGTCGGTCAGTTTGACCGGGGTTTCAACAACAATATGGCAATGCAGATCACCGGGATAAGCCGAGCGTACACCTTTGATACCTTTGGCTCGCAGACGGAACCGCTTGCCTGACTGAGTACCCTCGGGGATGGTCATGTCTACCTTCCCGTTGAGAGTCGGTACTTGGGTTGTGCCACCCAAAGCTGCCAACGTAAACGGTATCGTGACTTGGCAAATCAAGTCATCATTCTCGCGCTGAAAAATCTTGTGCTCTTTAAGATGAATCTCAACAAAAAGATCGCCAGGTGGGCCACCATTAATGCCCGGTTCGCCATTGCCCGATACGCGGATTTGCATGCCATCATCGATACCCGCTGGTATCTTGACTTGCAGGGTTTTGTTCTTCCGGGTGCGACCAACGCCATCACAACTGACACAAGGATCAGAGATCTCTTTACCAGAGCCGTGGCACTTGGGACACGTCTGCTGCACGCTGAAAAAGCCCTGCTGCATCCTTACGGCACCTGCGCCTCCGCAAGTACGACAAGAAATCGGCGTCGTGCCAGGTTTAGCACCACTGCCTTTACAAACTTCGCAATTTTCCCAGCTTGGAACCCGGACGTCGGTTTCAAAGCCCGCTGCTGCCTGCTCAAGCGTGATGTCCATCGAGAACCTCAAGTCGCTTCCGCGATAGACCTGGGGGCCACCACCGCGGCGAGCCCCGCCACCACCAAATATCTCACCGAAAATATCACCAAATGCGTCGCCAAAACCAGCCGCCCCAGCACCACCAGCCCCCATGCCGGCGGCATTAGGATCGACCCCCGCATGCCCATAGCGGTCGTAGGCAGCGCGTTTACTGTCGTCAGACAGCATCTCGTACGCCTCTTTGGCTTCCTTAAACTTTGACTCGGCATCTTTGCTGTCTGGATTACGATCAGGATGGTGTTTCATGGCCATCTTACGATAGGCCTTTTTGATCTCTTCCTCGGTGGCATTTTTACCAATGCCCAGAATTTCGTAATAGTCGCGCTTTGCCATGATTTAAGGTTCTTGCAAACAAGATTCAAAAAAACTTCCGCCCGGAAGCCCTATTCAGAGCACCCGGGCGGTGAGAGTTACTACTCGTCGATCACTTGCCGTCGCGCTTGACTTCTTTGAAGTCAGCGTCAACGACGTTGTCATCAGCTGGCTTGGCGCTACCATGCTCTTCAGCACCTGGGGTACCCGCAGCACTAGCAGCTTGATTAGCCTGCATATCAGCGTACATCTTTTCGCCTAGTTTCTGCGATGCTGTTGATAAGGCCTCAACTTTAGAATCGATCGCTTCTTTATCAGCGTTGTTTTTCAAGACTTCCTCAACCGAAGCAATGGCGGATTCGATTGCGGTCTTCTCTTCCTCTGAAAGCTTATCGCCGTATTCAGTCAACGACTTTTTGGTCGAGTGAACCAGGCCATCCGCTGCATTGCGCGCTTGAGCCAGTTCAGCCATACGGTGATCTTCAACCGCATTAGCTTCAGCATCTTTAACCATCCGTTGAATTTCTTCTTCGGTCAAACCAGAGTTTGCCTTGATCGTGATTTTGTTCTCTTTACCAGTGCCTTTGTCTTTCGCAGACACGTGGACAATACCGTTGGCATCGATATCAAAAGTCACTTCAATTTGTGGCACACCGCGTGGTGCTGGGGGGATCCCTTCAAGATTGAATTCGCCCAGCGTCTTGTTACCGGCAGCGATTTCACGCTCACCCTGAAATACTTTGATCGTCACAGCAGGCTGGTTATCATCGGCAGTCGAAAATGATTGCGAATAGCGTGTTGGGATCGTCGTATTCTTTGTGATCATCTTGGTCATCACACCGCCCAACGTCTCAATACCCAGAGACAAGGGTGTCACATCCAGCAACAACACGTCTTTACGATCACCAGACAGAACCGAGCCCTGAATCGCGGCACCAGCAGCCACTGCTTCGTCAGGATTCACGTCTTTGCGTGGCTCGCGACCGAAAAATTCTTTCACCTTTTCTTGAACTTTAGGCATGCGGGTCATGCCGCCTACCAAAATGACGTCATCGATGTCAGAAATTTTGATGCCAGAATCTTTGACCGCTGTGCGACAAGGGGCCATGGTGCGCTCGATCAACTCTTCAACCAAAGCTTCAAGCTTGGCCCGAGTAATTTTTACGCTCAAGTGCTTAGGACCACTAGCATCAGCTGTGATGTAGGGCAGGTTAACTTCGGTTTGCTGGCTGGATGAGAGCTCGATCTTTGCTTTTTCAGCTGCCTCTTTCAGACGCTGCAGCGCAAGCACGTCTTTAGACAAATCCACGCCTTGGTCTTTTTTGAACTCAGCAATGATGTAGTCGATGATGCGTTGGTCGAAGTCTTCGCCACCTAAAAAGGTGTCACCGTTGGTTGACAGTACTTCGAATTGCTTCTCGCCATCTACATCAGCAATTTCAATGATGGAAATGTCAAACGTACCGCCGCCCAAGTCATAAACAGCAATCTTGCGATCACCTTTTTCAGACTTATCCATACCGAACGCCAAGGCTGCGGCAGTTGGCTCATTAATAATCCGCTTAACGTCCAGGCCAGCGATACGACCAGCATCTTTAGTTGCCTGGCGCTGACTGTCGTTAAAGTAAGCAGGTACCGTGATCACGGCTTCAGTTACTTCTTCGCCGAGAAAATCTTCGGCGGTTTTTTTCATTTTGCGCAGAATATCTGCTGAAACCTGTGAGGGAGCCAGTTTTTTGTGTTGAGCTTCAACCCAGGCATCGCCATTATCAGCTTTGACGATTTTATAAGGCATCAAGTTGATGTCTTTTTGCACGGCGTCTTCACTAAATTTGCGACCGATCAGACGTTTGACCGCATAAAGGGTGTTCGCTGGATTAGTGACCGCTTGACGTTTAGCAGGCGCGCCAACTAAAGACTCGCCGTCTTCAAGATAGGCAACAATTGAAGGTGTCGTCCGGGCGCCTTCGGCGTTTTCAATGATGCGAACCTGACCGCCATCCATCACTGCAACGCAGCTGTTGGTTGTACCGAGGTCAATACCGATAATCTTGCTCATGGTGTCTTACCTTGTTCAGAATTCAGAAATAAATGAAATGTTGATATTTGGTAATTGGGGGGATTTTTGGCTATTTCAAGTCCGAAATCATCGGTATTTACTTAAAAAGCAGACAAAAATTTGCCCTAATCATTGGCTAAAAATTTATTTGCCAATTAAGTCGTCGCGGCTGGGCCGCCCGATACGGTCACCAGGGCCGGGCGTAAAACACGATCTGCGATCAGATACCCTTTTTGCAGAGTCGACACGATGGTGTTAGCGGGTTGGTTAGCCGGAATCGTGGCGATCGCCTGATGCTGGTGAGGATCGAACTTATCGCCCGCACCGGGTGCAATGCCTTTCAGGTGGTTACGCTCGAACGCGGACACCAATTGCTTGAGGGTTGCTTCAAGACCCGTTTTCATATCCTCAATCGACTGGTCTGTCTGAGCGAGTGCTGCCTCAAGACTATCCATCACGGGCACCAAGCCCTCGGCAAACGATTCGATCCCAAACTTACGGGCTTTGGACACTTCGTCTTGTGAGCGACGGCGGACGTTTTCCATCTCTGCGTGCGCTCGCAAAACCTGATCTTTATTCAGTGCGACCTGCGCCAGTGCGGCTTCCAGCTCAGCCTGAAGCGCGACGAGGGGATCAGCAACGGCCTCAACCGACTGCGAAGTTTGCTCGGCTGTTTGAGCGCCAGAGGTAGATTCAGGGGCGACTTTGGTGGGATCCTGCTGCGAGGTCATTGAACTGCTCCGAAAAGAACCATAGATACTGGTTTAAATGGGGGCAACCCCTAGTCTTTCAAGAGCAGTTTTTTCGTCAGATTGACAAAAATTTGCACTCAGCTTTGCTTGGTTTTAACAGGCCAGCCTTGCAAATGAGTATCGATCAGATCCGCAAACGATTCAATCCACTCGGCGTTGTCGTTCAGCGCCGGAATATAGCGAAACTGTTTACCCCCGGCATGCATGAAGGTCTCACGAACCTCGACCTGTATCTCTTCCAGGGTTTCCAGGCAATCCGCCAAAAATCCAGGGCAAACCACATCAACCTCGGTCACCCCTTCTTCGGCCAATCGCTTCAACGTCGGCTCCGTGTAGGGCTCAAGCCACTTGGTCGGGCCAAAACGACTTTGAAAGGTCACCAGGTATTGATCGTCAGCTAAGCCCAAATAGTTTGCCAAGGCACGCGCAGTCTCATAGCTATCGCGACAATAAGGGTCGCCCAAATCCACGCACTGCTGAGGTAACCCGTGAAAGCTCATGACTAGCTTCTGCGGACGACCTTCAGCGCCCCAGAAGCGTGCAATCTGATTACCTAAAGTTGAAATAAACCTCGGATCAGTATGAAAGCGTTTGATAAACCGCAGGGCTGGCTGATCTCGCATTTTTCCGAGTACCCGCGCGACCTCGTCCACCACCGTTGCGGTTGTGCTTGACGCGTACTGCGGGTACATCGGCACAATCAAGATGTGATCGCAGCCTTGACTATCGAGTCGCTTGATGGCGTCGCCTATCGACGGATTACCATAGCGCATCCCTACTTCGACTTGCACGTCCATGCCACGGGCAACAAATAACTGCTTGACGAGCTGCGCCTGACGCTGGGTATAGACCATCAGCGGTGAGCCCTCCGGCATCCAGACACTGGCGTAACGCGGCACTAGCTTACGAGGCCTAGCCAACAGGATAGGGCCATTGAGAATAGGCCACCACAGTAACTTGGGGATTTCAATCACACGCGAATCTGAAAGAAACTCTTTCAAATATCGCTTGATGGCGGGGGCTGTTGGTGCATCAGGTGTCCCGAGATTACTCAGCACTACGCCTACTCGTCCCTTGTTAAAAGCCTCTGGCCAGGGGATAAAGCGCTCAGTTTGCTTGGCTTTGGCCCAAAATCGGCCGAAGGATCGTTGCTTAGGGTTTTCTGACACAGTGAAGCCTTAAAACGGATACGAAGAATTCAATAATCGACACGCGAAGCGATCAGAACACGCCAATGTGTCAAAACCGCTAACGATCGACATGGTAGTGGCTCAGGGCACTGGATAGTAATCGAGCGGTGATATCAACGATAGGAATCACTCGTTCATAGGCCATCCTTGTTGGGCCGATCACACCGAGTGTTCCGACTATCCGGCCATCCACGTCGTAAGGCGCGGTGATAACAGTTAAATCCTCTGTTGGCACAAGTTGCGAATCGCCCCCAATGTAAATCTGAACACCATCGGCACGACTCGATACGTCTAACAATTGAAGTAAATCGGTCTTGCGTTCAAACATCGAGAAGGTCTTGCGCAAGCGATCCATATCAGACGCCAACTCATTCACGTCCATCAGCTTGCGTTCGCCGGATATCACCACGGTTTCACCTTCGTCCGCCGCTTGAGCACCTGCTTCAACCGCCGCTTGCATCAGACGGGACATATCTTCTTGCAACCGAGCCAGATCACTGGCCAGAGTTTGACGAACCTCGCTAAACGATTTGCCTGCGAAATTATGGTTAAAGAAGTTGGCTGCTTCAATCAGCACCATGTCAGAGTAGTCACGTGGGGTTAACAGCACCCGGTTTTGTACGTCTCCGTCTGGTGTGACGATAATCAACAAAATACGTTTTTCTGACAACCGGATGAATTCAATTTGCCGAAAGACGTGTGAGCGTCTGGGCGCCAGCACAACACCTGCAAACTGAGTCAGGCTAGAAAGCAAATCAGCAGCGGCATTCACTGCTCGGGTTGGGTCAGAAGCCGGGGCAAGATCACGAACATTTTTGCCGACGTTAAGCTCGAAAGGTTGAGCCGAGAGCATGGTGTCCACAAACAACCTGTAGCCACGCGGCGTCGGGATTCTCCCCGCCGACGTGTGCGGACTATGTATAAGCCCGAGTTCTTCCAGGTCTGCCATCACATTACGTATTGTGGCTGGCGACAGATCGAACACTTTTGATAGGGTGCGCGACCCGACCGGTTGCCCGTCATCGATATAACGTTCGATCAATGCTTTAAGTAGTGCGCGAGAGCGATCATCCATAGTGTGGTTATTCTACCTCTGCGCCCCTATAATCCATCAAGAATTATTGAGACGGGTGTTTGATGCATTTTCCAATTGTCGCTTTAATCGGCCGTTACCAGGATGCTGGGTTGCAAGGTCAACTGCGGGCGATTGCCGCCCGGCTGGTTGCTGCCAAACGTGAAGTCCTGATCGAACAGGTCACGGCACAACACACCGGTGTCAGCGAATATCCATCGGCAACGTTCGACGAGATCGGCGCGCGAGCCAGTCTTGCCATTGTCATGGGCGGCGACGGCACCATGCTTGGGGCAGCAAGACATCTGGCTCCGTTTGGGGTCCCGGTCGTGGGCATCAATCACGGCCGGCTTGGCTTTATCACCGACGTTCCCATGCAAGATGCCGAACAAGTCCTGCACGAACTGCTCGAAGGCAATTACGAAACCGAGCAACGCATGTTGCTCGAAGGTAGCGTTTGGCGAGGCAATAACAAACTCTTTTCAGCCACAGCGCTCAATGATGTGGTTTTGAGCCGAGCCGGACGTGGCGGCATGATCGAGGTTCGCGTCGCAGTTGATGACACCTACATGTACACCCAGCGGGCGGATGGGCTGATCGTCGCTACCCCGACCGGGTCAACAGCTTATTCACTCTCTTCGGCTGGGCCGATTGTTCATCCGGCAGTCAACGCCATCTTGCTGGTGCCAGTCGCACCTCAAACGCTCTCGAACCGGCCAATTTTGATCCCTGACCAAGGCAAGCTCAGCATCACCCTGACCTCGATGAGTCGAGTTGAAGCGGGTGCTAGCGTTCACTTTGACATGCAGACCTGGTCTGACCTGCTGCCAGGCGATGTGATTCAGGTCAGACGAGCCCCGCACAATATCCGCTTTCTGCATCCAGCCGGCTACAGTTTTTTTTCCACTCTGCGTCGTAAACTCGACTGGAACCGCATGCCCAGCGGCAATCAAGACAGAGATTAAACCGAATGCTGCGAGCCTTACACATCCGTGATTTCGTTATCGTCGATCGGGCCGACATCGAATTTGATAGCGGGTTTACTGTCTTCACTGGCGAGACAGGTGCTGGCAAATCCATTCTCATTGATGCGCTCGCCCTGGCACTGGGCGAACGAGCAGACCTCAGCGTGCTGCGTGAGGGTGCCACAAAAGCAGAGATCAGTGCAGTATTCACACCGACTAAAGATATCGGTAAATGGCTTGAGCAGCACGACCTTGAAGCTGAGGATGAATTAGTCCTGAGGCGTGTTGTCGACGCTCAGGGACGCAGCCGTGCCTACATCAACGGATCGCCGGTCAACCTGACGCAGCTCAAAGAGGTTGGTGAGCAACTGATCGATATTCACGGACAGCACGCTCATCAAAGTCTGTTGCGAGGCGACAATCAGCGGGATCTGCTCGACGCACACGGCGCCCATCAGGCGCTAAAGCAAGACACCTTACAAGCCTGGAAATCCTGGCGCGTCGTCCTCAAAAAACTCGAAGCTGCCACTCAGGATGCCAGTTCACTGGCGGTTGCTCAAGAAAAACTAGACTGGCAAATTAGTGAACTGCAATCCCTGCGCCTGATCGCGGGTGAATGGGACGATATCTCTGCAGAGCACACACGCCTGGCGCACGCCCAAGCTTTGATAGATGGCGCGTCGAGCACGCTGGCGATGCTAGATGAATCAGAGTCGTCGACCCAACATCAGCTGGCAGTGGCAGTCAAAACACTCGGCTCCTTGTTGAAGCACGATACTTCGTTGCAAGCTGTTCAAGATGCTCTGGTATCAGCGAGCAATGATGTTAATCAGGCAATTTCAGACTTAAATGTCTACCTCTCAGGGGTAGAGCTCGACCCAGCAAGGCTGTCTGTGGTCGAGGCTCGAATGAGCAGTCTTTTCGATGCCGCCCGAAAACTCAAAACCGATCCCGAACATCTTTTTACTCTGCTTCAAAGCTTATTGGCAGAGCGTGATGCGCTAATTGCTTCAACCGATATTGAAGCGCTCAAACAAGAAGAATCCACGCTCAAGCAAGCCTATCAAGCAGCGGCACAGACTTTATCCCTGGCCAGAAAAAAATCAGCGACGCGCTTAAGCCAAGAAGTCACGACGGCCATGCAAACACTTGCTATGCAAGGCGGAAGCTTCCAGATTGCCGTGACAGAGACCAATCCCTCAGGACACGGACAAGATCAAATCGAATTTCTCGTTGCCGGCCATACCGGTACAAGCCCTCGTCCGTTGGCAAAAGTGGCGTCTGGGGGTGAACTTGCCCGCATCTCGCTCGCTTTATCCGTGATTGCAAGCCGGGCAGCAAGAGTGCCCACGCTGATATTTGATGAAGTGGATTCGGGAATTGGTGGGGCCGTTGCTGAAGTAGTGGGTCGCCTCCTGGCGGAGCTAGGCAACCGCCACCAGGTCTTGTGCGTGACGCACCTACCCCAGGTTGCCGCGCGTGGCCAGTATCAATTTCAGGTGAGCAAGCAGCAAATCAATCAAACCACTATCTCAAAAATTGAACGCCTGCAGCAACCAGCACGTATCGAAGAGATAGCAAGGATGCTGGGCGGGGTAAAAATCACCGAAACGACGCGAGAACACGCGAAAGAGTTGCTGACGGGTTAACCAGTCCCTTGACTGGAGCAACTGGCGCATACGCCATATAGAACCATCGCGTGACTCTCGAGCGTGAAACCGTTCTGACTGGCGACCTGATGCTGTCGTTTTTCAATTTCATCGTCAGAAAACTCGACGACTGTGCCGCAGTGCGTGCAGATCAGATGATCGTGGTGGTCACCGTCATTGAGTTCAAAAATGGCTTTGCCGCCATCAAATTGACTTCTAAGCAGGATGCCAGCTTGCTCAAATTGTGTCAGGACACGATATACCGTTGCCAAACCAATATCTACGCTATCACTGACCAAAGACCGGTAGACGTCTTCGGCACTTAGATGGCGAGAATCCGACTTACGGAAGATATCGAGGATTTTTAGCCTAGGGAAAGTTGCCTTTAGCCCGAGATCTTTCAGCCCACTTTCATTTTTATCTAATTGCACGAATTCCCTTTAGTTGATAACCGTCATGACAATAGACTCTGTAAAGCTTTATCATACCGTCTTTGATTGTTTTCCCAACAGGGGCAGCGCAGTGTCAATTTATACAAAATTTGCTTATTTCGCCCGCATTGGCGTGCTCTGCTGCGGCTTAACAATGACCTTAGCTGGTTGTACTTCAACCAAGTTCGGGTTTCCCTACAAAGTTGGCGTACAGCAAGGCAACTGGATTACTAAAGATCAGGTCGCGATGATTAAGCCCGGGATGACCCGAGAACAGGTCAAGTTTGCCCTGGGCTCTCCCGCCTTAACGGACGTTTTCCATGCAAATCGTTGGGATTATCCATATTTCTACCGTTCTGGTAACGGCAATATCGAAGAACGAAAATTCACAGTTTTCTTTGTCGACGGCAAACTCGACAAATGGGTTGGCGACGAACAACCTGAACTTCAGCCATACCAAATAGTTAAAGATGAAGTGACTAAATCCGAGAGAGAAGATAAGCAAATCAAACTCGACGATGACCAGACCAAAGCGGCCGGTTTAGAACCCTCGAAAACACTTGCGCCCGGCATACAGATCGACGGTGTATTGACTGATAACCAGGCTGAACCAGCTTCGTCGACCGATACAGGTGTGACGGGCACTCAGCCAATGCGCTAAACAACACGATAAAGTTTTGACGATGACTCGAATCGCTATAGCAGGTGCAAGTGGCCGGATGGGTCGCACACTCATCGAAGCAATCGCGCAATCAGATGACCTGCGCTTAACTGTTGCTCTCGACCATGTGAGTAGCCCGGCAATTGGGCAGGATGCCACCGCATTTCTGGGTCGCAACAGCGGTGTCATCATTACTAGTTCGCTCGATGCGCTGGCGCAGGCAGATTGTCTGATTGATTTCACCCGGCCAGAAGGCACGCTTGAACACTTATCGGCTTGTCAGACCCACCGTGTCAACATAGTCATTGGCACAACCGGTTTTGATGACGCCGGCAAAGCTGCTATCAACGAAGCGTCGCAATCCATTGGGGTAGTGTTTGCCCCAAATATGAGCATCGGTGTTAACGCCACGTTCAAACTGCTGGATATCGCTGCCCGCATTCTCAACGCCGGCTATGATGTTGAGGTATTCGAGGCTCATCACAAGCATAAAGTTGATGCACCTTCGGGCACTGCCATTAAAATGGGTGAGGTCGTCGCCAACGCCTGGGGTAAAAATCTGGATGACGTAGCGATCTGGTCTCGCGAGGGCCATACTGGGCCCAGAGAAACCGGCAAAATCGGTTTTTCGGTCGTCCGTGGTGGCGATATTGTTGGCGATCACACCGTCTATTTTTGTGGCGCGGGTGAGCGCATTGAAATCACTCACCGCTCCAGCAATCGAGCGGGCTACGCCGAGGGTAGCCTTCGCGCGGCGCGTTATCTGGCAAACAAAAAAACGGGACTCTACGACATGCCCACCGTCTTGGGCCTATAAAACGACGGTGGGTTCTATCTCGAGCTGCACGCCGTAACGATCCTCTACGCTCGCGATCACGGCTGCGGCAAGGCCAAGAATATCGTCAGCGCTGGCACCACCCTCATTGATTAGCACGAGAGCCTGTCTGTCATGGACACCGGCGCAACCTCTGCGTTGCCCTTTCCAGCCGGCTCGATCAATCAGCCAGGCAGCAGCCAATTTAACTTGGCCGTCATCTTGAGGGTAAGCCACGACATCCGGGAAAGCTTGGCGAAGCGACGCAAACCGTTCCGCAGAAACGACGGGATTCTTGAAAAAGCTACCGACATTGCCGAGCACTTTAGGGTCTGGTAGCTTGGTTTGTCTGATCTGGCACACCGCCTCGAACACACGAGAGGCATTCAACTCTTCCGAGGACAGGTTGGATACAAAAGGATGCCTGGCGAGATCAGGATAGTGAGTGGTTGCTATCCAAGGTTTGGGCAATCTGAACTGCACCGAGACAATGACCCAAGTGCCCGCGGCTGAGTGCTTGAAGACGCTATCACGGTAAGCAAAGCTGCACGCCTGCGCACTTAAGGTAACAAAACATCCGTCAAGAACATGCCAGGCCCGTACTGATTCGATTCTTGTATCGAGCTCAACCCCATAGGCGCCGATATTTTGCACAGGGGCCGCACCCACC
Organism: Jezberella montanilacus; assembly: GCF_003003055.1. Taxonomy (GTDB): domain Bacteria; phylum Pseudomonadota; class Gammaproteobacteria; order Burkholderiales; family Burkholderiaceae_B; genus Zwartia; species Zwartia montanilacus. The sequence continues at coordinate 96,302 of NZ_PVTV01000019.1, forward strand.
GATCCCGGAATCAGGGCAAGATTTTCAAGTCCAGGCCAGCCTTGCTGCAAGCAATGAAGGACAAACTCATGCCAATTTTCACCGGCTGCCGCCTCGACGATCCAAGCGTCAGCTTCTTCAGCAATCAACTTGATGCCTCTCAACGCGACGCGTAAGACTGGTCGGTCAAGTTGCGCTGGTAACACCACGTTGCTTGCACCGCCTAAGACAATCCACTGCTGCCCTTGCTGAGCGATTTGAGAGATTGCCGGTAATTGATCCAGATCAACAAGATCAACCACCCTACTCGCCTGACACGCCAGGCCCAGTGTGTTGTGGCTTTGCAAGTTCACGTGCTGAAAATCGAGCGTCGTAGGATGAGGGCTTCGGTCTTGAATTGACATCAGTTAGAAATATTTGCTATGATTCTGGTCTTCGCTGATATTACTTGAAGTTCAAGCGGTAGGTTTCAAGCTTCAATTTTTCAGGCAATCATCGCGAGCAGGCAGTCATCATGCGGGAGTAGCTCAGTTGGTAGAGCGCAACCTTGCCAAGGTTGAGGTCGAGAGTTCGAGACTCTTCTCCCGCTCCAAATCCAGGGGGAAGCACCATGCTTCCCCCTTTCAGTTTTTGCTGGCGCAATGGCAGAGTGGTTATGCAGCGGATTGCAAATCCGTGAAGCTCGGTTCGATTCCGGGTTGCGCCTCCAGCCTTCTAATATCTCAAGCTAAAGCGGCTTAGGCATGGATCAATCCGTTATTGACTCAATCGTTCGTTGGCCCAATGTCCCTGCAGTCGCCGGTTGGTTATCACTGAGCAGTCGTGGCGAATGGCGCCTGCATCCAAATGGAGACGCAGAACAGGGTGGCCCCGGTGTGGGCGTAAGCAATACCCAAATCCTCAGTTTTTTTGGTCGTAATTATTCAAATGAAGGTGATGGCCGGTATTTTTTTCAGAACGGTCCACAACGTGTTTACGTCAGGCTAGACGCCGCCCCCTACGTCCTGCGTCTCATGCCAGAAAACGGCACCTTGCTCACCCACAATAATCTAGTCGTCAAACAGGTCAGGCGTTGGCTGATTGATGATCTGGGCAATGTTTATGCCGACACTGATCTTGGGCCAGGAAGGATCGACGACCGTGATCTCTTCTTACTGGCAGACTTGTTAGTCGATGATCTCGGCCTTAATTTGTTGGATCGGGTGGAAGCTGGCGGGCAAGATAGCCCCCCTGGCTTAAGCCTGGGGGCACCAGAGAAAGAACAGCGCTTCCCGGCGCTCAGCAAATTTGCGCCGCTCAGTTGGGTACCGTCTCAAAAAATCTCCACTGAAATGAAATTCATCGCAAATCCCGGCGTGCCGGTAAAATAAAGTGATGAATAACGATCCTAACTTCTTTTTCCCGGCGCCGCGACTACAGAATTTTTGTGGCCAATGCGGGCATTCGATTACTCGTCGTGTCCCTCCCGGCGATAACCGGGAACGTGATCTGTGTGAGAAATGCGGCGCTATTCATTATCAGAATCCCAGAGTGGTCGTCGGCACGATGCCCATCCTCGGCAACCAGGTTTTGCTTTGTTTGCGAGCGATTGAACCGCGCGCGAATACGTGGACATTACCTGCTGGCTTCATGGAGCTTGGTGAGAACCTGAGCCAAGGCGCAGAGCGCGAAACGCAAGAAGAGGCAGGCGCCGATATCGAACTTGGCCATTTGTACACGACGATAGACATCCCTCAAGCGGATCAGATTCATATTTATTTTCTGGCAACAGCCCGAAGTGCCCGCCTGGATCCTGGGCCTGAGACCCTCGAAGCCCGTTGGTTCGCTTTGGAAGATATCCCTTGGGATAACTTATCGTTCAGATCGGTCTCTACAACACTTAAGCACTATTTGCGGGACCGTGAGACTGGTAAATTCGGGCCCCACCACTACGCTTTGACTCCCACGCGGGGCTAGGCCAGCCAAACATCGGGATGAGCTCAATTGAATTGCCCTGGCTCGTTTCAGGGGCATCCTTTCCTGATCCTAGTCGTGCGCTACGTCAACCTGCTGGTCTGCTTGCTGCTGGCGGGGATCTCACCATCCCAACACTGCGACGGGCCTACTCGCGAGGAATTTTCCCGTGGTTCAATCAAGGCGAACCGATTCTTTGGTGGTCTCCTGAGCCAAGAATGGTGCTCAACTGTGCAGACTTGCACGTTTCGCACAGTTTAAAAAAGCGCTTGAAGCAAATCGCAAACAAACAAAGTGCTGCTGACTTCGAGGTCGTGGTGACCGTGGATACGCAGTTTGAACGCGTCATGTATCAATGCGCCAACACCCCTCGCGACGGGCAACCCGGCACATGGATTACCAAGCAGATGCAACAAGCCTACTGCGCCTGGCATCAGATCGGAGAAGCCCACAGCATCGAGACTTGGATCGATGGTGAATTGGCTGGCGGACTCTACGGCATCAGCCTAGGGGCAATGTTCTTTGGTGAGTCGATGTTCACACATCGAACAGACGCCTCGAAAATCGCCTTAGTTCATCTGGTCCGACTGTTGCAGCAGGGGGGCGTGAAGCTGATCGACTGCCAGATGCAAACGCACCATCTTGCTACGCTGGGCGCCAAGCCGATTACTCGACAGGAGTTTTTAGCCCATCTTGACTTGACTATTGAGCAGCCCAGCATGCCCTGGAGACCTGGTTGGATCGACCATCGCGGGCAACTACAATCTTTATCATTGCTGGGCTAATACCTAGCCGTGTACTATCAAAACTGAAACGTTTTTTGGGCGAGGCCCAAGCCATGAGCAGACTCCAAGAGCTTCCCTTCTCAGCATTACAGTTTTATGCGACCGCAGCCTACGACTGCAGCTATCTGCCGAACCGGCAAGCACGTTCTCAAGTTGCAGCACCGGGGCATCTGATCAACACAGACACCTACTCTCACCTCGTCGATGAAGGCTTCAGGCGCAGCGGTTTGTTCACGTATCGACCCCACTGCGACGACTGCAAACAATGTGTGCCAGTTCGTCTGGATGTCAAACGCTTTAGCCCCAATCGGACGCAAAAGCGTGTGGCGAAAAAGCATCAGGAGCTACGCCCACTAGTTGCTGAACTGGCGTGGTCGCCTGAGCATTTTGATCTTTACACACGATATCAAGCAAGTCGGCATCCTGGCGGCGGTATGGATGAAGATGGCAGAACCCAATACAGCCAATTCTTACTCGCCAGTCGAGTCAATACAAGGCTTGTTGAATTCAGGCAAGAAGACGGGAAATTGTTGATGGTGTCCATCATCGATGTGCTCGAACATGGCTTGTCCTCGGTCTATACTTTTTACGAGCCCGATTACCCGGGCAGCCTGGGCACCTACAGTATTTTGTGGCAGCTGCAACAGTGTCACTCACTTGAGTTGCCCTGGCTGTATCTGGGATACTGGATTCAGAACAGTCAAAAAATGGCTTATAAAGCCGCGTTTCAACCAGCTCAATACCGCTTCAATGGCCAGTGGCAAGATACTTTGCCAACGACCACTGAGATCTGATTTTTTAGCGAACCCATTCATGTCGATCCTGTTTCAAGCCTATCCCCTCGCCCGAGCCGCTCTGTTCGCTTTAGATGCTGAAACTGCTCATGAAGCCACACTAGACGCGCTGCAAAAAGCCTACGATTGCGCACTCACCAGAGGCTTCCTGCACGATCAAGCTTTAGCACCGATTCAGCTCATGGGCCTGGCGCTAAGAAATCCTGTTGGTTTGGCAGCAGGATTGGATAAAAATGGCGCCCATATTGACGCCATGGGCAATCTCGGCTTTGGTTTTATTGAGGTTGGCACGGTGACGCCGCGAGCGCAATCGGGTAACCCCAAACCCCGCATGTTCAGGCTAGTCAAGGCTTGCGCACTGATCAATCGTCTCGGCTTCAACAACCTGGGTCTTGAGGCGTTTTTGGCTAACGTCAAAAGCAGCCAATGGCGAGACAATGGCGGGATATTGGGATTGAACATTGGCAAAAATGCAGATACGCCCATTGAACAAGCTGCGAACGATTATTTGCTTGGCTTGACTGCCGTGTATCCACACGCCGATTACGTCACCGTCAATATTTCTTCGCCTAACACTAAAAACTTACGTGCCCTGCAATCGGGATCTGAACTGACGTCCTTACTGACGGCGCTGTCCGAATGTAGGAAGGCCTTAGCTGACCAATACGGCAAGCGCGTCCCGATGGTCGTAAAAATCGCACCCGATCTGAGCGACGAAGAGATCGATGTCGTCTCTGATTTGCTGCCAAGATTTGGGATTGATGGTGTGATTGCGACCAATACGACGCTGGACCGCAGCGCTGTGCAAGGCCTGCAACACGCAGATGAGGCCGGGGGGCTGTCGGGCGCACCCCTTCATCAAAAGTCACTGCATGTGATTCGTCGGCTGAGACAAAAGCTTGGGGCTCAGACTGCAATCATCGGCGTGGGCGGGATCATGAGCGGACAAGACGCTCTCGAAAAGATGCAAGCGGGCGCTCAGGCGGTGCAGCTGTACACCGGCTTGATTTATCGAGGACCGAGCTTGGTCGGAGAATGCGTCCGAACGATTGCGACACAAAGGTAATTATCATTGACATCCTCCCCGGCCTAAAGGACGGGGATTCCTACGGCGCTACGCGATGATTTGCGAGTCGCTTCGGTGGGTTCCTGCTTCACAGAGCGGCCTGACTGCGCCAACTCTCCACAGGCTAAGACGC
>NZ_PVTV01000001.1 GCF_003003055.1 Jezberella montanilacus
TTGGCCCACTGCGGTTGGAACGGCGTATTTAGCCGTGTTTGATGAGTGCTGTTGTTTAATGAATACTGCTCATCCCCCGTTAATGGGGTAGAGCCTTGACTACATGGCGGAGCGGACGGGACTCGAACCCGCGACCCCCGGCGTGACAGGCCGGTATTCTAACCAACTGAACTACCGCTCCGCAGCGGTTTACTATAGATACCAGAAAGACTGGCGTCCCCAAGGGGATTCGAACCCCTGTACTCACCGTGAAAGGGTGATGTCCTAGGCCTCTAGACGATGGGGACAGGACTTTTGCTACCAACTTCACTGCGACTGGTGGAGGTAAGCGGGATCGAACCGCTGACCTCTTGCATGCCATGCAAGCGCTCTCCCAGCTGAGCTATACCCCCAGATACTGAAATTGCTTTCAGACTTGGCACTAAGGTTTCACCCAGAGTGTGTCAGTAGCGAAGAAGCGAGATTATGCACAAGTTTCGGCTTTCGCGCAAGTCGGCCCTTGCGTACGATGGCTCAAACAGCACGCTTAATCACCAATTTCGGGCTTGAAAGGTGACGTGAGACTATCTGCGTAGGATTGAACCCCTTCACGCTCACGTGCCAGAAATTGCTCGACTGCATCGGCAAAACCTGGATGCGCCAGCCAGTGCGCTGACTGTGTTTCTACCGGCACAAAACCTCTGGCCAGTTTGTGTTCACCTTGAGCCCCCCCCTCGATCACGTCAATGCCATTGGCAATCGCCCATTCAAGCGGGGTGTAATAGGCAAGTTCGAAATGCAGGCAATCAACGTGTTCTATCGCACCCCAATAACGGCCATACAAGCGTTGTTGACCGTGCGCGTGATCACGCCATAGCAATGAAGCTGCAATCGGCCGCTCGCCCTCGTAGGCCAGTGCCATCACGCAATGCTTAGCCATGGTGTTGGCGATTTGCTCAAAAAAAGCGGGTGTTAGATAGGGCGGGTTGCCCCGCATGTGATAAGTGTTGGCGTAACAGCGATAAAAGAAATCCCAATGCGCTGGGCTTAAGGAGGTGCCGGTGAAAACCTTGGTGACTATCCCCGCCTGCCTGACTTTGCGACGTTCCGCTTTGATTTTTTTACGCTTGGGCTGGGTTAGGCTGGCAAGAAACGCATCAAACGAATGCCAGCCCCGATTGAACCAGTGAAATTGGGTGTGGCTGCGCGGCATGCAACCCGTTTCAACCAAGGCCTCTTGATCTGCTGGTTCGGTATAGAGCACATGTAGCGACGACAGTTTGCTGAGCTTGGCCCATTCGAGCAACCCGGCAGCAACCGCTGGTCGGTAAGCATCGGTCGTCAATAGCCGTGGGCCAGGCACTGGCGTAAACGGCACGCCACAGAGCCATTTCGGGTAGTACTTCAAGCCATTTCGCTGATAGGCATCGGCCCAGGCCCAATCAAAGACAAACTCGCCGTATGAGTGAGACTTTGCGTACAACGGGATCGCACCGACTAGTTCTTTTTCATCCAGAAACAGCAAGTGCTGGGGTTGCCAGCCGGTGTCTAGACTGACGCTGGTCGATGTTTCAAACGCTTGTAGAAAAGCATGTTTCAGCATGACAGAGCCGCCACTTGCAGTGACAAGCTTGTCCCAGTCGGCAGCGTCGATATCTGCCATTCGGCCCACCGTGCGAAGTTTCAGGCCAGTCATCGAGTCGTCCGTTGTCGGATGTAAAGCCAGATTAGAAAGCCAAGCGACAATAACAAGATGGGCATATTACCTAAGCGTGCGTAAGGGGTTTGACCACGCTGGCCTTGCACGGTGATATCCAAAATACCCGGAAGCATAGTAGGTAAAGTGCCCAGTGCATGCCCTTTATGGTCAATCGCACCTGTGATGCCAGTATTAGTCGATCGCAACATAGGTCGTGACGTTTCGATTGCTCGCATGCGTGACATTTGCCAGTGTTGGCGTAACGCCCATGAATCACCGAACCACGCCAAATTACTAAAATTCGCAAGAATTGTTGCGTCCGTCTGTTTACTAGATGTGTCAACGGTGGCTATTAATTCTTCACCAAAGACATCTTCATAGCAGATATTGGGACCAATCAATTGATCGCGGATTTTGAAGGAAGTCTGGTTTTTTAGACCTCTATCAAAATCGCCCATCTGTATGTGCAACAGGTCGACGAACCAGCGAAAGCCCCAAGGAATGAATTCACCGAAAGGGACGAGGTGATGTTTATCGTAGCGTCGGTCGACTTGGCCTGTGGTCAATTGCGAAAGAGGCGTGTCTTGATCGATCGCAATCACACTGTTGGTGTAGCGTCGTTCTTGTCGGTTCAGTAGCGGCGCTCCCAGCATGATGGTGCTGTTCTGTTCTGAAGCGAGATTGATCCAGGCTTGCCAGACACTTGGCGAGACTTGATCTTGAAAGACCGTCATGGCTGTTTCAGGGATCAACACAAGTGCGGGACGCTGCTCAGCAAGTGTTGAACCAAGCGCAAGCACCCGGTGTTGCTCGATATGAGCAAGGATTTTTTCAGGTTCAAACTTCATGTCTTGTTCGATCCCACCTTGAACCAGACGCGCGTTGAGCGGGTCGCCAGCAGGTGTCGTCCATGCCTGTTGGTCTATCAGCCAACCACCGCCCAGCGTCACTAGACAAGCAGCCGTGAGGTTAAGTATTGATCGCTTCGTCGGGAGTAAGGACTGGAGTGGTTTAAATAAAACTAGCGCAAGCAAACCCGCAAGGAGCGCACTCAGGAAGGTCACCAGATAAACACCCCCCAAGGCTGCCCAGCCACCCAAATACGTTTCAAGCTGTGAATAACCGGTGTTAAGCCAGGGGAAGCCAGTGAAGACAGTGCCGCGCAGCCACTCGGTGAGTGTCCAGCTCGAAGCCCAAGCAAGCACGCCAGCTAGTGAAGCTGTACGCGATGGCTTAAAACGGTAAGCCAAATAGGCAGCAGCAGCGGGATAAATTGCCAGATAGGCGGACAAAGCAAACAGCGCTGCGCCCGCAAGCGGCAGTGGCATGTGGCCGGACACATTCATGCTGATCGTGAGCCAGTAGAGACCCACGCAAAAGCTGCTGACCGAGAATATCCAGCCACGCCAGACTGCGGTTGCTCGACTGGGTGCTGCCCAGATCGCGGTGATGAGCAGGGCCAACATGGCGATGTTGGTAGGCCCGATTAACCAAGCAGAGATCGGGTCTGGTGCAAAACTTAAGGCGTGGACGGTACCAGCCAAAACAAGCAAGGCGGCGATGGCCAATTCAGTCACGCCGGTGTCCTCAAACTATTCGCCCTTTGGGCTGATAGAGCGCCTTCGGACGCGCAACCAGAGTGCGCGTCGTGACTCGGCGCGCATGACTTCAATTTGCAGATCACCTTGCTTGACCAGATCCCCGCGTTTGGGGATGCGACCGAGTTCGTCTGCTAGCCAACCACCGATCGTGTCGTAATCGCCTTGAGGGATATTGGCTTTTAATTGAGTGTTAAAGATTTCGATCTCTGTTGTAGCCAAGACACGCCAGGTATTTGCCCCGTCATTGAAAATGGTTTTCACGCCATCCACGTCGTATTCGTCTTCAATTTCTCCGACGATTTGTTCGAGCACATCTTCCAGTGTGACAAGACCCGTTATCCCACCGTGTTCGTCGATCACTATTGCAATGTGGTTGCGCCGGATACGGAATTCGTGCAGCAAGATATTGAGCCGTTTGGTTTCAGGTATGAACACAGCAGGTCTGACAAGGTCTTTCAGCGTTAAGGTTTCATCAACCATACATTGCAAAAGATCTTTGGTCATGACGACACCAACGATATTGTCCCGACTACCTTCAAACACAGGGAATCTTGAATGCGCGGTCTCAATGATGACGGGCAATAGCTTGTTGAGCGGCTGAGCCAGGTCGATCATATCCATGCGTGCCCGGGGCACCATGATGTCAGCGGCGGTCTGCTCAGAGACGGCCAAAGCGCCTTTGAGCATTAAGTACGAGTCGTTGTCGATCAGGTCGCGAGCTCTGGCTGCCTCGAGTACGGCCATGATGTCTTCGCGATCTTCGGGTTCACGCCTGACTCGGGATAGCAGCCGGTCGATAAAGGAGTTGCGTGAGGTTTTGGCCGTTTGCGCGTCAGCGTCGGCAGGTGGGTAGGGTTCTGGCATCGTCCGTCGGACAAAATTTCAATAAAGATAGGATAACCCAAAGTTGAGTGATCAGGGTGTCATGGCTAAAGCTGCTGTTCCCACCATGGCAATTATGCAAGGTAAGGATTAGCAATCCGCATTTTTTCGAGTGTACGGATTTCTAGCGCTTCCATGCGTTTGGCATCGCTGGCTTTGATGTGATCGTAGCCAAGCGCATGCAGCGTTCCGTGAAGGGTGAGATGGGCGGCATGATCTAAAAAAGCCTTGCCTTGCGCTTTGGCCTCTTTTATCAGGACAGGCACGCAAATGATGACGTCACCCATGATGGATTGATCGGGCTGTAGCCCATATTCGAAGGTCAGTACGTTGGTTGCATAGTCTTTGTCGCGATAGCCACCATTGATTTTGCGACCTTCTGAGAGACCGACTAAACGGATGACAATGGCTACGTGGTCAAACTTTACCAAGTCATCTTCACGAGCGATGTCAACAGCTTTGGCTACCCAGCGACGTAATCTGGTGCGAGACAACAAGGGTGCTTGAACCCCATACTGGACGGAGACCGACAGCCTAGCCATTGTCTTGCTCAGCCTTTTCGTAGGCATCCACTATTCTGGCTACGAGAGGGTGCCTCACCACGTCGCGACTCGTAAACTTGGTGAAAGCAATCCCTTTTACATCCTCAAGTACTTTGACTGCGTGCGCTAAACCGCTGCGATGTCCTTTGGGCAGATCAACTTGAGAAGGATCGCCTGTGATGACTGCTTTGCTACCAAAGCCAATACGAGTCAGAAACATTTTCATCTGTTCCGGCGTGGTGTTTTGCGCTTCATCCAGAATTACGAACGCGTGGTTGAGCGTGCGACCGCGCATATAGGCAAGCGGTGCGATTTCGATCGTTTGTTTTTCAAAAAGCCGTTGCACGCGCTCAAACCCCATCAGGTCATAGAGTGCATCGTAAAGCGGTCGAAGATAGGGATCCACCTTTTGTGCGAGATCACCGGGCAAGAAGCCCAGCCGCTCACCGGCTTCAACGGCAGGTCGAGTCAGAACGATGCGTTGGACGCTCTCGCGTTCCATGGCGTCGATGGCGCAGGCGACCGCAAGCCAGGTTTTGCCTGTCCCGGCTGGCCCAACACCAAACGTGATGTCGCTTTTTAGAATGTTGTTGAGATAGTCCCTTTGCCTCGGCGTACGGGGTCTCAAATCGGTACGCCGGGTGCGTAGGGCGATCGAATCGCTTGCATCGTCCAGGGGAGGAAACTCGTTGGCATCAAAGTTGGATGAACTGACAGGTGTTTGTCGCCCAACCCCAAGTTCGACCAGGCCAAGCTGTATGTCTTCAATCGACAAAGCGCGCTGCTCAGCCAGATCATGAAAAGCAAACAGCATTTTACTGGCAGCCTCTGCGTGGGCGCCCAGCATCGATATTTTGCCCGCTCGGCGAGAGATATCAAGATCCAGTGCGGTGGCTATCTGCTTGATATTAGCGTCCAGTGGCCCGCAGAGGTTGGATAGTTGTTGATTACTACCCTCTAAGCGAACGATCACTGGCTTGGGGCGAGAACGGGTCGATGCACGGGCAGGCGTTATGCTCATGTTTGCGCTTGCCCGAGTGACGTGATCGCCTCTGCACGAAAAGTATTGGCCATGGCTTGTGTGATGGTGACGTCAATCATTTGCCCGATCAGTCGGGGATGGCCCGCAAAATTGACGATACGGTTATTGTCGGTGCGTGCGGCGAGTTCACTGGAGTCTCTTGTAGAGGTTCCCTCTACAAGTACGCGCTGGACGCTACCAATCATGTCGCGTGCGATAGCATTAGCTTGCTCATTGATCAGTGCTTGAAGCTTTTGTAAGCGTTGCAGTTTGAGTGTCTGTGGCGTGTCATCCACCAAATCTGCTGCTGGTGTGCCGGGACGACGCGAGTAAACAAAAGAGAATGAAGTATCAAAGCCCACTTCTTCTATCAGGCGCATGGTTTTGTTGAAATCGTCTTCTGTTTCACCGGGAAAGCCTACGATGAAGTCCGACGACAAGGTCAGCCCCGGGCGTGCGGCCCTCAGCTTGCGAACGATAGATTTGAATTCAATTGCGGTGTAGCCCCGTTTCATGGCGGCTAGAATCCTGTCGCTACCGGACTGCACGGGCAAGTGCAGAAACGAGACGAGTTTGGGCAGGTTGGCATACACATCCGTCATCCGCGTGGTCATTTCTTTTGGATGCGACGTGGTGTAACGGATGCGCTCAATACCGGGTATCTCGTGCACGTATTCAAGCAGGGTCGCGAAATCAGCGATGTCCTGGCTATCACCCATTTTGCCGCGATACGCGTTGACGTTTTGTCCAAGCAAAGTCACTTCTTTGACACCTTGGTCTGCGAGGTCTGCAACTTCAGTCAGCACGTCTTCAAACGGTCGAGAAATTTCTTCGCCACGGGTATAAGGCACGACACAGAAACTGCAATATTTGCTACAGCCTTCCATGATGGATACGAAAGCGTTGGCCCCTTCAACCCGTGGGGGCGGCATGGCATCGAACTTTTCGATTTCGGGGAAACTGATATCGACTTGCGAGCGACCTTCGCTGCGACGGCGCGCAATCAGTTCTGGCAGGCGGTGCAAGGTTTGAGGACCAAAAACCACGTCGACATAAGGTGCTCGGTCGACGATGGCGCTGCCCTCCTGGCTAGCAACGCATCCGCCAACACCAATTACCAGATCAGGATTCGATTTTTTTAAATGTTTGATTCTGCCGAGATCTGAAAATACTTTTTCTTGAGCTTTTTCTCGGACTGAACAGGTATTGAAAAGGATGACATCTGCTTCTTCAGGGTTTTGCGTGACGACGACGCCACGTTCTTGGCCCAGCATATCTAACATTTTGTCAGAGTCGTACTCGTTCATCTGGCAGCCAAAGGTGCGGATGAAAACTTTTTTGGGGGACAAGATTTTGTCACCCTGATTGGGGGTATCTGTTTTTTGCATAATGGCGCCGTGACGGGTGTTCATCCCGGGGGCAGAAGTGGTGAAGCAACTATTTTACCGCGAGTGCGATAGCCGTCGCAGCTTCACGTTGTCGATTAGTCGATCGTGTAGGTTTCTTCCGTGTCCTCAGTCTTGACCTTAATCGGCTTAATCAGGTCTTGACGTTTGATGCCTAGCCACATGGCGATCGCCGCAGCGACGAAAACAGACGAATAGATACCGAACCAGATGCCAATGGTCAACGCCAATGCGAAGTAATGAAGCGTTGGCCCACCAAAGATCAGCATGGACATCACCATCATCTGTGTTGAGCCGTGGGTGATGATGGTGCGCGAGATGGTCTGGGTGATTGCACCGTTGATGACTTCGGCGACTGACAGGTCACGCTCTTTCCGAAAGTTCTCGCGGATTCGATCCATGATCACCACCGACTCGTTGACTGAGTAGCCAAGCACCGCCAATACCCCCGCCAAAACGGAGAGCGAGAACTCCCAACCGAAGAAAGCGAAGAAGCCAAGAATGATGATCACATCGTGCAGGTTAGCTAAAACCCCCGCGATTGCGAACTTCCACTCAAATCGAATAGCCAGGTAAACAACGATACCAAGCACCACAAAAAACAGTGCCAGGAGACCATTTTCAACGAGCTCTCGACCAACTTGGGGGCCGACAAACTCTACCCGCCGGAGTTCGACACTTGAGTCAGCAGTTTTGAGCGCTTTCAGGACTGTGTCACTCTGGGCTGCCGATGATTGACCAGCAATCAAGGGCAACCGGATCATGACGTCGCGGGTCGTGCCGAAATTTTGTACCTGAAAATCGGTGTAGCCCAGATCTGACACAACCGACCGCACCTTCTCGATTGGCGCAGACTGGGTGTAGTTGACCTCCATAACCGTCCCACCGGTGAATTCAATCGATAGATGAAATCCACGCGTAGCGATAAAAAATACCGCAGCAAGAAAGGTCACAAAACTGATGATGTTGAGCACCACTGCGTGGCGCATAAAGGGGATCGTGCGACCGATTCGGAAAAATTCCATGATCTATATATTCCTTCAGTCCTTGGGTTTCCAGACGGTTCCGATCGAAATCGACAACAGTTTCTTCTTGCGGCCGTACCAGAGGTTGGCGAGCGCACGAACGCCGATGACCGACGAGAACATCGATGTCAGGATGCCCAGGCAGTGCACGACTGCAAAGCCTTTGATGGGACCTGACCCCAAACCGAACAGTACCAAACCGACAATCAGTGTTGTGATATTCGAGTCAAGGATGGTGCCCCAGGCTCGCTCGAAGCCCATGTTGATCGCGTTCTGTGGCGATTCGCCATTGCGCAATTCCTCACGGATCCGCTCGTTAATCAGCACATTCGAATCGATCGCCATGCCTAGCGTCAGAGCGATAGCGGCAATGCCGGGCAAGGTGAGTGTGGCTTGCAATAACGACAGCACTGCAAGCAGCATCAATACGTTGAGGCTCAGGCCAATGGTCGAGAACACTCCGAATAACTGGTAGTAAAGAATAATGAAGACGGCGATTGCCAGAAAGCCGTAGAGAGTCGAATTAAAGCCTTTGGCGATATTGTCCGCACCAAGGCTTGGCCCGATTGTGCGCTCTTCGATGATTTCCATTGGGGCAGCCAATGAACCGGCGCGGAGCAGTAGCGAGATGTCGGCTGCTTCTTCCGAGTTCATACTGCCAGAAATTTGGACTTGACCACCAGGGATCTCGCCTCGAATCACTGGTGCAGTCACGACCTCACCACGATTTTTCTCAAATAAGAGAATGGCCATGCGCTTGCCGATATTGTCACGGGTGACATCCCGAAAAATTCTTGCGCCTTTCGTGTCTAGTGTCAAATGGACCGCCGCTTGCTGCGATTGAGAATCACGGCCCGCCTGAGCATCTTGCAGATTTTCGCCGGTTAGCAGCACTTGTCGTCTGACCAGAATCGGCCGCCCGTCCCGATCAAGATAACGCTCGAGACCGAACGGGACGGTGCCTGCAGCCAGGGCGCTCTGTGCGGTTGGCGAGTCATCGACCATGCGAATTTCAAGCGTCGCGGTTCTACCCAGAATGTCCTTAGCCTTCGCGACATCTTGTACCCCTGGCAACTGAACGACGATCCGATCATTACCTTGCTGCTGAATGATGGGTTCAGCCACGCCTAGCTCGTTAATTCGATTGTGCAAGGTTGCGATATTTTGCTTGAGCGCATTGGTTTGAACAGCGGCCACTGCCGTCGGACTCAGCGATCCGTTGAGTTGAAATTTAGCGCCATCAGTTTGTTCGACCAGTTGCAAGTCGTTGTTGCGTGTGCGCAAGAGCGCCAAGGCTTTATTTCGCAATGCATCGTCACTGAAGCTGATAAGGACAGACATTCCACTTCTTTCAATGCCCGTTGTGTCGATTTTTTGGTCTCGCAGACTCGCGCGGATATCAGTGACCATCGAGTCATAGCGTGCGGTTAAGGCTCCCTGCATATCGACTTGCAGCAGAAAATGCACGCCACCGCGCAGATCCAGGCCCAAATACATGGGGTGGGCACCAAGAGCCGTCAACCAAGACGGTGATGCAGGTAAAAGGTTGAGTGCCACCGTATAGCTTGGATCGCCAGCGTTCGGGTTCAGCGCTTTTTCAACAATATCGCGAGCCTTGATCTGGATGTCTGTGTCAGCGAGGCGCACGCGCACGGTACCAGCAGGACCATTTTGCTCGAAGCTTGCACCCGTATCTTTAATACCAGCTTGCTTTAGTATCTCTTGAACTCTATCAAGCATGCGCGGATCAATTTTGATCGTTGCTTTGGCACTCGAAACTTGCACGGCAGGAGATTCGCCGAACAGATTGGGGAGGGTATAGAGTAAGCCGATGAGAACGGCGAACAGCACCGTCAGGTATTTCCAGAGTGGATAGCGATTCATTGTTTAAGCAAACAAGAAGGGTTTAGCCTCAGCACACGATGCGCTGAGGCTGTATAACGATTACAGCGCCTTGATCGTGCCTTTAGGCAGCACAGCAGTCACCGAGCCTTTTTGCATGATGACTTCAACGACAGAACCACCCTGTTCGGCAATTTCCACGGTCACGTAATTGTCGTTGACCTTACTGATTTTGCCCAGAACACCGCCCGCGCAGACTACTTCATCGCCTTTTGCGAGCGCGCCGAGCAAGTTGCGCAATTCTTTTTGACGCTTCATTTGCGGGCGGATCATTAGGAAATAAACCACCGCGAACATCAGGGCAATGGGAGCCATCTGGATCAGCGAATTGGTCGTCTCAGCGGATTGTGCGACGATCAGACTAGGGATTGAGAAAACGGACATAAAGTCTCCTGTGGATAAAGCGATTAGCGGGCTATTGTACCGATTTGCTTGTTCTGTCTTTGTCAAACTGTTCACGCCACGTTTTGAACCGTCCTTGTTCAATCGCCTCACGCATCTCGGCCATGATGGTGAGATAGAAATGCAGGTTATGGAGTGTATTGAGTCTGGCGCCAGTAATTTCGTTGGCTCGCTGCAGGTGATGAAGATAGGCGAGCGAGAAGTGCTGGCAGGTGTGGCAGCCACAACTGGGATCCAGCGGGGCGGTATCATCTTTGTATTTGGCGTTGCGAATTTTGACATCACCAAACCGGGTAAATAACCACCCGTTACGGGCGTTCCGAGTGGGCATGACACAGTCGAACATGTCGATACCGCGGGCAACGCCGTCAACCAGATCCTCGGGTGTCCCGACACCCATGAGATAGCGAGGGCGCTGTTCTGGCAGTTTGGGGGCCACATGCGTCAAAATTCTTAGCATGTCCTCTTTAGGTTCACCCACTGACAGGCCTCCAATCGCATAGCCATCAAAAC
The DNA here is from genome assembly GCF_003003055.1 of Jezberella montanilacus. Lineage (GTDB taxonomy): Bacteria > Pseudomonadota > Gammaproteobacteria > Burkholderiales > Burkholderiaceae_B > Zwartia > Zwartia montanilacus. Next base: position 10,973 of record NZ_PVTV01000001.1, read on the forward strand.
CAATTTCTTCGAGGCCCGATAGAGATTCGTCCCGCAAGTCTTCGAACATGCCGCCCTGAACGATGCCGAATAAGGCGTTGTTGTTGGACAAGTCGTCAAAGGCATTGCGCGAACGTTTGGCCCAGCGCAGTGACATCCGCATTGATACGGCCGCTTCTAGCTCGGTCGCGGGTTTGTCTTTGATCATGTAGGGGGTGCATTCATCAAACACCATGACGATGTCTGAATTGAGTGCTGTTTGGATCTTCATCGACTCTTCAGGGGTCAAAAATAGTCGCGACCCATCAATTGGGGATGCAAATTTCACACCTTCTTCAGTGATTTTTCGCATGCCTTGCAAGCTAAAGACCTGAAAGCCACCCGAATCAGTCAAAATTGGCTTTGGCCATTGCATGAAGCCGTGCAGCCCACCATGCTTGGCGATAACTTCTGTGCCTGGGCGCAGCCACAGGTGGAAGGTGTTGCCTAAGATCACCTGCGAACCGACCTCTTCGAGCTCATGGGGCATCATGGCTTTGACGCTTCCGTAGGTGCCGACTGGCATGAACATGGGCGTTTGCACCACGCCGTGATTCAAAGTCATCTGGGCGCGCCTGGCGTGTCCATCAGTCGCTAGGAGTTCAAATTTGAGCATTTTCAAGGTCTTTTTCTAAAAACATGGCGTCGCCGTAACTAAAAAATCGATAGCGCTGCTCGACTGCATGCTGGTAGGCCAGTTTCATGCGGGGTAAGCCAATGAAGGCTGCGACCAGCATAAGCAGTGTGGATTGAGGCAGATGAAAGTTCGTAATGAGCGCATCAACTACCTGATATTTGAAGCCAGGAGTAATGAATAGCCTGGTGTCGTCTGAGTGGGCGGTTAGTGCCAGATGGCTGTCCGCGATGGCTTGCGCTCTGGCGGCTGACTCCAGTGCTCTGACGCTCGTTGTGCCGACTGCGATAACGCGCCCGCCACTTCGTTTTGCTTGAACAATCGCGTCTGCCGTTGCTGTTGGTACTTCGTACCACTCGGCGTGCATGATGTGCTCATCGAGCTTTTCTAGTTTTACTGGCGCAAAGGTACCAGCCCCTACATGCAGGGTGACAAAAGCCTGCTCAATACCCTTGGACTTAAGCTGAGCCAACAGTGAATCATCAAAATGCAGGCCGGCGGTCGGGGCGGCCACGGCGCCTGGCGTCGTCGCGTAAACAGTTTGATAGCGCTCAATATCATGCTCGTCAGGGGTATGCTCAATATATGGCGGTAGTGGTGTGCTGCCGTATTGTTCTAGTCGTTCGAGTACCGGCTGATCGAATTGTAGTTTGAAAAGATTATGCTCTCGACCCGTGACAAGGACCTCGAAGGCGTCTGCGAGCCTCAGTCGACTTCCCTCCAGTGGCGATCGACTTGAGCGGATGTGTGCCAAGGCACAGTGGGGCGAAGTGATTCGCTCGACAAGCACCTCGACTTTGCCGCCCGATTCTTTTTGTCCAAATAGTCTGGCTTTGATGACGCGTGTGTTGTTAAACACCAGCAGATCATTGGGTTTGAGTAGATCCAGCAAAGCGATAAAGCCTCGATCGAATAGCTGGCCCCGCGCGTCGACATGCAACAACCTGCTGTCCGTTCGAGTGGCAGCAGGTTGTTGCGCGATCAGTTCATCGGGCAGAATGTAGTCAAAATCTTTAAGGGTTAAAAAGCCGGTCACGTGCAAATCTCAAGTTGGCGAGGGCGCATTTTAAGCCGTCTCACCTGGTTTTTTGTATGCTGTCGTCTGGTGATGAACAAACAGGTGTGGCATGCAAGGCTTTATAACGGAACATATGAGCGGTTTTTTGCGTGTACTGTTGACGGGGTTCTTGGTGTTAGGCGCGAGCGTTCAGGCCCAAGGCAAGCTTCCGCCTGAACTGGCCCAGGCGTGGGCGAAAACTAACATACCAGAAGCCGCTTTGTCTCTCACAGTAGAAGAAATTGGCGGTCCCAGATTGTTCGCCGTCAACCCAGATGTGCCGCGCAACCCAGCATCAGTCATGAAACTGGTGACCACCTATGCGGCGCTATCCCATTTAGGCCCCAACTATGCGTGGCGCACAGATTTATTGATTAATGCGGATGCCCAAGTCAGTAACGGCGTGCTCTCTAGTCCTTTATACGTCAGGGCTAGCGGTGATCCACTGTTGCTGATTCAGAATTTTTCGCATTTGTTGGAAGCGTTGAAGTTGCGCGGCATCACACAACTCTCTGAAGTGATTGTCGATCGGTCTATTTTTGGCGATGTCGCCATTGATCCTGGCAGTTTTGACGGTGCAGCAGACCGTCCCTATAACGCTAGTCCCGATGCCTTCATTATCGGATTTGGTGCTTTAAGGTTGCTCTTTAGTCCAGATGAAGCGACCCGCACTTGGCAGCCTTCGATCGATCCCGCTATTGAGGGTGTCGGCGTGGAGGGTGCTGTGGAATGGAAGGATGGGAAATGCCTGAGTGCGCCCGCCGTAAACGTACAGACCATCACGGTCGACGGACAGGTTCGTTTCAAAGTTTCAGGTCAGGCTGCTGGGTCGTGTGGCGAGTTTGATGAATATAAATTGGCATTGTCCCAACAGGACTATGCGGCAAGAGTGTTCAAAAGCGTATGGAAAGAGCTCGGTGGCACCATGACGGGTGCAGTGAAACAAGGATCTATCCCCGCTGATGCCAAAGTGGTGGCGACGAATGAATCAGAACCGTTAGCCGAGATCATTCGTTTGATCAACAAAACAAGCAATAACGTGATGACCAGGGTATTGTTATTGACCCTTGGTGCTGAAGCTGGCAGGCGTCCCGCGACGGTTGAGAGCAGCGCCGAAGTTGTTAAAAATATCCTCGCTGAACAAGGTATCCCAATGAAAGGGCTCATTCTTGACAATGGCTCAGGCTTGTCGCGTACTGGTGTGGTCTCGTCCGCCAATCTCGCTCAAATGTTAAGAAAAGCTTGGCAGTCTCAGTTCAGGCAGCAATACCTCTCTTCGCTTTCGGTACTCGGGGTTGACGGCACCATGCGTAACCGGTTGAAAGCCGAAAACACACAGGCTCGTGCTCACATGAAATCAGGCTTGCTTAGAGATGCGCGTTCGGTGGCTGGCTACGTGATGGGTAATAGTGGCAAGCGTTACATATTGGTGAGTTTGACCAATCACGAGCGTGCCAATGATGTGCGGGGTTTTGAAGATACAGTGATCGCCTGGCTAATCGCTCACTAGTTGCTCGCGCATGAAAAAGTATTTTTTTAATTTGACCTGTAGAACTAATCGTTCATCTTGTTGTCAGTCGATGACTGCTATGATGAATTTTTCAACGGCGTGATCGGAGATCGAAATGGAACACACAACTAGCCAGGAACAAGGAAAAGTGATCAGTGGCCTGAAACACGGTCTGGACGCTGCGGAGGAGTTATTGCGCGAAGCCGCACAGAGCACAGGTGACCGCGCGACCGAGTTGCGTGAACGTGCGATGGCCTCGCTTAAGTCAACGCGAGAAGCTTTACTGGTTGCACAAGAGACTGCCTTACAAAAAGGTAAGCAGGCTGTGCGTGTCACGGACGATTATGTGCATGACAATCCATGGCAGGCAGTTGGCATTGCTGCAGGGGTTGGTCTGGTTCTCGGTCTCTTGATCGCTCGCCGGTAAGAAGCCCACGTGACAATTCGTCAGGCGCTTGGTGCAATCGCAGGGGATTTTGCGACCTTGATGCGAACTCGAGTTGAATTGTTTTCTCTCGAGTTTGCGCAAGAGCGATCGCGATTCTTGAACGCCGTGTTGTTAGCGCTGGCCGCGTCGTTGTTCATGTTGATGGGCTTGCTGGTTTTTTCTGTCTGGATTGCGTTGCTGTTCTGGGCTGGTGAATATCGATACGTTGCAATCGCTTCACTAGCCTTTGGCTATCTCTTGATCGGTGGATATTTTCTGACCAAACTACGCCGACGGCTGCGAAGAGGAGGGCAAGCTTTTGCTGCTTCTGTAGAGGTTTTGACACAAGATTTAGAGATGCTGCGCGCCAGCTGTTTTGCGGCGGCGCAGCGTGACTCGAGAGAGCCTGAGCGTTCAGGGAATGCAGAAGGGGATGTGCGTTGAGGCGACCTAAAAGTGCCGAGTTTGATCGGATGGTAAGGATAGAAATTCTTCGCACCCGCGCAATGCTTGAACGTGAAGCACTCGCGTTATCTGTTCTTCAAGTCAGCAAGAAATTTTCTGTGCGATCAATGCTCGGAGGCTTGGCCAGTCAGTCTGGTTTTGGCTTGCTTGCCAGGGGTTTTGGTTTCGCTAAAACCTACCCCTATTTATTGTCCGCCCTGTCAGGCTTGTTTGTGAGATCGAAGCTGAGATGGGTCAAAGTAGCGGGTCTTGCAGCTGTCGCCTGGTTCGCCTATCGAGGTACCCAGGAGCGTCCAGACGCAGCACAGGACTCCCAACAGCGCTAAGAGATTGAGCGCTGTTGTTTTTAAAGACCGAGTTCTCCCCATATTTGATCAACGCGGCGTTTCGTTTCATTGTCCATGCTGATGGGGGTTCCCCACTCTCGTTGGGTTTCTCCTGGCCATTTATTAGTGGCGTCCATACCCATTTTTCCTCCTAGGCCGGAGACTGGTGAGGCGAAATCGAGGTAGTCAATTGGCGTGTTCTCAACCAGCAAGGTGTCCCGAGCTGGATCCATCCGGGTAGTCATCGCCCAGATGACTTCTTTCCAATCCCTTACATTAATGTCGTGATCGACGACGACAATAAATTTTGTATACATGAATTGCCGTAAAACGCTCCATAAGCCAAACATAACGCGTTTGGAATGTCCCGGATACTGTTTGCGGATTGAAACGACGGCCAGACGGTAGCTACAGCCTTCAGGCGGCAAATAAAAATCGACAATTTCAGGGAATTGCCGCTTCAAAATCGGCACAAAAACTTCATTGAGCGCGACCCCCAAGACGGCGGGTTCATCAGGTGGCTTGCCTGTGTAGGTCGTGTGATAGAGGGGCTTGCGTCGCATGGTGATTCTGTCTACCGTGAAGACCGGAAACCAGTCTTGCTCGTTGTAGTAGCCCGTATGATCGCCGTAAGGTCCTTCTAAGGCTATTTCATAATCAGACTTCGGCGGCGGGTTGACCCCAGCCGGGATTGACGGTGGCGTCGCCCGCGGATCCGTGTTTGGCAATAGATGGCCTTCAAGAATGATTTCAGCGGTCGCAGGTACGCTTAAATCGCTACCGATCGCTTTAGCGACCTCTGTCCGTGCACCGCGAAGTAAGCCGGCAAATTGATACTCGGACAATGAGTCCGGGACCGGTGTCACGGCACCAAGTGTTGTTGCGGGGTCTGCGCCGAGCGCCACCGCTATCGGGAACGGCTCGCCAGGGTGAGCGAGCGCGTGATCACGAAAATCGAGCGCTCCACCTCGGTGTGAGAGCCAACGCATGATGAGCTTATTACGGCCGATAACTTGCTGTCGATAGATGCCGAGATTTTGGCGCCGAGCGTTTGGCCCTCTAGTGATGACCAGACCCCAGGTCAACAGAGGGGCGACATCGCCAGGCCAGCATGTTTGAATCGGTAAGCGGGCAAGGTCGACCTCGTTGCCTTCCCAGATAATTTCCTGACAAGGCGGTGCGCTCACTGTTTTTGGATTCATATCCCAAAGTGCTGCTTTCAGCATTGCTACTTTGGCTAGTGCGTCACGGAATCCTTTAGGCGGGCTGGGTTCGCGCAAAGAAGCCAATAATTCGCCAATGTCGCGCAGAGTGGTGACGTTTTCGGCGCCCATGCCCCATGCCACGCGTTCAGGTGTACCAAAAAGATTTGCAAGCACTGGCATTGACGCAGTTCTGCCTGCGTGCTGCGCATTTTCAAACAACAAAGCAGGGCCTTCGGCACGTAAGACTCGATCAGAAATCTCGGTCATTTCAAGTGAGGTCGAGACTGGCGTCTGAATACGTCGCAAGTTTCCCTTAAGCTCGAGCTGTCCGATGAAGTCCCGCAGATCTTTGTAATGCACGTTGACCGCCGCAAAAAGGTTACATTTAATGCTTCAGTGGAAGCTTACCATCCACGTCGTCAACCCTGATCAGGAGGAAAAGATGTCCCTGGCGACAGCCCTGTCCTTGACGCGTCATTTTGCGAATGGGGCATATCGAAACTTATCGGAACTGGTGCGGACCAGTGCTATTTACCTGGGGATTGCCGTTCTAGTCTCAGCCGTCATGGTGCTGGGCATGCCGGTTCTTCGTAATCAAGTTGCACAGATGCATCGCAGTGTGATTGATACCCTTGCGCCTGAAGATGCACAGATCGATGATAACTTTGCGCAGCTGCAGGAAGGCCCACAAGTATCGTCGGTCAGATTAGACTCGATTCCTGGTTCTGGTTTGCTACCGGCACCCGCTGGTGGTAAACCGAGTTCAGCTGAGAAACCACCAGCTTCCCCCGCGGCAAGGCTTCAGCCACGAATTTCTGCCGACCAGGCACAAATTAATGTGACGGAAACAACCGCTGCTCAAAACGGGGTTCGTGACTTAACCAATACTCAAGTAGAAGCGTTGGTGAACTACATCTCTCGCAAGTATCTCGTCTCTCAGGATGCAGCTTTGTTGTTTGTCGACATTGCACATTCGACCGGTGGTGAGTACAAGGTTGATCCACTCTTACTGCTGGCCGTGATGGCGATCGAGTCGCGTTTTAATCCATACGCGGGTGGGCCCAGGGGTGGTGCGACCGGCTTGATGCAAATCATGAGCAGTGTGCATCGAGATAAGGTGAACCGTTTCGGCAGAGGCGAAAGCGGATTTTATAACCCTGCCATAAACGGCAAAATTGGTGCTTATATTTTGGCTGAGTGCATCAATCGCAGAGGGACCGTCGCGTTGGGACTGGTCTGTTACGTCGGGGCGAGTGATCCATCCAAGGATGGGGGGTATGCCGAAAAAGTTCAGGCCGAACGCCACAGGATGGCGCTCGCTGCGTCTATCCCTGCAAGGGATTGAGCATAACCTCTCTTTAGGCTAAATATTTTGACAGACGGTGAACCGCTTCTTCCAGCTTCTCCATGCTGTTGGTGTAAGCAATGCGAACCATACTTGCAGCGTGGGTTGGGCCAAAGTCGACACCCGGTACACAGGCAATGTGGGCATTGGCAAGAAGGTGTTTTGCAAAGGACATACTGTCGGACGAATGCTGAGAAATATCTGCGTACACATAAAACGCCCCATCAGGCATCACTGGCACATCGATCCCCATTTTTTTCAGGGCTGGTACTAGAAAATCCCTGCGGCGCTTGAGTTCAAGCCTGCGACTGTCGTAAAGAGCGAGTGATTCAGGTTCGAAACAGGCCAGCGCAGCATGCTGAGATAGCGTGGGTGCACAAATAACCAGGCTGGCGGCAAGTTTTTCAATAGGATCAACAAGTTGCTCGGGCACAATCATCCAGCCCAACCGCCAGCCCGTCATCGCAAAATACTTTGAAAAGCTGTTTAAAACAATCAAGTTGTCATCAAGGGTGAGCGCCGAGCGTGCAGTTGAGTCAAACGACAGGGCAAGGTAGATCTCATCCATCATGACGAAACCATCACGACCGTTGACTGCCTGTATCAACGCACTGAGTGCCTCGACTGTCAATGAGGTGCCAGTTGGGTTGCTGGGCGAGGCGATCAAGGCGCCTTTGGTTTGGCTGCCCCAGTTTGCGTCGATGTCTGCGGCGCTAAGCTGGAAGCGATTGTCGGCCGAGGTTGGAATGAGTCTGGTTGTACCGCCCGCAGACGAGATGAAATTTCTATTGGGCGGGTAACAAGGATCACCCATCAAGACTTCGTCGCCGGGGTTAACCACTGCCATCGCGGCGAGTGATAGTGCTCCGCTGGCGCCGTTCGTGACGATGACACGCGCGGGGTTTATATTGGCCCCTAAATGGGTTCCGTAAAATTTAGCGATAGCTTCTCTCAGTGCCCATAGGCCAGCGGGGGCAGTATAGCCACCTAATCCGGCGCGGGTTGCCCGATTGGCAGCCTCAACGACCAGAGGAGCCGCTGTGAAGTCTGGTTCACCTACGCTTAAACTGATGACATCATGACCTTGATTGCGCAGGGCGAGGGCATCTTTAAAAACTTCAACAGCATGAAAAGTGATTGTTTCGCGCATGCGTGCAGCGAGCTTGATCATGAATAATTTCTCCGTTAACTCTTTTCAATTGTAGTGGTCATGCCAACATCCAGACGCAGTTTCCTGTTCGGCAGTCGCTCAGCCCCCTCTAGTTGGGGGCAATTTTGTGCTCGCCTGGCGCGAACTGCACAAGGCCAAACCAGTTGGGATGTTGACGAAACAATCAAAATCGCGCGCCTTGTTCCTAGTCGCGACAAAGATGTGTGGCACGCGCTTGCGTTGTGCAAAGAGTACGGCGTTCAGATCTGGCTGGACGGGCCGCCATTGCGATCACCACAGCATGAGCAGGCCATCCTGCTTGTCGAGCCGGGGTCTGCTTGGGCACGGCTGGAGTCAACCAATGCCCATCTACCTCACCAAGATGTTTGGCGGGTTGACGCAGGTTGCACGGTGGCTCAGTTGCAAACCAGCGGCTTCGACTGGCTGCGGCAAGTCGATCCTGCTTGGAGCATTGCGCGCTGGTTGGCCTCGGAGCTTGCTTCAGAGTGGACCCCAGGAGACGGCTCAGCTAGTCATGTCCTGCAAGCGTCAGTGCTCTTGGCAGACGGAACGACAGCGGTGCTTGGTGAGTTCGGCACAAAGGCAAAACGACCGCTGCAAAGTATCAGCGTGCAAAAGATGGTTCCTCATTTGTTTGAATTGAGTCGATCACCCATCGCGCAAGCCATGATGGCATGCTCTCGGTGGCCTGCACCCTATCGTTTGGATGCCTTGACACCAAGGTCAACCGATGACGTCAATCTGGCACGTATTCTGACTGGCCACGGTGGCAGCTTGGTCTGGCTCTGGGCTGTTTGGCTGGTTCGAGATACGGAGCTTGCTCGTCGATCGGTCGCTCATCAACCGGTTCACCAGAGTCTGGACAGCGACGCGCTTGACGCCTTCAATCGGCAAGTTAAGCAGGCCTTCGACCCGTCAAACGTCTTTGCACCGATTCGCCCAACAAAAGGACTAGAATCTGGCTCATTGTGAGTAATTTTATCGTTTCAACTACTGTATCGAGTAAAAATGGAAGAGAATTTTCGTAAAGCTGCGCTCGAATATCACGAGCAGGGTCGCCCGGGCAAAATATCGGTCGTGCCGACCAAAACCTTGTCGAATCAGCGCGACCTTGCTCTGGCCTATTCGCCGGGTGTCGCCGCAGCTTGCGAAGAGATCGTTGCCGATCCGGCTAATGCTTTCCGGTACACGGCACGTGGCAATCTGGTCGGGGTCATTACTAACGGCACAGCCGTGCTTGGCTTAGGCAATATTGGCGCACTCGCATCCAAACCGGTCATGGAAGGCAAGGCTGTGCTGTTCAAGAAATTTGCCGGTATCGATGTATTTGATATCGAAATCAATGAGCAGGATCCAGATAAGCTGGTTGAGATCATTGCAGGCCTCGAGCCCACATTCGGCGGTATCAACCTTGAAGACATCAAAGCACCTGAGTGCTTTACCGTTGAGCGCAAGCTTCGCGAACGCATGCGCATCCCTGTGTTTCATGACGACCAGCATGGCACAGCGATCTGTGTTGCCGCGGCATTCCTGAATGGTCTGGAGGTCGTTGGTAAAAAGGTGAGCGACGTCAAAGTGGCCGTATCAGGCGCCGGAGCAGCTGCGCTTGCCTGTCTGGATTTGATGGTTGATCTGGGTTTGCCAATCGAACATGTATGGGTCACAGACATCGAAGGAGTGGTCTACGAAGGCAGAACCACCTTAATGGACCCGGACAAAGCGCGGTTTGCTCAAAAAACGGATCAACGCACACTCGGCGAAATTATTGATGGCGCTGATGTTTTTCTCGGTTTGTCTGCGGGCGGGGTTTTGAAGCCCGAGATGGTCAAGAAAATGGCCGCCAATCCCTTGATCCTAGCCTTGGCTAATCCCAATCCAGAAATCTTGCCCGAAGACGCTCACGCTGTCCGTGACGATGTTGTGATGGCGACAGGTCGCTCGGATTATCCCAATCAAGTCAACAATGTTTTGTGCTTTCCATATATATTCAGGGGCGCATTGGATGTGGGCGCTACGACCATCACTCGCGGCATGGAGAAAGCTGCAGCGGTTGCGATCGGTCGGCTGGCTCAAGAAGAGCAGAGCGACGTGGTTGCTGCTGCTTATGGCACCTATGACACATCGTTTGGGCGTGATTATTTCGTTCCCAAGCCATTTGATCCGAGATTGATCGTACGGATCGCTCCTGCGGTTGCCAAGGCAGCAATGGAGGATGGTGTTGCGACTCGACCAATAGCCGATTTGAATGCTTACGTTGAGCAGCTCGAGCAATTCGTTTATCGCTCTGGCGCATTTATGAAGCCAATGTTCTCGGCAGCCAAAGCTCGGGTGCGCGAGGGATCTAAGGCTCGAATTGTTTTCACTGAGGGCGAAGATGAGCGCGTGTTACGTGCCGTTCAGGTCATTGTTGACGAGCATTTGGCTAAGCCAATTCTGGTTGGCCGTCCCGAGGTCTTGAAGACACGTATTGAACGCTTCGGCCTCAGATTGCGGCTCGGCGTGGATGTTGAGGTTGTTAATCCAGACTATGACGAGCGCTTTCATCACTATTGGATGGCGTATTGGGAGACCATGTGCCGCAGTGGTGTATCCAAAGAAATGGCGCGTGTCGAGATGCGTCGCCGTCTGACGTTGATTGGTGCGACCATGGTCAAGATGGGCCATGCCGATGGCATGATCTGCGGCATCGTGGGGGCATACAGTGATCACTTGCGCTACATCGATCAAATGATCGGTAAGCGCAAGGGCGCAACAACTTACGCAGCGATGAATATCGTTTTGCTCCAAGAGCAAAGCATTGCGCTGGTTGACACGCATATCAACGACGACCCGACAGCCGAGCAAATTGCTGAGTTCACCATGGCGGCTGCCGAAAGAATGAGGGCGCTCAATGTCACGCCAAAAGTGGCTTTGCTATCCAGTTCGAATTTTGGCTCAGGCAAGTCTGGTTCTGGTGAAAAAATGCGACAAGCACTGGAACTGATCAAGACGGCAGCGCCAACGCTGGAGGTGGACGGAGAAATGCATGGCGACTGCGCACTTAATGAGGCCTTGCGACTGCAAATTTTGCCGACATCAACTCTCAAAGGTGCCGCTAATCTGCTAGTGTGCCCGAACTTGGATTCGGGCAATATTGCCTACAACCTGCTTAAAACCGCTGCTGGCGGTAACGTCGCAGTGGGGCCTTTCTTGTTGGGTGTCAATGCACCGGTTCATATTTTGACAGCCAGTTCTACTGTCAGACGGATCGTTAATATGACTGCTCTGACTGTGGTTGAGGCAAATTTGAATCGGTCAGGATTTTGAGCCGTATGATTTGCTTGAGCATTTCTGCCGCCTTGGTATAAATTCGAACAAATGCTTAATACCCAGTATTTTTTCGGGAGGTCATCGTGATGAGTAAAGCAGAACAAGCTGCATTGCGTAAGTTGCTCGAACGTGGTGGCGAGTACTCTCAGAGCGACGATCTTGAGGCGCTTAAGGCTGCGTCAGTCCAAGCTGGTTTGGTTTGGTGCGTTGCTGACTGCGAGAAAGCGCGGAGTTGGTCCGCAGTGTTTCGCTCAACCGTGAAAGCGGTGGACTTCCCCGAGTTTTTTAGTAATGGATTTGACGGCCTGTACGATTGCCTGTGTGACACGTTATTGGATCAGAAGGCTGGCTTGGTATTGGTTTTTTCCAAACTGCATTCGGCTGATCCGGCGATTGTTGAGGAAGACGAACGGTTCAAACAGGTTCTGGGTGACGCCGTCGACTTTGCCAAAGACAACGGACGTGCGTTCATCTATGCCATTATTCACGCTGGCAGGCATGCAGAGGCCATCCCTGGCGTTGTACATAGCTGGAGCGACGAGCCGAGTTGATCAGGCTACTACCAGTTCATCAGTGCAGTTGTCGCTGACGCTAGGGCGATTCCTGCAGTCTCTGTTCTTAAAATTCTTGAACCATACCGTATCGCAGTCGCCCCGTTGGTGACTGCTATCGCTGTTTCACTATCGCTCCATCCACCTTCTGGCCCGATCAGTAGCTCTATTACTTTTATTTCTGGTTGTCCACGCAACAGGGCGCCCATATCCAGCGAAGCGTCCGGGTCGCATATGAATCTCTCGGACGCTTTTTTTTCAATCGACGTACATTGCTGCAACGATACTGGACGATCAACCCGCATCAGCCTATTGCGACCGCACTGTTCAGATGCGGCTTGGGCTATTTTGCGCCAGTGCTCGACTCGTTTATCAAGCCTTGATCCGCTTAATTGAAGCACGCTGCGTTGGGCTGAAATGGGAATAATTCGAGTCACCCCGATTTCGACACATTTCTCGACGATCCAGTCCATCTTGTCGCCCGAGGCTAGACCTTGCCAAAGGGTAATCTCACCCTTTAGTTCAGCCTCCCTCGGGCGATGGTCTCCTAAAGTCGCCAACGCTGTTTTGCCATCGAAGTGAAGCCGACCTGATATTTCGCCGCCGTTGCCGTTGAACAGAATAATCGGCGATTCAGCAGCGAGCCGTAAAACCTTGATGTGATGGGAAACCTCGTCAGGGAGCTCAATGGTTTCGCCTGTTGGCAGAGCGATGGGGCAAAAAAAACGGGGATTAGCCATGCAATACTAAGCCTAAGTGAGTGGTAGTGCGAGTGTTAAACTTCACGGTTTTGTAACCCATTTTCGATCCGGCTCATGACCGGGCGGGACCTACATTTTATGAGCCTTACCCCAGCTATCCCCGTCAAGTTGGCAGATGCCATCAGAGCTTTGGCAATGGACGCCGTCCAACAGGCAAACTCAGGTCACCCCGGCGCCCCGATGGGCATGGCAGAAATGGCGCAAGCGCTATTTACCCGACACCTACAACATAACCCATCCGATCCAGCATGGGCCAATCGGGATCGTTTTGTATTGTCAAATGGTCACGGATCGATGCTGATTTACGCGCTCCTGCATTTGACTGGTTACGACCTGCCAATGGATGAGCTACGTCAGTTCAGACAATTACATTCCAAAACGCCGGGCCATCCCGAGGTGGGGATTACGCCAGGTGTTGAGACGACCACTGGTCCGCTCGGCCAAGGGCTAGCTAATGCAGTCGGGATGGCGATGGCAGAGGCGCTGTTAGCGGCCGAGTTCAATCGGCCCGGTCATGCAATCGTCGATCATCATACGTATGCGTTTGTGGGTGATGGCTGTTTGATGGAAGGCATCTCTCATGAGGTCTGTTCCTTCGCTGGCACCTTGGGTTTATCTAAGTTGATCGTGTTGTACGACGATAACGGGATCTCGATTGACGGCAAGGTTGAAAACTGGTTTGCCGATGATACGGGCAAGCGATTCGAGGCTTACGGCTGGAATGTCATCCGTGTTGCTGACGGCCATGACGTTGACGCGATTGATACCGCCATCGCGCAGGCGCACGAGCAGGGCGCTAAGCTCGGACGGCCCACCATGATCATGTGCCGGACCATCATCGGTAAAGGTGCTCCTAACGTTGCAGGTACCGACAAAGTTCATGGATCACCGCTTGGTGTCAGCGAAATCGCAGCCACGCGAGAGGCGCTGGGCTGGCCCTATGCTCCGTTTGAAATCCCTGCCGAGGTTTACGCAGGCTGGGATGCCAAAGTAACGGGATCGGCGGCACAGGCCGCTTGGCAAAATAGTTTTTCAGCTTATTCACAGGCATTTCCAACTGAGGCGGCTGAATTCACGCGTCGCATGCAGGGTACATTGCCTGCAAACTTCGCAGCAAAGGCTCAGGCGTTATTGGCTTCGGTCAATGCCAAGGCAGAAACGATCGCCACACGCAAAGCGTCGCAGGCAGCCATTACAGAATTAGTCGATGTTTTGCCTGAGATGCTTGGTGGCTCTGCTGACCTCACCGGGTCAAACTTTACCGATTGGAAAGGCGCAGTGGCTGTGCGTGGCAGAGCTCAGGGCTTGCAGTTTGGTCGTCATATTAACTATGGCGTGCGTGAGTTTGGTATGGCTGCGATCATGAATGGTGTCGCGCTGCACGGTGGCTATCTGCCTTTTGGTGGTACCTTCCTGACCTTCTCGGATTATTCGCGTAATGCATTGCGAATGGCTGCGCTCATGAAACAACGCGTCGTACATGTGTTTACTCATGATTCGATCGGACTAGGCGAAGATGGCCCTACCCATCAATCGGTCGAGCATGCAAGTAGCTTGCGGCTGATCCCTAATCTTTCAGTCTGGCGGCCGTGCGACACCGTCGAGACTGCTGCAGCATGGCTTGCGGCCGTTGAGAAGCCCACTAGTATAGGGATGGCTGTGCATGCCGGCGGTCCGACCGCTCTCTTGCTCTCACGTCAGAATCTACCCTTCATCGAAAGATCTGAAGAAACACTGGCTGCTGTTGCTAAAGGTGGCTACGTCCTGAAAGACGCTGCTGGCGCTCGCGCGGCAATCATCGCAACAGGTTCTGAAATCGCTATTGCAATCGATGCACAAAAACTGCTTGCAGCTGAGGGTATAGCCGTTCGGGTGGTGTCAATGCCCAGCGCCGATGTTTTCGATAAACAAGATGCCGCCTGGCGTGGCTCGGTATTGCCTAAGGGTATGCCGCGCGTAGCAGTTGAGGCTGGTGTGACTGCGTTCTGGCACAAGTACGTCGGCCTAGATGGCTTGGTCGTTGGCATCGACACCTACGGTGAGTCTGCCCCCGCGGGCGTATTGTTTAAATATTTTGGACTGACAGCCGAGAAAGTCGCTGCAGCCGTCAAACAGATTTTGTAAATCCATAAAATTTCTGAAAACTTTAATACCTAGGGAGATGTTTACATGACTATTCGTGTCGCAATTAACGGCTATGGCCGCATCGGACGCAACATCCTGCGTGCACATTACGAAGGTGGCAAAAAGCACGATATTGAAATCGTCGCCATCAACGACTTGGGCGATCCTAAGACCAACGCCCATTTGACACAATACGATACGGCTCATGGCAAGTTTCCTGGTACTGTCGGCGTCGAAGGCGATTACATGGTCGTCAATGGTGACAAGATCCGCGTGCTTGCTAACCGCAATCCCGCAGAGCTGCCTTGGGGTGAGCTGAAAGTAGACGTTGTGCTCGAGTGCACGGGTTTCTTCACAACGAAAGAAAAAGCTTCTGCCCATATCAAAGGCGGTGCCAAAAAAGTCATTATCTCTGCCCCCGGCGGCAAAGATGTTGATGCAACTGTCGTTTATGGCGTGAATCAAGGTGTTCTGAAATCAACCGACACGGTGATTTCTAACGCATCATGCACGACCAATTGCTTAGCACCTTTAGTTCAGCCGCTGCACGAGAAGCTGGGTGTTGTCACCGGTCTGATGACGACCATCCATGCCTACACCAACGATCAAGTGTTGACCGACGTTTATCATGAAGACTTGCGGCGCGCGCGGTCCGCCACCATGAGCATGATCCCGACGAAGACTGGTGCTGCTGCAGCGGTCGGTTTGGTTTTGCCTGAACTGAACGGCAAGCTTGATGGGTTTGCGATTCGCGTCCCAACCATTAACGTGTCACTGGTTGACCTGTCGTTTGTCGCTAAGCGCGACACAACGGTTGACGAAGTCAACGACATTCTGAAGGCAGCATCAGAAGGCACCTTGAAAGGCATTTTGACCTACAACACTGAGCCTTTGGTCTCTGTCGACTTTAATCACAATCCTGCCTCAAGTAATTTTGACTCGACCCTGACCAAGGTGTCAGGTACTTTGGTCAAAGTGTCTTCCTGGTACGACAACGAGTGGGGTTTCAGCAATCGCATGTTGGACACCACTGTCGCGTTGATGACTGCTAAGTAAGCGCGTGGTGATGCAAAGGGGCCCGATGGGCCCCTTTTATTTTTTGATGACCAACTTTGGTCTTTTCGGCAAGCAATGATGACAAAAATCAAAACTCTTTCAGCTCTGGCAGAGTCAGGGCAACTGGCAGGCAAACGTGTCTTTATTCGTTCGGATTTGAATGTGCCATTTGACGATGAGGGCAATATTTCTGAAGACACGCGTATCCGTGCTTCAGTTCCAGCTATCCAGATGGCACTAGGCGCTGGTGCAGCCGTCATGGTCACTTCGCATTTAGGTCGTCCAACCGAAGGCACATTGAATCCCGAAGATTCGTTGGCGCCGATCGCAGTAAGGCTGACCGAGTTACTCGGTAAACCCGTCAAGCTGGTACAAAACTGGGTAGATGGTGTCACGGTTGCCCCCGGTGAAGTGGTGTTACTCGAAAACTGTCGCGTCAACAAAGGCGAAAAAAAGAACGACGCTGTGCTGTCCAAGAAAATGGCAGCCCTCTGTGATGTTTACGTGAACGATGCCTTTGGCACGGCACATCGGGCTGAAGCAACCACCTATGGCATCGCTGAATACGCGCCCATTGCATGCGCCGGCCCTTTGCTTGCTGCTGAACTCGACGCGCTGGGTAAAGCACTGCAGGCACCTAAGCGTCCGCTGGTTGCCATTGTTGGTGGCTCAAAAGTATCGACAAAATTGTCGATTCTGCAATCGCTGGCCGATAAGGTGGATCAGCTGGTGGTTGGCGGTGGTATCGCCAATACTTTTATGCTCGCTGAAGGGATGGCGATTGGCAAGTCTCTTGCCGAACCCGAGCAGGTCGATCAAGCTCGGGCTGTGATCGACAAAATGAAAGCACGTGGTGCTGCTGTGCCTATCCCTGTTGACGTGGTCTGCGCGAAAGAGTTTTCTGCCACAGCGGCTGCAACAACTAAATCAGCTAGCAACGTCGCTGGTGATGATTTGATTTTCGATATTGGCCCAGTTTCGAGAGCTCAATTGGTCGAGATTTTGAAAAATGCAGGGACTATTGTGTGGAATGGCCCCTTAGGCGTGTTTGAATTCGACGCGTTTGCAAAAGGCACCGAGGTGATTTCGCAGGCGATCGCTGACTCAGCTGGATTCTCGATTGCGGGAGGCGGCGATACTTTGGCGGCCATTGCCAAGTTCAACATCACTGATAAAGTCGGCTATATTTCGACCGGTGGCGGGGCTTTCCTTGAGTATCTCGAAGGTAAAGTTTTACCCGCAGTCGATATCCTGCAAAAGCGGGCTTAATCGACGATAAAGAGTTTCGCGCCCGTCGCGGTTTGCGATTGGTGCGGCTCAGCACCATCAGCCACCTGATAACTCATGCCTGGGGTGAGGGTGAAGGTACGCCCATCCTTGAGATTGGTGTTGAGACTACCCTCAAGACACAGCAGGATGTGGCCTTTTTCGCACCAGTGATCGGCTAGATAACCAGGGCTGTAATCCACCATGCGAACCCGAATATCCCCAAATTGTTGGGTACGCCAAAGCGCTGTGCCTGTGGTGCCGGGATGAGTGGTCGGTGAGATCAGCGACCAGTCTGTGGTGCCGAACGGGATGTTTTGAATATTCATGATCGCTTTGCTATCGTGTGGTGATGGATTTAGCGCGTGAGCGTTTAGTTGTTCTTGTAGTTTATCCTTTCAGCACAACCGGGTTTAACGAGGTCATTCAATGAGTCTTACCCCAGTCAAAATATCACAAGAAGTATTGCGCGTCGGTCTGGTATCCGTCTCAGATCGTGCCTCAGCGGGTGTCTATGCAGATCAGGGCATCCCTGCTTTGCAGGACTGGCTGACTAAAGCCCTGTTAAATCCTGTCGTCGCTGTGACCCGTTTGATCCAGGATGACAAAGATACGATCTCCTCGGCGCTTAAAGAACTGGTGGATATTGAAAAGTGTCATCTCGTATTGACCACAGGCGGCACAGGCCCCTCGCGTCGTGACGTGACACCCGAGGCAACTCAAGCAGTTGCTACACGCGAAATGCCCGGCTTTGGCGAGCAGATGCGGCAAATCAGTCTGCAGTTTGTACCAACTGCAATCTTGTCCCGACAAGTTGCGGTTTTGCGCGAGATTGACGATCACGCCGCCCTGATTATCAACCTGCCCGGCCAGCCCAAGGCAATCAGCGAAACGCTCGAAGGCTTAAAGAAAGAGGACGGCAGTAGCTTGGTATCTGGCATCTTTGCCGCCGTCCCTTACTGCGTTGAACTAATTGGTGGGCCTTACCTTGAAACCCACGAGGCTATCGTCAAATCCTTCAGGCCGAAAACCGCACGACGTCCTATTGAGGCCTAGTTTCCTTGAGCGTTGTGATCATTTATTTACCTTTAACCGCCACAACGAAGTCATTTCCTTTGACCTCAGCTCAGCAAGCGGATCATCCGCATCGTTGATTTTTCGATGTGTTGGTTTGATTTCAAGGCGATCAATCACTTTCAGACCAGAATCGGTAAAGAGACTCAACAGCTCATCACGTTGCCGCAAACCCAGATATTCGGCCAGATCCGACAATACAAGCCAGGCTTCACCGCCTGGTTTCAAATATTGACCAACCTGTTTAACAAAGCCCTTGAGCATGTGTTGATCAGGATCGAAGACCGCTGTCTCAAGCAGTGAGCTGGGCTTGCCGGGAATCCAGGGCGGATTACAAACAATCAGGTCTGCCTGCTGCATCAATCCGCTCTTGTCCGCGGGAAACAGATCGGTTTGTTGAATTTCAATTTGCTTACCCAAGCTGAAAAGCGCAATGTTGCTCGAAGCGCAGGCCATGGCTCGCGGATTGTTATCGGTCGCGATAATCTTTTTTATCCCGCGTTTTGCAAGCGCCAGCGCGATGACGCCTGTGCCTGTGCCGATGTCCATGGCGAGTTCAGCCCGAGCCAGTGGCGCTTGCATAATCAAATCAAGATATTCATTGCGAGTCGGTGCAAATACGCCGTAATGGGCGTGGATGTTGCCGTCTAGGGCTGCTATACGAAGCCCCTTTTTTCGCCACTCGTGGGCGCTGATCACGCCGAGTAGTTCGGTGAACGGGATCACGAGGGGCGCGTCGCTGTCCCCGTAGGCCTCCTGACAGGCTAGGGTAACGTCTGGCGCCCGCCTGTGTGTTAAGCGATGTCCCGTCTCGAAGGGGACTAATAGCATCCCCAAGGTCCTCGCTCGTTGCGCTCGGTTCAAACGAATTCTATAAAATCGTTCAGGGTAAGTCAGGTCACCCAACTTGGGTGGCCGTTTGTCGAGGCGGCGGATGAGCGCCTGCAAGAGCTGCCGCCCATTCTGAAAATCGCCTTTCCAAAGCAGTCCGATCCCTTCGCTGACATAGCGATAAGCCGAGTCGGCGGTCATCGTATCGTCGGCATCCAAATAACGCTTAGGGGCACCCCAGCCATTCTCTGACCGCCAATTCGCAAACAAGGCATTATCAACGGTAAAATACGGGGTTGGATTTTCACTTATCGACATTTTGTCCAAAATTTAAAGGATTTCTTCATGGCTCTCGTTTCCATGCGCCAATTGTTAGATCATGCTGCCGAGCATGGTTATGGTATCCCCGCTTTCAACGTGAACAACCTTGAGCAGGTGCAGGCCATCATGGAAGCGGCCGCTCAAACCGACAGTCCCGTCATCATGCAGGCTTCTGCCGGTGCACGCAAATACGCGGGTGAAGGCTTCCTTAAGTATCTTATTCAGGCCGCAGTCGAATCTTATCCTCATATTCCAGTTGTGATGCACCAGGATCACGGCCAATCACCGAAAATCTGTCAAGGTGCGATCGATCTCGGGTTCTCAAGCGTGATGATGGATGGCTCGCTCAAGGAAGACGGTAAGTCAATTGCAGATTATGACTACAACGTTGCAGTGACAAAACAAGTCGTTGATATGGCACACAAGCTTGGCGTGACAGTTGAGGGCGAGCTCGGCTGTCTGGGTTCGCTTGAGACCATGGAAGGCGATAAAGAAGATGGTCACGGTGCTGATGGCAAATTGACAATGGATCAGTTGCTGACTGACCCTGAGCAAGCTGCTGACTTCGTGCGTCAAACACAATTGGATGCACTGGCGATTGCCATTGGTACCAGCCATGGTGCCTACAAATTTACTCGCAAGCCCACAGGCGATATCCTGTCGATTTCACGCATTAAAGAAATCAACAAGCGGTTGCCCAACACTCACCTTGTGATGCACGGCAGTTCGAGCGTGCCGCAAGAGCTGCTTGCCGAGATCCGTCAGTTCGGCGGCGACATGAAAGAGACCTATGGTGTGCCCGTCGAAGAAATTCAAGAGGCCATCAAGTTCGGCGTGCGCAAGATCAATATCGATACCGATATTCGTTTGGCGATGACCGGTGCGATCCGCCGCTTCTTTGCTGAAAATCCTGGCAAGTTCGATCCGCGTGAATATCTGAAACCAGCTCGTGAAGCGGCGAAGGCTATTTGCGTTCAACGTTATCAACAATTTGGCACAGCTGGCAACGCCAGCAAGATCAAGGTTGTGCCATTGACTGAAGTTGCAACGCAGTACGCAGCCGGCAAGCTCGCACAGGTTGTTCAATAAGTTGTTGCGGACTTTTCGTCCGCTTTTTTTATGGATTTTCTAGTGACACAACCGCTTTTGCAGTCTTCGATTCAATCGCTACCTCTTTTGGCGCGTGGCAAAGTGCGCGATATGTATGCAGTGGGTGATGATAAGTTGTTGATTGTTGCTACCGACCGCATCTCAGCCTTTGACGTGATTCTGGATGATCCCATTCCTGGCAAAGGTCAGGTTTTAAAAGAACTAACAGACTTCTGGCTTAACAAGCTTTCGCATGTGCTGCCAAATCACTCTACAGGGATCAATCCAGAGGATGTCGTGGCAGCGCAGGAACGTGATCAAGTCCTCGGTCGCGCAGTCGTGGTTAAGCGTCTCAAGCCGATTCTCGTTGAAGCGGTTGCCAGGGGCTACCTCATTGGCTCGGGCTGGAAGGATTATCAAGCAACAGGTTCTGTGTGCGGCGTCACCTTACCGCAGGGCCTGAAACAGGCTGGTAAATTGCCCCAGGCGATTTTCACGCCAGCTGCCAAAGCTGAATTCGGTTTACACGATGAAAATGTGGACTTTGATTATGTGATCAAGACGATTGGCCTTGCTATGGCTGAGCGCATTCGTGACGTGACCTTGCGGCTCTACAGCGAAGCGGCGGCCTACGCCTCAACCAAAGGCATCATGATTGCCGATACCAAATTTGAATTTGGTCTTGACGCGCACGGCACCTTGCATCTGATGGACGAGGTGCTGACGCCCGACTCGTCGCGTTTCTGGCCAGCTGAGGGCTATCAAGAAGGGATGAGCCCACCGTCATTCGACAAGCAGTTTGTCCGCGACTGGCTAGAGACCCAAGTTTGGGATAAAACACCTCCCGCGCCACGTCTGCCGGCTGATGTGATTCAAAAGACTGCTGCAAAATATCGCGAAGCACTGGATCGGTTAACCACCTAATCCGACAAGAACAGCTAACCACCTGAGGTCGTCGCATGCCTGACGCAATTGATTTAAACACTGCTGCATCGAAAGATGTCACCAATCAAGCCCCCGTTGTTGGTGTGATCATGGGATCTTCAAGTGATTGGGACGTGATGCAACATGCGACGGCAGTCTTGGATGCGTTTGACATTGCTTACGAGGCACGAGTCGTTTCAGCCCATCGGATGCCACACGACATGGTTGAGTACGGGGCAACAGCGGCTGCTCGCGGATTGCGCGCAATCATAGCGGGTGCCGGTGGTGCGGCACATTTGCCTGGCATGATGGCAGCACTGACTGAAGTGCCTGTGTTCGGCGTGCCAGTGCCGTCCAAGTATTTGCGTGGTGAAGACTCTTTATTGTCGATTGTGCAAATGCCTAAGGGTGTGCCTGTTGCAACGTTTGCGATCGGTGAAGCGGGTGCTGCCAATGCAGCGCTGCATCTCATTGCGAATCTCGCGACGACCAATCCAGTCTTAAGAGAAAAGCTGATCCAATATCGTACAAAACAGACCGAGGCTGCACGTTCGATGAAGGTGCCTCAGTGATCGCACCTGGTGAATGGCTAGGATTGCTCGGCGGTGGTCAGCTAGGCAGAATGTTTTGTCACGCAGCGCAGGCACTTGGGTATCGCGTCATGGTTTTGGATCCCGCCGCAGAGGGCCCCGCTGCTGATGTGGCAGATAAACACATCAAAGCTGATTACGACGACAAAGCGGGCTTAATCAAATTAGCAGAACACACCAGAGCGGTCACGACTGAGTTTGAAAACGTTCCTGCAGATAGTTTGGCCTACCTTGCTTCTCAGCTGCGCGTTACGCCAGGCGCGCGTGCTGTTGAAGTCGTGCAAGACCGTATTGCAGAAAAAACCTTTGTTGCTGGTTTGGGTGTGCCCGTCGCACCCCATCGGGCTGTGCGAGTCGCAGCTGATCTGGATACGGCACCTGCGAACTTGTTTCCTGGGATTCTAAAGGTTGCCCGGTTGGGTTATGACGGGAAAGGTCAGGCGCGTGTTAAAACTAAAGAAGAAGCCGTCGCCGCCTTCAAATCGTTTGAAGAAGTCCCTTGCGTGCTTGAAGCCATGCTCGATCTCAAAGAAGAGTTGTCCGTGATCATGGCGCGAGGACTGAATGGCGAATGCGCTGTGTTCCCAGTTGCGCGAAATGTTCACCATGAGGGCATTTTGGCTGTGACGGTGGTCGATAACTTTGTATCCGAATTTGCCAAGCCCGCGACGGATGCTGCCATCGCGATTGCGGACGGTTTGGATTATGTCGGTGTGCTGTGCGTTGAATTTTTTGTGCTGCAAGACGGCCAATTGTTGGTCAATGAAATTGCCCCGCGTCCCCACAACAGTGGGCACTATACGATGAATGCGTGTGCGACGAGCCAGTTCGAACAACAGGCTCGTGTCATGGCTGGTATGCCGCTGGGTAGCACTGAATTGTTCGCCCCAGTGGTGATGTTGAATGTTTTAGGTGACGTCTGGTATCCGGGTTCAGGTGACCTGCAGGTTGAGCCTGATTGGGCTGCAGTATTGAAGTTGCCCAGAACGTCACTGCACTTGTACGGTAAAGCAGAGGCTCGTCGTGCTCGTAAGATGGGTCATATCAACTGCACGGGGGCGACGCTTGCTGACGCCGTTGATACAGCGAATCACATCGTCCATTTATTGAAGCTGCCCGTCCAAGCATCTGTAATGTGATGACTTCGTCCACCGGCCTGTCGAAAGTGATTCATTTGCCCAGCAGCCAGGTGGCAATCGACCAAGCCGTTGATGTCCTGCTCTCTGGTCACCTTGTCGCTTTTCCAACCGAAACTGTTTATGGCTTGGGTGCAGATGCCGAGAACCCTGAGGCTGTCGAAAGAATTTATCAAGCCAAAGGCAGGCCCTCAAATCATCCTGTCATTGTGCATGTTGCCCCAGAGGCAGATTTGTCTTACTGGGTCGCTGCTTTGCCTTGGCAAGCCCAGCGGCTAATCGATCAGTTTTGGCCAGGCCCCTTGACCTTGATTCTCAAGCGTGCGGCTCACATCCCTCAACAGGTGAGTGGTGGGCAGGATAGTATCGGGCTACGTTGCCCTTCACATCCCATTGCGATTGAACTGCTGCGTGCTTTTGCACGTGGCAAACCATCTGGGCAGGGTGGTATCGCAGCCCCCTCAGCTAATAAATTTGGGCATGTGTCGCCCACGCATGCGTCACATGTTCGGGAGGAGTTTCCCGAAAAGCTCGCGGACGGGATGCCAGTCCTGGAAGGCGGTGCGAGCGAGGTGGGGATTGAATCGACCATCATCGATTTATCGAGGGTTGATAGCGGACTCGGGCCGGTGTTGTTGAGGCCTGGCTTTATTAGCGCTGAACAGATTGAGGATGTGTTGGGGCAAGCTGTCTTGGAACCAGACGCGGAAGCCCCAAGAGTTTCTGGCGCTCTGAAGTCGCATTACGCACCAAACACACCGCTGGCGCTAGCATCCATGGCTGAATTAACCTTACTGGCTCAACAGTTAAGCCCTCACGACTTTAGCCAAAGGATAGCGTTGGTAGCGCATTCGAAGCCCGTGAACTCGATGACTGAGAATCCACAGGTTGATTGGATTGCTGCCTCAACAGACCCTGTCATCTATGCTCATGACCTTTACATGCAGTTACGCGCTCTTGATAAAGGAGGTTATGCACGGATCGTGTTTGAACAGGTCCCAGACACTCCCAAGTGGCTTGCCGTGAGAGATAGGCTGAGTCGTGCGGCAGCAGATAAAAACATAATAGAAGACAGTGAGGATAGCCAAGAGTGAGCGACCTGTTTTCTGACGTGACTGAGAAACCTGTCTGGTCAGAACACTTAGGACCAGGTAGTGTTTTGCTGCATGCGTTCGCCTTGCAAGCTGTGGACGCTGTTTATTCAGACGTGCAACAAGTCATTCAACAATCGAAACTCAGGCAAATGGTGACGGCGGGCGGTTACCAAATGTCTGTTTCTACAACAAACTGTGGTGAGTTGGGTTGGGTGTCTGATCTCAAGGGCTATCGCTATGAGCGACTTGATCCGCTTACGGGATTACCTTGGCAGCCGATGCCTGAATCTCTTGAGCGCTTAGCTAAACAAGCAGCTGAAGCGGCAGGTTATCCAGGCTTCGAACCTGATGCGTGCCTGATTAATCGGTACGACGTGGGGTGCAAAATGTCTTTGCATCAGGATAGAAATGAAAAAGACTATCGCTGGCCTGTCGTCTCATTATCGCTGGGATTACCTGCAATTTTCATGTTCGGTGGTGATGAACGCAGCGACAAGTACAGCAATATCCTGCTCGAGCATGGCGACATAATGGTGTGGGGTGGGCCAGATCGGATGCGGTTTCACGGGGTGAAGCAGGTAAAACCAGGCGAGCACCCTGTGTGCGGACAAACACGCATTAATCTTACCTGGCGTAAAGCTGGCTGATTTAATCGGCGTATATTTAGAAGAACGCCTGTATCCCAGTCTGCGCACGTCCTAGAATCAGGGCGTGAATATCATGGGTCCCTTCATAGGTGTTGACGACTTCCAGATTCACCAAGTGGCGAGCGACACCGTATTCATCTGATATACCGTTACCACCCAGCATGTCACGAGCCATACGAGCGATATCGAGAGACTTGCCGCATGAGTTACGTTTCATGATCGAGGTGATCTCGACCGCGGCTGTCCCCTCGTCTTTCATGCGACCCAGACGCAAGCAACCTTGCAGTGCCAGCGTGATTTCAGTTTGCATATCAGCCAGTTTTTTCTGGATCAGCTGGTTGGCAGCCAAGGGGCGACCAAATTGTTTACGATCCAGCGTGTACTGACGGGCTGTGTGCCAGCAAGCTTCAGCCGCACCTAAGGCACCCCAGGCAATACCGAAGCGAGCCGAATTCAAACAAGTGAAAGGGCCTTTCAGACCGCTTACACCTGGCAACATTTGGTCGTCACTGATTTCAACGTTATCCATGACGATTTCGCCCGTGATTGAGGCGCGCAAACCCACTTTGCCTTTAATCGTGGGGGCGCTCAAGCCTTTCATGCCTTTCTCAAGGATGAAGCCACGGATACGACCATCGTAGTCACCGCCGACACATTTGCCCCAAATGATAAAAACGTCAGCAATCGGTGAATTGGAAATCCATATTTTGTTACCAGTCAATGAATAGCCATCAGCCGTTTTCACGGCGCGGGTCTCCATGCCTGCGGGATCTGAACCGTGGTTTGGCTCAGTCAAGCCAAAGCAACCAATCCACTCGCCGGTCGCCAGCTTAGGCAGATATTTTTGCTTCTGCGCTTCTGTGCCGAACTCATTGATGGGCACCATAACAAGCGATGACTGCACACTCATCATTGATCGATAACCTGAATCAACCCGCTCAACTTCACGGGCGATCAAACCATAGCAAACGTAATTCAGGCCAGACCCGCCGTATTCAGTGGGGATGGTGGCGCCAAGCAATCCGAGTTCACCCATCTCTGGGAAGATCTCAACGTGAGTAATTTCGTTACGGAACCCTTCTTTCACACGCGGCGCCAGTTTGTCTTGACAGTAGGCACGAGCGGCGTCGCGCACCATGCGTTCGTCGTCAGTGAGCTGGCTTTCCAGCAATAACGGGTCTTCCCAGTTGAAAGTCGCTTCAGCGGCCATGTAATGCTCCAAATAAAAAATCTTTGACGGATGTTAACGAAAAATAGCGAGAATTTCCTGCTTGAGCAGTAGGGTTTTTAAGGTTTTTGAGCCGCTGCGCGCAACTTCGAAATCGTGGTGGTTGGTGTGATGGTCTCAGGATCAATCAGGCAATGAATAATCGCTGGTTTGCCACTCGCCAACGCACGCTCAAAAGCCGGTCCGAATTCTTCAGTTTTCTCGACTCGCTCACCGTGCCCACCAAAAGCAAACGCATAGGCTTTGAAATCTGGATTCTGTAAGTGTGTGGCAGATACGCGACCAGGATAGTGTTTCTCTTGATGCATGCGGATCGTGCCATACATGCCGTTATCGATGATCAGGACGATGATGGGCAACTTGTATTGCACCGCAGTTGCAAACTCTTGTCCATGCATCATGAAGCAGCCATCGCCTGCAAAGCAGACAACCATTTTGTCTGGAGAGAATCTTTTCGCTCCGACAGCGGCAGGCAGGCCGTAACCCATCGAGCCCGAAGTCGGGGCGAGCTGCGTGCCAAAATGGGTGAAGCGATGAAAACGGTGCAGCCAGGTGGCGAAATTACCGGCACCATTTGCCATGATGGCGTCCGCCGGCAAATTCGCTTCAAGGTATTGCATGACGCCGCCCATTTGCAGGGTGCCCGGTGTCTGGATTGGGGCAGGATCGCTCCAGGCCAGATAGCTTTGACGCATCGCCCCGTTGCTTGAGGCCCATGGTTTAGCGACAGGCGTCGTTAAGCTGGCTAGTTCGGCCGCAAACGCGCTGGGCGAGGCATTGATAGCGAGGGCTGCGCGATAGACTCGACCCAGCTCGCCGCTATCAGGATGCACATGCACAAGGGTTTGTTTCGGGACGGGTATATCGAAGAGCGTGTAGGACTGGCTTGGCATCTCTGACATGCGCCCACCCACCAGCAACACTAAATCCGCCTCGGCGACTCGCTTGAGCAATGCCGGATTGATACCAATGCCTACATCGCCAATGAACAGCCGATGATCAGCCGGGAAAAGCATTTGCCTTCTGAAAGACACAGCCACAGGCAATTCAAAGGCTTCTGCAAAGACCGTAAAGTCTTTTACCGCCTCAGCCGTCCAACGCGTGCCACCGACAATCGCCATGGGCGATTTGGCAGCGGCCAAGCGCTCAGCGAGTTCGGCTAGCTGTGCCTTCGATGGAGCTGATTCAATTGCGTGATAACGCGGTGCGTCGGCAACCGTGGCGTGTTCGACCAGCATGTCCTCTGGCAGCGCAATGACGACCGGGCCTGGACGACCTGATGTCGCCACATGAAATGCGCGCGAAAGAATTTCCGGGATTCGCTCTGCATCATCAATCTCGGTTGCCCACTTGGCGGCTTGACCAAAAATTGCGCGATAGTCCATCTCTTGAAACGCTTCACGCTCGCGCATACCACGTTCGATCTGACCGACAAACACGATCATGGGGGTGGAGTCTTGCTTGGCGATATGGATACCAGCAAGCGCGTTCGAGGCACCGGGGCCTCGCGTGACCATGCAGATACCGGGTTCGCCAGTCAGTTTGCCAAAGGCATCAGCCATCATGGCTGCGCCGCCCTCTTGACGACAAACTGTCACTTCAATGTTCACGTCTACCAGAGCATCCAGCACAGCGAGATAGCTCTCGCCGGGAACGCAGAACACGTGCTTGACGCCGTGGGCAACGAGCTGGCCCACCAGGATTTCGCCACCGGTGCGTGGCCCAGAGGCCGAAGGAGCTTGATTTGTCATAAGAGTTTTATTGGTTTCTGGTCAAGATCTCAATCATATCCTGCCTGCGGGCTTAAGTTTGCTTGAACCCAGGCGGCAATTTGCGCAAACTAGCAGGCGTGCGGGACAGTTTGATGGGTGAACCCAAGCCGCGATAGGCGCCTTCGTTGATCACCATGTTGCGATGATGCGTGTGTGGGTGTTCAAGGATTTCTTTGACATTCATCACTGGTGCGGCGGGAACGCCCGCTCTGAGTAGCGTTTGAGCAATCTCTGCTGCCTCATGTGTAGAAAGCTTGTCCTCGAGAATCGTGTGCAAAGCGGGGCGATTCTTGAGCCGGTCCTGATTGGTCGTGAAGCGTACGTCGTTGGCTAATTCCTCTGCGTTGATCACTTTGAGCAGGATTTGAAACTGTCTGTCATTGCCAACTGCAAGAAATAACTGTCCGGACCGCGTGTTGACTGTCTCGTAGGGCGAGATGTTCGGGTGCGCGTTACCGCTGCGTCCGGGAATAGTGCCGTTGCCGAAGAAATTGGCTGCGTGAGGGTGCAAGAGCGAAATCGCGGAGTCGAACAGCGTGATGTCGAGAAACTGCCCCAGACCACTGCGATGACGTTCATTCATCGCCATCAGGATGGCAAGGGCGGCATTCATACCCGTGACCATATCGACGACGGGCAAGCCTACTCGAGTGGGTTCACCGTCCTTCTCACCGTTGACGCTCATGAGACCACACAGGGCTTGGGCGCAGGCGTCATAACCCGGCAACCCACCCAACGGGCCGTCGCCACCAAAGCCGCTAATGCGACAGTGGATCAAACCGGGAAACTGTTCTTTCAAAACGTCGTAACCCATGCCCCATTTTTCGAGAGTGCCTGGTTTGAAGTTTTCTATCATGATGTCCGCATCTGAGAGCAGCGATCGAACAAAATCCTGCCCTTCTTGTTGCGATAAATCGATAGTCAATCCCGTTTTGTTGCGATTGACACCAATAAAGTATGAGGCGATGCCGTCTTCGAACGGCGGCCCCCAGTGGCGTGTTTCGTCACCCTGAGGGGGCTCGAGCTTGATCACATCTGCTCCGTGATCGCCAAGAATTTGCGTGCAAAAGGGGCCACCGAGCACTCGGCTCAGATCGACAACACGGCAACCAGCCAGCGCGCCTTGAGTTTGATTGTTTTGCCACATATTTTTAAATCGGCCCCGCCAGCCATTCCACCAGTCCTGGATCCGCAGGGGCGCTGTCATTGACAGGATCCCTGGCGCACAATTTGTGTCTAAGTACCAAGTCTGCCAATCTGGACCGCATCGGCATCTTGGCCTGTTTGGCTTCCCAACGCATACCCGCCATGGTTACCACGTGATAAAGCGTCGTTGCCATTTGCCGCGCGTTTTCGGTCGCGTGGTTGTCAGCTGTAGACTGAGCAAACGCAAAAGCAGCTTCAATACGCTCATCTTGCAAAGCCTTTAACTCATCCGCGACAGGCAGGCCACTGGTAAGCAGTTTCGTGACATGCGCTCGCAAGGCCGGGAGTGAGTCTTCTTTTTGAATCGCTCTCATTACATCAAGCGCTACGATGTTGCTGGTGCCTTCCCAGATAGACCCCAGATGGGCATCGCGCAAAATGCGCGGATCCGCCCACTCTTCGATATAGCCGCAGCCACCACGCACTTCCATTGCGTCGCCTGCTACTTTGCGTGCATCGCGACAAGCGCGAAACTTAATCAGGGGCGTCATGATGCGCATCAGTGGTCGATTCGCGATATTCGTATCCGAAGCGGCCAAGGCTTGTGCAGTTTGATAGACCATGGTGCGAGCTTGTTCAGTCGTGACCGCGATCTTGGTCAGTTGCTTTTGCATCAAAGGCATATCGATCAAACGGCTGCCGAAAGCTTGCCGTTTCTTGGCAATATAAAGCGCTTCAGTCAACGATCGTCGCATCAAACCAGCTGCCCGAACCCCATTGGACAGGCGTGAGTTATTGATCATATCGGCCATTTGCTTGAAGCCTTGACCACGTTCACCGACCAGCCATGCGACCGCTCCCTCGAGACGGATTTCTCCGCTGGCCATCGATCGAGTGCCTAACTTGTCTTTTAAGCGCAGGATTCGATAGTGGTTATGACTACCATCACTTAAGTCTCGGGGTAAGAGAAAGAGCGATACGCCTTTCAATCCGGGAACAGCTTCTGATCTCGCCAAAACCATGGCGAAGCCTGCGTCGGCGTTTGAACAAAACCACTTGTCGCCGTGTAGGCGCCATGATCCATCTTCAGCCTGCTCCGCAATCGTGGTCGTTGCACTGACATCGGAACCCGCCGCTTGTTCGGTCATGAACATAGCGCCCTGCTGTAAGACATCAAAATCCTGCGTCGTGACTAGCGGAAGAACCTGCTCAACTAACTTGGATTCCCCAAATTTACGCAAAGTTCTTGCTAGCGAGTCAGTCATGCTGACGGGACAACAAAGGCCAAACTCGGCTTGAACGAACAAATAAGTGAGGGCGTACTTCGCAGCAGGAGGCATGGGCTTCGCCCAACCCAACACGCCGCCTCTGTGCGACATCGCTGCGAGGCCAAACTCGCTATAGGCGTAGCGCTCAAGCTCAACATAGGCGGGATGCTTGTTAACGACTGAAGCGTCAACGCCAGTACGAGTTCGCACGGCCAGGCTCGGCGGGTTTTTATCGGCGACGCCGGCCAAATCATCGAGGATGGATCCGGCGAGTTCGCCCAGATGCTTGAGGTGCGGCACCAAGTGGGCGTGAAGGTCTTTAGGCAAATAACAGGCAATCACACCACGCGCAGCATCCGCCTCAAACAAGTTGATGCCATGGGAGTCCGGGACCGGGTGCTCTGCCACCGGTTCGGTTAGTTGTTCTGCGGGTTGCCGAATACTCATCTGAAGACAACTGTTTTGTGGTTGTTCAAAAGGATGCGATGCTCGACATGACTCTGTACTGCCCGGGACAGGACGCGAGATTCGATATCACTGCCCACTTGAGTCAAATCTTGTGCACTCATCGCGTGATCGACGCGCTGAACGTCCTGTTCGATGATAGGGCCTTCATCCAGATCGTGTGTGACGTAATGGGCGGTCGCACCAATAATTTTTACCCCTCTCGCGTGCGCTTGATAGTAAGGGCGCGCACCCTTGAAGCTAGGTAAAAAGCTATGGTGGATATTGATGGCCCTACCTTCGAGCGCAGCACACAATTCGGGCGAAAGAATCTGCATATAACGTGCCAGGACGACAAGATCAATACTCTCACGTGTAGCGATGGCCAGAATCTCGCCTTCTTGCTCTGCTTTGCTGGCTGGTGTGACCGGCAGGTAATGAAAGGGGATGCTATACGATTGCGCCATGGGTTCGAAATCCCGATGATTCGAGACGATGCCCGCAATCTCGACATTGAGTTGCCCGGAGTGGACGCGAAACAGTAAATCATTGAGGCAATGACCTTGCTTACTGACCAGGATCAATAGCCGAGCCTTTTGTTTCGCATCATGAATTTGCCAGTGCATATCGTACTGAGGGGCCAGAATCAGAAAATCGGTTTTGACTAATTCGACGGATGAGCCTTCAGGTAATTCGAAATGCACGCGCAAAAAGAACTTGTTAGTCTCGGCATCGCCAAACTGCTGAGCATCGATGATGTTGCCCTGGTGTTTGAGTAGCAAGCCGCTGACGTTGTAGACAATGCCCGTTCTATCGGGGCATGACAGGGTCAGGATGAAGTCGTTGCGATACATGTCAGGGTCTCTTCTGCTATGGCCAGGCTGGATGTCAGCCCAGGCGATTCAATGCCAAATAAATTGACTAATCCACGGATACGATGTGTAGCCGGACCGGCAATCATAAAGTCTGCGGCTGGGTCGTTAGGCCCAGCAATTTTGGGTCTGATGCCGCAGTAGGTCGGCGTAAGCGTGCCATCTTTCATGTCGGGCCAGTAAGCCCTGACAGCATCATAAAAATCATTGCAGCGTGCGGGATCGACAGAGTAGTCCTCTTTATCGACCCATTCAACGTCTGGACCGAATTTCACTTGACCGCCCATATCTAATGACAGATGCACGCCAAGCCCTGCGTGGCCTGGTGTGGGATAAATCAACCGTGAGAAAGGGGTTCGGCCTTGAAGCGAGAAATAATTGCCTTTACAGAAATATTCGGTCGGGATGGTTTCGGGAGGGATACCCGCGATCTGTCGCGCTAACGATGGCGCATGCAAACCGGCTGAGTTGATCAGAACGTTGCAGGTCAGTTCCATGGGCTCTTGTCCGCCAAATTGAAGCGTAAACCCGCCCTCAGGTCTGACAGATCCGCCAAGCAAAGGGGTATTGAAAACACATTGAGCGCTCGCATTTTCTGCGTCGCCTTGATAGGCGAGCATTAAGGCATGGCTATCAATAATGCCTGTAGATGGCGATAACAGCGCAGCATGGCACCGTATCGCCGGTTCAAGCGCTTGAGCCTGTCCTGCGGTTAATAATTCCAAATCGTCAACGCCATTGACGCGGGCTTTATTCTGAATACCCGCGAGCAGAGGGATTTCTTCTTCACTGGTGGCAACAATCAACTTGCCCAGCCTTTTATAAGGCACGCTTTTTTCGTCGCAGTAAGCATAGAGCAACTGTTTGCCGCGCACACAAAGTTTGGCTTTCAGGCTGTTGGCGGGATAGTAGATGCCAGCGTGTATGACTTCAGAATTTCTTGAGCTGGTGCCCGTGCCGATGCCATCCGCCGCCTCAATCAGCATAACTTCACGGCCAGACAGGGCTAACTCTCGTGCGATGGCCAATCCCACCACGCCTGCGCCGATAACAATGCAATCGATATCTACACTCATGATGAATCCGTACTAACTAGGATTGAGGCTGAGAGCCATCTGGAATCGTTGGCGTCAGATCAAAGCCACCTGCGTGGTAGATCAGTGGCATGGCGTTGCTGTGCGAACAGTGTTCTACCTGACCAATAAAAATAATGTGATCGCCTTCATCGTACTGGCTGCGATTGAAGCACTCGAACCAAGCTGCTGGCTCGCCAGCGAGCATGGGTGTCCCGCCTGGTGCTTCGGTCAGCTCGACGCCGGCGAAGCGCTCGACAGCTGTGCCGCGCGCAAAGCGATTGGCAAGAGGCATTTGGTGAGCAGCCATGACTTGCACCACATAACGCTCGCTTTTGGTCATGGTTGCGAGTGAGGAAGACGATCGGGATAAGCTCCAGACGATCAAGGGCGGGTCGAGTGAAACCGAATTAAAAGAACTTGCGGTCAAGCCCACGGCTGGCGCGGGTGGGTTGGTTACAGCAGTTGCCTCGTTCGTAGCGGTGGTGATCACCGTCACGCCTGTGGCAAAACGCCCAAGCGCTGAGCGAAAAAAAGCAGAATCAAAACTTGGATTGGTGGCAGTCATTATCTTTAAGGGGCAAGACGACCGATAGCCCATGAGCCTTGGTCGTTGGGTGTGTAAGTCAGGCGGTCGTGCAGACGGGACGGTCTGCCCTGCCAAAACTCGAAATAATCTGGTTTGAGTCGATAGCCACCCCAATGCTTAGGACGAGGCGGATGATCGCCGTATTGCGCTTTAACTGCTTCGGCTCTTGCGGTGAGCGCCTCTATGGTTGTTGGCTTACTTTGCGCCGACGTGATGGCACCCACGCGAGAGCCAAGTGGTCTGCTCTGATAATAATCTTCTGATTCTTGTTCAGTGGTTTTTTCAATGAAGCCTTCGATGCGAACTTCTCTTTCGAGGGCTTGCCAGAAAAACAGCAAGCTGGCTCGGGGTTGCGCCGCAATCTCGAGCCCTTTGCGAGATTCGTAATTGGTATAAAACACAAAGCCGTTTGCGTCAGCTCCCTTTAACAAGACGATGCGCGCTGAAGGCCAGCCACGGCCGTCTGCTGTCGCCAAAGTCATTGCAGTTGGTTCGGGCAGTTTTTGCGTAATGGCTTCATTCAGCCACAAATCGAACTGCTCAAAAGGTGAGGACTTGGCCTGATCCTCAAGGAGGTGACCTTTGTCGTAACTTTGCCGAATATCTGCGAGTGACATTTGTCTGACCCTTGTTGATTCGATTAACGAATCTGATAAAAATACCAGGATAACGCCTAGTGTACCGTGAGGCAGGCGAGGTGTTTTTAGTTGGATTTTTTTTGTTTTTGCTGGATTTCGTTGGCCAGCGCACCGAGCCGCTCGTCGCATACGCCTTCAGCAAGCAAGGCTTGAGCAGTCTGCATCACGTAATCTACGCATGAGCCATAAGTGCCGTGAGCATCCATCACAATGCGTACCTGTTCATCGTGCGATAAGCCAGACACGTAAGCGGCACCTTGGCGATTGATGACAAAAGCGAGAACGGTAATTGGGCCTTGCTCGGAATCCGCATTGATCCATCTTGGGTGATACGCACCCGTGCCCATTTCACGCAACCAAAGCGCATCGAAAGTCAGCGGAATATTTGCATGTGGCACTCTGAAAGCCATGCCTCGGCAGGACCCACCACGATCGAGACCAAATACCAATCCCGGGCATTCCGGCGTGCCGCGATTGATGCGTGACCACAGACACAGCGACCGGTGATAGCCGCGCAGACTAGTTAAGCGTTTTTCGACATAATCAAAGCCTGGATTCCAGATCAGTGATCCGTAGCCAAAAACCCATAAGTCCTCGCCTGGTTGACGGGACGCCAGCGTGGCTTTTAAGGACGCGGCTCGCTGTTCATCAGTTAAGCGCTTGAATGTGTCGGCGGCAGGAGGGGTTTTGCAGTTGATGGATTGGTTAGCGGTCACAGTGATCAGCCCAGATAATCGCTATCGTTTGAAGGGTCAGATTCTTTACCTGAGTCTTTAGTGGCCCAGCGTGCCACGCCCAAGCCGGTCGCCGTGATCCAGAAAAGGGGCATCACCCCGATGATGGTTCCAAGCGCACCGAAAAGAAGAGGCAATGAGACCTGTGAGGTATTAACCAGCGCCATTCTGAGCCCGAACGCTTCGCTGACTCGTCCCGGCGGAGCATGCTGCTGCAACAGAGCAAGAATGCCGGGCTGAGTCGAACCAAGCGCAATACCCAGCAGAAATGACATCGACATCAGCAACCAGACCTGTGAGCACAGAGGATAAAGCAGGAAGTTCACTGCTGCGCCGACCAGAGCCATATGAATCAGATGCCACGGCGCGATGTACTTTTGAATGATGGGCAAGCACAGGCGTACGCCGACAGTGGCTGTCGCGAAGGACGCGATGATTACGCCGATAGTTGTGGCTGAAAGTCCTATTGTGACGCCATAAATGGGCACGACAAACATGTGCGTATCCCAGGCGCTTGAGAGCAGGACGTTTGCAATGAAGACCTTTTGCAAGGTTTTTATTTGTAACAAATCAAACAATTTGCCTCGGTTTTTTGCTTCATTGCCGGAAGCTCGACTGTGCGAGGCGA
The DNA here is from genome assembly GCF_003003055.1 of Jezberella montanilacus. Classification (GTDB taxonomy): domain Bacteria; phylum Pseudomonadota; class Gammaproteobacteria; order Burkholderiales; family Burkholderiaceae_B; genus Zwartia; species Zwartia montanilacus. The sequence continues at coordinate 46,296 of NZ_PVTV01000001.1, forward strand.
TCAGCGTTCGTCGCATCTGATAGACCCGCGCGGCGGCAACAGCAGGGCCTATCCCCAGCAGCAAAAAAACCCAGCGGTAGCCCAAGTTGTCGATAGCGACCCCAGCAACTAAGGGCCCAAAAAAACCAGATATGGAAATCATGAGGGAGAGCAGCGAAAAATTGCGAAGACGTTGCTCGCTGCTGCCTCGTCCCACCTGGCCCTGAATAGCAATAAGAAAGGTCATTTGACCAATGCCAACGCATACCGCCGAGAGGATGAGTGCGATCAGGTCCTGCCAGATGACGGGCAGGATTACACCCGCACCCACTAATATTGAACAGGCTTGCATGGGCTTATAAGGACCAATCTTGTCGATCAATCGACCGGCGCTTACAGAGAGCAGCATTGGCAACAGGCCAAAGACGGCAATCAGCAAACCGACTTCGAAGGTTGACCGACCCAGTTGGAGTGCGTTAAGCGTAACTGCGACCCGTCCGCCGGATATTGCCATGTGCACCAGAGGGAGAAGGAGGCACAGCGGAACAGCCCCAGGGGACACATGCAAGATTTTGTGGGGAGAAGCGTTATTAATGTCAGTCATGCTGTTTTTTCTATCGTTCCATTGTGTGCCTGTGTAAGCTTGCTGTCGAGTCCCTGCTGTTATTTTTTTTCGTGAACGTGCAAAAATGCAGCATTCACATTCAGAGATTGCAACACATGACCAACCCCTCGCCAGAGAGCGACGCCGAGCGCAGGTTCGGCGGCCTGAGCCGTTTATTTGGCACTGGCATTGGTGCTGCATTGCAACAAGCCAGCGTTGCGGTGGTTGGTATCGGGGGCGTGGGCTCTTGGGCTGCTGAAGCGCTGGCGCGAAGTGGGGTGGGATCACTGACTTTGATTGATCTTGATCATGTGTCTGAATCTAATATCAATCGGCAAGTTCACGCGTTAAGCCAAACGCTTGGCCAGTCAAAGGTATTCGCCATGGCCGAGCGTATTGAGCAGATCAATCCTGACTGCCAGTTAACCTTGATTGATGATTTTGTGAGCCCTCATAACGTCGGCCAGCTGCTTGACCCCCGATTGACCGTCATACTCGATTGTGCCGATCAGATCGCGGCCAAGCTCGCGATGGTGTTGCAGGCGCGTGAACGGCAGCAACCGCTGATTGTTTGCGGGGGGGCAGGAGGTAAAACGGATCCCTTAGCGCTCCGGTCAGGCGATTTGTCACTGGCGACGCACGACGCTTTGCTCGGACGACTGCGTAACCTGCTGCGTAAGGATCACGGCTTCGCCAAAGGCGGTGTCGCCGGCGGCCAGTCACTTAAGCGTGTTCCCAAGATGGGCGTTAGCGTGTTGTGGGTCGATCAACCCACCGTTTTGCCCTCAGCTTGGATCGAGGCGGAGTCAAATGTAAGCATTGCCTCACCGCAAGGCCTGTCTTGCGCAGGGTATGGTTCTAGCGTTACTGTCACAGCCACGATGGGACTCGTTGCTGCTAACGAGGCAATCAAACGCATACTGGCCCTCCGCCTTGGGCCGACGACTAACTAAACAAAAAAAGATCCCATCCATTAAGTAAAAAAAAGGATGTCCATGCCAGATCAAATGAAGCGGCCACGCATACTGTCTGAGGTTCTGTCTCTTGCCGACTTTGAGACACTAGCGCAAAAGCGTTTGCCTCGTCCTATTTTTGGTTACGTCGCTGGTGCCTGCGAAGATGGGCAATCATTAAAGGCAAATCGTGATGTATTCATGGATTATGAGTTCACAACGCGGGTGCTAATCGACGTATCGAAGCGCAATACAGATGTGACACTCTTTGGTCAAACGTTTGCAGCCCCTTTCGGTATGGCACCAATGGGTATCACGGCCATGTCGGCATATCGCGGTGATCTCGTGTTTGCCCAGGCAGCGCAGGCGGCAAATATCCCTATGATTATGAGCGGCTCGTCTTTGATTCCCATGGAAGAAATCGCTCAAGCAGCTCCCAGCAGCTGGTTTCAGGCTTACTTGCCTGCTAAGCAGGATCAGATAGACGCTTTGATTGATCGCGTCGCGGCTGCAGGGTTTAAAACTCTGGTGATAACGGTTGATACCCCAGTCGCTGCAAATCGTGAAAATAATATCCGCACAGGGTTCTCAACACCACTTCGACCAAGCCTGCGTTTGGCCTGGGATGGGGTGACACATCCACGCTGGTTGTTTGGTACCTTTTTGAAGACGATCGCCAAGCACGGTATGCCACATTTTGAAAATTCGTTCGCCACACGCGGTGCACCTATCATGTCTAAATCAGTCATGCGTGATTTTTCCACGCGTGGACATTTGTCTTGGGAGCATGTGAAATTGATTCGCTCCCGCTGGAAAGGGCCGATGGTGATTAAAGGCATATTAAACCCGGCTGACGCGGCGCTCTGTCGGCAATACGGCATGGATGGCATTATTGTTTCGAATCACGGAGGGCGTCAGATTGATGGTGCTGCCGCGCCACTGCGAGTGTTGCCTCGCATTCTGGAGCAGTTCAAAGATGGCCCTGTGATGATGGATAGCGGGATTCGTCGAGGCAGCGATGCGGTCAAAGCCTTGGCGCTTGGCGCTAGCGCCGTCTTTATCGGTCGTCCCTTTAATTATGCTGCAGCGGTTGCGGGACGGGCGGGTGTGGACCATGCAATCGACATCATGCAGCAAGAAATCGCTCGTAACATGGGCATGATGGGGTTAACAAGGATCGCTGAGCTCAATCCAGAGTGCCTTGTCAGCGTCCATTAAATGAGCTTAAGCTAGACCAAAATTCAACTCCAAAGGATCGGCCATGTCCCAGTTAGGTTTTCAGATTCATACGCATCAGCACACAGCATCCCCCGCATTAGTAAAAAAATTCGCAAGCTTGGCTGTGGCAAATATCAGCGATGTGATGAGCAGAACAAATGGCACGACTCATCTTCGTCCATTTCATAAAGGGGGGCGAATCCTTGGCCGTGCGTTTACCGTCAAAACGGCCCCAGGTGACAATTTAATGGTTCATGCAGCCCTAAATTTGGCGGCGCCGGGCGACGTGATTGTGGTCGATGCGGGTGGTGAAGTGCGTAATGCCATCATCGGTGAAATCATGTCTGCTATTGCTGAGAAACGTGGTCTCGCTGGTATCGTGATAGATGGCCCTATTCGGGATGTCGAGGCACTCGGCAAGGGTAAGTTTCCGGTCTTTGCCCGGTCTGTTTCACATCGCGGTCCCTACAAAGAGGGCCCGGGTGAAATCAATGTCACAGTATCAATTGATGGGATGGTGGTTCATCCGGGTGACATTATTGTGGGTGATCCGGACGGTTTGTTAGCGATCAGCCCCGCAATTGCTAAAGAGCTAGCCAAAGAAGTGGCGCTCGTTGAGAAAAAAGAGAAAACCATTCTGGCTAATATTGCTGCCGGTAAACTGGATCGCTCCTGGGTGGAAGTGACATTGAGGGCCAAAGGAGTTATTAAGTAGTCGTGCCTCGGTGTCTGATTGAGTCGGTGGTGACGCCATAGAACGTCATGCCAGAGGTGGCGCTGTTTGAAAAATGAGCCGTACAACAGAAGGCGGCCGCTTAAACGAGACAAAAAAATGAAAAAGAAAAAAGTAGTCAGGTTTGACTTTTGGCTGAATCCAGCTTTCGATGACAAACTCACGACCGAGGACACCATTGACCTGACCGTCTTGCGTTACGCAGATACGGATGCTGTAAATTTCGGCGCGTTGAGTCAAGCAAACGTTTATCACGTATGCGCAGCCCGCGATGAAGTGCCCGCTAAATACTGGGTAACCGAGGATTTGCTTAAACAGTGCCCGAACCTTCTTTGTGCCTCAAGCTCTGGGGCTGGCTACGACCCGGTGGATCTGGAAGCCTGCACTCGGCACGGCGTGTTGGTGGTGAATCAATCCGGTTGCAACGCAGACTCAGTGGCCGAACATACGATGGGCCTCTTGTTATCGTTAAAACATCGTATCGCTGAATCAGATCGAGTCATGCGCGCATCGGCTTACACCACACGTGAAGATCTGATGGGTCGAGAAATCCAGGGTTTGACTATTGGCCTCATCGGGGTCGGCAACATTGGTCGGCGAGTCGCAAAACTGGCAGTTGCTTTCGGCATGAAAGTCATTGCGTCAGATCCTCATCTTTCAGCGGATGAAATCCAGAAGCGTGGCGCAATCCCGTTGAGCTTTACTGAAGTAATCTCAAGCGCTGACGTCGTGTCGGTACATTGTCCCCGTTCGCCCGAAACACTGAATCTATTTGGGCGTGAACAGTTTTTCGCGATGAAATCTGGCGCAATCTTCCTGTCGACTGCCCGGGGCGGTATTCATGACGAACAAAGCTTGGTTGACGCACTGAAAGATGGTCATCTGTCGGGTGCGGGTCTGGACGTGTGGACAGTCGAGCCACCAGCGCGCGATCATGCGCTACTGACCATGCCGAACGTGGTCGCGACCTATCACACCGCAGGTGTCACACATGAAGCGCGCCGAAATGCTGCTGTGATGGCAGCAGATCAAATTGCCGCCCTGTTAAAAGGTGAGCGTGCGCCAAGGATGGCCAATCCAGAAGTTTGGCCGGTATTTCTCGACAGACTCAACCGACTGGGTTAACGATATGAATCTTCATTTGCTCCAAGAAGCAAGTCTAGCGACCGTCATTCACCTTGTTTTTGCACTGAGTGCCTTCGCGCTTGGTGCTTTTCAACTCCTCAGGCCCAAAGGAACTCAAACGCATCGGGTGCTTGGTTGGATCTGGGTCTTCATGATGGTGGTTATTTCAGTTTCTTCTTTCTGGATCAAAGAAGTTTGGCCGACCAGCCCATTTTTGGGCTACTCGCCGATTCATCTATTGAGTCTTTTTGTTTTGTCTCAACTGGTGATGGGTATTTACTTTGCGCGCAAAGGCAATATTCAAAGACACAAGCAAGCGATGACCTACACTTACGCCGGTGGGCTGATTATTGCGGGGGCGTTTACTTTCTTGCCAGGCCGTTTGATGTATCAGCTATTTTTTAGCTGATTGCGTTGAGACACATCAGCCTGACGCGCCATAGGCGAGTGTCGTCCATCCCGCGTGATTAGCAAATTCATCAGTAAACACGAAGCGACTGCTGCAATTTTTTCAAAGCTAAACAGGTTCGCTACTCATCTTTAAAATGATTAACCTACAAACAGAGTTTATCTAGCGCAACATGAATTCTTGAAGGACCTCACCGGTGTGCGAACTTGCGTGCGCCTCAATGATCTCTTCAGGTGTCCCTTCAATCACCAATCGACCGCCGCCGTCACCCCCTTCGGGTCCCATGTCGAGCAGCCAGTCAGCCTCGGCGATCACGTCGAGATTGTGTTCAATGACGACGACGGTGTTACCCGCTTCGACCAAGCGATGTAGGACTCGGATCAGCTTTTCAACATCAGCCATGGATAGTCCGACGGTCGGCTCATCCAGTACGTAAAGTGTGTGAGGCAGTCGAGATGCTCGGCCTGTCGTGATAACCCCTTCTGTCATGCGCGCCTTAGCTAGTTCACTGACGAGCTTGATTCGTTGTGCTTCCCCCCCTGATAGGGTTGGTGAAGGTTGTCCAAGTGTCAAATAACCTAGCCCGACGTCTTGCATCAACTGCAAGGGATGACGGATGCGCGGATGGGCTGCAAAGTATTCCACCGCATCATCGACCTCCATATTCAACACCTCGCCAGCGTGCTTGTCGCGCATGCGCACCGCAAGCGTATCGGTATTGAAGCGCGCACCACCACAGGCATCGCATGGCACTTTGATGTCTGGCAAAAAGCTCATTTCAAGTGTGCGCATGCCTTGACCCTCGCAGATCGGGCAACGACCGTCACCAGTATTGAAAGAGAAGCGTCCAGCGGACCAGCCTCTGATGCGGGCTTCGTTGGTATCCGCAAATAACTTACGGGTGTCATCCCAAAAGCCGATGTAAGTGGCCGGGCACGAACGGGGTGTCTTACCGATCGGTGTCTGATCAACTTCCAGGACTCGATCTAAGATCTGCCAACCTTTTATAGACTCGCAGCCTTGCCAGTGAGGTTCACCACGAGTCTGTACCGCAGCGTGCAGGTTATCTAACAGTACCTCTCTGGCCAGCGTGGATTTGCCAGATCCGGACACGCCTGTCACGACGGTCAAGCGACCGACCGGGAAGTGGGCATCGACGTGACGCAAATTATGCAGGCGAGCACCCTTGACTGTGATCATTTGTGTTTCTTTATTGATCACCCGTCTTGGCTGCAGCGGATGTTTGAGAGGATGCCTCAAATAGTGTCCCGTCACAGACTCAGGGGCATCCATCAAGTCTTGTAGCGTCCCTTCCGCGACGACGCGACCACCTCTGATCCCAGCACCGGGGCCGATATCGATGATGTGTTCGGCTCGACGGATCGTATCGTCGTCATGTTCAACCACAACCAGGGTGTTGCCGTTTTTTTCAAGACGCGTCAAGGCACTAAGCAAAATACGATTATCTCGCGGATGCAAACCAATTGTTGGTTCATCCAGCACATAGCAAACACCTTGCATATTTGACCCTAACTGCGCGGCCAGACGAATGCGTTGAGCTTCGCCACCCGACAGCGTGGGAGCCGCGCGATCTAAAGCCAGATAGCCCAGGCCTACTTCTTGCATGAAAAGCAAGCGGCTGCGGATCTCGCTCAGGATATCTCTGGCAATTTCAGCCTCACGCCCTTTCGCTACCAGGGCGGTAAAAAACGTATGCGCATCGGACACAGCAAGTGAGGCCAGTTCTGCTATCGACTTTTCGCGCCAAATGACAGCACGAGAAACGGGATTCAATCGCGCACCATGACAACTGTTGCAAGCTTTCGCCTCACCCTCGTACCAGGCGTTCCAGGCAGTTTCTTCACCGGTCTGTTCTGCATCAAAGCCTTGCAATTGCAGACCTGTACCAAAACAGCTATGACACCAACCGTGTTTACTGTTGTAAGAGAACATGCGCGGATCAGGTTCTGGAAAACTTGTACCGCAGCTCGGACAGGCGCGCTTGACCGAAAAATGCTGTTGTTCAAGTTTGGCTTGTAAATCTGTATGTAGTTTGCCTAGAGGCCAAACCACACTCATGACGCCTTGGCCATGTTCAAGCGCGCTTTGCACCGCTTTTCTTAGCGTTGCTTCGTTGTCTGCGCTGACAGTCAGATCAGCAACCGGCAACTCAATCGTATGTTCTTTAAAGCGATCAAGGCGCGGCCAATTAGCAGTCGGGATAAACGCCTCGTCGACGCGTAGATGGGTGTGGCCTTTGCCTGCAGCCCATTTTGCCAGGTCAGTATAAAAACCCTTGCGAGCGGTGACCAAAGGCGATAAGAGCCCGATATGTTGACCTTTGTGTTCGCGTAGCAACTTGGCGACAATCTGATCTGCACTTTGAGGCTCGACGCTCACGTGACAGGTCGGACACATTTGCGTACCGAGCTTCATATAAAGCAAACGCAGGAAATGGTGAATCTCGGTCATCGTCGCTACAGTCGATTTACGACCGCCGCGGCTGGTTCTCTGCTCGATCGCAACGGTTGGTGGGATACCAAAAATGGCGTCGACGTCGGGTTTGCCTGCAGGTTGGACAATGGCACGTGCATAAGCGTTTAGAGATTCTAAATAGCGCCGTTGTCCTTCGTTGAACAGAATGTCAAAAGCAAGCGTGGACTTGCCCGAACCAGAGACCCCAGTGATGACAGTAAATTTGTCGTGAGGGATTTTGACACTAATATTCTTAAGATTGTGCTCGCGCGCGTGCAGGATATCGATATGCGTCGCCAGTCGACGTCGCTCTTTCACGATGGTTTGTAACGAGCTGCCAGAGTCGGACTCCTTCAAGGCGCTTGACCTGATTGACCCAGCAGCGACTGTGCCACCGATCGCATCGGGCGTCATTGCCGTTGCGTACTCGCGTAAGGCCGCGCCAGTGTATGAGCCGGCGTGCGCCATCACCTGATCGGGCGTGCCGGATACGAGCAGCTCGCCACCCGCGTCGCCGCCTTCAGGTCCCAGATCGATAATCCAGTCTGCAGCACGAATCACGTCCAGGTTGTGTTCAATGATAAGCAGCGTATGGCCAGCACCCAGCAGCTTTCTAAAAGCGCGCATTAAACGCGACACATCGTCAAAGTGCAATCCAGTGGTGGGTTCATCAAAGAGAAACAGGCTGCCTTTTTTGGCGACTTTGGCTGTCGATATCCCACTGCGTGCGGCTTCGGCCAAATGGCCTGCTAGCTTTAGCCTCTGTGCTTCACCACCCGACAGCGTCGGGACAGGCTGACCGAGCTTGACATATTCGAGTCCGACATCGGCAAGGGGCGCCAGGCCAAGCTGTACATCTCTCAGCCCTTTAAAAAATTCAAGTGCCTCTGAAACCGTCATGTTCAGCACGGCATCAATCGATGCGCGGCGCCCTAAATGCTCGACTTCAACTTCGCGCACTTCTGGTCTGAAGCGCTTGCCATCACAGTCTGGGCAGCGGATATAAACATCAGACAGAAACTGCATCTCAACGTGCTCAAAACCCGTTCCGCCGCAGGTGGGACAACGACCATCGCCACTGTTAAAGCTAAAGGTGCCGGCCGTATAACCGCGCTCACGCGCCAAAGGTGCTTGCGAGAATAATTTACGAATCGGATCGAAGGCACCAACATAACTGGCGGGGTTCGAGCGAGCCGTCTTGCCGATTTGCGCTTGATCAACCATCACTACATCAGCAAGCTGCTCTGCGCCGAGAATGCGGTCAAACGCACCCGGTGACTCGGTTGGTTTTCCCATGATTTTTAGTAAACCAGGATAGAGCACATCCTGAATGAGTGTGGACTTTCCAGAGCCAGAAACACCTGTCACGCAAACCAGTCGCCCGAGCGGGATAGCCACCGAAATATTTTTTAGATTGTTGGCAGTGGCACCCTCTAACAACAGGCGGGGCGTGTTGTCGGCAACGGGCAATGGCCTGGGTGACTCGACCTTGAGTATGCCACCCATGTACTGACCAGTGAGTGTGTCAGCCGACTTAATGGCAGCGGGCGTGCCATCGAAGACGATCTGACCACCGCGCTCACCAGGCCCAGGACCCACGTCAATGATACGATCCGCTGCAATCATCACTTGGGGATCATGTTCGACAACGACTAAGGTGTTGCCAGCAACGACGAGACGCTGCATAACCTCCACGACACGATGAATATCGCGGGGATGCAAACCGATAGAGGGTTCATCCAGAACGAATAAAGTATTGACCAGCGAGGTGCCAAGCGCCGTCGTCAAATTGATGCGCTGGACCTCCCCCCCAGATAGCGTGCGGCTTTGTCGATCTAGCGTGAGATACCCTAACCCCACATCGCCAAGAAATTTCACGCGTGCGCGAATCTCTGTCATGACCAGATCCATCGCGGCATCCATCGCGCCAGGAAAGCTCAAGGTCTCGAAAAAATCACGTAATTTGGTGATGGGCATCAACATTAAGTCTTGCACTGAGTGACCGTGTAGCTTCCAAAGCAACGCGTCAGCTTTCAGGCGTGCACCGTGACAGCTTGGGCAGGGCGTGTAGCTACGGTACTTCGATAACAATACCCGTACATGCATCTTGTACGATTTGCTCTCGAGATAACCAAAGAAACGTTGTACCCCGTACCACTGTGACTTCCAGGCTTGGTTGCCGCCAACCCATGCCGGATCGCCCAGCAGCACCCAGTCTTGATGCTCAGGGGGAAGATGCTTCCAAGGCGTGTTCATCGAGACGTTGGCGCGCGCGGCATACTTCGCCATTTCGTCCTGACATTCTTTATAGGTCGGTGTCTGAAACGGTTTGATCGCGCCGCCTTCAAGCGTTTTATTCTCGTCAGGGATCACCAGGCCGAAATCGATGCCGATCACACGGCCAAATCCCCGGCAGGCCTCACAGGCACCCAAGGGCGAGTTAAATGAAAAAGTACTGGGCAGGGGGTCGCTGTAGCTGATGTTGCAATCAGCACAGTGCAACTTGTCACTGAATTTCCAATGATGCAGGTCTTGCCCGTCGTCGTCGACGGCGTGAACGGCCATCAGGCCGTTGCCCATTTTCAAGGCAATATCCAAGGCTTCCATCACTCGGGACGGATCAGCATTAGAGAGCCTAAAACGATCTTGTACCACCAGCAGAGTCCGTAGGGAGACTGTGGCAGCTTTCTTGGTCGATTTCTTCGTCTTGGTCGAGGTGGGCGGCGCAACAGGATTAACCGTGGCCAAATCTGCATGGATTCGGGTATAGCCCTGCTGATCCAGAAAGCCTTTGACTTCGTCCTGCGTGAAATTGGCAGGGACTTGGATCGGGAAGGTAACCACGAGCCTTGGATCGTTAGCCTCACTAGCGCGGGCTGTGATTGCTTTGAGTATCGACCCAGTCGAATCTTTGCAAACGAGTTGGCCGCAACCTCGACAATGCAGGTGTGCCCCTCGGGCAAATAACAGTTTCACGTGGTCGTTCAGCTCAGTCATCGTACCGACTGTGCTGCGTGAACTTCGTACCGGGTTGGTTTGATCAATCGCGATCGCTGGCAGAATGCCCTCTATGCGATCAACCTGAGGCTTATCCATCCTATCTAGAAACTGGCGCGCGTAGGGCGAAAACGTTTCAACGTAGCGCCGTTGACCTTCTGCGTAAAGCGTGTCAAAGGCCAAAGAACTTTTTCCAGAGCCGCTGACACCAGTAATAACCGTGAGCTCCCCAGTATTCAGTGTGACATCTAGATTTTTAAGGTTGTTTTGGCGTGCGCCAGTGATTTTGATAGTTGGATTCATGCTTCAATCATAGGTCTAAATCGTGACATTTATGCCCCATTGTGTATGGGGAGATAGAATTGAGTTAATATACTCAGTTACCTGCTGGAGAAAGTCATGGCTTCTGAAAAAAAACGTACACGTCGCAACACGCTCGAGCGTAAATGTTTGGGCAAGGCCTTCAAGCGCCTGTTTGCTAACTCGCCCAAAGGCGTGTTCAAAATGCTTGAGAAAGTTAAGCGCGTTTAATATTCGCGTCTGAGACTTAAGCACTTCTACAAGACCTGCGCAATGCTTAGTGCTGGCGATGTGTTTGCTGCGCAAGAAAAAGGCCCTCAAACGGGCCTTTTGCTTTTTACCGTCCTCACCGCCACCTATAACCGTGTGAAACTGTTGCCACGGGTATACGAATCCCTGTGCGCACAATCTTGTCGGGATTTTGAGTGGCTTATCGTCGACGATGGTTCAACTGACGACACGCGTGCGTGGGTTGAGCGATGTCAGAAAATAGCTCCGTTTACGATTCGCTACGCCTGGCAGCCAAATAGTCATAAAAAAGTCGCCCTCAATCACGGCGTACGTCTCGCCCAAGGCGAATTGTTAGTAGTACTCGATAGCGACGACACGATGAGGTCGGATGCGCTGACAACGATGCAAAGACTTTGGTTGGATATTCCCGTCGAACAAAGATCATCATTTTCAGCGGTTACAGGGCTTTGCGAGCGCCCTGATGGCACGATCGTTGGCCAGAAGTATCCCAGAGATATGATGGATAGCACCCCCATGGAGATGATCCTTCGCTATCAAGTCAGGGGTGAAAAATTCGGTTTTCAACGCGTCGACGTGATGCGTCAGTATCCTTTTCCCGAGGATGTCGACGGCTATTTGCCAGAGAGCATTATCTGGTGGCGAATCGCCAAGTCGGGCTACCAGACCCGTTTCGTGAATGTTGTTTTAAGAACCTACTATGACTCGCCTGATTCCATCTCGCGTGCTGACGAAAAGCCCGTTTCTTCAGACGCCAGTATTCAAGGCCTGCGTGCGTTGGCGCATGACACGCTAACGAATCATCTGAACTGGTTTTGGGTCAGACCATCGGCCTTTATCCTTGCGGCGGCTCGACACACGCGTTTCACGCTCAGGGTCGAACAGGCTCAGCTCAAGCCCACCGCAGCCAGTCTGCTGAAGACAAGAGATTCGACAGTCACTGCTGCAACAGACCTTTACCGTGTTACCAAGCCTTTGGCGATCATGTTGATCTGGCTGACTTATCCAATAGGCTGGCTTGCCTATCGGCGAGATGTCTCACGCGGCCACGCTTAGCCCTTGCGATCGTCACGAAGGAAACTTCGCCTGCTCAGCGGATTAATGTGGATAGCCATTGGCGGCTGTATCTAGGTCGGGTAATATCAGCAGACACTCGAGACTAGGAGCCCTCAATGCGCCGTACTTTTATCGCTGCCATCGCTATTTCGCTTGCTGCCCTCACTGCACCATCCTTTGCCAAGACCTTCAAGTGGGCCAGCCAGGGCGATATCCTGACGCTTGACCCATACTCGCAAAACGAAGGCCTGAATATTACAGCAAATTTGCTGGTTTATGATCCCCTGGTCGCCGATGATGCAAACTTTCAGCCAGTGCCGGCGCTCGCGACGTCATGGGAGCAAGTGAGCCCGACTCTCTGGCGTTTCAAGATTCGGCCTGGGGTGAAGTTCCACGATGGCACGGCCTTTACCGCAGAAGATGCCGCGTTCTCAATTAAGCGCGCCATGGCGCCTTCGTCGCAATTCAAATCCTACGTGGCTGGCGTCCAGGACGCAAAGGCAATCGATCCGCTGACCTTAGAGGTGATTCTGTCGGGCCCGAATCCTGTCTTGCTGCATCAATTGACCGTTCTCGGCATGATGAGCAAAGCATGGTCTGAGAAAAACAATACCGTCGTACCACAGGATTTCAACAAAAACGAAGAGAGTTACTCTGCCCGTCATGCAATGGGCACCGGCCCTTACATGTTGAAATTACGTGAGGTCGACATCAAAACTGTTTATGTCGAGAACCCAGAGTGGTGGGGTAAGCCAACTAAAAAGGGCAACGTGACAGAGATCATCTACACCCCGATTAAGCAGAATGCGACGCGCACAGCCGCCTTGCTATCGGGTGAAATCGATTTTGTACTGGATCCGCCAACGCAAGATATGGATCGCTTGCGTCAGCAAGTCAAGGTAGTAGATGGTAACGAGAACCGTACCATTTACATTGGGCTAGATCAAAAAAGCGCTGAACTCAAGTACAGCAATATCAAAGGTGCCAACCCATTGAAGGATGTGAGAGTTCGTGAAGCGCTCTACCGTGCCATTGATATCGAAGCGATTAAAAAAGCAGTCATGCGCGGCATGTCGGCACCAACGGGAGCGATGATCGCCCCGCAAGTTCACGGCTGGACCAAAGAAATGGCTACGCGCCTCCCTTACGACGTCAATAAGGCAAAGGCTTTGCTCAAAGACGCTGGCTACGAGAAAGGATTCGAGTTGACTATTGATTGCCCGAATAATCGTTATATCAATGATGAAGCGATCTGTCAGGCTGTTGCAGCCATGTGGACCAAGGTCGGTGTAAAAACCAGCGTAACAGCCATGCCCAGAGCGCAGTTCTTCCCCAAAGTTGCTGGTTTGGATACGAGCGCCTATTTGTTCGGGTGGGGCGTACCAACCTTTGATGCTTTCTATACGCTCGAAGCCCTGATACACAGCAAGGGTGAAGGCGCAAATGGCAGTTTCAACTATGGCAACTATTCAAATCCGAAAGTAGATCAGCTGATTGATGCCATAAAAAATGAAACTGACGAAAAGAAACGAGATGACATGATTCACGAGGCCTTTGCCTTGTTCAGTAAAGACTTTGGCTCCCTGCCTCTCCATGATCAAGTCATCCCCTGGGCCATGAAAAAGAACGTCAACGCACTTCATCGGGCGACCAATCGTCCGGTGATTGAATGGATTGTGATCGATTAATCATCGCGTTGTGTTGTTGTCGGCGTGCACGTAGGCTTTCGTGTACGCCGTTTTTGTGAGATTGCATGTTCGCTTTTATCGTTCGCCGTTTATTGCAGTCGGTTGCCGTCATGTTGACGGTAGCGCTGTTGGCCTTCGTGATGTTTCAATATGTCGGCGACCCAGTCACGATCATGTTGGGTCAGGATGCGACCGATCTCGATCGGGCAAGGTTGCGGCAAGAGCTTGGCCTAAATAAACCAGTCGTTGTTCAGTTCTATCATTTCGTCGTGAATGCGGCACAGGGCGAATTCGGTTTATCTTTACGACAAGGTCAAAAGGTCTCAACGCTGTTGCGCGACAGATTGCCAGCCACTCTCGAACTATCCCTTAGTGCAGCGGTGATAGCTCTCAGCGTCGGGTTACCGCTTGGTGTGTATACCGCTTTGAAGCGCAACGGCAAACTCTCTCAAGCCTTGTTGGCGCTATCTTTGCTTGGCGTCTCGCTGCCGACTTTTTTGATTGGCATCTTGCTGATTCTGGTGTTTTCAGTCTTGCTGGGATGGTTGCCGAGTTATGGTCGGGGCGATGTGATTCAGCTCGGCTTTTGGTCAACAGGATTTCTCACACGAACTGGCTGGAGTCATCTTATTTTGCCGGCAGTAACCCTGTCTTTTTTTCAGATGACACTTGTCCTGCGATTGGTGCGCTCTGAGATGCTTGAGGTACTGCGGACTGACTACATTAAATTTGCCCGCGCTCGTGGCCTGACGAAACGAGCGATTCATTTTGGTCATGCACTCAAAAATACACTGGTGCCGGTGATCACCATCATGGGTTTGCAGCTCGGCGGCATCATTGCTTTTGCTATTGTCACTGAAACAGTGTTTCAGTGGCCTGGGATGGGCTTGCTCTTTATTCAGGCGGTTCAGTTCGCTGACATACCAGTCATGGCGGCTTACCTGTGTTTGATATCTCTCATCTTTGTGGTGATCAATCTGCTTGTAGACCTGCTCTACTTCGTGGTTGATCCCCGCTTAAACGCAGGTCTGGATAAACCAGCGGGGCGTCATTAATGAAGCCCCTGTTTGACAAGATTTGGGACAGCGATTTTGTCTGGTCGTGGCGGCATTCCCCAGTCGCAATCACTGCGACGCTGATTTTGTCTGCTCTGTTAGTGTGTTCGGTGGGAGCCACTTGGATTGCCCCCTATGATCCTTTTGATCTGGGCACGCTTAATTTGCTTGACGCGTTAAAGCCGCCGATATGGTCACCTGACGGTACCGCTGACTATTTGCTTGGGACAGATGGACAAGGTCGAGATATCCTGTCCGCACTCATGTACGGGATGAGATCGTCCTTATTGATCGGGGCAGGGGCGGTGATTGGTGCAATGGCATTGGGTATCTCATTGGGCTTAATCGCTGGGTATGCGGGGGGGGCTGTTGATTCAACCATTATGCGTATCGCCGATGTTCAGTTGTCATTTCCCGCCATCCTGATCGCCTTGCTGATCGATGGTATCGCTCGTGCCGTATTTCCGGGTAACTTGCATGAAATCATCGCCTTCCCGGTTCTGATATGTGCCATTGCTCTAGCTGGTTGGCCGCAATATGCCCGGACGGTCAGAGGCTCAACCATGGTCGAAAAAAACCGCGAATATGTCCAAGCGGCACGAATCATCGGAATTTCTACGCCGGTCATTATGTTCAGGCATGTTTTGCCCAACGTTCTGGGACCCGTGCTTGTATTGGCAACCGTGCATCTAGCCACGGCAATCATCACAGAAGCAACATTATCTTTTTTGGGGGTCGGCGTACCTGCGACGACGCCTTCTTTGGGTACCTTGATCCGAATCGGTAATGATTTTCTTTTTTCAGGCGAGTGGTGGATCACAATATTTCCTGGTGCTGCGCTGGTGCTATTGGTGCTCTCGGTCAACTTATTGGGCGATTGGTTGCGTGACGCCCTCAATCCGCGTCTGAATTGAGTCAGCCCATGCAACCTGTTCTCGAACTCAAAAACCTAAGTGTCGAGTTCCCCTCGCGGCGAGGGACTTTGAAAGCACTGAACGACGTATCGTTTGCGATTGCTCCTGGAGAAGTGCTAGGGGTGGTGGGTGAGTCTGGTGCGGGTAAATCACTCACTGGTGCGGCCATCATTGGTTTGCTTGAACCGCCTGGGCGCATTTCGTCGGGTGAGGTCTGGGTGTCTGGCCGTCGAATCGACCAGTTTTCTGACGATCAGATGCGGTCGGTCAGGGGGCGCGAGATCGGTGCTATTTTTCAAGATCCACTGACATCGCTCAATCCACTGTACAGCGTGGGGCAACAATTAACCGAGACGATCGAGACCCATTTGCCTCTGACGCGGTCTCAGGCGCGTCAGCGCGCCATTGAACTGCTTGAATCGACTGGCATCCCAGCGGCGAGAGAACGTATTGATCATTACCCACATCAATTCTCAGGTGGTATGCGGCAACGAGTTGTCATTGCTCTGGCTTTAGCCGCAGAACCAAAATTGATTGTCGCCGATGAGCCAACCACTGCGCTTGATGTGTCGATACAAGCACAGATTATCGATTTACTGAAAAAGGTATGCAGAGAGAACGGTGCCGCCGTGATGCTCATCACGCATGATATGGGCGTGATAGCCGAGACTGCCGACCGGGTAGTGGTGATGTATGCCGGCCGCGTCATAGAAGAAGGGAGGGTGGGCGATTTGATTGGCGAACCCAAGCATCCCTACACAGCAGGCTTGATGGGTGCTATCCCTTCGATTCATCTCGATGTTGAGCGCTTAGCTCAGATAGACGGATCCATGCCGCGATTAAATGCTATCCCCGTTGGCTGCGCCTTTAACCCAAGATGCCAACAGGTGATGTCAATTTGTAAAGTGGATCAACCAACGTTGTTTCAAACCAGTACTTCACGCGCAGCTTGCTGGTTGCACAAGGAGCTGTCGTGATCACAGATCACCAGGACTCGACCGCCAAGCGTGATCACGTGCTGATTGAAGTCACTGACGCAGCTCGCTGGTTCGATGTGTCGCCGGCGTGGATTGAGAGAGTTTTCGCCGGCAAGCCTCGTGTGAGCCTAAAAGCGGTTGATGGTGTGTCGTTCACTATACGCAAAGGCGAGACGCTTGCGTTGGTTGGCGAGTCGGGTTGCGGTAAGTCAACCTTGGCGCGTTTACTGGTTGGTCTCTATCCGCTGACGAGGGGGCAAATCACATTTGATGGTGAATCGTTAAATCGTATGCAGCAGTCAGGCGGCTTGGCGATGCGCAAACGTTTGCAAATGATTTTTCAAGATCCTTACGCAAGCTTAAATCCGCGCTGGCGGGTCGGTCGAATCATTGCAGAGCCTATGCTGGCGCATACGGACTTGACCCCAGCTCAGCGCGCAGAACGAGTCAACGAACTTCTCTCTCAGGTCGGCTTGCATCCCACGGATTCAAACCGCTATCCACATCAGTTTTCAGGTGGTCAACGACAGCGGATTTCGATTGCACGTGCCCTGGCGGTTAACCCTGAGTTCTTAGTGTGTGACGAACCAACATCTGCACTGGATGTATCGGTTCAGGCACAAGTGCTCAACATCATGAAGGATTTGCAGCGACGGCTGGGTTTGACCTATTTATTCATCTCTCATAATCTCGCAGTCGTGCACCACATGGCCGACAGGGTGGGTGTGATGTATTTAGGGCGGATTGTGGAGATTGCCGACAGGGATGAATTGTTTAAGCATCCTAAACATCCTTACACGCGGATGTTGCTGGCCGCGATTCCCGACATCTCAGGGCAAGGATTAGCACGCACAGCCGTGTTGGGTGAAGTCCCTAATCCACTCAACCCACCTTCGGGTTGCACTTTTCATCCGCGGTGCCCTTATGCGCGAGATAAATGCAAACAGGACGCGCCGGCCTTGGCTAAATTTGAAGGTACCGACGTTGCATGCCATGCTGTCATCGAGGCGTGGCAAGCGTAATCTGTAAACAAATCCGCCTAAGTTAATGCAGTGGCCCTTTGTGTGTGTGGCGACCGTGATCACCTCTGTCATCATCACCTTCGAAGTCCTCAGGCTCTTGGTCATCACCTAAATCTTCCGCCAGTTCCAAGTCCGGATCTGGCAGTTCTTCGTCGGTTGTCTCAAACGGCAGCAACTCGGCTAGATCGTTAGAGAAATCAAATTCATTTCCGTGTTCGTCAAGCCGCACAAAGCGAGCCTCTGGGTCATCGGTAATCTGAATTGACCAGAGGTAACGGCAGTCATAGATGTCGGTATCCAGATCCAAGCCACCGCGCCCGCCAACAAAGCGCGCACCTGAGCCACCCATTTGCACATGGACGGCCTTATCGTCGTGTTCTTCATCCACCCCAAGAGGGATCGCAAAAATCACCCATTCTGCCTCGTCATCCATGCCGATTTCAGCTAACACCGACTTGCCCATATAGGCACTGAGGCCGTCAGCGGTTTTACCGAGCATGATCAGTTCTTCTTCGGTGAAATTAAGCGTGAAATCAGATGCAGACATGGTTGAGGCTCCCCAAAAGGGCACTGGATGATCAGCCCCATATGATAGTCCTCTGGCATTCCAATGTCACAGACTACGCTCTACAATGCCAGTCTTACTGTTATTTGTGTGCTCAATCAAAAATGGCTCAATACGTTTACACCATGCACCGGGTTGGCAAAATCGTGCCCCCCAAGCGTCAGATTCTGCGTGACATTTCTCTTTCATTCTTCCCTGGTGCGAAGATTGGTGTACTTGGTCTGAACGGCTCTGGTAAATCAACATTGTTAAAAATTATGGCGGGTGTTGATAAAGAGATCGAAGGCGAAGCCGTGCCTATGCCAGGTCTGAACATCGGCTACCTCGAGCAAGAACCCAAACTCAACCCTGAGCACACCGTACGCGAAGCAGTTGAAGAGGGGATGGGCGCTGTAGTTGCTGCTCGCAAGAGACTGGATGAAGTCTATGCAGCTTATGCTGAGCCGGACGCTGATTTCGATGCCCTGGCGGCCGAGCAGGCCGATCTGGAAGCCATCATTTCAGCTGCAGCCTCAAGTGGTGCGGATGATACAGAGACACAAATGGAAATCGCTGCCGATGCATTGCGCCTACCGCCTTGGGACGCGAACGTAGGCAAGCTGTCTGGTGGTGAAAAGCGGCGAGTGGCCTTGTGTCGCTTATTGTTATCCAAACCGGACATGTTGCTGCTGGATGAGCCCACTAACCATCTGGATGCCGAGAGCGTTGAGTGGCTTGAGGTTTTTCTGAAAAAATTTCCCGGCACCGTCGTTGGCGTCACGCATGATCGATACTTTCTCGACAATGCTGCTGAATGGATTCTTGAGCTGGACCGTGGACACGGTATCCCCTGGAAAGGCAATTACAGCTCGTGGCTTGAGCAGAAAGACGAGCGCCTGAAGCAAGAAGAGGCAACTGAATCTGCTCGTCAAAAAACCATCAAGAAAGAACTCGAATGGGTTCGCCAAAACGCGAAAGGGCGTCAGGCTAAAGCCAAGGCCCGGATGACGCGTTTTGAAGAACTGTCGTCGCACGAATATCAGAAGCGTAACGAGACATCAGAAATCTTTATCCCCGTCGCCGAGCGGTTGGGTAACGAAGTGTTTGAGTTCAATAATGTCAGTAAGGCTTTTGGTGACCGTCTGCTCATCGATAATTTGAGCTTTAGAGTCCCACCTGGCGCGATCGTTGGGATTATCGGCCCCAACGGTGCAGGGAAGTCGACCTTGTTCAGAATGATTGCAGGTCAGGATACGCCTGACAGCGGCGAAGTCATAGTGGGCAAGACAGTAAACATTGCGTTTGTTGATCAGTCACGCGATGCTTTACCAGATGCAAAAACGGTCTTCGATACGATTTCTGACGGGGCCGATTTGTTAACCGTTGGCCGTTTTGAAATGCCTGCCCGTGCTTATTTGGGACGTTTTAACTTCAAGGGTGGTGATCAAAACAAAACGGTCGGTCAGTTATCTGGTGGCGAGCGCGGTCGGTTGCATCTCGCTAAAACCTTGATCAAAGGCGGAAACGTTTTGTTGCTGGATGAACCGTCAAACGATCTGGACGTTGAAACCTTGCGTGCGCTCGAGGACGCGTTGCTTGAGTTCGCAGGCAGTGTCATGGTGATCAGTCATGATCGTTGGTTCCTGGATCGGATCGCCACGCATATTCTCGCCTTTGAGGGTGATTCTCAGGTCGTATTTTTTGACGGTAATTACCAAGAATACGAAGCTGATAAAAAACGTCGTCTGGGTGAAGCGGGCGCTGCCCCCAAGCGTTTGCGTTACAAGGCTTTGCGATGAGTCGTCCACTTCCTGAAACGCGTGACAAGTTCGCGCATTTTTGCGAAATTACGACTCGCTGGAAAGACAACGACGTATACGGTCACGTCAACAACGTCGTGTATTACTCCTATTTCGACACGTGCGTGACTGGTTACTCGATTGCTCAAGGGGTGCTTGACCCTCAGCACTCACCGACCTTGTGCTTGGTGGTTGAGACGCAATGTCGCTACCACCAGTCTGTGGCTTTCCCAGATATCGTGCATGTCGGCTTACGTGTCGCCAAACTGGGTAACAGTAGCGTTCGTTATGAACTCGGCATTTTTAAAAATGACGAAAACTCAGCGAGTGCTGAAGGTCATTTTGTACACGTTTATGTTGATCGTGACACTAATCGTCCGGTATCGATGCCGGCAGAGGTGGTTCAGGCACTCAGCAAACTGATCCGCCCCTGAAACGGGGCAGATTTGTTTCGGTTTACTTTTGCGGCATCTCGATCTTGACTTCAAGCACCGAGAGATTCCCTTGATTTTCAAGTTGAACCGTGATGTCGTCGGGATTGATGTTGACGTATTTTGAAATCACCGCGATCAACTCTTTTTGCAGAGCCGGTAAGTAGTCGGGTGAGACATTAGAGGAGCCGCGTTCGTGAGCCAGAATGATCTGAAGACGTTCTTTGGCGACATTGGCAGAGGTTTTTCTTTGCCCAAGCAGCATAGACAAAAAAGACATTATTTGCCTCCGAAAATACGCTTGAACAAGCCTGGCTTCTCATAATCGACGAAGCGCAATGGCTTTTCTTCACCCAGGTAACGTGCAACGACGTCCGTGTAGGCCTCTGACACAGCAGTGCCTTTCAGATGGATTGCTGGTAAGCCTTGATTCGATGCCTGTAAAACATCCTCTGACTCGGGAATCACACCGATCAGTTTGATACGCAAGATATCTTCGATATCTTGTAAAGACAGCATCTCGCCATCTTCAACACGCTTGGGGTTGTAGCGAGTGAGCAGCAGGTACTCTTTGATTGGGTCATCGCCTTCGACGGCACGGCGGGACTTTGACGCAAGAATCCCCAGGATACGATCTGAGTCGCGCACCGAAGAGACCTCTGGATTAGTCACAACGATGGCGTCATCAGCAAAATAGGCAGCGAGTAAGGCGCCTGTTTCGATCCCAGCAGGCGAATCACAGACGATGTAATCAAAGCCCATCCCTTTCAGATCATTGATGACTTTCTCAACGCCTTCCTTGGACAAAGCGTCTTTGTCACGGGTTTGAGACGCGGGCAAAACAAAGAGGTTTTCGAGGTTTTTATCTTTAATCAAGGCCTGATTAAGCGTAGCTTCCCCTGTGATGACATTGACAAAGTCATAAACGACCCGTCGCTCGCAGCCCATAATCAAATCAAGATTACGAAGACCCACATCAAAATCGATAACGGCCGTCTTGAAGCCTCGAATAGCTAAACCTGAAGAGAAACTGGCGCTGGTCGTTGTTTTGCCAACACCGCCTTTGCCGGAAGTCACCACCACAATACGAGTCATGACGCTAAAACCTTATGTAAATGAAATAAAAATTGCTGATAAAAAAAACGAAGCTAATGACGCAGAGTGTATCTTACTGGTCAAGCGGTGTGATATTCAGGGCTTGCCCGTCCAGAAAAACCATCGCCGCTTTTTTGTGAACATTAGCAGACAACTTCGTATCGACGACGCGATACACCCCGGCCACCGCGACCAGCTCAGGTTCGAACTGAGTCGTAAAAATCCGAGCGCGCTGATCACCCAGCGCACCCGCCATCGCTTTGCCGCGCAAGGGACCATAAACGTGGATGTTGCCATCTGCAATGACTTCAGCGCCTTGACTCACCAGACCCATGACAATCAGATCTCGCTGACGCGCGTAGATACGCTGTCCCGACCGTAAGGGACCGTGAACCACCATGGTTGTTTGGACAGGCTCGTTGCTGAGAACGGGTACAGGAG
Source organism: Jezberella montanilacus (assembly GCF_003003055.1). Taxonomy (GTDB): domain Bacteria; phylum Pseudomonadota; class Gammaproteobacteria; order Burkholderiales; family Burkholderiaceae_B; genus Zwartia; species Zwartia montanilacus. Next base: position 68,360 of record NZ_PVTV01000001.1, read on the forward strand.
CAGGGCTCGGGGGTATAGCGACTGCTGGTAGGGCCTGGCCTGCATTGGCTTCGGGCGCAGCGGGTTTTGGCTCTGAGGCAGGTTTAATCGGACTTGCAGAGAGGTCTACTTCGTTTAAGCCAAAGGCTTTGGCGGTAAATAAATGCTCGCCTGCGGCTGCGACCCCAATGACCGGAAGACGATGCGACTTCAGCGCATTGAGCAGCTTTCCCCAGTCGATGCTGCCTTCAAGGTTAGTGGCATCTATCACCACCGGCTCATCTTCAAAAAAAGTACTCGATTCTTTCATGCGCTTGGCTAAGGTCGAGATCAAGGCTTCGGTATCGCCTTTGTGTAGCACCAGTCGAATTGCATAGAGCGTGGCGCTCTTGAAATCCAGGGCGGGTGTTTCGTTTGTCATGAATTAGCCCAAGTATCTTTAAGCGTGGTGGTTCGATTAAAAACAGGCGCCGAAGCACTAGAGTCCAGTAAATCGGGCGTAAAGTATCCCAAGCGCTCAAATTGCCACAGCACGCCTTTTTCTGCAAGTGTGCCGGGCTCAAGCCAACCGTGAACGATCTCTTTAGAGGCTGGATTAAGGCAAGTCAGAAAATCGCGATCGCCTGCGTCAGGGAATGGTTCCGAAAACAGACGGTCATAGAGACGGAACTCCGTTGCGATCGCACTGAGTGTACTGATCCAGGTGATTGTCCCTTTGACTTTTACTGAATTTGCACCAGCCGTGCCACTTTTAGTGTCGGGATTATATTCAGCGTGAACCTCAATTACGCGCCCAGTTTCATCCTTGACGCATCCAGTGCAGGTGACGATATAGCCGTATTTCAAACGTACTGAATTCCCCGGGAACAGGCGGAAATATTTTGGAGGAGGGACTTCTGCAAAGTCTTCTTCCTCAATCCAGAGCTCACGAGTGAAGGGAAAATTGCGTTGCCCAGCTGACTCGTCGTGCGGATTATTCGGAGCGTGGCAAGGTTCGACTTTGTCTGCCGGAAAGTTCGTGATAACAAGTTTCAGAGGCTTCAAAATGGCGACTGATCGACGGGCGACCGGATCCTGATCTTCGCGCAAAGCTTGATCCAACAAGGCATAATCAATTCGCGAATTGGATTTCGAGACACCTGTGCGTTCGCAGAACAGGCGCAACGCAGAGGCGGTATAGCCGCGCCTTCGCAAACCAGCCAGAGTTGGCATGCGTGGGTCATCCCAACCTTCAACGTGATTGTCTTTTACCAGTTGAAGCAGTTTTCGTTTGCTGGTGACGATATAGCTCATATTCAAACGAGCAAACTCGTACTGTTGCGGAAGCTGAGCCGACAGATGCCCCAGATCTCTCAGCTGTGAGAGTGTCCAGTCATAAAAAGGGCGCTGGTCTTCAAATTCGAGCGTACAGATGCTGTGGGTTATACCCTCCAACGCGTCTTCGATCGGATGGGCAAAGGCATACATTGGATAGACACACCATTTATTGCCGGTACGGTGGTGTTCAGCATGACGAATCCGGTAGATGACTGGATCGCGCATGTTGATATTCGGCGATCTCATATCGATCCGGGCGCGCACGGCCATGCTGCCGTCAGCATGCATGCCAGCGCGCATCGCATCAAATAAGCGCTCGGATTCGACGATCGGACGATCGCGCCAGGGTGAGTCTTTACCCGGCTCAGTCAGAGTCCCGCGCATGTTGCGCATTTCCTCTGGACTTTGCTGGTCGACATAGGCATGACCCGCGCTGATTAGCGAGCGAGCGAACTTGAACATCAACTCGAAATAGTCACTGGCGAAATACAGGTGCTCTTTAGCGTGTGTTGTCCAGTCGAATCCCAGCCACTTGACGGCATCCATGATGGCGTCGACGTATTCCTGGTCTTCTTTCTCAGGATTGGTATCGTCAAATCTGAGGTGGCAGACCCCGCCGTAGTCGCGTGCTAAGCCGAAATTCAGGCAAATGCTTTTAGCATGGCCGATGTGCAGATATCCATTGGGTTCTGGGGGAAACCGGGTCCGAATCCGCGCCGGATCCAGTGGTGCTGTCGCCAGTAAGTCAGCGGTAGCTGGCGCATTTGCCCAACGTTTTTGAGCGAAACGATCTTCTGCAAGATCATCCTCGATGATGTTGCGAAGAAAGTTAGTCGTGACAGAAGCTGCGGGTGGGGCGAAATCGGACGTCATACGGTTTTATGGGTCACTCTTTGCTAGCAAAAGACACATTTTGCCACGTTGCCGACTACACTATGCGCGATCATGGAAATTTCCGCACTTTGGATGGCACGGGCGCAATTTACCCTCAGCCTGAATTTTCTCGTTTTGTTTGCGGCGCTTGCGACAGCGTTGGGTTGGCTGCTTTTCTTTATGCGCTGGCGATCCATTCGGAATCTTGACGGTGGTTGGCAGCCGGCTTACCGCTTTTGGGCCAGAATCTTTGCTCTGACACTCATTATCGCTCTGGGTTGCGCAGTACCATTTTTAGTTGAACTGGGCACTTTATGGCCCAGTTTGCTCGAACGAATCGGCAATGTGGCAGGCCCTTTGCTGGCTGCTAGCATTGTGACCTTCTTTGTGATTAAAGCCGTATTTCTGGGGGTCATGCTCTTTGGCCAAAAACGCGCCTCACCCCTGGGCCATCTGTTCAGTATTTTTATGGTGTCTCTTGGCTTGAGCGCAACCGTGTTCTGGGGCCTTGTTTTGCAATCCTGGACGCTCACCCCCGATGGGGCCACCTTGATTGACGGACGCTACCAGGTTTTTGACTGGGTCGAAGTCGTATTCAATGCCTCACTCGGTTGGCAAGTATTGCTGTTTTTTTCGGGCGCAGGCGTGATATCCGCCTTTTTGCTAATTGGTGTCTCGGCCTGGCAAGCCCTGCGCAGACCACTCGAAGATGGTGAACGCTCGACGTTTATGACCGCTTATTGGCTGGCAATTCTCAGTTTGCTCGTGCTCGGCGTTGCTGTTGACGGTAATGAACGCTTGGTTGCTCAGTATCGACCTGCTGCGGCCGCTGCCGTCATGGGGTATTGGGAGAGAACGTCGACTGAGAGTACTAAGCTCAGTACCCGATGGTTAGGCAGGAACGCCGATGGAACAATGAGAGGCCTTGAACTGCCTGATGGCCAGTCACCGCCCGTTGAATTGTTGTATTGGTTAGCTCGCTGCGCGCTGATCTTGATCTCTGGTCTGGTCTTTCTCCTGATCGTTTTGTCATGGCAACGCACGCGCAAAGGCTCAGACGCATCGAATTACCCGACGTGGTTACTTAGAACTGCAGTTTGGTCTGCCTGGGCAGGTGTTGCCTTGTGGTTTGCGCTCTGGAACATCGTCGATATCAGCCGTTTTCCCTACCTGATATGGGGCACATTGTTGCAAGCGGATTTGGCAACCGAGACTGACGCATTCACTTTGTTGCTGGGGCTCAGTGGCATGATTGTGTGCTACGGACTGCTGACACTAGGCTTTGTTAGCCTGTTGCGACACGCTGCCAGATTTGGTGTTGTCCCAGTTCGAAAACCCGGGGGTCGGTCATGATCTCAACCTTGGCAGGCTCGATGGGAATGGCGGTTACCGACGCTGCGTTCTGGATGCCCTTGCTATTGATGGGCATGCTCTTTTTATTGACTCTGGGTGGTTTGCTGTTTGATGGATTTGATGTGGGTGTGGGCCTATTGCTGGGCGTTGCTCCGTCAGTTGAGCGGGCGAGAATGATGGTTATCTTGTCTCCGTGGCGAGATGCAAACGAGGTGTGGCTGATTTTGGCGCTTGGCTTGTTCTTGGCGGCGTTTCCGCTAGGTTGGTCTGCGGTACTCGGTCATTTGTATGTTCCGCTAACGTTCACGATGTTGGGGACGACCTTGCGTAATGTTGCCTTTGAGTTTCGAATTCGCGCGCCTGCCGAGCAACGAGTGGTTTGGGTAAGGAGATTCTGGTTCGGTTCGCTCTTGACTGCAATTGGGCACGGACTGTTATTGGCGTCGGTTGTAACAGGCTATCAACAAGGGAATGATTCAACTTGGTTTAGTCTGTTTTTAGCGCTTTGCACGGTGGCCGCCTATGCGTTGCTTGGTGCTTGTTGGCTAGTTATGCGCTTGCAGGGTGATCTGCAGCAAAAGGCGGCAGGTTGGGCAAGGCACGCTATTCGCTGGGCCGCGGCTGGCATGGTAGCTGTTGCCGTCGCTCTCGGGCTAGCAAATCCCGCCATCTTCTACAAATGGAGCAATACCACTCGACTGGTTCTCGCCATGCCAATTTGGTTATTAATGCTGGGTTGCTTTGTCGGCATGGATATGGGTCTGCTTCGTGTGACTAAAGCCAAGTATCAAACGCTAGCCTGGACGCCCTTTGCTTTGTGTGTTTTGCTGTTTTTTCTGCTGCTGAGTGGCCTGGCTTACAGTATGTTTCCCTTCGTTATCTTGGATAACATGACCATCTGGGATGCTGCTTCAGCTGTCGGATCGCTGAAACTCATTTTATTGATTACTTTTGTTGCCGTGCCCATCATGGTTCTTTTTAACTTGATGGGATATCGGTCGCTATTTGGTCGGGCACCGTAAGCGGTAGATTCACCTGAACTTCTAACCCCCCCGTGGCGCTTTGCCCGAGAGTCAATGAGCCCGAATGTGCTTGGCTAATGATAACGGCCAATGCCAAACCCAAGCCGACGTTTCCGCTGCGTGTTCGGGCTTGATCCAGTCGAACAAACGGCTCTATTGCCTCTTTGCGCTTGCTTTCGTGTATGCCGGCCCCGTGATCAATGACGCGAAGTACCGCGTCTTGACCTTGTGACGTTAGAGATACTTGCACTGGCGGCCGGCCGTGATGCAGTGCATTTTCAATCAAATTATCAAGTAAACGCGATAGGGCCAGTGAGTCCCCCATCACGAAGCACGAGTAAGGCTTACCGATCAAGCTGACATCACTACCAGCGCTTCGCCAGTTATTAACCCGCTCCGCGACCCAGGCATCCATGCGGATGGGGCGCCGATCGTAGGCGGCGCCATCGGTTCCTCGAAGATATTGAATGAATTGCTCGGCGATGTGTTGCATATCCTCCAGATCTTTTTTGATACCTTCTTTCAAAAGAGTATCGTCGGACATCTCGATACGTAACCACATTCTCGTCATTGGGCCTTTAAGATCATGGGGCAACCCAGCCAGTAGCGTCCGTTTAACAGATTCCGCAGCTGCCAGGGCGTCCAGCATGCCATTGAATCGCTCGCCCAATATGCGGGTCTCCGTCGGGCCAGTCGGCTTGACCCGTATCGGCTGACCTGAGGCAAGCTGGTCGGTGGCGGCCATGAGTTGAGTGATCGGACGGGTGATATGCCATGAAAACCACAGCGCGACAAGCGTCAGCGCCGCAAGTGCCCCCATCCACAAAGTGACCAGTCGAATCTGGACTGGTGGATCGATCAAGTTAATCGGAATGACCAGCCAATCTCGATGTGTAGTTTGGCTATCAAGGGCCTTTTGATTTTTAACTGAAACGAAGAACTGTGCGTCGGATCCGCGAGAAAGGGCGATACGGGTACCAGGACTCAATTCTGTTTTTAGCTTGACGACCAGACCTTGCAAACTTTGACGCACCTCGTCCATCGTGATCGACTGTTCTCCCGGCTCGCCGCTGGAGGTTCGGTGCGGAAAGTAAACATTAGCTGGTAGCCGCCCACTGATAATCTGCCATTGACCACCTGTCGCATGTTTAACGAACTCACGTCTTTCCTGGCTCGGTAAATCTTCAACTGCAGTTTGGATGGTGTGAATCGTCGTTGCAATTAACTGCATAGCAACGGTATTCGTGTGATTGCTACGGTACAAATATAGCCAGTAAGTGGTGATTGCCTGCATGGTTAAGGCAGTGATCAACACGAGCATTATCAGTCTCGTTCGCAAAGAGAGCAGCAGGACGCGTTTAAGATATTTCAAGGCGAGAAGCGATAGCCGGTACCCCAAACGGTTTGTATCCATCTGGGTTGTTTAGGGTCAACTTCAATGACTCGACGCAAACGTAAAATGGCGATATCGATCGCCCTGTCGTTTCGCTCACCGTTTTCGTCGTCACGTGCGAGCAACAACAGTCGCTCGCGCGATAAAGCTTTGCCTGAGTTTTTGATCAGGGCTTCCAGCAAGTTAATTTCACCGCCAGTCAGTTTGACAATCTCGTTGTCCTGGGTGAGTTGCCGGGTGGCATAGTCAAACACGAAACGACCAAAACTGACCGACTGATCCTGCTGGAGGGACGAGGGGCCTTGTTTGCGTCTGAGTATGGCTTCGATCCGTGCAAGTAACTCTCGAGGATCGAACGGTTTACCCAAATAGTCGTCGGCGCCCGCTTTCAGACCTGCGATTTTTTCTTGTATGGTGTCTTTAGCGGTGAGCAGGATGATCGGTATATCCTCACCCCGATCGCGCAAACGTTTGCAAGCGTCTAATCCATCGATGCCTGGCATCATCCGATCCAGCACGATCAGCGCTGGATTGAAACGTTGAATCTTCGCGTCCAGATCAGTGGCGTCGGGCGCAATGAGGGTGTCATAGTCGTGTTTGTTGAGGTAGTCCGCCAGCAACTGCCGCAAGGCAGGATCGTCATCCACGACAAGCAATTTGATTCTTGGATTCATAATCGGGGATGTTACTGAATAATGGTTCGGGTTTGCCAAATATTTTGTCGCAACCCCACTTTTACCCGCCCGCACAAGCATAAACTGACGGATGTCCCAATCTTTAGCAGGTAGCGTTCGAATGTCTGAGCACAGCGCGCTTGACGTCTTGCAGCGCGTCTTCGGTTATGAGTCGTTTCGTGGTGAGCAAGCCGCGATTATTGATCATGTTGTCAGCGGCGGCGATGCTTTGGTATTGATGCCGACCGGGGGTGGTAAATCCCTTTGCTATCAAATACCTGCGCTCGTTAGGCCTGGTGTCGGTGTGGTGTTATCCCCTCTGATTGCTTTAATGCAGGATCAGGTAGATGCACTCACTGAATTGGGCGTTCGAGCGGCTTTTTTAAATTCAACTCAAGATTGGCAACGTGGTCGCGAAGTTGAGCAGGCTTTCTTAAAGGGTGAGATTGATCTGTTGTATGTCGCCCCCGAACGTTTGCTGACGGATCGTTGCCTCGATTTGTTATCAAGGGGCCGCATCGCCTTGTTTGCCATTGATGAGGCGCATTGCGTTTCTCAGTGGGGGCATGATTTTCGTCCTGAATATCTTGGCTTATCCATCTTGCACGAACGATGGCCCGACATCCCCCGCATCGCCTTAACGGCGACGGCTACCGAATTCACTCGCCGCGAGATTGCTCAGCGACTGGCACTCGATGACGCAGAGCATTTTGTCTCCAGTTTTGATCGTCCTAATATCCGCTATCAGATTGTAGAAAAACAAGATGCTCGCAAACAACTTTTGCGTTTGATTCAGCAAGATCACGCCGGTGACGCTGGTATCGTTTATTGCCTGTCACGAAACAAAGTGGAGGAAACCGCTGAATTTCTTTGCGCTCACGGCATTACCGCTTTGGCATATCACGCTGGCTTAAGCGCGACCCTAAGATCGCAGAATCAAGCGCGGTTTTTGCGCGAAGACAGTGTGGTGATGGTCGCGACGATTGCCTTTGGTATGGGCATTGACAAGCCTGACGTCAGATTTGTCGCTCATGTCGACATGCCAAAATCGATAGAAGGCTACTATCAAGAGACGGGCCGTGCCGGTCGCGATGGCTTGGCCGCTTCTGCTTGGTTGGCCTATGGGCTGCAGGATGTCGTGCAGCAACGTCGCATGATTGACGAATCGAGCGGCGATGAGGTGTTTCGGCGTCGGCTGGGTCAACAACTCGATGCCATGTTGAGCCTATGTGAGGCGATCGGTTGTCGCCGCCAGCGCTTGCTGCAGTATTTTGGTCAAACCATCGAGTTTTGCGGTAATTGTGATAACTGCTTAATGCCACCGGACGCCTGGGATGGCACAGTCGCCGCACAAAAATTACTGTCTGCCGTCTTTCGCTTGATGAATGAGCGGGGTCAGCGCTATGGTGCTGGTCATTTGATCGACATACTGAGAGGTAAACAAACCCCACGCGTGCTTGAGCAGGATCATGCCTCTTTGTCTGTTTTCGGAATTGGGCAAGATTTGTCGGAACAAAATTGGCGCAGCGTGCTACGGCAATTGTTGGCTCAGGGATTTTTGATGGTCGATCACGAAGGTTACGGCACCTTAGCGTTGACTGATAGTGCTAGAAAAGTCTTAAAAGGCGAGCAGACCTTGTTGCTGCGACGAGAGGTGGCACGACCAGCCAAGGGCAGTGCTCCGCGACCCAAACCGCTTCATCCGGATTTACCGAATCGGGCGATTGCTTTATACGAAAGTTTGCGCCAGTGGCGAGCGGCCGTTGCACGCGATCACGGTGTCCCAGCCTATGTAATTTTTCATGACGCCACACTACGTGAGATTGCGATTACACGCCCAGTGGACTTAAACGCTTTGTCACATATCACAGGGGTGGGGGCTCGCAAGCTCGAAGCCTATGGGCAGTTGCTGCTGGCGTGCATTGCCAGAGAAGCCGCCTAAAGTGGCAAGGAGGGTTGCTCTCCTGAGCGACCAGCGGGTGGTGTTAAACCAAGATGTCGCCAGGTTGTCTGGGTTGCCATCCTGCCGCGGTTAGTTCGCTGCAAATAGCCATGTTGAATCAAATAGGGCTCGATCACGTCTTCAATCGTGTCGCGTGCCTCGCCAATTGCTGCAGCCAGACTGTCTACTCCAACCGGACCACCGTCAAATTTATGAACAATGGCCTCGAGCAGTTTACGATCCATCAGATCTAAACCCTGAGGGTCGACCTCAAGCATGACTAGCGCTCTGGCTGCAACGTCGTTGTCTATTGTGCCGTTGGATTTCACCTGAGCGTAGTCTCTCACGCGTCGCAATAAACGATTGGCTATCCGAGGGGTGCCGCGCGCGCGCTTGGCGATCTCGGCTGCGCCTTCAGGCGTAATGGGTGCTTGTAACAAGTTTGCACTGCGAGTGACGATCCGGGTGAGTTCCTCTGGCGAATAAAACTCTAGCCGCGAGACGATGCCGAAACGGTCTCTGAGTGGATTGGTCAGCATCCCCGCCCGCGTTGTTGCCCCGACGAGCGTGAAGGGCTGAAGGTCGAGTTTGACGCTCCGAGCAGCTGGGCCTTCACCGATCAAAATATCGATCTGAAAGTCTTCTAGTGCTGGATAAAGGATCTCTTCGACCACCGGAGAGAGTCGATGGATTTCGTCAATGAATAAAACGTCGTTGCGCTCGAGATTGGTCAACAAGGCCGCCAGATCGCCCGGGCGCTCCAGCACAGGTCCTGAAGTCTGGCGCAGATTGACGCCCATTTCGTACGCAACAATGTGGGCAAGGGTCGTTTTGCCCAGTCCGGGTGGGCCGAACAACAGAACGTGATCTAGCGACTCGTTTCGGTTACGGGCTGCCGAGATGAAAATTTCAAGCTGTTCTCGAACCCGTTGCTGGCCAACATATTCTTGAAGGGCTTTCGGCCGCAAGGCTCTCTCTATCGATTCTTCTTGAGGAGTTATCGCCTGCGGTGCCACAATCCGACTGTTGTCAGGGTGAGAAGACAGCGAATCTGATTGTATTGCCATAAAAAATAGAGCCTCTGCTCAAACCATTTGCAAGAATCGTACACTATCCCACTGATCTTATTAACTGCCAGAGGAAATCATGACTTTAATTTTGCCCACTTTTGACGACGTCGCAAAAGCTTCTGAAATCCTGAAGGGGGTTGCCCATCGGACCCCCGTGTTGACATCCAGAACCGCTGACAGTCAAACCGGCGCAAAAATATTTTTTAAAGCAGAAAATTATCAGCGTATGGGGGCGTTTAAATTTCGCGGCGGCTATAACGCGATTGCCAGCTTGAACGACGAGCAGCGTGCCAAAGGCGTGCTTGCGTATTCATCCGGCAACCATGCTCAAGCGATTGCCTTATCGGGCCAGTTGCTGGGTGTGAAAACAGTCATCCTCATGCCTGAGGATGCCCCTGCGGCCAAGAAGGCAGCCACTGAGGGGTATGGGGCGACGGTTGTCACCTACGATCGCTATACGCAAAGCCGCGAAGAACTCGCCCGCGCCATGCAAGAAGAGACGGGCATGACGGTCGTCCCGCCCTACGATCATTTTCATGTCATCGCTGGGCAAGGCACTGCTGCGAAAGAGTTGATTGAGGACGTGGGGGAGCTAGACTACCTGCTTGTGTGTGTCGGTGGCGGCGGGTTGTTGGCAGGATGCGCTCTAGCGGCAAAAGGCCTAAGCCCCAATTGCCAGGTGTTTGGTGTTGAGCCAGAGGCTGGTAATGATGGTCAGCAGTCTTTTCGTCAGGGTGAGATCGTGTCCATCGCAACCCCCAGATCTATCGCTGATGGCGCTTTAACAAACTACCTGGGTCAATTGACTTTCGCTATCATCCAAGACAAGGTGACTGATATGTTGACGGTTAGTGATGCACAGCTTATTCAAACCATGAAGTTTTTTGGTGAACGCATGAAGATGGTCGTCGAGCCAACGGGATGTCTGGCTGCTGCTGCGATCCTGCACGGCGCGTTAAAAGTTCCTGCTGGATCAAGGGTTGGTGTTATCCTTAGCGGCGGTAATGTGGATCTGAACGCTTACGCTGGTTTTTTGTCTCAAACCGCTTAGGTCAAACCACGAAGCTTTAAAGGATCTCAAATGCGCGTGCTCGTGATTGGTGGGACTGGATTTATTGGTCGACAGTTAGTGGGACGTTTAGTCGCGAACGGGCATACGGTGCATGTGCCAACACGACGCTACGCGCAGGGCCGTGAGCTGCTGGTCTATCCAACAGTGACGGTGCTTGAAGCCAATGTCCAGGACGACGCTGTTTTGCAGGGCTTGGTTGCAAGTTGCGATGCCGTGATTAATCTAGTCGGTATTCTTCATAGTCGCTCAGGGATGCCTTTCGGTGCAGATTTCGATCAGGCACATGTTCAATTACCCAGGCGCATAGCGCTTGCTTGTAAGCAAGCCCAGGTTACCCGACTGATTCACGTCAGTGCACTGGGCGCCAGCACGACTGGCCCAAGCGCTTATCTGAGATCTAAAGCGGCGGGCGAAAAAGTCTTGCAGGATATCTTTGCGAACTGGTCTGATGGTCATTGCACCATCATGCGTCCTTCGGTGGTTTTCGGTGCGGAGGATCAGTTCATGAATATGTTTGCAACTTTAGCTAAATGGTTTCCCGCCCTACCACTGGCTGGCTCTAAGGCCAGATTGCAACCCGTCTTTGTCGAGGATGTTGCTCAAGCCATCGTCAATGCTCTTCAAAATACTCACACTTACGGTCACACCTACGATCTAGTTGGTCCGCGTGTTTACACACTCGGCGAGTTAGTTAGTCTGGCGGCAATCTGGTCCGGGCACCCCAGATCGATCATCCCCATGCCCTTTTTTATTGGTCAATTACAGGCGTTCTTCTTCGAATGTCTGCCGGGCGCACCACTCATGTCCAGAGATAATCTGGATTCGCTGACTGTGGATAACGTGAGTGTCAATGGCATCGATCCAATCCTGGGCGTTGTGCCTACACCGTTAGAATCCGTCGCGCCGAATTATTTGAACAAGTAATCCTGGACGCGACTAGCGTGCCAATCCTTTGAGCGCCAGCCGAATGCCGTCCGAAACACTGATATCCTCGGGCAGGTTTTTAGTAGCCAGCAGCGCTTCTTTTTCTGAGTAGCCTAAGGCGGTCAAGGCGTGCAGGATATCCGTCTGGCCACCCCTTACTTGAGGGGCGCCAACCCCAAGATCGGCACCTAGTTTGCCCTTCATCTCAAGCAGCAGTCGCTCTGCCGTTTTTTTGCCTATGCCCGGCACTCTGATCAAAGGTGCCGTGTCCTGCATGGTGATTGCCTGAGCCAGTTCAGCAGAGGTCATACCTGACAAGACCGCCAGAGCCGTTCGAGCCCCGATACCGGTGACCTTAGTGATTTCACGAAAAGTTTGGCGCTCTTCAGCCGTCGCGAAACCAAAGAGTAAATGTGCGTCCTCACGCACGACCAGATGTGTCAGTAAAGTGGTCGTCTGACCGAGCTCTGGTAGCAAGTAAAAGGTGGTCATCGACACGTCTAATTCGTAGCCGACCCCACCTACGTCAAGCCCCACCTTTGGCGGCGCTTTTTCGTAAAGTTTCCCAGTCAGTCGTCCGATCATTTTTTAGTGTCCTAAGTAATTAGCCAAGCATACGACCAGCGCGAACTTTGGTACGACCGCGTGAGCTGCGGGCGGCATAGTTCAGCTCGGCGATTTTCTCAGAGATTGGTGAGATGTGCGCGTGGCAAATGGCGCAAGCGAGGGCATCGGCTGAATCTGGTGCTGGTATGCCATCAAGATTGAGCAGACGCTGCACCATCATTTGAACCTGTTCTTTTGCCGCGCGACCAGCGCCGACGACAGATTTTTTGATTTGTAATGCTGTGTATTCGTGAACAGCCAGTCCTCTGTCTGCCAGTGCGCACAGCGCCGCACCCCTTGCTTGACCAAGCAGCAACGTAGAGGCCGGGTTGGTATTCATAAAAACGATTTCCATTGCGGATACGTCGGGTTGATGTTGCTCGACAACCTCCCGCAGATTATCCAAAATCACCTTTAGCCGTAACGGCAATGTCACGTCGGTGGGCACGACGATTGTGCCACTGGCGACGTAAGTCAGTTTTGAACCGCGCACCTCAATTACACCGAACCCAGTGCGTCTTAAACCCGGGTCAACCCCCAGTATGCGCATCACAGACTCATCAATGCCGGAAGTGACGCATAGCGGTCAGCACCATGACGATATCGTGTTCGTTAGCCGCCGCAATCACTTCATCGTCTCGCATACTGCCACCGGGCTGGATGACGCAAGTCGCGCCTGCCTTCACGACCACATCGAGCCCATCACGGAAGGGGAAAAACGCGTCTGAAGCGACCGCAGAACCCTGCAGGCTGAGGCCAGCATTTTCAGCTTTGATTGAGGCAATACGGGCTGAATCAATTCGACTCATCTGACCCGCACCAACCCCCAAGGTCATGCCGTTGCCGACGAACACAATCGCATTGGATTTCACGTACTTCGCGACCTTCCAGGCGAACATTAAATCTTGCAATTGTTCAGCGGTTGGCTGACGTTTTGAAGCAACCACTAAATCAGCCAGCGCTAGCTTTTTAGCGTCAGGGGTTTGAACCAGCCATCCACCACCTACCCGTTTGACATCAATGTCGTTTTGCCCAGCACCCATGGGTATTGTTAAAACACGAACATTCTTTTTGGCCGCGAATATCGCTAAGGCGTCTGCATCGTAGCCGGGCGCCAGGACGACCTCGAGAAACTGTGCACTGACTGTCTGTGCAGTGGCTGCGTCGATTGGTCGGTTAAACGCGATGATGCCGCCAAAGGCCGATGTCGTGTCCGTTTTGAGTGCCTTGATATAAGCCTCGTGTACGTTGCTGGCGATGGCTACGCCACACGGATTGGCGTGCTTGACAATGACGCAAGCGGGCTCGTCAAAGCTACGCACGCAATCCCATGCTGCATCTGAATCAGCGATGTTGTTGTATGACAGTTCTTTACCTTGCAACTGTTTGAAATTCGCCATGAGACCAGCTGGGCAAAACGGATCTACATAAAACGACGCAATTTGTTGAGCGTTTTCACCGTAACGCAGTCCTTGTTTCTGGTAGACCTGTAAGGTCAGTACATCAGGCCAAATGTTGCGTTCAGGTGGGATATCCTGCTCTGGTTCGGCGTTGGCGAGACTACTCATGTAGGCGGCAATCGCACCGTCGTAAGCGCTCGTATGTGCATAGACTTTAGCTGCCAGGGATAAGCGCAGACCAAAGGATGTGCCGCCCGTGGGGCCGTCCATTTCTTTCAGGACAGTCGCATAGTCGGCCGGGTCGATCACGACCGTGATGCCACCTTCGCGTGTGCCGTGATTTTTTGCCGCCGCACGCAACATCGCAGGACCGCCAATATCAATATTTTCAACTGCATCAGCGAAGCTGCAATCGATTTTTGCAACCGTTTCGCGGAAGGGATAAAGATTCACAACCAGCAAATCAATCGCATCAATGCCGTGCTTTTTGATTGTGCGCAGATGCTCAGCGCTGTCACGTCTGGCGAGCAGGCCACCGTGAATTTTTGGATGCAATGTTTTGACACGACCATCCAGAATCTCTGGCGATCCCGTGTGGTCTGCCACCTCGGTAACGGTTAAGCCTGCTTGAGCGAGCAATTTTGCTGTACCACCAGTTGATAGCAGGCGGACGCCTCGTGCAGCGAGCTCTTTCGCGAAATCAACAACACCGGTTTTATCAGATACAGAAATCAGAGCAGTTTGGATTTTCATTATTTAGGGCAGAAAACAAAGTTTAGCGAAGGGGGTGATGAAGACTCGACTGACAGTGACTACAACAAGTCGTATGCAACGAGTTTTTTTCGAAGCGTTGAGCGTGTGATGCCAAGCATATCGGCTGCGCGAGACTGATTGCCGGCAGCGCGGCTCATGGCAACTTCGAGTAAGGGCTTTTCAACGCACTGTATCACCATGCTGTGCAAGTCCGATGGGTCGCCATCGCCGAAGTCCGACAAATACTGGGTCAGATGGTCTCTGACGCTCTCAGCGAGATTGTTTTTCTTTTTCATGGTTAATCAAAGTTGCTTATGCCACAGTGCCCAAGTGGACGTAGTCGGATGTGTTCCCGACATTGTCGCAGTTTGTTTCGACGTTCTGTAAAACGTTTTCTTGTTGTATAAGCCAGTTCTGCAAAATTCGGTGTTGATCAACAGTTGAGTCGATCAAATTAATTTCGTCAATCAGATTTTTTCCGTTGGGTAGTTCGCTGAGATACCAGCCAATATGCTTTCTGGCGGTTCTCACACCAGTGCGTTCGCCATAAAACCGGTAATGGTCATCGAGGTGATTTAGCAGCAACTCGGTCATTTCAGACCAGGTGGGGCGAGCAAGGGTCTCGCCCGTTTTCAAATAATGGTCGACTTCCCGAAATAACCACGGCTTGCCAAGCGCAGCTCTGCCGATCATGACTGCATTGGCGCCGGTGTAATCGAGCACGTGGCGGGCTTTTTCGGGGCTGTCGATATCACCGTTAGCAATGACAGGGATAGAGATGGACGCTTTCACGGCTTTGATTGTGTCGTATTCGGCCTGACCGTCGTACATATCTGCTCTTGTGCGGCCGTGCAGTGTCAGGGCGCTGATGCCACAGTCTTCGGCGAGGCGGGCAATCGTTAGGGCGTTGCGCTCATCGCGGCTCCAGCCGGTTCGCGTTTTGAGCGTGACAGGCACATCAAACGGCTGACAGGCAGTCACCACAGTCTGCAGGATTTTTGCGACAAGGGCTTCATTTCTTAGTAGTGCTGATCCAGAAGCAACGTTACAGACCTTTTTGACAGGACAGCCCATATTGATGTCAATGATCTTTGCGCCTTTGCCGATGTTGAAGACGGCGGCTTGGGCCATCATCTCGGGATCTGCACCCGCGATTTGCACAGCAATTGGTTCGCTTTCCCCGTCATGATTCAGCCGACGCGACGATTTGACACTGTTCCAGAGTTGCGGATTGCTCGCGGCCATTTCAGAAACGGCATACCCCGCCCCTAGACGTTTGCAGAGCTGGCGATAAGGGCGATCGGTCACGCCGGCCATTGGCGCTGCAAAGACGTTGTTCGCTAGAGACCACTGACCGATTTGCATTGTCGGATACGCCCAGCCTGTTAAAGCCTGAGTCCCTGTAATAAATGTCTTGCCAGCGGCATTCTGAGGGCGGGTAGAGTGTCTAACGCGAACAGTCCCAAGCCGGCGATGTGATGAGGCAAGGGATTCTTGGTTGCAAAAAAACGCGACATCGTGTCTGTCATGCGTACGGTTAGGTTTCGATCGATCAGGCGATCTTGTTCGAACTGTTTCAGACCGCCATCGGGGGATGTTGTCGCCTCACAGAGCCACGCTGTTAAATGCCGGGCGAGCACCGCAGCATCTCTTAAGCCTAAATTGAGTCCTTGACCAGCCACTGGGTGCATCGTTTGAGCGGCATTGCCGATGACCGCACAACGGCCGTCAACCAGTTTTTGTTTCACATTGAGCGTCAACGGAAAAACGCTGACGGGTGCTTCAACCCTCAGGAACCCGAGCCTTGCACCAAACATGTCCGTTAATGCGGTTGAGAAATCACCGCAGCTCATTTGCTTGAGGGCGTAAGCTCGCTCTGGTGAGCAGCACCAGACCACGGCTTGCTGATCCGGCGCGAGTGGATGAGGTAAGACAGCAAGCGGACCTTCGTTCGTGAATCGTTCAAAAGCCCATCCTTTTTTGGGATGGCTGGCCCGGGCATAGGCAATGATTGCTGCTTGCGTATAGTCACGAGTCTTGTCCGCTTGAGCAATGCCATCAGCTTGAATAACAACCTGCGCACGAATGGTGTCAGCACCAACAGAGATGTCTGCGCCGTTAGCGTCGTGCGCAAGAACCTGACCGGCTTGGCCGCGCAAGATCTCAACCCCGCTGGCTTGAACAGCCTCGCTGAGTGCGGCGTGAAGACCGGCGTACGCCACGACACACCCTAATTGCGCTACCTTAAAATCATCGCGATCAATGACGGTTCGACCAAAATAGCCTTTTTGAGAGACGTGGATATGCTCGATTGCAACCGACTGGGTTGACCACGCATCAAGCGATTCAAGCAATACTTTACTGCCGTGGTTGATTGCTAAGACACGAGGATCTTTATTTGGATCGAAACCATAGTTGGTTAAGGCATCCGCTTGAATTAGCGCGATTTGCTCAGGCATTTTGCACGCTCGCGCAAGCATCAACGCCAAAGCGCTACCCGTCGGCCCGCCCCCAATAATCGCCACGCGAAAGTTTTTAATGCTCATCACCGTATTTTAGTCTGTCTGCGGCGAAGCACTACAATCGAAGTATCTGTATGACTGATGAAACAATATGTCCGATACCAGAACCGATAATATTTCCGCATCCAACCAGTCGGCGTTTAGAAATAAAGTCACCCTTGGATTACTGGCAGCCGTACTCGGTTGTATCGGCGCTCACTGGTGGTACCTGAAGCGACCTTACGCTTGGCTCGTGACGATCCTTTCAGTTGCGCTCATGATCATTGCTAGCCAGCAGACGCGGTGGTTTGAGAACCCCGCTTTCTTCCTGCTGTTCATTCCGACGCTGGATGGTTTTATCGAGGCGTTAGTCTGGTGTTTGATGAGCGACGATCGCTTTGACGCAAAACTGAACCCTGGTTTGACTCGTGAGCATCCTAGCCGATGGGGCCCTGTATTGATTGCCGTATTCACCCTGTTGATTGGCACGGTGCTATTAATGTTTGGTATTGCCATGGTGGTGATATATGTCTGGGATCTGTTGGGATGGCTGGAAGGCTTCAATCTGAATCCCGATTAGCTCAAGCGCATGTTGCATAAAGGCTAGGCATGATGACGTGGTTGAGCTGGCTAATCCCTTGGGAGTTCTCACCAACATTGGTTGCGCTGTTTATGATCAGTGCGGCCTTGTTCGTGCGCGGCACGCGCGCTCGACGCGTGACCAAGGCCAGACAGGCGTTTTTCTGGCTCGGTTGGGCTGCACTTTACCTGTCCTTGCACACCATGCTCGATTACTACGCCGAACGCATGTTTTTTATGCATCGTGTGCAGCATCTTGTGTTGCATCACATGGGTCCGTTACTGGTGATGGCGGCATACCCTGGTTCAGTGTTGCGGGCCGGGTTGCCTCTCTCTTGGCGGGTGAGGCTCAAACGAATCGGTGACGCTTGGTTTGGCCAAATCCTGATTGGCTTGCTTACCAATCCAATTCTTATCCCGAGCCTGTTCGTTCTTTTAGTCATCATCTGGCTTATCCCGTCTGTGCAGTTTTTTTCAATGCTGGACTGGCGTCTTTATCGATTGATGAACTGGTCAGTGGTGATCACCGGCTTCTTGTACTGGAACCTTATCCTTGATCGACGACCTTGCCCACCAGCAGCCATGTCGCCGGGAGGTCGTGTGATATCACCCATTCTCACGATGGCACCTCAGATGGTTGCAGGTGCGGTGATCGCTTTTACTGAGCGGGATTTGTATCCGTTATTTGACCTGTGTGGTCGAGCGATCGCCATGACGGCGCAGACCGATCAGATGATTGGTGGTTTAACCATGTGGATACCCGCAGCGCTGACAGAAGTCATTGGCTTGATCGTCGCCCTGCGCAACTTGATGCATTTGTCGTCTAAGTTGCGCTGGGGTGTTCGCGACACCAAAAACTGACTGGTGTTTAGCTAGACTTTGAGGCCATGGTATTTTCGACCTAACGCGACCGTTGCGGCGAACATACCTTCTTTGTTGCCGCAATCGTAACGCTGGCCTTCGTAGCGATGCGCAAATACCGATTTTTCATTCATCAGTGACGCAATCCCGTCGGTCAACTGAATTTCACCACCTGCGCCTGGTTGAGTTTGACGTAAATGAGCAAAAATTCTTGGATCAAGTACGTAACGACCCACCACAGCCAGTGTTGAAGGAGCAACTTCCGGTTTGGGTTTTTCGACGATGTGCAACACGCGTTCGGTGCGATCATCGACAGACTCGGTTGCCACAATGCCGTATTTGTCAGTATCTGAGGGAGGGACCTCTTGAACACCCAGCACACTTCCCTGATGAGTGAGTGCAGCGTCGATCAGTTGACCAATCACGGGGCGATCCGCATCGAGCAGATCGTCAGCCAATATCACTGCAAAGGGCTCATCCCCGACAATGGGGGCAGCAGTGAGAACGGCGTGGCCGAGCCCTAACGGTGCTGACTGACGAATGTAGATGCAATTGACGTTGGAAGGCAGGATGTTTCTGACGATAGAGAGCAAGGCATCCTTACCCTTTTTATCCAATTCTGCTTCAAGCTCAGGATTGGAGTCAAAATGATCCTCGATAGCACGTTTGTTACGACCCGTGACAAAAATCAGATCAGTGATGCCTGCGGCAACTGCCTCCTCGACTGCATACTGAATCAGTGGCTTATCGACGACGGGCAGCATTTCTTTAGGCATCGCCTTGGTGGCGGGCAAGAAACGCGTTCCCATGCCAGCAACGGGGAAAACTGCTTTACGAACCGGGCGCATAATTTATTATCCTGAGGTGTCATTCAAAAAATGTCGGAACCAATCAATCAGAAAGCTATCATAAGCGAATGCATAAAGCTGTGACGTTCATCAATCGACGCGCGAAATTCTCCTTGACTCGATCTCAACGATTGTTAATGAGTATTTTTTGTTCTTTATCGGTCGGTTTAACCCACGCTCAGCCAATGGGCGCCCCGTCGCTTGGGCCTGCTTCAGCCGATGAACTTTCGCCAGCTGTTGAAAGAAAACTGGGCGAAGCCATCATGGTCGAAGCTCGTCGCGATCCGGATTTCGTGTCAGATCCGGCGATTAATCAGTATCTTAACGACATGGCCCATCATCTGGTTGCTTTTGCACCACATGGTGGACCCGAGCTTGACGTGTTTGGGGTCAGAGATCCTGTCGTCAATGCCTTTGCCATGCCTGGTGGCTTTATTGGTGTGAATACTGGTCTGATCGTGTCAACGAAATCCGAAGCCGAATTGGCTGGGGTGTTGGCACATGAAACGGCTCATGTCGTGCAACGTCATATGGCAAGAGGTCTGACGCAACAGAAACAAAGCAATGCCATCATGCTTGCGTCGATGGCAGCCGCGATCTTGGCCGCTTTGGCGCATGCTGGGGGCAACGCAGCGGCAGGGGTTGCCTTGTTCGGTCAGGCAGCAGCCTTAGACCAGCAGCTCGGATTTTCAAGAGAAGCTGAGCAAGAAGCAGATCGAATTGGTTTCGACATGCTCAGCCAAGCAGGCTATGACCCAACGGGTATGGTTCGAATGTTTGCTGGCATGACGAATGCGGCGACGCTCAACGAAAGCGTTCGTGGCGGGGTGTTTGCAAGTACACATCCACTCAGTATGCAACGCATGACCGACATGCAGAATCGGGCTCGGTTAATGAAGCCCGTGCCCAATCAAAGTTCGGCCAACTATTGGTATGTGCGGGCAAAAGCTCGCGTTATTCAGTCTCGTGACGTGAAAACCGCTTTGCTGGTCACTGAGCAGTTTCAAGAAGAGGCTCGAGTGAGCGACGGATCCAATCGGTCTGCCGCTTTGTTTGGTTTGTCTTTGCTGGCGTTTCAAAATAAAAACTATCCTGCCGCCGAGCAGTATTTGAAATCCGCTCAGGTCAACGTCCCGGCATCCCCTTTTTTGTCTGCCCAGGCTATCGATATTGATTTGGCACAGGGCAATACAAACCATGCCCTGGTTACTGCTCAGGCAGCAATCAAAAAATGGCCCGAGCAAGTGGCTATTCTGCAGCGCCTGGTGAAGGTCTATGAGGTATCCCATAAAGATCATGAACTCGTCGAGCTTCTTAACCAGTACATCCAGCGGTGGCCAGATCAAGTGCCCAGCCTTTATCAATCTCTTGGTAACGCGCAAGAGCGAATGGGCTTGCGCATTGAGTCCAGAGAGAACATCGCCACCTACTATCGGCTGACGGGTGCGCTAGTCGCGGCAATGAATCAGTTACAAGAGGCGCGCAAGATGTCTAACGACTTCTACGAGCAGTCTCAACTTGATGCCAGAGTACAAAAAATCAGAGAGCAGATGACTCAAGAACGCAGAATGCTTGAGCGGTTTAAGGCAGGGTAAAGTTAATTAAATAAATGATAGATCAAAGGGATCGCGACCGAGCCGACGATGCCGTGAAGGCCCATGGCCAGGCTGGCGTAGGTGCCTGCTTCAATATTTATGCTGAACGCAGTCGAAGCGCCGATCCCGTGCGCGCCAACGCCCATGGAAAAGCCTTTCTGCCACGATGCCTTTATTTTTAGAACTTTAAAAACAAAAGGCGCAGCGATCGAACCTAAGATCCCAGTGCAGATGGCAAAAATCGCAGTCAACGTCGGGGACGTGCCAATTCTTTCGGCAATGCCCATTGCGATCGGTGCCGTCACGGACTTCGAATAAAAAGCCCCAACAATGGTGTGATCGGCACCCAGTAGCTTAGCGATACCAACGGCGCTGCCAATCGAGACGCACCCACCAACCACTAAGGCAAGCAGCAGGGGTAAGGATCGACCCTTCAAGCTGCCCATCCCCTTGTATATTGGGATTGCCAGAGACACTGTGGCAGAGCCAAGAAGAAAGTGAACAAACTGAGCGCCCTGAAAATATTTCTCATAGGGCATATCAAACAGCTGAATAAAAGTCGCGACCAATACAACAGCAATTGCAACCGGATTAACTAAGGGATTGGTTTTGGATTTCTGGTGAGCAATGAGCCCAATTTGATAGGCGGTGAGTGTGATGAACAGCGCCAGCAAGGGGCTGCCCGATAGATAGACCCAAATCTCAGTGATCAGATTTGTTTTTGTCATCTGGCTTTACAGACTGTCTGTTCAACTTCAAGCACAGTGCGGTGGCGCCAATCGTCAACGTGACGCTACCGACTAGTGCGCAAATCATTGCAAGCGCATTTTCTTTTAACTGTGGCAAGAATAAGACCACCCCAACCGCCGCTGGCACGAACAGTAAACCAAGATATTTGCTTAGCGCGTTGCTAACCATAGCCAAGTCAGGACCCACTTCTTTTTTTATTAGCAACCAACACAACAGAAGTACCAGTCCGATTACCGGGCCAGGCAACAGAGGTATCAACAGCCGGGAGGCTAGCTCGCCCAGGCCTTGAAAAAAAAGGATTTGAATCAGTCCGGATAACATGACCCGATTTTACGCCAAGGAGGCAAGCGGATCACAACCCTTCCACGCCGTCTGAGCGTATTGGAGGGTTGGCGGTTGGTACTGCTTAATCGCTAATCAATCGCAAAAAAACGATCGATCCGAGCCGGCAACCAATCCAGATTGCCCGGGAAACTGCCCGTCACAAAACCGGCATGACCACCTTCAGCAGGATAATGCAGCATCATGTTGTCGGAGGCTTCGGCTGAGGAGGGGAGACAGGCCTCGGGCCAGAAGGGATCATTGCGAGCATTGATCAATAAAGTCGGTACATCAATTTTAGTGAGCCATGGCTTGCTAGACGCTGTGGTCCAGTAATCCAGTGCGTCCCGGAACCCGTGCATCGGGGCAGTATATGCGTCATCAAAATCCCTGAGCGTTTTTGCTTTTGCTACCCGCTCAACATCAATCGCACCCGGAAACTGTCTCGCTTTGGCCAACACCTTTGGTTTCAACGCATGCAGAAAAAAGCGTGTGTAGACTTCGCGATTAAAAAACTGATCCGACAAATAATTGCCGGAGGCGACCAAATCAACCGGTACTGAAATCGCACAGGCGGCTTTGAACCAGTTTGCCTGTTCGCAGCACTCACCCAGGTACTTTAGAAGCGCATTGCCACCCAGTGAAATACCAACTGCATGCCAGTCTGCTTGGGGCAGCTTTGTCGTGAGCGTGTTGACGATAAAGTCCACTTCTTGCGTGTCGCCAGAGTGATACGCTCGCGCAAGTCTGTTGGGTGTCCCTGAGCAACCACGAAAATGAGCCACGACAACAACCCAACCTCGTGACCAAAAATAGTGAGCGATCGATTGTGCATAGCGGCTCTGACTGCTGCCCTCGAGTCCGTGTAACAACAGCATGGCACGCTGATGACTGGGGTTGGCTTGATCATCCTGCCAAGGTTTTGACCAGTCGAAGTCAATAAAGTCACCGTCAGGCGTATCAACGCGTTCTCGGATAAAGCCCAGGCGTTCGTAGGGCGTAAATAAAGCGCCATAAAGCGTTTGAAAGTGACCACCAGGCAGCCAGGGCGGCACTGGGCACGGCGAGGTGTCTATGCGTGCTGCCACAACCGGTTCAACTTGTTTTGATTAATGGAGAAGACCAGGGATATCGTGTAGGTCGAGCGTGCCAGCTTGTGCGGGCGCAGCGGAAGCGTGATGGATAACCATTCGCCAGCCTGTTGGCCCTTTGTGAAAAACATTGGTCGCGTAACAATTCGCGACTTCTGTGTTTTGGGTCCCGTGAACAGTCACTTGTTCAATCAGCGAATGCACCGCACTCATCATGCTATGGACGACCATGGTGCGTGCCGGTCGTATATGGAGACCCCCAGAAGACAGAATCTCTTGAAAAGATTCCTGCACGGCGTGATGGCCGACTACCCTCAGGCCGCCGGGATGAACACAAACGATTTCTTCATCATCGGCCCAAACCTGCATCAGACGAACCAAATCAGCTTTTTCAAGGGCGTCGTAGAAAGCAAGTTCTGCTTCTTCTGCAGTGGCGAACATGACAGGCATGCCTGACCTTAATGACCGTGCCCGGCAGAAACGCCCGGCTTCAGTTGGTATTTGGCACCGCAATAAGGGCACTGGGCGGATCCCGTGTCGACGATGTCGAGGAAGACCCGTGGGTGCATATCCCAGACCGGGGTACTGTTGGTCGGACAGTGAAGGGGGAGGTCTTCTGACCCCACCATGATTGGGTCCAAGGTGGTCGACCCTGCGGAGCCTGACTGTGCCATGTTGTATCTCAGCTTGGAAAGTGACAAAAATAAAAGGATTGGTCGGATTGTAACAAGGGCCGAGTCTACAATGATGACAATTCAACCAACGACTTGACGGTGATAGTGGATTTGCCAGTAGATAATCATCACGCTTTGCGTAAAGCGGCCTTTCTGAGTGGATTACGCGCCAGCCAAACTGGTTTTGTTGCGCTTTCGGTCTGGGGGATTGTGACTGGGGTCGCCATGGTGAAGTCAGGGCTGACTGAGCACGCTGCCATCGCTATGAGTGTGCTGGTCTATGCAGGCTCTGCCCAGTTGACCTCCCTGCCTCTCATCGCTGCCGGTGCACCGCTGTGGCTTATTTTTGCAATTGGCTGCATTGTTAATCTGAGGTTTCTCATTTTTGGCGCAGCGCTACACCCATTTTTTCAAAATATGTCCTGGCCGAAGCGATTGCTTTTGGGCTATTTAACTGTCGACATTTGTTTTGTTGCATTTATGCCGAGATTCGCCGATCAACCTGAGCGCGGGACAACCGAGCAACGCTGGTTTTATTTTGCCTCTGCTTCAGTCTGTTGGCTATTGTGGCAACTGGCTTCCTGTGTCGGGATTGCTCTTGGATCGGTTGTTCCGAGCGCCTGGTCACTCGAGTTTTCAGCCATTCTGGCTTTGTTGGCCATCGTCCTGCCCATCGTTAAATCAAAACCCATGGTGGTATCGGTCGCTGTGGCGGGTTGCGTTGCCTGGCTTGCGCAACCGTTGCCACTTAAACTGGGCTTACTGCTAGCGGTACTTGCTGGAATTGCCGGAGGGATGTGGGCGGAGCAAGCTGAGCACAAACGAGTGAAAAATGATGAGCTTTGAGGATCAGTGGTACGTTTACCTGGCCATCTGCCTGTTGATGGTCTCAGTCGTGGCGACGCGGGCCAGTTACTGGCTTTTTGGGCATCACATTCCTCTGCCAGATCGTGTCCGTCTAGCCTTGAAATACGCGCCAGCTGCGGGTCTGGTCGCCATCATCGTCCCCGAAATCCTGCCCTGGACTGCTGGAGCAGGGCCCGTGTTCGATTTCAAATTATGGGCGGCATTGATCGCGATCGCACTTTTCAAGCTTACGCGAAGCGCTGTCGTGGTGATTGTGGGGGGGACGGTAGCATTGTGGTTATTACGGACCTGGATGGGTTAGTGGGTTACACTGCAGCAAGATTTCCTAAATAATTCAATGACTTCAAACATCCAAACTCCAGAATCCCCAGCACCGATTGCCGCTACATTTGCCGAAATCGGTCTGCACCCATCCTTGCTTCAGGCTGTCACCAACACTGGTTACACATCGCCCACCCCGATCCAGGCACAGGCCTTGCCGCATATCATGGCTGGGCAGGATGTGATGGGTGCCGCCCAGACCGGTACTGGCAAGACTGCAGCATTCACGTTGCCCATTCTGCATCGACTCATGCCTCTGGCTAATACCAGTGCCTCCCCTGCACGACATCCTGTTCGTGCCTTGATTCTCACTCCGACGCGCGAATTAGCCGATCAGGTTTTTGAGAGTGTCAAGCGTTATGGGGCACAATCCCCCTTGCGCGCAGCAGTGGTATTCGGTGGTGTCGATATTGGTCCGCAAAAAGAAGCCCTGCGTAATGGTTGTGAAGTGTTGATCGCGACGCCCGGCCGCTTGCTTGATCACGTTGAACAAAAAAATGTCAATTTAGGGCAAGTCGGTATTCTCGTGCTGGATGAGGCAGATCGCATGCTCGATATGGGTTTCTTACCCGATCTTGAACGCATCATTCGCTTGCTGCCGCAACAACGCCAAACTTTGTTGTTTTCGGCAACTTTCAGTAACGAAATTCGTAAACTCGGTCGCACTTATCTCAACGCACCGATTGAGATCGAAGTCGCTAAACGCAACGCGACAGCCGATACGGTGACGCAAATTGCCTATGCCATCCCCGCGGACGAAAAACGTGCAGCGGTGGTTCACCTCGTTAAATCGCGTGGCCTAAAGCAGGTGATTGTCTTCTCCAATACCAAACTCGGGACTAGCCGTCTGGCACGTCAACTCGAGTTGGACGGCGTACGCGCCGAGTCGATTCATGGCGATAAAACCCAAGCCGACCGGATGAAAGCGCTGGAGGCGTTCAAGGCGGGTGAGCTTGAAGTGCTGGTAGCGACAGATGTCGCAGCTCGTGGTCTAGACGTGGCGGGTGTTCCCTGTGTGATTAATTATGACTTGCCGCACAGTGCAGAGGACTATGTCCATCGCATCGGTCGAACCGGTCGCGCTGGCGCTAAAGGCGAAGCCATTGC
Organism: Jezberella montanilacus; assembly: GCF_003003055.1. Classification (GTDB taxonomy): domain Bacteria; phylum Pseudomonadota; class Gammaproteobacteria; order Burkholderiales; family Burkholderiaceae_B; genus Zwartia; species Zwartia montanilacus. Next base: position 94,253 of record NZ_PVTV01000001.1, read on the forward strand.
TTTTTATGCACCGGGCGAAGAAAAGTTTTTGATCGATATTGAAAAGCTCATCAAAGCGACGATTACTCGTGCAACCCTGCAGATACCCGGCGCACTTAAAATATCGAGTCCCAGAACTGGTGACGACGAGCACCGTCGCGATAGAGGCAGCCGAACCGAGCGCCCCAGTCGCTACACTGCTAAACAAGCACCGATAGATGAATTTTTCTTGAAGCCCTATGTGCCGGCTTCGTCATCGGCCGACAAACTAGCTTCTTCAACTAGTTCTGCGATCAGACCGGGTATGCCTTTGCCCAAACGACCTGTAGGCCTACTGCTGGGCGGTATTAAAAAAGCCTGAAGCCTGCTTGGGTCCGACCACCTTGAGTGACCCTGGCAGTCAATGACTGGCCGCCATCTCGATCAACAGGTCTCGCACGGCAGGTAAAGCGGTCTGTTGATTATTTTCACTCTCGACCAAAGCGTGCACGAGTCGATCAAGATGTTCAATGTGGGGCAAGATCGTGCCGGCGAAACGGTTTTGCTTTTGCTTATTGATCAGAATCGTCGGGAAATTCTCGACATCCTCGTCGCCGACTAAGTCAGGGTAGTCTTCAATATCGATCCACACGAAGCTTACGTCTGGATGTTGCACCGATAATTGCTCAAGTTTTGGTTGATAGAGCTGACACGTGTCGCACCAAGCGGCGCAAAAACATGCAACCATTAAATGATCGGGATTGGTTAACCGTTGAGCGAGCTCTGGCGAGCCGGGAAAATACAAAGTCATATCAGGCGCGAAGCTAATTGTTTGACTATCATATATCTCTTTACTGATTGTAATTTTGCCACTGGAATCCGCAATGTCTGCAGCAACACAAAAAAATCGCCTTGGGCTAATCGTGGTGGGTGATGAGATTCTGTCGGGTCGCCGCCAGGATAAGCACCTGCCTAAAGTCATCGAGTTGTTGAGTGCCCGCGGTTTGCAACTCGATTGGGTGCAGATTTTATCGGATGACAGGGAAGTGTTGACTAAGGCCTTGCGGCTAAGCTTTGCGTCCGACGATATCGTACTTAGCTGTGGTGGCATCGGTGCCACGCCGGATGATCACACTCGTCAAGCGGCAGCAGCAGCGCTGGATTTGCCGCTTGTGTTGCATCCTGACGCTAAAGACCAAATCACCTTGCGTTGTGCTGAAATGGCGGCGAAAGGGCAAGGTAGTGCTGATATGAGCACGCCTGAAAATCAGCAACGCCTGCAGATGGGTTTCTTCCCTCAGGGTTGTGAGACGGTGGCTAATCCGTACAACAGAATTCCCGGGTTTTATATTCGTAATCACACCTTTGTGCCTGGTTTTCCGGTTATGGCGTGGCCGATGCTCGAGTGGACGCTAGATCACCGCTATCCCCACTTGCACCATGCTATCCAGCACACAGAGCAGTCCTTTATCGCGTATGCCATCCCCGAATCTCGGATTACACCCGCGATGGAGGCGCTTGAAAAACAATGGCCCGGCGTCAAGGCCTTTAGTTTGCCAACGGTCGGAGAAGCGGGTGGCCAGCCTCATATTGAACTGGGCGTCAAGGGTCCTCCTGATTTAGCCTTACCAGCCCTCGAATTCTTGCGCAACGAGGCGACAAGGCTGGGGGCTCGAATAGAAATACCGGTGGGTTCGGGTGTGGGTAACTGAGCGCTATCTTGATGCCTGCTGAGCTACTGCCTGGCCAACGTGACGGATCCGTCAGCCGCGAAGAAGCGGGCATGACGATTCAGGTATTGGATAGAGCGACTCGCTTGCTTGATGTGCTGGCTCACAAATCTGATCCTGTCAGCCTGAAAGATCTTGCCGTTGCAACAGGCTTACACCCGTCAACCGCGCACAGAATTTTGAGCGATCTGGTGATAGGCCGTTATGTCGAGCGCGTTGATAACGGCACGTATCAACTTGGAATGCGCCTGCTTGAGTTGGGCTCGCTTGTTAAAGGTCGTTTGGATGTGCGCGCGACCGCCATCGATGCGATGCGATCGTTGCATGAGCTCACTGGGCAAACCGTCAATTTGTCAGTCCGACAAGGCGACGAAATTGTCTATGTTGATCGAGCTTGGAGCGAGCGATCCGGGATGCAGGTGGTTAGGGCGATCGGAGGGCGAGCACCTTTGCATCTCACTTCAACGGGCAAATTGTTTTTGTGCTCACTGGATGCCCGGGCGCTGCGCGCTTACGTCTTGCGCACCGGCTTAAGCGGCAGCACTGTCAATAGCCTGACAGACGTGCATAAGCTCGAGCAAGACCTTGCTTCGGTCAAGCGTCTCGGCTTTGCCCGTGACAACGAAGAGCTTGAAATGGGCGTGCGTTGTATCGCCGCCGGTATTCATGACGACACCGGCCGCTTAGTAGCTGGCTTGTCGATTTCTGCCCCTGCCGACAGACTTCAAAATGAGTGGATACCCCATCTGGTTGCCACCGCGACCAGCATCTCTCAATCTCTGGGGTTTGTCCCGGACGGCAAACAATAGGCTTTGCTATCGCAAGGTGATGTTTCTTTCTTTAATGAGTTTGCCCCAGCGCTTGATTTCCTCAGCGATTAGCGAGGCGAATTGCTCGGGCGTGTCAGGCCGGGCGGTTAAACCGTCAGAGGCGAACTGAGCAGTGGTTTGCTCATCACTCAGTGACTCTCGAATTGCTTGATTAATTTTATTGACAATAGGGGCTGGGATGCCTTTAGGGCCAATCAGACCGTGCCAGACAAGCACGTCAAATCCTGGATATCCTGACTCAGCCACCGTTGGAACATTTGGTAACGCGGCTAAGCGAGTGGGGGTCGTCACAGCTAGCGCTGTTAACTTGCCAGAGCTCACGTGTGGCAGGGTCGAGGCGACTGTACCGAATATCATTTGCACTTGACCGCCGACTGTATCGGTGAGCGCGGGTGATGTCCCTTTATAGGGCACGTGCAATACATCAAGATCGGCAACGCTGAGAAAGTATTCGGTTCCGACGTGTGTGATGCTGCCGCTGCCTGCAGAGGCATAGCTCAGTTTTCCGGGGTTCTTTTTTGCGAAATCGACCAGCGCTGGAAGAGTCTTGAAACCTGTCTTCGGGTTTGCCGAAACAATGAAGGGCCCGGCCGCTAAAACCGCAATCGGCGTGATGTCTTTGATAGGATCGAAGGGCAGGCTATAGAGGTTGGCGTTGACGGTGTAGCTCGCTGCCGCCAAAAAGAGGGTGTAGCCATCATTTGGCGCTTTCAGGGCAATTTCAGCGCCCAGATTACCCCCCGCGCCAGGTTTGTTTTCGATGAAGACAGTCTGGCCCAGTTTCTCGGTGAGCTTTTTTGCAACAATTCGCGCAATGAAATCAGACCCACCGCCCGGTGCAAAGCCGACAATGATTTTGATAGGACGTGTTGGGTATTGCTCGGGGGTTTCGGTGGCAAATGTATAGCTGGTTGCAGCCAGGGAGCTGAACCCGAGGACCAGAACAAAGCGACGAAGCGCTCGGCACAGTTGATTCAGAGTTTGCATGAGGAGTGAGCCATAAGTAATGCTTAAGATTGTGGAAGCAAAAGTGGTACTGCCATGCTAATCCAAATATTGGAATAGAGCGGGATTATGAATTTTTTGTTGCAATGCAACAAAAAACACTTGAATTCAAAAGAAATAGACCTATAATTGAATTGTGCAGTGCAACAAAGGTATTTGAAGTCGTCTGTACTGTGATCCATGCATCGTATTTTGACTTAACTTTAACCTTTTTTACCGGAGCCCCACATGTCCCAGATCCCTAAGCAGTTTTTAGACAGCCAGAAATCAGCCCTCGAAGCGATGATTTCTGCTCAAACAACAATCTTTACCGGTTTCGAAAAACTGGTTGACTTGAATCTTAAAGTCATGAAAGCGTCGATGGATGAAGTTTCAGAAAAATCCGCTGAAGCCATCTCGATTAAAGATCCTCAAGAAGCAGTTGCGATGACCTCAGCACTGGCTCAGCCTGCTGCCGAGAAAGCAATGGCTTACAGCAAGCACATCTATGACATCGTAACTGGTGTTCAGGCAGATCTGAGCAAATTGGGTGAAGCCCACATTGCGACTGGCCAGAAAAACATCCACGAAGCTGTTGAGCAGATGTCCAAGCATGCCCCAACTGGTGCTGAAGGCGCGGTTGCCATTATCAAATCGTCCTTGGCTCAAGCAACGGGTGCCTTCGAAGCAATGACCAAAGCTGCCAAGCAAGCTGGCGCTGTTGCAGAGAAAAACTTGTCAGATGCTGCTTCAGCTTCATTCAAAGTCGCGAACCAAGCAGCAGAAGCTGTTAAGACAACCACAGCACGTGGTCGCCGCACTGCAGCTTAAGTTGAAGTAAAAGCGGTTCCAAAACCCACTAGCATCCCTTGCGAGTGGGTTTTTTTATCAAATTGTGCGGAAAACCTCGGCGTTCAGGGCGAGGATGAATAGCACGGACAGCGTAGCTGTCCTAGATGTTGATATCTTGTGAATACACAGACTGCTGTATATAATCACAGCATGAAGCGATTGCAAGCGTACAAATTTGAGCTGATGTCTCATGGTCAACAGCAGCG
>NZ_PVTV01000002.1 GCF_003003055.1 Jezberella montanilacus
TCGTCCGTAAATCGTGCTTTCTTCATCACTGCTCCTTGCTGTCAAGGAGCCATTGTCTCTAATTTCGCGTGGTCTGAAAATCCCAGGGCAGGTCAGCCTCAGGCTGACGAACGTCGAAATTAGCGTGATTAGTTTCAAGCGGCAGCAACCGAAATGTTTATGCCCACACCTGACGCCCAAACTGGCAACGTCAGGTGCATATCTTGCACCTAGTAACCTCTAGCAGCCTTATGCAACCTAGCGAGTACGCTGTCTACAAATTAGAACCGCGGGCTCCTTCATAATTTGGTGTGAAGCATTTGCAATCGATTGAACACGCTGTAAACATGAGATTTAGAAGATCGTAAACACGTTTGTGTTGCGAGTGAGATACACCGTATACAAAAAATAAAAATAAATTTTTTAGAGAAAATATTACCTGTGAGTTTCTTTATATTTCTTAAGTGTCACCAAGTACTTTGATGATACCGGAACGTGCTATTCCCTAATTGGAGGTCCATCACTAACATTGATTTGTCACCCACAAAGGAGCAAATCTATGATTGATAAAACCGTTGCAAAGACATTTCGATTCTCCGTTGGCCTCTACTCATTACTAGCGTCAGAGTCAGAAAGACTAAAGACCTCAGAGGCTGATGTCGTTCGTCTTTCCCTTCGAAATTATTTTGATGATCGACAAAAAGATGACCAGCTGATGGTACTTGAGCAGCGCATAATCCAGCGATTAGATGCACAGTCCAGTCAGATAGTCTCGATGTTGCAGCAAGTGCTAGCACTTGCTCAGCCTCACGACGGAGACAATCATGCATAAAGGAGAAAAAAGATTGCCTGGCGATCTTGGCTTTGGTCTGATACTGGGTTGTTTAACATCAGTAATTATTTTTGTGGGCTTGTCGTGGCTGCTGTGGCAGATACCATTTCCATTCAAAATGGGAAATTATCTAGACCATTTGCTTGGATGGCTCTCGATGGAAATCAACTCGCTGATCCCCTTGATTTTCAAGGACAGAGGGCACGGATACCTTTTTTATCTTGCGCAGTTACGAGATCCAGTCCAACCTTGGATGTTAGTTAGCAGATTCTACGTGGCATTAGCAGCTGCTGGTCTGTTCGGTATTCTCGTCGGCTATATCGGTTCACGAGGGCAACTCACTGAGAGGCATATCGCGGGGCGTCAATTGCACGAAGGCCAGGCTGCTCTAAGGTTCATGGCAAGACGAGCAAAAATTCTAGCCGAAGCATCGGAACCTGGATTGCGACTCCATCCAAGTTTTAACTGGCAGTTATCCATCGACCGGGAGACCCGCCACACTTTGGTTTGGGGATCTCCGGGAGGCGGCAAAACCCAAATATTGATTCCGTGGATCCGAGCAGCGCGGGCACGCGGCGATAAGTTGATTATTTTTGATAACAAAGGTGACTTCACTTCGTGGCTTCCAGACCCTTTTATTCTTGTCGCACCCTGGGATAGTCGCTCAGTAGTTTGGGACGTAGCCAAGGATTGTAGAAATCAACAGGATGCACGTGAGTTGGCCGCTAGGCTTATCGCTGATGGCCACGATCCGCTGTGGCATATGTCTGCCCGGCAGATTCTGACCGCAGTCATCATTCGGTTGCAACGTGAGCAACCTGGTGTTTGGACATGGGCATCGCTGTATTCAAAAGCCTGCGGTTCGCAGGATGAGTTGATGCAGACTGTAAAACTATACATGCCCGAGGCGCGACACTTATTCGAGTCCCCAGGAAAAACGACTCAATCAGTGCTCATCAATCTTGGTTCGAATTTGAGTATGGTTGGAACACTTGCAGCAGCATGGGGCGCAGCGGAACCCAAGAAAATGTTCTCATTTTCTAATTGGCTGATGACCGAGTCACCGAAACGTCGAACGATTGTGCTACAAGGGTCTGGGCGCTATATTGAACTTGCTCGGGCGTACCTTCAATCGGTGCTGACGTTGGTGTCTTCACGAATAAACTCGCCGCAGTTCCCCGATAGTAATAAGCGTCGCTTATGGTTTTTTCTCGATGAATTTCCTCAGCTTGGCTTAATCAAAGATTTCTCGCCTCTGCTAGAAATAGGTAGATCGAAAGGCGTCAGAGTTGTCATTGGTGCCCAGGACACAGAACAGATTAAAAATCTATACGGTGAACATACCGCAGACAGCTGGACCAGTATGGTCGGTACCCAAATCGTTGTACGGGTGAATCCTGGCTCAACAGCAAACATACTTGCAAAAGAGATAATCGGTACTCGCACTGTTGATCGCGTCATTGTTCATAAAGGTAAGGTTGAACCACCTCAGCGGGAATATCCACTGGTCATTGAGCCCGCTCAGCTTGGAGAGGACTTAGGTCCAACAAAAAATGGTGTTCGAGCGCTAGTGCTAGGCTTTAATGACGTAGCTATGTTGGATTGGCCTTTCAGTGAGATCCCGAAATTACGGCCATCGTCAGTGCCTGCATCATGGTTGCTGAATTCAAATAATTCAGAACGGCCAAGCAGCGAGAATCAAGATCCGCGTGGAAAGATTGATGAACCGCAAGTAAAGAATCTCAAGCCGCATCTAAAGCTGCGGCTTGCATCTTCGAGTGAGCTATCAAAAATGGCTGCTACTGGAACGACGCTTAACATTGCCGCAGAGGATTTATCCGATTTTTCTGACACTGCGAAAGGGGGCACTCATGAACCCCGTTGATTATCGCAAGCAGCTCACAGACCGAATAATCGAGCAACTTGAATCTGGCGTGGCTCCAAGGATTAAGCCATGGGATGAAAACGTCCAAATACTCGGTCGAGTCCATAACGCGATTACAGGTCGACCATACACAGGCGGAAATAGTCTCTGGTTGCAGTGCCATGGCTATGCTGACCCACGGTGGTGCACCTATAAGCAGGCACAAGCTGCGGGCTGGCAAGTAAAAAAGGGACAGAAGGCGGCCGTCGTTGAGTATTGGAAATGGGAGGAAACCGCAAAGGAAGAGGCAGGTCAAGTTATTCGTGACCGTCTGACTATTCCGAAGGTTTTTTACGTACATATATTTAACGCTCAACAAATTGAAGGAATGCCCGAGGTCGTTCCCATTCAGCCTAATTGGGTTCCAGAGGATCAAGCCGAGCGAATTCTTATTGGTTCCGGTGCAAGTATTTATCATGACCAAGAGGCGCGAGCGTTCTATTCTCCGACGTCCGATGACATTCATTTGCCACCCCGTTCGATATTTTCTGATGCTACAAAATATTACGCGACTGCATTACATGAACTGGGACACTGGACCGGTCATGAAAGTAGACTAGGTCGCGAAATAAGTAATCGGTTTGGAACAGAGGACTACGCGCGTGAAGAGCTTCGCGCTGAGCTTGCCAGTTTCTTTGTGGCATCGCGGCTAGGTATCCCCAATGATCCGATAAATCATGCTGCGTACATCGGCAGTTGGATCAAAGTACTGCAGCAAGACCATAATGAAATATTTCGCGCGGCCGGAGATGCGGAGAAAATCACTGAGTTCGTTTTGCAGTTTCAGCATGAAAAGTCGAACCAGATTCAGTCTGAGTCTGAAGCGACGTTTGAACCAGAGGCAGCGCTGTAATGTTGAGCCTAAAAGCAATAGGCGCGGCAAACTCTGACGTGGCCGCGTATTATGAGCAACTCGCACAAGATGACTATTACCAAGTTGGTCTTGAGCCCGCTGGCCAGTGGTTCGGCGAGCTTGCTAAAGACTTACTCCTATTTGGCGACGTTCAAAAGGGTCAGCTCCGAGCAATGTTTCAAGGGTTTCATCCTCTGACAAACGAGCCGTTAGCCAGCAATGCCGGCGCTCAGCATAAGGCGGGCTGGGATTTAACCTTTTCTGCACCCAAAAGCGTAAGTGTGCTTTGGGCAGTGGCGGACGTTGAAAAGCGTGAATTGTTCGCGGTTGCGCATGATGAGGCAGTGCGTTCGGCGATGGTCTATTTGCAAAGTAGGGCATTCTCAAGTCGCGACAGGCTGGGTGCCTCTAGCGTTGATAGATTGTTGGCAGCAGTATTTCAGCACGGCAGTAGTCGAGAGCTAGATCCTCAGTTGCACAGCCATGTGCTGGCCGCAAATTTGGCCGCACGTGGGGATGGGACGTTTTCAGCAATCGATTTTGATTCACGCTACAAAATGGCAGCTGGAGCGATTTACCGAGCGGAGCTTGCTTCGCGGTTAAAGCAGGCCGGTTATCAGATAGAGCGCGAGCAAAAGTCATTTCGAGTGACTGGTGTCGATCAGTCGGTGTGTGATAATTTTTCAAAACGGCGTAATCAGATCCTACAAAGCATGCAGGCCACGGGATATATCGGAGCTAAGGCTGCAAGCATTGCCGCCTTGGCGACTCGCGAAGCGAAAGTAGCCGTTGCGAGAGCTGGCTTGCATGAGGCTTGGCGTGAAGAGGCATCTGAGCTCGGGTTTGTCGGAGTATCGGTCACCGAGCAAAACACGTTGGGTAAGTCAGAGCCTAACGACAAGGTAGATATCGATAGCGTCCTTCGTACGCTGACTGAGAGCTCTTCAACATTTACGATCATGCAACTCGAAGCCGCGCTTGCGATTGAGGCGCAGGGCCGACTTGGTGCAGCTCAGGTAGAAAAATTGATTGAGGACACCCTAATAAGTCGAGTCGCTGACCCGAGCAAAGTCGGGTTGATCGAGCTTCGGGATGGTAAGGAACAACGGCGTACGACAACACGGTATACGACAAGAGAAATGCGGGACTTGGAGACTAGCCTGGTGGCCCAAGCAGCCTCACGTCAAACCGAAACCGAACATTCAGTGGACTGCGCTCAGGCTATAGCTGCATTTCCAACCTTAAGTGACGAACAACGGTTTGCCTTGAAGCACATTACCGAGTGTGTTGGTGCCGTCAAAGTTGTCCAGGGTATGGCGGGAACCGGAAAGTCCTATCTCTTGAGGGCTGCCAAGGATTGCTGGGAGCGGGCAGGCTATTCGGTTCTTGGAGCAGCGCTTGCCGGTAAGGCAGCTGATTCTCTTGAACAAGGCAGCGGCATCCCTAGCCAGACGCTGCATAGTCTTTTGCTACAACTTGATAAAGGGCAGAGAAAGTTAAACAGTTCGGATGTGGTGGTGTTAGATGAATCAGGGATGATAGGTAGTCGGCAGATGGAGCGACTGCTTTCACATGTTCATGAAGCTAGAGCTAAAGCGGTGCTAGTGGGTGACTACATGCAACTTCAGCCAATCGATGCAGGGACAATATTCAGGGCTTTAGCTGAACGCTTAGGGAGCGTTAAATTAGAACAAATACGTAGGCAGGAGAAGTCAGCAGATCGTCAGATGATTCACGACGTCATTTCGGGAAGAACTAGCGAGGTTCTTACCGGCTTGCACGAACGTGGTCTGTTGCAGATACATTCAAAGAATGACCTATTCAATAAGATGATTGCGATGTGGGATGAGCTGAGAGACATCGCTAACCCATCTGAAACTATGATGCTCGCTGGAACACGCGCGGAGGTCTATCAGTTGAATCAATTGGCGCGGAATCGTCTGAAGGAGCAAAACGCCTTGCGCTCCGAAATAACCGTCAATACAGAAGCTGGAGAGCGTCAATTCGCGATCGGCGATAGAGTGGTTTTCACGAGAAATAACAAAGCAATCGCCGTAAAAAATGGTCAAACTGGCAGCCTAACTGGTTGGCAAATTAGTGCGCGAGGCGATATTCAATTTACGGTTCAGACTGATTCCGGCAGGCAGGTTAGTTTTTCGTCAGGCAAATACAACCATCTTGATCATGGATATGCGTTATCCGTGCATAAGGCACAGGGTCAGACGTTAGATAATGCTCTGATTATGTTGTCGGAATCGATGAGCGACCGGGAATGGGCTTATGTTGCTGCTAGCCGTCACAGACAGGAACTGCGTGTTTTCGCAGATCGTGATCAATCGGATCTGCTCAGCCTTATGCTTAGTCGTTCTCGCCCAAAAGACGTTACGCTGGATTACGTTCATCTTGACCAAGGATCGGATTTGGAGATGGATCGTTAGTTAGAGTTAGCAGCATTTATATGTAATGCATTCTTTAGTCTCAGAAATATCGCCAAACGATTGATCAGAGACCATTCGGCCTGACGCACGTTGATCCTCTCGGATTAGCCATATGAGGCAAGTGCTTATGCATAGGGTGATTGACAGGTTTTATGCCAAACTACTAACTGATGCAATTTCTGAAGTTAGATGGGCATTTGCTGAAGTAACCTTGCCTAGTGAGGGGCAATTAAAATCAACTGCATTAATGCACCGAAACCCAATGTTATGGAGTAGTCCGGGTACTGTTATAAAGTGAAAAAATCGGAGCGTTGAAAGAAATGAAGGATGTACTGATTGTAGGATCAGTAACCGAGAAAATAAAAATCGAAGATAGTGTCATGATTAGCCAAAGTTCCCAAACCGCGCTTGAGTCGCATATCGAAATCACACCTGAATGGACAGCTATCGCGTAGGCCATTCGACTAAACTTGATCGATAGTTTCGATTAGACATGAGTTTCCTAGAACCGAAGCATAAAACTGCCAGACCTAGTTTCTTGTTAGATCATCTGATTTTGTAATGATTCAGTAGATAAAGAGTAGGGGATGTTAATTGGATATGAATTTCATACATAGACGCCAACAATGGTCGGTCGGCCACGGTTTCTTTCACACAGCCACTATTGATATTGAGAGGTATTTATATCGTTACATATACGATTGTGGTGCTCAGCAAGGACGGGTAATAGAGCGCGAAATTGATCGATATGAAAAGAATGTAGACTTGGAGGGGAGTGGGAAGGAAATAGACATGTTAGTTATTTCACACTTCCATGCTGATCATATAAAGGGTATTCCAGAATTATTAAAGCGATTCAAAATAAAACATTTGGTAATTCCCTATTTGTCCGAAGAGGCAAAATCTTTAGTGTTGGCATACCTTGCAGCAATTGGTGTAGAGGAGTGGATTGTTTTTTCGAGTCTGATTCTCACCCCTGAGGTTTGGCTAACCGATCTAGGATCCGATGCGCAACTTGTGCAAATTTCTGCTGAAAACGGCAATAGCTCGGATGAAGCTAGTATTCCACGTGCTGGAAATGGCCTATCAATTGGCATCGGAATCTCCAATCAGAGCACACCTAGTGCTATTTTTTTAGATGGTGTACCAATATGGCGATTTAAATTCCATGTAGAGGATAATTCACAGTATGTCGCAGCGATAGTTAAAGAGATTGCAACCGAACTGGCATTGAATGAGGCGCAGTTGAAGGCATGTTTACGAGATAACAAATGGATTAATGCCAATTGGGAAACTTTGAAAAAATGCTTTACTTCAATAGGAACTGCAAAACAAAATGCTACTAATCTTTCTATGTTCTCAGGACCTATTAAAGACATATATGTTGCACGCGCTACCTTCCAGCCCAATGAGAGGAATTTAGGCTGCCGGTGCTGTATGAGGGACGGAATAGGATGGTTAGGCACAGGTGATGCAAACTTGAAAACTTCAAAAGCATATACAGCTTTCGAGTCAAGTTTTAATAACTACTTGTCACAGATCGATACAGTCACAATTCCACATCATGGATCAAAGCATGATTACAACGCGAAAATTGGTGATTTGTGTATTCGGTATGTAATTACTTCAAATCACTTGATCGACCCCAAGGATAAACATCCGGCGAGCGAGGTATTGGTGAATCTGAGGTCAAAGGGCGCTGCTATAGACATAGTGACCGATGACCCAAGCACCACGCAATTTGACAGTTTTTTTGGTTTCTTAAATTGTAAAAACTACGTAACGGTCCGGTGAATACCGTACGCTACCCCTGTGTTTAGTTTATGCTGGTGAAGCAATTTTTATCAAAGCCACTGTAGTTATTAGCATTGGCAATAGAGCAACACATGGCAAATCTGCTATCTAGCCTATAGTCTCTGATATTACGCGCAGCGACTTATTAATCTTTCTGAGCGCAAACTGGTGGACTGTTTGACACGATTGGGCTACGACATTGAAATAAAGCTTCGTTCGAACAAAGGTAACGGTCCGGTCAGTACCGCCTAGAAATCTCTCTCAAATCTAGTCACCATAGCGTCCATTAAGTTCTTAATGGACACTTGAGATGATAGAAAAATCTATGCCTGCCTTAGGTTTGGACTGGATCGAGCCACTTAAACCTGTTCGCAAAAATCGCTCAGTTGAAGAAAAACGAAAAATCGTTTTTGAGTCATTATCTTCTGAAGCTTCGATTGCGGCGGTCGCTCGCGCCCATAACATCAACTCAAATTTACTACATACTTGGCGCTGGCAATACCGTCGGGGTGAACTTGGCGAAAAAAGTGCTAACCCAAGTTTCGTGCCCGTTCAAATTGCAGCGCAGCCTGCTCCTATTAGCGCGCCTATACTCGGGGCGCACTTAGAGATTATTGTTGGCCCGGCAAAGGTCTTGGTTCACGGCACAGTGCCGGTTGAAACCCTCAGTGCGGTGCTCAGAGCATTGCATGTTCGCTTATTTTTAGGTTGACACCTATTCTGGCGAGATCATCGGAGAATGGCTAGTGCGTTGTTGACCGGACGCTTACACCAAATGCGCTTTCAGTTCCCAATTTTGGGTGGTTGTCAATAGACTGAATCAGCAACGGCAATTTACCTTGCAATTCCAATATCCATATAGGTATAATTTGCCATTGATTCATGGAGTAAATGCAGCCATGCCGAATCGTCGCCAAGTTAAGGAAGGTGGGCCTAAAAATACCCCGAATGCGCCCCGTGATCTCGTGCCCTTGTCATCTTTGGGACATGTGGGAAGTGGTCAATTGCTCAATGAGTTCTCTGATACAAGTCACGATGGATCGGTCAAAGCAACACTGGCATCCAGGCTCAACGCATTACTTGATGAGAGTGGGCTAAGTCAAAGTGCAGCGGCGCAGTTGCTAGGGATGCCTCAGCCTAAAGTTTCAGCGATCAGAAACTACAAGCTTCGCGGGATTTCATTGGAGCGCCTGATGCAGGCTCTCCTTGCGTTAAATCAGCAAGTCGAGATCGTCGTGAAGCCAGGTCGAAAAGCTGGTCATTGTTCAATTCGGGTTGCGGCCTGAGAAAGTACAGGGATACATGAATTTATTGTTGCGAGAGGTGGACATATGTCACGAGCTGACCTCATAGTTAGTCTCGTCAAAGCGGGGAGTCAGGGCGATCAGCAACTGTTGCGCACGACCGTGGAAGCGATGGCGGCGGAAGAGCGTGCCAAGCATCATCACCAGCTTGCTGACAAGCTTGAAGAAAATCTGCAGGCTGCTAACGGGCGACCACGCGCACCGGAGGTTGTACGTTCATTTGACGGCGGTCATGGCGGCTTACTGTATGAAGTGGAGCCACGCCGTGCCCTCGAAGCATTGTTTCTGGAAAGCTCGACACTTGAGGCATGCCGCGAACTGGTGGAAGAGCAGCATCGCAAGGACATCCTGCGTTCTTATGGCTTGGAGCCAAGGAATCGTGTGTTGCTTTCTGGTCCTCCTGGCAATGGTAAGACTTCGCTCGCCGAAGCGATCGCTGCGCAGTTGCTCGTGCCACTCTTTGTCGTGCGTTATGAAGCGGTTATTGGCAGTTTCTTGGGTGAAACCAGTGGCCGATTGAAGCGTTTGTTTGACTTTGTTCGGACGCACCAATGCGTGCTGTTTTTCGACGAGTTCGACACGCTTGGCAAGGAACGCGGCGATGTCCACGAAACCGGGGAAATCAAGCGTGTTGTCAGTTCGCTCCTGCTTCAGATCGACGCTTTGCCTAGTCATGTCGTGGTCGTGACCGCCACCAATCATGCTGAATTGCTTGACCGCGCTGTTTGGCGGCGGTTTCAGTTGCGGCTCTCGTTGCCTGCGCCGACTCTCGCGCAGAAAGAAGAATGGTTCACGCGATTTCAGGCTCGCCTGGATGCCCCGCTCGGCTTCTCCCCGAAAACCTTGGCTGCAAAGATTCAAGCTTCCAGTTTTTCAGACTTGGAGCAGTTTTGTGAGGACATCCAGCGTCGCTACGTTTTGGCTCTTCCTGATTCGAATCTGAAGCGCATCGTGACGGCACGACTCAAGCAATGGCAAGCGCGATTTACCATCAACCAATAACAAACAATAACAAGGGATGGTCAACGGATGGCAACAGGAAATTTCCCACTTCTATTTTTTCCCGAACCGACACCCGCTGATCGAAACCTCCTCCCCGGCGGAGGAGGCAAGGTGCATATTCCTGATATTGCACGCCAGCGTTCTCGCATCGCCCCACAGCTCACCGTGCTGCAACAGGCTTTCGATGCACAACGCCTAAAGCTGCAACAGACGGCGCCGATGGAGAACCCAGAACTGATCCTGGTTCTGGAAGTTGCGGGCACGGTGGAGGACTTCGCCAAGGCCGTTGCGAAGATACCTGGACTGGAATGGCTCGTTGAATGGGCTGAGGACCAAATTACGCCGGACAACGATTTTTTCATCCAAGGCAAGGAAGACAAGGCTTTTTCGGGACGCCTGTTCTTGCTTGCGAGCAATCAGGCGGCGCTCACGCAGTTGCTGTCGCTTTGGACCCGTTACCAGAATGACCCTGCCGCGCAGTTCGATCGAGGACTGAATAAGTTTCGCAACATGTTTGGACAGTTGCGCAATATTCGCCATTGGAGCGTAGCGGACCGTATTGATCAAGATGTTCGCCAGTATTGGCAGAACTGTATCGACGATGGCTTGCAGGTTATCCGGTTTGAGATCGAGGCGTGGTGCTTCGTCTCACAGCAGAAGAATGACGCGGCCCGTTCGGAAATCGAGACTCTGGTCCAAAGTCTTGGCGGGCAGATTCTGCGTCGTGCGCTGATTGGCGAGATCGCCTACCACGGGTTTCTTGTGGAGTTGCCTGCGCAAGCCGTTACCCGTGTCATGGCTGGCGAGACGCCTGAGTTGGTGTTGTCCGACCGAATCATGTTCTTCCGGCCCAAAGCGCAATCAATAACGGATGGCGTGAACGAGGCAGATGTATTTCCGCAAGCTGTGGCGGCTGGAGTCTCAGAGCTGCCGCCGGTCGTAGCACTGCTCGACGGGTTGCCTTTGCAGAATCATGCGCAGCTACAAGGGCGGCTGCTGGTGGATGACCCAGATGGCTGGGAAGGAAACTACGCGGCCAAGGACCGGGTTCACGGCACTGCCATGGCCTCTCTGATTTTGCACGGCGAATTGGACGGTGCCGCCGAACCTCTGCAACGTCGCCTCTATGTGCGCCCCGTCCTGCGTCCTGATTCCAATGACAACTTCAACGCGCGCCGGCGCGAACACACGCCGGACGATGTATTGCTGATCGACTTGATTCACCGAGCAGTCAAACGCATTTGCGTGGGAGAAGGTCAGGAGCCTGCAGTAGCTCCGTCGGTGCGTGTCATCAACTTGTCGATCGGCGACGAAGCTCGCTTGTTTGAACGCCAGATGTCACCGTGGGCGCGCCTGCTGGACTGGCTTTCGTTCCGGTATTCCGTGCTGTTCATTGTTAGTGCGGGTAACGACATGCGGCCACTGAGTCTGGATACGCCGAGTCATACTTTGGAAGGACTGACAGCCGAACAGCGATCAGCATTGGCATTCACTGCGATGACCACCGAGCATGCAGAGCGGCGTCTGCTGGCGCCTGCGGAGGCACTGAATGTGCTGACTGTCGGTGCCTTGCACGCCGACCAGGCAAATCCGCCCGTGGTGCCAGGCCGCTACGACCTCTTCCAGGCCGGTGGGCTCAGCCCGCTGTCGCGGGTTGGGCATGGTTTCCGTCGAGCCATCAAACCGGACATCCTGATGCCGGGAGGGCGTGTGCTTTATCGCGCAAGGATGCAGGCCAATCCCGCCGCAAGTGTGCTGGATGCCGTAACGGCAGGAGTGGCACCAGGCCATCGCGTTGCGGTACCTCCGCTACAAGGTGAAACACTGGCCGCAACCGCGTACACGCGGGGCACCAGCAACGCCGCTGCGCTTGCCAGTCGAGCTGCCGTGCAAGCCTATGACATGCTCGAATCGCTGCGTGCCGAGGCGGAGGACGCGCCGGGAAGCGTATACGACGCGGTGCTGCTCAAAGCATTGTTGGTTCATGGCGCGCAATGGGGCGACTGGCCGGAACGGCTGCTGGCGGAACATCCCGAGTTCGAGTCCATCCATGGCGTCGCGAGGCATGCGGCCCAGAAGGACTTGGTGACGCGATGGCTAGGGTACGGTCCCGTTGATGTCGAGCGGGCGATTAGCTGTGCGGCCGAGCGCGCAACGTTGCTTGGTGTAGGAGAGTTGGGTGCGGATGAGGCCTTTGTGTTTTCTGCACCGCTGCCACCGACATTGGCCGGCAAGATTGCGTGGCGTCGTTTAACGGTGACATTGGCATGGATGTCACCAATCAACTGTACACATCAGGGCTATCGCCGCGCCAAACTCTGGATAACGCCGCCGCAAGACCAGCTTCGAATCAAGCGAATGAACAGTGTGCATGACAAGGCCGCACTACGCGGCTCTGTACAGCACGAAATTCTTGAGGGTGAGGATGCAGTTGCATTTGTCGATGGCAACCGGTTCGAGTGCAAGGTTAATTGTGCGGCTGACGCCGGTGACCTTACGGGAAAAATTCGGTTTGCAGTTTGTGTTTCTCTTGAGGTGGGAATCGGATCAGGTATTCCGGTGTACCAGGAGATTCGCGACAGAATTAGGCCGCCGGTCATCATTCAACCTGCTGCGGGGTAGAAGTGCAACGAAGAAGAATAAATATGTGTGACGCAATGAAAGCAATGATGCCACGTAGGCAAGATACCCCATGAATGCAGTAGAAATCGAAGCAGCCATATCGGAACTAGCTTTGCAGCCCTTCGACGCGGCAGAGTTCCCATTCGCGTTCCTGGCCGCTTTCGGTAATAAGGACACGGCCCTCAGTCGCCTGCGTGCAGGCAACAACAACACCTCGGATGTGTCTGGTGGCGTGCTCCAGCGGAACAACATCCATATCGCCGTGTGCGATGTCGGCACCGTAGGCGAAACCCTCAAGGCATTGCGCACCAGCCCGGCCACTACAAAAGCCAAGGCCAAATTTATCCTCGCCACTGACGGGCAGACGCTTGAGGCCGAAGACCTGACTGGCGGCGAAACCAAGACCTGCGACTATCCGGACTTCCCCAACCACTTCGGCTTCTTCCTGCCGCTGGCCGGTATCTCCACCATCAAGGAGATCAAGGACAACCCCATCGACGTGCGCGCGACCGGGCGCATGAACAAGCTGTACGTCGAATTGCTGCGCGAAAACCCGGACTGGGCCACGAACGAGCGTCGCCACGACATGAACCATTTCATGGCGCGCTTGATTTTCTGTTTTTTTGCCGATGGTACCGATATCTTCAACGGCACCGGCCTGTTCATCCAGACCGTAGAGCAGATGGGTGAGCGCGATGGCTCCAATACCCATGCTGTGTTGGAAACTATCTTCCGCGCCATGAATATCAAGATTGCCGAGCGCGCCAATGCCCAACCTCGTTTGCCGAACTGGGCCAATGGCTTCCCCTATGTGAATGGTGGCCTGTTCTCCGGCAGTACCGACGTGCCACGCTTCACGCGCATGGCGCGCACCTACCTGCTGCACGCGGGCGGACTGAAATGGAGAGAGATCAACCCGGACATCTTCGGCAGCATGATCCAGGCTGTGGCCGACGACGAAGAGCGCGGTGCCTTGGGCATGCACTACACCAGCGTGCCAAACATCCTGAAAGTGTTGAGCCCCTTGTTCCTGGATGAGCTGCGCGCGCAGTTGACCGAAGCCGGTGATAACGAGCGCAAGCTATTGAATCTGCGCAAACGCATGGCGCGTATCCGCGTGTTCGATCCGGCTTGCGGTTCCGGCAACTTCCTAGTGATCGCCTACAAACAGATGCGCGAGATCGAGGCGGAAATCAACCGCCGCAGGGGAGAACTCCATCTGGGCAGCGAGATTCCGTTAACCAACTTTCGGGGTATTGAGTTGCGCGATTTTCCGGCTGAGATTGCGCGCCTGGCGCTCATCATTGCCGAGTTCCAATGCGATGTGCTGTATCGCGGGCAGAAGGATGCTCTGGCGGAGTTTTTGCCGCTGGATGCACAGAACTGGATTGTTTGTGGGAATGCGCTGCGGCTGGATTGGTTAAGCATCTGCCCGCCCACAGGCACGGGCGTAAAACTGGTGGCTGATGATTTGTTTAGCGCACCGCTCAATCAGACAAAAATCGACTTCGAGAACGAAGGTGGAGAGACGTATATTTGTGGCAATCCGCCGTATCTTGGCTCCACTTGGCAGACTGATGAACAGAAGGCTGACTTGGAGGCCATTTTCACCACGCGTACCAAGAACTGGAAATCTCTTGATTATGTGGCGGGTTGGTTCATGAAGGCCGCAGACTACGGAACTAAGACCAAAGCCGCCGCCGCGTTTGTGTCCACCAATTCAATTTGCCAAGGGCAGCAAGTGCCCATTCTCTGGCCATTGGTCTTTGCTACGGGGCACGAGATTGCCTTTGCCTATACTTCCTTCAAGTGGACGAATCTTGCCAGCCACAACGCTGGTGTGACCGTGATCATTGTTGGTATTGCCAGCTTTGCGCAGAGAAATCGAAAACTGTTCTCGGTATCTGAAGACGGGAATGTCAACGCCAAAGAAGTTGACAATATCAATGCCTACTTGGTGGCGGGGAAGCAAGTGGTCGTTGAGAAGTCAGCAAAGCCCCTCACGAGTATTTCTGAAATGATGTTCGGTAGTAAGCCAGTAGATGGCGGACATCTATTATTTTCACAAGATGAGCTGGAATCGCTTGGGCTAAGCCAGCAAGACAAAGAGCGATTTATCCGTCCGATAGTTGGGTCCGAAGAATTCATCGGCGGGAAGCAGCGTTTTTGTATCTGGATAGAGGATGAAGACGCAGCTTATGCCCACGCACATCCTGTCATTGGACCGCGCCTGCAGATGGTCCGTTCAATGAGGTTGAGCAGCACCAAACTTGCGACGCAGCGGGGCGCAGAATGGTCGCATCGGTTCGACGAGCGACGCCAAACGGGCGATGAGACAGTGGTGATTGTCCCGAGCGTTTCCTCTGAGTCACGCGATTACCTTCCAGTTGGGTATATGCCCAAGGGGACGATCATTAGTAACCTGGCATTCGCCCTCTACGACGCCCCGCTCTGGAACATGGCTCTTATTGCTTCCCGACTGCATTTGATTTGGATTGGCACTGTCTGCGGCAAACTCGAAACGCGTTATCGCTATTCCAACACCATTGGATGGAATACTTTCCCAGTGCCGCTACTCACCGAGCAGAACAGGGATGACCTTACCACATGCGCCGAGGACATCCTGCTGGCGCGCGACGCGCATTTTCCTGCCACCATTGCCGATTTGTACAACCCGGTCAATATGCCAGACAACCTGCGCCGCGCGCACGAACGTAACGATGAAGTGCTGGAGCGCATCTACATCGGCCGCCGCTTCAAGAACGATACCGAGCGATTGGAAAAACTGTTTGAGCTTTATACGAAGATGACGTCTGCAACAGGCAAGGCAAAGCCTGCAATAAAAGCAACAAGGGAGAAGAAAGCATCATGAGCGAGCAAGTCAGCAACCCGACCAACGCTTACACCGTTCCATCGGTGTCCATCGCCACGGCGCGCACGGGCGCTTCTAGCAAAGCCAACGCGCTGGGGATGCGCGCGATGCAGGAGCGCGCTTATGCCAAGCGTGGCGAACAGTATCTGCTGATCAAATCGCCACCGGCATCAGGCAAATCTCGTGCGCTGATGTTCATCGCGCTGGACAAGCTCAACAACCAGGGCCTGCAGCAGGCCATTGTCGTAGTGCCTGAGCGATCCATTGGCGGCAGCTTTGCTGATGAACCCCTGAGTCAGCAGGGATTCTATTGGGATTGGCAGGTGGCGCCACAGTGGAACCTGTGCAACGCGCCTGGTGTGGACGAGCCGCGCGTGGCGAAGTCCAAGGTAGATGCCGTGCGCAAGTTCCTTGAAAGCACTGACAAGGTGCTAGTCTGCACCCATGCTACCTTTCGCTTTGCGGTGGAAGAGTTGGGTGTCCAAGCGTTCGATAACCGCCTGATCGCCATTGACGAGTTCCACCACGTCTCCAGCAACCCGGACAACAAGCTGGGTAGTCAGTTGGGCGCGTTCATCGTCCGTGACAAGGTGCATCTGGTGGCCATGACCGGCTCCTATTTCCGTGGCGACAGTGAGGCAGTTTTGGGTCCGGCGGATGAGTCCAGATTCGAGACGATCACTTACACCTACTACGAGCAGCTCAACGGCTATCGTTGGCTCAAGTCACTGGACATCGGCTACTTCTTCTACACAGGCCCTTACGTTAATGCCATCGCCAAGGTCTTGGACCCGGCACTGAAAACCATCGTCCATATTCCCAATGTGAATGCCCGTGAAAGCCTCAAAGACAAGGAGCGCGAGGTGAATGAAATCATGCACGGTTTGGGTGAATGGAAAGGTGTCGACCCGGCCACCGGCTTCCATCTGGTGCAGGCCCATGATGGACGTACTCTGAAAGTAGCGGACTTGGTGGACGACAGCGATCCAGCCAGACGCTCCAAAGTGCTCACTGCGTTGAAAGACCCGACGCAGAAGAACAATCGCGACAGTGTGGATGTGATCATTGCGCTTGGCATGGCGAAGGAAGGCTTTGACTGGATTTGGTGCGAACATGCATTGACTATTGGCTACCGCAGCAGCCTGACTGAAATCGTGCAGATCATTGGCCGCGCCACTCGTGATGCTGAGGGCAAGGAGCGATCGCGCTTCACTAACCTGATCGCAGAACCTGCGGCCGAACAATCCGCCGTAGCCGAAGCTGTTAACGACATGCTCAAAGCCATTTCTGCCAGCCTGCTGATGGAACAGGTACTGGCCCCGCGCTATGAGTTCACCCCCAAAAACGCTGGCCCGAAGGAAGGCTTCAATTACGGCGAGGATGGCTACAAGGAGGGTGGACACAACATCGGTGTAAATCAGGAAACAGGCCAGTATCACGTGGAGATCAATGGGCTGACAACTCCACAAAGCTCGGAAGCTACGCGCATCTGCAAGGAAGATTTGAACGAAGTCGTCACCAGTTTCTTGCAGGACAAGACTGTGCTGGAGCGCGGCCTGTTCGACAAGGAAAACACCCTGCCCGAAGAGATAACCCAGCTACGCATGGGCAAGATAGTGCGGGAGCGTTACCCGGACTTGAGCGAGACCGACCAGGAGGCTATCCGACAACACGCCGTCGCCGCCATGAACATCACCCAGCAGGCCAAATTGGCGTTGGCCCAGGCCGATGCCAACGGGAGCGGCACGGCGCAGGGCAATACGGCGTTGCTGGATGGGGTGCGAAAATTCGTCAATGTGCGTGACCTGGACATTGACCTGATCGACCGCATCAATCCCTTCGATGCCGCCTATGCGGTGCTGGCGAAAGCAATGGATGAGAAATCGCTGCGCCAAGTTCAGGCCAGCATTGCCGCCAAGAAGGTGAGCATTCCTGAAGATGAAGCCCGTGAGCTGGCCAAACGCGCCTTGCAGTTCAAGAATGAGCGTGGCCGCCTGCCAGATATCAACTCTGCCGATGCATGGGAAAAACGCATGGCCGAAGGCGTGGCGTCTCTGGCCCGTTACCGTGCGCAGGTCAAGGCAACGCAGGTGCAAGGAGAGTCCGGCAATGGCTGATATGAATGATGACGAGTTGCTGGATGCTCTGGGGGTAGAAGTCACCCCACTCAAGGCCTCCAGCCGCACCCCGCGTGAGGAACGAATCATTGCGGGTTTTGAGGATATTCTGCGATTCCATCAGGCCCATGGCCGCGCCCCGCTGCATGGCGAGGAACGTGACATCTTCGAGCGCCTGTGTGCCGTGCGTCTGGATCAACTACGCAAGTTGCCGGAAGCGAAAACCCTGCTGGCTGGGCTGGATAGTCCTGGCCTCTTGGCTGGTGTGGCAACCACCTCGGCAAATGTGGATGACTTGGACGAAGACGCCTTGCTAGCCGAACTGGGTATTGGCCATGAACCCGCCGACCAAAACGACATCACCGTGCTACGCCATGTACGTTCCAGCACTGAAAAGCGTGCGGCGGAGGAAATCGCAGACCGTACATCATGTGCGGATTTTGACAAGTTCGAATCGCTGTTTGAGCAGGTGGAGCGGGAGCTGAAGTCTGGCATTCGAATAACGTTGCGCTTCGGACGCGACACAAGCATTGCCAATGGAAACTACTTCATCGTCGGCGGGCAGCTCGCCTATGTCGCTGAAACCGGCGAAACCATCAAGGCTCCGAATGGCGAAAGTGATGCGCGTCTACGCGTCATTTACGCCAACGGTACTGAAAGTAATTTGCTACGGCGCTCGCTACAGCGGGCGCTCTATAAGGACGACACTGGCCGCCGCCTGACCGACCCGGACATGGGGCCACTGTTTGGCGATGCGCCGGAGCCTGATGATATTGAAACCGGAACCATCTATGTGCTGCGCAGCCTGTCCAATCATCCATTCATCGCCGAGCACCGTGAACTGATCCACAAGATCGGCGTAACCGGCGGCAAGGTGGAGACTCGCATCACAGGCGCTGAAAAAGATGCCACTTATTTGCTGGCCGACGTGGAGGTGGTTGCCACCTACAAGCTGCACAACTTGAACCGCACGAGGCTGGAAAACATCTTCCACCGCTTATTCGGCGCAGCGCAGCTCGACTTGACCATCGAAGACCGCTTTGGACATCCGGTCAAGCCGAGGGAATGGTTCCTGGTGCCACTCCATGTGATTGACGAAGCGGTTCTGCGTATTCGGGGTGGATCGATTACCGAGGTGGTCTATAACCCGACGACGGCACGGCTGGTAGATCCCAAGACATGAAGTCATCACGCTAGGTTCCAATAGGCGAACCTGTCGCGCATTCACTCGGTGTACACCCCTTTGGCTTCGTTGGCATATAGCTGGTAGAACCGTTCAGCCCTAGACGGTGCCTCGGGAAAGAAGCCGTCATCATCTTCATGCGATAGCAGGTAGTCGTGAAGGTAAGCGACGCTCTGTCGGGCGACCCGCAATCTGGGGATTTGCATTATTTCGTCGAGATCGAGGTGTGCGACAAACTTGTCGCGGTATGTCCGCATATCATTGATGTAGGCCTCAAACTGATCCTCGGTTAACCGTAGCGTTCTAAGCATGTCGTTTAAGAACGCGTTTTGGTCTGTCACAACCTTCCGCCAGTGATGTTTGCCCCGGCCATCCGCGAATAGTTTGCACCATTCAAGGACGCAATGGTCCAAAAAGTTACCGTTCGCAGTTACCCAGAATTGGCTCTTGCGGCGAGCTACACGGTTTCGCCAGCCTGCTTTATAAAAAGCCAAATTTCTGAGAAAGTGGCAACACAAAATCAACGCCCGCCGAACCCGTTCTCTGCGCGTCATAACGAACTTATCGGGTCGTAGCAATGGTGCTTGTCATGGCGGCATCCAAATCAGCAAGACTAAATATCTCAAGTTGAGCAGCCGGACTGCGTTGCTCAACGGGGGTGAGCGCCAAGCCGACGTTATTGATTGCAAGGGTAAAAAACCGGACCCCAAAGGCTCCGATCGCACTTGCCAGCATAGACAATTCCCATGCATCAGGTCGAATGTCACCGTGCACTAGATCATCAATCGCGCGACTAATCACCGTGACTGCCCATTCCCGTTTCTGGACATCGTCAAGAACTATCCAAGCTCCGTCAATTGGGCACCCATCAAAGATTGCGCGCCCATCCATGTTTTTCTCCCTTTGAAAACCACGGTATGACATTGCACCCTAACGCTGGGGTTTGGGTTCAATTGTTGGGTGAATTGCCATGGCTCTTGTGGATGCCCGTTGGTTTAAGTCATTGCACGTGGAACAAACTGTAACCAACCGATGACCGATCATCGCTGAACGGGTAAACGTATCCTAAGTTAACTGGGATTATAAGTAGAGTTTTCTCACCTACGCCTCTACGCACTAGATAAATTCTTATATAAATTTCTTCAATACACCCAATGGGTGTATTTATTTCTGTACAATCGAAAGAGCGTAATGTGCACGCAAGACTTCTTCCCCCGCAGGCTGAGGATTTTGACGGAAAAAAATTATGGGCGAACACTATAGACTATCTGCCGCATCTGACCAAATTAAACAAATAGTGAGCGATTATTTTTCGGGTGAAGCGCACTATGAAGCTGTCGATGCCATTAGTGCGCAGGCAGCGGCGTTAGCTTATAACGATGGTGAGCAAACATTCATGAAGGCAGTTAATAACTATCTCGCAAGCATCGGGCGTGCAGAAGAGTTGTCAGCAGAAGAGTTCGCACGCAGGTTTGTCCCCAATGACAGCATTTTTGGCTTTGATGAAGGAAAATTTAAGGGCAAAATTTTCTCGGTGGATTATGCAAACGACAAATTTTTCGTTGGCACACCCGATGAATATGGGGATCACTGCTGGCTGGAACTCATAAAGGATATCCCAGCGCTAGTTGATGACATGCTGGAGTCTCCGGAACCTGAGGACGTCGCAGCCGCTCGTGCTGTATCTGGTCTCACTCAGACTGAAGCAGCTCGAGTGATTCACTCGACGCTCAGAGCTTGGCAGAACTGGGAGGGTGGGCACCGATCAATGCACCCGGGCCTTTTTGAGCTGTTTAAAATCAAAACTGGTCAGTTAGATATTGACGCCGGATGAAAATTGACCTTCAAAGGGGGTGCGGCCATGAAGTTTGAAGTCCGCCCAACCTTCTGAGGTCAGCCTTTTAATATTTGCAGCAATCACTCAGCCTTATGTACATAGCTATGCTTGTAAGTTAGCAAGCCTACCCAGCCTAAGGTATCCCGTAAATAAGTGATACTTGCAACTTACAATCTTAGCTAATTTGACAGGTGCAAAGTGCGTATGTTGGCAATAGTCAAGATTAGAGAGCAAAGTGCAGCGCCGACACGTGGGAACATTTATCGCCCGCTGGAGAGAATGATGTTTCAAGTTCTCTCTCTAATTTTTGCTAGTTTCTTTTCTTCTATAGTCTTTGGGCAATTGCAATTTCCGGTGTTGCCAGCGCCAGTGCCGACCTTTTCTGCAGAGGATAAGGACTGGAGTGTTGAACCCTCAACAACTCTTAAAAGAGGATCGGCCCGTGCACTTACTCCGAAATCCATTCCTGGCGCTCGGGTGATCAAGACAACGTAACTCAAAGCTCTTTTGGAAAGGAATAATCAGGTAATAGTCGTCGATGTCCTTTATTCATCAAGTAGAAGAACGGTTCCCGATGCTTTCTGGATGTTTGGTGCAGGTGATAGAAGATTTTATGGTGTAGAGAAAAGCAGATTTTCATCTGCCATGAACCAACTTACGGGTGGAGATAAAAAACTTCCGATCGTTTTTGTGTGCAAAAGCGCTGAGTGCTGGTTATCCTATAACGCCTCGTTGTACGGCTCTTGAAGCCGGGTACACAGATGTTATTTGGTACCGTGGACGCTCAGACGCTTGGAGGTGCGAATCTCGACTTGAAAACACAAGAAAGCGTTAGTTGGTAACGGATTGACTAGACACCTAGTTCGGGCACCAGCTTGAGGTGGTAAATTTACTAGCTGAAAGTGACAGGGTGTCTTCAAGACAACACAATCTCGCTTACGTATTGTGTATCGTTAGTGTCTGATTTGAGCTAAGATAGAGACCCGATTGCGTGACGTGTTTCCTTCACACGGCAGGGGTCACAAGTTCGAAACTTGTACCGCCCACCAAAAATTGCTTTTCAATCAGGCCTAATCGACAACGCAAAGTGTCCCGTCCAAATCGATATAGGTTTTGGGGACGCAGTCACACCAGCGCCTGAGTTAGCCATATACCCGGTCATTTTGCGAGACACACCCTTAGATCAAAAGATTCTGTCGAAGGCTGTTGTCGCAACCTTAACGAATCGTAGAACGAAAATGCCTAATAATTTCCCCGTGGGACTGAGTTTTCTTGAGCTAGATAGAGATTTCGAAATGCTCTAAACCACGCTCGGTCCAATGAACGCCATTACGCTCTTCGACTTTGAACCAATGTGCAGCGTCTGAGTCTGATGGTTCGGATGCAATGGTTGTGATTGCGTGCAATTGGTTTTCACCGGCACGTGTATGCGGAGAGCCATAATACATACTGGGCGACTGGTCGTCACTTGAAAATCTAAAAGCCCACATTTCTCGGCCGTTGGTCAAGGCACAAGAGATTCGCATCGGTTCATCTGCATTGTGTCGCTCCATGATTTTGGTCACATCTCGCAGAGTTGATTGCAATGCCCTGATCGGGTCATGGATTAAGCCCTTGCTAAGTGCAACTAAAAACAAGGCTTCACTGTCAGTGGTGCCTTCCCTGTGTGGATAGTGCACATGGTCAATGAGATCTTCTACACTTTTTCTGCAGTCATGCCAATTGCCAATCTTGCCGTTGTGCATGAAGGTCCAGTTTTGCCAAATAAACGGATGGCAATTACTTCTGTTAATCGCAGTGCCAGTGGTAGCGCGGACATGAGCGAAAAATAATCTTGTTCGAATATGGGCTGCAAGCGAGCGAAGATTGGCATCGTTCCAAGCTGGCAGTACATCTTTAAATAGTCCAGGTGTTGTGCGTTGGGTGTACCAGGCAACGCCAAAGCCATCGTCATTTGTGACCCATGCAGATTGGGTTGCAGCCAAGCTTTGGCTCACAATGGAATGCTCTTGATGGAAGATCAAGTCTTCAAGGTAAATTTCTGGACCGGCGTCAGTTGGGCCTAAGCGCCCTTGGGCCCAATGCGGCTGCGCGTCTTGCAGCGGTCACCAGGCCTTAAGCCTGTTAGCCGAAGCAGTAGCTAAAAGCCAAGCAGCGCTTCACAGAATAATGCGACTGGCACGACGATTGTGACAGTGAGCAAAACAGATACTGAAGCGCGACCGACTTGTTTTAAAAGCTGAGTCATGATGAATATCCTCGAGGTGGGTTTAGTTCAGAAAACTTTGTATTTAGAGGCAGCCACTACAGGCTTGTGCCGCATCGTTTAACCTAAACTGGACAAGGTGTTCAGCTTGTGGCGCATTTGGGTTAGCTGTCACGCTCTCACCAAAAATCATGGTCCCAAAACACAACGCGATGACTGCAGCGACTAAAACGACTTTGTTCATGGTTAAGCTCCTGTGTTCCGATTGCTCGGGAGTTGTGTGGCGGGTTTCGAAAATAAAGCAGCAATAAACACGAATACGTTTTCGATATATTTCGACTTCAATTGATTAGTGCTGAGTTGTTCGGGCGTTTGCGCTAAATCAACAATGCGTGTGAGCTCGTGTAGGCGAGGATGCCGAGACATCCTTTTGTTATTTGCTTCTGACTCTGGAGCCAGCTCGCTCGCGATTTGACCCCGCTCTTCATTCTCGACAGGAGCATCAAAAGAAAGGCTATCTATACATATAGTCATTTGCAATTTCCTCGATATCACTGATGGATTTGGGCTCTTTACTACTGATGTAGGCTGCAATATCTTGGGCTTTCGTGTTTCGCGCAAAGGCGAGCACAAATAAATTGAGATGAAATTTGAGTGAATGGCCTGTATGCGGGCGCGCCATGGCCATAGCGTCTGAGAAGGATAGGTCTGTGATTTTGTCCATGGCCGGTGGTCCTCACTGTGAAAGTTATCCCGCAAAAAGGGATTAACTTGACTACTCATTCACAAAGATTACGACCGAACCCAATACAATATTGTTAACTATTGTTACCCGCGTACTTAATAATTAGTCGACAGCTGAGACATGGTGCAAGCGTTGATATTTGCTGAGGTGGACTCGGTCTGAGCTAACTGTTATTGACACACAATTGAAATATTTATGTAACATCTGACGGGTTAACAGCGCTGGTTGGCGCCCTGAAGGTGCAGTGATAAATTCGCAAATAGAATTATCAAAAAAATGAAGCGAGACAAAATGAAATTAATAAAAAAGTGTCTGTTGCTGGTGACCGCCGCAGCGATGTCAATCTTTTTACCGCTCACTGGGCATGCCCAAGACAAATGGCCGACACAAGCGATCACTTTTGTTGTTCCCTACCCACCTGGGGGGCCAACCGATGTCATGGCTAGATTGCTATCAGTGCCATTGAGCACCAAACTTGGGGTCTCGGTTGTTGTTGAGAACAAGGCTGGGGCAAGTGGCAATATCGGCACCGCGCAGGTGGCCAGAGCGAAACCCGATGGCTACACGATCTTGCTAGCCGCCAGCGGCAACATGACCATTAACAAAGTGATCTTTAAAGATCTCGCTTACGATCCGGTTAAAGATTTTGCGCCTATCACGCAGATTTCGAAATTTCCGCTGGTCCTTGAAGTCAAGGCGGATTCAAAGATCAAAACACTGCAAGAATTCATTGATTACGCGAAAGCTAATCCCACAAAAGTCACCTTCGGTTCAGCAGGTAGCGGTTCGCCACAGCATTTAGGGCCCGAATTACTTAAAAAAGTAACTGGGGCGCCTATGCAGCACGTTCCGTACAAGGGTGCTGGGCCAGCGGCCAATGATTTGCTCGGCGGTCAGATTTTCAGCATGTGCGACATCACTGCTGGCTCAATGAAATATATTCAGTCGGGCTTGTTGCGCCCAATCGCGGTCACGACAGCAACTCGCTCTCCTGTGTTGCCAGATGTGCCCACGATGGATGAAGCGGGTGTTAAAGGTTTTGATTTTTTTGCCTGGCATGGTATTTCTGCACCTGCGAACACACCAGTTGCCATCATCGATATTTACAACAAAACGCTTCTGGAAATTTTCAAAGATCCGGATTTCCGAAAAAAATGGGAAGCTATCGGAAGCGAAATCGTTGCCGGGACACCTCAACAATTCGCAGATCTGATTGACTCGGAATCGATCCGTTTGGGTGCGCTGGTTAAGGATCTTAATATTCAGCTGGACTAAATACTGAATCACGATACTTAATCAATCAATAACAAATAGACAAAATTATGAAAATTAAAAAGCTGATCATCAGCGCAATCCTCGTTGCTTTACCGCTTCAAGCAGGCTTCTCACAAACACTCGCCCCACGAGAAGTACCGGCTAAAGTGATCGCGGTGCCAGACACGGTCAGTCCGCAAATCCAAAAGCAGATCGCGATGCCGTTAACCCCAACCTGGAATGTCATCCCCGACACGGCAGAGGGCTGGCGTGAGCAGGTTCGCGCAGGTGCTATCGCCACGGAGAAAACGATCCCAGCACTGCTGGAGTTATTAAAGGTAAAAGTTGAACCGACGATCATCAACGGTGTGAAGGCGTTTGTGATCACCCCAGCGGTCATTGCACCTCAGAATAAGGACAGGTTACTTGTTCACGTGCACGGTGGTTGCTTTGTAAGTGGACCAGGTTTGGCTGGGACGGTTGAGGCGATCTATATGGCGGGCCTTGAGCACTTTAAAGTGATCTCGGTCGATTACCGGATGCCACCCGACTATCCCTACCCAGCTGCGCTAGATGACGCGATGGCTGTATGGAAAGCAACCACTGCCACGCATGATCCCAAGAAAATGGGTATTTTTGGTTCTTCAGCTGGCGGCAACTTAACGCTTGCGATGGTGTTGAGAGCAAAGCAAGATAAATTACCGTTGCCTGCTGCAATCGCACCCGGTACACCGATGTCTGACTTAACCGGCGCGGGCGACTCGTTTCAGACAAACGCAATGATTGACAATGTGCTTGTCGCTTATGGTGCAAGCTGCGATAAGCGCGCGGCGCTCTATACCAACGGACACGACCTGAAGGATCCGATGCTCTCGCCGGTGTATGGAGACTTTAAGGGTTTCCCACCGACGATCTTAACGACTGGGACACGCGATCTGCTCTTAAGCAACACTGTTCGTGTTCACAGAAAGCTTCGCAATGCTGGCGTACTTGCCACGCTGCAAGTTTTTGAGGGGCAGTCACACGCGCAGTTTTACAGAGATATCAACGCGCCAGAAACGAAAGAAGCGTTTGACGAGATCGCTATGTTTTTTAATCAATATTTGAAGCGGTAAAACGACTTGCTCAATAGCCAATTTGTAAGACTTTGAAACAGCCGCCCAAACTCTATTGTTTTTACTCTTCAAAAAGTTCAGACTTCATCCTGTGAGTCGCTTCAAGGCTCAGTTGGATTTTTTGAAGGGTAGTCATGAGTACATTTAATTCTCTTTCTTACGCCAAGCAACTTATTAACGCTGGCGTCCCGAGCGATCAGGCCGAAGTACATGCGCTGATGCTCCAAAGCCTTTATGACGAAGAGCATAATAAATATGCGACCAAAGCTGATTTTTTGAGCCTGAGCCATGATGTCAGAACGCACATTAATCAGCTTGAGGTAAAAACTGATCGGTTAGAGGGTAAGACTGATCATCTAGAAACTAAAATCGTTCAGGTTGAAACTAAAATCGTTCAGGTTGAAACTAAAATCGATCAGATCGAAACAAAAATTTCTGCTGAAATCGCAGATCTAAAAACGACAATCTATCAATGTAAAGACGACTTTGCAGAGTTTCGATCCGATCTCTCGGCGTTGCGGACATCTCACAAATACATTATCTGGATTGGTGGTGGGGTAGCTACCCTGTGTTTAAGTGCTTTTGGCCTGTGCATCACGATGTTTTTACACACAGTAAAGATTTGACGAGATCGCTATGTTTTTTAATCAATATTTGAAAGGATTAGCGGGTTGCTATTGCTAAGCAGGTGGTGACTTCGACCTGTAAGACGAGCAGATTAGCTGATGATTAGCTGTTGTGACTGTGCCTCACCCATTTCACCAATCACCGTAGCTTCATGAAACCCGTGGCGCTTGAAGACAGCCAGGACCTCTGTGACGGTTTCTGGCGCACAACACACCAGCAATCCGCCACTCGTTTGCGGATCAGATAACAAAGTCTGACAGTCAGGCGGCAATCCCGTCGCGAGGCCGATATCTTGGCCATAACTGGCCCAATTTCTGCCGGAGGCGCCCGTCACCATGCCGGCTTTAACAAGCGCTGATACTTGTGGCAACAAGGGCACCTCTGCCCATTTGATATGAGCAGTCAACTTTGCACCGCGCGCAAGCTCTAGCGTGTGCCCAGCCAGACCAAAACCCGTCACATCTGTTAACGCATGCACGCCAGCTGTCTGCGCAAGTTCTGAGCCTGGAGTGTTAAGTTTAGTGGTGGTGGCGATCATGGATGCGTAGCCAGTCGCATCAAGTGCTTCTTTCTTTAGTGCAGCCGACAGAATCCCAACGCCTAGAGGTTTGCCAAGGATTAGGACATCACCTTTGCGAGCGCCGTCGTTTCGCTTCACGCGATCAGGATGAATCAAACCTAAAACCACCAAACCGTAAATCGGTTCGACAGAATCGATGGTGTGACCCCCAGCAATGGGTATCCCAGCCTCACGACAAATTGAAGCACCCCCTTCGAGGATTTTTCCAATGGTCGCTGTCGATAACACGTTGATCGGCATCCCGACCAAGGCTAGTGCCATGATCGGTGTGCCACCCATGGCGTACACATCGCTAATCGCATTGGTTGCAGCGATCCGGCCAAAGTCATGCGGATCGTCCACGATAGGCATAAAAAAGTCGGTCGTTGCGATCAAGGCTTGTTGGTCATTTATTTTATAGACTGCAGCATCATCCGATGTCGCGATGCCGACCAGCAATTCTTTAGGGATGGGCATCTGCACGGTGTCTTTCAAAATCTCAGCCAAGACTCCCGGCGCTATTTTGCAACCGCAGCCGCCTCCGTGTGATAGGGAAGTGAGGCGGGGTTCAGTTGAATTCATGGGGAGGTCTCTTAAGCACGAGCGGCAGTGAGGAACAGATAAACTGGCATGTCAAGCTATTGTAATCAATTCGTTCTGACTTAATTGTCCCCTGTAAAATCAAACAAGTAGCTATTATTTTATTAATCTGCAATTAACGAGATCATCTCGCATGACCCTTAGCACTGAACATCTGTTGCGCACGGCGAGCACCCTAGAGAGAGCGCTTGACGCCTTGAGCAGGATTCCGGCCGGCCAACGCGATGTAGAGCAGGACATTATGTACGACTTGTATCGTAATGCGGCTGTCAAAAGTTTTGAGTTATCCCTTGAAACCACCGGCAAGCTGTTGCGTAAAGCGATCAAGGCATTCAACGCGAATCCGCGCGAAGTGGATTCGCTCGTTTTTAATGATGTATTGAGGTATGCCGGCAAGCATAGTCTGATGGATGAAGCAGCGGTGGTTCGTTGGATTCAATATCGTGCCAACCGAAACAGTACAGCGCATGACTATGGGGTGTCGTTTGCAAACGAAACGTTGGCACTTTTACCTCAGTATCTGATTGATTTGCGACAATTAGCAAAGCGTATTCAAGGCGTTTTTGATGCCGCAAATTAATCTGCAACAGCTTCAGTTGTCACCGAATCATCTCGAACTGCTGAGAATCCTCTTGCGACAATGTGTACCCGCAGCTGAGGTTTGGGCCTACGGTAGTCGGGTGACTGGTGGCTGCCATGAGGGCAGTGATCTTGACCTTGTTTTACGAAACCCAAAGCAATTAGATTGCGTTGTGGACGGGCTTGAGGACTTGACCAAAGCGATACAAGCAAGCTTGCTACCCATGCTTATTGATCTTCATCTTTGGGCGGGATTGCCAGAAGAATTTAAGCGCAACATTGAAAATGCGTACGTCAAAATTCAGGGGTAGGTTACGTCAGTACATGCCGAATTGTTTTTGACACACCGATTGTATTAAGCAGATATAAATGATGCCCAACGAGTTCGATTAAGTCGTCGGTTAGCACAGCACCGTACTGACCGAAGACAGTCTCGACTTGGCACAGCGCTCTCGCTCGGGCTTGGCATGACTGTCGGTCCCCATCCAACGCCGGTGCGACCACCAGCTTTTTTTTAAGGTCATCAGCAAGCGGGTCACTGATCTCGTAACGATTACCGGCCTCGTCATATCCCTGCAAGTATCTCAACCAGCCAGCCAGGCACAAGCTCAATAGCTTGGTTTCGCCTTTCATGTTGCTTTGATCGGTGAGTGTCCCGAGCCATCGTTGTGGGATTTTCTGCGATCCATCCATGGCGATTTGTTGGGTTCGATGAGCGAGTGCTGGGTTGGCAAAGCGAGCAAGCAGACTGTCTCGATAGCTAGCTAGATTTATTCCCGACAGCGAAGACAGGGTTGGTTCGACCTCGTCTCGCAACAGCGCCTCGATGCAGGCGCGCAGTTCTGGTTGTTTGATGGCGATATCAACGGTTGACCAGCCCGCAACTGAGCCTAAATAAGCAATGCCTGAATGCGCGCCGTTCACCATGCGAAGTTTGAGGGTCTCCCATGGTGTGGCGTTCTTTACAAAACGGGCGCCACCAGCAGCCCAATCGGGTCGGCCAGCAGCAAATTCATCTTCGATCACCCAATCGATAAATGGCTCGGCGATAACAGGCCAGTTATCCAGTGCGTTGAGTGCCCCCGCAATCTTGTTTATGTCTGCTTGAGGGGTGCGCGGCACAATTCGGTCAACCATTGAGCAGGGGAAGGTACAGCGCTGTTCAATCCAGTGAGCGAGATCGCTGTCATATTTGCGAGCAAAAGCCAAGACCAGGCTTTTGAGCAGATGACCGTTTGACGGCAGGTTATCCAGAGACATCAACGTTAAGGGCGAGCCCGATTGTCGCTTGCGTGCCGCTAGGCCATAAACGATAAAGCCGATAGCGGTTCGAGGCGACTCGGGGTGTGCAAGGTCATGTTGTATATCTGGGTGGGCGAAGTGCAAGGTACCGTCCGCCGGGGTGTGACAGTAGCCTTTCTCGGTAATGGTTAAGCTAACAATTTTGATATCGGGATGCGCGATCTGATCGAGCACTGCCTGCGAGGAATCCGGCGCGACGAGGATTTGTCTGACACAGCCAATAACTTGAAGTACCTGTCTGGGTTTGCCATCCTGATCGGCATCCCGGATCCCGAGTGTATAGAGCCCCTCTTGGGGAGTCAGCGCATCGCGAGTGTCAGTCTGACGAAGTGAAACGCCGACTATGCCCCACTTTGTCCAATGGCCCTCGTCTCGCTCAGACAAAGCTGCAGGACTAGTTTGGCTCTCGATGAAGGCGTCATGAATTGGCCCAAGGTGGGCTCGCATGAAGGCGCCAATACCCAAATGAACAATACCTGATTTCAGTTTCGTCCGATCATATTGAAAGCATCTGACCCCTACAGCTAAGCGAGACAGATTGTCAGGATGTAGTTTCACTGCGGGCAAGCGATCCACCACCTGAGCTACCAGCTAGTGAGCGTGCCATCATGCTGCAGGCGATTCACGGGCAGATAGGCGCGTTGGTAGGGGTATTTTGCAGCGAGTGCTTCGTCAATATCAACGCCATGCCCAGGCACATCCCCTGGATACATGAAGCCTCGATCGAACGTGTAGGCATGAGGGAAAACCGCCTCCGTTTCTTCGTTGTGCGGCATATGTTCTTGTATGCCGAAATTAGGCACCCAGAGATCAAAATGCAACGCAGCGCCCATACAGACCGGTGAGAGATCTGTTGCACCATGCGATCCCGTTCTCACTTGATAGAGTGATGCAAAATCCGCAATACGCCTCATATGCGTTATCCCGCCTGCGTGTACAACGGTTGTTCGAATGTAATCGATCAGTTGATTCTGAATCAGGTCTTTGCAATCCCAGATCGTATTGAATACTTCGCCCACAGCCAAGGGGGTAGTCGTGTGTTGTCGTATTAGTTTGAATGCCTCTTGATTTTCAGCAGGCGTGAGATCTTCAAGCCAGAACAGGCGATAGGGCTCGAGATCTTTACCGAGTCTGGCAGCTTCGATGGGCGTGAGTCGATGATGAGCATCGTGCAGCAGGTGGTGATCCCAGCCAATTTTCTCGCGCACGGCATCAAACAGCTTGGGTGTGTGTCGCAGGTATTTTTCGGTCGACCAGTCGTGCTCTGACGGCAAGTCAGCATCGGCAGGCTCGTAAAAAGTCGTGCCTTTTCCGACCCCGTAAACCTTGTCGAGCCCAGGTACACCGCTTTGTGCGCGAATGGCGGTGTAACCCATTTCAGCGTGTCGAAGGACTTCTTCAACTGTATGGGAAATATCTCGACCGTTCGCATGGCAGTAAACCATGATTTTGCTGCGGCTCTTGCCCCCAAGCAGCTGATATAGCGGCATGTTGGCAGCCTTGGCCTTGATGTCCCACAGGGCCGTATCGACTGCTGCGATCGCTGACAGGGTGACTGGGCCTCGACGCCAATATGCGCCTTTGTAAAGATACTGCCAGATATCTTCGATCTGCTGCGGATCGCGTCCGATTAAACAGGGGATAACGTGATCCTGCAGATAGCTGGCGACGGCCAGCTCGCGGCCGTTTAGCGTGGCATCGCCCAAGCCAGTTAGACCCTCATCCGTCTCTATTTTCAGGGTCACGAAGTTACGCCCAGGACTGCAGACGATGACACGCGCTGAAGTGATCTTCATGTAATTGGTCCCTAGCTTACTTGATCATGTCGAAGTACTTGGGCAACCAAAGGGTGATCGACGGGATATAGGTAATTGCAATCAGAGCCAGCATCAAAGGGATAAGCCAGGGCAAGATGGCTACCGTGGTTCGCTCAACTGACAGTTTGGATATTCTCGCCAGCACAAATAGCACCATGCCCAAGGGTGGATGTAGCAAGCCCACCATCAGATTCAAAGTCATGATGAGGCCGAAGTGCACCGGATCAATACCCAGTTTGAGAACAAGTGGTAATAAGATGGGGACTAGGATCGTGATCGCAGCTGTGGTGTCGATAAAGCAGCCCACAAACAAGATCAGCAAGTTTGCCAGTAGCAAGAACACCCACTTTTCAGAAGTGATCGATAGAATCCAGGCAGTCAGCGCTTGAGCAGCTTGCGTTGTCGTTAACAGCCAAGCAAAGATCGATGCTGCCGTGACGATAAATAAAACAGAAGCGGTAGTCTCGATCGTATCAAAACTTGCTTTCACCAGGTTTTTTAAAGTCATCGAGCGATAGCGCACTAATCCGAGAAACAGCGCCCAGATGACTGCAGCGACTGCGGCTTCAGTCGGTGTGAACCAACCCATGGTCATGCCACCGATCAAAATGACTGGTGTCATCAAAGCCATGACAGCGGAGAAATTGAACTTCCAATCCAAAGCCAGCAAGAGAACAAACGCGCCGAGCGTGGCAAGGTTGGGCGATACGCCGCGCTCGACCAATAACCAGACGCCTAAGGGGAAAGCCAACACAATCAGGATTTCGAGTGTGGCGCCGCCCAAGCGCTTCCAGTCGAATGCGACATCACTGCCCCAGTTGTTTTTGCGTGCGAAATAAGCAACGGTGAGCATCATGAGCGCTGTCATGAAGATACCTGGCAGGATCCCCGCTACAAACAAGGCACCGATCGACACGTTTGCCATCATGCCGTAAATCACAAACGGCAGTGATGGTGGGATGATGGGACCCAGCGTGGCTGATGCAGCCGTCACACCGACTGCGAACTCGGTGTCATAACCGTGATCCTGCATGGCTTTGATTTCGATTGAACCAAGGCCCGCAGCATCAGCAATCGCAGTGCCTGACATGCCAGAAAAAATGACGGAACCAATAATATTGACATGGCCCAGGCCACCGCGCATCCAGCCGACCAGTGCAACAGCGAAATCATAAATACGCCCAGTGATACCGGCGATATTCATCAAATTTCCAGCCAGAATGAAAAATGGTACGGCAAGCAGCGGGAAAGATTCAACCCCAGAAATCATCCGCTGAGCGACCACCACATCAGGAACCGATCCGGAGACAAAGATAAACAATAAAGAAGAACCCGCCATGGCGACTGCGACGGGCAAGCCAATAATCATCAAAATCAAAAAAGAAACAATCAAAATTAACATGTCAATATCCGATGAAATCAGTCGTATGCTTCGGGTCGTTCAAGGACCGAGTAGCCTTGCTTGAGGTGTAAAAAACTCACCTGTATTGCGCGGATTGTCATCAGAAACATGCCCACAAACGAGAGCCAGTAAACATCGCTTTTGCTCCAGGTAATCGTCGTCATGGGCTCGCCATCGACTGCCATGGCGTAGCGGGCAAACAACCATGAAACATAGCCAAAAAACAGAATTGACATCACATCGGTAATGGTTGCCAGCACTCTGCCAAGTCCACCAGGCAGGTAGCGATAAATGAAATTCACCTGTATGTGGCGACTACGACGAACACAAGCGGCCGCGCCGATAAAGACGACAGGCATGAGGCAATAGACGGCGAGTTCTTCGGTCCAGGCGACTGAGTCGTTCATGACGTAGCGTGTAAAGAATTGCACGCACACGAGCACCGTCATGATCCAGAAGAAGACCAGACAAATCCAGTCTTCTGCCGAATAGCCGGATAGGTCGGCTTCGTGATGGTCCGCCTCGGCGAAGCTCGCCACAATGTCACTGGCACTGACAGTGTGGGGCCCTGTTTTGTTTACTTCAGCGGTTGTCGACATGTTTATTTGACTGCCTGAATGCGGTCCCAGTCTGCCTTGCTATAACCGTATTGCTCAAAGGGCACTTTCTGCAATACGGTGTCACGAAACTCATTTGTATCGATGCTCACCACATTGATGCCTTTTGCCTTGAATATATCTACCAACTCTTTCTCACGGGCCGCGACTTCTTTTGATGCCTTTGCAGCTGCTTCTTGCATCACTTCAGTGAACATTTTTTTATCATCATCACTGAGTTTTTTCCAAGTACTGCTTGAGACAATGGTGTTCAAGTGATCAACGATATGACCGGTCAACACGATATTCTTTTGTACCTCATAAAACTTCTTGGCTTCTATGGTGGTTAGCGGATTCTCTTGTGCTTCGACCGTGCCATTTTGCAAAGCCAAGTAGACTTCTGCAAACGCGATTGGGGAAGTGTTGGCGCCGCAAGCGCGCGGCATGGCAAGATAAGCAGGTACGTCAGGAACACGGATTTTCAGACCTTTCATATCGGCGCATTTTGCAATGGGCTTGTTGCTGCTGGTGTGACGAACGCCGTAATAGGTTGTTGCAACAATCGTGTTGGCAGTTTTGTCTTCGTAGCCTTTGTTTAGTTCTTTATAAATATCGCTTTTGGTGTACGCCAGCAAATGATCAACACCGCGGAAGGTGTAGGGATAGTAAGTCACCCCGATGCGGGGGAAAGACTTCGCGGCAAAGCTTGAGCCGGAGATGATGATATCGACAGTACCTAGCGACAAGCCTTGATTGATGTCGTTCTCTTTACCAAGCTGAGACGAGGGATAGACGTCGATTTCATATTTGCCATTTGAGCGTTTCTTGATTTCTTCAGCAGCCCAAACCGATGAGGTATGGAAGGGCTCGCTCGGTTCGTATACGTGTGCCCATTTCAGTTTGACGGGATCAGCTTGTGCGGGCGATATCGCCGCAATGGTAGCCCCTGCGACTAACAGAGTAGCGAAGGCAAGCTTCATGGGTTTCATATTCATTTTTGGTCTCCTGAATAGTTTTGTATGGTTTGTGCTTGTTGATGACTTTTTTAAAGCAAAATCTAGTCGAACGTAATCTGTACCTTTGTGCTGCGTTGTCGGTCGAGTGCAAGGTCAAATGCGGCTTGAGATTGGGCAAGTGGTAATTGAGCGCTGATGATTGGTCTGACATCAGCACGCCTGGTTCGAATTGCCTCGACGGCCCAATCAAAGGCGGCCAAGGCACGAAACGCACCCACATACTCAAGTTCTCGCGACATGATTTGATTGGCAGGGAAAGTCATCTCAGACGGAAGCGTGCCGACCTGAATAATCCGACCGCCGCGTTTTGCCGCAGTCAGGCAAGTAACTACTGCGGACGGGTGTCCGGCTGCTTCAATACAGACATCTGCACTATCCGCGAGCTCAGAGGCAGAGATCAAATCGGACCTAAGGCACAAATCAGCACCAACTGCCTTGGCAATTGATAACGCTCTGTCTTGCACATCACACACAATGATTCTTGCGGCTCCAGCAATACGTGCAGCGATGGCTGTCATACAACCAATCGTTCCGCCACCTGTGATGAGCACGGTTTTTCCTAAAACCGACCCTGCACGATGAATCGCATGTAAGCCAATTGATAGCGGTTCGGCACAGGCAATTTCACCCAGGGAGATTTCAGCCTCGCTGATAGGTGTGAGTTGGCGCTCACCCACGATGAAGTGCTCACGAAACAAGCCAGGCAAGTGAGGGAATATTGCTGCGCTGCCTAAAAACACCATTTGATTACATAGATTGCCACGGCCTGCGCGGCAGAATTCGCATACGCCACAGGGATGTGAGGGGTTAACCGCCACTTTGTCGCCGACTTTGACCTGCGTCACACCGACACCAATGGACTCCACGACCCCAGACGCCTCATGGCCGGGTACGAACGGTGCCCTGATTGCGAAAATACCGGCCCGGCCATGCTCGTAGTAATGCAAATCTGAGCCGCAAATACCGCCGGCACCCAGCCGGACTCGCACTTCGCGCTCGCCTGGCGCGGGTACTTCGTGATCCGTTAGCCTCAAATCCCGAGGACCGAAAAGGGTGCAGGCAATACTCATGCTTGTCTCGTTGTATTGTTCAAATTGGTCAGACCAATTTCATACTAAACCGCAGCAAAGATTTGTCGATATTAGGGACTACCCTGCCTAGCTTTCGTGCGCTAGACTAACGCTGACAGAAACAGGATTCAGGCCAAATGAACGATAAGACTAAAACTGCGCAAGTCACTAACGATAATCTGTTGGACTTTGCGAGTGATGATGATCAGCCTATTCGTTATATGCAACGTACCCGCGATTGGTACCTCGGCTTGGGCTACGACAATCCTTATCGCTGGGCGCACTATACGGATGTGCCGTTCACCTCGGTCGTTAAGCCGTTGAAAAACAGTTGTGTCACGCTTATTACCACTGCTGCTCCGTATCAGGCAGATAAAGGCGATCAGGGTCCTGGTTCGACCTATAACGCAGCAGCTAAATTTTATGAGGTCTATTCAGGCGATACGAATGCAGAGCACGACTTGCGCATCTCGCATGTCGCAATTGATCGCAAGCATACGAGTATGCAAGATAGCAATACTTGGTTCGCCTTGCCCATGCTGAAAGCACTCGAGCGAGAAAATATTATTGATCGGGTGGGGCCAAATTTTTATGGCGTGCCAACTAATCGAAGTCAACGCCACACACTAGAAGTCGACGCGCCCGAAGTGTTGAAGAGATGCCGAGAAGATGGTGTAGAGGCTGCCGTACTCATCCCCAATTGCCCGGTGTGTCATCAAACCTTGAGTCTCATTGCACGTTTTCTTGAGGCTTCTGGGATACCCACAGTTGTCATGGGCTGTGCCAAAGACATTGTCGAGCATTGCGGCGTGCCGAGATTTTTGTTCAGCGATTTCCCGTTGGGTAATTCGGCTGGGCCGCCTGACGATGCCGACGCCCAGCGTTTCACTCTGTTGCTGGCTTTGCGCTTGTTGGAGACTGCCCCAACGGCTCGCACCACGGTGCAGTCGCCCCTGCGCTGGGCTGCCTCGCATGAGTGGAAGTTCGACTACTCGAATATCGACAGAGTGAGCCCTCAAGAGCTGCTTAAACTTAAGCAGGAGTTTGATCGCGGCAAGGCTGTAGCGGCAAGCCTGCGTCAAACGCAGATCAAGAGTTGAAGCCTTAGTCTGGTGGCAAAGCCGTCTTTAGTTGGTTATGCAAAAACCAGTTTGGTGCTGACCCAAGCCAAAACCAGCGAAAGTAGCCCTCTGATGAGACGATCAGGTACTTTATGGGATAGGCGAGAGCCCAGCCAAATCCCAGGCAGCGAACCAGCAAGCAAAGACGCCAGCAAATACCAGTCAACTGACCCGAGCGAGGCATGCCCCAACCCGGCCACCATGGTCAGGGGTACAGCATAAGCAATATCGGCCGCAATGATGCCGGCCAAGGGCAGTCGAGGATAAAGAATCATCAGCACGGTGACACCAATCGCGCCCGCGCCGACCGAGGTTAGGGTGACGAGACTGCCGATGACTGCGCCGAATAAAATGGGCAAGGACCAATGACGTGGCCGAGTGGCTTCTGCCAGTCCCTCTGCGGTGGTTGCTGGCGCTAACTGGCGACCCCGGATCGCTTTGTAGAGCATGGCACAGGCTGTCAGCAACAGAGCAATCCCTAAGCTAGTGGACATGACATGCTGGACTTCGGGGCTCGACGGCCCAACTTCGTGCAAAACTAAAAGCGTGACTAGTGCCGCAGGGATGCTACCCGCGCAGAGCGACAGCACTGGCTTCCAAGGTACCAGGCCTCGTCTGGACAGGCTAAAGGTTCCACCAGCCTTGGTGAATGCAGCAAAGAGCAGGTCGGTTCCAACCGCCAGATAGGGTTTGATGCCGAAGAAAAAAATCAGCAAAGGGGTCATGAGTGAGCCGCCACCTACCCCAGTCAGCCCAACGATGAGACCGACAAAAAAACCTGCGATGACGAAGCCATAATTTTCCATGGCTCCACTTTAGGTCTGGTTGGCACTAAAACAAACGATTTGTTTGTTTTACCGATATGCCTTGGGGAAATATGGCACCCGATTAAAAACGTTTCTTGTTTAGCTTTTCAAACAAAAACTGAAGGAGTAGGGCGAGGCTTGCGGCCGGGATCGCACCGGCTAGTAACAACTCGTTGTTATTTAAAGCTAATCCCTGGGCAATTCGATCGCCGAAGCCGCCGGCACCAACAAAAGCCGCAATGGTTGCGGTGCCGACGCTCAGCACGGCGGCAATCTGTATCCCACCCAAAATAACTGCTTTTGCGATCGGCAGCTCGATGAGTATCAGTCTATCTAAGGGTTTGAGCGCCAGTGCGGTGGCCGCCTCACGCATCCCCGGAGATATTTCTCGCAGCCCCGCGTGCGTGTTCTGCACGATGGGTAAAAGGGCGTAGAGAAATAGTGCGGTGATCGCAGGCACCATGCCAATCAGACCAAAGGCTGATATGAGAAACGCTAACATGGCCAGTGACGGGATGGTTTGGACAATGTTGCAGGCTGAAAGCACCCAGCGCCCGGTTTTGGGTTGATAAAAACAAAGAATACCCAACGGTAATCCGATGCAAGTCGCCAACCCAACGGAGATCAGCACAAGCAAGCAATGCTGAAGACCCAAGCGCCAGAAATCGTCACCAAAAAGAAGCTTGAAAAAAGACTTGTTGACCGGATTTTGTTGATCACGACTCAAAAACTGAGCCGCTGCCTTCTCGAAAGTCGAGCCTTTAATTTCAACGCTCGTATTCAGTTCAAGCATTTTTTGTTGCGAAATACTATTTCGCAGGCTCAGCAGTGCCTGCCATGATGAGGGAAAACGAGTGGGGAAATCGGCTCGATAGAGCAGCACAGCCTCGTAGACAGGAAAAAAATGCCTGTCGTCTTCCAGAACCGTTAAGTCGTAGCGAATTAACTTCGAGTCGGTCCCGTAGGCATCCACGATATCAATTTGCCCGGACGCGATCGCCTCGTAAGCCAACCCGTGATCTAGCCCGCGAGGGTGAAGTTGGTCGAGCTGATAGGCGCTAACTAGCCCCTTCCACCCGTCTTCACGACCGATAAACTCGTGCGATAAGCCTGGAATCAGCGCTGGATGTTTACTCAGGTCTGATATCTTGCTGATCTTGAGCTTAGCCGCCTGTTCTCTTCGCATGGCAAGCACGTATGCGTTATCGAACCCTAACAAGACGCCTGCTT
Organism: Jezberella montanilacus; assembly: GCF_003003055.1. Classification (GTDB taxonomy): domain Bacteria; phylum Pseudomonadota; class Gammaproteobacteria; order Burkholderiales; family Burkholderiaceae_B; genus Zwartia; species Zwartia montanilacus. The sequence continues at coordinate 38,803 of NZ_PVTV01000002.1, forward strand.
GTAAGCCAAGCGGTAACAGACGCTTGTTGATGTCGGTTAGAGACAATGCCTGGTCAGTTTTTAAAATCTCACGGGTGATCGTACCGGTGTACTCGGGATAGAGATCGATCTCTCGACTACTGAGCGCGGCAACGAGGATGCCGGTATTGCCAAGCCCGGACTTCAGCGTCACCTTGTCTTGGCCGGCCTGTTTCAGTCGCTGACTAATGATTTCGCCAAGAATATACGCTTCAGTGAACCGCTTTGATCCGATCACGACCCCCGTATCAGAGGGATTTGACGCCACAGTGTTCAGCGGACAGGAGGCAACCAATAAACAGCAGGCCATCAGTCGCAGAAGCTTTGACGCCCGGCGCGTTGCCGGATTATCGGGATGGGTTGTCATAAGGCGGGGCGGATATTTAACAGGGCGACTCACGGTCACGGGTACCGGCTCAACCTTAACGTAAAAAAAGCTCAAAAATCCCAAGCGCGGGTTTTCACTGATTACACATTTCTGGCCATCAGGCGTATAACTGAGTGCAATCACTAAGATTAACGTTGGTATAAGACCGCGGAGTGATTAGGTGACAAAGGGGTGGGCGAGCAATGCGCCTGAAGTTACAAAAAATAGAAAAGCAGGTCGGGGCCGAGCAGTTTTTATATCCGATGAGTATCGACTTACAGCCCAATACGGTCAACGTATTGCTTGGGGCGACCTTGGCTGGCAAAACGACGCTCATGCGATTGATGGCAGGGCTTGAACCACCGACAGGAGGCGAGATTTTCGTTGATGATCAGGATGTCACCGGCTTGACCGTGCGTAATCGCGACGTGGCTATGGTGTACCAGCAATTCATCAATTATCCCTCAATGACGGTATTTGACAACATCGCTTCGCCCTTGCGCTTGCGGCGCGAAAAAAATATCGCTGCCCAAGTCAATGCGCTCGCGGCCAAGCTACACATCGACCCTTTTCTTAAAAGATTGCCGGCAGAATTATCGGGTGGACAACAACAGCGGGTCGCCCTGGCAAGGGCGCTTGCCAAACGGGCGCCGCTGATCTTGCTGGATGAGCCCCTTGTCAACCTTGACTACAAGCTCAGAGAAGAGCTGCGTGACGAGCTAACGCAAATTTTTGCTAATGGTGAATCAACGGTGGTTTACGCGACCACTGAGCCTAGTGAGGCATTGTTATTGGGTGGTTATACCGCGGTGCTTGAGGCGGGTCGACTGCTGCAGTACGGCGCGACCCCAGAGGTTTTTCATCAGCCCGCGTCGCTGAGCGTTGCGAGAGCCTTCAGTGATCCTCCAATTAACTTGATTGCCGCCCGAGTTTCAGCGGATGGTCATCAGATCGCCTTTGGTCAAGGTTTAATTCTGAATCTGACAGCGGCGCTTCAGCCTAGTCAGACTGTGACTATCGGGATGCGAGCTAACGCATTACGAGTGCAGGCTCGACCAGGTGATTTGTCGCTGAGTGGGTTGGTAGAGCTGGCGGAGATATCGGGATCTGACACGTTTTTACATGTCAAGACTCAGTTAGGTAATGTCGTCGCACAGCTAACGGGTGTGCATTATTTTGACATTGCATCGACTATTACTTTGTATATGAGTTCCGAGCACGCTTACTTGTTTGATAGCACTGGGATATTGACTGTTGCGCCCCGCGGCACAGCGATTTCGTTTAAGGCGGGGGTGTGATTTGGCTCAGATAGATCTCGATCTGGCTCACTCCTATCGACCTGGTCCGCAGTCCGATAGTGACTATGCCTTATTGCCGCTCAAAATGAGTTTCCGTGATGGGGGCGCCTATGCACTGTTAGGGCCTTCAGGCTGTGGCAAGACTACCATGCTCAATGTCATTTCGGGTCTGGTTCAGCCGTCTCAAGGATCGCTGCGCTTCGATGGTAAAGACGTTACGACCTTGACCCCTCAGCAAAGAAATATTGCGCAGGTGTTTCAGTTTCCGGTGATTTACGACACGATGACTGTTGCTGAAAACTTGGCATTCCCGTTGCGAAATCGGGGCGTATCCGTCGATCATATTGCCAAGCGGGTGGGTCAAATTGCCGAGATGCTCGAGATCAGTCATCAGTTGAATCAGCGCGCAGCGGGTTTGTCTGCCGATGCTAAGCAGAAGATCTCGCTTGGACGGGGCCTGGTTCGTGAGGATGTTTCAGCCGTTCTGTTTGACGAGCCCTTAACTGTTATCGATCCGCATTTGAAATGGCAATTGAGACGCAAACTCAAACAAATCCACCACGAACTGAAACTCACCCTGATCTATGTCACGCACGATCAGGTCGAGGCCTTGACCTTTGCTGAGGAAATTGTCGTCATGACCCGGGGCAGAGCGGTACAGACAGGATCGGCAGCCGAGTTGTTTGAGAGACCACAACATACCTTCGTGGGTAATTTTATTGGCTCACCAGGCATGAATTTCTTGCCTGCTCACTGCCTTGGCAATCAAATCCAAATTGGCTCTCATGCCTTTGATATCCCTGAGCAAGCTCAGCATGCCTCGTTGCACGCGATCGGCGACTTCCTTATTGGCATTCGCCCGGAGTACGTTGAACTGACGACAGCTGGTCATGCAGGTGCTCTGCCTGCGCACGTCGTGCGGGTTCAGGATGTGGGTACTCACTGGATAATCACCGCGACAGTCGACACTGCTCAGGTAGCCGGTCTGATTACTGTAAAGGCCAGACTGAGCGCCGAGACGACAATGCCTGACGCCGGGGATACAGCGTGGCTTCGGATCATCAATCCCCACACGCGCTTTTATGATAACGAGGAGATGATCGCATGAAGCCGGTCAACCAGAAAGCGTGGTTTCTGATTCTGCCTGTCTTGCTGTGCGTAGCCTTCTCGGCTATTTTGCCCTTGATGACTGTTGTCAATTATTCGGTGCAAGATATTATTTCACCAGAGCGAAGAGTGTTCGTTGGCACAGAATGGTTCGCTTCAGTGATGCGCGATTCTGACCTACACGAAGCGCTTTGGCGTCAGCTTATGTATTCGTTTTCTGTGTTGGCGATCGAGATTCCCATGGGGATTCTCCTCGCGCTCGCGATGCCAGCCACAACCTGGCGTTCATCAGCTGTGTTGGTCATCGTCGCGCTATCTCTGTTGATCCCCTGGAACGTGGTTGGTACCATCTGGCAAATTTTTGGACGAAGCGATATCGGTTTGCTGGGCGTGACACTCGCCAAGCTCGGAGTTGAATACAACTACACCGGGGATTCCCTTGATGCCTGGGTAACTGTTCTGGTGATGGATGTGTGGCACTGGACGCCGCTGGTTGCTTTGCTTTGTTATGCAGGTCTCCGATCGATCCCAGATGCTTATTATCAGGCTGCGCAAATTGACGGTGCAAGCAAGTTCGCGGTGTTTCGTTATATCCAACTGCCTAAAATGCGCGGCGTCCTGATGATTGCGGTGTTGTTGAGGTTTATGGACAGCTTCATGATCTACACCGAGCCCTTTGTCTTGACGGGTGGTGGGCCCGGTAACGCAACAACGTTTCTCAGTCAGTATTTAACTCAGAAGGCGGTGGGCCAGTTCGACCTTGGGCCTGCCGCAGCCTTTTCATTGATTTATTTCTTGATCATCTTGTTGCTCTGTTTCGTTCTGTATAACTGGATGCAACGCGTGGGCACTGCTGACAAAGAGGGTGCCCATGAATAAAACCCCGACGATTGTTGCCAGCGACGCTGGCACACGCCCAGGCTTCAAAAAGCGCACCATATTTCTAATTGCTTACTTGGTGTTCGCCATCTTGCCCATCTACTGGATGATCAATATGTCGTTTAAAACGAATGAAGAAATCGTCGCCAGTTTTTCGTTTTTCCCACAAGCGTTTACGTGGGCTAATTACAAAACTATTTTGACTGATGTGTCGTGGTATTCGGGGTACATCAACTCGTTGATTTATGTCGCCATCAATGTGGTGATTTCCTTAACGGTTGCCTTGCCGGCAGCCTATGCGTTTTCACGTTATCAATTTATCGGCGATAAGCATGTCTTTTTCTGGTTGTTGACCAATCGCATGACGCCAGGCGCAGTTTTTTTGCTGCCGTTTTTTCAACTCTATACAGCAGTCGGGTTGATGGATACGCATCTTGGGGTTGCCTTAGCGCACTTGGTGTTTAACGTTCCACTGGCGGTCTGGATTCTTGAAGGATTCATGAGCGGAATCCCCAGAGAAATTGATGAGACTGCATATATTGATGGTTATAGCTTCCCGCGGTTTTTTCTGACAATCTTTGTGCCTTTGATTAAAGCTGGCATTGGCGTTGCCGCATTCTTTTGTTTTATGTTCAGTTGGGTTGAGCTGCTGTTGGCGCGCACGCTGACCAGTGTGAATGCCAAGCCGATTGTGGCGACGATGACTCGCACCGTTTCAGCAGCAGGTATGGATTGGGCCACCCTTGCTGCTGCAGGTGTGCTGACGATCGTCCCAGGTGCCATTGTGATTTGGTTTGTTCGGCATTACATCGCGAAAGGTTTTGCGATGGGTCGCGTTTAAGGAGGCGTCAGCATGTTTGAATGGATGGCGTGGACCACACCGATCGCAGTTTTTTTTATTTGTATCGTTTTGATGCTTATCGGGTTGACGATTTGGGAGATCAAATCGCCCACCATCATGCGTAAAGGCTTTTTGCCTATTGCGACGACCCGGGGTGATCGTGTATTTATCGGTTTGCTTGGCGCTGCCTACATCAATCTGGCCTTTGTGGGGATATCTGAAAAATTAATGGGATGGCTCAGCCTCGAACAAGAGCCCAGTGTCTGGTTTAGTTTTGTGTTGTCAATGATTTTTGTGGCTGTTGTGCTGCGCAACGGTTAGGAAGTTTGTCGATTTTTTACTGTACTGGTCGCTGTGTTTCCCGAAGGGGATCAGTATTCTTTACACAAAACGGGAAAAATTGTCAGGAGACGACGATGAAACTGCGATACAAAGCACTAGCATTTGCGACGGTAGTTGCAATGGCTGGACTCAGCCATGCGGGGGCTCCCGAAGCCCAGAAGTGGATTGACTCTGAATTTCAACCATCTACGCTGACCAAAGATCAGCAGATGTCTGAGATGCAGTGGTTTATGGATGCGGCCGCGAAACTGAAGGCCAAAGGCGTGACTGAAGTGTCTGTCGTGTCAGAGACTCTCACGACGCACGAGTACGAATCTAAAGTACTGGCAAAAGCGTTCGAAGAAATCACTGGTATTAAAGTCAAACATGATTTGATTCAAGAAGGTGACGTGGTTGAAAAGCTGCAGACGTCTATGCAGTCTGGCAAGTCGATTTATGACGGCTGGATCTCTGACTCAGACTTGATCGGTACCCATTACCGCTATGGCAAAATTTTGTCCCTGACCGATTACATGGCTGGTGCAGGTAAAGAATTCACAAATCCCGGGATCGATCTTAAAGACTATATCGGTACTAGCTTCACCACAGCACCTGATGGCAAGCTCTATCAGTTGCCTGACCAGCAGTTTGCCAATCTGTACTGGTTCCGTGCCGATTTGTTTGCGCGCAAAGATTTGCAAGATAAGTTCAAAGCCAAGTACGGCTATGAGTTGGGCGTACCGAAAAACTGGAGTGCCTATGAGGATATCGCAGCCTTCTTCTCGAATGATGTAAAGACGATTGATGGCAAGCCGATTTACGGTCATATGGATTACGGCAAGAAGGATCCTTCGCTTGGTTGGCGCTTTACAGACGCCTGGTTGTCGATGGCAGGCGAAGCCGATAAGGGTATCCCTAACGGTATGCCTGTAGATGAATGGGGTATCCGCGTCGCCGACGACAAGTGCACGCCAGTTGGCGCCTCTGTGTCGCGTGGTGGTGGTACTAACTCGCCAGCAGCTGTCTACGCATTGGCTAAATATGTTGAGTGGATGAAGAAGTATTCGCCTAAAGAAGCGACTGGCATGACGTTTGGCGAGGCGGGTCCTGTGCCTGCACAAGGTCAGATTGCTCAGCAGATCTTCTGGTACACCGCGTTTACGGCTGACATGACCAAGGCTGGTTTGCCTGTGGTTAATGCAGATGGCAGCCCAAAATGGCGTATGGCGCCAGGCCCGCATGGCCCATACTGGAAAGAAGGGATGCAAAATGGCTACCAGGACGTCGGTTCATGGACTTTCTTTAAAGATCATGATGCCAACAAAGTGGCCGCTGCTTGGCTCTATGCCCAGTTCATCACTGCTAAAACGACCTCGCTTAAGAAATCGATCACGGGCCTGACGTTTATTCGTGATAGTGATATCCGCAGCGAGTTTTTCACCCAAAACGCTAACAAGTACGGCGGCCTGATTGAGTTCTATCGAAGCCCAGCACGGGTTGCCTGGACCCCAACTGGTACCAACGTACCTGACTATCCGAAACTGGCTCAGCTCTGGTGGAAGAACGTTGCCTTGGCTGTAACGGGCGAAAAGACTCCACAGCAGGCGATGGACAACTTGGCCGAAGAGATGGATCAGGTCATGGCTCGTCTTGAGCGTGCAGGGATGGCAGTTTGCGCACCAAAACTCAATGCTAAGAGTGATCCAAGCAAGTGGCTGAGCGATCAGCATGCACCTTGGAAGAAGTTAGCAAACGAGAAGCCCCAGGGCGAGACGGTGGCTTACGAGAAACTCCTGCAAGCCTGGAAAGAAGGTCGCGTGCAGTAAGCTGCATCTTGATCTAGAAAAAAAAGGGACCTCCGGGTCCCTTTTTTGCATGTTGGCCCGTTAGAAACCAATTGAAATAAGTGCATAGATTTGAGTTGATATTGATAGAACCAAGAGGCTTTTCTGAGCTCCAAGCCTTATACCGTTCGCAAATAGATCAACAGTGCGGGTCGGTATTAAAGCGAAGCTGGCTTTATTAATCAAGCTACAACGAGTTCAGGAGCAGATCATGAAAAATACAGTTCGCATTGCTACCGGTGTCTTGATGCTTTCAAGCGCTCTGTATGGGTGCGCAGCCGCGGGACATGGTTACGAAGGTTACGCTTATGGCTCTTCATATTACAGACCAGCCTACAGGCCAGTGGTTGTCGTGCAGCCTAGCCCTTACTACACACCACCTGTCTATGTCGCGCCACCAGCGGTTTACATACAGCCTTCAGTGCGGTACGGCTACGCGAGGCCGTGGTATCAACATGAGCGCGATGAACGAGCCTGGCATCATCACCACCGTGACTGAATTATGAAATACACTGACCCCGTCAAATCATTATTTCTCAGCACATGAAAAAAATATTGATCGGGGTCATGCTGATGGTATTGGCCGGTGTCGCAGTTGCGGCAGATCGAGCGACCAAAAAACAAGAAAAGAATGGCGCGTCGCAAAACGCGCTCAGGTCTTACGCTCAAATGGTGTCCAGCGGTGAAATTCGGATCGCCGTGGCCGAGGATGCCAGCCTTTATTTCTTGCGTGAAGGCAAAGAACAAGGTTTTGCCCCCGAAATCGCTCATGCCTTCGAGATATGGATAAATCAGAAGTTTGTGCAGCGTAAAAAACAGAGAGTCATACACGTTGTCCTGGTCAAGAGCTCACGTGATGATTTGTTTAACAAAGTCAAAAAAGGTGAAGCAGATCTGGCCTTTGCCGATCTAGGTGAAATGGCCTCTGATAAGAATAAAGCCCGAGGCTTGAGCCTGCAGCACTCTCGCAAACCTGCCGAAGAGGTGTTGGTGAGCGGAAGAAGCGTGCTTAACTTTAGCCGGATTGACGATCTGTCAGGTCAAACAGTTTTAAGCGCGCGTCAAACGAATCTTGAGAAGTCCCTGAGTGCTACTAATATGAAGTTAATAGCAGACGGCAAGCCACCAATCGAGCTGGTTAAATTGGCAGCGACCGAGAGGGCGCAGGAAGAAAAAGTGCTTGAGCGACTGGATGCAGGAACTGCGTCCTTCGTGATCGTGAGCGAATGGAAGGCGAATCTCTGGCAATCAGTTTTTCGCAATATCCAGATACATCAAGATATTTCGGCACAGGATCCAAATTGGCTTGGATGGGCTGCTCGCAGGGACTGTACTGACCTGCTAAAGGATGTCGCAGCGTTTGAGGCCAGTGGTTATGATGCACTGGCCAAGCAACGCTTCAGATTGGCTTATTTGAAACTAGTTGACCGCAAGTAATTCGACGTCAAACACCAGCGTGGCATTCGGGGGGATCACGCCGCCAGCCCCGCGGGCGCCGTAGCCCATCTCTGAAGGGATAATAAGCGTGCGTTTTCCACCGACTTTCATGCCGGCTACGCCTTCATCCCAACCCTTGATCACGTGACCTGCGCCAAGCGGAAAATCAAAAGGCTGGCCCCGATCAACTGAGCTATCGAATTTACTGCCTTTATTGTCCGTGGCGGTATCGCTGAAAAGCCAGCCGGTATAGTGGACAACTACCTCTTGGCCTGCACTTGCTTCTTGGCCAGAGCCAACAGTGGTATCGATTTTTTGTAGTGTGCTCACAGTGTGAATGCTCCGGAAAAATGACTTTTATGGATAAGATGAAATCGCAGTGTATAAACTTCTAGGTGAAACAAGCAAATTGACTGATTGCAACGCTGAAGATCCGTACGTTTACGGGGTTGCCAGAAAAGGATAACAAACATGAATAGTTTTCGACAGGTGCAACAGTTGGTTCAGGGAGTAGCGACTTCTGACGGTGCAGGAGTCAAGCTGACACGCGTGTTAACGCAATCATTGCAAAAAAGGCTGGATCCGTTTCTGATGCTGGATGCGTTTCGTAACGAAAACCCCGATGACTATATTGGCGGCTTTCCGAATCATCCGCATCGGGGGTTTGAGACGGTCACTTATATGATAGCTGGCAATATGCGGCACCACGATAGCGCAGGTAATGAGGGCCTGCTTAGGCCTGGTGGGGTTCAATGGATGACCGCGGGCAGTGGTTTGATTCACTCAGAGTTGCCCGAGCAATCCGACGGACTCATGGAAGGTTTCCAGTTATGGCTAAATTTACCGTCGCATAACAAAATGGTGAAGCCCAGCTACCGCGATATCCCGAGCGACAAAATCCCTGAATTCACGACCACTGACGGAATCCTAATTCGAGTGATTGCAGGTCAGTGTCGCGAGGTGACTGGCGCCGTCACGCGGCCCGATACAGAGCCGCTTTATCTGGATGTTCATATGCCGGCGGGCACTCAGTTCACCCAAGTAATCCCTGCTGGCCATAACGCTTTTACCTATACCTACCGCGGCAGCGTGCTGATCGCTGGTACAGAGGTTAACGATCGCAATATGGCTTTACTGGCGAACGACGGTGGTGAGGCGATTCGCGTGAAAGCGACCGTCGACGCGCGATTTTTAGTCATTGCTGGTAAACCATTAGGCGAACCGATCGCGCAATATGGTCCCTTCGTGATGAATACCGCAGATGAGATACAGCAGACTTTGCGTGACTACCGCAACGGATATTTCGAAGCAGCTAGCGTGCAAGCATTGTGACGAGCAGTAGTTGATTTACCAGCAAAGTTAGGCCTGAGGGCGCGTCACCCAACAGGCCTCGGTTGTTACTCGTGCTTGGCGCGTGGATCCCGCTCTACCCAAGTCCCAGCCTCAACGTGAGCGATGAAATCCGCTAGAAACATGTTGAACCAATCCGGCTCTTCGAGATTGATGGTGTGACCTGTTTTAGGCAACATCAACAAGCCGCAGGCGGGCAGCATTTTCTTCAAGAAAATGCCGGGGTTGATGCAAGGATCGTCTTCATCGCCATTGATCACGAGGGTCGGTACTTTCATGACTTTGAGTTTTTCCTCAAAGTCGTAGATCGAGGGGCGTGAGGACTGCACGCCGAACATCGTATTGGCAGAGCCAAGGCTGTCATGTTCACCCAGTCGCGTCATGAACTCGTGCCAGCCTCGTGGATCTTTATTTTGTAGCTGAACACGTGTGGGGCTTAAGGCGTACCCGGGGGCAACTGCTTTGGCTCCCTCGTTCAAAAAGCGCTTTGAGGTCTCGCGAGCCTTGCCGCGATAATATTCTTGCGTTGATTTCTCGGCTGCAAAACCTGCCCCAGCAACACAAAGCGACAGCGCGCGCTCCGGGAACATCATCCCGAAATGAATCGTCGCAAAGCCACCCATGGATAGGCCAACGATATGTGCTTTCTCTATACCGGCTGCGTCAAGCACAGATACTGCGTCTTTGACGGCTTGTTCTTGTGAATAAGAACTGGCATTTGGCGGTACGTCCGACGGGGTGTAGCCGCGAGCCGAGTAGGTGATGCAACGGTGACGACGCGAGAAGTAGCGCATCTGGGGCTCCCAGGCACGCCAGTCACCGGCAAACTCATGTACAAAAAGGATGGGGGTACCTTTGCCTGCTTCTTCGTAATGAAGGCGGAAATTGTCTGTCGTGGTTGCCCAAGTCATGATTGGTCTCCTTATACTTCGGGTTGGCAGTTGGTGAAGGCGGGCGTGGCTTCGCAAGCTTGCGAATGTGCTTTGAGCAGATAAAAACGCTCTGAGTCCGCCGCCACAGGCATGGCTTTCGCCAAGAAGCGCCAGCCGACGACTGCGGTGACGCCGCCTAGGGTCATGTTTGCACCGCCTGGCATGTTACCCAACGCCAGTGTTTTCTCAATCAGGACTAGACCGGCGGTCACCTGGTCGACCAGACCGTCAACCACAGGCTGATGGACTTTCTCTGGCGGGCGCTTCATGTGTTCATAGACAAAGTTAACGGCTTTATCTAATGCATTGGTCATGATGGCACATTGCTGTAACACATGCCGCCTTTCAATTCCGCTAGCTGGCAACAGCGTCTGACCGGGCGTCATTTCGCAAAGCGAATCCAGTATCGCGCTGCTGTCGACCAACACTTCACCGTCAGAGAGGATGAGCGCAGGGACTTTGCCCATGGGGTTGTGAGCTCTGATTTTGTCACCGTCGGTCAATGCCGAGATCGAACGGTGTTCGAAGTCAAGGCCCATGAGGGTCATCGAAATGCCAACTCGGCGAACGAAAGGTGATGCATAGCGGCCGATCAAAATCATATTTGGCTCCAGTTTTGTGTTGTGATTAGATTTCGTAATAACATCAGGGTTTTGCAGTGGTGACAAGAGATTACTGCAACCGATATGACACCACCGGAGATTATTCATGGCCACGCCCATTAACGCTTTGACCCCTGATTTTGGTGTAGCGCCCCAGATGAACCCAGATGATATGGCCGCAGTGGCGGCTGCAGGCTTTAAAAGTGTCATCATCAATCGCCCCGACTACGAGGGTGGTCCGGATCAGCCTACGGCAGCGTCTGTTAGCGCGGCCGCGCTTGAGGCTGGTTTGCAAGTGGTATTTCAGCCTGTGGTCAGTGGGGGGATGACGCGTGATGATGTGGTTCGGTTCGCCGAATTACTCGAAACACTGCCCGCACCAGTTTTGGCTTATTGCCGCACGGGGACGCGGTGCACTAATCTCTATCAGGCCGCAAAGAGTTTGAATTAGGCGTAATCCAAGGGTAGTGCAGTGGTGCATTTAATTGTTTCCATTGCAAAAGCCGAGCTAACGTCGAGCAAATCCACTGACCGGATCAGTCGTTTATAAACACTGTCATAACGGCTGATATCGGGCACCACAATCTTGAGCAAATAATCCGCATCGCCGCTTAGCCGGTAAATCTCAACAATTTCGGGGATGGCCGTGGCCCCGTCGACAAAGCTTTTCATCCATTGTTCGTTGTGTTGACTGGTGCGTATGGTCACGAAGGTGGTGAGCCCGAGATTGAGCTTAGTGGCATTGCACAACGCCACCTGTTTCTCGATCACCCCGTCTGCTTGTAGCTTTTGTATGCGACGCCAGCATGGCGTCGGCGTCAGGCTCACCGCGTTTGCCAAATCGGCGAGCGGCACACTTGCATCGTCTTGTAACAGTCGAAGGATTTCACGATCTTTTTTATCGATAGCCATAATTTTCTAAATATTAGTAAAAAATTAGAAATAAATACTATTTTAATAGCAAATATCGAGAAATAAGCAAACAAATGCTATGGGGCTCTCTCTAAGATAGAGTCTATGCAAAGTGAACAAATTGTTACCCCAACCAGCACCGCCTTAGTCACGCGTGCCCAGTATTTCGGGCAAACGGAATCCTTGCTCGATCGTTGGCTGCCTGGCTGTTCTGCCAGGTTAAGTCGTGTCTGTTGCAGTTTGGCCGAGCGCTTACCTTTCAGTGTTCGTGAGGTGTTGAACGAGGCTTTAACGCAGGATCGTCTAGCAAATATTGTCGATAGCCTATTAGCGTTACCTCAGTCAGAAAATCAATACACTCGGCACGTCCTGCATGCTGATCCGGAAGGTCGCTTTACGGTGGTGGGTTTGGTTTGGGCGCCGCAACAATTCAGCCCAGTGCACGCTCACTTTACCTGGTGTGCTTATCGAGTGTTGACTGGCGAATTGACAGAAACTCAATACACTTGGGATTCAGCGACGGATACTGCTGTGTCAGCTAAGACGATAACGCGCAGAGCAGGCCAGAGTGCCTGTGGGCATGCTGGCTTGGATTTCATTCATCGACTCGGCAATGCGACACGTACCAACAAAGCAGGCTCGGAGCCAGCCGTTTCAATACACGTCTACGGGGTCGACGCTGACCGCATCAGCAGTCATGTGAATCGCTTGTTAGCGGTCAATGAATAGTATCTTTTGGCGTCAGACTCAAAGCCCAGTGGTCAGATTAAAAAGGACTACTGGTATTACCCATTTTTCTATTAGCTAGCTTATGATTGTGTCCACTCGGGGTTCAAGTTGAGGCGGCCATCGTCGCCCGTGATATCCCAGGAGTCCGAACATGACGATTAAAGTTGGCGATCATCTGCCCGAAGCAACCTTAACTGAATTCATCGAAACCGAAACTGCGGGTTGCACCTTGGGACCAAACGCTTTCAAGGTCTCTGATCTTGTTAAAGGCAAAAAGATTTTGATGTTCGCTTTGCCTGGCGCTTTTACACCGACTTGTTCTGCCAAGCACGTGCCTTCCTATGTCGAGCATTTTGATGCAATCAAAGCTAAAGGCGTTGACGAAGTGTGGTGTGTTTCGGTTAATGATGCGTTTGTTATGGGTGCGTGGGGTCGTGAGCAGCACGCATCCGGGAAAGTGCGCATGATGGGTGACGGGTCTGCAGCGTTTACTAAGGCGATGGGCTTAGAACTGGATTTGGTCGCTCGCGGTATGGGGGTCCGGTCACAGCGTTATGCAGCCTACATCGTTGATGGTGTCGTCAAAGTCTTGCACGTTGAAGAGGGTGGTGGCTATGCAGTGAGCGATGCAGCATCTATGCTCGCAGCAATCTGATTTAAGATTGAGTTTGACGTTCGCCCGCTTGGGATTTCGCGCCCAAGCGGGCGAAACTTTTTCTATCTGCAGCTTATAAAGAGGTGCAATGCTCGGCACAATGATTTCTTTTTCGTCTTTGTATTGTTCAACTTTTCTCATGCTCATGGGCACGGGATTATTCAATACTTATATTGGCTTGAGTTTGACAGCCCGCTCAGTCAGCGAGGTATGGATTGGCGCCTTGATCTCTGCTTATTACCTCGGCCTCGTTGGCGGTGCTAGATTGGGTCACTTGTTGATCTCCAAATTTGGTCACATTCGCACTTACGTTGCGATGGCAGCAGTTGTGGTGACCATGGTTCTGCTTCAGATGCTGGTCGACTCGGTGCCTGTGTGGGTGTTGTTCCGATTTGTCGTGGGCTTAGGGACAGTGGCTCAATACATGGTGCTCGAAAGTTGGCTAAATGAACAGACCGAAAATAACAAACGCGGTCGAGTGATGTCAATTTATTTGGTGATGTCCAACTTAGGGACAGCGCTGGGCCAACTGGCGATCACCCTTTATCCTACTCAAGATGTCCGGCCGCTAACTTTTGTAGCAATTTGCCAGGTGCTTTGCATTTTGCCGATAGCCTTGACCAAGCGCTCGTCGCCTTTGCCACAGCCTCTGCGCCCGATGGATCTTGCCTATTTCTTTAAGAAAATACCGAGACCCATGATCATTCTCTTTATGTCTGGCAATATCGTCGCGTCGTTTTACGGTCTGGCCGCGGTTTATGCCGCCAAGCGAGGCCTATCGACTGAGCAGGTCGCATTGTTTGTCTCAGCGACAGTCATCGCTGGTCTGCTTTCTCAGTTGCCCATCGGGTTTTTGTCCGACAGGATTGGGCGAGCTCGCGTGCTGGGGTTTAGCGGCCTTGTGTTGGCCGGATTGATGTTTTTGCTTTGGGGCTGGATTGATTGGCCCTATGCTGCCATGCTGGTCGTCACGATTGCAATTGGGTGTTTGCAATTCACGCTCTACCCAACTTCCTCCGGTTTTGCCAATGACTCGATTGATTCGGACAGACGGGTTGCCTTAGCTGGGGTGATTTACATGACCTACGGTGTTGGTGCCGGGATTGGGCCACTCATTGCGGGAGCGTTGATGCGGTCGGGTGGCCCCGGTATGCTTTACGTTTTTACTTCGCTTTGCGCAGTGGTACTCGTCTTAGCTACGCGCGTGAACGTGTCGAAATAATAGTTTGCGCCGCGATATAGCCACCCGCAATCGCGCTCAGCAAACCATTGCCAGACAAATAGCCCCAGACTGCCTTGCCTGAGACCCCACGCGCCGCGCCACCCGCAGCGAACAGGTTTGGCAGGGTGGTGCCATCAGGTCGCCTGACTCGGCAAGTGGCGTCAATATCCAAACCACCTTGAGTATGAAACAAAGCGCCGGTTACTTTGATTGTATGAAAGGGGGCCACCAAATTACGCTTGAACCGTCGGCCTGTTTGTGCGTCGAGGCCTTCACCCATTGCGGACAGTGTTTCAGCAAGTGTTCGCTCATCGCAACCGATATGCTCTGAGAGCGCTTTAACATGATCAAAGCTTCTCACGGCGCCATTACTTTGGGCGTCTCTAAAATCCGGGAACCCCTGTGCAAAGTGAAGTAATGGATCATCGAATACATTCCATGCAACGCCAGCCGGTTGTGCAAGTACCTGAACAGCGGCCTCTGAGTAACCTTGCGTCTCATCGTGAAAGCGCTGACCGTGCGAGTTGATCTGAACGCCGCCTTCCATCATGATCGCCCACGAAATAAGTGCGCCTTGCGGCGTCGCCCAAGAGCCGTGGCCCTGGTAACCACCGAGATCCGAGAGTTGAGCGCCAAGCTGCTGCCCCCAGATAATGGCACTGCCATCGTTGCCTTGATGGCCGGCATAGGTGGCATGCGTCATCTCTGGTAACAACTTTGACACGAGCTCACCATTGCCACCAAAGCCGTTACAGGCCAAAAGCACATGAGCGCAAGAGAGATACTCGATTTGATTATCTGGTCTCACGAAGCCAAGACCAAGCACCTTGTCTTGTGCATTCACCCAAAGCTCAGTCACGCGCGCCTCGTTGAGCAGCATAACGCCAGCGGCATCTGCAGCGCTGTGCAAGCGCATCATCAATCCCGCACCGGTTCTTTCAGGGACTGCGTGCATACGATGCACGCTGTGACCAGGATATAAAAAGCTATCCAGTATTTGCCACGGTATTTGGTGATTCGATTGCAATGCATCCATCGCTGGACCAATTGCCTGTGTATAAGCGTGCACTAGTTCTGCACTGGCTGTCCCGTGAGCTTTAGCTTGGATGTCTTTTGCAAATAGCTCGGACGAGTCACTAATGCCTAATGTTCGTTGCGCCAGACTACCTGCAGCCGGAACAAAGCCCGAGGATAGTGCGGTTGATCCGGCTGCCAGAGCATCTCGTTCAAGGACAACGCAATCCACCCCAACTTGATTCAGGCTTAGTGCGGCGGTTAGGCCACAAGCCCCGCCACCGACAATTGCAACGGTGACATGAGCCGGCGCATCAAAATGCTCGCTTCGGTGAATAGTCGGCTGCATTGATTAAAAACTAGCGATGAAATCCGCACAGGTCATGACATCAGCTACGGTTCGCATATCGGCCAGTGCAGCTTGCTGCGCGGCATCGGCAAAGGTTGCACAGCCGTCGCTCAATACAATGGTGTGGTAATCACGCATATGGGCATCGCGCACAGTACTCGCTACCCCGCCATTGGTCAGAATGCCGCAGACCGCAACCGTATCAATGCCTGCCCGACGCAGGACCCAATCCAACTGCGTGTTGAAAAAAGCCGAAAAAGCAACTTTGCACACCGATACATCTACTAGCGGTTTAATTTCATCGATGTTGGCCTGTCCCCAGCTGCCGGGTTCAAAGTCGCCTTTGCGCAAGAACGGACGACGCTCAAGTAAGTGAGGCGAAATCATCGGTTGACCCGAGGTATCAGGCCATAAGGTAAATAAGCTCGAGGCGACTAAGCCCCCATTTTTCTTAACAACCTCGGCAACAGGGACCACGCGAGCTGCTAATTTCAGGGCTTCTGGACTAAAGGTATTGCCTCTTGCGTAAGCTCCAGCGGGTGCTAAAAAATCATTTTGCAAGTCGACCACAATCAGCGCAAGGTGTCGATTTTTTAGACTCTCGTTCATGCCGAAACCTTTTCAACAAGCAGATTGCCAAGCGTATCGACCCGGGCTGAAAAGTTCGGTTCAAGCCAAACGGTCGTGTCTGCCTGTTCCAGAATTGCTGGGCCCTGGATCTTTGTACCAATGGGTAAATCCAGACGAGCGTAGCGCTTGGCATCCCACCATTGCCCTGCGTGATAAACGCGTTGTAACCCTAACGAGGCTGTACTACCTAAGCCTTTGGGGGCGAGAACTGCCAGATCAAATTTCGGTCTGACCCCGATTCGAGCGTAGCGCAAGTTCATCACGCGAATGACCAGACCGGTCAATACACGACCAAATGATGAGGCATAAGCTTTTTCGAAGGCTGTTTGGATATGCTCGCGCGTCAGATTGCCTGAATCGATCGTAACTTGCAGAGTATGTGTCTGCCCCATGTACAACATATCGAGCGCAACGACTTCTTGGATGGCGTCAAACTTGACGCCAGCTGAGTCCAAGCGGGCCTGACAGGCCTTGGCTAATTCTGCTACGCGTTTTTGGAGTTGCACAAGATCCAGACTGTTCAGAGACTGATTGAGCGTCTGTACGGCATCGTGGCGCATATCAGCCATGACGCATCCAAGCGCCGAGGTGACACCGGGGTAGCGCGGTACGATGCCGGTTTTAACGCCAACCTCCCGCATCATGGCGCAGACATGCAGGGCACCGCCACCACCGAAAGGCATGTAGGCAAATTGACGAGGGTCGTGACCCTTCTCGATTGAAACAACTCGGATAGCACCCGCCATTTTGGCATTCGCGACGGTCAGAATTGCCTCGGCTGCGGCCAGTACACCCAAGCCAAGTGGTTCGGCCAGATGGAGACGAATCGCTTCTTCGGCGGCGGTTGCGTTGAGCGCTTTGAGCAGACCACCGCCCAAAGGACGATCAGCGGCGATCCGACCCAGCACCACATTCGCGTCGGTGACGGTCGGCCTTGTGTTACCCCGGTCATAACAGACAGGGCCAGGGATACTCCCGGCAGATTCAGGACCCACTTGCAACATACCGCTGGCGTCAACCGAGGCGATCGAGCCACCCCCTGCACCAATCGTTTCAATCTGAATCATCGGTGATCGGACCACTAAACCGAAATCGATCGATGTTTGGGCAGCAAGCGAGGCTTCACCATTTGCGACGAGTGATACATCAAACGAGGTGCCACCCATGTCGCCTGTGATCACATTTGGATAGCCTGATGCACGAGCCACTGCAGCACAAGCGATGACACCTGCGGCGGGGCCAGACAGCGCAGTGCGTACGGGGATATCGCATGCGGTTTCGCGCGACATCACGCCGCCATTACTTTGCACAATGAGCAACTCACCGCTGAAACCGTGTGCCCGCAAATCGTCCTCCAGACGAGCAAGGTAACTACCGACGACAGGTTGGAGAGCCGCATTGAGGGTTGCAGTCGAACATCGTTCGAACTCGCGTATTTCCGGCAATACCTCACTAGCCGATGTGACATAAGGATTTGGCCAAAGCTCACGCACGAGGGCAACTGCCTGTTGCTCGTTGACGGGATTAGCGTAAGCGTTGATAAAAAATACACAAACCGCTTCGCACCCTGCATCAAGTAACGCCTGTGTTTGGGCGCGAACCTGGGTCAGGTCGACTGCGGTGTGCAAGCTGCCATCGGCCAGCACGCGTTCATCAACCTCAAGCCGCAAGTCACGCGATACGACTGGGGTGAAGCTACCCCTTAAGCCCCAAGTTTGGGGACGATCGCGACGGCGCATCTCTAGCACGTCACGAAATCCGCGGGTAGTGATGATGCCTGTTCGGGCAACCTTGCGCTCAAGCAGCGCGTTAGTTCCAACAGTCGTGCCGTGAACAATCGTAGCCAGAGTGGCCGCAATACCATTGGGGCTCTCAGGGGTGGTTGGGTTTTCACTGACTCGCGCAACACCGTTCATGAAGCCGCGTGCTTCCTCGCCACGAGTCGAAGGAACCTTGATAATCCGGGCTGAGCCATCGTGTTCGTCCAGCACGAACAGATCGGTGAAGGTGCCGCCGACATCCACACCGACAACCAGGTGGGGTTTTATGGTGTTTTGCTCACTCATGCCTGCGCCTTTGTTGAATGAGTTGAATCAAGGCTGACATAGCCTAAGTCCTGATCTGTCTGCCGGGCAGCGCTACTGCGATCGGCCGCGTGTCCCCAGCCACCGCCACCAGGGGTTTCTAGTCTTACCCTTTCGCCTTTCTTTAACTTGATGCCAAGCATTTTCGAGACCATAGGCGGCTTGCACCATTGACCGTCTTGTTCATAGGAAAAGACATTTGGCAAGGCATTACCACCGCCTGCAATCCCTTTGGGCGAAGCTTTGCCGCGCTCGCCAAAGATGAAGGCCTCGGCTTGATCTTCGAGTAATTCGATTTCGTAAATAGCACCCAGGCCACCACGATTGGTTCCGTCCCCACCTGAATTGGGCCTTAAGGCCCATTGAGTAAAACGCACCGGGTAGGCCGCCTCAAGGATCTCAAGCGGAGGAATGGTGGCAGTAGAGATCGGCGCGTTACCGTGGCTAAGCCCATCGCTGCCACTATGGCCGCCATGACCACCGCCAAAGAAACTGAACATGACCCAGCGCTGCCCCTTGCGCGCCGCGTCAGTTCGATGTCCTGCAATCGATAGCGCGTTGATGGTGCCGTAGGCTTGAGCCACCGCGCGATTAGGATCCGCTTGTGCCGTCGCACTAAAGATCACGTCAATCATGCGCAGAATGGTTTCGGTGTAACCACCCACTGGGCAGGGACGAGCGGCCGTGATCACGAGCCCTTCTGGCATCACGACGTTGACCGCATCCAACACACCAGCGTTAGCCGGCACATCAGGGAAAACATGTTTCAACGCCACGTAGCACGCAGCAACCGCGGTCGCGCGGGAAATGTTGACGGGGCCCGCACACTGCGGTGACGTGCGTGAGAAATCAAGCGTCATCCGATCACCTCGAATCGTCATGTCGAGCGCGATAGTGAGTAGTTCGTCTTTCACCCCATCGTTATCAAGCAAATCGTCAAAGCTATAGCAACCGTCGGGTAGGTCTTGGATATGAGCCCGCATGAGAATAAGCGCTCGTTTACGTAACTCTCCCATCGCCTGCAACACTGTGCTGTCACCATACTCATCGAGCAAGCCGTCCAGACGTTTAGCCCCAAGTTCAAGCGCTGCGAGTTGCCCGTTCAAATCGCCCCACAGGCTGTCTGGTAAGCGGGTGTTGGCACGCAAGATCGCTAGCACGTCCTCATCCAACTGGCCTTGCCTGATGATACGAACTGGAGGAATTTGTACGGCTTCTTGCCAGCACTCGGTGGCGGCTGGGTTGTAGTTGCCCGGCACCGCGCCACCCACGTCATGCCAGTGCGCGGCCGAGGCGAGATAGCAGAACAATTTGCCTTCGCGAAAAAAAGGCCGTACCAACTTGAAATCGTTGGCGTGCGTACCACCTTCGTATGGATCATTAAACAGCCAGGTGTCGCCATCAACCATGCCTCCCCTTTCTTCGGCGATTCTTGCTGCAGCACGCACGGCAAAGGCCATGGCCCCCACGAATACCGGCAGACCTGATTTGCCCTGAACGAGCGTGTCACCACTGCGTGCATCATAAAGGCCGTGACAGGCGTCGTGTGCTTCGGCAATGATGGGATTGAAGGCGCTGCGATAAAGCGTTGCATCCATCTCATCGGCGATTTGTTCTAACCGACCTTTCAGTACGGCGAGTGTGACGGGATCCAGCGATACCGTATCGGTCTGTTGCTTCGTAGTCATCGTTAAACGCCTAAATATGCTTGGCGTAGCGAGTCGCTAGCCAATAATTCTGTTGGTGTGCCACTGAAACGGATGCTACCGTTTTCCATGACGTAGGCCCGGTCGGCAATCTCAAGAGACTGGCCGACATTTTGTTCGACTAATAAGATGGCGAGACCTTCTCGCCTGAGTTTCGCAATCAGGGTGAACATTTCTTCGACAAGTAAAGGTGACAAGCCCAGCGATGGTTCATCAAGAATCAATAATTTGGGCTCTGCCATCATGCCGCGGCCGATAGCAAGCATTTGCTGCTCTCCGCCGCTCATGGTGCCGGCCAACTGAGTTTGTCGCTCACGCAAGCGAGGGAAGGTATCGAATACTTTATCGAGATTGCTTGCGCGACGAGTGCGGGCGCGAGTAAAGGCGCCTAGTTCGAGGTTTTCTCGCACGTTGAGATTGGGGAAAACCTTGCGCCCCTCAGGGACTTGAATCAAGCCCGATTGCACAACCTGCCGGTAATGAATATTGGTCATGTCTTGACCGTCGAACATGATTCGCCCAGACCAAGCGCGGACAAGACCCGACATAACAGAGTTGAGCGTTGTCTTGCCGGCCCCATTGCTGCCTAATAGGGCAACGAGCTCCCCTTTGTTCACGCATAGATCGACCTTGCGCAGAATCTCTACCTCACCGTAACCAGCTCGAATACCGTCAATGACAAGGAGCTCGGTCATACGCTGTCCTGTTTGGCTTTTCGCAGTCGTGCCGCTGTGCCTTGACCCAGGTATGCCTCGATTACCTGTGGATCTTGCGTGACGGACTCGGGAGATCCCTCGGCAATCAGTTGGCCTTGGGCAAGGACCCAGACATGTTGCGCGAGATTCATGACGGCTTGCATGACATGTTCGATTAACAGAACCGTCACACCACTCTCGGCGATACCTCTAACAACTGGCAACATGTCTTGGATTTCTTGCGGATTCAGTCCAGCCAAAACCTCGTCAAGGAGCAGTAATTTTGGTTGCGTAGCAAGCGCGCGGGCGAGTTCAAGCCGCTTACGCCCAGCGACCGTTAAATCTTTGGCGGGCTTGTCGAGTTGAGAGGCCAGACCAACTCGTTCTGCCACGGTTTCAGCAGCGTGCAGGGCGTCGACGCGTCTGGCGTGTTGGAGATGCGCCCCAACTGCAATGTTTTCTCTGACTGTTTGTGCGGCGAAAGGCTGAACAATCTGGAAGGTTCTCGTTAAACCAAGTTTGGCACTGAGATGGGGTGCTTGACCAGTGATATCTTTACCATCAAATATGACAGTGCCTGTGTCTGGGGTCGTGAAGCCTGATATCAGTGAAAATAAAGTCGTCTTACCTGCGCCGTTGGGACCGATCAAGGCGGTCAGACTACCTAGCGGGATACTCATGCTCACATCCTGAACTGCTTTAACTCCGCCAAAACTGCGCGATAGATGGCTAACGGTCAACAGGCTCATGAGCTGTCCTTTTTGCTGCCAAAAAGCTTACGGCACGATTCGCCCAAGCCGCTAATGCCGCGTGGCAAAAACAGCATGATCAAAATCAGTACACAACCGTAGATCACCATATTGATGCCTGGTAATTGACCGAACATATTGCGAGTCA
This sequence comes from Jezberella montanilacus, assembly GCF_003003055.1. Taxonomy (GTDB): domain Bacteria; phylum Pseudomonadota; class Gammaproteobacteria; order Burkholderiales; family Burkholderiaceae_B; genus Zwartia; species Zwartia montanilacus. Next base: position 60,692 of record NZ_PVTV01000002.1, read on the forward strand.
CATCCCCAAGAATGCTGAGTACCACAGCACCGAGCAATGGCCCCCAGAGCGTACCCATACCACCTACGATGGCACCCACTAAAGCTTCAACCGAAGTTGCCGGGCCGAAGGCGAGACCGGGATCAATATAATGAAAGACTTGAACATAAAATGCGCCGCCCGCCGCCATCAAACCACCCGAAAGAATGGTCGCCCACAGTTTGACCTTGAATGGATCGACACCAATGGCGCGCGCTGCATCTTCGTTATCACGAACAGCTTGCAGGTAAGCACCAAAGCGCGATTGACGCAACCAGGTCGTGGCAAGCAGAGCGATGGTAACCAAACCCAGCATCAACCAAACGTATCCAGCTTTGTCAGTAAACTGCATGTTGGCTGCGGATTCTTTCAGTGGCAGCATCAAACCGACACCAGCGCCAGTAAACGGCACTGATAAAGCAATAATTCGAAATACTTCAGCAAAAGCTAAGGTAATCAACGCGAAGTAGGATCCTTTGAGTCCGTAGCGAAACGATACTGAACCAATGAAACAGCCCACTGCGGCGCCTGACATCACCGCTAAGATCAGGGTGAGCCATGGATTTAAGCCCGCATGCACTTGCGCCATGGCCTGCACATAGGCCCCAGTCCCAAAAAACAGTGAATGCCCAAAAGAAAATTGTCCGCCATAGCCGCCGAGAATATTCCAGGCTTGCGCAAGGAGACAGGCGTAAAGTGACATCATGACGAAGTTCAGCACCACACCCGAATGAGTCAAAAGGGGTACGAGCGCAATCAGCGCCGTGAACAGTGCGATAGCACGAAGGTCTCTCATGCTCGAGCTCCGAATAAACCCTGAGGACGAAAGAGCAGCACAGCGATAAAGATCACAAAGATGCCAACTTGACCGAGAGATTCGCCAAGATACAAACCACCAATTGATTCAACCACCCCGATCAGGAGCCCCCCTAGCAGAGCCCCCATGAAACTGCCCATCCCACCGAGTACGACAATGGTGAAAGCGATCAAGACGAAGCCGTTCCCGACCAAGGGATTAACGTAATAGGCGGGCAACAAAAAACAGGCTGCCGCACCCAGGCAGGCTAAACCAATCCCAAACGACATGGCGTAAACGTGATCAACGTCTATGCCCATCAAACGGGCACCGTGCTTTTCTTTCGCCACAGCTCTGATGGCCCGACCTAAATCTGTGTAACGCATAATTGCCAGGAGAACGCCGGATACTGCCAAGGCACCTGCAAAGGCCACCATTTTTGGTAGGGCGATCATCGCTGGGCCGATCGTAACGGTTGCCAGCGTGTATGAAGTGTCGATACTGCGAGTATCAGATTTGAAAAACAATAGCGCTAGATTTTCGAGCACGATTGAAATCCCGAGCGTGACCAGCAAAATGTTCTCGTCTTTGCCATGACTTGCTCGGTTAATGATCCCTCGCTGCAAAAAATAACCCAAAGCAAACATCGCCGTGACAACAATTGGCAGCGCTGCATAAGGATCAATGCCCAACTGTTCTTTTAAGAAGTACACGCCATAGAGCGCCACCATCAACGACGCACCGTGTGCGAAGTTGATGATGTGGAGCACACCGTAAATCAACGTGAGCCCCAGAGCAATCAGAGCGTAGACAGCCCCGGTGGTGATGCCGTTTAAGACAGACGTGAATAGAATCGATAAATCAAACATACATCAGCGTTGCGTCTACCCTTAAGCCTTCATCGGGAACATGGGCTCAACTTCACGATAGTCACTTGGTACGATCACTTTGATGTCACCTTTGACCACTTGAGTCATCAACGGTTGTGCGCCCAAGTTCTGACCGTCGACAAACTTTGTTGCGCCGTAGGGCATGAAGTGATTGGCAAAGGTGCTGGTAGCGAGCGCCTCAGTGATGGCTGCGCGATCTGTCGATTTGGCGCGTGTGATTGCATCTGCCAGCAGCATCATGGCTGTGTATGACATGAACAACTCATAACTGAAGAACAAGCCCTTAGCGTCGACACGTTTCTTCAGGGCAAGTGCTTGCTTGTCTTGTGGATTGAACCAATGATTACAGTCAATAATGCCATTGGCCGCATCGGGAAACTCTTTCACAAACTTGTAGCTTGATGCAGCACCGCCCAGGACAGAGTAAATTGCTTTGGGCGCCACTTTTTGTTGTTGCATCGTGCGAAGCAGCAAAGCGTATTCATTGTAGTAATTAGCTGGAATAACAATATCAGGATTGATCTGTTTCATGCGCAAAACGATATTGTTGAAGTCGCGAGTGGGGTTGGCGTGTTTGATCACGTCTTTCACTTCAAAACCGTAGCCCGGTAGTTCGCTCGCTAACAAATTTGCTGTGCCGGTGCCAAACAGTGACTCTTCATGGATAATCATGACGGTCTTGGCTGGTTTGCCAGCGATTGTGTTGAGCACGTTCAAGTTCGAGATACCGACTTGCGTGCATTTTTTATAGCCAGGTCCGAAGCGGAAAGTATTTTTCAAACCGCGTTCGACGATCTGATCCGCCACCCCGACGTCGACGACGTGCGGCAAATTATATTTAGCGGCTGCTTGGGTGGTAGCCAGACAGATTGCCGACGCGTACGCACCGACAATGGCGCTTGCACCCGCTTCGTTTACTTTTTCAACTTCGGCAATACCACCTTGTGGCGTGGACTGGGCGTCGCCCAGCAAGGCCTCGATTTTTGCCCCGCCCAAAGATTTAATCCCACCTGCTTTGTTGAGGTCGTCGATCGCCATTATGACGCCTTCGCGGCATTGCTGACCCGAATACGCCAGAGCCCCTGTGACCGGGTGTATAACACCGATTTTCACTGTGTTTTGTTGAGCTCGCCCAAGAAGTGGGAAAGCTAAACTAGAAGCTGCTACGGCCGACTGGCCGATAAACTGACGACGTGAAGTCATGGGGTTCTCCGGTGAGGAAATCGATGAGATGCTACCCACAACATGTGAGTACGCGAGACTAGGCACCATAGCCCAGAATACTATCAGGATTTTTACTATTTCTCTTCTGAATTTTTCGTCTGCGGCTTACCGTTCTTCCAATCGCCAAAGAACTTGCGTCCGCTCCCCATCGTTAGCGTCCCCCGGCCATCAGGCAGTCCATTTTTAAATTCTCCCACGTATTTAGTTCCGTCTGGCCAGGTCATCGAGCCCTCACCCGTCGGTTCGCCATTGAAAAACCCCCCTGTGTATTGTCTGCCACCAGGGTAGGTGTAGGTGCCTTTTCCGTTGGGTCGGCCGCGCAACCATTCGCCAGAGTATTGGCCGCCGTCTGCTTTGCGCAAGGTGCCCGGGCCGTTCGGTTTGCCACTTTTCCACATCCCATCGTAGCTTGAGCCGTCGGGGTAGTTAGATTTCCCTGCGCACAGATCCCAACTGCTCGGCGAGCCTGTGCATGGTCTGGGTTCGGCCCAGGCAGCCGTTTGGACGAGGAGAAGTGTGACGAGAAGTAGGGCTTTCATTGTCACTTTATACACGAGCCAAATGGTTGGGCGATGTTTATTTCGATCAATGCAAAATCGTTACGCTTTGACGTGTTCGTATATTGCACCAGGTGTTGTGAACCAGATCTGGCCTTTGTCCCTATAGGAAACAATATGTCGAAGGGCGCGGCGCAGATGCACCAAGCGATACGGTTGCCCGACTAAATAAGGGTGTAGGGCAATACCCATCACAAGTGGTTGCTGCTCGGCTTGCCTCAGCATCTCATCGAAATTGTCGATCATCATTTGAGCGAACGCTTGCATGTCCATCTGACGACCGACGAGCATGGGTATGTCGTTAATCTCTTGCGGATAGGGAATCGACCACAACGCTTTGCCGGTTCGCGTACGCATGGGTCCAGGTTGATCGTCGTGACACCAATTCAAGTTGTATTCGTATCCTGCTTCGGCGAGCAAGTCTGGCGTCAAGTTGCTTTCCGATATCCAGGGTGATAACCAGCCCTTTGGAATTTGACCGGTTTTTTCGGTGATCAGGCGTCGACAGGCAGTCAGCAGGGCGAATTCTTCTTGCTCGCTCATTTGACCTTGCCGGACCGCATTGGTATGCCCATGTCCGACGATTTCGTCGCCCCTTTTTACGAGAGCATCGATTAACTCAGGACAATGATCGAATAACGCGGTGTTGATCAGGGCACCGGTAGGTATCTTCAGTTCGTCAAAGAGCTGAAGACAGCGCCAAGCACCTACTCTGTTGCCATATTCCCGCCAACTGTAGTTCAGGACATCTGGCTGTGGCGAAGCAGGGCCCAGATTCGCACCAAGGCCACCACCAAAGTCGAAATGCTCAACGTTAAAGCCAATGTACACGGCCAGCCCTGTGTTGTTTGGCCAACGATAAGCAGCGCGGTCAGTAATTGCCTGATAGGTGAAACGATGATGGTCGGTCAATTGACCCAGTGGGTTGTTTTCGTGAGTGTTCAAGTTCGCTATCCCAAATAGGCTCTGTCTAGCAGACCTGACTCAAGCAAAGCGTCAGATGTGCCAGTAAAAATGATTTGCCCCATATCCAATAAGTTTGACTGATGCGACAAGGTTAGCGCCAAATCAGCCATTTGATCGACCAATAGAAGCGTGAGCCCTTGGTCGCGTAAGGCAGCCAGACGCACAAACAAGTCATCCACTATGGCTGGTGCAAGCCCGAGCGAGGGTTCGTCTAGCATCATCATCAGAGGCGAGCTCGCTAACCCTCTGGCGATAGCAAGCATTTGCTGTTCCCCACCAGAAAGTAGGCCCGCACGGCGAGTGTGAATCGCTTTCAATTTGGGGAACATCGCATACAGTGTTTCCAGTTGTTGAGCTGTCAAACCCCCACGCGTATGAGCCCCAAGTAATATGTTGTCCTGGACCGATAGTTCTGTAAAAACCTGCCGACCTTCGGGCACCATGACCAGGCCTAACGACGCTACTTTGTGGGCGGGGAGATGACTAATGTCTTGTCCATCAAAAGCAATGGAACCCTTGAATTTTTGGTGCAAACCAGAGATCACTCGCATGAGGGTTGACTTGCCTGCCCCATTCGCACCCAAGACCGAGACGGTCTGCCCCTGTCGAACATCAAGTGCAACATTTGACAATACATCTGTCGCACCATAATTCGCGCACAAACCTCGTATGACCAGAATATCCTGTGGCCTGGTGAGTTTCGTTTTGTCGAGGGGGTCGATGCGAGAGGCGAACGTGGCTCGGCTCTCGCCTAGATATGCCAATTTCACTTGCGGATTGTTTTTGATCTCTTCGGGGCTTCCTGAGGCCAGCAGCCGCCCGCCATCGAGCACATGTATCCGGTCAGAAATGCGCATGACCAGTTTCATGTCATGCTCAATAATAAATACGCCTATGCCTGCTGAAGCAATGGCGAGTAATGTTTCGGTCAGCTGAGCTTTGTCTTCGGCGGATAAGCCTGCAGCAGGTTCGTCGAGAAGCAAGACTGCAGGTTGACTAGCCAACGCCCGAGCAACCTCAACGAGTCGGCGATCGACATGCGGTAGGGCGCCAGCCAGCCCGGTCGCATCGCCTTTAAATCCGACGAAATCCAGTAAGCCTGAACAGATTGCCCAAGCCTCTTCCGGCAGCTTGCTGTTGATGAGACGCCCTCGCAACATACCGAAGTAAATGTTTTCGAGAACGGTCATGTCGTTAAATAGTTGCGAGGTCTGAAAGGTTCTGCTTACTGCGCTTCGTCCAATCTGGAAGTCACGCAGACCCGTCAGATCCCGGCTGCCCAATTTAAATGAGCCTTGGCTAGGATTGTAGAAACCAGTCACTAGATTCAAGAGGGTCGTTTTACCAGCGCCATTCGGGCCGATCAGACTGGTCACTCGACCTCCCTCGGCGGTAATACTCACATTATCGAGCGCCTGATTACCACCAAAAGCGATCCCCAGTTGACTGACGGTCAGCGACAGCGGTTCTGGGCGCATGAACCAATGCCTGACAGTTGCTACTGAGTTTATGTTTGTGCGAGGTGACAATATTTTCTTTCGGCTTTGGACAAGGCTAGTCAAGGTTCCTGCAATGCCGTTTGGCACGATTAATAAGACCGCCAATAGCAGTCCTCCAAAAAACATGAGACGGTACTCCGCTAGTCCAGAAAGCGTCTCTGGTAGCAACACGACCAACAAGGCACCAGCGAGCGGCCCTGCCGCATACCCTATTCCACCAATCATGACCATCAATAAAAACGTGAGCGACTGAAAAAACGGAAACGATTCGGGGCTGATAAAACCGTTTAAGCTAGCAAAAAAAGCCCCCGCGGTGCCTGTCAAAGCAGCCGAAAGACCAAATGCTATTGCCCTGACTGCCATTAAATTGGCACCCAGTGAGCTTGAAGCGATCTCTGCATCACGGGTTGCCCGCATGACAATACCCCACCGTGACTGGGCAAAAGCTGAGAATGCTGGCACCAGTAAACCAGCGATGACGACGACGACGCAGGCTAGCTGAGCCGTGTTTAACTCATATCCAAAGGCATGCGGATGGGGAATGTTCATGATGCCGTTCCAGCCGCCAGTGACGCTTTTCCAGTCCGCGATCCCCTGTTCGACAAAATAGCCAAAAGCGATGGTGACCATTGCCAAATAAGGACCTTTTACTCGCAAGGCTGGCAAGGACAGCAAGGCACCGGCCGTCCCAGTGACGATTGCACTAAGGGCGAGTGCGACGATATACGGCAATCCCAAATTCATTGTCGCAATCGTTGTTGTGTAAGCCCCAATAGCGTAAAACGCGGCATGGCCCAAAGAGGTCTGACCAGCCAAGCCCATGAGGATATTCAGCCCAATGCCGACGATTGCCATACAGGCAATCGATCCAATGACTAGCGCGTAATATTCGTTTGCAAAAAAAAGGATCGCAGAACCACTCAAAATCCAAACAAGGGCAACAGTCCAATCGGTTGTGCGAGCATTCATATTTTTTTGACTGCGCTTCTACCAAATAGACCGGCGGGTTTGATCGTTAGCACCAGAATAGTCAGACCAAAGGAAAACATTTGCGCGTACGTCGAGCCAAAAGTGGTCACAAGCAGGGCCTCGATGATACCCAAGACGAGTCCTCCAGCCATCACCCCCCAGGCGCTGTCTATGCCTCCCAGAATAGCAGCGGCAAACGCCTTGATCCCAAAAATTGTTCCCATCCCTGCGGAGACTGTATAGAGCGGGGCGATCAGCATCCCGGCGATGCCAGCCAAGACGCCCGATAGTGCAAATGCAAAGGCGATATATTTTTCGGTGTGTATCCCCATTAGACGAGCCGCAGAGGGATTCAGGGCGATTGCTGCTAAAGATTTTCCGCGAGCAGTGGACTTGATAAATAAGCCAAGCAGTAAGGCGATGCTAAAGCCAGCTGCAGGGATGAGCAGCTGCAATGCATTGACTCTCACGTCGAACAGGACGAAGTTAATTTGCAGCAATGTCGACGCCATCCCGCGTGAATCTTTCCCGAACGTGAAGAGCACTACGTTTTCAAGAATTAATCCAAGTGCCACAGTGGCCATCAGCCAGGATTCCGAGCCACGCGCAACAAACGGTGCGACCGCAATTCGCTCAACGACTGCACCCCAAAGTCCACAGCAAAGCAAGGTTATCGGAATCGCTAGCCATATTGACCAGTGGTAGGTCTGGACCAACGAAAAAGCGACCACTGCCCCCATCATCAGTGAGGCACCTTGCGCAAAATTTACGGTCCTGGATATCGTGTAAGTGATGTAAAAGCCCAAGGCAGTCAGGCCATACATGCTGCCGATTCCCGCCCCGGTAAGCAGGGCGGATAGGTATTGTTGCAACATTCTTGCGCTACTTGACCGGGGTTATTTTGCCGCCATCGTAGCGAACCATGACGTAGTCCTCTGGTGATAGCGCTTCGTGCGCAGGCGTGCCAAACGGATTTTTGTATTTTTTGATCAGACCGTCATAGCTTTCGACTTGTTCGAGCGCTTGACGAACTGCGTCTCCATCTGTGCTCTTGGCTTTTTCGATTGCAAGAGCAAGCAGTTGCATCGCATCGTAAGCATTTGCTGTGCCGACAGGCGCCATGACGTCCGCCGGTGACTTGACACCATAAAGTTTGCCCAGCGCAGCCATCACTTTGGTCGAGACGGGTGTGGGTGCAGAGAAGAAACTATAGGTTTGAACAAAATGCACGTCGCCCGCGGTCGGTCCGACTAATTCGTCGAACCGTCCGCCGGAGATTCCCCAGTGCGAGACCACTGGCACCATCCAGCCCATACTGGCTCTGGACTTCATCATTTGGGCGCCTGGTGCAGGGTTGGCAACAAGAATCAGCGTATCGGCGCCAGCCGCTTTCAGGCGTCCGAGTTGAGGGGTGATGTCGACATCGGTGAGCTCAATTTTCTCGATTCCAGCCAGATCGATCTTGGCAGCAGCGGCAGCCGCTTTCAGTCCGCGTTCATTCGATTCACCCCAGGGATTGTTGATCAGCACCAACCCGGGCTTTTTCGCTTTGTATGTGTTCATTGCATAGTTGATCAAGGCGATGTCAACCAAATCGTCTTGAGCCGACACCCGGAACACATAATTGGGTGTCGCGCCATTTTTGGTGATGTTGGTGCCAGCAGCCCAGGCGCCGATAAACGGCGTTTTGTTCTGATTGGCGATTGGTACGATAGCGAGTGACACCGGTGTGTCAATGCCGCCAAAGAGTGCAGTCACTTTTTCGTTAGAAATCAGTTCGCGCGCGGCCGTGACACCCTTAGGTGGGCTCGATTCGTCGTCGCGCTTCACCAGGACCAGTTTTTTGCCGAGCACACCGCCTTTGGCGTTAATTTCGTCTATAGCAATCGTCAAGCCGCGGGTAATCGCTTCGCCAGATTGAGCAGCTTGGCCAGTCAGTGCTGCCACCAGACCAATTTTTATGTCCTGGGCTTGCACGAGCCCCGTCGCCAATGTGAGTGCTGACAGTGCGCCAATCAACACCGCCTTGTTGAACTGCTTCATCTTTGTCATTTCTTTTGCCTCAATAAAACGTTTAAGTTGGCTATCCAGAAAAATATCAATAGGCACGTTATTTGCTTGAAACATTTCATTCAAACCAGAAACCGCAAACTAATTTGCCCGTATATGGAGTTCGCATACTATGCAACGCATCCCGCTACTCGATCTGAATGCTTTTTACGATCCGCAATCAAGTACTTTGGATCTGAAGCAATTACTGTGCCAATTGGACGAGACGCTCTCGGATACTGGTTTCTTGTGTATCAAGGGAACTCAAGTGAGCCCGGAGTCCGTCAGTTTTACTCAACAAACAGCACTGGCTTTCTTTGATCAAGCGCAGACGGATAAGGACAAGGTTAAAGCGGTCAGGCATGCCAACCGCGGCTATACGGCTTTGTCTGAGCTCGGGCTTTCCTATGCAATGGATGCTGCCGACCTGAAGGCCGATCGTCAGGCGCCGCCAGATCTGTTTGAGCGCTACCGGATCGGGCCCGTGGATGAGTTTTCGCCGGCCTTGATGGCACCATTTTTGACCACAGCCTATGCGCCCAATATCTGGCCGACTACCCCATCAAATTTCACTGTAACGATGCAGGATTATTACAGGCAGATGAACCGCCTGTCGCAAGATCTGCTAAGTCTTTTTGCACTAGTTTTGGGCTTACCGGTTAACTGGTTTTCCGATAAGGTCGACCGCAGCATGGGGTCTCTGGCTATTAATCACTATCCCGCACAGTTGACGCCCCCGCTACCTGGTCAGTTAAGAGCAGGGCCTCATACTGACTACGGGACATTGACCATTGTGGCGCCTACCGCGGCTCCTGGTGGACTGCAAATCCGGACACGTGACGGTCGCTGGGAAGATGTTCACGTTGACCCGGGAACTTTTGTAGTCAACATTGGCGACATGATGGCGCAATGGAGCAATGATCGTTGGGTGTCGACGGTGCATCGCGTTGCTAATCCAGATTTGTCTCATGGGCTGGCGGGCAGGCGGCTTTCGCTCGTGTTTTTCCATCAACCTAACCCCGATGCCGTCATTGACTGTATTCCGACATGCTGTGGTGCTGATCGACCCGCAAAATACCAGTCGGTTCTCGCTGGTGAATACATCAACGCAAAGATCAATCGGCATTTCAAGAGTTATCTCGCTGCTTAGTCGGTTCTGGATTTTTCTCAAACCTAACTGGTGGCACAGAACTTGCTTGAGGTCTCAGAACCAATTAACCCGGTGGAGAACCCATGAGAAAGTCCGCATCTTTAGCTCAATCCAGTAAGACTAAATTAGGTCTTGGCATTTTGGCTGGCGTCTTAGCTTTAGCGTTTGCCCAACCAAGCCTGGCACAAGATAAAACGCTAACCATCGCGATGACCGCAGGCGATATTCCTCGCACGCTGGGGCAGCCCGATCAGGGCTTCGAAGGCAATCGCTTTACCGGTATCCCGATGTATGACGCCTTGACAGGTTGGGATCTGACAAAAGAGGATGCGGCCAGTGCAGTGATTCCGGGCTTGGCACTATCGTGGGCGGTTGATGCAACCGACAAAACCAAGTGGGTTTTCAAGTTGCGTCCAGGCGTTAAGTTTCATGATGGATCCGCATTCAATGCAGACTCTGTCGTTTGGAACGTACAAAAAGTACTGGATAAAACTGCGGTTCATTTCGACCCCAGCCAGGTGGGTGTGACCGCGTCGCGCATGCCAACACTGGTTAGTGCGAAGAAGATTGACGATATGACAGTGGAGTTGACAACCAAAGAGCCAGACTCTTTTCTGCCAATCAATCTGACGAATCTGTTTATGGCATCACCTGCTCATTGGGAAGCGAAACTCAAGGCAGTCGCGGCAAGCGTGACTGACCCAGCGGAGCGCACCAAACAAGCATGGACGGCATTCGCGGCCGATGCCTCTGGCACCGGCCCGTTCAAGATGACACGCTTTGTGCCAAGAGAGCGTCTCGAGCTTGGGGCTTTCAAGGGCTATTGGGACCCAGCACGGGTTCCCAAGATCGACAAGGTCGTCATGATCCCCATGCCTGAATCGAATGCCCGAACGGCGGCGCTGTTATCCGGTCAAGTTGATTGGATTGAAGCACCCGCGCCAGACGCATTGGATCAAATTAAACAACGCGGCTTCAAAATTTATAGCAATGCCCAACCGCACGTGTGGCCTTGGCAGTTATCCTTCGCCGAGGGCTCGCCTTGGTTGGATAAGCGGGTTCGCCAGGCAGCTAATCTTTGCGTTGATCGTGCAGGTTTGAAGAATCTACTTGGTGGCATGATGGAGATCCCCAAAGGCACCTTCCCGCCTGGACATCCTTGGTATGGCAACCCTACTTTCGATATCAAGTACGACCCTGAGGCCGCCAAGAAAATGATGGCAGAGGCCGGTTACTCTGCCGCCAAACCTATGAAGACTAAAGTGCAGATCTCGGCTTCCGGCTCTGGTCAGATGCAGCCCTTGCCGATGAATGAATTTGTGCAACAGTCGCTTAAGCAGTGTTACTTCGATATTCAGTTTGATGTGATTGAATGGAACACGATGTTTAACAGCTGGCGCTTGGGTGCTAAAGATCCAGCAGCAGCAGGAGCAACTGCCACGAATGTCAGTTTCTCGGCCATGGATCCGTTCTTTGCCCTGGTTCGTTTCTCAAGCACCAAGGCTTTCCCGCCAGTATCCAATAATTGGGGTTACTTCGGCAGCGACGAACTCGACAAACTTGTTGCTGCGGCGCGTACCAACTTTGACGAGAAAGGGCGTGATGAGGCACTTGCAAAACTGCACGCCAAGATCGTTGATGAAACAGCCTTTGTCTGGATCGCTCACGACGTCGGTCCTCGTGCGATCAGTGCAAAAGTGAAGCATGTGGTGCAACCCAAGAGCTGGTTCATTGATATCGCGACGATGACTAAAGATTAATCATTTTGATATTCAAGGGCTGCCCCGACTGTTCGTGGGCAGCCGCGATTAATCCTAGGATCGGCGGTCATGGTGAATTTCATTCTTCAACGAGTGTTTCAAACGATACCCATTATGTTGGGCGTCGCGTTGGTGTGCTTCGCGCTTGTTCATTTGGCACCTGGCGACCCCTTAGTCTCGATCATGCCACCTGACGCTTCGCAAGATATGCAAAAGCAGTTAATGGAAATCTACGGCTTCAACAAATCCTATCCCGAGCAATTCATACGTTGGGCATGGCGTGCTGCCCAGGGCGATCTCGGTAATTCAATCGCGAGCGGGCGCTCGGTTTCTACAGAAGTGATGCGTGCAGTCGTCAACACATTCAGGCTTGCAATCGTCGCGACCTTGATCGGTTTCATCTTTGGTTGCTTATTTGGTTTTGTCGCAGGCTATTTTCAAAATTCCTGGGTCGATAAGCTAGCCTCTTTGACTTCCGTGCTTGGTGTGAGCGTGCCGCATTATTGGTTGGGCATGGTTTTAGTCATCATTTTTAGCTCACTACTGATGTGGCTGCCGCCGAACGGGGCAGGGCCCGGTGGATCGTCCGATTGGAGCTGGGATTTTGAACATTTGAAACATATGATTTTGCCGGCAATCACAATGAGCGTGATCCCGATGGGCATCATCTCTCGAACCGTTCGCGCACTCGTTGCAGAAATTTTGTCGCAAGAATTTATTGTCGGTTTAAGGGCAAAGGGCTTGACTAATCTGGGTATCTTTTTACATGTTGTTAAAAATGCAGCGCCTACTGCCTTAGCTGTGATGGGTTTGCAACTGGGCTATTTACTCGGTGGCTCAATCCTGATCGAGACAGTGTTCTCTTGGCCTGGCACAGGCATGCTGCTTAATGCTGCAATCTTTCAAAGAGATCTGCCGTTACTGCAAGGTACGATCCTTGTGTTGGCGACATTTTTTGTTGTTCTGAACATGATCGTTGACATTATTCAAACCATGCTCGATCCGCGTATTGCGAGGGGCTGAAGGGCATGATGAATATCACCGTAGATATGAGCAAAGTGCCAGCAATCAACCCAGAGCGATCGACGGGTTATTGGAAGGGGGTAGTTCAAAGACTTGTGCGTGACAAAGTCGCGATGTTCTGTGCATGCATCATCCTGTTGCTGCTGATCTTGGCTATTTTTGGTCAGTGGATTGTGCCATCAGATCCCTATGCTGCGTCAATCATGAAGCGGCTCAAGCCAATTGGCTTCTCGGGGCACCCCTTGGGGACAGATGAACTTGGGCGCGACATGTTGTCACGACTGATGGTCGGGGCGCGGCTCTCGCTGTTTATGGGCATCACCCCCGTGTTGTTGGCCTTTGTCATTGGCTCTGTCATCGGGATCGTCGCAGGTTATGCCGGAGGAGGGTTGAATTCGGTCATGATGCGTACGATCGATGTGTTCTATGCGTTTCCTTCGGTGTTGTTGGCCATTGCTTTGTCAGGCGTGCTTGGTACCGGGATCAGCAACGCGTTGATCTCATTGACGATTGTGTTTATACCGCCCGTCGCGCGCGTTGCGGAGAGCGTCACAACGCAAGTGCGCAGCCGAGACTTTGTCGAAGCCGCCCGAGCCTCGGGCGCCAATGCGTTCACTATCGTGCGAGTGCACATCTTAGGCAACGTGCTGAGTCCGATATTTGTCTATTCGACGAGCTTAGTTGCTGTCTCGATGATTCTTGCTTCTGGCCTGAGCTTTCTGGGGCTTGGGGTGAAGCCACCAGAGCCTGAGTGGGGCTTGATGCTCAACACTTTACGCACGGCAATCTACGTTCAGCCATGGATAGCAGCGCTACCCGGCGTCATGATTTTCGCAACCTCCATCACGTTCAATTTGTTCTCTGATGGTTTACGCACAGCGATGGAGATCAAGACGTGATGGATAAGTTCTTGAATCAGAATGCGGACATTGGTGGCGCGGCACAACCTTTGCTTATGGTCAAAAACCTGATCAAACACTTTGCCTTGAAAAAAGATATGTTCAGTCGTCGTCAAGACGTTGTGCGCGCGGTTGATGGTATCGATTTCGCGGTGCGAAAAGGTGAGACCTTGGGCGTTGTGGGTGAGTCAGGGTGCGGCAAATCAACCACCGCTAGATTGCTGCTTAGTCTGATTGCGCCTGATAACGGTGAAATTGTGTTTGATGGGCAAGCAGTAGGTGGCCGACAACTGAGTCTGAAAGCGTTCAGGCGACAGGCTCAGATGGTTTTCCAAGACAGTTACGCCTCATTAAATCCGCGACTGACAATCGAGGACTCGATTGCTTTTGCGCCTCAGGTGCACGGTGTGAAAAAAGCCGAGGCGATCGCACGGGCCCGCGACTTGTTGCAACGGGTTGGTCTAGATCCTCAGCGCTTCGCTGGACGCTATCCGCATGAACTATCAGGTGGACAACGGCAGCGAGTGAACATCGCCAGGGCGCTTGCCTTGCAACCAAGGTTAGTCATCCTTGACGAGGCGGTATCCGCCTTAGATAAATCAGTTGAAGCACAAGTGCTAAACCTTTTGCTTGATCTGAAAGAAGAGTTCAAGCTGACTTATGTCTTTATCAGCCACGACTTAAATGTCGTGCGCTACATATCAGACCGAGTCATGGTGATGTATCTTGGGCAGGTCGTTGAAATTGGCCCTTGTGAGCGTCTCTTTGATTCACCTCGCCACCCATACACAAAGGCGCTGCTGTCGTCAGTGCCCTCGATTGATCCTGATCATCGTACAGAGGTTCCGCCGTTAGCCGGCGATCCTCCTAATCCCATTAATCCGCCATCCGGTTGTCGTTTCCATACACGTTGCGCGCGGGCGCAAGCCGTGTGCTCGACGACTATGCCGCCTTTGGCGCTCAGCAAAGACGGGCAAGGCGTTGCCTGCTGGATTCACGTTGAAAACAGTGGCCACACCGATGCCCCAACAACAGAGACGAGGTCGATATGAACGGAACCGAGAAACCATTTGTTGAACTGCGCGATCTCACTGTCACGTTCACAGGGGGCAAGAGTCCTATCAAAGCGGTGAATGGTGTGACCTTGTCGCTCAAGCGCGGCGAAGTGGTGGCGTTAATTGGCGAATCGGGTTCTGGTAAGAGCGTTACTTTGCGGTCAATTTTGCGCTTGCATAATCCTAACCGCACGCAAATTGAAGGCGAAATCCGAGTGGGCGAGCACAACGTCGTCCAGCTTTCGAACGCAGCCTTGTCGAGTTTCAGGGGCAAAGTAGCCTCGATGATTTTTCAGGAGCCTTTACTCGCACTCGATCCGGTGTACACAGTCGGGCAACAGATTGTTGAGGCAATCTTGAGGCACGAAAATGTCTCGCTTGAGCAAGCGAAGGCAAGAGCATTATCCTTGTTTGAGCGAGTGAGAATTCCCAGCCCCGAACGCCGCTTAGATGCCTATCCGCATGAGATGTCTGGCGGTATGCGTCAGCGTGCCATGATTTCGCTGGCACTCGCGAGTTCGCCTGAGTTGCTCCTTGCTGATGAACCGACGACTGCGCTCGACGCAACCGTGCAGATTCAAATTTTGCTCTTGTTGCGTGAGCTGCAGCGCGAATTAGGCTTGTCGGTGATATTTGTTACTCATGATATCGGTGCAGCGGTTGAAGTAGCAGATCGAATCGCGGTCATGTATGCCGGTCGTATTGTCGAGCAGGGTACAAGTAGGGATCTTATCCGCTCGCCCCGCCATCCTTACACGAGAGCTTTGTTAAAAAGCCTTGCTCACGGGTCAGTTCAAAAAGGATCTCGGCTTGAGACGATTTCAGGCTCACCGCCGGATTTGAGCAAGCTGCCGCCTGGTTGCGCTTTTGCGGATCGCTGTGGTCTGGCGCAAGACGCTTGTCGACAAACACAACCTCAAATCGTCTGGTTTACGTCAGATCATGGCGCCCGATGCCTGCGAACTGAGCAAACTTTGCCAGAACAGGTTGCAAATTAATATTCACTTTAGCCTCAATTTTTAACCGGATTCATTTATGTCTGATATCGCCTTTGCAACACTTGCAGAACTCGCGCAGGGTTTGAGTTTAAAGAAATACAGCGCTGAAGAACTCGCTACCGAATATTTGAAACGGATCAGCGTGGCGAACAAAACGTTGCACGCCTACGTGAGTGTTGATGAAGCAGGTGTGCTGGCACAGGCGCGCGCGGCTGATTCGCGGCGGGCGGCAGGTTATCGGCTGAGTGAGCTGGATGGGGTGCCTTTTGCGACTAAAGATTTATGCGAACTTGAAGGGCAAATCACCACAGGTGGTTCGCAAGACGGGATTGCACGGCGCAGTCAAACGACTAGTACCGCGTTAGAACGCTTATTGCGCGCGGGAATGGTGAATCTTGGCAAGACCCACATGGTTGAATACGCCTTTGGTGGCTGGGGTACGAATCCGCTCATGGGGGCACCTCGTAACCCCTGGGATCTAAATGTTCATCGCATTCCTGGTGGCTCCTCCAGTGGGTCTGGTGTCGCCGTGGCAGCCGCCCTGGCGCCTGCGGCCTTGGGATCGGATACGGGTGGCTCAGTCCGTATCCCCGCTTCACTAAACGGTATCACCGGTCTAAAGACGACTCGTGGTTTGATCAGTGTTTACGGCACCCTGGCGTTATCAGGCACCTTGGATTCGATTGGTCCGATGACGCGCGACATGCGTGACTCAGCGATCTTGACTGATTTAATGGCAGGTGCTGATCCACTTGACCCCTCGAGTTGTGGTCACCCGTTATTCAAATGGCACCCACCGGCCGAGGGCTCAAAGCCATTGCAGGGCACTCGGATTGCTGTCTTCCCTCTCTCGCAATATTCTATTGAAGTGTCTAGCGAAATCGCTCACGCTGTGAACGAGACGCTCAGAGTCCTAGTCGAGCTTGGTGCCAAAGTGGTTGAGAAATCCTTTCCGTTTGACTTTAAGGACATGGTGGCACGTAACGGTCACATCATCGCCGCCGAGGCGTTCGCGATTCATCGTGCCTACATTGATGACATGTCCAGACCGATAGGCGAGTTCGTTCGTAAACGTGTGCAGTCAGGTCGAAACGTTTCTGCT
Source organism: Jezberella montanilacus (assembly GCF_003003055.1). Lineage (GTDB taxonomy): Bacteria > Pseudomonadota > Gammaproteobacteria > Burkholderiales > Burkholderiaceae_B > Zwartia > Zwartia montanilacus. Next base: position 77,647 of record NZ_PVTV01000002.1, read on the forward strand.
GCGGATTACATCGATGCAATGGCTGACCATAGGCGGGCGATCGCAGTCTGGACTGATTGGATGAGTGACATCGATGCCCTCTTATCGCCTGCTGCACCGATGGTTGCCTGCCCGTTGACTGAGGTCGATGAGGCGATTACACCGGTTTCGTCCTTTACGCGTGCCGGTAACTACATGGGAGCCACGGGTGTTTCGCTGCCAGCGGGTTTGTCCTCAGGTGGCTTGCCAATTGGCGTTCAATTGTTGGGTAAGCCTTTTGACGATGCAATGATGATCAAGATTGGGATGGCGTTTCAGCGAGTAACGAAACATCATTTGGCAAGACCAGATTTGAGTAAATTAGGGCTCTGAGTCCGCTAAATTAAATGCTCGCTTTTTATGGCAACTTCGATACAATAATTTAACCACTACCTTCCAAGCTCCAGCTAAGACACATCTTTTTAGTCTCTCTTTTAGTCAAGGATCTTTCGCCGATGAAACGCCGCAGCCTACTCCAACTAACTGGTGCCGCAATTGGCCTCACCATCGCAGGTATTCCTCTTCACGTTTTCTCAGCGGGCAAGAAAGGGGGCGTGATTAACGCGATGGTGCAGCCTGAACCTCCTAATCTGATGGTCGGCATCACACAGAACGGGCCGACGCAACTGGTTGCTGGCAACATCTATGAAGGACTGCTCAGATACGACGAAAAAGTGAATCCTCAGCCGTGTCTTGCGACTTCGTGGACAATGAGTGAGGACGGTAAGACCTATACCTTTAAACTTAAGCCCGGCGTGACTTGGCACGATGGTAAGCCATTTTCAGCCGATGATGTGGTGTTTTCTGCAGATGTTTTCTTGCGCAAAATGCACGCGCGGCTTCGCGCCAATCTCGCCTCCGTTGAGACGATTCGGGCAGTCGATGCTCAGACCGTTGAATTCAAACTTAAGTATCCTTTTGGCCCTTTCCTTGGTATTTTTGAAGTTGGTAGCATGCCGATGGTGCCAAAACATATCTACGAGGGAACCGACTTCGCGACCAATCCTGCAAACGCAACCCCGATTGGCACAGGGCCCTTCAAATTCAAAGAGTGGGTCAAAGGTTCTTATATCCAGTTAGTGGCTAACGATAAGTACCACGTGACCGATCTTCCTCTAGTGGACAGTATTTACTTTCATGTCATTCCGGATGCAGCTGCTCGAGCGAACGCTTTTGAATCTGGCAAGGTTGATGTCGCCCCGGGTGGCTCAGTTGAGTACTTCGACGTGCAGCGACTTGCCAAGTTGCCTGGGGTTGAATTCACAACTAAGGGCTGGGAGTTCTTCGCCCCTCATTCATGGCTCTGGATCAATCACCGTAAAGCGCCGATGGACAACGTTAAATTCCGTCAAGCGTTGATGTTTGCCATCGACCGCGAAGCGATGGCTAAGATAGCTTGGCTTGGTTTTGCCAAGCCAGCAACGGGTCCTTTCAATAGCAACATCAAGTTTTATAGTGATGACGTGAAGAAGTATCCTCATGACGTCGCGATGGCGAAAAAACTGTTAGCCGAATCGGGCTACAAGGGCGAAACTTTGCGCTTGTTGCCTCTGCCCTATGGCGAAACCTGGACCCGTCAGGCTGAGATTTTGAAGCAAAATCTCATGCAGGCAGGCGTAAAAGTCGAGATGGTCGCCACAGACGTGGCGGGCTGGAACCAGCGCTTGAATGAGTGGGATTATGACCTCGCCTTTACCTATGTGTATCAGTATGGCGACCCAGCACTGGGTGTGGCGCGTAACTACACCACTTCAAATATTGCCAAGGGTTCGCCATTCAATAACGTAGAGGGATACTCGAATCCCAAAGTCGATGAATTGTTTGAGGCAGGCGCGACAGCAGCTGATCCGGAAAAAAGACGTGAGGCCTATCTGCAAGTCCAAAAAATCTTACTCGAAGACGTGCCGGTTGCCTGGTTGCACGAAATCAACTTCCCGACTTTGTACCGTAGCAAGATTACCAACATCATCAATTCTGGTATTGGTTTGAATGACAGCCTGGCAAGAGCGTCGATTAATTGATTCTTGATCGCCGCAGCAGAGACTGAGCATGAACCGCACGCGCTACATGCTCTTGAGACTCTTGCAGGGGTTGCTGACACTTGCGCTGATCGCCACGATCAACTTCATATTAGTGCGTGCTGCGCCCGGAGATCCGGTCTCTGTACTCGCTGGGGAATCGGGCGCCTCAGACCCACAGTTTGTTGCCCAGTTGCGGGCCCAGTTTGGCCTGGACCAACCGCTCGGCACCCAACTCGTTACCTATCTCGGAAAGGTTGCGCGCTTCGATCTGGGGTTTAGTTATCGCCAGCAACAGCCCGTATTAAAGTTGATTCTAGACCGGTTACCCGCCACACTCTTGTTGACCGGTACAGCTTTTATGTTGTCTCTTATATTTGGCATTACTCTGGGGGCGCTCTCAGCGCGACGTGCAGGCACTTGGGTCGACTCTTTGATTACCCTATTTGCCTTGATTTTTTACGCCACCCCACTTTACTGGCTGGCCTTGATGGCGGTGCTTGTGTTTACGGTACAACTCGACTGGCTGCCAGGATTTGGTTTTATGACAGTTGGAGCAGGTCTCAGTGGCTTCGCGCTTGCACTGGATACTGCAAAGCACTTGTTGATGCCAGCCCTTGTTCTGGCTTTGTTTTATATGGCCGTCTATACACGGATGACCCGTGCAGCGATGCTTGAAGTGATTCAGATGGACTTCATTAAAACAGCACGTGCCAAGGGCCTGAAGCCTCACCGTATTTTGCGCGCACATGTGCTTCGTAATGCCTTGTTACCGGTGGTCACCCTAGCGGGTATACAAGCGGGCAGTATGATCGGCGGTGCAGTTTTAACTGAAACTGTATTTGCTTGGCCAGGTATTGGCCGCCTCATGTTTGATGCACTTTTACAGCGTGACTACAGTTTGTTGCTAGGCAGCTTTTTGATTACGGCTGCGATGGCAGTCTTGTTCAACTTGATCACCGACCTGGTTTATACGATCGTCGATCCTCGTATCGAGTTGACATGACAAAAATATTCTGGCGCCGGTTTTGTCGTAACAAAGGAGCCGTGCTCGGCTTAATCCTGCTTTTGTTTGTAGTGGTGACAGCGCTACTCAGTGGTGTGCTCATCAATAATGATCCGTGGGCAATGGTCCAACAGCCGTTTCTGAAGCCAGGGGCGGAGCCTGGTTTTTTGTTAGGCACCGATACACTGGGTCGAGATATTTATTCGGGGCTCATTTACGGTGCGAAGATTTCTCTGCTGATTGGCTTGATTTCGACAGCTGTCGCGCTTTTGATCGGCGTAACGCTTGGCGCAATGGCTGGCTATTATGGTGGGTGGCCCGATATTTTGATCATGCGGTTTACCGAGATCTTTCAGGCAATCCCCAGTTTTGCGCTGGCGATTGTGCTGGTCGCAATTTTTGAACCATCCATCCATTCAATTGTTGCAGCCATTGCGATCGTCTCTTGGCCGCCTGTTGTTCGTCTGGTGCGAAGTGAATTCATGACTTTGCGCCAGCGAGACTTCGTGATGGCTGCGCACTTAGCCGGTGAGTCAGCGCCGCGCATCCTGCTCACTCAAATATTGCCCAACGCCATGTCACCCATAATTGTGATGGCCTCTTTAATGGTCGCAACCGCCATTCTGCTTGAGTCCGGGTTGAGCTTTCTTGGGCTCGGTGATCCTAACCAGATGAGTTGGGGTTATATGATTGGCTCAGCCCGCACTGCGCTTCGCCAGGCCTGGTGGATGGCGGTGTTTCCAGGCCTGGCAATCTTATTGACAGTACTTGCATTAAATCTAGTGGGCGAGGGCTTGAACGATGGCCTGAATACTCGCATTGACGGCCGCACTTCATGACTGACCCAGTCGTAACATCCCCAGTGCTTGAAGTGGTAGGGCTGAGCATCAAATTGCCGGCGGGGGCTGAGCGCAAACTTGCGGTCGACAATACAAGCTTAGTCGTCATGCCTGGTCAGACCTTGTGTATCGTGGGCGAGTCGGGCTCGGGTAAATCCATGATCGCCAACGCGACCATGGGCCTGCTTGCGTATCCCAACGTGGTACCGGTTGCTGGAAAAATTTTGTTCGACGGCAAGGATCTCTTGCAACTCACGGAGCAAGAGATGCGCACACTAAGAGGCCGTCGCCTTGGGATGATATTTCAGGAGCCAATGACTGCCTTAAATCCTGTGATGCGAATTGGACAGCAGCTCGAAGAGATTATTGATGCGCATGAAAACACAACGGCGGCGGACAAGCGTCGTCGTATTGTTGCGGCGCTCGCAGACGTTGGCTTACCTGATCCTGAGCTGCTGATCGATAGCTATCCGTTTCGTTTGTCGGGGGGACAACGTCAGCGAGTATTAATCGCTTGTGCGCTTATTTTAGAGCCAGCATTACTGATCGCTGATGAGCCAACCACAGCACTCGACGTTACAACACAGGCTCAAATATTGGCGTTGATTCGTGATTTGCAACACAGACGCGGTACTGCTGTCCTGTTCATCACACATGATTTTGGTGTGGTGGCACAAATCGCGGATCAGGTTGTGGTGATGCAAACCGGTCAGGTAGTTGAGTCAGGCAGCGCCAAGGGCGTCTTATCGAATCCCCAACACCCCTACACGCGAAAATTAATCGCTGCAATACCCGACGGACAGAGACGCGATCGCCAGGCTAGTGAGCGTTCTCGTCTGGTACTTGAAGTGAAGGGTTTACACAAAACCTATCGTTCTGGTGGTGGACTCTTCAAGAAATCGCGACACGTTGAAGCAGTCAAAAATATCAGCTTTGATTTATCTGAAGGGCAAACACTCGGGTTGGTTGGTGAATCCGGATCTGGCAAATCTACTCTCGGTCGTTGTCTGGTTGGCCTAGCCGCCTTTGATAGTGGCCAGATCATTTTTAATGGCGATGCCTTGAAAGCCGGCGAACGGTTCAAACGCTCATTAAGCGGTAAAGTGCAGATGGTGTTCCAGGATCCTTATGCTTCGTTGAATCCAAGACATCGCATTGGTGCAAGCATCGCAGGTGGCCCGATTGCTCAAGGGGTAGCCCCAAAACTCGCGATGGGTCAAGCCCTCGAGCTATTGCAGCTAGTCGGGTTAGATCAGGCCGCTGCGCAGAGATATCCGCATGAATTCTCAGGTGGTCAGCGCCAGCGAATTGCCATCGCGCGAGCCCTGGCGATGAAACCTGAACTGCTCGTGGCCGATGAGCCCGTTTCTGCGCTTGACGTGTCCGTGCAGGCACAAATACTTGAGCTTTTCATGTCAGTACGAAAGCAGTTTAATCTGGCGATCGTCTTTATCACGCATGACCTGCGGGTAGCAGGTCAAATGTGCGATCAAGTGGCGGTGATGCAAAGAGGTGAGGTCGTTGAGTTCGGTGCGACGCATCAGGTACTGTCCAGTCCCAACCACGCGTATACGCGTCAGCTCGTTGAGGCGGTTCCGCGGTTGGCTGCCTCTGTCGCAGTCACGGCTCGCGCTTAATTTCAAAGATGGAGCAGTTCATGCCGAATAAAGTGGCGCCCTGTATCGGGTTATTAAGCACAGCCATCAATATGGATTATCTCGTTAAACCGTTTCAACGAGTGATGCCTGAGATTGATCTGCGTATCGGGCGCGCACTGGCAGACCTTGGAAATCTCGATCAGATTGAGGCCGCCGTCTGCTGGCATCCCCCTCAGGGGGCGCTTGCAGGATTGCCTAACCTTCGTCTGATGCAGTCTCTGGCAGCAGGAATTGAACACATGATGATCGATTCGAGCTTGCCCCGAGAGGTTCCGCTTTGCAGGATTGTCGATCCCGGAATGGCTGGTGGTATGAAGGCTTATGTGGCTTGGGCCGTCAGTCACCAGCAACGCTTCATGCCCGCGTATCTCAGCAGTCGGGCTGAGCAAAAATGGCTAGAGCAACCGATCGTTGCGCCTCGCAAACATCGTGTTGGTATTGCAGGCCTGGGTACCTTGGGGCTAGATTGCGCAACTATGTTGGCCAATATCGGTTACTCGGTCAGTGGCTGGAGTCGTACTGAAAAGCTCGACCTACCGTCGGCGATTAAAGGATTTCACGGCGCTGCTCAGCTCGGATCATTTTTGGCAACTTGCGATACGCTGATCTGCTTATTACCTCTTACCAATCAAACAAAAGGCTTTTTGTCTGCCGAACTATTTCAGCAATTACCTCGGGGTGCTCACCTCATCAACGTGGGACGTGGTGATCACTTGGTGGAGGAGGATCTGATCCCTGCGCTCGATGCAGGATTGCTTTCTGTGGCGACACTTGATACTTTCTCGCATGAGCCTTTGCCGCCGCAGCATCCTTTCTGGGCGGATTCTCGCATTGTGATCACTCCGCATATCGCCACGCGGACCGAGCCAGAGGTGATTGTGCGACAGACTTTACAAAACCTTGAAATGATTAAACAAAATCAAGTGCCGGCCCATCAAGTCGACATCAAGCTGGGTTATTGATCATCTAAACTAGGAGGCAGACTCGATGAAAGTGGTCTACAGCGATTTGCATCAGAATCATGATCCCCAACTGTTCCTTTTGCGTGGGCGCTTCAAACGCAGCAACGAGCAGCCAGAGCGCGCCTATCGGCTGCTGTCCGCAGTGCAAAAGGATGGACACGAGATCGTCGCGCCTGCCGATTATGGGTCCGGGCCACGGGCTTGCATCCACTCCCCTGAATACTTGCGTTTTCTTGAAACCGCTTGGGCGCGTTGGCAACTACTGGATGACCCTTCGGAAGAAGTCATGCCCAATATTCATCCGTTTCCGGGTCAGCCCAGCTCTTATCCTGAAAGTGTGGTCGGGCAAGCCGGATTTCACATGGGAGACAACGCCTGCTCGATTGGCGAGCACACCTGGGTCGCCGCAACGGCCTCAGCAGACGTAGCCACCCATGCCGCTCAACTTGTGCTCGATGGGCAGCGCGCTGCCTATGCTTTATGCCGCCCGCCCGGTCATCATGCCTATACGGATCGGGCTAACGGCTTTTGTTATCTCAACAACGCTGCGATTGCCGCGCAATATTTAAGACAGCGTTACACACGCGTGGCTATCCTGGATTTGGATGTGCATCACGGTAACGGTACTCAGGGTATTTTTTATCGACGAGCCGATGTGCTGACGATTTCACTGCACGGAGATCCGCGCAACTTTACGCCTTTTTTTACCGGATATGCGCATGAGCGTGGCGAGGCTGAAGGCCTCGGGTACAACATCAATAAGCCCTTACCGCTAGGCACTGATCTGACTGGCTATCTGCCTGCCTTACGAGACGCTTGCGCGAGCGTGAAAGCCTTCTCACCTGGAGCACTGGTCGTGGCACTTGGCCTTGACGCTCATGAACATGATCCGTACAAGGGCATGAGGATCAGCACCTCTGATTTTGCAGTCTTGTTGAGTCATATCGCGGAATTGGGACTGCCTACGGTTTTGGTTCAGGAAGGCGGTTATCTGTCTGAGGATCTGGGACCCAATCTGGTCAGCGCTCTAAAAGGGTTTGAAACAGCAGCATGAACAGCATGCTCATGAGTGATGTGCGGCATCCGTTAGCGCCTGACTGGGTGCAGGCGATCGTGCGTGAACAATACGGACTTGTTGCGTCAGTCGAACTGTTGCCAGGTGAGCGAGATAGCAACTACCGTCTGGAAGTCCAATCGACTGGTGAGTGTTTGGTGCTCAAGGTTTCTCATCCTGCCGAAACGCCCTTGATCGCAGACTTTCAAACACAAGCGTTGTTACACATCGCACGTACGGCGCCGGATAGTATCGTACCGCGGGTGATTCTCACTGTTCAAGGTGAGGCATCAGCTTTGTGCGAGACTGCGACTGGTGTCAAACGCGTCGTCAGGCTTTTTACTTATCTTTCTGGCAAACCATTGCCTGGGGCAGCTCGTTCAACGGCTCAGCGTATTCATCTGGCACAGAAACTTGCGCAAATCGATTTCGCACTGAGTACCTTCTGGCATCCTGCTTGTTCGCTGGAGCTACCTTGGGATCTGCAACGTGCTGACAGCGTGCGCAGTCTGCTGGTGCACGTCAAAGACCCTGCCCGTCGTGCAATGGCTGAAGAGGTGTTGGATTATTTCGAACTACATACTCAGCCAGCCCTGGCTCACTTGCGTAAGCAACCGATTCACAATGACTTGAATAGTCATAATGTCCTGGTCGATGAACACGACAACGATCGGATCAGCGGGATCTTAGATTTCGGCGATATGGTGTATGCGCCGTTAATCAACGACCTAGCGGTTGCTTGCGCCTACCAGTTACGCGAGTCATTTGATGACCCTGCCATCCACCCTTTGGCTGAGATCATTCCCTTTGTGTCGTCTTACCACGTCGCCTTAATACTCACCGAGGCGGAGGTTGAACTGTTGTTCAGTTTAATTTTGACTAGACTAACGATGATCGTGGCAATCAGCGGCTGGCGAGCAGAGCTTGAGCCCGAGAATGCCGATTATTTGTTGCGTAATAATGGCTTGTCATGGCTTCGGTTAGCCGCCTGTACCCGTCTGAGCTATGCAGAGGCTACAGTCATGTTGCGGCAGGCTTGCTCCTTCGATTGACGAGGTTTTTTTTGACAATAGATTCCATCCCGACGCAAGAACTCATGCAACGCAGAGCGCGCTTGCTTGGCCCAGCCTATCGTCTTTTTTACGAGTCACCCTTACACGTCACCCGTGGAGAAGGAGCCTGGCTGATTGACGGGAAGGGTAAGCGCTATTTAGATGCTTACAACAACGTTGCTTGCGTTGGCCACTCACATCCTGCCGTTGTCGAAGCACTTGCCAAACAGGCAGGAGTGCTCAATACGCATACGCGCTACCTTCATACTGGCATCCTTGATTACGCGGAACGTTTGCTGGCCACGATGCCACCTGAGCTTGCCCACGCCATGTTCACCTGCACGGGTAGTGAAGCAAATGATTTGGCTCTGCGAGTCGCTCGTGCTCATACCGGCGCTGAGGGTTTAATCATTACGAATTTTGCTTATCACGGCGTCACGGCTTCGCTTGCTGAGGCCTCACCTTCACTGGGTAAATATGTGAAACTCGGGCATACGGTTCGCACCGTACCAGCCCCAGATACCCTGCGAATCGCGCCCGAACGACTCAGTAACTATTTCGCTGACAGCGTGCGTCACGCAATCAGCGATCTGCAGGCGGTTGGCATTAAGCCTGCCGCTTTGTTAGTCGACACCGTATTTTCAAGCGATGGGGTCTACACTGATCCGCCAGGCTTTCTTGCTCAGGCTGTTGAGGTGATCCGTCAGGCCGGTGGCGTGTTTATTGCGGATGAGGTGCAGGCAGGGCTTGGGCGCACTGGCGACTCGCTGTGGGGGTTTGCCCGCCATCAACTCGTACCGGATATTGTTACCATGGGCAAGCCCTTAGGCAATGGTCATCCCTTAGCCGGCATAGCAGTCAAACCTGAAGTACTGGCCGCGTTTGGGCAGCAATGCCGCTATTTCAATACCTTTGGCGGAAACCCCGTTTCAATGGCCGTTGGCATGGCAGTCCTGGACGTTCTGGATAACGAGCAATTGATGGCTAACGCAAAAAAAGTCGGTGACTATTTGCGGATGGAACTCAACAAATTACAAGCGCGACATCAGTTGATTGCAGCGGTGCGCGGGGCAGGGCTTTTTATTGGCGTTGAACTGGTCAGTAACCTCGATACGCTTACCCAAGCCACCGCGGTCGCCGCGCGGGTGGTCAATCAAATGCGGGATAGGCAGGTGCTACTGGGTACCAGCGGCGAACACGCGAACATTCTGAAAATTCGACCGCCTCTGGTATTTTCAAAAGAAAACGCAGACCAACTCGTGCACGCGCTTGATTGTGTGTTGGCCACTCACTCGTGATTCCTATTCCTTGGTCGAAATCCCTGCCTTTTTAATGACGTCGCCCCAGCGGGCATAGTCTTTTTGCATGAAGTTTGCGAAGTCTTCCGGGCTGCCATCCATCACGATTGCTCCGTTGTCTTCGAGCTTGCTTCGCAACGCGGGATCAGAAAGCGTTTTGTTCATCGCCTTGTTTAGAATTGTGATCACCGTTGACGGCGTACCTGCAGGTGCCATCAAACCGTACCAAACTGACGTGACCATTCTGGGGTAGCCGAGTTCGGTAAATGTCGGTAGATCTGGCAACTGACTATTGCGTTTAAGGCTGACTGCAGCAATGGCGCGAAGCTTGCCGCTTTTGATCTGCGGCATCAAGGATGGGATGCCGTCAAACATCATGTCGACTTGCCCGCTTGCCACATCGACCACTGCAGGTGCCGAGCCTTTATAAGGAACATGCACAAGCTTGCTGCCAGTTTCGATGTTAAAGAGCTCACCAGACATGTGCGGTGCGCTGCCAGTGCCCGCAGACGCGAAACTTAAGGATCTGGTTTTGGCTAGCTTAACCAGATCGTCAACCGTTTTTACTGGCAACGAGGCATTGACGGCAAGAATAATCGGAAACTCAGCCAAGCCGCCGACAGACACTAAATCTTTGAAGGTCGAATAGGGCAGGTTGTCATAAAAGTAAGGCCCAATCCCGTGTGTCGAAATGCCCGCCTGCAACAAGGTGTAACCATCGGCTGGCGAGCGAGCTACAGCTGCGGCAGCGATGGTTCCGTTGGCGCCAGCCTTGTTTTCAATAATGATGCTGGTGCCTAAGGCTTTGCTGAAACCCTCTGACATGCTTCTAGCGACGAAGTCAGAAGCCCCGCCTGGCGGGACAGTCACCACTAATCTGATGGGCTTATCAGGGAATTTATCCTCTGCCCCACACAACTGAGTAAATCCAAGCGTTGCGTTCAAAACAAATAACAACAGCAGGCGGAGGTTTTTTTTCATCATCAACTCAAAAAATTGTTCACTCAGACAGGGCTGTAAGCAATATCCCTGCCAGGCACGACGCCGGGAGGCAAGCTTTCGATATATTGGCAAATGCCACCAGGCGTTGTCAGCCACAGCTCATCGCGGTGTTGCATGATGTGTTCGATCACGCGTCTGAATTGCCTTAAACGGTAAGGCTGGCCAAGAATGAAACTATGTAAAACGATAGGCATGACCAGAGGTCTGCGACGAGACTCTTCCAGCAACTCGTCAAATTGATCGATCAGATTTTGACAATAGAGTTGTGAAGGCGTGCGGCGTGTCACTGCCTCAAGCGAGTCATTCAAATCATGTTGATAAGGCACCGACAAAATGGGCCCGTGCTTGGTTCTGAACCAGACTGGCTGATCATCTAGTGACCAGTCCATCATGTAACGATAACCAGCTTGTTTCAACAGATCGAGTGAGTCAGTTGTCTGGGAAATATAAGGGGCTAACCATCCCAGCGGTAGCTTGCCTTCGTGACGCAGGATCGCTGCGGTCGCCTCGCCAATGCAGGCCTTCTCTTGCTCATAGCTCATGTCGATTTGACGTTCAGCGTTGGTTCGGCCGTGACCGACGATTTCGTCACCACGGTCACTGAATGCTTTGATCATCTCAGGGCAATAGTCATACAGCTCGGTATTGATCAGCAGAGCGTAGGGAAACTGATACGCCTCGGCCAACTCAAGCAGACGCCAGGCACCCACGCGATTGCCATAATCGCGCCAGGCAAAGCTGCGAGTATTTGGTTGTGGGGCGGGCCCCCCGTAGTCATTGCCTAAGCCCTCTCCGAACGCAAAGTGTTCAACGTTCAGACTAAAGTGCACCGCCAGCCGCTTGCCGTCAGGCCAACTGTAATCAGGGCGAGTAGGGATAGGGCTGTAATCGTAACGATGATGTGTTTTCAGCATGATGAACGCCAGTGACGATGAAAAGAGTAAGAATAAAGAGTATTGTGCTGAGTCCAGAATAATGCTTACCTCACTCAGACTCAAGCCCGCCCATCAAAATGAAGATACGTCTAGCAGAAAATTTTCGTGCAGTGTTCTATGCCCCGTTCTACGCAACGGTTGCCCTGGGCTTTCACCGTGACGAAGGGGTTGACATCACGCTGGTGGACTCGCCGTCGCCGGGCGCGGGGATTGCGGAACTGGCAGCGGGAAACATCGACTGCATGTGGGGTGGCCCATTGCGAGTGATCAAAGAGCGTGATCAAGCACCCAAAACTGAAAGCTCGATTGTAGCCTTCTGCGAAGTCGCTGCTAAAGATCCATTCTTTTTAGTGGGCAGCCCATTGTTGCAGCCGTTTGCTTTAGAGGATTTAGCGAGCCTTCGCTTGGGCGTGGTGTCAGAAGTACCCACACCCTGGCTCTGCCTTGAGCAAGACTTGAGGGATTTGCAGATTGATCCAGCCGGGATAGCAAAAACCTTAAATAAAACGATGGCGGACAATGCGCTTGGTTTAACTCAATGCACGCTGGACGTGGCGCAGCTCTTTGAACCCTATGTTTCGCAATTAGAGTTAGCTGGTGAGGCAGTGGTCCTGCGCGCAGCAAGCGATCGGGGCTTTACCGCCTATACGACTTTTATTTCAAGCTACGCTAATCTTGCTCGACACTCAGCGGCCTTTGAAGCAATGATCCGCGCTGTTGAAAAGTTCAATCCTTGGCTCGCCGAGCACGGTCACAAAGAGCTTGCCCGGGTCGTTCAGCCGTTTTACCCAGCGCTGCCTCGACAGACCTTAGAACGAGCGATGCAGCGCTACGAACAGGCTGAACTGTGGACTTGTCGGCGAGCGATCTCACGGCAAGGTTTCGATCGGCTGGTTTTAAGCATGCAGCAGTCAGGTTTTGTGAAATCATCACCAAGCTACGAAGACTGTGTTGCCCCGTGCTCTTATGAGAGTGATTAGCCGGGGGTTAAGACGTTTTCATAATTTCAGCGCTCAGCGCGCGGGGGTCTCTTTCGAGCCAACGGCCCGCTTCGACTGTTGCAATGAAATCTGCGACATCACGATTGAAGCGATCAGGTTCTTCGAGATTGAGGGTATGCCCGGTTTTAGGCACCACGATCAGACCACTCGCGGGGATCATTTTCTTCATAAAAATCCCCGGCTGCAGGCAATGATCATCTTCATCGCCCACCATGATCAAAGTCGGTACCGTTAGCTTTTTAAGTTCGGCCTCGAGATCGTAAATGGAGGGCCGCTCAGCCTGTACCCCGCGCATGGTGTTGGCACAACCCACACTGTCGTGCTCGCCGAGCTGAGTCACAAATTCGAGCCAGCCACGTGGGTCTTTATTTTGAAACTGAACCCTCGAGGCGCCCAGCGCATAGGTTTGAGCAAAGGCTTTGCTGCCTATCGTTTCGAATTGCTTGGCGACTTCACGTGACAAGCTTCTGAAGTGCTCTTCGCTTTGTTTTTCTGCCCCGTAACCCGCACCAGCCACAGTTAAAGAAAGCGCGCGCTCGGGTGCGATCAAGCCAAAGTGCAAAGTCGCAAAGCCGCCCATCGAGAGACCGACGATATGTGCGCGATCAATATTGGCTGCATCTAGTACCGCCAGAATATCTAACGCGGCTTGGCGCTGAGAATAAGCGCTGACCGCGTTAGGCACGTCAGATGGAGTAAAGCCACGCGCAGAGTAGGTAATGCAACGGTGCCTTCGGGAGAAATAACGCATCTGCGACTCCCAGCTACGCCAGTCACCAGCGAACTCATGCACGAAAACAATCGGTGTCCCGCTACCAGCCTCTTCGTAATGCAAACGTATGTTGTCTGTGGTGAGTGCCCAGCTCATGGCGTGCCCTTTATTTGCAAAATTGAAAACAAGTGTAACGAGAGTATTGCCCTTGGAGCAAATGATCAGCTACCTTACCAAACAGAACGACAACTCGATAGTATTTGAGTCGTTTTATTTATTAACGGATTTGTGATGGACATCAGAATGACTCCACTAGAAACACGCTTTGACACAATACTGCCCACGCTTGTAACTAAAGTGGATCTCAAACAGGTTGAAATCAGACTTGCCAATCTTGAGACGAGATTTGACACAATCTTACCGACGCTAGCGACCAAAAAGGATCTCAATTACGCAACGGCTCAAATCATCAATCTTGAACACAAACTGACTGCGACGATCCATCGTGAAATCAATTCATGCATTTGGAAAATGACTAGCTGGATAACTTTCGTGATGTGCGCTGGTTTTAGTGGAGTTTTTTACATTGCGAGATACGTTGCGCCGTGATTAAAAGCTAGGTCTACCTGGTTTAGCCGTCCAACGCGTGGATCGCAAGCTGGGGATCCATGTCTGGGCTAAGCCCTCAAGCCGCCCGTCTTGCGTTCACTG
>NZ_PVTV01000003.1 GCF_003003055.1 Jezberella montanilacus
ATGATAGTGGACGTACGTCTGTGAAAGTAGGTCATTGTCAAGCTCTTACCCCTCAAACCCCCGCCAGCATCAAGCTCGCGGGGGTTTGTCTTTGCATGGACACTTTAACCAAAAGCTGTCTGGCAATCAGTGCGACAAAAAGATGTTTTCATCTAAACAGTCTGAGCAAGGTCAGGTAAGATAAAAGCTAACTTGTTTAACGGAGAATTTATGATGAGTGAACCAACGCCTGACCAGCTCAAACAAGTTGATTTGCGTGTGTTAACTCACGTGGTGTATGGCTTGTTTGCACTTGGCCTAGTCACCTGGGTCTTTGCCGCTGCCACCGTTGCTGCCATCGTGATTATTTATGTCAAACGAGGTGACGTCGCGGGCACTGTTTACGCAAGCCATTTCAATTGGCTTTCTTACACCTTCTGGTGGGCATTGCTATGGGTTTTAGTCAGCCTGTTGGGGACATACATATTTATTGGCTATCTCGGCCTTGTTGTAACAACGGTCTGGGCGCTCTATCGTGTGGTCAAAGGGTGGCTAGCCTTGCTTGAATTCAAAACACCCTAGGTTTGTCGTCATAGGCCAATAATAAAAAAGGGCTCCAGAGCCCTTTTTATTTATACACAACCGCGTGGGCTTACTTCAGATGGCCGCTGACGATTTTTGTCAATTCAAACATCGACACCTGATCTTTTTCAAACAAGGGCTTGAGTTTCGCGTCAGCGTTAATATTGCGACGGTTTGCAGGATCTTGTAGGTCGTGCTTTTTGATGTAATCCCAAATACGCTTGGTCACTTCAGTACGAGGCACTGCCTCGGCACCGATCACGGCCGCGAGAATCGGGCTGGGGGTCAGTGGTTTCATAAATGCGGCGTTTGGCTTTCGCGCTGCCGTTTTTGTTGCAGTGGCCATTTTCGGGCTCTCCTTGTCAGGATGAATAAACACAATCCCAAAGCATAACTGCTTTGGGCGACAATCACACTCATTGTGGTGACAAAATCAATGTCCATCACCAATGTAGCAATTTTGTAACAGAGTTACACTTAACTATCTTACACGTTTACCCTCGCGCCCAAATATGAAAGCACGCTCACCGCTCGATGCTATCCGTCTTTTTCATGAAGAACTCACCGCAATCCGTCGAGATTTGCACGCTAACCCTGAATTGGGCTTCGAAGAGGTTCGCACCTCTGGTATCGTCGCTGGCGCACTGGAGGCCTTGGGTATAGAGGTTCATCGCCAGGTCGGGAAGACAGGTGTCGTCGGGGTTATCAGGGGCAAGCAAAATACGACAGGACGTATGGTGGGACTGCGCGCCGACATGGATGCCTTGCCCATCAACGAAGAAGGCGATGCGTCCTACTGCTCGAAGCAAAATGGATTGATGCATGCGTGTGGCCATGATGGACACACAACGGTTTTGCTGGGTGCGGCTAAATACCTCGCGCAAACAAGAAACTTTGATGGTACGGCAGTGGTAATTTTTCAGCCAGCAGAAGAAGGACTTGGCGGAGCCACCGCTATGCTCAAGGATGGCCTGTTTGAGCGGTTTCCCTGTGATGAAATATACGCGATGCACAACTGGCCAGCCCTGCCAGCAGGGGTGATCGGGATTAATCCAGGACCGATGATGGCCGCTTCTGATCGGTTTGAAATTGTGATTAAAGGCCGTGGCGGTCATGGAGCTCACCCCTACCTTGCCATTGACCCAATTGTCATTGCGGCGCAATTGATCACTGCGTTGCAAACTGTTGTGTCACGAAATGTCCATCCTGCGGACTCGGCTGTGATTTCTTTTGGTGCCATACAGGCCGGCAATCCTGCGGCATCTAGCGTCATTCCAAGTGAAGTGCGACTGGTGGGGACAGTCCGAACCTTTAAAGAAGATGTGCAGAAATTAGTCGAGCAACGCATGCGTGACTTGATCAAGTCTGTACCGGAAGGGTATGGTGCGACAGCAGAGTTCACTTATAAACGCGGCTATCCCGCCACCATCAATTCTGCTAAACAGACAAGTTTTTTAATAGATGTGGCAACCGATCTCTTTGGCGCTGATAAAGTTATCGGCAATCTCACTCCCTCTATGGGAAGTGAGGATTTTGCTTATATGCTTCAAGTGAAACCTGGCGCTTATTTTCGGCTGGGACAAGGCGGTGCAGAAGAGGGCAAGTTTTTACACAATCCTCGCTTCGACTTCAATGATGCCGTCATCCCTACGGGTAGTGCCATGTTCGCTGCCTTAGTCGAGCGTGCCTTGCCTTTGAGCGAATAAGAATGACAACCGATACGCTTACGCTGACACGGCCAGACGATTGGCATATTCATCTGCGGGACGGGGAAGGGTTACGGGCCATTGTGGCGGATACTGCAAGACAATTTGGTCGTGCGATCGTCATGCCTAATTTGAAGCCACCTGTTACGACTGTCAAGCAAGCCTTGGAATATCGTTTGAGGATCATGCAGGCGTTGGCGGCTCAATCTGATCAATCAAGCGTCGTGCAAAAGTTTAACCCGCTGATGACCTTATATCTGACCGATAAAACAACGCCAGACGAGATTGATCGAGCGAGCGAATCCGAACACGTTGTCGCCGTAAAGCTTTATCCCGCTGGGGCTACCACTAACTCAGATGCAGGCGTGACCGATCTGCTCGGTCAATGTGCCCGCACACTTGAGCGGATGCAACGAAATGGGCTGCCTTTATTGATGCACGGTGAAGTGACCGATCCCTCCGTCGATGTTTTTGATCGCGAGGCAATATTTATTGATCAGGTGATGAAGCCACTGCGTCAGGCGTTTCCTTCATTAAAGGTTGTTTTTGAGCATCTCACAACGAAAGAAGGCGTTGATTATGTGCGTGATGCGGATGGGCCAGTTGCTGCGACAATCACAGCACAGCACCTGCTTTACAACCGCAATGCCATCTTTCAAGGTGGCCTGCGACCGCATTGGTACTGTCTGCCGATCTTAAAGCGTGAATTGCACAGGCAGGCACTGCTTGATGCTGCAACGAGCGATAGCGATCGTTTCTTTCTGGGTACCGACAGTGCGCCGCACGCGAAACATTTAAAAGAACACTCTTGTGGCTGTGCTGGTTGCTATACAGCCGTGCATGGCATGCAGCTATATGCTACAGCCTTCGATCGGGCTGGTCGGTTAGATCGGCTTGAGGCTTTCGCCAGTCAACGGGGGCCTGATTTTTATGGTTTGCCGCGCAACAGGGACACGATTACGCTCGTACGCACGCCTTATCAGATACCCAACGAATTAAGCTATGGCTCAGAGCATTTGGTGCCCTTGGCGGCGGGCGAGTCATTGCCCTGGAGCATCGCGCCACAGGGCTAGACGGACTTCGCTTCGAGTGCTTCCCATCGGGCGAAGCGGAGGGACATCGTTTCCTCGAGCTTTTTGAGTTTTGCTTCGATCTCAAGGCGCTCACTAGCTCGGTCGGTGTATAACTCCCCGCTGCTCAGTGCAGAGACGAGCTTTTCCTGCTCTTGCTCGAGCCCAGCAATTTCGGCTGGCAACTGCTCCAGTTCTTTGACCTCCCAGGGAGCCAGTTTAGTCACTTTGCTTTTTGTCACGTTACTGGCGCTCGCGCCGCCTTTGGCGCCAGCGTCTTTTAATTGACTGGTTTGTGACGTAACAGCTTGAGTGCTGCGTTGTCTCTGCCAATCGGCAAAGCCACCAACGTAATCGCGCCAGGTGCCATCGCCCTCACTGACAATGGTCTGAGTCACCACATTATCCAAAAAGCTTCTATCGTGACTGACTAACAGAACGGTGCCCGGGTAATCTTGTAAAAGTTCTTCGAGTAACTCTAGCGTTTCGATATCAAGGTCGTTCGTGGGTTCGTCCAGGACCAGAATATTGGCAGGCCGCGCGAATAGTCGTGCCAGCAATAGTCTCGCTCTCTCGCCCCCCGACAGGCTACTGACTGGAGACTTCGCGCGGGCGGGTGCAAATAGAAAGTCACCGAGATAGCTCATCACATGTTTGCGTTCGCCACCAATCTCGATCCACTCACTGCCCGGGTTGATCACATCCATCAGCGTGGCGGTTTCGTCGAGTTGCGTACGCATTTGATCAAAATAGGCCACACTCAAATTGGTACCGAGCTTGATCGAGCCACTGTCTGCTTGTAGTGTGCCCAGGATTAGTTTCAATAGCGTTGATTTGCCTGCACCATTCGGGCCGATCAAGCCAATACGATCACCACGCAGAATCGTGGTCGAATAGTTGTTCACCACCACTTTATCGCCGAAACTCTTGCAGACATTTTCGAGTTCGGCTACTAGTTTGCCTGAACGCTGGCCAGCATCGAGTGCGAGTTGAACGTTGCCTTGCCGATCACGGCGCTGTTCATGTTCACGGCGTAATTGTTGCAGGCGCCGCACGCGTCCCTCATTACGAGTCCGTCTTGCCTCAACGCCTTTGCGGATCCAAATTTCTTCTTGCGCGAGTAACTTATCAAACCGGGCGTTTTCTAATCGTTGGGCTTCGAGCCATTGCGCCTTGTGGATCTGCCAGTCTGAAAAATTACCCGGAAAACTCAATAACTGACCGCGATCGAGTTCGACAATTCGTGTAGACACTGCATCGAGAAATCTTCGATCGTGGGTAATGATGATTGCGCTGCCAGGCCATTGTTTGAGGGTTGCCTCGAGCCAATTAATCCCATCAAGATCTAGGTGATTGGTCGGCTCGTCAAGTAACAGCAAAGACGGTTGATCTGCGATTGCACGGATCAAGGCAACTCGTTTTCGCATCCCGCCTGAGAGCCCACCGACAAGCGCCTCCGGAGGTAGCCCTAACTTATCAATCAAAGCTTTCACCCGCGACGCCCGCTGCCAATCCTCATCATCCGGATCTGGCTCACCAAACACCGTCTCTTCGATGGTGAGTGTCTCATCTAGCGTTGGCTCTTGCTCGACCGTCGCGACTTTGACATGGCCTGCAATGTTGATGGCACCATCATCCGGTGCAGTTCGACCATCCAGGATACGAAGCAACGATGACTTGCCGGCGCCATTGCGGCCGATCAGTCCGATTCGCTCAGAAGATTGAATTGCCAGATCTGCTCCGTCGAGAAGGGGATGATGGCCGTAGGCGAGATGCACCTTGTTGAGTGTGATGAGAGCTTGAGTGGCCATGGATCGATTTTAAAATTTGAACCTCGACCAGTTTGTCGAGAAAGACCCGTATTGTCGCAGGTTGTTACGCTTTCACGTGGCGGCCGTACAATGGGAGTGCAAAGCAGATTGGGCAATCGCGGTGCTATCGGCATCGAGGAAGGTCCGGACTCCGTAGAACAGGATAACGGTTAACGACCGTCCAGTGACTGACGCGCCTGGCGCGAAATGATCTGAGGAATAGGGCCACAGAGACGAGTCTGCAGTGTGGGTGAGCCTTAAAACTCACTCCGCCACGGCCTGGCCGTGATGAAGCGTTGCGCAAGCGACGCAGCACTGCAGGGTGAAACGCGGCAACCTCTATCCGGAGCAACATCAAATAGGCATGCGTGTGACCTCGGTCGCGACGGGCGGTTCGTTCAAGTATGCGGGTAGATGGCTAGAGCCTGTCAGCAATGGCAGGCCCAGAGGAATGATTGCCGACCGGTGAAAACCGGTTTACAAAATCCGGCCTATAGATCTGCTTTGCAACTCCCCTCCTTTATTTGTCCTAGGGTTTCCCCTAGGGCGTTCAAACCTCAGCGCACAAACCACTTTTAAATCACTCTTCAACATATTGATTTATTGAATTATTTTTTCAAAAAAATATTATAAAAAACTTCTAAGTCCTTGCTGTCATTGAAATTTCCCAATATTTAGCTTGACCGCTATTTTTTCATCCCTTAAAGTGGTGAAAAGTGCATATTTGTGCAAAATTGTGGGGATTTCAAGTGTTTCAAGGAAGCAGCGCACTGACGTTGGATGGCAAGGGGAGGATTAACGTTCCAACCCGGCATCGCGACGTCCTCGTCGAGCTGGCCGCTGGCTGCCTGACGTTGACGCGCCACCCTGATGGTTGCTTGTTGATGTACCCCCGTCCCGAGTGGGCAAAAAAGCGTGAGCAAATTGCCGCTTTTCCGATGCAGGCTCGCGGGTTACAGCGGCTGTTGCTAGGCAGTGCGCAAGATGTCGAGATTGACAGCTCTGGCCGTATTTTGATTGCCCCTGAGTTGCGTCAGGCGGTTGGTCTCGAGCGAGACGTCATGCTGTTGGGCATGGCTAGCCACTTTGAACTATGGGATGCAGCGGCCCTCGCTCAGCGAGAGGCTGCTGATTTGTCGCAAGGCATGGGTGACGTACTGAATCAGTTCTCGTTTTAAGCCGTGAATAATTTTGTTCATCGGCCAGTTTTGCTTGAGCCGACCGTCGATGCTTTAGTGCTAGAGCAGTTTGGTAAGCGCAAGGTCGGTACGACGAGCGCTGGCCTGGTTGCTAGTGTTTCGGATGGGGTGTTTGTAGACGGAACATTTGGTCGAGGCGGGCACAGTCGGTTGTTGTTGACCAAACTGGGTGCCAATGCGCGGCTGGTTGTGTTTGATAAAGATCCTCAGGCTATTGAAGTGGCTGAAGATCTTGCTCGGATCGATTCGCGCGTGACGGTGGTACACGAAGGTTTTAGTTCGATGATTGAGTCGCTGGGCGACTTGGGCATCGAAGCGGTGGACGGTGTGATGTTGGATATTGGGGTTTCGTCTCCCCAAATTGATGACGCACAACGTGGATTCTCTTTCATGCGGGATGGCCCGCTTGATATGAGGATGGACACTTCGCGCGGTGAAACCGCTGCGCAGTGGCTAGAAGTAGCAACGGTTGACAACATGCAGGAGGTCATTAGTCATTATGGCGAAGAACGGTTTGCTTTTCAGATTGCAAAGGCGATTGCTGCTCGCCGCGCAGCACGGCCATTTAACACAACGCTCGACCTCGCCGAGCTCGTGTCAAACACCGTCCGCACGCGCGAAAAGGGCCAACATCCAGCGACAAGGACGTTTCAAGCTCTACGGATTTACATCAATCGGGAGCTCGAGGAACTCGAGGGCGCCATCCAGGCAACTTTAACTTTATTAAAAACAGGCGGACGTATGGCCGTGATCAGCTTCCACTCTCTGGAAGATCGCGTTGTCAAGCAGTTCATTGCAGCGGCATCTCGTCCTGAAGCCGCCTACGCTCGGTTACCTCTGCGTGAAAGTGAAATGCCTCAACCAGTGCTCAATGCACTAGCAAGAGTCCTAGCTAGCGAGCAAGAAATCAAAGAAAACCCACGCTCACGCTCAGCCGTACTGAGAGTTGCTCAACGAACGGCTACGCCATTGCCGGCAGAGGGTGCTCAAGCCTTTATTACCTCGACAGCGCCCGCAAAGCGACGAGTCCGAAAAGGGGGGCAGTAATGGGGCGTCTGAATCTGGTCGTTGCCGTGTTGCTGATGCTGTCAGCGATTTCTTTGGTCACATCCAGATATCAGGCGCGTCAGACATTTGTTGAGCTTGAGCAGGCTAGAACAATTGCTCGTGGCCATGAAGTCGACTGGCGTCAGCTTCAGCTTGAGAGATCGGAGCTTTCGCGCAACGCCCGCATCGATCGGATTGCTCGTGAGCGTCTGCAAATGGTGTCCATTGTTCCTGACCGTACCGCTTACATAAACCAAGCGCCAAGTGTCCCCACGGTCCCTCAAGAGGGGGATAGAAAATGAAGCGCCTGCCATTTTTCAATAGCCCCGTTTTGCATGTGAGTTTTCCTTTGTGGCGTGCAAAACTTGTGCAGATATTGCTGTTCTTGGCTTTTGCTGCGTTAGTGGCAAGAGCCCTTTACTTGCAGGTGGTGACCACCGACTTCTTGATCCAGAAAGGTGATGAGCGGTACACGCGCACGCGCTCTCTGCCAGCGACTCGCGGCAAAATCTCAGATCGTAACGGGGTGGTATTAGCGGCCAGTATGCCAGCCAAGGCAATCTGGGCGGTACCGGAAAACGTCAACGACGCCCCGCGTGCAAAACTTAATGCCCTCGCTGAGTTGCTGTCGATGAAACCAGCTGAGCTGGATAAAAAATTGCAAAACGAAGACAAGAGCTTCGTTTATTTACAACGGCAGGTGCCGCTAGATGTTGCGCAAAAAATCGCTGAACTAAAAATACCGGGTGTTAATCAAGATGACGAAACCAAGCGCTATTACCCCGAAGGCGAGGTCATGGCTAATATCGTCGGCTTCAATAACCTTGAAGATAAAGGGCAGGAAGGCGTTGAGTACGCCTTCAACGATGAATTGAAAGGGCGACCCGGCAGTCGTCGCGTCATGGCTGATCGGCTCGGTCGGGTGATCGAAGATGTCCGCGCGGTTAATCTGCCGGTTGATGGGCGCGATGTGAAGCTGACGATTGATACGCGCATTCAGTATCAAGTCTATCGTGCCTTGCAAGAGGCCATGACAGCTAATAACGCCAAGGGCGCTGCCGCTGTCGTGGTCGATGTGCAAACCGGCGAAATCCTGGCGCTTGGCAATATGCCCACTTACGATCCAAATCTGCGCGATAGTTTTCACGGCGGTAACTTGCGTAATCAGGCGCTAACCGACACCTTCGAGCCAGGCTCGATCATGAAACCATTCACCGTCGCCCTTGCACTGGATCTCAAGCGTATTGACATGAATACGCAGTTCAACACCGGCAACGGCAAGTTTCAATATCAGGGTGCCACGATTACCGACGTGAGTAGAAATGGGGTCTTGACCCCAGCAGGCGTTTTACTTAAATCGAGCAATATCGGTATGACCATGATTTCGGAGCGCCTTGAAGCGAAAGAAATGTGGAGTCGCTTTACCGAGTTGGGCTTAGGTCAGGCGCCTCAGACCGGCTTTCCAGGTGCCGCAGCGGGAAGGTTAAGGCCTTGGGAGCGCTGGCGTCTGATTGAAAAAGCCACCATGTCATACGGCTATGGGCTATCGGTATCCTTGCTGCAGATGGCGCGTGCCTATACGACCTTTGCGAGACAAGGTGACATGATCGGGTTGACACTGCTCAAGCGCGATCAAATACCAGAGACCAATCGAGTATATCCTCCAGAAATTGCGGAAAAGATTCGAGTGATGCTTGAGGCCGCGGCTGGCCCGGATGGGGCGAAGGCAGCGCATGTGCAGGGTTATCGCGTGGCAGGTAAAAGCGGTACAGCTCGCAAGATTGTCAACGGCCAGTACAGCACCAGTCGTTATCGCGCTTCGTTTGTTGGCATGGCACCAGTGTCAAATCCCCGAATTATCGTCGCTGTCACCATAGATGAGCCGCAGGCTGGGGTTTATTACGGCGGTAAGATTGCCGCCCCGGTCTTTTCAAATATTGTGGGCGGTACCTTGCGAATTCTTGGTATTCAGCCTGATGCACCGTTTGATTCGAGTGTCGCCACCGTGACGCCAGGGGTGGTCAGATAATGCACTCGAGCCTCATCGAAGCAACGACAGATACCCAGACATTAATTGACCTGCTGAGACTGCATTCGTCTCCTCAAGCGAATTTGAGTGGCAACTCACGGGCAATCCAAATTGGCGATGTATTTGTGGCGTGCGACGGCGTGATCGGTGATGGTCGACGTTACGTCGGCGATGCCGTCAGTCGAGGTGCAGCGGCCGTGCTGATTGATGTCACGGATGAATCTGAGTATCAGCAGTTTGTGCTGTCTGTTGCGCCTCAGGGCGCGCTGTTGCTAGGTGTCGTGGGCCTTAAGCAGCGTATGGCTGAGCTGGCCGATCGTTGGTACGGCCAACCCTCTTCGCATTTGCACATCGTCGCAGTAACCGGAACGAATGGGAAGACCTCTTGCGTCAATTGGTTAGCGACTGCTTTGAACAGCCTCGGCTTAAAAGCCGGAACCATTGGAACGCTGGGGGTTTCGTTTCCTGATGGACGCCTTGAGTCGAGTGACCTCACCACGCCTGACGTCATCTCTGTTCATCGTGCTTTAGCCTCACTGCGTGCCGCAGGAGCTGAGTACGTTGCCATCGAAGCATCATCAGTGGGCATTGAACAAGGAAGGCTTAGCGGTGTTCGTCTGGCTGTCGCTGCATTTACGAATCTATCTCATGATCATCTTGATTATCATGGCGATATGGCAAGCTATGAGGCAGCTAAGCGAGCCTTGTTTGACTGGCCTGAATTGACGCGAGCAGTGATCAATATTGAGGATGTGGTTGGTCAAAGATTTGCTCAGTCAATGCGATTTAAGGCATTGACCTACTCGACCAAGTTGAGTCAACTAGCCGACATACGAGCCGCAGCGGTGAAGCTTGGTTCCGCGAGCGTCAACTTTGACCTATGCGTCAAACAAGCTATGCAACCGATTGCAGTAAAGGTTGTCGGTCAGCACAATGTGTCTAATTTATTGTGTGTCGCTGGCGTGTTGTCCGAACTTGGCGTGGATGCAGGACGTATTGCGGGCGCACTGGGTTCGTTGACGTCGGTTGATGGTCGTTTGCAATATGTGGAACCCGTTGTAGCGGACCCCTCACTGCCTTCTGTGGTGGTTGATTACGCGCATACCCCGGATGCTTTGCAGCGGGTGTTGACGAGTTTGATCCCGCTTGCCCACGCTGGGGGTGGCAAACTCTGGTGTGTGTTCGGCTGCGGTGGCGACCGCGATTCGGCTAAGCGCCCAATGATGGGAAGAATTGCCGCCGACGCCGCCGACTATGTCGTCCTGACCAGCGATAATCCTCGCCATGAGTCTGCTCAGTTGATTCTTGAACAGATTCGGTCCGGACTGTCAGCAACTCATTTAAATGTTGCAACGGAAGCAGATCGCGCTCAAGCGATTCTGACAACGATCTTCAAAGCACAACCCAACGATCTGGTATTGCTTGCAGGCAAAGGACACGAGACCTACCAAGAAATCGGTAATGTCCGCTACCCCTTCGATGATAGACAATGGGCACGCGCTGCTTTGCTGCTGCGGCGAGAGCCCAGCATTCAGACGGACTCGCGCAAATTGAGGGCTGGTGAAGTGTTTCTGGCGCTCAGAGGCGACCAATTCGACGGTCACGCTTACTTGCAGCAGGTCGCGCAAGCTGGGGCCTGCGCAGCAATCGTTGCAGAACCAGTACTGGCCGCTGCCATTCCCCAGATTGCTTTAGGTGAGACGCGGGCAGCTTTGCTTCAACTCGGCAAGGCATGGCGGTCGCAATTCAATATCCCTGTGATCGCCGTGACGGGTAGCAACGGCAAGACAACGACGAAAGAGATGATCTCATCGGTGTTGGCCGCCTGGCTAGGCGCGGACAATCAGCTCGCAACGCAAGGTAATCTCAATAATGACCTTGGCGTGCCATTGACCTTGTTGCGCCTGCGTTCGATACATCGTGCGGCAGTGATCGAGTTAGGTATGAATCATCCCGGTGAGATCTCGATCATTGCTGACGCGACCAAGCCAACGGTTGCACTGGTCAACAACGCACAGCGCGAGCATCAAGAGTTCATGGCCACGATCGAAGCGGTTGCAGTCGAAAATGGTCAAGTCTTTCGCTCTTTGCCAGCAGAGGGCATTGCTGTTTTTCCTGCTGCTGATGAATATTCAAGTCTCTGGAGCACGCTTGCAGGCAAGTGTCGCCAACAGTCTTTTGGTTTGCAGTCTGATGCGACAGTCTATGCAACAGACCTTGAGGTCGATGCGTTTGGATCCTCACTTCACTTGCACGCCCCTGCTGGTGAGTCTCGGTTGACGTTGTCCATACCGGGTATGCACAACGTTCGTAACGCATTAGCTGCCGCCGCCTGCTGCCTGGCCGCAGGCGCGCCCATTTCCGCTGTTTCACGAGGGCTAGCGGGTTTTAGCGCGGTAAAAGGGCGAATGCAGTGTCATCGAATCGCCCCGGACAGCATCCTGATCGATGACACCTATAATGCCAACCCGGATTCCGTTCGTGCCGCAATTGATGTGTTGGCTGGCATGCAATCCCCTACCGTTCTCGTGCTGGGTGATATGGGCGAGGTGGGCGCAAACGGCCCTGCGATGCACCATGAAGTCGGCGCTTACGCCCGGCAGCGCGGAATCAATCATTTAGTCACCTTAGGTGATGCGACTCAGGAAACCGCACGTGCGTTCGGCGTTGCTGCGGTGGTTTGCGAGTCAGTCGAACAAGCGGTTGATGCGATTCGCAGCCTTAATCCGGTGAGTTTATTAATAAAAGGATCGCGCTTCATGTGCATGGAAAGAATCGTCTCGCGTTGCCTGGAAATATCCGAGGCAGCGCATAGTGATATGGTGAAACATGCTGTTTAAGCTATTCGGATGGCTCGCGGACAATCAACTTCGAGGCTTCTCGGTATTTGAGTACATTACCTTGCGCGCGGTTTTGGCTTGCGCCACCTCGCTGATAATCGGATTGATTGCCGGTCCGTTGGTGATTCGTCGGCTGACTGCCATGAAGATCGGTCAATCGGTGCGCAGCTACGGTCTCGAGTCTCATCTCGTCAAAACGGGGACCCCGACAATGGGTGGGGCGCTGATCTTGATTGCTATCGGTGTGAGCACGCTCCTGTGGGCTGATTTAACCAATCGTTTCGTGTGGGCCGTTTTGTTAGTCACTTTTGGGTTTGGCTGGATTGGCTGGGCGGACGACTATAAAAAAGTGGTGGATAAGGATCCTGAGGGGATGTCAGCCAGGCAGAAGTTTTTTTGGCAAGCGGTGATCGGCTTAATTGCCGCGATTTACTTAACCTTCGCAATCTCGGCGCCAAACAATGCGAACTTGTGGGTCTTGATCTCGGATTGGATATCGAGTGGTTTCACGCTCACCCTGCCAACACGCGCTGATTTGATTGTGCCTTTCTTCAAGTCTGTCAGTTACCCTCTTGGAACCCTTGGTTTCATTGCGTTAACCTGGTGTGTGATTGTTGGTACCAGCAATGCAGTGAATTTGACTGACGGCCTGGACGGTTTGGCAATTATGCCCACGGTGATGGTTGGTTCAGCACTTGGCGTATTTGCCTATGTAGTCGGTCGGGTTGACTACTCTAAATATCTCTTGTTTCCCTACATACCTGGCGCTGGTGAACTGATGATTCTGTGCGCTGCACTGGCAGGCGCAGGATTGGCTTTTCTATGGTTTAACGCCTATCCCGCACAGGTTTTCATGGGCGATGTCGGTGCGCTTGCGCTAGGCGGCATGCTCGCAACAATTGCGGTGATCGTCCGACAGGAAATAGTCCTGTTTATCATGGGAGGCGTCTTTGTCGCCGAGACCCTTTCAGTGATGTTGCAAGTGAGCTGGTTCAAATACACCAAGAAGAAATATGGACAAGGCCGCCGGATTCTTCGTATGGCCCCGCTTCACCACCATTTTGAAGCCAGTGGTTGGAAAGAAACACAGGTCGTCGTGAGGTTTTGGATTGTCAGCATGATGCTGGTTCTGGTTGGTCTGTCGTCTTTGAAAATACGTTGAGTAAGATGAGTCAATTGCTACAAACGACAAACGAGCAGCTCCTGATCCTAGGGTTGGGAGAGACAGGTGTCGCTGCTGCGAAGTGGTGTGTCAGACAAGGGTGGCAAGTGCGTGTTGCGGACACGCGTGTCGCCCCTGGTGGCTTGTTGCAATTACAACGTAGTTGTCCCGACGCATCAATTGATTACCGTCTTGGCTGTGAAACCCTTGAGCCCTTGCTGCTTGAGGGCATTTCACAATTAGTGTTGAGCCCAGGTCTTTCGCCCATGCAGTCGCCTGTTGCTGAACTCTTGCAAGCGGCTCGTTCGGCCAACATACCTGTCATTGGTGAGATTGAGCTATTTGCTCAGGCGTTGCAAAGTTTGCAGCAGCGGACAGGGTACCAACCAAAAGTGCTGGGCATTACGGGCACCAACGGTAAAACGACCGTTACTGCATTGACGCAACACATGCTTGAGAGCTCTGGCATCAAGGCTCGAGCGGCGGGCAATATCAGTCCAGCCGCGCTGACCGCCTTGATGTCCGCACTGGACGAAGACGACCTGCCCGAGGTGTGGGTGCTTGAACTTTCGAGCTTTCAGCTGGAAACGATCCACAACTTGCGCTACACGGCAGCTGTTGTGCTGAACGTGACACAAGATCATCTGGACTGGCATGGTGATATGGCGTCCTACGCTGCCGCCAAGCAGAAAATTTACCAATCGGCTGACTTGAGTATCGTTAATCGCGATGACGCACTGGTGATGAAAATGTGCGCCGAGCCAGCAGGCGTTAACGTACGCTCGTTTGGTCGCAGTGCACCGAGCCTGTCAGGGGATTTAGGGCTTGAGACCAGTCATGGCGTGCATTGGTTGGTCAAGTGCGAAGCCAACGAATTTGCCAATGAGCAATCGCCTGCCCCAAGGCGTAAAAAAGATGCTGTCCTACCGAAACGTCACCCTGGGCGTGTTGTTCGCATGATGCCCGCTGAAGCGCTCGCTATCAAAGGCCTGCACAACGCGTTGAATTGCGAGGTTGCATTGCTGTTGGCTCACGCGGCAGGTGCGTCGTGGGGAACGATGCTTCGGGCAGCGAGTGAGTACGCGGGTGAACCTCATCGAATGCAGTTTGTCAGATCAGTTCGTGGTGTTGATTTTTTTAATGACAGCAAGGGTACCAACGTCGGCGCGACGGTGGCTGGGCTCGAAGGTTTAGGAAAACCAAGCATTCTGATCGCGGGCGGTGTCGGGAAAGGTCAGGATTTCCTTCCTCTGGCTGAAGCGGTCAGTCGGCACGTCAAGCATGTCGTACTGATCGGTGAGGCTGCTGCTGCGATACGTGACACGTTAGCTTTAACAAACGTTGTTTGTGAAGACGCGCACAGCATGATAGACGCAGTCAGTAAAGCATTTTCAAAAGCAGTTGACGGGGATGCAGTGGTGCTTTCGCCGGCTTGCGCAAGCTTTGATATGTTCAACAACTACCCACATCGCGGTGAGTGCTTTGTCGAAGCAGTTAATGAAATGGCGCTTGAGCAAGGGGAGCTCGTATGAGCCTGTTTGCGGACCTAACCAATAGCGTCAACGCCGTGAGGCCCAATCGCACCAATATGCGTAATTACGATCCGCTTTTGATGATCGCAGTTATCACCTTGGTTTCTGTGGGTTTGCTGATGGTTTATTCGGCGTCGATTGCTCTGGCAGATGGCCCTCACTTTGCCAACTACGGCCGATATTATTTTGTGGCAAGACACGCGGCCTTTGTTGCTATCGGTTTTCTTGCCGCTGCACTGGTTTACACCGTACCAGTCGGTGCCTGGCAAAAAATCACCATCGCGATTTTTATCGGTTGTCTGATATTACTGTTGCTGGTGCTGATTGTCGGTAAAGAGGTCAATCATGCGGTTCGGTGGCTGGCGTTTGGTCCGATCAATTTCCAGCCATCTGAACTGATGAAAGTCGCCGCGCTGCTTTATGCCGCTGACTACACAGTTCGGAAGCAAGAGTATATGCAAAACATCTGGCGTGGGTTTATACCCATGGCCTGCGCGTTGCTGGCAGTTGCTGGTCTGTTGTTGCTCGAACCAGATCTTGGCGCGTTAATGGTGATTGTTAGTATTGCAATCGGCATCCTGTTTCTGGGCGGGATCAATGCACGCATTTTCATCGCACTGGCAGCTTTGTTGCCCTTGGTTTTTGCCCTGCTGATTTGGCTCGCACCGTGGCGACGTGCGCGAATATTTGCTTATCTGGATCCGTGGAATCCGGCCACCACGCTCAGTAGTGGTTATCAGTTATCACATTCACTCATCGCAATTGGTCGTGGCCAATGGTTTGGCGTTGGCTTGGGTTCGAGTGTAGAAAAACTTCACTATCTGCCTGAAGCTCACACCGACTTCATCATGGCTGTTATAGGCGAAGAACTCGGTTTTGCAGGTGTTTCAGCAATGATCTTGCTATTTGCTATTGTGGTGCAACGGTGTTTCGAAATTGGTCGACAAGCTATTGCAATGGATCGCGTGTTTAACGGCCTGGTCGCTCAAGGCGTCGGTATATGGATTGCAGTGCAGACGTTCATCAACATTGGCGTCTGCTTGGGGTTGTTGCCGACCAAGGGATTAACTCTGCCGCTGGTGAGTTATGGTGGTTCGGGCATTGTGATGAATCTTTGTGCGCTAGCACTGGTCGCACGGATCGATTTTGAGAATCGCTTGATGATGAGAGGAGGACGCGGATGAGCCACCCTCTGATTCTGATCATGGCAGGGGGTACAGGCGGGCATATCATGCCTGGCCTTGCTGTCGCGGATGTGATGAAGTCTCGGGGTTGGTCAGTTGCGTGGCTGGGTAATCCTGAAAAAATGGAGGGTCACCTTGTTCCAGCCCGCGGCTATCCGCTATCCGCAGTGAACTTTGCGGGGGTTAGAGGTAAAGGGCTACTGACTAAGCTGAAGGCACCCTTTCAATTGCTGAGCGCGATGTTTCAGGTTTGGGGTCACTTTACTCGGATGAAACCCAGCGTGGTCTTGGGCATGGGTGGTTATGTGGCCTTGCCTGGCGGGTTGGTCTCATGGCTAAAAGGCGTGCCACTGGTTGTGCACGAGCAAAACGCAGTCGCGGGTATGACGAACACGGTGTTAGCCAAATTCGCGCAGTGCTTGCTTGCAGGCTTCCCCATTTCATTGCCCGAAGCTCGCGTGGTGGGAAACCCGGTCCGCGCAGATCTATTGAAATTAGAGCCTCCTACTCAACGTTACGCTAAACGAAGCGGAGCGCTTAATGTGCTTGTGCTTGGCGGATCGCTTGGAGCAACAGCATTAAACAGAATTATGCCCCAGGCTGTCGGCCTCATTACTGAGCAAGATCGCCCCGTCATCACTCATCAATCTGGCGCACAACACATCACCGCAATGAGTGAGCAGTATGCACAGGCGGGTGTCGATGCACTGTGCTTGCCGTTCATTGACGATATGGCAAATGCCTTGGCCACTGCTGATTTGGTTATATGTCGCGCGGGCGCGATGACAGTCGCTGAAGTGGCAGCAGCAGGTGTCGCGGCTCTCTTTGTGCCGTTTCCGCATGCGGTTGATGATCATCAAACAGCCAATGCCGTTTATTTAACTGAACAGGGCGGCGCGTGGTTGATACAGCAAAAGGATTTGACCGCATTATGGTTAAGTCAATGGTTGCAAGCGAGAACACGAGCGGAATTAGCTGAAGTCGCAGCTCAAGCTCAGCGCTATGCGCAACCGGATTCAGCGAATCGCATCGCTGATATTTGTGAACAAGTTTGTAAGGTTACGTCATGAAGCATCGCATCGAGCAGATCCATTTTGTCGGCATCGGCGGTTCAGGGATGAGCGGTATTGCAGAGGTTCTGTTGAACTTGGGTTATCGCATCTCTGGCTCTGATCTGGCCGAGTCCGCGGTGACGGCACGGCTGGCCAAGCTGGGGGCCAGAATTTCGGTTGGTCATCATGCAGACAACGTCACGGGTGTTGATGCGATCGTGACATCGACCGCGGTTGCCAATACCAATCCAGAAGTGATTGCCGCGCGACAGGCACGCATCCCGGTTGTCCCGAGGGCTGTCATGTTGGCAGAGTTGATGAGACTGAAGCGAGGGATCGCTGTCGCGGGGACTCACGGCAAAACCACAACGACCAGCCTAGTCGCCAATGTGCTTGAAGCTGGCGGGCTTGATCCAACCTTTGTGATTGGCGGCAGGCTAAATTCAGCTGGTGTGAATGCTGCGCTTGGCCAGGGAGAGTACATCGTTGTTGAAGCGGATGAATCAGATGCCTCTTTCTTGAATCTTTTACCGGTGATGGCCATCATCACAAATATTGATGCGGATCACATGGATACTTACGGCCATGATGTGGCCAAGCTCAAGAGTGCCTTTGTGGAATTCACGCAGCGCCTACCATTTTATGGCAGTGCTGTGGTCTGCGTGGATGACGCGAACGTCAGAGAAATTATTCCCTTTATTTCACGACCAGTGACTACCTATGGGTTCACTGCTGACGCTCAGGTGTACGCGACTGATCTCCAGGCAAATGGCACTCGAATGTCATTCAATGTGCAGCGCAAGGACAGAAACGAAGTTCTACCTAGCTTGTCGATCGAATTGAATTTACCCGGTCGCCATAACGTCTTAAATGCGTTAGCGGCCATTGCGGTTGCGACGGAGTTGGGTGTTTCTGACCAAGCTATTGCAAGCGCGCTATCTGAGTTCAGAGGAGTTGGTCGTCGTTTTACCCAAGTGGGTGAGTTTGCCGCAGCAAAGGGCGGCAAATTTACTGTCATTGACGATTATGGCCATCATCCAGTAGAGATGGCCGCCACGCTCGCTGCAGCCCGGGGTGCCTGGCCCGATCGCCGAATTGTTTTGGCTTTTCAGCCGCATCGTTACACGCGCACGCGTGACTGCTTTGAAGATTTTGTGCGGGTACTCGGCCTCGCCGATGCGGTGGTTTTGACAGAGGTTTACGCGGCAGGTGAGCAGCCCGTGGTTGCGGCCGATGGCAGAGCCCTGGCGCGAGGCGTCAGAGTTGCAGGCAAAGTTGAACCGATTTTTATTGAGGATGTCGGCGCAATGCCGCAAGCAATCAGGGATATCGCTCTCGATGGTGATGTGGTGGTTGTCATGGGTGCTGGATCCATTAGTAAAGTGGCTTATAGCTTCGGAGAAACTGCATGAACGCACAGTTCGGCAAGGTTGGTGTTTTGTGTGGCGGCCGGTCCGCTGAGCGCGAAGTTTCGCTGATGTCCGGCAATGGTGTTTGCGAGGCGCTGAGAAGCAAACAAGTCGACGCCCATCTTTTCGATACAGGGCTGCACTCGATTGCGGAATTGATTGATCAGAAATTTGATCGCGTGTTTATTGCTTTGCATGGTCGTTACGGTGAAGATGGCACATTGCAGGGCTTACTTGAGCTGCTGGGCGTTCCCTACACTGGCAGTGGGCCGATGGCGTCTAGCATCGCTATCGACAAAATCATGACGAAAAAAGTCTGGTTGCAGGCAGGCTTAATGACCCCCGGCTTTGCAGAGATTGTGAGTGAAGATCAACTTGAGAAGGCGGTCAGTAAGTTAGGCTTGCCGATGATGCTGAAGGCGCCTAATGAGGGTTCGACCCTCGGCGTGGTCAAAGTCACGAAACCTAGCGAACTTTCGGCAGCCTATCGCGAAGCATCGCAATACGACAAAGTCGTTCTCGCTGAACAATTTGTCAAAGGCAAAGAGATTACTGTGGCCATCATCGGCTCTGGCGAGCAAGCGAAAACCCTCCCGCCTATACAGATCGTTGCACCTGAAGGTAACTACGATTATCAGAATAAATATTTTACCGACGTAACGCAGTATTTTTGCCCTGCACCGATCGCTGATAATGTAAGTGAACACATAGGGGCGCTAGCGTTGCGGGCGTATCACGCACTTGGGTGTGAGGGCTGGGCAAGAGCAGACTTCATGCTGGATGAGCAAGACCGCCCTTGGTTGATTGAAATCAACACCGCCCCAGGTATGACGGGGCACTCGCTTGTGCCAATGGCGGCGAAAGCTGTTGGCATGAGTTATCCGGAGCTTTGCGTCGAGATACTTGAGACCGCGCGTTGTAAAGTCGGTTCGCCTCACGTGATTGTCAAACCCATCCAATCGATGACGGCCTAACAGGAGCAATTTGTGTGGAGCGAAGCGCGCATTATCAACCGACTAGCCAATACCATCGCGGTACTGGCGGTGTTGGCTATGCTCGCCGGTTGTGTGTTCTGGCTGATCAATCGCCCCATCTTTCGGGTACAAACGATCGAAATCGAGCCGGCGGCCAACACAAACTTGAAATATGTCTCGCCAATGAGCGTTCAAGCAGCCATTGCCGGCAAATTGCAGGGCAATTTCTTTACAATCAACTTGAATCAAACGCGCAGCGTGCTGGAGACAGTACCGTGGATCAGAACGGCCATGGTGAGAAGGGTTTGGCCCAGCACGCTGCGAGTCACAATCGAAGAGCAACAACCATGGGCGTTATGGAACGAAAATCAGATGATCAGCACTTGGGGCCAGATCTTTACGGCCAACCAGGGCGAGCTGGACGACGATGCGTTGCTCCCACAGTTCATCGGCCCCGAGGGCACGCCAGCTCTTTTCATACAGCGCTATGCCGAACTCGAACGCTGGCTTGCACCACTAAATGCCACAGTGCGAAAGGTGGTACTGAGCGAACGCTATGCAATGAGTGTGACGCTTTCCAATGGGCTGACACTCGAGCTCGGACGAGATCCAGGAGCCGAGGCGCCGGATCCGCAGGCTGGAATTCCAGGAGCCCTGCCATTTACGGTGCGGATTCGACGATTTGTGCAGGCTTGGCCTGTCGTACTGCAAAGAACCCAAGGGCGAGAAATTACCCATGTCGATTTACGCTACCCCAACGGCTTTGCACTGACGTTGGCTGCACTACCAGAAACCCCATCAACCAAAAAGAAGCGGTAATGTCATGACTCGTGATGTCAAGGATTTGATCGTCGCCCTAGATATCGGTACCAGCAAAGTCGTTGCCGTGGTTGCCGAAATCTTACCCGAAGGTCGTTTTGAAGTGCTAGGCTTGGGTCAGCACGAGTCGCGCGGCATGCGAAAAGGTGTGGTTGTCAATATCGAGACGACCGTCAATTCCATCCAGCGCGCACTCGAAGAGGCTGAACTCATGGCCGACTGCAAAATCCGAGAGGTCTATACCGGTATTGCTGGCAGCCATATCCGCAGCTTCAACTCGAGTGGCATGGTGGCGGTTAAGGACAAAGAAGTCACCGCAACCGACGTTTCGCGTGTCATTGAAACAGCCAAAGCCGTCAATATTCCGACTGATCAGCAAGTGTTGCATGTCCTGACACAAGAGTTCATTGTTGACGGACAGGAAGATATTCGCGAACCAATTGGTATGAGCGGTCTTCGCCTGGAGGTTAAAGTCCATATCGTGACTGGTGCGGTGAGCGCTGCCCAGAATATCGTCAAATGCGTTCGCCGTTGCGGTCTTGAGGTTCAGGACCTCATTTTGCAACCGCTGGCTTCGAGCCTGGCTTGTTTGACAGCCGACGAAAAAGAATTAGGCGTGGTGCTGATCGATATCGGTGGCGGGACAACCGATGTTGCCATTTATACCTCTGGCGCTATTCGCCACACGGCTGTTTTGCCAATCGCCGGGGATCAAATTACCAGTGATATCGCAGCCATGTTGCGCACCCCAACCCCCGACGCAGAGGATATCAAGTTGCGGCACGGTTTGGCTAAGCAAGTATTGGCTAGCCCAGACGAAAGCATTGAGGTTCCGGGTCTTGGTGACCGGGAGCCTCGCCAGGTGAAACGCATGGCTCTGGGTGCTGTCATCGAGCCTCGGGTTGAAGAGCTCTTTAACCTGGTTCAGCAGGCTATTCGTGAGTCAGGCTACGAAGACTTGTTATCCTCAGGGGTTGTCCTGACTGGCGGTACGTCGTTGTTGCCGGGTATGGTTGAGCTTGCCGAAGATGTTTTCCTTAAGCCTGTGAGGGTTGCGGTACCTGATTATGATGGTAGCTTGGCTGATGTGATGCGGAATCCGAGGTTCTCGACCGTAATGGGTCTTTTGGGCGAAGCGAGGATGCAACGTTTGCGTGGCAGAAAAGCCGCGCCGACGGGTTCTTTCACCGGGTTATTGGCGCGGATGAAAGAATGGTTTGTGAATTAGATGAAACGCAAGCAGTCTTGGTCTGTATTCATGGAATTGATTTTTGTTTTTCAGTAGATAATTGAAGCCGTAAGGCTTAGATCAGATTGATCGATCCATTCATCGATTGATTTGCTAGAGAGGCGTTTCAAACTCGGCGCGGACCAAGTCGGCGATAAGTTTGAAACGATTTCTAAAAGTAGTTGGGGATTTTAGAAACCGTTTGCAAGTAAGACTTGAGGGAGTCACAAAAATGAGATTCGAGATGTTAGATAACGTAAGCAAAGGCACTGTGATCAAGGTGGTCGGTGTTGGTGGCGCGGGCGGTAACGCCGTGTCTCACATGATCCGATCTGGTGTGCAAGGCGTTGACTTTATTTGCTGCAACACCGATGCACAAGCATTGGCGGCCACTAATGCGCCTGTGCAAATCCGTCTGGGTCGTACCGGCCTCGGTGCGGGCGCCAAGCCCGATCAAGGCAGGGCTGCTGCTGAGCTGGCCCGCGAAGAAATTCGAGCTGCTTTGAACGGCGCAAACATGGTGTTTATCACTGCGGGTATGGGTGGTGGCACGGGTACAGGCGCTGCACCTGTTGTAGCAGAGGTTGCTAAAGACCTCGGTATTTTGACTGTGGGCGTTGTGACTAAGCCTTTCGAGTTCGAAGGCGGCAAACGCATGAAAATGTCTGAAGAGGGTATTGATGCGTTATCAGGTCATGTCCATTCGCTCATCGTCGTGCTGAACGAGAATCTGTATGAATTGATGGATGATGATGCCACGCAGGCTGATTGCTTCAATGCAGCCGATGATGTCCTTCACAATGCTTGCGCGGGGATTGCCGAAATCATCAACGTCGAAGGTAACGTTAACGTCGACTTCGAAGACGTGAAGACGATCATGGGCGAGCCAGGCCAAGCGATGATGGGTACAGCTGTAGCGAGCGGTGAAGATCGCGCGATGCGCGCCGCGGTTCAGGCCGTTGCATGTCCCCTTCTCGAAGGCGTGGATTTGAACGGCGCGCGCGGCGTTCTAGTCAACATCACTGCTACCAAGTCGCTGAGAATGAAAGAAACCCGTGTCATCATGGAGCATATCAAGAGCTTCGCAGCTGAAGACGCGACGGTTATCTTCGGAACCGCCTACGACGAAGCGATGGGCGACGATATTCGCGTCACGGTTGTTGCTACCGGTCTTGGACGCGCAGCCAAGCGCCCGATGTTGGTGAGTTCGCAACATCAAGTCGAACAAATGGAAGTCGTTCAGCGTACCGGTACCGACAACATGCCAGTCTCTGGTGGTAATTTGAACGAACTGAAAGCTCCGACCGTCATTCGTAATCCTCGCACACAGGCTTCCGCCCAAGTGCGTGCGCTGGAAACGTCAGGTATGGATCACTACGACATTCCGGCGTTTTTGCGCCGGCAAGCAGACTGATCGCATAGCTAACTCCCTCTGATCACCCCACTGTGGCCTCCCCAGCCAGAGTGGGTAATGCTGTTGAATGCCTGGGTCGCTACATCCGCCAAACGATGTACAATCCGAGGGTTTTATTACAGAACACATGTTTAAACAGCGCACGATCAAAAATCTCGTTAAGACGACCGGTGTGGGCCTGCATTCTGGCCTGCGGGTTGAGCTTACCCTGCGTCCGGCCGCTCCGAACACAGGGATTGTGTTTCATCGTGTCGACTTGCCTGAAGTCGTCGATTTTCCTGCACTGGCAAGCACGGTGAGTGACACCCGTATGGCTTCAGTGCTACAGGTAGGTAACGCTCGCGTTTCGACGGTTGAACATTTGATGTCTGCGCTAGCGGGTTTAGGTATCGACAATTTGCATATCGACCTGACTGCTGAAGAAGTGCCCATTATGGATGGTAGCGCGGCCACGTTCGTTTATTTGCTTCGCTCGGCTGGTATTGAAGAACAGGCTGCACCAAAGAAGTTTCTCCGTGTCGTCAAGCCCATAGAGATTCGTGAACCCGATGGCAAACAAGAAAAATGGGCCAGACTCGAACCGCATGATGGGTTTACGCTTGCGTTTTCTATTGATTTTCAGCATCCCGCAATTGATTCAACCGCAAATTTCGCTGAAATCGATTTTGCAACTGAGTCCTACGTCAAACAAATCGCCCGCGCACGCACTTTCGGTTTCGTCAACGAAGTCGAGACGCTGCGGTCCATGGGCCTAGCTCGTGGTGGCAGCCTGGATAATGCCATTGTGATGGATGAGTACCGTGTGCTTAACAGCGATGGCTTACGCTACGACGACGAATTCGTTAAACATAAAATTCTTGATGCGGTGGGCGACCTCTATTTGATTGGGATGCCCTTGATGGCCAAGTACGTGGCCTGCCGGTCGGGTCATGCACTCAATAACCGCCTGTGTCGTGAGTTGCTTTCTCAGCCAGATGCGTTTGAAGTAGTGACTTTTGCCTCACAGAACGATGCGCCGGCAGCTTTCCGTCACGAATGGAAGTTCGCCTAAAGCCTCGGCGTTGTTCAAACTGATCGGCGATGATGGGCAATCAGCTTCGCAACCGAGTCTGCTAGCGGGCCAGGCTCAAGCGATTTCAGTAGTTTCTCGAAAGACTCCAGGTCACTTGCTTGCAATAATCGTGCCTCGCGGGGCGCCTTAATCGGGGTGTGAACATCCACCGCGCCTTGCACCTTCAATTTGACCTCTGTAAAGTTCCAGCCTTTTTGGTTCAGGTGCTTGGTTACGCTTGGCGCCAGTTGACGAAACTTGGCTGCGAAGGCCGCACTGCTGACCGTTAGTGTCAAAGTCGCCGCTTCAATTTTGATGACATCAAACACGCCTCGAATCGGAGCAGGCAGGGCCTCATCAATCGCACCCTTTAGTTTGAGATGAAGCTGTGCTGTCGCCAAAACATTGCCGTACTGGCTATTGCTATCCAGCCAGCCAATAAGGTGAGTGCCGGTTGAGCGCCCAGGGGATATAAAGGATTTTGAACTTGCCATATCAAACACAATACCAGACCAGCACGTTGATTGCCCTGATACTCGCAGCTATTTGTGTGGGGTATGCGGCGGGGGCGAGCGAAGCGCTTGATGAACCAGTAGCAAATTTCCGTTTTACTGACTTTGAACTTGCTGCGCGACCCCGAACAGACCCACTGCCATCAACGGTCTTGTGGTTACATCAAGACCATTCGGTCACGTCAGTGCTAAGTTGGCCGTTGATCGCCTACCGCAGGCTCAGTTCACCGTATGGCAACAGAATTGATCCGATTTCTGGCCAGCTCACTTTTCACCAAGGGTTGGATTTCAGCGCTAGCGAGGGGGCACCCATTCATGCTGCGTCATGCGGCATCGTAAAAAAAGCGGGCTTTCACAGCGGTTATGGTTACATGGTCGACCTTGATCATGGCAAAGGCTTGGTGACTCGCTATGCCCATGCCCGTTCGGTGCTGGTGAGCAAAGGGCAAATCGTAGGCCAGGGCGAGGTGATTGGCCACGTCGGTTCGACCGGGGCTTCGACAGGCGCTCATTTACATTTTGAAGTCAGAGTGCGTGAGCGGGCGGTTGACCCAACGCGGTTCCTGACTGGGCAGCTTATGCGAGCACCAATAACAGCCAGAGCGTCGACTGAGACAACTGCTAGTCCCAGCCTGCGTTAAACTGCGAAGCTACGTTCAATCTGGGCCTTAAACGCATGCTTTCCCTGCTTAAAAAACTTATTGGCACTCGAAACGACCGCTTGCTTAAGCAATATCGTCGGCAGGTGGCGCAAATCAATGCGCTTGAGCCGACCATGCAAGCATTGTCAGATGATGATTTACGGGCCAGTACGCAGAAATTTAAGGATCGTTTAGCTAGCGGTGAAGCACTCGACGACTTATTGCCAGAGGCCTTTGCGGTCGTGCGTGAGGCAGGCAAGCGAGTTTTTGGTATGCGCCACTTTGACGTCCAGTTAATCGGCGGCATGGTACTGCACCAGGGCAAGATCGCAGAAATGCGCACGGGTGAAGGCAAAACCTTGATGGCGACCTTACCGGTGTACCTCAATGCCTTGACTGGCAGAGGGGTTCACGTCGTCACAGTGAACGATTATCTCGCGCGTCGAGACGCTGACTGGATGGGGCGACTATACGGGTACTTGGGTTTAAGCGTCGGTGTCGTTGTACCGCAGCAAGAAAACGATGAAAAAATCCGAGCCTATGCCGCTGATATTACCTACGGTACCAACAATGAGTTCGGGTTTGATTACTTACGTGACAATATGGAATACCGCGTTGAGGATCGCAGGCAGCGCACGCTAGTCTTTGCTATTGTTGACGAGGTCGACTCGATTTTGATTGATGAAGCCAGAACGCCATTGATCATTTCAGGTCAGGCAGAAGACCATACTGAAGTCTACTTACGAATGAATGCGGTGCCTGCGTTATTGACCAGGATGGCGTCAGAGCCCAAGCCAACCGAACCCGAACCCGAAGGCGATTACTGGGTAGACGAAAAAAATCAGCAAGTCTATATCTCTGAGGCTGGTCACGAGAAGGCCGAAACCATTCTGGGCAATCTTCAGCTGTTGCCCCAAGGCCAGTCTTTGTACGAGCCTCGCAATATATCGCTGATGCATCACTTAATGGCCTCGCTGCGCGCCCACAGCTTGTTTCACCGCGATCAGCACTACGTCGTCCAAGACGGCGAAGTCGTGATTGTTGATGAATTTACCGGTCGCCTGATGACAGGTCGCCGCTGGTCCGATGGTCTGCATCAGGCTGTCGAAGCAAAAGAAGCCGTCAAGATTCAGTTCGAGAATCAAACCCTTGCCTCGATCACCTTTCAAAACTTTTTCCGGATGTACGAAAAATTGGCAGGTATGACGGGTACCGCTGATACTGAAGCGTATGAATTTCAAGAGATTTACAGTCTTGAAACCGTCATTATCCCCACTAATCGCAACATGGTGCGTGCGGATCAAAATGATCAGATATACAAAACCACCACCGAAAAATATAACGCGATTATCGTTGACATCAAGGACTGCAAAGAGCGAGGTCAACCAGTTCTTGTCGGTACGACGAGCATTGAGAATTCTGAGTTGCTCTCTGGTTTACTGAAAAAAGCTGGTGTCGCGCATGAAGTGTTAAACGCCAAGCAACATGCTCGCGAAGCAGAGATTGTTGCGCAAGCAGGCAAACCCGGTAACATCACGATCGCTACCAACATGGCCGGTCGAGGGACCGACATTGTGCTGGGTGGCAGTATTGAGCGTCAGATTGAACACATTCGTGCTGACGCGAGTTTGTCTGATGAAAACAAGGAAGCGCAGATAGCAACGATACGAGCTGAATGGCAACCCTTAAACGATCGGGTTAAAGCTGCTGGTGGCTTGCGTATTGTTGGCACAGAGCGCCACGAGTCGCGCCGGATCGATAATCAGTTGCGCGGTCGTGCTGGACGTCAGGGCGATCCAGGTTCGTCAAGGTTTTATCTGTCCCTTGAAGATCCCTTGATGCGGATTTTCGCAGGTGATCGTGTACGTGCGATCATGGATAGGCTCAAGTTACCTGAAGGTGAACCTATCGAGGCAGGCATGGTGAGCCGATCAATCGAGACCGCTCAGCGTAAAGTCGAAGGGCGTAACTTTGACATTCGTAAACAGCTGCTCGAGTACGACGATGTCGCCAATGACCAGCGCAAAGTACTTTATGCCCAGCGCAATGATGTACTTGAATCTGCATCGATCACCGATACGATTGATAATCTGTTAGTGGGTTGTTTCAGTGAAATCGTCAATCGCTACGTACCAGCTGGTTCAGTAGAAGAGCAATGGGATCTGGCTGGTTTGCAAATGGCGCTAGAGTCAGATTGGCAAGTTCAAGTGCCGCTCGTGACCATGCTCGCGCAATCCAAATCCATGTCTGACGAGGATGTGCTTGAAAGCGTGCTTGAGTTTGCGCGCCAGGCCTATCAGCACAAAGCAGATTTGGTTGGCACTGAATCGTGGTCACATTTTGAACGCTCAATTATGCTGCAAGTGATCGATTCACAATGGCGTGAGCATCTTTCATCGCTGGATCATTTGCGACAAGGTATTCACCTGCGTGGCTATGCGCAGAAGAATCCTAAACAGGAATACAAGCGTGAGGCCTTTGAGCTGTTTTCTGACATGCTTGATCGCGTGCGTGATGAGGTCATGAAAATCCTGATGACGGTTCGAGTGCAGTCTCAAGAGGAGATTGCTCAGGCCGAGCTAGAGGCCGCCAATTTAGCGCAAGCGCAAAATGTGCAGTTTCAGCACGCAGACTATCAGGATGCGGATGTGGAGAGCGAGCCGGTTGATAAGGCTCAAGCTACATCAGGCGTCGCCACAGTGCGTAACGTCTTGCCCAAGGTAGGCCGCAACGACGCCTGTCCTTGCGGTAGTGGTAAAAAATATAAGCACTGTCACGGACAGATTCAATAAATCCAGAAAAAGCAAAGGGGAATAGAGATGTCAGACGAACAACAACGACTAGTGAGTGATATCTCTAAATGGATTGAGTGCGAATCTCCTTCAAGCGATACTGCTGCGCTGCATCGGATGGCGGAGATTGCCGCCAGTCAAGCCCGCGTGAGCGGTCTTAAGGTTGAGCTGACTTCGATCGGAGAGAAAAAGCTGCCGTTACTGCTCGTTAGTAATCGCGCCCAAGGCGACACTCGCCCCGGCATTCTCGTGCTGGCGCATCTGGATACCGTTCATCCTGTTGGCACCATTCAGACCCTCAATAAATTGCGCATTGAAGGCGACCGATTGTATGGCCCTGGCAGCTACGACATGAAAGCCGGTGCTTATCTGGCGTTAACTGCGCTTTGTGAGCACGTGCCCGCAGCATCCACCAAGCTACCTGTTGATTACCTTTTGGTACCAGATGAAGAAGTAGGTAGCCATGATTCGAGGCGATTTATCGAAAAATATGCGGCACAAGCCAAGTACACCTTGGTCGCCGAGCCAGCGCGAGCCGATGGTGGCAAATGCGTTACCGCTCGTAAAGGCACGGGGATGGTCAAAATCTGTGTGACCGGCTGTCAATCCCATGCCGGCGTTAATCATGAGAAAGGTCGCAGTGCTATCAAAGAAATGGCTCATCAAGTGTTGGCGATCGAGTCTTTCACTGATTACCAAAGAGGCATTACAGTCAGCGTTGGCAAAATTGCAGGCGGCACAGCAACCAATACCGTGCCGGGGTTTTGTGAGGCGATTGTTGACTTCCGAATCCCTGATGCGCCTGCGGGTGACGAGATTTTGGCTAAATTCAAATCGCTCAAGGCGGTCGGTGCAGATGTTACGGTTGACGTGGATGTCGAACTGAACCGACCACCTATGGTGAAGACACTTCAGTCCGCAGCCTTGCTCGCTCGTATACAAGATCAAGCGATGGCGGCGGGGTTCGAGCTCGAAGAAGCGCCGATGACCGGTGGTGGCAGTGATGCAAACTTCACTTCAGCGATGGGCGTCCCGTCGATTGACGGATTGGGTGCAGACGGCGACGGCGCCCATACCTTGTCAGAGCACATTTTGATTTCAACGCTGCCCAAACGCCTGCAGTTCTGGCGCAACACCTTCAGCAATCTTGATTGAAGTGAAGGTGTGCGTTGTCAGGTTTGCTTAGTTGAAGCTATCCAGCACATGGCCAGGACCTTCGGCCATCTCAACGTAGTTTTTGCCGTCGTGCACCAGACAGCCATTCACCCAGACACCGTGAATGCCACGAGGGGATCGAACCTTTCTCGATCCTCCACCAGGCAAGTCATTTTTATTCTCAAGTTTTGACATCCCTATGGTCGCGGGATCGAACAGCAACATATCCGCTGGTGATCCTTCGAGCAGCCGCCCGCGATTGGGGATGCGAAATCGATCTGCGGCGTCGCTGGTCAGGCGTCGAACGCCTTCAGCAAGTGTGAAGTGGCCTGTCTCGCGAACCCAGTGAGATAAAAAATGCAAGCCAAAGGCTGCATCGCACATATAGATCAGGTGGGCACCCGCATCAGACAGAGTAATTACGCTGGCAGGGTGTTTCAATAAAGGCGCGACGCCTTCATCTATATGGTTATAAAACTTGCCGGTAAAGTGGATCTTCAGGTCTTCTTTGATGGACAGATCAAAAAATACATCCAGTGGGTCTTGGCCGAGCTCTTTTGCAATCGCAAAGATAGACATACCTTCTAATGGTTGATGCTCGGCCATAAAGGTTTCACCAACTTCGATGTAGCGCCAATCACCAAGAAACAGTATGCCTTTTTTGGGCTCAGCCAGATTGGCTTTGAAGTTTGCTCTGAACGCAGGCGTCGCGTAAAT
Source organism: Jezberella montanilacus (assembly GCF_003003055.1). Lineage (GTDB taxonomy): Bacteria > Pseudomonadota > Gammaproteobacteria > Burkholderiales > Burkholderiaceae_B > Zwartia > Zwartia montanilacus. The sequence goes on from NZ_PVTV01000003.1 coordinate 29,906, forward strand.
CTCTTTGATCGTTTGATGATCTTGTCCTTTGATCGCATCAAACGCTGAGTGACTAAGCAACGGGTAGGGCTCATCGAGAGTAAAGTCAAAAGATAAAGGCTGACAGCTCGTTAGCATGTATAACTCATTGCCTCGAGCCTGGGCTTGTGCACATCTTTCGTAATAGCTCAGGCCTTGCTCTGGCGTGGCTGGGTTGTACATGCTCAAAACGGTTGAGATGTAAGCCGGACGCCCAGTATTTTCGGCGATTTTTTCCATCACATCTGGGTTGGCACGCGACCCGGTCGCCATCATAAAGACGCCTTTTTTCTTCTCGCCCAAGACGTTGGTTAACGCATAAAGCTCTTCTTCGGTGGCGATGGTCGATGGCATTGGCCGACCGCCATAGCCACTATGGTTTGGCGAAAATGAGGAAGCGAAGCCGATTGCGCCAGCATCCATTGCTTCGGCAATCAGAGCTTGCATCGCCTGTAGCTGAGCGGGGGTAGGTGTCTCTGTTTCAGACGCTTCATCGCCCATGACCGCAGTGCGCACAACCGAATGCCCTGCGAAGACCGCAGTATTTAGGTATGGCTTGGTGGCCCGGAGCTGATCCATATATTCTTTGAAGGATTCGAACTCCCATTTGATCCCCATGCGCAATGCGTTTAAATCCATGCCTTCTACAACGGACAAGTTCTTAATCATTGTTTCGCGCAGATTGGCGGGGCAGGGGGCGATACCGAAGCCGCAATTTCCCATCACTGCCGTGGTGACCCCAAGCGCAGGCGAAGGCGACATGGTTCTATCCCACGTTACTTGCGCATCGAAATGCGTATGTAAGTCAACGATGCCGGGCATGAGAGATAAGCCTTTCGCGTCGAGTTCGTGCGCGGCAGTATCGGCAATTAGTCCGATTTTTTTCACGACGCCGTCTGCAACACCTACGTCAGCAAAGTGAGCTGGGTTGCCCAGTCCGTCAAACACTTGAGCGTTACGAATGATGAAATCGTACATCCTGTCTCCTGATCAAAGTCGGTTGCGATGACACATTGTTATCTTTTCTTCGACTATAACGCTTCTGCGTACCACTTATAATCAGATCCAAGCCCCATATCCGAAACGTTACTTCACTAGGCTGCTATGCAAAATAACCTCACGCGTAATACCTTGGCTGTTGTTTGCATTTTTGCGCTACTTGCTTTGTCCATATGGGTGCTCAAGCCATTCTTGGCTGCCACAGTCTGGGCAGGTATGATTGTTGTGGCGACTTGGCCAACGCTGATCTTGCTCGAACGCCTCTTTGGTGGTCGGCGAGGCCCGGCGGTTGCCGTGATGACGTTGGCGATGCTGTTGTTGCTGGTCATGCCCTTGTGGTGGGCGGTCAGCACCATTGTCAAAAATTCAGACGACATCATTCAGGTGAGCAGCCACTTGGCAGCAGGTGGTTTGCCTGCAGCACCCGAGTGGCTTAAAACAACTCCTTTGGTTGGTGAAAAGTTGGCGACCGCTTGGGCTGACCTGGTTGCCGGTGGTGCTGAGGGATTAACGGAACACGTCGCTCCCTACGCAACCCAAACGGGCAGATGGATATTTTCGCAATTCGGCGGTCTGGGGGGTCTCTTAGTTCAGTTTTTGCTCGTGATACTCATTGCGGCTATTTTGTACGCCAGTGGTGAAGACGCAGCGATTTTGCTTAAAAAAATTGGGTATCGCCTGGGCAGCGCACGTGGCGAGAAAGTGATGATTCTGGCAGGTCAAGCCATCCGCGGCGTGGCACTCGGGGTGGGCGTGACGGCAGTCGCTCAGACGACACTGGGAGGTTTAGGCCTTGTTGTGGCGGGCGTTCCTTTTGCCGGGGTATTGTCGGCAGCGATGCTCATGCTTTGCATTGCACAGGCGGGCCCGATGCTGGTTCTGTTACCAGTCGTCGGCTGGATGTACTGGCAAGGTGATCACACTTGGGCAACCGTGCTGCTGATCTGGAGCCTGATGGTAGCGAGTCTAGACAATATCCTGCGACCCATGCTAATCAGAAGAGGTGCTGATCTGCCGCTACTTTTGATTCTGGTTGGGGTCTTAGGTGGTTTGCTGACCTTCGGGTTGATTGGTATTTTTGTAGGGCCTGTCACACTGGCAGTCACTTACACCTTGATGCAATCCTGGCTCGAAGAGGGCGAGCACGCCTAGCTTGGTTGCGGGCGCGTCGGCTTCGAGCTTAAATCAAAAAGATCGTCGCCAATCCCAGGAAAATCAAAAATCCAAGAGAATCTGTGGCGAAGGTAAGTAGTACAGAGGACCCTAGCGCAGGATCTTTACCGAAACGGGCCCGCGTCATGGGCACTAGGACGCCCACGCACGCCCCAACTAGCATGTTGGCAATCATGGCAGCCATCATTACTAAGGCAATCGGTAAGGATCGGGAGATGCCCCACGAGAATCCAGCAGCCACGATACTGCCCATCAAGCCGACAAGAAATGTGACCAGCAGCTCTCTCTTAATCAAAGCCCAAAGATTTTGTCCGGTTACGCGACCAACTGCTAATGCACGGATGATGAGTGTCATGGTCTGATTACCAGAATTACCCCCGATACCGGCAACAATGGACATCAAAAATGCCAACATGACGATGGTGCTAACGGTATCTTCAAATCGCGAGGCTACAAACGACGCGATCGAGGCTGTGCACAGATTGAGCATCAGCCACGGCGCGCGATTGCGCAAGGCCATCGCGACAGGGGCGAAAATGTCCTCTTCTTGCATACCAGCGCGCGAGAGCGCCTGCTCGTCAGAGTCTTCGCGGATCACATCGACGACCTCGCCGATGGTTACTCGACCGATCAGTCGACCAATCCCGTCGACAACAGGTGCTGAGATCAGGTCATAGCGTTCAAAGGCATTGGCCGCGTCAGAGTCGGTATCAAGCGGGCTTAGTGATAGGTAATCTGTACCCATTACGTCGCGCACCTCGATTTCGGGTTCGTTGACGAGCAACGCCGACAGTGACAAGGTCCCAAGTAATTTATCCTGTCGATCAACAACAAAAATCTGATCGGTGTGGTCTGGCAGTTCGGGTAGTCGTCGTAAATAACGATGTACGACTTCTAGCGACACATCTTCGCGAACGCGCACCATTTCAAAATCCATGATCCCACCGACACTGTCATCGGGGTATCCCATGGCTTCGATCAGACGTGCACGTTCTTCAACGGTCAGTCCTTTCTGAACTTCGGTGACGATGTCCGGTGGCAAATCAGGTGCCAGATCCGCCAGCTCATCTGCGTCCATCTCACTGGTCGCGGCCATGATGTCCTGCCGGTTCATGGCTTCAAGCAGCGACTCCCTCACCCAATCGCTTACTTCGAGCAATACGTCCGCATCAAAAGCCGCTGAGACCAGGCGCCAGATCATCTGCCGCTCAGTTTTAGGGAGCGACTCTAGAATAAAAGCGATATCTGCTGGATGCAGTGAGTTGACGAAACCCTGCAGCTCAGCCTCATGTTGGCGTTGCAGCAGGTTTTCAACCAAATCCGCCCGATCTCCACCTTCGGCCTGGCGATGAACGAGATTTTCAATTACCTCGTGCCGGTGCAGAACCTCTTGTACACGGGTGAGTGCAAGCTGGGCATCTTCAGGATCCAGCCGGCGGAGGGCTGCGGGGGATTCGGTCGAGGGATGTGTCATGCAATCACGACTGTGCCATCCATTCTTGTGCCAGCTTCACCCAATAGGTAGCGCCGAGGGGCAACAAGTCGTCGTTGAAATCGTAAGAGCCATTATGAAGCGTGCACGGGCCAAGGCCATGCCCCGCCAACCGGTGATCGCCCATGCCATTGCCGATAAAGACGTAGCAACCTGGTACCTCTTGCAGCATGAAGGCGAAATCTTCTGCCCCCATCGTCGGCTCGACAGAGTCGTTGACGTTTTCATCGCCGACGATCGTACGCATGACTTTTGCTGCAAAGGCGGTTTCTTTCGGATGGTTGATGGTCGGCGGATAGGTGCGGTCAAATTCAAAATCTGCCTCGCAACCCAAAGCAATGGCCGTGTTTTCGGCAATTTCTTTAATCCGCTTTTCGATTAAATCGAGCGTCTCGAGTGTGAAGGTTCTGACTGTACCTCGCAGCACGGTCTCATTTGCAATGACGTTATCTGCGCTACCCCCGTGAATTTGAGTGATGCTTAACACCGCGGCGTCAACTGGCTTTCTGTTGCGGGTGATGATGGTTTGTAGGGATTGGGCTATTTGAACGGCAGCCATGATTGGGTCGGCACCGAGATGTGGGAGGGCTGCATGGGCGCCCTTACCCTTGACCGTGATGATGAAGCGATTGCTCGAGGCCATCATCGGGCCTGGTGTCACTGCAAAACTACCTACTTTGCTATTCGGCCAGTTGTGCATACCGAATACCGCATCCATGGGGAATTTCGTAAACAGGCCATCGTCCATCATTCTCTTCGCGCCGGCATAACCCTCTTCTGCCGGTTGAAAAATCACATACACAGTGCCAGCGAAATCGTTGTGCTCGGCCAGATAGTGGGCAGCGTTCAATAGCATGGCGGTATGGCCGTCATGCCCGCAACCATGCATTTTGCCCTCGTGCTTGCTGGCGTGAGGAAACGTATTGACCTCTTGCATGGGCAGTGCATCCATGTCTGCGCGCAAGCCGATTGCGCGGGTTCCTGCAATCTTGCCTTTGATAATGCCAACAACACCCGTACCGCCAAGACCCCTATGAATCGGAATACCCCATTTCTCGAGGGATTGAGCGACGACATCAGCCGTACGGTTTTCTTCGTATGCGAGCTCAGGATGGGCGTGAATATCGCGACGGATGGCCTGGATTTCAGCTTGCCAGTTTAAAAAAGGTTCGAGAATTTTCATGGGATTTACTCTTGTGCGGAAAGGTAATCACATTATCGACTAATTGGGCGGTTTTTCAACTCTAGTCTTAACGAGGAGCCAAAGGGTTAAGGTAAGGCCTCACCATATCAAACAATTTTGGCTGGATGGCAGTGTTACCCGATACGATATTGCCATCAATAGGCCAAGGGTGTTTGCCGCGCAGGTCTTCAACGATCCCTCCGGACTCACGCACCAATAATGTTCCTGCCGCAACATCCCAAGGGGCTAAGCCCATCTCCCAATAACCATCGAAGCGCCCACAGGCTACCCAGGCAAGGTCGAGCGCGGCGGCGCCGTTGCGCCGGATGCCGCGGGTCTGATGGATGGCATCTTTTAATGCAGGCATGTATTCGTCGGTGAAAGAATAGTCTCTGAAGGGCAGACCAGTGCCAAGCAGTGCCTGGCTGAACTCGGTGGTCCTTGAACAGTGGATGGGTGAGCCGTTTAGCTGAGCGCCTGCACCACGGATCGCCGTGAACATTTCGTCTCGACAGGGGTCATACACGACTGCGACCAATGGCGTGTCGACCAGCAGAGGCGAGCCATTTTGATCAGGTGTTCCCGCATGACCGATGAGCCCGATCGATACAGCATATTGTGGGATGCCGTGCAGGTAGTTTGTGGTGCCATCCAGCGGGTCGATATACCAAGTCGCGCGGCCGCTGGGCTTGCCACCGGTTTCCTCTGCCACAATGCCAAACTCGGGCGTACCGCGTTTGAGTACCGCCAGGCACGCTTGCTCTGCGAGACGATCGGCCTGAGAGACGAGATCGTTTCTGCCCTTGTGGTCAATAACAAGTTCGGCGCGACGTTTGCTAAAGGACTGAAGCACCTCAGCAGCTGCTCTGGCAGCTTCAATGGCGGTAGTTTGCGCGCGGTTGAGGTCAGTCATGAGGATGTTTTCCGAGAGATGGTCAAATTCCGTTTAGGATGTTGAGTTTACGCTGTCGGCCTGGTTGCTGGCGGACATCGATTTTGGTCTCGAGCAGAGCTGTTAACAATGACGAATGAGTTTCAACGACTTAAATGGATTTGGGCAGGTTTACCCAGTTTCACATTGGCTGATTTGGCCATTGACGCAGAGCGTTTGAGTCAGATTTTGTCGTGGTGGCGCAGCGATCCCGCTAAGCCAGCCCGTTTGCACATCGTAGGCTGGGTTGACCGGATAAGCGTTCTCAGTGAAGCGATAACGGCTGATCCTTCATCGTTATCCTTGTCGTCGCCGTTACAAGCGTTACCCCCGGATTTGCCGGGCGTACATCGAATTTCGCTCGACGAAGCGTGCGTGACGTTGACCCTGTTTGTCGGTGAAAGGATAGCCGCAGTGACCCAATTGCGTGGGCACGTGGACGCGGTATGGACTGAGAAACGATTGGTGTGCGACGCAGGCGCGATCCAGAGCTTGCTCAAGCGTAACCGCTTGGAGAGAGATCCTTGGCTGGCTGAGCGCCATCCGCCAGCGGTTAAGTCTGCTAAGGGTCAAGAAAAAACTGTCATCATTGTGGGCGGTGGTCTTGCAGGTATGACCATCGCGCGGGCCTTGGCCTCTTCTGGGTGGCAAGTGACCGTCCTCGATGGTGATGGGGTCACTGAACCGTCCTTGCATTCAGGTCATCACAGCGCAGCGATTACCCCACAGATTTCAACAGACGATGATCATCGCGCACGCTTGTCCCGAGCTGGGCTGCTGAGCGCACTGTCCCAATGGCGTGATGTGCCAGCCAGCATTGCTAATTGGTGCGGCTCGATTCAGCTCGAAAGACTGGAGGGCGGCCGCGTGGTTGATCTGCAAGACCAGGCCAAAACACTTGGTTTTGACCTGGGGTGGGTGAGATATGTCGATCGCGATGAGGCCAGCGTGTTAGCAGGCAGCCCCGTGAACAGAGGTGGCTTGTATTTTTCGATGTCATGCCAGGTCCAACCGAACCAACTGGTTGCTTGGCTGGCAGATATCGACGGTATTGCCATTGTAAAAAAACAGGTAGGCCGTATCGCTCGAGCTGGGGATGTCTGGCAGACTTACGAGCAGTCATGTGACCGGTTGTTGGCTTCGGCAACAAAAATAATTTTAGCTAATAGCACTCAGAGTAAAGGTCTGCTGGCGCAAAGCAATCTGTTGGCAGAAAGAGCGAGATTGCAAGGTTTGCACGCTTTAGGCGGCGAGATTTCGCTAATCCCACTGAGTGCCGTTGACGGTGGGCCGTCAATGATTATTGGTGGGGATGGCTATGTATTGCCTGCAAAAGACGGCTTGTGCGTATCGGGCGCCACTTATATTCACGCCCCTCAAAGGGTAGAAACGACGCACGCCGGGCGCCATCGCAATCTTGATCGGGCAGCCGATCTGCTTGGTTTGCCCTTGCTTGGGCAGTCCCTGGCGGCAGATGAGTTAGCAGGGTGGGCTGGGCTGAGAGCCGTCCTGCCGGGCCGTTTTCCGGCAATCGGACCACTCAATGAGGTCCCTGGCTTATGGGTTGCGACCGGGTTTGCATCGCGTGGCTTGACGTGGTCATCCCTCGCAGCAGACTTGATTTTGGCGGCGTTCGAAGGGCAGCCAATCCCGCTAGAAAACGATTTACTTAAAGAAGTGAATCCTAATTGAGCATAATTGCTACAATGTTGTGAGAAATGACAACTTAAGAAAACATGCATCTCGACTCGCTCAAGCTCTCCGATACGTTGCCGACTAAAGTCGGTTTTGATCTCGGTAGTGGATTAAAACTCGTTGTCGAACCGCATGCACCTGGCGTGTTTCGCGTTCGCGTGGGTAAAGCAGAATCCGTTGCAGGCGATATTTTGCCTGGCACGCGTGCAAAAGTGCACGCTGATTATTTGCTTGCCCGGCCCGAGGCTGTCTCTGAGATGCAAGTTGAGCCGCTCGAAAATACGACCACTGGCTGGCGACTGACTCAAGGCGAAGTAAGTATTGAGCTTACCAGCCGCCCCTTCTCGTTAACCTTGAATCGCCAGGGCAATAAAGTGCTCACCTTGTCGGACGCGGGCATTCAGTATGTTGATACTGCCTGGTACCTTGGCTTTGATCTCGAAGCGCAAGAGAAGATTTTTGGCCTTGGCGAATCAGAGGGCGATCTCGATCGTCGCAATGAAGTGATCGTCTCTGACGAGCCTACCCATCGGGCTTTGCCTCTGGCTTGGAGTACTTCTGGCTGGGGTATTTACGTCAACTCCTTGAAACGAGTCGAGCATGACTTAGGTGTCGACTCTTCCAGTGTTTATCAGTTGTCGGTTGAAGACGAAACACTCGATCTGTTTCTGTTTGCCGGTGAGCCCGCAGAAATTCTGAATCAGTACACCCAGTTGACGGGCCGGGCTGGCCAACCGGTTTTGTGGTCTATGGGCGTGTGGCTTGAGCAAGCGGCTGGTCAGACTGCGACACAAACCGCTGAGACAATTGCCGATTTCCGCAAAAGAAAGATTGCCGTTGACGGTGTGCTGATGTTGACGCCCGCGGCGTGGTCTTATCAAGATTCCAAGTTGACCCCCGATTGGGATGCGCTGCGATTTCCAGACGCTAAGCAAGTGCTGGATTTGTTTGCTAAACGCTCGATTCATCTGTGTTTGCATACCTTGCCGGCCGTGCTCGTCGGCAGTTCGTTATTTGAAGAGCTCGAAGATCGCGGGTGGTTGCTGATTAAAGAGTCAGGCGAAGCCAACGTGTTTCAGGGTAATGCAGTCACACGAGGCGAACCTTTCGCGTTGCTCGACTTGACGCACAAAGATGTCTATAACGCGTGGGCAGAACGCCATCGTCACTTGGCCGAAGAAGGTGTTGGGGCCACTGCATGCGATGTGCAATTTGATATCCCGGATGATGTGACCGCTCGTGGTGGCGAAAGTGGTGCCGCATTGCGAGCACTGTACCCTGCACTGGCGCGGCGTGCGCTGTTTGAAGCTGCTGCCGGCCACAAAGTACCCCCTGAGGGTGTTGTCTTCAGTAACGATCTGTTCCCGGCGTCGCAAAGATTGTTGTGGCAGCAGGCTCCTCGCGTTGCCAATGACTGGTCGGGATTGCAACACACTCTGCGTACTGCTTTATCGGTTGGTGCGAGCGGTGTCCCCGTGCAGTTTCACTCGATTGGCAACGCCCTGGCACCGTTGGATAACATGACGCCTGAGCTTTATCTGCGTTGGCTTGGTATGGCTGTTCTGTCCGGTAATTTCTGTTTTCAGGGTAATGAAGGGCTGACACCGACCTCGCTGGATGAGCAGACGCAAACGATCGTTCAAGGTTGGTTGCAGTTGCGTTATCGATTGATCCCCTATGTCTTGGGGGCGATCGAAGATGCTGCGAGAACTGGTTTGCCTGTGCAACGATCCATGGCGATGTCGTTCCCGTCTGACGCTCAGGCCCACCGTTGGGATACTCAATATCTTTTGGGGCCTGCGGTTCTGGTCGCTCCAGCGATGCAACCAGGTCGTGAAATTCAGGTTTATCTGCCTAAAGGCGAGGCTTGGTGGGATTTGAACACCGGGTGGCGCTACGAAGGCGGGATAACGCTTACGATGGATTGTGGTCTTGACACGCTGCCTGTGTTCGGTCGTGAAGGCCATATGTTGTGCCTAGGACCGACAGCTCAGCACACGGGTGAATTTAATTCAGCGCGTATTTTGGATGAAGTTTGGATGTTCGGTATGCCAATCCACAATCCTGTGGTGATGCGTAACAAAATTCGGGTGATGCAAATGCAAGGATCGAGTTATATCAAAGGGCTGGAAGGATTGAGAATCCTTCCGTCAGAAGGTCTGGAGGTGAAGCGACGTGGCGCCGAAGTGCGTATTTCAAGAGCACGATAATGTTAGACTCATCTCGAGATAGCCTAGAAAAATACCTCGCTCGCATTGCAGAGCGGGATGACAAAGTTAAAGCATTTGTCTGGCACCAGCCGGACGAGGTCAGGGCTCAATACGATCGCCTACCGGCTAATTCAAAGAATTTGCCTTTGTTCGGTGTCCCCGTCGCGGTTAAAGATATTATCGATACAGTCGATATGCCGACTGAATACGGATCTAAAGCTTTCGCGGGTCATCGCCCCAAGGCTGATGCGGCTGTCGTGGCGCGCTTGAAAACCGCAGGCGCAATCATCATGGGTAAGACTGTAACGACTGAGTTCGCTCATACGCATGCTGGCCCAACAGTCAACCCACATAATTTTGCGCATAGTCCAGGCGGGTCATCAAGTGGTTCGTCCGCGGCGGTGGCCGATGGCATGGTGCCCCTGGCGTTCGGGTCGCAGACAGGCGGATCGACGATTCGGCCATCCTCCTTTTGTGGCATTGTTGGATTCAAGCCAACTTACGGGCTAATTCCTCTGACAGGGGTTAATCCTTTCTCGGTGACTCTGGATACGATTGGCATTCATGCCAAACAGGTAGTTGATGCTGCCGTAATGTATTCGGTACTTCGTGGGCAAACGATGCCGCCGATTCAACAAAGCTATGATTTGAAGATCGGTTGGTTCCCTGGTCCTCTCGCAGAACGGGCTGACCCAGAGATGCAGCAAGTGCTGAAATTGGCCAAATCAACTTTGCTGAAGCGAACGGGTATCGAATTCGTCAATCTTGAATTGCCAACCAAAGACTTCATCGACTTGACAGAGGGCAATAACGTGATTGCCGCCTATGAGGGCGCGCAGTACCACCGATATGTTTACGCCAGGGGGCCTGAGTTGCTGGGGCCCGCGACACGCGCGATGATTGAAAAGGGCATGGCGATCCCAGAGGCTGAATATAAGGCGCAAGTCGAGCATTTGAAGCGGTGCAGGGTGAAGTTTGCTCAGACCTTGGAGAGTGTCGATGCCATCCTTACGTTCAGCGCTGTCGGCGAGGCGCCTCTGCTTGAGCAGGGCACCGGTGATTCAGTCTTTAATCGCGCTTGGACAAGCCTAGGTACGCCTTGTATCAACTTACCTTTTGCCAAGAGCGCGGCAGGCTTGCCGTTAGGTGTTCAACTGGTGAGCGCAGTGGGCCGTGACTTTAGATTGTTACAAATAGCTAGTCAGCTTGAGAAGATGTTTCCACGCCAGCCGATTTGACACAGTTATCATAAATAAGTCATAATGTCTGGCTTGGGGTCGGTAGCTCAGTCGGTAGAGCAGCGGACTTTTAATCCGTTGGTCGCGAGTTCGAGTCTCGCCCGACCCACCAAGAAAAAGTAGTCGTAAAAAATAAGGGCTTGTATAAAAACAAGTCCTTTTTTACGTCTAAAACCAGTCGATCAGTACAAACCTAACTCATTATTTGCACAAATATCACTGTCCGATGGACTTTGTGCAAGCAAGTACCACTAACGCTTGGGTTTTGCTCAGATCATCGCTAGTCTGCTTGATTAGCCCCTCAAGATGACGAAAAATTGGTACATCCACCCCTTGGGCGATTTCGTCCGCTTTAAAAGAAGTCAGTCGATCCAGAGAGTCAAGGCTAGCTATTGCGTCAGAATAGGCCTGAGCGACCTTGGCTCCTTCCGCCTTCACCAACGCCACAACATCTCTATAGTGACTGGTTTTAGTTGACCAGGTATCCAACGACGCCAATTGCACTTGAAACTATTCTTCGCGTTGCTTGAGTCGCGAACGCATCGTGTCTACCGATTTTGTGCCGTTACGCAGCAAAACGTTTTTAAAATCTTGCGCTTGTCGTCTTACGATGATCAGCATGTCGCGTGAAGCTATTGCAAAATCCTGAGCCTCAAAAACTGATGACAACCTATCCGAACACTCATTAGCGAACGTGACCGCAGTGCTCATCAACAGACTTAGGTAAAGTAAATAGTTGGCCACCCTGGTGGTTCTTTTCATTGCTACCGCCTGCTCAAAGATTAAGTTTTAGTGCAGTGATTAAGTCGCCCCACTGTGTGGCTTCTTGAGCAAGAAACTGGTCAGTGAGAAGTAATGAGGCGTTGCTGCTAGCTATCCGACAAACATCCAGGCCGCCGCAATCCCCATAATTCCTGTTGCCAACCAACCCAAGAATAGGATTATCTTGGATGCGGTAAACGAACCCATCACAGCAGGTTTTGCAGAGAGCAGCAAAATGACAACCATCAACGGGACCGCGACAACGCCGTTAATCACAGCACTCCAGAACAACGCCTTCATCGGACTAATGGGTGAATATTGAATCGCCAGAGCAACGAGAACGCTGGTGGCGATGACGGTATAGAATTTTTTGGACTGTTGTGCCGTGTCCTCAAGGCTGGAGCGCCAGTTAAAGACTTCAGCCACTGCATAGGCTGCTGAGCCAGCCAGAACAGGCACGCCAATCAGCCCAACCCCTAAAATGCCAGCGGCAAAGAGCCAATAGGCAAAATCCCCGGCAAGAGGCTTGAGGGCCGAGGCAGCTTGTGCCGCCGTGGTGATGTCAGTAATGCCTGCGGTATGTAATGTCAAAGCCGTTGCCAAAATGATGAAGTACGCGGCTAGATTAGAGTAAAACATCCCACCCCAAGTATCCCATTTGATTCTCGTCAACTCGGATTGAACCACTGAGTCATTCTCATCCAGTAAGCTTTTCTGATGGCGAAGATTCATATCCTCGACTTCTTGCGAGGCTTGCCAAAAAAACAAATAAGGGCTGATGGTGGTACCGAAGACGCCAACGATGACTGCGGCTGCGCTAGCGTTCATTTCAAAGGACGGTACAAATGTGCGCCAAACGACTTCGTCCCAAGGAACATGGATAGTCAGCAACACTGCTGCATAAGCCAACAGCGAGACGGTTAGCCACTTAAGAAAATATACATAGCGATGATAAGGCAACAGTATCTGCAAGATGAGCGTGATAAATACGAACAGCGCGGTCATCAGATGCCAGTTCAGGCCAGTCACCAAAGAGGCAACTTCCCCCATCGCAGCCAAATCTGCAGCAATATTTAAGATGTTTGCAACTAAGAGAAGACCCACCAACGACACCAGAACGATAGGTGGAAAGCTGGCTTTAATATTCGCAGCTAAGCCTTGTCCCGTCACCCGGCCAATCCGGGCGCACAAGACTTGAACGGCTGACATGAGAGGGTAAGCCAGTGGCATCGTCCATAGCATGTTCAGGCCGAACTGCGCACCCGCCTGAGAATAGGTGACGATGCCACTAGGGTCGTCATCGGCGACGCCCGTTACAAAACCTGGCCCCACTTTTGTTAGCGGATGCTGTCTGATCCTGCCCCACCATTCGGCTACTTTCATCTGAGGTCTGATTGGGCGATTGTCATGAGGGTCAGTGTATCCCTGAACTTGCTTTGAGTCGCAAATTAAAAAATTGAGACCTTTGAGCCCTTAAGCAAAAGACTAAAGGCGTTTCAGTTCGGTTTTTAAATCCACAGCTACCTTGGTCAAAACGGTATCCCAGTCGTAGAGGGACTCTTGTCGATAGAGTTTTACCGAGGGGTACCACGGGTTGTCAGTCCTACCTAATTGCCAGCGCCAGTCAGGCGTATAAGGTAGAAGAATCCATGTTGGTTTGTTCAGTGACGCGGCCAGGTGGGCCACACTGGTATCAACACTGATGATGACATCCATCAGTTCGCAGAGAGCAGCTGTGTCGCTGAAGTCATGTATATCGTCGCCAAAGCAGATGATCTTTTTTTCTTGATCCAATAAAGTCAGATCGTCAGGAGAGAAATCTTTTTGTAAGCTGATGTAGTCAAACCCCGCGGGCAACTGTCTTAGAAGCAGTGACAGGCTTACGCTACGGATATGATCGTTCATATTGACGGAATTCCCACCCCAAACAAGTCCGATGCGTGACCTGTTTTTATTGCCCAGCTTCAGGCCCCATTGCCTTAACTTTTCTGGGTTGCTTTGGATGTCAGGACTAACTGAAGGGATAGTGTCTAACTCTGTCTTGAAGGCCAACGGTAACGACATTAAGGGGCAGTGGTAATCGAAATCAGGTAGCGCATCGCCGGATGCCACCACTTGTCTGATGCCCCGTAGATTGCTTAATAATTGAGCTAGCGGTCGTTGCACTTCCAGGATGATGGTTGCGCCAAGCTTGGCTACTGAATCAACATAACGACAAAATTGAATCGTGTCTCCTAATCCTTGCTCCGCGTAGAGCAAGATGGTTTTTCCTTGTAAGGACTGATCGCCAAGCCAGAGAGGCTGTGGGTAATTTCTTTTTTCGTTGAAGGATGGCAGGCCAGATTTCTTCCAGCGCCACTCGTATCTGAGAAAGCCTTCGCGGAAGTTGCCAAGCAACAAATGGCTGAGAGATAAATTGACGTGAGCGTCGGCGAAGTCAGGTTTGCAATGAATGGCACTGGTGAACGCATTGATCGCCTCGTCAACCCTTTTTAAGGCAAGCAGGGCGCCACCGCGATTGTTATGTGCTTCGGCATGACCTGGATTAATGGCGAGGATTTTTTCATAACTGATCAGGGCGTCGTCCAAGCGCTTTAATTGGTGTAACGCGATCCCTTGATTGATATAAACATCAAGGTGATCCGGCTTGATCTCGACGACTTTTGCAAAGCTTGCGAGCGCGTCGTCCCAGCGCTTGAGCAGCAAAAGAACGTTGCCGTGCCGAAAGAACGCTTCAAAAGAGCCTGGTTCGACCCGACCTGCCTCGGCGTAAATAATGAGTGCTTCGTCGTAAAGCTTTATTTCTACCAGGCTGTCGCCTAAGTTGAGATAAGCATCCGTATAGTCGGGTTTGCAAGTTGTTGCGCTGATAAAACTTGCGATTGCTTCATCCCAGCGTTTGAGGTGCGCCAGCGTATTGCCTCGGTTGTTGTGCGCTTCGGCAAAATCTGGTTTGAGACTGATTGCCTGGTCATAATTGACGAGCGCTTCGTCTAGCCTGTTCAAATCCTGTAGTGCGTTACCGAGGTTGTTGTAAGACTGTGGGTGAGTTGGATTGATGGCAATCGCTCTTGACAAGAAATCCAGTGCCTGGACGTAGTTTTTCTTTCTTGCCGCAACAACGCCCAGCAGTTGCAACGCATCAAAATGTTCTGGCGCGAGTGCTAGAACTTGCTCGTAAGTGCTGATCGCATCTTCAATCGATCCGATTTGATAAAGCATGGCGCCAAGTCTCGCCAGTCTCTCGGCTTCTCCCTGCTTTGCTTCTACTGACGGATTGGGTTGAGAGTCCATGTGAGGCTTCTAAGAGGTTTAGTTGGGGCGCAGTCAAGTAATAATAGCGACTTAGTTTAAGATGTATCGCATCAATCGTGAGGATGAAATGAAAATTGAGAGTTTTGAACAACTCAGGCAAGTTTATCCAGCCGCCAAAGAACGAGCCATCAAGAAGCAGCTAGCGTCGCTTGACGAGTATGCAAGGCAATACTTGTCGCTGTCCCCCTTTTTTGTCTTGGCGACCACGAATGCCGTCTATCAGACTGATGCGTCTCCTCGTGGGGGCGTGCCTGGTTTTGTGCAAGTCATCGATTCACAGACTTTACTGATACCGGATTCATCCGGTAATAATCGGCTTGATTCATTACAAAATATTGTCGAAACCGGTCGAATTGCTATGCTGTTTATGATCCCCGGGTTTGACGAGACCTTGCGCATTAATGGTCGGGCCTTGATTAGTAATGATGACGCGTTGCTTGCCCGATTCTCTGGCCTTGAGCGAGCCCCGAGAGCGGTTATTCAAGTGCAGATCGAGGATGTATACCTGCATTGTCCTAAGGCTTTCATGCGGTCGCAACTCTGGACCGCTGAGGCGCTTGCCAATCGCTCCGTCATGCCCACCATGAATGAGATGATTTATAAGCAAACCAACAGCACTGGGCCAATGGAGACCCAGGAGCAGATGTTGGCTAGATATCAGGCAGAGCTTTGACCTGAAACGTAAAAAGCATTATTTACCGTAGAGCTTGCCAAATAACACCCAGCCTTTTCCATCCCAGCGAGCCATCATCTCACGCTCGATCGGCGAAAAATCATCGGCCCCAGTCTGAATGTTGACGCCCGGCAGTAACATTGGCAATTGCAGATCGTTGATACTAGCAGCCTGTTTCATGATGTTTTCACGAGTCAGGTTGTCTCCGCATTTCTTGAGCACTTCGACTAGTGTCTGAGCGGCGTTGTAGCCAAAAACGTTATTGATATCCTTCAAATCACCTTGAGGGGCATACTTCTTCATGAAGTCAGCCCAGTCTTTGAATTCTTTGGTGTCAAACCACTGAGGGTCGGTAGGGTCTTTTTGGTATAGAGCCGTGACAATGCCAAGCCCATTCTCAGCACCAGCTGGATTCATGACAGAACCAACCGAGTTTGAGATCGAGTTCAGATACTGAGTTGGTTTCCAGCCGATTTCAGCTGCTTTTTTGATCGCCTGAGCTGCGAACTTTGGTGTCGTCACATTAAAAAATGTATCGGCTCCCGATGCTTTTAGCTGGATCATTTGACTATCAACCGTTGGATCCGTTGATTCATAGGTGACTTTGGCAACGATCATGGTTGCCGCTTTATCACCCAAGCCATCTTCAAAACCTTTGAGATAATCCTTGCCGTAATCATCGTTCTGCATCAGCACCGCAATTTTTGCGTTGGGCTTGGTTTCAAGTATGTGTTGAGCGTAGTTTTTTGCCTCGGCGTAATAATTCGGCTGCCATCCCATCGTCCAGGGGAAATTTTTCGGATCGCCGAATTTGGTTGCACCCGTTGCGACGAATAGCTGAGGGATTCCCTTGTTATTCATGTACTTTTGGATCGCACTGTTTTGCGCAGTACCCAGACTTTGAAAAATAAACAGAACCTTATCCTGCTCAATGAGCTTGCGAGTCTGCTCGACACTTTTTGGTGGTGAATAGGCGTCGTCGTAGCTGATAAATTTGATTTTGCGCCCGTTGATGCCGCCCTCAGCATTGATTTTTTCAAAGTAAGCGGTTTCTATCTTGCCGATCGCGCCGTATGCAGAAGCGGGTCCGGAGTAAGGCCCGAAATGACCGATGATGATTTCTGTGTCGCTTGCGCCAACATCATATTTTTTTTCAGCTAAAGCAGGGCTGATTGCAAGCCCACACATTATGCCGATCAGCAGATTCGAGAGCAACGATCGTTTTTTTGTCATTTTTATCCTCCTCCGGTTTTTGGCCACGTTTACGTTGCCTTGAATACTGTTTAGTTCTTCGGTTTAGTCCTGTCAATGGTGGCTTACACGGGGATCCGTCGGTCATCCCTCACTCTCTACTTTGTCCGATTCTCGCGTGCGGCGATCTCTCGTAACTCACGGCGCAGAATCTTTCCGACGTTAGTTTTTGGTAACTCGTCTCTGAACTGGATCAGTTTGGGGCGTTTGTAATTTGTGAGCTCTTGCTTGCAGTATTCAAATACCTGCTCCTCAGTCAGACTGGGATCACTTTTCACGATAAAGACCATCACGGCTTCGCCGCTTTTTTCATTCGGGATACCGATGACTGCAGTTTCCAATACACCGGGCATTTTGGCGATGACTTCTTCAAGCTCATTGGGATACACATTGAACCCTGACACATTAATCATGTCTTTCTTTCGGTCGACAATCTTGGTGTAGCCGTCTTGGTTCATGACGCCGATGTCGCCGGACTTGAAGAATCCGTCCTTGGTGAACACTTGTTTGGTGTCTTCTGGCCTGTTCCAGTAGCCCGCCATCACCTGTGGGCCTCTGATGCATACCTCGCCCGGCGTCCCAAATGGCACTTCACGCTCGTTATTATCCAGAATAACGACTTCAGTACCGGGTACCGGCAATCCGATTGTTCCAGTAAAGCCAGTAATTAAGGTGCTGTTGACGCAAGCAACAGGGGATGTCTCAGACAGGCCATAGCCCTCGACAATCGGCACGCCTGTTGCGGCCTGCCACTGGTCTGCCACCACTTGTTGGACGGCCATGCCCCCACCGATGGCAACAAGGAGGTTGGGTAGCTTAACTTCTAAGAATTCGGGACGCCGAACCAACGCATTAAACAAGGTGTTTACCGCAGGAAAAATATGGATACCGGGATGAGAATCCAGTAGTTTGATCAAACTCGCTATGTCGCGTGGATTAGGGACTAGTATCAGCAGACCGCCCTTACGCATCCCGAAAAGTGCGCAGGCAGTTAAAGCGAAGATGTGATACATAGGCAAAGCACATAAGAACACGAGCTGTTCAATATGCTTGTTTCGCATCGCCGGCTCAAGCCACAAATCGGTCTGCATCACATTGGCAAGAATATTTCTGTGCATAAGTGTGGCAGCTTTTGCCACCCCTGTTGTACCGCCCGTGTATTGCAGAAACGCGATATCGTTTAAAGAGATCTCTGGTCTGATCACCGTTCGCTTGGCTCCAAGCTTCACCGCGGCCCTAAAGCTTATGTGAGGCAGATGCCAAGCGGGCACTGCTTTTTTCACATGACGCACGACAAAGTCAACCAGTTTTCCCTTCAATCCGATCAATTCACCCAGGCTCGTGACAATCGTTTTCTTGAGCGAGACTTCGGTCAAAATTTGCCCAAGGACGTGGGCGAAATTTTCTAGAATAATCAAAACGGACGCCCCACTATCTGTTAACTGGTGCTGCAGCTCACGGGCAGTGTAGAGTGGATTGACATTGACCACGATATAGCCAGCTCGCAGGATGCCTAGCATTGCAATCTGAAACTGCGGGATATTAGGCAGCATGATGGCAACGCGCGCCCCAGGTTCTAAGCCCAGACCTTGCAAATAAGCAGCAAAGTTTTGTGAAAAATTGTTCAGATCACGATAAGTCATGAACTTGCCCATGTACTCGCAAGCATTGCGATCCGGATACTGAGCAAAAGACACTTCGAACATGTCTACTAACGAGTCATATGGCAGCGTGCCAAGGTCGTGTGGGACACCTTCGGGGTAGCTTTTGAGCCAGGGCTTACTGGGGTTCGTCATCGTGACAGCTCTTAGTAATGGTTATTCGATCAGGGTATTAACAACAAGTTTTCATCATGCGTAAGTCTGTTGACGCAATAACATCACTAATTCAGGCCCTTCGGTAGATCGGGTTTTCCCGCAATTATTTATGCGGCACTGCAAAAACTGTTTTCTTACTGCGTCATTTAGCAATATCTGATTTAATATAAACGAACGATCGTATTATTTATTATCTCTGTTTACCATTCTTAAATGCGCGAACTCATGCTTGAGCAAACGATCAACCCAACTTTCTCGATCGAGCCTAAAAAAGGGCTCGTGACTAAAGCGTTAATCCTTAGCGCAGCTTTAGACATTGCTAGCAAGTCTGGGCTTGAAGGAATCACAATTGGTACGCTGGCCGAAACGGTCAGTATGAGCAAGAGTGGGGTGTTTGCGCATTTTGGATCACGAGAAGACTTGCAGGTCGAGGTCGTTAGAGAATACCGACAGCGCTTTAAAGAATTGGTTTTTTTGCCTGCTCTTTCAAAGTCAAAGGGTTTGCCGCGTTTATTACATATGCTTAATGCATGGCTGAAGATGAGCACGGGTGCTGACACGTCAAGCTGCTTTTTTATCGCTGGCGCGGCCGAATTCGATGATCGCCCCGGTATCGTACGAGACGAGCTGAAACAAAGCGTGGAAGACTGGCGGGCCGCACTGCTCAGGGCGATTAACGAGTCAGTGTCGAGCGGACATCTCAAGAAAACGGTAGACGCAAACGCTCTTTTGTTTCAGGTGTACAGCATCGTACTAGGTGTGCACCATGACGCCCGCTTTTTGCAGAACACTAAAAGCCTCGCCCTGGCTAAGAAGTTGATCAAACAAATTATCTCTGATCACCAAGCAAAGTGATCATCCCATTATTTTCCTGGCTACTCTGAAAAATCATGCCTAAATACACCCCACCGTTGCGCGATATTCATTTTGTTATCCACGAATTGCTGAGTGCTGAGAAAATATTTGCCAGCTTGCCAGCCTACAAAGAGGTCGATAAAGAGACACTTAATCAGATTATTGAAGAGGCAGGCAAATTTGCCAGTGAGATCGCTTTTCCTTTGAATCAAGTGGGCGATAAAGAGGGTTGCGTGCGCCGAGATGACGGTTCAGTTAGCACACCGGCTGGATTTAAAGAGGCTTACGCGCAATACGTCGAAGGTGGGTGGCCCTCTCTTTCGTGCGATCCTGAATACGGTGGCCAAGGATTACCGCAATTGCTCAACACGGTTTTGTATGAAATGTTGAATTCAGCGAATCAAGCTTGGGCTATGTATCCCGGACTGTCTCACGGTGCATACGAATGCCTTCACGCGCACGGCACGCCGGAGCAGAAGAAACTTTATCTGGACAAACTCGTTTCGGGCCTTTGGACAGGGACGATGTGCCTGACTGAACCACATTGTGGGACAGATCTCGGGATGCTGAGAACCACAGCGCACGCCACGTCGGATGGTGCTTATTCTGTTACCGGCACCAAAATCTTCATCTCGAGCGGTGAGCATGATTTGTCTGAAAATATCATCCACCTCGTGCTGGCAAGGCTTCCCGATTCTCCGAAGGGGACAAAAGGGATTTCTCTTTTCGCTGTTCCGAAATTTTTAGTTAATCCTGATGGTTCACTGGGCGAGCGAAATCGTGTTTCGTGCGGATCGCTTGAACACAAAATGGGTATTCACGGCAATGCAACGTGTGTGATGAACTTTGATGGCGCGCTGGGTAGTTTGGTCGGCGAACCTCACAAGGGCCTCAGCGCAATGTTTGTCATGATGAATGCAGCCCGCCTTGGCGTCGGCATGCAAAGCCTCGGGTTGACAGAGGTGGCTTATCAAAATTCAGTGGCCTATGCAAAGGACCGCCTGCAAATGCGCAGCCTGACCGGGCCAAAAGAGCCGGATAAAGCAGCCGATCCGATCATCGTTCATCCAGATGTCCGCAGAATGCTGTTGACGCAAAGGGCGTATTCGGAGGGTGCCCGAGCCTTTGCCTATTGGGTCGCACTGATGATCGACACTGAGCTCAATCATCCCGACGACGACGTTCGCAAAGATACGGCAGATATGGTGACCTTGTTGACACCGATTGTGAAGGCCTTCCTGACAGATAACGCATTTACTGCAACAAACGAAGGATTGCAGGTATTCGGCGGACATGGCTACATCGCTGAATGGGGGATGGAGCAATATGTCAGGGATGCGCGAATCACTATGATTTATGAGGGCACCAACACGATCCAGTCGCTCGACTTATTAGGGCGAAAAGTGCTGGGTGATATGGGACAGAAGCTGCGAAAGTTTGGCAAGATTGTCGAGGCTTTCATTGAAGACGAGGGTGTTCGTAAGGATATGCAGGAATTTATTGATCCCTTGGCAGATCTGGCTTCGAAAGTCGAGAAGTTGACTAAAGAAATTGGCATGAAGGCCATGATGAATCATGACGAAGTGGGGGCTGCTGCCGTACCTTATCTCAGGTTGGTCGGTCATCTGGTCTATGCCTATTTCTTTGCACGCATGGCCAAGATCGCCCTGACGAATAAAGCCAGCCCGGATTCTTTCTATCAGGCGAAACTTTTCACGGCCAGGTTCTACTTTGCAAAACTGTTACCTGAAACAGCCCAGTTGATTCGTGCGGCCAGCGCGGGATCAAAGACCTTAATGGCAATGCCTGCCGATCTTTTTTAAGTGAACTGCTATGACTGACCGAAAACTGATTAAAAGAGTAGCCGTCCTTGGCGCAGGCGTGATGGGTGCGCAAATTGCAGCGCATTGCATTAACGTTGGGATTCCTGTCTTGCTGTTCGATCTGGCGTCTCAACCTGTCGAAGGTAAAGCCGTCAATAAAAATGCGATCGCGTTAAAGGCAATTGAAAATCTGAAGAAGGCAAAACCAGCACCCCTTGGATTGGCTGACCGAGCCAGCCTGATTCAAGCAGCCAACTACGATGACGATCTGAATCTGCTGGCCGATTGCGAATTGATTATCGAGGCAATCGCAGAAAGACTTGACTGGAAGCATACCCTCTATGAAAAGGTGGCGCCGCATATCCCTGAGCATGCAATATTTGCAACGAATACATCGGGCCTGTCTATCGGCGCCTTGGCTAAAGGGTTTCCGGATGATCTGAAGAAACGATTTTGCGGCGTGCATTTCTTCAATCCACCACGTTACATGCATTTGCTGGAGTTGATTCCTGCAGACGATACCGATTCGGCGGTGTTGGATGAACTTGAAACGTTCATGACGTCGACGATGGGTAAAGGGGTAGTGAGAGCTAAGGACACGCCAAACTTTGTGGGTAATCGTGTAGGCGTTTTTTCCATTTTGGCTGTCATTGAGGAAGCAAGAAAATATGGGCTGAGCTTTGATGCAGTGGACGCAATCACGGGGAGCAAATTAGGCCGATCCAAATCTGCAACGTTTCGAACCAGCGACGTGGTTGGGTTAGACACGCTCGCGCATGTCATCAAGACCATGGAAGACTCCTTACCAGACGATCCTTTCGCTCACTTATTCAAGACACCAGATGTCTTAGCGAAATTGATTGCGAAGGGCGCGCTAGGACAAAAAACGCAAGCAGGGTTTTATCGTAAAGAGGGTAAAAAAGTTCTCGTCCTGAACCCGGATACGATGGATTACCAACCTTCTGACACAACCAGTTCGCCACTGATTGATCGCATTCTCAAGAAACCGATAGCCGAGCGACTTGAGCTACTCAGAACAACGGATGATCCGCAGGCTCAGTTTTTATGGGCGATCTTTCGGGATATTTTCCATTACTGTGCAATTCATTTGGGTGATATTGCCGAGTCGGCACGAGAGATTGATCTAGCCATGCGATGGGGTTATGGCTGGGATAGCGGTCCGTTCGAGGATTGGCAAGCGGCAGGCTGGATACAAGTTGCAGGCTGGATTAAAGAGGATATTGATCAAGGAAAGGCCTTAAGCAATGCGCCCTTGCCTGAGTGGGTATTTGCGGCGAGCATGAGTGCAAGTCAAGCTGTTCATACTCCAGAGGGTTCGTGGTCAGCGTCGGCCAATCAATATATTTCGCGCTCGAGCTTGCCCGTCTACAAAAAGCAGGTTTTCCGTGCACCCCTGCTCGGTGATGGTTCGCCCGATCCCAGCACTGCGGGTTCGACTGTTTATGAAAATTCAGACCTTCGGGTATGGGTCGAGACCAGTCAGCCCGAGGTATTGATTGCGTCGTTCCGATCCAAAATGAACACTTTCAGTGCTGACGTATTGAACGGACTGCAACAAGCAGTCGATCTGGCTGAGGCGAATTATGCGGGTTTAGTTATCTGGCAAACAGCGTCCTTGAAGCTCGGTACGCCTGGTGGGCCTTTTTCTGCCGGTGCCAACCTCGAAGGTGCAATCCCACTCGTCATGAAGTCTGGCCCTGCAGGTGTCGAACCGCTGGTGAAGCTTTTTCAAGACACCATGATGAAAGTGAAGTACGCGCAAGTGCCGGTGGTTGCTGCGGTTGCCGGTATTGCGCTAGGTGGTGGCTGTGAATTGCTGTTGCACGCCTCAAGGCGGGTGGCTGCCATGGAAAGTTTTATCGGTCTGGTAGAAATTGGTGTGGGCTTGCTGCCGGCAGGCGGAGGGCTTAAAGAAGCCGCGATTCGCGCAGCGGTCGGTATTGAACACGCAGGCAACACAAATTATCTGGACTTCCTCAAAACCTCCTTTGAGAATGCGGCGATGGCTAAAGTGTCATCGTCTGCACAAGAGGCCATGAAAATGGCTTATCTTCAAAAAGGCGACATCCTGGTGGCAAACGTTTATGAGTTGCTGGCGCAGGCCCAGAATCAAGTTAAGTCAATGCACTATGCAGGCTATCGAGCGCCAATCCAGACGCTGATCCCAGTTGGCGGACGGTCGGTGATTTCAACGGTGAGGGGACAACTGGCCAATATGCGCGACGGGGGCTTTATTTCTGAGCACGATGCCCACATTGCGCACAAAATCATTCATGTTCTGGCGGGTGGTGATGTGGATGCAGGAACGCTTGTCACTGAGGATTGGTTGCTCAAGCTGGAACGTCAAGCCTTTATAGACTTGATCGGGCATCCCAAGACGATGGAAAGAATAATGGGCCTGATCCAAACTGGCAAACCCCTTAGAAATTGATTGCTCGAGAAAATATTCATCATGAAACCAATTAAAGAAGCTTACATCGTTGCCGCGACAAGAAGCCCTGTCGGCAAATCAGGCAGAGGGGCCTTGAGGAACACACGCCCAGACGATTTGCTTGGTTACGCGCTCAAGCACGTTCTTACGCAAGTCCCAACGCTGGATCCGGCTGCGATTGAAGATGCCATCATCGGCTGCGCAATGCCCGAGGCTCAGCAAGGATTAAACATTGCACGTCAAGCCTTACTGTTTGGCGGACTCCCCAATACGGTTGGTGGCGTGACGATCAATCGCTTTTGCTCTTCAGGCTTGAATGCGATAGCGATGGCGGCAGATCGTATTCGAGTGGGCGAGGCTGACGTCATGATCGCTGGTGGTGTCGAGTCCATGAGCATGGTGCCGATGGGCGGGAACACGCCATCGCTTTCCCCGAGTATCTTTCTGAGCGATGAAAACATTGGTCTCGCTTACGGGATGGGCTTAACTGCTGAGAAAGTAGCGCAGCAATGGAAGGTCAGTCGTGAAGACCAAGACGCCTTTGCCTTAGCGTCGCATCAGAAAGCGATCGCTGCGCAAACGGCGGGAGAGTTTGCTGATGAGCTATTCTCGGTCAAGCTTGCCAACCGATCCATGGATTTAGCGCGAGGTGAAGTGGCTCTTCAGTGGAGCGAGTTCAGCAAAGACGAAGGTCCTCGCCACGATACCTCTCTCGCAGCACTTGGCAAGTTAAAGTCGCCTTTTGCTTATGGGGGTAGCGTAACAGCTGGCAACAGCTCTCAAACGTCCGACGGCGCGGGTGCGTTGATTCTTGCTAGCGAAGACGCTATCAAGACCTTTGGCCTGACGCCGTTAGCCCGTTTTGTCAGTTTTGCAGTGCGGGGTGTACCGCCTGAGATTATGGGTATTGGGCCTAAAGAGGCGATTCCTGCGGTTTTGAAAAAGGCCGGCTTAAGCTTGCAAGACATAGACTGGATTGAGCTGAACGAGGCCTTCGCAGCTCAGGCTTTAGCCGTCATAAGGGATTTGCAACTGAACTCAAGTAAAGTGAATCCCTTAGGTGGAGCAATCGCCTTGGGTCATCCACTGGGTGCTACCGGTGCGCTCAGGGCTGCAACAGCGCTTCATGCTTTACAAAGAAGAAACCTGCGATACGCCATGGTCACCATGTGTGTTGGCATGGGCATGGGTGCCGCAGGTTTATTTGAGCGCTGTTGAACGACAGCGCCCGAGTTTAGAATCTCCAGCCGATACCAATATAACCGTCCACAGCTGATGCATTGATTGTGCCGCTCAAGGCAGAGTAAGGCACATTCACGTTGCCGTAGTTGGCGTAATTGATTTCCGCGTAACCATACAAACCACCGGTGATAATTTGCTTATAGCCAAGGCCTATTACATAGCCATTCAAAGTAGAGGTGGCAGTGCCATAGGCGGCTGAATTGGTGTTGGCCGTGGTCCCGGTAAAGCCTGCTTTAGCGTAAATCAGTTTCTCACTATCGATAGCGAAACCCGGCTGCAGCGAAATTGAGTAAGAGTTACTGATGCTGTAGGTGCCGGGTGACTGACTCACCCCCAGCGGTGTGGTTATCAATACCGTGTAATTTGCGGATGAACTGGTGCCGGGGATGATGCCTGCTGCGATACCCAAGGTCCAGGGGCCTGACAAGGCGAACGTGTAACCAGCGGTAACGGTGCCAACAGCTGTGACCAGGTCATCTTTCGTTGCAGTATAGGGATAGGCATTCAAGTATTTGCCACCAGAAAATCCGGGCGAGAAGTCTGCTACACCAACGCCAGCTTGTACCGAGAATCCTTTCCATGCCTCTGACTGCGCAAAAGAAGCGCTCGCACCTAGACTCAGTACGCCCGTTGCCACGATGCCGGCTAATAATTTGGCTTTTTTCATGATTGCTCCGATTTTATTTAATGTTTTTGTGGATAGCTTTGCAGCGTAACCATAGGATCAACTTTAGAGATTGATTTTGCAAAGGACAATAATCGTTTTCCCTTGCAAATCAATGCTTGGAGGACTAAAAAAGCCCTGAGACATAGTCAATGCAAGCCAGTCGAGAAGGTGATTTCCTCGTCTGTGTGAATTTTTGGGATCAACCTGTTTTATATTGGATGACAACAAATAAAATTAGCCATTCAAAAAAATTAATAAAGGAGACTGCATGAGTGCTCAATACGCTGTTCATGGCGAGGTGGCCGTGATTTCGCTCGATAATCCGCCTGTTAATGGTCTTGGTCTCTCTACCCGTCTGGCGATCGCGGACGGGGTACAAAAAGCGCTGTCTGATCCGGCGGTTAACGCCATCGTGTTGACAGGGCAAGGCAGGGCGTTTTCAGGTGGCGCGGACATTCGCGAGTTCGGTACGCCTAAGGCAACCCAAGAGCCTCACTTGAGCAGCGTGATTAGTCTGATCGAAAACTGTACTAAACCTGTTGTTGCTGCCGTCCACTCCATTGCCATGGGTGGTGGTTTGGAGCTGGCCTTGGGTTGCCATTATCGAGTGGCCGCACCTGGCGCAGATATCGCTTTGCCCGAAGTAAAACTAGGTATCTTGCCCGGTGCAGGGGGCACGCAGCGCCTGCCGCGCGTGCTTGGTGTTGAGCCTGCGCTCAACATGATCGTAAGTGGCGAGCCTGTCAAGAGTGAAAAGCTTGCAGCCTTGCCCGGTCAGAAGCTATTCGACAAGATGGCCGCGAGCGCTGCTTCTTTGTTGGACGAAGCCATTGCATTTGCTCGTGGCATATCTGCCATTCGGCCTCTGCCGCGCGTGCGCGATTTGCCCTGTTCGCACCCACAAGGCGACGCGTATTTTCAATTTGCTCGCAACATGATTGCGGGCGTTTCGAAAAACTATCCTGCTCCATTGAAGTGTCTCGAAGCGGTGCAAGCCGCAACAACGAACAAGTTCGATGATGGGATGCGTGTTGAGCGGGAGGGTTTTCTGAGTCTGGTGACAACGCCCGAGTCGAAAGCGCTGAGGCACATGTTCTTTGCCCAACGCGCCGCCTCCAAGATTGACGACGTACCCGCTGATACGCCCAAGCGTGAAATCAAAACAGTCGCCGTGATTGGTGCGGGCACCATGGGTGGCGGCATCAGCATGAACTTCTTGAATGCGGGGATTCCGGTCAGGATCCTTGAAACGAAGCAAGAGGCCTTGGATAAAGGGCTTGCGACCATTCAGAAAAACTATCAAGCGCAAGTCAAGAAGGGCAAGCTCAAAGAAGAAGTGTTTCAACAACGCATGAGTTTGTTGACACCGACACTGAGTTATGAAGACATCAAGGATGTTGATCTGGTTATCGAGGCTGTGTTTGAAGAAATTGGCGTGAAAGAACTGGTCTTTAAAAAGCTCGATGAGGTGATGAGACCAGGTGCTATTCTGGCATCAAATACCTCGACACTTGACGTCAATGCGATCGCTCACTTCACCAAACGGCCACAAGACGTGGTGGGCATGCACTTCTTTAGTCCTGCTAATGTCATGAAGCTGCTCGAAGTGGTTCGTGGTGCGGCGACCGCTAAAGATGTCATGGCGACTGTCATGGATGTCGCGAAACGGATTAAGAAGACGGCTGTCGTTTCTGGTGTCTGTGATGGCTTTATTGGCAACCGTATGATTGAACAGTATGTTCGTCAAGCAGGTTTTCTAATCGAAGAAGGCTGCACACCACAACAAGTCGATAAGGCAATCGAGAAGTTTGGCTTTGCGATGGGCCCATTCAGAATGGGGGATCTAGCTGGCAACGATATTGGTTGGGCGATCCGCAAGCGTCGTTATTTAGAAAAGCCCCATATGAAATACAGCAAGATCGCTGACCTGCTTTGCGAACAAGGTCGCTATGGTCAAAAAGTCGGCAAAGGCTGGTACGACTATCTTGATGGCAAACGCGATGCAATCCCGAACAAAGATGTTGAAGCGATGATCGTTAAATATCGCGCTGATGCAGGCATTACAGCGCGTAAAATTTCTGATGAAGAAATTGTCCAGCGCCTTGTGTTCTCTATGGTCAACGAAGCTGCCCATATTTTGGAAGAGGGCATTGCCGCCCGCGCGAGCGATATCGATATTGTCTATACGACCGGTTATGGATTCCCTGTCTATCGCGGTGGCCCAATGTTGTATGCAGATCAGTTTGGTCTGTTCAATGTTGTGCAAGCGATGAACCGCTTTGCACAAAACCCTTATGACGATGGGCAATTCTGGCAACCCGCCCCGTTGCTCGCGCGCTTGGTCGCCGATGGCAAATCATTCAATTAAGGATAAATCATGACTAACGCCGTTATTGTTTCGACTGCTCGTACCCCCTTGGCTAAAAGCTGGCGTGGTGCTTTCAACATGACTCACGGTGCCACGCTTGGAGGCCATGTTGTGAAACACGCTATTCAGCGAGCCGGCATCGAGGCTGCAGAGGTTGAAGATGTGATCATGGGATGCGCGAGCCCAGAGGGTGCGACGGGTGCCAATATCGCCCGCCAAATCGCTTTGATGGCGGATTGCCCCGTCAACGTGTCAGGCATGACAGTTAATCGATTTTGTTCGTCAGGTCTTCAAGCGATTGCGCTCGCGTCGCAGCGGGTGATCGCTGGCGAAGGTGATGTCTATGTTGCGGGGGGGGTCGAAAGTATTTCTTGTGTGCAGCAAGAGATGAATCGTCACATGATCAATGATCTTGCTCTGCTCGCTAAAAAGCCCGAGATCTACTGGAATATGCTGCAGACGGCTGAGCAAGTTGCCAAGCGTTACAACATCGGGCGGGAGGTGATGGATGAGTACGGCGCGTCGAGTCAGCAAAAGGCCTGCGCAGCCCAGGCTGCCGGTAAATTCAATGACGAGATTGCGCCGATCACCGTGCAAGCTGGCGTCGTGGACAAGGTGATGGGGATGACGACACGACAAGTCACTGTCAGTGTCGATGAAGGCTTGCGCGAGGGTACAACTAAAGAAGGCATCTCAGGTATCAAACCCGCAATTCCTGGTGGGGTGGTGTCTGCGGGCAACGCAAGCCAATTCTCAGATGGGGCGGGTGCTTGCGTGATCATGAGCGAAGAACGCGCGACTAAGCGTAATCTTATTCCGCTGGGGCGTTTTCTCGGCTTTGCCGTTGCGGGATGTGAGCCAGATGAGATGGGTATCGGGCCTGTTTACGCCGTCCCGAAAGTACTTAAACGCTTAGGCTTGACCGTCGGGGATATAGATCTTTGGGAATTAAACGAAGCCTTTGCTGTACAGGTGTTGTATTGTCGTGACAAGCTGGGTATCCCGGCTGAACTCCTTAATGTGAACGGCGGTGCGATTGCCGTGGGCCATCCCTACGGTGTGAGCGGGCAGCGGCTGACTGGTCACGCTTTGGTTGAAGGTAAGCGCCGTGGTGCCAAGCGGGTCTGTGTCACCATGTGTATCGGGGGTGGTATGGGTGCTGCAGGTGTATTTGAGGTTTTTTAACAAGGGATGCAACTAATGAGAACCTTTAAAGCGTTTCGTTTACTCGCCGGGGATAAAGAACCCGTTAGAACCGTGGCTGAATTAACGGTCGACGACCTGAGCCCCGGTAATGTCGTGATACAGATTGCTTACTCGAGCATCAATTACAAGGATGCCTTGGCCTCGAAAGGCCTGAACGCCATCATCCGGACATGGCCACGCATCACAGGGATCGACTTTGTCGGGACAGTTATTGACTCTGCGGATGTCCGTTTTAAGGCTGGTGACGGGGTCGTTGTGCATGGTTTTGGTATGGGGGTGGATCACGATGGGGGGCATGCGCAAGTTGCACGCGTGAATGCTGACTGGGTGATGCCGCTGCCTAAAGGGCTTAGCCTCTTTGAAGCTGGTGTGATTGGTGCGGCCGGTTTTACCGCCATGTACTCTCTGCACCTCATGGAGCTCAATGGTTTGCAGCCTTCGCAGGGCTCAATATTGGTCAATGGCGCCACAGGTGGTGTGGCCAGCGTGGCGATTGATATTCTGTCTGGTCGAGGCTATCACGTTACCGCGATGACTGGCAAAGCGCACGAAACAGATTATCTCAAGAAACTGGGCGCCGCTGAGGTCATCGGTCGAGTTGAGCCTCAGGCTAATCCCAAACCACTCGAGAAGGCGCAATGGGCTGGTGCAATCGATTCGGTAGGTGGGTCAACGCTCGCCTGGTTGACAAGAACTGTCAAGCCTGAGGGCGTGATTGCAGCTTTTGGTAACGCCGGTGGCTTAGCGCTAGAGACCACGGTGCTGCCTTTTATCCTCAGAGGTGTTAGGTTGTTGGGGGTGAATGCCAACCCCCTGATGCCTTTGAGACAAAAGCTATGGGATCAAATCGCAAACGACTATCGACCCACGCATTTGAACGACATTGCTCGCGTCATCTCGATTGATGAACTGCCTACCTACCTCGATCTTACCTTGGCGGGACAAATCAGAGGGCGCACGGTTGTCGATATGAGTGGTTGATGTTTTATTCGATATGGCTCAATAAAAATAAAAGGGGATTGTTTTGAATTTATTTGATCTGAAAGGCCAAGTGGCGGTGATCACAGGCTCATCGCGTGGCATTGGTCGAGCCATTGCCGAACGAATGGCGGAGCATGGCGCTAAAGTCGTCGTTTCATCACGCAAAACAGAAGCTTGCCAAGCGGTCGTCGATGTCATCAATCAACGTCACGGTGCGGGTTCAGCGATTGCCGTAACGGCTAATATTTCATCCAAGACTGATTTGCAAAATCTGGTGACGACTGCCAAGAGTCACTTTGGCAAGATCGATATTCTGGTTTGTAATGCTGCGAGTAACCCATACTACGGCCCTCAAGCTGGCATTACTGATGATCAGTTTCGTAAAATTCTAGACAATAATATTGTCGCCAACCATTGGTTGATTAGCATGGTTGCACCCGATATGATCGAGCGTCGGTCCGGGTCCATCACGATTGTGTCCTCTATTGGCGGGTTGAGAGGGTCATCGATTATTGGTGCCTATTGCATCAGCAAGGCTGCGGATATGCAGTTAGCCCGCAATCTGGCGGTCGAGTTTGGGCCGCACAATGTCAGAGTCAATTGCATCGCACCGGGATTGATCAGGACGGATTTTGCGCGTGCACTTTGGGAGGACGAGGCCTTGTTACGTCACCGAGAAGAGACAATCCCCTTGCGCCGTATCGGAGAACCCGACGAGATAGCAGGTACTGCAGTGTTTTTGGCGTCAAAAGCCGCGTCTTTCATCACGGGACAGAATCTTGTCGTAGACGGTGGCAACACCATCTGACCAGCAAGCTAAGATAGCCCCTCCGTCTACTTACAGGAAGTACGCTCGTGCCATTACCAGCCAGTGTCGAAAGAGAAGAGCTTCATCACCGTCAGATCGAGATGAGGGGTTATCAACGTAAAGACGGCCTGTTCGATATTGAAGGGCGAGTCATCGATACAAAATCAGCGCCGTTCTTGGGACAAAGAACCATGAAGATGGTTCCTGCTGGTCATCCCATACACGACCTGTCGATTCGACTGGTTGTTGACGAAAATTTATTGATCGTTGACGCCATCGCATCGTCTGATGCAACGCCTTTTGCCGTTTGCAAAGAGGCGGCAGCCACGCTGTCCACCTTGGTAGGCGAGAGAATTGGCTCAGGCTGGACAAAGTTAGTTAGGGAGCGGATGAAAGGATCCAAGGGTTGCACACACTTAATGGAGTTGCTTGGCCCCATGGCCACAACGGCCATGCAGGCGTTATGGCCTTTGAACAGCACCAAACCAATTCCAATTGACGCCAATGGTCGACCATTGAAAGTTGACAGTTGCTATGCCTATTCGAGTGAACGGGTGGTGATCAAGCAGCTTTGGCCTGAGCATTACACTGGGCCTAAGTGAAACAAGCTCAATACAAACTCGATAAGAGAGTAACTAATCGAGAGTACAAGCTCTTGCTGAAACCTGCTGGGCTGGATCGACGCAGTCGCATTATGCAACTCGACTCGTTGCTCTCAGCCTTTTGTTCCAAAAGCGCTGTGACCTTCTTTCATTCAGACAATGCCAACACGGGTTTACGTAACGTTATTTTTTACGACACCCCTGAGCAAGACCTGCGCCAAAATAATCTGATACTGCGCGTGCGCGAGTCAAGACAGAACGTGTGGGTAGACGACTGGTGCGAAGTGACGTTCAAATGCCGGGCCGGTGATGTTGCGCAGTCAATGGTCTTTGATCCGACGCCAAGCGCGAGTCATCCATTCAGACTGCGATTTAAAGAAGAGGTTTTGCGTGGTGATCAGCTCGGCACTGCAAGATCAATTTACTCAAATAATTCAATACTTGATACGGTACCTATCGATGCTTTGTTTAAAAAGACGGTACCGAGCGCAGTGAAGTTTTTCCCCGATCTGGCGCGACTGAATTTGTCAGCCTCAACACCAGTTCGTATTGTCGGTGGTCGAACAAATAAAATCCTGGAAGCGTGTTTGCCGCTGGGGACCTTGATGTTTGGTAGCGGTGTTCAGGCTCATTGCGATGTGGCCATCTGGATGCGAAGTGTGGGTGATCCCATTGTGGGTGAGTTGGCGTTTTCTTACCGGGTCACCGATGAAAATCGCGACAAAGTCAAAGCGCATCAGCGCGCCGACCAATTTTTCATGGCTTTGCAGCATGCGATCGCTGACTGGTTGCAGACGGGAACAACCAAGACTGAGCTGGTCTATCGCCAGCGTTAATCGCCCATGCCTGGGGTCACGGTCGAGAACCCTGAATCCACGTGGGTGATCTCACCAGTCACACCGGCGGCCAGATCTGAAAGCAAAAACGCCGCAACGTTGCCAACATCTTCGATCGTGACGTTGCGGCGCAAAGGTGCGTGTGCTTCGACAAACTTCAGGATGCTTGAAAAATCTTTGATTCCACTCGCGGCCAGAGTCTTAATGGGGCCTGCCGAGATCCCGTTTGCACGAATACCCATCGGGCCTAGGCTTGACGCGAGGTAACGCACACTCGCTTCAAGTGATGCCTTGGCTAAACCCATGGTGTTGTAATTGGGAACAACTTTTTCAGCGCCCAAGTAGGTGAGCGTCAGAACGGCAGCCTGACGACCTGTCATCATAGGCAGGGCCGCTTTGGCGAGTGCGGGAAAGCTATAGGCAGAAATGTCGTGAGCAATGCGAAAGCTTTCGCGTGATAAGCCTTCAAGAAAATCCCCTGCAATCGCCTCGCGCGGTGCGAAGCCGATCGAATGGACAAGTCCATCAAGGCCGTCCCAGGCTTTGGCCAGTTCTGTAAAGGTTGCGTCGATCTGGCTATCTTCGGCCACATCACAAGGCAAAACAATGTTGCTGCCAAAATCATTGGCGAACTCGACGACGCGATCCTTAAAACGATCGCCGACGTAAGTGAAGGCGAGCTCTGCGCCTTGTTGATGGCAAGCTTTTGCGATCCCGTAAGCAATTGACCGGTTTGATAAAACGCCGGTAATCAATAGTTTTTTGCCGGTTAGAAAGCCCATATCAGTCCTTGTTTGCTGTGCAGTAAAAGTATTAATCAGTCAATGGATTGCTCAGCGATCGTTGGTGCTTGGCAAACGCAGCTTCGTACCAGGCTTCAACGTATCACTTTTTAGTTTGTTCAACGATCGAAGTGCGACAACCGTTGTGTCATGCTTTTTTGCAATTGTAGGCAATGTATCGCCTGCGCGGACGACATAAATTTTTATCTTAAGGTCCGGCTTCTTGTCGTTGCTCGTGTTGCTGGCGTTGTAGCGCCCAGCTAGACGAGGAGGACTTGAATCAGTGAATGGGGCGAGTTCTAGCCCTCTACCAGCTGGTCCAGGGATCTGGAGCGACTGATTGCTGGCGCTAGGCGTTGATGCGGGTATGTTGTTTGCATCGCGCAATCGAGACTCAGAGACACCGAATTTTTTTGCGATATCGGCAAAGGTTTCGCCTTGAGACGCTTCGTAGATTTTCCAGGACGAGAGCTCGCCTTTGTATTGTTCAAGATTAGTCTTAAATATATCGACTTTGTTTTTGGGCAAAATCAGATGAGACTCTTCGTCAGCCACCATCACTGATGTGTTGTGAGAAGGATTGAGCGCCTTAAACTCATCGATCGGCATTTCGGCTAGCTGCGCAGCAATCGCGATGTCTATCGATGAAATCTTTTTAACAGCAACGAAATAAGGTTCGTTGTCTACTTGAGGTAAGAGCACTGCATATTTTTCAGGGTCTGCAACAATATTTTTAATGGCTTGAAGCTTGGGGACGTAATTGCGCGTCTCGTCTGGCATCTTAAGCGACTCGTAGTTTGCAGAGAGACCAGCAGCGAGGTTGCGATCGATGGCTTTTTTTACCGAGCCTTCCCCCCAGTTGTACGAGGCCAGTGCTAGATACCAATCGCCTTGAAAATCATATAAAAAATCAAGATAGTCGAGCGCAGCATTTGTTGAAGCAATCGGATCCCGACGTTGATCGCGCCGCCAATCCTGCTTTAATTGAAACTTTGTGCCTGTGCTCGGAATAAATTGCCAGAGTCCTGCGGCTTTGGCCCTTGAATAAGCCGTTGTGTTAAATCCGCTTTCTACAAAAGGCAACAAGGCCAGCTCGGTTGGCATGCCACGGCGATTGATCTCATCCACGATGTAATAAAGATATTTGCCTGCCCTCTCTGCCATTCTTTGCATCGCCTCGGGATGTGAGGCGTAATAGGTTGTCCATTTGTCAACCAGTGGCGAATTGAGGTTGGGGATGGAGAAGCCTCGGCGGATGCGCTCCCAGACGTCGGTGGGCGGGACGGTCAGGTCGATCGTGCGTGACGTATCCCGAGCAATAAAGCGTTGTGGATTGGTGTCGGTACTGAAGGGGCCCGCGCAGCCGACCAGAATAACAACGACAAGCACGAGAAGGAGTTTTAGCTGTCTCATGTGCTCAGCGGAAAACGTTTTTCCAGGCGCGCAATTGTGTGAATACGTCAAGCGTTGTCGTCAGTGGTGTATGGGCCCATTGGCTGGTTTTCGTGGCAATGGTGCTTTGATTGCATCTTAAAAAAGGGTTGGCAGCGAGTTCTTGTCCGATTGTGCTCGGTAAGGTTGGGATGTCTTGTGCGCGCTGTTGTGTGACGGCTTGTTGCCAATTGATTAATGCTTGGTTATCAGGCTCGGCTGCGACAGCGAAGCGCAGGTTGGATGCAGTGTACTCATGCGTGCAGTAGACCAGTGTCTCTGTCGGGAGGGCTGCTAACTTACTGAGTGAGCTATGCATCTGTTCTGGGGTACCTTCGAAAATACGACCACAGCCTCCCGCAAACAGGGTATCGCCACAGAAC
The DNA here is from genome assembly GCF_003003055.1 of Jezberella montanilacus. Lineage (GTDB taxonomy): Bacteria > Pseudomonadota > Gammaproteobacteria > Burkholderiales > Burkholderiaceae_B > Zwartia > Zwartia montanilacus. The sequence continues at coordinate 65,099 of NZ_PVTV01000003.1, forward strand.
ACCAGACGAGTGGCGCCAACGTGCCCGTAATAAGCGATATGCCCAGCCGTGTGGCCAGGGATATCCAGCACACTGAGCTCAATTCCGAACTCGGGGATAATCACTTGATCGCCTTCTGAGAGGGAATGATCGCAGTGAGGCAGGGCTTCAGTTGCGGGGCCGTAAACGCTCGCAGGTGTTGTTTGCAACAGTTCGGCCACCCCACCGACATGGTCTTGATGATGATGGGTGAGTAGAATGCTGGTGAGTACCAGACCCGCTTGGGCTAGTGCCGCTAACACCGGCGTGGCGTCACCCGGGTCGACAACCAGGGCTTGACGACCATTGGATACCATCCAGATATAGTTGTCTGCGAATGCTTTGATTGGCGTGATCACGCAAGTGGTGCCTGTGTTGCTTGGTAGACCAGGGATTTGAGCCATGGTTGTCGCCTTGAATTTTGTATTATCCATAAACCAAGTTTTAGGACCCGGATGTCATCTAAAAAACACGCCATTGTAGAGCTTGCTGACTGGTTGCAAACTGACCCGGGTCGGTATATGCAAAACTGGGAGCAAACCCGGGTCGATGCGGTGGTCTCAGATATTTTTGGCTATCATGCCTTACAGGTTGGGATGGCTCAAATTGATTTATTGCGCGCTAACCGTATGCCTAATAAAGCGTGGACGAGTCCTGTAATCGATGCCTCGACACATTGTTCCCAAACCAGGCCTAACTTCGTGCTTTGTGAGTCAGAGGCGTTACCGTTTGAATCACAGAGTATTGATTTGCTTGTCTTGTCTCATGGGCTTGAGTTGAGCGCCAGACCTCATCAAGTATTGCGTGAGGTCGAGCGAGTGCTTGTGCCAGACGGTAGGGTGGTGATCTCTGGTTTTAATCCTTTTAGTCTCTGGGGCCTGCGCCATAGCTTGCCTTATTTGAAACCCTGGTTGCCCTATTCGCAGGCGAGTGCTGTATCCTTGCCGCGCCTGAAGGATTGGTTAAAACTGCTGTCTTTCGACATTGATCGCGGCTATTTCGGTTGTTACGTACCGCCTTTTATGTCTGAGAGCTGGCTTAAGCGCTTTAGCTTGATGGAGCACGCAGGCGATCGCTGGTGGCCAGTTTGCGGCGCTGTCTACGTACTGTCGGCAGTGAAAAGAGTCGAAGGCATGAGGTTAATCAAGCCATCCTGGCGTAGCTCGCAAAAATTGAAAGTTGCAACCAAAGCCACAGGCGTGGCGATGAATCACGAACAGCAAGGTAATTGAGTAAAGCGATGACCGAGAGCATTAAGAGCGAAGCCGCCAGTTTCTTTGAAAATCCGGATGAAGAGGGGATCATTGAAATCTGGACTGATGGGGCCTGCAAAGGTAACCCTGGTCTGGGTGGCTGGGGCGTATTGCTGCGCCGAGGTGCCCATGAAAAAACGCTCTGCGGTGGTGAGCGTTTGACGACCAATAACCGGATGGAAATGATGGCAGTCATTGAGGGCTTAAGGGCCTTGAAGCGACCTAGCCAAGTCCGTTTGCATCTTGATTCGCAGTATGTGCAAAAAGGCATCACTGAGTGGATTCACGGGTGGAAGCAACGCAATTGGCGCACGGCCGATAAAAAACCCGTCAAAAATGCTGATTTATGGGTAATTCTTGATGAATTAGTTCAGAATCACAAGGTGTCTTGGCACTGGGTGAGAGGTCACGCGGGGGATCCGGGCAATGAACGTGCTGACCAGCTGGCAAATAACGGGGTTGAACTTGCTCGTCGGCAATCCGTTTAAACTGGCGTCATGCGCTGGATAATTCTCGATACTGAAACCACTGGTCTGAACGCCTCGACGGGCGATCGCATTATTGAACTTGCGGCAATTGAGGTCGTTAATCGTAATTTAACGGGGCGCGATTTTCATACGTATTTGAAGCCAGATCGTGATAGTCATCCCGAGGCACTTCAGATACACGGCATCACAACTGAGTTCTTAGCAGACAAACCTCGGTTCGAAGATGTGATTGATGATTTTCTCGACTTCATCGAAGGCTCAGAATTGATCATTCACAATGCGCCGTTTGACGTCAGGTTCTTAAACGCAGAATTGCAGCGCATCGATCGTGGCGTGATAACCGACTATTGCCTTGAGGTCACCGATTCGCTAGCGTTTGCCAAAGCTTTGTATCCCGGCAAGCGCAACTCACTTGACGCGTTGTGTGATCGTTATGGCGTATCTAACGCGCATAGAACCTTGCATGGTGCGTTGCTGGACTCGCAGCTGCTGGCAGAGGTCTGGCTTGCCATGACTCGAGGTCAGGATAGCCTGCTTGATGATCCTCATGACCTCAGTACAAGTGATCTATCCTCTCAACGACTTCAACGCAGAGCCGCCGTCGATCTGCTGGTGCTTGAACCGACTGATGAAGAACTCGCTGATCATCAAGCTTATCTTGATGTGCTGGATAAATCGGTGAAGGGCACTTGCGTCTGGCGCAAAATAGAAGCGCAATAAACTTGGTCTTTAGCTAGGGTTATCCCTCGTTTAAACCGCGTATCGGAGCCTCGCCTGCTACCTATAATGGCGCCTTGATTGCGGTTAATCCGCCGTGGTGCATAAGGAACAATCATGACAGACTCTATTCAAGCCGAAAACATTTACAGGAAGGTCACCCTCAGGCTGATCCCCTTTTTGTTTATTTGCTACTTGGCGGCGTATCTTGACCGCGTTAATGTGGGCTTCGCGAAATTACAGATGTTGTCAGATCTGAAGTTTAGCGAAACCGTCTATGGTCTAGGCGCTGGTATCTTTTTTATTGGTTATTTTATTTTTGAAGTCCCAAGCAACATCCTGCTTGAGAAAATCGGGCCTCGCGTCTGGATTGCCCGCATCATGATCACTTGGGGTGTGTTGTCATCCTGCATGATGTTCGTCAGTAGCGAAACCAGTTATTACGTGCTGAGATTTTTGCTCGGTATTGCTGAAGCGGGCTTTTTTCCTGGCATCATTCTCTATCTGACTTACTGGTATCCACAAGCTCGTCGTGGCCGCATCACAGCCTTATTCATGACCGCGATCGCGTTTTCGGGTGTGGTGGGTGGTCCCTTATCTGGCTGGATTATGTCTAGCTTTGCAGGCATGTATGGCATCGCTGGTTGGCAGTGGTTGTTCTTGCTGGAAGGGCTGCCTTCTATTGTTCTAGGTGTCGCAGTGATTATTTATCTTGACGACTCTGTGGTCAAGGCTAAATGGTTGACTGATGAAGAGAAGACTTTCTTGCAGTCTAAACTTGATGCGGATGCTCAGACGAAAGTCCATTTGCCTATTGCCAAGATTTTCACAGACGTTCGTGTCTGGCTGTTCAGCGGGATCTACTTTTTTATGGTGATGGGGCTCTATGGCATTGGTTTCTGGTTGCCTAACCTGATTAAAGCGGCTGGTGTTACTGACGTGCTGAACAATGGCCTGCTCTCTGCCATCCCTTATTTTGTCGCTGCGGTAGCGATGGTGCTGGTCGGCAAAAACTCTGACCGCACGGGCGAACGTCATTGGCATTTGATAAGTTTCTCGCTGATTGGCGCTGTGGGTTTCTGGTTAAGCACATTGAATCCAACCAACATCACTTTCTCGTTGATTGGGATCACCATCGCTTGCGTGGGTGTGTTGTCATCAATTGCCTTGTCCTGGAGCTTGCCAACGGCCTACCTCACAGGCACTGCAGCTGCAGCCGGTATCGCCATGGTGAACTCAATCGGTAACTTGTCAGGTTTTGTCAGCCCCTTTATCGTGGGTTGGATCAAAGACGTGACGGGTAGTCTGACAGGTGGCTTGTATTTCTTGGCAGCTAGCATCGCTTGCAGTGCTTTGCTGGTTGCGTTGACTAAGCGCTTGAAGCCAGTGCGGCAGTAAATTTCGTACGGTAAGTCACGTTGTGCGGAAAGGCCTGATTCATCAGGCCTTTTTGCTTCCTAACTGTGTATAATCGCGCTCTTGCCTGATAACGGCAACACCAGCATGAAAATATTCCAATCCTGCCACCTCATGTGCGTATCAAGATTGGGCGGTTAGCTCAGTGGTAGAGCACTGCCTTCACACGGCAGGGGTCACAAGTTCGAAACTTGTACCGCCCACCACAACTGCAGTAACATATTGATTCTTGAAGGAGATTACGCGCCTCGCAGCGGGTTTTAACAACATTCCACGGCAGTGGACTGACTGGAAAACCAAATGCGTAAATCCTTCAATATGTCGTTGGCGATGTCCCAAGTCGCCTACCAACCGGCTCAAGAACTCACTTTTGCCGAACTTGTGAGCGCCTATTGTGCCGTTCGTTGTGATGACACAGACGTGCGTACCCGAAAGTGGCTTGACGCTTTCGGCGCTCGTTGCGCCTGGGAAATCTCAACTGAAGAATTGACGGTTGCTCATCAATCAATGATCGAGCACGGCTACTCAACGTCTGCCGCCAATCGTGACGTGTCAGCGATTGGCAGTATTTATCGCTGGGCAATTGATAGACGAATTACGCCCTTGGGCTTTAAATCACCCACCGTGGGCGTGCGTCGTGCCCCTGAGCCCATTCGCCTCGTATACGTCAAACAAGAAAAAATAGATTCGCTGCGTGCACGAGCGCTAGCTTTCCCTGATCGCCGTTTTGGTTTGTTTGTATCGCTCTTGATTGATAGTGGCGCCCGCAAATCTGAACTACTCGAACGGGTCTGGGCTGATGTGGATCTTGCCCGACAGCAGATAATCCTTCCAACGAGCAAAAACGGTAAGCCTCGAATGCTCTTTTTTACCGATCAAACGGCCAACCTTATTCGACGGATGACATCGAACAAAGAAGCCGCCAAATTGATATTTGAAGGCCGTGTGCTTGGGCGCCCATTGGATTTCAGAAAGTCTTGGGCCCTATTGACAGCTGAGGTTCGTTTGATAGACTTTCATATGCATGATGTCAGGCACTATAAGGCAGCACAGTTGCTTCGCGCAGGAATTAGCATTGCAGTCGCCGCTCAAATTATGGGGCACTCTGCTGCGGTATTAGAAAAACGTTATGGGCATTTAGAAACAGAAAGCTTGCAAAGTGCACAGGAGAAAGCATGGAGAAAAAGTTCATCAGTGTCAGTGATATTTGGAGACGAGGCGAAGATATTCCCGACATTGTGACGGCCATTGAAGCAAATGGGGTTTACCACTTCGACGAGTATCGCCGGTATGGGAAAGCAAATCCTACTGAGTGTCTCGGCGGACTAAAATTCTTGTGGGATTGGAAACACGGTGAGACGAGTCCGATGATTGATTTTGAGACTGGAGATGTTCTCTACGATCCCAGCTTGAAATTAGATGGGTATGGGTGGTACGAGAATGATTTGCCCCAGTTCGGAACATCTGAGTCGACCCAAAAGCTAAGACCACAAACTAATCGCACTGAGAATAACTATCTTAAGATAATAGCTAGCTTATGTGAAAAGCTCGAATTTGATTGGCGTAAATGCTCTGCAGCGGAATTTGTAAATCTGACAGAAACTCAAGGTGAATGCATTCTAAAAGACGACACCGCGCGTAAATACTTGCAGCTGATGAGAAAGGTCGTGGATTAAAAACCACAAAAATCGTTAAGCCTTTCCGACTTATGAGGCCAGATTCCTAATTAGGAATCTGGTCTCTTTTTTTACGCAAGTATTACTCCACAGCACCTACTGCGAGGCGCTAATTTTCAAGGAGTTAAAAATGATTAAGCATAAAGGAAGGCTAGATATTCGACCTGAGTGGCAACCGGCAATCGTCGGCTGGCAACGCTTTGTAGCTGCCCGTCCAGACCTCAATTTAAAAGGCAACCAAAATGGCTTGACCTGGTTCATCCGAAAGCACCGGGTTAGTGCGGTGCAGGCTGGGGTCATTTGTAAGATAAATGGAATGTGGATTTGTGATGTTGAGAATTTTCCGGTGTTCATCTTCGACGCACTGCTGGAAAGTTTCTCATCAACGTCCGTTTTGTCGCCTGCTAATCATAAATCTTTGCTAGGAGACAAAAATGGCGCCTGAAAAATATCGTCTAGATACACCTTCGGCGCCAGGCCCATCACGATCGATCGAAGAACTTCAGACATCTGCGCGAGAGGATGTGACCCTGACGCCACTGCTCTCAAGAAGGGAGGCGGCAGTCTATCTAGGCCTATCGGTCCGAACTTTAGCAATTTGGGCTTCCACCGGAAGGTACGCTTTAGAAGTAGTCAAAATTGGTAGGCTGTCAAAATATCGAAAATCTGCTCTAGACAAATTTATTAATGATCGGGCAACGTTATGAAAACCTCAAAAAAAATTTATAATCGATGGCCGAAATTACCATTACTTGATTTCACTCAGAATTCAAAGGCATTGGGCGCGATTCGATCGCCTAACAGTAATACTCCAGATGCAACGATTGAGCGTGAACAAAGCATCGCAGTTGATTCTAGGTGGGAACATGTACTTTCTCCGGTGGTCGAATTTAAGATTGCCATCGATCACATTGTTCACGCACCTAGAGCACATTCGATACAGGACAGGCATTACACGGTCCTCGCTAAATATGGAATTGAATGGTCGACGCTGAGTAAAAAAAGTGAAATAGCAAAAGTAGAATCGCAGCATCTTGGTTTAGTCAATACTTGGCCAGACCACTTTTTTCGAAACTTTATCTTCGGTCACTTTGATTCAATCAATGAAGGCGATCTCGACTTCAAAGTAGTCGGACGGATGCCCTTCTGGACTAGGGTTGGAAGGCTTTGGAGAGAGCACCATATCCTCACTTCAGATCAGCAACTGCCTGATTTTGAAGTACAACAAAAGTCAGCATCAATAGATCGAGACAATAGGAGAGACGAAGCAGACTCCAACGGTCGGCTGTATGGTGGAATACCTCTTGTTGAAGCCGGTGAAGGCAGAAATCGATATCAGTTTTATTGGAAATACCGTTTAGATCAGTATGTCCGCCTTCGTGTTTACTCATATCCTGCGCCTGAAAATTTAAGACTGCAGCGCGTTCCTTTCAGCACGAGTTTGTTCTGTTTGCATTTTCAGGAAGAGGTCGGTAAACCGATTAGGACTTGTCTGATGCCGCTGCGTGATCTCGCAAGTCCGATACTTGAGTCATATGGCGTAACTTGGATCCCAGATGTTTGGTACGGATATTTCTTACCGTGGTCAAAGGTAATCGTAGAGGGAAAGTCTCTTCGTTGGCATCATCGCTTTCAACCTAAGCGCCTTTGGCGAAAACTGGTTTATGGCGGCTAGTCATCGCCTTGACCTGTCTGGTTTTATCGGACCATTTTCATTTTGAAACGACGGCTCCGGTTGTTGAACTGCTTTTCCATTCAGACACGTACTCAAGCCGCGTTTGATAATCCAAACTTGAATGCGGTCTGATCGTATTGTAATGTTCCCGCCACTGCTCGATTAAAACCTTTGCGTGCTCTCGGCTATGAAACCAGTTCATTGCCAAACACTCATCCCTAAACTTGCCATTAAAACTTTCGTTGGTGCCGTTCTGCCATGGCTTGCCTGGCTCGA
>NZ_PVTV01000004.1 GCF_003003055.1 Jezberella montanilacus
ATGATAGTGGACGTACGTCTGTGAAAGTAGGTCATTGTCAAGCTCTTACCCCTCAAACCCCCGCCAGCATCAAGCTCGCGGGGGTTTGTCTTTGCGTGGACACTTTAATGATAGGTAGTCCGCGAGGTAATAAAAAAGCCAACAAGTCCATTGTTGGCTTTTTTATTTACGTTCCTGTTTGGTTGGCGACTAACTGTAACTGAATCTGGGCATGACTTTGCTGTGATCGATTCTGTCTTGGTATTTGGCAATCACTGAAATCATCTCCGAGATGATTTCAGTGGTTAACAAGTGTGGTTTCAAACCCATATCAAGTAAGCCCTGATGGGCAGCATTAAAGTAGTGGCTATCCATTTCCTTGCGTGGATTTTTAATTGTTTGGATTTCGGTTTGATAGCCTGAACTTCGCGCTGCGGTACGAACCTGCTCCGCAAGCTGTCTGACAGAGAATTGCTCAGTAAATTGGTTCAGAATCCTCAAGTCACCTCGCTCAACGGGCTGTGCTGCCGCTAGCTCGAGGCACTGTAAGGTATCTTTGATATTTAAAAAGCCACGAGTCTGACCGCCCGAGCCATATAGAGTAAGGGGTATGCCAGCAACAGCCTGTACTATGAAGCGATTTAAAACTGTTCCAAACAGGTCGTCGTAGTGGAAATTTGTTAGCAACCTATCGTCCAGCAAACTTTCTTCTGTGATTAAGCCGTAGACTGGTCCTTGCATCAAGTCTGTCACTTTCAGACCATAGGTCCTGACATAGAACCAGAGCAGATCCGTATCCATGATCTTAGTCGTGTGATAGAGCGTCGCCCCTTGCCTCGGATACAAAAATTTATCTGTTCTGCCTCTATGATGGATATCTATCCAACCCTCTTCGATATCAATATTTGGGGTCCCGTATTCGCCCATCGTACCTAATTTAATAATATGGCAATCAGGCGCGTGCTTAATGACAGACCAAATTACATTAAAAGTCGTATGGATATTGTTATTGAAGGTGACCTGAGCCTCTTCAAAACCCCGCATTGAGTAGGGCCCAGAGGGTTGCTCTGCGTAATGTATTAAAACCTCAGGCCTGCACCGCTGCACAATCTCGTTCAATGCTGTTGGGTTTGTGCAATCCTCGATAATGACATCGATTTGATGATTGGTAAGCGACTGAAAGATCCGAGCACGCTCAAGTAAATCTGGTGTTGGGATTAACGCCTGGGATTTGTTCTGCTTCGCGAGTGTTCTTTTGAGATAGTTATCAACAACGGTTACTTGATGACCATTGCTGGCGAAACGCATAGCTGTTGGCCATCCGAGATAACCGTCACCACCTAATATCAAGACATTCATAAAATCCTGCATTTAACTAAATATTACTTATTTTTTTCAATCCTCAAGCCTCCTCAGATAGGTCTCGTATGAGTAGCGTCATCTTTTTATTATTTTTTTACGCGATCAGACCTAGGTTTGATTATTACGCATATTTCTGATCAATGACACGGTGCAGCAAATTAATTCATTTCAATTTGTTACCCACACATGACTATGTTAACGAGTCAGGCGATTCTGGAAAGGAGAGCTGCTGTTTCGCATAGGGGCAGACCCATCACACCGCTATAGCTGCCTGCCAGGTGTTGGATGAAGGAAGCGGCATGGCCTTGGATGCCGTATGCCCCGGCTTTACCAAATGCTTCACCCGTTTTGACGTAATCTTCGATGCATTGATGGCTTAACTTGGCAAAGGTTACGTCTGAGGTCGATAGCGCTTTGTGCACTTGCCTGTCGTGTAACAGCACCACCGCAGTGTAAACCTGATGGGTTTGGCCTGATAATTTACACAGAATGGTGATTGCGTCATCGTGATCAGAGGGTTTGCCCAGAATTTCGTGAGCCAGGGCGACCGTCGTGTCTGCAGTCAAGAGGGGACGCACTATCCTGCGTCCCTCATTCGCCTCTCTGTTTAGCCACTTAGCGGCCCATTCCGCTTTATGCAAGGCAGTACGCTGTACGTAATCAAGTGGGACTTCACCGGGCAGAATAGGTTCGTCTTCGCCAGCTGGTGGTGGGACGTTCAAGATCTCGTGAGCGACTCCAATTTGAGTTAATAATTCGTGTCGTCGGGGGCTTGCAGACGCTAGATAAATATGTGGATATTTCATTTACTGCCTAGGCACGATGATACGGGTGGTTGTTAAGAATTGACCATGCACGGTAGATCTGCTCAATCAGCAGCACTCTGACCATGGGGTGCGGCATGGTCAGCGACGAGAGCCGGATCAGACTGGTACAGCTTGCCTTAAGCTCAGCGTCCAACCCGTCGGGCCCACCGATCAGCAGAGCCACTGTTTGACTTTGCTCGTGCCATTTTCCCAGTTGTTCAGCGAATTTAACGGTAGATAAATCTTTACCATGTTCATCCAGCGCGATCATCACTGCATCTTGAGGCACACTGGCCTGGATCCTTTTTGCCTCGGCGAGCATCATTTGCGCAGGCGTTTTGCCTATTGTTCGTGCTTCAGGTTTGATTTCTTTGATTGTCACCAGCCAGTCGGATGGTAAGCGCTTAATGTAATCATCCCAAGCCGCATCAACCCAATCAGGCATGCGGTTGCCAACGGCAATAATCACAAGTTTCATGCGACCCCTAGCGCTCGTCCAGGTTTAAACCCGAGATCACACCCAAGCTCAAGTTTGAACTCAACGGCCTGCTGTCTTGCTCACCCGACTAGCGGCACGCCGTCCAGTGGGAGGCTCTTGCAGTGAACTTGGTTCTGACTCATCTTCAGTGAAAGCCATCATCACCCCTTTGTTTGACTCGGGCAGTAGCTTCATGCGCACTGGCTTTCCACCCCAAACTTCTTCAAGATTGTAATAAGCGCGAATGGCTGGTTGCATGATGTGAACCACGATGTCACCGACGTCAACCAGAACCCATTCTCCCGTCTCTTCCCCTTCGATAGCAATCACTTGAAGCCCGGCACCTTTTACTTTTTCAGCAACGCTTGAAGCGAGGGCTCGCGTTTGTCGATTCGATGTCGCCGAAGCAATGATGACCCGATCAAACAAGCTGGTAATGTGCATCGTGTTGTAGACATGAATGTCTTGAGCTTTCACATCCTCAAGGGCGTCGACGACTAAGCGCTGTTGTTTGGTAATGTCCATGTATTGGGTTGTTATCCTGTTAAGTGGGCAGCTGTTTGTATAAACCGTGCACCGTAATGTAATTGGCGACCGGTGCGGTAATCAGGCCGCTGATGGATTGACCGCGAGCAATCCTTTGGCGGATTCCGTTGGCAGAGATATCCATCGGGTCGAAAGTAAGTTCAAGTAATTCTTTATCGTTGAGGGCTAGCCATTGAGCTAATTCATCGGGTGGTCTGGTGTCGGTACCAGGGCGTTGCGCCACCACTAACGTGACTCGTTGAACAATTTCTTGCCAGCGGTTCCAGGTACAAAAATTAACAAGTTGATCAGAGCCAAGTAACCAAAAGTATTCGGGTCCTACGGTCAAAGCCTCAAGCGTCTCAATCGTATAGGTGGGACCATTACGCTCGATTTCAATGGGATTGATAACGAGCCCGGGTGTGTTGCCGACTGCCAGCTTGAGCATATCGAGTCGTTGGCCAGGGCTTGCCCCAAGGGGGGCACGCTGCCAAGGTTGCCCGGCGGGGATTAACTGAACTTGATGCAATTTCAAGCTAGAGAGTGCCGTTCGGGCAAGTGCCAGGTGGGCGCTGTGCACCGGATCAAAGCTCCCGCCGAAGAGGCCAATTCGCGTCATAACCAGTCGCGAGGCGTCAAAAAGGCATTCAAGGCCGCCTCACGACTACCCTCAGCCGCGTGCCAATCGTATTTCCAGGTCGCCATGGGGGGCATCGACAGCAGGATTGATTCCGTTCGTCCGCCAGACTGCAGCCCGAATAAGGTGCCTCGATCGAACACCAGATTAAACTCGACATATCTGCCGCGACGGTAAGCTTGAAACTCTCTTTCTTCATCGCCAAAGGCCCGGAGACGTCTTTTGTTCACGATGGGCATGTAAGCAGGCAACAGTGAATTGCCAACTGATTGCATCAAGGCAAAGGATTGCTCAAATCCCGGTTCACTCAGATCATCATAGAAAATGCCCCCGATGCCACGCGTTTCTTTTCTATGCTTCAAGTAGAAATATTCGTCACACCATTTTTTATAGCGAGGATAAAGCTCGGAGCCAAACGGCGCCAAAGCATCGTGACAGGTCTGATGAAAATGCTTGGCGTCTTCTTCAAACGGGTAATAGGGGGTGAGGTCCAAACCACCGCCAAACCAAAATATATCTGCTTGGCTTGGCTCGTTGTTGCTCTTGGCAACAAATAGGCGCACATTCATGTGCGTCGTGGGTATGTAGGGATTGCGGGGGTGCAGAACCATAGACACGCCCATCGCCTCCCAGGGGCGACCGCTGAGTTCTGGTCGATGAGCACTTGCTGAGGGCGGGAGCGTTTTACCTTTGACGTGACTAAACAGAACACCCGCTCGCTCAAAGAGATCGCCGCCCTCGATCAGACGAGACACGCCACCACCGCCTTCGTCACGAAGCCAACTATCGGTCTTGAAGGGTTGTCCGCCGGCGATTTCAAGTTCATTAACGATAGTCTGCTGAAGACCCAGTAAATAGGCCTTCACCGCATCTGTATCGATCGTCGGGAGGGCGCTCACTTAGTTTTTCTCCAGTGCTCGCCAGCCAATATCGCGCCTAAACTGTGCCCCATCGAAACGTATCGCATCGACTGCTGCATAAGCGCGAGACTGCGTTGCCTTGACTGAGTCAGCCAGTGCGGTGACGCACAAGACCCGTCCTCCGGCTGTCATAACCTTGCTGTCTTGCAGGCGTGTGCCCGCATGAAAAACAACACAATCAGTTTGTTCTGCCGGTATGCCGGTGATGACATCGTCAAGGCGAGGCGTGCCTGGGTAGTTTGCGCTGGCCATGACGACACCAAGCGCTGTGCGCGGATCCCAGTCGAGGCTGGCTTGATCAAGTGTGCCCGAAATGGCGTGCTCGAATACCTTGGATAGATCGTTTTTAATCCGCAGCATGATCGGTTGAGTCTCGGGATCGCCCATTCTGCAATTGAATTCCAGCACCTTGATGGGTCTGGTTGCATCATCGCCCTCGCCAATCATTAAGCCCGCGTAGAGAAAACCGGTATAGCGAATACCGTCGAGCTTCATGCCGGTAATCGTGGGTTCAATCACCTCTTGCATGATGCGGGTATGCAAGGTGGCCGAGACGACAGGGGCGGGTGAGTAGGCACCCATACCGCCTGTATTTGGGCCGCGATCTCCGTCTTGCAAGCGCTTGTGATCTTGACTGGTGGCCAGCGGCAAGATGTGTTCGCCGTCACATAAAACAATGAAACTCGCTTCTTCGCCTAGCAGACATTCTTCAATCACGACCCGGGCACCTGCGGCACCCAACGAGCCGTCTCCAAGCATGGCTTCAACAGCTTCATGTGCTTCGGTGACTGAGGTGGCAACGACCACGCCTTTGCCCGCAGCTAATCCGTCTGCCTTGACCACAATCGGCGAGCCTTGTTCGTCGATGTAACGATGGGCGGCCACTGGATCAGTAAAGGTTTGATAGGCTGCGGTCGCTATTTGATGACGGACCAAAAACGCTTTGGCAAAATCCTTTGAGCTCTCAAGTTGCGCCGCTGCTTTGGTCGGACCAAAGATTTTCAGCCCCTGGCTTTGAAAGACATCGACCACACCTTTAGCTAACGGTGCTTCAGGCCCGACCACTGTAAACGCGATATCGTTCTGTTTGGCGAAATCGGCCAAAGCATGCAGATCAGTGATGTCAAGGTTGGATGCGCCTTGCATCGTAGCGGTGCCACCGTTGCCAGGTGCCACAAAAACATGCGTCACACGATCGGACTGCAAGAGTCGCCAAGCCAAGGCGTGTTCGCGTCCGCCAGAGCCAATAACAAGAAGTCTCATACTCATCAGGCCTGTTCGTCGATTAAAGCGTTGCTATACACCTCTTGAACATCGTCAAGATTTTCTAGGGCATCCAGCAGTTTTTGCATTTTGATACCGTCTTCACCGGCGAGTTCGATCTCATTTTGTGGCTTCATGACGATGTCAGACATCTCGGGTTGTAAGCCTTGAGCCAACAGTGAGGCCTTGACTGCAGCATAGGCACTCGTGGGGCAAATGACTTCAACTACGCCTTCAGGATCGGTCGTGACATCGTCAGCACCCGCATCGAGGGCGACTTCCATAATGGCGTCTTCTGAGGTGCCGGGCGCAAAGATAAACTGACCGCAGTGGTTGAACATGAACGCCACTGAGCCTTCCTGGCCGAGATTACCGCCGTGTTTAGAAAAGGCATGACGCACTTCAGCGACCGTTCTGACGCGGTTATCGGTCATGCAGTCAACCACGACTGCGACTCCCGCAATCCCGTAGCCCTCGTAGCGAATTTCTTCGTAGTTTGAACCATCCGCGCCACCAGCGCCACGGGTGATCGCACGCTGTATGTTGTCTTTGGGCATGTTGGCATCCATTGCCTTGTCCCAAGCCATGCGAAGCCGAGGGTTAGCGTCAGGATCTGCCCCGCCAGCCCGCGCTGCTACCGTGATTTCACGGATGATTTTGGTCCAGAGCTTGCCGCGCTTTGCATCTTGCCTGCCTTTGCGGTGCTGGATATTGGCCCACTTACTGTGTCCTGCCATAATTTTGATTTACATCTTCATTAATCTTGTTCAAGTAGTCATTTTACCTTGCGCGGATATACACTTGAAAGCTAAGCTGTTTTTGTTTTATTACCCATTCACCTGGAGCATTCATGAGCAATCTAGTCAAAGCAATCCGTATTGACCAGAACGGTGGTCCCGAAGTCCTGAAAGTTGTCGAAATCGAAGTGCCTGCGCCTGCTGATAACGAGATCACGATCAAGCAGCATGCAATCGGCTTGAACTTCATTGATGTGTATTTCCGTACTGGTCTCTATAAAGCACCGCTGCCTCATGGTCTTGGCTTTGAGGGCGCCGGCGACGTGATTGCAGTGGGTAAAGCGGTGACTCGCTTCAAAGTAGGCGATCGTGTTGCCTATGGTCAAAGCCCTTTGGGTGCTTATGCCGAAGTGCGCAATGTGCCTGAGGCTCAAGTTGTTTCAATCCCGAAAAAAATTAGCTACGAAGAAGCTGCAGCCATCATGCTCAAGGGCTTGACGGTTCAGTACCTGTTTCGCCAGACCTATCGCTTGCAGGGTGGCGAAACGATTCTGTTTCACGCCGCCGCAGGGGGGGTTGGTTTAATTGCGTGTCAGTGGGCCAAAGCGCTCAAGGTCAAACTTATCGGCACAGTTTCTAGTCCCGAAAAAGCCGCGCTTGCTAAAGAGCATGGTGCGTGGCAAGTCATCGACTATTCAAAAGAAAATGTCGTCGAACGCGTCGCTGAGCTTACCAAAGGTAAAAAATGCCCAGTGGTTTATGACGGCGTGGGTAAAGACACTTGGGAAACCTCACTTGATTGCTTGCAGCCGCGTGGTTTGATGGTCAGTTACGGTAATGCCTCTGGCTCGGTCGAAGGCGTCAACCTGAACATCCTAGCCGCTAAAGGCTCATTGTTCGTGACTCGCCCGACGCTCGGCACACACGTCAACACCGCTGCCAAAATGCAAGCTGCAGCTGATGAGCTATTCGGTCTGGTGCTGAAAAAGAAAATTAAAGTCCGTATTGATCAACGTTACAAGCTTGAGCAAGCTGGTGAGGCACAAGCCGCGTTGGCTGCACGCAAAACGACCGGCGCAACCGTCTTTACACTGGATTAATACTGTCTCGATTATTGAGACGTCTTGAGCTGAGTATTTCGTACAGTAGTCTGGTCGTTAGCAGTGCAACAAAAAAAGCTGCGAGATTATCCTCGCAGCTTTTTTTACTTTAAATGCCCTGTCTCGATATGGGCGGGCTTGGTGTCAGCCCTCGTGGTGATACTTGGTCACCCGCTCAACCTCGTTCTTGGAGCCAAGAACCACACCAACGCGTTGATGTAACGCGGTCGGTTGAATATCGAGAATTCGCTGATGGCCGTCAGTTGCCGCACCACCCGCTTGCTCAACGAGCATGCTCATCGGATTAGCTTCATACATCAGCCTGAGTTTGCCTGGTTTACCGGGCTCCCTGGCATCCCACGGATACATGAAGACACCGCCTCGCACCAATAAACGATGCACATCCGCGACCATTGAGGCAATCCAGCGCATGTTGAAATCTTTGCCACGTGGGCCTGTTTTGCCGGCCAAGCACTCGTCGATGTAACGGCGCATGGGTGGTGCCCAGTGGCGCATATTCGACATATTGATCGCAAATTCTTTGGTGTCTTCGGGGATAGTCATGTTGTCATGCGTCAAAATCCACGAACCCATTTCGCGATCCAGGGTAAAGCCAACAACGCCTCGGCCAATCGTGAGGATCAGCATGGTTTGTGGGCCATAGACGGCGTACCCGGCACAAACCTGAGTCGTGCCTTTCTGTAAGAAGTCTTGCTCGGTGACCTCTCGACCAGATACCTCTGAGGGCGCCCTGAGCACTGAGAAAATAGTGCCTATCGACACGTTGACGTCAATATTTGACGAACCATCCAAAGGATCAAACAGCAACAGGAACTCGCCCTTCGGATAGCGATTGGGGATGAGGTGTATGGTCTCCATCTCTTCAGAGGCCATCGCTGCCAGGTGACCACCCCATTCGTTCGCTTCGAGCAGGACTTCGTTAGACATGACATCTAGCTTTTTTTGCACTTCACCCTGAACGTTTTCACTCTCCAGGCTGCCTAGAACCCCACCCAACGCGCCTTTGCTCACGGCATGGCTGATGGTCTTGCAGGCGCGTGAGACGACCTCGATCAAGAGCCTGACTTCGGGTTCGAGTGCTTGCTCGGCACGCTGTTGTTCGACTAGATACTGGGTAAGCGTTTTTCGTTTCATGGGTCTTGGTGTCGGTTGATTTGAGTCGTGGGCGTGAAGGTATTCGAGTCGTAAGGTCGTGCGTGAGCGCTAGTTTAGAGCGCCAGCGCTTTGCTGACGATCTCTAGTGTATTTCCAGATAGGTCGGCCTGCGAGGCAATGTCTTGCAGATTGTGTTGCATAGCGGTTTTTGCTTGAGGGATGAAACGACTCCATAAATCCATCACGCGCGCGAGCCGAGCCGCTATTTCAGGGTTGATTTTGTCCAGCGTCAATACTTGCTGAGCCCAAAACTTGTAGCCCGCACCGTCCGGCGCGTGAAACCCTGAGAGATTCTGGTTACAAAATGCAAAGATCACTGATCTAGCCCGATTTGGATTCTTCAGGGTGAAATCAGGATGCTGCATCAAGGCAAGGATTTTGTCAGCCGTCGCATCCGGCGCAGTGGCTTGAACCGAAAACCACTTATCCAAAACAAGTGGTTGTTGATGCCAACTTTGATAGAAATCGTCCAGAGCTGATTGTTTCAGCGTATTGGTGGATTCATGAGTCAGGCTCGTTAACGCTGCGAGCCGATCAGTCATGTTGCTGGCGTTTGCGTATTGAGCTTGGGCAAGCAGCGACCCGAGTTCAGTGTTGCCCACCATCAAATAATTCAAGGCTAAGTTTTTTAACGCTCGCCGACCGGCAGAAATCGGATCAGGGCTGTATTCGCTGGGTGTTTGTTGCCCCAAATAGGTCTGATGAAACACTTCACTCAGGGCGGTCGCGATGTCTCGTTTGAGCCCGTCGCGTGCGGTGGCGATCGCAACTGGATCAATCACCAGCATGCGTTCGAGCAGCGTTTTTTCGCTTGGCATCATCATCGCGCGAGCCCGATATCCCGAATCAAGCGACACATCAGTGGCGAGCGCTTGCCAGACGTTGATCAACACTTTACTGGCTGCCAGGGGCTGCTCCGTTTCGCGCCAATGCGCTGCCGATTTCAGGATATGACGGGTAGCAAGCTCTTGGCCCGCTTCCCAGCGGGTGAAAGCGTTGTTGTCATGGGCGGACAGCACTGACAATTCAACATCGCTGTAATCGTAATCAACAATCACCGGCGCTGAAAAATCACGCAAAATTGAGGGGATCGCTTTGCCGCTACTGCTTGTCTTGAAGGTCCAGGTTTTGCTCTGGGTCGTCAGTTCAAGCGTTTTTGTGTCAGCGATCCCGTCACTGTCCGCTAACAGGATAGCCTTGCCACTTTCATCGAGCAGGCCGAACTTGATTGGGATATGAAAATCCTCTTTTTGAAGTGAATGCTGTTTTTCAACGCCTACTGGCGGGCACGACTGCGTGAAGGTAACAGACACTGTCCCTTCTGTTGGGTTGTCCGTCATGCTCGCGGTAAGACGTGGTGTGCCAGCCTGACGATACCAACGACGAAAAACATCGAGCGACACGCCGGGTTTGCTTTGTTTATAAGCGAATTCCATCGCATCAACAAAATCGTCGCAAGTCACAGCCTGTCCGTCATGGCGTCGAAAATACTCGTCCATGCCCGCTCTGAACGCTTGTTCGCCCAATAGGGTGTGCAGCATTCGGATGACTTCTGAGCCTTTTTCGTAGACCGTGGCCGTATAAAAATTGCTGATCGATTGATAGCTTTCAGGGCGAATGGGATGTGCCATTGGCCCGCTATCCTCCGGGAACTGAGCGTTTCGCAACACCACGACGTCATCAATACGCTTGGTGGCTCGGGCGCTTTGCGCCTCTTGAGCTGACAGGCCGGCCGCCATCATGTCAGCTGTAAATTCATGGTCTCTGAAAACCGTTAAGCCTTCTTTCAAGCTGAGTTGAAACCAGTCTCGACAAGTGACACGATTACCCGTCCAATTATGAAAGTATTCATGACCGATCACCGCTTCGATCCCTTGGTAATTCAGGTCAGTCGCCGTATCTGGGTCTGCCAGCACATAGGCCGCGTTGAAAATGTTCAAGCCTTTGTTTTCCATCGCGCCCATATTGAAATCTCGCGCGGCCACAATCATGAAGCGATCGAGATCTAATTCGAGGCCAAAGCGTTGCTCGTCCCATCTTACTGATCTGACCAGCGACTCCATGGCCCAGCCTGTTTGCGCAAAAGTGCCCGGATCGCTGTAAATTTGCAGCAGAACTTCTTTGCCATGCATCGTGCGCATCGTAAGTTCACGGCAATCGAAAACACCTGCTACCAGGGCAAACAGATACGATGGTTTTGGAAAAGGATCGTGCCAGACTGCCTCATGTCGGCCGAGGTCTAGCTCGCGACTCGATAACAGGTTTCCGTTTGACAAGAGGGTAGGGTAGCGGCCCTTGTCGGCTCTGAGCGTGACGGTATAGATAGACATCACGTCGGGCCGATCGGCAAACCAGCAAATCTTTCTGAAACCTTCAGCTTCGCATTGAGTAAAAAAACTTTCACCCGATACGTAGAGACCCATTAAGCTTGTGTTTGCAGCTGGCTTGCACAAACTGACAATCTCTAGGGTGCCCGACGCAGGAAACTCAAATATTGTCAGCCGTGCGTCGTCTTGAGAAAATCTGGACGGGTCGAGGGGCTGGCCATTTAACGTGAGGCGCTCTAGGGTGAGATCTTCCCCATTCAGCACGAGTGCTTCAAGCTCAGCACTCGCGCTCTTTCTGACAACAGATAGCTGGGTGGTGATTCTAGTTTGAACCGGATCCAACTCAACTATTAACTTGACCTCGGGGATATCAAAGGGAAACGCCTGATAATCGGTCCTGAATATTGTGTTGCTGATGTTTGTTTGCACGGCTAAATGAGAAACTGGTTGCGTGATTGGCCGGATTTTTCTGCCGCCACGATCCACAAAGGAGCTTTTCCCCTTCCCGTCCAAGTGGCGCCACTGCTTGGGTGACGGTATTTTGGAGGCACAGGTTTTTTAGTGGTGGCGCCATTCGCTGGTTTCGTGCCTACCGTGTTTTTTACCTTGCTAGTCACTTTGGCGAACGCAGCGCTGACATCATCTGGTGAAATGTCATATTCTTTCATTGACTTGATAATACCTGCCAAAATAGGGCGACGGCGCTTTGCTTGAAGCATGGATGCTTGTTTTTGCAGCTTTTCAATATCTTTTTGAAGTTTTGCTTGCTGGGCTGCGTATGATAATTTGTTCATTGACGGCCTATGTGATTAATTTAAGTGTTTGGATATTAATCGATATATATATAAACAGATTAAAAATACGTGATTAATTTGTCACGCAATATATATTAATTTTAAATAAAGCGAGATGCGAAATTGAAGCAGACATTCAACGTGGCAGCGGTGCAAATGGTAACGGGTATATCTCTCGCCGAAAACCTCGCAACAGCAGGCCGTTTAATTGCTCAAGCAGCTTCTGAAGGCGCTCATCTTGTGTCTTTACCCGAATATTTTTGTTTATTGGGACAAAAAGACACGGATAAACTTGCTATTGCTGAAAATGACGGTAGTGGGCCAATTCAGGATTTTCTTGCAGATATTTCAAGCCGTCATAAAATTTGGTTGGCAGCTGGCAGTATTCCCTTAAAAACGCAAGATCCTAATCGCGTTTTTAATACTCAATTGGTTTTCAATCCCGCTGGCGAGCAGGTGGTTCGCTACGACAAGGTGCACTTGTTTAGTTTTACCCGTGGTGAAGAAAACTACGATGAATCCCGTGCAATTGCAGCTGGCAGTGAGATCAAAACCTTTGACTGCGATTTTGGCCGGGTTGGACTGTCGATTTGCTACGATTTAAGGTTCCCGGAGATCTATCGGGCGATGGGATCGGTTAACTTAATTTTGATCCCCTCGGCCTTCACCTATACGACAGGCAAGGCCCACTGGGAGCTACTACTCAGAGCCAGAGCCATTGAAAATCAAGCCTACGTGCTAGCAGCTGCTCAAGGCGGCACCCACCAGAACGGACGAAGAACCTGGGGACACTCTATGCTTATCGATCCCTGGGGCGAGATCGTGGCGGTTTTGCCAGAGCACGAAGGGGTAGTAAGCGGTACCATTGATACCCAGCGCTTGTCAGACGTCAGGCAGTCGCTTCCAGCACTTAAACATCGAATTTTTTAATCATTAATACACACATTACATGAATCTGACCAATCCTTCGATTTCCGCCCTGGCCACCGCAAAAAGCGTGCTGCTTGATCCCTGGGGATTGACTGAAGCAGATATGGCTCGGGCGCTGGGTGAAATTTTCACCCATAAAGTCGATTACGCCGATCTGTATTTTCAATATACAAGAAGCGAAGGCTGGAGTCTGGAAGAAGGCATCGTTAAAACCGGTAGCTTTTCGATTGGTCAAGGTGTTGGGGTTCGCGCGGTGGCTGGTGAAAAAACCGCCTTTGCCTATTCAGACGCTTTATCCGGCGACGCCTTGTTGAATTCAGCAAGAGCCGTGCGAGAAATCGCTCGGCAAGGTGCAGGAAAAATTCACGTGCCGGCCTACAAAGACGAGGGCAAGTCACTGCAACTGTATCAACCCATTGATCCCCTGAGCACGCTGAGCGCCCCCGAGAAAGTCGCTTTACTTGAGCGCCTTGAACAAATGGCTCGCGCTAAAGACCCCCATGTCATTCAAGTCATGGCTGGTCTCGGGATGGAGTACGACGTGATCATGGTCGCAGGCAGTGATGGCCGACTCGCGGCCGATGTTCGACCGCTCGTACGCTTGTCTTTGACTGTTATTGTCGAGCGACAAGGTCGACGTGAGACCGGTCATGCGGGTGGTGGAGGGCGAACGGGTCTGGCCTATTTCACCGACGACCTGTTGAGATCTTACGTGGATCGCGCAGTGCACGAGGCAATGGTCAATCTGGATTCACGACCAGCACCAGCCGGCGAAATGACTGTCGTGCTGGGCAGCGGCTGGCCTGGCATTTTGTTACACGAAGCAGTCGGTCACGGCTTGGAAGGTGATTTCAATCGTAAAGGTTCGAGCGTTTTCTCTGGCAAGGTTGGTCAGCGCGTGGCTTCAAAGGGTGTAACGGTCATCGATGATGGCACCATCACAGACCGGCGGGGTTCGCTCAATATTGACGACGAGGGCAACCCGACACAAAAGAACGTCTTGATCGAAGACGGGATTTTGCGCGGCTACATGCAAGATGTAACGAACGCGCGCTTAATGAAAACGAGTGTGACCGGTAATGGTCGCCGTGAATCGTTCGCCCATCTGCCCATGCCGCGGATGACCAATACCTTTATGCTGGCGGGTGACAAGGACCCCAAAGAAATTATCGCTTCAGTTAAAAAAGGGCTGTATGCGGTCAATTTTGGTGGCGGACAAGTTGACATCACAAGTGGCAAGTTCGTGTTTTCAGCCTCAGAAGCCTACATGATTGAAAACGGCAAGGTAACCTACCCAGTTAAGGGCGCCACCTTGATCGGTAATGGGCCAGAAGCGATGAATCGGGTCAAAATGATTGGCAATGATTTGTCTCTTGACAGTGGAGTCGGCACCTGCGGTAAAGAAGGGCAAAGCGTCCCTGTCGGTGTTGGTATGCCAACCCTGCGGATGGAAGGCCTGACCGTTGGTGGCACGGCGTAATAATTAAAATTTTTGACTTAGAACTGGAGTAATTTGTGTCACATAATACCGACGACTTGCGCATCAAAGAAATCAAAGAGCTGGCTCCTCCCTCACATGTTATGCGCGAGTTCCCTTGTAGTGCAGACGTAGCTGAACTGGTCACAGAAAGTCGTAATTCGCTACACCGTATCCTTCACGGTATGGACGATCGTCTCATCCTGGTGATAGGTCCTTGCTCCATTCATGATCCCGTAGCCGCCATCGACTACGCGAAGCGCCTGAAAGAAAAGCGAGATCAATATAAAGGCGAACTCGAGATCGTCATGCGCGTCTACTTTGAAAAACCGCGCACGACAGTTGGCTGGAAAGGCCTGATCAACGATCCCGACATGGATTCGAGTTTCAACATCAACAAAGGTTTGCGCCTTGCGCGTGGGCTGTTGCACGACGTCAACGGCATGGGTTTGCCTGCGGGTTGCGAATTTCTGGATATGATCACGCCACAATATATTGCGGACTTGGTGGCCTGGGGCGCAATTGGTGCCCGCACCACCGAAAGTCAAATCCATCGTGAATTGGCCTCTGGTCTGTCGTGCCCGGTTGGTTTTAAAAACGGCACCGATGGCAATATCAAAATCGCTGTTGATGCCATGAAAGCAGCCTCGTCACCGCATCACTTTCTTTCAGTGACGAAAGGTGGCCACTCAGCCATTGTCTCGACCACCGGCAACGAAGATTGTCACGTCATTTTGCGTGGCGGCAAGACAACCAACTATGACGCAGCGAGTGTGCAGGCCGCGGCTGAGGATTTAGGCAAAGCAGGCTTGGCCCCTCGTTTGATGATCGACACGAGCCACGCTAACAGTAGCAAGAAGCCAGAAAACCAACCTCTGGTGTGCGAGGATGTCGCCAGTCAGATCGAGGCAGGTGAAACCCGTATTGTTGGTTTGATGGTTGAAAGCAACCTGGTCGCGGGCAGACAAGATTTTGTCCCAGGTCAGCCACTGGTGTACGGTCAGAGCGTAACGGATGGCTGTATCGATTGGGATAGTTCCTTGCAAGTCATCGAGCGTCTGGCAGCTGCCGTTCGCGAGCGTAGAAGAGTCCAGGCCACAAAAAGCGAATAAAAGGATTTAGGATGAACGCACCCCACAATCTACAAATGCTGCGTAAACCGTTGCCTGCAGAGATGTCCTCTGCGCTACAGCAATTATTTGGTGAGCGGTTTTCGACAGGTCAGGCCGTGCGCGAACACCACGGCAAGGACGAGTCTGCTTATCCAAACATGTTGCCTGATGCGGTCGTGTTTGCGCTAACGACTGAGGAAGTTGTGGCGGTTGTCAACCTTTGTAATCAGTATCAAGTGCCGCTCATACCATTCGGTGCGGGTTCATCACTTGAAGGTCACCTGCTGGCGGTCGAAGGCGGCATCAGCCTTGATGTGAACGGTATGAATCAAATCATTTCGCTCGACGCTGAAGACCAAACTGTGACGGTGCAGCCCGGTTTGACCCGTAAACAGCTAAACGAGCAAATTCGTGATTCTGGCTTGTTTTTCCCGATTGATCCTGGTGCGGATGCTTCACTTGGTGGCATGGCCTCAACCCGGGCGTCGGGTACGAACGCGGTCAGATACGGCACCATGCGTGAAAATGTCGTGTCATTGACTGTTGTGACGGCGCAGGGCAAAGTCATCAAGACCTCACGTCGGGCGCGCAAGTCGTCTGCTGGTTACGATCTGACGCGCTTGTTTGTCGGCAGTGAAGGGACATTGGGTGTGATTACTGAAGTCACCGTAAAACTTTACCCTCAACCTGAGGCCGTGAGTGCAGCGGTGTGTAACTTCCCCTCTGTCAATGATGCTGTGCAGTGCGTCATTCAGGCTATCCAAATGGGCGTGCCGCTTGCCCGTGTCGAACTGATGGATACTGCTGCTGTGCATGCCAGTAATCGCTACAGCAAACTGACTTTGCGCGAGACCCCCTTGCTGTTGTTCGAATTCCACGGCAGTCAGCACAGCGTGAAAGAACAAGCTGAGATCGTGCAAGACATTGCCAAAGAATGCGGTGGCATGGATTTCGACTGGGCCGAACGTACTGAGGACCGCAATCGGCTTTGGACCGCCCGCCACAACGCTTACTTCGCCGGTTTGCAATTGCGGCCAGGCTGCCGGGCCAGTACAACGGACGTTTGTGTACCGATTTCGCGTCTGGCTGAATGTATCAACGAAACCACGGCCGAGTTAGAGAAAGCAAGCTTCCCGACTACCATCGTTGGCCATGTAGGTGATGGCAATTTTCATGTGCTGATGTTGCTTGATCCTAATGATGCCGCGCAATGGGAGGAGTCTGAGCGTATCAATCAGAACATCGTTCGTCGCGCGCTTGAAATGGACGGTACGTGCACCGGCGAGCATGGTATTGGTTTGCATAAGATTCAGTTCATGGCGCAAGAGCACGGCGAAGATGCGCTCGATTTAATGCGTACGATCAAAAAATCCTTTGATCCAAATAATATTTTGAATCCTGGCAAGATCATCACAGTGGATTACTCTCTATGAACGCGATCACTGATGAGGGCTTGATGCGTGCGGTGGGTGTAGATGCCGAGCAGGTGGTGACCGAGCTCTTGAAGATCTTGCCGGCTCATTGCGTATTAAGTCGAAAAGAAGATTCACGACCCTACGAATGTGACGGTCTGTCGCTGTACCGTTCCGTGCCGATGGCTGTTGTTCTGCCTGAGACTGAGAAGCAAATACAGGATGTGTTGCTCACCTGTAGACGACTTAACGTGCCCGTGGTGGCTCGGGGTGCCGGCACAGGCTTATCAGGTGGCGCCATGCCGCATGCACAGGGGGTGTTGCTGGGTTTAGCCAAGCTCAATAAGATTAAACGGATTGATGCCGCTGCAGCGATCGCAGTGGTTGAGCCTGGTGTGCGCAACTTGGCCGTCTCAGAAGCCGTTGCCCCCTATGGTCTTTACTACGCACCAGATCCTTCGAGTCAGATTGCTTGCACGATTGGCGGTAATGTCGCTGAAAACTCAGGTGGGGTGCATTGCCTTAAATATGGGTTGACCATACACAATGTCCTGAAGGTCAGGATGATTACGATTGACGGTGACATCGTCGAGTTAGGATCGCTTGCACCTGATAGTCCCGGTCCGGACTTGCTCTCAGTCTTTGTCGGATCCGAAGGGATGCTCGGCGTTGTGACCGAAGTGACTTTGAAGCTCACGCCTAAGCCCGCACTGGCCCGCGTGATCATGGCGAGTTTTGATGATGTTGAGGACGCCAGCCGCGCCGTATCAGAAATCATTGCAGCCGGCATCATCCCAGCAGGCCTTGAGATGATGGATAAGCAAGCGACTCAAATGGTTGAGCCCTTCGTCAAAGCTGGTTACGACACTGAAGCAGCCGCTATTTTATTATGTGAGTCTGATGGTGCCGTTGAAGAAGTGGCAGACGAAGTAGCCCGAATGGAAGCTGTTTTTCAGCGTGTTGGTGCAACCAAACTACAGGTGTCCGAATCCGAGTCACAACGGCTGTTATTTTGGGCTGGCAGAAAAAATGCTTTCCCTGCCGCAGGTCGCGTATCACCTGACTACTACTGCATGGACGGCACTATTCCCAGACGAAGTTTGGGGCAAGTATTAAACGCAATCACGGCCATGGAGACTCAATTTAATCTTCGCTGCGCCAACGTGTTTCATGCGGGTGACGGTAATCTCCATCCACTGATTATGTTTGACTCAAACAGCGCAGACGAAGTCCTGCGGGCCGAGGACTTCGGCGCAGCCATCCTCGAACTTTGTGTCGAAGTGGGTGGCACTATCACTGGTGAGCATGGTGTGGGCATGGAGAAAATCAACCAGATGTGCGTGCAGTTCTCACGAGATGAGCTGGATAAGTTTCTTGGTGTGAAACGGGCCTTTGATCCTGCAACCTTACTCAATCCAGAGAAAGTTGTGCCGACATTGGCACGCTGTGCTGAGTACGGCAAGATGCATGTTCATGGTGGTGTTCTGCCGTTTGCGAATTTGCCCAGGTTTTAACGACAGCATGAATAGTCAACTTGAATTATTGCGTGAGAAGATCAAACGCGCTGCCGCTGAATCAAAAGTAATCCTCATTAAAGGTGGCAACACCAAAGCGTTCTACGGCAACACGGGCACCCGCGACGAGGCTAGCCCGATCGAGCTAGACATGACAAGCCTGACGGGGGTGATTAATTACGAGCCTACCGAACTGGTCATCACCGCTTGGGCTGGGACTCCTCTGCAGTCCCTCAAAAACCAGCTCGACGCTGCGGGTCAGATGTTTGCCTTCGATCCACCTTCGTTTGGCGAAGGCGCGACCTTGGGTGGTGCAGTTGCAACAGGGCTTTCAGGGCCCATGCGCCATGGTGCAGGCCCGCTGAAAGATTATGTCCTGGGTGCGCATTTACTGGATGCAGAGGGCAAGTTATTGAAGTTTGGCGGCGAGGTCATGAAAAACGTGGCTGGCTACGACGTGTCTCGTTTGCTGACTGGCTCGCTTGGGATGTTTGGCCCCTTGACGCAACTGTCGATAAAAGTTGCGCCCAAACCGCTTGAGGTGGCGACGTTGCAGTTTGAGCTGGATGAACAAGCTGCCCTAGACAAGTGCTTGAGCTGGCGTGCGCAACCCTTGCCTGTCTCTGCGACCGCAACGACACAAGACGGCTTGTTTGTGCGCCTTGCCGGTGCCCCGAGCACAGTTCAATCAGCGCTCGTAAAAATGGGCGGTACCCGAGTGCCAGAGCCAGTGGCTACATCATTCTGGGATGGTTTAAGAGAACAGACGCACCACTTCTTTGAGAGCAGCGCGCAACCTCAGTCAACGCAGGGGCTCTGGCGTCTTGCCGTCGCGCCGCATACGCCTGCTTTGGGTCTTGGTCCAACGCTTACTGAGTGGGGGGGAGGGCAACGCTGGATTAAATCTGATCAGCCTGCAGCCAACCTTCGCGAGATAGCCGCTCGCGCGGGTGGTCACGCGACGTTATTCAGAGCCGCGTTCGGTCAAGGCAATCCCGCAGATGGCGTTTTTCATCCTTTGTCGTCAGGCGTTAGCACGATCGTGCGTCGCTTAAAACAAGAGTTCGACCCGCAAGGCTTGTTTAATCCCAGTCGCTTAGTCTGGGGCGTTTAAGGCCTATCCAGCCTATCAAGCGACAGGTCTCACAGAATAATATTAAGAGCTTCTTCACTATGCAAACCAATCTCGCCCAGTGGGCACTCGAGTCAGATCTTGGTAAAGAGGCCGATGCCATCCTGCGGCGCTGCGTTCACTGTGGGTTTTGTAGTGCTACCTGTCCAACCTATCAAGTTCTGGGTGATGAACTCGATAGCCCGCGTGGCCGTATTTATCTGATCAAAGAAGTGCTCGAGGGTAAAGAACCTACGCAAGCCACACAACAACATCTAGATCGTTGCCTAACCTGTCGGAACTGCGAGACAACATGCCCGTCAGGGGTTCAATATGGTCACCTTGTTGATATTGGACGAGAGCTTGTCGAGCAGCGCGTTGCCCGCCCAGCAACGCAGCGATTAAAGCGAGCTTTGCTACGTAAAGGTCTGGTTTCACCCTTGTTTGCGCCCGCTTATAAAATCGGTCAGGCAGTGCGTGGCTTCTTGCCCGCTGTACTTAAAAAGAAGTTGCTGGCGAGTCGTCCTGCAGGCGCTATCCCTAGCACCCGACATCATGCCAAACAGGTCTTGATTTTAGCGGGCTGCGTGCAACCCACCATGATGCCCAGCATCGACGCGGCAACGATCAGGGTGCTTGATCGCTTGGGGATCGGCACACAAGTTGCGGCAGGCTCAGGTTGTTGTGGTGCGCTGAACTTTCATCTGGATGATCAAGCGACAGCACTCGATCAGATGCGAGCCAATATTGATGCCTGGTGGCCCCTGATTGAATTGGGGCAGGTGGATGCCATTGTGATGAATGCCTCGGGCTGTGGTGCCATGGTGAATGAATACGCCCACCATTTACGCCACGATGAGCAGTACAAGCTCAAAGCCGAGAAGGTACAGTCTCTCGTTCATGATGTGGCAGAGCTACTCGCACCTTATGGCGATCAACTGTCCGCTTTGATTGATGCGACCCAACTGCCGTCGCGACCTGTTTTTCATCCACCTTGCACCTTGCAACATTGGCAAGGTCTGCGTCCGCAAAGTGAACAACTGCTCACTAAACTTGGTCTGGCGTTGCAGCCATTTACCGAGACTCATCTTTGCTGTGGTTCATCAGGTACCTACTCGGTCTTGCAACCCGAGATTTCGACCGCTTTGCGGGATCGTAAGCTGACTCAGCTCAACGAGGCTAAACCTGACATGGTGCTGTCCTCCAATATCGGTTGTATCGGTCACCTGCAAAGTGGCACCGATACACCTGTCAGACATTGGATTGAAGTCATTGACTTGGCGTTGAAGCCAGCCTGAGTCGGCTAGCTGGTTGTTACTATTGTTTACAGAATACGCGGGTGCTACGCATTGAACTAGCTATTATTCACTTTTAAAATTCAGTCTCAGCTCACTAGATAAATTTTAAAATGGATAGTCGACTTACTCGAATAGAGGCACTCATCCCGACCCTCGCAACGCGCGAAGATCTGGCGCGCTTAGAAACCAGAATGGAAACCACCATTCACAGAGAGATCAGCACGCTAACCTGGCGCCTGCTGATTTTTTTAGTGACTTTCCTTCCCGGTGTATTCGCAGGTGTTTTTTACGTTGCTCGAAACGTACACTAAGTATTGCAAACTCGTCACGATAAAACTCGTCAAGAGTTCTCAACCGCCTTAATGATATCTTCGATCACCTTCTTTGCATCACCAAATACCATCATGGTTTTGTCGAGATAGAAGAGTTCGTTGTCCAGACCGGCATAACCCGCAGCCATCGAGCGTTTATTAACGATAATGTTGCGTGCCTTATAAGCCTCAAGGATTGGCATACCAGCAATGACTGATTTGGGATCATTCTTGGCCGCAGGATTAACGACGTCGTTTGCGCCTAGCACCAACACCACATCCGTCTGCGAAAACTCACTATTGATGTCGTCCATCTCGAACACCTGATCGTAGGGGACTTCTGCCTCTGCGAGCAGCACGTTCATGTGGCCTGGCATACGGCCAGCCACAGGATGGATGGCATACTTAACTGTGACGCCGTGCGCGATCAGTTTTTCTACCAGCTCTTTCAGCGCATGTTGGGCACGTGCGACTGCCAGGCCATAGCCAGGCACGATGATGACCGTCTCTGCATTGGTTAGCAGAAAGGCCGCATCATCAGAGCTGCCGCTTCTGACGTTGCGTTGGGCTTGCGCGCCAGCCGCACCGCCGGCCTCGGGGGTTGCACCAAAGCCACCCATGATCACGTTGATGAACGACCGGTTCATGGCCTTACACATGATGTAAGACAGGATGGCGCCTGACGAACCCACCAAAGACCCCGCAATGATAAGCATGGGGTTGTTTAGCGAGAAACCAATTCCTGCGGCAGCCCAGCCTGAATAGCTATTGAGCATCGACACAACGACGGGCATATCCGCACCACCGATTGGGATGATGATCAGCACACCGAGCACAAAGGCTAGTGCTGTCATGATGACAAAAGGTGTCCAGCTTTGTGTCAGCATGAAAGCAATGCCGCAGCCGAGCATGGTCAACGCGACCAGCAAATTGAAGAGATGCTGACCTTTAAAGACGACGGGCGCACCTTGAAACAAACGAAATTTATATTTGCCGGATAGTTTGCCAAAAGCAATGACCGAGCCAGAGAAGGTGACCGCACCGACGAAGGTGCCGATGAACAATTCAAGACGATTACCCACGGGGATAGGGTCACCGGCAGCCATCACGAGCTTAAAGGCTTGAGGTTCAGCAACAATCGCGATTGCAATGGCCACAGCGGCCAAGCCGATCATGCTGTGCATGAAGGCAACCAGCTCTGGCATCTTGGTCATCTCCACGCGCTTGGCCATCAAGGTGCCGACGCTGCCGCCGATCAAGAGGCCAAGTAGCACCCAACCCAAACCAGCAACACTCATTCCGGTGCGTGCCTGACCGACAATCAGTACCGCCGTTGTGACGACGGCGATCAACATGCCAACCATGCCAAAAGCGTTACCCAGGCGCGACGTGTTGGGATGAGATAGTCCCTTTAAGGCTTGGATGAAACAAATTGAGGCGATCAGATACAAAAGGGTTACTAGATTCATGGAGATCATTTGACGTCTCCCTGAGCTTTAGCAGGTAAGGCTTTTTTATCTTTTTTCTTGAACATTTCTAACATTCTTCTGGTCACTAAAAAGCCGCCAAAGACATTCACGGCCGCTAGGGCTACGGCAAAAACGCCCATGCCGCGTGCCAAACCGCCCTCTGTCAACCCTGCGGCGAGCATCGCACCCACAATGATGATTGCAGAGATGGCGTTTGTGACAGCCATCAAGGGCGTATGAAGCGCGGGGGTGACGTTCCAAACGACGTGATAGCCCACGTATATCGCTAAAACAAAAATGATCACATTGATCAAGGTGTGGTCAATTGCTTCCATTAGTTTTTCCTTTTGACTTCGCCATTGGCGCACATCAAGCAAGCTTGTACGATTTCGTCCTCATGATTGATGGCGAGTTTGGCGTCTTTATCGATGATGAGCTTCAGAAAATCCATCAGGTTGCGCGAATAAAGCGCTGAGGCGTCCGTCGCCACCATGCCAGGCAAATTGGTCAGACCAACGAGTTTTACTCCGTGGTGTTCGACAACTTCGCCTTTGACTGAAAGCGGGCAGTTACCACCACGCTCAACTGCCAAATCAACGATGACAGAGCCAGGCTTCATGCCAAACACCGTTTCTGCTGAGACTAGAGTGGGTGCAGGGCGGCCGGGGATTAAAGCGGTCGTGATGACGATGTCTGCTTGTTTGCAACGCTCAGCGACCAGCACGGCTTGGCGAGCCATCCAGGAGGCTGGCATGGGTCGTGCATAGCCGCCAACACCTTTGGCAATTTCGCGTTCTTCATCGGTCTCGAAAGGCACGTCGATGAATTTACCGCCCAAGGACTCAATTTGTTCTTTAGCAGCTGGTCGCACGTCAGACGCTTCAACAACGGCGCCTAAGCGCTTGGCCGTTGCAATGGCTTGCAAGCCAGCAACACCGGCCCCTAAAACAACGGCCCGAGCCGCCTTCAAGGTGCCAGCAGCCGTCATCATCATGGGAAACATCCGACCGTAGTAGTGCGCGGCTAATAAAACAGCCTTGTAACCAGCCAAGTTAGCTTGCGACGACAAGACATCCAGGCTTTGTGCCCGGGTAATCCGTGGGGCCGCCTCCAGCGCAAAAGCTGTGATTCCTGCAGCGTTCAGCGCGTTAATGCCTTCGCTATCAAAGGGATCCAGCATGCCAACCACCACTGTCCCTGACTTGATTTTGCTTATTTCTTCGGGTGAGGGTGCTCTGACTTTTAAAATCAGTTCTGCGTCCAGGCACTGTGCCGACGCGGCCAGCTTGGCACCCGCTGCGGTGTAGGCTTCGTCGGTAAAATGCGCAGCGAGCCCCGCACCCGGTTCGACCAGGACTTCGTGTCCAGCTGTGACGTATTTCTTTACCGTCTCTGGTGTGCCAGCCACTCTGGTTTCGTGATCGCGAGTTTCTCGCAGGATTCCGATTCGCATAGATCTGTCCGTCTATTAGGTAAAAAGAATTGTTTATACACCAGACCAGCCAACTGTTTGAGTCAGACTACAATTTAGCTAATTATGACAAACCCTAAACTTTCAAAAAAACGCGTGGTGGTCGGCATGTCCGGCGGCGTCGATTCTTCCGTGACTGCGTGGTTGCTTAAAGAGCAAGGCTACGAGGTGATCGGTTTGTTCATGAAAAACTGGGAAGACGACGACGACTCTGAATATTGCTCGACCCGTCAAGACTGGCTCGATGCAGCGAGCGTCGCAGATGTCGTAGGCGTTGATATCGAAGCCGTCAATTTTGCAGCCGAGTACAAAGATCGCGTTTTTGCGGATTTCTTGCGAGAATACTCAGCCGGTCGTACCCCCAATCCAGATGTCTTGTGTAACGCCGAGATTAAATTCAAGGCTTTCTTAGATCACGCAATGTCTTTAGGCGCAGACCACATTGCAACCGGCCACTATGCCCGTGTCAGAAAAGTGACCGACGAATCAGGCGAGCGCTATGAGTTACTCAAGGCGCTTGATCACACCAAGGATCAAAGTTATTTTTTGCACCGATTAAACCAAGCCCAGCTGGCAAAAACCTTATTCCCGCTCGGTGAAATCGCCAAAACAGAAGTACGTCGTATTGCTCACGACTTAGGTTTGCCCAATGCTGCCAAGAAAGACTCGACTGGGATTTGTTTTATTGGTGAACGACCTTTTCGTGAATTTCTGAATCGTTATTTACCTACCAAGCCTGGTCCGATATTGACCGAAGCCGGCGAGCAAATTGGTACTCACCATGGCTTGTCTTTTTACACAATCGGTCAGCGCAAGGGTCTGGGCGTCGGTGGCGTAAAGGGTCAACAAGGGGAGGACGGCACGGGCCCGATTTGGTACGTTGCCCGCAAAGACATGGCTAACAATGCGCTTTATGTTGTGGCGGGGCACGATCACCCGTGGTTGCTCGACGAGCACCTGCTTGCTGAACAGGCTAGTTGGGTGGCGGGTCCACCCCCTGCTTTAGGTCAGTATTGCGCCAAGACCAGATATCGGCAGGCGGACTCGTCGTGTTCAGTGACACAAACGGAAGGCAGGCAGTTTAAATTGTCTTTCGACGAGCCGCAGTGGGCGGTGACACCCGGGCAATCCGCCGTCTTGTACGACGGGGATGTGTGCCTCGGGGGTGGGATTATTGACTGACGTTTATTGATAAATTAGGCCGCAACTTCAAGCCGCAACAGGCACGGTATCGAGAAACGATTGCCGGGCAGCTAGCTTCTGGTACAGCCGATCAAGGTTTGGATGCTCGTTGCGCCATTCGAGATGAGCAAACCTGAAATCCAACAGGCCTAACAAGCAGCCGACTGCGATATCAGCGAGGGTAAAGTTGATCCCCATGCAAAAGGGGTCGTCACCCAGGCCCTTCTCCATGTGCTCAATGGTTGCCTTGATCTTGCCGTACTGACGCTCTATCCATTCTGCGCTTTGCTGTTTGGCCGGGCGTTGCAGTTCTTTGATGATGATGACGCAGGCATCCATCGCACCATCGGCTAGGGCTTCCCAACATTTGACGGCAGCGCGGTCGCGACCCCCTTGCGGGATTAAGCGGCTGACAGGGGATAAAGTATCTAGGTATTCAACAATCACGGCAGAATCAAACAGTGAACTGTTGTCTTCCATGATAAGGCAGGGTACCTTGCCCAGCGGATTGAATGACTGGATTTTGCTATCAGGGGCCCAAACGTTTTCTAATTCAATTTGGTAGTCGAGTTTTTTTTCAGCCATCACGACGCGAACTTTTCGCACATAAGGACTGGTAATGGAAGCAATGAGTTTCATGAGCCTGCGTCTAAAACGAATTTGACACTTAGTGTATCGTCTAATCCCGTTCTGGATGCGATTTGCTGGGTGATAAAATGATCTCGGCCGATTTTGTCGTTTTTTTTACTTGTTTTTGACCGAAACTCTCATGCAAAGCAACCCAGGTATTACGCTTTTGAACGCCCTTTCTCCGCTAGACGGGCGCTATGCCTCTCGTTGCGATGGCTTAAGACCTTTATTGTCAGAAGGCGGCTTCATGGCCCATCGGGTAGAAGTCGAAATTGCCTGGTTGCTCGGTCTGTCAGAGGCGGGTTTGTCAGAGTTGACCCCTTTCTCTGAGGCGTCAAAGGCCCGTTTGAATGCCCTGGTGTCAAATTTTTCTGAAACCGATGCCCAACGGATCAAAGACATTGAGCGCGTCACCAACCATGACGTCAAAGCGGTCGAGTATTGGCTAAAAGAGAAAGTCGCCGATTCGCCAGAATTAGCGCGAGCGGGTGAATTTATTCACTTTGCCTGTACCTCCGAGGATATTAACAACACGTCACACGCCTTAATGCTGACGCGCGCTCGTGATCAGGTGATTTTGCCTGCGCTCCGGCAGCTATTAACCGCCTTGACTCAGATCGCCCATGATCAAGCGAATCAGCCCATGTTGGCGCGAACGCACGGTCAACCCGCGACCCCTACGACGCTGGGCAAAGAATTTGCTAATGTCGTTGCACGTCTAAAAGATGCGATCGCTAATATTGAACACGTCGTGCCCCTCGCTAAGATGAATGGTGCCACGGGTAATTACAACGCCCATCTGTCGGCTTACCCTGAGATCAACTGGCCCGAATTCAGTGCTGGCGTGCTCGCATGCCTGGGCTTGAAGCAAAACCCGCACACGATTCAAATCGAACCCCATGACTGGATGGCTGCTTTATTTGATTCGCTTAGCCGAGCGAACACGATTTTGCTGGATCTAAATCGGGACGTCTGGGGCTACATCTCCCTGGGTTACTTTAAGCAACGACTGAAAGAGGGTGAAGTAGGGTCGTCGACCATGCCACACAAAGTCAACCCCATTGATTTTGAGAACTCAGAGGGTAATCTGGGCTTGGCCAATGCGATGTTGCGTCACCTGTCCGAGAAACTGCCGATCTCGCGTTGGCAGCGTGACCTGACCGACTCTACCGTATTGCGCAATTTGGGCGTGGCCTTGGGCTACTGCATGGTTGCCTATGATGCCTGCTCGCGCGGGTTGGGCAAGCTTGAAGTCAACGCGGCAGCCATGAATGAAGACCTGGATAATTGCTGGGAAGTCCTGGCCGAACCCATCCAGACGGTGATGCGTCGCTATGGCTTACCCCAGCCTTATGAGCAACTCAAAGCGTTGACCCGCGGCAAAGGTATTACCCAAGAAGCACTGGCTGGTTTTATTGCAGGCTTGGATTTGCCAAATGACGTCAAACAACGTTTGTCAAAGCTGACGCCGCGCAGTTATATTGGTCTGGCAGATCAACTAGCCAAAGATATTTAACGACAGGTACACCCATGAAAAAGACCTCAATATATGCAGTCATGTTTACGTTGCTTGCTTGTATTTGGGCAGGTAGCGCCAGCGCTCAGTTCACCAAGCCCAAGCAGGCAGAAGAGTATCGCGAGGCAGTGATGACTTTAATTTCGTCACATTTTGGTCGGATGGGACCGGTCATGAAAGGCCAGAAACCCTACGACAAAGCAGAGATCCAGGCCAACGTCGCGATTTTGTCAACTCTAGCCGCCTTGCCTTGGCAGGCGTTTCCCGAAGGCACGCAGTCTGAATACGCTTTGGCTGATATCTGGAAGGACCCCGCAGGCTTTAAGGCAGCACAAGAGAAATTTACCTCTGCTGTGGCTAAGTTGTCGGCCGCTGCTGACACCGGCGATTTAGAACAGATCAAGAAGTCTTACGGTGCAGTGGGTGCTTCGTGTAAGTCTTGTCATGATGTTTATCACGAAAAGAAATAATCTTCGTTCGATATTTAGTCTGAATAAAAAGCGCGTTGTGAGAGCACATTGCGCTTTTTATTTTGTAAATTGGCTACGTCCTTAAAAAGCCAAGCAAGGCGGCTGAATAGGCTTGCGGTATTTCAGTCACGGGAATATGCGCTGAAGGCAGATTGACCAGCTTGGCACCTTTGACGCGCGCAAGGATATCCTCTCCACGCGAGGGTGGTGTCGATAAATCAAACTCGCCAACAACGACTAAGGCCGGGATCGCAATCGAGCTTAAACGGTTGACAATGTCCATGTCACGGATAGCAGCACAGCATCCCGCGTAACCCCCAGGCGTTTGCATCAGGACGATGTTTTTAACGCGTCTGAATGCAAGGCTGTTTGCTTGAACGAAGCCTTCAGTAAAGAAACGGCCAAGCACGGCATCAATAATCGAACCCATCCCACTTTGCATGACAGAGTCAATCCGTGCGCCCCAGATCCCGGCAGGGAACTCGAACGCGGTATTGCTCAGCACGACTTTAGCCAGTCCTTGAGGTTGGCGTGCCGCTAACTCCATACCAACCATGCCACCCAGTGAGATCCCTGCGTAGCTGAAAGTCTGTAATTTTGCTGCACTGATTACTGCTTGAACATCATCCACCAGCGTGTTCAGCGAATAGTCGCCGGCCGGGGCATCCGAGCCACCGTGCCCGCGCATATCAAAGCGTACGACATAAAAATGCTGCATCAATTCGTCAAGAATCGGATCCCAGAGTGTTACATCCGTGCCCAGTGAATTACCTAGCACCAGACCTGGCAAACTTGGATCCCCATCACCACGCCAGTAAATACGACAGGATTGATTGTGAGCGATTGGCACGTTTAGTCTCCTTGAAATTGTTGAGTGATAGTGCAGGCAAGAGAGCAGGTAGGCAAGATGTTTTTTGTTTAGGATAGCTGGATTAAATAATAGGCAGCGCAGGCGAGGACTACTGCAATGCCAAGCGCCCACAGCCTAAGCGTCAGCGTATCCCGAGCTTCGGTCGTCTCGAGCGGCAGTCGATTAGTGGGCACGTTCCCGGTAATCATTGGTTTGACTAGGCCATGTCCTCGCAAGGTGTAAACAAGAATAGCCACCAGATGCAGCCCAATAAAGATGTATAGCAAGGTCTCGTTAAGATGATGAATCTTGGTTAACAAGTCGCTTGTGCTCTCGCTCACGAACTCGACCAAGGGGCCTTGCGTCATGATTTCATCGCGAGTGAATAGGCCAGTTGTTGCCTGGACCCCAATGCTGACAAGCATGGCCAGCACGGACCAGGCGCCCAAGGGGTTATGTCCGGCCGTTTTTTGATCGGGTACCTTGACCGACTTCAAATAGCGTAAGGTTGCTGCTGGTGAGCGAACGAATTGGCTAAAGCGTGAGTAATGCGAGCCAACGATCCCCCAGATCAATCTGAAGAGCAGCAAGGCCAGGCTGATGATGCCAAACCGTACGTGCCATTCCATCCAGTCGTCTCCCAGTTTCACCGTTGCAACCGCGCCTGTGACCGAGAGCGCGAACAGCATATGAAAAAGCCTAAGGGGCAGATCCCAGATGCGGGTTGACGTCCTTGCCTGCGATACTGTTTTAATGTGTTCAGTCATATTTCTGTCATATTTGTCGCGTTAGATTACGGGACTATGTGATGGGTAGCCCTTATGCAAGCAGTCACCTTCGAACAAGTCAGCAAATCCTGGGGATCAGTTGTCGCGCTGGGGGCAACGGATTTAGCTATCCCCGCACACCAGTTTACGGTACTGCTTGGCCCGTCGGGTTGTGGCAAAACCACGACCCTGAGATTGATCGCTGGGCTCGAGGCTCCAACGAGCGGTCAGATCCAGATTTTTGGTCGGGATGTCACCCATACGCACGCCTCAGCGCGAGGCGTGTCCATGGTGTTTCAGAGTTACGCCTTGTTCCCCCATCTGTCAGTCGCTGAGAACATTGTGTTCGGTTTGCGTGTTCGCAAATTGCCTCAAGCGGTGATCGATCAAAAACTAAAGCACGTGATAGACCTCTTGGGTTTGAGACAACAGATCGATCGTAAACCTGCGCAACTGTCAGGCGGACAGCAGCAGCGTGTTGCCCTAGCGCGAGCTTTGGTGGCCGATAGCCAGCTGTGTTTAATGGATGAGCCCTTATCCAATCTGGATGCCCAGTTAAGACAAGAGATGCGGCAAGAGCTGCGTGCCTTGCAACAAACACTCAACTTGTCAGTGGTCTACGTCACGCACGATCAGATTGAGGCCATGAGCATGGCAGATCAAGTGGTGTTGTTGAATGCCGGGCGTGTTGAGCAAGTCGCGAAACCGGTGGATTTGTACCAACGACCAGCAAGTTTGTTCGCGGCTAAGTTCATTGGACAAACGCCAATGAATATTTGGCCGCTTGATGGACACCACCTTCAATCAAGCACCCTGCGCGTGCAGCCGCCAGCGGGTGCTAAGTGGTTAGGCGTCAGACCAGAAGCACTCCTGCTCAATGCCACGGCAGACCAGGTATTTGAGGGCAGGATTGAAAAAATTGAATATACCGGTGCGGATGCCTTGGTCACCCTCACCAGTCAAGGGCTTAGCTTGATTGCGCGAATTGCCGGTGAGGCGATGACCGGCTTGCTCGGATCCTCAAACGCTTCGATCGGTGTCGGTTGGGCCAGCAGTGCCCAACACTGGTTTGACGAGCACGGTGCTGTCATATGACTCCACTAAGCTTTTGCCAGCGGTTGTTTTGCGTTTGCTATTTTGTTTGTTATTCAGTTCGCAATTGACCAATTATCAGGAGAGTTCAGTGAAACGTTTATTAAAATCCATCGCGGTTGCTTCGACAACTATTTGCCTAGGTTTGGGACTGAGCGCCGCGGCGTTTGCTAAGACCGATATTTCGTTTTATTTCCCCATTGCTGTGGGCGGCCCCATTACTAAAATCATTGACCAATATGCCAGTGATTTCAATAAAGATAATCCAGAGCTCAATATCGTTCCTGTCTATGCAGGGACGTATCAAGAAACTATTGTCAAAGTCTTGACGGCCCATAAGGCAGGCAAGCCTCCGGCAGCGGGCATCTTGTTGTCGACTGACACTTTTACTCTGGTTGACGAAGATGCCATCGTCCCGGTTGATGGCTTTGTAAAAACCGACGCTGACCGTGCCTGGCTGAAAGGATTTTTTCCCGCTTTTATGCTGAATGGTCAGATCAATAACAAGACTTGGGGGGTCCCTTTCCAGCGCTCGACCGTCGTGATGTTCTGGAACAAAAACCTGTTTAAAGCAGCCGGCTTAGATCCTGAAAAAGCACCTAAAACCTGGCAAGAAACGATTGATATGGGCAAGAAATTGACCCAAAAGGATGCAAGCGGCAACGTGACGCAGTGGGGTATTCAAGTCCCCTCGAGTGGTTTTCCTTACTGGTTGTATCAGGGCTTCAGCACACAAAGCGATGCGATTCTGGCGAACCAAGATGGCACGACAGTTAAGTTTGATGACGCAAACGCCATCGCGGCTTTGCAGTACTGGGTCGACTTATCTAAAAAGCACAACATTTCGCCAGCTGGAGTGGTCGAGTGGGGCACCACACCGCGCGACTTTTTAGAAGGCAAAGCTGCCATGATCTGGACGACAACGGGCAATCTGACCAATATTCGCAGTAACGCCAAGTTCGATTTTGGCGTGGCCATGTTGCCTGAGGGCAAACGTCGCGGCTCGCCAACGGGTGGTGGTAACTTCTTTATCTTCAAAAAGACCAGCCCCGCCGAGCAAGAAGGTGCCTATAAATTTGCCAAGTGGTTGACGCAACCTGAGCGTGCCGCCCAATGGAGCATTGACACCGGCTACGTTGCTGTCTCACCTGCCGCTTACGACACACCCGCTTTGAAAAAGTACACGACTGATTTCCCACCTGCCTTGGTGGCTCGCGATCAATTGCCGTTTGCGGTTGCAGAGTTCTCAACACACGACAATCAACGCGTGACCAAAGCGCTCAATGATGGTTTGCAGGCTGCGCTCACCGGTGCCAAGACACCAGAGCAAGCCCTTAAAGACGCTCAAGTTGAGGCGACTCGCTTATTGCGTAGTTACAAGTAATGAGGGGGCGGGTAGTGAAACAGATTCATGCTTATCTGCTTTTGCTACCCGCTTTATTCTTCTTGTTCGTTTTTACGCATTACCCTGCGCTGACTACGCTGATTGATAGTTTTATGTCCACCCCCAAAGCAGGCCGCAGCGCCGTCTATGTGGGGATGGAAAACTATCAGATCATGATCGAAGATCCAGTCTTTTGGCGTTCACTGAGCAATAATTTGTGGTTTGCGGCCCTGACCATCCCCTTGTCGATCGGCTTGTCATTAATGATGGCTTTGTGGGTCAATAAAAAGTTGGCTGGTCAGTGGTTTTTACGGACCTCATTTTTTCTGCCAACGATTTTGCCCATGATTGCCGTGGCAAATATCTGGATATTTTTCTACACCCCTGGCTACGGTCTCTTTAATCAAGGCTTGCAAACGCTCGGTTTCGCTGGGCAGAACTGGCTTGGCGACCCTCGCTTCGCGCTGGGCGCAGTCATTGTCGTAGCAGTCTGGAAACAAGCTGGCTTTTTTATGATTTTTTATCTGGCAGCTTTGCAAAGCTTGAGCCCCAGCCTTAGA
Organism: Jezberella montanilacus; assembly: GCF_003003055.1. Classification (GTDB taxonomy): domain Bacteria; phylum Pseudomonadota; class Gammaproteobacteria; order Burkholderiales; family Burkholderiaceae_B; genus Zwartia; species Zwartia montanilacus. The sequence continues at coordinate 32,661 of NZ_PVTV01000004.1, forward strand.
GAGGCAGCTGATATCGAAGGGGCGAGCAGCTGGTATTTTTTTAGACGGATTCAATGGCCTTTGCTGATGCCGACCACTATTTTTGTGTTGATAAACGCCGTAATCGATGCTTTCAGAATGGTTGATCACATCATCGTGATGACGCACGGCGGGCCTGATAATGCGTCGTCCGTCCTGCTGTATTTTTTGTACCAGATCGGGTTCCAGTTCTGGGATCAAGGCTATGCCTCGGCGTTGACCGTGGTGTTGCTCATGACACTCGCAGTGATCGGTTTGATTCAGTTCTTTACGCTGGATCGTCGGGCGCACTATCAATGACATCCCGAACAATGGCACCGCTATCAGTGAAACTGCGATCGCTGAGCTCGCTGATTAGTCGATCTGGGGTGTTGAGCCTGTCCGTGATCGGATCCTGGCTGCTGGCGCTGTTGTGGATTTGCCCGTTACTTTATGCCGTGTGGGCTGCAGTTCACCCAAGCGAGTTCGCGACTCGCTTTGTCCTGTCTGCGCCTTTGACGTTCGATAACTTTACTGCCGCTTGGCAGGCTGCACCTTTTGCCCGCTACTTCTTGAACACCTTTATGTTGGTCACCTTGATCTTGGTGATTCAATTGATCATCTGCACCTTGGCCGCTTATGCTTTTGCCCGCTACGAGTTTTTAGGCAAAAACCTGTTGTTTGCGCTGGTACTGGTGCAGCTCACGATCATGCCCGAAATTCTGATTGTTAAGAACTATCAAACGCTGACCGCAGTGGGGTTAGTCGATACGCTCTTTGGGATCGGTTTGCCTTATTTTGCCTCCGCGTTTGCGATCTTTTTGTTGCGACAGACTTTTAAAAGCATTCCCAAAGAACTTGTTGAGGCAGCAGAGATGGAGGGCGCCACGTCCATGGAGGTCCTTCGGCATGTCTATATCCCTCTGGCGAAACCCACCTTTGTTGCCTTTGCTTTGATCTCAGTCAGTTTTCACTGGAACAACTTCCTTTGGCCGCTGGTGGTCAGCAACTCGGTGACTTCAAGACCTTTAACCGTGGGCTTGCAGGTCTTTTCTTCTTCGGATCAAGGCATTGATTGGTCTATCATCACCGCAGCAACCCTGATGTCGTGCGCACCACTACTCATCGGGTTTTTGATTTTTCAGCGACAGTTCGTGCAATCTTTTATGCGGGCAGGTATTAAATAGCCTCAGATGGCATGTTAATTGCTTAGCTGGATAGCTCTGTTAATTCACTCTGGAGACTTCTCATGAAATCAACCGCTATCACCAAGCCCATGACCCGCGAAGACGTAACAGACCTCATTTACTCAGCCAAAGTACAAAAAGGGCTGAAGTGGTCTGATATCGCAGTCAAGCTCAAATTATCCAAAGAATGGGTCACGGCGTGTTGCTTGGGTCAGATGACTTGCACCAAGCAGCAAGCAACCATCCTGGGCAAAATATTCGATCTGCCGCCAGAAGCCGTCAAAATCCTGCAAGTCGTGCCCTACAAGGGCTCTTTGCCTACTCAGGTACCGACTGATCCTTTGATCTATCGCTGGTACGAAATCGTTAGCGTCTATGGCACCACCATCAAAGAACTCATTCATGAAGAGTTCGGTGACGGCATCATGAGCGCAATTGATTTCTCGATGGATATCACGCGCGAGCCTGATCCCAAAGGCGACCGGGTCAACGTGGTTTTGTCCGGTAAATTTTTGCCCTATAAAACCTATTGATTGCTGGCAAGCTTGCGCACAAAACAAATCAATATTAAGGTGGTGGTGCATGCAGTTAAATAGGGTGCACCATGAGGCGATTAAAACAATTAGCTCAAACCTCGGTCTTGATTTGCTTGTGTGTTGCTGTGCAAGCGGTCGCTGCCCAAAGCTGGATACAGCTGCAAAAAGTCGCGGGCGATTCAAGCAATGCGCTCAACAATCAAGCTGTTGATGTTTTGTACTCTCCGGCCATTGATCGCAAAGGCGATCTGGCGACTGTTTCGCTCTTGAATAATGTGTTCCCCTACAAAGAGGGGGCGTCGGCAATTGTCGATGTCGAGTTCAATTGTGTGGACAGCGTTTTTCGGTTTAAACGCTTAACAGTTTATCCAAGTGCAAACGCAAAAGGGCGGCCCGAGACGATTCCCCAGCGGGAGATTGCCAGCGTTGATAACCTGCCTGCCGTAGATGATGATCCTGATCTTGATATGGCAGAGAGTGTGTCTGGTGCGCATTTTGGCGCGCTCAAGCGCATCGCGTGCGATGGCGGAACCCCGACGGACTATTTGAAAGAAGCGACGGGGATCGCTGTCCCGACCGCCCCGAACACGACCAATTTGCCTATTCGACCGAATGTTGAGTATTCGGGACAAGCCACGTGGGTTAAGCTCGGCGCAAATCCCCGAACCGGCACGCTTTTTTACGATACGCAAATATTCAAGAAAGATGACACCTTAATCGTCAAGCTATTAGTAAACCCCTTGCAGGTCGATGCCAAGGATAGAGAATCGGCTTTTGTAGCGCTTGATGGCAAATTAGCAGGCCAGTCACTGGTGCAAAGTTTTGAGCTTAACTGCACGGACAAAACTTGGCGAAGAGGTTGGGTGGCCGTCTACAGTCAGCCTAATGCCCAAGGTCCGATGATCGACACTGAGTTGATGCAAGTTCAAAACGCACAACCCTATCAAGACGCTTTCGAAAAAGCCGAGGGGGCATTTGCGTGGGCTGGTATTAACGGCCGCCCCTTTATGGAGATCAATTCAGGTCGGTTACTAAATATTGTGTGTTTTCGGGCGCCCCCATCGACCTACGCAACCCCCAGCGCCATGGCTGATCTGCCCCCTGACACCCGCAGCACGGGGGGTAAATCAATGAGTCGGTCTTCAACTGAGCAAACCGTTAAAGGCGCCAATGTGGTGTCGGTGGTTTACGGCACTGGGCGGATTGATTATGCCGGTGAAGAAAACGGCAAGCGTATGTGGCTGGAAACCTGGTCTAACGGTACCAAATACCGTCTGCGTGAGGACAGTTTTGATGAGTGGTCGGTCAATTTATTCGATGCTGAGCGCTCGGCCAATGTGCAGCTGGATATGTATCGCAAGGTCATGGTCTACGACGATGGCCTGATCCCCAAGATCGATCCATACCCGCTTGAGAGCTACAAAGCAGGGATGCGCTAGCGGCTTGCTCGATGGTTTGTCGGTACTGACTTGTCGGGAGTGGGCAAAAAATGCTAGAATTTACGACTTCGGTGGATTTGTTTGACGATGATGTTTGACATCGATTTTCAGACTCTTTTACCGTGCTGAGTGCAAGGCTCAGCGTTTCACCGAAGACAGCAAGATACCTCGCACTACAAATGGCGCATTAGCTCAGTCGGTTAGAGCAGCGGAATCATAATCCGAAGGTCCCCTGTTCGAATCAGGGATGCGCCACCAGTAAAATAAAGGGTCTCAAGGCATAAATGCTCGGCTCGACTCCATTAATTTAAGGTTCTAATCGAGGGCGGTGCTCTTTTAGTCAACGACTTCGAAACGACTTGCTCTTACACAGACCACAATATTGGTGGATACTTTGAGCTTCGCAGATGCCCCATAGAGGTGAGAGACTAGGCGCCGACCTAATTGTCTAAATGAGACCAACCGCCTTGGCGCGTTTGAATACCTCAACAGTTTCACTTTCTATGAATCGTGACTTCTTCATCTGTAGAATCCCTCATAATTAGAAAATTCTAACTTTAACAACCGCTTTTTTCAGGGACGATTACCGTACTCCTCGTCCCAAACGTCGCAGATACGCTTGAAAAACAGTGGTGGAAAGATGTAGGTCTTGAAGTCGGCCGCATCTACAGGACCACGCAGAATGTTTGCCGATTCCCATAGGTGAGACTCAAGTGTATTTAAAGTGACGGCCATTAATTTTCTGTTCTTTTAATTTCTATAATTTGGAAAGTCTTGGAGGTACTGCCAGTAAGGTGAAGTACAACTTCATCGCCAACAACAGCTCCAAAAAATGCTTGAGCCAGAGGAACACTTTCGTTAACTATGCCATTTAAAAAATCGCTTTTACCGCTGGTAATTTGTACCGTCAGCACTTCGTTAGGCTTAGCAAGATCCACGTAGCGAATCACATCACCAACCTCGACCTCCAGATCGTCGTCTGTATCGATTAATACCGAGTTAACGGCCTCGCGCTCAATCTCAGCTTGAACAGAGTTTTCAATCAATACAACCTCTGGCGTTACGTGCACCGCCGGTTGTCCCGCACCTATACCCTCTTCGATCCATGCCTCGCCAGATGCGTGCTCCGGACTCCAACTTCTGCGCATATCTTCGAGGAAGCTAATGAGCTTTTCAGTCTCTTGTCTAGGAGTTCGAAACCAGTCAGTTGACCAAATACGCCAGATGCGTCCACGCCAACCAAGCGATTCAAGAATTTCTTGCCGGATGCGGTCGCGATCCCGCACTGATAATGCAGAGTGATACGTAGCTCCATCACACTCAATAGCAGCTAAATATGAGCCTTGCGCATCGGGATGTTTGACTGCAATATCAATGCGATATCCAGCAACACCTAGCTGCGGGGTAACTTCATAGCCGCGCAGCTTTAACATTTCCATGACAGAAATTTCAAAATCACTGTCTGCCTCAAGACCCGTTTCCTCGACGGTAGTCAAGAAGGCTGTTCGGGCGTATTCGAGGTAATTTCGGAGTGCTTTTGTTCCATCAGGTGTTGTCCCATCCATAACGATGTCTTCAGGGCGCATTGACGTGTACAGTGCGATCGATCTTTTTGCTCGAGTGAATAAAACGTTAAGTCGCCGCCAGCCTCCTTGTCGACTGATAGGCCCAAAGTTCTGACGTACGGCACTAGAGCCGGGAGGCTTACCAAATGTTGTCGAGATTACTATCGCGTCACGCTCATCGCCCTGGACGTTTTCGAGGTTCTTGATGAACAAGGGGGCGCCCTCATTGATCCAGTGTTCACGATAGGTATCTGCACCACGAACGGACCTTAGGCGCTCTTCTAACAGCTCAGCAATAAGGTCACGTTGCTTTATGTTTAGTGTCACGATGCCAAGGGACTCGCTAGGCCTTGTTGCAATATGCTCGACAACTGCATCTATCACCCGTTTAGCTTCACGTAGATTGGTTTGGTTTTCGTAAATGGCGTCTGCTAAGTAAACAGCTCGCACGCCCAGCCTGCCACCTTGTCCGTAGGGCGAGGGGAAGATGATCAGGTTCCCACGGTAGAAACTGTGATTAGAAAAGGCAATCAGCGAATGATGTTGTGAGCGGTAATGCCAGCGCAGCGAACGTGTTGGTCTGAAATGTGACGAACATACGTCCAGAATGCTTTCGGCATCGGTGGTGGTGAAGTGGTCATCACTACTTTCTCCATCCTGTGACATACGGGAGAAAAATGATGTTGGGGGTAGCTGTTTAGGATCGCCCACGACGACTAGCTGGCCACCGCGAGCAATCGAACCAATAGCTTCCTCGGGTTTCAATTGGGACGCTTCATCCATGATGACCAGATCGAACTTGATCACGCCTGGAGTCAAATACTGTGCCACTGCTTGTGGGCCCATCATGAAGCAAGGCTTCAGTTCTTGAATCGCTCCTCCCGCTCGGGTCAGAATTTTCCGAACGGGCATCCGTGGACGTTGTTGTGGCATGAGATAGTTCAGAAGTACCATCTCAGTACGGTCATCGACTCGTACTCCGTTCCTGCCGTTCGGTGGTGACGCCCTGCGTGTGCCTTCGTAACCGATGGCCTTGCCACGCAGTGAAATTATTTCCCTGTCCAGTCGCTTGAATTCGTCACGAATCTGGTTGTGCTTCAGCCCAGTAAATCGACCCAGCTCAGGAATGTTTCGGAAGGCTTCGCGTGTGATCGTACTGTAGGTACAGTAAGCGTAAGCGTCTGTTAATTCGTCGTGCTTGATTCGTTTCGTCTCGAGGAGCTCAACGAATACGTTCAACGTTAGCTCACTTGCTTCCTTGCGGCGGGTGAGGTACAGCGACCATGGAATCAGAAGGTCCTGATCCTGAATTGCCTTTTGAACGGCTTCATGCAATGCACTGACAAAAAGCTCCAAGTCTTCGTCTGCTGGCGCTCCTGTCCATACGTCCATTTCAAACATGCCGAATTGGGACAAAGTACTGCTTAAATTCTCGACTTGCTGCAAGCCTGTATGCACATCCTCCAGCGCAGCGACAAAGGTGCGCGAAGTTTCAATTGGATGTCCCGAGCGAAGCTTGTACTTTATCTGTGGTAACAAGTTGAGACCGTCGAGACTTTGACCAAATGAAAGGGCTTCGATGGCAGTTGCGCAGTCGGTGTCTACTCCCAAATAGAGTTCGTCGAGGAGCGTTTTGACTCGAGCATTTGCTTGTATCTGTGATTTCAAAGCAGAACGCTCCAAAGCCGCATCGCAGCCAGCTACCACCTGGTTGAAGGTGGCTTGGCTTTTTGCCTCCAGCTCTAGCCACTCGAATCTGTCCTCAAGAGATCCGGTAAGTTCTTTCGTCTTCTCCAACACTTTCTCAATAAGATGGCCTCCGCTGAATTCAGAAAGTCGCTTGAGCTTTTCACTGATGCTTTTGAAGGCCGAGATTGCTGTCGTGATCTCCAGTTTTACTGATGAGAATTCACGGCGCAGGGCGCGCGCCTGGTTAGCGGTGAAGTTGATTGGGTCGATCAGTACAACTTGAATATCCTCGGACGCAACTTTGATTCCACGATTCCACTTTGCTAAGGCTAGGTATCCCTCTAAGGGTGATGATGTCGCTGGTGCAGGAAAACCAATGAACTGTGTCCAAGTGGGAGAAGACTTCCACTGCTCTTTGAGACCTAGTAATTTGATGATTTGCTCGAGTTGTTCCAGTCGCTTTTCGCTCGGCATCTTTAGCTTGGTGCGCTGCAACGCTTTGTGCAGTCCCACGGCTTTGCGCCAACGTCCCTGGAGGACCCGATACCAAGCATCACCTTCGCGTATCGTCAGGATTGCTTGTTTGATATCTCCTTCATGCGGCAAGGCGTCTACATAAAGTGAGTCACTCAGTTCCTTCTCGAGCCTAGTCCATTCAGATTGGAGTGCAAGTAATTGATCGATGGCATGAACAGCGCCGTCGCGAGTCAGACCAGGAGCCTGGAGATGGAAGTGCTCTTCAGGAGCGTCCAATATGAGATCGGCAAAGCTGAGTAATTGCTCCAATTTCTGCTTCGAACCGTCATAGGGAATGTTTTTCCCGCCGATAAAGCTTATGACGGCCATATTGGCTGCTGAGAGCATGCCCGCTGTTTCAACAAGCTGTTGATGAAGAGTTCTTAGTTCGTTGAGTGTGCCTAGTTCAGCACCCAAGATATCTGCTTGACGTTTAAGACTCTTTAGTTCATCTGCGCCTGACTTGGTGACGCTCGATTCCAATTTGAGGGCTGCCCTGACAGTACCGTCTAAGCTATGGAAGTGTTCGACCTGTTTGGCAAACTCTCCGATCGTTTTTGCAGCTGTTGCGCCTGTCTCATCATCTTCAAAGAAGCCAGGAATAAGGTGTAGGGGTAGTTGTTGATTTGCCGTCTCAAGCAAGCGCCTGAGCACAGTTAGTTGCTCACTACTAAAAGACAAAGAAAGGTTATGAACTCGGCCTCCGAGGACATTAGATAAATGCTTTGAGGCATCAACCAAAGCAAGCCCCCAGGCATCGGCTGCTTCGAATAACTGTGTGAGTTTGACCTCGTCGCCTGGTATCAACCGCTCAGGGTAAAAGCCCCAGAAAGTACAACTTGCATCGAAGCCGCCGACTGAATTGTATTGAGAGCCAATGTACCCGAGGCAGTCGGTGCGGCGACCAAACTCAAATTCAGAAATCTGAGTTGCGTCACCGATACTGATCTGGCTCAGCATGCTTTCTTCGTCGCTGAGACATTGACGGTGCTTTTCAGCACGCCACATAATTTGGTGGAGAGTCAATCCAAACGCGTTATGAGCGATGGAGTTGATCAGGTCTGAATAGGCTTTGAGATCTTTGCGATGAGCTTCGAGCTGTTGCTGCAAACGAGGAAGGTCATTAGGGTGGTTGGGTCTGAAGGTGATTCGCTTAGCGATTTCCTCCAAGACCCGTTTTTTGTTCGTCTTGTTGCTGTGCAGTTCAAGCACGAACGGGTCTAGACCAGCTAGCGATAGGCGGTTTTTCACTACCTCAAGGGCGGCCAGTTTCTCAGCGACAAACAGCACCTTCTTGCCCTCGGCAAGACAAGCAGCAATCAAGTTCGTGATGGTTTGGGACTTGCCTGTGCCTGGAGGGCCTTCGATGACCAGGTTCTTCTTGAGCGACAAAACATCAATTAATGCACTGTGTTGTGAGCTGTCGGCGTCATAAACAAGTGGGATGTTTGCCCCTGGTCCTTCTTCCACCATGTGATCTTCGGCGAGACTGAGACCAGCTCCGGCTTCATCAGCGCTGCCCTCGAATATTTCACGGACGATTGGGTGATCAACGAGGCCGTTTTCATCTCCGTTTGATGGCCATTTGTTCGGATCTAAATCACGCACCAGCAGCATATTGCTGAAACTGAGCAAGCACAGGGAGACGCGATGCTTCAGTCCGAATCCAGGTTGTTTTACGATGATCGCTTGAATTCCTGCGAAGTAAGCGTTGACATCAATCTGTTCTTCAGCGAGCTCAGGTAGGACTAGTCCAAAGTCGTTGCGCAGCTTTTCACGTAACGAGAGGTTCTCTGAGATATCGTCACCCGTGTACTGTATTGAGAACTGCTGAATGCCCGAAACGTCTTTTTTTTGCAATGACACTGGGATGCTGATCAACGGGGCAGTGTATGTCTTGTCGCTATCTCGCTGATCAGGAAACTCTAAAAAACCGAGCACCAAGAACAGCATGTTTGCGCCAGTTTCCTCAATTGCTAGCGTAGCCTCGCGCTCGATTTTGCGGCAGTGCTTAGCTAGGTCGTCCGGATACATCAGTGCCCTGACATTTGACTCTTCCGATTCTTCACCTGCGCCGGAGATGTCAAATCCTGTTGAAATGCCCGCAGATTTGGCCCACTCTCGTGGTTCGGGTCGCTGCAGACGACCGTTACGTTCAACCCATTCTCTACGCGCAGGTTCGGGCAGTCCAAGAACGCTGATGTTGGCTCTGTTATTTGTCTCAACTAACTTTTCATAGATAGCGGCTGGATGTCCTTCTACAAACTGAAGTGACTTACCTAAGGTATGTTTGAAATTGATAAGACGGTTGCGTCCTGTCAGATCGAGCAGCTTCAGGCGTAGTTGTTCGAGTGCAGAAATAAGTGGAGATGAACTTTCGTTCATACCAGTACCTCTGTTTTTTTGAAACCCGGTGCTAAGTTAGCGTTTGTAACGCTGTACAAAGTTAAAGGATTGCTTGGACATAACTGATGTTCTTCGAGATTTAGCCTATGCTCATGTATGCAATGAACGGACCCGCGTCGTGCTGCGTAATCATCGTATAGAGATCGCCTGTCGCGCGCAATTGAGCAATTACACATAATCAAGTCAACTTCAATTTATTTTGGTTAAGTAGGTGTGTTTTAAGAGAAATCGCCAGTCTTTAATACGGTGATACTTTTTGACAACTTTTTTATACAAGCACTGATGAGACTATAAAGTCCATACTCGTTTAGGGGCCGAGCATGTTTTGCGGTTGAAAACATAGCTCAGCTCCTAATAGCAACCATTATTTTCTTTGATTTCTCAATTTTTTTACCTGATCGCATAGGCGATTTTCTAGGATTAAGTTGACGCCATTAAGATTAGTACAAAAAGGGATATTTTTGTTCAGTTGTTGTCTCGAACCTTTAAATGTAGTGGTTTTGACGCCGGATGAAAATTGACCATTTTGGGGTGCGTCTAAAAACTTGGACTGGTGAGTTTTCGTCTGACGCCAACAGACTAAACTTAATACATCTGTAAAGTTAAAAAATCCGACTAAATTGCACGTACCTGCAATAGAACGGACTCTCTATGAAAATCTAGAAAAGATTTCTGACCCTGCGTAAATGCGCCTACGTTGGTGGTGCTATTAATGTCTATCCCCATTCGTTGCAGCGATGGTCGATGCGCCACCGGCGAAATAATCAACTGCCCGTTATTTTCAAAACCAATAAAACCACGATCAAACAAATGGTCGATGCTCGGTGTGAGGAGCAAACCGTTTTCGCCGTCCAATCGTTCTTCATTTGAAGCATCGCGCCAGGGTTTGCAGTGGCTAGCTATGAGGTGCACGGGGTTATCAACGCCAGTAACTCGACAACGAGTCTCGATTTTTCGAACGCGCTCTTTAAAGATACCTTGTCCGAGGCGTGCCCGTACTAGTGCCAATTTCTCGGTTTCACGGATCGCTGGGTCGAGATAAATCTCGCTCTCGATCTGCAGCTCAGAAAAATCCAGATCATCAGCAGCGATAGGTTGTACTGTCTGCGCAGCGTCAAGCAGAGGCGACACCTCTGCGCCAATTAAATTGATCAGCTCGCTGGCTAAGTCTGAGTTTACGTGGGCTAGATAAACGGACTGCAAGCCATTACCGTTAGGCTGTAACGGCGAATACTTTTTTGGCAAGAACGGCAGCAGCAGGGCAATATGATCTTTAGGCCGTATCGAATTGGCTAAGGGAGTGAAGCGAACTTTTACCTTCCAGCCAATGTTCTCCCAATATGAACCAGCGGTGCCAAACTCGACAGGTTTTGGGCTTTCATAGCAATAGGATTCAGCGATACCGATTGCCGCGATCCGGGTGTCTTTGAACGAAAAAATAAGATCTCCTGGGGAGACCTCTCGCATATTTTCGTAAAACTGATTTCGAGCCTGGTTTTTATTCTTCTTAGGCGACCAGAGATAACCGCCGTCAATTTCGTGACGGTACGTTTGGTTCTGATTGACCCACCAATAGCGCATTCTTCGTAGCCGACAGCGTTTTAGGATTTACGTAACTAGTTTATACAGATTACTTATTTTGTTACAGTAAAACTTAGAGGTCCAGAAATTTGAGTCATCAGTGTCTCAACTCACTGAGACACTTCAGCGTTGCCAATTTGTTACCTTCAAGCTTTTACTGGCGACTCCACTGGTATGCTTTTTCAATATGTTTTGCTGCCTGTGAGGATAAAAACCTTGCGTCTGGGGTAATGTTGACTCGCCCCAAGTCCAAGCGGTCAGCATCCCAGCAAGTTTGAACCGTTGCGTGATCGTGCACCTTGCCACCGCTATGGTGCTCAATGGCTTCACACAAAACATCCATGCGCTTGGCGGTCAGCTCAAAATAAACTGTATTAAGTGACCGGGCGTATTCAGCCCCGCGCTTACCATGAAGATAATCGCCGCCATCGCTGTGGCGTTGGCTGTCGTGCAAAAAGGCGAATAGCTCTATCACCAATAAATCGGCAGAGCGTTCTGTGCCAATTGTGATGCCATGGTGCAGCACACGGGCCCAATGATTGGCGCCATGGATACCATGCCAGCTAACTTTGAATTGTTCGCGTATGGCTTTAAGCATGCCTTGTTTGTCATACGTCTCGAGGGGAGCAGCTATTGGCTTTGTCATGAAAGGCATAGTTTCTATACGTTGATCTTTATTCTACTTAGATTGATGTCTCAGAGCGTGAGACTCATAGTCGTTTTATGGGGCAATAAGGTCAGGCATTGAACTGGTCGGTTTGAACAACGATTTTCAAAGGTTTCATGATCTGGAGTTTCGGCATAATTTTTTGACACACTGTGCCGCTGTGTCATCTGTTGTTCCACCGTGATCGCAAAAATCAAACAGTATTGGGATCTCGACCGCTTGTTACTCTCTGCTTTCGGCTAAGTCATCGCAACAGATCTGTGCGTCTATCAATCAGGGGACTAATCAATGAACAAGGGGATATTCTTGCTTTACGTCTATCTGGGGTGCGGGGTGGTGTGCGCCACGGTGATTGCTATTGGTGCTCGGATAGAAAATCTATCCGAATCTAAGGTGTATGCACTACCTGCTGACATTTTTTTGAATTCATTTCAAGTTTCGTCTGTGTTACTTATGAACCAAACAAATTGTGATTTTGGGTTAATCATGAGGGCCATCAAACCGGATTTTATTGATCTCAATTCACCGGAAGGCTGATTCGAAATCATAAGATGATTCATCCATTCTTCTTGTGATAGCGAACCGATCAATTCAAAAGGTCTTTTTATTTCACCGTCAGAGCAGAAGAAGTTTTTGATATGTTTAAGACTGAAGAACATATTCTCCGACCCGAAATCACCACTAATAGATAAAGTAATTTTGATTCTTTTATCTGCCACTAGTTTATTTATAAGTGTTAACCAGCGCAATATTCGCTCGAGTTTTTGACGCACGCCGATTTGATAATTTTCATCTAACACTGCAAGTTTCAATGCCTGTATGCAGTCGATGCTTTTGGGCGCAACTGATGATGCGTACTCTGCGAGTGCAATTGGCCCAGGTCGATCCCAAAAACCGTGAATAGATGTGGTGATTTTTTCGTGAGTTGTTAAATGCGCAGATATTGCAATTCCGTTGCAAAGGTACAGGCCGATCAAATTATTAAAGGTTTTATTGGGAATAGAAACACTTAATTTTTTTGTTCTGCGTCGCCCTAAATTGAGCCCCAGAGTCCGCGTTGTGCGCCATAACGAGTCTGGGGATATGGACAGATCAGAGGCGATGTTTTTTAGTACCGAATCCTTATTGATATTTTCTATCTGACCTGTCTGGTTTTATCGGACCATTTTCATTTAGAAACGACGGCTCCGGTTGTTGAACTGCTTTTCCATTCAGACACGTACTCAAGCGGCGTT
>NZ_PVTV01000005.1 GCF_003003055.1 Jezberella montanilacus
TCGACTTGGGACATCGGTATGACCTCTATTAAAAATGTTTCTTCGCAAAAACAAGTTTAATAAATACCGTTGTCCCCCGTTAATGATGTAGAGCCGTCATTTCGAGATAAGACCCACAGATCAATGCGGTCATATTTCTAGTCGCTTATTCCGGACGTTGGTCCGATCTCGTGTGGTCCACCATACAAAGAAGGCCAAACTGTTATAAGTTTGGCCTTCTCCCTCCAAAATCGCCTGTAGCTGCAGGACTTAGGTTTTACTCTTATCCTTTTAGTTTTTGCATGTCGAGAAATACCTGAGTGGGAAGCTCGTGGCCCTCTATAGATACTCGAATTTCCGCCAGCGCAGCGCCAATTTCACCTATTTCTCTATTCATGGAGAACATCGCAAGCGGGGTTCGAATAATGCTGCGCGCAACACCCCAGTAGGAAAAGCCCTGATCAAACCAAGCTACTAGCTCGCAACCATCCTTGAAGCGAACGGTTAGTCGTCTTCCATGAATCAGGTTGCGTTTGTCGATAGAAAGCACCTTGGCTGACATCCCGCTGTAATCAAACGCAGCTGACATTGCTTCATCGCGAATTTTTGACGACTCCCAGTCTGAGTTCCAGTTGTTTCTATACCGAAATTGTTTTGTCTCGTCGACGGGAGCTGTAGTTATCTTGATGTCAACTGCACCCCATCCGTCTTCCTGCTCATAGTGGGCCTTTATTGCAGAAATGACATCGATGAGTAAAGCGCTTGCCAAAGGAGTAGCAATGTATCGATCTTCGTAATAGATCGATTGAACGGCCTTGCCGGTGGGCAGTGTGCTCGACAGAGCATCGTTACTGAGCAATCTCCAAAGTCGCACGCCAAATCCGCTGCCATTGCCGTCGACCTCACTAAGAATCGGGAAAACTTTAACCAGTGCGTTTGAGGACGTACCAAAGGCGGGTAGCTCCACTCTTTCACTCAAAATGTTAGGTCTTGAAGTGGGTGCCACAACCAGCATTGCGCTACCTTGATCTCCCCAATATTGCGTTGGTAAGGAGCAAAGTTGATCTTTCGTAGCCCAAGAGACATACGTGCCATCTGTTCGCTCCAAGGTGGCAAGACAGATTCCTGCATGTAAAGCTTTTGGACTATTGCCCTGGTGGAGACTGATGTCCCCAAGACTTTGCAAACCTTCTAATATTGACGCATTGGGCTGTGACAATTGATCGAGACTTTTAGAGTCCGACACTAGGGTGAGGCTTACTGCATCAATTGCTGAGAGCCTATGCAAGAGTCTTCGGAGTGAAGAGCCCGGTAAGTCCCACTCTTGCAAGTCACCTTGAAGGTAGACATAGAGCCTGCGTGCATTTCCACGATTAAGTTCTCTCGTTATAGCCTCGTTTAGCGGCTGGTATTCTGCTTGTGTTGCAATTCCGAACAGTTGTTCGTCGGGTGCTAGTGACAACGAATCGATCCATTCCTGCGTCATGAAATTGAGCGCCGCATTTCGATCTAGCTCGTCGGAGTGGTATCTCGTATCGAAATTCAGCAAACAGGACTGGCATGCGCCTTCACAGTTTGAAGCACATTCGAGATTTGATCTCGCTGCTCTTAGCAAATGCGGCAAGTCTGGGGCAACAAGACTGGAATACCCAGCCGATCGAATATCAAATATCTGAATGGTTCTTGTCTTTCGACCAAAATCATCTCGGATCATCTTGCTTTCGCAGCCCAGTTCGGTTTCTTCGATGCCCAGACTTTCAGCGATGGCTCGTCGCAAAGCCACAGCAAGGGTGTATGCGGCTGTGCCATCTGTCAAAGGTGTTCCGTCAAGACTGCAAAGGCTCAGTTCAAGAACATCTGTCGTGTACTCTCGGCCGAAACTGATACCTTTCTTGATCTTGAATTCACTTTCGCTTCCGCCACAGACCCAATCATTGCCACCTTGACGGCCACGTAATCGTTTGTGTGGGTGTTGAAATACTCGTGGTAACCCATGGTTCGGATCACCTGGGTTGCCCATCGGAGCAGAACGTCCACATTCGAGACACAGTGCATATCCCGAACGGTTGGTTCCAGATGAATGGTTAAATACGGACCCTGACGGTGTCGATCGGAAACGTCCCAGATTTGGATTGACTAAGGGCATCCAGGCCCCATGCGCAGTGATCCACGGATCTTCGACCGGTACGTATTCTTGTAGCGTAATGTCGTTGTGAGTCTGTGCAAAAAGATCAACGCTAAACCCAGCAGGTTCGAGATATTCCAGTGGCTGGATCGCATTCAGAGTGAGTGAATAGCCACAGTCGGGGCAGGAGTCCAATTTTCTAATGAACGTTCCACTTGATCCGCAATGACCACACCGCCATGCACGCCTAATGTTCTGAATTTCATTGACAGCGTCTAATGATGCCGGTGCATGCCAATTCAATGTAATTCCAGCTGACTCGTATACCAGTCCATCAATCACAACGCTGGCACCGGGAGCGTATTCGCGCAATGCGGTGACTGTATCCCGACTTGGTAGTTCACGTCGTTGAAACCTATTGTCTTCTCGCCCTTGAAGCAACTTGTCTTTGCTCTGCTGGATTTCCCTTGAGTCCTTATTCAAGGTTTCAAATGTTGTGATGTCTGTGGGGAAGCCGTAACCAGGCAATACGCCACTCGTGGCCATCTCTCGAAGCAGGTATTCGCCCTTTACGCGTGACATCTGAATCTCAAGTGCTTTCATTGGAACTTTGTCTTCTTCGCTTCGCTTGATCAGGCTTTCAATCTGCGTCTTGATCGCTTCGTATTCGCTCATCCAATCGCGCGCGTGATCTTTGAAAGTCGTTCCGGTATTTGCTACTAGCGTAGGAATACTTCGTCCCTCAAACACAGTTCTGCGCGTCATGTCAGTGATCCCCATTTGCACATCACCGTGCTTTAAGGGGTCGTAACATTCACACCATGCTGTAAAACGTTCCTGCCTGCTTTCTCCCCTTGGAAACATCCACCAGTCAAGGGTTAGTTGCATCAATTTGCCATCTTTGGTTTGCGTGCGGAGGAATGTGGCAAGCAACATTGAGTTGATGTGCCGTTGAACCAAAAGTGGGCTGTCTAGTGAGATACCAGGAGTTTTTAG
Source organism: Jezberella montanilacus (assembly GCF_003003055.1). GTDB lineage: Bacteria > Pseudomonadota > Gammaproteobacteria > Burkholderiales > Burkholderiaceae_B > Zwartia > Zwartia montanilacus. The sequence continues at coordinate 3,101 of NZ_PVTV01000005.1, forward strand.
ACGCGTTGTAAACGGCCAGGTGGTATTGCGAAATACGTTTTGGTCGTGAGGATTATTCTTACAAACTGTCAGAGCGACAGATCGGGTTTCCCCCCTTCGCCCAGCGCGACCAGCCCGTTGTAGATAGTTTGCTGGATGCGGAGGAACATTGTTCATGGCTACAGTGTTTATGCCGCCTATGTCCACACCCATTTCCATGGTCGTTGAGCAACTCATCAAATTGATAAGTCCTTGTTTGAACTGAGATTCATACAGTTCAAGCCTGCTGCCAGTTTGTTGGGCTGAATGTTCTACCGATCTGAAGTAACCCGCCCCCTCAATGACGCGCTCATTGAGATTGGACCAAACTCCTTCGATGCGCGCATCGCTAAGGGAAGGGTGAGCATCGACCCATTGCCGAGCGGCTTCAATTCGGTCATCCTCTGTTGCAAAGTCCTGTGCAATTACATCGCATACGGGGATCTCAAGCGGTTTGCACTTTGCGACACCTTCATGAAGCTGTTTTGCAGGGAGATAAGGCGTAATTCCTCGAAGCGTTACGTCTAACACTCGTCGTGTAACCGGACAAATCCACCCTTTAGTGATAGTTTGGAACGAAATGTCTGTGAGATCCAGGAATCGCCCTTGATCGCTAACCTGAAGCAGGTTGCTTGCCATAGCAAGGTCATCCCACGCAGCCAGAAGTAGACTATCAATTCGATCACGTCCATGTTCAGTGAGTGGATCAACGTTTAGCACGTAGGCCAAGAGTCGCACCGCCATGTTTTGGTTGTTATGGGGTTGCACTTTGGGCCATTTGAGCAATCGCTTCGAGGATTCGAGTGACTTCGGAGGGAGAATTTTCTTCGCCGGTCCTTTGACTCCCCCCCAGCGTTCCCATCCTTGTGGGAGATTGATTGCAAATCGACTCCGAACATAAAAGTCGAGCAGGATCTTGAGAAAATCACGCCACTCGGGCAAACTGAAGCCTGCAGATTGCACGGAGGGACGAAGTAAGACGACTTGAGCTAGCTTGGGATATTGAACAGAGACTAATCCCATCGTTTCCAAGCTGTTCTGGCGCTTTGGACGACGACCGAATTCACGGCATACCAATATCTTGACCAGGTCTTCTTTGCCTTTTCCGGTGCCAAAGTTGGCATCAGACTCAAGGTAAGAGTTGTAAATCCACCGGCCAATATCCGTTGACTGCCTTGCAAGCCAGTCCACCATGTCGTTGTACGGCACAGGCGTGCCCTGACTTGCACTGGCCAATTTCAGCTTCAATTCGCCAATTTGAGTGGACAAGTAATCTCGAATTGGACCTTCTGCAGCTAGTTCTAGTTTCGATAACTTTTCAATTTCCTTGGCTAACTTATCGCGTCCGTCGACAGCTCCTGCAGTCTGCGAAACTAATTTTTTATAGACCGATGCTCGCAGAGCATTCCGTTCAGCGTCCTGCTGGAGCTTTGCCGCTATGCGTGCTGTACCTTGGCGACTGTCGGTGAAGGTAATCATTCGCCGTCCCCGCCGAGGCATGTCCAAAGGAACTTCACCGTCGGGGCAAAATTCCAGAAGCGTTGGAATGATGTTGCCAAGCTGGAATGGTGCGCCTAGCAACGCCTTTCTAAATTGTGTTTGGTAGCTTGAAAATCCATTGCATCCAGGACACTTCAGTACGGGAATGCCATCTTCTATGATCGAATCTTGTACTCTAAGCTCTAGGAGAGATTCAGCGACCTGAGTCTGAAACTCATTGTTGTGTGCATTCAGAAATATCGCAGCACCCCGATCACTGCCATTGACTAGGAGAACGGAAGTCCGTAATTGTTGGAGTGGTTTTTTTTCGGATGAATCGCCTTCTGTTCCTTCCTCTGAACCTTCTTCTTGGTCCCTATCGAGGATGAACTCATCTAAGTCTTCAGTGATGGGTGAAACTAGCTTTGGAACATTGCCCGCACTAACGATTTCTGCGCTTAGAAAAGTTTCATTGCAGTCGTTGCAAGACACTAGTGGGAAGACCGGCGCGCCACAAGGACACTTGCGAACATCGTCCATGTAGACGATGCCGAACTTCCATTCCGAATCCTCAAGTTCAGTCGCGTTCTTTTCTGTGCAAGCTGGATTGACACAAGCCCAAAGACCGTTCATCGTATTGTGAAAGGCATGCAAACGAAGAGGAAGGAAGGGCAAAGCAAATCGTCCGGTTCCTTTCAATGCCGCTGTTAGGAGGTCAAGCCACTGCAAAGCCTGCACATCCGTGCCATCAATACTTCGACGAATCGCACTTAGAGGTTGAAAGTTGCTTCCACTTTCTGAGGGAAGAAACAGTGACCTTATTTTCCGGGCGATCGGATCAGCACTCAGACGTTGGTATGTGCCTTCGGGATCGCTACCAAGTGAAAGTAGTTCAGTAAAAGGCTTTGCTGAAGCGTGATCAATCTTCGTGGAAATTTCTGGATATTGGCGCTCGCCTTGGATAACGGTCACCCGATCAGGGCTGACTCCTGCAAGACGCGCCAGAAACTGTTGTAGCTGATTGCGGGATGTTTCGTCGTTTGATCCGATCGTCGCAGAAGTAGCTACGAAATGGACCTTTTCAGCACTGGTACCGAACGCATGTAAAACACGACGCAAAAGCAATGCAAGCTCAGCCGCTTGAGAGCCAATGTAATTGTGTGCCTCATCCAACACGATCCATTCGAGTTGGCCTTTGGATTTGTCTAGTATTGGGGCATCCTGGGCTCGGACCAACATGTACTCAAGCATGGTTGGATTGGTCACTAAGATCGATGGAGGATCGTCCCTTAGCGTTGTACGGTCATGTACCTCATGCGGTGCTTCGCGATATTTTTCACCTTTCGCTTCTTCCGGCGTCATTCCGTTGTAAAGACAAAAGCGAATGTCACCATTCATTGGCCCCATCCATGCGCGTAGACGTTCGCGCTGGCTTTGAATTAGGGCATTGAGAGGGTAGAGAAAGATCGCTTTGATACCTGATTGATTCGGTTTGGATTCCTTCGCCTCTGCAATGCTACTTAGAACCGGCACCATAAAGCATTCGGTTTTTCCAGAACCAGTGCCGCTCGTGATGACCACAGACTGGTATCCGGGGCTAAGAAGTGCTTTCCAGGAAGCAATCTGGTGCTTGTAGGGTTTTGACGATTTCAGGAACTCATAGTCTTTTGACGATGCTCCCCATGGCTTGTCCATAGAGCGAACGACTTCGGGATGGAGAAGTTTTCCCGATAGCTCACCCATTGTTTCATCGGCTAGTTTCCAACCGAACGTGGCTTCAAAAACCGGATCTCCAAGAAAACACCCGGGTTGACCATAACCACGAGAGAAGACATCTAATAGGTGCTTTCTCAAGGGCGCATTGGAAAACCCAAGAACACCAATTGTGGAACGTGCTGCACGCGTGCTGAGTTCAGGAAGCAGAGCAGAAAAATAAGTTGTCTTCATAGGTGGGTATCAGGTTATCCGCGGGCTTGGTGCGCGTTGAAATTTTGGTTTTTGTACAACTTGCGCACTCTGAAGGGCTGCCAGTAGTCCACCAGCTTGAATTGCAATTTCAAACCAATCGGGATCGAAGGCACGAATTTGTCGCAGTTGTGCCATCCGTCCCGTTTTATAGAGCCATTCGCTGGAGCCAGTTATTTGCACCAATAGCGCTGCCAGGAACGGGGCGTTAGCCACGTCTTCTTTTTCATTCTTGCGAAGTGGTCCACTAGGCGCAGTAGCCGGAAGCCAAATGAGATCTCGATCGAATCCCAACAAATATTGTTGAGCGTGCTGGTCGCACTTTTCCATCAGCACTTCGACTAACGCTTTGACTAATCCAAACTGAGGCCAGTCCCGATCTTCAGAGTGTGCCCGCAGCAATATTCTCTGGAGCATTGAGTCAGCACCCATCCATTGGCTTTTCAAGACTGCCGATGGTGGCTTTTTGGAGGCTTCAGCGAGGTTTTTGAAGTGATTGCCCATTCCAAATCCACCTTGGAACAGTGCTAAATCAATTTGTGTGGCCATCGAATTGGATCCAAGTCCCAGCTTCCTAAACAGGTCGGAAACGATGGATTTATGTATATCTGAATCTAGTTCTAGATCAAGCTGCTTTGATAGCGAATCCGACAAAATCTTAAGTGCGTCAGACAACACCTTATTTGGCGTCAGCTCCCAAATAACTCCCAACTCGTGGCGCATGCGTTGCATTAGCGCCGGAATGTTGCTGACGAGTTTCAGGATTACTGCAATGCTTGCTTCGTGGCTTGCCCCAAAGGCACGCCAATAATCCAACGTCGCTAGTGGGAGATGACTAAGAATCCTGTGTTGATGCAATACAAGTTTCCAAGATTCGTGATCTAAATTCTTAGACATATCCGCAACGACACTTCGAATCATTCGATCTCTATCGTTTTGCGTTGTTGCGCTCATTGCGATTGAAAGGGGACATGCGTTCCCGGTTAAAACCGACAACCCATCGAAAGCGGTCGTTGCAAAGACTGTGGGACGGATTTGCAAGCTTGAATCTTCTGCGGGATAGAGCAACCAAGGTGCATGCTGGTGAGGTAGCTGTCCGGCATTCCAACGACCTGTGGGAGCTCCTTCCGAGAGAATCTGATCTAACTCACGGTCTTCTCCTTGTGCATCCAAAAGGGGCACGGCACGCAATTTCATGCCGAGTCTTGTGTCCAGTGATGCTGACTCAAGGGATTCCGAAGACAAGCTAAAGGAATCAGATTCCCGTTCGAGGGGTACGTCGTAGCGCGTGAGGTTCAACTTTCTGATGGGAGTGTGTCCCACACACAAATTCAACGTTAGTTTGGCATCCAAACTGTCACTTTGGCACAAGAGGTCGTAAAGATTCGATTCGATTTCAAAGAGTCGAATTTCACCAAAACCCTCACTGTTCAGCGGCACTGAAACACTGATGCGGTGTTGAGTTTGAGTTTGAGATTGTGATTGTGATTGTGATTGTGATTGGGTGCTCCCTTGGAGCTCAATTGACAGGGCATATCGCTTCGGAGTGTCCGGGTTGCGGTCATAAACCTGAAGCCGAATGTCTTCCAATCTTCTCAAAGGAAGCGTAGTTTGATTGGCCAGAATCTCGCCACTGAGAGTTGAGAATCGTCCTCCTGTGGAGGGGAACGGCAGTTCAACGCGAAGCAGTTGGTCTGTATTGGGCCATGTCATTGCCGCAAGAAATGTTGCTGGCGGGTTGAGCGTAGATTCGACAGTGAGTTTCGCGGAACTTACACTTATTTCCGCGCTAACCTGCAGGTCTTGAGATGTGTGTATCTCATTGAGTCCCCAACCCTGAAATTCAATTTCACCTCTGCTTTCAGTTGACCCTGACGTAAAACGTACCTTTGCACCAATCGGAATCAGTGCCATTCGGAAACGTCGCTGGCGGATCCCATTACTCTTTACCCAAGCATCAATTAGGCCCTGGTGCAGGCGGTGGGCGGCTACTATGTCACCGCCCCGCGTCGGCGCGACCCAATCGATATCGCGAGGGAGCACCGGATGCAGCAGTCCTGCGGAATCGAGCCGATAAAGGCTTGGCACACCTTGATAAATTGGATATGGAGTCGTTCGATAGGCTAGTCTGGATCCTTTCCATACGAGCTGAGCGGATTCATCTTGCGATTGCGATGTCCTGATTTCATAGCTCTCAAAGTAGTCTGAAACGATCACAGTTCCCTCAACTTCGAACACCTTTCTACGTTGGCTCAGTCCTGAAATGGAGCCAACAAGGTTTGCATGACTATCCTCGCAAGGTTCAACCGAATAAGCTTCTGGAACTGCCACAAAGCAGACGTCATCAGGGAGATTACAAGATCCAACAGCCAAGAGGGCTAATTCGGCATCTCTGTTGCCAAAGATCCATGGCTGACTGTCTTCTAGACCATCCCCCCCTGGAATTGCAGCGGGTACATGAAGATCTGATCCCAGACCGCGCAACACCATTAAGACTTCGCTTTGGGCATCGTCATTGGTTAGGCGGCGCGGTTTTCCGCTCAACATTACTGTGGACTCTTCGCCTCCCAGCAATTGGCGCCCCGTTCCGAGTGTCGTGCGATTCCTACCTTCAAGTTCTAAGGTGAATGACTGAGGAAGTGATTTGGAAGAAACGCCCAGGGCTGCTGACAGCGCCTCTAACGTAATGTTGGAGGCGAGCTGAATGCTCATCACCAGGTCAAATTCTTGGCTATCAAGGCATCGAACCAAAGTACGGCTGATTAAAGCAGGATACGAGTTCACCGCCTTGATGACACGGGCAGCCTCTTTCACTAAACCTGTGAGTAAGGGTTCGGCTGAGCGGTCATCTGCGGCGATTGGGAATCGGTCGCGCCAGTTGGGCTGAACTTTGTCAAGAATTTCAAGCGGATTGTTTGCACCTGCAAGGTGACACTCATTGCGCAATTCCAAGACGGTCCAAACAACGGATGCCAGGAGTCTAAATATTTCAGCCGCACGCAGATGTTGGACTAGGTCAAGCTCATGCGCCGCGAAATATTGTTCAAGGCGATCCTCGTCCCATCCGAGAAGTTGCGCTTGGCGCATGCCTCGAACGAGCAGTTTCGTTACTGCGCCGTCACCCTGCGCAATCATTTGGAGTGGCAGACCACCTTGCGCCACGATTGCGCCAAGGTACTTCTTTCCATCCAGACTCGGTCGATGTCCCCAAACTCTCAAGCCACGTTCTACAGCGTCTGTGCGCTCATAAACATGGATGGTGAAGGGGCCCTTTGTTAGAGATTCAAGAATTTGGGTCCAGCGCCATGCTCCCCCTGCGTACTCGCGGCGCCACCACTCTGCGGCATAGAGCACAAACAGTGCGCACTCAGCGAACGACGTGAGCTTCCAGGGATGGCCGCCCAGCGCTGTGAGTCTCTGAGACAACAGATCGCGCAACGATAGGTACTCGACGGCTGTAGTGCGGTACCTGAAAAGCATTTGTGCGTTTGAACGCTCAAGTCCCCGCTTAGCTAAAAAGCCACGGTACCAGTCAACATATTCTTGCAAGATCTCGCTCCCTTTTTTATCTCAGTTTAGCGGACCGAAGCCAGCTAACCACCTGTTGCAAGGATTCAATTCACTACGTCGGCATTGATGTTCGCGCCGGTTGAATACTGACCACCGGGGGTGCGGCGGAAAAGTTGGACTGGTTTATGCCGTAAGTCCGAGACTTTGTCGGTATTCTAAAGGACTACATGATCCAAGGGATATCTTGATACGCTTTTCGTTGTACCAATGAATATACGAATCAACGATCTGAATAAATTGCTCAATGGTTGTTGCCTGCCAGCTACGAGAGTAAAACAGCTCGTTTTTCAAACGCCCAAAGAAGCCTTCACAAGCAGAGTTATCCGGTGAGCACCCTTTGCGCGACATCGATCGAGTTAGTTTGGCATCGCCCATCCGCGTTAACCAGCCTGGCCATCGATAGTGAGCCCCGCGATCCGAATGGACAACCGGATGATCACCACACGTAGCTACTGTTTCGATGGCCGCATCCAGCATCGTGTTCACGAGGTTAGCGTCTGGCCGTGTGCCAATGGACCAACTGATCACCATGCCGTCAAAGCAGTCGATCATGGGCGACAGGTAAACCTTACCTGCAGGGATATGGAACTCTGTAATGTCGGTAAGCCACTTTTCATTAGGGGTTGCAGCTTTGAAGTCGCGGTTGATGAGGTTCTCTGGCGCTGGGCCAATTTCCCCGCCGTACGAGTGGTAGCGACGACGCCTCAGCGTGGCGATGCTCAGTCCTGCCTGCCTCATTAAACGTCGAACAACTCCTTCTGAGATGTGTAAATGTCGCTTGCTCAGCGAAGCTTTTATACGTCGATATCCATAGCACCGGTGATTAAGCTCGAAGACATCAGTGATGGCGAGACGGACGTCTACATACTTGTCAGGGCCAAGCAGACGGGCTCGGTGATAAAAGTAAGATCTGCGAGCAAGGCCGAGTTCGACAAGGAGTTCTGGCACCAGCATACGTTTGTCGCAGGGCATCAATCATCAGTGTCTTCTCCCGATTGCTTAGAAGAACGAGGTTGATGCCCTGGCCTTTTTTTAACAGTTCAGCCGCCATCTTTAGAAGGTCGTGCTCAAGCCGTAACTTATGAATATCGCGCTTAAGTGACTCGACAGTTTTTTCTAACTCCGCTCGATCAGGCAACGGTTGTAGATCATCTTGGTGTTTCATGGATGCAGGTGCCTCTGGACCGAGTAGCTTATTCTTCCAGTTATACAGCGTTGTCCTGTCAACGCCTAACTGATTAGCGGACGCTTGAGCACTTACCGGGCGCATGCACAGATCAATGACGGCAGCATTTTTGAAGGCGTCGGAATGCACAGCCCTGATACCCTTGCTGACCAAGCGTTTTCTAGTCTCGGGGGCTAACTCACCGATCCAACTGGTAAGCGTACCTCTGCACGGATATCCTAAAGCTTTGACGGTGCCAGCAATGCAGCGGTCATGGTTTAAGTAATGATCAACTGCTAACTGCTTTTGTTCCTCTGAATACTTTAGTCTAGATCGCGCATAACCCATCGAGACATCTTGTCGCTGCTCATACTCTCGGTACCAAGTCTTGAGTGCGTTCTTTGTGGGGTAGCACAACTGTTTAAGGGTCGCTGCAATGCGCTTATCTAGCTTGATATAAAGCTCAACTGCTCGACTTCGGTCTTCGTATGAGTACATGAACTACCTCCAAGTAGTCCAACTTTTCCGCCGCACCCCCACCTGATCAATTTTCATCCGGCGTCAACACTGCTGGGGCATCAAAAGGGCGAATACCAATACCTGCACCCTAACGAGCATGTGAACATCAGTCAAAGTACCAACGATGTCTATCCAAGTGCGTTGAAAATTGCGGGTCACGCGGGCGTGATGCAACTCGCGGCTGCCATGGAGGTTCTACGTCAGGCCTTTGCAGAAAAAGCAATCGAGTTCAGTGACGTTCTGAAAATGGGTCGTACGCAATTGCAAGACGCCGTGCCCATGACCTTAGGGCAAGAATTTTCGACCTACGCAGTGATGCTAGAAGAGGATATTGAACGTCTGAACGAAGCCGTACAACTGATTCATGAAATCAATTTGGGCGCGACCGCCATTGGCACGGGCATCAACGCCCACCCAGATTACGCCCGCTTGGTTTGCCAACAGCTCGTGGCCATCACCGGCATCCCGCTGAAAACCGCGCCCAACTTAATCGAAGCCACGCAAGATTGCGGCAGCTTTGTGCAGTTGTCTGGTGTACTCAAACGGATCGCTGTCAAGCTTTCAAAGATTTGCAATGACTTGCGCCTATTGTCCTCAGGCCCTCGGGCCGGCTTCGCAGAAATCAACCTACCCCCGATGCAAGCAGGGTCATCGATCATGCCTGGCAAAGTCAATCCGGTGATCCCGGAAGTGGTCAATCAAATCGCCTTCGAAGTGATCGGCAACGACATGACCATTAGTTTTGCCGCAGAGGCAGGACAATTGCAACTGAACGCCTTCGAACCCATCATTGCTCACAGCATTTTTAAAAGCGTGACGCACCTGCGTGCAGGTTGTTTGACGCTCGCAGAAAAATGTATCAAAGGCATCACGGCCAATCGCGAAAGCCTCCGTCGCAACGTGGAAAACTCGATTGGGTTGGTCACGGCGTTGAATCCCTACATCGGCTACGCCAACGCCACTGCAATCGCACAAGAAGCCTTGTTATCGGGCGGTAGCGTCTACGAGTTAGTGTTGAGCAAAGGTCTACTGACTAAAACACAACTCGATGAAATCTTGAAACCAGAAGTGCTGACGCAACCACGCACAATGGTTCAACTATAAAGTGCCTTTAAAGGGCCGTGTGTTGATTGGTGGCTAGTGGATAGACGCATACATGATTTTTTCTTGCGTCGCCTCAAGCCCATTGAACTCTTCAACAATGCGCCCTTGACGTGACACGAGGATACGGTCGGATAACAGCATAATCTCGGGCAGGTAAGACGAGATCACCACCACGGCGAGCCCTTCGTCAGCGAGACGACGAATGATATCGTGGATCTCAGCCACCGCGCCCACGTCTACCCCGCGTGTTGGTTCATCGAAAATCACGAGCTTGGGATTTTGAATCAGCGATTTAGCAATGACCACCTTTTGCTGATTGCCGCCCGACAGCTCGATGACGTTTGCTTGCGCAGTGACTGAACGAATGTTGAGCTTCTCACGCCAAGTTTTGCCCACGCTTTTTTCTTCTTTACTCGACGTAAGCACCCGTTCGAGCCGTTCTTTGGCGAGCACGCCTGCATAGATATTGCGAGAGATAGACATCGTTTCAAAGAAACCGTCAACCTTACGATCTTCGGTGATGTACGCAATGCCTTGAGCGACCGCGCTCGCGGGCACGCGATAGCGCACGGGGCGGTCGTTGAAAATGATTTTCCCGCCGTGCGTGTAATCGCGTTTGTTCACGCCTGCCACGACTTTAAAGGTTTCGGTGCGCCCTGAACCAATCAGACCGAAGACCCCTGTGATTTGCCCGGCGAAGATTGAAAACGAGGTGTTTCTCACCATCGTGCCCATTCGCAGGTTTTGCACACTCAACACTCGTTTACCCGCGGGTCGTGCAGTCTCTTTTTTACCGTATAAGGTATTGGACAGATCACGACCCACCATCGCGCGGATGATTCGTTCGCGATCAAAATTGACCGTGTCGTCCGAGACGATTAACTTGCTGTCACGCATGATCGTGATGCGATCGGATATCTCCAGCGCTTCCTCAAGTGCATGCGAGATAAAGATAATAGAAACACCATCGCCTTTTAACTTTCGGATCAAATCGAAAAAGTAGCGCTTTTCTTCAGGTGTCAATGTCGCAGTTGGTTCATCAAAAATGATGACCCGCGCCTTGTGCAGGACGGCACGGGCGATTTCAACCATCTGCTTTTGCGCGGCGCCCAGCTCACTAACGGTTTTGGTCGGATCGACCTTGAAGTTGAGCGATTGCAGCAATTGTTGAGAGGCAATGTAGAGCGCCCGCAGTCGATTAAAAGCCTTCTCATTACCTAAGTAGAGGTTTTGCCCCACCGTCATGGTTGGCACTAGACTGGTTTCTTGAAAAACCATCGCAATCCCTTCGCGCTGTGCCTCTACGGGATTACGAAACTGCACCCGCCTGCCTTCGAGCAACATCTCTCCCGCACTGGGTTCGACGACCCCCGCCATGATTTTCGTGAGCGTTGATTTGCCAGCCCCGTTTTCGCCGCACAGGGCGTGCACTTCACCTTTGTGCAAAGTGAAGTCAACACCATCGACAGCAGGCACGCCGCCGTAGGCTTTTGTGACACCCTTGAGTTCCAGAATTGGAGCCATCATCCTTACCTCTTATTTGATGTCAGACAGTGAGAGCCGCAGCACTTTATTCGCCCCTTTGGATAGCACCAACAACGCCCCATCGAACTCGGCCACCGCCGTCACCCCGTGATGACGTCCACCTACGCGGCTATGCAGCGAGTACAGGGGTTGAAAGTCAGCGCCCAGGCGTACGACTAAACCATACGAACGCGCGGGCGCCCATGGCTTGAGCACCCCCATCTGCCGGACGCCGCCTTGTTGCAGAGGTTCGATGAAGTCCTGTCCCGAACAGAGCGCAGGGGCTATCCAATATTTGGGATCAACAGTCGCCATCATTTCACGCTTGAAGCCCGTTTCGCGCAACACAAATTCGACCAGCTGATTGCGTGGTGCAAATACCGTCAACCAATAGCCCCCATCGCCCGCCTGAATGAGTCGGGACGGGTATCCCGGCAAGTCCTGGCACATGCTGCTCGACACCCCATTTGCTACACGAACAATACGATGCCCCCAAGATTCAGCGGTATAGATGTGACCTTGCTCATCGACCACGGCGCCGAATGCATATTTCAACCCATGGGCAAGCACGCTTAACTGGTCGTTGTCGGGCCAGTACTGCAACACTCGCCCAGTCGCGCCAGTACTGAGCAAATCCCGCGTCCATTCAGTCTGTGGATAATGCTCAGAACCCTCGCTGATAATGACAGCCCCCTCTGGATGCTCGCAGACTGCATTGATGCATCCGCCAGACGCCGACGTTGTCACTTGGTATTGCTTGCCGTCGAGTTGCCCACCGATGAAGTACAAACACCCACGGGTCGCAGCGATAAGGCCATCACGGTAAGCAGTCAGCGCCTGAACAGGTTCAGCCAAAGTAGCTATCGTTTGTTGACAGCCGGTTGGATCGACACACAGCACCGTCATTCCACTGGCAACCACCAACCGCCCATCAGCCATCACGCAAAGATCTTCGAGATCGGGGGCTTGAAAAAAAACCTCGGCATTTTCAAGCAGATGATTGGGCTTGAGCGGCCCATCTAGCACCGGCACCGAGGTATCTGCCTCACCAGTGCCAAAGAACCGATCCCGCGCCCGTTTGAGTTGTTTGAGCATGATTTACCTCGGGCTAAGCGGATGTTGGACGAAATGGGGATCTGCGCCCTCAAGACGTAAACGGCCAATACGATTGTTGGATATGCCACCCAGATAGAGATAGCCTTTATGCTCTCTCATCGAGGTAATCATCGGATGATTTTCGCCGCCTTTGTCCCAATAAGATTCCAGCACCACGCCGCTCAAGTCGCACTTGATGACACACCCGACGTTGATGTTGGGCGACATCCATTCGTCTTGCCCCAGCCGCTTAACCATACGGCCTCGAAAACCAGGCCACCGCATCGCCAGGTCAAAAGACGGGCTACGCATACCCATCAACGCAATCCAGAAATTGCCGTCTGAGGCGCGATTGATATTATCAGGATAGCCAGGCAAATCCGGTATCACGACAGTCACTTGCCCTTTTTTCGGCCCATCAAACCAGTAACGGCTGATACGACAAGCCCAACTTTCGGCAAACAGCAGTGACTCACCGTCGCCCACCATGCAAACGCCATTGGGGAACACCAAGTTCTTCAACACGGTCTGCGTTTTGTCTGTTTTGGGGTCGTAACAGATGATTCGCCCGTTGCCGCGCGCTTCCAAACTGTCGATGGGCCACTCACTCATTTCATAGCGAATTGTCGCTTCAGAGAAATAAATTCGGCCGTCAGGGGCGATATCCAGGTCATCTGCTAGTCTTAGACGACTATCGTCATTGACCGTGTTCCAAGAGCGGTTAGTGGTGTCGGTTATTTTCTCGACCACGCGATCAACGTGCCTGACTTTGTACAACCCCATGCCGCCGACACATACGCACAAGTCGCCCGCCGCATCAAACGCCATGCCCAGCGGTTGACCACCGATATGGGCATAGACTTCCATCTGTTGATAATCAGGCGCATAAAACTTCACGATGTCTCCGTGACGAGTGCCGCAATACAAATGGTCGTCGGCGTCAAGAATGACATCTTCCGGCGACTCAACTCGCGCGAGCCCAATCAGTTCAGTTGAACCAAGCTTGTTATTGACAGCAAATGGCGTACCTTCTGCGATCGACGCGGCGGTGGGCATTGGCAAATACCCGGGGCTGACATACATCTCTCTGATGGCTTTGCCTCGATTCTTGAACCACCGGATATCCAAGGTCACAGCAAGAATCATGATGGCACCCAACAGGATGCGGATAAAACCCGCTTGCACAGCGAGACCTCGCAAGCTGTTCGTGACGATCAAGATAATTAAGGTGCCCAGCACCACCTTCATGGCCGAACCCTTGCCCCCGCCCAGGCGTATGCCACCGAGCAAAGCTGCTGCAAGGACAACGATTTCCAAGCCTAGACCGGTATCGGCGCTACTGCTATCGACTCGAGCCGCAAACAGGACAGCAGCCACGCCAGCCAGCATCCCTGAGGCGACATAGGCAAGCGCAGCGATGCGATTAACAGGTAGCCCCGAGTTATAGGCAGAGCGTCGCGAGCCCCCCACCGCTAGCAAACGCCACCCGCCGCGCATCCGTGTCAAAAACATGTGGAAACCAATCGCAACGAGGGCAAAAATCCAGGTAGAAATGGGAAGACTGATGAGCTTGCCACTGCCCAAAAAATCCCAAATGTCGGACTCGGGAATTGTCGACGCGATGCCGACGGCCCACTTGAATTGAATCAAATTATAAATGGCACGCAGCACGATCAGTGTCACCATCGTGGTGAGAAAGGCACGAAGTTTCAGGTAACCAATGAGCACGCCATTGATGCCACCCAGTGCCGCCCCAACCAGAAGCGTCGCCAGAATCGCTGACGGGGCCGACCATGCTTGAACGTGGATGAGATAAAGCACCAACACATTACAGATCGCATAGATAGAGCCCACACTGAGATCAATGCCGCCGACAATCAAAACGACCGCCTCGCCGAGCACGATAAACCCGATCTCACCCCCCTCTCGAAGAAAACCAGAAATCGTGGTGAAGGACAGAAAGTTATCAACCAACGAAGCAAACACACTGACGACCAACACCAGCACTAGCAAAGGGACAGCCGTTTCCATCCAGTTTTTGGAGAGCAACTCGCCAACCGCACGACCGGGCCAATACTTGTAGAAAAATCTGTTGAATGTGCCAGATGAGTCGGTTGACATAGATCGACGATTTACCGTTTTGATTGTAGATACATAAACCATCGCGCTTGATCATAAAAAGCGCGATCCCAACGAGACCTGAGTGTCAAACAAAGAGAGGGCTAAAGGCGCCGAACGATGGCGCCTTTAGCTGTTCATCACTTCAGTGAGTCAAGCGTCCAACACTGATGGGTCGCGAGATCGGCCTGAGTGAGGACTGCCAATGGGGTGTAATGCGCCACCTTGAGCTTGCCGGGTTGGTCTTTCGTTTGCAGGGCCATCTGGATCAGGTCATTAACATCACGGCTTTGACCTGGCACGTCATAACTGACGTAGTGATCAAAAGCCTTGGTCTGCAAACCTTTGCAGGCCACCTCACCACCCCCGCCACTGGTTGACACCAGCACTTTGCCGGATAACCCTGCATCCTTGACGGCAGCCCCAGTCGCTAAGTCAGGGATATCCCACACGCCCATCACCGCACACAGGTCAGGATG
This sequence comes from Jezberella montanilacus, assembly GCF_003003055.1. Taxonomy (GTDB): domain Bacteria; phylum Pseudomonadota; class Gammaproteobacteria; order Burkholderiales; family Burkholderiaceae_B; genus Zwartia; species Zwartia montanilacus. The sequence goes on from NZ_PVTV01000005.1 coordinate 18,137, forward strand.
TTGCTTCAGTGTCACCTCGGTAATCGACTTCGCTTTGGACGAGTCGTAGTTGCCGATGGATTGCCGTGAAACCACTTTGATATCTGGATTTTTGTTCAACACGTTGTTGTAGCCTTCCTGCATGTAGACTGTCCAAGGTGCCGTCGTGGGGCCATTCAGAATCAACACCTTGCGTGAGGTGCCTGGTCCGCACTGTTTAACGACCCATTCAGCCTGAACTTCACCGATCACCGTCGCGTCAGCGCCGGCAAAGCCTGTCGTTGACTGCAGGCTCTTCATATTCATTTGAATCACGTAGATGCCTGCCTCTTCCATTTGCTTTTCAAGCTTGGCGTAAGAGGTCACGTCGGGGTTTTGAATCACGACGACATCTGGCTTTGGCTTTTCGCTCAGCAGCTGTGTCAGAATTTGCACGCCTGCTGAGGTGTCGAAGTTGGCGTTTCTCACTTCATAGTTGTAGCCTAACCGTTTGGCCTGAATGCCCATCATTTTGGACCATCCCTCAGTCAGATCCAAACCCATGAACACGGGCACAAACACGACTCGCTTGCCCTTAAAGCCTTCGTAATACTGAGCACGCGCTGGGTCTTTAATAGCACCGTCCTGAGCGTACGCCAGGCCTGCAAGCACGCTGGTAGAAGCGATGAAAATGGCCATCAGGGATTTCAATCCCCAACGAAAGGTTTTTGTATCAGCAATCATTGTTGTCTCCGACGTTTTTTTTAATTTGATGAATACTCATTTACTGCGACTAAAAAACTTTTCGAGGTATCCCCGACCAGACGTTCAAATATCGCCTTGTTGAGCGGTTTCTTCATTTCTTGGATTTAAGAAACTATCAACCATGATCGCGATCAAGAGGATGATACCTTTGAACAAATCCTGAATATCTAACGGGAAATTCATGATGGTCATGCCGTTGAACACGATGCCCACGAGCAAAGTGCCGACCAACACGCTCCAGACGCCACCACGCCCGCCAGACAGACCAATGCCCCCGAGCACGACCACCAAAATGATGTCGTAGATGAGAGAAAGGTTGTAGGTTCTGGTGTCCATCAAATTATTGGATGACGCCATGACAAACCCCGCCAAAACGGCAATTAAGGCCGCTAACACATATTGCAGCACCATGATGGGCCGCACCATCACGCCTGTTGTCCTCGCAGCAAGTGGGTTGTCACCAATCGAATAGATGAACCGCCCGACCTTGGTTTGCCGTAAAAACCAGTTAACGATCACGAACATCGCGGCTGCCACCAAGACACTGCTGGGGATACCGAAAACTGACGATCCACCAAGCCAACGGATCGGATCCATGCCATCGGACCAAGAAACGACGTCAGCCTTCAAAATGCCAATCTGACCCAAACCGGCGAGCGCCAAACCCATGGCCAACGTCACGAATAATGCGGGTATTTCTGCATAGGCAACGAGCATGCCATTAATAACGCCCACAGTCACTGCCAGTCCCACACCCACCAGCAGGGCTGGCGCCAACCCCATCCCGCGTTCAACCAAGGTCATGGTCAAGGCAGAGGGCACCGCCATCAACGCCACCATCGACAAATCAATCCCTCGACCGATCACCACGATGGCCATGCCAAGCCCCAGAATCGCGAGGACAGCAATTGATCGCATCATGGCCACTAGATTGCCGACGCTAGAAAAATCTGACAGAAATAGCGAGAAAACGAGGAAGATGGTCGCTGAAATCAAAAGCACAATCATTTGTTGATCGGTCTTGAAGGCAGACTTTTTATGGTTTGTTCGCATCGATGGGCAGTTATCAGGGGAAACACGTACTACGCTCGAATGTATCTGTCGGCCTTCTCAGCAACAATTGGCGTAATCCCTTAGACGCTTGGCCAAGCTCGTCATTGCCTCAGTACAAGATGATCGCGTCGGTGCTGGGTAGCGTTTATTCGCTGGGGTTTTTTCATTTGTGGCTTTGTAACTGGATATTTCTAAGTGATAAATAGTGCTTTTAATCGTACGATTGACTATACTGTTAGCCATACTGAACAGGAGCCCATCATGAGCACAATCTCAGCAAATGATCTCAAAACCAAAGGGGTCAAAGCAATTGAGGAAGCCCTCGCCACGCAACCAGAAGCGGCAGTTTCTGTTCGCGGGCAAATTAAATACATTGTGATGAGCGGAGAACAATATCAATATCTTCGTGAATGTGAGCTTGAAGCCGCACTGGCCGAATCCAAAGCCGATCTCGATGCTGGTCGCTATGTAAAAGAAACGGTTGCCCAGCATATTCGTCGTATCAATAAGCTGAACACAAAGTTGGCAGCATGACCTGGCAGTTAATCTTTACAGAGCAATACAACCGCAAAGCAGCAAAATTCATCAAGCAGCACCCTGAAGCTCTGGTTCAATACACGAAAACACTTGAGCTATTAACGGTAAACCCGCACCACGCTTCTTTGAGACTTCATGGTCTTAAGGGGAAACTTAACGGTTTGCACAGCGTCTCGATCAACCTGAAATACAGAATTACTCTTGAACTCATCATTACCGAGAATGAAATCGTTCCAATCAATGTAGGGGATCACGACGAGGTTTACTAACAGATGACGAGCAGGATATGACATCCTCAGGCCCAGGTCGATTCCGCACCGCGTCACCATCTGATTACTTAAAAACCCTAGCGTTCGCGCTGGGGGTTTTTCATGTGTGGGTTTGTAACTAGATGCTTCCATTGGTTTGACTCCGCCCTTATGTGTATCTACAATGTAGAAACATAAGGAGCAAACTATGCAAGCAACAATCAAAAAATGGGGCAACAGCCCTGCATTGCGAATATCGAGTTCAATCATGGAATTAGCTCAGCTAACAGTAAATCAGGCAGTCAATATAAATGTGCTTAAGGGGAAAATCATTATCGAACCTATTGCACCTAAACGAACTCGCCTTGACGATTTGTTAGCAGGCATTACTCCTGACAATATCCATGCGGAAGAAAGCTTCGGTCGCCCAACCGGCAAGGAGCTCCTTTAGTGCCTAAGTCTTATGTTCCCGAGGCGGGAGATATTGTTTGGCTTGAATTTGATCCTCAAGCCGGTCGAGAACACGCAGGGCATCGACCAGCCTTGGTACTAAGCCCAGCTATTTACAATGAAAAGGTGAGCCTGGCTGTTTGTTGCCCGCTTTCAACTAAAACAAAAGGTTACCCTTTCGAAGTTGAAGTGGAAATCGGCAAGACAACTAGCGTCGTTTTATCTGATCAGGTTAAGTCATTAGACTGGCGAGAACGCAACGCCAAATTCAAATCCAAAATCACTGCCGCTCAACTTAAACGAGTACGTGAAAATATCAAAGCTCTGCTATCTATCGATTAATTCGGCACAAGGATTGAAAATCCTTATGTAGGTAGTTCGATTCCGCCCTGGGTCACCATCTGATTTCCTAAAAACCCTAGCGTTCGCGCTGGTTTTTTTGGTTTTGTGGGCTCTGTTATTCACAACGAGAATACCGAGTCCATGGTTTACAGGTTGTAAACGTCCGTTTGAACGGACTAAACCTCGAGCGTCTAGCTGCAGAAGGGTTGACTCAAAAGGCAAGATGGTTACAAATTGAAACAGACAGTCGGCTAAAAATCATTCAGAATTGAAGGCCTGTTCAGGAGCCGACGCCATGTCATTACAACTGCATAAATCCCAAAATACCGTATCAGAGCCGAAGGCTTACAACCGTGAGGCTAACGATGATGATCACGACTCAAATAGCTTTCAAATTCAGCAAGACCGCGCATGGCTACGTGAGCAATTGCTTGCTGGTAAAAATTCGCCCCTGTGCGCGCCTCTCACCCCCGAATACTTCCAAAGATTGCGGGCCCTAGCAAGAGGTGAGCTTTAAAATGACTGTTAGGACAATCGCTCCACACCGCCACGCAATTGCGGATGTCGACGATATCATTTGTTACTACCGTGAGCAGGCCGGAACAACGGTCGCAGAAAATTTCGCTATTGAAATTGACGAGGCGTACGCTCGCTTAAAACAACACCCGAACATTGGTTCTCCGCGTCCAGCACTCGACTTAGACATCGAGGGCATCAAATCTTGGGCCTTGAAGCGTTTTCCACATCAGATCTTCTACGAGATCCAAAATGATCACGTAGAACTCTGGCGAATCCTACATCCAAGACGTGACATCACTCAGGTAACGCTGTCACGACAAAGGTTTCAATAAGGATTAATCATCCTCAAGCCCTGGTTGGTTCCGCCCGGGCAACCATCTGATTTCCTAAAAACCCTAGCGTTCGCGCTCACCCAGTGTTGACATCCTCCCCGGCCTAAAGGACGGGGACTCCTACGGCGCTACGCGATGATTTGCGAGTCGCTTCGGTGGGTTCCTGCTTCACAGAGCGGCC
>NZ_PVTV01000006.1 GCF_003003055.1 Jezberella montanilacus
GCTGCTTAACGAAATCAAGTGCTCACAAAGAAGTTTGGAAGTAAAGCTGTTCAGGTTTGTGATGAACCTGGATAGACAAACAACCTCACTTCCTTTGAGCAGCGACGTATAACCGGCCCATTTCGGTGGGTTATGGAAATACGATTTAAATACAGAGATTAAACTGAAGAGTTTGATCCTGGCTCAGATTGAACGCTAGCGGGATGCCTTACACATGCAAGTCGAACGGCAGCACGGACTTCGGTCTGGTGGCGAGTGGCGAACGGGTGAGTAATGTATCGGAACGTGCCTAGTAGCGGGGGATAACTACTCGAAAGAGTAGCTAATACCGCATACGCCCTACGGGGGAAAGGGGGGGATCGCAAGACCTCTCACTATTAGAGCGGCCGATATCGGATTAGCTAGTTGGTGGGGTAAAGGCTCACCAAGGCGACGATCCGTAGCTGGTTTGAGAGGACGACCAGCCACACTGGGACTGAGACACGGCCCAGACTCCTACGGGAGGCAGCAGTGGGGAATTTTGGACAATGGGGGAAACCCTGATCCAGCCATCCCGCGTGTGCGATGAAGGCCTTCGGGTTGTAAAGCACTTTTGGCAGGAAAGAAATCGCACGGTTTAATACGCCGTGTGGATGACGGTACCTGCAGAATAAGCACCGGCTAACTACGTGCCAGCAGCCGCGGTAATACGTAGGGTGCAAGCGTTAATCGGAATTACTGGGCGTAAAGCGTGCGCAGGCGGTTCGGAAAGAAAGATGTGAAATCCCAGGGCTTAACCTTGGAACTGCATTTTTAACTCCCGAGCTAGAGTATGTCAGAGGGGGGTGGAATTCCGCGTGTAGCAGTGAAATGCGTAGATATGCGGAGGAACACCGATGGCGAAGGCAGCCCCCTGGGATAATACTGACGCTCATGCACGAAAGCGTGGGGAGCAAACAGGATTAGATACCCTGGTAGTCCACGCCCTAAACGATGTCAACTAGCTGTTGGGGCCTTCGGGCCTTAGTAGCGCAGCTAACGCGTGAAGTTGACCGCCTGGGGAGTACGGTCGCAAGATTAAAACTCAAAGGAATTGACGGGGACCCGCACAAGCGGTGGATGATGTGGATTAATTCGATGCAACGCGAAAAACCTTACCTACCCTTGACATGTCTGGAATCCACGAGAGATCGAGGAGTGCTCGCAAGAGAACCGGAACACAGGTGCTGCATGGCTGTCGTCAGCTCGTGTCGTGAGATGTTGGGTTAAGTCCCGCAACGAGCGCAACCCTTGTCATTAGTTGCTACGAAAGGGCACTCTAATGAGACTGCCGGTGACAAACCGGAGGAAGGTGGGGATGACGTCAAGTCCTCATGGCCCTTATGGGTAGGGCTTCACACGTCATACAATGGTCGGGACAGAGGGTCGCCAACCCGCGAGGGGGAGCCAATCCCAGAAACCCGATCGTAGTCCGGATTGTAGTCTGCAACTCGACTACATGAAGTCGGAATCGCTAGTAATCGCGGATCAGCATGTCGCGGTGAATACGTTCCCGGGTCTTGTACACACCGCCCGTCACACCATGGGAGTGGGTTTCACCAGAAGTAGTTAGCCTAACCGCAAGGAGGGCGATTACCACGGTGGGGTTCATGACTGGGGTGAAGTCGTAACAAGGTAGCCGTATCGGAAGGTGCGGCTGGATCACCTCCTTTCAGAAAAAGCGAGCGTCACGAAGCGAAAGCGTCCACACTTATCGGTTGTTGGTTAGAAGAAGCAAGGGTAGTAGCGTTTTGCTGGATCTCGACCGGGTCTGTAGCTCAGTCGGTTAGAGCACCGTCTTGATAAGGCGGGGGTCGATGGTTCGAATCCATCCAGACCCACCAGGGTTATGGGGGGATTAGCTCAGCTGGGAGAGCACCTGCTTTGCAAGCAGGGGGTCGTCGGTTCGATCCCGTCATCCTCCACCATTTAAATTGATTGAGACCATAGAGTTCAACGCTCAGTGCAAGCGGTGCCAAGTTCCGAGAGCGGGGCGAGGTGGTTGATGCATTAAGCGTTGAGTTCTAGCCTTCGTGGCTAGGGTTTGATGATGGTGAAGTAGTACCGGTTTTACCTTGTTCTTTAACAATCTGGAAGAAGCACAACGAAAGTTTTTGGTTGGTGCTCATGGACAAGCTTTACTGCGAACGCTCTCGGGCGGGTCCTTCGGGGCGAGTGGTGAGGCGCTGTTGATGAGTGTTAATTGATAACGGGTTGTGATTGCATTAATTTGTTCAAACTCAAGCGCATTTGGTTCTTTGGTTGATTAAATTTATTTAATTGGCTCAGGGGATTGAGTGCAACAAGTGAAGAACGGCACAAACGCTACAAGTAAATCAGCGTCTTATAGCCTTTATGGTTATAGGATCAAGCGACTAAGTGCACATGGTGGATGCCTTGGCGATCACAGGCGAAGAAGGGCGTGGTAGCCTGCGAAAAGCTACGGGGAGCTGGCAAACGAGCTTTGATCCGTAGATGTCCGAATGGGGAAACCCACTGCGTAAGCAGTATCCCAGACTGAATACATAGGTCTGAGGAAGCGAACCGGGTGAACTGAAACATCTCAGTAACTCGAGGAAAATAAATCAACCGAGATTCCGAAAGTAGTGGCGAGCGAAATCGGAGCAGCCTGTACGATTTAGCATTTGAAGTAACTGAAGGGGATGGAAAGCCCCGCCATAGCAGGTGATAGCCCTGTAGGTGAAACTTCGATTGTGGAACTAAGCGTACGACAAGTAGGGCGGGACACGTGTAATCCTGTCTGAAGATGGGGGGACCATCCTCCAAGGCTAAATACTCGTGATCGACCGATAGTGAACCAGTACCGTGAGGGAAAGGCGAAAAGAACCCCGGAAGGGGAGTGAAATAGATCCTGAAACCGTGTGCATACAAACAGTAGGAGCCTCGCAAGGGGTGACTGCGTACCTTTTGTATAATGGGTCAGCGACTTACATTCAGTGGCAAGCTTAACCGAATAGGGAAGGCGTAGCGAAAGCGAGTCCGAATAGGGCGTCTAGTCGCTGGGTGTAGACCCGAAACCAGGTGATCTATCCATGGCCAGGTTGAAGGCACGGTAACACGTGCTGGAGGACCGAACCCACTAATGTTGAAAAATTAGGGGATGAGCTGTGGATAGGGGTGAAAGGCTAAACAAACCTGGAAATAGCTGGTTCTCTCCGAAAACTATTTAGGTAGTGCCTCACGTATTACTGCCGGGGGTAGAGCACTGTTATGGCTAGGGGGTCATGATGACTTACCAAACCATTGCAAACTCCGAATACCGGCAAGTAGCAGCGTGGGAGACAGAGCACCGGGTGCTAACGTCCGGACTCAAGAGGGAAACAACCCAGACCGCCAGCTAAGGTCCCTAACTATTGCTAAGTGGGAAACGAAGTGGGAAGGCATAGACAGTCAGGAGGTTGGCTTAGAAGCAGCCATCCTTTAAAGAAAGCGTAATAGCTCACTGATCGAGTCGTCCTGCGCGGAAGATGTAACGGGGCTAAGCAATAGACCGAAGCTGCGGGTGTGTAATTTATTACACGCGGTAGGAGAGCGTTCTGTAAGCCTGTGAAGGCAGCTTGTAAAGGCTGCTGGAGGTATCAGAAGTGCGAATGCTGACATGAGTAGCGATAAAGGGGGTGAAAAGCCCCCTCGCCGTAAGTCCAAGGTTTCCTGCGCAACGTTCATCGGCGCAGGGTGAGTCGGCCCCTAAGGTGAGGCAGAGATGCGTAGCTAATGGGAAGCTGGTTAATATTCCAGCACCGTCGTATAGTGCGATGGGGGGACGGATTGCGGAAGGTCATCAGGGTGTTGGAAGTCCCTGTTGCTGCATTGGAGAAGGCGCTTAGGTAAATCCGGGCGCGCAATTCAAGGGTGTGGCGCGAGCGAATTTATTCGCGTAGTGACTGGAAGTGGTTCCAAGAAAAGCCTCTAAGCTTCAGCTATACGAGACCGTACCGCAAACCGACACAGGTGGACGGGATGAATATTCCAAGGCGCTTGAGAGAACTCAGGAGAAGGAACTCGGCAAATTGATACCGTAACTTCGGGAGAAGGTATGCCCCGGTAGTGTGAAGCGCTCGCGCGCTTAGCATGATGGGGCCGCAGAGAATCGGTGGCTGCGACTGTTTATTAAAAACACAGCACTCTGCAAAGACGAAAGTCGACGTATAGGGTGTGACGCCTGCCCGGTGCCGGAAGGTTAATTGATGGGGTGCAAGCTCTTGATCGAAGCCCCGGTAAACGGCGGCCGTAACTATAACGGTCCTAAGGTAGCGAAATTCCTTGTCGGGTAAGTTCCGACCTGCACGAATGGCGTAACGATGGCCACACTGTCTCCTCCTGAGACTCAGCGAAGTTGAAGTGTTTGTGATGATGCAATCTACCCGCGGCTAGACGGAAAGACCCCATGAACCTTTACTGTAGCTTTGCATTGGACTGTGAACCGGCCTGTGTAGGATAGGTGGGAGGCGTTGAAGCGAGGTCGCCAGATCTCGTGGAGCCAACCTTGAAATACCACCCTGGTTTGTTTGCGGTTCTAACCTTGGCCCGTTATCCGGGTCGGGGACAGTGCATGGTGGGCAGTTTGACTGGGGCGGTCTCCTCCCAAAGTGTAACGGAGGAGTTCGAAGGTACGCTAGGTACGGTCGGAAATCGTGCTGATAGTGCAATGGCATAAGCGTGCTTGACTGTGAGACTGACAAGTCGAACAGGTGCGAAAGCAGGACATAGTGATCCGGTGGTTCTGTATGGAAGGGCCATCGCTCAACGGATAAAAGGTACTCTGGGGATAACAGGCTGATACCGCCCAAGAGTTCATATCGACGGCGGTGTTTGGCACCTCGATGTCGGCTCATCTCATCCTGGGGCTGTAGCCGGTCCCAAGGGTATGGCTGTTCGCCATTTAAAGAGGTACGTGAGCTGGGTTTAAAACGTCGTGAGACAGTTTGGTCCCTATCTGCCGTGGGCGTTGGATACTTGACGGAGCCTGCTCCTAGTACGAGAGGACCGGAGTGGACGTACCTCTGGTGTACCGGTTGTCATGCCAATGGCATTGCCGGGTAGCTATGTACGGAAGAGATAACCGCTGAAGGCATCTAAGCGGGAAACTCGTCTGAAGATTAGGTATCCCGGGGCCTAGAGCCCCTTGAAGGGTCGTTCAAGACCAGGACGTTGATAGGTCGGGTGTGGAAGCGCAGTAATGCGTTAAGCTAACCGATACTAATTGCCCGTAAGGCTTGATCCTATAACCCTACAGGTTATGGTGCTGAGACTGACACTAAGCCGCGCATAGCGATATGCAGTGAGCCGTGACAGATTGAAGCGTTCAAGTGTCGTTCGAATCCTGAAACAGGGATTCACACGTAAAGCAGGATGAAAGAAATTATGCAGTCGTTGATTACAACCAGCGACGTTATCAAACACCAAAAGCACCAACAGCACCAAACAAACACACCGTTTTGCTTCTTCCCAGATTGGAGAGGTTGATCCTCAGCCGAGATGAGCGCGCAACCGCGCCTGCCTCGACCCGATATCAGCCTCTCAACAAGCTACGCTTGACGACCATAGCGAGGTGGTCCCACCCCTTCCCATCCCGAACAGGACCGTGAAACACCTTTGCGCCGATGATAGTGGACGTACGTCTGTGAAAGTAGGTCATTGTCAAGCTCTTACCCCTCAAACCCCCGCCAGCATCAAGCTCGCGGGGGTTTGTCTTTGC
>NZ_PVTV01000007.1 GCF_003003055.1 Jezberella montanilacus
CGACTTGGGACATCGGTATGACCTCTATTAAAAATGTTTCTTCGCAAAAACAAGTTTAATAAATACCGTTGTCCCCCGTTAATGATGTAGAGCCACTGTGTCGTCATATCGAATAGGTCTGAGATGAGTCAACAAACGGAATGCCCTAGGTGAACCCGCTTAACCTCAGGGCGTCAATCGCAAATCAAGTTCGTCAGATGACGGGTGGTAAAGGCCCACCAATGGCTTTTCTTGAGCCAAAAGGGGATCCAGGGCTGTTCGGTCCTCAATCAATGGTTTGGCAAGTACATGCCCACTTTGTGCCTATGCTCGTCGGAGGGCTGTCTTCTTTACTTATGCAGGCTTTGCACCCGCTTGCCCTGGCTGGCGTATGGGATCACTCGTCTTTTCGACAAGACTTAAAAGCAAGATTAGGACGTACCGCTTTCTATATCGCGTCGACTAGTTATGGTGGGCGCGAGATGGCGATGCAGTCTATTCATCGCGTGCGTCACATCCATCTCGCTGTCATCGGAACATTGCCCGACGGCACACCTTATCGTGCGGACGATCCGGTTTTACTGAAATGGGTTCATCTGGGCGAGGTGTTGAGTTTTCTTGGCGCTTACCAGCAATTTGGTGCAGTGCCTTTGGCAAGCGGCCAAGATGATCAGTACATTCAAGAGATGGCCTTGCTGGGTGAATTGCTGGGTGCTGAAGCACTCCCCCATCACGTTAGTGAAGCCAACTGGATGCTACAGAGCTATCGATCCGAGCTTGTCTATGACGAAAGGACTAGGTCAGTGGTTGACTTGATTGAGAATTTCCCCTGCCGTGCAATAGATGCGCCTGTGCTCAAACTCATCATTGCTGCAGCCTTTCATTTACTGCCTGAGTGGGCATTGCTGATGCTGGGGAAAACGCCTGCAAGTGCCACAGAGAAACTGTTTGTCAGGCATGCACTGAAGTTAGTTGCTAAACCCATTGACTGGGCGCTGGATTCAGAAGGCGTAGCGGCCTATTCGCGCAAGCGAGTGGAATCAATTATCTGTTGAGTTTGAGCGCGATGAGGTTCATCTAACAATATTTGGTCATATGCACGGTGAGCCAAGCTGGTTTTGGCAACTCAATAAGCGCAGTAACGTAGTTGCGCACGAATCATTTCACTTTATTGGTAAGCTTTGACCCGGCGGTCGGGATACAGGCGTTGTGTCGAACTGCGTGATCGAGGGCGTTAATTTGAGCCGTCACCGATAACAAATACCGCAACCTAAACGGTAGTTCTTCATAACTCCGACTTAGTGCCAATCCCCAAAACTAAGGGATTGTGCGGCGTGTGGTTTTACCCTAAGCCGCACAATCAGTCTTATGGTGAAGCGACGGTATTAACGGAAGATGGACAAGACAGCCTGAGCTGCCGTGTTCATCTGGGATACCAGGTAGTAGTCAACCGATTGCTGGTTGTTTAACTGTTGTAGCTGAGCTTGCAGGGCAGTTTGATCAACCGCTTGGAGCGAGTTAATCGTGCTTTGCAAGTTGGTGCCCAACGAAGTCACGGCGCTTTGATCCGCGGCCAAGGACACGCTGTAGGCATTCAGGTTGGATTGACCTGTTGAGACAGTCGTGAGCAAGGCGGTCAAGCTTGTGATGGAGGCCGATGCAGCGGTACCGGTGCTGATTGACAAGGCCGTGGCAACCGACACAACCGAGGTATCAAGCCCCAGGGTACCAAACGCAGCCGTTGAGCTGGCCGC
>NZ_PVTV01000008.1 GCF_003003055.1 Jezberella montanilacus
TATCTTGTGAATACACAGACTGCTGTATATAATCACAGCATGAAGCGATTGCAAGCGTACAAATTTGAGCTGATGTCTCATGGTCAACAGCAGCGCAATATGCGGCGCTTTGCAGGCGCTTGCCGCTTCGTCTTCAACAAAGCATTGGCGTGGCAAAAAGAGCAGTACGCCTCTGATCAAACCATCAGATTCAGCTACACCGTCTTGGCAAACTTGCTACTGTCGTGGAAGCAAGACCCGAATCTTGCCTGGCTGAAAGAATCCCCAAGTCAAGCCTTGCAGCAAACGCTTAAAGATCTAGAGCGTGCCTATAAAAACTTTTTCTCTAAGCGTGCAGATTTTCCTCGCTTTAAGAAGAAGGGTCAATCAGACAGCTATCGCTATCCACAAGGATGCAAGCTCGATCAAAGCAATCGCCGTATCTTTCTCCCCAAGCTGGGCTGGATGCGCTATCGCAAGAGTCGTGACGTTTTGGGTGAAGTCAAAAATGTGACCGTCAGCCAATCATGCGGCAAGTGGTTTGTATCTGTTCAAACTGAGAGAGAAGTCGAACAACCTTTGCCTCAAGCGACAACAGCGATCGGTATCGATGTCGGTGTTGTTCGATTCGCGACGATGAGCGACGGTACTCACATCGAGCCGCTTAACAGCTTTAAGAAGCACCAGCAACGCCTCACCCGCTATCAGCGTCGCATGAGCCGCAAAGTCAAATTCAGCAACAATTGGAAGAAAGCAAAAACCAAAATCCAGAAGATCCATAGCGACATCGCCTGCGCACGCCGCGACTTCCTGCATAAAGCCACAACAACGATCAGCCAAAACCACGCGCTCGTCTGTATTGAGGATTTGCAGGTGCGGAACATGTCCAAGTCTTCCAAGGGCTCAAGCGATCAGCCGGGCAAGATGGTCAAACAGAAGTCAGGCCTAAACCGCGCGATCCTCGATCAGGGATGGGGCGAGTTCAGGCGGCAACTTGAGTACAAGGTAGGCTGGCAAGGCGCAATCTTGCTCGCTGTGCCTGCGCACCACACAAGCCAAACGTGTCCGGCCTGCGGCCACGTATCAAAAGATAATCGGCTCACACAAACGAGATTCGAGTGTGTCGATTGTGGTTACGAAAATCACGCTGATGTGGTTGGTGCGATCAATGTTTTAGCGCGAGGACATCGCGTCTTAGCCTGTGGAGAGTTGGCGCAGTCAGGCCGCTCTGTGAAGCAGGAACCCACCGAAGCGACTCGCAAATCATCGCGTAGCGCCGTAGGA
>NZ_PVTV01000009.1 GCF_003003055.1 Jezberella montanilacus
CTAGGTCTACCTGGTTTAGCCGTCCAACGCGTGGATCGCAAGCTGGGGATCCATGTCTGGGCTAAGCCCTCAAGCCGTCCGTCTTGCGTTCACTGCGCGAGCGAAACGGTTCGCATTAAAGCCACCCACAGCCGTACCCTGAAACACACCCGTCAAGGCAATCAGATCATGATTCTGCACTTGAGCATACCTAAGTACCACTGTCAGAACTGTGACCGTTACTTCCGACATCAATTCCCATGGGCACGACCACGCCTGCGGGCCACTGAATCGTACCGTCTAGAGGTATTTGAGGCCCATGATGGTGGAGTCAGTCAGAGTAAGTTATCTGTGACACACCGCATCGGGAGCGCCACCGTCGAGCGCTGGTATCAACACTTGATTAAGCGACGCGTTTCTGAGTTGTCAGGCAGGCCTTGCCCGAGAGTGCTTGGGATTGATGAGCATTTTTTTACCCGTAAGAAGGGCTATGCCACGACCCTCGTTGATCTTAGAAACCATAAGGTCTTTGATGTGGTGCTTGGACGCTCAGAACTCAGCCTCAGACAGTATTTAAGCCACTTGCCGGGTCGTGAGCAGGTTCAGCTCGTTGTGATGGATTTGTCCGAAACGTACCGCTCGATTGTGCATAAGTACTTCCCAAATGCCAAGATCGTGGCCGACCGCTTTCATGTGATCCGATTGGTCAATCATCACTTCCTCAATCTCTGGAAGCAACAAGATCCGGTGGGCAGAATGAATCGCGGCTTGCTCAGTTTGATGCGTCGACACCAGTGGAACCTGACCCAAGAGCAGCGCGATAATCTTGCAAGGTATTTAGAGCAATTCCCAATTCTGAGATCCCTCTATCTTGCCAAGCAACGGCCCAATAAGTTGCTATTGATTAAGAATTTGATGCCTAAACACGGCAGGAAATTTATGGCGCGTTTACTTAAGTTGATTGCACAATTGGCTCAAAGTCCGGCCCGCACCTTGGCTCACACACTGACTTCTTGGTTGGAGCCGATCGTCAGGATGTGGCGCACCTCACAATCAAACGGGATCACCGAAGGATTCCACACTAAAATGGAAATGATGTCCCGAAGGGCATACGGATTTAGAAATTTTGAAAATTACCGGCT
>NZ_PVTV01000010.1 GCF_003003055.1 Jezberella montanilacus
TCGGCTATGAAACCAGTTCATTGCCAAACACTCATCCCTAAACTTGCCATTAAAACTTTCGTTGGTGCCGTTCTGCCATGGCTTGCCTGGCTCGATCAACATGTTTGTCATCCCATGGCGAGCCGCCCAGTCCAGCAACACCGTACTCACAAACTCCGGGCCATTATCGCTTCGCAGATACGTAGGATATCCGCGCTCTGCTGCGACGGCCTGCAGCACCTCGACAACCCTTTTGCCTCGAATCGAGCCTGCAACATCAATGAATAAACTTTCCTTCGTGAATTCGTCGATCATCGTCAGGCATTTTAATGTCTGTCCGTTCGCACAGGCATCAAAGACAAAGTCATAGCTCCACACTTCATTTGGTCGGCTAGGTGCGCCGATTTGTGTACGTTCAGGCCGATAGCGCTTCTTGGTCTTCTTCGCCGGTACCTGAAGCCCGTGCTTTGCCCAGATCCGAGCTGTACGGTCCCGTCCAAGCGCTATGCCATCACGCCGTAAAAAGATCCTCACTCGTCTGGCGCCAAACCGAGGGTACTTGTCAGAATAGTGACGCATAGCCTGAACAATCGGTGCATCCTTGATCGGCATCTTGCACGTATAGGTCAAACCTGATCTTGCAACTTGAAGCAGCGCACAGGCCCGTCTTTGGCTGACCCCGCGCTCGATGGCATAACGAGCCTGGGCCAATCGAGCCTGCACGCTCACCACTTTTTTGCGGTGATCTCCTTCATGACCTCGATTTCCAGATCACGTTCAGCCAAAATCTTCTTTAACCGGCTGTTCTCCTGCTCTAAATTACGCAGTCTTTTAACGTCATCCGTACCCATATCGCCAAATCGCTTGCGCCAGACATAAATCGAGGACTCACCCACGCCATGCCGCTTGGCTACCGCTGCAATTGGGTCCCGATCAGCTTCTTGCAATATGCGAACGATCTGTTCGTCCGTAAATCGTGCTTTCTTCATCACTGCTCCTTGCTGTCAAGGAGCCATTGTCTCTAATTTCGCGTGGTCTGAAAATCCCAGGGCAGGTCA